>NZ_JAVALS010000009.1 GCF_030731045.1 Arthrobacter horti | reverse complement strand
ACAGATCACCACGAACTGGAAACAAGCCCTCGCCCAACTCGCCCTGGCCTACCCCGACCGAATCCAGCCCTACCTCTAGAAACCCGGCAACGCCCCGCTTACACAAACAACTTGACAGGCTCCTCCGGGATCGTGACCCTTGTCGAACGCACCAGCCGCTTCACCCTCCTGGGCCGCCTGCCCGGGGCCAGGGACTCGGCCACGGTCATCGACGTCATGCAGACCATGATCACGGGCCTGCCCCAGGCGATGCTCAAGAGCATCACCTGGGACCAGGGAAACGAGATGGCCCGGCACGCGTCCTTCACCGTGGCCACCGGTTGCGCGATGTTCTTCTGTGACCCCCACTCGCCCTGGCAACGCGGGACGAACGAGAACACTAACGGCCTCGTCCGGGACATCCACCCCAAAGGCACGAACTTCAACGACGTCACCGATGAACAACTCGCCGAGACCGAACGGCTGTTGAACATCCGGCCCCGCAAAACCCTCCACTGGGACACCCCACGTGAAAGACTGACCCAACTGATCGACAGTGTTGCGCTAACCCCTTGAAACCGCCCCGGTTTTAGGGGCGTGAGCTGCGCTCTCGGCGTTGCTCGAGCGTGTTCGGGTGGTTCCGTCGGGCGGCCGGGGGTCTTTAGGGTGGACCGCATGACGACGGATCCACTGCGCCCCACGCCCGGGCAGCTGGCCTGGCAACAGGACCGGATGGGCGTGTTCTTCCACTTCGGGATCAACACCTTCCACGGCAAGGAATGGAGCGACGGGACGCTGCCCGCCTCGAGCTTCGACCCTGCGGAGCTGGACGCCCGTCAGTGGGTCCGCGCGGCGCAGCTGGCCGGGGCGAAGTACGTGGTCCTGACCGCCAAGCACCACGACGGTTTCTGCCTCTGGCCCACCGCCACCACGGACTATTCGGTGGCGTCCTCGCCCTGGCAGGACGGGCGCGGCGACGTCGTGGCGGAGGTGGCGCAGGCGTGCCGGGAGGCGGGGCTGAAGTTCGGGCTGTACCTCTCGCCGTGGGATCGCAACGCCGCCTGCTACGAGGACGCGGCCGCCTACGATGCCTTCTACCTCGCCCAGCTGAGCGAGCTCTGCACCCGCTACGGGACGCTGCACGAGCTGTGGTTCGACGGCGCGGGCTCGGAGGGCCGGGTCTACGACTGGGCCCGGATCGGGGCCGTGATCGCGGAGCTGCAGCCGCAGGCCATGGTCTTCAACATGGGCCCGGCCACCATCCGCTGGGTGGGCAATGAGGACGGGCTGGCCGAGGACCCCGTGGAGTATGTGGTGTCCTCCACGGCGGTCTCCAACTACGTCAGCGACTCGGAAACGCTGGACGAAGAGGCCTACTTGCCGCCCGAGTGCGACGTCTCACTCCGCCCCGGCTGGTTCTGGCAGCCCGCGGAGGAACCTAAGTCCCTGGAACACCTCCTGGCCATCCACTACCGGTCCATCGGCATGGGCGCGAACCTCCTCCTCAACCTCCCGCCGGATTCCCGCGGCCTCATCCCGGACGCGGACCTGGCCCGGCTGGCGGAGTTCCGTGCCGAGCTGGACCGGCGCTTCGGGAAGCCGATGGAGGCGCGTCTGACGGACCTCGGCGACGGGGAGTGGGAGCTGGACTTCGGGCGCGAGGTGCTCCTGGACCATGTGGAGCTCGGCGAGGACCTCACAGAGGGGCAGCGCGTGGCGCGCCACAGCATCCTCGGTAAGGACGGCGAAGTCCTTGCCGCCGGACTGACCGTCGGATCCCAGCGGCTGCACGCCGTCGTGCCTCACAGGGCGCGCCGCCTGCGCGTCCAGCTGAACGTCGACGCCGCGCGGCTGGCCTTCGCGCGCGCCTACGACACGGGCGGGGCGCAGGTCCCGGTGATCGAGTACACGGCGCCGACTCACCGTCCGGAGGACTGAAATGGCACGTTGACTGCTCAGTAGTGGTGGTTTCCGAGGCCTGCAACTCACCACGACTGAGCACTCAACGTGGGCCGGCGGGGGAATGTTCCATGTAAACGCATGGTTTCACCCCTTGTGAACAGCAAGAAGATCGGATTCTTGTCCTTCGGGCACTACGGGCGCTCGGCCGGATCCCGCACCCAGGACGCCGGGGAGTCGCTCCGGCAGGCCATCGAACTGTCCGTGGCAGCGGAGGAGCAGGGCGTGGCGGGCGCCTTCTTCCGGGTCCACCACTTCGCCCGGCAGGGAGCGGCCCCGTTCCCGCTCCTGGCCGCCATCGCCGCGCGGACCAGCACCCTGGAAATGGGCACCGGCGTGATCGACATGCGCTACGAGAACCCGCTCTACCTGGCCGAGGAGGCTGCGGCCACGGACCTCATCAGCCAGGGCCGGCTGCAGCTCGGCGTGAGCCGTGGTTCACCCGAACCCGCGCTCAACGGCGCCTCGCATTTCGGCTACGTCCCCGGTGAAGGCGAGACCTCCGCGGACATGGCGCGCCGCCACACTGAGCTCTTCCGCGAGGCGATCTCCGGTGCGGGCATCGCCCCCGCGGACCTCGGCGGCGGGCGGCCGGGTCTCCTGCTGCCCATCGAGCCGCAGGCCCCGGGACTGGACCGTCGCATCTGGTGGGGCGCCGGAACCCGCGCCACAGCCATCTGGGCCGCCGAACAGGGCATGAACCTGATGAGCTCCACCCTCCTCACCGAGGACACCGGCGTGCCGTTCGACCAGCTGCAGGCCGAGCAGATCCGTGTCTACCGCCAGGCCTGGAAGGACGCCGGGCACGACTGGACCCCGCGCGTCTCCGTCAGCCGCAGCATCATCCCGCTCGTCTCCGAGGAGGATCACCACTACTTCGGCCTCCGCGGCCAGGTGGAGGGCAAGGACCAGGTGGGGCTGCTGGAAGGCACGCTCTCCCGCTTCGGCCGCTCCTACATCGGCGAACCGGACAAGCTGGCCGGGGAACTCGCCCGCGACGAGGCCGTGCAGGAGGCGGACACCGTCCTGGTCACCGTCCCCAACCAGCTCGGCGTGAACTACAACGCCGCGCTGCTCGGCAACGTCGTCAGGCACGTCTTCGGCTGAAACGGCAGCGCACTACCTGGATCACGCCGCTCCGGTACTCGATTTTCCCCACGGCACTGGTAAGCCAGTCCCACCTGGACTGACCATGGAATCAGCACGTACCTAGGGGGGAGCGTGGGCCCATGGCTGAGCTGTATGGGCGCTGGATTAGGGAACTCCGGCGCGCCGAACGACGTGCGTCCCTGGACGTCCTGGGCGACGTCCTGGCGGAAGCACGCGCCGATCTGGCGGTGTCGGACCCGCAGGAACGCCCGTCGGGACCCCCGGAACGCCCGGTGGGACCCCCGGTCTGGGGTGAACTGCTCCACGACGAGGTGGCCACTTTGCGGACGGGCACCCCGGTGGTGCGCGCCAGGACCCCCGGCGCGGACGGGAGGCGTCCACCGCCGGAGGGCGGCGAAGACCCCGCCGACCCGGCCCGCCTGCTTCACGCGGGGTCGCTCCTCCGCCGTCGTCTCCTGGCCGGTGATGACCCGCGCATCCTGCTGCATGAATCGGAGGCGCTCCTCGCCGTCGTCGACGGTGTGAGGGGTGCCGAGGGGTTTGTGGCCTGCCTGGCGTCCTTCGCCGCACTCGCCGCGAGCCTCGAGGGTGATGAGGCCGCTTTGGCGATCAATCTGGACCGGTCGCTGAGGGCCCGGGAGGCCGCTCCGCCGGGGTTCGCCGCCGAGGGGTCCGACCTGATGCGGAGCTGGGCCATCAGCGTGACATCGAGCATGCCGCGGATTGCGGGCGGGACGGCGGAGCAGCAGGCCGAAGTGTCCGTCACCCCCTTGTTCCGCAGGCTCAGCGATGAGGCGCGGGGCCGCGGCCTCCGGCCGGGATTCGGTGCGGTGTCCCCACTGACCCCGCACGAAGCCAGGCTGCTGCACTTCGTTTCGGCCGGTCTGACGGTGCGCGAGATCGCCGCCCTGCTGCACGTCTCCCCCCGCACCGTCGAGTCGCAGCTGGACCGGGTCCGGTCCGCCTCAGGGACGACGACGCTGTGCGCGGCCCTGAGGCTGCATGCGGAGGCGGTCGGTGCGCAGACGGGCGGTGCGGTGGTGTCCTTGACGGAACGGGAGCGGCAGGTGGCCGGGTACGTCGCCCTGGGCTGGAGGAACTCCGCGATCGCCGAATCCGTGGGCGTCTCCGTGAAAACGGTCGAGAAACACCTGAGCACGGCCCTGGCGAAAACGGGTTCCCGGAACCGGGCGGCGCTGGCTGCCTGGTGGGCGGGCAGCGAACCGTAAAATCCCTACCCCGGCGTCCCGCAGCCACACCAAGATGGGGTGTGTCGGCGCCTCGCGGGGGCTGGGGGCTCCCGGGACGCCGGTATCGAGATGATCTACAAGGGGGTAATCGATGTTCAGCACACGTCATCGCATCCGTGCCGGGGCGGGCCTGCTCATGGCAGGGGCACTGGCCTTCGTGGGTGGCACCGGCGCCTACGCGCACGACTGCTTCAACGCCAGCCGTTCGGCGCAGGGCAATGCCAGCGCCGGCGCCAACTCTCAGGCCTGGTTCACGTTGGTGGTCGCCGATGCGATCCAGGGCGGCGTCGGCCAGGGCTATGACCAGGCTCAGGCCGACTGCTGGGCCGCAGCGTACGCCGCGTCGGGCGCACCGGCGTCGTTCACCATCCACTCCAAGGGAGCGGTGGGACAGGGCGGCACCATCGGCACCAACAACCCGAACGAATACCTGCTCGCCAACGGCAAGGGGATCGACCACGTCTTCGACGCCTACGGCATGCAGATCATGGGGACCGCGGCGTCTTGCGGCATCCAGTTCGGCCCTCCGCCGGCCGGCTGAGCTGCGCCCGGCACTGCGCCCGGGACCGCCTCCGGGAGGACGACGACGGCGGGAGCCTCCCGCCGTCGTCGTCCTCAGGCGGTGGATCAGTCCGTCCGCAGCGCCCTGAGCAGCGCCTCCGTGAGGGGGCTCCATGCCCGGGTGCGGGGGCCTGTGAGGACCAGGCGCCGGCCGACGGTCGGTTCGAGGCGCACCATGCGGAGGCTCGGCGGCAGCAGACCTTCGCCGAGGCTCGGCATGATCGCCACGCCCATGCCTTCATGGACCATGGTGATGAGGGTGGCGAGCTCCCGCACCTGCTGGCGCGATTTGAAGGGGACACCCGCGATCCGGTGGATGCGCCGCACCTGCGTCTCGCAGCCGCCGGTGCTGGTGATCAGACCGTCCTCCAGCAGTTCTTCCAGCGGGATGGACTTCTCCCCGGCGTACGGGTGATCGCGCCGGACGATGGCGCGGTGTTCGTCCTCGCCCACCAGAAGTGACCCCGGCGGGTCCGTGTGCGGGTCCACCACGATGGCCGCGTCCACGACGCCGGTCTCCAGCCACTCCGGGATCTCCTCGTCGTCGCCCTCGAACAGGCTGACTTCCACCTTGGGCAGGCGGGTCTGCCAGACGCTGAGCAATCCCGGGAGCAGGCCCTGCATCACCGTGGGCACGGAACCCAGGCGGATCCGGCCCTCGGGGACGCCGGACCGGGCACGGAGGCTTCCGGACAGCGCCTCCAGTGCCGCGACGGCGGCGCGTGCATGGGGGAGGACCTCCACCGCCAGGGCGGTGGGCGCGTTGGCCCGCTCCCGGTCCAGAAGGAGGCCTCCGATGTCCTCTTCCAGAGCCCGGAGTGTCCGGGACACGGCGGACTGGCTGACGCTGAGCTGCTGGGCGGCGGCGGTGAACGATCCCGTGTCCACCACGGCCAGGAGAGTCCGCAGCTGCGGAACCGTGGGTGCCATGCATTCATGGTATGCCTGGATGAGTTGAATGTATTTGATTCATGCCGGTTCCAGTCCGACAGTAGTCCCATGAACACTCGCCGGCTCGGTCTTGTCGCCGCCTTCGTCATCCTGGCGCTCGTCTGGGGCTCCAGTTTCCTCTTCATCAAGGAATCGCTGACAGCCTTCACCCCCGCGCAGGTGGTCCTGGGACGGGTGGTCCTCGGAGCCGTCACCTTGCTCCTCGTCATGCTCGTCAGCGGCCGGAAGTGGCCGCGCGAGCCGCGGTTCTGGGGCCATATGACCGTGGTGGGCCTGCTCCTCTGTGTGGCCCCGTTCAGCCTTTTCGCCTGGGCTGGTGAGTCGTTGCCATCCGGGCTCTCCGCGATTCTCAACGCCGCCACTCCGCTCATGACCGCACTGGCGACCGCCGCCGTCCTGCCGTCCGAACGCCTGCGGCGCGGGCAGTCCCTGGGCATCGTGGTGGGCGGTGCGGGTGTGGTGCTGGTGATCGCCCCGTCGAGCATGGCCGCGAGCCAGGCCCTGCTCGACACCCTGCCGGCACAGCTCGCATGCCTGGGCGCCGCCGCGTGCTACGGGCTCGGATTCGCCTACATGCGCCGGTTCATCGTCGGCCGGCACCACTACGACTCGATCACCGTGGCGACCGTCCAGCTCACGCTCGCCGCCGCCGTCGCACTCCTCGCCTTCCCGTTCGCCGCGCTCGCGGCCCCGGCCGGCGCGCCCTTGGAACTCAGCCCCGCGGCGGTGATCTCCCTGGTTCTTCTCGGATCGCTCGGGACGGGCGTGGCGTACATTCTGAACACCGCCATCGTGACCCGATGGGGTGCCGTGCGGGCCTCCACCGTCACCTACCTGACCCCGCTGGTCGCCGTCCTGCTCGGCGTGGTGCTGCTGGACGAGAGACTGAGCTGGAATCAGCCGGTCGGCTGCCTGGTGGTCATCACCGGGATCATCGCAGCGCACCGTTCGGCGACGGCCCACCGGGCGGCGCGCGTGCCGGAGCCGACGACGGCGAACGGACCCGCCGCAGCGGATGCCGCAACAATCCATCCGGCGGTTGGAGCGGGCGGCTCCCGGCTCTAACGTGGGGGGAGACCCGCCCGGCCGTGCCGGGCCTTCACGGCAAGGAGCCCGCCATGATCAGCCAGAACGAGTACTTCGACGGCAATGTCCGGAGCCTCGGGGCCGGAGACGAGCAGGGCAAGTTCACGGTGGGCGTCATCGCCCCGGGTGAGTGGACCTTCGGCACGTCCTCCGCGGAGCGGATGCAACTGGTCCGTGGCAGCTGGGACGTCAAGCTTCCGGCCGAGTCCGGCGAGTGGGTCCGCTATGAGGCCGGTTCGGCCTTCGAGGTCGAAGCCGGTGTGTCCTTCACCGTCATGAACGGTGAGCCGGTGGCATACATCTGCTCCTACGACTGAGCGGTCCCCCTGCGGAAGTCCCCGGCCTTGTGGTCTTTCCCCCGCGCTCCGGCGCCGGGGAAAGACCACAAGGCCGGGGACTTTCCCGTGCCGCAGCTGAAAACCTCATCCCTCTCCGCCATATCGGCCGGGCCGCCGCCTCGCTAAAATATGATCTGCTGGGGAGAATGCCGTGCGTTCTGTCGGGTCGTGTCAACGCTGGTCTGCTCAGCGAGTCGTGCCTATCAAGGAAAGGCAGTGGCATGAAACTCGGAAGTGGATTTAATCGGTTAAGGAATTCAGGCTCTTCCCTCCGGGCGATTTTCGGCGCAGTGTGCGCCGTCGCCCTCTCCACCGCGGTCATGACGCCGGCGTCAGCGGCTCCGTCCCACGGCGATCATTTCAAGCCGTCCATCACCGCGCCCTGGGCGAACCCGGACAACGGCGATGCGGAACCGCCGTCGGCCGCCGCACCCCTGTGCCACACGGCGCCCTTCAGCTCGACGGCCGCTTACGCCGCGACGAGCGACGTCGATGCGATCGTCGGGGATCCCGTGGCGCCTCCCGGCAAATGGTCCAACAGCGGCTGCCGCGCGCCGCAGAACGAGACCACGATCGCCGTCGACCCCACCGACCCCCTGCACCTGGTGGTCGGAGCCAACGACTATCGCGTGTGCTGTGACAGCATCGCAAGGAACGACGGCACCGGCTGGGTCTATGTCAGCTGGGACGGCGGCGTCACCTGGCGGAACACCCAGGTTCCCGGCCTGACGGCTGAGACCGGCGGGTCCGGTGCGTTCGCGTCCGTGGACTCCGCCGGGGACCCGGCGCTCTCCTTCGCGCCGGACGGGACCCTCTATTACGCGAACATCGTCTTCAACCGCTCCTCCGCCGCGAGCGGCGTCGCGGTCTCGGTCTCCCATGACGGCGGACTCTCCTGGGGCCGCCCCTCCATGGTCAGCTACGTCTCGGCCGCCAACTTCTTCAATGACAAGGAGTGGATCGCCGCGGGGCCGAACGGCCAGGTGGTGGTGACGTGGACCAAGTTCCTGCAGGGTAAGCAGGGCCTGAGCTACCTCTCGTCGCCGATCGTCGCAGCCTACTCCTCCGACGGCGGGCACAGCTGGAACCGCCAGGGTTCCGCGGTCTCCGACCCGGCACATCCGTACAACCAGGGCTCAAGGCCGATGTACGGGCCGGACGGCACATTGTACGTGGCCTATGAAGGGTCGCAGCCGAGCACCGGATACCAGACGGACGCCCAGGTGATCGCGCGCTCCACCGACAACGGGCGGACGTTCCAGAACGTGGAGGTGGGACGTGTCTATGACGATCTCGACTGCTACCCGATGTTCGGAGGCAGCCAGACCCTGAGCGGCGAACAGTTCCGGATGAACAGCTTCCCCGCCTTCAGTGTTGATCCCCTGACCGGGAACCTCGCGATCGCCTGGAACGATGACCAGGGGGCGGGCTCCTGCGGCAGCGGCGGTACCGCGTTCAGCGGCGTCACATCGTCGCAGGTCAAGCTGGTCACGGGTGCGTGGGGGAGCCTGTCGGCACCGGTCACGGTCACCTCTGGTCCGGGGGACAAGGTGTTCCCCGGGGTCGCGATCCGTGACGGGAAGACGGTGGTGAGCTACTACACGCGCGGCTATGCGGCCACGCACAACCCCGCCGTCTGCAATGTGGTGACCAGCAATGCGGATCCCAGCGGCGTCGCACCGGTCGACGGTTCGGTGTGCCTCGATTACGCGGCGAAGACCTCCACGGACGGCTTCCAGTCGGAGCAACGGCTGACGAGCGAGGGCTCGAACCCGTACATCCAGTTCAGTGACGGCGCGTTCATCGGTGACTACACGCAGATCGTGACCGGTTCGGACGGAGTCTCCCATGCGGCCTGGACCGACTTCCGGGGCCGTCCCGGTGTCACCGCAGCCAACCAGGACGTCTACGTGGGCACGGTCCACTAGCCTCGGCTCGGGTCCTGAACAGCGCGATGGCGGCGCGTCCCTCCGCGTGAGGGGCGCGCCGCCGCCACGTCTCAGCTCTCCGCAACCCGCTTCAGGTACGCGTTGCGCTGCCGGATCAGCCGCGGCATGTACCAGCGCAGGACGGCCAGCTCCGCGAGCCGTCCCAGCGGACCCAGCGGCGCGGCGAAGGTGATGACGTCCCGCATGAGGGTGCCGCCGTCGTCGTCGGTGAAGTGATGCTCGTGCCGCCAGCGCTTGAACGGGCCGCTGAGCTGCTCGTCCACGAAGTAGGACGGCGCGCGGTACTCGGGCAGGTGCGAGGTCATCCGGAGCCGGACGCCGAAGTGCCGGGCCTGCCAGGTGACCGTGTCACCCGGGGCCAGGCGGCCGGAACTCACCCCCGCCACCACCCGCTCGCCGGAGTCCGCCATGGACCCCGTGTGCGCGTCCACGTCCAGGGACAGGCCGAAGATCCGCTCGGGTGGCGCGTCGATCCAGAGCTCCTCGGTGAAGGTGATCACCCGTGAAGCCTACGTGGCGCAGCAATGTTTCCTCCCGTGACCTTGCGTGACCTGGCGTTGCCGCTTCTTTGAAGCGCGTCAGACCCCACACCTACAGTTTTTTCATGGCACTGATCGACATCTATCCCACGGCACTGCGCCTCCTCGGCCGCCCCGTGCTGGTGGTCGGCGGCGGCCCGGTGGCCGCGCGCCGCGCCAAGGGACTGCTCGACGCCGGCGCCCAGGTCACCGTGGTGTCCCCCGACGCCGTCGCCGCCGTGCGTGAGCTCGCGGACGCCGGCCTCCTCCGCTGGGAGCCACGCGCCTACCGCAGTGACGACCTCGACACCCCATGGTTCGTGCAGACCGCCACGGGCGACCCCGCCGTGGACGGCCGCGTCGCCGCAGAGGCCGAGGCCCGCCGCATCTGGTGCGTCAACGCCTCCGATCACGAGAACTCCGCCGCCTGGACGCCCGCCGTCGCAAGCGTGGACGACGTCAAGATCGCCGTCAACGCCGGCGCCGACCCGCGCCGCGCCATGGCCGTCCGCGACGCCGTCGCCACCGCCCTGGATGAAGGCAGCCTGCCGCTGCGCCGGCATCGCCGTGGCGCGGCCAAGGGCACCGTCGCCCTGGTGGGCGGCGGCCCCGGCGACCCCGGCCTGATGACCGTCCGTGCCCGCCGCCTGCTCGCGGAGGCGGACGTCGTCGTCGCGGACCGGCTGGGCCCGCGCTCCGTCCTGAACCAACTCCCGGAGGACGTCCGCGTCATCGAGGTCGGCAAAACCCCCGGGCACCACCCCGTCCCGCAGGAGGAGATCAACCGTATTCTGGTGCGGGAGGCGCTCGCCGGGAACCGCGTGGTCCGCCTCAAGGGCGGCGACCCTTACGTCCTGGGCCGCGGCGGCGAGGAGCTCGCCTTCTGCCGCGAGCACGACGTCGACGTCCAGGTGGTTTCCGGCGTCACCTCCGCGATCTCGGTCCCGGCCGCCGCGGGCATCCCGGTCACGCACCGCGGGCTCGCGACGGGCTTCTCCGTGGTCACCGGGCACGATGAACTGGGCAGCCTGCCGGCAAGGCCGGACCACACTGTCATCCTGCTCATGGGGGTCAAGGCCCTGTCCCGCTCCATGGCCGCACTGGCCGCCTCAGGCCTGCCCGCGGACACCCCGGTGGCGATCGTGGAACGCGGCTACGCCCCGGATCAGCGGGTCACCGTCGCCACCGTGGCGGACGTGGCCGGCCGTGCCGCCGAGGTGGGGGTGGAGAACCCCGCCGTGATCGTGGTGGGCGACGTGGTCCGCCTGAGCCCGTACACCCCCGAACATCTCCGAGTCAGCCAGAATCTCTCATCGACTGCTCCGTAGGTGTCGTCTTGAGCCCTCAAAACGACACTTACGGAGCAATGGATCACCAACACCGAAGGAACACAGCCGTGTCAGAACTCCCCACCACCTCCAGTGCCGCCGTCGGCTCCGTGGAGCGTCCCTTGCGCGTGGCCGTCATCGGCTCCGGCCCGGCCGGCGTCTACGCCGCGGACATCCTCACCAAGAGTGACGAGGTCAAGAGCGGGGAGCTCACGGTCAGCATCGACCTGTTCGACCGTTACCCCGCGCCGTACGGCCTGATCCGTTACGGCGTGGCGCCTGATCACCCCCGCATCAAGGGCATCGTGAACGCCCTCCACAAGGTCCTGGACCGCGGCGACATCCGCTTCTTCGGCAACGTCGACTACGGCACGGATCTGTCCTTGGAAGACCTGCAGAACCACTACGACGCCGTCGTGTTCGCCACGGGCGCCATCAAGGACGCGGACCTGAACATCCCCGGTGTGGAGCTGGACGGTTCCTACGGCGGCGCGGACTTCGTCTCCTGGTACGACGGCCACCCGGACGTCTCCCGTGAATGGCCTCTGGAGGCCCGGGAGATCGCTGTCATCGGCAACGGCAATGTGGCGCTGGATGTGGCCCGTGTCCTGTCCAAGCACGCGGACGACCTGCTGGTCACCGAGATCCCGGAGAACGTCTACGCGGGCCTGAAGTCCAGCCCTGTCACGGACGTGCACGTCTTCGGCCGCCGCGGCCCGGCCCAGATCAAGTTCACCCCGCTGGAACTGCGCGAACTGTCCCACTCCAAGGACGTGGACATCATCCTCTACGCCGAGGACTTCGAGTTCGACGAGGCCTCCGATGAGGCAATCCAGAGCAACAACCAGATCAAGACCATGGTGGGCACGCTCACCAACTGGTTCGCCGAGCAGCCGGAGGACCTCTCCGAGCTGACCGCGTCCCGCCGCCTGCACCTGCACTTCCTGCACTCCCCGGTGGAGATCACCGACTCCGCGGAAACCCCGGGCAAGGTGGCCGGAATCCGCTTCGAGCGCACCGAACTGGACGGCACGGGCAACGCCCGCGGCACCGGCGAGTTCGTCGACTACCCGGTCCAGGCCGTCTACCGCACCATCGGGTACTTCGGCTCCTCCTTGCCGGGCCTGGAGTTCGATCACAAGAAGGGCGTCATCAGCAACGACGGCGGCCGCGTCCTGGACGCCGCCGGCGCCCCGGTGCCCGGCGTCTACACCACGGGCTGGATCAAGCGCGGCCCGGTGGGCCTGATCGGCCACACCAAGGGTGACGCCCTGGAGACCATCACCCATCTGCTCGCCGACCGCGCGGGCCTGCCCGTGGCCGGCGCCGCAGCCGAGCGAGCCGTCACGGAACTGCTGGAGAGCCGCGGCGTGGAGTTCACCACCTGGGAGGGCTGGAACCGCCTGGACGCGCACGAACTCGCCCTCGGCGCCGAGGCCACGGCCAATGGCGGCTCGCACGGCGTGACCGTCGAGCGTGAGCGCATCAAGGTGGTCTCCCGCGAGGAGATGGTGAGCATCTCCCGCAACGGGGCGGACGCCGTCGTCGGCTCCTGAGGCCCACTGACTCTCGTTGAGTGCTCAGTAGTGGCGGCTTCCGCGCCGCACAAGCCGCCACTACTGAGCACTCAACTGCTTTAAGGGCCGGCTCAGCTGCGCGATTCGGCGATGATCAGGCCGCAGCGGACGCTGTGTTCGGCGGTCTCCGGATCCCCGGAGGCGATGGCCGCGATCAGGTCCTGATGACCGGGCTGCAGGCTCGGATCGAAGTCCGGATGCACCGACTGGTTCATCAGATCGCGCTTGAACGCTCCGGCGAACCCGGAGTAGAGCTCCTCGAGCAGCGGGTTCTCGCTGAGCCGGGCCACGCCACGGTGGAACTCCCAGTCCAGCTCCGCCCACTCCTCCACGCGCCCGGCGTCCCACGCGGCGAGGGCCGCATCCAGGATGCGCTGGAGTTCGCGGACGCCGTCCCCAGTGGCCCGTTCGGAGGCGAGACGTGCCGCCTGCGTGTCCAGGACCTGCCGGACCTCGAAGACATGCGCGGCGGTGTGTTCGCGGACGCTACGGCTCGCGGTGCCTTCGAGTTCGCTGCGGGCCCGGACATAGGTGCCGTCCCCCTGGCGGACCTCCAGCATGCCGGCGTGGGAGAGCGCCTTGACGCCTTCCCGCAGGGTTCCGCGGGAGACGCCGAGCAGCTCCATGAGCTCGGCTTCCTTGGGAATCCGCTCGCCCACGGCCCAGACGCCGCTGGTCACCTGCTCGCGCAGGCGCTGGACGACGACGGCGGCGCGGGGCTGCTTCGGGGGAACCGGCTGCTTGGGGGAGCCGGACTGCGACGCCCCGGCGTGAGGAGTGCTCACCTCAGTCCTGCTTCCCGCCGTCGTGAAGTGGCGATTCGCGCTTGGCTTCGTGGCTCGCGATGACGACGCGCGGCCCATGGCCACGGTGGATCGTGCCGAGGCGGAAGCCGGTCGCCAGCAGCAGCAGTGACACCACGACGGCCACGGAGAGCGGGAGGACCCAGCTTCCCGTGAGGCCGTGGAGGAGGCCGATGCTCAGCGGGCCGAGGGCGGAGAAGAGGTAGCCGATCGACTGGGCCGCCGTGGACAGGGCCGTGGTCTCCGCCGCGGTGGAGCCGCTCTGGCTGATGATCGCCAGGATGGGCGGGAAGACGCCCAGGCCCAGGCCCAGCAGGACGGCGGAGATCAGGGCTGTGCCGACGGGCGCCACGAGGAGCAGGAGCATGCCGAGTGCCATGGAGGCGGCGGGGATGGCCAAGGCCCAGGGGCGCGCGCCGTTGCGGGATCCGAGCGTCAGGAAGAACATGCCCGCGAACAGGGACACGAACTGGCTGATCCCGAAGATCACGCCGCTCTGTGCGGCGTCCATGCCACTGTCACTGAGGATGTAGGCGAACCAGCTCATGGCGGCGTAGGCCAGGAAGCCCTGGGCGGAGAAGACGATGGTGATGAGGACGGCCTTGCGGCTCTTCAGCGAGGCCAGGACGCCATGGCGTTCTGCGGGGGCGCCGCCCCCGGGGATGGAGGCACGGATGCCACGGCTGGAGAGGGCGAGCGGCACCAGCCCGAGCAGGCCCACGATGGCCGCGCCGGACCAGGCCGCCAGGCCGGCGGACGGGGAGCCGAGCGCATGCCCCAGGGGGACGCTGAACGTGGCGGCACTCGTGGAGCCCACGGTCATCATGACGGTGTACATGCCCGTCACGAAGGACGTCCGGTGGGCGTGGTCCTGCCGGACCAGGACGGGCATGGAGATGTTGCAGATGGCCAGACCGCTCATGGCGATCACGGTGCCCACCAGCAAGGCGGCGGTGCTCGGGATGCCGCGCAGTGCGAGGCCACCGGAGAGCAGGACCAGGGCCAGCACGAGGGTGTTCTCCACGCCGAGACGCCGGATCAGGGCGTTGGCGGCAAGGCCGGCCACGGCGAAGCAGAGCGTGGGAATGGTCGGCAGGAGGGAGGCGATGAAGGCGCCGTATCCCAGGGCGTGCTGGAGTTCGTGGAAGAGGGCCGAGGCGCTCGTGATGCCGATCCGGAGGTTCAGGCCCACCAGGATGACACCCACCAGGGCCAGAACCGCCCGTCGTCGGACGCTGCCGGACGGGGCGGAAGGCGGCGTGGGGGCCGGTGCGGACACGGCCGAATCGGGGGAGAGGGTACCTGGCATGTTTAAAGGTTAGACCTTTTCATGATTCGGTATGCCATTTTCGTGACATATTTCACCGAGCGCCCAGCGTCCCTTTCGTTGAGTGCTCACTTGTGGCTGCTTCGGGCGCTCGTAAGCCGCCACAAGTGAGCACTCAACGTGTGGTCTACCGCGCTCCCAGCCGCGCGATCGCCAGGGCCAGCCAGAGCTGGACCCGGTCCGCCGTGGTGGACGGGTCGTAGCCGCTCAGCTCCGTGATCTGCGCCAGGCGGTAGCGCACCGTGTTGCGGTGCAGCGTGAGGGCCTGCGCGACGGCGGCTACGGAGCCATCGTGCTCCAGGTAGCTCTCCAGCGTGCTCACCAGGCCGGCGCCATGGGCGGCGTCGAAGTCGTAGAGCGGCTTGAGGGTCTCCTGCGCCATGTCCGCCAGCGGCACGTCCTCGCTGGCCAGCAACAGCGACGTCAGGCTGAGACGCTCCGGTTCGTTGACCGGCAGGCCGCGCGCCACGGCGTCGCGCGCCTCGAAGTAGCTCCAGCGCAGGCCGTTGGCCTTGGCGTAGTGCCCGCCGATGCCCAGCGTCGCCTTCAGCCCGGCCTCCGCCAGGAGGGAGTGGACGGCGTTGGCGGCCTCCACGGCGGTCTTGTCCTCCGGCGTGATGATCAGCAGTTCGGAATCGACGACGGCGGTGGGGGTGCCGTCCAGCCCGGCCGGCAGGGGAGTGGACATGATGGCCTTGTTCTGGGCCGGGGTGTTGCCGGGCGCGGGACGGACCAGGATGACCACGTGCCGCTTGGCGGCCGCCACGCCGATGGTGGCCAGGCGGCTGTTCGCGTCCTTGGCGTCCAGGATGCCGCGGATCACGTCCTGCATGACCTGGCCGGCCAGTTTCCGTCCGGCGTCGCGCTGGTGCTTCTGGTTGTTCAGTTCCAGGCTGATGAGGCTCTTGGCGTAGTCCAGGATGCCCGCGTCCCGGAACGGCTCGCGCACCTGGAGGGTGGTGGCGTCACGCTGCCCGGTGGAGATGGCCACGTCCAGCCAGGTGGCGGCGTCCACGGTGCCGTGCGCACCGGCCGTGGTGCTGAAGATCTCCTGGCCGTACCGGCGCAGCCTCAGGTCCGTGCGGAGCAGGCCCGCCAGCTGGCGCAGCAGCGCCGGGAGGCCGCCGCCGGAGAGGAGGGAGCGTGCCAGGACCTGGTGCCCGGAGAGCATCCGTTCCAGCTTGGCCAGGTGGTCCGCGTTCTGCGCCTCCGCCACGAGCTTGCCCAGGGCGATGAACGGGGTCTCGTACGGGACCTCCACCACGGGGATGTCCCAGCGGTTGGCCTCCGCCACGAGCGCGTCCGGGACGGATTCGAAGGACAGTCCCACGCCGAATCCGAGCCCGACGGCGCCCGCACGGCGGACCATGCGCACGAAGTGCCGCTGCGCCGCGGCGGTCTTCAGACGCAGACCGGTGGTGACCACCAGCTCGCCGCCGTTGAGGAAGCGCTGGGGGTTTTCATGTTCCGTGACGGCCACCCACTGGATGGGGGTGGAGAGCGTCGAATCGGCCGTGCCGAGCTTCTTCAGCTTGAGGGAGGGGACCGCCAGAAGTGCCGCCAGGGTGATGGACATGGTACCCATCATAATTTCCCCATTGGACGCAGGCACAGCCCCTCAGGGGGTTGGCTGTGCACTCGCCCATACTCGGACTCGGAACGTCATCTTATGCTCGAAGTCACACCCGTCGCAGGCGACTAAGAAGGAAAGAGTCCCCCATGACTGCAACCACCACCGAACTCAGCTACCGCCTCGAGCAGAAGCGCAACGTCGGCGAGTTCCCCGGCCCCAAGTCCCGCGAGCTCTCCGCCCGCCGTGACGCCGTCGTCGCCGGCGGCGTCGCCTCCTCCGTCCCCGTCTACATCGCCGATGGCGATGGCGGCATCATCAAGGACGTGGACGGCAACTCCTTCATCGACCTCGGCTCCGGCATCGCCGTGACCAGCGTGGGCGCCTCCGCTCCGGCCGTCGTCGCCGCAGTCCAGGAAGCAGTGCAGCACTTCACGCACACCTGCTTCATGGTGACCCCCTATGAGGGCTACATCGCCGTCGCCGAGAAGCTCAACGAGCTGACCCCGGGCGACCACGAGAAGCGCTCCGTGCTCTTCAACTCCGGCGCCGAGGCCGTCGAGAACGCCATCAAGATCGCCCGCAAGGCCACCGGCCGCAACGCCATCGTCGCGTTCGACCACGCCTACCACGGCCGCACCAACCTGACCATGGCGCTGACCGCCAAGGCCATGCCGTACAAGAGCGGCTTCGGCCCGTTCGCCTCGGACATCTACCGCATGCCGATGAGCTACCCGTTCCGCGAGGAGAACCCGGAGATCACGGGCACCGAGGCCGCCAAGCGCGCCATCCTCGCCATCGAGAAGCAGATCGGCGGCACCGAGGTCGCCGCCATCATCATCGAGCCCATCCAGGGTGAGGGCGGCTTCATCGTCCCCGCCGAGGGCTTCCTGCCCACCCTGGCCGCCTGGGCCAAGGAGAACGGCGTCGTCTTCATCGCCGATGAGGTCCAGGCCGGCTTCTGCCGCACCGGCAAGTGGTTCGCCGTCGATCACGAGGGCGTCGTCCCGGACCTGATCACCATGGCGAAGGGCATCGCCGGCGGCATGCCGCTGTCCGCCGTGACCGGCCGCGCCGAGCTGCTCAACGCCGTCCACGGTGGCGGCCTGGGCGGCACCTATGGTGGCAACCCGGTGGCCTGCGCCGCCGCACTCGCCGCTATCGAGACCATGGAGCAGTTCGACCTGAACGCCCGCGCCACCCGCATCGGCGAGCAGATCCAGGGCCGCATGAACAAGCTGGCCGAAGAGCTCTCCGTGATCGGTGACGTGCGTGGCCGCGGCGCCATGCAGGCCATCGAGCTGGTGGTGGCCGGTTCCAAGGAGCCGAACGCCGCGCTGACCAAGGCGATCGCCGACTACTGCCTGGCCCAGGGTGTCATCATCCTGACCTGCGGCACCTACGGCAACGTCATCCGCCTGCTGCCCCCGCTGACCATCGGCGAGGAGCTGCTGGGCGACGCGCTGGACGTCCTCGAGGCGGCCATCCGCGCTAACGCCTGAGAGTCCTTCTCCGGCCCGGGTCTGCAATGACCCGCTGAGAACCCGGCCGCCCTCCGTCCCGATCACCTGCCCGCGATCGGTCCGGAGGGCGGCCTGTTCCTTTTAAGACCCGGCCTCAGCGGGACAGCGTCACCTTCTTCGCGTGCCCGTGGCCGTCCAGGGCGAACTGGACCGCCAGCGGCGCGGTGCTGAGCACCGTGACCCCCGGGTCGGCGTCGACGACGGCGGACGCGGACACCCCGGTCAGCGTCACCTGGGCGAGCGGCTGGGTGCGGCTGGGGTCGGAGAGCGCCACGGTCACCGTGCCGCTCTCTTCATGCACGGCGACGGAGCACGGCCCGCTCGCGATGATCCCGGAGGCGGGTGGTTCCCCAGCCGGGGTGGCCTGGAAGACGTTCGCCAGGGTCAGGTTCTGCGTGGCGTCCTTGATGGCCTGGACTCCCGCGTTGTTGGCCACGACGGTCACGGTCGGCGCGTCGGACTCGGTGAACGTGACCGGGTGGGCCGCCCCGGGCAGGGCGATGTACGCGTAGCCTCCGCCCTGCGGGTCCTTGCCGTGGTGGTGCGTGACGGTCACGTAGTCCCGGGTCTTCGGGTCCGCCGTGCCGCCGGTGTCGGAGCCGGAGTTGATGGTCTTCCAGTCGCCCGTGCAGCGGATGACCTGCACGTCGATGTCCCCGCTGACGTTCTCGCCGGGCAGGAACACGTAGCCCCCATAGCCCATGATGTGGGCGTTGCGCTTGACCCGCACGGCGGTGTCGCCGGCGGCCATCACGCGGTTGCGGTTGTCGGTGCGGATGTTCGGCACGGTGCCCTGGGCGAAGGCGCGGTTGTCCACGGTGGTGAAGACGTCGTAACCGGAGGTGGAGGTGATCCCGGCACCCAGGCACACCACCTTGTCATCCAGGAAGAACCAGGACTTGCGGGCGCTGAGCGTCTTGTTGAAGTTCAGGTGGTCCATGCCCTGGATGCCCCAGCGCCCGTCCAGATCCAGCCCACCGGCGAACGCCTGGAACGCCCGCGGGATGCCCGTGCCGTTCGCGGCGCCGCTGGACCGGGGCTCCGCGGTGACAGTGGTGCCGGGCAACCGGTACGGGTCCACGGTGGGCCAGAAGTCCGCGCTGTACTGGCCCGGGTCGGAGGCCACGTAGTAATAGGTCAGCCCGTCGCCCTGGTACCAGCCCTGGTTGTTCTCGAAGTTGCCCCACTCGTAGCGGCCGATCCTCTTGGAGGACACATTGACCACCGAACTGAAGTCCGGGCGGTGGTGGACCAGGCGGTCCTGATCGCCGAAAGCCTTGGTGAAGACCGGGGCGGGGGCCGGGGTGATGGAGCCGTCTGCGAGGTTGGCCGTGATGAGGAGGGACTTGGCGATGGTCTGGCCGGGGAGGCCGTACAGGGTGACGCCCGCCCGGTTCAGCCAGCCTTTGACCAGGGAGAGGTAGCGGCTGCGGTACGGCTCTCCGGCGCCCGGTGCCAGCAGCAGGATGGCGGTCAGCGCCGCCGCGCCGTCCACGTGGTCGGGATTCTTCTGGCGGGACACGGCCCGGCCGCGGACCGCGTCCATCATGCGGCCGTTCCAGATGAACGGGGCGAAGGAGGCCTCCACGGAATCCAGGATGACCGACTTGTCCGGATCGGTGACGTCCCAGTCGCTGCCGCCCAGCAGGCCGAGGATCTCCGCGATCCCGCCCAGGGTGACCACGCCGTAGGTGCCCACGTAGGGGAGGTAGCTGTGCTGGACGAAGGAGCCGTCGCGGTAGAAGCCGTCGCCACCGCTCACGTAGCCGAAGACACTGTTCTTCCCGGCCCGGACCGTGTCGCTGAGGGCATCGCGGGCCAGGGCGATCTCGTCCGGACGGCCGTCCAGCATGCCGCGGAGGATGCAGGAGAGGGACTTGTCGCTCCGGTTGGCGCCCGTCTCCGCCAGGCTCGTGCCGCGGCCCCGCCAGTTCGGATCCGGAGTGAAGTAACGGGCGGCGGCCATCAGGGAGGTACGCAGATCGGCGGGGACCACGTCATGCAGGAGCACCAGGGTGTCCGCGGCCTTGCGCGGCACGCCGATCTCCCAGAACCACCAATTGCCGGCGGCCCGCATGCCCGCCTTGTACGCCGTGGTGTTCAGATAGGACAGCGCGGAGACCAGGGCGGACGCGAGGGCGGGGTCGGCGTGCTGGTCAGCGCCTGCGGTTCCGTAGGCGAGGGCCAGGGAGAAGACCCTGTCGAAACTGACGCCCATGTTCCCCGTGGCGTCAGCGCCGCTGCCGATTCCGGTGAGCGGGAGGTCGCTCCAGAGCCCGGATGTGCCGCCGGGCGTGATCATGGATGACCACAGGGACGCGGCCGTCCCGCTCATGGCCGTCAGCGCGGCGGAGAGGGCGGGGACGGAGGCCGCGCTGCCGTCGCCGACGAGCATGAGGCGGCGGCGCTCGATGAGCGCCGCCAATGGGTCGTCACCGGGTGCGGCGGTGGCGGTCTGGGCGCTCGCGGCCACAAGGGCACCGGCGCCGAGAAGGGCGAAGAGGGTTCTGCGGTTCAGCTCCGTAGGGGACAACGGTGGCCTCCAGGGTGTTCGGGAAAGGGTATTCCGAGCCTAGAGCTGAGTGTTCTTGATCACAAGAGTTTGAAACTGTCCATTTCTGTTCAGTTTCGACGGACCTTCACGGTCGTCCACACGATGTCGGCCGTGAGGACCAGCAGGGCCGCCCAGACCAGACCGAAGCCCACCCAGCGTTCCGGGCCCATGTGCTCACCGAGCACCAGGGTGGCCACCAGAAGCTGCAGGGTGGGGGCGAAGTACTGGAGCATGCCGATGGTGGTGAGTGGCAGGCGGGATGCGGACGCGCCGAAGAACACCAAGGGGACGGCCGTGATGATGCCGGAGGCCGCCATCAGCCAGAAGTGCGCGGAGCCGTACCCGGTCAGGGTGGCCGCCTGGTTCATCGTCAGGGCCACCACGGTCACGGCGGCGAACGGCGCCAGTACCAGTGTCTCCACGCTCAGGCTGGTCACCGCATTGACGCCGGCGCCCACCTTCTTCTTCATCAGCCCGTAGAAGCCGAAACTGAAGGCGAGCACCAGGGCGATCCACGGGAGCTTGCCGTACGCCACGGTCAGGACCACCACCGCCACCGCGCCGATGCCCACGGCCACCCATTGCACGGGGCGCAGGCGTTCCTTCAGCACCAGGACGCCCAGCAGCACGGAGACCAGCGGGTTGATGTAGTAGCCCAGGGAGGCTTCCACAGCCTGGCCTGAGGTGACGCCGTAGGTGTAGGTGAGCCAGTTGACGCCGATCAACGCGGCTGCGATCGCCAGCACGCCCAGCGTCCGGGGCCGGCGCAGCGCGGCAAGGAACTCGCCCCAGGAGCGCGTGGCCGTCATGAGGATCGCACAGAAGATCAGGGACCAGAGCACGCGGTTCGCCACGATCTCCACGGCGCCGGCGGGCAACAGCAGCATGAAGTACAGCGGCAGCAGCCCCCAGAGACCGTACGCGCCCACGCCGTACAGCAGGCCCGTGCGCCGGGTCGCGGCGGCGTCGGCGGACGACGGCGGCCTGCCGCCCGGGGCGCCCTGCGTGCGGACGGCGGTGGCGCCGCCGTCGTGGTTGAGAGAGGTGCTTGAGTCGCCGCTTCCGGGAAGGGTGGCCGGGAGGGTGCTGGAGTGCTGGTCTGTCACGTGGGCACAACCGCGGCGTCGCGGGAGTTATTCCAGGGAGCCGGCGTCCAGTGCGCTCCCCATCCCCGCTTCGCCCGGGCGTGGGCCGCCGCGCACTAGACTTGTTGAGTCCGTGCTCATCCACGGGCTTCTCGATCCGGAAGGTCAGCTCTTGTCTGTCGAGTCTGTGCACACAGCCACCCGCCCCCTGCGCGTCGCCATCATCGGCTCCGGCCCGGCCGGCGTCTACGCGGCGGACATCCTCACCAAATCGCAGGATGTCAAGGACGGGGAAGTGCACGTCTCCATCGATCTCTTCGAGCGCTACCCGGCCCCGTACGGCCTGATCCGCTACGGCGTGGCACCGGACCACCCCCGCATCAAGGGCATCGTGAACGCCCTCCACAAGGTCCTGGACCGCGGCGACATCCGTTTCTTCGGCAATGTGCACTTCGGCGAGGATCTGACGCTGGAGGACCTCCAGAAGCACTATGACGCCGTGATCTTCGCCACCGGCGCCATCAAGGACGCCCAGCTGAACATCCCCGGCATCGACCTCGAAGGCTCCTACGGCGGCGCGGACTTCGTCTCCTGGTACGACGGCCACCCGGATGTCTCCCGTGAGTGGCCTCTGGAGGCCAAGGAGATCGCGGTCATCGGCAACGGCAACGTGGCGCTGGATGTGGCCCGTGTCCTGTCAAAGCACGCGGACGACCTGCTGGTCACCGAGATCCCGGACAACGTCTACGAGGGCCTGAAGAAGTCCCCGGTGTCCGATGTGCACGTGTTCGGCCGCCGCGGCCCGGCCCAGGTGAAGTTCACCCCGCTGGAGCTCCGCGAACTCTCCCACTCCCGCGATGTGGACATCGTCCTCTACCCGGAGGACTTCGACTTCGACGAGGCGTCGGATGAGGCCATCAAGAAGAACAACCAGGTCAAGACCATGGTCAACACCCTGACCAACTGGCTGGTGGAGGAGGCCCACGAGGGTGAGGACGCCTCCTCGCGCCGCCTGCACCTGCACTTCCTGCACTCCCCGGTGGAGATCCTGGAGGACCCCGAGCGTCCCGGGCACGTGGGCGGCATCCGCTTCGAGCGCATGGAGCTGGACGGCACGGGCAACGCCCGCGGCACCGGCGAGCAGGTGGATTACCCGGTCCAGGCCGTCTACCGGGCCATCGGCTACTTCGGCTCGCCCCTGCCGGGCGTCGAGTTCGATGAGCGCCGCGGCGTCATCAAGAACGACGGCGGCCGCGTGCTGGGTGCCGAAGGCACCCATGTGCCGGGCCTCTACGCCACGGGCTGGATCAAGCGCGGCCCGGTGGGCCTGATCGGCCACACCAAGGGCGACGCCCTGGAGACCATCGGCTACCTCCTGGAGGACCGTCTGAACCTCCCCGCCGCCGAGGCTCCCGAGGAGGCCGCCGTCGTCGAGCTTCTGGAGGGCCGCGGTGTGCGGTTCACCACATGGGAAGGCTGGAATCTCCTGGACGCCCACGAGCTGGCGCTGGGCGCCGCCGCCACCGCCAACGGCGGTTCACATGGGGTTCCAGTGGAGCGTGAGCGCGTCAAGGTGGTCCCGCGCGAGGAGATGGTGGCGATTTCCCGCGGCGAGTGACGCCCGTGTAATCGGCTTTATGCGTCTCACATCGTGGACGTAAAGCGGTCGTCCGAAGGGTGGACACTACCCTTTATGACGATCCTTTACACGACACTGAATGTGGACACAAATGAACATTCTCCGAACCAAGTCCATCGAGCAGTCGATCGCCGACTCCGATGAGCCCGGGCGCAAGCTCAAGCGCTCCCTGAGCGCCTGGGACCTCATGATCATGGGCGTCGCCGTGGCCGTCGGCGCCGGTATCTTCTCCGTCGGCGCCAACGCGGCCGCGAATTACGCCGGCCCCGCGGTGACCATCTCCTTCATCATCGCCGCCGTCACCTGTGCCCTGGCGATCATGTGCTACGCCGAGTTCGCCACGGCGATCCCCGTGGCCGGCTCCGCGTACCTCTTCACCTACGCCACCCTCGGCGAGGTGGTGGCCTGGATCGTCGGCTGGAACCTCATCCTCGAGATGTTCACCGCCGCGGCGGTCATCGCCAAGTACTGGGGCATCTACCTGAACAAGGTCTTCGAACTGATCGGCGTGAAGCTGCCGGACGCCATCTCCGTCGGCGGCGTGGACGTCTACTGGGGTGCTTTCCTCATCGTGGCGATCTTCACGGCACTGCTGGTGCTGGGCACCAAGCTGTCCGCCCGGGTGGGCAACGTCTTCACGATCATCAAGATCTGCGTGGTGCTGTTCGTGATCTTCGCGGGCTTCGCCTACCTGAACGTGAAGAACTACACCCCGTTCGTCCCGGCGTCCGTCCCCACCCACCTGGACCCGAGCCAGGGCGCCCTGAAGCAGACGCTGTTCGCGTTCCTGAGCGGTGCCGCCCCGGCCCAGTACGGTGTCCTGGGCGTCTTCGCCGGTGCGGCCCTGGTGTTCTTCGCCTTCATCGGCTTCGACGTGGTGGCCACCTCCGCCGAGGAGGTCAAGAACCCGCAGAAGACCCTGCCGCGCGGCATCTTCGGCGGTCTGGCGATCACCACGGCCCTCTACATCCTGGTCTCCCTGACCCTGACCGGCATGGTCTCCTACGCGGATCTGGCCAAGGACGCGGCGCCCACCCTGACCACTGCCTTCGAGATGGTCGGCAACAAGGACGCAGCCAAGGTCATCGCCTTCGGCTCCCTCATCGGCCTCACCACCGTCATCATGGTGCTCCTCATGGGTCTGGCCCGCGTGGTCCTGGCCATGAGCCGGGACGGGCTGCTGCCGCGCAGCCTGTCCCGCACCAGCGACAAGCGCTCCACCCCGGCCCGGACGCAGATCATCTGCGGCGTGGCCGTGGCCCTGGTGGCCGGCCTGACCCAGGTGGAGGTCCTGGAGGAGATGATCAACATCGGAACCCTCTGCGCCTTCGTCCTGGTCTCCGTGGGCGTGCTGTTCCTGCGCAAGCGCCGCCCGGACCTGAAGCCGAGCTTCCGTATCCCGTTCGGCCCGGTCATCCCCGTCCTGTCCGCCGTCCTCTGCTTCTACCTGATGCTGAATCTGGCGGTACAGA
This sequence comes from Arthrobacter horti, assembly GCF_030731045.1. GTDB lineage: Bacteria > Actinomycetota > Actinomycetes > Actinomycetales > Micrococcaceae > Arthrobacter_E > Arthrobacter_E nanjingensis. Next base: position 86,118 of record NZ_JAVALS010000009.1, on the reverse strand, counting down.
CCTGGATGTTCTTCGCCGGCTGGGTGGTGATCGGGTTCCTGATCTACTTCGCCTACGGCCAGCGGCATTCCCGACTGAACCCGCGTTCGCCGATCCACCGCGAGGACGGCGTCCCTGCGGTCACCGTCAAGGTCGACTGACCTCCCGGCAGGACTCTCGCGGTTCACTCTCGCTGCACGACGGCGAGCCGCCGCTTCACGAATCGCCGCTTCGCGTCGGCGCGTGGCCCACCCCGGTGGGCCACGCGCCGTCGTCGTCATAGGAGACGAAAGTCACCGCTCGCTTCCGAAGGGGACCTAAACTTGGCCGTATGGCGCGTCCTCCCCGACCCGAGCGTAAATCCGAACTCATGCACGACATCCTGCTGTACCTGCAGGACAAGTCCATCGCGGATCTGACGTTCCGCACCCTGGCCGAGGGCCTGGGGATCAGCAGCTACGTGCTGGTCTACCATTTCGGCTCCCGGGAGGAGCTCATCTCCCAGATCGTCCATGCCATCGAGGCCCGCCCGGCGGAGGTCCTGGACCCGGAGATGGTCAAGGCGGACCGGGATGAGTTCGCCGCCTGGCTCTGGAACGCCTGGAAGATCGGCCTGCGCGAGTACGGCATGCAATTGCAGCGCCTGCACTTCGAAGCCGCCATGCAGGACGCCGTCCTGGAGGCTCCGCGCGGCAACGGCGGCGCGCTCTTCACCTCCTGGGTGGAAGCGGTGCATGAGTGGCTGGTGAACCAGGGGCTCAAGGATGAGGCCGCCTGGCGGAGCGCCCGGCTCTTCGTGGCGGCGCTCACGGGCCTCCGTTACGGCGTGGTGGTCACCGGCGACCGGGACGGCGCCACCGAGTCCTTCGACCGGCTGCTGAAATCCTTCTTCCTGACCATCGACGCCGAGCTGGCGCAGCAGGGCTGAGGGGTGCCGATGAACCGACGTCCCGCCCTCCTGGCCGGCGCCGCCGTCGTCGCGCTTCTTGCGCTCAGCGCCTGCAGCGGTGGGCAGAGCACCTTGGAGGCCTGCGCCGCACTGAGCACCACGGCGACCGGGATCGCCGCGGAGGTGTCCAGCTCGCTGGGCGGCTTCGCCACGGATCCGCAGGCGGCCGCCACCGGCCTGAGCAAGGCGTCCGAGGCGTTCGGCGCCTCGGTCAAGGGCATCACGAACGCCGAGGTGAAGGCCAGGGCGGAGGCCGTTGGTTCCTCCCTCGCCGACTTCACCAAGACCGTCAAGGACATCGCCGCGGACCCCGCCACGGCCGCGGACAAGGCGTCCACCATCACGGACTCCAGCAGGAGGGTGCAGGACAGCCTCAATGAACTGGGCGCGCTCTGCACGAAGTGACCGCGCACTCCGGCGCAGGAGGTTCCGGCGCCGGAACGGGGAAGGCCCCGTCCCACCACACGGTGGGACGGGGCCTTCGCCGTCGGACGGGTCCTGACTACTTCTGCAGTTCGAAGCGGTCGTTGTCCATGACCTTGGCCCAGGCCTGGGCGAAGTCCGCCACGAACTTCTCCTGAGCGTCGTCGGAGGCGTAGACCTCGGCGACGGCGCGCAGCTCGGAGTTGGCGCCGAACACCAGGTCCACGCGGCTGCCGGTCCAGCGGCCGTCGGCCGTGGTGTAGCTCTGCTGGTCCTCCGCCGGGAGCCAGGTCTGGCCGAGGTCCAGCAGGTTCACGAAGAAGTCGTTGCTGAGCGCACCCGGGCGGTCGGTGAAGACACCCGTGGTGGAGCCGTCCCAGTTGTTGCCCAGCACGCGCAGGCCGCCGAGGAGGACGGTCAGCTCGGGCGCGGACAGGTTCAGCAGGTTGGCGCGGTCGATCAGCAGGTACTCAGCCGGCAGGTTGACGTAGCCGCTGTTGTAGTTGCGGAAGCCGTCGGCCACCGGCTGCAGCCAGGCGAACTGCTCCGTGCTGGTCTGCTCCTGTGTGGCGTCGACGCGGCCCGGGGTGAACGGGACGGTGACCTCCTGGCCGGCGGCCAGGGCGGCCTGCTCCACACCGACGTTGCCGGCGAGGACCACGACGTCGGCGAAGGAGACCTTCACGGCGGCGGTGGCGTTGAAGTCTTCCACGATGCCCTCGAGCACGGCGATGACGGGCTTCAGCTTCTCCGGCTGGTTCACGGACCAGCTGACCTGCGGCTCCAGGCGGATGCGGCCGCCGTTGGCGCCGCCGCGCTTGTCGGAACCGCGGAAGGACGCAGCGGCCTTCCAGGCGGTGGAGACCAGGTCCTCCACGGAGAGGCCGGAAGCGGCGATCTTCTCCTTGAGGACGGCGATCTCGGCGTCACCGATGGTCTGGGCCGGAGCGGCGGGCAGCGGGTCCTGCCAGATGAGGTCCTCGGCCGGGACCTCCTTGCCGAGGTAACGGACCTTGGGGCCCATGTCACGGTGGGTCAGCTTGAACCAGGCGCGGGCGAAGGCGTCCTCGAACTCGGCCGGGTTCTCCTTGAAACGCAGGGAGATGGGGCCGTAGATCGGGTCCTCACGCAGGGCGAGGTCGCTGGTGAGCATGCGCGGCTCGCGCTTGCCCTCGGAGTGGGCCATGGGGACCATGTCCGCGCCGCCGTCGTTCGTCGGACGCCACTGCTTGGCACCTGCCGGGGACTCGAACAGCTCCCAGTCGTACGCGTACAGGATGTGGAAGAACTCGTTGTCCCAGCGGGTGGGGTGGTAGGTCCAGGTGACCTCCAGGCCGGAAGTGAGGGTGTCGTCGCCGTCGCCGGTGCCGTAGCCGTTCTTCCAGCCCAGGCCCTGGCTCTCCAGGGGGGCCGCCTCGGGATCGGCGCCCAGCTTGTCGTCCTTGTGGGCGCCATGGGTCTTGCCGAAGGTGTGGCCGCCGGCGATCAGGGCCACGGTCTCCGCGTCGTCCATGCCCATGCGGCGGAAGGTCTCACGGATGTCGATGGCGGAGGCCAGCGGGTCCGGGTTGCCGTCCGGGCCTTCCGGGTTCACGTAGATCAGACCCATCTGCACGGCGGCCAGCGGAGCCTCCAGATCGCGGGCGCCGGTGTAGCGCTCGTTGTCCAGCCAGACCTTCTCCGGGCCCCAGTAGACGTCGTCATCCGCTTCCCAGACGTCCGGTCGGCCACCGGCGAAGCCGAAGGTCTTCAGGCCCATGTCCTCGAGGGCCACGTTGCCCGCCAGGATGAACAGGTCGGCCCAGGAGATGGCCTGGCCGTATTTCTTCTTCACCGGCCACAGGAGACGGCGGGCCTTGTCCAGGTTGCCGTTGTCCGGCCAGGAGTTCAGGGGGGCGAAACGCTGCTGACCGGCGCCACCGCCACCGCGGCCGTCGTGAGAGCGGTAGGTTCCGGCGGAGTGCCAGGCCATGCGGATCATGAGCGGGCCGTAGTGCCCGAAGTCGGCCGGCCACCAGTCCTGGGAGTCCGTCATGAGGGCGGCGAGGTCGGCCTTGACCGCGTCCAGGTCCAGGTTGTTGAAGGCCTCGGTGTAGTCGAAACCGGAGTCGAGCGGGTTCGCCACGGCCGGGTTCTTCGCCAGGATCTTCAGGTTGAGCTTGTTAGGCCACCATTCGGTGTTGGCGCTGCCCTTGGTGGGGTGGACGCGTCCGCCATGCGCGACGGGGCACTTGGAAATGGTGCTCTCAGACACGGTTTTCCTTCCGGTGTGATGGGTGGTTATTCAATGGGGTCCAGTCGAATCGCGGAGGCCGCACCGCCGGGGCGATGCGGCGGGGCTAGCTTTCGGCCCGGTGCTCCGCGGCCAGGCAGTCCTGACAGATGCCCTGGAACAGGACGTCTGCGATCTGGATGGTCATGGGGCTCTGGGATGCGTTCCAGTGCGGTTCCAGGCACGGTGCGTGCCCGACGGTGCAGTCGATGTCCTCCACACGGCCGCAACGGGTGCAGACGGCGTGATGGTGGTTGTCGCCGATGCGCGTCTCGTAGAGGGCGGGCGAGTGGGGCGGCTCGAAGCGGCGGACCATGCCGAGTTCGGTCAGGTCGCCGAGCACCACATACACGGACTGGGCGGACAGCCCGGGCAGTTCCTGCCGGGCGGACTCCAGGATGCGCTCAGCCGTCGAATGCGGGTTGGTGTCGATGGCGGAGAGGACGGCGAGCCGCTGCTTGGTGACGCGGCGACCGGCCGCGCGCAGCTGCTCGGACCACGAGGTGGCCCGCCCGGGGGGCGCCGTGTACTGGGACATGCCTCCATTGAACCACTTATTTTGACTCGATCACAATAAGGAAAGGCGAAGTTCCGGTGAAAAAATCATGCCACGGGAACGGGCCGCCGTGACGGCCGTTCCCGTGGCATGATCCCGGCGGTATTTCAGGGCTGGACGATGCGCTGATCGGTGTTCGTGTACGTGATCGACTCGGCGATGCTGCCCACCAGGCCCATGGTGACCCGCAGCAGTCCGGGCGCGACGTCGTCGAGCGGGGGAGGCGTGTCGGTGCCGAGAGTGAGGCTGCGGCCGTTCTGCGTCGTCGCCGTGACGGAGCCCAGATAGACGCTGACGTGACCACTGAGCGTCATGGTGTCCGCGGTGGTGACCAGCCCGGCGCCGCCCGGAGGGCGCACGGTCAGGGAGAAACCGGTGATGGTGATGGAGTCCGCCGTGATCTTCAGAGCGCGGACGGTGCCGCCGTCGGAGGTGGGGACGGTGACGATCGAGATCCCGAGCAGCCCGGTGAAGGACAGCCCCTTCGAGCCCATGGAGGCGGGCGTCCGGGTGAAGACCGGCGTCCCGGCGTCCCGCGGCGCGGCGACGGGCTTGGTGCTGCCGGGCGACGGCGTCGGGGAGGTGTTGGTGCCCGACGGCGGCGCGCCGGGGCTTGCGGGATCGCCGGGCGCCGTGGGGGTGCCCGGGTCCGCCCCCGGGGTGCCGGGCAGGGGCGGCGGGCCGGGGAGGCCCGTGGCCGGGGTCCCCGGCTGCTGCGCGGGGGCCGTGGGGGAACCGGCACCCGGCGCGGGGGTGACGCCCGCCGGGGTGGTGGGCGAGGGGGATGGCGACGGCTGAGGGCACGTGAAGATGAGCGGAAGGCACAGCGCCGCGGGCGCCGATTCGGGCGCGCGGGCGGCGCCCAGGGTGACCGGTGTCACCAGGATGGCGCCGGCCAGGACCGCGGCGAGGCCGCGGCGTCGGGCCGTCATGCGGTCCGCTCCCGCGCCTTCGCGGCTTGCGGCCCCATCCAGGCGACCACCAGGACGCCTCCTGTCCCGGCGAGCAGCATGCCGAGGAGGAAACCTCCGAGGTTGACGCCCACCAGGGAGTAGATGGCCACCACCAGAGCCAGGACCCCGTAGAAGACGCGGTGCGCCGGCATCAGCATCGCCAGGACGCCCAGCAGCACCAGGGCGATCGGGATGACGGTGGCCTGGAGGCCTTCGATGCCCAGCTGGATGTGCAGCCGGCCGATGTCGAGTTGCCCGGAGAAGAACATCTCGACGCCGCCGAGCGCCACCAGCAGGCCCCCGAGGAAGGGGCGCTGCTTCCGCCAGGCCCGGAATCCGGTGGCGGGGCGGGGGCTCTCCTGAGGGGTGCTCTCCGCGGCGTCACGGCGACCACGCCGTGCGTCGCCGGGCAGGATCTGGTCCTCGCTCATGGTGATAGCCCTCCTCAGAAGCAGCCCTTGGAGCCGTCGGTCAGCTCCAGGGACATCCCCGTCAGGGTGAAGACGGAGGCCTGGGTGCTCCACGCGGTCTGCTGCAGGCCCTTGATGGAGATGGTGTCGGAGTCCTGGGCGAAGTCGCCCGCGGAGCCCTTGGCGTCGGTGTTGACCGTGGAGGCGTCCACGCCGATGCGGATCTTGCCGAAGGAGGCGTCGCCCTTCAGGCCGGTCATGCCGATCTGCAGATCCGAGGCCGAGGCGGGGTTCCCGCCGCCGCCGGCGTGAATGAGGACGCCGACCTTGCCGAGCGGGGTGTCCGTGGTGACGGCCTGACAGAGATCGGCCAGGGTGGCGCTCTTGATGTTGGCGATGGCCACCGTGTGGTCCTTGCCCGCAGTGTCCTTGGCGACACCGGCGTACTGGGAGAAGCCGGTGCCCTCCAGCTGGCTCGCCGCGATCTGGAACTGGCTGCCGGAGACGGCGAAGGAGACGGGGACGGCACCCTGGGCGACTCCGCCCATGAGAACGCTGGCCGCCAGGGCTGCGGGGACGGCCACGAGCGTGATGCGCCCGGCGTGCGAGGAGGCCATCCTGCGCACGCGCTCAGACTTGGGGAACTTCATCGATCCTCCTGGGGGAAGGCGCCGGCTTCTGCGGCGGCGTGTGATCCAGACCATACCGAGTCTATTGACTAGCAGTCAATAGAGAGCGGTCGATCACCCGGCACAGTCAGTAGACTTCAGAACGTGTCTGATGTGCCGCGAGTCCGCCTGAGTCCTGAAGAACGCCGGGCACAGCTCGTCGCCACCGGGGTCAACTTCCTGGCCGACCACACGCTCGATGAGCTGACCATGGATGAACTCGCCCGGCGTGCCGGAGTCTCCCGTCCGCTCCTGTTTCACTACTTCGAAACCCGGCAGGGCATGCACCTTGCCGTGGTCACCAAGGCACGGGACAGCCTCCTGGTGAGCACCGCCCCGCGGCTCGATCTGGAGCCCGGGGAGCGGATCCACGACACCCTCCTGAGGATCACTGAATTCGTGCAGCAGCACCGGGGCACCTTCTACTCGCTGGTCCGCGGCGTGGCCAGTGGCGATCCGGCTGTGCGCCGCGTGGTGGACGAATCCCGTGAGCTGAACGCTCAGCGGCTGCTGGAGGCGTTCATCGAACTGGGCATGCCGGACACCGCCCTGCTCCGGGTGGCCCTGCGCTCCTGGGTGGCGTTCGCGGAGGAGTCTCTGATCAGCCTGGCGATCGACCGCGAGGCCCACGCCGACGGCGTCGTGCGCTTCCTCGAAACGGCGCTCCGCGCCGTCGTGACCTCCACGCGGGATTTGGAGGTCTGAGCGGGTGCGGAGACTCCTGGCCGATCTGACCCCGTTGCGGGAGAGCCCCGCGTTCAAGCGCCTCTGGATCGGCACAGCCGTGTCCAACGCGGGAAGCCAGCTCACCGTCGTCGCGCTCAGCCTGGAGGTCTACAAGATCACCCAGGAGAGCTCCTATGTGGGTCTGCTGAGCGTGTTCGCGCTGGTCCCGCTGGTGATCGCGGGCCTCTTCGGAGGCTCTGTGGCGGATGCGCACGACCGTCGCACAGTGGCGATCCTCGCCTCCGCGGGACTCTGGCTCAGTGCCGTGGTGCTGGCACTGCAGGCCTGGTTCCACCTGGACAACGTGTGGCTTCTGTTCGCCATGGCGGCCGTGCAGAGCGCCGCGCTGGGCTTCAACGCGCCGGCCCGTTCCGCCATGATCCCGCTGCTGATCCGGCCGGAACTGCTGGCCTCGGCCAACGCGCTGAACATGATCACCTTCGGCCTGGCGACCATGGTGGGCCCGCTGCTGGGCGGCTTCCTGGTGGCGTCCCTGGGCTTCGAATGGACCTACACGCTGGACGCGGTCAGCTTTTTCGTCATCATGTGGGCGCTGTTCCGGCTGCCGGCCATGCCGCCGGAGGGCGAGCCGCGGAAGGTGGGCCTGTCCAGCGTGGTGGAAGGGTTCCGCTTCCTGGGCACGCGGCCCAATCTGCGCATGACGTTCATCGTGGACCTCATCGCCATGATCAGCAGCCAGCCCCGCGCGCTCCTGCCCGCCATCGGCGCCGTCATGCTCGGCGGCGGGGAGAGCACCGTGGGCATCCTGCTCGCGTCCTTCGCGCTGGGAGCCTTCCTGGCGGGACTGTTCAGCGGGCCGATGCAGCACGTGCGGCGGCAGGGGGTGGCCGTCGTCGTCTCCGTCATGGGCTGGGGCGCCAGCCTGTCCGCGTTCGGGCTGATGGTGGTGCTGGCCGGCGACGGCGGGAGGCATGGGGTGACGGTGTGGCTGCTGCCCGCGGCGCTCTGCTGCGCCGCGGCGGGCGTGGCGGACTCGATCAGCGCGGTCTTCCGCAGCACCATTCTGCAGGCGGCCACGCCGGACGAGTTCCGCGGCCGGCTGCAGGGCGTGTTCATCGTGGTGGTGGCCGGTGGGCCGCGCCTGGGTGACATGCTGGCCGGTGGCGCCACCACCTGGTTCCGCGAAGGCTGGGTGCTGCTAGTGGGCGGGCTGGTGTGCATCGTGGCCACCTGGGCGGTCTCGCGGATGCAGCGTGGGTTCCTGGACTACGACGCGCGGAACCCCACGCCCTGAACGGACGTTGGAAGAATGTGAAGGGACCGTCCACGGCGGGCGGTCCACAAGGGAGAGGAACACCGTGCACGACCATCACAACGGCCTGAAGACCGCGGGGCTTTTCGGCGTCCTGTGGGCGGTGCTGCTGGGGCTCGGCGCCGTGATCGGGCTCTTCACCCGCAGCGCCACGCCCATCTGGATCATGGCGCTCATCGGCGTGGCCACCACTGCTTACGGCTACTGGAACAGCGATAAGATCGCCATCCGCTCCATGCAGGCCGTGGAGATCCCGGAGGCGCAGGCCCCGGGGCTGTACCAGGTGGTGCGGGAGCTCTCGCAACGCGCCGGACAGCCGATGCCGCGCATCTACATCTCGCCCACCATGGCGCCCAACGCCTTCGCCACGGGCCGCAATCCGAAGAACGCGGCCGTGTGCGTGACGCAGGGGATCGTGCAGTTGCTCAACGACCGTGAGCTCCGCGGCGTCCTGGGGCATGAGCTCATGCATGTCTACAACCGGGACATCCTGACGTCCTCGGTTGCAGCGGCCGTGGCCGGTGTGATCACCTCGGTGGCGCAGTTCATGATGTTCTTCGGAGGCGGCAGCCGGGACGGGGAGCGGAACGTCAACCCGTTCGCGGCGATCGTTCTGGCACTGCTGGCGCCGTTCGCGGCGTCTCTGATTCAGATGGCCATCTCACGGACGCGCGAGTACGACGCCGACGAGGACGGCTCGAAGCTCACGGGCGACCCGCTGGCGCTCGCCTCCGCCCTGCGCAAGATCGAGGGCGGCGTGAACCAGTACCCGCTCCCGCCGGAGCAGAGCCTGGTGAACACCTCGCACCTGATGATCGCCAACCCGTTCCGCGGCGCCGGCATGGCGAAGCTCTTCTCCACCCACCCGCCGATGGACCAGCGCATCGCCCGCCTGGAAGGCATGGCGCGGGGCTGATCTGGTTTCCCTTCCCCGCGAACCAGCAAGCAGCGAGGGGTCCCGCTCGAGGCACGAGAGTGGGGGAGCTGTGAAGCGCATTTGATCGCAGTGTTGCTGCGCCGGACTGCGATCAACTGACCAACGGATGAACGACGACGGCGGGCGGCCGCCGTCGTCGTCGTTGCGGAGGGCGTCGGTAGAATTTCAGCTGTGCAACGTCCCGAGCCCATCGTGACCATCATCGTTCCTGGCCGGGACGTCGAGGAGTTCGTCCCCGCGGCCCTGGACTCGCTGCGCTCGCAGACGGAGACCTGCTGGCGGGCCGTGCTGGTGGACGATGGTTCCGTGGACGGCACCGGCGAGCTGTTCGCGCAGGCCGCGCAGGAGGACGAGCGGTTCACGCTCGTCCGGCACGAGGCGTCGCGGGGTCTCGGAGCCGCGCGGAACGCCGCGCTCGATCTGGTGGAGACGCCCTATCTGGGATTCCTGGACGCCGACGACGAATTCACGCCCACGGCCCTGGAACGCCTCTGCGGAACGCTGGAGCGCTCCGGCAGCGACTTTGTGCTCGGGGCGTATGTGCGGACCCGGCCGGATGGAGCGGAATACGTGGCGGGGCCGGTGCAGCCGTGGGTGGCCGCGGCGACGTCGCCGGAGCAGCTGGGGACGTCGCTGCGGGAGCACCCGGAGGCGAGCGGCAACATCGTGGCGTGGTCCAAGGTGAGCCGGACGGCGTTCTGGGCCGGGCGACGGTTCCCCGAAGGCGTCATGTACGAGGACCAGATCGTGGCGCAGGAGATGTACACGCAGGCGCAGGCGTTCGACGTGATCCCGGATGTGGTGGTCCGCTGGCGCGTCCGGGCGAGCGGCACGTCCATCACGCAGGGCAAGGACCGGCTGCCGGTGCTGCGGGACTACCTGGCGGCACTGGCCGGCGGGCTCGAGGTGCTGCGGCGGGCCGGGGAGACGGCCGCCGTCGACGCCCGGCTGAAGCTCATCCGTGCCATGGACCTGCCGCCGCTGGAGGAGATCGCCGCAACGCATCGGGACCCGGCGTATGGCGAGGCGCTCGAAGCGTTCGTGCGGGAGCTGGACGAAGTGCGCTCTTCCCCAACTGGTCGGGTCTAACTGTCGCTCAGGGGTCCTGATACCGACAGTTAGACCCGACCGGTTGGCTTCTAGCTGCGGAAGTTCACGAACTGCAGGTCGGCTTCCTCGAAGTTCTTGAGGATGGCCATGGTGGCCTGGAGGTCGTCGCGGGACTTGGACGTGACGCGCAGTTCGTCGCCCTGGATCTGGGACTTGACGGACTTGGGGGCCTCGTCGCGAATGATCTTGTTGATCTTCTTGGCCATGTCCTGGGCGATGCCCTCCTTGATGGAGGCTTCCAGACGGTACTCCTTGCCGGAGGCGAAGGGCTCGCCGGCGTCCAGGGACTTCAGGGAGATGCCGCGCTTGATGAGCTTGGTCTCGAAGACGTCCAGGACGGCCTTGACGCGCTCCTCGGAGTTGGCCTTCATAAGGATCTTCTCGCCGCTGAAATCGATCTCCGCGCCCACGCCCTTGAAGTCGTACCGCTGGGCGATCTCCTTCTGGGACTGGTTGAGGGCGTTGGCGACCTCCTGCTTGTCTACCTTGCTGACAACGTCGAATGTGGACTCGCCGGCCATGACTCTCCTTGGCGGTTGGGAACTTTTCTCCCTGCAAGTTTATGTCCTGGGAGCGGATCCGGCCCGGGCGGCGTTCAAGGACCCGTTCACAGTTCACTCACAGCTGATCCCGTGGTGGAACTCAAGCTCCCGCGGAAGAGTTGCAGTCAGTGGAACCGCAAGCGGAGTCGAGGAAGGACCTGGCATGAGTGCGGAGCGCAAGAAGTATTCGGTGGCCGGTGCCGCAGGGAAGGCCGCGGCCACCCTCATGGGGGCATCAGCGGCGGTGGCGACGGCCGCCGTCGTCGCAGCATCCGTGGCCTTCGCACCTCAAGCCGCGCCGCAGGCCCGCCTGAGCGGCATCCACGAAGATCTGCAACGCGCAGTCCAGCTCAAACAGCTCACGCCGGAACAGGCGGCACGCTTCGAGGAGCGTATGAACCGCACCATCCTGGGGACAGAGGATGGTTCGGAACAGGCCTGATCCTGGCTCTGGAGGGGGCAATCGGGTGCCGATTCGGTTTTACGGCGAATCTTCTGTAAGGTTGTCTTGCTTCAACTCGCTGGAAACGGTGGGGCGAAGTGCTTCCCAGTGAAGTTCGGCAGATTACCCGAGCGGCCAAAGGGGGCTGACTGTAAATCAGCTGGCACTGCCTACGGGGGTTCGAATCCCTCATCTGCCACCCGAGCGAAGGGCCCGGAACCGAAAGGTTCCGGGCCCTTCGTGTTTATCCAGGGTGCGCCATGTCTACGGTGTCCGTGTCCATAACGGCGCGTCTCGATCGTCCTCACATGCGCCACAATTGGAGTGAACGAGGGGGACAGAACATGACTGCAGCACCGTATGAGCCGAACGAACTGCTTTCGAGGCTGGTAGGCGACCGGATGTATTCGGTCGAGTTCGTAGTCAACGACTACGTGCAGTTGCGATTCGACGGGCCTCCGGGTGGTGGTCCCATCGTGCTCAATAGTTTCGTATGGCCAGCCGTTCAAACGGCCGGCCGTCTCTGGCACGAGCACGATCTGGGCTACGCGGATGCTCTGCGCCGCTTGACCCCCGGCGTGGTGATCTCCACCAGCGAAGCCACCGGCAGTGGCATCCGACTCGAACTCGAGACCGGAACGGTAGTGATTCACCCCGCCAAGGAAGACGTCTACGTTGAGATAGCCGAGCTCAGGGGATTCCCCGATCAAGCCTGGATGGTCTGGCGACCGGGCGAGGATAGCTTCGAGGACCTGGCCTGAGCGAGGTGCTGCTGGGAGACGTTCTTCCGGTGAAGTCGGCTGATCCGCTCGATGTGCGCATCGCGTCACACGGCTTGATTCCGGCGCCCTTATTGACGGTGGGCGCCGCAATCGGGGCGCCCACAGTCAAGAAGGGCGCCCGGCCCGGCGCCGAACCCGGACACGGAAACGCCCCGGGCGGAATGCCCGGGGCGTCGCAGCGAAAGGCGGTTCAGCCCTCCAGCGCGAAGCCGTCCAGGTGGTGGATCAGGCGGCGGCCCAGGCCGCCGTCGAGCTGGACCCAGAGGGTGGTGCGGTCGTCTGTCATGCCGTCCACATGGCCCACGATGCGCTGACCATGGCGGTCGGCGAGCGTGACGGATTGACCCGTGGGGATCTCCGGCCAGACGTGGGTGGTCTCGGTGGCGTTCAGCGTGCTCATAGCAGTCTCCTTTGCTGCTCTTCTTCATCTCGTCCCGCTCATTTTCCATAACGATCGTGAATGGCGGGTGAACATCTGCCGGGAGTTCGCTCTCGGCGAGACAATAGTCGGCGGACGGAAGTTGTGCGGCGGCCCGGGCGGGCGGACCATGAGAGCCATGACCCCCGCCACCGTGGACACGGCCTCCCTGATCCTCCGCCTGCGCGCTGCCGGCTGCGTCTTCGCCGAAGAGGAGGCCGCCATCCTGGAAAGCGTCACGGACGACGCCGTCGAGCTGGATGCGCTCTGCCTTCGCCGCGAGCGCGGCGAGCCGTTGGAGCACCTGGTGGGCTGGGTGGACTTCGGCGGGCTGCGCCTGACCGTGGGCCCCGGCGTCTTCATCCCGCGCCAGCGCTCGCTGTTCCTGGCCGGGCTTGCCGTCGAAGCCTCCCGCGCGTTCGATTCACCCCTGGTCCACGAGGCGTTCTGCGGCGCCGCGCCCCTCGCCTCCTGGGTCCGCCACCACGTCCCGGGCGCCCGTCTCCAGGCCTCGGACGTCGATCCCGTCTCCCTCGGCTTCGCACGCCGGAATCTGGGGGAGGAGGCGGAGTTGTTCGAAGGCCCCGGCCTCACCGCCATCCCCGCGAAACACCGCGGCCGCATCGACGTCCTGGCCGCTGTCCCGCCCTACGTCCCCCTGGCCGAGGCCGAATTCATGCCCCACGAGTCCCGCGAGCACGAACCCGGTGCCGCTGTCTTCGCCGGGGAGGACGGCCTGGACTTCGTCCGCGAACTGATGCGCGACGTCGGCGCCTGGCTGAGCCCCGGCGGCCGCCTGCTGCTCGAGCTGAACCGCCATCAGCTGCCTGCCGCCGTCGCGGCAGCGGGCGACGTCGGCCTGGCCGCCCGCGGTGAGCTGAGCGACGACGGGCAGACCGCCGTCGTCGTCGCGCACCGGCGCTGAGGCACCCTTCCGCCGGAAGTTACTGATGAGTAACATGAAGCCATGCATCTGATCTTCCGCACCCTGTGGCTGCTGTTCGCCTCCCGCCGCCGCTCGCCGCTGAGCATCTGGGACGTGTCGAGCCTGCCGATGCGGGCCCTGCCCACCGATGTGGACATCGCCGTGCACATCAACAACGGCATGTACTTCTCGCTCATGGACCTGGGGCGTTTCGACCTCATGGTCCGCGCCGGGGTATGGCAGCGGATGCGCCGCAAGGGCTGGAGTCCCGTGGTGGCCGCGCAGACCATCAGCTACCGCAAGTCCGTGAAGCTGTGGCAGCCCTACACGATCGAGACGCGCATCATCGGTCTGGACGCCAAAGCCATCTACTTCGAGCAGCGCATGGTGGCCGACGGCGAGGTCTACGCCCGCGCCTACCTCGCCACCCGCCTGGTCCACCGCGGCAGGCCGGTCACCAATGAGGAGATCCTTGCCGAAGTCGGCCCCGTGCCGGAAGGCCTTGAGCTGCCCGAATGGCTCCACGAGTGGCGGGCCCAGGTGGCGCTGCCCGGTTCGCGCAGCCACGCTCCGCATGAGTGGTGACGCCGCCCCGGCAAAGACGAACTGCCGGGCCGAAGCCCGGCAGCCCCCCCAATTCCTGTGGGCGCTCAGCGGCCCACGTCGCGCGCCCGGAGGACCACCGCGGCGAGCGCCATGAGCACGATCGTCCCGACCCACATCCCGATGCAGGCGCCCCAGTCGACGCCGTTGCTGAACGGGTTGGCGCCGAAGAACCAGTGGTACGGCGAGAAGTTCAGCAGCCATTTCGCGGAGTCGCTCTGGCGGCCCACGGCGTTGAACACATACCCGGCCACGGAGACCGCCGCGCCCAGCATCAGCCCGTGCACGCGCCGGCCCCGGAGGGCTCCGCCGAGCAGCGCCGCCGCGGAACTCAGGGCCATCAGGCCCGCATAGCCGAGGGCCGCGCCGGCCACCGTCCCCAGGTTCAGGCTCAGCTGGGACGGGCCGTTGAGGACGGCCACGGCGCAGTACATGACCAGCACCAGGAGGAACAACCGGGCCAGGATCGCCAAGGCGCGCCCGGCCACCAGCTGCACGCGCGTCACGCCGTGCGCCAGGGTCAGCTCCAGGATCCCGGACTCCTCATCCGACCCCACGGCGGACGCGCCCCAGGCGATCGTGGCCATGCTCAGCAGCAGGAAACCCAGTAGCCCGAAGAGCGTGGACTGGGTGTATCCCGCACCGTTGCCGAGCTGATCGTAGTTGAGGGTCTTGACCAGCTGCGAGGGCAGCGAATTGAGCATCTGCTGCATCTGTCCGTTGCCCACCATCGACGGGAAGAGCGGCAGGTACAGGGCCGCCGCAGCCACCAGGCCCACGGCCCAGGTCAGCGTCGCGCGCCAGCTGTCCACCACGCCTCGCGTGAAGATCTCCCACATGTCAGGACTCCTTCCGTGCGTGACGTTCCAGTCGCCGGGTCCGGTGCCCGGTCGCGGTGGCCGGATGGCCGTTGCCGTGGTTGGTGCCGTACAGGGTGAGCACCGCTTCCTCCAGATCAGGTTCTTCCAGGACGACGTCGGTCACCGGCAGCGCGGCCAGCGCGGTGAGCAGGGGGCGGATGCCGTCGTGGACGCTCGCCTCCAGCTGTCCGTCCGGCAGGGTGCGCAGGCCGTCGACGCCGGGGACCGCCGAGAGGCGGCGCGTGGCGTCGTCGAGCGCCTCCTGGCCGTCCTCGAGGCGGACGCGGAGCTTGCGCACCGCGTTGGCGCGGAGTTCGTCCACGCTGGCGTTCGCCACGATGGTGCCGGCCCGCAGGATGGCCACCCGGTCCGCGCTCTGCTGCAGCTCGCTCAGGACGTGGGAGCTGAGGAGGACGGAGCGGCCGTCGTTCCGGACCTCCGCCACCATGGCCAGGAACTCCTGCTGGAGGAGCGGGTCCAGGCCGCTGGTGGGTTCGTCCAGGACCAGGAGCTCCGGGTCGTGCATGAACGCCTGAATGAGACCGAGCTTCTGCTTGTTGCCCTTGGAGAGCTCGCGCACCTGCTTGTCCAAGGGGACCGCGAGGCGCTCGGCCAGTTCCTCGATCCGTCCGCGCTTCACGGGCCCGGACAGGGCGGCGAAGTGGTTCAGGAGCCTGCGGCCGGTGACCCGGGACTCCAGGATCAGCTCGCCCGGCAGGTAGCCGATCCGCCGGCGGAGCTCCGGTCCGGAGTGCCGTGGATCCTCGCCGAGGACGCGGAGCGTTCCGCTGCTGGGGCGGATGATGTCCAGCAGGCAGCGCAGCGTGGTGGTCTTCCCGGCGCCGTTCGGCCCGATCAGGCCCAGGACCGATCCGGGTGGCAACTCGAAGCTGAGTCCGTGCAGGACCTCATTGCGGGCGAAAGACTTGTGGAGGGAGTCCACACTGATGCTGGATGACATGTCAGGCCTCCTGCGATTCGTCAGGGTCTGGGGTGGTTGCTTCTCGATAGGCCGTGAGGAAGGCGTCCGTGGTGTAGAAGCCGTGGGTGTACAGCTCCAGCCCGGGCCCGCCGATGCGTTGCAGGACGCCCTGCCAGCCGCCGTCGAGCCCCAGTGCCTCCGCGGCGTACGGCCCGAAGGCGAGGGACCCGACGCTGCTGAAAGCCGTCAGGACGGCCACGCCGCGGACGTCCTCGAAGGGGCGGACCGTGCCGTCCTCGATGCCGGCGCGGATCACGGTCTCGCTCAGCTCCACGAGGTGCTGGAACAGAGCCGCACTGGTGGCGGTGCCCTCCAGGAGGGCCTGCCGGAGGTAGTCCATCTCCAGCGTGTAGCCGTCCGGGTTCCGGGTGAACTCGCTCATGAGGTCCTTGAGGCCGTGGGGGTGCATCTTGGTGCTGGCCCGTTCGGTGGTGACCCCCAGGACCTGTTTGTCGCAGGCCTCGCGGAGCCCCGCCGCGGAACCGAAGTGGTGGATGAGCAGGCCGGGGCTGACTCCGGCCTCCGTCGCGATGGCGCGCAGGCTCGTCTTGGTGAAGCCGTCCCGGGCGTAGAGCCGGATGGCGGCGTCACGGATGCGGGCCTTGGTGGTGAGATCGTCCTCTGGTGCTGAACGCATGTTTAAGATGCTAAACACGTGTTCAATGAAAGGGAAGGGGGCGGGAGGCTGATTTTTCCGGCGGGGTTCTCGGCCATCGCACCGGTCACGCCGTGAGCGGAAAGGTGGCGCTCGCGGTGGCCAGCGGGAGGCGCGCTCGATACCGTGGAGGTATGGCTACCGTAGACATCACCGGGGAACAGTTCGCTGAGACCATCCAGGGCAACGACATCGTGCTGGTGGACTTCTGGGCCGATTGGTGCCGTCCGTGCAAGATGTTCGCCCCCAACTACGCCGCCGTGTCGGAGAAGCACCCGGACGTCTTCTTCGCCAAGGTGGACACCGAGGCCGAGCAGCAGCTCTCCGCCGAAGCCGGCATCACCTCCATCCCCACGCTGATGGCGTTCCGCGAGCAGGTCCTGGTCTTCTCCCAGCCCGGCGCCATGTCCGCACCGGACCTGGAGAAGCTGGTGGAGGCCGTCAAGGGCCTGGACATGGCCGAGGTGCACGCCCAGGTGGCGAAGACCCAGGCCGCCGAGTCCAACGGCGAAGGCTGAGCCTCACCGACGTTTCCACGACGGCGCGGGACCTCCTCACGGAAGGCCGCGCCGTCGTCGTTCCGGTGCATTTCAGCGTTCCGGAACCTTTTAGACTGAGCCGATGAGTTCCAGTCTCGACCGGCAAAGCCCCGCCCGCAGCCGCTTCGCCACCGCCGCCGGGACCATCGCGGGATTCGTCGCGGTGCTCTGGGCCGTGGAGATCGTCAACACCGTGCTCGGCAACCGGCTGAACTCGTTCGGGGTCCGGCCCTGGAGACTGGACGGCCTGGCGGGCCTGCTGTTCGCACCCCTGCTGCACAACGGCTGGGGCCACCTGATCTCCAACACCGGCCCGCTGCTGGTGCTCGGATTCATGATCCTGCTCTCCGGTGTGGCCACCTGGGTGCGCGTCACGGCGCTCGTCTGGGTGAGCGGCGGCATCGGGGCGTGGCTGTTCGGGTTCCCCGGTTCGGTGCACGTGGGGGCGTCCGGGCTGGTGTTCGGATGGATCGTGTACCTGGTGCTGCGGGGCGTGTACGCGCGGAAGCCGCTGCAGATCGGCGTGGGGCTGCTGGTGCTGCTCGCCTACGGGGCGGTTCTGTGGGGAGTGCTGCCCGGCCGGATCGGGATCTCCTGGCAGATGCACCTTTTCGGTGCCCTCGGCGGAGGCGTGGCCGCCTGGCTGGAGGGCCGCCGCACCTCTTAGGGTGGTGGCGGACGCGGCCGGGCAGTAACGTGCCTCCCATGGACTCCTTCAGCGCTCCTTCCTACACCGCCGGAGACGCCAGCGTCCCGCTGATCGACCGGACCATCGGAGACGACTTCGAGGCCGTGGTGCGGCGCTTTCCCGAGCGTGAGGCGCTCATCGAGGCCGCGCTGCCGGGCAAGCCGCTGCGCCGCTGGACCTACCGAGAGCTGAACGACGACGTCGACCTCCTGGCGCGTGCGTTGCTGGCCGTGGGCATCGGCGTGGGGGAGCGGGTGGGCATCTGGAGCGCCAACTGCGCCGAGTGGACCATCCTGCAGTACGCCACCGCGAAGATCGGGGCGATCCTGGTCAACGTCAACCCGGCCTACCGCAGCCATGAGCTGGAGTTCGTGGCGAAGCAGAACGGCATGCGGATGCTGGTGCTGGCACCCACGGACCGCAACAGCGAGTACGTCGCCATGGCCCGCGACGCCGCGCTCAACTGCCCCGGGCTGACCGAACTCGTCTTCCTGCCGGGCAATGAGGAGAGCGATCCGCTCGTGGCTCTCGAAGCCGGCGTGCCCGAACGCGAGGGAGAGCGCAGCTGGGCCGGCCTGCTTGCCGAGGCGGCCGGCGTCGGGCAGTCTGCGCTCGCCGAACGCATGGCGGGGCTGGACCCGCAGGACGCCATCAACATCCAGTACACCTCCGGCACCACGGGGTTCCCCAAGGGCGCCACCCTGAGCCACCACAACATCCTCAACAACGGGCACCAGATCGGCGCGCTGCTGAAATACACCGAAGAGGACAAGGTGGTCATCCCGGTGCCGTTCTACCACTGCTTCGGCATGGTGATCGGCAATCTGAACATCTTCTCCTACGGCGGCACGGCCATCATCCCGTCCCGCTCCTTCAGCCCCGCCGCCACGCTGCAGTCCGTCCAGGACTTCGGGGCGACCTCGCTGTACGGGGTACCGACCATGTTCATCGCAGAACTGGCGCTGCCGGACTTCGGCTCCTATGTGCTGTCCACGCTGCGGACGGGTGTCATGGCGGGGTCGCTGTGCCCCATCGAGGTCATGAAGCGGGTGATCGGGGAGATGCACATGCGTGACGTGGCAATCTGCTACGGCATGACGGAGACGTCCCCGGTGTCCACCATGACCCGCGAGGGCGACACCCTGGCGCAGCGCACCGAGTCCGTCGGGCGGACCATGCCGCACTGTGAGAGCCGCATCATCGACCCCGGCACCGGTGAGGCCGTGTCGCGCGGGGAGATCGGAGAGCTGTGCACGCGTGGCTATGTGGTCATGAAGGGGTACTGGGATCAGCCGGACAAGACTGCGGAGGCCATCGATGCCGAAGGCTGGATGCACACCGGGGACCTGGCCCGCATGGATGAGGACGGCTACATCCTGGTGGAGGGCCGCATCAAGGACATGGTGATCCGCGGCGGCGAGAACATCTACCCGCGGGAGATCGAGGAGTTCCTGTACCACCACCCGTCCATCCAGGACGTGCAGGTGATTGGGGTGCCGGATGAGAAGTACGGGGAGGAGCTCATGGCCTGCGTGATCCTCAAGCCGGGTGTTCCGGAGCTGACCGTCGAGGACCTCCGTGAGTTCTGCGCCGGACGCCTGGCGCACTACAAGATCCCGCGGTACCTGGACGTGCGCGGCAGCTTCCCCATGACGGTCTCCGGCAAGATCCGCAAGGTGGAGATGCGGGAGGAGGCCGTGGAGCGCCTGGGGCTGTAGCTCTTTCCCGGTGCCGGCGTTTTCCCCGCCGTTGTGGACATTCCCTGCCGCTGAAGCGCAGGGGGATTTCCATAGGGCCGGGGAAAGCGGAGCCGTGATGCCTAAGCGGCGGCGTCCTCCGCCAGGAGCCCTACCATCTCCCGCAGTTCCTCCCCGGTGACGTTGGCGCCGAAGGCCGGGTGCCCGGGCTCCAGCTCCACGCCGGCGGCGAGCGGGCCGGCCAGGACCGGATCGAAGCCGAGCGCATCCACCAGCGCAGCGACCGCCGCGACGTCGTCGTCCGCGTCACCGGCGACGGCGATCGCCTTGCGGCCCACCGCGCCGGCCGGCAGAGCGCCCTCGTCCAGGTCGTGGTAGCCCATGTGGTTGAAGGCCTTCACCACGCGGGAACCGGACAGGAAGTCCTGCACGATCTCGCTGGTGGAGGTCTCCGGGTTGCGCAGATCTTCGCGCAGGCCGTCCGTCTCCCACCAGTAGTTCATGGCGTCGATGACCGGCTTGCCGCGCAGTTCCTCCGCCGGCAGGCTCCGGTACTTGCCCAGCAGCAGGGCGAGGATGACGACGTCGGCGTCCCGCGCCGCCTCCTCCGGCCGGACCGCGACGGCGCCGGGTGCCAGGACGTCGATGATGAGGGAGATCCGCTCCGGGTCGCCGGAACCGGAGATCAGGACGCGGTGGCCGGCGGCCAGCGCGAGGCGGGCGAAGACGGTGCCGACCTTGCCGGCGCCGAGGATTCCGAGGGTGGTGCTCATGAGATTCTCCTTGCGCTGAAGCGGATCAGGCGTGGACGGCCTTGCCGTCCGCGGTGATGCGGGCGATGGGACGGTTGGTGGGATACCAGAGGCCGGGCTCCTCCGCGAGAAGCTCGCGCACGCGCGGGGCGACCTTCTCGCCGAGGAGGCGGATGCTCTGCTCGCGGGCCTTCACCGGCAGGTGGAGCAGGTCGTACTTCAGGTCGAAGCGGGAGAGGTGGTTGGCCCGGACGATGCCTGCGATCTTCTGTGCCACCGTCTCCGGGGAACCGACGTACAGGGCGCCGGTGTCCACTTCCTCCTCATACCGGGCCTTGGTGGGCGGGTAGAAGCCGCGCTCCTGGCTCATCCGGGTGACCACCGGCTCCCAGCGCTTCCAGTGCAGGTTCTTCGCCTCGTCATCCGTCTCCGCCACCAGGCCGAGGGAGTGCTGGGCGATGGGCAGTTCCTGGTGCCCGTACTTGGCCAGCGCCTTCAGGTACAGCTCGGCGTGCCCGGCGAAGCGTTCGGGACGGCCGCCGATGATGGCCATCATGAGCGGCAGGCCGTTCTTGGCGGCGCGGACCACGGAGTCCGGGCTGCCGCCGATGCCGATCCAGGCGGGGATCCCACCCTCCGGCATGCGCGGGTGCAGGCGGACGTCGTTCAGGGGGCTGCGGTACTTGCCGGACCAGGTGACGCGGTCCTGGCGCATGAGCTTGAGGAACAGGTCCAGCTTCTCCTCGAAGAGCTGCTCGTATTCGGCGATGTCATAGCCGAACAGTGCGAAGGATTCGATGGCGGAGGCGCGGCCCAGGACCATCTCGGTGCGGCCGCCGGAGAGGGCGTCCACGGTGGCGAACTCCTGGTAGAGCCGTACCGGATCCTGGGTGGAGAGGACCGTCACGGAAGTGCCGAGCCGGATGGCCGACGTCGCCTGGGCGGCCGCCGCGAGCAGGACCGGGGTGGCGGAATCCACCTGGCCTTCACGGTAGTGCTCTCCGACGCTGAACACGTCCAGGCCCACCGACTCGGCGAGCTGCGCCTCGTCCACCAGCAGGCGCAGGGATTCGGCATCGGACAGGATGCGATCCCCATCGGTGGCCACATCCCCGAAGGAGTTGAGCCCGAACTGCAGCTTCTGAACGTCGACAGTCATCGCTGCCACGACCTTTCCATTTCACCCGGCTTTCGGATTGACATGTCAATAGTGCGCTCGTAGAGTTGACATGTCAACTCCGGGAGGATTCATGGAACAGCCGAAGCCGCGCACGATGCCCACGCAGGAGCAGCTGCGCACCTGGCGGAGCTACATCGAGACCGCGGAAGCCCTGCAAGCCCGCCTGGCCGCCCGGCTGCAGAGCGAATCGTCCCTGTCCACGGGCGACTACCAGGTGCTCCTGGCCCTGAGCGAGGCCGAACAGAAGACCCTGCGCTCCTCCGAGCTGGCCACCCTGGTCGGCTGGGAACGCAGCCGCCTCTCGCACCATCTTGGTCGCATGGAGAAACGCGGGCTGATCGCCCGGAACGCCTGCGCCGAAGCGGTCCACGGCATCGACGTCCAGGCCACCGACGCGGGGCTGGAGACCTTCCGCGCCGGGTCGGTTCCCCATCTGCGAGCGGTCCGGGAACTCTTCCTGGACGCCTTCAGCGCCGAGCAGCTCGGGCAGATCGGCGAACTCACCGCCGCCCTGCGCCGGAACCTCGGGCTCGACGACGGGGCCGCGCGATGACCATGCTGGAGTACAACGGAGCTGCATACGACGGGGCGATGTCCGACGGCGCGCGGCGCGCCACCGTCGTCGTCATCGGAGCGGGTCAGGCCGGCCTCTCCGCCGGCTATCACCTCAAGGCCCGCGGCTTCGTCAGTGCGCTGACGGACCCGGAGGCGGAGCGCACTTTCGTGATGCTCGACGCCGAGGAGCGGGCGGGCGGGGCCTGGCAGCACCGCTGGGACTCGCTGACCATGTCGACGGTCAACAACATCTTCGACCTGCCGCGCTTCCACCAGACCCCTGTGGATCCGTCGACGCCCAGCAAGGTCGCCGTCCCGGCGTACTTCACGGCGTTCGAACAGGCCACGGAGTTGCCGATCCTGCGCCCGGTCACGGTCTCCTCCGTGCACCGCGCCGACGACGATCCGGACGGTGAGCTGGTCATCGAGTCCAGCGCCGGACAGTGGACCACCCGGGTGCTGGTGAACGCCACGGGGACCTGGACCAACCCCGTCCAGCCGCACTACCCCGGGCAGGAGAATTTCCGGGGCCGCCAGCTGCACACCAAGGAGTACGTCTCCCTGGAGGAGTTCGCAGGCCTGCGGGTGGCCGTGGTGGGCGGTGGGATCTCCGCGCTGCAGCAGCTGGAGGAGATCTCACGCGTGGCCACGGTCCGCTGGTACACGCGGCGCGAACCGGTGTTCCGGGGCCACGGCTTCAGCCCCGAGGTGGAAGGCCGCGAGACCATCGAGAAGGTGACGGCGGACGCGGAGGCTGGCAACCCGGTGGGCAGCATCGTCTCCTACACGCATCTCGCCTGGACACCCTACGCGCTCGCTGCCAAGGAGCGTGGCGCCCTGGACCGCCGGCCCATGTTCACCGCGATCGAACCATACGGGGTGCGGGAAGCGGATGGGTCTTTCACCGGGGTGGATGTCATCCTGTGGGCCACCGGGTTCCGGCCGGCCCTGACCCACCTGGACCCGCTCGGGCTGCACAACGACCGTGGCGGGATCGAGGTGCGTGGCACGGAAGTGGTGGCCGATCCGCGGGTGCACCTGATCGGATTCGGACCTTCGCAGTCCACGGTCGGCGCCAATAGGGCAGGCCGGGACGCGGTCAACGGGATCGTCAGCTTGCTGGATGCGCAGTTGCTGGACACGCAGCGGCTGGACCGGGAAGCCGCGAGGGTCTGACCCCGCGTTGGGATGGGGCGTACCGTGGTCGGGAGGGGGACTGCGCCGAGGAGAGGAACCCTGAGATGACGGATGCGAAGGCACCGGGACCGCTGGACGTGACGTTCACCGCCACGCTGGTGACGAGTCCGGCCGCCGGTGGCTGGACCTATGTCCAGATGGACGGATCGGCGGAGTTCTTCGGGACGCGAGGCCTGGTCAAGGTCAGCGGGACCATCGACGGGGAACCGTTCGCCAGTTCCTTCATGGCCCTCGGCGACGGCACGCACAAGCTCCCCGTGACAGCCGCCCTGCGCCGGAAGATCAACAAGACCACGGGCGACGAGGTGACGGTCCACCTGAGTGAGCGGCGCTCCTGAAACGGCCGGGTCCTGAACGGGCCGATCAATGACCGCGATGCTCAGTGACCGGGGTGCTCAGTGACCCCGGTGATCCTGGATGGTCATCCTGGGGCCGAAGCGCGGGGCCTTGACCTCCGCCAGGTACAGCATCCTCACCAGACGTTGCCGCTGCCCGCGCCACGGTTCCAGGAGACGGAGCATCCCGGCGTCGTCCGTCCGCTCGCCCGTGAGGGCGAATCCCACGAACTTGGCCAGGTGGAAGTCGCCCACCGCCACGGAGTCCGGGTCCGCGTGCGTGCGCTGCGTGACCTCCGCCGCCGTCCACACGCCGATGCCGGGGATGCTCTGCAGCCCGGCTGCCGCCTCCTCCGCGCTCTTGCCGCCGAGCCGTTCCAGGCCCGACGCCGAACGCAGCGCACGCACGATGGTGTCCGAACGCTGCGGTCCCACCCCCGACCGGTGCCACTCCCAGGACGGGACCTTCAGCCACTCAGCCGCCGACGGCGCCACCGTGAGTCCCGCGGGCGCGACCTGGCCGGCCGCGGGGGCGGGAGAGCCGAAGCGGCGCAGCAGGTACCGGTAGGCACGCCGCGCCTCCAGCGTGGTGACCTTCTGCTCCAGAATGGTCGGCACGAGCGCGTCCACCACTCGCCCCGTGGCAGGGGCCCGCAGGCCTGGGTTCCGCCGTCGTGCCTGACGCACCAGATGCGGCAGGGACGTGTGGAAGGGCTCGGCGTCGAACGCGGCCCAGTCGTCCGTGAGCCCCAGGAGTGCCGGTGCTGACGCGACGGCATGCCCGGCGCCGTCGCCCCAGCCCTTGACCCGCAGCATACCGTCGACGTGGGTGATCAGGAGGGACACTGTGCCCTCCGGGGTGCGGAACGCGGTCCAGAACCCGGCGGGGTGAGGTGCGAAAGTCGGGTCGCCATCGCCGCGCTGGAGGGGGAAACACGTGGCCGCGAGCGAGTAGTGCGCGGGCGCCTCCCACGTCGCCTCCGCATCGGCGGCACCCGCCCAGCGGCCTGCCGGACGGACCGCCGTGGGGCGCCTCGCGGCAGTGCCGGAGGCACGGAGGGAGGGGAGCGAAGGCGTCATTGAAGCATCATGTCACGGGGCACTGACACTCTCCTTTGAACAGGTCTCACCGGAAATCCCGTGAGCTGGTCTTGGCTCGCAGCGGGAGCGCCTCGAGCCGGTCCGCCACAAGGTTCGTGACGCCCTCCTTGGTGCGTTCCAGGATGCCGCGGACCACCATGGCCTTGGCGCTCTGTGCCACACGGCGGTACCGCGTCCACACGCCGATGCTGCAGACCACGTTGAGGATCCCGGTCTCGTCCTCGAGGTTCATGAAGGTGATGCCCTGTGCGGTCTGGGGCCGCTGACGGTGCGTCACGAGCCCGGCGGCCTCGAGCCGGGTGCCGGGTTCCGCCGAGCCCAGGGCGTCGATCCGGAGGACACCGCGGGCGTCGAGGGCCGCGCGGGCGTGGTTGACAGGGTGGTCGTCCGTGGCGACACCCGTGGCCCAGAGGTCGTACACCATGGTCTCCTCGGCGCCCAGCTCGGGCAGCAGTGGCGGCTGGATGTACGCCTGGGTCCCAGGGAGCTGCCCCGGCCGTTCGAGGGCGGCGCTGCCGGACTGCCACAGGGCCTCACGCCGGGTGAGTCCCAGCGAATCGAACGCCCCGGCCGAGGCCAGTGCCTCCAACTGTTCGGCTGTGAGACCGGTGCGCCGCGAGAGCTCGGTGAGTTCCCGGAACGGGCCGTTCTCCTCGCGTTCGGCCACGATGCGTTCGGCCAGGCTCTTCCCGATGCCCGTGACGCTCGCGAGCCCGAGCCGCACGGCGTGGGATCCGTCGCGGCGGTGGGCGGCGCCTTCATCCGGGGCGTTCTGGTCGAAGGGGCCCGGGACCGGCTGGAACCGTTCCAGGCAGGAGTCGAGCCCGCCGCGTGCTGGTGGCGGGCCGTCGTCGCCGGTGTCCGGTTCGAGGCAGGCTTCCGCCCGCGAGAGCAGGATGTCCGGCCGCAGCACGCGCACCCCGTGCCGCCGGGCATCCGCCACGAGGGTCTGCGGAGAGTAGAAACCCATGGGCTGCGCCCGCAGCAGCGCGGCGAGGAACGCCCCCGGGTAGTGCAGTTTGAGCCAGGAACTCGCGTACACGAGCACGGCGAAGCTGATGGAGTGCGATTCGGCGAAGCCGAAATTGGCGAACGCCTTGATCTGCAGATAGATGATGGTGGCCTCCTCGGTGCTGAGGCCGTTCGCCTTCATGCCCTCGAAGAGCTTCTTCCGCAGGCTGTCGATCTTCTCGACTCCGCGTTTGGACCCCATGGCACGGCGCAGGAGGTCGGCGTCCTCGGCGCTGCAGCTGCCGATCGCCATGGCCATCTGCATGAGCTGCTCCTGGAAGAGGGGCACGCCGAGAGTCCGCTTGAGTACGGGCTCCAGGAGGGGGTGGGGGTAGGTCTCGTCCTCCTCGCCGGCCCGTCGCCGGATGTACGGGTGCACGGCGCCGCCCTGGATCGGACCGGGGCGGATGAGCGCGATCTCCACCACCAGGTCATAGAACTCGCGGGGCCGCAGGCGTGGCAGGGTGCTCATCTGGGCGCGGGACTCCACCTGGAACACACCCACCGAGTCCGCCCGGCACAGCATGTCGTACACGGCGGGCTCGTCCTTGGGGATGTCCTCGATGAGCCAGCGCTCGCCGAAGTTCTCCTCCACCAGGTCGAAGCAGTACTGGAGGGCTGCGAGCATCCCGAGGCCCAGGAGGTCGAACTTGACCAGGCCCATCCACTCGCAGTCGTCCTTGTCCCACTGCAGCACGGTGCGGTTCTCCATGCGGGCGTGCTCGATCGGCACCACCTCGCCCACCGGGCGCTCGGTGAGCACCATGCCGCCCGAATGGATGCCAAGGTGCCGGGGATAGCCGAGGAGCTGCTTGGCGAAGCCGAGAACGTGAGGCGGGATGCCGTCGTCGACCGCGTCCTCCTCGGCGACCCGGCCGGCGTCGGTGCCCTTCCCGGCGTCGACGCCCTGCGTCGCCTCCGGCTTCTCCTCCGCGGCCAGTGCATCCCAGCGCTCCAGCCGCTTGGACCAGGCGTCCTGCTGCCCCTGGCTGTACCCGAACGCCTTCGCCACGTCCCGCACCGCGTTCTTGGGCCGGTAGCTGATGACGTTCGCCACCTGCGCCGCGTTGGCGCGCCCGTACTTCCCATAGACGTACTGGATGACCTCCTCCCGCCGGTCCGAATCGAAGTCGACGTCGATGTCCGGCTCCTCCTCACGCAGGCTCGAGAGGAAGCGTTCGAACGGCAGCTGATACGCGATGCTGTCCACGGCCGTGATGCCCAGGAAGTAGCAGGCCGCCGAGTTCGCGGCGGAGCCCCGGCCCTGGCACAGGATGCCCTGGCTCTTGGCGAACCGCACGATGTCGTGGACGATCAGGAAATAGCCGGGGAAGTCCTTCTTCTCGATCACGGCGAGCTCCTGCTCCACGCGATCGCGGACCTCCTGCGGCGTGGACTTGCTCCGCCACCATGGCCCCGGTTCCCCGTAACGTTCCCGGATCCCGCGGTCCACGAGCTCTCGCAGATACGACATCGGGGTGTGTCCTTCCGGGACGTCCTGTTTGGGGAGTTTCGGGCGGGCGGCCCGGAGGGAGAAGGCGAGCTCGTCGGCCAGACGGACCGTGTTCTCCACGGCCCCCGGGTACCGCGAGAAACGGTGTGCCATCTCCTCGCCGCTGCGCAGATGGGCGCCGTCGCTCGCGGGCAGCCAGCCGTCCAGGTCATCGAGGCTACGCCGGGCCCGCACCGCTGCGAGTGTGGCTGCGAGCCGGTGCTGTTCCGGTTCCGCGAAGTGGACGGCGTTCGTCGCGACGCACGGAAGGCCGAGCCGCTCCGCGATCGCGGCGAGGGCGTCGTTGTGTGCGCTGTCCAGCGGGTTCCCATGGTCGAAGAGTTCCACCGCCACGCCGTCCGGCCCGAACCGTTCCACCAGCTCCCGCACCGCGCGCTCGGCAGCGGCCCCGGTGTTGGGCCCCTCACCGGAGAGCGCTCGCCGTGCGGCGCCCTTGCGGCAGCCCGTGAGCACCACCACATGACCGCGCAGCCGTGCCGCGACGTCGTCCAGGTCGAACACAGGCCGGCCCTTCTCCGCACCGTCCGCGAGCTGGGCGTGGGTGATGGCGCCGGCCAGGCGGTGGTAGCCCTCCTCCCCGCGGGCCAGCACCAGGAGGTGTTCACCTTCGGGATCGGCCACACCGTTCTGCGGGCCGCTCAGCCCGAGCGAGAGTTCCGCACCGAAGACCGTTCTGAGCCCATAGGCCTCCGCGGCCTCGGCCAGCCGGACCACGCCGTAGAAGCCGTCGTGGTCCGTGATGGCGAGGGCATGCAGGCCCAGCCGGACGGCCTCCTCGACGAGTTTCTCCGGCGAGGACGCGCCGTCCAGGAAACTGTAATGCGAATGAACGTGGAGCTCAGCATAGGGGACGGCGGGCGCCGCAGTGACAGGACGCGCGGTGCCCGACGGCGGGGAGTCACCGGGCGCGGTCCCGTCACCGGCGGTGGCATCGGTGCCGGCAGCGGTGCCGGTGTCCGGCGCCTGGCTGATCGCGCTGACCAGCTGGGGGAGCGGGATGTACGGGCCCCGCTTGTGCGACCAGGCGGGGCTGTCGCCGCCGTCGTGCTCGCGGGGCGCGCGCCCGGTGTCCGTGCGCTTCGTCCCCCGCTTGCCGGCGCGCTTGACCTCCGTGCCGTCGAGGATGTCGTGGAGCTGCTGCCAGGGCATGGCCGGGTTGTTCCAGCCCATCGTCTCCTCCTCTCCTGGTCTTGTCGTCCCACCGGGTCGCTCGTTCTGGGCGCCGGGTGCTCAGTCGTAACGGGCCTCGGCCCACCACCGGCCGCCTTCACCGAGCAGGAGCCAGGCCTCGTTCTCCCCGTCGAGGATCTGGAACCGCTCCGCCCGCTGGCTCGCCTCCGCATCCCACCAGCGTTGCCGCAGTAGCCAGGGGCCTGCCCAGCTGCGCACGGTCCGGCGGGCCGCCTTGGGGCCCGGCACGAACCACACGGGCGGCGCCCCGAGATCCCCCCGGGTACCGACGTGCAGCGGACGGAACTCCTGATCGAGCAACTGGACGGGCAGCGGTTCGGGGAACACGGTGGAGGGCAGCGGCTCCGGGATGGTGCCCGGCCAGGGCCTGTCGGCGCGGGCCGCCGTGCCGGCCGGGGCGTCCTCGCCCCAGGGCACCAGCACGCTGCGTTCCGTGAGGAGCCGTCCGCCTCCCGGGACGGAGAGCAGCACGGAACCATGGCCCAGCATGGTCTGGAGCCGCCGCAGGCCGTGGTCCAGCCGTTCCTCCACGCCTCCGAACAGCGTCTGCCCCCGGCGTCCCAACAGGTCCACGGCCTCCGGGGAAAGCCTGACCTGGACGATGGGCGCGCCGAGGGTCTCCCCGGTCGACCGCCAGCTCGGTCCGGCGGAGGCCGCGGCGCCCGGCCGTGTGCCCCGCCGCGACGGCGCCGGGGACCCCTCCGACTGGAGCTGCCAGCGGACGCGGTCCACGACGTCGCCCGTGCCGAAGTGATGCGGATGCCCCCAGACGCGCTCGGAGCGGCGCCCGTGGTCGTCCAGGAGATGAACGCGCAGCGAGGTGCAGGCGAGGCCCTGGACGCGCAGGCCCTCGACGAACGCCTCGGCCGTCGGCCGCAGGGCGAATGCGATCTGATCCACCCGGTCGAGACCGGGCTCGAAATCGGCGGTGCGGTCCAGGGGCACGGGCGCGACGCGCGGCACCACAGCCCGCGGGTCCTGGCCCCTGGCGCGGGCGTGTGCCATGAGTCCTTCCGTGCCGAAGCGGGCCCGGACGTCGGAGGGTGGGAGCGCTGCGAGGCTGCCGAGTGTGGACAGCCCCAGCCGCAGCAGGAGCGAGGTCAGTCTGGGCTCGCCGAGGGTTCTGACCGGGAGTTCGGCGAGGAACCGTGCGGAGGCGCCTTCCGGGACGATCAGCAGGGGTCTCAATTCGGTGGTCCAGCGTGCCGCCTGCTCGGCCGCGAAGACCGAGTCGGCGATCCCGGCTCTCGCTTCGAGGCCCAGACGGGCCGCCGCCTCCAAAGCCGCGCCGACCGCGTTCTCCTCGCTGCCGTAGTACCGGGCCGCGCCGCGGGCGCGGAGGGCGCACAGGCCGGGGCGCAGGATCTGCACCCCGGGGAGAGCCGCCTCCAGGGCGACGACGACGGGCTCGAACTCGCGCGCGTCGCGTGCCGGATCGGCGTGCACCACCAGCAGGTCCGGGCACCGGGACTGCGCCTCCCGCACGCGGAGCCGGCGGACCACGCCGGCGGCCCTCGCCTCGGCGGAGCACACGGAGACCAGGCCTTTCTCCAGGAGCACCGACGGAACGCGTTCCGGGATCTCCTCCGCCAGCTGGGCGGCGACGATAGGCCAGTCCGGGAACCACACCACGAGCGCACGGGGGATGCCCGCGCGTGTTTCAGGATTCATGCGGCACCTCCACGAGGGCCGGGCGGCCTCCGCCTGGGATCGTCCGCAGCGGCCGCGAGGCTCCCGCTGGGGTGGGTCCGTCCAGCTCCCCGAGATCGACCGCCGCCGTCCGGACGTGCCCACGCCGGCTGAGTTCGAGTTCCACCCGGTGGCGGCGCAGATGGCCGTGGCCCTCGCCGAGCCCTTCCCAGCGTGAGTCCCGCACCCTGAGCGATGCCTCGCTCTGCGGCCAGGACCCGAGTACCAGGAGGGTCCCTCCGCGCTCGCGGAGCCGGGAACCGAGCCGGGCCGCTTCTCCCGGTGTCACCCTCCCGCCGGGGCGGACCAGAAGGACCGGGAGCACGTCTGCGAGGGCGGAGACCACACGGAGCCAGTCCGGTCCGGGATCCGGGACCAGGACGAACCGTTCGAGGTCCACGCCGAAACCGGCCGCGGCCTCGGCACCGAAGTCCGGGATGCCGGCCGCCCCGCACCATTCACCGTTGGCCGAGGGGCCCGCGAGCAGGGCCATGGCGACGGACAGCGGGACGTCGAGCGAGTACGCGGCGCCGCCACGGATCCCGCCCGGGAAGAGGCCGGAGAAACGCGGCAGGACGGGGAAAAAACCCTGCCGGTTGCGCCGTCCCTGCATCGCGTGGATGCGCTCCTGGAGGGCGTGCAGCTCACCTGCCGAGGGGTCGGCGGCAACGGAGCTGAGCGAGAGCGGCATGCTTCTATTGTTCGAATATATGTTCGATTAAGTCAATCGCGCGGAGTGCCGCCCAGGGTGTTCCGGCGGAGGTCCGGGCGGCCTCCTGCCGGGCCCTCTTCAGTGTCAGTGCCAACGACTAGAGTGGGGAGCGTGAAGTACGCCAATTCCGTCCTGGACCTGATCGGCAACACGCCGCTGGTCAAGCTCAACCACGTGACCGAGGGGATCAGGGCCACCGTCCTGGTCAAGCTCGAATACCTGAACCCGGGTGGCTCCATCAAGGACCGGATCGCCGCCAAGATGGTCTCCGAAGCGGAGGCCGGCGGCCTGCTCCAGCCGGGCGGGACCATCGTGGAGCCCACCAGCGGCAACACCGGTGTGGGCCTGGCCCTGGTGGCCCAGCAGAAGGGCTACAAGAGCATCTTCGTGGTCCCGGACAAGGTGGGCGAGGAGAAGCGCGCTGTCCTGGAGGCCTACGGTGCCGAGGTCGTGGTGACGCCCACCGCCGTCGCGCCGGACAGCCCGCAGAGCTACTACGGCGTCTCGGACCGCCTGGTCCGCGAGATCCCCGGCGCCTACAAGCCGGACCAGTTCTCCAATCCCGCCGCCCCGGCCAGCCACTTCGAGTCCACGGGTCCGGAGATCTGGCGGGACACGGACGGGAAGGTCACCCACGTGGTGATCGGCGCGGGCACCGGCGGCACCATCACCGGAACGGGCCGCTTCCTCAAGGAGATCTCCAAAGACCGTCCCGAGTCCGAGGGCGGCCGCGTCAAGGTCATCGGTGCGGACCCGGAAGGCTCCGTCTATTCCGGAGGCACCGGGCGCCCGTACTTCGTCGAGGGCGTGGGCGAGGACATGTGGCCCGGCAACTACGACAAGTCCGTCCCGGATGAGGTCCTGGCCGTCAACGACGCCGAGTCCTTCGCCATGACCCGCCGCCTGGCCCGCGAAGAGGGCCTGCTGGTGGGCGGTTCGAGCGGCATGGCGGTGGTGGCCGCCCTGCGCGCCGCGCGCGAACTGCCGGAGGACGCCGTCGTCGTCGTGATCCTGCCGGATTCCGGCCGCGGCTACCTGGCCAAGATCTTCAACGATCAGTGGATGCGCTCCTACGGCTTCCTGCCCGGCTCCGAGGAGGACACCGTGGGCGCGGTGCTGGAGTCCAAGACCGGTTCCATGCCGGATCTGGTCCACATCCACCCGAATGAGAGCGTCCGCGACGTCATCAACATCATGACCGAGTTCGGTGTGGACCACATCCCGGTCCTCTCCGCCGAACCGCCCGTGGTGATGGGCGAGGTCCTGGGCTCCGTGGATGAGCGCAGCCTGACCAGCAAGCTGTTCCGCGGCGAGGCGAAACTCACGGACAAGATCGCGGACCACATGGGGGAGAGGCTCCCCGTGATCGGATCCCTGGAATCCATCTCCGCCGCGCGGGAGCTGCTCTCCGAGTCGGACACCATCATGGTGACCTTTGTGGGCGCCCCCGTGGGCGTCGTGACCCGTCACGACCTCCTCAACTACCTCAGCCACTGATTCCCGCCGTTCGAAAGGTCCGTGAGAATGACTGACACCTCCGCAGCCGGCTTCAACACCACCGCCATCCACGCAGGTCAGGCCTTCGAGCCGCGCACCGGCGCCGTGGTTCCGCCCCTGCATTTCTCCTCCACCTACGCGCAGGACGGCATCGGCGGCCTGCGCGACGGTTACGAGTACGGCCGTGGCGGCAACCCGACCCGTGACGCCCTGCAGGAGCAGCTCGCGGCCGTGGAGGGCGGGCGTTTCGCCTACTCCTTCGGCTCCGGCCTGGCCGCGGAGGACGCCCTCATCCGGGCACTGTGCCGCCCGGGTGACCACATCGTCCTCGGCAACGACGCGTACGGTGGCACCTACCGTCTCATCGCCCGTATTCACGGGGACTGGGGCATCGGGCACTCGGCCGTCGACATGGGCGATCCGGCCGCCGTGGCCGAGGTGGTCCGCGCGAACCAGGCCCGCCTGCTGTGGGTGGAGACGCCGTCGAACCCCATGATGCGCATCAGTGACATCGCAGCACTCGCCGAGGTGGCGCACGACGCCGGGGCCCTCCTGGTGGTCGACAACACCTTCGCGTCGCCCTACTTGCAGAACCCGCTCGCCCTGGGTGCCGACATCGTCATCCACTCCACCACCAAGTACATCGGCGGTCACTCCGATGTGGTGGGCGGCGCCGTGGTGCTCAAGGACGAGGAACTGGCGCAGAAGGTGCAGTTCTTGCAGTTCGCCGCCGGTGGCGTGTCCGGTCCCATGGACGCGTTCCTCACCACGCGTGGCCTGAAGACGCTGGGCGTGCGCATGGACCGGCACTGCCAGAACGGCCAGGCCGTGGCCGAGTGGCTGCTCACCCGTCCTGAGGTGGAGGCCGTGCTGTACCCGGGACTGCCGGATCACCCGGGCCACGAGCTCGCGGCGAAGCAGATGCGCGGCTTCGGCGGCATGGTGTCCGTGCAGTTCAAGGGCGGTGAGGCCGCGGCCCGGAAGATCGCCGAGTCCACTCGGGTGTTCACGCTGGCGGAGTCTCTGGGCGGCATCGAGTCCCTCATGAACTACCCGTCCGAAATGACCCACGCCTCCGTCAAGGGCACCGAGCTGGCGGTTCCGGAGAACCTGCTGCGTCTCTCCTGCGGCATTGAGAACGTGGAGGACCTCCTGGCGGACCTGGAACAGGCGTTCGGGCAGCTCTAGACCCCTCGCGAAGTAACAGCTGACGCCCCTAAAACTCGGTTTCAGGGGCGTCAGCTGCGCTCTCGCGGAGGGCTAAGAAGACCGCTTCCGGTTCCCCAGGATCCAGGCGATCTCCACGAGCACGATGCCCGCGGCCGCACAGCCGAACGCCGTCCACAGCTGGGCGGACGAGCCGATCTCCAGCTGCAGCACGGCCCGGGCCACCGGGAGCAGGAACATGGTCAGCGTCCCGCCGATCATGGCGACCAGCAGCAGCACCTTCCACCAGGTGTAGGGCCGGGCGACGATCGCCAGCACCCACAGCGCGATGCTCATGAGGGTGAGCAGGGCCGCCGTCGAGCTCTGCGCCTGCGGCACCGCGTCGCCGCGCACCAGCAGGTAGGAGACGAAGGACGCAACGCCGACCACGACGCCGGCGGGCAGCGCGCGCCGCAGCACGCGGGAGGCGAAGCCGGGCTGGGCGCGGTCGTGGTTGGGCGCCAGGGAGAGCACGAAGGCGGGCAGGCCGATGGTGAACCAGCCGACGATGGTGACATGGCGCGGCAGGAACGGGTACGGCACCTGGGCCAGGCCGATCAGCCCGGGCATTCCCACCAGAATGGCCAGGAGCACGGAGTAGACGGTCTTGGTCAGGAACAGGGTGGCGACGCGTTCGATGTTGCCGATCACGCGCCGCCCCTCGGCCACCACGTGCGGCAGGGTGGCGAAGGAGTTGTCCAGCAGCACGATCTGCGCCACGGCGCGGGTCGCCGGGCTGCCGGCGCCCATCGCGACGCCGATGTCCGCGTCCTTGAGCGCCAGGACGTCGTTGACGCCGTCGCCGGTCATGGCCACGGTGTGGCCCTTGGACTTCAGCGCGCCGACCATGGCGCGCTTCTGGTCCGGGGTGACGCGGCCGAATACGGTGCCGCGCTGGACCTCCTCGGCGAGAGCCTCCGCATCGGACGGCAGGGTGCGCGCGTCCACGGTGCGCTCGGCGCCGGGCAGCTTCAGGGAATGTGCGACGGCGCCCACGGAGCCGGCGTTGTCGCCGGAGATGATCTTGACCTCCACGTTCTGGCCGGCGAAGTACTCGAGCGTGGCCGGGGCCTCTGCACGGATCTTCTGCTCCAGGACCACCAGGGCGGCGGGGGCCGTGAGGGTGGCGGCGTCGAGTTCGCGGGCGCGGGCCAGCAGCAGCACGCGCAGGCCCTGGGAACCGAAGCGCTCAGCCTCGCGGTGCCAGACGTCCAGATGCGCGACGGCGGACGCCTCCGCCGCGGGGGAGCTCGCCAGTGCGTCGAGGAGCACGTCCGGGGCGCCGAGGAGCCAGGCGCCGTCTGTTTCCGGGGCGTCCGTGGCGGAGAACGAGGCGCCCGAGTACTTGCGGCTGGAGGCGAAGGGCAGGGTGTCCACGACGGTCCAGCCGGGGACGTCCGGGTAGGCCTCGGCGATGGCCTCGATGGAGGCGTTCGGGCGGGGGTCGCTGGCCGCGAGGGCGGCCAGGACGGAGGCGGCCAGACGCCCGGCCGCACCGTTCGCGCGCTCCGGTGCGGCGGCGTCGTCGTGCACGGGGAACTCCAGTGAGCCGAGGCGCATGGCGTTCTCGGTGAGAGTGCCGGTCTTGTCCGCGCAGACGACGTCCACGCGGGCCAGGCCCTCGATGGCGGGGAGTTCGTTGACCAGGCACTGGCGGCGGCCCAGGCGGATGACACCGACGGCGAAGGCGATGGTGGTCATGAGGACCAGGCCTTCCGGGACCATGGGGACCAGGGCGGCGACCATGCCGCGGAGAGCGTCGGGCAGGGCCTGCCGGCCGGAGAGCTGGTTGTAGATGGAGAGGGCGCCGGCCGGGAGGAGAAGCCAGGTGATGACCTTGAGGATCTTGTTGATGCCGTTGCGCAGCTCCGAGTCGACCAGGCTGAACTTGCTGGCCTCGGCGGAGATCTTGGCGGCGTAGGCCTCGGAGCCGACCTTGGTGGCGCGGTACATGCCGGTGCCGGAGGAGACGAAGCTGCCGGAGAGGACTTCGCTTCCGGGGGCCTTGGCCATGGCGTCGGATTCGCCGGTGAGGAGGGATTCGTCCACTTCCAGACCGGCGGCGGTGAGGACTTCGCCGTCCACCATGACCTGGTCGCCAGGGCCGAGCTCGATCAGATCGTCCCGGACCACGTCCTCCGGCGGCAGCTCCAGGGTGGTGCCGTCGCGGCGGACACGTGGTTTGGC
Source organism: Arthrobacter horti (assembly GCF_030731045.1). Taxonomy (GTDB): domain Bacteria; phylum Actinomycetota; class Actinomycetes; order Actinomycetales; family Micrococcaceae; genus Arthrobacter_E; species Arthrobacter_E nanjingensis. The sequence goes on along the minus strand of NZ_JAVALS010000009.1, from coordinate 50,603 downwards.
CTGGCCCACGATCGCGAGCCGGTCCAGGGTGCGCTTGGCACGGACCTCCTGGATGATTCCGACCACGCTATTGGCGATGATGAGCAGGCCGAACGCGGCGTCGATGAAGTAACCGGTGGACACCACGATGGCGGCGAGCACTGCGAAGATGGCGTTGATCCGGGTGAAGACGTTGGAACGGACGATGTCCCAGATGCTGCGGCCCGTGGAGTCCTCGGTGCGGTTCACGGCCCCCGCGGCGACCCGCTCCGCGACCTCGGCCTCGCTCAGGCCGGCCAGGGGTGCATCGGGACGGTCGTGAAGGGTCTGCACGGTGCTCACCCTCTCACCCTAGCGGCGGCTCCTGACAGTGTGCTTCGGAGCGGAGAGGGAGATATGGGTCCGCCCGGGGGATGAGGTGGGGCGCGACGCTGAACTGCTGGTGCAGTAGCGGTGGACATGGTGCACGGGTCTGGATGGTGCAGACACCTGAGGCATGCCCTGGGCTCGGGAACTCACCCTAGGATGTTCCCGTACGGCGACATTCCCGGTAAAATTGGTCTATGAGTTCTGCATCCATCGATACGGTCGGTCGCGTCGGAACCATAGTCCGGGATGCCCGGAAACAGCGGGGTCTCACGCAGGCACAGCTTGCAGAGCATGCCCACGTCAGTCGGGTGTTCGTTATCGAACTCGAATCCGGGCACCCAAGGGCTGAGCTGGGCAAGGCTCTTGCTGTGCTCGATGTTCTAGGGGCGAACCCATTTGCCGATCTTTCCGGTGCTGAAGCTGAAGGAGCCTGAGATGTCGTTTGATAAGTCCATGATCGTTCGCTCTGACAACGTCGCGGCACGCCGAGAATCGATGACTGACATCCTTGCCAGCTGGGATCTTGAAGGCGCGATGCCTGATGTGGTGGGGATGAAGATCGTCAACCGCTATGTGAGCGGCCTGGTTGAGCTTCCTACGGCCCTTGAGGCTGTTCGCAATCGAGCCTCGCAACTCCGAGCGAAAGAAATATCCGCCGGAAATGTCTGATTTCACCGACCCTTACTGTTATCCCGGCACCGAGGTCCTGATCAACAAACTGGGGCTCCGTGACCCGAGGAATGCTCTTGAGATTGAGCGGGAATTCTCCCTTTTACGTCGGCGCGAACTTGCCCTGGACCCCGTTGACGCTGGGTTCGGCCTGGCCCATCTGCAAGGGATTCACCGACGGCTCTATCAGGATGTCTGGGACTGGGCCGGACTGCTCAGAACCGTGGAGATCAGCAAGGGAACATCGCAGTTCTTGGAGACGCCGTTTCTCAAGAACGCCGGGCTCCAGATCGAAGAATTCTGGCAGTCCAGCACACTGCTGACTGACCCGAAGATCGGTGATGCGGAATATGGTGATAAGGCCTATGCAGTCGATGGAAAGTCATGGGGAGGCTGTAGTGAACCGGAGAACGAAGAAGATCCTCGTTGCTGGTCTTATCGGGCTGGTGGTCTGCGGGGTAATTTGGGTCGCGTTCGGGCCCGTTCAGGCGGTCTCAGCGCTTCTGGGAGCGATCATCGTCGGCTGGGCTGCCGATGCGGGCAGCCGTGAAGCGCGGAAGGTCGATGAGTACAGGCAAGAGTGGCTCGCGAAGCGCGCCGGCCGTCGACGAGACAGCACGGAAGCCCACTCAGATCCGGGAGATCGCCAGGCGTAGTTCGGTGACGCCCTACGCCATCCGGTCCAGCTCCGCCAGCGTCACCTCATGAAGCAACGCCTCACCCCGCGCCGCCCGGCTCGCCTCACCGAGAGCACTCGCCGCCAGCCGCTCCAGCTCCGTCCCCAATGACCCTGCGATGTGTGGCGTCAGTAGCACGTTCGGCAGCTCGTAGAACGGCGAGCCCTCCGGCAGGACCCACGGCGTGGTCACGTCCAGGACCGCGTACACGTCACCCACGGCCAGCCGCTCCGCCAGCGCGTCCTGGTCCACCAGCTCCCCGCGGGCCGTGTTGATGAACGTCGCCCCGGGCTTCAGGGCGCTGATCAGAGCACGGCTGATCATCCCCGCCGTGGACGGCAACGACGGCGCGTGGAGCGTCACCACGTCGCTCGTCGCCACGAGCTCGTCGAGCGGCAGCAGCCGGGCACCCAGCGCGGCCGCCTCTTCTGTCGAAAGGTACGGGTCCGCCACGCACAGCTCCAGCGAGTACGGCTCCAGCAGCCGCAGCACGTGCCGCCCGATTCGGGACGCCCCGATCACCCCCACCCTCTTCCGGTGGTTCCCCATTCCCGGGAACAGCGCCTGCGGATCCATCGCAGTCCGCTCGCGATGGAGCCTGCCGCTGAGCTGGAAGATCTTCTTGTTCGCCAGCAGCACCATCGCCACGGTGTACTCCGCCACCGGGATCGCATTCTCATCCGCCGCGGACGTCACCTGCAGCCCTCGTTCCCAGCACACCCGTGCCACATGCGGTTTCACCGTGCCCGCCGCGTGGTGAATGGTCCGCAGCCGCGGCGCCCTGTCCAGGACGGATGCATCGATCAGGGGCGTCCCCCAGCACGTCAGCAGCCCATCCACCGAGCCCAGGATCACCTCAGCCTCAGGTGAATCGAAGGACTCCAGCGGCTCCCGGCTCAGCAGCTCCAGCTCCGGCGGCAGCGCGTCCAGCACGGCGGGCGGGAAGAACCACCCGGCCACGTCTCGCGGCATCGCCAGCGCGATGCGGTACGGCGCAGGGGAAACGTACGAAGTACTCACCCTTCCATCTGAACTCCGGGTGTGCATTCGCACAAGTAGATGAACAGACCAGAACGCGGTGGGGTGAAGACTTACAAAGCCAGCCCCGCCGGCAGCTGCGTCCGCGTCGACTGCCGCGGCACGAACTGCGGTGAGAGCGCCACCCGCTCCCGCGCGCAGAAGCCGTCCCGCACCCTCTGCAGGCACAGGCTCGCCGCCCGGTGACCCAGCTCGAACTTCGGCGGCGCCACGGCGCTGAGGGGGAGCAGCCCCAGGGAGGCAATCTCGTCGTCGTACGCCACCACCTCCACGTCCTCCGGCACCCGCACGCCCTGCTCCAGGAACAGCTCCGTCAGCGCCAGTGCGCAGCCGTCGTTGTGGACCAGCACGCCCCGGATCCCATCCCTGCGGCAGGTCTCCGCCAGTCGCGCCAGCGCCGCCCGGTGCGCCTCAGAGGCATGCGCCGAGGACGGGATCCGCACCACCTGCGGCTCGTGTCCGGTCAAGTCCATCGCACGCCGGTACCCTGTCTCGATCGGCGGCGAATTGGGGCTGTCCTCCAGGATCCCCAGCGCCACCGGCCCGCCGCCGGCCTGCACCCACCGCCGCACCAGCCGCTCCGTCCCGCGCACATGATCGGTGAACACGCTGTCCCACGGTCCCGGATCCAGCACGTTGTCCAGCGGCCGCTCCACCATCACCACGGGGATCCGCGCGTCGTACAGGGCGTCCAGCGTGGGGCTCGGCGCGTCATCCGAGCCGATCGGCGTGATGAGCAGGCCGTCGATCGGAGAGGCCAGGAACCGTCGCGTGAGGCGGAGCTCCTCCTCCGGGTCGTACCCGCTCACGCCCAGCACCAGCCGCGCCCCGGCCTGCTGCGCCGCCCGCCCGGCCCCCTTGATGATGAGCGAGAAGTAGTACTGCGAGGTGGGCACCAGCAGCCCGATGGTCAGCTGATTCGCCTGCGCCGGCCGGAAGGTGTTCCCGCTGCTCAGCGGCGTCTCCAGTGGCACCGCCCCGCCATGGATGCGCCGCAGCACGCCCTGCCGTTCGAGGGACGCGAGGTCCCGCCGCAGCGTCATGCCGGAGACCCCCACCTTCTCGGCGAATTCGGTGGCCACGAGCTTGCCGCTCAGGGTCAGTTCCTGCTGGATGAGCGCGTGCCGTTCCTCGGCGTGCATGGTCCCTCGCTGTTCAGCTGCTTTCATGTGAACGGATTCACTTCCAACTGAACATCGGCGCGCCTAGCGTGGTCAAGACGTTTCCAGGACGCGGACCACGCAGGAGGACTCATGAACGACGACGCCGCGCAGCGCCGCGCGTACTGGACCGGCTTCGCGGACCGGCAGCTTCTGGCGCTGCGGCCGCACTTCTCACCGCACCACGCGCTGGTGCACCTGTCCGGACGCCCGTCCATCTCCGGCGTCCGCTCCGACGAGCTGGAGGGCTTCGCCCGGACGTTCCTCCTGGCCGCGCTCCGCGTGGCCGGCACCGGGGGAGAGGACCCGCACGGCCACCTCGACTGGTACCGCAGCGGGCTCGTGGCCGGGGCCGCCCGTGACGGGGCCGAGTCCTGGAACCCCGTCGCCGGCCGGACACAGGCCCTGGTGGAGGCCGCCTCCGTGGCGATCGCGCTCCAACTCAGCAAACCCTGGCTCTGGGACCGCATGAGCCGCAACGAGCAGGACGTGGTGGCCGCCTGGCTCCAGGGCTCCAGCACCGCCGAGGCCTGGGACAACAACTGGGTCCTGTTCAGCGTCCACGTGGCCGAGTTCCTGGCCGGCGCCGGCTACCCGCACAACCCGGAGCACGTGACGGCCGGGCTGGACCGGATCGAGGACTGGTACGCCGGCGAGGGCTGGTACCGCGACGGCGACAACGACGGCACCGGCGACTTCTTCGACTACTACTGCGGCTGGGCCCTGCATCTGTACCCGCTGCTCTGGTGCCGCTTCGCCGGCCAACGTGCGGAACCGCACCCCTGGGCCGCGGAACGCCTGCCCCGCTACCGCGAGCGCCTGGCGGAGTTCCTTCGGCACTACCCGGAGTTCTTCGGCGACGACGGCGCGCCGCTCTTCCAGGGCCGCTCCCTCACCTACCGCTACGCCGCAGTGGCCCCGCTCGCCCTCGGTGCGCTGTTCCTGGGGGAGGAACTGAGCCCGGCGGAACTCGCCAGCTTCGGCACCGTTGCGACCCGCGCGCTCGAGTACTTCGACACGGCGGACGCCTACCCGGACGGCATCGCCACCCTCGGCTGGCACGGTCCCTACGAGCCCATGGTTCAGGAGTACTCCGGCCCCGGCTCCCCGTACTGGTCCTCCAAGGCGTTCCTGGCCCTGCTGATCCCGGAGGACAGCCCTTTCTGGCAGCCTGTCGCCCCGGCGCCCGGTGAAACGGCCACCACCCTGTCTGCCCCGGGTTTCCTCCTGCACCGCGGCCCCGACGGCATCGCCCAGCTGGCCAACCACGGCAGCGACAAGCACTACGGCCCCGCCCCCGACAACGACCTCTACAGCCGCCTCGCCTACTCCAGCGCCACCGGCCCGCTCACGGCCACCGGCGCCGAGGCCGGCCAGGCCGTCGACAACCACCTGGCCCTCATCCGCCCGGACGGCACCGCCTCGTGGCGCAGCCGCATCCACCGCCTGCCTGCCTCGGACGGCACCCTGGCGAGCTTCCACCGCCCCGTCTTCTCGGCCACCGAGGATGAGGCGGAACAGCCCGTCACCGTCGCCACGGGCACGACGGCGCGCGGCGGCTACCAATTGCGGGTGCACCGGATCACGGTGCCGGAGGGCTGGGACGCCGACGGCGTGACGGTCAGGGACGGCGGCTGGGCCGCCGCCGGCGGCGTCCAGTCCACGCTCTGGCCGCTGAACACCGAGGACCTGAGCAGCGGAGACCTGAACACCGAGCACCTGAGCAGCGGGGACCGGCGCGCGGACGCCGCGCCCGCCGTCGTCGTCCGCGAGGTTCAGGGGAGCACCGCGTTCGGCGACGCTCGCTGCCCCGTGGCGGAGTCGACGCTGGACGGGCCGGTCACGCTGCGGGCGAGCGTCCATCACCTGGGCCGCGAGGCTCTCACACACCGACCCGGCGAGGCCACGCTCCGGGAACACGACGGCCGGGTCTGGGCGCGCGTCCGGATGGAGCCCGTGGGAGAGGGCGAGCCGTTCGTCCTGGCGCTGGACTTCAGGACGCCGTAGCTCCCACCGCCGGAGCCGGTGCGTCGATGGTGTTGGGCACGAAGCGGCAGTAGAAGTCCGTCACGGGGCCGTCCGATTCACGGATGCCGCAGCCCACGGATTCGCCGTTGACCACCCAGAGTCCCAGCACGGGGTGATTCCCGTCGAAGTCCGGAAGCTGCTGGTACGCCTGGTAGCACCAGCCTTCGCGGCCGTAGTCGCCGGGCTGCTCCAGCTCGATGCCCGGCGCGTGGATCCGGATGTTGTCGCCCTCCCGGCCGTGCAGCGGCTTGGCCACCCAGGCCTCCAGGTCCCGCGGCGAATCCAGATACGCGGGCAGCAGGTTCGGGTGCCCGGGGTAGAGGTGCCAGAGCGCGGCCAGGAGCGCCTTGTTGGACAGCAGCATCTTCCAGGCGGGCTCCACCCAGGCCGGGTTCAGCTCGCGCGCCAGGAGGTACTGGCCGAACGGCTCCCGGACCATCTGCTCCCACGGGTACAGCTTGAACAGGGTGCTGATGGGGTAGTCGTCCAGGTCCACGAAGCGCTGATAGCCGTGGTTCCAGCCGATGTCCGCCATGTTGATGCCCACGGTGGCCCAGCCGGCCTGCTCGGCCACGTCCCGCATGTAGGCCGTGGTCATCCAGTCCTCACCGGAGTCCTCGTTCCCGGCATGCGCCAGGTGGAGCCGGGACATGCCCGTCCGGGAACGGTACCGCTTCCACTGCTCGATCAGCGCCTCATGGATGCCGTTCCACTGGTCCTTCTCCGGCATCACGTCCTGCAGCCAGTACCACTGGGCCAGGGACGCCTCGATGAGCCCCGTGGGGGTGTCCGCGTTGTACTCGAAGAGCTTGGCGTCCCCGTGGCCGTCGTAGGCGAAGTCGAAGCGGCCGTACACGTCGGGGTCCGCGGCCTCCAGCGAGGCGACGGCCAGTTCACGCGCCTGGGGCCCGATGCCCAGATCGCCCATGGCACCGGTGCCCAGGAAACGTGCGGCCTCCAGGCACATGCGGTGCATGTCCTCCGCCACGAGCTCCAGCCGCTCCACCTCATCCATGGAGAACTCGTAGTAGGCGGACTCGTGCCAGTACTCCACCTGGGTGCCGTCCGGCTTGGTGGAGGCGGAGAACACCAGTCCCACGGATTCGATCTTCTCGCGCCAGTCCGGGCGCGGGGTGGCCGTCAATCGCCGCATGATCAGCCTCCCGAGCTCTTGCCGCCGTCGGAGCTGCCGCCGAAGCCGCCCCTGCTGGTGGTGCCCTTGGAGAAGCTGCCGCCGCTGGAGGAGAAGCCCTTGGCCGCCGTCGTGCCGGAGGGGAGCGTGGACGTGCCTCCCGAGAGGCCCCGCACCGAGGAACCGACGGACGGGATCATGGAGCCGCGGGCGAAGAAGTACCAGCCGTACACGTGGCTGCCGCGGCCCGCGGAGCTGTCGCAGTTCGAATCGTCCACCCGCAGCTGGGTGCTTTGGTCCGTGCACACCTCGGCGTAGTCACTGCCGTCATCCTGACTGGAGACGACGGCGGCGATGGTGCCTGCCAGGAGCGCGGTCACGCCCAGCGAGATCACCACGGTCCGGCGGGTCCTGCGCTTGCGCTGCTGGGCCGCTGCGGCGGCCAGGTCCTTGTCCTGAGTCCGGTTCAGTTCGTCCTGGAAACTCTCCCGCCGGCCCGGGAACACGCCTCCATTGGCCACCGCGTCGGCGCCCTGGCTGACCAGCTCGGGGTCCAGCGGCGGTGCGGGAGGCTGCCATGGCGGCGCCGGCGCCGTCCCTTCGCCCCGACGTCCTGCGCCGTCCCCGGGAGTCCGCGTCCCGCCGTCGTGCCCTGGCGGATGCGGCACCGCTGGCTGGTCCTCTGCTGGCACTGTGACTTCCTCCCACGGAACGGGGCCCGGCCGGCCCACGAGCCAGTGTACTGAGCGCCCAGGCCGAGGGACCGCGAATGTCATGGGGAGGGCTGCCCACGCGGACCGGAAGGGCGGCCGGCCTGACAGACTGGAGCCATGACGGACACTGAGCCCTGGGAGCGGATCCGCGGCTTCAGCCGCCTGATCTTCGGTGTGCAGCGGCCCGGGCTGGGCCTGGTCCTGGCGGTGGCACTGCCGGTCACGATCGAACTCGTGGCCACGGCGGCCGGCTTCCGGACGTTCACCACAGTCCTCCTGCTGCACCTGGCGGGCGCCGTGCTGGTCGCCGCGCTCGGCGGGGTGTGGCCGGCTGTGGTGGCGTCCCTGATCGCCATGGTGATGCTCAACCTGTTCTCCACGCAGCCCATCGGTTCCTTCCACCTGGTGGATCCGCAGGACGCCGTGACGCTGGCGATCTTCCTGGTGGTGGCCTGCTCCATGGGTATCGCCGTGGGGCTTGCCGGGCGCCGTGCGGCGCAGGCGGAGCAGGCGCGCGATGAGGCGTCGTTGCTGAACAGCCTGGCTTTGCGCATCCTCGGCTCGGACGACTCCCTCGAATCCTTCCTGCGCCGCCTCAGCGAGACGCTGGACGGCCGTCCCGTCTCCCTGCTGGCCGTGGACGACGACGCCGCCTCACCCAACGCGCCGCAGGTGGAACGCCTGCTGGCCAGCACCTCAGCCGAGGCTCCGGCGCGTTCGGCGGCCGCGGGAGCCGCCGTCGCCGTCGGCGATCAGTACCGTCTGCTGGTGGGTGGCAGTGAGCTCGACGCGCGGCAGCAGCACCTGCTCGGTGCGTTCGTGGCGTTGGTGGTGGCCGTGCGCGAGCGGCAGGAGCTGGTGATCAGCCAGCGGGAGAACGCCCGGTTGAACGAGGGCAATGTGATGCGCACGGCCATCCTGCAGGCGGTGTCCCATGATCTGCGGACCCCGATCGCCGGCGTGAAGCTCAATGTCGCCACACTGCGGCTTCCGGGCGTCACATTCACGCCGGAGGAGCAGGCGGAACTGCTCGCCACGATCGAGGAGTACACGGACCGGCTCTCCTCCTTGGTGGCGAATCTGCTGGACATGTCGCGCCTCACGGGAGAGTCGGCCGCGCCGCTGTTGGGCCCCGTCCGCTGGACGGACGTCATGGACCGGGCGCTGCATCACGTCCCGGCGGAACTGGTCACCGTGGAGGTCGCCGGGCATCCGCCCGTGCTGGCGGACGCGGGCATGCTGGAGCGGGTGGTGGCCAACATCGCGGAGAACGCCGTCCGGCACGGGCGGGGCAGTCGGATCAGGATCATGGTCCGGAACAGCGCGACTCTGAGGAACCGGCCCGCCGCGGAACTTCTGGTGGAGGACCACGGTCCGGGGATGGACCTGGCGCACCAGGAAGAGCTGTTCCAGCCGTTCCAGAGCATGGACGACTCCACCCAGGACGGCGTCCGCGGCGTGGGGCTGGGTCTGGCGGTGGCGCGCGGATTCACCCAGGTCATGGGCGGGCGGCTCCGGGCCGAGGCGACCGCCGGCGGAGGTGTCACTATGGTGGTGACCCTGCCGCTGGCGGAAGGGCATGACACGGAGGCGGAGCGGTGACCAAGGTCCTGGTGGTGGAGGACGAGCACGGCATCGCCCGGGCGCTCCAGCTGAACTTCAAGGTCCACGGCTACCAGTGCGTGCTGGCGCCCAATGAGGCGGTGGCGCGGCGGCTGGCGGCGGAGGAGAAGCCGGAGGTGGTGATCCTGGACCTCGGACTGCCCGACGGCGACGGCGTGGACTTCATCCGCTGGCTGCGGCAGTGGAGCGAGGTCCCCGTGATCGTGCTGTCCGCGCGGCACGGCTCGCATGACAAGGTGGCGGCCCTGGACGCCGGGGCGGACGACTACGTCACCAAGCCGTTCGGCATCGAGGAGCTCATGGCCCGGCTGCGGGCTGCGACGCGGCGCTCCGCCGTCACCCATGAGGTCCCGCAGGTGCAGGGGGCCGACTTCACCGTGGACCTGGCCGCCCGGAAGATCACGCGCGACGGCGCCGAGGTCCGCCTCACCCCGACGGAATGGAGCATCCTGGAGATCCTGGTGCGCAACCAGGGCCGTCTGGTCAGCCAGCAGCAGTTGCTCCTGCAGGTGTGGGGCCCGGCATACGCCAAGGAGACCCAGTACCTGCGGGTGTACCTGAACCAGCTGCGCCGCAAGCTGGAGAAGGACCCGGCCAGCCCCCGGCACCTGCTCACCGAACCCGGCATGGGATACCGCTTCGAGCCGTAGGGCACCGGATTATGCGGGCCACCCTACCGCTGAAACAGTGGGTTTCCGCTGAGACAGTGGTTTAAACCCACTGTCTCAGCGGAAAGCCACTGTCTCGGCGACGGGGCTAGGCTGGGGGTATGCACCCGGGAACCCTGCTGGCCGTCTGCCGAGTCCATGAACTGCACCCTGACGTGGAGGGCCGCGTGGGGGTGACCGCCATCGACAAGCGCCCCGTCGAAGGCCCGGTCACCGTGCACCGGCTGGGCCTGCACGGCGACGTCCAGGCGGACCGCGCCAATCACGGCGGCTTCGACCAGGCCGTCTACGCCTTCTCCCAGGACGACGCCGACTTCTGGGCCTCGGAGCTCGGCCGGGAGATCGCCCCGGGCTACTTCGGGGAGAACCTGCGCGTGAGCGGCGTGGAGACCACGAACGCCGTGATCGGTGAGCGCTGGAGGATCGGCACGGACGTCGAACTCGAAGTGACGTCGCCGCGGGTGCCGTGCTCCACGTTCCAGCGCCACGTCCAGGAGGAACGCTGGGTGAAGCGGTTCACCGAGGCCGGCCGCGTGGGCTGCTATCTGCGTGTCATCAAGCCGGGATCCATCAAGGCCGGGGACCACATCCACCGCAACTACGTCCCCGAGCACGGTGTGACGATCGGTCAGTGGTTCAGCGAACCGAGCCTGGAGCTCGTGGACGCGCTGCGCGACGCCGAGGCGGACGGGCACATCGTGCTTCAGGAGGAGTATCACGAGGAGTTTGAGAAGCTGGAGCGCCGCCTGGGCCGCGCCCTCTGACGCTGAGTGCTCACTTGTGGTGGCTTGGCGGCGCTCGAACCCGCCACTACTGAGCACTCAACCCGGCTGATGGCCCGGTGTGGGGAAGCTAACAGGAACACCCCGTAGCACGCAGGCAAGTCCATCCCGTATGATGGATGCATCCCCCAATTCCGGTTTTCCATACATCCTGCCCAATTTTTGAGGCAGGACAGGTCGAACAAGGGGTCCGCAGGGTGTGCGGGCATATTTCATGGAACGGCCGGCTGAGCACAAGGATGCTCGGAAGTAAGCGCTGCGCGGGACTCGCTGGGAGAGCGACGGTGTGCAGTGGGATGCCTGGCCATGGGATTGCAAGAGCGCTGGGTTTCCGAGCACCGGGTCAAACCGTCTCCGGTGCCCGTATGCGGCCGCCACCCTACTCATCAGTGGTGCGCCGCCCGGCTGGAATTAATGAGGTTCCTTCCGCATGTCCGAAAACGCATCCATCGAGGAAAACACCGTCCAGGAGACCCTGGCCGAGACCCCCGAAACCGCCACCGTCGAAGCTGAGCTGAACGACGACGCCGCCACCCCCGCCGCCGACGAGGCGCCTGCCGCTGTGGCTGAGACCGCCGTCGAGCGTTCCGAAGACGCCGAGCCGTCCGAGGATGAGGACGACGACGCCGTCAAGTTCACCGATCTGGGCATCGACGGCCGCGTGCTGGCCGCCCTGAAGGACGTCGGCTACGAGAAGCCGTCCCCCATCCAGGCCGCCACCATCCCGCTGCTGCTGGAAGGCCGCGACGTCGTCGGCCTGGCCCAGACGGGTACCGGCAAGACCGCCGCGTTCGCCATCCCGGCCCTTTCCCGCATGGCCGAACTGCACGACACCAACGGCCCGTCCCGTGCCACCCAGGCGCTGGTGCTCGCACCGACTCGCGAGCTGGCGCTCCAGGTGGCCGAGGCCTTCACCTCCTACGCCAAACACATGGAGGACTTCACCGTCCTGCCCGTGTACGGCGGTTCCGCCTACGGCCCGCAGCTGGCCGGTCTGCGCCGTGGTGCGCAGGTCGTCGTCGGCACCCCCGGCCGTGTGATCGACCACCTGGAGAAGGGTTCCCTGGACCTCTCCGAGCTTCAGTACCTGGTGCTGGACGAGGCCGACGAGATGCTGCGCATGGGCTTCGCCGATGACGTGGAGAAGATCTTCCAGGAGACCCCGGAAGACCGTCAGGTCGCCCTGTTCTCCGCCACCATGCCGGGCCAGATCCGCCGCATGTCCAAGCAGTACCTGAACAACCCGGAAGAGATCTCGGTCAAGTCCAAGACCACCACGGGCGCCAACATCCGCCAGCGCTTCGTGCAGGTCATGGGCCCGCACAAGCTGGACGCGCTGACCCGCATCCTGGAGGTCGAGGAGTTCGACGGCGTCATCGCCTTCGTGCGCACCAAGATGGCCACCGAGGACCTGGCGGACAAGCTGAAGGCCCGTGGCTTCCAGGCCGCCGCCATCAACGGTGACATCGCTCAGGCTCAGCGTGAGCGCACCGTGGAGGCCCTGCGCGAGGGCAAGATCGACATCCTGGTGGCCACCGACGTCGCGGCCCGTGGTCTGGACGTGGAGCGCATCAGCCACGTGGTCAACTACGACATCCCGCACGACACGGAGAGCTACGTGCACCGCATCGGCCGCACCGGCCGTGCCGGCCGCAAGGGCGACGCGATCCTGTTCATGACCCCGCGTGAGAAGTACCTGCTGCGCGCCATCGAGCGGGCCACCCGCCAGAGCGTGGAGCAGATGCACCTGCCCACCGCGGAGACGGTCAACTCCCTGCGCATGAGCAAGTTCGCGGACCAGATCACCGAGACTCTCGAATCCGAGGACGTCTCCGTGTTCCGCGACCTGATCGCCTCCTACGAGGAGGAGCACAGCGTTCCCGCCGCGGAGATCGCCGCCGCCCTGGCCGTCATGGTCCAGGGTGACGAGCCGTTCTTCGTCAAGGAACTGCCGTCCACCCCCGAGTTCCAGAAGCGCGAGCGCAACAAGGACGGCTTCGGCACCCGCGGCCCGTCCCGCTCGGTCACCGAGGGCAACGCGACGTACCGCATCGCCGTCGGCCGCCGTCAGCGCGTGCTGCCGGGCTCGATCGTGGGCGCCCTGGCCAACGAGGGCGGATTCTCCTCGTCGCAGATCGGTGGCATCGACATCCGTGCCGACCACACCCTGGTGGAACTGCCGGCCGAGCTGAGCAAGGACCAGTGGGCCGCGCTGTCCCGCACCCGGATCGGCGGAGAGCTGATCCACCTGGAGCTGGACAACGGGCGCCGTCCCAACCGTGAGCGCAACGACCGCGGTGGGGATCGTGGCGGCGACCGTGGCTTCGGCGGCGGCGGCCGTGGCGGCAACTTCAAGGGCAACGGAGGATTCAAGAAGGAATTCCGTAAGTCTGATGAAGGCGGCTTCAACCGCGACCGCGGCGATCGCGGTGACCGAGGCTTCGGTGGCGAGCGTGGCGGCAACCGTGGCTTCGGCGGCGAGCGCAGCAGCGCCGACCGCGGCGGCCGGGCCTACTCCGAGCGCAGTGACCGTGGCTATGATCGGGACAGTGGTTCCCGCGGCGGATACGGGGAACGGCCGCGTGGCGGCTACGGTGAGCAGCGTTCGGGCGGCGACCGTGGCGAGAGCTTCGGGCAGCGCAAGCCGCGCCACAACAAGGGCAACTTCGGCGGACGGAACTCGTGGTAGCTGATACTCCGGACGGAGGCGTTCACCCTCAGGGTGAGCGCCTCCGCGCGTTTAATGAGGTGGACAACACGGTGCAGGACATCGACGACGACGGCGCGCCCCGGCACGCTGCGGCGCCCTGGCCGGCCGCTGGAGGCGGCCAAGAGGCGGCTGGGGAGGCTGTTGCGTCCAGCGACGCCGTCGATGACTCTCCGGCGCCCGGCGCGCCGAGTGAGGGCCCTGCCGAGGCGGGCCCCGGCGTCGTCGTGGTTCAGCGGCCTCTGCCCCGTCCGGCGAGCGTGACGGTGGGGGAGGGGGACACCCTGGAGGTGATCGCGGAGCGGTGGGGCGTGGACACCGGCGAGCTTGCCGCGCTGAACGCCTGGATGGTCCCGAATCCGGCGTATCTGTTCCCCGGGCAGGTGCTCCGGCTGCCGTCCTGAACGGGTGGCCAAAGCGGTTCTGAGCTGGGCGGATGTGATCTGCGTCAAAGTGGGGGCTTTGCGGGCTTCTCGATTTTGCACTCGGCCCCGGATCCGGTAAAGTATTTCTTCGTTGCCCCCTTAGCTCAGTGGTAGAGCGCGTTCTTGGTAAGAACGAGGTCGCCGGATCGATTCCGGCAGGGGGCTCTGGATGAGAGGCCCGTGTCAAGGCGGCGATTGACCGGCTTGGCACGGGCTTTGCTCATCCGTGGCGGTGTAGCTCAGCTGGTTAGAGCGCACGACTCATAATCGTGAGGTCCCGGGATCGAGTCCCGGCACCGCTACCGAGAAGGCCCCGGAACGGAAACGTTCGGGGGCCTTTTGCGTTGCCCGGGGCCGGCCGTGTTCCCGGCGCGCAGCATCTCCCCTGGCTTTCCCCGCCTTTGTGGAGTTTCCCCTGCGCTGAAGCGGCGGGGAATGCCCACAAGGGCGGGGAAAGCGGTAGGGACCTCAGCTCATGGTGAAGTCGTACTCCACCGGGAGCGGCTCGCCCGGGACGGCGGCCTCCCATAGCTCGCGGAGTACGTTCACGCCCTCCCGCAGATCGGGCACCTCGATCCCGGCCTTCAGCAGCGCAGCCACCTCATCCAGACGCCCCAGCCCGGCCAACGACCGTGCCTTCAGCAGGAGCAGCCGTCCGTGGAACTGCGCCGCCGGATCGTCCAAGGACACCCGGTCCAGCAATTCCAGCGCATCCGCGGGCGCCTGGGTATCCAGCATCGCCTCCGCCGCCTCGGCCAGCAGCCGCCGGTCCCCGGGCGCGGCCAGGCACGCCGCGCGGTAATGTTCAACGACTTCCTCGTCGGCCCCGCCGTCGTGCGCCAGCAGCGCCAGCCCCCGGCGGGCGAGCGCCGATTCCCGCAGCCCCAGCGACTCCGTATACAGCCCGCGCGCCCGGTCGCCCAGCCCGGCCCCGTGCGCGATCAGCGCCCGGTGCAGCAGCGTCTCCGCTGTCGGGGGCAGTGCGGCCAGCCGCGCCTCCCATTCCGGGCCGGCCACGAAGGACGGCGCCCCAGCGAACGTCCCTTCCCGCAGCAGCCCCACCCACGGTGCCTGCTCGGGCCCCAGCCAGGATTCCGGGAACGGCGTCGCGGCCGAATCGATCGGCTCCGCCCGGGACAGCGACTCCAGCGCACCCCAGCCGTTCCCCGCCCCGAGCACCCGCACGGGAGCGTCGCGGAAACCGTCCGCCTCGGCGTGCGCCGCAGCCAGATCGGCGCTGCTGAGCAGCGTCTCCACCCGCTCGGCTGAATGCGCGACGGCGGCGCCCCAGTCCTCGCTGTGCGCTGCGGAGGGCGTCACGGCAGCGTTGCCGTAGGCCTCCGTCCACGTCCAGGCCGTGCGGGCCGGCAGTGGCAGATGCTGGAACTGGGTCTGGGCCAGGCCGGCCTGGATCTCGGCGTACTCGCCCCCGTCGGGCGAGAGCCACCGCTGCCAGTGGCGCCCGCCCGTGCCGTCGCCCCACACGAAGAGCTTGCGGCCCCGCAGCCGCTCCGTGGACAGCATGGCCAGGCCGTCGCCGTCGCGGTCCGCGTTCAGGATCCAGCGCCGGCCGTGCTCCGGCAGGTCGAAGAAGAAGTCCGCCGCGTGCGCATTGCGGGCGGGCCAGGTGCAGTCCCGTCCCTCGAATGCGGTGGGGTCCACCTTCACGATGCTCCGGTAGTCGCTCGAGTACGACTCCGTGGCGGGCGCCAGCACCCGGCTGTGCGGGTCCTGCGGCACGGCGGCGTTGGTCCACCAGTACAGCGGCACCTCGTGGTCCTGTGCGTTGCTCACCCGGAAGGACACGAACAGCACGCGCGAGTCCTCCGGCAGCCAGGCGTCAACCTGGAAGACCAGTCCGCGGAGTCGTTCGTAGTCCCACATCCGCAGGACCTCCTGGCCGTCCGGGCCCGTCACCACCCCGTGATGCAGAGGTTCGCAGGTGCTGGGGGAGTGACCGCGGGTGCCGATGTTCCACTCGATCCCGCCCGCGAACCAGGCGTTCCGCAGCGCGAAGTTGGCCAGCTGCAGCGAGTTCTGAGTGTGGAGCAGGTGCTTGCCGCCGGCCTTGTCGAACAGCTCCCACAGCCGACCGCCCCACTCGGGCAGGAACACCGCCCGGAGGTGCCGGTTCTCCAGGGTCACGGTGCGGACCTCCCGCGGCTCCAGCACCCGTGAGTACCCGTCCTGCGCCGTGTACGGGAACAGGCTGGCCGGCTGACCGTAGGAGATGTCGCCCAGCCCGGCCTCCGCGGCGGCGCCCGGGTCGTACGGGGTGTCCGGCAGTGGGCCCACCAGCGGCAAGGCACCGTCGACGTTGCCGGTGGGGATGTTCAGGATGCGTGAGGAGACGACAGGACCGGGCATGGGCACTCCAGGGATCGGCGGGCTGAATACGGCACAGGGTTGATAAGTCGCCGGCTTGATGCGGCACGGGCCTGATGAGGCACTGAGGCGATTCTGTCGCCCCTGCCGGGGCGGGTCCAGAGGTGCCGCGTATTCGCTCGCCGATGAACAGCGGCAGGCGAAGCGACGACGACGGGGCTCGGCCGCCGTCGTCCCCTCACCGCCTGCTCGGCCCATGATCCCTGGGTCACACTTTGGTAAACAGGTGTTGTGTGTCGCGCATCACAGTGGGTACTGTTGCCACTGGCCCGGACCGGCAACACTTCTTTCACATGTCGTCCGGGTTTCACTGGCGTGTGCACCCCGCGCCGGAAGACGGACAAGGAAGTTCTCGCATGGCACAGAACAACATCACCCGGCGCGGCGTCTTCGCGCTGGCCGGGGTATCCGCCCTCGCCCTGGCCGCCTGCACAGGCCCGTCCGGAGGCGGCGGGTCCTCGACCGGTGGCAGCGGTGGCGGCAACATCATCGCCTACGGCACCACGGACAAGGTCACCGCGCTGGACCCCGCAGGTTCCTACGACAACGGCTCGTTCATGATCATGAACCAGGTGTTCCCGTTCCTGATGAACTCCAAGCCCGGCAGTGCGGAGCCGCAGCCGGACATCGCCACCTCGGCCGAATTCACCACCCCCACCACGTACACGGTGAAGCTCAAGTCGGGCCTGAAGTTCGCCAACGGCAACGACCTGACCTCCACGGACGTGAAGTTCAGCTTCGACCGTCAGATCAAGATCAACGACCCCAACGGCCCCGCAAGCCTCCTGGGCAACATCGCGTCCATCGCGGCGCCGGATCCCACCACCGTGGTCTTCACCCTGAAGCAGGGCAATGACCAGACCTTCCCGCAGATCCTCTCCAGCCCGGCCGGCCCCATCGTGGATCACCAGGTCTTCCCCGCGGACAAGATCCTCGACGACGACGCCATCGTCAAGGGCAAGCCGTTCGCCGGCCAGTACACCATCGACTCGTACAACAAGAACACCCTGGTCAGCTTCAAGCCGTTCGACGGCTACCAGGGCCTGCTCGGCAAGCCGGCCAACTCCGGTGCCACGGTGAAGTACTACACGGACCAGAGCAACATGAAGCTCGAGATCCAGAACGGCAGCATCGACGTCGCCAACCGCAGCCTGAGCGCCACGGACATCGATGACCTCAAGAAGGACTCCAAGGTCACCGTCCACATCGGCCCCGGCGGCGAGATGCGGTACGTGGTCTTCAACTACAACACCATGCCGTTCGGCGCCAAGACCCCGGAGGCGGACCCGGCCAAGGCCCACGCGGTCCGCCAGGCCGTCGCCAACCTGGTGGACCGCCAGGCCATCGCGGACCAGGTCTACAAGGGCACCTACCTGCCGCTGTTCTCCAACGTCCCGTCCGGCTTCCTCGGCGCCACCGAGTCGTTCAAGGACATCTACGGCGACGGCGGCAAGCCCAGTGCGGACAAGGCCAAGAAGGTCCTCTCCGACGCCGGCGTCAGCACCCCGGTGAACCTGAACCTCGAGTACAACCCGGACCACTATGGCAAGTCCTCCGGCGACGAGTACGCCATGGTCAAGGACCAGCTGGAGAAGTCCGGCCTGTTCAAGGTGAACCTGCAGTCCGCCGAGTGGGTGACCTACAACAAGGCCTCCAAGGCGGACGCGTACCCGGTCTACCAGCTCGGCTGGTTCCCGGACTTCTCCGACCCGGACAACTACCTCACCCCGTTCTTCCCCAAGGGCGGCTTCGAGAACAACCACTACTCCAACCCCGCGGTGGACGCGCTGATCGAGAAGCAGCTCACCGAGAAGGACAAGGCCACGCGCGAGAAGGACATCCAGGATGTCCAGAAGCTGCTGGCCGCGGACATCTCCACGCTCCCGCTGCTGCAGGGCGCGCAGGTGGCCGTCTCCGGCGTCAACGTCAAGGGTGTCCAAGAGACCCTGGACGCCTCGTTCAAGTTCCGCCTGGGTTCCGTTTCCAAGTAATGCCATGAGCAGGGGCGGGGAGTGATCCCCGCCCCTGCTCATGCCGCATTCACGGTCATCCTCCCCACGACACGAGGTTCCGCATGTCATCCATCGTCGAAGCCGAGACGCCGGAGGCGCTCAGCCCCGCGGCCACCGCCAAAAGCGGAGGCGGGCTGGGCCGGTACATCCTGGTCCGTTTCCTGCTCATCTTCCCCACCATCTTCATCCTGGTCACCCTGGTGTTCTTCCTCATGCGCATCACCGGTGATCCCATCACCGCCGCTCTGGGCGGACGCCTGCCCCAGGACCAGCTGAACGCCCGCATCCACGACGCCGGCTATGACCGGCCCATCATGGTCCAGTACGTCGAATACCTTGGCCAGATCGCCACCGGCAACTTCGGCACCACCATCTCCGACCGCCGCCCGGTGGTGGAGATGCTCGCCACCTTCGGCACCGCCACCCTGGAACTGAGCATCAATGCGCTCATCGTGGCGCTGCTGATCGGCATCCCGCTCGGCATGCTCGCCGCCCACCGGCGTGACCGTGTGCCGGACGCCGTCCTCCGCCTCTTCGCCATCCTCGGCTACGCCACCCCCGTGTTCTTCGCAGGCCTGCTGCTCAAGCTGACGTTCTCAGTGGCCCTGAACTGGCTGCCGGTCTCCGGCCGTGCGTCCACCAGCACCGAACTGGCCATGACCCAGCTCGCGGCACCCAGCGGCATCTACTGGCTGGACGCCCTCCGCAGCGGCAATCTGGACGCCTTCGGCGACGTCGTCAAGCACGCCATCCTCCCCGCCGTCGCGCTCGGCCTGCTGACGGCCGGCGTGTTCCTGCGCCTGGTGCGCACCAACCTCATCGGCACACTCGGCAAGGACTACGTGGAAGCCGGGCGTTCCCGTGGCGTCCGCGAATACCGTCTGGTGACCAAGCACGCCTACAAGCCGGCCCTGATCCCCATCATCACCGTGATGGGCCTGCAGATCGCCCTCATGCTGGGCGGCGCCGTCCTGACGGAGACCACCTTCGAGTGGAAGGGCCTGGGCTATCAGCTGGCCCAGTACCTGACGGCCCGTGACTTCGTGGCCGTGCAGGGCATCGTCATGCTGCTGGCCGTCATCGTGGCCGTGACCAACTTCGCGGTGGACATCGTGGCCGCCGTGATCGACCCCCGGGTGAGGTACTGATGTCCCCGACTGAACCGAGAACGCCGGCCACTCCGGCGTCGCTGTCCCGGCCGCGCGGCGAATGGCTGCGCAAGCTGCCGCTCATCTCCCACCTGCGCCAGAGCGTGGGCCTGCAGCGCGGCATGCTGGCCGCGGGCACCATCGTGACCCTGGCCTTCATCCTCACCGCCATCCTGGCCCCGGTCATCGCCCCGTTCGGCTACTCCCAGATCTCGGATGCGGACGGGTCCTTCCCGGCGCAGGCCGCACCCGGCGGGAAGCACCTCTGGGGCACCACCGTGGGCGGGTACGACGTGTTCTCCCGGACCTTGTGGGGCGCCCAGACCGCCGTGACGGTGATCGTGGTCTCCGTCATCCTGTCCCTCGTGGCCGGCGTGCTCCTGGGCCTCTTCAGCGGCTACCTGGGCGGCTGGGTGGACCGGATCCTGGTGGTCATCGCGGACGCCATCTACGCGTTCCCGTCCCTGCTGCTGGCCATCGTCATGTCGATCGTGATCGGCCACGGCCAGTCGGGCTTCTGGTCCGGTGTGGCCGCGTGTGCCATCTCCATCACCGTGGTGTTCGTCCCGCAGTACTTCCGCGTGATCCGCGCGGAGACCATCCGTCTGAAGGCCGAGCCGTTCGTGGAATCGGCCAAGGTGGTGGGCGCCTCCCCGTGGCGCATCATGGGCCGGCACATCTTCTCCAACGCCACCCGCACCCTGCCGCTGATCTTCACGCTGAACTCCTCCGAGGCGATCCTGACCCTCGCCGGGCTCGGCTTCCTGGGCTTCGGCATCGAGCCGACGTCCGCAGCCGAGTGGGGCTATGACCTCAACAAGGCCATGTCCGACGTGTCCTCCGGCATCTGGTGGACGGGCGTGTTCCCCGGCGCCGCCATCGTGCTGACCGTGCTCGGCCTGACCCTGGTGGGCGAGAGCATGAACGATCTGAACGACCCCCGCCTGCGCGGCCGCAAGCGCGCCGGCAAGGGCTCCGCCAAGCAGCGCACGGCCGTCCCGGCCGGTGGCGTGGACTCAAAGGAGGCCACCGCATGAGCGCGGCAGCCAAGCACGTGGACGCGACGCGGTCCACGGACGGACCCGTCCTGGAGATCAGCCACCTGGACGTCACCTTCGCCACCGACGGCGGGGATGTGCCCGCCGTCAAGGACGTCAGTCTTCAGGTCCGCCCGGGGGAGGTGCTCGCCATTGTGGGCGAGTCCGGCTCCGGCAAGACCGTGACGGCGCGCACCGTCCTGGGCCTGCTCCCCGAGACGGCCACCAGCCAGGGCGTGGTCCTGGTCAACGGCCGGGACGTGGTGAGCGTGAGCCCGGCCGAGCTGCGGAAGATCCGCGGCCGGGACGTGGCCATGGTGTTCCAGGAGCCGTCCACGGCCCTGAACCCGGTGTTCACGGTCGGCTGGCAGATCGCCGAGGGCCTGCGCGCCCACTCCCGGGACGGCCACCGGATGAGCCGCAAGGAAGCGCGGGAGAAGGCCGTGGAGGCGCTGCGCAAGGTGGGCATCCCAGACCCGGAGACTCGCGTGGACTACTACCCGCACCAGCTCTCCGGCGGGCAGAAGCAGCGCGTGGTCATCGCTGCGGCGCTCGCCCTGAACCCCGGCCTCATCGTGGCGGACGAACCCACCACGGCCCTGGACGTCACGGTCCAGGCGGAGATCCTGGACCTGCTCCGCGAACTGCGGGACCAGTACGGCACCTCGATCGTGCTCATCACCCACAACATGGGCGTGGTGGCGGATCTGGCGGACCGCGTGGTGGTCATGTACCGCGGTGACGTGGTGGAGGAGGCCCCTGTGCGGACCCTCTTCGCCGAGCCCAAGCAGGACTACACCAAGGACCTGCTGGCCGCCGTGCCGCACCTGGGCCGCGACTCGGCCTCGGAGGGCGCCACGGAGCGGCTGCGCCAGGGTGGCAAGGTGCTGGTGGAGGCCAGGAACCTGGGGATCTCCTTCCCGGGCCGCTTCGGCCGAGCCGGCTTCACCGCCGTGGACGGGGTCAGCTTCACCATCTCCGAGCGCGAGGTGTTCGGGCTGGTGGGGGAGTCGGGGTCCGGCAAGTCCACCATCGGCCGGGCCATCGCAGGACTGAACCGGATCACGGGCGGCAGCCTGACGGTCTTCGGGCACGAGATGAACGGCTTCAAGGAACGCGACTTCAAACCGCTCCGCAAGGACATCGGCTTCGTCTTCCAGGACCCGGCCGCCTCCTTCAACCCGCACCTGACCATCGGCGAGTGCATCGCGGAGCCGCTGCTCATCCACCGCAAGCCGAGCGCGGCGGACGCACGACGGCGCGTGGGTGAGCTGCTCGAGTCGGTGCAGCTGCCGTCGTCGTACGCCGGCCGTTACCCGCACGAGCTCTCCGGCGGACAGCGTCAGCGCGCGTCCCTGGCACGTTCCCTGGCTCTGAACCCGCCGCTGGTGATCGCGGACGAGCCGACCTCCGCCCTGGACGTGTCCGTGCAGGCGAAGGTGCTGGAACTGTTCCGGGAATTGCAGGAGGAGTACGGCTTCGCGGCCCTGTTCATCAGCCACGACCTGGCCGTGGTGGACATGCTCTCTCACTGGGTGGGCGTGCTGCACCGGGGCCATCTGGTGGAGCAGGGCATCGGCAGCCAGGTCATGGGGCAGCCGTCCCAGGACTACACGAAGCGGCTCATCGCCTCGCTGCCCGTGCCGGATCCGGACGAGCAGGCGCGACGCCGGGAGGCGCACCGGGACCTGCTGCAGGGCTGAGCCGGGCGCACCGCCGTGCGTGAACGAGGCCGTCCGCACTCCCGATCGGGGGTGCGGACGGCCTCGTCGTCTCCCGGCCGCTCACTCGGCCACGGTGTCGCCGTGCCGGTGGGCCACCTTCCACTGCCCGCCTTCTCGCCGGTAGACCTGCGTGGCGCGGAGTGTGTACGTCCGCGGTGCGCCGTCCACGGACACGGAGGTGTGCTCCAGGGCCGCGGTGTAGGCGAGGTCCCCGGCCACGTCGCAGGCCACGAGCTCGACCTCGCTCGAGGTGCAGTCGGAGAAGCTCGTCGCGAGGTAGGCGAACAGTGCGTCGATCTCGGCCTGGCCGACGGCGTTGCGCCAGGCGCCGAGCACGCTGACGGGCTCAT
The DNA here is from genome assembly GCF_030731045.1 of Arthrobacter horti. Lineage (GTDB taxonomy): Bacteria > Actinomycetota > Actinomycetes > Actinomycetales > Micrococcaceae > Arthrobacter_E > Arthrobacter_E nanjingensis. The sequence goes on along the minus strand of NZ_JAVALS010000009.1, from coordinate 27,977 downwards.
TGCGGGACCACAGTTCCCGCCGGGGCGCGGCATCGCCGTTGTGGAGGGCCAGTTCCGCGTCGAACCACGGTCCGCGGAACCAGCTCAGGAAGTCATCCTTGCCGGTCATGTCACTCAGCCTCATTCCATCGGCTTGGTCGCAACATTTGGATACAGTTAGAATGTACCCAAATGGATGACGCAGTCAAGAGGCCGTACAACTCGCGCCGGCGGGCGGAGAAGGCCCAGGAGAACCGGGAACGGATCATCCGTGCCGCGACGGAGCTTTTCGTCCGTCACGGTTACGGGCAGACGACCATCGCCGAGGTGGCCGAGGCGGCAGGGGCTTCCGCGGAGACCGTCTATAAGGCGTTCGGGAACAAGGCCGCTCTGCTCCGGAGTGCCTGGCACACCATGTTCCGCGGCGATGAGCGCAATGTGCCGCTGTACGACCGGCCGGAGATGCAGGCGATCCTGGGCATCGCCGACCTCGGTGCGCGCATCGAGGCGCATGCCCGTTTCGTCACGGCGAACAACCGCCGCAGTGCCCCGTTGCTCCGGGTGATCGAAGGGGCCGCCGGCGGGGACGACGGCGCCCGCGCGATGCTCGCCGAATGGAAGGACCGCCTGGCCGACGTCGCCGCCCGCTACGCCCGCTCGGCCGAGGAGACCGGACAGCTGGTCTTCCCCGCCGCCGAATGCGCCGACGTCGTCTACGCGACCATGGACGGTGCTCTGTGGCAGCGGCTCGTGGCCGAGCGCGGCTGGGACGACGAGCGCTTCGCCGGCTGGCTCGCGGAACAGTGGCGCCGGCAGTTCTTGGGATAGACCGGGCGTGCCTGCCTGACAGAATGGCCCCATGGAACAGCTCGCACTGATCATGGGACTGCTCTTCGCCACGGTGCTGGCCGTGGGTCTGGGGGACCGGCTCAAACTGCCCTATCCGGTGCTGATGCTGCTCATGGCCATGGTCATGACGTTCATCCCCGGCTTCCCGGAGTTCGTGATCGACCCGGAGCTGATCCTGCCGATCTTCCTGCCTCCGCTCCTGTTCGCCACCGCGCAGCGCAGTTCCTGGCAAGTGTTCCAGCTGCGCTGGCGGACCCTGCTGTGGCTGGCGGTGGGGCTTGTGGCGGTCACCACGGCCGCGGTGGCAGGCACCGCCTGGATGCTGATCCCGGGGATCGGGCTGCCCGCGGCCATCGCCCTGGGCGCCATGGTGGCCCCGCCGGACCCGGTGGCGGTGGAGTCCGTGGCCGGCAAGGTCCACATGCCCCGCAAGCTCATGAACATCCTGCAGAGCGAGGGCCTGTTCAACGATGCCGCGGCCATCGTGATCTTCCAGGCCGCCGTCGCGGCCACCCTGGCAGGCCGGGACCTGGACTTCAGCCTGGTGCCGAAGTTTCTGCTGGGCATCGTCCTGGCCGTGGCGATCGGTGTGGCCATGGGTTATGCGGCGAAGTTCGTGACGTGGCTCGTCACGGCCGGTGTGGCCCGCACGGCCGTGAGCCTGGTGGTCCCGTTCGCCTCCTACATCCTGGCGGAGGAGGTACACGCGTCCGGCGTCATCGCCGTCGTGGTGGTGGCGCTGGAGATGAAGCGGCACGCCCGTCCGGAGGATGCCACGGAGCGGGTGAGCCAGGCGGCGTTCTGGGACGTGGTGGAGCTGCTGGCCACCGGCCTGGCGTTCGGACTCGTGGGACTTGATATCCGGCAGGTGATCCACCAGCAGGGCGCGGCGGTCTTCGCCATGGTCCCGTCCGCGATCGCGGTCTGTGTGGTGGCCATCGCCGTCCGGTTCCTGTGGACGTGGCTGTACCTGGGAACCCGCCGGAAGCTGTACCACGGGGATGTTCGGGCAATGCTCAAAGACGTGGTCATCCTCAGCTACAGCGGCATGCGCGGGCTGGCCACGCTGGCTCTGGCGCTCGCCCTTCCGATGGTGCTCAACGACGGGTCCGCCTTCCCCGCACGGGACCAGATCCTGGTGATCGCCTGCACCGTCCTCCTCGTGACCCTGGTACTGCCTGGGCTCACCCTCCCGGCACTCATGAAGGCGCTCAAAGCCCAGGACGACGGGTCCGAGGAGAAGGAGGCCGTCCGCATGCTGGCCCGGCGCGCCCAGAAGGCGTCCCTGGTGGCGCTGAAGGAGAGCGAGCTCGCCGCGCAGCTGACCCCGGAGCAGCAGAAGCTGCTGACACAGCGCTTCAAGGGCCTTCACGTGGAGCTGCAGGGCGGCGGAGCGGACGGCACATCCCCGGAGGCGGCGGAGCTGCGCGAGAAGTACGCCAAGGGCCGCGAACTGCTGATCGCCGCGCAGACCATCGCGCTCGACGCCGCGCGGCAGGAGGTCCTGGTGGCGCGCAAGGAACTCGGGATGGACCCGGAGGTGGCGGACCACGTGCTGCGCACACTGGACCTGCGCACCATGGTGATGCCGAGCGGGGACTGAGGCGCGGAGCGGACTAAGCCGTGGCCGGGGTCCCGTCCGTCGCGACGGACCGCGCGGACAGCGTCTTGTTCAGCGAGGACAGCCCGCTGCGATAGATTCCCCTGAACAGCACCTCGGCTTCCTCAGCGCTGACGCCCTGCGGCACGAAGCGGCCACTCCACTGGACCTCCGCGGCGTCCTCGAGCCCGGGGACGGCGTGAACGCGCAGGGTGGAGAGGTAGCCGGTCACCGGGAAAGGCGACTGATCGAAGGTGTAGCTGTAACGCCGCTCCGCGTCGCTGAACTCGACGAGCCGTTCATGGACGGTGGAACCGTCAGGAGCGGTGAAGCCTCGGACCCGGCCGCCGTGCAGCGGTGTGCACTCCGTGACGGAGGACAGCCAGTCGGGGAGGGCGTGGAAGCCGCCGATCAGTTCCCAGACGGTGTCCGGGGATCCGGGGACGATGCGGCTGACGGAGATCGAGCCCATGGTTCGGTGTCCTTCCCTTCGTGGTGTGTGTCCCGCCGACGAGCGGCAGGACGGAGGCCGGGGGCGACTGGCCGTGCCGCGGCGCCCGGCTCTCATTCTCGTTCCCCACACCGGCCACGTCACGCACCGGCGCCGGGGGAGTCCCTGGTGGACGCGCACTTCCCATGAAAGGGTGGAGCGCATGAACACCGCGGAAATCCCCACCGGACGTCTCATCTACGGCTGCATGGGGCTGGGTGGCGCCTGGGACGCCCCCGGGTACACGGACGACGACGTCGCGAGGGCGGCCGCCGCCATCGACGCGGCGCTCGCGATCGGCGTCGAACTCTTCGACCATGCGGACATCTACAGCATGGGCAAGGCGGAAGCCGTCTTCGGCGAGGTGCTCGCCGCCCGCCCGGGGCTGCGGGAGAAGATCCGCCTGCAGAGCAAGTGCGGCATCCGGCTGTGGGAGAACGGGCTCAACAACTACTACGACCTGAGCCACGCCTCGATCATGGAGCGGGTGGAGGGCATCCTCGCCCGCCTGCGGACAGGCCACCTGGACACCCTGCTCTTCCACCGCCCGGACCCGCTCCTGGACCGCCGGGAAGCCGCCCGTGCCGTGAGCGAGCTGCTCGCGGACGGCCGCATAGGTGCCGTCGGCGTCTCCAATATGTCCGCCGCGCAGATGGAGTATCTGCAGGATTCCCTGACGGTTCCGATCGTGGCGAATCAGCTGGAGATGAGCCTGGCCGTCCGTGACTGGGTGGACTCCGGGGTCACGGTCAACCACCGGCAAGGTGCCGGCAATCCGTTCCCGCACGGCACGCTGGAGCACTGCATGGGCCGCGGCATCGAGCTGCAGGCGTACGGCTCGCTGGCCAACGGCCGCTACACGGGAGCCGTGCCGGCGGATGAGCTCGACGACGCCGGCCGGGCCACCGCCGCCCTGGTGCGGGAGCTGGGCGAGGAGTTCGGGGTGGCGCCGGAGTCGGTGCTGCTCGGCTGGCTGATGAGGCACCCGGCCGCCATCTCCCCGGTGATCGGGACCACCAGTCCGGCGCGGATCGCGGCCTGCGGGGACGCCGTGTCCGTGGCGGCCCGGATGGACCGGCTGCAGTGGTACCGGCTGTGGATCACGGCACGGGGCGAGTTCATCCCGTGAGAGGTGGCGGCGATATACCGGTCTAGCCTGGTCTGATCGGCCGGGTTGCCTGTTCTGTGAGAAAAGTCAATAAAAATCAGATATGACTGTCAGAACCCGACAAAGGCTTGGGATCGCAGACCCACGAAACGGTACCGTAGAGCCATGAGTTCTTCCGTCGCATCAGGCCGCCCCACCCGCAAAGTCAGCCCGGAGATCGCGCGCTCCTGGCTCCTGGTCAACGCCATGAAGACGGAACTCTTCGATGAGGCCGCCGCCTCCCGCGCGGACGCCATCATCCTGGACATCGAAGACGCCGTGGACCCCTCGCACAAGGACGAGGCGCGCGAGAACGTCCGTTCCTGGCTGACCGCCGGAAACCAGGCCTGGGTTCGCATCAACGACGCCACCAGCCCCTTCTGGGCCGATGACCTGGCCGGCCTCCGCGGCACCCCGGGCCTCCTCGGCGTGATGCTGGCCAAGACGGAGTCCGCGGACCAGGTCACGGAGTCCTACCACCGCATGGACGGCAAGACCCCCGTGATCGCCCTGGTGGAGTCCGCCGTCGGCATCGAAGAGGCCAACCACATCGCCCGCGGCCAGGGTTGCTTCCGCCTGGCCTTCGGCTCCGGCGACTTCCGCCGCGACACCGGCATGGCCGCCACCCCGGAGGCCATGGCCTACCCGCGCGCCAAGCTCGTCGTCGCCAGCCGTGTCGGCGGCCTGCCCGGCCCCATCGACGGGCCCACCGTCGGCACCAACCACCCGATCCTGCGCGAGCAGAGCGGCATCACGGTCGCCATGGGCATGACCGGCAAGCTCTGCCTGTCCACGGACCAGACCGCCATCATCAACGAGGTCATCAGCCCCACCCCGTCCGACGTCGCGTGGGCCACCGACTTCATGAACGACTTCGAGGCCAACGGCCGCGTCATCCGTGACGGTTCTGACCTGCCGCGTCTGGGCCGCGCCGAGAAGATCATGAAGCTGGCGGTCGCTTTCGGCGTCTCGCCGGCCGTCTGAGCAGCGCCGAGATTCCGCAGGTGATCGGCGATTTCTGGGCCACCGCGTCCACGGCGTACAAGGCCGTGGTGTTCAGCGCCCTGGGCCTCATGGTGATCGGCTTCGTGCTGAACATGATCGGCCTGGCCAAGCACAACAACGGCTTGGCCCTCGGGGCGCTGCCCGTGATCGGCGCCGGACTGCTCCTGCACATGGTGGGCATGGTGATCCGCAGCCGCGAGATCCGCAAGCAGCGTCAGGGCAAGTAGCACCCACCCACCCCTCCCGCGAGAGGACAATCGTTGCCGCTTTGACGCAGTTTCAGCGGCAACAACTGTCCTCTCGCGTGCACTATAGGCTTGACCCATGAGCATCAATCCCGATCTGCAGGGCCGCAGCTACCCGGCCGCCGAGGTCTACGAGGTGGGCCGCGAGAAGGTCCGCGAGTTCGCCCGCGCTGTGAAGGCCACCCACCCGGCGCACTTCGACGTCGAGGCCGCCCAGGCCCTGGGCCACGCCGACCTGGTGGCCCCGCCCACCTTCGCCATCATCGTGGCGCAGCGGGCGGACGCCCAGCTGATCGAGGACCCGGAGTCCGGCATCGACTTCTCCCGCGTGGTCCACGCGGACCAGCGCTTCACGCACCACCGCCCCATCGTGGCCGGTGACCGTCTGGTGGCCGAGCTGCACGTGGACCAGGTCCGCGGCATGGGCGGCGGCGCCATGATCACCACCCGTTCGGAGATCTCCACCGTGGACGGTGAGAAGGTCGCCACCACCACGTCCTCCATTCTGGTCCGCGGAGAGGGACAGTAATGCCTGCATTGAACGAACTTGAAAAGGGCCAGGAGATCGCCCGCCGCGTCATCGACGTGAACCGTGTGGACCTGGTGAAGTACGCCGGCGCCTCCGGCGACTTCAACCCCATCCACTGGAACGAGGCCTTCGCCCAGGGCGTCGAGCTCCCCGGCGTCATCGCGCACGGCATGTTCACCATGGGTTCCGCCGTGCAGCTGGTGACCGACTGGGCCGGCGACCCGGGCGCCGTCGTCGACTATCAGACCCGCTTCACCAAGCCCGTGCTGGTCACGGACACCACCGGCACCGCGACGCCGGGCGCGCAGGTGGAGGTGGTCGGCGTCGTCGGCGCCATCGATGAGGAGGCCGGCACGGCCCGCATCGACCTGAACGTCACCTTCGACGGCCAGCGCGTCCTGATGAAGGCGCAAGTCCTGGTGAAGCTGTCCGCATGAGTCAGACCACTCTGGCCGGGCTGACCACCACGCGGGTGGGCGGCCCGGCCGGCCGCTTTCTGGAGGCCTCCACCGAAGCGGAGATCATCGACGCCGTCCGCACCGCGGACGCCGCGGGGGAGCGGCTGCTGATCCTCGGCGGCGGGTCGAATCTGCTGATGTCCGACGACGGCTACCCGGGCACGGTTCTGCGGATCACCTCCCAGGGGATCGCGACGTCGACGGAGGAGACGTGCGGCGGCGCCACCGTCACGGTTCAGGCCGGCCATGAGTGGGACGACTTCGTGCACCACTGCGTGCTGCACGCCCACTCCGGCGTGGAGGCGCTCTCCGGCATCCCCGGCAGTGCGGGAGCGACGCCGGTGCAGAACGTGGGCGCGTACGGCGCCGATGTGTCGCAGACGATCGCCCAGGTGCGGACGTGGGACCGCGAGACGTCCGCGGTGAAGACGTTCGCGCTGTCCGAACTGCAGTTCGCGTACCGGGATTCGGTGCTGAAGCGCACCACGGTGGAGGGCTCGCCGCGGTACGTGGTGCTCAGTGTGACGTTCCAGTTCCCGCTGGGCCGGATGAGCGCACCGATCCGGTACGCCGAGCTGGCCCGGACGTTGGGTGTGGAGGTCGGTCAGCGAGCCAACGCCCTGGACGTACGCAACGCCGTGCTTCAGCTGCGCCGCGGCAAGGGCATGGTGCTGGACGCCGCGGACCACGACACCTGGTCCACCGGATCCTTCTTCACCAACCCCGTGGTGCCGGAGTCCGAGGCCGCGAAGCTGCCGGAGAACGCGCCGCGCTACCCGGCGGGGGATGGGCTCGTGAAGCTGTCCGCGGCGTGGCTGATCGACCACGCCGGGTTCCCCAAGGGTTACGGCCTGGCGGAGGACTCCGTGAGCGGGGGACGCGCGTCCTTGTCCACGAAGCACACGCTCGCGCTGACCAACCGCGGCGCGGCCACTGCCCAGGACCTCCTGGCTCTGGCGCGCGAGGTGCGGGCCGGCGTGAAGGCCAGTTTCGGCGTCGAACTCCACAATGAGCCGCTGCTCATCGGCCTGGAGCTCTAACTCTTCATCGATCGCTGAGAAAGCGTTCGTTAGACGGCCTATTCGAGCGATTTCTCAGCACTCGATGCGCCAGCTCAGCGCTCGGGCTCGTCCAGGGAGCACGCCCGGCTGAACAGCAGGTAGCTCAGGGCCGATGAGCAGGCGCCCGTGAGGAACACCTGACTGAACGCGAGGGTCTGGGAAGTCGGCCCGCCGCTCAGGAACAGCCCGATCAGAGTGAACAGCACGGCGCCGAGCAGCATCATGAGGGCTCCGAAGTAGAAGCTGCGGACCATGATGGGGAGCTCGTTGCTGAGGGAGAGCTGCCAGCGCGCAGAGCGGGGCTTGTCCAATGGCTGGGAGAAGACCGCGCAGGCCAGGAACACGATCGAGGAGGCGGACGCCAGGGATCCGATCACCTGGATGACCTGGAGCGTGGAGGACACCTTCAGCCCGGAGGTGATGGCCACGAAAAGGGCGGCGACCATCCCCAGGCACGCCAGCAGCCAGCCGGGCACGGCCAGCAGCCGGCTCAGCAGGCGCATGTTCGGCCAGAGTTCTCCCAGGGTCACAGGACAACTCTATCGGTGCGCTCCACGCCTCCCTGACCCAGGACTGTCACCCGCCGGTTCTATGCTTGCCCCATGCCGCAGACCACCGCTCCCCGGGACATCCCCCGCCTCCGGCTCCTGAGCCACGGGCTCCTGCCCGCGGACGGATTCCCCCGCCCGGAGCTGGAATCCCCGGAGGACGTGGTCCGCTGGATGACGGCCCAGCAGGGCCAGGACTGGTACTCGGTGCCGTGGTCGATCGGGGCGCGCCAGGTGTTCGGCGCGGCCACGTCCGTGCAGGCCCGCGCGGCCTCCGCGGCCGCCGTGCGGCAGGCCTTCCAGGACGGCCGGATCGTCCGTTCCTGGCCCATGCGCGGCACTCTTCACACGCTCCTGCCGGAAGACCTCGTCCTCTTCCACTCCCTCACCTCGGAGCGCCTGATCTCCTCCATGGCCACCCGGCACCGGCAGCTCGGTATCACGGCGGACGACGGCGAGAAGGCCCGCGCCGCCGTCGTCGGCTCTCTGCGGGGCGGAGGGAGCGCCTCCCGTGCCAACGTCTTCGCCGTCCTGGAGGCCGCGGGCCAGGGCACCAAGGCCCAGCGCGGTGCCCATCTGCTGCATCTGCTGTCCATCACGGGCACCCTTGTTCAGGGCCCGATCGACGGCAAGGAGCATCTGTTCGCCCTCCAGGACGAGTGGATCGGGGACCGGCGCCGCGACCTCGCGCCGGAGGCGGCCCTGGACGAACTCCTGGAACGCTACGTCCGCAGCCACGGCCCCGCCACGCTCCGGGACTTCTCCTGGTGGACCGGGCTCACGCTCTCCGCCTGCCGTGCGGCGCGGGAACGCCTCGGCGACCGCCTCAGGGAGTACGACGCCGGCCTCCTCCTGAGCGCGGAGGCGGCGGACTGGCTGGAGGCCCGGGACGGCGTGCCGCTCCCGGGCGCGCGGGCGTTCCACCTGCTGGCCGGCTTCGACGAGTACATCCTCGGGTACACGGACCGCAGCGCCGTCCTGGACGCCGGGCACTTCGAGCTGATCGTGCCCGGCGGCAACGGCATGTTCAAACGCACCACCATGAGTGGCGGCGTGACGGACGGGACCTGGTCCACGGACTCGCGGGGCGCCGTCGTGCTGGAGCCTTTCGCGGTGAACGGCGAGCGGCCCGCACCCCATCGCTCGAGTGAGACGCGGGCCGCGGCCTATCTGAGGTTCATGAACCGCTGATCCTGATCGGTCCGGCGCCCCGGGCGCCCCGATCCCTTGACCGGTGGACACCCCGGGCATAGCCTGCCGAAAGGTACGGGCACTCCGCACCGGACCAGCCTTGGGGGATGTCACATGTCAGCACCTCGCCGTTTCGCCGCGTTTCTCGCTCTCCTCCTCTGCCTGGGGATGATCGGACCACCTGCTCAGGCAGCGGACGACGGCGGTGCGATCGCCGCCGCCTATCAACGGCTGGGCGGGCCGTCCGGACGCCTCGGGCAGCCGCTCAACGCGGTCCGGTGCGGCCTGGTGCGAGGAGGGTGCTACCAGAACTTTCAAGGCGGGGACATCCACTGGTCGGCCGCGTCCGGCGCGCATGCCACCTGGGGCGGGATAGGCGCGCGTTGGGGGCAGCTCGGTTGGGAGGCCGGTCAGCTCGGGTATCCGCTCGCGGAAGAGCACTGCGGTCTGCTGCGCTCAGGGTGCTATCAGGACTTCCAGGGCGGGAAGATCTACTGGTCGCCCACATCGGGCGCCCAGCCCGTCTGGGGCGCGATCCTTCAGCGGTACGCCACACTCGGCTGGGAGAACTCCAAGCTCGGATACGCGGTGAGCGGTGAACACTGCGGACTGCGGGGCGGCGGCTGCTACCAGGACTTCCAAGGCGGGAAGATCTACTGGTCCCCGTCGCTCGGAACCAACCCGGTTTGGGGAGCCATTCTCGGCTACTGGGGCCGGTACGGCTGGGAGAACGGGCCGTTCGGGTACCCGACATCGGCCGAAACCTGCTCGGGCAGCTGCTGGCAGGATTTCTGGGGCGGCCGCATCACGTGGAATCCGAACGCACCGATGTCCTACACCCTGTGGTCCTGGAATCCTCTCATCGCGGTGAACAAGAGACTTCCGCTGAACCCGGTGTCCTATGTGCCGTCCCCGCTGGTGACGGTCGGGAATCAGCAGATGCGCTCCGACGCGGCCGGCGCCCTGCAGAGGATGATCAACGACGCCGCGGCATCCGGCGTCGCCATCACCACCGTGAGCGGGTACCGCTCCTACGACACGCAGTACCAGCTGTATTGGTCCTATGTGGCCCAGTACGGTCAGGCCACGGCGGACACCATCTCGGCACGCCCGGGATTCAGCGAGCATCAGACGGGCCTTGCCATGGACATCGGCAACCCGGACGGGAACTGTGGCCTTCTGGCGTGCTTCCGATACACCCCGGCCGGTGCGTTCGCCGCGGCCAATGCCTGGAAGTACGGGTTCATCGTGCGGTACCCGGATGGGTACCAGCCGGTCACCGGTTACACCTACGAACCCTGGCACCTGCGCTACGTCGGGGCTGACGCCGCGGCCCAGATGCACAACTGGGGGGTTCCCACCCTGGAGCAGTACTTCGCGATCGGGGCGGCACCGGGGTACTGAGCGCCGATGCGCGCACACGGCCCGGGTCCTGGAACAGTCCAGGACCCGGGCCGTGTGCCGTGACGGGTTCAGAGACCCATGCGGTCCAGGGCGGCGCGCAGACGCTCCACGGTGCCGTCCACATCGCCCAGCTTGTCCAGCCCGAACAGGCCCATGCGGAACGTGGAGAACGTCTCGGGCTCACCGCAGTGCAGCGGCACACCGGCGGCGATCTGCACGCCTTCCTCCTTGAAGAGGGCCCCACCGCGCAGCGCCGGGTTGTCCGTGTGCACCACCACGACGCTCGGTGCGGCGAAGGCGGGAGCGGCCACGGACGGCAGGCCGCGCTCGGCCAGCAGCTCGCGGACCCGGCGGCCGAGTTCGGTCTGCGCCGCACGCAAAGCCTCGAAGCCGCGCTCCTGCGTCTGAACCATCTGGGCCAGGTTCCGCACGATCGTATCGGTGGGCATGGTGGCGTGATACGCGGCACCGCCGTTGCGGTAGGCCTCGGAGATGCTCAGCCAGGTCCGCAGATCCGCGGCGAAGCTGGTGGACGGGCGGGACTCCACGATCGCCTGGGCGGCCGCGTTCAGCATGACGTAGCCGACACCGGGGGAGCCGCTCCAGCCCTTCTGCGGCGCGCTGAGCAGGACATCCACGCCCAGCGCCTTCATGTCCACCACCATCGCGCCGGAGGCGATGCAGTCCAGCACCAGGACGCCGTCGACGTCGTGCACCGCGTCCGCGAGGGCGCGAACATACTCGTCCGGCAGGATCATCCCTGCAGCAGTCTCGACGTGCGGCGCGAAGACGACGGCGGGGCGCTGGGTGCGGATCGCATCCACCACTTCGTCGATCGGAGCCGGGCTCCAGGCGGCCTGGTGGGCGTCGCTCTCCGGGCGGGCGGTCAGCACGGTGACGCTCTCGGCGATGGCGCCGGCTTCCAGGATCTGGGACCAGCGGTACGAGAAGAGCCCGTTGCGCACCACCAGTGCATGGCCGCCGGCGGCGAAGTGCCGGGCGACCGCTTCCATCGCGTAGGTGCCGCCGCCGTTGACCACCGCGACGCTGTCCGCGTTGTAGGCGCCGCGGAGGATCTCCAGGGTCTGCTGCATCACGGAGACGAACCGGGCCGACATGTGGTTCAGCGAGCGATCGGTGAAGACCACGGAGTATTCCAGCAGTCCGTCGGGGTCGATGTCCGGGTGGGGCAGTTCAGCAGTGGGAAGGCGCATGACTCAATGGTGGCATGCCGGACGTGGGCGGGGAACACGCGGATCCTCTCAGGGGGATACCGTCGCGTGCCCCGGAACGCGCGCAAGGCGCGAACCCCGGTGGGGCCCACGCCTTGCGTGTGGAACGGTGGAGGCTCAGAGCCGTCCGGTGGCGATGTTCACCATCCGGCGCAGCGGCTCGGCCGCGCCCCAGAGGAGCTGATCACCCACGGTGAAGGCGCTGATGTACTCCGGGCCCATCTCCATCTTGCGGATGCGGCCCACCGGGATGTTCAGCGTGCCGGAGGCCGCCACGGGGGTCAGCTCGCTCATGGACGCTTCCTTCACGTTGGGCACCACGGTGGCCCACTCGTTGTCGGCGTCGATGATCTTTTCGATTTCCTCGACAGAGAGGTCCTCGCGGAGCTTCAGGGTGAGCGCCTGGGAGTGGGAGCGCATGGCGCCGATACGCACGCACAGGCCGTCCATGATGATGCGGTCGGCCTCGGTGGTGCCCAGGATCTTGTTGGTCTCCACCCCGGCCTTCCACTCTTCGCGGCTCTGGCCGTTGCCCAGATCCGAGTCGATCCAGGGGATCAGGGAGCCGGCCAGCGGCACACCGAACTGGGCGGCGTCGACGCCGTCGCGCTGGTGGGCCAGCACCTTGCGGTCGATCTCCAGGATGGCGGAGGCCGGATCGGCGAGCTCACTGCTCACCTCGGCGTTCAGGGTGCCGAACTGGTTGAGCAGCTCGCGCATGTGGCGGGCGCCGCCGCCGGAGGCCGCCTGGTAGGTCATGGAGGTGCCCCACTCGACCAGGCCGTTCTTGAACAGGCCGCCCAGGCCCATGAGCATGCAGGACACGGTGCAGTTGCCGCCGATGTAGTCCTTCACACCGGAGGCCAGACCACGGTCGATCACGTCACGGTTGATCGGGTCCAGGACGATGATCGAATCGTCCTCCATGCGCAGCGTGGAGGCGGCGTCGATCCAGAGACCGTCCCAGCCGCGCGAGCGAAGCTCGCCGTGGACCTGCTTGGTGTAGTCGCCGCCCTGCGCGGTGACGATGATGGGCAGCTTCGCCAGCGTCTCGACGTCGTACGCGTTCTCCAGCTTGCCGGCGCCGTCGGCGAACGACGGCGCGGCACCTCCGGCATTGGAGGTGGAGAAGAACACGGGGTTGATGCTGGCAAAGTCGTTCTCTTCCTGCATGCGGTGCATGAGGACGGAACCGACCATGCCACGCCACCCGACAAAGCCAACGGAGGGCACGGCTGCTGAAGTCATGACCTGATTTTACGGTGTGAGACCGGCAGGTGTCCGCCGGTTACGTCACATGGGGGATGAACGACGGCGCGGGGCGCGCCGGTGATTCCGGCGCGCCCCGTTCGTCACTTGGCGGACTGCTCGGCCTCCAGCGCGGCTTTGCGCTTCTTCAGGGCCCACCAGGAACCGAACACGAACACCTGGGTCACCACCACCAGCACGATCACGCCGGGGATCCGGTTGCCGCCCAGGATCATGAACAGCCCCAGCACGGCCGTCACCAGGCCCAGCAGGGGGAACAGCATGTAGCCCAGGACGAAGAGGACGTCGGAGCGGGACAGGAGGTTCTTCATCAATGCCTTGTCGATTGACGGAGCGCGCCTCAGGCGCGTTCCCAGAGGGTGAAACGGAAACGGGCGCCGCCGGCGGAGGTGAACCAGCCGCCGGCCTCCGGCAGCTCGGCGGTCTGTGTCCAGGACCCGGGGATCCCGGGCGCGTGCGTGTCGCCGTCGACGTCGGAGTCGATCACGGTGACCACGGCGAAGTCCGCGTCCTGGATGCTCAGCCGGAAGATCTCCCCGCCGCCGATCACCCAGCGCAGGCCGTCACCGGCCTCCGCAAAGCCTGCCTCCAGGGAGGGGACGACGACGGCGCCCCCGGCCTCGGGCGTGCCCGCCCAGTCGTGCTGCCGGGTCACCACGATGTTGGTGCGGCCGGGCAGGGGACGGTACTTCGCGGGGAAGGACTCCCAGGTCTTGCGGCCCATGATCACGGGGTGCCCCGTGGTGAGTGCACTGAAGTGCTTCAGGTCCTCCGGCACGTGCCACGGCATGGTGCCGCCGGAGCCGATCACGCCGTTCCCGGTCTCGGCCCAGATCAGGCCGGTGCCCTGCAGGCGGGGGCGGATCCGCTCGGCGAAGTCCGCCGGTTTTGCGCCGGTCATACGGCCACCGGCGCCTTGATGCCGGGGTGGTGCTGGTAGTCCACGAGTTCGAAGTCGTTGAAGTCGTAGTCGAAGATGCTCTCCGGCTTCCGCGTGATCTTCAGAGTGGGGTACGGGAACGGCTCGCGGCCCAGCTGCCGTTCCACCTGTTCCACGTGGTTGTCGTAGACGTGGCAGTCGCCGCCGGTCCAGACGAAGTCACCCACCTCGAGGCCCGCCTGCTGCGCGATCATGTGCACCAGCAGGGCGTAGGAGGCGATGTTGAACGGCACCCCGAGGAACATGTCCGCGGAGCGCTGGTACAGCTGGCAGGACAGCTTGCCGTCCGCCACGTAGAACTGGAAGAAGGCGTGGCACGGCGGCAGCGCCATGTCGGAGATCTCGCCGACGTTCCACGCGGAGACGATGTGGCGGCGGGAATCCGGGTTCTTCTTCAGGTTCTCCATGAGCTCGGCGATCTGGTCCACGTGCTCACCACCGGGGGTCGGCCACGAGCGCCACTGGACGCCGTAGACGGGACCCAGCTCGCCGGCGTCGTCCGCCCATTCGTCCCAGATGGAGACGCCGCGCTCCTGCAGCCAGCGCACATTCGAATCCCCGCGCAGGAACCAGAGCAGTTCCAGCGCCACCGACTTGAAGTGCACGCGCTTGGTGGTGATGAGCGGGAACCCCTGGGACAGATCGAAGCGGATCTGGCGTCCGAAGACGCTGCGTGTCCCCGTGCCCGTCCGGTCCGATTTGTGCGTTCCGTGCTCCATGACGTCGCGCAGCAGGTCCTCATAAGGGGTGGGGATGCTCATGGGTCAAGTCTAATGTGGAGCTCTGACAAGAGTGTCTCGGCAGTGACGCCGTGCACGCGCGCCACTTCCACCAGATGCCCGACGGCGGCGCTCACCTCGGGCGGGAGGCCATCGCTCGCGTCGCAGGCCGCCGGCGTCGTGATGACGCTGCCGCCCCGGCGCGCGGTGCGGATCAGCCCGGCGCCTTCCAGCTCGCGGTAGGCTCGCGCGACCGTCCCGACAGCCAGGCCCAGATCGCCGGCCAGGGCGCGGACCGTGGGCAGCCGGGCGCCGTCCGCCAGGGTCCCGTTCAGGATCATGGCCTCCAGCTGGGAGCGCACCTGCTCGAACGGGGGAACGGGGGAGTCGAGGTCGACTTCGAGGGTGGCGCTCATGCCGGATGCCTTTCGTAGACTCGAGGAGCGGGTGCGGAGGACATGGACGCGGCTGCACTGAACGCCCATAGCAGGATGGCGGCCACCATCAGGAGCGTCGAGGTGATACCGCTCGCGTCGACCATGATGTAGGTCATGCTTCCCTCCGGATCCGTCTGATACATCCGGAACGGCCGGACCGCTTCGAGCAGCGCCATGGCCGAGACGGTCAGGAGCACGGCACCGCCCCAGCAGCTCAGCCGCAGGACATGCGTGCGGGCGAGGCCGGCCGGACCGCCCTCCACACCACGTGAGCCGGGACCCGCCATGATCCGCCGGACGAGGAATGCCGCGGTCAGGACGGCCGTGGCCGCGACGATGACCGCGCCCGTTGTCGCGATGGTGAGGACGCCCAGGGCGCGTCCATCCGGAACCTGCGGTTCCGGCATGTAGGTGCCGGAAGGCGGCGTCAGTGCGGCCAGCCACGAGGCGCCGAGCGCCGCTGCGGTGAGTGCGCCACAGCCGGCGACGACGGTGATGGTCCTCCATCCGAGTGCCAGGGCCCCGGGCGTGCCGGTGGACGGCGTGGTGGTGGGGGTGCGTGTGGCGCAGTACGCGTTCCACAGGAGGCCTGCGAATCCGCCGGCGCACACGATGGCCACAGCCATGCTCCCCAGATCGTTCAGGACCGCCAGCAGTGCCAGCGCGGCCATCACCAGCCCCAAGGGAAACAAGGGGGCCAAAGCCAGCCGGCGCCGGCGCAGGGCCGGGTCCGGGGACGGAACCCCGTGTGACGGCGCCTTGCCGACGGGCCACCACCACATCAGGAGCAGGATCAGGAGGTTCAGGATCACGCCGACGTTGGTATAGGAGGTGGTTCCCGGGGGAGGGACGTCCGCCATGGTCCACGCGGTCGCCCCCAGACCCGCGGCGATGGTGGCCACGGTTCGCAGGAGCCGGTTCATCGACACCGTGCGGAGCGCGGAGTTCTCCTCCCCGGACGGGCCGGTCACCGGGTGACGCCGGGTGATGAGGAGAAGCACGCCCCATGTCCCGAGCAGGAGAGCGAGCCATGCGGCGCCGAGCCAGGCCGCCACGGTCGTGCCGGCCAGGCTGCCGGGCACGGCCGGCAGGGTGTAGGCCTCCGTTGTCACGGCCGGAGTGGCGGGCCGTGCGAGAACCCCGGCCACGGACACGATGGTCACGGCGGCAGCCACGAAGATCACCGCGGTGACGGCGGCGAGCTTCCGGGGCAGGAAGTCCTTCATCCGGCGGACGTGGAGTTCGGCCACACGGACCCGCCGCCGGTTGCCCGGGTAGCTGAGCTGGCCCACGAGGTGTACGGCGAGAACCAGGATGACTGGCACGAACAGCGTCCACGGCGAGACCGGCGGGCCCTGGCCCCGGACCGGCACCTGCCAGAACGTCATGGCCGGCTGCAGCGAGCTGGCGAACCAGCCCACCACGCCCACGGTGCGCGCATGACGGAAGGCGGTGGCCGCCGTCGTGCCTCGCGCGTCCCCGAAGGAGGCATACCGGAACAGCAGGAAGAGCACCGCGATGACGGCCAGGCCCATGCCCAAGGGGGCGAAGGGCGCGAGCTCCTGTGGAATGTACATTCAAGGCCCCCAAATCTTTGTATCAAGTGTTTGACACAAAACCCGGGGCGTCAAGAGCGCTCACGGCCCCCTCCAGCCTCGCAGGCTCGGCCGGAGCCTCTGGCCGTTCTCCTCCGCGTTGCGGAAACGAGGGCTAAAGTCCCGCGGCGTCGAACAATGCCGCGACCTCGCCCGGGCCCAGCCCGGAGACGGCGTCCACCACATCGCCGGTGACCGGCGTGATCTTCCAGCCCTCGCCGTCGCGCTCCAGACGGTAGGAGCTGCTGCGCTCGCGGGTGGACACCGTGGCGGTGGCGACGTTGCCCGGGCGCTCCTCCTCGTGCTGGTGCAGCACGGAGACGGCGATCTGGGAGGTGGTCAGCTCCTCCGGGACCGGGGTGGCGAACCAGGTGTTCAGGATGCCCGGCTGCAGGAGCAGGCGCAGCCCGTCCGCCTCCACCAGCACCACGCGGGACGGCTCACCGTCGCCGTCGATCCGCAGGCTGATCCACAGCTTCCCCTCGCCGAGGGCGTGGGCCACGGTGGACGCCGGGCCGCCGATGCCCAGGCCCTGCTCGCCGGGTTCCACGAAGCCGCGGGCCGCCAGGCCGGACAGCCCCACCTGTGCCAGCGTCTCGTCGCTCACCCAGCCCTCGGCCTCCAGCGCCTCAACAGAGCGGGCATGGCCCGGCCCGTCGAAGCTGCTCAGCAGGAAGGTGAGCTCGGCGAGTCCGAAGCCGACGGGCTCCGGTGCCTGCTCGGTGGTGGGGTTCTCAGTCATCAGGTCTGTCCTGTTCAGTCGTCGTAGGGCCGGTACTGCTCCACGGCCACCACGGTGGCGCGGGAATCGCGGGCCACGTGAAGCACGATGGCCTCGCCCGGGGCCAGGTAGGGGTCCTGCTCGGGGAGCAGGTCGATCAGCTCACCGTTCATGTGGATGGAGAGTTGCTTCAGGATGGTCGGGAGTGTCGGCCGGTGCACGCACACGGCGGAGGACACCCCCTTGTCGAACACGGCCTCGATGGCCGCCGCGGTCTTCTGCGGCTTGCGGTCATGGCTGTGCTCGGTCAGGGCGTCCACCAGCTTGACCTTCGCCTGGCTGGCCTTCACATAGGGGGCGATCGTGGAGACGCACCGCTTCCACGGGCTGCTCACCACGCGCTCGGGGGCCCACGCGCTCAGCAGCCGGCCCACGGCCTGCGCCTGCCGGAGCCCGGACGCGGCCAGGGGGCGGTCGCCTTCCCCCTTGGTCCACGACGCGCGGGGCTTGGCCTTGGCGTGCCGGACCACCACCAGCGGCCAGGTGTCCAGGGCGTCGGCCTCGAAGGCGTCCACGAGCGCGGTCAGGGGCGCCTTGTCCGAGACGTTGCTCAGCAGCCCGAGCGCCCGCTCCGGCGAGCACCACAGGACTGCGTCCACCTCCTTGCCGTCCGCCTTGGCCTTGGTGCTCTGGGCGTTCACGGCCCAGTAGTGCACCACTTTCAGGCCGGCCTTCACCCGGTAGTGAATGGGCGGCAGCGGGATGCCCAGCGGCTCGGTGAGCCCGATCTCCTCCCAGATCTCCCGGGAGGCGCACTCCGGGATGGTCTCCCCGGGGTCGAGCTTGCCTTTCGGCCAGGACCAGTCGTCATAGCGCGGGCGGTGGATCAGCAGGACTTCCAGCTCGCCCCGCGTCATCCGCCAGGGGATGCCCCCTGCGGCGGTGACGGCGATCGGCTCGCCGGGATGCTCGCTCTGATCCGCGACCGGCTGGTCGGCGTATGCACCGGGCATCAGCGCAGGGAGCCCGCAGAGCGCTGACGGGAGCGGGAGGCGAGGAGCCACGACTGGATGTCCAGCAGCGGGGAGCCGTCCTCCGCCAGGTGGTGCCGTTCCCATTCGCCCTGGTTGTCCAGGTGCCAGCTGGCCGTGGCCGGGTCCACGTAGCGGTTCATCAGCTCGATGATCTCGCGGACGTCGTCCTGGTTGTTCAGCTGGACCAGGGCCTCCACGCGGCGGTCCAGGTTGCGGTGCATCATGTCGGCCGAACCGATGAACACCACCGGGTCACCGTCATTGGCGAAGGTGAACACGCGTGAGTGCTCCAGGAAGCGGCCCAGCACGGAACGGACCGTGATGTTCTCGCTCAGGCCGGGGACGCCGGGGCGGAGCGAGCAGATGCCGCGGACGATCACGTTGACCTCCACGCCGGCCTGGGAGGCGCGGTAGAGGGAGTCGATGATCGCCTCGTCCACCATGGAGTTGACCTTGATCTGGACCTTGGCCTTCTTACCGGCGCGGGCGTTCGCGATCTCCTGCTCGATCCGCTCGATCAGGCCGCTGCGCACGGAGCGCGGGGCCACCAGGAGCCGCTTGAAGGTGGACTTGGGGGCGTATCCGGAGAGCTGGTTGAACAGCTTGGACAGGTCCTCGCCCACCTGGTGATTGGCGGTGAGCAGGCCCAGGTCTTCGTAGTACCGGGCCGTGCGCGGGTGGTAGTTGCCTGTGCCGATGTGGCAGTAGCGGCGGATGCCGTCCGACTCCTGCCGCACCACCAGGGACAGCTTGCAGTGGGTCTTCAGACCGACGATGCCGTACACCACGTGCACGCCGGCCTGCTCCAGCTTGCGGGCCCAGGAGATGTTGGCCTGCTCATCGAAGCGGGCCTTGATCTCCACCAGCGCCAGGACCTGCTTGCCGGCCTCCGCCGCGTCGATCAGAGCGTCCACGATGGGGGAGTCGCCACTGGTACGGTACAGGGTCTGCTTGATGGCCTGGACCTTGGGGTCCGAGGCGGCCTGCTCCAGGAACGCCTGCACGGAGGTGGAGAAGGAGTCGTACGGGTGATGCAGGAGGATGTCGCGACGGCGCATGGCTGCGAAGACGTTGGCCGCCTTGGACGTCTCGGACTCGTTCAGGTAGCGGGAGGTGTGCGGCACCTGCTTGGGGTAGTGGAGGTCCGCCCGGTCGATGCCCGCGATGACGGACAGGCCGCGCAGATCCAGGGGTGCCGGGACGGACACCACCTCGGACTCATCGATGCTGAGTTCGCGCACCAGCAGCGCCAGCACGGCCGGGTTGATGTCCGTGGTGACCTCGAGGCGGACGGGCGGGCCGAAACGACGGCGCAGCAGTTCCTTCTCCAGGGCCTGCAGGAGGTTCTCCGCGTCGTCCTCCTCGACCTCCACGTCCTCGTTTCGGGTGACGCGGAAGGTGTGGTGCTCCACCACTTCCATGCCGGGGAACAGCTGGTCCAGATGGACCGCGATGACCTCTTCCAGCGTGATGAAGCGGGCCACGCGTCCCGGGATGGCGCCGGCGCGCGGGCCGTCGACGGCGATCAGGCGGGGCAGCTGATCCGGCACCTTCACACGGGCGAAGAGCTCCTTGCGGGTGACGGGGTTGCGCACCACCACGGCCAGGTTCAGGGACAGGCCGGAGATGTACGGGAACGGGTGGGCGGGGTCCACGGCCAGCGGGGTCAGGATCGGGAAGACCTTCTCCGTGAACAGCGTGCTGATGCGGTGCTGGGCCTCCTGGTCCAGATCGGCCCAGTGCATGAGGTGGATGTGCTCATACGCCAGGGCGGGCCGGACCTGCTCGGCGAAGACCCGGGCGTGCCGCTCCTGCAGGGCGCTGGCCGCCTCGCTGATCTGGGCCAGGACCTCCACGGGGCTCAGGCCCGCAGGGGAGGGAACGGCCAGACCGGTGGCGATGCGCCGCTTGAGGCCTGCCACGCGGACCATGAAGAACTCGTCCAGATTGGACGCGAAGATGGACAGGAAGTTGACGCGCTCCAGCAGGAACAGGTCCGGGTCCTCGGCCAGTTCCAGCACACGGGCGTTGAAACTCAGCCAGGACAATTCACGGTCCAGGAAGCGGTCCGGGCTGATGTCGCCCTCCGGCAGGAGGCTGGGCTCCTCGAACTCCGGCAGTTCGATGCGGTCCTGGGTGGCCCGGGCCGCATTCACCTCGGACGTGCCGAGGCGGGAAGCGGCCCTCCCCAGAGTTCCCGTGGATGTCCCGTTGTCGCTGCTCATGCCAGACTCCTTACCCTGCAGTGGCTCCGCACTCAACCTTAGCGAATGAAAGCTCTCAGTCGGCCGGGTTCTTCCGGTACATGACATCGCTGTCCCAGTGGGTGAATCCCAGCCCCTCGTAGAGCCGGACGGCCGGTGCGTTGTCCGCCTCGGTGTACAGCACCACGGTGCTCGCACCACGGCTGAGCAGGTGCTTCACCCCGTGCCTCGTGAGCACCTTGCCCAGGCCCTTGCCCTGGGCGTGGGGGAGCACACCCACCACGTACACCTCGCCGTGGGCAGCGTGCCCGGGCAGTGCCGGATGCATCTTGGTCCAGTGGAAGCCGGCGATCCGGTCCTCGGCGTCCACCGCCAGGAAGAAGCCCGCCGGATCGAACCACGGCTCCGCCAGGCGTTCCTGCAGGTCGTTCAGCGTCAGGGCGCCCTGTTCCGGGTGGGAAGCGAAGACCTCCGCGTTCGCGGCCAGCCAGGCCTCCTCGTCCTGTCCCGGGACGAAAGTGCGGATCGTGTACCCGGCCGGCAGCGCGTCGTCGTCCGCCGTGGCCGCGGCCGGCGTGCTCAGCCGCATCCGCCACAGCTCGCGGGCCTTGGAAAGTCCGAAGTGGCGCGCCAGGTCCTCGGCGGCGGCGGAGTCTCCGTGGGACCACGCCTGCACGCCGTCCAGCGTGCCGCGGGCGTCCAGGACGTCCTGGGCCAGGCGCAGGCCTGCGCCGAGGTTCCGGTAGGACGGGTGCACGGCCATCTCCAGGACACTCTCGCCGCCCTCGCCGACCAGGACCGCGAAGCCCGCCAGGAGGGACTCCAGGGGTTTGTCCTCCTCGGTGAAGGGGTCCTCCGGGGCGAAGAGGGCGTGCACGGACACCTGCTGGCCGGGGTTGCCGCCGGTGCGCAACGCGATGACCGACTGCTCCGAGACGGTGGGGGTCCCGTCGGCCGCCTCCGCCGCCCTCAGAAGGTCCTGCGCCTCCGCGAGGACGTCGTGCTCCAGGGGCGCAGGAAAGCGGTGGACCGGCCAGTGGGAGGCGTTCGCGCTAGTCATGGCTCAAGGGTGCCACGAAGTGGGGTCTTCACGCCTGTGCGGGCTGCTCGTCCGGTTCGCGCGTCATCGTGAGGCGGTAGCCCACATTGCGGACGGTGCCGATCAGGGTCTCGTGATCCGGGCCCAGCTTGGCCCGCAGGCGCCGCACGTGCACGTCCACGGTGCGGGTGCCGCCGTAGTAGTCGTAGCCCCACACCTCGGTGAGCAGCTGCTGCCGGGTGAACACGCGGCCCGGGTGCTGAGCCAGGTATTTCAGGAGCTCGAACTCCTTGAACGTCAGGTTGAGGGCCTCGCCGTTGATGCGGGCGGTGTAGCTCGCCTCATCGATCACGACGCCGGACGCCCGGATCTCCGTGCCGGCCTCCTCCTCGGAGCCGGTGCCGCGGGCCAGTGCCAGGCGGATGCGCGCCTCCACCTCCGCGGGCCCGGCGGACTCCAGGACCACGTCGTCCACGGCCCATTGGGAGGAGATGGCCGCCATGCCGCCCTCGGTGAGGATCAGCAGCAGCGGCACGGAGAGGCCCGTGGCCTTCAGCAGCTTGGTCAGGGAACGGGACCCCACCAAGTCCTTGCGGGCGTCCAGGAAGATGATGTCGCAGGGCTCCGTCTCCAGGAGCGCCGTGGGCTCGGCCGGCAGGATGTGGATCCGGTGATTGAGCAGCTCAAGGGCCGGCAGGATGTCCACCGAGGAATCGGTGCTGTTGGTCAAGAGCAGTAGTTGCGACATTGTCCCCTCCATCGATCGGGAGCGCGTCGTCGAGCCTGATGCTCCAGTATATCGAGCGGCCCTGCGGACCGAGTTGCCCGCGTCACACACCTCGACGAGGGCTGTTGACCGGCGCGGGATGGGCGCCCGGGGCGGGGATGGGGCAGGATGGCAGTGTGAGCCCAGATCCAGACAGGTCAGAGCCTGACAGTCCCGACCCGGACCGCCCCGTGCAGGAAGGCCCCGAGCAGGACGGCCCCGTGCCGGACGCGGAGGAACCCCGCGCCGGAGAGGCGGCGCCGCACTCCGACGACGCCGACTTCACCCTCCTGAGCACCGGAACCGCCGGCCACGGGGCCACGGACGCCGTGGCGGGGAGATCCTCCGGGCACGGCTACCTGACGGTGGGCCTGGCCTCGCTGGCGTCGCTCGCCGTGTTCGGCACCGTCCCATGGGCCGGGACGCTCACCCAGGTGACCGTCTGCATCCTGCTCGCCGCGCTCTTCGGCTTCGCCTGGCCGCAGTACCTCGCCATCCCCGCCCGCAAGACCCTGGGCGGGATCATCGCCGCCGTCGGCGCCCTCGCCGTGGTGGGGGCCGCCGTCGTGCCCGGCCCGGGCTTCATGGCCTGGTCCGCCCCGCTCATCGCCCTGGGTCTCATGGCTGTCCTGCTGGTCGAGCTGATCCGGGGCACCGGCCAGCCCCAGCGGCTGGAATCGACCTTCGGCGCCAGCGCCGGCGTACTGCTGGCTGCGCTGGGCGCCGGCTGGGTGGCGAACGTCCGCCTGGGCGGGCTGCGCGACATGATCGTGATCGTGGTGGTGTGCGCCGCCGTCGCGGTCGCCGTGGGGCTCATCCGGTGGCCCGACCGCATCGTGGCGCCCCTCGCCGTCGTATTGTCCGTGCTGGTGGGACCGCTGGTGGGATTCTTCGACCCGTACGTGGCCGCCCTGCCCAGTGCACTGCTGGGCCTGGTGGCCGGACTCCTGGTGGTGTGCTTCCGCCGGCTCATCACGTTCCGGGTCCACCACGCCTCCCTGGTGGGGGCCGTGGCGCTTGGCCTGGGGCCCATTCTGGCGCTCGGCAGTGTGGGCTACTTCGTGGGCAAGCTGCTCCTGGTCTGATGTGGGTAGGATGAAGCCATGTCGACCCTTGGTTTTGAAATCCTGTTCCTGGTCCTGCTCAGCATCGCCGGGATCTCCATGGCCTGGTTCGCCGGTTTCGTCGTGTACCGCCTCTTCCAGGGCCAGAAGTAACCCGTGCCCATCGAAATCCCCAGCGACCTCACCCCGGAGCTGGTCCCGCTCTCCTGGCTGATCGGTGACTGGGAGGGGCGCGGCCGCCTCGGCACGGGCGAGGAGGGCTCCGAGCACTTCGTGCAGCGGGCCACCTTCGCCCACAACGGCCTGCCGTACCTGCAGTACCGTGCGGAGAGCTGGCTGTGCGACGACGAGGGTGCCATTCTGAGGCCGCTCACCGTGGAGATGGGCTTCTGGGCACTCGAACGCAAGCTGGTGGAGGCCGACGGTGGCCCCGGCATGGTGCCCGCGGACATGGTCCCGGCGCTCACCACCGCCGATGACGTGGAGAAGCTCCGCAACGAGGACGGCGGCTTCAACATCTCCGTCTCCGTCGCCCACCCGGGTGGCATCTCCGAGCTGTACTACGGCCAGATCAAGGGCCCGCAGATCCAGCTCAGCACGGACATGGTGATGCGCGGCAGCCACTCCAAGTCGTACTCCGCCGCCACCCGCATCTTCGGGCTGGTGGACGGGAAGCTGCTCTGGCGCTGGGACGTCTCCAACGGCCCGGGCGCCGAGGGCGGGGAGAACGGCGGCCTGGAGGCCCACGCCTCCGCCATCCTGAGCAAGCTCTCCTGACCTCCTGGAATAGCCCCCTTGCCGGGAAGGTTGCACTTTTCATGGACTATCTGAGCCTTCTCTTGTCGCGCCCTGGAGCAGTCGCCGGCGGTGGCGTGGACGCCGCCGTGGCCGCCCACTACGGCCAGCCACTGAAGGAACAGCGCGCGCTGGCGGACGGTCGCGCCGTCGTCGACCTCTCCCACCTGGGTGTGGTGACCGTGAGCGGCCCGGACCGCCTGTCGTGGCTGGACACCCTGTCCTCGCAGCGCGTCAACGGGCTGGCCGCCGGCCAGTCCTCCCAGCTGCTCCTGCTGGACATCCAGGGGCGCATCGACTTCGACATCCGTCTGGTGGACGACGGCGCCACGGCCTGGCTGATCGTGGAGCCCGGCCTTGCCGCGGGGCTGGCGGAGTTCCTGGAGCGGATGCGCTTCATGCTGCGCGTCGAGGTGGCGGACGTGAGTGCCGCATGGGCCGTGGTGGCTGCGACGGCGGACGTGCCGGCCTTCGACGGCCTGGCGGCCTGGCGTGACCCGTGGCCCGAGGTGGGTGCCGGCGGATTCTCCTACGCCGTGGTCGAGACCGAACGCCACCCCGGCCGCGAACGCCCCTGGACCGAGTGGCTCCTGCCGCAGGACGAACTGGATTCCCGCACCGAAGGCCTGGAACTCGCCGGCATGATGGCGGCCGAGGCGCTGCGTGTGGCCGCGTGGCGGCCCCGGCAGGGTTTCGAGACGGACAACCGTGCCATCCCACACGAGCTGGACCTGATCCGCACCGCCGTGCACCTGGCCAAGGGCTGCTACAAAGGCCAGGAGACCATCGCCCGGGTGCACAATCTGGGGCACCCGCCGCGGCGCCTGGTCTTCCTGCAGCTGGACGGCTCCCAGCACACCCTGCCGGCGCTGGACAGCCCCGTGACCCTGGACGGGCGGACCGTGGGCCGGGTGAGCAGCGTGGCCCAGCACTACGAGATGGGCCCCATCGCCCTGGCTCTCGTGAAGCGCACCGTGGACCCCACGGCCGTGCTGACCATCGTGGATTCCACCGGCTCCCAGGACACCGAGGGCAACCCCGTGGTGGAGGAGTACGTGGCCGCGCAGGAGATCATCGTCGCCCCGGATGCCGGCCAGGTGGTCGGGCGCCAGAGCGGATTCCTGCGCCCGCCGCGCTGAGCGTGGCCGCTTCCTCCGGCCCGGCTGCCGTCCGGGGCCGTCGGCCGAGCCTGATCCCGTCTTGACATCCGCCACCCAGGCGAATGTGGCGCGGATCTCCGCGCCCGACTATTCCATGTGGAATAGTCGGCATGGAATGATGGTTGTTCTCCGTGCGGGGCGTCGGCCCCGCGGATCCCGCAAACCCTGACTGACGGAATCGGGCCACCATGACAGCACCCTCTCTGACGCCTCTCAGTCTGGCCGCCCTCGGCCTGCTGCGGGAGAAGCCGCGTCACCCCTACGAGATGTACCAGACCCTGGTCTTCCGGGGCGAGGACCGCATCGTCAAGGTCCGCCCCGGCACCCTCTACCACTCCGTCGCGCGACTCGCCGAACAGGGATTCGTGGAGGAGGACGGCGTGGAACGGGACGGGAACCGCCCGGAACGCACTGTCTACCGCATCACCCTGGCCGGGGTGGAGGCGCTCGGGGCCGCCCTGGAGGAGATGCTCGGCGAGTCCGGCACCACCTTCCCGCCGTTCCCGCTGGCCCTCGCCGAGGCGCACAGCCTTCCAGCGGGGCGCGTGGTGGAGAAGCTCGGGAACCGCATCCAGGGACTCCACGAACGCCTGGCCGAGTACGAACTCCTGCGGAACGCCGCGCTGGAACGTGAGGTTCCGCGGGCGTTCTGGATCGTCGTCGAATATCAGCAGCATCTGCTCGAGGCGGAGGCCGACTGGCTGAGCGGCCTGGTGGAGGAGATCCGCACCGGCTCGCTCGACATCAACCCCTGCACCCAAGCTCATTCCGCAGGCACCGGCACTCCGGTGGCCTGACCAGCACACTCTGAAAGGTCCTTCACGTGGAACAGATCGCCCGACCCTGGCCAGCACTCTGGTCCTTGGTGATCGGCTTCTTCATGATCCTGGTGGACAGCACGATCGTGAACGTGGCCAACCCCAAGATCATGGAAGGCCTCAACACCGACATCAACTCGGTCATCTGGGTGACCAGCGCCTACCTGCTCTCCTACGCGGTGCCGCTGCTCATCACCGGCCGTCTGGGTGACCGCTTCGGCCCCCGCAACCTCTACCTCACGGGCCTGGCGGTCTTCACCCTGTCCAGCCTCTGGTGCGGCCTCTCCGGCGACGTCGGGATGCTGATCGCGGCCCGCGCCGTCCAGGGCTTCGGCGCCGCCCTCATGGCGCCGCAGACCATGGCCGTCATCACTCGCATGTTCAAGCCGGAGGAGCGCGGCTCCGCCATGGCCCTCTGGGGCGCCACGGCCGGCGTCGCCACGCTGGTGGGCCCGCTGCTCGGCGGCGTGCTGGTGGACAGCCTGGGCTGGGAGTGGATCTTCTTCGTCAACGTGCCCGTGGGCATCATCGGCTTCCTCGCCGCCATCCGCTTCGTCCCGAAGCTCCAGACGCACCGCCACCGCTTCGACTGGATCGGCGTGCTCCTGAGCGCCGTCGGCATGTTCCTGCTGGTCTTCGGCCTGCAGGAGGGCCAGAGCTACAACTGGGGTACCGTCACCGGCGGGATCACCGTGTGGGGCCTCATCATCGCCGGCGTGGTGGTGCTGGCGCTGTTCGTCGCGTGGCAGGCCCTGTACCAGAAGCGTTTCAAGGGTGAGCCCCTCATGCCCCTGGACCTCTTCCAGGACCGCAACTTCAGCCTCGCCAACCTGGGCATCAGCCTCATGGGCTTCACCATCGCCTCCATGATGCTGCCGCTCATCTTCTACATCCAGATGGTCCGTGGCCTGACACCCACGGAGTCCGCACTCCTCATGGCGCCGACCGCGGTGGTCTCCGGTGCGCTGGCCCCGCTGGTGGGCAAGTGGATCCCGCGCATGAACCCCAAGGTGATCATCCCCGTCGCGTTCGCGCTCATGTCCGCGTCGCTGTTCATCTACGCCTCCCTCACCAACCCGGACACCCCCGTGCTCATGTACCTGATCCCCGCCGCCATCATGGGCGTGGCCAGTTCCGGCATCTGGGCGCCCATGAGCGCCACCGCGCTGCGAGACCTGCCTCCGCGTCAGGCCGGCGCCGGTTCGGGCATCTACAACTCCACCCGCCAGGTGGGTGCGGTCCTCGGTTCCGCGGCCATCGCGGCGCTGATCCAGGCCCGGTTGTCGGTCGAGCTGCCCCACGCCCCGGGCGGCCAGGGTACGCCGAGCGGCGAGATGGCCACGGGAGTCCTGCCGCAGTTCCTGCACGCGGGCTTCTCCACGGCCATGTCGCAGGCCATCATCCTGCCGGCCTGCGCGGTGCTGATCGCGGCCGTCGCCACCCTCTTCTTCATCCGGCCGACGGCCACCGCCCCGGCCGCGCCGAAGCAGGAGAAGGTCACCACGGACTGACGTCCACACCCCTCGCGAGAGTGCAGCTGATGCCGCTAAAACCAGGGCGAGTTCAGAAGGTTAGCGCAACACCCTGATGGTGGAGGGTGTGCGTGGCGAAGAAGATCGCGTGGGAGGTCCGGGCGGAGGCGTATCACCGCTTGTTGGCGGGTGAGTCCGTGCTGGGT
>NZ_JAVALS010000008.1 GCF_030731045.1 Arthrobacter horti | reverse complement strand
CTCCATCAGAAAATTCAAAACCCGGCAAACACCAACCACCACGGGGTGATGATCAGCATCCACCAAACAAAACATTTGGTATCAAAAAAACATGACACACTATTGAGTTCTCAAACAACAGACATCACAACGAAACACACCACACATGATGATCATCGAAGGATTCAAACCACCCGACTCCCGACCAGAAGAACCTCTCAGCCCCTCCAGCCCCCGTCGCGGCGACCTGATCAACTTTACACGCCACCGGCGCTGCTCGCAAATCGGCCGTCCGGCGGTGCTTCGAGCGCCTCTCCAGGCCGGCCCGGGATGACCATCAGGCTGGACTCCCTCCCCCGGACGGAACATGCTGGAACGGACAACAGACCCTCCCGTACAAGGAGCCGCCATGCGCGTCGCACTCGCCCAGATCCTCAGTGGATCCGATCCCCAGGGGAACCTTGAACTGATCCGCCACCACACGGCCCAGGCCGCGGCCGCCGGTGCGCGGCTGGTGGTGTTCCCGGAAGCGAGCATGTGCGCCTTCGGCAATCCCCTGGGCCCGGTGGCGGAACCCCTGGACGGCGCGTGGGCGGAAGAGGTCCGGACGATCGCCCGGGATAACGGCGTGACCGTGGTGGCCGGCATGTTCAACCCGGGCGATGGTTCAGCCACGCACGGAGGACGCTCCCGGGTCCGTAACACCCTCCTGGTCACCGGGCCGGAGGTGGAGACCTCCTACACCAAGATCCACCTCTACGACGCGTTCGGCTTCGCGGAGTCGGACACCGTGGAGCCCGGGGCCACCCCGGTCACGTTCACCGTGGAAGGGATCACGTTCGGTCTTGCCACCTGCTACGACGTCCGCTTCCCCGCCCTCTTCACCGCTAATGCCCTGGCCGGCGCCCAGGCTCACATCGTCTGCGCATCCTGGGGTCCCGGTCCCGGCAAGGTGGAGCACTGGGAACTGCTCACCCGTGCCCGGGCGCTCGACACCACCAGCTACGTCCTCGCCGCCGGGCAGGCGGACCCGGCCGCGCTCGGCATTGAGAACCCGAAGAACCTTCCCACCGGCGTGGGGCACTCCGGCGTCGTCGGCCCGCTCGGCACGGATGTCATCCGTGCCGACGGCGCCGTGCAGCTGCTCGTCGCCGAGCTGGATCCGGAGGTGGTGGCGCAGGCACGCGCCACCCTGCCAGTCCTCGCCAACCGCGTGGATCTCTGACCGGATCACCAGGTACGACGACGGCCCGCCCTCCCCCGCAAGCCCACTGGAACGTGGGCGGCCGGGAGAGGACGGGCCGTCTTTCTGCGAGGCCTGCGGTCAGGAGACCGTGATGCTCGCGAGGTTCTTCTTGCCGCGGCGCAGCAGCAGGTACTTGCCGTGCAGCAGTTCGCCGGAGGAGACCACCTGGTCCACGTCGCTCACCTTGGCGTTGTTGACGTATGCGCCGCCCTCGGTGATGGTGCGGCGGGCGTCGGACTTGGACTTCACCAGGCCCGTGGCCACCAGCAGGTCCACCACAGCCAGCTCATCGGCCGCCACGGTAGCGGACGCGAGCTCCGCGGAGACCGCCAGGAGCGTCGGCTCGTCCAGCACGGACAGATCGCCGTTGCCGAACACGGCCGCGGACGCCGCGATGACCTTCTCGGTCGCGTCCACACCGTGCACCAGGCTGGTGACCTCCCACGCCAGGCGGCGCTGGGCGTCACGGGCGAACGGGCGCTCCGCCACGGCGATGGCGAGTTCCTCGATCTCGGCACGGCGGAGGAACGTGAAGACCTTCAGGCGGTCCACCACATCCGCGTCGGACGTGTTGAGCCAGAACTGGTAGAAGGTGTACGGCGAGCACATGTCGCCGTCAAGCCAGACGGCGTTGCCCTCGCTCTTGCCGAACTTGGTGCCGTCCGAGTTGGTGATCAGGGGCGTGCCCAGCGCGTGGACGCTGTGGCCTTCGACCTTGCGGATCAGCTCGGTGCCACTGGTCAGGTTGCCCCACTGATCGCTGCCGCCGGTCTGCAGGACGCAGTCGTAGGCACGGTGCAGCTCCAGGTAGTCCATGCCCTGCAGGATCTGGTAACTGAACTCGGTGTAGCTGATGCCCTCATCCGAGTTCAGGCGGCTGGCCACGATGTCCTTCTTGACCATCGTCCCGACGCGGAAGTGCTTGCCGATCTCACGCAGGAAGTCGATGGCGGACAGCGGCGCCGTCCAGTCCAGGTTGTTCACCAGGCGGGCGGCGTTCTCCCCCTCGAAGGACAGGAAGCGCGAGACCTGGCTCTGAAGACGTCCCACCCACTCGGCCACCGTCTCCTTGGTGTTCAGGACACGCTCGGCCGTCTGACGCGGGTCGCCGATCAGGCCGGTGGAGCCGCCCACCAGACCCAGGGGCTTGTGGCCGGCCAGCTGCAAACGGCGCATGACCAGCAGCTGGACCAGGTTGCCCAGGTGCAGGCTCGGGGCCGTCGGGTCGAAGCCGCAATAGTAGGTCACAGGCTCGCCGGCAAGGAGTTTCTCCAGCTCCGCCTCATCCGTGGACACGTGGATGAGGCCACGCCACTTCAGGTCCTGCCAGACGTTGGCGAAGGCGGGATCGTTCTTCTGGTTCTCCAGGCTTGCGCCCGGCATGGTTTCGCTCAGCTGTGACACCCTCTCAAAGTAGCATTCCGTGCGGCCCGTCTCAGACCGTGGACGAACCGACCGCTTCGATACCGTCCGGGACCGGTCCAGAAGCGATCAGCCGAAGCCGCTGCGTGGGGCGCGTCATGGCCACATACAGATCGCCCAGCCGGCCGTGCGCCTCCTCCAGGAGCTCATTCGGCTCGAGAATCACGACGCCGTCGAACTCCAGGCCCTTCGCCTCCTGCGGGCTGATGACCACGATGTCCTGCTCGTAGCTGCCCGAGCCTCCGCCCACCCGTGTGCCGTACACGGCGCGGAGGGCCTTCGTGGCCGGGGCCAGCTGACGCTCACCCGCGATGACGGCCAGCAGGCCGCCGTCGAGCAGTGAGAGCTCCTCAGGCAGTGCGCCCACCAGGGCGGGCACGACGCCGTCGCGCGCCACACGGTCGATGACCGTCTCCCAGGTGCCCTCCCGGACGGCCTTCGGGGCGGAGACGATCTGCCCGGCGGCGTTCGCCATGCGGACGGCCGCCTCGGCGATCTGCGACGGCGTGCGGTAGTTGACCGTCAGCTCCTCCAGCCGCCAGTGCTTGCCGAACTCCGGTGTCAGCGCCGAGGCCCAGGACTGGGCGCCGGCGGCCGAGCTGGTCTGGGCGATGTCGCCGACGATCGTGAAGGACTTCAGCGGGCAGCGGCGGGCCAGGAGGCGCCACTGCATGTGGGAGAGCTCCTGCGCCTCATCCACCACCACGTGGCCATAGGCCCAGGTCCGGTCCCCGCGGGCGCGGTCCGAGGCGCCGAGGCGGGCGTCATGCAGGGTGTTGGCCTCCACGATCTCCTCCGCGGTGAAGTTCGGGGTGCTCTCCAGATGCTCGATGTCGGCGAGCGCGCGCTTGGCGTCCTCGAGGTCGCGTTCCCGCTGGCGCTCGGCCGCGGCCGCGTTGCGTCCGGCGTGGATGTCGTACTCGCCCAGGAGCTCGGCGGCCTCGTCGAGGAGGGGGACGTCCGACTCGGTCCACCGTGCATCGGCAGCTCGTACCAGCAGAGCCCGCTCCTCATCGGTGAACCCGGGGGTGCACGCGCGCAGGATGGCGGGCTTGGAGAACAGATCCGTGAGGAGCTTCTCCGGTGTGACCGGCATCCAGGCCAGGTTGAGCGCCACCCGGACATCCCGGGAGGACCGCACGTCCTCCGCCAGGTACGAGCGGTCGGCGCTGTTGCCCGGGCTGGATGCCAGGACCTTCTCGGTCATCTGCTCGGTGAGTTCCCGCAGCAGGATCTTGACGAAGGTGGCGCGTGCCTCGTTGTGCGGCTTGCCGGTCTGGCGGGCCTTGTCGCGGGCGCGGGAGACCTGCCTCGGCGAGAGGACCAGCCGGTAGCCGTCCACCACCACCGTGCGCGGCTGTGCGAACGTCCGCTGACGCTGCGCGACGGCGTTGGCCACCACGACGGCCATGGCCAGGCGGCCCTTGAGCGCGGCAACCCGGGGGTCATGTTCGGCCACGGTGTCCACACCCGGGTAGAGGCGGCCGAGGCTCGCCATGACCACGCCGGTCTCACCGAGCGAGGGCAGGACACGTTCGATGTATTTCATGAAGGAGCTGCTGGGACCGACCAGGAGGACGCCGGCCGACTTCAGCCGCTCACGGTGGGAGTACAGCAGGTACGCGGCGCGGTGGAGCGCCACGGCCGTCTTGCCGGTGCCGGGGCCGCCCTGGACCACGAGTGCGCCGGAGATGGTGCTGCGGATGATCCGGTCCTGCTCGGCCTGGATGGTGCTGACGATGTCCGACATCTGGCCGGTGCGTTTGGAGTTCAGCGCGGCCAGGAGCGCCCCCTCGCCCTGATGACCGCCGTGCTCGCTGAGCATGCCCGGATCCAGGACGTCGTCTTCCATGGCCTTCAGCTCGCGTCCGGCCAGGATCAAGTGCCGGCGACGGCGGACGCCTTGCCGGTCGAACGCGGTGGCCTGATAGAAGTGCCCGGCCTCCGGCGCGCGCCAGTCCACCATGAGCCGCTGGAGGTCCTCCGTGGAGAGTCCGATGCGGCCGATGTACTGCGGTCCGCCCTCATCAAGATCCAGGCGGCCGAAGACCAGACGGTCCTCCACGGCGTCGAGCTGGGCCAGCCGGTCCTCATAGAGGGCCGCGAAAGCATCCCGCTCCGACACGTTCTGAATACTGCCGACGGCGCCGCTGCGCCGTACCCGGGCGAGCTGAGCCCTCTTCTCCTCGCGCAGCTCGTCCAGGCGGCTGTACAGCCCATGGACGTAATCGCGTTCGTGCGCCAGGTCGGTCTCGAGCATCAGGCAACTCCTCTTCCCCACGATTCACCACCGTTATGAATAACGGACCGTCCATTCTACAACCATCCAGGTGAACGATTGGGTATCTGAGCGGGGAAGCTCAGACCTTCTGGAGCACGTGCACGGATTCCGGGTCGACGCCGGCGGCGGAGAGCCGCTCGCGGCCAGGCAGTCCATCGAGTTCGAGCACGACGCCGATGCCGGTCACCTGGGTGCCGGCCCGCTCGAAGAGCGCATGGGCCGCGGCGAGGGTTCCGCCGGTGGCCAGGACGTCGTCCAGCAGCAGGACCCGGGTTCCCGGGGCGAGGTCGTTCTTGTGGATCTCCAGCGTGGCACTGCCGTATTCCAGGGCGTAATCCTGCGAGAACGTCTCCCGCGGCAGCTTGCCCGCCTTGCGGACGGCGACGACGCCGGTCCCGGAGGCGTAGGCGGCCGCGGCGGCGAGCAGGAAGCCCCTCGCCTCGACGCCGGCCACCACGTCGAAGCCGCCCCTGAACGGCTCGATGAGTGCTTCCACCACGGTGCGGAAGCCGGCTCCGTCGGCGAACACGGGGGTCAGATCGCGGAAGACGATCCCCTCTTCCGGGTAGTCGGGGATGACGGCGCAGAGGCGGTCGAGGACGGCAAGGGCGGATTCGTGGATTGCAGCTGACACGGCGTCCATCTTAGGCCTGTCAACCCGGAGTGGCGACGGTCACAATTGCTTCGGAAGCCGCCGGCCGCCGCGCAAGTCCGGACCGCTCCAGGCTCGCGCGGGCCAGGCTCGGCAGCGGGTAGTTTTCCCAGGGTCAAAATGGTATACCTAACAAAGTGATCCGCGTCACGTTGAGGCGCGGTCGCGACCCCACCTGGATCGGAAAGAACCACAAAACAGGCGTATATTCAATAGCAGGACGTCACATAGGTCATCGACCATGCCGTGGCGTCGACGCCACGTGCGCCAACTTTCGGATACCAAACAGCAACACGGCCTGGCGGCCGAGGAACGATTCAGCAGGAATCACGAAGGAGTACCCCATGCTCGACACCCGTACCGTGGACGAGACGTACCTGGAAGCCGCGGCCGCGGGCGATCTCGACGCCGTGAAGGCCGCACTGGCCAACGGCGCCGACAAGAACGCCGTCGACCGTGAAGAGGCCACCGCGATCCTGCGCGCCGCACGCGCCGGCCACCTCGACGTCGTCCGCGCCCTCATCGCCGAGGGCGTCGACATCGACGCTCAGGACCAGATCTGCGCCAACCCGTTCCTTCACGGCTGCATCAACGACCAGCTCGAACTGGTCAAGATCATGGTCGAGGCCGGCACCGACCTCAAGGCCCTGACCCGCATGGGCGGCAACGGCCTGACCCCCGCCGCTGAGAAGGGCTACCTTGAGCTGGTCCGCTACCTGCTCGAGAACACCCGTATCAACGTCAACCTGACGAACAACCTCGGCTGGACCGCGCTGATCGAAACGATCATCCTCGGCGACGGCGGCCCCGTCCGCCAGGAACTCGTCGGGCTGCTCCTGCAGCACGGCGCCAAGCCCGGCATGCCCGACAAGTGGGGCGTTCCCCCCATCGAACTGGCCCGCGAAAAGGGCTACACCGAAATCGTCTCCATCCTCGAACGCCACCTGGCCTAAGACCTCCCGAAGGGAAAACTGATGAGCAGGCACATCGACATCAGGAAGAACACCTACCTCGACTCCGTCTCACTCATGTCCATGAGCACGAAGGCGAACGCCGTCGAGGGCGTCACCCAGGCGCTGCTGGGCATGGCGACCCCGATGAACAAGGAGGTGTTGCTCAACGTCGGCGTCCAGGACCCCGCGATCGACGAGGCCAAGCCCAGCGATCTGATGATCGTGATCGACGCATCCGAGGACACCCTTGAGGCCGCGATCGCGTCCGTCAACGACATCCTGGCCCGCAAGGACAAGAAGGCCGGCGAGGCCACCGAGACCCGCTACCGCACCCTGGACAGTGCGTTCGCCGAGGCCCCGGACAGCAACTTCGTGCTGATCTCCGTCAACGGAGCCTTCGCCGCCCGTGAGGCCCGCAAGGCGCTGAACGCGGACAAGAGCGTCATGATCTTCTCCGACAACGTGTCCGTCGAGGACGAGCTGTCCCTGAAGAACCTCGCCCACGAGAAGGGCCTGATCGTGATGGGGCCGGACTGCGGCACCGCGATCATCAACGGCGTCGGCCTGGCGTTCTCCAACGCGGTCCGCCGCGGCAACATCGGCATCGTCGGCGCCTCCGGCACCGGCAGCCAGGAGCTCTCCGTCCGGATCCACGACTTCGGCGGCGGTGTGTCCCAGCTGATCGGCACCGGCGGCCGCGACCTGTCCACCGAAATCGGCGGCATCTCCATGATCGACGGCATCAACGCCCTCGACGCCGACCCGGAGACCAAGGTCATCGTCATCATCTCCAAGCCCCCGGCAGAGGAGGTCGCCGAGAAGGTGCTCGCCGTCGCCGGCGCCGCGTCCAAGCCGGTGTTCGTGACCTTCCTCGGCTCCGACCGCACCGAGTCCGGCTACGACAACGTGACGATCGTCCAGGGCTCCAAGCCGCTGGCCATCGCCGCCGTCGTCGCCAGTGGCATCGACGAGTCCACCCTGGACAAGCACCCGCTGAACATCCCGCTGGTCG
Source organism: Arthrobacter horti (assembly GCF_030731045.1). Taxonomy (GTDB): domain Bacteria; phylum Actinomycetota; class Actinomycetes; order Actinomycetales; family Micrococcaceae; genus Arthrobacter_E; species Arthrobacter_E nanjingensis. Next base: position 111,575 of record NZ_JAVALS010000008.1, on the reverse strand, counting down.
AGGAGGTGCGCGCCAAGCTCGCCCCCGAGCAGAAGTACATCCGCGGCCTGTTCTGCGGCGGCACGCTCTGTGATGAGTCCATGTTCGCGGCCCTCGACAAGTACGAGAACGTGTACTCCAACATCCAGAAGAACGCCGACTACAAGATCGGCGCGATGGATGCCTCCCGCGAGCACACCTTCCTCGACATGGGCGACGACGACTTCACCAACGGCCGTCCGCACCCGATGATCGACCCGTCGCTGCGTCTGCAGCGCATCGTCCAGGAAGCCGACGACCCGAGCGTCGGCGTCATCGCCATGGACTTCGTCCTCGGCTTCGGCGCACACGAAGACCCGGTCGGCGTGACCATCCCGGCGATCACCGAGGCCAAGGCCAAGGCCGCCGCCCGTGGTCAGCACCTGGAGATCCTCGGCTACGTGCTCGGCACCGACCTGGACACCCCGGCGTTCGCAGGCCAGGTCGCCCAGCTCGAAGCCGCCGGCGTGACCATCGCCTCCTCCTCCACCAACCTCGGGCTGCTGGCCCGCGAATTCGTCGCGAAGGGTGACAACTGATGAGCGTCAACGATCTGTTCTCCGCAAGCCTGAAGCCGATCAACCTCGGCCTCGACATGTTCGCAGCCGATCTGAAGACCCAGGGCGTCGAGCCCGTGCTGATGGACTGGACCCCGCCGGGTGGCGGCGACCCCGAGGTCATCGCCGCGCTGAGCCGCCTCGAGGACCCGGCCGTCGCCGAGAAGATCGACGCAGCCAACCAGGTCGCCCTGGAGCGCATCCTCGGCTCCCAGCCGTTCCTGGAGGGCTTCGGCCAGGCGATCGACGCCGTCCCCGGGATGACCAAGACCACCATCCTGCACTCCGGCCCGCCGATCGGGTTCCCGCGCATGTCCGGCCCCATGAAGGGCGCCGTGACCGGCGCTCTGGTCTTCGAAGGCCTGGCCAAGGACCTCGACGAGGCCTTTGAGCTCGCCTCCTCCGGTGAAATCACGTTCTCCCCGTGCCACGAGCACCAGTCGGTCGGCTCCATGGCCGGTGTGACCAGTGCGAGCATGTGGGTGCACAAGGTCACCAACCGCACCTACGGCAACACCGCCTACACCAACCTGTCCGAGCAGCTCTCCAAGATCCTCCGCTTCGGCGCGAACGACCAGTCGGTCATCGACCGCCTGAACTGGATGCGCGATGTGTTCGGCCCGGTGCTCGCAGGCGCCATGGAGCTCAACACCGACGGCCTGGACCTGCGTCTGATGCTCTCCCAGGCCCTGCACATGGGCGACGAGGCGCACAACCGCAACGTGGCCGGCACCACCCTGCTGATCCAGGCCCTGGCCCCGTACATCCTGGAGACGGACTTCACCACGAAGGAGAAGCGCGAGGTCTTCGACTTCGTCGCGTCGTCGGACTACTTCTCCGGCCCGACCTGGATGGTGGCCGCCAAGGCGTCCATGGATGCCGCCAACGGCATCGAGAACTCCACCGTGGTCACCACGATGGCCCGCAACGGCGTCGACTTCGGCATCCGCGTCTCCGGCACCGGAGGCCAGTGGTTCACCGGCCCCGCGCAGGAGGTCATCGGCCCGATGTTCGCCGGCTACACCCGTGACGACTCCGGTCTGGACATGGGCGACTCGGCCATCACCGAGACCTTCGGCATCGGCGGCTTCGCCATGGCCGCGGCCCCCGCGATCGTCGCCCTCGTCGGCGGCACCGTCGAAGAGGCCATGGGCTACTCGCGCACCATGAACGACATCACCACCGGCAACAACCCGAACATCACCATCCCGGCGCTCGACTTCATGGGCGTCCCCAGCGGCATCGACGTCCGCAAGGTGATGGAGACCGGCATCCTGCCCATCATCAACACCGCGATCGCCCACAAGGAGCCGGGCATCGGCATGATCGGCGCGGGCATCACCCACCCGCCCGTCGAGGCGTTCCAGAAGGCCCTCCTGAGCCTCTCCGAGCGGATCTCCGCATGAGTGAAGGGGGCCTCGCCGAGGCCCCTGAGATGATCGATCCGGGACAGGAGGCGGTGGAGCGGTACCGCGCGAGCGGCTACGCCGACGACGTGCTGCCCATCCGCCCCAAAGACCGCGGCTGGAAAGTCCCGCAGTTCATCACCGTCTGGATGGGCCCGATCCACAACATCCTGTCCTACTTCACGGTCATCGGCTTCTTCGCCCTCGGCCTGAACGCCTGGCAGGTGGTCGCCGCGATCATGCTCTCCGCGGTGATCGTCTCGGTCGGTTACATCCTCAACGGACAGGCCGCCGCGAAGTACGGTGTCCCGTTCGCCATGCAGCTGCGTGAGGCCTTCGGTCACAAAGGTGCCCTGGTGCCCACCTGGGTCCGTGGCATCATCGCCGGCTTCGCCTTCTTCGGGATCACCACGGTGTCCTCGGCCTCCGCGTTCGACGTGGTGTTCGAGACCATCTTCCCGGGGTTCAAGAACATCGGGGGCGGTGCCGACATCCTCGGCCTGCCGATCCCGACGGCGATCTCCTACGCGATCACCTGGGTGATCACGGTGGCGCTGTTCCTGGGCGGGCAGAAGTTCCTGGGCAAGTTCAGCAACTGGGCCAACCCGGCGGTCTTCATCCTGGTGGTGATCGCGGTGGTCCTCGCCGTGGTCAACGCCGGCGGCTTCGGCAACGTGTTCAGCTTCCAGGCCGTGAACACGCCGGTCACCCCGCTGATCTTCATCAGCTGCGTCTCCGCGCTCGTCTCGAACTGGGCCGGGCCGATTGTCAACACAGGCGACTACACCCGGAACGCGAAGACTCTGAAGGCCCCCATGATCGGATTCCCGATCGGCGTGCTCGGCTCCTACGTGCTGTTCACGCTGGTGGTGGTGTCCTTCATGGCGTCGCTGCAGGTGGCCACGAACGGTCACTTCGACATCAACCGCCCCGGCGTGTTCGTCGAAGCCATCAACTCGATCGGCAACCCGTTCGTGGTGGTGCTGCTGATCCTGGCGATGAACGTGGGCGCGATCGCGTTCTGCGTCTTCGGCAACATGCTGCCGGCCGGCCTCCAGCTGACCGCCCAGATGCCGAAGGCCTTCACCGTGAACCGCGGTGCGATCCTCGCCGCGATCATCGGCACGCTGATGCTGCCATGGCTGTTCGTGTCCAACACGGACGTGCTCTTCCTCTTCTACTCCTTCATCGGCTCGATGTTCGGCCCGATCCTCGGCATCATGCTGGCGTCCTACTTCGTGGAGCGCAAGCAGACCCTGGACCTGGACGGCATCTACGCGGACTACAAGGGTGGGGAGAAGGGTTCGCTGCCCGCCTACAACTGGCGCGCCCTCGGCGTGCTGATCGTGAGCTTCGTGGTCACGATGGCGGGCACCGTGTTCAAGGACGTGGACTTCCTGGTCCAGGTGAAGAACCTCGCGTTCTTCTCCGGTCTGTTCATCGGCTTCGTGGGCTACACCCTGCTGACGCTCTCCGCCCGCCGGTCTTCGGCGTCCTGAGGCTCCACTTCTAACGCAAGGAAAGAACAATGACTCACACTCTTCCCTCCGCGGAAGTCCTGGACGGCTACTTCGGCCCGGCCGTCGAGGTCACCCTGGCCGGCATGCGTGCCGGCGATGGCGGTCCGTTCGGCGCCACGCTGGTCAACAGCGAGGGCGAGATCGTCGTGGCGCTCGGGAACACCGTGCTGCGTGAGACGGACATCTCCGGCCACGCCGAGATGGTGGCCGTCCGCGAGGCCTGCAAGAAGCTGAACACGCTGGATCTCTCGGACTGCGTCATGTACGCGACGTGCGAGCCGTGCCCCATGTGCGTGGCCGTCATGATGTGGGCCGGGATCAAGACCTGTTACTACGCCTCCACCCACGTGGATGCCGGTGACAACGGGTTCAGTGACATGCACCTGCGCAACTACCTCGACGGGAGCGACACGTCCACCCTGGACATGGTGCACCTCGGTGAGGGCCGCGAGGACTGCGCGTCCATCTGGACCGAGTTCCAGGCGCTCAACGCCCAGAACTGATCCAGCGCACGTGATCCCAGGGAGCTGATCCCGGGACGCCATCCTGCGAAAGGAAGGGCCGGACCATTCGTGGTCCGGCCCTTCCTTGCGTCTGACGGCGGTTCAGCGCGTGCGGGCCTTCGCCGCGCGGTACGGGGACACACTGGGCTCCCCGTCCACCCAGAAGCGCCACGGGTACGCGGGGCCGCCGCCCTCGCCCGAGACCCCGACGCGCGGGCCGGAGCGCACACCCGCCCCCAGGCCGGCGTCGTGCATCAGAGCCGTCCGGGGAACCGCGAGCGCCAGCGGCGCCGCAAGGAGGTCCCGCCCGGACTCCGCCGTCGTGAGGCCCAGGCAGGAGGCCAGACGCGCGGGTCCCTGCGCCAGCTGGATGTCCTTGCGGGAGGATGGCCGCCGGGACCGTGCGAGCTCCAGACCGTCCTGGACCACCCCGGCGCGCATCAGGATCCCGCCGGCCCGGCCGTCCGGCCAGCACACCATGTTGACGCAGTAGTGCATCCCATAGGTGAAATAGCAGTACAGGTGGGCGGGCGGGCCGAACATCGGCGCGTTCCGGGCGGTCTTCCCCCGGTAGCTGTGCGCTCCGGGGTCCGGGAAACCGGAGTCCCGTGGGCCCCGGTAGGCCTCCAGTTCGGTGAGACGGACAGCGACCGTGCCCTCCGGCGTCGTGTGGCTGATGACCGCACCCAGCAGCCGCGGCGCCAGCTCCACCGGGTCGCCGCTGAGCAGCTCCCGGATCTCCCCGGGCGCCAGCCAGCGCGCTGTTCTGTTCTCAGAGCGCGGGCTGTTCTCGGAGTGCGGGCCGGCCATGGTCCGCACGCTACCACCCGGCGGCGCCCACTGCGATGTCCGAAAACCGCCACCATTGATGTCCGGAAACTGCCAGAATGGAGCCATGGACTTCTGGCAGCGCTACCGGGCGATCGACACGCGGGACTCGCGTTTCGACGGCCAGTTCTACACGGCGGTGAAGAGCACCGGCATCTACTGCCGCCCGTCCTGCCCCGCCCGGACCCCGAAACCGGAGAACGTCGAGTTCTTCGAGACCTCCGCCGCCGCACACGAGTCCGGCTACCGCGCCTGCAAGCGCTGCCTGCCGGAGGCCGTCCCCGGAACCCCTGCCTGGAACGTGCGCTCCGACGTCGCCGGGCGCGCCATGCGGCTCATCAACGACGGCGTGGTGGACGACGGCGGCGTCCCCGCCCTGGCCGCTCGGCTCGGCTACTCGACGCGGCAGCTCGGCCGGATCCTCACCCAGGAACTGGGCGCGGGGCCGCTGGCCCTGGCACGGGCGGCCCGCGCCCAGACCGCACGGCAGCTCCTGGTGTCCACGCGGATGGGCGTGGCCGACGTCGCCTTCGCCTCCGGCTTCAACAGCGTCCGCCAGTTCAACGAGACGGTTCTCCAGGTCTACGACCGCACCCCGGGCCAGCTCCGCGCGACGGCCCCGGCCGCCGAACGGGTGGCGCAGCGGCGCACCGTCCCGGAGACGCCCGGAAGCCTCAGCCTCCGGCTGCCGTACCGCGGCGAGCTCGAACCCGGGATCTTCGCCTTCCTGGCGGCCCGTGCCATTCCAGGCGTCGAACTGGCCGGCCCGGACTTCTACGAGCGCGCACTGGCGCTGCCGCATGGCGTGGCGCACTTCCGCGTGTCGCTCACGCGCGGCGCGCTCGAGCTGACCATCCGTTCCGTCGCCCTGAAGGACCTGCACACCCTGATCACCCGCGTGCGGCGGCTCTTCGACCTGGACGCGGATCCGGAAGCCGTGGACGGCGTCCTGGAGGGCGATCCACGGCTGGCGCCGCAGGTGCGAGCCCTGCCCGGGATGCGGCTGCCGGGAGCGCTGGACCCGCAGGAGATGCTGGTCCGCGCCATGGTGGGCCAGCAGATCACCGTGGCGGCGGCACGCACGGCGCTGGGGGGACTGAGCGCCTGCGGCGAGCCGTTCTCCCCTACCGCTCAGAGGTCGCCGGAAGATCCCGAACAGGCCATCACCCGGCTGTTCCCCGCACCGGCGGCACTGGCTGAGAAGCTGCCGGAGCTGCTCCGCGGCCCTGCCCGGCGCACCGGCTCTCTGCAGAAGGTCACCGCGGCGATGGCGTCCGGAGAGCTGGACTTCGGCTTCGGCGACACCCCGGAGACCCTGGCCGCGAAGCTGCTCCCCCAGCCCGGAGTCGGGCCGTGGACGGTCGGATACCTGTCCATGCGCGTGCTCGGCTCCCCGGACGTGTTCCTGGCCGGCGATGCCGCGATCCGCAATGGCATCCGCAGCATCGGTGGTGATGGGGACCCGGCCTTCGCCGGGGTCTCCCCCTGGCGCTCCTACGCCACTCTGCACCTCTGGCGCGCGGCGCTGACAGCCCCGCGCCGGAGCACCACGACTCCATCGAATGACAGCGAGAGGACGGCCCACCATGGCTGACTACACCACCCTCACCACCCCCGACGGGCCCTTCACCCTGATCGCCCAGGACGGCGCGGTGCTCGCCGCCGGCTGGACGGCAGAACTGGACGAGTTGCTCCCGCAGGTCCACGCGAGCCTCCGGCCCGCCGGCCTGACGGAGGTCGCCACCCTGGGGGCCCTGAGCGACGCCGTGCAGGCGTACTACGACGGCGACCTCGCGGCACCGATGTCCGTGCCGGTGCGGCAGAAGTCCGGACCGTTCCGCGAACGCGCCTGGGACGTGCTGCGGGAGGTCGCCGCCGGGCACCCGCTCAGCTACACCGACTACGCGTCCGCGGCAGGTAACCCCAAGGCGGTACGGGCGGCAGCGAGTGCATGCGCGTTCAATGCGGCGGCACTCTTCGTGCCCTGTCACCGGATCGTGCGCAACGACGGGTCCCTGGGCGGCTTCCGCTGGGGCCTGACCGTCAAGGAGAGCCTCTTGGCGCGCGAGGCGGAACTCTCCGTCTGATCCAACTGGTCGGGACGATCTGTCGGATACGAGCACCCATTCCGACAGAACGTCCCGACTAGTTGGTGGGGGCGACGCCTGACGGCCAGGGCAGCAGCGGCGGCAGGTCGACGTCGTCCGCGGCGGCCGAGGCGCGCAGGGTGTCCAGGCTGGGTTCGCGCCCGGCCAGCCACGCCGCGATGTCGGTCAGCATCCCGCTGATCACGACGCCGCGCGGACCGGCGCCGAGCGTGCGGGGCGGCAGGCCCAGTGGCTGCAGCACGAAGTGGTGGTCCACCGGGACGCGCGCCTCGAGAAAGTCGAACAGGTGCAGGCAGAAGGCCTTCGACCATGTCTCCGGGCCGTAATCCAGGCCCAGGTCCGTGCCGTGGATGACGAGTTCACGCCAGAGGGCCAGACCGCCGTCGCGGACCACGCCGTCCCGGTACGTGATGCGTGCGTCCCACTCCTGAGGGCCCAGGGCGTCGAAGGCGTCCAGGGCGCGTGTCAGGGCGGCGTGGACATCCGCCCGGTGCTCCTCCGCCGCATGTCCGGCCGCGAGCTCGATCCGGGCCGTACGGCCTTCGTAACCGCCGTCGTACAGTTCCACGAGCTCCCCGCGACGGGCGCTCTCCACCTGCCGTGCCATGGCATCGCTGATGCCCATGATGTGGGCCAGGACATGGCCTCGGCTCCAGCCGGGCAGCACGGACGGAGCCTTCACGGCGGCATCGTCCAGGGGCGCCGCGATCTTCTCGACGAGGGCGGCGGCCGCGTGGAGATCGGCCCGCAGAACCTCGGGCCCGGGTGTGATCTGAGTCATGGACCCATCGTACCGGTCAGTTAACGGCGATGAACCGGGATCCGCGAGGGATCCCGGTTCATCGCTTCGGCCGACGGCTCAGCCGGGGAAGGCTCAGCCCAGGAACGCCCTGGCCTGGTCCAGTTCGGCCTTCAGCGCCTGCAGCTGCCGGGCGACGGCGCTCGGTGCCGTACCGCCCTGCGCGCTGCGGCTCGCCAGCGAACCCTCCGTGGAGAGCACGCCACGGACCTCGGGCGTCAGCTGCGGCGAGATGGCCGCGTACTCCTCATCCGTCAGGTCCCAGAGTTCGACGCCGCGGCTCTCGGCCTGCTTGACGGCGGCACCGGAGAGCTCATGCGCCTCGCGGAACGGCACGCCCTGACGGACCAGCCACTCGGCCACGTCCGTGGCGAGGGCGAAGCCCTGCGGCGCGAGCGCCTGCATGCGCTCCGTGTTGAAGCCCAGCGTGGCGATCATGCCGGACACCGCGGGGAGCAGCAGCTCCAGGGTGTCGGCCGCGTCGAACACGGGTTCCTTGTCCTCCTGCAGATCCCGGTTGTACGCCAGGGGCAGGCCCTTGAGCGTGGCCAGGAGGCCGGTCAGGTCACCGATGAGGCGGCCCGCCTTGCCCCGGGCCAGCTCGGCGACGTCTGGGTTCTTCTTCTGCGGCATGATGGACGATCCCGTGGAGTACGCGTCGTCCAGCGTGACGAAGGAGAACTCCTTGGTGGCCCAGAGGATGACCTCCTCCGAGATCCGCGAGATGTCCACGCCGATCATGGCCGCGACCCAGGCGAACTCGGCGAAGACGTCACGGGAGGCCGTGCCGTCGATCGAGTTGTGCACCGCGGAGAAGAAGCCCAGGTCCGCCGCGACGGCCTCCGGGTCCAGGCCCAGCGAGGAGCCGGCCAGGGCACCCGAGCCGTAGGGCGAGACACCCGCGCGCTTGTCCCAGTCCTGCAGACGCTGCACGTCCCGCAGCAGGGCCCAGGCGTGCGCCAGCAGGTGGTGGCTGAGCAGGACCGGCTGCGCGTGCTGCAGATGCGTGCGGCCCGGCATGGCCACCTCCGGGTGGGCCTTGGCCTGCGCCACGAGGGCGTCCACCACGTCCAGCACGCGCGCGGCGATGATCCGGGCGTGGTCCCGCAGGAACATGCGTCCCAGCGTGGCGATCTGGTCATTGCGGGAACGGCCCGCGCGGAGCTTGCCGCCCAGGTGCGTGCCGGCGCGCTCCAGCAGGCCGCGCTCCAGGGAGCCGTGCACGTCCTCATCGCTTTCGGCCGCCACATAGGCGCCGCTCGCGACGTCGTCATCCAGCTGCGTGAGCGCGCTCAGCATGCCGTCCAGCTCGGCGTCGTCGAGCAGGCCCGCCTTGTGGAGCACGCGGGCGTGCGCCTTGGAGCCGGCGATGTCGTAGCGCGCCAGGCGCCAGTCGAAGTGCGTGGACTTGCTCAGCGCGGCGAGCGCGTCCGCCGGGGCGCCGGCGAAGCGCGCGCCCCAGAGCGCACCCTCGTTGGTACCGGAACTCATGCTCAGGCTCCCGTGACCCGCTGATCGCGGGTGGAGGCGACCTTGGAGGACATGCCCCAGAGCTCGATGAAGCCGCGGGCCATGGACTGGTCGAAGGTGTCGCCCGTGTCGTAGGTGGCCAGATCGAAGTCGTAGAGGCTGGTGTCCGAGCGGCGGCCGTTGACGATGGCCTGGCCACCGTGCAGCGTCATGCGGATGTCGCCGGAGACGTACTTCTGGGTGTCCTCGATGAAGGCGTCCAGGGAGCGCTTGAGCGGGGAGAACCACTGGCCGTCGTAGACCAGCTCGGACCAGCGCTGGCCCACGGTGGCCTTGAAGCGGGCCTGCTCGCGCTCGATGGTGACGTCCTCGAGGTGCTTGTGGGCAGTGATGAGCGCCATGGCGCCCGGGGCCTCGTAGATCTCGCGGGACTTGATGCCCACCAGGCGGTCCTCGACCACGTCGATGCGGCCCACGCCCTGGGCGCCGGCGCGGCGATTGAGCTCCTGGATGGCCTGCAGCGGGGAGACCGCGACGCCGTCGATCGCCACCGGGACGCCCTGGTGGAAGGTGATGGTGACCTCATCAGGCGCCGGCGGGAACTCCGGGGTGGCCGTGTAGTCGTAGATGTCCTTGGTGGGGGCGTTCCAGATGTCCTCGAGATAGCCCGTCTCCACGGCGCGGCCCCAGACGTTCTGGTCGATCGAGTACGGGTTCTTCTTGGTGGTCTCGATCGGCAGGCCCTTCTCCTCGGCGAAGGCGATGGCCTTGTCGCGGGTGAGGGCGAGGTCGCGGACGGGGGCGATGCACTTCAGGTCCGGGCCCAGGGTCTGGATGCCGACCTCGAAGCGGACCTGGTCGTTACCCTTGCCGGTGCAGCCGTGGGCCACGGTGGTGGCGCCGAACTCGCGGGCGGCCTTCACCAGGTGCTTGACGATCACCGGGCGGGAGATCGCGGAGACCAGCGGGTAGTGGCCCTGGTAGAGGGCGTTGGCCTTCAGGGTCGGCATGGCGTACTCGTTGGCGAATTCGTCGCGGGCGTCGGCCACGTAGGCCTCGACGGCGCCGCAGCCGAGGGCGCGCTGGCGGATGGTCTCGAGAGACTCGCCACCCTGTCCGACGTCGACCGCCACGGCGATCACTTCGGCGCCGGTGGCTTCGCCGATCCAGCCGATGGCCACAGAGGTGTCAAGGCCGCCGGAGTAGGCCAGGACGATGCGCTCAGTCACGGTGGTATCTCCTTGGTAGTTCGTTGATTTATGAATGACTATACATTGCTATGAGTAAGTATGCATAGTCGGGATTCAGTTGGAATTGCTCTCCGCCATGGCCAGGAATCGCGCCGCCAGGGCTTCGCCGCCCTGGGGGTCACGGGCCACCAGGAGGACGGTGTCATCCCCCGCGATGGTGCCCAGCACGGACGGCATCACGGAGTGGTCGATGGCCAGCGCCAGGAAGTTCGCCGCGCCCGGAGGGGTGCGCAGGACCACCAGGTTCGCCGAGGACTCGGCCGTCACCAGCAGCTCGCCGCACAGCTTCTCCAGCCGGGCGTCCAGGATCTCCTGGGCCACGGCGCTCGTCGGCCCCCGGTCGCCACCCTCGCCGGGCACGGCATACACCAGGCCACCGTCGCTCCCCCGCACCCGCACCGCGCCGATCTCCACAAGATCGCGCGAGAGGGTCGCCTGGGTGACCTGCACGCCGTCGTCGGCCAGCAAGGACGCCAGTTCGGCCTGCGAGCGCACGCTCTCCCCCCGCAGGATCGCCGTGATGCGCGCCTGCCGGGCGGTCTTGGTGGCGGGGCTGGCGGCCCCGGGATGGGCGGCGGTCATCAGTCCAGGCCGGGGACGACGGCCAGGCCGGAGCGGTGCATGAGCCAGGCCATGAGCGCCTTCTGGGCGTGCAGACGGTTCTCCGCCTCGTCCCAGACCACGGACTGCGGGCCGTCGATGACCTCGGCTTCGATCTCGTAACCGCGGTAGGCGGGCAGGCAGTGCAGCACGACGGCGTCCGGCGCTGCGAGCGCCATGGCCTCGGTGGTGACGGAGTAGCTGCGGAAGAGGGTCATCCGCTCGGCCTTCTCCGCCTCCTGGCCCATGGACACCCAGGTGTCGGTGGCCACGACGTCCGCGCCGTCGAGCGCCGCGGCCGCATCCGTGGTGACCAGGACACTGCCCCCGGTCTGTGCGGCGAGCACCTCACCGGCCGCGACGATCTCCGGTGCCGGAAGGTAGCCCTGGGGCCCGGCGATGCGCACGTGCATCCCGGCGTTGACCGCGGCCAGGAGGTAGGAGTTGGCCATGTTGTTGGCCGCGTCGCCCAGATAGGCCAGCGTCAGGCCGGCCAGTGTGCCCTTGTGCTCCCGGATGGTCAGGAGATCGGCCAGGAGCTGGCACGGGTGATAGTCGTCGCAGAGGGCGTTGATGACCGGGACGCGCGAGTTGGCGGCCATGTCCACCAGCCCCTGGTGAGCGCCGGTGCGCCAGACGATGGTGGAGACCATGCGCTCCAGCACCTTGGCGGTGTCCTCCACGGACTCCTTGTGGCCGATCTGCGCTTCGCCCGGGTTGATGATCAGCGCGCTGCCACCGAGCTCGGAGATGCCGGCGCTGAAGGAGACGCGGGTTCGCGTGGAGGTCTTGTCGAAGATGACGGCGACCGTCTGGCGGGCGCGGCCCTCTCCCGCATAGACGTCCAGAGAGTGCGGTGCGGCCTTCAGCCGGGCGGCGAGGTCCAGGACCTCGACCAGCTCGGCCGGGCTGAGATCGGTGTCCTTCAGGAAGTGACGTGTGGAGGTCATGAGGTCCTACTCTGCGGCGGTCGGTGCCGAGGCGGCGCTCAGCACGGTGGACAGGATGGCTGGGAACGCGGCCAGGAAGCGGTCCGCCTGCTCCACACTGAGGATGAGCGGCGGCGCCAGGCGCAGCGTGCGCGGCCCTGGGGCATTGAGGATGAAGCCGGCGTCGAGGGCGGCCGTGACGAAGGCAGGCGCGACGTCGGCGTCCAGGTCCAGGCCGATCAGCAGGCCGCGCTGGCGCACCTCCGTCACGCCGTCCAGTGCGGCGAGGCCGGCCTTCAGATGCTCACCGGTCGCCCGGACCTGGGCCAGGAGGCCCTGCTGCTCGATCACGTGCAGTGTGGCCAGGGCGGCCGCGGTGCCGACGGGGTTGCCGCCGAAGGTGGTGCCGTGCTGGCCCGGGTTCAAGAGCGCCGAGGTCTTCTCACCGAAGGTGACCAGGGCACCGATCGGGAAGCCACCGCCCAGCCCCTTGGCCAGGGTCATCGCGTCCGGCAGCACCCCGCTCTCCTGGATGGCGAACCAGGCGCCCGTCCGGCCGACGCCGGTCTGCACCTCGTCCACGATGAGCAGGGCGCCGTGCTCGGTGCACAGTTCGCGGGCGAGCCGCAGGTACTCCGCGTCGAGCGGCTTGACGCCGGCCTCACCCTGGATGGGCTCGAGGAACACGGCCGCGGTCTGGGAGTCGACGGCCGCGCGGAGGGCGTCGGCGTCGTTGAAGGGGATATGCACGACGCCGCCGGGCAGCGGCTCGAACGGCTCGCGGTACGCCTGCTTGGCGGTGAGCGCCAAGGCGCCCATGGTGCGGCCGTGGAAGGCGCCCTCCAAGGCGATGATCTTGCGCCGTGGGCCGTCCGGCCCGTCCGCATTCCGGCGGGCGAGCTTGAAAGCGGCCTCATTGGACTCCGTGCCGGAGTTGGTGAAGAAGACCTTGGACCCCTCCGGGGCGCCGGTCAGCTGCAACAGCTTCTCTGCGAGCGCGATCTGCGGCGGCGAGGCGAAGAAGTTGGACACGTGGCCCAGCGTGGCCAGCTGGCTGGAGATCACCGAGGTCACGAACGGGTGGGCATGGCCGAGCGCGTTGACGGCGATGCCGCCCAGCAGGTCCAGGTATTCCTTGCCGTCGGCGTCCCAGACGAGCGCACCGGCGCCGCGCACCAGGACACGCTGCGGCGTGCCGAAGACGTTCAGCATGGCGCCCGAGTAGCGGGCGAGCCATTCCGCGCCGCTCGCGGCGGGCGTGTCCAGGAGGTTCTCCTCCCGGGCTTCCAGTGAGTGCCGGTTCATGCGTCCACCTCCACGAGGTCCGAATCCTGTACCACCTGCGTGCCGATACCCGCGGCGGTGAAAACTTCCAGCAGCATCGAGTGCGGCAGGCGGCCGTCCACGATGTGCGCCTGAGGCACGCCGCCGTCGACGGCTTTCAGGCAGGCCAGCATCTTGGGGATCATGCCGGACTGGAGGGTGGGGATGATCTCCCGCAGCTGAGCCGCGCTGAGCGAGGAGATGAGGGAGTCCTTGTCCGGCCAGTTCGCGTACAGACCTTCGACGTCGGTCAGGATGACCAGCTTGCTGGCGCCCAGGGCCTCTGCGACGGCGGCCGCGGCCGTGTCCGCGTTGACGTTCAGCACGTCCCCCGTGGGGAGGCCGTCGGGGCCGATCTCCGGAGCGACCGTGGAGATGACCGGGATGCGCTTGGCTTCCAGGAGATCGGTGATGGCACGCGGGTTCACGCCCACCACCTCACCCACCAGGCCCAGGTCCACGGGCTCGCCGTCCACCTCGGTGCCGGTCCGCACGGCCTGCAGCAGGCCTCCGTCCTCACCGGAGAGGCCCACGGCGTAGGGGCCGTGGTTGTTGATCAGGCCCACCAGCTCGCGGCCCACCTGGCCCGTGAGGACCATCCGGACGACGTCCATGGCTTCCGGCGTGGTGACGCGCAGCCCGCCCTTGAACTCGCTCTCGATGCCCAGGCGCTCCAGCATCGAGTTGATCTGCGGACCGCCGCCGTGGACCACCACGGGCTTCACGCCGACGTGGTGCAGGAACACGATGTCCTCCGCGAACGCCCGGCGCAGCTCCTCATTGATCATGGCGTTGCCGCCGTATTTGATGACCATGGTGTTCCCGGCGAACCGCTGGATCCATGGCAGTGCCTCGATGAGGGTCCCGGCCTTGGCCTGGGCCTGGCCGAGATCCCTCGAGGTGCTGGAGGTCATGAATGCTCCTTGGGCATAGGTGGGCGCCGGTCTGACGGCGGGGTGTTCAGCTGGAGTAGGCGCTGTTTTCGTGCACGTAGTCGTGGGTGAGGTCGTTGGTCCAGATGGTGGCCTCCTCCTCGCCCGCGTTCAGGTCGATCTCCACGTGGACCTCGCGCTCCTCGAGGTTCACCAGGGAGCGGTCATCCCCGATCCCGCCGTTGCGGCAGATCTGGACACCGTTGATGGAGACGTTGAGCCTGTCCGGGTCGAAGACCGCGTCCGTGGTGCCGACGGCGGAGAGCACGCGGCCCCAGTTCGGGTCCTTGCCGAAGATGGCGGTCTTGAACAGGTTGGAGCGTGCCACGGCGCGTCCAACCGTCTCCGCGTCCAGTTCGCTGGCGGCGTTGAAAGCACGGATGGCGATGTCGTGCCCGGCGCCCTCGGCGTCGCCGATGAGCTTGCGCGCCAGTTCCTTGCAGACCTGCTGGAGGCCCTTTGAGAACTCCTCGCCGTTGGGGTAGGCGCCGGAAGCCCCGGAGGCGAGCAGGATGACGGTGTCATTGGTGGACATGCAGCCGTCCGAGTCCGCCCGGTTGAAGCTCACCCGCACGGCTTCGCGCAGCTCGGTATCCAGCAGCTCCGCGGGAACGACGGCGTCCGTGGTGATGACCACCAGCATCGTGGCCAGGCCGGGGGCCAGCATGCCGGCGCCCTTGGCCATCCCGCCGATGGTGAAGCCCGTGCCGAGGTAGTCGACGCCGATGAAGCTGGCTTCCTTGCTGACGGTGTCCGTGGTCATGATCGCCTCGGCGGCGGCCGAGCCGGCGTCCGGCCCGGCGTTGTCCACCAGAGCCTCCACGCCCGGGAGGATCTTGTCCATGGGCAGCTGCTCACCGATCAGGCCCGTGGAGCAGACCGCCACGTCCCCTGCCGAGATGCCGAGCAGCTTGGCGGCCTTCTCGGCCGTGGCATGCGTGTTCTGGAATCCCTGCGGCCCCGTGCAGGCGTTGGCGCCGCCGGAGTTGAGCACCACCGCGTCCACACGGCCGTCCGCCAGGACCTGCCGGGACCAGTGCACCGGGGCGGCCGCCACGCGATTGCTGGTGAAGACCGCGGCCGCGTGCTTGGTGGGGCCGTCGTTGATGACCAGAGCCATGTCCGGCTTGCCGCTGGCCTTCAGGCCGGCCGTGATGCCGGCGGCACGGAAACCGAGGGGAAGGGTGACACTCACGGGGCGACTCCGAGCTGCTGCAGGCCCAGGCCCTCATCGAGGCCCAGGGCGATGTTCATGGACTGCACGGCTCCACCGGCCGTGCCCTTGGTCAGATTGTCGATCGCGGCCGAGACGATCACCCGGCCGACGTGCGGGTCGAACGCCAGTTGGATGACCGCGTGGTTGGTTCCCTGCACGGACTTGGTGGCGGGCCACTGCCCCTCGGGGAGCAGGTGGACGAACGCCTCGTTCTCATACGCGTCATGCCAGGCCGCCCGCAGCTCCTCCGAGCCCACGCCCGGTTTCACCCGTGCGGTGGCCGTGGTGAGGATGCCGCGGCTCATCGGGGCCAGCGTCGGGGTGAAGGAGACGCTCACGCTCTCGCCCGCCGCGGCCGACAGGCCCTGCTCGATCTCCGGCGTGTGGCGGTGGCCGCCACCGACGCCGTACGGGGACATGGAACCCACGACCTCGGAGCCGATCAGGTTCACCTTGGCGGCCTTGCCGGCGCCTGAGGTCCCGGAAGCCGAGACGATGACCACGTCCTGTGGTTCGAGCAGGCCTGCGGCGAACCCGGGGGTCAGGGCCAGCAGTGAGGAGGTGGGGTAGCAGCCGGGGACCGCGATGCGCTTGGCGCCTCGGAGCCGCTCACGATGGCCGGGGAGTTCCGGAAGCCCGTACGGCCAGGTGCCCGCATGGGCGGAGCCGTAGAACTTCTCCCACGCCATGGGGTCCTCGAGGCGGTGGTCTGCGCCGGCGTCGATCACCAGCGTGCCTTCCGGGAGCTGTGCGGCGATGGCGGCGGAGGCGCCGTGCGGCAGGGCCAGGAAGACGACATCGTGACCGGCCAGGTTCTCCACGCTGGTCTCCTCCAGGATGCGGTCACCCAGGGAGTGGAGCTGAGGCTGGACGCTGCCCAGGCGGGCACCGGCATTGCTGTGGGCGGTGATGGCCCCGATGGTCACGCCAGGGTGGGTGGCGAGCAGGCGCAGAACCTCTCCACCCGCGTAGCCACTGGCCCCGGAAACGGCGACGGATATGCTCATGCGCACACTCTACACCTCGAAGCAAGAATATGCATTACTGCAAATAATTATGCATCGGCATGGCGTGAAGACCCCGACACCGGCGATGCATAGGATGGCAGAAACACGCGCCGCGGAGCCAGAGAGGCACTCAATGCACGCCATCATCGCCCAGCACACCGGCGGACCGGAGGTCCTCGAGTACACCGACGCCGCGCCCCCGCAGCCGGGCCCAGGGCAGCTCCGTTTCCGCGTGGCGGCCACCGGCGTCAATTTCATCGAAACGTACCAGCGGCAGGGCATCTACCCCCTGCCGTTCCCGTGGACCCCGGGTGCCGAGGCCTCCGGCGTGGTGGACGCCGTGGGCGAAGGGGTCACGGGATTCTCCGTGGGAGACCGGATCGCCACGGCCGAAGGCTCGTCCTGCTATGCGGAGTTCGCGCTCGTGGACGCGGACCAGGCTCTTCCCGTGCCGGACGCACTGGATCTCGAGACCGCCGCCGCGCTGCCCCTCCAGGGCATGACGGCGCACTACCTGGTCACCTCGAGTTTCCCGGCCGGCCCGGACACCACGGCCCTGGTCCACGCCGGCGCCGGTGGGGTGGGGCTGCTCCTGATCCAGCTGCTCAAGGCACGCGGCGCGCGCGTCATCACCACGGTCTCCACCCCGGAGAAAGCGGAGCTGGCCCGCGGCGCGGGCGCCGACCTGGTGGCCGGTTACGAGGACTTCACCAGGCAGGCCCGGGGGTTCACCGACGGGCGCGGGGTGGACGTGGTGTACGACGGCGTGGGGCGGGACACCTTCGACGGCTCACTGGCGAGCCTGCGTGTCCGGGGCACGCTGGTGCTCTTCGGGGCGGCTTCCGGACCCGTGCCGCCCGTGGACCCTCAGCGCCTGAACTCCTCGGGATCCCTTTTCCTCACCCGGCCCACCTTGGGCCATCACCTGCTGGACGCCGAGGAGCGCCGGTGGCGCTCCTCCGAGGTTTTCGGCGCAGCGGCAGCCGGAGAGCTCACCGTCCGCATCGGAGCACGGTATCCGCTCTCCCGCGCGGCCGACGCCCACCGGGACCTGGCGGCTCGGCGGACCACGGGCAAGGTCCTCCTGGTCCCCGACGCATCCTGAACGCCCGCGCCGGCGCGCTGGCGTCCCGGTTGCCCGTTCACCACTGATTCACTCGCAACAGAAAGGATGCTGGCGTGACCGAGCATCCCTCCATCCCTTCCGAACCCGCCTACGGCGAGCCGCACGCACAGGCGCCCGGCGCGCCGTCGTCGTCATCTCCAGACGTGACCGTTCACGCTCCCCAGATGCCAGGCAGTGCGCTGACCCCGCCCGGGCGGACCCTGGTGGACATCTTCCTGGCCAGCGTGGAGGCGTTCCCCGAAGCGTCGGCCCTGGACGACGGCCGGAAGTCCCTGAGCTACGGCGAACTGGCCAAGGAGGTCCGGGCGTACGCCCGCAAGCTGCACCTGAACGGTCTCGGCGCCGGCGACAAAGTGGGCATCCGCATCCCGTCCGGCACCAATGAGCTGTACATCGCCATCCTGGCCACCCTGCTGATCGGCGCCGCGTACGTGCCCGTGGACGCGGACGACCCCGACGAACGCGCCCGCCTGGTCTTCAGTGAGGCCCGGGTGGCCGGCATCCTGAAGGCCAAGGGCGAGATCGTGGTGGATAAGAAGCGGCCCAGGCCGTTCCCCACCCCGCGGATGCCCGGCCTGGAGGACGATTCGTGGGTGATCTTCACCTCCGGTTCCACCGGCACGCCGAAAGGCGTGGCCGTCCGTCACCGCAACTCGGCAGCGTTCGTCGACGCCGAGGCACGGCTGTTCCTGCAACAGGAGCCCATCGGACCTGACGACCGCGTCCTGGCGGGACTGTCCGTGGCCTTCGACGCCTCTTGCGAGGAGATGTGGCTCGCCTGGCGCTACGGAGCCTGCCTGGTCCCCGCCCCGCGGGCACTCGTCCGGACCGGCATGGACCTGGGCCCGTGGCTTATCAACCACGGCATCACCGTGGTCTCCACCGTCCCCACCCTCGCCGCCCTCTGGCCCGCGGAGGCCCTGGAGAACGTCCGGCTGCTGATATTCGGCGGCGAGGCCTGCCCGCCCGAACTCGCCGAACGCCTGGCGGTGGACGGCCGTGAGGTGTGGAACACGTACGGCCCCACCGAGGCCACCGTGGTCGCCTGCGCCGCTCCGCTGGGCGGCCCCGGCCCCGTGCGGATCGGCCTGCCGCTGGACGGCTGGGACCTCGCCGTCGTCGACGCCGAAGGCCTCCCGGTCACGGAAGGCGAGGTGGGCGAGCTGATCATCGGCGGCGTCGGCCTGGCCCGCTATCTGGACCCGGAGAAGGACGCCGAGAAGTACGCACCCATGCCGAGTCTCGGCTGGGAGCGTGCCTACCGCTCCGGCGACCTGGTCCGTTACGAGGCCGAGGGCCTCGTGTTCCAGGGCCGCGCCGACGAACAGGTCAAGCTCGGCGGCCGGCGCATCGAACTCGGGGAGGTGGACGCCGCGCTCCAGGCCCTGCCGGACGTGGCGGGCGCCGCCGCGGCCGTGCAGACGACGGCGGCCGGGAACCAGGTGCTGGTGGGCTACCTCGTCCCGGGCGGCGAAGCGGAGCTGGACCTGAGCGCCCTGCGTGAGCTGCTGACGGCGACCCTTCCGGCGCCGCTCATCCCCCTGCTCACCGTCACGGACACCCTGCCGACCAAGACGAGCGGAAAAGTGGACCGTAAGGCCCTCCCCTGGCCGCTCGCCGGCGGCCCGGGCGACGCCGCCGACGCCGCGCCTCTGAACCTGCCCGAGGACGCCCAGTGGATCGTGGATTCCTGGGGTTCGGTGCTCGGCACCCCGGCCGGCGGCCTGGACGCGGACTTCTTCGCGCATGGCGGCGGCTCCCTCGCCGCGGCCCAGCTGGTCTCCGCGCTGCGCCGGAAGTATCCGACCGTCACCGTGGCGGACATTTACGCGAACCCGCGCGTCGGCGCCCTGATCGAGGCCTGCCGGGACTCCGTGCCGGACGGCGAGGCAGTCGTCCAGAAGGAACGGCTGGTCCGCCGCACCGGCAAGAAGACCCAGACCTTCCAGACGCTGATGGGTGCGCCCCTGCTGATCCTGGTGGGCATGCGCTGGCTGACCTACCTGATGGCGGCCAACAATCTGCTCTCCTCCTGGGGCGTGCTGCACGGGGCGCCCACGGTCTCCTGGTGGTGGGTGCTGCTCTCCTGGGCCGTGTTCGTCAGTCCCCTGGGCCGGATGGGCATCGCCGTCCTGGCGTCCCGCCTGCTGCTGAAGGGCGTCACTCCGGGTGTGTACCCCCGGGCCGGCCGGGTCCACCTGAAGCTCTGGCTCGCCGAACAGATCCAGGACTCCGCCAATGCGGTCAGCCTGGCCAGCGCCCCCTGGGTGCCGTACTACGCGCGCGCCCTGGGCGCGAAGCTCGGCCCGGACGTCAACCTCCACTCGGTCCCGCCCGTGACCGGTCTGCTCTCTGTGGGCCGCGGGGCCAGCATCGAGCCCGAGGTGGACCTCTCCGGCTGGTGGGTGGACGGGGACACGGTCCATATCGGGGCCATCTCCATCGGGGCGGGCGCCACGGTCGGCGCGCGCAGCACGCTCATGCCAGGTTCCCGGGTGGGAGCCGACGCCATCGTGGAACCCGGCTCCGCCGTGACCGGTAAGGTCAAGGCCGGCGTCACCGTGGCCGGCTCCCCCGCCGAGCGCATCGGCAAGGCCAAGCCTGACTGGCCGGAGCACACCAGGATCCGGCACGGCGCACAGGAGATCGCCTGGCTCAGCGCCTTCGCTGCGGCTTCCGGCCTCCTGGCCTGCATCCCGTTCGTGACGGCCGCCGGAGCCGGTCTGATGGTGGCCGGCTCCCTCCGCGGTGCGGACCGGCTCAGCACGGCGCTGGGCGCCCTCGCCTGGTCCGTCCCACTCGGCGCGCTCATCTGGTTCCTGGGCAACGCCCTCCTCATCCTGCTGGCCACGCGGGCGCTCGGCACGGGACTGCGGGAGGGCCACTTCCCCGTCCGCAGCCGCATCGGCTGGCAGGTCTGGGCCACGGAACGCGTCCTGGACATGGCGAGAGACCTGCTCTTCCCGATCTATGCCAGCCTCTTCACGCCTGTCTGGCTGCGTCTGCTGGGAGCCTCGATCGGCAAGAACGTGGAGGCCTCCACCGTCCTTCTGGTCCCCAAGATGACCACCGTGGGCGACGGCGCGTTCCTGGCCGATGACACGATGGTCGCCTCCTACGAGCTCGGCGGCGGCTGGCTCCACATCGCCCCGGCCAAGGTGGGCAAGCGGGCGTTCCTGGGCAACTCCGGCATGACGGCCGCCGGCCGCAGTGTGCCGAAGAACTCCCTGGTGGCCGTCCTGTCCGCGACGCCCCGCAAGGCGAAGTCCGGCACCTCGTGGCTCGGCAGCCCACCGGTCCGCCTCCGGCGGGTGGCCCAGAGCAGCGACGCCAGCCGCACCTTCGAGCCGCCCACCCGCCTGAAGGTGGCCCGCAGCCTCTGGGAGCTCTGCCGGGTGGTCCCGGTGCTGCTCACCGCCTACCTGGCGGTGGGCGTCATGGCCGCTCTCGACGCCGTCGCTCACTGGGCAGGGTACTGGCTCGCCGCGCTGCTGGGCGGCGTCGTCGTGCTGGCCGCGGGAGCGGTGGCGGCCGGCAGCGCCGTGATCGCCAAGTGGCTCCTGGTGGGCCGCATCCGCGAAGGCGAGCACCCGCTGTGGAGCTCCTTCATCTGGCGGAACGAGGTGGTGGACGCGTTCATCGAGGTGGTCTCCGCTCCCTGGTTCGCCCGCGCGGCGGCCGGCACCCCGGCGCTCGTCTGGTGGCTCCGGGCGCTCGGCGCGAAGATCGGGCACGGGGTCTGGTGTGAGAGCTACTGGCTGCCGGAGGCGGATCTGGTCACGCTCGGCGACGGCTCCACCGTCAACCGCGGCTGCGTGGTCCAGACCCACCTGTTCCACGACCGGATCATGGCGATTGATACCGTAACGTTGGAGGCCGGCTCCACCATGGGACCGCACGGCGTGATCCTGCCCCAGGCATCGCTGGGGGCAGGGGCCACCGTGGGGCCCGCCTCACTCGTGATGCGCGGCGAAGCCGTTCCAGCGGGCAGCTACTGGATGGGCAACCCGGTCAGCCCCTGGCGCGGCCCGTCCGTCTGACCCCGTCCCTGTCCCCGACCCCAGGTAACCCGAAACCCACCATGTCTGAGCACCAGCACGGCAAGAAAAGCCACCCGGCCTCCATCCCGGACCCGTACACCCCGGGCCATGGCAGTCCGGACTACACCGTCCGGCACTACGAGCTGGAACTCGACATCAGGCTGGCGAGCAACCGCCTTCAGGGCGTCGCGGTCATCCGGGGCCGGGCCACCACGCGGCTGAACCAGATCATGCTGGACCTCGCCGGGCTGAAGGCCGGGAAGGTTCAGCTCAACGGCTCCCGGGTCTCCAAGTTCAGCCAGCGCGGCGACAAACTCGTGATCAACGCCCCTCACCCCGTCGGCAAGGGCGAAGACTTCCTCCTGGAGGTCCGCTACGACGGCAATCCGCGTCCGCGCCGCGGCACCTGGGGCGAGGTCGGCTGGGAGGAGCTGCGCGACGGCGTGCTGGTGGCCGGGCAGCCCGACGGCGCGCCGTCGTGGTTCCCGTGCAATGATCACCCGAGCCAGAAGGCCTCCTACCGCTTCACCGTGACGACTGACGCGGACTACCGCGTGGTCTGCAACGGCCGCCTCGTGGAGCACCGCCGCAAGTCCAGCCGCGAAACGTGGGTGTACGAACAGAAGGCTCCCATGGCGAGCTATCTCGCCACGCTGCAGATCGGGAGGTACACCTCCTTCGGCATCCCCGGTTCCCTCGCGGCCGTGCCCATCAACGTGGCCGTCCACCCGGCGCTCCGCCTCGAGGCCGAGCGTGGCCTGGAGCAGCAGCGCCGCATGATGGAGGTGTTCGAGGACCTCTTCGGCCCCTACCCGTTCGGCGAGTACGGCGTGGTGGTCACCGAGGACGAGCTGGAGATCCCGCTCGAGGCGCAGGGGCTCTCCATCATCGGCCGCAATCATCTGGAGCTCGAGTGGGAGGCCCAGCGTCTGGTGGCGCACGAGCTGAGCCACCAGTGGTTCGGCAACTCGCTGACCGTGGCGTCCTGGAAGGACATCTGGCTGCACGAGGGCTTCGCCTGCTATGCCGAATGGCTGTGGAGCGAGGCGAGCGCCACCCTGAGCACCCGGCTGCGAGCCCTGGCCGCCTGGCGCAAGCTGGCGGACTCCCCACAGGACCTGGTGGTGGGGGAACCCGGGCCGGAGGACATGTTCGATGACCGTGTGTACAAGCGTGGCGCCCTGGCCGTCCATGCTCTGCGCCTGGCCATGGGTTCCGAGGCGTTCTTCGCCTTCCTGCACACCTGGACCCGCGCGCACCGGCACGGTTCGGTGACCTCGGCGGACTTCTTCGCCCTGGCGGACACCTTGGTGCCCGGGCTCGGTGCGGCCGCCCTGCTCAGGCCGTGGCTCTACGAAAAGCGGCTTCCGCCTTTTCCGGCACCGCGGCCATGAGCCGGTGCGGGGGCAGTGCGCCTCCGCCGGTCCCGGGTCCCGCCGCGCTCACTCTCAGCTCCACGAGGCCCCGGCGGCCGAGCGCCTCTATCGTGGATGGGTCTTTGCGGAGGCCGTGACCGTCCCGTTTGGCGATCGCCTCCTTGGCGGCCCACAGGCCCGCCCGCGCACTGATGCGCTCCTCCGGCGGCAGTGACCCGATCCACGCCCGCTCGGCAGCGCTGAGCGCCACCGTATCGAAGCCGTCGAAGATCTCCGCCTCGAGCGTCAGATCCACACCCAGCCGGAAGCCTTCCGGCACGTCCAGGGCCACGACGACGGCGCCCCACTCCCCCGCGCGGCTGGCGGAGAGAGCGAAGGGCGGCGTCGTCCGATTCCCTGAGCGGTCGGTGAGCCGGTAGCCGGGCCGGCCGTGGCCGGCGTCGGGGCCGCACTCGGGGCAGGCGTAGTCGCTGAGGAGGAGGTCCGGGGCCACGCCGAGCGCCCCGGCGAGCAGACGCCGCTGGACAGAGCGCAAGGTGGCGAAGCGATTCCGGGCCCCGGGGTTCGCGAAGGCCCGTGCCCTGTCCTGCTCGCGTGCGTCCAGAGGCGGAAGGTCTCCACGGCGCGCGGCCTCCTCCAGAGACCCGAGCCAGGTGATCACGCGCATGATCCCACCTTAAACACATCGACTGCTCCGTAGATGTCGTTCTGAACGGTCAAAACGACATCTACGGAGCAGTCGATGGAGTGGGATCAGCGCTGGACGGCCCCGAAACGCTCGGCGGCCAGGGCCACGGCCGCGGCGCGGGCCTCGGAGGCCTCGTCCGCGGTCAGCGTCCGGTCCTCGGCGCGGAAGCGCAGGCCGAAGGCCAGGGACTTCTTGCCCTCCGGGATGCCGATGCCGACGTACACGTCGAACAGCGCCACATCCTCCAGCAGCTCACCGGCACCCTCGCGCAGGGCGTCCTGCACGTGGGCGGCGGGCAGGCCGCCGTCGACGATCAGCGCCACGTCCTGCGTCGCCACCGGGAAGGTGGAGATGTGCTTCGCGACGACGACGTCTGCCGCCGCCTCGAAGAGCACGTCGCCGTCGATCTCGAACGCGACCGTCCGGGCCGGCAGGTCCAGCGAGGCCAGCAGCTTGGGGTGCAGCTCGCCGGCGTAACCGACCAGCTCGCCGGAGCGCAGGCTCAGGCGGGCGGCACGGCCCGGGTGGAACGCCTGGTGGGCGCCCTGCTCCACGACGACCTCGACGCCGAGCACATCGGCGGCGACGCGGGCGGCGTCGAGGGCATCCGACCAGTCCCAGGCGCGCGGGCTGTTGCCCGGCGCGGCGGGGCTGTCCTTGCCCACCAGCAGACCGCCGATGTGCAGAGGCTGCTCCGGGATGCCGTTGTAGAGGCCGTCCAGGACGTCCTCGGCCGGCTTGGCGCCGAGCGTCGGGATGGACGCGGTGCCGAACTCGCCGGACGGCAGGAACACCAGACCGGATTCGTACAGGGCCAGATCGCGGAAACCGCGGGAGATGTTGCGCTTGGCCACCTCGATCAGGCCCGGCAGCACGGACGTCCGCAGCCAGCCGAACTCCTCGCTCAGCGGGTTGGCGAGCTTCACGGCAGGCACCGGGGCGCCCGGCTCGGCCGTGCCGAACACGTCGTTGGACGCCTTGGAGACGAACGGGTAGGCCATGACCTCCACCAGGCCGGCGTCGGCGAGCGCCTGCAGCACCCGGCGGCGCTGCTTCTGCACGCGGCTCAGGCCCCGGCCGGGGGGCGCCACGGGGAGGGTGGCCGGGATGGTGTCGTAACCGACCAGGCGGGCGATCTCCTCGGAGAGGTCCTCCTTGGTGACCAGGTCGTTGCGCCAGGACGGGACCGTCACGGTCCAGCCGCCCTCGGTGTCCTCCACCGTGGCGCCCAGATCGGTGAGGCTGCCCACGATCTGCTCGGTGCTGTAGTCCACGCCGATGCGGGCGGCCGCGAAGCCTGCGGGCAGGAAGACGGCCACGGACGACGGCGCGGTGCCCACGTCGGTGCCGGCGTCATCGGCGGTGCCACCGGCGAGTTCCACCAGCAGGTCGACGACGCGCTGGGCGGCGACGGGGCCGAGCTGCCAGTCGACGCCGCGCTCGAAGCGTTTGGACGCTTCGCTCGGCAGCTTGTGGCGGCGGCGGGAACGGGCGATGGAGACGGTGTCGAAGTGCGCGGCCTCCACCAGGATGTCCGTGGTGGAATCCGAAACCTCGGTGCGGGCGCCGCCCATGACACCGGCGATGCCGATGGCACCGGAGGCGTCGGCGATGACCAGGTCCTCGCCGCTGAGCTCGCGGTCCTTGTCGTCCAGGGTCACCAGGCGCTCGCCCGGGAGGGCACGGCGGACGGTAATACCGGTGTCCAGCGTGTCCAGGTCGTAGCAGTGGTTCGGCTGACCGAGCTCCAGCATGACGTAGTTGGAGATGTCCACGGGCAGGCTGATGGAGCGGATGCCCGCCAGGCGCAGCCGGGAGACCATCCACTGCGGGGTGGGACGGCTCGCATCCACGCCACGGACCACGCGGGCCACGAAGCGGTCACAGCCGGGGACACCATAGATGGGGGCGTCATCGGCCAGGGTGACCGGGAATCCGCCCGTGAGGCCGGCCGGCACGGTGACCGTGGTGGCCGGGTCGGTGAACGGGGTGCCGGTGGCGTGCGCGTATTCGCGGGCCACACCGCGGAGGCTGAAGGCGTAGCTGCGGTCCGGGGTCACATTGATCTCCGCGGCCTCGTCCTTCAGCCCGAACAGCTCCAAGGCGTCGGTGCCGAGCTCAGGGTCCAGGCCCAGGGTGGAGAGGACGATGATGCCATCGTGCTCGTCGCCCAGGCCCAGTTCGCGGGCGGAGGCGATCATTCCGGCGGAGACGTGGCCGTAGGTCTTGCGCGGGGAGATGTGGAAGTCACCGGGCAGCACGGCGCCCGGGAGGGTCACCACCACCTTGTCGCCCTCCACGAAGTTGTGGGCGCCGCAGACGATGCCCTGGACGCCGGAGGGGTCGATGCCCTTGCCTTCCAGGGTCTGCTCCCGGCCTTCCGGGACCACGCGGACCTGGCACCAGTTGATGGTCTTGCCGTTGCTCTGCGGCTCCTTGACCAGGGACAGCACCTGGCCCACCACCACGGGGCCGGAGATGGAGTCGGCGGGACGGTGCACGTCCTCCTCTTCGAAGCCGACGCGGACCAGGTCCGCCATGAGGTCCTCGGCGGACGCGCCTGCAGGGAGCTCCGTGTAGTCACGGAGCCAGGAAAGTGGAATGCGCACGCTTAGATCTCCATCCCGAAGTGCTCGCTGAAACGAATGTCGCCCTCGATCATGTCCCGCATGTCTGCGACCTCGTTACGGAACATGAGGGTGCGTTCGATGCCCATGCCGAACGCGAAGCCGGAGTACTCCTCCGGGTCGATCCCGGCCGCGCGGAGCACGTTCGGGTTGACCATGCCGCAACCGCCCCACTCGATCCAGCGGGGGCCGCCCTTGGCGCCCGGGTGCCAGATGTCCAGTTCGGCGCTGGGCTCGGTGAAGGGGAAGTAGTTGGGGCGCAGACGGATCTGGGCCTCGTCGCCGAACATCTGCCGGGCGAAGTGCTCCAGCGTGCCGCGCAGGTCCGCCATGGACAGGCCCTTGTCGATGGCCAGGCCTTCGAACTGGTGGAACACCGGGGTGTGGGTGGCGTCGAGTTCGTCCGTGCGGAACACCTTGCCGGGGCACAGCACGTACACGGGCAGTTCACGCTCCAGCATGGAGCGGACCTGCACCGGGGAGGTGTGGGTGCGCAGCAGGAGGTGGGCCTCGGGCGGCTCCACGAAGAAGGTGTCCTGCATCTCCCGGGCCGGGTGGTCCGGCTGGAAGTTCAGGGCGTCGAAGTTGAACCACTCGGACTCGAGCTCGGGGCCTTCTGCGATCTCCCAGCCCATGCCCACGAAGATGTCGCTGACCTGCTCCTGCAGCACGGAGAGCGGGTGCCGTGCGCCGGCGCGACGACGGCGCGGGGCCGCCGTGACGTCCACGGTCTCCTCCAGGAGGATCCGCGCGTCGTTCTCCTCCTCCAGCACGGCGGCGCGGGCGGCGAGCGCCTTGTTCACCTGGCCGCGGGCGGCGCCGATCAGCTTGCCGGCGGCGCTCTTCTGGTCCTTGGCAAGGTCGCGGATGGCGGCGTTGGCCTGGCTCAGCGGCGACTTCTCGCCGGTGTGCGCCAGACGGGCGGCCTTCAGCTGCTCCAGATCGGCGGCGGCGGCGAAGGCCTCCAGTGCCTCGGCGACGGCTCCTTGCAGAGCCTCTTCGTCGAGAGGACTGGGTGCCATGACTTCCTTCGTGGTCTCAGACATGTACCGTGTTCTCACATCGCAGGGTTTGGTGTCGGGGCGTACGGCCCCGCAGCCAGTCTAATTCACGTGCGCATGCCGGGTCGCGGCGGTCCGCGGGCCGGAATCCCCCGAGCCAGCAGGAGGCAACGCATGGAATCCACTCAACGGGCGATCTCAGTGGTGGGGCACGGCACTGCTCATGCCACGCCGGACCTCGCCACAGCCCAGTTCACCGTCGAATGCCTGGCGGACACCGTGCAGGAGGCGTTCCGCGCGTCGGCGGCCTGCCTCGACGCGGTCGCCACGGCGCTGCGTGTGGCCGGGGTCGACGGCAAGGACCTCTCCACCACCGGACGCAGCCTCCGCGCGGAGCGCCGCTGGGAGGACGGGAACGACGTCGGCCTGCGCGGCTACGTGGCGCAGGGCGGCCTGAGCGTCACCCTCCGTTTCCTCCAGGACGCCCCGGAGGCGCTCGCCTCCGCGATCGACGCGGGCGGTGCTTCACTGCGCCTGAACGGCTTCTCACTCTCCGTCTCCGATACGACGGCCGCGGAACGCGAGGCGCGCGACGCCGCCTGGGCGGACGCACTGGCCCGCGCCACTCAGCTGGCAGCCTCGGCCGGGGTCCGGTTGGGTGAGGTGCTGTCCGTGCAGGAGAGCGGCGATCAGTCTCCGCCCATCGCGTTCGCACGGGCCATGGCGGTCGGCACACCGTCCGGGATCGAAGCGGGCGAGGAGGCCATCACCGTGTCCCTGGCGGTGTCCTGGGCCGTGGCCTGACGGGAGCCTGGCCCGGACCCTTGCGCATGGTTCGAACATATGTTCGAATACTTGCATGAGATGGGACGCACAGGCACTCCAGCCGGCTCTGGTGGACGATGTCACTGCCCCGACGGCCGCCCCCCTTCTGCCCATGGCGGGCCTGCTGCGTTCCATCTCAACGCCCGAGTTCGCGGGAATCACCTTCCATGAGGTCACCGCGAAATCGGTGCTCAACAAGGTCCCGCCTCAGTCGACCATGCCGTTCGGCTGGACCGTCAACCCCTACCGGGGCTGCAGCCATGCCTGCGTGTACTGCTTCGCGAGGAAGAGCCACACCTATCTGGACTTCGACTCGGGCCTCGACTTCGATTCCCAGGTGGTGGTGAAGGTCAACGCGGGACCGGTGCTGCGCGCCGAGCTGGCCCGCCCGTCCTGGACGCGCGAGCACGTGGCGCTGGGGACCAACACGGACCCGTACCAGCGGGCCGAGGGCCGCTACCGGCTCATGCCGGGCATCATCGAAGCTCTGGCGGAATCCGGCACGCCGTTCTCCATCCTGACCAAGGGGACGCTGCTCTCCCGGGACATCCCTCTGCTGAAGGAGGCCGCCCAGCTGGTGCCGATCGGGCTGGGCATCTCCCTGGCCATGATGGACGAGGAACTGCAGGCCGCCATCGAGCCGGGAACACCTGGGCCACGCGCCCGGCTGCGCCTCGTGTCGCGGCTCCGCGAGGCCGGCCTGCCGTGCGGGGTCATGGCCATGCCGATCCTGCCGTACCTCAGTGACTCGGACGACGCTCTGGACGAACTCTTCTCCTCTCTGGCGGCCGCGGGCGCCACGGGAGTGACGGCTGGCGCACTGTACCTCCGGCCCGGGACCCGGGAGTGGTTCATGAGCTGGCTGGCCCGCAACCACCCGTCGCTGGTGGGCAAGTACCGCCGTCTCTACGGCGGCCCGCAGGGCTCCGGCTCCTACGCCGATGCCGGCTACCGGAAGTGGCTCGCACAGCGTGTGGCGTTCTTCAAACGGAAGCACGGTTTCCCGCCGTCCGGGGCCTTCGCCCACGACGGCCTGACCCAGGACTCCGCCACCGAGTTCCATCCGGATCCCCGGGTGGAGGAGGCACAGTATCCCCAAGGCAGCATGCCCGAACGGCCCCACCCGAACGTGGCCGCGCCACGCTCCCTCGCGGCGGAGAGCGGACACCGACTGTCAGGAGCCCCGCGTCGCCTCCACGACGGCGGCCACGATCGGGAAGTCCGCAGGAATCCACGGCAGGGCGTTCAGGGCGCTCTCTTCTAGAGGCACCCAGCGGAGCTCGTCGTGGTCCTCCAAGGCCTGTGGCGTGCCGCCGCTCAGTTCCGCGAGCCAGACCCGCATGACGGCCTTCTCGTTCAGGACCCAGCCGTCGGCGCGCCCCGAGCGCACTTCCTCCCCCAGGACCGCGGTGACCCCGAGTTCCTCGCTCAGTTCCCGGTGCAGAGCCTCCTCCGCTCCTTCACCCGGCTCGACCTTTCCGCCGGGGAACTCCCAGAGGCCGGCAAGGGATTCCGGCGCGCTCCTGCGCGCGCAAAGCAGCATGCGGGGCTCCTGCAGAGAATCGAGTACGGCGGCGCCGACCACCAGGCGGGGTGCGAGAGTCATCCATTCAGCTTAGCGAGAGCCGTGCACGGTCTAGCTCAGACGGCCTGAAATAGCGCGGAGGGCGTTCGCGTTGCGACAATGGAAACCTCTGGTCCCGACGTCGTGATCACCATCCCTCACTCCATGCAAGGAATTTCCGTGACCACCGCACCCTCGACGGGCACCACTCTGCCGCGTCCACAGCTCTCGCCCCGGGCTCTGACCCTGGCCGTCGTCTCCCTGGCACTGGGCGGCTTCGCCATCGGAACTGTCGAGTTCGCCATGATGGGCCTCCTCAAGGAGGTGGAACACGGTCTTCACTTGAGCACTCCGGAGGCCGGCACTCTCATCTCCGCCTACGCCCTGGGCGTGTGCGTCGGAGCTCCCCTGCTGGCAGCCTTCGGGGCGAAGCTGCCGCGCAAGCACCTGGCCATCGGGCTCATGTTGTTCTACGCCGTCGCGAACGCGTCCAGCATGCTCGCCTCCGGCTACGGGGCCATGGCTCTCTCCCGTTTCATCTCCGGGCTCCCCCACGGCGCCTACTTCGGCATCGCCGCCGTGATCGCCTCCTCCCTGGTCGCGGCCACCAAGCGCGGCTGGGCGATCTCCATGGTCATGACGGGCCTGACGGTCGCCAACGTGATCGGTGTCCCCTTCGCCACCTGGCTGGGACAGAACTTCGGCTGGCAGCTCCTGTTCGCGCTGGTCTCGGCGATCGCGCTGCTCACGGCACTCGCGATCGCCGTCTTCGTCCCGTACGAGCCGGTGCACCCCGGCGCCAGCATCCGGCGCGAGCTCGGTGCCCTCAAGCGCATCCAAGTCTGGATGGCGCTCCTGACCGGCATGATCGGCTTCGGCGGCTTCTTCGCCACCTACACCTACATCTCCCACACCATGACGGAGGTCAGCCACCTGCCACAGGTCCTGATCCCCCTGGTGGTGGCCATCTACGGCCTCGGCATGGTGATCGGCACACTGATCGGCGGGCGCCTCGCGGACAAGTCCGTGATGGGAGCCATCTACCGCGCCCTGATCCTCATCGCGATCGCCCTGGCCGTGTACTTCTTCGCCGTGCAGTGGGCCCCGACGGCGCTCCTGATGGTCTTCATCGTGGGCGGCATGGGATCGCTGCTCACGGCTCCCCTGCAGAGCCGCCTGCTGGACGCCTCCCCCGACGCACCCAGCCTGGCGTCCTCTCTCAATCACGCGGCGCTCAATGTCGGCAATGCGATCGGCGCCTTCCTGGGCGGCGTCGTCATCGCCCTGGGCTTCGGCTACGCGGCTCCTGCACTGGTCGGCTCCGTCCTGGCGCTCATGGGTCTTGCCATCGCCTTCACCAGCGGCCGCCTCGAACGCCGCTTCCCGGTCCACGCGGCACCGCATCACGACGTCCAGCACTGAGCCACGGCTGCATGGACGGAATGCGCCGAAGGCCGGACCCTTTCGGGTCCGGCCTTCGGCGCATTCGGAATCCTGGGGCCTCAGCCGCGGTACACGTCCGGTTCCAGGTAGATCACCCGGGCTGACGGGACGGCCCCGCGGATGCGGGCCTCGGTGCCGTCGATCGCCTGGGCGATGTCCGCGCCGGTGGCCCCCTTGGCCACGCTGAACTTAGCGGCCACCAGAAGCTCCTCGGGACCCAGGTGCAGGGTCCGCAGGTGGATGATGCGGGTGCCGTCCTCCTGGATGGCCTCCTCAATGGCGGCGAGGTCAGCGGCGCCCGCCGACTCCCCGATGAGCAGGGACTTCGTCTCCAGGGCCAGGATGATCGCGATGGCTACCAGGAGCAGGCCGATCATGCCCGTGCCCAACGCGTCCCAGATCCCGTTGCCGGTCAGCAGGGTCATGCTCACGCCGAAGAGGGCGAACACCAG
This sequence comes from Arthrobacter horti, assembly GCF_030731045.1. Taxonomy (GTDB): domain Bacteria; phylum Actinomycetota; class Actinomycetes; order Actinomycetales; family Micrococcaceae; genus Arthrobacter_E; species Arthrobacter_E nanjingensis. The sequence continues at coordinate 79,967 of NZ_JAVALS010000008.1, read as the reverse complement.
ACCGATGAGGGCGCCGAAGTCCTCCAGGAGGATCACGGGCAGCTCGGGTTGCTTGGCGTTGCGGACGAACGGGATCCACCCCTGTTTGCCGCGCGTGTGGTTGGCCTCCTTGATGGCCGTCCGGAAGGAGAAGCCTTCCGCCACGATCGCGCCCACCAGAACAGCCAGCGGGACCCACCAGAACGGGCCGTCGATGCCGTGCGGGTCATGGAACTTCTCGTACGCCTCGTACAGCGCGAACAGACCGCCCACGCTGAAGAGCACGATCGAGACGATGAAGGCGTAGATGTACCGCTCGCGGCCGTACCCGAAAGGGTGGGCCGAGTCGGCGGCCCGTCGGGAACGCTTGCCGCCCAGCAGGAGCAGGAGCTGATTGCCGGAATCGGCCACGGAGTGGATCGCCTCCGCGAGCATCGAGCTGCTGAACGTGAAGGCGTAGGCCACGAACTTCATGGCTGCGATCGCGAGATTGGCCGTCAATGCGGCCACAACGGCCTTGGTTCCGCCACTTGCGGACATGATTCCCCTTGGAGTTCGCTGTGATGAGTCAACACCCAAGCGTAGTGGCCCGGGGAAACTCCAGGGAGGCGGAAGGCTCCGGAGTGCGCGGGAAGCCGCTCAGCGGCGCTGAGCGCGGGCGCTGGCGTAGACGCAGACGGTCGCCGCGGTGCCGAGGTTGAGGCTCTCGGCCGAGCCGTAGACGGGGACCGCCACGCGGTGGTCCGCCAGCGCGATCTCCTCGGCGGACAGACCCTGCGCCTCATTGCCGAAGAACCACGCCGTGGGCCTTGCCAGATCGTACGACGCCGCAGCGGCGCCGTCGTCGCTCTCTGAGGGCGCGACGCCGAGGCGGCGGGCGGCACTGGCGTCCTGCAGTTCGTCCAGGTCGAGGCTGCCGTAGCCGTCGGCGGCGAGGATGCCGATGCCGCGGGCGGCGCATTCGGCTGCCAGCTCTGCGACGTCGACGCCGGTCACCACCGGCAGGTGGAACAGGGAGCCCGCCGTGGAGCGCACGGCCTTCGGGTTGTAGATGTCCACGCTGGAGGACGAGTAGATGACGGCGTCCGCACCGGCCGCATCGGCGGCGCGCAGCACGGTGCCGGCGTTTCCGGGGTCGCGGACCTGGCACAGGACCGCCAGGAGGCGCGGGCCGGCGTCGAGCACCTCGGCCAGCGGCCGGTGCACGAAGCGGCACACGGCCACGATGCCCTGAGGGTTGACGGTGTCCGCCATGGCGGCCAGGACCTCATCCGTGGCCAGCCGGGTGGTGACCCGGGCGGCGGCTTCGGCGATCTCCGGGTGGCGGTCCAGGCATGCCTGGCTCGCGTAGACCTCGGTGACCAGCCCTTCCTCGCCGCGCGCCACGCGGTCCCGGTGCGCCACGAGCGCCTCACGGACTGCCTGCGGGCCTTCGGCGAGGAAGTGCTCTCGCTTCAGACGCGCCGAGCGCCCCGCAAGCCGTGCCACGTCCCTGACCCGGTCGGCCCGGGGGTTGGACATGAGGGAGGCTTGGGGGCGCTCGGAAAAGCTCACGCTGTGAAGATTCAGTTCTTCGGGGCGGAGGTGTCAGCCGGAAGGGCGTCCTTGGCCAGCTTCACCAGAGCGGCGAAGGTGGCGGCGTCGGAGACGGCCAGCTCGGCGAGCATGCGGCGGTCGACCTCGACCTCGGCGGCCTTCAGGCCCTGGATGAGGCGGTTGTAGGTCAGGCCGTTGGCGCGGGAGGCGGCGTTGATGCGCTGGATCCACAGGCGGCGGAAGTCGCCCTTGCGCTTGCGGCGGTCGCCGTAGCTGTAGACGAACGAGTGGAGCAGCTGCTCCTTGGCCTTGCGGTACAGGCGGGACCGCTGGCCGCGGTAACCCTTGGCGCGCTCAAGAACAACCCGACGCTTCTTCTGGGCGTTGACCGCCCGCTTCACACGTGCCACGTGCGTACTCCTTCAATCATGCCTGCCGCGCTTTCCAGCGCCCGCAGGACTTCAAGTGGTTGGCCGTCCGGCCGGGAATTGGATTAGAGGCCCAGCATCTTCTTGATGACCTTGGCATCACCCTTGGCGACGATCTTGTCACCGGCCAGGCGGCGGGTCAGCGTGGTGGGCTTGTGCTCCAGGTAGTGGCGGCGGTTGGCCTGCTGGCGCTTCAGCTTGCCGGTACCGGTGAGCTTGAAGCGCTTCTTGGCACCACTGTGGGTCTTCATCTTCGGCATGAGAACCGATCTCCTTACGTTGCCACAGGACCTTGCGGCCTGCGAATCACATTCCGGCGTCCCTGACGGGGCGCCGCGGGGCTTGCCGTTCCGGTGGCTCTCATCGTGGAGCGCCACCGGAACGAACGAGTGGTGGTCTAGTTGGCCTTGCGGGCCGAGGGCTTGGGAGCACCCGGCTTCGGAGCGGCCTTCGGGGCTGCGGGGCGAGGCGTCGCAGCGGGCTTGGGGGCGGCGGCCGGCTTCGGAGCGGACTCCTCCACGACCACGGCCTCCTCGACCGGGGCTACGGTCTCGACGACGGCGGTTTCCTCAGCCACGGTCTCCTCCACGGGAGCCTCAGCGGCCTCGGCCACTTCGGTCTCGATCGCTTCGGCTTCCACGGCTTCAGTCTCGACGACCTCTGCCTGCGCGGCCTCGCTCTGCTTGAGTGCCTCGGCGAGCTGCTCGCCCAGGTTGTTGCTCAGCGGGGTGGCGTTGTCCGTGTCGACGCGCTCGGCCTCGGTACGGGCCTTGGCCTCGTTCTGGGCCAGGGACTCGGCACGCTGGGCGGCTCGGCGGGCTTCCGCCTTGGCCTCGGCCTTGTTCTTCAGCGGACCGACCACCATGACCATGTTGCGGCCGTCGATGCGCGGTGCGGACTCCACCACACCGACCTCGGCGACGTCCTCGGCGAAACGCTGGAGGAGGCGAATGCCCATCTCCGGGCGCTGCTGCTCACGGCCACGGAACTGGATCATGGCCTTGACCTTGTCACCGGCACCGAGGAAGCGGAGGGCGTGGCCACGCTTGGTCTCGTAGTCGTGCTTGTCGATCTTCAGGCGGAAACGGATTTCCTTGAGGACCGTGTTCGTCTGGTTCTTCCGGGCCTCGCGGGCCTTCACTGCGGCTTCGTACTTGTACTTGCCGAAGTCCATCAGCTTGCAGACCGGAGGCTTGGCCTGGGGTGCAACCTCAACGAGATCAAGGTCCGCTTCCGCGGCAAGACGGAGGGCGTCCTCAATGCGGACGATGCCCACCTGCTCACCTGCAGGGCCGACCAACCGCACCTCGGGGACGCGGATACGCTCATTGATACGTGGATCGCTAATGTGTAGCTCCTGTTGCTCGTTGCCTGGTGTCCACTGGCAATGAGAAAGGCCTCCTCTTGCCAGTGCAAGGGAGGCCTCAGGAATCTGAGACGGAGTCCTTCGTCACACCTGGCCACCCTGGGGCGGCAGGCACGGGGCGAAGGCCCGTTTCTGACCCGGCGACCTTTGGTGTCCGATCCACAGGAAGGCGCTTGACAGCGCTTATCCTGCGTGGACGGCGGTCGACGCGGGTGGGAGAAAGCTCCACTTGCAAACTAGGAATAAATCTTACACGAAAGCGGCACGACTTGGCCAAACGCCCCGTTTGCACGGCGCGCCCTCCCTGTCATGACTCCCAGTCGGTCTGTGCCAAGCTTATCAAGTGAGTAGTTTCGAACAGGCAGAAGGCAACGGCTCCGAGGCCCAGGGCGCCACGGACCACACCAGGGACATCGCGGAGGTTCCCGCCGTGGAGGTCATCTCCACCGCGGCCGTCCACCTCATGAGCGCGGCAGCGGTCAAGCTCGGACTGGCGGACGGCCCGGACGCGCAGGAGCTCAAGGACCTCGATGAGGCCCGCAAGCTCATCACCGCGCTGGCAGGTTTCATCACCGCAGCCGCACCGGAGATCGGCTCCCAGCACGCGGGCCCGTTGCGCGACGGCCTGCGCACGCTGCAGCTGGCCTTCCGCGAGGCCTCCCTCATCAAGGACGAGCCGGGCAAGGGCCCGGGCGAGAAGTTCACCGGCCCGGTGGCCTGAGCTTCCTCAACGACGACGGCGGGTGGCCACCTCATTGAGGTGGCCACCCGCCGTCGTCGTTCCCTGTCACACGGACGCGAGGCGCCGCCGCAGCATCCGCGCTCCCGTGGCCACCAGGACCAGGAGCACACCGGCCACACCGATGACCACGAAACCGGACCACGGGCCGACCATGTCGATGAAGACACCGGTCATGGGCGAGCCGAGCGCCGTGCCGGCCGTGAGGAATGAGCCGTACCAGCCCATGGCCTCGCCACGACGCTGCTCCTCCACCATCTCGGCGACGTACTCGGACGTGGCGGACAGCACCGGTGCGCACAGGAAGCCCGGTAGGTTGGACAGCAGCGCCAGGGACCAGGTGTCCTGCGCGAAGCCCATGGGGATGGTCAGCACCGCCATGGCCAGGAGCAGGAGCATGGGCGAGACCTTGCGCTTCATGGCCCCGTAGACCAGGCCGCCCACCATGGAGGACGCGCACCAGAAGAAGAACACGATCCCGAGTTCGGACTCGTGCCCTTGCTGCCTCAGCAGACCCACCACGGACACGTCGGTGCCGCTGAGGACCAGGCCTGCACCGGCCGCGGTGAGGAAGAGCGCCAGCAGGCCACCGGTGATCCAGGAGAAGGGACGCGGGAGCCGGCTGCCCCGCCGTCGCCCGGCGACGGTCGACCGGCGGACGGCGACCTCCAGGAGTTCACCTGCCGCACCCTGCGGATTGCCGACGGCGGTATCCGCGACCGCGTGCTCGGCGGCCTCGCACTCGGCCGCGAGACGCTGCTGCTCCTCCTCGTCGGCCTCCGGCACCTCGCTGCGGGTGGGCGGGTTCATCCAGACCAGGAAGAGGCCCGCCAGGGCCGTCAGCCAGCCCACCAGCGTCATGCCCCACACCGTGGACCATCCGGTGGCGGCCACGGCCGCCACGGCCGGCCCGATCATGAAGACCATCTCGGTGGCGATCGAATCCAGGGCGTAGGCGGTGCGCATCTTCTCGTCGTGGACGAGCACGCCGAGCGACTGACGGATCACGCTGAAGATCGGGAGGCTGAACGCACCGCCGACCAGCGCCAGCGGCAGGATCCATTCGTAGGAGACGTGCGGGAGGACGGTCCAGATGACGGCCTCGGAGACGATCGACGGGATCAAGGCGACCCGCAGTCCGGCGACGTCGACCCGACGGCCGCGCCACGGCGCCCCGACGGCCATTCCGATCGTGAAGAGTGCGGCGGCCGCGCCGGCCGCCGCGAACCCTTTGCCGAGAGTCAGGACGACGTGCAGGGTCAGGAGGATGCCCGACGCCGAATGCGGGATGCGGGCGATCATGCCCACCAGCAGGAGCCAGCGGACCTCCTTGTCGGCCAGGAGTTCCTTGTACCGGACGAAATTCACAGCCCGTTCCTTACGTGCGAGTCGCGGAGACGGCGCACTGAACGCACCGTCAATCGTGGAAGAGGGTCACCTTGACCTCGATGGAGTCAACCCCTTCAGCAAGTGTTTCATTTCCGGCCCAGTTCCGCTGCAGTTCGGACACCAGAGCACTCACCTGAGCGGAGTCGAGCCCTGGGCGGAGCCCCAGCTCAACGCAGAGTTCCGGGCCGATGCCACCACCGGCCACCTCCACGCCCTGGGCGTCACGCGAGACCACGCCGGAGCCCCGTCGGACCTGGATGGCCCCCACGGCCGGGTGCCACTGGCCGCTGGCGCGGAAGGCCTCGGCGACGGCCGGATCCTCATAGGACGGCGTCCACTCCTTCTGCTGAGCGAGCGCCCACAGCGGGGCCCGGCGCACCACGAAGGTGAAGTCCGAGCCCGGATCCAGGACCATCAGCTGCGCCTGCTCCGACACCGCGGAGAGCGCCGCCCGGGCGGCGTACGTCGCCACCGGACGGGCCTCGGGATGCCAGCGCTCCAGGGCTCCTGCCGAACTGAACACCGGCAGGGCCATCCGGCCGTCCGGAGCTTTGATGGTCACCAGGGCCATGTCGGCCTGCTTGTCGGCGTGCAGCCCGTCGTGTCCCTCGCCCTCCTCGGCCAGCTGGGCGACGATCGGGATGAACACCCGGGCCGTCGCGAGGGCGGCCAGCACGCCGGCCTCTCCGCCGCTCCCGTCCCGTAGCGCGGCGAGGGCTGCGGCCAGCGCGGGGCTCGCCTCGCCGTCGTCGTGCTCGAAGTTGTGAATGTGCGCGTCATCCCCGGCCAGGGAGCGTCCCTCCCAGGGGCGGCCGGCTGAGTCGGCGGGACCGCCGGCACCTGCCAGGGCGGCCGCGATGTGGCCCGGAAGCTCGCGGTGGGCGGCCATGGCTCAGGCCTGCCGCCGGCCGGCGACGTCGAGCGCCTCGGGCAGGGTGAACGCACCGGAGTAGAGTGCTTTGCCGATGATGGCGCCCTCCACTCCGAGGGGTACGAGGGCACGCAGGGCCTCCAGATCGGCCAGGCTGGAGATGCCGCCGGACGCCACCACGGGCTTGCCGGTCTTCTCCACCATCTGCTTCAGGAGCTCCACATTGGGGCCCTGCAGCGTGCCGTCCTTGGTGACGTCGGTGACCACGTACCGGGCGCAGCCGGCGTCCTCCAGGCGGGCCAGGACCTCCCAGAGGTCGCCGCCCTCCTTGGTCCAGCCGCGGCCGGCCAGGGTGGTCCCCCGGACGTCCAGGCCGACGGCGATGCGGTCGCCGAAGCGCTCGATCGCACGGGCAGTCCACTCAGGATTCTCCAGCGCGGCGGTGCCCAGGTTGACGCGCGCGACGCCCAGGTCCACCAGGGCACGCTCGAGGCTCGCGTCGTCGCGCAGGCCGCCGGAAAGCTCCACCTTCAGGTCCAGCGAGGTGACCACCTCGCGCAGGATCGCGGCGTTGTCCCCGCGGTCGAAGGCGGCGTCCAGGTCCACCAGATGGACCCACTCCGCACCATTCTGCTGCCAGTTGAGCGCGGCCTCGAGAGGCGTGCCGTAGCTGGTCTCGCTGCCGGCCTCGCCCTGCACCAGGCGCACGGCCTGGCCGTTCACGACGTCGACGGCGGGCAGGAGTTCAAGGACGGGGAGCTGGGTGTCGGTCATGGTCCCTCCGGACGGCGCGGGGCGCCTACTTGGCATTGAACGTGAGAAGGAAGGCTGCCAGCAAGGACATGGCGGCCAGGACGAAGAAAGCGATGACGAGCCAGCGGGGCTTCTTCTGCTGGATGAAGGAGATCCCTCCACCGGCCAGCAGTCCGCCCAGGCCCATCAGGAGAACCGACCACATCAGGCGGTGGCCCCCTTGGCGGCGCCGGCCTTGCGGAGCGACCCGACCCAGTTCCGCAGGAGCCTGGCTCCGGCCTCCCCGGACTTCTCCGGATGGAACTGTGTGGCGCAGAGCGGTCCGTTCTCCACGGCCGCGATGAACGGGGCACCGTGTTCGGACCACGTGACCTTCGGCGGTGCCATGTGCGGCTGGGTGACGTCGAAGTCCCAGTGCTGGACGCCGTAGGAGTGCACGAAGTAGAAGCGCTCGTTCTCCACACCTTCGAACAGGAGGCTGCCCTTCGGCGCCGTGACGGTGTTCCAGCCCATGTGCGGGACCACCTGTGCCGGGAGGAGCTCGACAGTGCCGGGCCATTCGCCGATGCCCTCGGCCTCCACACCGTGCTCCACGCCCTTCTCGAAGAGGACTTGGAGGCCCACGCAGATGGCGAGCACGGGGCGGCCGCCGGCCACCCGGCGCCCGATCAGACGGATCGCGTCGACGTCCTTGAGTTCCTTCATCACGGTGGCGAACGCGCCGACGCCCGGGACGAGCAGTCCGTCCGCGTTCAGGACGTCCTCGGCCTTGGCGCTGAGAGTCACCTCGGCGCCCGCGGCCTCCAGTGCACGGACCGCGGAGCGGACATTGCCGGAACCGTAGTCGAGTACCGTGACGGTCGGCTTGCCTTCCGGGCTCTGAATCCGCTTGCCCGAGTGGGCATCGCGAACGGCGCCCTCATTCAGTGATTGAGTGGGACTGTTCTTCTCGTCCTGGCTCACAGTGCTCCCTTAGTGGACGGGATACCCTCGACGCGCGGGTCCGGCTCGATCGCGGCGCGCAGCGCGCGGGCGAAGGCCTTGAACTGGGCTTCCACGATGTGGTGGGGGTCCCGGCCGCGCAGCACGTCCATGTGCAGGCAGATGCCGGCGTGCAGCGTGATGGCTTCGAACGCGTGGCGCGTCAGCGAGCCGGTGAAGTGACCGCCGATGAGGTGGTATTCCTGACCGGCGGGCTCGCCTTCGTGCACCAGGTACGGGCGGCCGGAGACGTCGACGACGGCGCGGGCGAGAGCCTCGTCGAGCGGCACCGTGGCGTCACCGAAGCGGCGGATGCCGGCCTTGGAGCCGAGCGCCTGCTTGAGGACCTCACCGAACGTGATCGCCACGTCTTCCACGGTGTGGTGGGCGTCGATGTGGGTGTCACCCGTGGCACGCACGGTGAGGTCGATGAGGGAGTGCTTGCACAGCGCGTTCAGCATATGGTCGTAGAACGGCACTGTGGTGCTGATATCGGCGACGCCACTGCCATCCAGGTCGATGCTGACGAAGACGCTCGACTCGCTGGTGGTCCGCTCCATGCTGGCGGTACGGGGCGTGGTCGCTGCGCTCATGCGAGTGCTCCTTAGGGTTCGCGCTGGTTGAATCTCATGGCCGGCGGCTCGGTGCCGCCGGGTCCGCTCAGGCCTGACCGAGCAGTTCGCGGAGCCTGACCAGGAAGGCCGTGGTCTCCGTCTCGGTGCCGGCAGTGACCCGCAGATGGCCGGGGATCCCGACGTCGCGGATCAGGATGCCCTCCTCCAGCAGCCCCTTCCAGATGGCCGCCGGATCCTCCAGGCCGCCGAAGAAGACGTAGTTGGAGTCCGAGGCCGCAGGAGTCAGGCCCATGGAGCGCAGTTCGTCGACGATCCGGTCACGCTGGACCTTGATGTCCTCGACGTCGGCCATGAGCAGTTCCCGGTTGGCCAGGGCTGCCAGGGCGGTCGCCTGGGTGACCGCCGAGAGGTGGTATGGGAGGCGGACCAGCCGCAGAGCGTCGGCCACCTCGGGGGCGGCGGCGAGATAGCCGAGCCGGGCTCCGGCGAGGGCGAAGGCCTTGCTCATGGTGCGGGAGACGATCAGCCGCTCGCGGCCGGGCAGGAGCGACAGGGCACTCGGAGTCCCGTCGTGCGCGAACTCGTGGTAGGCCTCGTCCACGATGACGATGGTCCGGCTCGCCTCGCCCGCGTCATAGACGGCCTCGACCACGTCCAGGCCGAGCCTGGTGCCCGTGGGATTGTTCGGTGAGCAGAGGAAGACGATGTTCGGCGCGAGCTCGCGCACCTGGCGTGCGGCGGACTCGGCGGAGAGCTCGAAGTCGGCGTCGCGCTCACCCTTCACGTACTCGGTGTCCGTGCCGCTGGCGAGCAACGGGTACATGGAGTACGTGGGAGGGAAACCGAGGGCGGTGCGGCCCGGGCCGCCGAACGCCTGAAGGATCTGCTGGAGCACTTCATTGGAGCCATTGGCCGCCCAGATGTTCTCCGGGGCGAGCCCGTGGCCAAGGTAGTCGGCCAGGGCGGCCCGGAGCTCGGTGAACTCACGGTCCGGGTAGCGGTTGAGCGAAGCTGCGGCCTTGGCCACTGCCTCCGTGATGGACTCCACGACCTCCGCGGGAACGCCATGAGTGTTCTCATTCACGTTCAGGAGGATCGGGACATCGATCTGCGGGGCGCCGTAGGGGCTGATGCCCTTCAGGTTCTCCCGCAAGGGGAGCTTCGCCAGACGTTGCAGTTGTTCACTCACCCGTACAGTCTAGGTTGCCCGGGTCCCCGGGCAGGAATTGTTGCTCTCCACCGGCATTCTGGGACAGATCCTGCTAGTTGGCGGGGAGGAACAGTTCCTGACCGGCCATGAGCTGGGACGCCTTCAGGCCGTTCAGCCGCGCGATCTCGCCGACGACTTCGCGGGGGTCGCGCTCGGGAGCCACTCGCTGGGCGATGCCCCACAAGGTCTCACCGGGGCGTACCACTACGGACACCGTCGACGCGCCCCGGGTATGCGCATCCGTGGCGCGCACGGGGTTGAGCAGTGCGCCTGCGCCGACAGTCAGGAGCGCTGCGAGAAGGATCGCCGTCGGCAGCCCGAAGAACACGAAGCGACCACGGCGGGTGAGCCGCATCCGCGGCCCGTCCGGAACCGTCCGCGCGACGGACGCGTGCCGCATGGCCGGTGCGGGACGGGTGACCCTGCGTTCGATGGGCAGCGACGGAACCGCCAGAAGCTGTGCAGACATTTCTTTCCCCTTCTCTGACCCGCCGGGCGTTCGTCGCGGGTTCCGGTACGCGGTGGCGCATCTTCGTTCGATGCCCAGCGACCGTTCCAGGCTCGGAGTTCGAACATGTATTCGAACTCGGGACATTTCATTTTTAGGACATATCTACGAATACTGTCAAGACTCGCTAGAACAAATGTTTGATTCAGCCCCGTTCCTCACCTAGCGTGGGAGGTGGGAACTTCCTGCTGGTGACAAGGACATCAGAGGGGTCTGACATTAATTCCAGGCTCCCGCCCGGAGGCTCCCGTTCCGCCCCCGGCGCCCGCGCCGGACGCGGTCCATCGAACGAACACCGGACCCCTCCGCAGGGGGTCTGTCCGACAGGAGTGGGAATGGCCAGGACTTCAGCGAGCGAGCCCGCCCAGGGCAGGGTCTCCGGCAACCGCGGCCTCACCCCCCGGCAGAAGAAGATCCTGGAGACCATCCAGAGGTCCGTCGAGACCAACGGCTACCCGCCGTCGATGCGTGAGATCGGCGACACGGTCGGCCTGGCCAGCCTGTCCAGCGTCACGCACCAGCTGAGTCAGCTGGAACGTCTGGGTTACATCCGCCGCGACCCCAAGCGGCCCCGGGCCATGGAGATCCTGATCCCCCTGACCCTGGAGAGCGCCACTCCTTCGCCGGCGGCGGTGACCCAGCCGCGTTCCGTGGTGGCCGAACTCAGCACGTCCACCGATGCGGCGATGGTCCCCCTGGTGGGCCGCATCGCGGCCGGTGGCCCGATCCTGGCCGACCAGCAAGTGGAGGATGTCATGCCCCTGCCCCGGCAGCTGGTGGGCCACGGCGAGCTGTTCATGCTGAAGGTGGTGGGTGATTCCATGGTGGACGCCGCCATCTGCGACGGCGACTGGGTGGTGGTGCGCCGGCAGAGCGGCGCGGAGAACGGGGACATCGTCGCGGCCCTCCTGGACGACGAGGCGACCGTCAAGACGTTCCGCCAGCGGGACGGCCACACCTGGCTGCTCCCCCAGAACACCCGCTATGAGCCCATCCTGGGTGACCACGCGACCGTGATGGGCAAGGTCGTCTCGGTGCTCCGCTCGCTCTGATCGACGGACGTCCAGGCGGACGGACAAGGCCGGGCACCCCACAAGGGCGCCCGGCCTTTCTCACGCCTTCTGCGGAACCGCGAGCCGGCCCAGGGCTTCCAGGACCACCTGGCGGTCCGTGGTCGCCCAGAAGGGCGGGAGCGTGGACCGGATGAAACCTCCGTAGCGTTCCGTGGCGAGCCTCGAATCCAAGACAGCCACCACGCCTTTGTCCCCCGTGGCACGGATCAGACGCCCCGCGCCCTGTGCCATCTTGATGGCGGCGCTGCTGGCGGAGATCGCCATGAACCCGTTGCCGCCGTTCTGTGCCACGGCACGGGACCGCGCCGTGTTCAGCGGATCGTCCGGACGGGGGAAGGGGATCCGGTCCATGATGACCAGACGGCAGGAGTCTCCCGGGACGTCCACGCCCTGCCACAGGGTCAGCGTCCCGAACAGGCAGGCGTCGCGGTCCTCTGCGAAGTCCTTGATGAGGGAACTCATGGTGGCCTCGCCCTGGCACAGCACCGGAACGTCCACATGCTCCCGGACATAGTCCGCCGCTTCCTCCGCGGCCCGGCGGGAGGAGAACAGGCCGAGTGCTCCTCCGCCGGAGGCCTTGATGAGGTCCACCACTTCCTGGAGGGCTTCCGCGCCGATGCCGCGGCCGGGCTTAGGCAGGTGGCGGGCCACGTAAAGCATCCCCTGCCGCGGATAGTCGAACGGCGATCCGACATCCACGCCCTCCCAGTCCGGCGCACCGGGGCCTTTGAGCCCGACGTCGCCGGCGGCCTGGTCGAAGGCGGCGCCGATGGCAAGGGTCGCCGACGTGAGGATCGCGGTGTGCCCGTCGAACAGTCCATCGCGCAGTTTCATGGCCACGCTCAGGGGCGCGACGGTCACGGTGGCGGGTGCGTCGTCGTCGGCCGGGCGGTAGCCGGCACCAGGCTCGAAGGTGCCGGTGCGGGTCAGCCACACGACCTCCTGCCGCTCCCCCACCACGAGCAGGCGCTCGCTCACCTCCAGCAATTGCGTGAGGCGCGACCGCGCCGCCTGGAGCGCGCCGTCGGCAGGCTGGCCCTGGTCCGGTTTGGAGTCGGAGAGCGCGGCGCGGCACGCCTCACGGACGGCGTCGATCGCCAGGCCGAGCGGCTCGTCGATTCCCCTGGCCAGCAGGCCCGTGGGGAGCGGCGCCAAGGCGTCCTCAAGGCCCCGTGCGGCCGATTCCAGTGCACCGATGTCGATGTGGGCGTGCCGCCGGGCGGCGCGTGCCGCGGCCGTCACCATTGCCTCGGAGAGCTGCCCGGTCACGGCGCCGGTGACGCGGTCCTGCAGCTCATGCGCCTCGTCCACCACCACGACGTCGTACTCGGGCAGTACGGCGACGCCTTCGAAGGCGTTGATCGCCAGCATGGCGTGATTCGTCACGATGACGTCGGACTCGGCGGCGACGGCACGTGCCCGCTCGCTGAAGCACTCCTCCGCCATGGGGCACTTGGCCGGGCCGATGCACTCGAGCGCGGTCACCGAGACCTGCCGCCAGGCACGCTCGGAGACGCCGGGCGTGAGATCGTCCCGGTCCCCCGTGTCCGTCTCCTGGGCCCAGTCGCGCAGCCGCAGGATCTCCCGCCCCAGCTGGGTGCCCGGGCCGCTTCCCAGGCCCGGGCCGGTGGAGGAGCTGAAGAGCGCGCCGTCCGCGCCGACACCGAAGAGCTGGTCCTCTGCCGGGTCCTCCTCCGGGAAGCCACCGCCCACCTTGTGCATGCACAGATAGTTCGACCGGCCCTTGACCAGGGCGGTCTTCACGGGCCGGGGCAGTTCGGGGTCCAGGGCCTTGAGCAGGCGCGGGAGGTCCCGCCCCATGATCTGGGCCTGAAGGGCGAGCGTGGCCGTGGAGATGATGGCGCGGTTGCCGTTGCGAACGGCATCATCGATCACCGGGACGAGATAGCCGAGCGACTTACCGGTGCCGGTGCCGGCCTGGACAAGCAGATGGCGCTGCTCGTCCAGTGCCGAAGCGACCCGGCTGACCATCTGGTGCTGCCCGGTGCGGCTCTGGCCGCCCATGGCGGACACCGCAGTGTCCAGGAGCGCCAGCGCCCGCCGCACGGCGGGGCTGTCCTCCCCGGGTTCCTGGTCTTCCGGGCGGCCTGCGGTGGACGTCTCACTCATGGATGACGAACTGCTCCAATTCCGCGGCCAGCGACTGCCGCACGATGACACGGACCAGGCTGCCCTCGCCTGTGTGTTCGATCGAGAGGATCTCCGATTCACCCTCGTGCAGCTTGTTCAGCACGTCCCCGCGCTGATACGGCACCAGGAGCTCCATCCGCACGTCGGGGCGCGGGATGGAGCGGCTGATCTCCTCAAGAAGTTCCGGGATCCCCTCGCCGGAGCGGGCGGACACCACCAGGCTGCGGGGTTCCCGCTGGCGCAGGCGCTCCACCACGAACGGGTCTGCGGCGTCGGCCTTGTTCAGGACGATGATCTCCTGCACCTTGCGGGCGTCGACTTCGGTGAACACCTGCCGTACCGCGGCGATCTGCCCTTCAGGATCCGGGTGGGACACGTCCACCACGTGGAGGATGAGGTCGGCGTCCGCCACCTCCTCCAGGGTGGAGCGGAAGGCCTCCACGAGCTGGGTCGGCAGGGACCGCACGAAGCCGACCGTGTCCGCAAGGGTGTAGGTGATCCCGTCCGGGGTCTGCGCCCGGCGGACGGTGGGATCCAAGGTGGCGAACAGGGCGTTCTCCACCAGGACGCCCGCGTCCGTGAGGCGGTTGAGCAGCGAGGACTTGCCGGCATTGGTGTACCCGGCGATGGCCACGGAGGGGATCTCGTTCCGCTTGCGGTTGGCGCGTTTGGCCTCCCGGGCGGGCTTCATCCCCTCGATCTCCTTGCGGAGCTTCGCCATGCGGTTGCGGATCTTCCGGCGGTCCAGTTCGATCTTGGTCTCACCGGGGCCACGGGAGCCCATGCCGGCGCCGGCGCTGCCCACCTGGCCACCGGCCTGGCGGGACATCGATTCACCCCAGCCACGCAGTCGCGGCAGGAGGTACTCGAGCTGTGCCAGTTCCACCTGGGCCTTGCCCTCGCGGCTCTTGGCGTGCTGCGCGAAGATGTCCAGGATGAGGCCGGTCCGGTCGATGACCTTGACCTTGACGATGTCTTCCAGGGCACGGCGCTGCGAAGGCGCCAGTTCGGAGTCCACCACCACGGTATCGGCGCCGGTGGCCATCACGATGTCCCGGAGCTCCAGGGCCTTGCCGGACCCCAGGAAGGTGCTGCCGTCCGGCTTCTGGCGCTTCTGCACCAGACCGTCCAGCACCTCGGATCCTGCGGTCTCCGCGAGTGCGGCCAGCTCCCGCAGGGAGTTCTCCGCATCCGCCAGGGTGCCCTCGGTCCAGAGGCCGGCCAGGACCACCCGCTCCAGGCGCAGCTGCCGGTACTCGACTTCGGTGACGTCCTCGAGTTCCGTGGAGAGGCCGGCGATGCGGCGGAGAGCCCGGCGTTCCGCGAGGTCCTCCTGAGCGCCGTCGTAGCTGCTGTGCTCCTTGTCCAGGCTGGACAGGGCCTGGGCCTTGCCGCCCAGGAGTCCGGCACGCTCGTCGAGCTGCTCCGCGGCGGCCGTGCCGGCGGCGTCCGTGGCCAGGATGCGGTCGATGACGGCCTGCATCTCCTCCGGGCTCAGTTCGGAACCGGGTTGAGTCTTTTCGGTCATGTTCTCCCTCGAAGCGTTCGGTCCCATGGTAGTCGGCGGCACCGACGGAAACGGGACGGGATGAAAGGGATGCGGAAGGACTGTCAACAGCCTGCCGGAGACGCCTTGCGTCTGGAGGCCGGATGGTTTCCTGTGGTGCGCACCCCGGAAGTCGGATCTGATGAATCAGCGGGTTCGCGGTCCTCGACTGGCACGGGGCGAGTGGTCCCTGAGGGTCCGTTTCGCAGGCCGGGAGGGGTCACAGGAAAATCAGCATTCAGCAATTCTACCAGCTCTTCCGGTCCCGGACCGCCGACTAGTCTTTACTCCCATGGAGTCCGCACATTACTTCAGCGCCGAGCCCGCCGGGGAGTTCGTCCGTAAGCCCCTCCGGGTCACCCTGGACGGCCGGGAACGGCAGCTGCACACGTCCTCCGGGATCTTCAGCCCCGACGGCGTGGACAAGGGGACGGCCGTCTTCCTGGCCGACGTCCCGGAGCCTCCGGCCGAGGGCTCCTTCCTGGACATCGGATGCGGCTGGGGACCCATCGCTCTGACGCTGGCGCTGAAGTCCCCCGCGGCCCGTGTGACGGCGGTGGACGTGAATCAGCGCTGCATCGCATTGACCCGGGAGAACGCGCTGAGTCTGGGCCTGGAACACCTGACAGCGTCGCTGCCGGACGACGTGGACCCCGCGCTGGGCTTCGACCTGATCTGGTCCAACCCGCCCATCCGCATCGGCAAGGCCGAACTTCACGAGCTGCTGCTGCGCTGGATCCCCCGGCTGAACCCGGGCGGCGAGGCGTACCTGGTGGTGCAGAAGAACCTCGGCTCCGACTCCTTGCAGAAGTGGCTCGCGGAGTCGCTTCCGGCCGGCTTCGCTGTCAGCCGCTTCGCCACGGCGAAGGCCTTCCGGACCCTGCTGGTGCGCCGCGAGAGCTGACTGAGCTGACGTCCGACTGGGGCAGAGCGGCTGGGTGGGGCCCCGGCCGCGAGGGGCCCACCCTGAGCGAAGCGAAGTGTGGGAGCGGCTGGGGATCAGCCGAGCCGGCCGCGGGCCACGATCGTGGCGGGGCCGCTGAGGATCACGTGCTCGCCGTCCGCACCGGCCGGCAGGAAGGTGACGCCGACGACGCCGCCGGGCACGCTGACCTGCCACTGCGCCGGCGCTGCCGGGCCGGCCCAGTAGCGGATCGCCGCAGCCGCGGCGCACGCACCGGTGCCGCACGACTGGGTCTCCCCCACGCCCCGCTCGTGGACGCGCATGCTGACCCGCCCCACGCCGTCGTGCACCAGCGGCTCGGCGGGCACGACGAACTCGACGTTCGTCCCGTGCGGCGGCAGTGGGTGCACCGTGGGGATCTCGGTGAGCGGCAGGGCGGACAGCTCGTCCAGCCCGGCGAGGGCCAGCACGGTGTGCGGGTTGCCCATGGTGATGGAGAGCGCGGGCCGCTCGCCCTCGAGCCCCCGGGCGCTGACGATGGAGTCGACGGCGCGTTCTTCGGCCTCCTCCGGGTGGATGAAACCCCAGGGTCCCATGTCCACGGCGTATCCGCCGGGGATGCGGGTGACCTCCTTGACGCCCGCGCGGGTGCCGATCCTCAGCGATCCGCCTTCCGGCAGTTCGGCCAGCGAGGAGTCCAGGAGAAAGTGCACGAAGGCGCGGACCCCGTTGCCGCACATCTCCGCGATGGAGCCGTCGTTGTTGCGGTAGTCCATGAACCACTCGGCGTCCGGATCGGTCTCCAGCAGGGCCTGTCCCTCGGGCAGGAAACGGGATGGCACGGCCCGGATGAGGCCGTCGCCGCCGATGCCCTGGTGACGGTCACACAGCACCGCGACCTGTTCGTCCGTCACGTCACGGACGCCCTCGGCGTCGGCGATCAGCACGAAGTCGTTGCCGGTGCCATGCCCCTTGGCGAATTCCAGGCCTCGCAGTCCGGCGAGGACGGTGGGGGCGTGCATGGCAACAGTTTCAGTCATACTCCCAAGGATAGCGTCGCGCGCTCCACCAGGTCCGGGGCCATCCAGTCCAGCCAGCGGATGCGCGGATCGGCCCGGAACCAGGTCAGCTGCCGGCGGGCGAACTTGCGCGTGGCGACGATGGTGTCCTCAACGGCTCCCGCCTCGGTGATCAGCCCGTCCTGGGCCGCGAGGAACTGGGCGTAGCTGATCGCACGGGAGGCGGTCTTCCCGTCCCTGAGCCCGGCGGCATCGAGCCTGCGCACTTCCTCGCCCAGGCCGGCGTCGGCCATGCGGTGGACTCGCAGCGCCAATCGTTCCTTGAGCACCTCCCGGTCCGCCTCAAGCCCGATCTGGACCGTCGGCTGCACGTACTCGCGCTGCGGCATGAAGGAGCTGAAGGGCCGGCCGGTGAGCCGGTGGACCTCCAGGGCCCGGATCACCCGGCGTTCGTCGCCGAGGCGTTCGGCGCTCACGGGGTCGACGGCGCGCAGCCGCTCACGCAGGGGCGCCAGCCCGCGCTCGGCGGCCTCAGCCTCCAGCGCGGCGCGGACTTCAGGGTCGGTGCCGGGGAATTCGAGGACGTCCACGGCGGCCCGCACGTACAGGCCGGATCCGCCCACCAGGATGGGGACCCTGCCGCGGCCACGGATCTCGGCCATGAGTTCACGGGCCTGACGCTGGAAGTCGCTGACGCTGGCCTCTTCGGTGACGTCCAGCGTGTCCAGCAGGTGATGCGGGATGCCGCCGCGCTCGGCCAGGCTCAGTTTCGCCGTGCCGATATCCATGCCGCGGTAGAACTGCATGGCGTCCGCGTTGATGATCTCGCCGTCCAGCCGCTCGGCGAGGCGGATGCCCAGCTCGGACTTCCCGGTGCCGGTGGCGCCGACGACGGCGATGAGCGGCAGCGCGACACCGTTGCGAGCCGCGCTGCTCGCCGAGGGAAGAGTCACCGGACGGGCGTGGGCAGCTTCGGCATGCCGAGCAGGACGCCCTTGCCCGGCACGGTGCCTGCGGTGCCGGTTCCGGGCACGCCGCAGGACTCGGCCTGGGAGCGGTCCCAGGCGTCGCCGGCGCGGGAACGGCGGAAACGGTAGTCGGCCGGTGTGGCGGGATCGGCGACCAGGTGGAAGGCAGCCGCTTCGGTGATGGTGACGGTGACCAGGTCGCCGGGGCGCGGCACCTCCGCGCCTTCCGGGACGCTGAAGTGGACCAGGCGCTGGTCCTGGGAACGGCCGCTCAGGCGGTGGGTCTGTTCCGACTTCCGTCCGCTCTGTGCCGCGACCAGGACCTCGACCTCGCGGCCCACCTGCTTGGCGTTCTCTTCGGCGGCGATACGGTCCTGCAGGGCGACCAGGCGCTCGTAACGCTCCTGGACCACGGCCTTGGGCAGCTGGTCCGGCAGATCGGCGGCCGGGGTGCCCGGGCGCTTGGAGTACTGGAAGGTGAAGGCCGTGGCGAAGCGGGACTGCTCGACGACGTCCAGGGTGGCCTGGAAGTCTTCCTCGGTCTCACCGGGGAACCCCACGATGATGTCCGTGGAGATGGCCGCGTGCGGAATGCGCTCACGCACCTTGTCCAGGATGCCCAGGAACTTGGTGGAACGGTAGGAACGGCGCATGTCCTTGAGGACCTTGTCCGAACCGGACTGCAGTGGCATGTGGAGCTGCG
Organism: Arthrobacter horti; assembly: GCF_030731045.1. Lineage (GTDB taxonomy): Bacteria > Actinomycetota > Actinomycetes > Actinomycetales > Micrococcaceae > Arthrobacter_E > Arthrobacter_E nanjingensis. The sequence continues at coordinate 61,268 of NZ_JAVALS010000008.1, read as the reverse complement.
GCATGACATTCGGTGTCTCCGCCATGGCCTCGATGACGTCGTCGGTGAAGGCCGCCGGGTGAGGGCTGGTGAAGCGGACGCGCTCCAGTCCTTCGATCTGGCCGCAGGCGCGCAGCAGTTTGCTGAACGCCAGGCGGTCGCCGAACTCCACTCCGTAGGAATTCACGTTCTGGCCGAGCAGCGTGACCTCGATGGCACCGTCGTCCACCAGGGCCTGGATCTCGGCCAGGATCTCACCGGGGCGGCGGTCGCGTTCCTGGCCGCGCAGGGACGGGACGATGCAGAAGGTGCAGGTGTTGTTGCAGCCCACGCTGATGGACACCCAGCCCGAGTACACGGAGTCGCGCTTGGTCGGCAGTGTGGACGGGAAGACCTCGAGCGATTCGAGGATCTCCAGCTGGGCCTTCGAGTTGTGGCGGGCGCGCTCGAGCAGCGCCGGGAGGGCCCCGACATTGTGCGTGCCGAACACGGCGTCCACCCACGGCGCCTTCTGCAGGATGGTGTCGCGGTCCTTCTGGGCCAAGCAGCCGCCGACGGCGATCTGCAGGTCCGGGTTCTTCTCCTTCAGGGGAGCAAGCTGGCCCAGGTGGCCGTACAGCTTGTTGTCCGCGTTCTCGCGGACGGCGCAGGTGTTGAAGACGATGACATCCGCCAGTCCCTCCGTCACCGGAACCATGCCGGCGTCCTCCAGGAGGCCTGCCATGCGCTCCGAATCGTGGACGTTCATCTGACATCCGAAAGTCCGTACCTGGTAGGTGCGGCGGTTCGTATCCTGGGCGTCCTCGAATGCAGGACGGCCGTCAGGGGCCAGGGCGACGGGAGAAGGGAGGGTGGTGCTCACCCTTACAAGGGTACCGGGGCCTCCGCACGGCACGGGCCGGTGTCATTCGTCCGCGTCCCACTCCTCCGGCTCCCGGTCCAGTTCCTCCGCGACCACGGAGAAAGCGGTCCCGGGAGAATGGCCCTTGCGCACCAGCATGGCCACGAGCCTGCGGGTGTGCTTGTCCCGCTCCTTGCGGTCCAGAGAACCCCGGTCCACCCGGGCGAGCTTGCGCGCCACCAGATGCTGAGCGGACTCGCGTTCGGCGTCCTGGCTGAGCTGCTCCAACGCCTCGGCGATGAGCGGCTCCGCGACACCCTTGTCCCTGAGTTCCCGGCGCAGTGCCCCGGAACCGAGGTGACGGTGTTCCGAGCGGCTGCGCACCCAGAGTGCGGCGAACTCCCGGTCGTCGATGAGCGTGAGCTCCTCGAAGCGGTCCAGAACCACTCGAGCAGCGGCCTCCGGGACCTCGCGGTCCTTGAGCTTCACGGCCAATTGATGCCGGGTCCGCGGGCCCGCGCTCAGTTGACGCAGCACGATGGCCCGCGCCACGGACTCAGGGTCGGCGTCGGCATCGGAATCCCGCTCGTCCTCGGGGAACGGCGGCTCCCCGAACGCCTCCTCCTCCGGGGGCGGTTCCAGGTCCAGCGGTGGCGGACCGTCGAACATCGTCTCCAGAGACGGCGGCGGTTCGGCAGTGACGGCGTCCTCGCGCATGAAAGGGTCTTCCAGGACGGCTCGGCCCGTGCCGCGGGCCCGGCCACCACGCCGCCCCGCCTTCGGTCCGCTCCGGGACCGCCTCCGGGCCGCGGTGCCGTCCACGTTCCCTTCCGGGGTACCGTGGCCCCCGGTGCCGCCGTCCGGAGCCTGACTCCAGGGAAGCTCCCGGGCGGGCCCCGTCGGCTTGGACAACCGGGAAGCGGGCTGGAGCCCCGGCATGGGCATGCCGGGGCTCCAGGATGAAGCACCTCGTGAGGTCTGATCGCCACTCACGGATTCAGCACCTCCATGATCAGAGTCCGTCAACGGCCTTCAGCTTCGGGTTGTCTTCCTCGGCCGTCGCGGCACTCGGGCCGACACCGAGCTTCTCCTTGATGAGGCGCTCCAGCTCGTCCGCCAGGTCGGGGTTGTCCCGCAGGAAGCGCCGCGAGTTCTCCATGCCCTGACCGAGCTGGTCACCGTCATAGGTGTACCAGGAACCCGACTTCTTGATGATGCCGTGCTCCACGCCCATGTCGATGATGCCGCCCTCGCGGGAGATGCCGTGGCCGTAGATGATGTCGAACTCCGCGGTCTTGAAGGGCGGGGCCATCTTGTTCTTGACGATCTTCACCTTGGTGCGGTTGCCCACGGAGTCCGCGCCCTCCTTGAGGGTCTGGATCCGGCGGACATCGATACGCACGGAGGCGTAGAACTTCAGCGCCTTACCACCCGTGGTGGTTTCCGGGGAGCCGAAGAAGACGCCGATCTTCTCACGCAGCTGGTTGATGAAGATTGCCGTGGTCTTGGTCTGGTTCAGACGGCCCGTGATCTTACGGAGGGCCTGGCTCATGAGGCGGGCCTGGAGGCCGACGTGGCTGTCACCCATCTCGCCTTCGATTTCCGCACGCGGCACCAGGGCGGCCACGGAGTCGATGACGACGATGTCCAGGGCGCCGGAGGAGACCAGCATGTCCATGATCTCCAGGGCCTGTTCACCGGTGTCCGGCTGGGAGACCAGGAGGGCGTCGGTGTCCACGCCCAGCTTGGCCGCGTACTCCGGGTCCAGCGCGTGCTCGGCGTCGATGAACGCGGCCAGGCCGCCGGCACGCTGTGCGTTGGCCACGGCGTGCAATGCCACGGTGGTCTTACCAGAGGATTCCGGACCGTAGATCTCCACCACGCGGCCACGCGGAAGTCCTCCGATGCCCAGGGCCACGTCCATGGCGATGGAACCCGTAGGGATGACCTCGATGGGTGCCCGGGTGTCGTCACCCAGACGCATGATGGATCCCTTGCCGAACTGCTTATCGATCTGGGCCAGCGCCGCCTCGAGAGCTTTGGCGCGGTCCGGTGTTGCTGCCGCCATGACATACCCCTTGTTTCATTCGCGATCCCGGCGGGGCCCGCGACGTTGATGACCTGAGTCCTGAACCACCCGACGGTTCGCCGTGTGGCCTCATTTCCGAGAGTAGATGCGGGCACTGACATTAATTCCCGCGAGCCGCTCCATGTGGACAACCCGGCCGAGTTTTTTCCTGGATTCGAGCTTAGCCCCATTCGAACAACTATTCGAATACTTGCCGGCGTGTTGCCCGGAACCGCTCCGCTCAGCGGCCCCGGACGGGCTTGGGTTCCTTCCCCAGACGCCGTTGCTCCGGCACGTCCTGGGCCTCGCAGACGGCGATCCAGACGGCCTTCAGATCCCAGCCGTCAGAGATGGCCTGCAAGGGTGTCCGGCTGCCCAGCTCCCGGAGCGCCAGGCTCCCGGCGAGATGCCGCGAATAGGCGGCCCCGAACTCGTCATCCATCAACTGCCAGAACTGAGAACGTCGCACTGCCCCAGCTTCTCACGGGGCCCGGGTCAGCCCCCAAACTGCCTACCACCGGGCGTTCCGCTCACTGACCCTCGCGCGGACGCTCAAGCCGGGTCCCACGCCGCTCGGCCCCCACGCGTACTAACCTTAGGAGCATGACTGCTTCACCGGGCGACGGCCCGTTCACCCCTGACGGGGACACGGACCTCGACCAGGCGATTCACGCCGTAGAGCACCAGCTGAGCCTCCTGTGGCGGCGCGGCAGAGCGGTCTCCCTGCGGCTCTCGCGCGAAGTCCACCCGGACCTGGATCCCTCGGCCTACGGCCTGCTGACCATCCTGCGCCAGCACGGCGCGATCCGCCTGACCGAGCTGGCCTCGCTCATCGGGGTGGGCAAGCCCACCGTCAGCCGGCAGGTGGCCTTTCTCATCAGCCTCGACCTGGTGACCAAGGACGCCGACCCACAGGACGGCCGGGCGTGGCTGCTCCGGCTCACGGGGCACGGCGAGGCCACCATGGCCCGGGTGCAGGACGCTCGCCGGGCGATCTTCCGGCAGCGGCTGGGCGAGTGGGACGCCGGCGAACTGGACGCCCTGGCGGAGAACCTGGGGAAGCTCAACACCCTGTACGAGCGCGACGGGCTCTGAGGCCCGGAGACGACCAATGCCCGGTGACGCCTGAGGCGCCACCGGGCATTGTCGTCTGTCTTCGGACCGGACCGCTGGATCAGCGGCTTCCGACGAGTTCCAGTTCGTCTCCAAGGCCGCGGCCGTAACGCTGGGCGAAGTCCTGAGGGACGGTGTCCGGCACGGCGAGGCCTTCGGCCACAGCAACCCGGTCGCTGACCTCGCGGAGCATGCTGGAGAGCGGGACGTCGAGGGCGGTGCAGATCGAGGAGAGCAGTTCCGAGGAGGCTTCCTTTTGGCCGCGCTCCACTTCGCTCAGGTAGCCGAGCGAGACGCGTGCGCTGTGGGAGACTTCCCGCAGGGTACGCCCCTGACGCTGGCGGACATCGCGGAGGACATCACCGATTTCGTGACGCAGGATCACCATCTTGCGCTCCTTCGCTTCGTGCTGTGCCGGATCGAGGAGGCCCACATCCTTCCAGCGGACCACGCCGTTCACGGATACGGGCTGCTTGACCATGTGTATCGCTCGCTCCTTCTTGCAGGCCCAAGGCCTGTTGTCATCCTATGGCCATCACTATCGTGATGGCGACACTAAAGTAACTTCTCGCCCTGGGCTTTTGTTCCCCCGCAGTCATTTTCCAGACAACTCACGGAGAGCGTCCAGCAAGTGGCCCACGGCCGCGCTCAGGGCCGCCTCCCGGATCCGCGGGCGGTCCCCGTCGAACTGATGCGCGTATCCACGGCTCCCGGACGCGTCCGCGATGCCGATGAACACCGTTCCCACGGGCTTGCCGTCATGCGGGTCAGGACCGGCCACACCGGTGGTGCTGACCGCGACATCCGCGCCGCAGGCCGTCCGAGCGCCGGCCGCCATGGCCCGCGCCACGTCCAGGTCCACCGAGCCTCTCTCGGCCAGGAGCCCGGCCGGGACGCCCAGGACCTGCTCCTTGACACCGTTGTGGTACGCCACCACTCCCCCGCGCAGCGTGGCTGACGCGCCGGGCACGTCGGCGATGCGCGCTGCCACCAGGCCTGCCGTCAGGGATTCCGCGGTCGCCGTCGTCAGCCCGAGGGAGACGGCCAGCGCCACGGTCTCCCGCACGACGGCGTCCAGCCCGCCCGCCGCTGCGCGGCCGGCTTCCGCGCTCCGCGGCTCAGCCACGGGAACCTCCCCGGATAAGCTTCACCGACTGGACCACGTACTGCAGACCGGTCACTACAGTGACGGCCACCGTCAGCATGAGCAGGACGAACGCCACCACACCGAGCCAGCCCCACAGGGCCGTGAACGGCAGGAGGTAGAGGAACAGGACCACGGTCTGCAGGATCGTCTTCAGCTTGCCTCCGCTCGAGGCGGGGATCACGCCGTAGCGGATCACCACCAGCCGCAGCAAGGTGATGCCCCACTCCCGGACCAGCATCACCACGGTGGCCCACCACGGGACCTGCCCCAGGATGGAGAGGATCACGAACGCGGTGCCCGTCAGGAGCTTGTCCGCGATCGGGTCCGCGATCTTCCCGAAGTCGGTGATGAGCCCGCGCTTACGGGCGATGTCCCCGTCCAGCTGGTCGGTGTACATGGCGACGACGAAGACTCCGAGCGCCGCCCAGCGCCAAGGCCCTTGGGCGCCGGCGTCGGCGAGGAGGAACCAGGCGAAGAAGGGCACCATCACGATGCGGAGCATGGTCAGGATGTTGGGCAGGTTCCAGACCTGCGAGGAGGAGGTACTGCTCACCCTCCCAAGGCTACCGCCCGGTCAGCTGCCAGGCGTCCTCGCCGCCGTCGTCGTCATCGCCGTAGTCCACCGCCTGCGTGCGGTTGTCCAGGTCCTGCTGGACGAGGTCCACCCCGTAGTCCACCGCCTGCGTGCGGTTGTCCAGGTCCTGCTGGACGAGGTCCACCCCGTAGTCCCCCATCTGGTGGTTCGCGTTGGCGTTGTCCGCCAGGGCCTGAGCGCTGCTGTCCGGAACGGACTGCGCGTCGTCGCCGCGGATGGTGGCCAGCACGGCGGCCAGGTCATCCGGCTTGACCAGGACGTCACGGGCTTTGGAGCCCTCAGACGGCCCGACGACGCCACGGGACTCCATGAGGTCCATGAGCCGGCCGGCCTTGGCGAAGCCCACGCGCAGCTTGCGCTGCAGCATGGACGTGGAGCCGAACTGCGTGGTGACCACGAGTTCGGTGGCCTGCAGGAGCAGGTCCAGGTCGTCCCCGATGTCGTCGTCGATCTGCTTCTTGGGAGCCTCCGCGGCCACATCGTCGCGGTACGTGACGGACAGCTGCCCCTTGACGTGCTCCACGACCTTGTGGATCTCCGACTCGCTGACCCAGGCGCCCTGGACACGCATCGGCTTGGAGGCGCCCATCGGCAGGAACAGGGCGTCACCCTGGCCGATGAGCTTCTCCGCACCCGGCTGGTCCAGGACCACGCGGGAGTCCGTGACGGAGGAGGTGGCGAAGGCCATACGGGACGGGACATTGGCCTTGATGAGGCCCGTGACCACGTCCACGGACGGGCGCTGGGTGGCCAGTACCAGGTGGATGCCGGCGGCGCGGGCCAGCTGGGTGATGCGGACGATCGAGTCCTCGACGTCGCGCGGGGCCACCATCATGAGGTCCGCGAGCTCGTCCACGATCACCAGCAGGTACGGGTACGGCTTGATGACCCGTTTGGAGTCCGGCGGCGGGACGACCTTGCCCGCGCGGACCGCCTTGTTGAAGTCGTCGATGTGCTTGAAACCGTAGTTCGCCAGATCGTCATAGCGGGCGTCCATCTCGCGGACCACCCACTGGAGGGCCTCGGCGGCCTTCTTCGGGTTGGTGATGATCGGCGTGATCAGGTGCGGCACGCCCTCGTAGGCGGTGAGTTCCACGCGCTTGGGGTCCACCATGACCATGCGGACCTCGTCCGGGGTGGACCGCATGAGGATGGAGGTGATCATCGAGTTCACGAAGGACGACTTGCCGGCACCCGTGGCACCGGCCACGAGCAGGTGAGGCATCTTCGCCAGGTTGGCCACCACGAACCCGCCCTCCACGTCCTTCCCGACGCCCATCACCATGGGGTGTTCGGTGCGGCGGGCGTTCTGGCTGCGGAGGACGTCTCCCAGAGAGACGGTCTCACGGTCCGTGTTGGGGATCTCGATGCCGATGGCACTCTTGCCCGGGATGGGGCTGAGGATGCGCACATCGGAGCTGGCCACGGCGTAGGCGATGTTCTTCGACAGCGCGGTGACCCGCTCCACCTTGGTGCCCGGGGCGAGCTCGATCTCGTAGCGCGTCACGGTGGGACCGCGGCTGAAGCCGGTCACGGCGGCGTCGACGTTGAACTGGTTCAGGGTGTCGGTCAGGGCGGCGACGACGGCGTCGTTGGCCTCCGTGCGTTCCCTCGGCACGGTGCCGGCCACCAGCGCATCGGCATTGGGCAGGGTGTACGTGACGTCCCCGGCGAGGGACAGCTGTTCTGTCCGCTGCGGGATCGGTGCCGGAATGGGGGCCTTCTGAGCAGGCTCCTCGGGCACCGGTGCGGCGAAGACGGTGGTGGGGGTGACGGCCGGGATGGCCTGCGTGGCAGTGTCATCCTGGCTCTGCCCGGCCCCGAGGCCCTGGCGCTCCTTGATCCGTTCGCGGGCCATCTCCGACTGCGTGGGGCGGCGGACACCGGCCGGCACGGCCGGGACGGAAGGCTTGCGCACGGCGCCTGCAGCATCGTCGTCGTCGACCACCGCGTGCTCGAAGGCCTCATCGCCCGCATAGCCGTCCACGCTCTTCTCCGCGGCGTCCGCGTCCTTGCCGAAGAGGCGGCGCTTCCGGGGCGCCTTGGCCGGCTTCGGGTCGTGCTCGTAGAGGTAGCTGCGGTCGTGGCCGTCCACGGGCTCCCGTTCCAGGTCCATGCCCATGAGGTGCTCGTACGCCTCACGGATGCGGCGCGGGATCGCCGTGAAGGGGGTCGCGGTGACCACCAGGACCGAGGTGAAGGCCAGGAACGTGTACAGCACCATCGGGACGGCCGGGTGCACGGCGGCCAGAGGCGAGCCCACCAGGAAGCCCACCATGCCGCCTGCCCTGCGCACCCCCTCGAAGCCGTCGAACGGGCTGGGCTGGCCACCGATGACATGGGCGAGCCCACAGCCGGCGATCGTCATGATGATGAAGCCGATGCCGATGCGGTTGTTGCTCCGAGTGTCCTCCGGATGACGGAAGAGCCGGATCCCGCACGTGGCCAGCATGAGCGGCAGGAGGTAGGTCATCCATCCGAAGGTGCCGTTGACCACGGAGGCGACCAGTGCGGGCAGCGCACCGTTCAGGCCCCACCAGGCGAAGGTGGCGATGAAGACGGCCAGCAGCAGATTGAACAGGGCCGCGCCGTCGCGCCGGATGCCCGGATCCATGCCGCTCACATCGCGGCCGATGCGGCGGATTCCGGCTCCGGCGCCGTGGGCGAGGCCCAGGTAGGCGCTCGCCAGGGCACGGATCAGCCACGGCTGGTCACCGCTTCCCGCACTCTGGTGCCGGGCGGGCGCAGCCTTGGAAGAGGCGCTCCGCCCGGTGCCGGTCCGGCCGGTGGAGCTTCCGCTTCTGCTCTTCGTGGTGCCTTTAGGCGCGGAGGGGGTACGAGTCGCCATACTCCTACGCTAACGCAGGAAGGCCCCGGAACAGTGGACATCCTCCCCACATGCTCCGAGGCCCTCCGTCGCGGCTGGCTCAGGCCTCCAGGACCACCGGGATGATCATGGGGCGCCGGCGCAGCTTGCGGTTCACCCAGGTGCCGATCACGCGGCGCACCACCTGCTGGAGCTGGTGCGTGGTGTGGTCCTTGCGGTCCGCGACGGCCTCTTCCAGGGCGGCGTTGATCTTGGGGATGATCTCCTGGAACACGTCGTCGCCCTCGGCCACGCCGCGGGCGTGGATCTCGGGGCCGGAGACGATCTTGCCCGTGGTGCGGTTGATCACGGTGATGATGGAGATGAAGCCCTCATCACCCAGGACGCGGCGGTCCTTGAGGTCCGCATCGGTGATCTCGCCGACACTGGAGCCGTCCACGTAGACGAAGCCGACCTCCACCTGGCCCACGATGTTGGCGAGGCCGTCGTGCAGGTCCACCACGGTCCCGTTGTCCGCCAGGACGATGTTCTCCGTCGGGACGCCGGACTCCTCGGCGATCTTCCCGTTGGCGATCAGGTGACGGGTCTCGCCGTGCACGGGCATGGCGTTGACCGGTTCGAGGATGTTGTAGCAGTACAGAAGTTCACCCGCGGCCGCGTGGCCGGAGACGTGCACCTTCGCGTTGCCCTTATGGATCACGTTCGCGCCCAGCTTGAGCAGGCCGTTGATGATACGGAACACGGAGTTCTCATTGCCCGGGATGAGGCTGGAGGCCAGGATCACGGTGTCCCCCTGACCCACGGCGACGCGGTGGTCGCCATTGGCCATGCGGGACAGTGCGGCCATCGGCTCGCCCTGGGAACCGGTGGACATGAGCACGATCTTGTTGTCCGCGAACTTGTCGATGTTCTTGAGGTCCACCAGGATGCCGTCCGGCACCTCGAGGTAGCCGAGCTTCGCGGCGATCTGCATGTTGCGCACCATGGAACGCCCCACGAAGGCCACGGAACGCCCGTGCTTCTTCGCGGCGTCGAGCACCTGCTGCACGCGGTGCACATGAGAGGAGAAGGAGGCCACGATGATGCGCTTCTCGGCCTGGCCGAAGACGCGGTCCAGGGTGGGGCCGATCTCCTTCTCCGCGGTGGTGAAACCGGGGACTTCGGCGTTCGTCGAGTCGGACATGAACAGGTCCACGCCCTCCTCGCCCAGGCGGGCGAAGTGGCGGAGGTCCGTGATGCGGCCGTCCATCGGCAGCTGGTCCATCTTGAAGTCGCCGGTGTGCAGCACGGTGCCGCCGGCGGTGCGGATGAACACGGCCAGGGCGTCCGGGATGGAGTGGTTCACCGCCACGAATTCGCAGTTGAACGGGCCGAACTGCTCCACCTGGCCCTCTTCCACCACCATGGTGTACGGGCGGATACGGTGCTCCACCAGCTTGGCCTCCACCAGGGCGAGCGTCAGCTGGGAACCCACCAGGGGGATGTCGGCGCGCCGCCGCAGCAGGTACGGCACGGCACCGATGTGGTCCTCGTGACCATGGGTCAGCACCACGGCCAGGACGTCATCCAGGCGGTCTTCGATGTAGCTGAAGTCCGGCAGGATCAGGTCCACGCCGGGCTGGGTCTCCTCGGGGAAGAGCACGCCGCAGTCGACGATCAGCAGCTTGCCGCCGATCTCGAACACGGCCATGTTGCGCCCCACCTCACCCAGGCCGCCGAGCGGCACGATCCGGAGGGTGTCCTTCGGCAGGGCCGGAGGCGTGGTGAGGTGCGGGAACGCGAGTTGGGTCATGTCAGGCTACTTTCCGGCGGCAGCCACGCAGGTTCCGGGATGTTCTAGCCCAGGACCCATGCGGCCTCCGCCAAGTCTTCACGAATGATGGTCTGCTCCGCGTCATCCAGCTGCACGAGCGGCAGCCGGACACGCGAGTTGGGCAGGACGTTCTGCCACTGAAGAATCTGCTTTGCCGCCACGGCGCCCTGGGCGCGGGTCATGGTGGCACGGACCACGGGCTCGAGCTCGAAGTTCAGAGCGCGGGCGGTGGCCAGGTCGTTGGCGTTCACGGCGTCGATCAGCGCGCGGAACTTGGCGGTGGCGACGTGGGTGGTCACACCCACGAGTCCGACGGCGCCGAGGGCCATCCACTCCAGGGTGAGGCCGTCGTCACCCGAGTAGAAGACCAGGTCCGTCTCCCGCATGACGCGGGTGGCCTTGGCGAAGTCGGCCTTGGCGTCCTTGACGGCCACGATGTTGGGGTGCTCGGCCAGGCGGATCATGGTCTCCGGCGCGATCTCCACGGAGGAGCGGCCCGGGATGTCGTAGAGCATGACCGGGAGCTCGGTGGAGCCGGCCACGGCCTCGAAGTGGGCCTTCACACCGGCCTGGCTCGGCTTGTTGTAGTACGGGGTGACGATCAGCAGGCCGTCCACACCGAGCTCGGCGGCGCGGCGGGAGAGCTGGATCGAGTGCGCGGTGTCATTGGTGCCGGTGCCGGCGATGATCGCGGCACGGTCCCCCACTGCCTCCTTGACGGCGCGGAACATGCCGAGGTTCTCCTCGTCCGTCAGCGTCGAGGTCTCACCCGTGGTGCCGGTGACCACCAGGCCGTCGCAGCCGCCGTTCACCAGGTGCTCGGCGAGTTCGGCGGCTTTCTGGTAATCCACCACGCCGTCGTCGGTGAACGGGGTGACCATGGCGGTCAGAAGAGTTCCGAGGCGGGGGGTGTGTGTACCAGAAACAGCCATGTCAGTAGATTATCCCGAATCGGCAGGTGCACAGAAACACGGCCCGTATGACGGGACGCGGCGGCGCGCTCACGCCTTGCGGAAGAGGCCCACCGCGTCCCTCATGGCCGCCCGGGCCCGACGGCGGTCGCCCGCGGCGTCGTACGCGCAGCTCAGACGGAACCAGCTGCGCCAGTCCTCCGGCGCCGCCTCCGCTTCTCGCTGGTACTTCACGAACTCCGCGTCGGCCGCCTCGCGGACGATCCGTCCGCCCGGGGTCCGTGGGAGGTTGTCCGGCGGCAGGCCGCCCTCGTCCTCCAGGATCCTGGCCATCTTCTCCGTGCGGGAGCCGAACAGAAGCTCGCGCACGAGCGCCCAGGCGCCCACCACGGGCAGCAGGAGGTACCCGGCACCCATGGCCTTCGCCATCGGGTTCGGATCGCCGAGCAGGAGCACGGCTCGCTCGAAGGTGACCACCAGGTAGAAGACCAGCAGGAGCGAGATGGCCCCCACCCAGATCTTGGTGCGGTTGCGGACCCAGAACTCCCCCATCAGAGGCCCAGATCCAGGTAGCCGTCCAGACCGTGGGTCAGGCCCGGACGGGTGGACACCTCGCGGAGGCCCAGGAGCACGCCGGGCATGAAGGAGGCGCGGTCATAGGAGTCGTGGCGGAGGGTGAGCTGCTCGCCGGGACCTCCGAGGAGGACCTCCTGGTGGGCGACGAGACCACGCAGGCGGACGCTGTGCACATGGACTCCATCGACGACGGCGCCGCGTGCGCCGAGCGGATCGCTCTGCGTGGCGTCCGGGCTGGCCGGGACTCCGGCTTCCTCACGGGCGGCGCCGATCAGTTCGGCAGTGCGGGCGGCGGTACCGGACGGAGCATCGACCTTGTCCGGGTGATGCAGTTCCACGATCTCCACGGACTCGAAATAACGGGACGCCTTGGCGGCGAACGCACTGGCCAGGACGGAGCCGAGAGCGAAGTTCGGGGCGATCAGGACACCGACGCCCGGGGTGGTGGCCAGCAGCTCACGCAGCGACTCCAGCTTCTCCGCGGACCAGCCGGTGGTGCCCACCACGGCGTGCAGGCCATGCGCGACGGCGAAGCGCACATTGCGCTCGGTGGCGTCCGGGACGCTCAGGTCCACCACGTGGGTGGCACCGGCGTCGAGAATGCTCTCCAGGGGGTCGTCACGGCGCAGCTGCGCCACGAGTTCCATGTCCGCGGCCGCGTTCACCGCCTTCACGGCTTCGCCGCCCATGCGCCCGCCCGCGCCGACCACTGCCACTTTCATGCTCATGGTCCAAGGGTATCGGCGTGCGGTCCGGCCACGGAAAACGGCGTCAGCGGGTTGCTTCCTCCTGGCGGCGGACCATCTCGGCGATCCAGAGCGGCGCGTAGGGTGAGGTGCAGCCCGGCGGGGTCGGGTAATCCTTCAGGACCTCCAGGCGTTCTCCGATGGACAGGGCCCGGTCCCGCAAGGCCGCGTGGTGGATACCGATCTGCGCCAGGCAGTCGTTCATGGCCCATTGCAGGCGCTCCGGGGCAGCCTTCATGTCGCTCTCGATCCGGTCCAGGAGCCCGTCCAGGTCCAGACCGGCAAGGTCCTTGACCACCCGGGCACTGGTCACCACACGAGCACTGGTCAGGGCCCAGCCCGCGGCGGCGACCACGGGGTCCGCGTCGGAGAACCAGGCGGTCCGCAGTTCGTCCGCGTGCGGACTCTTCTTGACCACGTAGTTCACCAGCCAGTCCAGGACCTTGGGGGACCTTCCCACCCGGATCATCGCGTCCAGCTCCTGCGCCGTGAAGTCCTTGGGACGGCAGATGAGGAGTGAGAGCAGGCGCGCGGCCGTGTCGCCGCTCGCCCAGAGCTCCCGGGCGAGCAGCTGCTGGACCTTGAGCCTCTTGGCGACGGCCCGGAGCCGGCTCAGGTTCACCCCGTGGTCGTCTCCGTGACGTTCGTTGATCTCCCGCACCCTGGGGTCCTCCAGAGAAGCCAGCTCGGCGAGGATCTCCTGCACGGCAATGGGCTGGTCCCCGGTCATCCCGTCAGATCCCCACCCACTCGACAGTGCCGTCCGTGAAGAACTGCTCCTTCCAGATCGGGACCTCGGCCTTGACCCGTTCCACGATGGCGGAGCACAGCTCGAACGCCTCGCGGCGGTGTGCCGTGGCCACCGCACACACGAGGGCCGCATCTCCGATGGCCAGGTCTCCCACCCGGTGGGAGACCCAGACGGCCGCCGTGCCGTGGGAGGCACCGAGTTCGTCGACGATCGTCTCCAACGCCGCCTGCGCGCTCGGGTGGGCGCTGTAGGCGAGCCGGTCCACGGACTTGCCGCCGTCGTGGTCCCGGACCACGCCGCAGAACGTCACCACCGCCCCGGCATGGGCGTTGGACACGGCGGCGAGCGCGGCGTCCGCTGAGATCGCCTCAGCGCTCAGCTCGGCGAAGAGGACGGTGGCGTGGCCGGCCGATGCGTCCGCCACCGATTCGTTGTCAATGGTCATGGTGTTCTCCCTGGGCCTGGGCGCAGATATGGGTCACGAGCGGGTCCAGGACGGCCAGGCCGTCCATCACACCCTTGGGGGATCCGGGCAGGTTCACCAGCAGGCAGTCCCCGGCCAGCCCGGCGTGGCCACGGCTGAGCGCCGCGAACGGCGTCTTGGCCAGTCCGGCGGCGCGGATCGCCTCCATGACTCCGGGCAGCGGCCGGTCCAGGAGCGGCAGGGTCTCCTCCGGGGTGAGGTCGTCCGGCGTGAGGCCGGTGCCCCCGCTGGTGAGCACGACGGCGCAGCCCACCTGCAGGAGCGCGCGCAGGGCGGCCCCGACGGCCGCGCCGTCGGGCACCACGAGCGGTTCGTCCGGCTCGAAGCCGTGCTCACGCAACCAGTCGGCGATCACCGGGCCCGTCATGTCCTCCGCCAGCCCGGCGGCCGCACGGGTGGAGGCGATGACGACGCCGGCGCGGTTCCTTTGCAGCCCGTGGCTCACAGCGACCAGTCCCCGCTCTTGCCACCGCTCTTCGCCAGGACCTTGAGATCCGAGATGACGGCGTGCTTGTCCACGGCCTTGACCATGTCATACACGCTCAGCGCGGCGACGCTCGCCGCGGTCAGGGCCTCCATCTCCACCCCCGTGACGCCGCGGGTCTTCACGAGTGTCTCGATGCGGACCGAGTCTTCGCCGAGTTCGAAGTCCACGGTCACCTTGGCCAGCGGCAACGGGTGGCAGAGCGGCACGAGCTCCGGTGTCTTCTTGGCCGCCATGATCCCGGCCACGCGAGCGACGGCGAGCGCGTCACCCTTCGGCAGCCCGCCCTCGCCCAGGAGGTGCAGCACCTCGGGGGTGGTGGTCAGGACGGCCTGGGCGCGGGCCACGCGGGTGGTCTCCTCCTTGGCGGAGACATCCACCATGTGGGCGCTGCCGTCCGCACGGACGTGCGTGAGCTCTGTCGGCGTCAAAGGACTCGGTTCGGTCATAGGACCCATACTTCCACCTCGGTGCCGTCCGGAGCGTGTCCGAGTCCCACCGGCAGGTGCACCAGGCAGTCGGAGTGGGCCAGCGCGTGCAGCAGGTGGGAACCCGGGCCGCCCACCAGCGTCACGCGGTCCCCGTTCAGCCGGCCACGCCTGACCTGGTGTTTCCCCGCAGGCTTGTCCGCGGCTCCTTCCAGCCGCAAGGCGATACGCGGCCGGGTCCCGGCCAGGAGCGGCCGGAGGAACATCTCGAAGGACACCAGGGAGCTGACGGGGTTCCCCGGGAACCCGAGGAACGGCACGTCGGCGCCCGCGATGCGTACCGTCCCCAGCGCCTGGGGACCGCCCGGCTGCATGGCCACGGACACGAAGTCGACCCCCTCGGAGAGGCCCTGCTTCACCACCTCGAACGCTCCCTGGCTGACGCCGCCGGTGCTGATGACCAGGTCCACGCCGTCCAGCCGGGCCAGGGCGTCGCGAAACCCTTGGGGGCTGTCCTCCTGGGTATGGGCCTGTACGACGCCGGCACCGGCCTCGCGAAGAGCGGCCGTCAGCATGGGTCCGTTGGAGTCATGGATCCGGCCCGTGGGAAGCGGCTCACCGACGGGCACCAGTTCGTCCCCCGTGCTCAGGAGTGCCACCCTCAGCAGGGGGCGCACGGAGACCCGGGCGACGCCGAGCGCCGCCAGCAACGCGATCTGGGATGGGCCGAGGACCGTTCCAGCCTCGAGGGCTCCGGATCCCAGTGCGACGTCGCTCCCCCGCGTCCGCACGAACTGGCCGGCGGGTGCTGCGGGCAGGCTGATCTCCTCCCCCTCGTCCAGGAAGCGGGACGGGACCGCGGCTTCCACGGGCACGACGGCGTCGGCCCAGGCGGGCAGCATGGCGCCGGTCATGATGGGGGCGGCTGTGCCCGGCGACGGTTCGGGGGCGAGCGCGGCATCACTGTGACCGGCGGCGATGGTGGCACCGACCCGGAGCGTGCCCGGGAGGTCCACGGAACGCGCGGCGTACCCGTCCATCTGGGAGTTGTCGAAGGGCGGCAGATCCAGCGGGGCCGTGACGGACTCGGCCAGGACCCGGCCACGCGCCGCGGAGAGCGGCACCGTCTCCGGGTGCCCGGAGAGCCTGTCGACGACCGGCCTCAGGAGCTCCTCCACGGCGGCGGCGTGCGCGGCGACGGAGCGGGGCGCGTGATGAGACTCACGGGATGACGTCATGGCCCCATTCTGGCAGGAACGCTCACGACACCGTGAAGCCGACCGAGTGAAGCCCGCTGGAGCCATTCGGCGCGGGAGGGACCTGATCGGTGCTCTGGGCGGTTCCGTCGCGTCCGGTCATCCGGACGGTCACCGTGTGCTTCCCGTGGCCCGGCACGCCGCCGGCCGCCTCGGCCAGCGGAAGCCACCACTGGCGCCATGAGTCCGCTCCCCCGTCGCCGCCCAGACGCGCGGCACGCCACGCGCCGTCGTCGATCCTCACCTCCACGGAGGCTACGCCGACGCCCTGTGCCCACGCCACACCGCCCAGGACGGCGTCGGCGTGAAGGGACTGCCCGTCCCGCGGCACATCCACCCGGCTGGAACGCTTGATGGGCCCCAGAGGCGACCACCCCCGGGGGATCCAGTAGCCGGAGTCGGCAGCGAAGGTGGTCACCTTCAGCTCCGTCAGCCACTTGGTCGCGGAGACGTACCCGTACAGGCCCGGAACCACCATCCTCACCGGGAAACCATGCTCCGGCGGCAGGGGCTGCCCGTTCATGCCGACCGCCAGGATCGCTGCGCGGCCGTCCTGCAGGGCGGCCAACGGCGTGCCCGCGGTGAAGCCGTCCACGCTCGTGGAGAGCACCATGTCCGCACCCGGCTTCACACCGGCCTCGGCCAGCAGTTCGCGCACCGGCCAGCCGAGCCACCGGGCGTTGCCGATGAGGTTCCCGCCGACCTCGTTGGAGACGCAGGTGAGGGTCACGTCGTGCTCCTCGAGGGGCTTGGCCAGGAGCTCGGCGAAGGTCATGGTCACTTCCTGGTCCACCATGCCCGTCACCCTCAGCCGCCAAGTATCCGGGTCCGGGAAGGGCACCACCAGGGCCGTGTCGATCCGGTAGAACGAGTCCGCCGGGGTGGTCCAGCTGGGGATGCCGGGCACCGGCGGGTCGCTCGGCGGAGCCGGCGCGGCCTTCTTCGGCGCCGGGAGCTTCAGGGCCGCGCGGGCGTTCTGGTAACCGGTGACCGCGCCCTGCGCCACCGCCGTGCCGACGGCCAGGATGGCGACGCCGACGGCGCTCAGGCCCAGGGCGCTCAGGAAGCGACGGCGGTCGGTGCCGCTCGCGGAGCGCAGCGTCTGAGTCCGGGGCCGGTCCGTCCAGGCACGCAGACGCTCGATCAGGACCGCGAGCACGATGGCCGCGACGGCCCCCGACAGGATGCCGAGGAACGCCGGTGTGGTGCCACCGTCGGGCCGGGAGGCCCCCGCGGCCGCCGAGAGCACGCCGATCGCGATCACCAGGCCCACGCCGATACCCCGCTTCCGGCGCTCCAGCACCCCGGCGGCGCACGCCAGCAGGGCGACGATGACCCGCATGGTGACACCGAAGACCAGCTTGTCATTGGTACCGAAGTTGGCGACGGCCCAGTCCTTCACAGGTCCCGGGAAGGCGTCGATCATCACGGCTCCGACGGCGTTCAGGGGCGAGACCGACGGGCTCAGCCAAGCACTCAGGAGTTCCCCGGACAGAAGGCCGAGACCCACCGCCAGAAGGCCGCAGAGGGCGGCGAGGGCGGGGCCGGCCCACCGGCCCTGGAACCCGGGGGCCGCCCCGGTGGAAGCTTCTCCGTTCATGCTTCCAGCGTAGGTCCGCGGCGTCTCTCCGGAGCCTCCGTGAGCGAGGATATGACGGAACCGAAAGGTCTCTTTCCGGTCATCTGGCGTAGTGTGAATCACATGAACACGACGGCTGGAAACGGACGCGTGCAGCTCGGCATGCCCGGGTCGCCGTCCCCCGCACCCTCTGGCGAGAGGATCGCCATGCCGGAGCACGAGGGTCTGCTGGACCGCTTCGGGCGCCGCGCCACGGACCTGCGGATCTCACTCATTGACAAGTGCAATCTGCGCTGCACCTACTGCATGCCCGCCGACGGGCTTGCCTGGCTGCCGAAGAACCGGCTCATGAGCCCCGAGGAGATCCGGCGCCTGGTGCGGATCGGCGTCCGTGAACTGGGAGTGCGCGAACTGCGGCTCACGGGTGGCGAGCCTCTGGTGCGGGCGGAACTGGTGGAGATCATCGCCGCGGTCCGCTCGGATCACCCGGATCTCCCGATTTCCATGACCACCAACGCCGTGGGCCTCGCATCCCGTGCGAAGGCGCTGGCCGAGGCCGGACTGAGCCGCATCAACGTCTCCCTCGACTCGATCCACCAGGAGACCTTCGCCGAGCTGACCCGGAGGGACTTCCTGGACCAGGTCCTGGCCGGCATCGAGGCGGCCGCCGCCGCGGGCCTGACCCCCCTGAAGCTCAACGCGGTGCTCATGCGCGGGCTGAACGACCACCAGGCCCCGGATCTGCTCCACTGGGCCCTGGAGCACGGCTACGAACTCCGCTTCATCGAGCAGATGCCACTGGACGCGGACCACATCTGGCGGCGCGAGAAGCTGGTGACGGCCGCGCAGACGCGGGAGTTGCTCTCGGAGCACGTGGAGCTGGGGCCGGACCCCCGCAACCGCGACGGCGCACCCGCCGAACGCTTCACGGTGCGCTCCCGGGAGACCGGCGAGGTCCTGGGCACCGTGGGCATCATCGCCTCCGTCACGGAGCCGTTCTGCTCCGATTGCCGGCGCACCCGCATCACGGCCGAAGGCAAGATCATGAGCTGCCTGTTCTCCCGTGAGGAGTTCGATCTGCTCAGTCACCTCCGGGCCGGGGCCGACGACGCCGAGCTGGCGCTGCGCTGGCAGGAGGCCATGTGGGTCAAACCGAAGGCCCACGGCATGGGCCACGTGGGGCTCGATGCCCCGGACTTCGTCCAGCCGGACCGCTCCATGAGTGCCATCGGCGGCTGACCTTTTCTTCCCGCATCAGACTGCTCTGCACCAGACTTAGGAGACACCCGTGATCACGGTACGGTACTTCGCCGCGGCCCGTGCCGCCGCCGGCGCCGAGGAGGAGCGCTTCGACGACTCCGCGGCGTCGTTGACCCTCGCCGGACTGCTGGAGACCCTGACCGCGCAACCGCGCGACGTCGAACCTTCCGCTCCCGAGCTCGCCCGGGTCCTGTCCCGGAGCTCATTCCTGGTCAACGGCGTGGCCGCGAAGGACCGTGAGAAGCCCCTCTCCCCCGGCGACACGGTGGACGTCCTCCCGCCCTTCGCCGGCGGTTAAGCCAACTGGTCGGGTCTATCTGTCGCTTTGGGTGTCCCATAACGACAGATAGACCCGACCAGTTGGTTCGGAGAATCAGAGCCCGAAGGTCTCCGTCTCCTCAAACGGTCCCACGACGGTGATGGTGCGGGGGCGGGAGGACATCTCCCGCGCAAGCTCCAGCACCTGCTCCGCCGTGACCCCGTCGATCAGCGCCAGGGTGTCGTCGATGCTCTGGAACTCGCCGGACACAAGTTCGGCACGGCCCAGGCGCGACATCCGTGAGCCGGTGTCCTCCAGGGCGAGCACGATCCCGCCGGCCAGCTGGCCCTTGGCTTTGGTGAGTTCCAGCTCGGTGATCCCGTCCGCGGCCAGCTTCTCCAGCTCGGCCTGCAGCAGACCGATGACCTGCCCCACCTTGGCAGGGCTGCAGCCCGCGTACAGGCCGAAGTAGCCGGCGTCGGCATAGGCCGAGGAGAAGGAGTAGGTCGAGTAGACCAGGCCCTTCTTCTCACGGATCTCCTGGAACAGCCGGGACGACATCCCACCGCCCAGGACGGTGTTCAGCACGCTCATGACGTAGCGGCGGCTGTCGTTGGACACCAGTCCGGGGCAGCCCAGGATGATGTTGGCCTGCTCCACCTGGCGCTTGACCACGTGAAGCCCGGGCAGGCCGGAGATGGCGGCCGGATCTGAGGAACGGCGGGGCGACGGCTGCTGCCCCGCGTCGAGCGGCCAGCCGGCCTCCCGAAGCGCGCCCTCCACGAGTGAGCACACGACGTCGTGGTCCAGGCCGCCGGCGGCGGTCACCACGAGCTCGTGCGAGCCGTAGTGGTCCTGGTAGTGCTCCCACACGGCGTCGCGGGCGACGGCGCGGATGGCCTCCGGAGTGCCGCCGATGGGGCGGCCCAGCGGGTGGTCGCCCAGGACGGCGGCGACGAAGTGCTCGTGCGCCACATCCGTCGGATCATCCGCGTCCATGGCGATCTCCTCGAGGATGACCTCCCGTTCCTGCTCCAGTTCGTCAGGATCCAGGACGGCACCGGTGATCATGTCCGCGATGACGTCGATGGCCATCGGCAGGTCCCGGTCCAGCACCCGCGCGTAGTAGCAGGTGCTCTCCTTGGCCGTGGCCGCATTGGACTCGCCGCCCACCTCGTCGAAGGCGGAGGCGATCTCCAGCGCGGTGCGACGCCGGGTGCCCTTGAAGAGCAGGTGCTCCAGGAAGTGGGTGGAGCCGTGCTGGCCTTCCACCTCGTCGCGGGACCCGACGCCCACCCAGAAGCCGATGCTCGCCGAGCGCTGGCCCGGCATGGATTCGGTCAGGACGCGCACTCCTCCGGGGAGGATGGTGCGGCGTACTTCTGCCCCCTCATGAGCGTGGAGCAGGACCGAACGGCCCTGCTCCACGCTCAGAGGCAGCTCAATGGCTGCCATCGATCAGGCTTCGCCGACCAGTGCGGCCTCATCGTCGGAAGCGGACTCGTCCTCAACCACCGGGGAGAGGGAGAGCTTGCCACGGTCGTCGATCTTGGTGATCTCCACCTGGACCTTCTGGCCCACGGAGACGACGTCCTCGACGTTGTCCACTCGCTTGCCACCGGCGAGCTTGCGCAGCTCGGTGACGTGCAGGAGGCCGTCCTTGCCCGGGGTCAGTGAGACGAACGCACCGAAGGTGGTGGTCTTGACCACGGTGCCCAGGTAACGCTCACCGACCTCGGGGATCTGCGGGTTGGCGATGGCGTTGATCGCGGAGCGGGCGGCCTCGGCGGACGGGCCGTTGGTGGCGCCGATGTACACGGTGCCGTCGTCCTCGATGGAGATGTCCGCGCCGGTGTCCTCCTGGATCTGGTTGATCATCTTGCCCTTGGGGCCGATGACCTCGCCGATCTTGTCCACGGGGATCTTCACGGCGATGACGCGCGGGGCGAACTCGGAGAGCTCGTCCGGGGTGTCGATCGCGGCGTTGATCACGTCGAGGATGTGGAGGCGGGCCTCGCGGGCCTGCTTCAGGGCGGCGGCCAGGACGGAGGCCGGGATGCCGTCCAGCTTGGTGTCCAGCTGGATGGCCGTGACGAACTCACGGGTGCCGGCGACCTTGAAGTCCATGTCGCCGAAGGCATCCTCGGCGCCCAGGATGTCGGTCAGGGCGGCGTAACGGGTCTGGCCGTCCACCTCGTCGGAGACCAGGCCCATGGCGATGCCGGCGACGGGGGCCTTCAGGGGCACACCGGCGTTCAGCAGGGACAGGGTGGAGGCACAGACGGAACCCATGGAGGTGGAGCCGTTGGAACCGAGGGCCTCGGACACCTGACGGATCGCGTAGGGGAACTCCTCGCGGCTCGGCAGCACCGGCACCAGGGCGCGCTCGGCGAGGGCGCCGTGGCCGATCTCGCGGCGCTTCGGGGAGCCGACGCGGCCGGTCTCACCGGTGGAGTACGGCGGGAAGTTGTAGTTGTGCATGTAGCGCTTGGTCTTCTCCGGCGACAGGGAGTCGATCTGCTGCTCCATCTTGAGCATGTTCAGCGTGGTGACACCCATGATCTGGGTCTCGCCGCGCTCGAAGATGGCGGAGCCGTGCACGCGGGGCAGGACCTCGACCTCGGCGGTGAGCTGGCGGATGTCCGTCAGGCCACGGCCGTCGATGCGGACCTGGTCCTTGAGGATGCGCTGGCGCACCACCTGCTTGGTGACGGCGCGGAAGGCTGCGGAGAGCTCCTTCTCGCGGCCTTCGAACTGCTCGGCCAGAGAGGCGAGAACCTCGTCCTTGAGAGCGTCGGAGGCGTTGTCGCGCTCCTGCTTGTCGGCGATCTGGAAGACCTCGGACAGGCGGGCGGCGGCAGCGGACTCGACGACGGCGAACACGTCGTCCTGGTAGTCCAGGAAGACCGGGAACTCCACGGTCGGCTTGGCGGCACGGGCGGCCAGGTCGGCCTGGGCCTCGCACAGAGCCTTGATGAACGGCTTGGCGGCCTCGAGGCCTTCGGCCACGATCTCCTCGGTGGGAGCGGTGGCGCCCTGTTCCTTGATGAGGTTCCAGGAGTTGTCGGTGGCCTCGGCCTCGACCATCATGATGGCGACGTCGTCACCGGCGATGCGGCCGGCCACGACCATGTCGAAGACGGCGTTCTCGAGCTGGGAGTGCTTCGGGAAGGCGACCCACTGGGTGCCCTGCTCGTCGGCGACGAGGGCGACGCGGACGCCGCCGATCGGGCCGGAGAACGGCAGGCCGGAGAGCTGCGTGGACATGGAGGAGGCGTTGATGGCCACCACGTCGTAGAGCTCGTCCGGGTTGATGGCCAGCACGGTCACCACGATCTGGACCTCGTTGCGCAGGCCCTTCACGAAGGCGGGGCGCAGCGGGCGGTCCATGAGGCGGCAAGCCAGGATGGCCTCGGTGGAGGGACGGCCCTCGCGGCGGAAGAAGCTGCCCGGGATGCGGCCGGCGGCGTACATGCGCTCTTCCACATCGACGGTCAGCGGGAAGAAGTCGAAGCCCTCGCGCGGCTGCTTGCCGGCGGTGGTGGCGGAGAGGAGTGCGGTGTCATCGTCGATGTACACCATGGCCGCACCTGCGGCCTGCTTGGCCAGACGGCCGGTTTCAAAGCGGATCACGCGCTGGCCGAATCGGCCGTTGTCGATGATCGCCTCGGAGAACTGGATTTCGGGACCCTCCATGGGTCACCTCCGTTTCGTTGTCGGTGCCCTGCACCCGGCACCCGGTCTTCGATCGAGACCCTCGGGGCGGGATCCGGCCCGGAGGTCACTACCGAGGACCGCGAATGCCGCGGGCTCAGGTCACGTGAGGTTTTTCGGTGCCCGGCTCATCGCTGAACCGGGCGATACTGCAGGAAGCGGCCCGCTCGAGGAGCGGGCCGCTTCCAGACCAACTAGCGGCGCAGGCCGAGGCGCTCGATGAGCGAACGGTAGCGGCTGATGTCGGTGTCGTGCAGGTAGCGCAGCAGACGACGACGGCGACCGACCAGGGCCATCAGGCCACGGCGGGTGTGGTGGTCGTGCTTGTGGAACTTCAGGTGCTCCGTCAGGTCGGCGATGCGCTTGGACAGCACAGCGATCTGGACCTCGGGGGAACCCGTGTCACCCTCGTGGGTGGCGTATTCGTTGATGATCTGCGTCTTTACGGCGGCGTCAAGTGCCACAGTGAACTCCTACTGAGTGTGCCGTGCGGCCCGGACAGAGACTCACTGCCGGGTGTGCCCGGTCCACCGAAGAGGACAGCGAGCAGGGACCGGCAACCACGGACTGCAGCCGGATCCTCCCCGATTCTACCGTCCCGTGACGTTTCTTGTCGAAAGCCAGACGCGGCCCGGATTGTATGGTGAACGGCGCGGCTCTGACTCGGGAGGTGCGTGATGAACGTGCAGGCTGAGGCCGCTGCTGGGGTGGTCGCTGCAGACGGCGATGCGCAAGGCGCTGAGACTGGACACCCTCCGAAAACTACTGAAAGGACGTCGATCGCGCCGTTGGTCGCAGCTGCCCAGGTCCGGCGCATCGACGTCGAGGCCGAAGCCCAGCTGATCCGTGCGACGCGATGAAGGTCGACGACATCGAGACCGTGTTTATCACCGGTGCGCGCTCCTACGCGTTTCGCGAAAGCCGCGACGACATATCGCGGCTTCGTTCACCGTCACGGTCACGATAGATGGGCTGTTCGATTGGTCCTTCCCAGAGCCGGACCGGCGGCCGATTACTTTCTGTACTCATCGCTGGCGACGCGGACCGATCCACGGCTCAACGACTCCGTCGCCGATTGCTTGGGCGTACCAAACCTCGAATGTGGCGCCAGGCATCACGTAGATTCGGGCGAGGTCGCTCCTGAACATCACACGGGCACGGAGTTGACCGTCGGGCTGCTCGACAAGCTCTTCGATGATTGCGCCAAACATGTCTCCGTCCTCGTGTTCGCCCGCTTCAGGGAATCGGAACATCACACTGCGCGAGCCCTCGCGGAAGACACTCGCCAGTAGCTTAGCCCGATCTGACTCAACAAGCCGGACCGAGACATCGGACCGGTGCCCGGCCTTCAGCGTCCGCCGGCAGCCCGCCACTCTGCCTCGAAATCTTCTGCACTCATTAGCTCTAGTGAGAACTGCGGGTCTTGCGCGATCTCCCTAGGAGACGGCATCAAAGTCTCGGACAGCGTAGTGTCGCCCGTGGAGCCCTCTGGGCCAGCGAACTGGGTGCGTCCGTCCCCGAACTTCTCCACCTTGCGGACCTCACGTCTGTTCTCGATCTCACTGAGCAAGAGAGTCGGTTCTTCATCGAATTCGTGGTGCCATACAACCTTGACATACATGATCATCAGCTAGCCCCGAATCCCATGGTCCGGCCCACAAGGTCGAGCGGGGCCTCCCCCGGCACCTCGGATTCCACTACGTCGGCCAGGGTGAAGGCGTAGTGGATGAACGGAATCCAGCACATCTCAAAGCAGGTTTCAGAGATCCGGCGTGCCTAGAACTGCTCACGTGCCGCATCCGGTCCTTGCGACGAGATGTCTGCAGCGATGATGAAATCGCTCCGGTCGCGCCACAACGGATCAAAGTGCCGAGCGTCACGCCGCTTCCCAGGCATCACGACACCGAGAACTTCTGAAGCGTCACGGGCCAGATCACGGTGTAATCATCCCCGTCGACCGACCGGTAGGCAGCACGCACAGTGGCCCAGCGCGGATCGGCACCAAGAACCTCCTGGGCGTCCCGAAAGGCATCGAGTGGCTGATCAGTGTGGACGAACAGATTCATCTCCCCAGCGCCAAAGTCATGTCCGTCAACGAAGCCATGGGCCTCATTGAGGTCGGACTCAAGGTGCTCCTCTAGGGAGATGAGAACGTCGTAGTCGGCCTCGGAAGTTGCCGGCCACTGAAGGACGAGGATGAATTCCATGACTCCTACCAAGGGTACGGGGGTGGAAGGAGACCGTTGGCGATCTGCTTCTCGATGTAGAATAGTTGGCCCTCTTCAGGACCGATGGGCAGCCACTCGTGCAGGGAGCGCTCGAGAGCGAGCACGTCCTGCTTGGTTCCTCGGGCGAGAATGTTGAGGCTGCCGCCGTTCATTTCCTTCGAGGTGTACCGAGTGGCGGGATTCTTCGTGAGCGTCTCCTGGTCTTCTCTCATCGAAAGCCAGGCACGGGACCGGCAGGCCTTGCCCGCATCTCCTCCACGAGCCAGACTGAACCCCATGGCGACCCAGAACCTCACCCTGCACGAACAGCTCACGGCCGGCCGCTCGGCCCGTGCGGAGCATCCACGCAAGGACCTCGCCCGGTTGACCACCGGGGACCGTGATCCGCTGGGGATCCTGACCGAGCAGAACGCCACCCGGGTGCAGGAACTGATCCCCTTGCGCCAGGAGCGCATGGCCGCCTCGGCCTTCGCCTTCTACCGTGGCGCGGCCGCCGTCATGGCGGCGGACCTGGCCCGGGACCCCAATTCCCGCATCGGCGTGGGCTCCTGCGGGGACGCCCACCTGGCGAACTTCGGCTTCTACGCCTCCCCCGAGCGCAGCCTGGTCTTCGATCTCAACGACTTCGACGAGGCCGCCTGGGCACCCTGGGAGTGGGACGTGAAGCGCCTGATGACCAGCTTCGTCGTCGCGGGCCGCCAGGACGGACGGGCACCGAAGGTGATCGAGAGGGCCGCCCTGGCCATCGTCGAGTCCTACCGCCGCGGCCTGAAGGACGGGCTGAGGCTCAGCCCCGTACAGCGCTTCTACACCAATGTGAACGCCGAGCAGATCCTGGACAGGCTGGAGGGGCACTCCCGCAGGGCCCTGGAGGAAGCCCTGACCAAGGCACGACGCCGCACCTCAGGCCAGGCCGCCCGCAAACTCACTGCGCCCGGGCCGGACGGCCGGGCCCGCTTCGTGGACGCTCCCCCGGTCATGGAGCGGGTGGACGCCGTGACCGCGCACGACTTCGAGGAGCTGTACCGCGCCTACCAGCGCTCCGCCGCGATCGACATCGCCTTCCTGGTGGGGCACTACAGCATCTCCGACTTCGCGCGCCGCGTGGTGGGGGTGGGCAGCGTGGGCACCCAGTGCTTCGTGATCGCCCTCGAGGAGGCCGGTGGGGACATCCTGATCCTCCAGGCCAAGGAGGCCCGGGAGAGCGTCCTGGCCCAGTACGGCGGCATCCCCCAGCCGAAGCCGATGCTGGACGGGATCGCCGGCTTCGGCGAAGGCGCCCGGGTGGTGGGCATGCAGAAGATCCTCCAGGCGTGCTCCGACCCGTTCCTGGGCCATCTGAAGACGCCGCTCGGCGACTTCTACCTGCGCCAGTTCCGCGATATGAAGGGCGGGATCGACGTCAGTACCCTGGAGGACGAGTCGTTCCACGGCTACGCCCAGGCGTGCGCCGTCCTCCTGGCCCGGTCCCACTCGCAGTCTCCGGCCGCCGCCCGCGTCTCCGGATACCTCGGCGGGGGCAAGCGGGCGGGGACCGCGCTGGTGGACTGGGCGCAGGCCTACGCGGACCTCAACGCCCGGGACCATGAGGCGTTCGTCACGAGCCTCGAGGACCGCACCCCGCAGAACCGTGACGTTCCCCGGGAGGAGAGCGTCACCGCCTGAATCCGCTCAGACGCGGACGCCCAGAAGGGTCTTGCTCTGCTCCACGTCCAAGCACATCTGCTCCACGAGCGCCTCCGGCCCGCGGTAGGCCACCATGCCGCGCAGACGGGCCACGAACTCCAGCACCACCTGCTGGCCGTAGAGGTTGAAGTCCTCCACGCGCTCCTGGGGCCGGCCGATCACGAACGCCTCGACCTGACGCTGGACACCCTCGAACGTCGGGTTTGAGCCGACGGAGATCGCGGCGGGCCAGCGGGTGCCGGATTCCTCCTGCAGCCAGCCGGCGTAGATCCCGTCCGCCGGGACGAACCCGGTGGCCTGCGGAGAGAGATTGGCGGTGGGGAAGCCCAGTTCGCGGCCGCGGGCGGCACCGTGCACCACCTCGCCCCGCATGCGGTGCGGACGGCCGAGCACCGTCGCGGCCTGCTCCACGTCCCCGGCCGCGAGCGTCTCACGCACCCAGGTGGAGGAGCAGCGGCGCGCCAGCCCGCCGTCGTCGTCGGTGCCGAACTCGTCGATGACCTCCACCTGGAAGCCGAGCTCGGCGCCCAGCTCCCGCATGGTGTCCACGTCGCCGCTGTTGCCGGAGCCGAAGCGGGTGTCGTGGCCGATCACCGCACCGCACGCGTGCAGCCCGTCCACCAGGACGTCCTGCACGAACTCGCGGGCCGTCATGGCGGCCAGGTCCAGCGTGTACTCCATGACCAGGACACCGTCCACTCCCTCAGCCTCGAGGGCCTCGATGCGGTCCTGCAGCCCCATGATCAGCTCCGGGGCGCGCTCGGGGCGGTGGACCTGTGCGGGGTGCGGGTCGAAGGTCACGACGACGGCGCGGGCGCCACGCTCGCGGGCGGAGGCCACCAGCCGCGTCAGCACGCGGCGGTGGCCGCGGTGCACGCCGTCGAAGTTCCCGATCGTCACGACGGCGGGACCGTACCCGGCCGGGACCTCGGTCAGGCCCTGCCAAATGTCAACCATGCGAATTCCCTTGTCGTCAGGCGGCGCCGTCACGGGACGGCCTGTCACGATTATCCACGCAATGAACGGCTCAGGCCGCCGACGGCCGGCGACGGTAGAGCCACCAGAGGCCGAGCAGGGGCAGGATGAGCGGGACGAAGCCGTAGCCCTTGCCGAAGCCGGACCAGACGGTGTCCTCCGGGAACGCCTGCTTGTCGAAGACGCTGAGCGCGCCGACCACCAGCACTCCGAGGAGTTCCAGGCTCACCGCCGCCACGGACACCTTGAACGACGCCGTGCCACGGCGTGCCAGGGACACGGTCGCCACGATGTACACCACCGCCGCGAGAGCGGACAGCAGGTACGCCACCGGTGCCGTGTGGAACTTGGTGGCGATCTGGAATCCCGCCCGTGCCGTGGTGGCGAGGGCGAAGACGCCGTAGACGGCGATGAGGAGCCGGCCAGGCCCCGTGTTGCGGGTGTTCTGGCTGTCCTGACGGGTTGCGGAGGTCAAACCGGGTCTCCTGTAGTTCTTCTAGTACCAGATCTGGTTCATGCGGGCGGCCATGACCAGCGCGGTCACGCCCACCACTGCCAGGACGAAGTTGCTCCACCGGGTCCGCTCCAGCACGGACCAGTAGACCGCGCCGAGGGGCAGGACGAGGGCCGTGAGCATATAGCCCCAGAACTCCCACGCCGCACCCCGGAGATGCTCGCCGGCGATCACGCGGATGATCGAGCCCACCAGGTAGACGAGCACCACCAGGAAGACTGCACCGACGGAGAGGATGGTCACGTCATTGGGCTTCTTGCCCATGATCCCGGCCACCAGGCAGATGACGGTGGAGATGGCCCCCACCACGGCCGTGGCCCAGAAGTAACCGTCCATCAGGCGGCCCCTTCCGGTGCGTCCGCCGGGAAGACCAGGACGGGCTTGGCGTGCCGGCCGGAGTCGGCCAGGAGCGCGATCAGGGCCCCGTCCGGTGCGAACGCGGCCACAGGGCGTTCCGCGGAGGCCGGCTGCTCCGGGTCGCGCAGGATCCGGCGCCCGTGAGACAGGTCGGCGGCCTCCTCGGCGCTCAGCTCGCGGGACGGCATGAGGTCCCGGGCGGCCTGGTCGAGGTCCAGGACCTGGAAGTCCTCGGCCAGTTGTTCCATGGTCCGTGCGGCGTCCAGGGTGAACGGTCCAACCTCGTGGCGGCGCAGCACGGTGAGGTGGCCACCCACGCCCAGCCCGGCACCGAGATCCCGGGCCAGTGCCCGGATGTACGTGCCGGAGGAGCACTCGACGTCGACGTCGACGTCCACCAGGGAGCCTTCGTGGCGGACATCCAGGACGTCGAAACGGTGGATGGTGACGGGACGCGCCGCCAGCGCCACGTCCTCCCCCGCCCGGACCCGGGCGTAGGAGCGCTCGCCGTTGACCTTGATGGCGCTGACGCTGCTGGGCACCTGCTGGATCTCCCCGAGGAAAGCTGCGACGGCGGTGCGCACCGCTTCTTCACTCACGGCGGAAGCGTCGTGGGCCGCCGTGACCTCGCCCTCGGCGTCGTCCGTGATGGTCGACTGGCCGAGGCGGATGGTGGCCGTGTAGCGCTTGCCCGTGCCGACGATGTATGTCAGGAGGCGGGTGGCCTTGTTGACGCCGACCACCAGCACCCCGGTGGCCATGGGATCGAGCGTTCCCGCGTGCCCCACTTTCCGGGTCCCCGCAAGCCTGCGCATGCGTGCCACGACATCGTGGCTCGTCCACCCTTGTGGTTTGTCCACGATCACCAGTCCCGAAAGCACGCCTTCCAGTATAGAAGCCCGCGGGCACCGTTCCGTCCGATCATGGGGAGCAGTCCCCATCGCGCGGCGGACATCGGCGTGAGATCGTTGCCCCAGCGATTGCACTAACTCGGTGCGGTCAGCACCTGCAAGGATCGGGGAATCATGTCCAGCTTCACTTCGCGCACGCGCTTGGCCGGGACGGTCGCGCTCGCCGCGGCCCTCGTCCTGGGCGCCAGCGCCTGCAGCATCACGGTCGAATCGAAGGGGGGCGGCAACCCCACCACGGCGGGAGGCTCCGCGCCTCAGACTGCTGCCGGCACACCCAGCGCCTCTGCGACGTCGGCCCGGACGCAAAGCTCCTCCGGATCGGCCCAGGCTCCGGCCGGCGGCCCCACGGTCGATCAGATGACGCCTGCCGGAACCTCCCTGGCGCTCGGAAAACCGGCCAGCATCCTGGTCACCAACGGAAAGCCGGACAAGGACTACTACGACCGGCAGCTCTTCGAGGTCAAGGTCACCTCGATCGAAAAGGGCTCCTACGCGGATCTCGCCTCGCTGGACAAGGACGGCAAGTACAAGGGATACACGCCCTTCTACATCCACAGCGAAGTCACCCTCAAGGACGCCGTCAAACCGGTCAAGTACGTCTCCTGGAACGACACCGGGTTCCGCAGTCTCCTCGCC
This sequence comes from Arthrobacter horti, assembly GCF_030731045.1. Classification (GTDB taxonomy): domain Bacteria; phylum Actinomycetota; class Actinomycetes; order Actinomycetales; family Micrococcaceae; genus Arthrobacter_E; species Arthrobacter_E nanjingensis. Next base: position 31,130 of record NZ_JAVALS010000008.1, on the reverse strand, counting down.
GGAGGGGCCCGCGCGGACAGCCTGATCATCTTCGGCGGGTTCGACAAGTGCCCGTCGGCGTCGAGCTTCAAGGCCCTCGGCGACACCCGGCAGGCGTGCAGCGTGGCGCTCGCCCCTGCCGGGACCGCGGTGGCCCAGGTCACCTACACGGGGTATTCGAGCAACTACCCGACGTCCGATCTGAACCCCTACACGGACAAGCCGATCGTCTGGGGCAACTGATCCTTCTCCGGGAGACGTTCCCGGAACACGGCTGAGGGCCGGTGGTCTGCACCACCGGCCCTCTGCCGTGTCACGGGACGCGCGGGAGTCAGTCCTCCTGTGCTTCCTCGTCCTTCTTGTACGGATCGGACTCGCCCGCGAAGACGGCTCCTTCGGCCAGGGCCGCCACTTCGGCGTCCCGTTCCTTGGCCTTGCGGATCAGTTCCTCAAGGTTGGAGGCGTTCTCCGGGATCTCGTCCGCGACGAATTCCAGGGTGGGCGTCAGACGGATGGTCAGATTGCGTCCGACCTCCCGGCGCAGGATGCCCTTGTTCTTCGCAAGGACCTCCTCCGCTCCGGCCTTCGTCTCCGCACCGCCCAGGACGGTGTAGTAGACGGTGGCGTGCTGGAGATCGTTCGTGACGCGTGCGTCGGTCACGGTGATGTCGAGCGCCCGCTCGTCCTTGACGGCCTTCCTGAGAGCCTCAGCCACCAGGACCTTGATGCGCTGTGCCAGTCTGCCGGCGCGTGCTGGATCTGCCATGTTCTCCTCCTCAAAAAGCGTGTGATGGTGAACGGAAGGCCGGGCCCCGAATCTCCCCGGGGCCCGGCCTCTCAGACGCTCCTAGACGCGCGGCTTCTCGCGCATCTCGAAGGTCTCGATGATGTCGCCCTCAACGATGTCGTTGTAGGAGCCCAGGCCGATACCACACTCGAAGCCCTCGCGGACCTCGGTGGCGTCGTCCTTGAAGCGCTTCAGCGAATCGATGGACAGGTTCTGACCGATGACCTTGCCGTCACGCAGCACACGGGCCTTGGCGTTACGGCGGATGAGGCCGGAGCGCACGATCGAGCCTGCGATGTTGCCGAACTTGGAGGAACGGAACACTTCGCGGACCTCGGCGGTACCCAGCTGGACTTCCTCGTACTCGGGCTTGAGCATGCCCTTGAGTGCGAGCTCGATGTCGTCGATCGCGGCGTAGATGACCGAGTAGAAGCGCATGTCCACGCCTTCACGCTCGGCCAGTTCGGCAACGCGCTCGGCCGGCTTGACGTTGAAGCCGATGATGATCGCGCTGTCCACGGTCGCCAGGTTGACGTCGTTCTGCGTGATGGCACCCACACCGCGGTGGATGACGCGCAGCTGAACGTCGTCTCCGACGTCGATCTTGAGCAGGGCGTCCTCGAGGGCTTCCACGGCACCGGACACGTCACCCTTGAGGATGAGGTTGAGGGTGTCGATCTTGCCTTCGGCGACGGCCTGGTCGAAGTCCTCCAGGCTGATGCGCTTACGGCGCTTGGCCAGGGCGGCGTTGCGGTCGGCGGCTTCACGCTTCTCCGCGATCTGACGGGCGGTGCGCTCGTCAGAGGTCACGAAGAAGGTGTCACCGGCACGCGGCACGCTGGACAGACCCAGCACCTGGACCGGGCGGGACGGGCCTGCCTCGGTGAGGGTTGCGCCGTCCTCGTCGAACATCGCACGGACGCGGCCGTGAGCCGTGCCGGCCACGATCGTGTCACCGATGTTCAGCGTGCCGGACTGGACCAGGACGGTGGCCACGGAACCGCGGCCGCGGTCCAGGTTCGCTTCGATGGCGATGCCTCGAGCGTCCTTGTCCGGGTTGGCGCGCAGGTCCAGGGCCGCGTCGGCGGTCAGCAGCACGGCCTCGAGGAGGTCGTCGATGTGCAGGTTCTGGCGGGCGGAGACGTCCACGAACATGGTGTCGCCACCGTACTCCTCGGGAACCAGGCCGTACTCGGTCAGCTGGCCACGGATCTTGTCCGGGTTGGCGCCTTCCTTGTCGATCTTGTTCACCGCGACCACGATCGGCACATTGGCGGCCTGCGCGTGGTTGAGGGCCTCCACCGTCTGCGGCATGACACCGTCGTCGGCGGCGACCACGAGGATCGCGATGTCAGTGACCTTGGCACCACGGGCACGCATGGCCGTGAAGGCCTCGTGACCCGGGGTGTCGATGAAGGTGATGTCGCGCTCGACGCCTTCGTGCTCGTGGGTGATCTGGTAGGCACCGATGTGCTGGGTGATGCCACCGTGCTCACCGGCCACCACATCCGAGTTGCGGATGGCGTCCAGCAGGCGGGTCTTACCGTGGTCGACGTGACCCATGACGGTGACCACCGGCGGACGGGCCTGCAGCTCGTCGTCGCCCTCAGCCTCAAGTTCGGCGTCGAAGTCGATGTCGAAGCTGCTGAGCAGCTCGCGCTCCTCGTCCTCCGGAGACACGATCTGGAGCTTGTAGCCCAGCTCGGCACCCAGGAGTTCGAAGGTCTCCTCGTCCAGCGACTGGGTGGCCGTGGCCATCTCACCGAGGTGGAACAGCACGGTCACCAGCGACGCCGGGTTGGCATCGATCTTCTCAGCGAAGTCCGTGATGGAGGAACCACGGCGCAGTCGGATGACGGTGTCACCGTTACCACGGGGTACGGTCACGCCGCCGATCGACGGAGCACTCATCTGCTCCAGTTCCTGGCGCTTGGCACGCTTCGACTTGCGCTGCTTGCCACGGCCGGCTCCGCCCTTGCCGAAGGCGCCCTGAGTACCGCCGCGACCGCGGCCGCCCTTGCCGAAACCACCGCCGGCAGGAGCACCACCGGTGCCGCCGCCCGGACGGCCGGGGCCGCCACCGGGACGGGCACCCGGACGCGCTGCCGCACCGGGTGCGGGACGCTCGATGCGGCTGGGCATCATGCCCGGCGAGGGGCGGGGACCACCGGGACGCGGGGCGCCACCCGGACGGGGTGCACCACCGGGGCGCGGGGCACCCGGACGGGGGCCACCGGCGCCTGCTGCCGGACGGGGACCACCGGCACCCGCGGCGGGGCGGGGTCCACCGGCACCGGGCGCACCCGGACGGGGACCACCCGGGCGCGGCATGCCCTGGGAGCTGGCGAACGGGTTGTTGCCCGGACGCGGAGCACGCTCACCGTCACGCCCACGGGGCATGCCCTGGGAGCTGGCGAACGGGTTGTTGCCCGGACGGGGACCGCCGGGACGTGCGCCACCCTGACGGGGGGCCTGCTGACCGGCCGGCTTGGCGGCACGCGCGGCAGCACGTGCCGCGGCCTCCGCCTCGGCGGCGGCACGAGAACCGGGCTTCGGACCGAAACCGGGCTTCATGCCACCCGGACGGGCGGCGGGTGCGGCAGGGCTCTGCTCCGGAGCGGCGGGCGCCTCAGCGACCGGAGCCGCAGGCGCCTGAGGTGCCGCCGGAGCAGCAGGGCTCGCAGCGGGTGCCTTGGGGGCCGCGGCGCGGGGTGCACCGGGCTTGGCCGCAACGGGTGCGGCAGGGGCGGAGGAGGATCCCCCACCCGGGAAGGCGTCACGCAGTTTCTTGGCCACCGGCGGTTCGATGGTCGAAGAAGCGGAACGCACGAATTCTCCGAGGCTCTGCAGCTTTGCAAGCGCATCCTTGGAGGTGATACCGAGCTCCTTGGCGAGCTCGTGTACGCGGACCTTGGCCACATTTCTCCTGTCTCGGTCCGCGCATCAGCCTTGGCACGAACCGTCTAGTACTTCTTCCGGCCCTTGGCTGCGGACGGCAGCCCCGGGCACTGTGCGGCGCGCAACAGATTGCTCATGGTTACGCGCTCATCGCAGGGAACTCATCGGGTTTCCATCAGATTTCTGACCCGCTTTCACTTTGGACGGTCGCCCCCGCAGACCCTTCGGCCGTCGCGGGGACACTATGCAGTGCCGGATCCTGGTCCAGGCCGTCGCTCACGACGGCCGAGCGGAAGGCACGCGCGAACGCACGTTTCCGCTGCGCCAGGGCCAGGCACTCGGTTCCGGGGTGCAACCAGGCACCCCGGCCGCCCATCCGGCGTCGCACATCGACCACAACGCGGCGTTCGCCCGCGTCAGAGGTCGTGCATGTCAGCCGGATGAGCTGTTCCTGAGGTTCCCGACGGCGGCATCCGACGCAAGTGCGTTCGGGGGCATCGGGCTTCGTGGGAACACTGTTCTGTGCTGCCACCTGCGCCTGCCTCCATCACGAACGTATGCCACCCTCCGGTGGACATACGGATGCCATGCCGGGAACCCGGCCTTCCCATTCTACGCCCTCCGCGGCGGCCTTGGGGCCGCCTCGGCGAGTCGGGCTCAGTTGGCGGCGGCGTCGGAGACGATGTCGATGCGCCAGCCGGTCAGCTTGGCCGCCAGACGGGCGTTCTGCCCTTCCTTGCCGATGGCCAGGGACAGCTGGTAGTCGGGCACGACGACTCGTGCCGAGCGAGTGGACGGGTCCACGATAGTGACGCTCGTGACGTTCGACGGCGAGAGCGCGTTGGCGATGAACGTCTCCGGGGTGTCGGAGAAGTCGACGATGTCGATCTTCTCGTCGTTGAGCTCGTTCATCACGGCGCGCACGCGGGAGCCCATCTCACCGATGCAGGCGCCCTTGGCGTTGATGCCCGGGCGGTTGGCCCGCACAGCCATCTTGGTGCGGTGGCCGGCCTCGCGGGCCAGCGCCATGATCTCCACGGAGCCATCCGCGATCTCCGGGACCTCCAGTTCGAACAGCTTCCGGACCAGGCCCGGATGCGTACGGGAGAGCGTGATACTGGGACCCTTCTGGCCACGCTGCACGCTCACCACGAAGGCGCGGATACGGTTGCCGTGCAGGTACTTCTCGCCCGGGACCTGCTCGGGCGGCGGCATGAGGGCCTCCACGCTGCCCAGGTTGACCTGAACCATGTGGGGGTTGTGGCCCTGCTGGATCTGGCCGGCCACCAGCTCGCCCTCGCGGCCCTTGAACTCGCCGAGGACGTTGTCGTCCTCCACGTCGCGCAGCCGCTGCAGGATGATCTGGCGGGCGGTGCTGGCGGCGATGCGGCCGAAGCCGTCCGGGGTGTCGTCGAACTCGCCGATGACCTCGCCCTCTTCGTCGGTCTCACTCGCCCAGATCGTCACATGGCCACTCTTGCGGTCCAGCTCGGCACGGGCCTGATCGATGGCGCCAGGGGTCTTGTGGTAGGCCACCAGCAGCGCCTGCTCGATGGTGGGGATGAGCTTGTCCAGGGGGATTTCCCGTTCACGCTCCAGGAGACGCAGTGCGCTCATGTCGATGTCCATATCAGGCCTCCTCGGCTTCGGGATCCAGTACGTCGTCCAGCGGCACTTGGTCCAGATGATTGAATTCGATCTCCACCTTGGCCTGGCGGATCGCGGTGAAAAGCAGGGTGACGGGCTCGCCGTCCTTGACCTTGACGCCCTTGCGGGCCTCGAGGCGGGGCACCAGGGTCACGGAGTCCTCCTGGACGTCCTGGACCCGGCCGGTGACCGGTTCGCCTTCCACCAGGCGGGCCTTGACCAGACGGCCGAGGTTCCGGCGCCAGTGGCGGGGCTGCGTGAGCGGACGGGACAGGCCCGGGGAGGAGACCTCCAGCTCATAGGCGTCGGTGCCGTCCTGCGGGTCGCCGTCCAATGCGGCGGAGATGTCCGTGGAGACCTCCGCGATCAAGTCCAGGCTGACGCCGCCCTGCTGGTCCTCGGGCAGGTCCACCAAGATCTGCACGGTGCGCCGGTGTCCGGCGCGGTGGATGCTCACCTCTTCCAGGAAGAGCCCTCGGGCGGTGACCACGGGTTCCAGGAGTCCGTGGAGCCGGGCCGCCTCCGGGTCCTGTTCCCCAGAGTGTGGGGTCGTCGAATGTCCGGCAGCGCTCATGGTCCGCAAAGCCTCCCTGGTTGAAGTTTTCAACCTATAGAGTATCGACTTTTCCCCTCCGCGGCTCCCGGGCCCTCCGGACGGGCATCCCGGCCGGAGCCGGGAGTCCATCAAAGCGTGGGAAAATCGCTGGTGATGAAAAACCTGGGGAAGAGACGGCTCGTGGCCGTCGGCCGGCTGATTCCGCTCACCGTGATCACGCTCCTCGTGGTGGGGCTCAGCGCCGGGGAGGACTTTCTCCGCCCGGCCCCGGCGGATCCCACCGAGTCGGAGACAGCGCAGGCACGATTGTCCGCCCGGTCCCAGGAGCTTGCGGAACAGGCCCGGATCCTGGACCGCACCGCTTCCGGCACCTTCTCCGGGCTGGCGGAAATTCTCGGAACTCAGGCCGCCGCCCTGGCCATCCCGGGCACGGCTCCCGCCACAGCCACGCCCTCCGGCACCGCATCCTCCGCGCCCACGCCGTCGGCCGGGCCCTTCCTGGATGACGCCGTCCGAAGCGTGCACGACCTCCTGGACCGCGCCGCCGTCGAACCCGACCCAGGGCTGGCGCGCCTCTATGCCTCAGCGGCACTGGGGCGCCTGAACGCACTCACTCCGGTGTCGGCCGGCCGGCCCACCGCCGCGCTGACGGCGCAGTCTCTGACGCCTGCGCCATCGGTCCCCCAGTCAGGGTGCGTCACCGGAGTCGCAGCCTCCGCACCGAGCGGCAGTCCCACGCCGGGCGCCGGAACCCCCGGCACGACGGCGGCCGGGCAGCCCATGAGTGACGCCGCCGCGGACGCGACGCGGGCTCTGCTGCGGACCGCGGGACGGGCGGAGTACCTCTACCAGGTGGCACTCCCCCGGCAGGACACCGCGGGTCAGAGACGCAGCGCGACCTCCCTGGGCGCCGTGGGGAACATCACGCGGGACGGGCTCGCGTGGCTGGCCTCCGCCTGCCGGCCGGATGGGCTCGCCGCGCCCGGCTACTCTCTGCCGCCGTCGTTCCTCTCCTCCCCCGGACCCGCGCTGGGTGCCGCGGAGGCCGAGCTGACCGGCGCGGGCCTGGACCTCGTGGCGTCGGCCGGGCCGGGCGAACGTGTGTGGGCCCTGCGGGTGGTCCTCGGCTCCGCGGTCCGGGCGAAGGAGTGGGGCGCCGGGCTGAGTGGCTCCGATGCACTGCCGGGCCTTCCGGTTCCGCCGGCCACGGCACCGGTGCCCACGCCGTCGTCGTCCCGCTGACACCCGCGCGGGCGAGCGCCTCAGCCAAGCTGAGCCTCGCCTTCCTGAGGCGTGCCTCAGTCTTGTCAGCCTAGGCAAACATTGCTGGAAGCCTGCCCGCCACGGTGGTTTGCTGAGGTCATGACGACGACGGACATGAGCGGACAGGCACAGAGCGAACCCACGGCGCAGGCTCCGGCCGGCCAGGTCTCCCGGGGCGGACTGGCTCAGCGTCTCAACTGGCTGAGGGCAGGAGTCCTCGGGGCGAACGACGGCATCGTCTCCGTGGCCGCCATCGTCGTGGGCGTCGCCGGCGCCACCTCCCAGCAAGGCCCGATTCTGGCCGCGGGTGCGGCCGGCCTGATCGGTGGCGCGATCTCGATGGCGCTGGGCGAGTACGTCTCGGTCAGCAGTCAGAGCGACAGCCAGCGCGCCCTCATCCGGCGCGAGGAGGAGGCGCTCCGCACCGATCCCCAGGGGCGGTTGGAAAGTCTCAGGACGGCGTATGAAGCACGCGGCTTGTCGCCGGAGACCGCCCGCGCCGTGGCCGAGGAGCTGTCCGCGAAGGACGCCCTGGCCGCGCAGCTGAGTGCCCGGTACAACATCGATGAGGAGGAGATCGCCAGCCCGTGGCATGCGGCGCTCGCCTCCGCTCTCGCCTTCACCCTGGGTGCACTTCTCCCCCTTCTGTCGATTCTCCTCCTGCCCGCCGGCCTCCGGATCCCCGTGACCTTCGCCGTGGTCCTGACGGCCCTGGCCGCGACTGGTGCCCTGGGCGCTTGGATCGGCGGGGCCAAGGCTCCCCGCGCGGCCGTGCGCGTGGTGATCGGTGGGGCTGTGGCGCTGGGGGCGACCTTTCTCATCGGCAGCCTGCTCGGGCAGAGCGGCGTGGTCTGATCATCCTTTCGGGTCTACGCTGAAGGTGTGAGCCAGCCTCTGCCGATTCCTCTTGCCCTGGAGCGTCGGATGAACCGCACGGCGGAGGGGAAGGCCTGGGTGCGTTCCCTCCCCGCCCTGGTGGAGGAGTGTTTCCGCCGATGGGGGCTGGTGCTTGACGTCTCCCCCGGCTTCCCCGTGCTGCACGGGTACAGCGGCATCGTCCTGCCGGTGCTGGCCCAGGGGCGGGAAGCCGTCCTCAAGGTGTCCCTTCCGGTGGAGGAGACCCTGTCTGAAGGCCCCGCGCTGAGGCACTGGCAGGGCCATGGCGCGGTCCGGCTCCTGGATGACGACCCCGCGCACTGCGCACTGCTGCTGGAGCGGCTCAGCCCGGTCCGGACTCTCTGGGATGTGCCGCTGAACGAGGCGGCCTGGATCTGGGGCGGCATCGTCCGGCAGTTGAGCGAGGTGCCCGTCGCCGGCAGCCCGGTCTCCACGGATCACAGCTATCGCATTCCCCGGCTGTCCGATCTGGCCGAACGGTGGTGTGATGAACTTCCCCAGGACTGGATGGACCTCGGCCGGCCGTTCCCGGCCTGGCTCCTCCATGAGGCCCTGGAGGTCTGCCAGACCCACGGCGCCGTGGCCCGCCGTGACGACTCGGACGTCCTGGTCCATCAGGATCTGCACTTCCGGAACATCCTCGCCCGGCCCGGCCCGGACGGCGGCGCCGATTGGGTGGCCATCGATCCTCAGGCCGTGCTCGGTCCCGCGGAGTTCTCCCTGCCGCCGGTGCTGCGGAACAGGATCGCCGAGTATGGGGCGGCGGATCCGGTGGCCGCGGTGAACGGCAGGCTGAAGGACTTCTGCGCGGAGGCCGGCCTCGACACCGAGCTGGCACGGCAGTGGTCCGTGGTGAGTTTCGTCGAAGACGCCCTGTGGTTCGCCGCACGGCCGGGACACGAAGGCGAGACCCAGCGGTCGCTGTGGCTGGCCTCGGCACTCTCAGGTCGGGTCCTGGACGACTCGGTGGACCCCACCAGGCTGCACGACCCTGGCCTGGACGACTAGCCCGGACGTCCTACGCGAAGTTCTCCTGCCAGACGTCGAAGCCGAGCTTGACGATCAGGACCGCCACCACGCCCAGGAACACCCAGCGGATGAAGGAGTTCCCGCGGGCGACGGCCATGCGCGCGCCCAGGTAGCCGCCGGCCATGTTCGCGGCGCCCAGGGCGAGCCCCACACCCCACAGAAGCGATCCGTGCGGGAGGAAGAACAGGAGGGCCCCGGCGTTGGTGGCCATGTTCACGATCTTGGCCTTGGCGCTGGCCTCCGTGAAGGCATAACCCATGAGCGAGACCAGGGCGATGACCAGGAAGGAGCCGGTGCCCGGGCCGATGAGCCCGTCGTAACACCCGATCAGGGCGCCGATCACGCAGGCCACAACATAGTGGGTCCGCCCCTCATGCCGCAGGGCGGTGTGCTCGCCCACCTTCGGCCGGAGGGAGGTGAAGATCAGGACCGCCAGAAGGGCGGCCACGATGATGGGCTTGAAGGCCTTGCCCGGCAGCTGCGTGGCGATCACCGCCCCGCCGAAGCTGCCCGCCAGGGCGATGAACGCCATGGGCAGCGCGGTCTTCAGGTCCGGGTGCACCCGTCGGTAGTACGTGACCGAGCTGGTGGTGGTGCCGAAGATGGAGCCGAGTTTGTTGGTGGCCAGCGCCTGCACCGGGCTGATGCCGGGCACCAGAAGCAGAGCCGGCAGCTGGATCAGCCCGCCACCGCCGACCACGGCGTCCACCCAGCCGGCGCAGAAACCGGCCACGAGGATCACCGCGAGCGTGCCGCCGCCGAGGAGCCCGAAACCGCTCTGCAGTTCCAGGCCGCTCAGCATGGCACGCCCAGCGGTGACCGTCTCATGCGTTCAGTGCTCAGTGCGCGACGGCGGCGCGGACCGCCTCGACGGCCTCTGCGACGGGGACGTTCACCGCTTCGCCGCTGCGGCGGTCCTTGAGCTCCACCACTCCGTCCGCCAAGCCCTTGCCGACGGCGAGGATGGTGGGCACGCCCAGGAGTTCGGCGTCGCCGAACTTCACCCCCGGGGAGACCTTGGGGCGGTCGTCGTAGATGACGTCAAGGCCTGCGGCGGAGAGCTCGGCGGAGAGCTTCTCTGCGGTGGCGAAGATCTCCTCACCACGGCCGACGGCCACCACGTGCACATCGGCCGGGGCCACGTTGCGGGGCCAGATGAGGCCGCGGTCATCGTGGTTGGACTCGGCCAGAGCAGCCACCGCCCGGGTCACGCCGATGCCGTAGGAGCCCATGGTCACCGTGACCTGCTTGCCGTTCTGGTCCAGGACCTTCAGCTCCAGGGCCTCGGCGTACTTGCGGCCGAGCTGGAAGATGTGGCCCATCTCGATGCCGCGGGCGAGCTCCAGCGGTCCGCTCCCGTCCGGTGCCAGGTCGCCGGCGCGCACCTCGGTGGCCTCGATGACGCCGTCCCAGCCGAAGTCCCGGCCGGCCACCAGACCGAACACGTGCTTGCCAGGCTCATTGGCGCCGGTGATCCAGCTGGAGCCGGGCACCACACGGGGATCCACCAGGAATAGCACCTTGGACGCCGCTTCGGCGCCGAGCAGCGGCTCCTCGAGGGACAGGCCGGGGCCGATGTAGCCCTTGACCAGCTGCGGATTGGCCTTGAGGTCCTCCTCATTGGCGGCCTCGAGTCCGATTTCACCAGGGACGGAGAGGAACGCGCCGATGTTGGCTTCCACACGCTTGAGGTCCACGGAGCGGTCGCCGGGGACGCCGATCGCCACGAGCTGGCGCTCGCCGGTGGGCAGCGTGACGGCCAGGACCACGTTCTTCAGCGTGTCCGCGGCGGTCCACGCGCCGCTCCCGCGCGGGGAGATCTGATTGGCGGCCACCACGAGGGTTTCGATCGTGGGGGTGTCCGGGGTGTCGAGCACGACGGCGGCGGGCAGCCCGGCGAAGTCGATCGCCTCGGGTGCCACGGTGGTCACGGCCTCGACGTTGGCAGCATAGCCGCCGGCCGAGCGCACGAACGTGTCCTCACCGATCTCGGTGGGGTGCAGGAACTCCTCGCTCTTGGAGCCGCCCATCGCGCCCGCGGTGGCCTTGACCGGCACCACCTCGAGGCCGAGCCGCTCGAAGATCCGGATGTAGGCCGCGCGGTGAGCCGCATAGCTGGCGTCCAGGCCGGCGTCGTCGACGTCGAAGGAGTACGAGTCCTTCATGATGAACTCGCGGCCGCGCAGCAGGCCGGCGCGCGGCCGCGCCTCGTCGCGGTACTTGTTCTGGATCTGGTAGATCGACAGCGGCAGGTCCTTGTAGGACGAGTAGAGGTCCTTGACCAGGAGGGTGAAGACCTCCTCGTGGGTGGGTGCCAGCAGGTAGTCCGCGTCCTTGCGGTCCTTCAGGCGGAAGATGCCTTCGCCATACTCGGTCCAGCGGTTGGTGATTTCGTAGGGCTCCTTGGGCAGGAGGGCCGGGAAGTGCACCTCCTGGGCACCGAACGAACTCATCTCCTCACGGATGATCCGCTCCACCTTGCGCAGCACGCTCAGGCCCAGCGGGAGCCAGGTGTAGATGCCCGGGGCGGCACGCCGGATGTAGCCGGCCCGCACCAGGAGCTTGTGGCTGGCGACTTCGGCGTCCACCGGGTCTTCACGCAGGGTCCGCAGGAAGAGCGAGGAAAGGCGTGTGATCACTGATTATCCGTTTCTGGGCGATTCAGGGCTGAGGCTGCGCGGGTGTACCCGGCACAAGTGAGGCCGGCCGGAGCCATCCGGCGCGGTGCACCCTTGAGTTTATCGGGTTCCGGCGGTGGATGGGGCGGGACCGTGGGCCGGGTGGCACCAGGCCTCGGTCGCGCCTGCCCGGGACCGTGTGATCCGGCAAGACCCTTGACCACGTCCGTCCCTGAACGTACCGTTAATTCATCACGTGATGAATTAATCCCCACCCCGCGAGGGGCCGTCACGAAGGGGTGGACAAATGCTCCCTGCCACCGCCGACGGGCCGGTCGCCCGTCCCACGGAAGCCGCCGTCCTGGCCCGGAATCTCCATGTCCGGCGGGGCCGCGCCCACGTCCTGCGCAATCTGACGTTCTCCATCCCCTCCGGGAGCATCACCGGCCTGCTGGGCCCGTCCGGAAGCGGGAAGACCACTCTCATGCGGGTCCTCATGGGCCTCCAGGTGTTCCGGAGCGGTGACGTGACGGTGCTCGGCGCAAGCCCGGGAGCCCGGGTTCTGCGCGCCCAGCTGGGCTATATGACTCAGTCCCCCAGCGTGTACCGCGATCTCACCGTCCGGGACAACGTCCGCTACTTCGCCACCCTCCACGGCCGGTCACGGGCCCAGGCCGACGCAGCCGTGGAGGCGGTCGGACTGGTCCCGGAGGCAGCCCGGCTGACTGCCAGCCTGTCCGGCGGCCAGTTCAACCGCGTGTCCCTGGCCTGCGCCCTGGTGGGCGACCCGCAGCTGCTGGTGATGGATGAGCCCACGGTGGGGCTGGACCCCGTCCTGCGCGCCGAGCTGTGGGACCACTTCCGGAGACTCGCCCAGGGCGGGACCACACTCCTGGTCTCCAGCCACGTCATGGAGGAGGCCCGGCACTGCGACGAACTCCTCCTGCTCCGCGAGGGCCGCCTGCTCGCCCAGCTCTCGCCGGCCGAGCTCGCCGAGCGCGGGCACAATCAGGACCTGGAACAGGCGTTCCTGGCCATGATCCAGGAGTCCGCGCCCGACGAGGGCGTGGACGGAAGGGAGGAGTCGTGAATCCGCGCCTGCTGTTCGCCACCACGGCCCGTGTGCTCAACCAGATCCGGCACGACCACCGCAGTGTCGCCATGATCCTGGTGGTCCCGTCCTTCCTGCTCGCCGCCGTCTACTTCCTGTTCGAGAATGAGACGCTGCCACCCGGATTCCCCCGGACCTTCGACCGGGTGGGCCTGGTGATGCTGGCGATCTTCCCGTTCCTCATCATGTTCCTCATCACCTCGGTGACCATGCTCCGGGAACGCACCTCGGGAACCCTGGAGCGGCTCCTGACCACGCCTCTGAACAAGGCGGATCTGCTGTTCGGCTACGCCTTCGCGTTCTCTCTCCTGGCCGCCGTGCAGGCCCTTGTGACACTCGCCGTGGCGTACTGGGTGTTCAACCTGGACGTGAAGGGAAGCCCCCTGCTCGTGGCCCTGATCTGCGTCCTGAACTCGATCCTCGGCGTCGCGCTGGGGTTGCTGTGCTCGGCGTTCGCCCGCACCGAGTTCCAGGCCGTGCAGTTCATGCCCGTGGTGGTGGTCCCCCAGATTCTGCTCTGCGGGCTCTTCGTGGCCCGCAGCGCCATGAACGACGTGCTCGGTGCCATCTCCAATGTGCTTCCGCTCAGTTACTCCGTGGAGGCGCTCCAGGAGATCGGGCGGAACACGGACCCGTCCCAGACCATGTGGCAGGACCTCATCGCCCTGGGCATCATCGCGGTCGGCCTGCTCGTGCTGGCCTCCGCCACGCTGCGGAGGCGGACCAAGTGAGCGCGGCAGGGACCTCCGGGCACGACGACGGCGCGACGGCGGGCTCTCCACCGTCCCGTCGCCGTCGGGGGCGCCGGAGCGGTGGCGAGGACAGCCGGGAACGGATCCTGAGCGCCGCCCAGCGGCTCTTCGCCGAGCACGGCTTCGACGGAACGAGCCTGCGTCAGGTGGCGTGTGAGGCCTCGGTGGACCCTGCACTGGTGCATCACTACTTCGATGGGAAGGAGGAGCTCTTCGCCCGCAGCATCGAGCTCCCGGCCGATCCCGTCGAGGTGCTGTCCGGAGTGGTCTCGCAAGACCCGGCGGTACGGTCCGAGGAGATCGTTCGCGCGGTCCTGCGGATCTGGGAGGGCCCGGCCCAGCATCGCATGGTGGCCTTCCTCCGCGGCACCCTCGGTTCGCGGACCCGGACGGCCATGCTCCGCGAGGTGGTGAGCCGGACCATCCTGGCCCGGGTGATGACGGGGATGCCGGGCAGCCAGGAGGAACTGGCCCTGCGCGGGAATCTGGTGGCGACGCAGATCGTCGGCCTCATGCTGGCACGCTACGTGGTACGGCTGGAGCCCCTGGCCTCGGCGTCGTCGGAGGATGTGGTCCGGCTGATCGCCCCAGCCGTACGGCGGTATCTGAGCGACCCGCTGGAGAGCCCGGGCTGAGCCGTCAGCGGGTCGCGGCAGTCTTCAGAAGGTTGGCCGTCTTCTCGGCCAGGCGGTCCGCTTTGCCCACCACGTCGAGGGTGTTCGTCTCCGCCATCACGCTCACGCTGAGATGCACTCCCCCGACCGCGGCTTCAACCACCGCCGTACCGGTTCAAGTGCCAGGGCAGGCCCGAGCGTCGGCCCCGTCTCAACCGGACGTCCGGGCTTGTTCACGAATTCGGGCCGGTGACCGCCGCGGCCACCGCATCCACCAGTTGCCCCGCCTCGGACGCGCCTTGGGTGGCATCATCGCCGATGACCGAGGCCCGGACCATGAGTCCGGACACCACGGCGGTCGTCTGGACCGTGACCTGAGGCGCACGGCCGGGAAGGGTCATCGTGGTGGCGTAGCTGTACGCTCCAGGGAGCCTCGTGGCGGAGCTCACCTCAACCGCCTTGAGGGAGATCGTGACTCCCTGAACCGTCATGGTGGCCGTCTTGCACAAGGTCACCTGGGCTTTGTCGTCACTGATCTGCCGGTCCAGGGCCGAGGGGTCCGCGGAGGACAGCAGACCAACGGAGATCTGCGGCGACTTCGTGGGTTCGCTGATGGCCACGGCCAGATTGAATCCGGAGGTGCTGCGGCTCATGGCGGTCTGCGTCAGCTCCGCGCAGACTTCTGGATCCGTCTTCACGCCCTTCAAGAGGTTCTTCGCCTGGCTGAGGGCCTTGTTCAGCGTGATCGACGGGATCACCTGGAGGTCGATCCCGGACGGATAGTCCGCGCGGGCCAGGATGTTCGCCAGGTCAGACGTGGCAACGGCACCCGCCGGCGAAGTCTGCGCCGGAGTGGGAGCCGGGGACGGCGTGGAGGAACCCACTGACCCGCCTCCGGCCGGCGATGGGGAGGAACCGGAACTCCGGGCTTCCACGGTGACGGTGCAGGCGCTGAGGCACAGCGCGAGTGCGGAGGTCAGGGCGAAGATCCCCCTCGAGTGCTTCATGCTGTCCCTCTTGTCCCTCTGAGCGGTGCAGGGGCCGGACCGGATGCATGAGACCTCCCCCTGGAGTCGCGTCTGCGATCATGCTAAGCCCCCGGTCGGCCGCGCTCAAGAGCGGGCAGCAGCCCGGACGGGCCCGCCAGCTATCGGAGACGGGCCCGTGCGGACTACTTGACGCGCGCGGCCACGGAGTCAAGGAGCGCGACGGCGTTCGCCCCGTCCGCCGCCGCATCCGCGCCGCCCTTACTGGTGGCCGTCACGACCACGCCGCCCTTGGCCGCCATGGCTACGACGGTCCGGCCGGGCTTGCCCGCCACGGTGGCCGTGGTGGCCACCACGAAGGTGCCCGGGGTCTTCGCCGGCGTGTCCAGCAGCTCAGAGTTCGATTCGACGTTCAGCCCGCCCATGTCGAGGGTGACTTTCTTGCACTTGTCGATCTGGTCCTTGCTCTTGGCGAAATTCGCCGCAAGGTCCGTCTGGTCCAGGCCGGAGATCACGTTGACGGCTTCGGAAGTCCCCTGGCTGGGATCGGACAGTGCCGTGGCCAAGGTTGCATTGTCCAGGAGCTGCAGCTGGGAGCCGGCACCCTGGGCAGAGCATTCGGCAGGTGTGACCTTGATTTTCTCCGCCATGGTCTTGGCCAGCTCCGTGGCCTTCTTCAGGTCCGTCGCTGGAAGGACCTTCAGCGGCTTCCCTTGGCTGTCATTGAGGCCGGAAAGCAGTGTGGCCAGCTCGGCGTCGTCGTATTTCTTGAAAGCGACGGTGGGCGACGGCGCACCGGCGCCCTCCGGAGTGCCGGCGGCTCCCCCGGTGGCCGAGCAGGCTGTGGTTCCCAGCAATGCGGCCGCGGTGGCGGCAACGGCGAGTCGGCGCAGTGTTTTCATGGAGATCCCCTTTTCCCAGGTGTTCGCGTCACGGGGCCGACGGCCCCTCAGGGATTATTCCACTCGCCAGCCGAATATGACATGGGCAGACCTGCCCATGACGGAACCCGCCGTCAGTACAGGACGGTGGCGAACTCGGCGTGCTGCCGGAACCCGACCCGCTCGTAGACCTTCCGGGCGGCGGTGTTGTAGTCGTTCACGTACAGGCTGGCGGTCGCCGCGACCGCACGGGAATGAGCGACGACGGCGGCCACGTGGGATGCCGCCAGGCCCTGGCCGCGGTGGGCCGGGTTCATCCACACGCCTTGGATCTGGCAGACCCCCATGGTCACCACACCGAGGTCGGCTTTGAAGACCACCTGGCCGCCGGTGCCGAAACGGGCCAGGGTGTGCCCCTGCCGCAGAAGGTTCATGACGCGCCGCCGGTACACGTCCTGCCCGCCCAGGAAGGGCGAATAGCCGACCTCCTCTTCGAACATGGCGGCGGAGGCGGGGAGGATGCGCTCGAAGTCGTCCGCCAGCGCCACGATCACACCGGGTTCGGACTCCTGCGGCACGGGGCCGTCATGGACCAGGAAGGGCTGAGAGCGGCGGACCTCGAGGGCCATGTGCCCGTACACCTCCAGGGCCGGCTGGAGCGCCAGGACCGCGTCGCTGGGCCCGAACACGGAGGCATAGCGCGTCGACCGGGCGTGGATCGCATAGGCGAACAGCGGGGCCAGCGACGGGTCCATGGACACCGGCACCACGTTTGCGCCGGCCCAGCAGGCGGCGATGAGTGCGCCGCCTTCAAACACTCCGAACACGGTGGCACCGGCCGACCACCAGGGACGGCCCGTCTGGGCCAGGATGAAGGCATTGACGGCCTCATCGCGCAGGGCCAGTGCCCTGAGCGCGGGAAGGTCCGCGTCCACGAGTTCACGGATCACGGACCCTCCCGCCATGGCGTCAGGAGACGGAGACCACAGGACTGCCGGAGGGAGCGCTCGGGTCATCGGACTCCATTTCCTCGGCGATGCGCATGGCTTCTTCGATCAGCGTTTCGACGATCTCGTGCTCGGGCACGGTCTTGATGACCTGGCCCTTGACGAAGATCTGGCCCTTGCCGTTTCCGGAGGCGACGCCCAGATCGGCTTCACGGGCTTCGCCGGGCCCGTTCACGACGCAGCCCATGACGGCCACGCGCAACGGGACCTCCATGCCTTCCAGGCCGGAGGTGACCTGCTCGGCCAGGGTGTACACGTCCACCTGGGCACGGCCACAGGAGGGGCAGGAGACGATCTCCAGCTTGCGAGGACGCAGGTTCAGGGATTGCAGGATCTGGTTGCCCACCTTGACCTCCTCCACCGGAGGGGCGGACAGGGAGACGCGGATGGTGTCGCCGATGCCCTTGGACAGCAGCGCGCCGAACGCGGTGGCGGACTTGATGGTGCCCTGGAAGGCCGGGCCGGCCTCGGTGACACCGAGGTGCAGCGGCCAGTCGCCCTTCTCGGCCAGCATCTCGTAGGCGGCCACCATGACCACGGGATCATTGTGCTTGACGGAGATCTTGAAGTCGTGGAAGCCGTGCTCTTCGAACAGGCTGGCCTCCCAGACCGCGGACTCCACCAGGGCCTCCGGGGTGGCCTTGCCGTACTTCTTGAGCAGGCCGGGCTCCAGGGATCCGGCGTTCACACCGATGCGGATGGAGGTGCCGTGGTCCTTGGCGGCCTGGGCGATCTCCTTGACCTGGTCATCGAACTTGCGGATGTTGCCAGGGTTCACGCGGACCGCGGCACAGCCGGCCTCAATGGCCGCGAAGACGTACTTCGGCTGGAAGTGGATGTCCGCGATGACCGGGATCTGCGACTTCTTGGCGATGATCGGCAGGGCCGCTGCGTCGTCCGCGGACGGACAGGCCACGCGCACGATGTCGCAGCCTGAGGCCGTGAGCTCGGCGATCTGCTGCAGCGTGGCATTGATGTCCGTGGTGGGGGTGGTGGTCATGGACTGCACGCTGATGGGCGAGTCCGAGCCGACACCCACGGGACCCACCTTGATCTGGCGGGTCTTGCGCCGCGGTGCGAGGACGGGCGGCGGGGCGGACGGCATTCCAAGGCTGACCGATGTCACTGGAGATTCCTCAGTTCTGGTTCTGACGGGACTGTTGAGACTCAGGCGGCGAACTCGACGAGCCGGCCGATGACGGGATTCCAGTCCCGGGCGCTCGTGGAGGCCACCAGGCCCTGAACCTGGAACGGATCCTGACGCAGCAGCTCCTCCAGGGCCGGCCGGTCCTCGGCCACCACCAGGATCAGCGCACCGGCGCCGGAGTCGGTCGGACCGGAGGCGAGCACCATGCCCTCCTCGGCAAGGCCGCCCAGCCAGGCGCGATGCGCAGGACGGACCTCATCGCGCACGGCGGCCGTCGCGTCGTCGTACACGTATTCCACGGCGAAAACAGTCATGCGCCTACTCTATCCCTCCCACCTGGACGTACGCGGAGCCGCCGTGTGTGACGGCAGACGGCAGATGCTCCGCCCGCCACCAGGAACCCGGCGCACCCCGGGTCGGTCAACCCCACCACACCTGACGTGCCGTGCTTCGTGCCGGATCAGTCACGTTCGACGGGACGGCAATGGCGGGGAGCTGTCTGATGCGGAAGCATGCGTCCAAGCGAGTGAAGACTCAGCCTGGAAGGCTGAGTCTTCACGAGCGAGCATGCGGAGCATCGGGCAGCTCCCCGCGCCAAACGTCAACCGAACAGATTGACCGGCTTCACGATGTCCGCGTACATCAGCAGCACACTCATGAGGAGCAGCAGCCCCGCCACCCCGTACGTCACCGGCAGCAGCTTGGTCAGGTCGAACGGGCCCGGGTCCTTACGACGGAAGAGCTTGGCGATGCTCCGGCGCACTGCCTCGTAGACCGCCCCGGCGACGTGGCCGCCGTCGAGCGGGGGCAGCGGGATGAGGTTGAAGATGGCGAGGGCGAAGTTCAGTCCGGCCAGGATCCCCACGAGGGTGGCGAGCCGGGCCTTGAGCGGCACGCTCTCCATGGCGGAGACCTCCCCGGCCACCCGGCCGACGCCCACCACGCTGATGGGGCCGTTCGGATCGCGCGGAGCGGAGCTGAAGGCGGCCTTGGCCACGCCGACGACCTTCGCGGGAAGGTCCAGGACCACATGGGACACCTGGGAGATCTGGGTCCCGACGGCGGGCAGCACGGTCTCGGGGCCCTGCGGCACGAACGCCTGCTGCGGCCCGACGCCGACGAACCCGACCTTCTGGGTCACGGAGTTACCGGCCGCGTCCCGCCGGGGCTGCCCGTCTGCGCCGTAGACGGGGCGCGCGGTCAGCACGGGGGTGATGGTGGTGCTGATCCGCTGTCCGCCGCGCTCGTAGACGAGAGGCACACTGCGCCCGGCGGACTGGCGGATCCACTCGGTCAGGGTGCTCCAGTCGGTGACCGTCCGGCCGTCGTAGCTGACGATGGTGTCACCGGGCCTGAGACCGGCCGCCGCGGCGGGCGCGGGGGTGCAGTTACTGGTGTCGGTGGAATTCTCCTGGCCCTGCGTCGTCTGGCAGGCGGAAACGGTGGAGAGCGTGGTGGAGGCCTGGGGCGTCCCGAAGCCCATGAGCAGGATCGCGGTGAACAGGATGCCGAGCACGGTGTTCATGGCCGGGCCGCCGAGCATGATGATCATCTTCTTCCACACGGGAAGGCGGTAGAACACCCGGTTCTCATCCCCCGGCCCCACCTCCTCGCTGGAGGCCTGACGGGCCTGACGGGCAAGGTTCTGGAACATTCCCGTACTGGAGGAGCGCAGGCTGCCATCCTCCGGATTGGGCGGGTACATGCCGATCATCTGGACGTAGCCGCCGATGGGCAGGGCCTTGATGCCGTATTCGGTCTCGCCCTTCTTCCGGGAGATGACCGTCGGGCCGAAGCCGATCATGTACCGGGTGACCCGGACCTTGAACAACTTGGCGGGCAGCAGATGCCCGACCTCGTGGAGGGCGATCGACACGGCGATGCCGAGCGCCACGAAGAGCACCCCTCCCACGAACAGCAGCACGGTCATGGTCGCCAGCCTCCGGCAGAGAATTTCATATCCATCAAGAACTCAAACGATCGTGAGCGCGTTTCCGTGCCCATTGTTCCGCGGCGAGCACCGAGTCGACGCTCAGCTGGGCGTTGTCCGAGTGCTCCGCGAGCACCGCCTCCACGGTGTCCACGATGTCCGTGAAACCGATGGCGCCGCGGTGGAAGGCCAGGACGGCTTCTTCGTTGGCGGCGTTGAACACGGCCGGGTGGGTGCCGCCCTGCTTGGCGGCATCCTTGGCGAGGTCGACGGCGGGGAATGCGACCGCGTCGAGCGGTTCGAACGTCCACTGGGTCGCCTGGGTCCAGTCGCAGGGCGCGGCGGCGTGTGCCACGCGCTCCGGCCACGCCATGCCGAGCGCGATCGGCAGGCGCATGTCCGGCGGGGACGCCTGGGCGATGGTGGACCCGTCCACGAACTGGACCATGGAGTGGACCACGGACTGCGGGTGGACCACCACGTCGATCCGGTCCAGTGGCACGTCGAAGAGCAAGTGGGCCTCGATGAGCTCCAGGCCCTTGTTCACCAGGGTGGCGGAGTTGGTGGTGACCATGAGCCCCATGTCCCAGGTGGGGTGGGCCAGAGCCTGTTCCGGGGTCACGTGCTTCAGCTCGTCGCGGCTGCGCCCGCGGAAGGGCCCGCCGGACGCCGTCAGGATCAGCCGGTCCACCTCGGCGGCAGTGCCGGACAGCAGGCATTGGGCGATCGCGGAGTGTTCGGAATCGACCGGGACGATCTGCCCGGGACGGGCCTTGTCTTTGACGAGCGCGCCACCCACGATGAGGGATTCCTTGTTGGCCAGGGCCAGAGTGGCGCCGCTCTCCAGCGCCGCCAGTGTGGGCGCCAGGCCGATGGATCCCGTGATCCCATTGAGAACCACGTCCACCGGGATGGATGCGATACGCGTCGAGGCGTCGGGCCCGAAGTACAGCTCCGGGGCATAGTCCCGCGCGCCGGCCTGCGCGGCCTCATCGGCGAGCAGCCCGCGGAAGCGGCCATCATCGTCAGACGCCACACCCACGGCCTCGGCACGTACGTGCACGGCCTGCCGCGCGAGCAGTTCGAGATTCCCTCCCCCGGCGCTCAGCGCCTTCACCCGGAAGCGGTGCGGAGCGTCATCGACGACGTCGATCGCCTGGGTGCCGATGGAGCCGGTGGAGCCGAGCAGGGTCACTGAACGCATGGGTCCAGTATCCCGGAGAAGCCGCCGGGGTGCCGAACCGGCGCTCGCCTCAGGCGAGGCCGGCGCGCCGCAGCACGGACTCCGCGTGGCGGAGGATGGGGCCGTCGATCATGCGGCCCTCGTGACTGAAGACGCCGTTCCCGGCGGACGCGGCGGCTTCCAGGAGCTCCTGGGCGTTGCGCACGGCGTCCTCGCCGGGCCGGTAGGCCGCGCGGACGGTGGCCACTTGGCCGGGGTGGATGCAGGCCTTGGCGGCGAAACCGGAGGCGACGGCGTCCTCGGCCTCCGCGGCCAGGCCTTCGAGGTCCGGGATGTTCACGTACACGGCGTCCACGGCCGCTTTGCCATAGGCGCCGGCGGCCAGCAGCACCTGGGAGCGCGCGTGGCGCGCCACATCCCGGTACCGGCCCGAGGCGTCCCGGCTGGACGTTCCGCCCAGGGACGCGATCAGGTCTTCGGCGCCCCACATGAGACCTACGACATTCCGCCGGGCCGCGATCTCCGCGGCGTTGAGCACGCCGCGCGCCGTTTCGCAGAGAGCCAGGACCTGGTAGTCGCGCAGGACGTCCAGTTGCTGCCCGCTCTCCGCCTTGGCGAGCATGAGCGTCCGGTACGGGGTCTTGGCGACGGCGGCCAGGTCCAGGCGCAGCTCGCGCGTCGCCACCGGGTTGACGCGCACGATGGTCCGGGCCGGGTCCAGGAGGTTGGCCGGGTCCGCGAGCGCGTCCCGGGCCGCGGCCTTGTCCCCGCCCGCGACAGCGTCCTCGAGGTCGAGGATGACGGCGTCGGCCCGCTCAGCGGCCTTGGCAAAGCGTTCGGGCCGGTCCGCAGGACAGAAGAGCAGGCTGGGCCCCATGGTGAGTGTCATGTTTCCAGTGTCTCCCCTTCACTGTGTTTTCCCTGTTCGGCGGCTTCGTGTGCGTCCTTGGTCCACATGAGGGTGGTCCGCCGGGCGAGCGCCACCACGGTGCCGTGCTGGTTGTACCCGGTGTGCTGGAACGTCACCACGCCCTGGCCCGGCCGGGACTTGGACGGGCGCCGCTCCAGAACCGTGGTCTCCGTGTACAGGGTGTCGCCGTGGAACAGTGGTGCCGGGAAGCTGATCCCGTCCAGGCCGAGCTGGGCGATGATGGTGCCCGCCGTGAGCTGCGGGACGGACTGCCCCACGAGGGTGGCCAGCGTGAACATCGAGTTCACCAGCCGCTGGCCGAACGGCTGGGTCTCACTCCAGGCGGCGTCCAGGTGCAGCGCCTGGGTGTTCATGGTCATGGTGGTGAAGAGGACGTTGTCCGCTTCCGTCAGGGTGCGCCCGGGCCGGTGCACGTAGACCGTGCCCTCCTCGAGTTCATCGAAGTACAGGCCGCGCTGGACGATGCGGCGTGGGGCGGCGCCGGCGTCGTCACCCTCACTCATACGGCGTCCAGATCGTGCATCTCGACCCGGAGCTCCGCACCGGTGGCCGCGACGACCTCCTCGGTGCTCACTCCGGGGGCCGTCTCCCGCAGGACCAGGCCATCCTCGGTGATGTCGATGACCGCCAGGTCCGTGATGATCCGGTCCACACAGCCCTTGCCTGTCAGCGGAAGGCTGCACTCCGTGACGATCTTCGGGTTCCCGTTCCGGTCCACGTGTTCCATCATCACGATCAGCCGCTTGGCGCCGAACACCAGGTCCATGGCGCCGCCCATCCCCTTGACCATCTTCCCGGGGATCATCCAGTTGGCCAGGTCCCCATTCTGGGCCACCTCCATGGCGCCAAGGACCGCCACGTCCACGTGACCGCCGCGGACCATCCCGAAGGACAGTGCCGAATCGAAGAACGCCGCGCCGGCGTTGACGGTCACGGTCTCCTTGCCGGCATTGATGAGGTCCGGATCGACGGCGTCCTCTGTGGGGTACGGCCCCGTGCCGAGAATGCCGTTCTCCGAGTGGAGCACCACTTCCACGCCGTCCGGGATGTAGTTGGGGATGAGGGTCGGCATGCCGATGCCCAGGTTGACGTACTGTCCGTTGCGCAGCTCCTTCGCCACGCGGGCGGCCAGCTGGTTCCTGTCCAGAGCCATGGTTCAGTCCTCCACTCGCACGGTGCGCTTCTCAATCCGCTTCCGAGCCTGCGGCGTCCCGGCCGGCACATGGACCACGCGCTGGACGAAGATGCCGGGCACGTGGATGTGCTCCGGGTCCAGCTCGCCGGGCTCCACGAGCTCTTCCACCTCGGCGATGGTGATCCTCCCTGCCATGGCGCACAGCGGGTTGAAGTTCATAGCCGTGGCGTGGAAGACCAGATTGCCGTGCCGGTCCCCCTTCAACGCGTGGACCAGGGCGAAGTCGGGAGTGAGGGACTCCTCCAGCACATAGTCTGCCCCGCCGAAGCTGCGCACCTCCTTCGGTGACGAGGCGAGCGCGACGCCGCCGGTGCCGTCGTACTTCTGCGGCAGGCCGCCCTCGGCCACCTGGGTCCCCACTCCGGCCGCCGTGTAGAAGGCAGGGATGCCGGCGCCGCCGGCGCGCAGCTTCTCCGCCAGGGTGCCCTGCGGTGTGAGGACCACTTCGAGTTCACCGGCCAGGAACTGGCGGGCGAACTCCTTGTTCTCCCCCACATAGGAGCTGACGGTGCGGCGGATCCGGCCGTCGGAGAGGAGGATCCCCAGACCCCAGTCGTCCACGCCGCAGTTGTTGCTCACGGTCTCCAGCTCGCGGGTGCCCTGCCGGTGCAGGGCGTCGATGAGAGCCACCGGAATGCCGCACAGCCCGAAGCCGCCGACGGCGAGCGACGCGCCGTCGTGAATGTCCGCCACCGCGCGCTCGGCGCTGCTGACCACCTTGTCGATCATGATCCGATCCTCTCCCGTGACATGGACGAATACCAGAGTCTCTACAGTCCCAGTTCGCGCGCGATGAGCATGAGCTGGACTTCGGTGGTGCCCTCGCCGATCTCCAGGATCTTGGAGTCACGGTAGTGGCGGGCCACCGAGAACTCGTTGATGAAGCCGTAGCCGCCGAACACCTGGGTGGCGTCGCGGGCGTTGTCCATGGCGGCCTCGCCGGCCACCATCTTGGCGATGGCGGCCTGGGACTTGAACGGCTTGCCGGCCAGCATGCGGGCGGCGGCGTCGTAATACGCGAGGCGGGCAGTGTGGG
Organism: Arthrobacter horti; assembly: GCF_030731045.1. Lineage (GTDB taxonomy): Bacteria > Actinomycetota > Actinomycetes > Actinomycetales > Micrococcaceae > Arthrobacter_E > Arthrobacter_E nanjingensis. The sequence goes on along the minus strand of NZ_JAVALS010000008.1, from coordinate 6,683 downwards.
CGCGCGCCTGCATCCGGGCGATCTTGAACTGGATGGCCTGGTACTTGCCGATCATGTTGCCGAAGGCGTGGCGCTCCTTGGCATACCGGACGGCGGAGTCCACACAGCCTTGGGCCGCACCCGTGCCGAGAGCCGCGATGGCGATGCGCCCCTCGTCCAGGATGGAGAGGAAGTTCGCGTAGCCGCGGCCGCGGACACCCAACAGGTTCTCCTCCGGGACGTGGACGTCCTTCAGGCTGAGGGGGTGGGTGTCGGAGGCGTTCCAGCCGACCTTGTTGTACGCCTTCTCCGCCCTGAAACCGGGGGTGTCCGTGGGCACCAGGATGGTGGAGATCTCCTTCTTCACGGTGCCGTCCGGGCGTTCCGTGGTGCCGGTGACCGCCGTGACCGTGACCAGGCGGGTGATGTCCGTGCCGGAGTTGGTGATGAACTCCTTGGAACCGTTGATGATCCACTGGCCGTCCTGGAGCACGGCCTTGGTCTTGGTGCCGCCGGCGTCGGAACCGGCCTCCGACTCGGTGAGGCCGAAGCCGGCGAGCGCTTGCCCGGAGGCCAGGGACGGAAGCCATTCCTCCTTCTGAGCGTCCGTGCCGAAGCGGTGAACGGGCATGGCGCCGAGGGACACGCCGGCCTCCAGGGTGATGGCCACGGACTGGTCCACCCGGCCGAGCTGTTCCAGGGCGAGGGCCAGGGCGAAGTAGTCGCCGCCCATGCCGCCGTACTCCTCCGGGAACGGCAGGCCGAAGAGGCCGAGCTCAGCCATCCCCTGCACCACTTCATAGGGGAAACTATGCTCCTCGTCATGCTTCTGGGAGACCGGGGCCACCACTTGATCCGCGAAGTCGCGGACCGTGTCGCTGAGGTCCTGGTACTCCTCGCTGAGTCCGTAATCGGTCATGTCATGCTCCTGCCTCGGTGGTGTCCGGATCTGCGGACACCGGGTGAATGGTGGCCAGGATCTGCCTGGCCTTGACGAGCTGCCCGACGGCAGCGGACAGCTTCACGGTTCCCGCCAGGGGTGCCCTGAGCTGGTGCTCCATCTTCATGGCCTCGACGCTGAGCAGGTGGTCGCCTTCCTGCACCACGTCACCGTCCTGAACTGCGACGGCGACGACGGTGCCCGGCATGGGCGTGAGGACCTGCGGGTCGGCCTCGCCTTCCGTCCGGTCAAGGGCGGCGAGGCGGCGGCTGAGCGCCTCGGCACGGTCCAGGATCTCGATCTCGGTGCTCCAGCCGTCCCGGCCGATCCAGGCGGTGATGGTGCGCTGCTGCTGCAGCAGCGGGAATCCCATGACGCCGGGCAAGGTGAGAGCGTAGACGCGCTCTCGCCCGTCGGCGCGGACCCTCGCCACGCCGGCGACCAGTGCCGAGGATGTGGTGATCTGGATCGGTGGGACGCCCGGCATGACGATGTCATAGTCCTCCCAGCCCCGCAGCCCGGACAATGGAGATCCTGGATGCGATCCCCCGGTGACTTCAGCGTGCAGTTCCCTGCCGGAGACCATCGCTTCCACCGGTCGGGCAAGCGGTTCACCCAGCCGCCAGCCGTCTCGCGCAGACCACAGTCCGGATCCCGGCATGTTCTCCGACCAGCCTCTAAGGCCTCCCGACACCCGTCGGGTCGCCCCGCTCAGGTTCCGGTCCGCCAGCGTCGCCACGAAAGCGAGGTCCACCTCGTCCGGGTCATGGAACGCGAATCCGTCCAGCTTCCGCTCGATCAATCCGGTGTCCAGACGTCCGGCCTGCACGTCCTCGTCGGCGAGCAGCAACCGCAGGTATTCCACATTGGTGTTCAGACCGAGGAGCCGGTAGTTCGACAGTGCCAGGTCAAGCTGGGCCAGGGCGTCCGCCCGGTCCGTCCCGTGCACGATCACCTTAGCCAGCATGGGGTCATAGTCGGAGCCGATGACCTGTCCCTCGAACAGGGAGGAGTCGATGCGCAGGCCGGTGGGTCTCGGTGACGGCCGGTGGACGGCCCGATGGAGCATCGGTATCTGCCTGCCACCTTGCTCGTCCACCAGCAGTACCGTCCCCGTCGCCGGAAGGAATCCGTTGCGAGGATCCTCGGCATAGACACGGGCCTCGATCGCATGGCCGTTCAGTCTCACCTGGTCCTGGCTCAGAGCGAGCGGCTCCCCCGCGGCGACCCGGAGCTGCTGCTCCACGAGGTCCACGCCGGTCACCTCCTCCGTGACCGGGTGCTCCACCTGGAGCCGGGTGTTCATCTCCATGAAGAAGAACTCGTCCGGATTGTCGTCCGAGACCAGGAACTCCACGGTCCCGGCGCCGACGTAGTCCACGCTCCGGGCGGCGTCGCACGCGGCCTGTCCCATGCGCTCGCGGATCTCCGCACCGTTCGGCAGGCTCTCCAACAGGGCAGACGGCGCCTCTTCGATGACTTTCTGGTGGCGGCGCTGCAGGGAGCATTCGCGTTCCCCCAGGTGGATGACGTTCCCGTGCGTATCGGCCAGGACCTGGACCTCGATGTGCCGTGGATTCCGCACCAGGCGCTCGATGAACAGCGTGTCGTCTCCGAAGGCCTTGGCGGCCACACGGCGTGCGGTGACGAGGCCGCCGTCGAGCTCCTCCGCGGACTCCACCACCACCATGCCCTTGCCGCCACCGCCGGCGGACGGCTTGATGAGCAGCGGATAGCCGACGCCGGCGGCATGTACCCGTAGATCCTCATCCGAGGGCGGGCTCCCGGGGGTTCCCGCGTAGCCGGGCACGGTGGGGACCCCGGAGGCGGCCACGTGGTTCTTGGCCGTGATCTTGTCCCCCATGACGGCGAGCGCCTCCACACCCGGCCCGATGAAAGTCACGCCGGCCTCGGCCAGCGCGTCGGCGAAGCGCGCGTTCTCGCTCAAGAAGCCGTAGCCCGGGTGGACTGCGTCGGCGCCGCTGTCGACGGCGGCGCGCACGACGGCGTCGATGTCCAGATAGCTCTGCGCGGCGGCCGCGGGGCCGATGTGCACGGCCTCGTCGGCCAGCTGCACGTGCAGTGCCTCGGCGTCGGCATCCGAATAGACGGCGATGGTACGCACGCCGAGACGCTGAAGCGTCCGGATGATGCGCACGGCGATCTCGCCGCGGTTGGCGATCAGCACCGAGCCGAAGGGCGGGGCGGATCGGCCAGGGGCGCCGGAAGGACCGGGGTGGGAGCCGAGGTTGAAGGAGAAGTCCATGCTCACATCCTGAAAAGGCCGAAGGAGGTCCCTGGCAGGGGAACCCGAGAGGCGGCGTCCAAGGCCAGGCCGAGGACACGGCGGGTGTCCGCGGGGTCGATGATGCCGTCATCCCAGAGGCGGGCGGTGGAGTAGTACGGGCTGCCCTGCGATTCGTACTGTTCCCGGATGGGGGCCTTGAACGCCTCCTCGGCCTCCACGCTCCACTCCTGGCCGGCTGCTTCGAGCTGATCACGCTTCACGGTGGCCAGGACGCTGGAGGCCTGAGCACCGCCCATGACCGAGATGCGCGCCGCGGGCCACATCCACAGGAAGCGCGGACTGTAGGCCCGGCCGCACATGGAGTAGTTGCCTGCGCCGAACGAGCCGCCGATGACCACGGTGAACTTGGGCACGCGAGCAGTGGCGACGGCGGTGACCATCTTGGCGCCGTCGCGGGCGATCCCGCCGTGTTCGGCGTCCTTGCCCACCATGAAGCCGGTGATGTTCTGCAGGAAGAGCAGCGGCACGCCACGCTGATCGCAGAGTTCGATGAAATGCGCGCCCTTGCGGGCGGACTCGGAGAACAGGACGCCGTTGTTGGCGACGATGCCCACGGGGTGCCCCATCAGATGGGCGAACCCTGTCACCAGTGTCTCCCCGTAGTCCCTCTTGAACTCGTGGAACTCGCTGCCGTCCACCAGGCGCGCGATGACCTCCCGCACATCGTAGGAGGCATTGACGTCCACGGGCACGGCACCGTAGAGCTCCCCGGGGTCCACCACCGGATCCCGTGCGGGGAGCACGTCCCACGCGCGCGCCGGGGTCTCCGGGAGTGTGGCCACGATGTCGCGGACGATCTGGAGGGCGTGTTCGTCGTTCTCGGCCAGGTGATCGGCCACGCCGGAGATCTTCGCGTGGACCTCACCGCCGCCGAGCTCCTCCGCCGTGACCACCTCACCGATCGCGGCCTTCACCAGGGGCGGGCCACCCAGGAAGATGGTGCCCTGGTTCTTGACGATCACGGTCTCATCACTCATGGCCGGGACATAGGCGCCACCGGCTGTGCAGGAGCCCAGGACGGCGGCGATCTGCGGGATCTTCCGGGCCGAGAGCTGGGCCTGGTTGTAGAAGATGCGGCCGAAGTGGTCCTTCGACGGGAACACCTCGTCCTGCATGGGCAGGAAAGCGCCGCCGGAATCAACCAGGTAGATGCACGGGAGGCCGTTCTCCAGGGCGATCTCCTGGGCCCTCAGGTGCTTGCGGACGGTCAGCGGGTAGTAAGTGCCGCCCTTGACAGTGGCGTCATTGCACACCACCATCACCAGCCGGCCCTCCACGACGCCGATGCCGGCGATGACCCCGGCGGCCGGGGACGCGCCGTCGTACATCTCATGTGCGGCGAGCGGCGCGACCTCAAGGAAGGGACTGCCTTCATCCAGCAGACGGTTCACCCGGTCCCGCGGGAGCAGCTTGCCTCGGGCGACGTGGCGTTCCCGGGACTTCTCCGGGCCGCCCAGCGCAGTGCGGGCGAGAACCCGGCGCAGATCCTCCACGAGTACGCGCTGCGCGTCCCGATTGACGGCGAACTGCGCGGAGTCCGGATCCACGGCGGTGGACAGAATCTCCATTGACCTGCTCTTTCGTCGGGCCGGTGTCACAGAATTCAGTTAGTGACGAATAACTGAATTTCAGGTTAGTCTCTAGGGACTGTGATGTCCACCACTTGAGGAGAACGGCGTGAGCGAAGGGCCCGTCACGGCGCGGTCCGTGGCCAAGGAGGAGCGGCGGAAGGCACTCATATCCCAGGCGGCGCGGCTTTTCGCGGAGTCCGGATTCGACAAGGTGTCCCTGGAGGCACTCGGCGCGGCCGTGGGCATGAGCGGGCCGGCGGTCTACCGCCACTTCCCGTCCAAGCAGGCGGTGCTGGCGGAGCTGCTGCTCGGGGTGAGCCAGGGACTGCTCGACGGCGGACGGCGGGTTGCGGACTCCCGGCTCGCCCCCGCGGAGGCGCTCGGCGCGCTGGTCGCGTTCCACACGGACTTCGCGTTGAGCAGCCCCGAGGTGATCCGGATCCAGGACCGGGACTTCCAGGCGTTGCCGGACGACAGCCGGGCCCGGGTCCGGGAGCTTCAGCGCGATTATGTGGAGATCTGGGTGGACGCGCTTGGCGCGCGGGTTCCCGAGCTCGGCCTCACGGAGCGGCGCCTGCGCGTACATGCATGTTTCGGCCTCATCAACTCCACGCCCCACTCCCTCCGGGAACGCGGCCGCCGGGTCCCCGCGAAGACGGCACGTCCGGTCCTGCGGGCAATGGCGCTCGCCGCACTCACGGCGTCAGCGGTGGACGGCTTCTCCCATGCCGAAATTTGACGCCGGCAAACCGGTGACCGTCGGTCGAATCTGTGGATAACTTTCGTCACTCGATTGTGATGCCGTGTAGGGTGGTGGGCACATCACTCACCACATGATCGGGGATCATCATGAAGCGTGCTCTGTCGGCGTGCGCGTCCATCGCACTGCTCGCGCTGGGGCTCGCCGCCTGCGGGTCTGACGCTGGGAAGCCCGGCCCTTCGGCGAGTTCGACGACGTCGTCCAGCGTTCCGGTTTCTCCCACTCCGACGCCGATCGCCTCCGCCGTGTACAAGCCGGCCACCGCGACGAGCAAGGCCGAGAACGTTCCGGTGCCGGTCATGCCGGCCGCCGCGAAGGAGAAGACGCCCGAGGGTGCGAAGGCGTTCGTGGGGTATTGGGTGGCGATGCTGTCGTATGCGTACGAGACCAAAGACACGAAACTGGTGAAGGAACTAGGAACGTCGGACTGCATCGCCTGCCAGAGCATTCCTGGCGCGATTGACCAGAAGGCACCGACCTATGCCTGGCAGGAAGGTGGCCTCGTCAAGGCTTCGGCCATCGAGAACTACGGTGGATTGCTCGACAACAGCGCGACTGTCGTCGCCCAGCTAACACAATCGCCGTACATTCTTCGAAGCTCCAACGGCACTGCCGTTAAAACGATCAACAAAATTTCGACGATCTCGTATGCCTACCGCCTGGAGTACCGGAAAGCCGGCTGGACCATCATCGACCTTGGACAGCCACGATGATCTGGCGTGCAACTGTAGCTCGTTCATTGATTGTGCTCAGTGTCATCGGCCAATTCTCACTTGCGGGGGCACCGCCCGGAGCCGCAGCAGAAGTACCGGCCGACAGCAGCTCGTGGATGGATGACCAGACAGACGAAGTCAAAGGAATCGTGCTAAATCAGTCGAAGGGAAAGTTTGAAAGCGTCCACGCATCGCCCGAAGCGCCGAAGTACCAGTGGCTCCTAGGCTTGCCCTGTCAGATCGACAAAGAGGGCTCCCGGGACAGCAAATGTCTGGCCGCCGAGCGGAACGAGCCTGTCAAGTTGTTTGTGTAAGCGGGGCGTTGCCGGGTTTCTAGAGGTAGGGCTGGATTCGGTCGGGGTAGGCCAGGGCGAGTTGGGCGAGGGCTTGTTTCCAGTTCGTGGTGATCTGT
>NZ_JAVALS010000007.1 GCF_030731045.1 Arthrobacter horti | reverse complement strand
GCTAAGACCCACAGCGCCGATGGTACTGCACCCGAGAGAGTGTGGGAGAGTAGGACACCGCCGGACACAACCACCAGCGAAGCCCCGGAAGCAACGACGCTCCCGGGGCCGCTGCATTTAACAAACAAAAAACCACCTGTGACACCATCGGCTCCGTGACCAGCGCAGTGCCACAACGACGCCTCAGGATCACGCTCCTGCACGATGGGCGGATGCTTCTGGAACTCGTGGCAGCCGGACGTGCAATGGCAAACCCTCTGCAGAGCCGGCTCGGCGAGGTGTCTGCTCTGTCCGCGGAGATCACTGCATGGCTCACTGCCATGGCGACGTCGCCGGCTCGTGACGACCAGGCGGATTCTGTGGCCGGGCAGGAAGATTTCCGGGCTGGGTATCGCCTTCTCTGCGGGGGTGACGTGGAGCTGTGGTCATTCTCCAGTACCTGGGCATCCAGGCGCTCCGGAACGCTTCCAGCCCTGTTCCGGGAGGTGTTCGCCGATCCATCCCGCGCAGGCGTCTTCGCCGCGGCGTTGGCTGAGGAACTGTCAGGCTTCTTCGCACATGCGCAGCATCTGGCCGCCGAGAGGTTGTGCGGAGGCATGTACCTACCGGTCCTGCGAGGCTATCTGGACAGGCTGTGGGGCTTCAGCGCGCCCGGTGACCAGCTCGTTCACCGTACTCTCGAGCCGACGCTCGGCCGGATCCTCGCGGAGGAGCGGTACCTGCTCCTCTCGGAGAACGCGGAGGCCAGAGCACTTCACATGGCACTCGGGCAGGCCATCAGTTCGCTGTACAACTGGGCGATGGACCTGGACCGTGGCGGCAATGTCCGGGCCAGGGACGTGTCTCTCCATGTGATCGCCACGGACCCGGCCTCCTGGTACCTGTTCTGGTGGAGAGACGCGCTGTTCCTGGACGCGAGGTATTCCTGGAGCGCCGTCCTTGATGATTCGCTGCTCGTGAGACTGGACCACATCCAGGTCGCGGCCTACCGGGCGCACGGGGCCCGGGCACTTGATGAGCTTCAGCGGGCCATCCAGGACAGCAGCCCTCATACCGCGCACTCACCCTACGGCTCACAGGATCTGTACCGGGGAGCGGATGGCGCACAGTGGCGGGCCGCAGTGGAAGGCGCGATCTCGAAGTGGCGGGAACGCACCCTCTCCTGAGGGGGCCACGTGCTCTGTCGCCGGACGCCTCCGTGGCGCAGAATGATCCCATGGGTGATTTCGAGGGGTTCCCGGCGGATGGGCCGGAGTTCTACGCGGCGCTGGAGGAGAACAACACCCGGGAGTGGTGGCTCGAGCACAAGGGCGACTATGAGTCCCTGATCCGGGAACCGATGGCTGCGCTGCTGGACGAGCTGTCTGAGGAGTTCGGAGCGGCCAAGATGTTCCGGCCTCAGCGTGACATCCGCTTCAGCAAGGACAAGTCCCCCTATAAGACCTCCCAGGGCGGCTTCGCCGCCTCAGCCGAGGGGATCGGTCACTATCTGCATCTGGACGCCGCCGGGCTCATGGTAGGCGGCGGTTTCCACGCTCACACCCCGGACCAGGTCACCAGGCTCAGGGACGCCGTGGACGCCCCTGTGAGCGGTGTGGAACTGGCCGGGATCATTGATGAGCTCACGTCCGCCGGCTTCCGGATCGAAGGGGAGAAGCTGCTGCGTGTGCCTCGCGGATATCCCGTGGACCATCCCCGCGCCGAGCTCCTGAAGCACAAGTCGCTTACGGCGGGCAAGATGTTCGGCGTGCCGGCCTGGTTCTCCACGGCCGAGGCGCTGCAGAACGTGCGCGCCGAATGGCGGCGTCTGACCCCTCTGGTCGACTGGCTGAACGGACACCTGTCCGGCGACTGAGTGCCCTTGGCCGGCGTCACGTCAGCCTCTGGGTGGAGTGTGACCATCCGGCTGGTTGAAACCGTGCCGAATGGCATGTTTTGTCCCTTCCGATGAGTAGACTCGCACACAACCGCGCACTCGCCGCGGTGTACGTCTGCATTGGGGGCACGACATGAGATTCATCCGCCGCGTTCTTCTTCCGTCCGCCTGGCTGGTGATCGGGGCCGTCGTCGCGGTGGCGCTGGTCAAGATCGCGTTCATCGACGGGACCAGGGGCACCGAGCAAAGCGGGGCGCCACAGGTCGATCTGGGACCACGTGCCGTCAGTGTCGGCAAGACGACCGTGTCGAACGTGGTCGAGGTGAAGGGATCCGTGGCCGCCGATCCCGCGGTCAGCGTGCGGAGCACGGAATCCGGCACCGTGGTCTACCTGCACGTGAAGAGCGGCAAACCGGTGGCCGAAGGGACGCCCCTGTTCCAGGTCAAGAAGGCCCGCGAGACGCCCGCCCAGACCGAGGACGCGGGCACCCCGCCGTCGTCGGGGTCCGCCAAGGCGGGAGAGACCCCGGCCGTACCGCGGCCGCCCGCCGTCGAATACGATTACCTGGACATTCTGGCTCCGGCTTCCGGCGTGCTGACCGATTTCACCGTCCTGATGGGGCAGCAGGTGAGCGTCGGCGACCAGGTGGGGAACATCGATCCCGGGACGTACAGCGTCTCCGGAAGCCTCGACGCCGCGCAGCAGTACCGGCTCCTGGACCGTCCCAGCAAGGCCGAGGTCACGGTGACCGGCGGGCCATCACCCTTCACGTGCACGGACGTGCGGATCGGGTCTGCACCGACGACGGCGGGCGGCGGCTCCGGCGGAAGCGGCGGAGGCGCGAGGGGCAGCAGCGTCCCCGGGGCTCAGGTGGGGCCCGGAGGGGGACCCGTCTCTGGAGGAGGCGACAGTGGCGCGGGACCGAGCTCCGGGACGGTGAGCTGCCCGGTGCCGTCCTCGGTGAAGGTCTTCCCCGGACTGGGTGCAAGCCTGAAGCTGACCGCGGGCATTGCGGAGAACACGCTGGCGGTGCCGCTCACCGCCGTGAAGGGAAGCTACAAGGAAGGTGTGGTCTGGGTCCGGAAGAGCACGCCGGACGCACCGTCCGGCGGCGCCTCCGCGCCAGGCGATGCCGCAGCACCCAAAGCTGCACCAGCCGCTCCGGTTCCTCCCGGTCCCTCGGGGGCGGCCGACGGCTTTGAGGAACGCACCGTTTCACTCGGCCTGAATGACGGCACCCGCATCGAGGTGACCAAGGGCCTGAAGGAGGGCGAGGAGATCCTGGAGTTCATCCCGGGCGTCCAGGCACCGGCCGGCCCGGGCGGGATGCCCGGAGGCCCGGTCGTGATGGGCGGCTGACATGGGAACACTTCTCAGTCTTCGCGGCGTGACCCGGACCGTGACCCTGGTGGACGGGAGCGAATTGCACATCCTGCGGGGGATCGACCTCGAGCTGGAGGAAGGGGACCGGGTGTCCGTGGTGGGACGCTCCGGCGGCGGGAAATCCACGCTCCTGAACCTCCTGGGTCTGCTGGACACGCCCAGCAGCGGCGACCTCGAGTTCCAGGGTGCACCGGTGCGGCGCATGAGCGAGAAGCGGCGGGCCCGGCTGCGCGGAAAGTCGGTGGGGTTCGTCTTCCAGCAGTTCAACCTCCTCCCGGAGCGAACGGCGCTGGAAAACGTCATGACGCCTCTCTACTACGCCGCGGGCAGGGATTTCTGGCAACGGGAGCGGCTGGCCCGCGAACTCCTGGACCGGGTTGGCCTCGCTGAGCGGGCGGACATCCTCCCGTCCCGGCTCTCCGGCGGTGAGCAGCAGCGCATCGCGATCGCCCGTGCGCTGGTGCGCCGGCCCCGCCTGATCCTGGCGGACGAGCCCACCGGCGCGCTCGACGTCGAGACCGGGCAGGCCGTCATGGACCTCCTCGAGGAGGTGGCGCGGGAGAGCGGCGCCGCGCTGGTGACCATCACGCACGACCGCGCCGTCGCCGTCCGCTCCGAGCGGAGGTTCCGGCTGGACACCGGCCGCCTGTCCGCCGTCGAGCTGGAAGGTGCCGAGCAGGAGGAGGCGGTGAGCGCATGAGCGCGTTCTTCTCCACGATCCTGGAGGCGTGGCAGGAGCTCCGTGTGCACAAGGTGCGCGTGATGCTTTCATTGATCGGTGTGGCCGTGTCCGTGGCGGCCCTGACCGGTGTGCTCGGGCTCGGGGACGTGGCCCGGGAGGGTATGCGGGACCAGGCCGAACGGCAGGGCGGCCGCGCCGCGACCCTGGACGTGAACCTCTACGGGGAGCACGGTCCCGTCCCGGCTCAGAAGACGATCCAGCTGATGGACGGCCTGACCGCGAAGTACAAGTTCACTCAGATCACCCGGACCTCGCGCACCAGCCTGGACATCCAGTTCCCCGACGGGGTGCGTTCGGCCCAGGCCGTCACGGTGGATCCGGCCTACGGAGCCATCCACCGGGTGGCGATGGTGCAGGGCCGGTGGTTCTCCTCCGATGACAACCAGCTGCTGGCGCCCGCCCTGGTGGTCAACGAGAACACTTGGCGGATGCTCGGGTCTCCTGCGCTGCACAGCAATCCCGGAGTCCAGCTGCGGAAAGACGGCCCGCACAGCGCGGTGGTCATCGGAGTGGTCCGCAACAACTGGCCGGAGGAACCGCCGAGCGCCTTCCTGCTCCAAGGCGCCGGGGACATACTCGGGCTGGCCCTGGAGGGCGCCGAGTACAAGATCTGGGTCGACCCGGCCCAGGCTGACCAGATACGGCAATCACTGGAGGCCGATATCTCGGCCCAGCTGCCGGGGGTTAACGGCGGGGTGAGCCGGATGGACTACCTGGCGTACGGTGACCCGCTGGGGGCCGTGCAATGGGTGGTCGGGGGGATCGCGGGCCTGATCCTGCTCCTCGGAGCGCTCGGCATGCTCACAGTGTCCCTGGTGACGGTCCGCCACAGGGTCCGTGAAATCGGCATCCGCCGCAGCTTCGGAGCCACCTCCGGACGGATCTTCGTGGGCGTCATGATGGAATCCGTGGTGGCGACCACCGTGGCGGGCCTGGTGGGCGTGTTGCTGGCCGTGGCGGTGGTGAAGAACCCGTGGATCGAGTCGAAACTCGCTCCCTCCCTGCTCGAATACCCTCCGTTCCCGCTCGGCGCGGCGCTCCTCGGCATGGCCGCCGCGGTCCTGGTGGGTGCACTTGCGGGCGCCATTCCGGCGCTCATCGCCGTGCGGGTGAAGGTGATCGACGCGATCCGATTCTGAACTCCGGAACGCGGGAGGCCGCCGGCGCCACGAGTGAGTCCCGATTGCGCGCCGACGGCCTCCCGCGTGTGGGTCAGTCCTCGTCCGGCGTGATGACCCCGGCCTCCAGAACCTGGAGCAGTTCCGTGTCCGGGTTGAGCAGGAGTGTCGCCTCGTCCCGGCGGTGCCGGAGGACGTCGTCGATGTAGGACTGCAGCGCCTCCGCCATGGGGACGTGCTGGTTGCGCTTCTCCGTCATGTACCAGCGGTGCTCCAGGACCTCGTGGACCACCTCGGCAGGCTCCAGCTTGCCGGAGAGCTCCCGCGGGATGGAGCGGACGATCGGTTCGAACACCTGGGACACCCAGGCATGCGCGCTGATCTCCTCGTCCTGGCCCGGGTAGTTGTCCGCCCGGTAGGCGTCCATGTCGTTGAGCAGACGGCGTGCCTGGTTCTCCTGGGCGTCCAGGCCGGTGAGGCGCAGCAGACGGCGCTGGTGGTGTCCGGCGTCGACCACCTTGGGCTGCAGCTGGATGGTGGAGCCGTCCGGCGTCGTCTTGATGGCGTACTCCTCCACGTCGAAGCCCAGCTCGTTCAGGCGGCGGATGCGGGCGCCCACGCGCCAGCGGTCGCCCAGCTCGAAGGACTCCTTGGCCGTGAGCTCGTCCCAGAGTCGGCGGTAGGAGTCCATGATCAGTTCACTCGTGGCCACCGGGTCCACCTGTTCGTCGATCAGCTCGCCCTCCAGGAGGTCCATGAGCTCACCGGCGATGTTGACCCTGGCGATCTCGAGGTCATACTCCCGCTGGCCGGTGGAAAGGTCCGGGTACAGCTCGCCGGTCTCCGCGTCCACGAGGTATGCGGCGAAGGCGCCCGCGTCCCGGCGGAACAGGGTGTTGGAGAGCGAGACGTCGCCCCAGTAGAAGCCCACCAGGTGCAAGCGGACCAGGAGCAGCGCCAACGCGTCGATCAGGCGGGTCAGCGTATCCTTGCGCAGCATCTGGGAGAACAGCGCGCGGTACGGCATGGAGAACTTCAGGTGCCGCGTCACCAGACACGGGTTCAGCGGTGCGCCGTCCGGCGTGGTGCGGCCCGTGATGACGGCCACCGGCTCCACGCCCGGCACATCCAGACGGGCCAGCTTCCGGAGCATGTGGTACTCGTGGCGGGCCACGTGCTCACTGGTCTCCTTGATGGCGATCACGCTGCCGCCCAGGTGGGCGAAGCGCACCACGTGCCGGGAGATGCCGCGGGGGAGCGCCGCCAGATTGGCCTGCGGCCAGTCCTCCAGGGCGATGTGCCACGGCAGGTCCAGGAGCTCCGGGTCCGCGCTCGCCGCGGTGATGCTCAGCGAACCGGTGATGAGGCCGGGCGTCTCATCACCACTCGCGGCCTCCGCCCGTGGAAGCTTCCCCAGCTGGCTGTAATCCGTGGGTTCGTCATGCCACTGGGCCCCGTTGACGGGTGGGTTCCAACTCATGCGTCCATTGTCCCCGTCACCGCGCCGGCGGCGAAGACGTCCCGCGGCCGGGCGTTCCAGGCGATGCCCGGACTGGGCCGGAAGGTGACGTCCAGGGCCACGAGCCGCTCGCCCAGCGCCCCGAGGCGGACCGCGAACGATGCCGGGTCCTTGGCCTCGGCACCGCTCCAGGCCGTCTCCGCGACGGCGATGGCGCGAGGGTAGATGAGCCAGTGGGCCTCATCCAGGCTGCGGATGGTCTCGCTCCACAGTGGCGCCTCGACGCCCAGGACGTCCTGCTCCGCCAGGCCGTCACGGACCGGGTCCCAGCCGTAGTGGAGGTCCCAGTCGCCCATGGCCGCCCACTTCAGGCCGATGGGGTCCGATTCCACGTACTTCTGGTCCAGGTAGCTCCCCTTGCCGGGGGACATCACCACGCGGGCGCCGTTGTCCCGGACCTGCCGCAGCGTGGGCTCCAGGTCCCCATCCCAGTACTGGATGACCGCCCCGGCGGGGAGTTCCGCCTGGGCGTATTCGTTCCATCCCATGACGGTCTTCCCCGTGGCCGCCACCGACGCCGCGAAGTCACCGACCATGGCGATGAAGTCCTCCTTGCTGGTCACCAGGGCCTCATCGCCGCCCAAGTGCAGGTACGGGCCGGGCGTCAGGGCCGCCAGCTGGCGGAAGACCTCGGCGACGAAAGGCCTGGTCAGAGGGTTGTCGTTGTACAGCGTGGAGAAGCCCACCTCGCCGGTGGCATTGGGGCTGGTGGCCACGCCGTCCGGGTTGAGCTGCGGGATCGCGGCCAGGACCGCGTTGACGTGTCCGGGCACGTCGAACTCCGGGACCACGGTGACGAAGCGCTCGGCCGCGTACTCCACGATCAGCCGGTAATCGTCCTGCGTGTAGTACCCCGTCCGGCCGGGACCGGTGCCCCAGCCTTCACGGTTGACTGCGCCGTCTTTGCCGATGCGGGCGAGTTCGGTGAAATCGATCCCGGTGGGGTTGTCCTCCGGGGTGTCCAGCTCGACGCGCCAGGACTGGTCATCGGCCAGGTGCAGGTGCAGGACGTTGTACTTGAAGCGGGTCATGACGTCGATCAGCCGGCGGATCTCATCCATCGGGTAATAGCTGCGGGCCACGTCCAGCATGATGCCCCGGTAGGCGAAGCGGGGCGCGTCCTCGACGTGGACATGGCCCACATCGATCGTGCCGGACGGGGCGTCCGCGTGCCCCTTCTCCAGGGCGGCCGGCAGCAGCTGCCGCAACGACGACGCCGCGTGGAACAGACCCGCGGGATGCGCGGCGGCCAGCCGCACGCCGTCGTCGTTCACGGTGAGCGTGTAGGCCTCCCCGCCGTCGACGGACGGGTCGAGGGTGAAGGTGATGGCCGGGCCGGTGTCCCCGGCGAGGGGGACCTCCCAGCCGGTGCCTGCACGGAGCCACGCGGCGAAGCGGACGGCGACGGATTCGGCACCCGGGCCGGGGACGACGCGCGTGGCAGGGGTCAGCGTGAGGGTCCCGGCGGACGGGACGACGGACCGGGGGACGGGCGTGATGAAGTGCTGAGAAGACAAGGGATCCTCCGAGGAGCAGGAAGGTGCGGGTACTGAAGACGGCCCGTTCCGGGGGTGGAACGGGCCGTCTTCAGCGACAGACAAGGTGTGGATCAGTCGCCCAGGCGCTCGCCGGTCTTGGTGTCGAACAGGTGCACGTGGCCCTGCTGCGGGCGGACCCAGATGGTGTCACCCTTCATCGGGGGGCGGCGGCCGTCGACGCGGGCCACGATGGTGTGCTCCTTGCCGTCCAGCGTGGTGTGGCCGTAGACGTAGGCGTCGGCACCGAGTTCCTCGACGACGTCGGCCTCGACCTGCAGGCCCTCGCCGGCGGCGACGGTCTCGAGGTCCTCGGGGCGGACGCCCAGGGTGACGGTGCTGCCGTGAGCCTCCGCCAGGACCTCACGGGCCACGGGGTAGATGGTGCCGCCGAACTTCACGCCGCCGTCGGCCTCGGGCAGTTCCAGCAGGTTCATGGCGGGGGAGCCGATGAAGCCTGCCACGAAGACGTTCGCGGGGCGGTCGTAGAGCTTGCGGGGGGTGTCGATCTGCTGCAGCAGCCCGTCCTTGAGGACCGCGACGCGGTCGCCCATGGTCATGGCCTCGGTCTGGTCGTGCGTCACGTACACGGTGGTGACGCCCAGCCGGCGGGTCAGGGACGCGATCTGGGTGCGGGTCTGGACGCGGAGCTTGGCGTCCAGATTGGACAGCGGCTCATCCATGAGGAAGACCTGCGGGTTGCGGACGATGGCGCGGCCCATGGCGACGCGCTGACGCTGGCCGCCGGAGAGGGCCTTCGGCTTGCGGTCCAGGTACTGCTCGAGGTCCAGGAGCTTGGCGGCCTCTCGGACGCGGGCCAGGCGCTCCTCCTTCGGGACGCCCGCGATCTTCAGCGCGAAGCCCATGTTGTCCGCGACGCTCATGTGCGGGTAGAGGGCGTAGTTCTGGAAGACCATCGCGATGTCGCGGTCCTTCGGCGGGACGTCGGTCACGTCACGGTCGCCGATCAGAATACGGCCGGAGTTCACATCCTCCAGGCCGGCCAGCATGCGCAGGGAGGTGGACTTGCCACAGCCGGACGGGCCCACCAGAACGAGGAATTCGCCATCTTCGATCTGGATGTTGAGCTTGTCAACGGCGGGCTTGTTGGTGCCCGGGTACAGGCGCGTTGCATTGTCATACGTAACTGTTGCCACAGTTCTCGTGTCCCTTCATCGGCAGGTACGTGCCGAACGATCCGTAGTGAATGGAAGATATTCAGTTCTCATGAAAGTGCGGGGTCCGCCCGGCCGGTTCAGCGAAACAGCCGTTATGGATCCCGCACTCGGTGACGCCGCACGCTGATGTGCGCCACATCACATCCTCAGTATTGCAGATAAGGATGACTTTTGTCTCCACGGCCAGGTGAACGGCACGTGAAGAGGAGTTCCAGGAGGTCCGCCACGTCCTCAGGCGACGCAACCCGGAAACCGGCCGCGGTGAAGCCGTCACCGACCTTCACGCCCAGGTCCGGAAAGCGCGCGGAAGCACCGGAATCCAGGCGAAGAAAGGCCGTCTCATCCGTGACGTCGTCACCCGCGTACAGGACGCTGACAGGCCCATACGCGGCACGGAGGAAGTCCAGAGCCTCGCCCTTGGAAGCATTGACCACGGTGGCCTCCAGGACGCGCTTGCCTGCCAGAAGATGCACCCCGGACAGGTGCTCCAGAAGGTGCCGGGCCGCGGCCTCCGCGTCCAGGGCATCCTCCTCCGACGCCTGCCGGGTGTGGAGCACGGCGGCGGCAGGTTTGTCCTCCACCCAGCATCCGGGCGCCTGGCTCGCCACCTCCGACAGGAGCTGCCTCACACGGTCCAGGAGTTCACGCTGGGTGGCGTCCAGGGTCAGGCTCGTGCTCCCCTCACCCAGCCACACCTCCGCGCCATGACTGCCGACCAGCAGCGTGCGGGGGTCCGGCTGAGCGACGTGCCGCAGGCTCTCCAGCGAGCGGCCGGAGACCAGCGCCGTCGTCGTGCCCTCCAGGCCGGCCAGGGAGACGAGAGCCCGGGCGGCGCGGGGGTGCGGCCGTGCGTCGGCCGCGTGGGGGACCAGCGGCGAGAGCGTGCCGTCGAAGTCCAGTGCGATCAGCAGGGCGGGAGCCTCGGCGAGATGCTCGACGGCGGCGCGCAGCTCGTCCGTCAGGCCGGCGGGGACACGGGCCTCGGGACCGCCGCTCATGCCGGGGTCTCCTGGTGCTGTCCGGCGAGCCCGGCGAGGCGTTCCAGGAAGGCCGTGGACCAGCCGCGGACGTCGTGGGTGGTGACCTGGCGCCGCATCGAGCGCATCCGCCGTGCGGCTTCCGGGCGGGAGACGCGAGTGGCGGAGAGGATCGCTGACTTCAGGCCGTCGATGTCGTGGGGGTTGACCAGGAAGGCCTGCTTGAGCTGGTCCGCGGCTCCCGTGAACTCGGAGAGGACCAGGGCTCCCGTGTTGTCGACGCGGGCCGTGACGTACTCCTTGGCCACCAGGTTCATGCCGTCCTTCAGGGCCGTGATCAGCATGACGTCGGCGGCCAGATAGAGCGCCACCATCTCCTCCACGGGGTAGCTGTGGTGGAGATAGCGCACGGCGGTGCGGCCGAGGGTGTCGAAGGCGCCGTTGATGTGGCCCACCGTGCCCTCGATCTCCTCGCGCAGGATCCGGTACTCCTCCACCTGTTCGCGGCTGGGGCTGGCCACCTGGATGAGGCAGGCGTCCTCCACGGTCAGGTCCCCGTCCTTGAGGAGCTCCTCATAGGCCTTGAGGCGGTGCCGGATGCCCTTGGTGTAGTCCAGCCGGTCCACGCCCAGCAGGACCGTCCGCGGATTGCCGAGTTCAAAGCGGATCCGACGGGCCCGGTCCACCACCTTCGGGTCCCGGGCCAGGGCCTCGATCTGGGAGACCTCGATGGAGATGGGGAACGCCTCCGCCACACAGTGGTGGGCGGTGGGCAGTCCCGGGTCCACCGTGAGGCTCTGAGTGCGCGGGACCATGGTGCGGAGCTGGGGAGTGACCCGGCTGAGGGAAGCGCCGGTCAGCCTGGTGGCGGCCCGCACGAAGTTCCGGGCGTCCCCACTGCGCTGGAAGCCCACCAGATCCGCGCCCAGCAGTCCTTCCAGGACCTCCCGGCGCCACGGGAGCTGGGCGAAGATCTCCTGCGGAGGGAAGGGGATGTGGTTGAAGAACCCGATGGTCAGGTCCGGGCGGATCTGACGGAGGAGCCGGGGGACCAGCTGGAGCTGGTAGTCCTGCACCCAGACCGTGGCACCCGGGGCGGCTGCCCGTGCGGCGGCCTCGGCGAAGCGCCGGTTCACGCGGCGGTAGGCGTCCCACCAGGCACGGTGGAACTCGGGGCGGGCCGTGACATCGTGATAGAGCGGCCAGAGGGTGGCGTTGGAGAACCCTTCGTAATACTGCTCAACATCGTCCTCGCTCAGCGGGACCGGGATGATGTCCGTGCCTTCATGATTGAAAGGGTCCAGGGTCTCACCGGAGGCTCCGTGCCAGCCCACCCAGGCGCCGTCCGCCTCCTGCATGACCGGGGCCAAGGCGGTCACCAGACCGCCGGGCGAACGGCGCCAGTGGAGGGCGCCGTCGTCGTCCACCACCCGGTCCACGGGCAGGCGGTTCGCCACCACGACGAAGTCGAAGTGGCGGGGGGCCAGGGCCCCGGTATTCGTGCTGCTGCTGTCCTCGGTGCGCACGGCGACCCCTCAGAGTTGGCTTCTCGACTCCTGATCCACCCTAGCGTCAGTGCACGTCGTGGGCGGGGCCAGGGGTTTCCCAGACATCTGGAATAAGATTCTTCTGATTTGGTAGCCCAAGGCATTGAGCCCCCAACAGACCGAGGAAGCATGACTCCTGCACAAGAGCCGCGCCAGAGCAAGGCCGAGCGTACCGCCCAAGCCCGTGAGAAGGCCCGTCTGATCCGTGAGCAGCAGCTCAAGAAGGAGAAGCGGAACAAGCTCCTCCTGATCTGGGGCGTGGTCGTGGCCGCGGTCCTCGTGGTGGGCATCGTGGTGTGGTCCATCATGGCCACCAACGCCGCCAACGCGCCCATCCCGAACCAGGGCGCCACGCCGGCCAATGCCAATGTGCATGGCGGCGCGGTCCTGACCAAGGACGGCGTCCTGGCGCAGCCCGGGTCCCAGGTGGACGCCGCATCGATCCCGACGCCGACGGCAGTGCCGTCCCAGGGTGCGGTCGCCGCAGCGCCCAGCGTGGCCGCGGAGGCCGGCAAGCCGGTCAAGGTGGTCGCCTATGTGGACTTCATCTGCCCGGTCTGCAAGAACTTCGAATCCACCTACGGCAGTCTGCTGGATCAGCACGTGAAGGACGGATCCATCACGGTCGAGTACCGCCCCATCGGCCTCCTCGACGCCCACTCCACCACCAACTACTCCTCCCGTGCCGCCGCCGCGGCGGCCTGCGTCCTGAACGTGTCGCCGGAGAAGTACCAGGACTACTTCAAGGCGCTCTACGCCCAGCAGCCGGACGAGAACGGCCCCGGCTTGACCAATGACAAGCTCAGCAGCATCGCCAAGGATGTCGGAGCGAAGGACATCTCGCAGTGCGTGAACGATAAGACGTTCCGCCCCTTCGTCCTGGCCGTCACCAAGGAAGCCGCCTCTGTCGGCGTCAACGGCACCCCCACCGTCTTCGTGGACGGCAAGCAGTACGGGGCCGGTGCTGACGCCCAGACGGACTTCCCGACGCTGCTGAACAACGCGCTCGCCGCCAAGGCCAAGAAGTAGCGCACGTCGAGCGACGACGGCGGCCCGTCCCCTTCTGGGGACGGGCCGCCGTGCGTTCGGGGGAACTCCGCGTTTGGGGGCGCCGCTGCTCTCCGCTAGGCTTTAAGCCGCGCCCGGCATCGATGGGCGCTCGCCCCCTTAGCTCAGTTGGCCAGAGCATCTGTCTTGTAAACAGAGGGTCGCCGGTTCGAATCCGGCAGGGGGCTCAGAGAAACGACCCCCGGAATCCGAATGGGTTCCGGGGGTCTTTGCTGTTCAGGCGCTTGGACCGGAACTAGGCAGCGTCGATTTCCTTGAATAGTGGGGGATCGGAAATCCTCTCCCCGAATTGCTGGACTAAAGCGAACGGACGGCAGCAGACTGGCTACACCAGTCACTCGACCGCCCGCCGTTGAAAGGCCAGCTGATGTCCGTTCTCTTGGGTTTCATTCCTCTGCTCGTCGCCATTCTGGGTGTGGTGGTGGCCATCGCGGTCGTCAGGCTGCTCATTCAGTTGATGTGGAAGGTCGCCGAGCCGAACGAGGCGCTGATCATCTCAGGCCTGACCCGTGGGAACACGGAGACGCGGGACGGCATGGACTTCAAGATCGTCACGGGGAAGGGCGCCCTGGTGGTTCCCGGTCTCCAGACCGTGAGGACCCTTTCCCTGACTCTCAGCGAGACGGAACTCCAGGTCAACTGCGTGACCTCGCAGGGCATCCAGGTGATCGTGGAGGGCGTGGTGATCTACAAGATCGGTGACGCCTCACCCTTCATCGCGAACGCCGCCCGGCGGTTCCTGGGTCAGCAGCCCAAGATGGAAAGCCAGGTCTACAACGTCTTCGAAGGCCATCTGCGGTCGATCATCGGCTCCATGACCATGGAGGAGATCATCCGTGAACGCGACAAGCTCGCCTCCCAGGTCCGCAGTGCCAGCGGCACGGAAATGGAAAAACTCGGCCTGGTGGTCGACTCCCTCCAGATCAAAGACCTTCAGGACCCCACCGGTTACATCCAGAACCTGGCCAAGCCGCATATCGCCCAGGTGAAGATGGAGGCAAGGATCGCCGAGGCCACCAGGAACCGCGAGGCGGCGGAGAAGGAAGCGGAGGCCGCCGCGCAGATCGCCGATGCCCAGAGCCTTTCCGAGATCCGGCAGTCTGCGGCCCAGGCGAACGCCGAAACCGCCCGCGCCAACGCCGCGCAGGCCGGCCCGCTGGCCGATGCCACCGCCCGTCAGCAGGTGGTGGTCCAGGAGACCGAGGTGGCCAAACTCGAAGCCGACCGCGAGGAACAGAAGCTCCAGACCTCCATCCGCAAACCCGCCGACGCCAAGGCGTACGCCTTGCGCACCGAGGCCGAAGCCCAGAAGGCCGCCGACATCAGCGCTTCCGAGGCCCGCGCCCGCCGCACTGAACTCGAGGCCCAGGCGAACGCCCGCCGGGTGGAAGTGGAGGCCCAGGCCAACGCCACCGCGGCGGCCGCCGCCGCAGGCGCCACCAAGATCACCGGTGAGGCCGAAGCCGCCGCCACCAGGGCGCGCGGTGACGCCGAGGCCTCCGCCATGAAGGCGAAGTCCCTTGCCGAGGCGGACGGCATCAAGGCCCGTGCCGAAGCACTCGGGACCAACCAGGAGGCCGTCATCTCCCAGCAGCTCGCGGAGAACATGCCGGCCATCGTGGCCGCCGCGGCGGAGCCCTTCGCCCACGTCGATCACATGACCGTCCTGAACGGCGGTGAGGGCCTGAACAGCATGGTGAGCGGTGTCCTGGCCCAGGTGGGCAACTTCCTGCCGTCGATCACGGGCGCGCTCAAGAGTGGCAACACCAACCCGACCCATCCCGGCAAGGCCCCCGACGCCTAGCGGTCCCCATGCGTGAAATCGTCGACTACAGCCTCACCGGAAAGATCGGCCGCGTCACGGGGAGGATCGCACCGGGCACGGTAGGGGAGGTCATGCTGCCGTTCCAGGGCGGCACCAGCGCCTTTCACGCGCACCCCCTCGACGGGACCAGCGTGTTCGAAACCGGGGAAAAGGTCCTGGTCATCCGCTACGAACCGCCGCTGACCGTCTTCGTCGAGGAACTGCCGGAGGTGCTGCGAAGCGAGCGATAGGCGGCGCGGCCGGCCCCCGTGCCGGTCACGGGGAGACTTTCTCCGTCACACCCGCCCCATGGACGACGACGGCGGCCCACCCGCCGTCGTCGTCATGCGCGGTGATGTGGGGACGCACGCCGTCCTCCGCTGACCGCGCGGGCCGCCCTCACCGCCCCGCGCGAGACTTCCCGTGACGCAGGGCGTCCCGACGGCGTCGTCCCATGTCATGGGGCGTCATTCAGCCCCGATGTCCCCGCATATTGCGTGCTCTTTCCTCCCGTGACCGGCCGCGGGACAAGCCCGCGCGCCTCTGCTCAGATGGTTGCCACGGGCCCGCCGATCGGGTCCGGCAATGAGGAGGAATGCCATGCTCGTCAGTGATTCCGACGGCGCCACGCTGCGCCAGGCTTTCGCCACCGTGCCCAGCGGGGTGGCCGCGCTCGCGGCCCTGGTCGATGGTGCGCCGCAGGGGCTGGTGGTGTCCACCTTCACCGTAGGAGTGTCGCTGGACCCGCCGCTGGTGATGTTCGCGGTGCAGAACTCCAGCCGGACCTGGCCCGTCCTGCGCGGGACCGGGCGCTTGGGGGTCTCCGTCCTGTCCGCCCACCAGGAGCACGCGGCCCGGCAGATCGCCTCACGGGACGGGGACCGCTTCGCGGGGCTGCCCGTGAGCGTCAGTTCCGAGGGCGCGATCCTCCTGCCCGGCGCGGCGCTCTGGCTGGACTGCTCCGTGGAGCAGGAGGTCCCGGCGGGGGACCATACCGTGGTGCTGCTGCGCGTCCACGGCTACGAGGTGCGGGAGGGGCACGTGGCCCCGTTGGTGTTCCACGGCTCCTCGTTCACCGGGCTGAGGCAGCCGGCTTTCGCCTGATCTTGACCTTGACGCTACGTCAACTTCTACGCTGGAGGCATGGAGGAGAACACGGACTGGAGCATCCAGGAGATCGCGCGACTGGCGGGCACCACCAGCCGGACCCTCAGGCACTACGAGCACGTGGGCCTGCTGGAGCCGAGCCGGGTGGGCCACAACGGCTACCGCTACTACGACCGCGACGCCCTGGTGAGGCTCCAGCGCATCCTCCTGCTCCGCGGACTGGGACTCGGCCTCCCGGCCATCGGCGACGTCCTGGGCCGGCAGGCCGACCCGGTCACCGCCCTGGACCACCACCTGGGCCTGCTGCGGCAGGACCAGGACCGGCTGGCCCGGCAGATCCAGGCCGTGGAGCGCACCATCAGCCAGTTGAAAGGAGGTGGCCGTCTCATGGCAGAGGACATGCTGGACGGTTTCGATCACACGCAGTACAAGGACGAGGTGGAACAGCGCTGGGGCGCCAAGGCCTACGCGGACTCGGACGCCTGGTGGCGGGGGCTCGGCCCCGACGGCCGGCAGGAGTGGAAGGACCGGCAGGAGTCGCTCAGCGCCGCCTGGCGCGACGCCGCGGCCCGCGGCCTGGAGCCGGCCGGGGACGAAGCCCAGGCGCTCGCGTCCCGGCATGACGCCTGGCTCTCCGGGATCCCCGGCACGCCCGGGCACCCGGACGGGGCACCCTCGGCGTATCTGCTCGGCCTGGCCGAGATGTACGTGGCGGACCCGCGTTTCGCGGCCCACTACGGCGGTGCGGAGGGTGCAGGCTTCGTGCGTGACGTCCTCCGCGTCTACGTGGAGCGCCGCGACGGCTGAGTGATCACCCGCAAAAGAAGAACGACGACGCCGGGCGGCTGCCCGGCGTCGTCGTGCGTTCCAGCGTGGCCGCTCAGGCGCGGCGCAGGGAGATGTTGCTGCAGGCCTCGCAGACGCTCTCCGGGATGACGCCCGCGTCCTGCAGGCGGCCGAAGATCCAGCAGCCCAGGCAGAAGCCCGCGAACGCCTCCAGGGATGCGGCGACGATCAGCAGGCCCAGCAACGCCCAGGCCGCAGGCGCGAGCCCGAAGGTCCAGAGCACCGCAGCCGTCGTCGACATCGTGGCGCCGATGGTCTGGGCGAAGCGCTTGGGCGGGCCCGCCACGAGACGTGCCTTGCCGAAGCGGGGAGCGATGACGTGGACGGCCAGCCGGCCGGCGGGGGAGTACTTGGGGCCTCCGGCCACGCGCAGCCAGAATCCGAGCGCGATGATCCAGAGCAGCCAGCCCCAGCCCGCGGTCAGCCCGAGAACGAGAGTCGCGAGGCTGAGCACCACGATGATCCCGGCGGTGGAGCGGGCGGCGTATTCATTGACCGGATTGGGGAAAGCGAAGGTGCGCCGCAGCCCGGTGCTGACAGTGGAATCGGCCATGTTTTCAGGGTACGGACGGCCTTCCGGCCCGGGAAAGGAATGTTGCGCAGTGCGTCGGAGGAGACGGGCCGGCGTCAGAAGAACAGCGGCACGTGCAGCTCCTTGATCCATTGCTTGCGGCGATAGTCGCGGGCGCGCAGCAGGACCGAGTCCTTGAACACCTCCACCTGCAGTCCGCTGGCCTCCAGCGGATCCAGAGCGCGCTCGCCGCCGTGCCCGTCATCCTCCCAGAGGGTCTGGATGGCCCCCGTGTTCACGGTCATGAAGCCCTCGTCATTTCCGGTGCCGTGCACCACACGGCGCACGGCCCAGTCGGAGAGGTTAAGATCCCAGTGGGTGTGCCCGCTGAAGAAGAACACGTTCTTGTACTGGCCGAACAGGCCCAGCAGGCGGTCCGGCTGAAGGTAGTCCGCCTTGTAGAGGGCATTGCGCGTGCCGGAGACGGTGTTGGGGAGCGGGTGATGGCAGAACACCATGACCGGCTTCTTCCGCGCGGTCCAGAAAGCCAGCCGGGATTCCAGCCAGGCGAACTGCGCATCGCTCATCCAGACCTCGTCCCAGAGTTTCGTGTCGTGGTAGTGCATGTACTTCTCCGTGCCGAGAATCAGTGCGGGCACGCCGCCCAGATCCACTTCGGTGTACACCTTGTCGCGGCCGGTGAAGCGGTAGAAGTTGTTGAAGAGGGTCTCTTCGGAGCAGCCGTTGGGCCACGTGGCCTGCTGAAGGGTGGACGGGGTGGCCCACTTGGGGATGTAGAACTCGTGGTTGCCGATCACCCAGTGGGCGTTCCGGGCATGAGGATTGGCGTCCAGGACTTTCTGGACGTCCCGGTATTCGAAGTCGTAACCGCGCGGAGTGATGTCGCCGTTGATGACCAGACCGGAGCTGCGGACGGCAGGATTCGTGGTCTCGATGTCCTGCAGCGCCATGCCGAAATCGTGCAGATCGCCCTGGATGTCGCTGATGACGGAGAAGACGCTCTTGGGCTTGTCTTTACCGAGCAGCCCGTAGCTCTGCTCGTCGGCGCGTGCGGCGGACGCGGCTCCCAGGGCGGCGATTCCGGCCAAGGAGGACGCAAGAGCCGTGCGGCGGGTGAGGGGTTTCATGGTGACGCGGATCCTTCGGTGAGGGGGGCGATGACGGATCCACGCTAGGAAGATGAGGTGAATACGGCCCGCTGCCACCGTGCCCTTGTCTATACAGGGGGGTGAACGCTCCGTGAACGGTGCGCGGCGACGGCGGGCAGCCGGTCCACGGCGTTGAAGCTGTAGAGCTGAACGCTGTCGATCCCAGGGCGTTCCTGCAGCTGCCCGATCAGGTCCAGCGGTTCGTACCGCTCCGTGGACAGGAGTTTCCGGGCGAGCGCACCCTTGCCGCTGAGGAACTTCAGCGAGGAGCCCACCCCGATCTTCGTGGCCAGGGAGAGCAACTTGGTCTTTGGGACGGAGCCGGCCACGCCGGCCCTGACCGGGAGGTGGACGCCTTCCGCGCGCAGCGTGTCCACGTAGGCGTGCACCGTGTCCGCAGAGAAGCACATCTGTGTCACAACCCGGGAGGCATATTCCTGTTTCCTCCGCAGGGACTCGAGCAGGACTGCCGCATCGATCCCCGGGTGCCCCTCCGGGTATCCGGCCACGCCGATGGCGAGATCCCCGCCCGCCAGCTCTGCGACGTCGCGCCCCAGTTCTTCACCTGTGGCATAAGGGCCCGCGGGCGTGCCCGCGTCCCCGCCGATCACGAACACCTCGGAGATCCCCGACGCGATGCACCGGTCGAGGAGGGTGCGCAGCGCCGTCCGGCCGCCGATCGCCTTGGCGGCCAGGTGCGGGACCACGCTGTAGCCGAGCTCTGCGAGGCGTGTGGCGGTGCCGACGGTGGCGTCCACGCTGTGCTGAGGCAGGCAGGTGACGCTCAGGCCGGTGGGCGCCGGCACATGGCGGAGGACGGCGTCGACGATCCGGTCCGTGGGGATGATCTCGCAATGCAGGGGCAGCATCCGGAACTCCTGGGTTCGGGCGTCCCGGGGACGCCGATGGGCAGAGGTTCCTCCCCGCTCTGTCATGGACCTGAGAGTTTCCGCGGTGTGATCCGCTTGCCCCGTCGGTGAGCCCGGAGGCTGCTTTCCAGAGTCGCCTGACCGTGGCGGTACGGGTGCCTGAGAGATTCCCGGGGAGGGTTTGCTCCTACGGCGCCTGACCGGAGGGGCAGGGCTCTCCCGCCACGGATCAATCGGCGCACATCACCGCCCCGGAGGGCGGTGACACGGCTCACACAGTATCGTTTCCTGGTCCCGGCGGGCAACGCCGCCGTAGTGGAGCGTGAATTTCGGCCGCCCGTCACCTTCATCCCTTACCATCGAGCCGATACCAGCTAAGGGGCAGTCCACACATGCAAGACCTTCCATTCTCCCGCCGTGCCGCACTCCTGGCGCTGGGCGCCGCTGCGGCTCCACTCCTGGGCGCCTGCAGCGCGTCCCCGTCGAAGGATGCGGCGGCGCCCACCCCGGGCCCCACCACGAACCGGCCGGCCCCATCGCCCACGCCCACTTCCACGCCCACCCCCACGCCGAAGCCAAGCCCCACCTTCACCAGCGATTACAAGCTGCCGCCCATCGAGGACGGCATGGCGCCCGTGGTCACGCGGGTCATCACCAAGCAGCCGGTGGTGTTCCTGACCATCGACGACGGGCTGGCCAAAAGCCCCAAGGAACTCCAACTCCTGGACCAGTACGGCTACCCGGCCACCCTGTTCCTGACCAAGAGCGCCATGGGGGAGAACCCGGACTTCTTCAAGGCCTTCCAGAAGCGCGGGGACCACATCCAGGACCACACCATCAGCCACAACACGAGCATGGTGAACGCGTCCTATGAGTACCAGCTCGGTGAGATCACCGGCATGCGGGACTACATCAAGACCGAGTACGGCACCGCCCCCACGCTGTTCCGCCCGCCGGGAGGCTTCTACTCGAACGCCATGCGGCGGGCCGTCGCGGCCGCCGGGCTCAAGGCCATCATCCACTGGGAGTGCAAGGCCAATGCCGGGAGGATGGACTACCAGGTGGGCAACTCCCTGCGGCCCGGCGACATCTGCCTCATGCATTTCCGCCCGGAGTTCGAGCAGGACCTCGCCGCGTTCCACAAGGCGCAGCAGGCGGCCGGCCTGACGGTGGTCCGCCTGGAGGATTTCATCGGCGCCTGAGGCTGTGCGGCCGGGCTGGAGCGGGGTAGCGTCGGAAGAGACCGGCACTTTCACCGCACAGAGGAGGACGCATGAAGGCATCACCCACGCTCACGGCCAATCTCCAGGCCGTCCTGACCGATCTGATCGAGCTGCACCTGCAGGGCAAGCAGGCCCACTGGAACATCGTCGGCCCCAACTTCCGTGATCTGCACCTTCAGCTCGACGTCCTGATCGAGGAGGCACGGAACCTCAGCGACGACGTGGCCGAGCGGATGCGGGCCCTGGACGCCGTGCCGGACGGGCGCAGTGCCACGGTCACCCGCGACACCACGCTCCCGGCGTTCCCGGAGGGCCTGGTCTCCACCCACGATGCGGTCGACCGCGTGGTGGCCGCAATCCGCGCCGCCGTCGGTACGGTCCGCAAGGTTCACGACCAGGTGGACGAGGAGGACCCCACCTCGGCGGACTTGCTTCACACCATCCTGGAAGCGCTGGAGAAGCAGGCCTGGATGATCGGCGCGGAGAACCAGACCGCCTGAGCGGCTGCGCGCTGCCGGCCACGGCTGCCTGAGAACGACGACGGCGCCGCACCCCGCGTGGGGTGCGGCGCCGTCGTCGGCCATGTGGGCGCCTGTCGGCTCAGTCGACCAGGGCCGGAGTGTCCATCTTCAGCGTCTCGCCGCGGAAGAATGCGGGGCTCCTGCGCGCCATGACCAGCATGGCCGCCACACCCAGGAGCAGGATGCCGACGCCCACCACGAACACCAGGCCGACGCCGAACACCGCGGTGCCGGAACCGAAGTCCGGGTCCCAGGAGTCCACGGCCGTCTGGATCATGACCACGAAGAGCATGATGCCGCCGATCACCGGGGCGGCACCGCGCAGCACGAAGTTCCGGACGCTGTTCAGGAGCGTCTTGCGGAAGTACCAGACGCAGGCGAACGCGGTCAGGCCGTAGTAGAAGCAGATCATGAGGCCCAGGGCCAGGATGGTGTCGTTGAGGACGTTCTGGCTGAGGATGTGCATGACCGCGTAGAAGCCCCAGGAGATCACACCGGCCGCCATGGTGGCGTTGGCCGGGGTGAAGTGGACCGCGTCCACCTTGGCCATGGACTTCGGCAGGGCGCCGTAGTGTCCCATGGCCAGCAGTCCGCGAGCCGGGGACATGAACGTGGACTGCAGGGATGCCGCGGAGCTGGAGAGGACCGCCAGGGACATGAGGATGGCCAGCGGGCCCATGATGGGGGAGGCCAGCGCGGTGAAGATGTTGCCCGCGTTGTCCGGGTTCTTCAGGCCGATCTCCTCGGAGCCGATGCCGGCGAACATGATGCAGGCGATGGAGACCACCAGGTAGATGGCCAGCACGGACATGGCCGTGATGGTGCCGGCCTTGCCTGCGGTCTTGCGGCCGTCCTTGGCCTCCTCGTTCAGGGTCAGGCAGACGTCCCAGCCCCAGTAGACGAAAATCGAGAGGGAGACGCCCGCGGTGATGGCGCTGAAGCCGTCAACGCGGCTCAGGTCGAACCACTCCCAGGAGAAGGCCATGCCGTGGCCGGAGTTCTCCCAGTTGACGATCGCCATGACGGCGAAAATCCCCAGGACCAGGAGCTGGAAGCCCACCAGGACGTACTGCACGGTCTTGGCGGTCTCCAGACCGCGGTAGCTGATCCAGACGGCGGCCACCACGAACACCAGACAGGTGCCCACGTTGATCCACTGGTTGGATGCCAGGTCTGCCAGGCTTTCCACACCCGTGATCTGGGCCAGGAAGAGGTAGAAGAAGTCCACTGCGACGCCGGCCAGGTTGGACAGCACGATGATGTTGGCCGCGAGCAGGCCCCAGCCGCCCATGAAGCCGATCCACGGGCCGAAGGCCTTGGTGCTCCAGGTGAAGGTGGTGCCCGAGTCCGGGGAGTCCGTGTTGAGCTCGCGGTAGGCCAAAGCCACCAGGATCATCGGGATGAAGCCGATGACGAAGATGATGGGCAGCTGTGCCCCGACCTGCTGGACCGTGGGGCCGAGGGCACCGGTGAGCGTGTAGGCGGGGGCGATGGTGGCGAGCCCGATGACCACGATGGCCAGGAGCCCGAGCTGCCCGGTCTTCAGGCCCTTGCCCTCCACGTCCTGATGGGAGGCGCGCTGATGGTGTTCCATGCGAGTGGCTTTCTGTGCTGTTCCGGCGCGCAACGTCGCGGCATCCGAAAGGTGAGGCGTCCCGGCGCCGTTCCCCGGACGCCGGACGGGGCCCGTCATGCGACGGGCCCCGTGAGTGGGGATCAGCCGGCGAGCGGCTGCTGCTGTGTGATGCAGTGGATGCCGCCACCGCGGGCGAACAGCTCGCGGGCGTCCACCGTGACGATCTCGCGGCCGGGGTAGGCGGCGGCGAGGGCCTCGACGGCGCGGGCGTCGTGCTCGTCGTTGAAGGAGCAGGCGATCACAGCGCCGTTGATGGCCACGTGGTTGATGTAGCTGTAGTCCACGAAGCCTTCCTCGTCCGTCAGCGTGGCGGGCGCCGGCACGGGGATGACGGTGAAGGGGCGGCCTGCGGCGTCGGTGCTGTCCTTGAACAGGGCCAGGATCTCCTGGGACACCTGGTAGTCCGGGTGCTCCGGGTTCTCCTGGTGGTGGACCAGGACGGTGCCGGGCGAGGGCATGACGGCCACGATGTCCACGTGGCCCCGGGTGCCGAACTCCTCCGAGTCACGGGTGAGGCCGCGGGGCAGCCAGATGACCTTGGTGGCGCCGATGGTGCGTGCCAGCTCGGCTTCCACCTGCTCCTTGGTGGCGCCGGGGTTCCGGCCCGGATCCAGCTGCACGGTCTCGGTCACCAGCACGGTGCCCTCGCCGTCCACGTGGATGCCGCCGCCCTCGTTGACCAGGGCGGAGGAGATGAGCTGCGCCGGGGTCTGGCCGGCTACGAAGGAGCCGATCTTGGAGTCCTTGTCCCACGCGGCCCAGTCCTGGCCGCCCCAGCCGTTGAACACCCAGTCCACTGCGCCCAGGCGGCCCTCGGAGTCCAGGACGAAGCTCGGCCCGATGTCCCGCATCCAGGCGTCGTTGAGCTCGGCGGTCACGACCTCGACGCGCGGGTCCAGGTAGCGGGCCGCGATCTCGGTGTCCGCGGGGTCCACCACCATGGTCACGGGCTCGAACGCCACGGCGGCGTTGGCGACGGCGGCCCAGGTGGTGCGGGCGGCGTGAGCGTCGTCCTCGGTCTCGCCCAGGGTGTAGCCCTCATGGGGGAAGGCCATCCAGAGGCGGGACTGTTCGGCGGTCTCGGCCGGCATGACCCACTGGGGGGTGTTCACGGCGCCAGTGGTTTCATCAGCCACGTCAGACTCCAATGTGTGAGGGCTCTCTGTGAGCGGTGCCACAAAAATGAATAGTATTCATTTAGTATGAGTGGTGCGCTTCACATTTGGCAAGCCGCGTTCCGATAACTCGGGTGCGGCACGCGCCTGACCAGGGGTGATGCCCTGCAGTGCGTGCCGCACCCGTTGTGGTGCCGGGCTGTCCCGGCGTGGACGGTCCTCCCCAGGCCCGTCCGGTGTGGTGCAGGACGGGTCAGTGGCCCGGGAGTTCCTGCTGGCTTTCCTTGGTGGCGCGCGGCGCCTTGCGCAGACCGACCGCCGCGGCGACGGTCACGGCCGCCATGAGCAGGGCTCCGATGGCCGCCGTCACGGTGACGCCGGAATCGAAGGCGTGCTGCGCCGTCGTCGTCAGTTGAGCGCCGAGCTCACCGCCCACGCGGTGCGCGACGTCGACGGCGCCGGCGAGCGTCTCGCGTGCGGCAGAGGCGTCGGTGTCGCTCAGCCCGGCCGGCAGCCGCAGGTGCTGCTGGTAGCTGGCGGTGAGGATGGAGCCCAGGACGGCGGTGCCGAGCAGGGCGCCGAACTCGTAGCCGGTCTCCGAGATCGCGGAGGCGGCGCCTGCCTTCTCGGCCGGGACGGAGGACATGATCAGGTCATTGGAGATCGTTTCCGCAGCGCCGATGCCGATCGAGAGCAGGTAGACGGCCAGGAGGTAGACGGGCATGCCCACGGCCTCGCCGAGCAGGGCCACCAGGAAGTAGGCCGCGGTGCTCAGGAACAGGCCGCCGGCCACCACCAGGCCCGGGCGGACGGCCCGGACCAGCGGAACTGAGGCCAGGCCCGCGATGATCGTGGCCACGGAGGCCGGGAGCATCAGCAGGCCCGCGTCGAGTGGCGTGAGGCCGGTGACGAGCTGCAGGTGCTGCGAGAAGAAGAAGATGAAGCCCGTCATCGAGGTGAACGACAGGACGTTCGCGCTGATCGAGGTGCTGAACACCGGATTGGCGAACAGGGACATGTCCAGCATGGGGTAGGGGATCCGCAGCTGGCGGCGGACGAACACCACGCCCATGCCCACGCCGAAGAAGGCCAGTGCGATCGGCAGGGGCTGGAGTCCGTGGACTGTGAGCTCCTTGATGGCGATGGCGAGCGGGCCCATCGCCAGGATGGACAGCAGGATGCTGGGCAGGTCCACCGGGTGCGGCGAGGAGTCCTTGGACTCCGGGATCAGCTTGGTGCCGAACGCCAGCAGAGGGATCAGAAGTACGGCGGGCGCAATGAGGACGGCGCCCCACCAGAAATGATCCACCAGCCAGCCGCCCAGGATCGGGCCGACCGCGGCACCGCCGGAGAAGACGGCGGCCCAGATGGCGATGGCCAGGCGGCGCTGGTTCGCGTCCGTGAAGATGTTCCGGATCAAAGACAGCGTGCTGGGCATCAAGGTGGCGCCGAAGAGGCCGAGCGCGGCGCGCCCGGCGATCAGGGCGCCGGCGGTGGGGGAGAAAGCGGCCGCGATGGACGCCAGCCCGAAGCCGGTGCTGCCGATCATCAGGAGCTTCCGGCGTCCGATCCGGTCGCCCAGGTTGCCCATGGCGACCAGGAGAGCGGCCAGGACCAGCGGGTAGGCGTCGATGATCCAGAGAAGTTCCACGCCGCTTGCGTGCAGGGCGCTGGTGATCGCGGGGAGTGCGAAGGTGAGGGCGGTGTTGTCCACCGCCACGAGGAGCACGGGCACCATCAGAAGCGCCAGGGCGGTCCACTTTCGCCATGGCGCCGTCCTGAGGCTCGTCTGAGGAGTCAAGGTGGTCGTCATGTTTATAACTGTACCGTCCAGACTGTATAGTTTCAATCCAGAGGGGCGTTCCGTGCCCCGGATCACACAGCGTGCAGAATGGAACCCATGCCCCGTAAGCCTGTCGCCCGGAACGCCGTCCTCGATGCCTTCGAAACCCTGCTCATCGAAGTGGGGGAGCGTGGGGCCACCCTGGAGGCGGTGGCCGCCAAAGCCGGCGTGTCCAAGGGCGGGCTGCTCTATCACTTCCCGAACAAGGAGGCGCTCATCGCGGCGCTCCTGGACCGCTTCGACGAGCTGGCCCAGGAGGAAGTGGAGGCGATGAAAACGGCCCCGGAAGGTGCGGGCGTGTACTTCATCAAAGCCTCCGTCTGGGACGGCGGTCCGCTGGACCGGTCCTTCGTGGCGGCCAGCAGGCTCGCGGAAGTGGCCCACGAGGAGACCCAGCGCCGCTTCGCCGGAATCCAGCAGCAGTGGCTGGAAGTGCTGACCGCGGAACTGGGGGAGGATCTCGCCCGGGCGGTCCGCTACATGTCCGACGGGCTCTACTTCAACGCCGTCCTGGAGAACGGCGGCGGCCGGGAGATGGACCCCAGCAAGACCGACGCCGAGGTGGAGAGCCTGCTGCGGATCCTGGAACTGGTGCGGGGCAAAGGCTGAGGCCCCGGCCCGGGTCGGCCCTCGCCGCCCCGTTTGCCCTCCCTGCCCGCAGGGGTGACAATTGACCCTGTGACTGCTATCACCGCGGTCACTTCACAATCGAATAAGCCATCGATCCGCGGCGGGAGAGTCCTGCATGTGGGTACACGCAGGCGCCGTAGGAGCAACACCTCCCCAGGAATCTCTCAGGCACCCGGTACCGCCGCGCCGAGGCAACTCTGGAAAGCAGCCGGCGCTCGCCGGCTCACCGAAGGTGCAGGCACGGCCCGGCCGCTGCGAAAACTCTCAGGTCCCACACAGAGCGGGGAGGAGCCCTAATGAGTTCCGGCGTACCCCGCGCCGGGTGAGCAATGGAGTTCCTCAGTGACGAATCCGTCAGCTGTCCTCGCCGAGACCGGCGCGGCCCACACCACCTTCGTGGACCGCCACATCGGCGCCCGCCGTGAGTCCGACATCGCCACCATGCTGCAGGCCGTCGGCTACAGCTCCGTGGACGCCCTGGTCCAGACCGCCGTCCCGGACGACATCAAGCAGCCCACCCCGCTCACCTTGCGCCCCGCCCTCTCCGAGGTCGAGGTCCTGGCGGAACTGCGCCGCCTGGCCTCCAAGAACCGCACCGCGGTCCAGCTCATCGGCCAGGGCTACTACGACACCGTCACCCCCGCGGTCATCCGCCGCAACATCCTCGAGGCCCCGGCCTGGTACACCGCGTACACCCCGTACCAGCCGGAGATCTCCCAGGGCCGCCTCGAAGCCCTGCTGAACTTCCAGACCATGGTCCAGGACCTCGTGGCCCTGCCCATCGCCAACGCCTCCCTGCTCGACGAAGCCACCGCCGTCGCCGAGGCCGTGCTGCTCATGCGCCGCGCCAACAAGGCCAAGGAGGCCGCCGGCGGCAAGACCGTCCTGGACGCCGACCTCCTCCCGCAGACCATCGCCCTGGTGCAGGGCCGCGCCGAGGCCCTCGGCTTCGAGGTTGAGGTCGCCGACCTCACCGCGGGTCTCCCGGAAGGCGCCATCAACGGCATCGTCCTGCAGCAGCCGGGCGTCTCCGGCCGCGTCTTCGACCACGCCCCGGTCATCGCCGCCGCCAAGGAGCGCGGCGCCATGGTCACCGTGGCCGCCGATCTGCTCTCCCTGACCCTCATCGTCCCGCCGGGCGAGCAGGGCGCCGACATCGCCGTCGGCAGTGCCCAGCGCCTGGGCGTGCCGCTGTTCTTCGGCGGCCCGCACGCCGCCTACATGGCCGTCCGCCAGGGCCTCGAGCGCTCCCTGCCCGGCCGCCTGGTGGGCGTCTCCAAGGACGACGCCGGCACCCCCGCCTACCGTCTGGCCCTGCAGACCCGCGAGCAGCACATCCGCCGCGAGAAGGCCACCTCCAACATCTGCACCGCACAGGCGCTGCTGGCCATCGTCGCCTCCATGTACGGCGTCTTCCACGGCCCGGACGGCCTGACGGCCATCGCCGCTCAGGTCCACGCCCACGCCGCGCGCTTCGACGCCGCCGTGCGCGCCGCCGGCCTGCAGACCACCGCCGGTGACTTCTTCGACACCGTCACCGTCTCCGTGCCCGGCCGCGCCGCCGAGATCCTGGCCGCCGCCGACGCCGCCGGCTACAACCTCCGCCCGATCGACGCCGACACGCTGGGTGTCTCCTTCGACGAGACCACCACGGCCGCCGTCGTCGACGCCGTGGCCGGTTTCTTCGGTGCGGACGCCGCGTCCGTGGACGGCACCGCCGTCCTGCCCGAGGCCCTGCGCCGCAGCAGCGAGTTCATGACCCACCCGGTCTTCAACACGCACCGCTCCGAGACCCAGATGCTGCGCTACATCCGCCGCCTCTCGGACCGCGACCTGGCCCTGGACCGCACCATGATCCCGCTGGGCTCCTGCACCATGAAGCTCAACGCCACCGCGGAGATGGAAGCCATTTCCTGGCCGGAGTTCGCCTCCATCCACCCCTTCGCCCCGGACACCCAGACCGAGGGCTGGCGCGAGCTGATCGACGGCCTCGAGGCGGACCTCGCCGAAATCACCGGCTACGACCAGGTCTCCATCCAGCCGAACGCCGGCTCCCAGGGTGAGCTGGCCGGTCTGCTGGCCATCCGCGGCTACCACCACTCCCGTGGCGACGTGCAGCGCGACATCTGCCTCATCCCGGCCTCCGCGCACGGCACCAACGCCGCCTCCGCGGTTCTGGCCGGCATGAAGGTCGTGGTGGTGGCCACCGCCTCCGACGGCACCGTGGACCACGAGGACCTCAAGGCCAAGATCGAGGCCCACCGCGACGCCGTCGCCGCGATCATGATCACCTACCCGTCCACCCACGGCGTGTACGACGCGGACGTCCGCTTCATCTGCGACGCCGTGCACGAGGCCGGTGGCCAGGTCTACATCGACGGCGCCAACCTCAACGCCCTGGTCGGTCTGGCCCAGCCCGGCAAGTTCGGCGGCGACGTCTCCCACCTGAATCTGCACAAGACCTTCTGCATCCCGCACGGCGGCGGCGGCCCCGGCGTCGGCCCCGTCGCGGCCCGCGCCCACCTGGCACCGTTCATGCCGGGCAACGCCGCGGATCGCTCCAACGGCGCCGGTGGCGTCCCGATCTCCGCGAGCCGCTTCGGCTCCGCCGGCGTCCTGCCCATCTCCTGGGCTTACGTCCGCCTCATGGGCGGCGAGGGCCTGACCGAGGCCACCAAGTCCGCGCTGCTGGCCGCCAACTACGTGGCCAAGCGCCTGGACGAGCACTTCCCGGTCCTCTACACCGGTGAGGGCGGCCTGGTGGCCCACGAGTGCATCCTGGATCTGCGCGGTCTGACCGCCGAGACCGGCGTCACCGCCGAAGACGTGGCCAAGCGCCTCATCGACTTCGGCTTCCACGCCCCCACCCTTTCCTTCCCCGTGGCCGGCACCCTCATGGTGGAGCCCACGGAGTCGGAGGACCTCGGGGAGCTGGACCGTTTCATCGACGCCATGATCCTGATCCGCCGTGAGATCGAGCAGGTGCGCAACGGTGACTTCAGCGCCGCGGACAGCCCGCTGCGCAACGCGCCGCACACGGCCGCCGTCGTCGTCTCCTCCGCCTGGGACCGCGCATACAGCCGCGAGCAGGCCGCCTTCCCGGCCACGCTCCACACGGGCGCCGACCACCCGGGCCACACCGCGAGCCAGGACAAGTACTTCCCGCCGGTCGGACGCATCGACGGCGCGGCAGGCGACCGCAACCTGGTCTGCTCCTGCCCGCCCATCGAAGCGTTCGAGAACTGACCCGGCCTGCAGGATACAAGGACAGACATGACTGAGAAATACACCGCCCTGTACGCCGAGCACGAGAAGCTGGGCGCGTCCTTCACCGACTTCGGCGGCTGGCAGATGCCGCTGAAGTACGGCTCCGAGCTGGCCGAGCACCACGCCGTCCGCAAGACCGCGGGCCTCTTCGACCTCTCCCACATGGGTGAGGTCTGGGTGGAGGGCCCCGGCGCCGGCGCATTCCTCGACTACGCCCTGGTGGGCAAGCTCTCCGCCGTCGTGGAAGGCAAGGCCAAGTACTCCCTGATCTGCGCCGAAGACGGCGGCATCATCGACGACCTGATCGTCTACCGCCGCGGCGAGGAGAAGTTCCTGGTGGTCCCCAACGCCGGCAACGCCGTCGTGGTGGCCGGCGAACTGGCCGCCCGGGCCGAAGGCTTCGACGTGACCGTCACCGACGCGTCCGCCGAGACCTCTCTCATCGCCGTGCAGGGCCCGAACGCCCAGACCATCCTCCTGACCCTGGTCCCGGAAGACGAGCACGCGGCCGTGACGGAGCTGAAGTACTACGCCTCCGTCGAGGTCACCATCAACGGTGACAAGCTCCTCCTGGCCCGCACCGGCTACACCGGTGAGGACGGCTTCGAGATCTTCGTGGACAACGCCTCCGCCGCCGCCCTGTGGCAGGCACTCATGGCCGCAGGCGAGGGCCACGAGCTGGTCCCCGCCGGCCTCGCCTGCCGGGACTCCCTTCGCCTCGAAGCGGGCATGCCCCTCTACGGCAACGAGCTCTCCCGCGAAGGCACCCCCTTCGCGGCAGGGCTCGGACCGGTCGTGGCGCTGAAGTCCAAGGACGGTGACTTCGTGGGCCGTGCGTCCCTGGAGGCCGCCAAGGAGAGCGGCGACGGCGCCACCGCCGGCCGCCGCCTGGTGGGTCTGAAGGGCCTTGGCCGCCGTGCCGGCCGCAGCCACTACACGGTGATGAAGGACGGCGTCGTGGTGGGCGAGGTGACCTCCGGTCAGCCCAGCCCGACCCTCGGTTTCCCCGTGGCCCTGGCCTATGTTGACGTGGCATACACTGAACCGGGCACCGCGCTGGACATCGATCTGCGTGGCAAGGCCGAGCCGTTCGAAGTCGTTGCCCTGCCCTTCTACAAGCGTGAGCGTTAGGCGGTAAGACCTGTGGCCGTTGGTGTTTTTGAGCTCTTCAAGATCGGCGTGGGGCCGTCCAGTTCCCACACGGTGGGCCCGATGCTGGCGGCCGCGGTCTTCGCCCAGGAGGTGCGCGACGCCGGCCTGCTGCCTCGTGTGGCCGGCGTCGCCGTCGACCTCTACGGCTCCCTCGCGGCCACCGGCCGCGGGCACGGCACCTTCACCGCCGTGCTGCTGGGCCTGGAGGGCTACTACCCGGATCAGATCCTCCCGGAGGAGGTCGAGGAGCGGCTCGCCGCGATCGAATCCAGCGGGACCGTGACCTTCGCCGGCGACGTAGTCCTTCAGTTCGCCGTGGCGGACATGGTGCAGCACCCGCTCACCGTGCTGCCCCGGCACACGAACGGCATGAAGTTCGCCGTCAAGGACGCCGACGGCGAGATGCTGCATGCCGCCACCTTCTTCTCCGTGGGCGGTGGCTTCATCGTCCGCGAGGGCGAGGAGCAGCAGGCCAAGGCGGAGCTGGAGGAATCCAAGAAGGAACTGCCGCTGCCGTTCCGCACGGCGGCGGAGATGCTGGGCCGCTGCCACAGCAAGGGCCTGGGCATCTCCGACATCATGCTCATCAATGAGAAGGCCAGCCGCAGTGAAGAGGAGATCCGCGAGGGCCTTCTGAAGATCTGGGCCGTCATGGAGGCCTGCGTGGAGAAGAGCATCCACCGCGAAGGCCTGCTGCCCGGCGGACTGGGCGTCCGCCGTCGCGCACCCGATTGGCATGACCGCCTCCTGAAGGAGGACAAGGACCGCGATCCCAAGTACTGGCAGGAGTGGGTGAACCTCGTGGCGCTGGCCGTCAATGAGGAGAACGCCTCCGGCGGCCGCGTGGTCACCGCGCCCACCAACGGTGCCGCAGGCATCATTCCGGCCGTGCTCTACTACGCGCTGAACTACGCCCCCGGCATGGAGAACGCCACGCAGCAGGACAAGGACGACGTGGTGGTCAAGTTCCTGCTGGCCGCCGGTGCCGTCGGCGTCCTCTACAAGGAGCAGGCCTCCATCTCCGGCGCCGAGGTCGGCTGCCAGGGAGAGGTGGGTTCCGCGTCCTCCATGGCCGCGGCCGGCCTGGCCGAAGTCATGGGAGGTACGCCCGCTCAGGTGGAGAACGCCGCGGAGATCGCCATGGAACACAACCTCGGCCTGACCTGCGATCCCATCGGCGGCCTGGTACAGGTTCCGTGTATCGAGCGCAACGCGATCGCGGCCGCCAAGGCCATCAACGCCACCAAGATGGCGCTCTGGGGTGACGGCACGCACCGCGTCTCCCTGGACGAGGTCATCATCACCATGCGTGAGACCGGCAAGGACATGTCCACCAAGTACAAGGAGACCGCCATGGGCGGCCTCGCCGTCAACGTGGTGGAGTGCTAGGGAACACCCGTTCCCGCTGACGTTTCAGACGGCTCGCCGAGGGTCTCCCGATAGACTGACGGGAGACCCTCAGTCATCCCAGGATTGGACGCCGTGACCTTGCGAACCTTCACCGCCCGTTTCGCCACCACCGACGAGATCGCTCGCTGGGACGAACTGGTCACGGCGAATCCGAACGGCGGGAATCTGCTCCAGTCGGAGGCGTACGCGGAGACGAAGAAGCACTACGGCTGGGACATCCGGCACCTCGTCTACGAATGCGCCGACTACAGCAGCTACAACCTGGTGCTGGAGAAGCGCATCCCGCTGCTCGGCCGCTACTGGTACCTCATCAAGGGCCCGGACGTGGCCGGGGTGGAGGACCTTCCCGGTGTTCTGGAGGCCAACCGCGAGTTCGTGGCGCGCGAGCGCCTGGGCGTGTTCGCCATCCGCATCGAGCCGGACATCGTGGCCACGGACACCTCCCGTGCCGTGATCCGCGGTCTGGGGGCCGTGAAGGTCCACAACCTCCAGCCGAACGACAACACGGTCATTCTGAACATCGCCCCGGACTCCGAGGCCGTGCTCAAGAGTCTCTCCTCCCGCGGGCGCAACGCCGTCCGGCGCGCCATGCGCGAAGGGGTGGAGGTGCAGTCCATGGAGGCCACGGAGGAGAACTTCCGTGCCATGTACTCGCTCATGCACGGCACCTTGGAGACCAAGGCGTCGGTGGGGCCCCGCGAATTCGGCTACTTCCGCCGTTTCTGGGGCGGATTCATGGAGCGGGGGCAGGGGCACCTGTACTTCGTCCACGAAAACGGTGTGCCTTCCGTGGGAGCATTCGTCATCAACTACGGGCACAAGGGCACGTACAAGGACGGCGGATCGCTGCAGAAGCGGAACCAGTACGGCGACTCCCACCTGCTCCAGTGGCAGGCCATGAACGATATGAAGGCCTTGGGCTGCACGGAATACGACCTGTGCGGGACCCCGCCGTCGGACCGTGTGAAGGACCCGGAGCACCCGTACTACGGTCTGGGCCTGTTCAAGACCAGCTTCAACAAGACGGTCACCGACTTCGTGGGCTGTTATGACCAGGTTCTCAGCTCCGCCAAGTACACAGTGTGGACCAGGATCGGTGAACGGGTGGCTCGGCAGATCCACACCCGCCGCACCGGTCAGCAGTTCTACTGAGCCGAGAGGTACGTGGGAGCCCATGGACGCACAGCAGCCCCCGCCGTCGAACCAGACGCCGGACGGGCCGCCGAGAACGGACGGCCTGCCGAAGACTGACGGCCTCCCCAAAACGGAGCCGCTCAGCCCCGCTGAGCTGCGCGCCACCACCTCGGCCAAGCGCATGCTGCGCAACCTCGTCCGGGGGGAGCAGCCGCCCACCGCGCCGCTGAGCATTGTGGACCGGCTGGCCGGCAGCCCGTACGCCAACCCCACCATCCGGGTGGGCGCCGTGGACGAATCCGCGCGGAAGACCATCGACTTCGCCCTGCGCCTGGCGGAGACGATGTTCCGCTACGGCGCCGGCGCCCTCGAGGTGGAGACCAGCATCATCGCCGTCACGGCGGCGCTCGGCCTGAAGAACGTCGAGGTGGACATCACCAACCAGTCCGTCGCCATCAACTACGCGCCCCGGGACCAGAACCCCATCACCCTGCTGCGCGTGGTCCGGTCCTGGACCAGCAACTACGCCGGCCTGGCCGAGGTGCATCAGCTGGTCACGGACGTCGCCAAGGGCGGTGTGAGCCGGCGTGAGGCGAACAAACGGCTGGACGAGATCCTCAGACGGCCCAAGCCGTTCGCCCGCTGGATGGTCACGCTGGCGTTCGGCGTCTTCTCGGCGGCGTTCGTCGGGGTGCTGGGCGGCGGGCTGATGGCATCGGCCATCGCCTTCGGCTCCTCCCTCCTGGTGGATGTGGTGTCCCGGCAGCTGGGCAGGTGGAGGGTGCCGGACTTCTACGCGACGGCCACTTCGTCCTTCCTGGTGACCATCGCGGCGCTGCTGCTGGCGCGGCTGGGGGTGAACATCCCGCCGTCCATCGTGGTGGCGGGCGGCATCCTGCTGCTCTTGCCGACGGGGCGGCTCGTCTCCTCCGTGCAGGACGCCATCAACGGCTTCCCGGTCACGGCCGCGGGGCGTCTGCTCTCCACCATGCTCACCTTCGGAGCCATCGTGGCCGGGATCGGCGTGGCGTTCGTCGTGGCGAGCCTGGCCGGGCTGCCGGAGATCGACGTGACGCTGACCTTCCCGCCCGCTTACGATTTCTGGTTCCAGGTGGTCCTGGTGGCGGCCGCGCTGGTGGCCATCACCGTCACCGAGCAATCGCCCGTGAAGCTGATGCTGCCCACCATGGCCGTGGGCATCGTGGGGTATTTCGTGCTGCTCGGCGCCGTGAACGTGGGTGTGGGGGAGCGGATGGCGCCGGCCGTCTCAGCCGTGGTGATCGGCTTCCTGGCACGGGTGATCGCGCTGCGCCTGGGATCCCCGCAGCTGGTGGTCGCCGTGCCCGCGGCGCTCATCCTCCTGCCGGGCCTGCGGATCTTCCGGTCCATGTACACGCTGACGGTCAACGGCCAGGACTTCCTCAACGGCGCCGGCGGCATGCTCACCGCCGTGGCGATCGTGCTGGGCATCTCGGCGGGCATCGTGCTCGGCGACAGCCTGGCCCGGCCGCTCACCGCCAACCTCTCCAGTAATGAGCGGCGCCGCACCCGCCGTCGCTGACTTCTTCATCGACTGCTGAGAAATCGTTCGATAGAGGACTCATACGAACGATTTCTCAGCAATGGATGTCAGATCTTGCCGATCTCCGTCTTCTTCTCCGCCTGGAACTGGTCCTCCACACGCCCATAGGCCCAGTAGCCGGAGATCGAGAGGTCCTTGCGGTCCAGGCCGCGGTTCTTCAGGAGTTCGTCTCGCAGGGCCTTCACCAGACTGCGCTCACCGTGGACGAACGCCTGAACGGTACCCTCGGGGAACGTGGCCGCCTTCACGGCGTCCAGCAACACGGTGCTCTCGCCGGCGGGGACGCCGCGGCGGAAGCACCAGGAGAGCGCGACGCCGGACGGCACGGTGAGCGGCAGGACGTCGGCCTCGGCGTCGACCTCCAGGAAGGCCAGGCCGCGGGCGTCCGCGGGAAGCGCCTCGAGGGCGGCCGCGACGGCGGGAAGCGCGGCGTCGTCGCCCAGCAGCAGGTGCCAGTCGGCGCCGTCGCGCGGGGAGTAGCCGCCACCGGGGCCGCTGAAGACGATGCTGTCTCCCGGGACGGCACGTGCGGCCCACGGGCCGGCGAGGCCTTCATCTCCGTGGACCACGAAGTCGATGGCCAGTTCCCTGGCCTGAAGGTCCACCGAACGGACGGTGTAAGTCCGGGTCACGGGCCATTCGGCGGCGGGCATGTTCTCCCGGATCCAGGCGAGGTCCAGAGGCTCCGGGTAGCTGACACCCGGGCGCGGGAAGGCGATCTTCACATAGCGGTCGGTGAAGTCGTTCATGACGAAGGTGCTGAATCCGGGACCGCCCACGATCACCCGGACAAGGTGCTCGCTCAGCCGCTCGGTGCGGATGACCTCCAGGGTGCACTGGGGCTTGGGCTTGCGGACGGCAGGGGCTTCAGTCATGCGACAAGTTTATGATGCGTGTCCGCGGGGCCTCAGAGGCTCCAGTCCACCGGGGCGGCGCCTTGCTGGGCCAGGAGTTCGTTGACCTGGCTGAACGGCCGGGAACCGAAGAAGCCCCGGGACGCGGACAGCGGGCTGGGGTGCGGGCTGCGCACCGCCGGACAGCCCTCCAGCAACGGGGCGACGCCAGCGGCGTCGCGGCCCCACAGAATGGCGACCAGGGGAGGCCTGCGGCCCTCCGGAGTGCGGCGCGCGACGACGGCGCGGATGGCCGCCGTCGTGAATTCCTCCCAGCCGTGCCCACGGTGGGAGCCGGCGTTCCCGGCCTCGACGCTGAGGACCCTGTTGAGCAGGAGTACGCCCTGGTCGGCCCAGCGGCTGAGGTCGCCGTGCGCCGGGGTGTCCAGGCCCAGGTCTGTATGCAGCTCCTTGAAGATGTTCTGGAGGCTGCGGGGCACGGGGTGGCAGTCCGGGGCCACGGAGAAGGAGAGACCCATGGCGTGCCCAGGCGTCGGGTAGGGGTCCTGGCCCACGATCAGCACGCGGACCTCGTCGAGAGGGCGGCGGAACGCCGTGAAGAGGGCCGGGGCAGGCGGCAGGATGCGCGCCCCGCTCTCCTCCTGGCCGGCGAGCCAGCGGACCACGGCGCCCAGTGCCGGGCTCTCTTCGGCGAGTGCGGCGGCCCAGCTCGGATGCAGGGTGCCGCCGGCCAGCAGGCCGGCCCAGCCGTCGTCGGCCAGCTGCCGGAAGGTGCGGGCGGGGCCCTGGGTGTTCGGTTCCGCGGTGGCGGCCTTGTTCTGCTCCATACCTTGGATTCTGCCAAATGACGCCCGTGTGATTCCGGATCTATGATGGATGGGGAACGCCGGACACTGAGGAGGGAAGATGCCAGACGCCATGCCGTCGAACGGGATCTCCCCGACGCCGGAACCGCAGGACCAGGCCCAGGGGGTGCCCGTCCTGTCGGAACGCGACCGGAAGATCCTGGAGTTCGAACGTTCCTGGTGGAAGTACTCCGGCGCCAAGGAACAAGCCATCAAGGAGCTGTTCGGGCTGTCCGCGACGCACTACTACCAGCAGCTCAACCAGGTGATCGACAGCCAGGCCGCCCTGGCCCACGACCCCATGCTGGTGAAGAGATTGCGTAGACTACGAACGTCCCGTCATCGGGCGCGGACCGCCCGGCGCCTCGGAAACGGCGCGTAAGACTCCCCTCCAGACCGCCTGCCACGCAGTGAGGACTCGTCCTTCCATGACCACGTACCCCCACGACGAATTCGACGATGTCCCCGAGTCCACGGAACGCCGTGGAGTCCACCGGAGCGCCCAGCCGCGACCGGCGGCACTCAAGCCGATCCTGATCACCGGCGCGGTGGCACTCCTGCTGGGCATCATCGTGTACCTCGCCTTCCCCACGCTCGGTGTCCGTGCCGACGCCGGGAAGGCGCCGTCGGCTCCTGTTTCCACGGCGGCGCCCAAGCCGAGCGCCAC
This sequence comes from Arthrobacter horti, assembly GCF_030731045.1. Classification (GTDB taxonomy): domain Bacteria; phylum Actinomycetota; class Actinomycetes; order Actinomycetales; family Micrococcaceae; genus Arthrobacter_E; species Arthrobacter_E nanjingensis. The sequence continues at coordinate 130,942 of NZ_JAVALS010000007.1, read as the reverse complement.
TCCAACGCCTTCCGCCCCGAAGCCGAGCGCCCCTCCCGTGGACCGCACGCTGACGGTTTCCGTCTTCAACGGCACCGCGACGCCCGGCCAGGCGGCCAAGTACGGCGAGAAGGTCACCGCTGCCGGCTGGAAGCTCGGCCCCGTGGGCAATTGGACCGGTACGGCCCAGACGGGCTCCGTGGTGTTCTACAGCGTGGAGTCCGCCAAGGCGTCGGCCACGGCCCTGGCCGCTGCCCTCGGTATCACGGACGTTCGCCTCGGCTCCGGGCTCGAGGAGCCCCTGGTCGTGGTCGTCGGGCCCGGCGCCCCCTGATTCAGGCGCTTCCGGCCCTGTTCGCTTCTGCCTGAATACCACCTGAGAACGCCCTGACGTCTTGCACTCGCATGCCGAGAGTGCTAATTATTGACTTAGCACTCCGGAGTGCCGACTGCTAACGATCCGTTCGCGGAGAGGAGGCGGGCGGTCTGCCGGAGGGAAGGCAACCCCGGTCTCAATGAGGTCCGGTGTCCCGGCGCATCCGCACCGGGGTGCCGCGCCGTCCGTCGCGGGCATTGGCAGCCAGGGCCCTTCATCCCTCAACGACAGTCCGGAAACGAACTGACCCGAAAGGACCTTTGCCGTCATGGCCAAGATCATTGCATTTGATGAAGAGGCTCGCCGCGGCCTGGAGCGGGGTCTGAACATCCTCGCCGACGCCGTCAAGGTCACCCTCGGCCCGCGCGGCCGCAACGTGGTGCTCGAGAAGAAGTGGGGCGCTCCCACGATCACCAACGATGGTGTGTCCATCGCCAAGGAGATCGAGCTCGACGACCCGTACGAGAAGATCGGCGCCGAGCTGGTCAAGGAAGTCGCCAAGAAGACCGACGACGTGGCCGGCGACGGTACCACCACCGCTACGGTTCTGGCTCAGGCGCTGGTCAAGGAAGGCCTCCGCAACGTGGCCGCCGGCGCCGACCCGCTGTCCCTGAAGCGCGGCATCGAGAAGGCCGTCGAGGCCGTCACCGCCGAGCTGCTCGCCTCCGCCAAGGAGATCGAGACCAAGGAAGAGATCGCCGCCACCGCGTCCATCTCCGCCGGCGACAGCCAGATCGGCGAGCTCATCGCCGAGGCCCTGGACAAGGTGGGCAAGGAAGGCGTCATCACGGTCGAGGAGTCCAACACCTTCGGCCTGGAGCTCGAGCTCACCGAGGGCATGCGCTTCGACAAGGGCTACATCTCCGCGTACTTCGTCACCGACGCAGAGCGCCAGGAGACCGTGCTGGAGGATCCGTACATCCTCATCGTGAACTCCAAGATCAGCTCCGTGAAGGATCTGGTCTCCGTCCTGGAGAAGGTCATGCAGGCCAACAAGCCGCTGCTGATCATCGCCGAGGACGTGGAGGGCGAGGCTCTGGCCACCCTGATCGTCAACAAGCTCAAGGGCACCTTCAAGTCCGTCGCCGTCAAGGCTCCGGGCTTCGGTGACCGCCGCAAGGCCCAGCTGGCCGACATCGCCATCCTCACCGGTGGCAACGTCATCTCCGAGGAGATCGGCCTCAAGCTCGACGGCGCCACCCTGGCCGACCTCGGCCAGGCCCGCAAGGTCGTCGTCACCAAGGACGAGACCACCATCGTCGAGGGTGCCGGCGACGCCGACGCCATCGCCGGCCGCGTGGCTCAGATCCGTTCCGAGATCGAGAACTCCGACTCCGACTACGACCGCGAGAAGCTGCAGGAGCGCCTGGCGAAGCTGGCCGGCGGCGTGGCCGTGATCAAGGCCGGTGCCGCCACGGAGGTTGAGCTCAAGGAGCGCAAGCACCGCATCGAGGACGCCGTGCGCAACGCCAAGGCCGCCGTGGAAGAGGGCATCGTCGCCGGTGGCGGCGTGGCCCTGATCCAGGCCGGTGCCAAGGCCTTCGCCAACCTTCAGCTCGAGGGTGACGAGGCCACCGGTGCCAACATCGTCAAGGTCGCGATCGACGCCCCGCTGAAGCAGATCGCCTTCAACGCGGGCCTCGAGCCCGGCGTCGTGGTCGACAAGGTCCGCGGCCTGCCCGCCGGTCACGGCCTGAACGCCGCCACCGGTGAGTACGTGGACCTGCTGGCCGCCGGTGTCAACGACCCGGTCAAGGTGACCCGTTCCGCTCTGCAGAACGCGGCCTCCATCGCCGGTCTGTTCCTCACCACCGAGGCAGTCGTCGCCGACAAGCCGGAGAAGGCCGCCGCCGGTCCGGGTGCCGACGACATGGGCGGCATGGGCGGCTTCTGACAGGAAGCAGTCCCTGCGTCCTCCCGCTTCGTGGCGCGCTGAGCGCGCCGCGAAGCGGGTCCCTCGGACGCAGGGGCCCAGCGAAATCCACGACGGCGGGTCGCACCTTCTGGTGCGGCCCGCCGTCGGGCTTTAAGCGCAGGGAGCCTGTGGCAGGATTGACGGGTGACGATCACCGCTGCAGCAGATGGATCCGCGCTCGGCAACCCCGGTCCCGCGGGATGGGCCTGGTACATCGACGAGGACACCTGGCACGCCGGCGGCTGGCCGCATGGGACCAACAACCAGGGCGAGCTCATGGCCGTCCTGGACCTGCTCCGGAGCACCGCGCACCTGCCGAAGGAACCGCTGAAGATCCTCTGCGACAGCCAGTACGTGATCAACTGCCTCACCAAGTGGATGCCGGGCTGGAAGCGCAAAGGCTGGAAGAAGGCCGACGGCAAACCGGTCCTGAACGTGGACCTCCTCAAGGAACTGGACGCCGCACTGAAAGGGCGCGACTTCACCTTCGAATGGGTCAAGGGCCATGCCGGGCACGACCTCAATGAAGCCGCGGACGACCGCGCCCGTGCAGTCGCCACGGCCTATCAGCAGAAGAAGCGGGAGATCCCCTCCGGCCCCGGCTTCCCGGGATCCGGTGCGGCAGCGGCTCCGGACGCCTTGCCGGAACCCGCCTCCGTCCCGGACGCTTCCGTCCCGGACGCCTCCGCCCCGGACCTCTTCTCCGTCCTTGAGGAGGACCTCGGACCCGCCGCGGACGCCGTAGACCCCGTCTTGATCGTCACCACCTTGGAGCGCCGCCTCCTGGAACCCGCGGTCCGGTCCGATCTGGGCGAGGTGGCACGCATTCTCCACCCCGCGTTCGAGGAGATCGGCAGCTCGGGAAGGACCTGGACCCGGGAGGAGATGCTGCTGGCCCTTGCCGAAGAGGACAAGGCACCGGTGGATCTCCATCCGCTGTCCGCCGCGCGCCTGGGGGACGACGCGATCCTCCTCCAGTACCGCACTCGCTCGGCCGGCAGAACGGTCCTGAGGAGCTCGCTCTGGCTCCGCACCGCCGGCACGTGGCGTCTGCGCTTTCACCAGGGGACGCCCGAATAGGCAGGCTCATCCCCGGAAAGCGCAGACCGCGGCACGGGCGCGCCGGCCGGCTCAGGCGAGGAACCGCTGAGTGTTCAGCTGTTCGACGTCGCGGTACTGGTAGGCGGCCTGATCGAGGGCCTGCATGATGCCGGCGAGATTCGCCTCCACGCGGCCCTGCATCGACGTCCACTCGGTGATCAGGGCCTGGAAGCTCGCGGAGGCGCTCCCGCGCCAGGTTGACTGGAGTTCCGCCAGGCCCATCCGCATGGCTTTGAGATCCGCGGAGGTCCGCTCGGCGGTGGCCCGGACCCTGCCGGCCTGGGCGTTCAGCACTTCGGTGTCGACGGAGATGACGCTCATGATGTTCCTTTCCTCGAGGGGGCCACGGGCAGTGGCCTGGATTCGAGCCTAGGAAGGCGCTCCGTTTGGTGACGGCGCGGAATCGCGCATGTGGAGGGACGAAGGGGCCGGCCGTCCACAAGGCCGGGCCTGGAGCACCGGCTCCGGGCGTTTCAGTCCTCCATGGAGTCTTCAGGCTCCGGGGTGTCGTGTGGCAGCCGCACCTGGAAGGTGGCCCCGCCGCCCGGCGTCGTGAAGATCCTGACGCTTCCGCCGTGGCTGGACACGATGGCCGCGACGATCGCCAGGCCCAGCCCGCTGCCTCCCGTCTCCCGGGTGCGGGAGGTGTCCGCCCGGTAGAAACGTTCGAAGATGCGGGACTGATCCTCCTCGGAGATCCCGGGACCGTGGTCCCGCACCTCCAGTACGGACCACACGCCGTCGTCGCCGTGCTGCACGCCCACGGCGACCTCCAGAGGTGAGTCCTCCGGCGTGTAGCGCAGGGCGTTGCCCAGAAGGTTGCCCATCACCTGCCGGATCTTCGCCTCATCACCCAGCGCCGGGGCGGGCGAAGGGTGTGATCCCCTCAGCCCGCACAGCCGAACCGTGCGTCCGGGGGCCCCGGCGCGGGTGTCCACCACGGCGTCGTTGCCCAGCAGCAGGAGGTCCAGCGGCTTGCGTTGGAGAGGTCGCTGCTCGTCCAGACGGGCCAGCATGAGGAGGTCCTCCACCATGGACCCCATGCGCTTGGCTTCGCTCTCGATCCGGCCCATGGCGGTGGCGATCTCGTGTTCGGCGCGGAGCGCACCGTGACGGTACAGCTCGGAGAAGCCGCGGATGGTGACCAGCGGGGTCCGGAGCTCATGGGAGGCGTCCGCCGCGAACCGCCGCATCCTCTGCTCCGATGCGGTGCGGGCGGAGAATGCGGATTCGATGTTGGCCAGCATGGTGTTCAGGGAGGTGGCCAGGCGGCCCACTTCGGTGTGGGGCGTGCTGACGTCCACGCGCTGGGAGAGGTCCCCTGACGCGATGGCCGCGGCGGTGCGTTCTACTCTGGCGAGGGGCCGGAAGGACCGGGTCACGGTCCAGGTGGCGATGAAGAACGCCAAGATGAGGGTGAGTAAGCCGACGCCCACCACCACCAGCACGGCGTGCTCCATGATCTCGTCCACGGGGGCGAGCGGCAGCCCGAGCACCACCACGAAGGAGTGGCCGCTCTGGTCCGTCAGGACCACTGCCGCGACGCGCCAGTTGTGGCCGGCGGTGCCCGCCGCTTCATAGGGCTTATCGTCTGTGGACCGGGCGTCCGCCAGGCTCATCTGCTGGATGTCCGGGTATCCGGCCTGACTGGCGCCGGTCCGGAACGGTGGACTGCCGGTCCGCAGGACCAGGACGGCGTAGTCGGTGGGGACGCCCGTGGCGCCACCGGTGATCTGGGTGTAGCCGCCGGGCTTGGTCACGGTGGCGACGGCGGCGGCCAGCCGGGCGTCGATCTGCGATTGCAGATAGCTGTGCAGCAGCAGCATGGTGCCGGTACCGGTGGTCGCCAGGGCGACCAGGAGCAGGCCCATGATGGTTGCGATCAGCTGCGCCCGGAGGGACGCCGACTTCCAGCGGCGCAGCAAATCAGCGCTTTTCGGCGGTCCGCAGGACGTAGCCCACGCCACGCTTGGTCTGGATCAGCGTGGGGGTGTCCGGGATGATGTCGATCTTCCGGCGCAGATAGGAGATGTAGGACTCCACGATCGAGGCGTCGCCGTTGAAGTCGTACTCCCACACGTGGTCCAGGATCTGGGCCTTGGACAGGACCCGGTTCGGATTGAGCATGAGGTAGCGCAGGAGCTTGAACTCGGTGGGGGACAGGTCGATGATGGTGCCGCCGCGGCGGACCTCGTGAGCGTCGTCGTCGAGTTCCAGGTCATCCACCCGGATCACGGCCTCGTCCTCCAGCAGGGGCTGGGTGCGGCGCAACACGGCGCGGACTCGGGCCACCACCTCGTCCAGGCTGAACGGCTTGGTGACGTAGTCGTCCCCGCCGACGGTCAGTCCCATGACCTTGTCCTCCGTGTCATCCTTGGCCGTGAGGAACAGCACGGGGATGTGCCGCCCCGCGGCGCGGAGCTTCCGGGTGACATTGAATCCGTCCATGTCGGGGAGCATGACGTCCAGCACAATCAGGTCCGGGGACTCGGATTCGGCCTTGGCGAGGGCCTCCCGGCCATTGCCGGCGGCCACGACGTCGAATCCCGCGAAGCGCAGGGAGGTCGAGAGCAGTTCCCGGATGTTCGGCTCATCGTCGACGACCAGGAGTTTGGCTTCAGGGGTTTCGGTCTTCATGATCTTCATCTAACGCTTTTCCCCTGGAAGATTCCTGAGAGATTACTGTGTGCGGCGGAGCGGTCGCTGTGAGTCCGTGGAGGGTGACATGAGTCCGCACGGGTAAAATGGTGTGGATACGCAGTGCCACGATTCACGCCACCGGCGCCAACTGCGCGGACCGGCCGTGGCAAGCGTGCAGACAGACTGAAGACAGACAGAGGTAAAGAAGTGCCTACCGGCAGCGTCAAGTGGTACGACAAGGACAAAGGCTTCGGCTTTGCAGCTTCGGAGGACGGCAAGGAGTTCTATCTCCCGGCCTCCGCGCTGCCGGCCGGCGTGACGGAGCTCCGCAAGGGGACCCGGATCGAATTCGGCATTGCCGAGGGGCGCCGCGGCGCCCAGGCCATGGGGATCCGCGTGCTCGAGAAGGTGCCGTCCATCGCCAAGGCCAAGCGGCCATCACCGAAGGAGCTCGCCCCCATGGTCCAGGATCTCTCCACCGTGCTCGACAATCTGTCGGGCACCCTCTCCTCGGGCAAGTACCCCGAGGGCAAGAAGGGCGCGGCCATCGCCGCCGCGCTCCGCCAGGTCGCCGACCAGCTGGACGCCTGAGCCATGACTGAGGAGCGTCAGATTCCCGCCCGGCCCGGAACCGACCGCGCGGGCGTGCCCCAGTGGAAGACGGGCAAACCGGATGCCATGCTGGCCGCCGCGGTGGATGTGGCGCGCCGCGAGCTCGAGACCGTCACAGGCCCGGGCACCATCGGCGGTCACCTCGGTGCCAAGCGTGAAGAGGACCGCGTGGTCACGCATCTCTTCGAGTCCCGGCTGCGGGGCTACGGAGGGTGGACCTGGTTCGCCGTTCTGACGCGCAATTCCCGTTCCAAGACCATCACGGTCAGTGAGGTGGGACTGCTGCCGAGCGAGGACTCCGTCCTGGCCCCGCCGTGGGTGCCCTGGTCCGAGCGGGTGCGCCCGGAGGACGTCGCCGCGATGGAAGCCGCTCAGGCTGCCGACGCCGCAGCGGAGTCCGCGCACAGCGACGCCGGGGAACCCGGCGAGGCCGCGGAGCCGGAGGAAGGCGGACCGGCCGAGCCGTCCGCCGTCGACGCCGACGACGACGCACCGGAGGCTGGGCAGGAAGATGCCGGGCCGGCGTCGTCCGCTGAAGAGGATGAGCCCGACGAGGGCTGAGCGAGATGATTTGGCACGGATGTGCTTAAAAGGCTGAGGGCCCGGGGAATCCCGGGCCCTCAGCCTTTGTGCGCTTACTTGCGGAGCTCGCCCACCACGTGGTCGATGGCATTGGTCAGCGCGGTGACGTCGTCCGGCTCGATCGCCACGAAGGTGGCGATGCGCAGCTGGTTGCGGCCGAGCTTGCGGTAGGGCTCGGTGTCCACGATGCCGTTGGCGCGCAGCACCTTGGCCACCTGAGCGGCGTCCACGGAATCGTCGAAGTCGATCGTCGCGATGACGTTGGAGCGGTCCTCGGGGCGGACCACGAACGGAGTGGCGTAGTCGCTGGCCTCGGCCCAGGAGTAGACCCGGTTGGCGGAGTCGGCCGTGCGGCCGGCCGCGAACTGAAGCCCGCCGTTGGCGTTGAGCCACTCGACCTGGGCGTTGAGCGTGACCAGGGTGGCGAGCGACGGCGTGTTGTAGGTCTGGTTGAGCAGCGAGTTGTCGATCGCCGTCTTCAGGTTCAGGAAGTCCGGTACCCAGCGGTCGCCGGCGGCGATGCGCTCGGCGCGCTCCAGCGCGGCCGGGGAGAACAGCGCCAGCCACAGGCCGCCGTCGGAGGCGAAGTTCTTCTGCGGGGCGAAGTAGTAGACGTCCGACTCGCGCACGTCCACGTCCAGGCCGCCTGCCGCGGAGGTGGCGTCCACCACCACGAGGGAGCCTTCGTCAGCGCCCGCCACGCGGCGGACCGGGGCGGCCACGCCGGTGGAGGTTTCGTTCTGCGGCCAGGCGTAGACGTCCACGCCGGCCTCGGCGACGGCTTCGGGACGCGTCCCGGGCTCGGCCTTGATGATCGAGCTGGCCTCGAGGAAAGGGGCCTTGTTGGTGGCGGCGGCGAACTTGGAGCCGAACTCACCGAAGGAGAGGTGCTGGGCCTTGTTCTCCACCAGGCCGAAGGATGCGATGTCCCAGAATGCGGTGGAACCGCCCACGCCCAGGATCACTTCGTAATCGTCCGGTGCGTTGAAGAAGGACTTGAGGCCGGAACGGATGGAGCCCACCAGGTTCTTCACGGGCGCCTGGCGGTGGGAGGTGCCCAGCAGAGCGGCGCCGGCCGCGGTGAGGGCCTCCACCTGCTCGGGGCGGACCTTGGACGGGCCCGCGCCGAAGCGGCCGTCCTGGGGGAGGAGGTGTGCAGGAATGACGATGCTGGCCTGATCGCTCACAGAATTGCTCCAGTTCTGGTGTGTGGCTGGGGGCGGGTCCGCCGGGAGGGCGCCCATGCCCTGGCTCCATTTTGCCGCAGTCCGGTGCCAGGAACCCAAGCGGTCCGCATGCCGGAGGACCTGGGCCGTCATCTGAGGGCATTTATTAGGACCGAATCAAAATAAGTTAGAATGGAGGGTGGCTGGAGAGCGGTCCGCATCCCGGGAACCCGCGGTGGCTGGATACCCGGCCGACGCTAAGCTTGATGCGGCGCCGGGCCGGGGTTCCGGACGTCCGGCCACGGACGCCACAGCGGACCTTTGCGAGTGAGGTAGGACGGGATGACGGATCTGATCGACACCACGGAGATGTACCTGCGGACCATCCTGGAGCTTGAAGAGGAGAAGATCGTCCCGTTGCGGGCGAGGATCGCCGAGCGCCTGCACCATTCCGGCCCCACCGTCTCCCAGACCATCGGCCGGATGGAGCGTGACGGTCTGGTGATCGTCACCGGGGACCGCCATCTTGAGCTCACCACGCACGGCCGCCGGCGCGCCGTGGAAGTCATGAGGAAGCACCGGCTCGCCGAGCGCCTCCTCGCCGACGTGATCGGCCTCGACTGGGCCTTCGTGCATGATGAGGCCTGCCGCTGGGAGCACGTCATGAGCGAACGTGTGGAGCGGCGCATCTTCGATCTGCTCGGCCGTCCCACGGATTCCCCCTACGGCAACCCGATTCCCGGCCTGGAGCAGATCGGCGGCCAGGAGGGAGAGCCCTTCGCGGCCGGTCTCATGACCCTGGTGCAGGCGATGGCCGAATACACCCCGGAATCCGTGGTCACCGTCCGCCGCCTGGCCGAGCCGGCGCAGGTGGAGCCCGAGCTCCTGCAGCAGCTGGACGAGGGCGGCATCCGCCCCGGCGCCACGGTGGCGCTGGAGCGTGCAGGGGACTACATCGCGGTCCGCGTGGCCGGGATCGACGGCGCGTTGGAGCTGCCGTCCGACGTCGCCTCGCACGTCTTCGTCTCGCTGGGCTGAGCGCCTCCGCCGGGTTGCCGGGTGCCTCGCGACGGGGGACTCCCGGAGCGTGAGTTTATCCACACAATAGATAACGAATTTATTACTCTTGAAGCGCTTCACGTATAGTTTTGTCCTAGCGCTGACACCTAAGCGTGACCTGTTTCGTACGCCGAGCTCTGCTGGCGAAGCCGGTTCAAGAACCACACAGCAGAGGCGGAGGAACCACTTACGGCGGCCCGGGAACGGGACGCCTTGGGGTGAAGCCCGCGGTGGCGAATGGTGAATCCACGGCACGGCTGCGACCGTATCCCTGGGCTTTCCGTGTGCCTCCGCGAGCCGGGCAGCGTACTCTCTGGCCCGAATCCGACAGCTAACTTCGAAGGCGGCATGAGAGGGAAATACACGTGAGCACCGAGAAGCTACGCGGCCGCCGTCGCGCCAGTGAAGCCGTGACCGCCGCCGCGGGAACGGCCCGAAGCGTCGTCGGCGGCGCCCCCCGTAAGTCCAAGCGCAAGGGCCCGCTGCAGCAGGTGGCCGACCTCGCCGCCAAGAGCGGGATCATCCACAAGGGCGGCCTCGCCCTCGCCGCCGGCGGTCTCGCCCTGACCGTCGCCTTCCCGGCGACATCCGGCCCTCTGGCCGGCGCCGGGGTCAAAGATCAGGGGCAGGACACTGCCTCCATCAGCGCCTCCGCAGCTCAGGCTCCTGTCACTGCCTCCGCCAGTGCCCGCATCTCCTTCAGCCGCACCTCCTCCGCGACCATCAAGGACCCGGATGCCCGCCTCAAGGAACTCATGATCGCCCAGTCCGGCACGGTCACCCCGGCTGCCGCCAAAGGCACCCTGGGATGGCCCCTCGCCACCCTGACCCAGGCATCCCCCTTCGGCTGGCGCATCAACCCGCTCGGCGGTCCCTCGGACTTTCACCGGGGTGAGGACCTCGTGGCCCAGTGCGGCAGCAGCGTCATGGCCGCCGCCGCGGGCAAGGTCGTGTTTGTCGGCTGGGACAACACCGGCGGTGGCAACCGCGTGGTGGTGGACCACGGGAATGGTCTGGAGACCACGTACAACCACCTGAGCTCGTTCAGCGTTCAGCAAGGCCAGACGGTCCAGCGCGGCGATCAGGTGGCCCTCAGCGGCACCACGGGCGCCTCCACCGGATGCCACCTCCACTTCGAGGTCATGGTCAACGGCCAGGTCGTCGATCCGGCCGGCTGGCTCTGATCTCCGGCTGGCTCTGAACCAAGAGTTCGCGCTCAGTCGCAATCGGCCCTCCGTAACCTGAATGTGACATTGGGCCGCGACTCCTGTAACTTATAAATCGCGACTTCCCGTAAGGGGAGGAGCCCTTGGTGGGATTGCCGAGCTCTGCCATCTGCCAAGGTCCGTTCGAAACAATTTCGCATGGCAGAGGCGGGGGACCCACTTTCCGGTCTTGGAGACAAGGCCTTGGGGTTAAGTCGCGTGGCGCACCGTATGGTGACCGGCGGCCGGATGGCTCCCATCCGAACCCGACAGCTCACCTCGCAGGCATCGGGAGAGGCTTTCCTTTGTCTTTTGGCACTACCTCTGCGCGCCATCGCGCAAAGCAGGCACCCACCACTTCGCTTCTTGAGATCTCCAAGGCCGTGTCCTCCAACGCAGGATCCATGGGCCGTCAGGCTGCCGTCATCGCAGCCGCTTCGGGTCTCGTTCTCACCGGCGGCATCGCCGCGAACGCCGCGGAGACCAACGTCCAGCGTGACGCCTCCGCAGCGACCGCCCTTGAGGTGCAGGCCGCTCCGAAGGCCGTCGTCGCTTCCTCCAGCGCCAAGCTGAGCTTCGTGCGCACCTCCGTGACGTCCGAGCCGGCTCCCGTCGTTGAGACTCCGGCGGTCGACGCCCAGTCCAACACGGTGAACGCGCAGGGCAACGCGGCCGTGACCGCCGGCCCCGTGGCCTCCACTCAGCAGGCCCCGGCCGCTGTCAACGTGGCCGCCGCCACGGGCAAGGGCGCTGCGATCGCCGCAGCCGCTCTGGCTCAGCTGGGCGTCCACCAGGACTGCACCGCCCTTGTCTCCAATGCTCTGCGCGCCGTCGGAATCAACTTCCACGACTGGCCCGCCGGCTACATGTCCCTCGGCCGTACGGTCTCCGCCGCCGAAGCTCAGCCGGGCGACCTGATCTACTACAACGACGCGGGTGCCGGTGTTCCGCACATCGCCGTCTACATCGGCAACGGCCAGGCCGTGCACGGTGGCTGGCTCGGTGGCGACACGGTCGTCGCCACGGCCTTCCTGGGCTCCGGCCCGGTCTTCATCCGCGTCGGCGGCTGATTTCTCCAGGACCTCTTCCGATCCTCTTCCGAGGGCCCCGTCTGGTGACGGGGCCCTCGGTCGTTTCCGGACTCCTGCTCCTCGCCGTGGGGCGCCGGGGAGGGGACCGCGACGCCAACGGGGCGTGAACTCTTGGTGCGACACGTCCGCAATGTGGTCAAGGCCGTCGCGCACGCGCCCGGGCGTGTTTAGGCTGGTTATGTCGATCCATAGCCCGGACACGCCGGGGGCAGCCGGCCCTCGTGCCCCTGACGGGTGCGGCCGTGAAGAGGTATGCGCATGCGCACTCTCGTTCTGAATGCTGGATATGAACCGCTCGCGGTGGTCACCTTCCGCCGCGCGCTGGTCCTGGTGCTGGCCGGAAAGGCCAGTGTGGTGGCCGAAGGCGGCGAGCCGGTCGTCGGGCCACGGCAGGTGCTCTCCAGGCCATCCGTGATCCTGCTGAACCGGTATATCAGACCCCGGTACGCCGCGGCGTCCGCGGTGAGCCGCCGCGGGGTGCTGCGCCGCGACGGTCATCGCTGCGGCTATTGCGCCAAGCCTGCGCACACCATCGACCACATCCTTCCGCGCTCGCGCGGCGGCAAGGACAGCTGGGAGAACCTGGTGGCCTGCTGCCTGGTGTGCAACAACACCAAGGGCGATCACACGCCGGCGGAGATGGGCTGGAAGCTGCGGTTCTCACCCCAGCCCCCCGTCGGAACCGTGTGGCAGATCCGGGAACTCGAACGGCCCACACCTGAGTGGAGCGAGTTCCTGCCGGGCGAACACGCCGCCTGACGCCGCCCCGGGATGCCCGCGGCCGGGTACTAGGCTGTGGGAAACGGCCGGGGACAGGAACAGGACGGTGGGACGCGTTGGCAGTGACCGGAGTGAACGGGCCCCTGCCGGTGTCCCCACGGCCCGGGTCTTTGACGAGTTCTGAGCCTCGCACGGGTCCGGAGGAGACGCACCTCCGTCCGGACTGGATTGAGGCGCACGCAGCGATCACCGCGCGCGTCGAGCCGCTCAGCCCGGTGCATGTGGCCCTTGGGGAGAGCCATGGGCTCCGCGTGGCCCAGGAGGTCACGGCGCCGGTTCACAGTCCAGCGGAGTCCCGCTCCGCCGTCGACGGCTGGGCCGTCAACGGCAGCGGCCCGTGGATCATCGCCGAACCCGGCGCGAGGCTCTCCGCCCATCAGGCAGGTCTTGTCGGCAAAGGCCGTGCCGTGCCGCCCGGAACCAAGGCTGTGCTGCCGTCCGGGGAGGTCCGGATCGGGCTCGACGCCGAAGGGCTGGCCGTCGTGGAGCGCTCGGCCGGCGCGCGACCCGGCGCGCCCCGGAACGGTGAGAACATCATGGTCGCCGGTGCGGCGGCGTCGGCGGGGGAGAGCCTGGCCCGGGCCGGGGACCTGCTCGGCCCGGGCAGGCTGGCACGGCTGGCGGAGGCCGGACTGGGCACGGTGCCCGTGCTGCCGCGTCCGCTGGTGCACATCATCCAGTCCGGGCACTTGCAGTCCGCGGGCCTTGCCGCACCCGATGAGGACCGCGACGCCCTGGGACCGGTGCTGGAGCCGCTGCTGCGGGGCATGGGGGCACGGGTGGCCGCCCGGTCCAGGATCGGTGTCACCCGGGCTGACTGGCTGCGGGCACTGAGTGAGGACGCCGACGGCGCGGCCGTGCTCCCGGACGTCGTGCTGACGATCGGCGGAACGGGCGACGGCGAAGAGGATGCTTTGCGTGCCGCCCTGGAGGATCTCGGGGCGGAGCCCGTGGTGGACGGGCTGTCCACCACGCCGGCACGGAGCGCCTTGGTGAGTGCCCTGCCCGATGGGAGACACGTCCTGGGACTGCCGGGAACCCCGGGGGAGGCGTTGACGGCCCTGGCCGTCCTGGGCGGCCCGCTCCTGGACGCCCTGCGCAGCCGGGTCACGCCGGCTCCACGCCCCGTTCCGTTCGGCAGCGCGTACGAGGCGCGGCTGTTGCCGACGCATCTTGTGCCCGGGCGCAGCGTCTTCGGAATGGCCTCGCCTTGCGGGACGGACGGGAGCCTTCGTGACTGGGCGGATGCCGCGCTCCTCTTGGCGCTTCCGCCGCACGGGCTCCGGATGGGCGACGACGTCCTGGCGCTTCCGCTGCCCTGGCTGACCGTGGACCGGGACGGAGCGCCGGAGGGCGCCCGTGCGCCTGCCACACCCGAGAGCCCGGCCCGCCGCGCGTCGAACGCCCGCACCTCAGCGGCGCGGACCTCGCGGAACGCCGCGGCAACCGGCCCCATCGACTGGGAAGCACAGGACTGGGACTCCCTGCGGGCGCCGTCGTCCTAGCGGGCGTCCCGTTCGAAGAGTGTCTTGTGGGCGAAACCGGCGATCAGAGCGCCGGTCGCCGGGGCCACGATGGATGCCCAGAGCTGCGCCAGCGCGGTCCCGCCGCCGAAGAGGGCGGTGGCGACGGAGCGGGCCGGGTTGAAAGAACCGTTGGTGACCGGAATGGCCATCATGGCGATCACCACCAGGGTCAGGCCGATGGCCAGGGGGGCGAACTTCCCGGCACCGCGTCTGCCCGTGACCGCCAGGATGACCGTGAGATACAGAGCGGTGGCGATGGTCTCGATGATGAAGAATGAGCCGATCCCGAAGCCGCCGGGGGAGAACTCGCCCCAGCCGCTGGAGACGAAGCCGCTCCGCTGAGCCTCGGCGAGGGCCCCTTCCTTACCACCGGCCAGGACTCCGGCCAGAGCCGTGGTGCCCAGGACGGAACCCACGGTCTGGGCCGCGATGTGGCCCGGCACGTCCTTCCAGGCGAAGCGTCCGGCGGCGGCGAACCCCAGGGTCACCGCGGGGTTCATATGGCCGCCCGAGATCGGGCCGAACGCGTAGATTCCCGCGGTGACGATGAACCCGAGGGCCAGGGAGACCCCCAGGAACCCCACGTTGAGCGCACCCTGGCCACGTTCGAAGCCCACGGTGAACAGTGCCGTGCCGATCACCGTGAAGGTGATCATGAAGGCTCCCACCAGCTCAGCGGTGAGCTTGACCGCCACGGACGGCTCGTCACTGAACTCGGCGACGGTGGCGGGCTCAGCGGAGGTCGGAGTTCTGGGCATCAGCTTTCTTTCGCGGGGCACGGCGTCGGGCGGAGGAACGGAGTAATGATATGAAGCACCGCAAATGGACTCCAAGGCGGATCGGCCGAGGTGGAAGAATTGCCTCAAGGCCTGCAAAAATGACTGTCCGGGGGCCGGTGCCCCGCGGAATTGCTGACGGATCGCCGTCAAAGCGGTCATGAGAGGCCTGCAGCTGTGACTTCCGCGCTCCCCGATGGGGTGGCGATCCTCCGGAACGGCCGGTTAAAAGGCTGAGCGGTGGCGAACCCCCCGGTCCGCCGCCGCTCATCCCCCCAATGTGTGAGCGCCTCCCCAGACGCCACGATCATACGCATCTATTATCCCATATTCTGTAGAAAATACATCCG
Organism: Arthrobacter horti; assembly: GCF_030731045.1. Taxonomy (GTDB): domain Bacteria; phylum Actinomycetota; class Actinomycetes; order Actinomycetales; family Micrococcaceae; genus Arthrobacter_E; species Arthrobacter_E nanjingensis. The sequence goes on along the minus strand of NZ_JAVALS010000007.1, from coordinate 115,784 downwards.
TGATCAGATCACCGTTTGATAAAGCTTCCTTGGGGATGCGTATTTCCGTGAGTGCACCCTCGGATATGACGTCCCGCTGAGAGCCCGCGGATGAGGTCCGTGCGGCCACGCTGCCCGGGAACCCACCTCTGACCAGTGCCGTTGCGTGGGCCTTAAAGGCTCTGTTAGAGTCTTTGCCCGGAGCCCGCCGCGCCGAATACCCCCCAAATCCGGAGCGGCGGGCTCTTCTATGTGCTGTTGAGTCCAGCGCCTCCGGCCGCGTCTGACGGCACGGCGCCGGGGAGCGCCAACGGCGTGGACGCCAAGGAGGAACTCCCATGAGCATGGACCGTGTGGCCATGATGTCCCTGCACAATCTCGGCCGTGCCAAAGCGGGCCGCCGCCCGTTCTCCCGCGCCACCATCCGCCGTGTGCTGACGTTCGCCGTCCCGCACCGTGCCAAGCTCGTGGCGTTCGTGCTGCTCTCCATCGTCGCCGCCATCCTCGCGGTGGCCACCCCGCTGCTCGCCGGCCAGGTGGTGGACGCCATCGTCGGAGGCAAGGACGCGGGACTGGTGGTCCGTCTCGCGGTGCTGATCGCCGTCGTCGCCGTCGGGGAGGCCGGCGTGGGACTGGTGGTGCGCTGGTTCTCCGCCACGATCGGCGAAGGTGTGATCCTGGACTTGCGGACGGCGGTGTTCGATCACGTGCAGAAGATGCCGGTGGCGTTCTTCACGCGGACCCGCACGGGCGCCCTGGTCAGCCGTCTCAACAACGACGTGGTGGGCGCCCAGGCGGCCTTCGCCGGGACGCTCTCCTCCGTGGTCAGCAACCTGGTGTCTCTGATCCTCACGCTCGTGGTGATGATCGACAAGTCCTGGCTGGTCACGCTCCTGGCGGTCGTGCTGCTTCCCCTCTTCCTGGTGCCGGCGCGTCTCATGGGCGGACGGCTCGCGGCGCTGCGCCGCGAGGCCGCCGAACAGAACGCCTCCATGGGGACGCAGATGACCGAACGCTTCTCCGCGCCGGGCGCCACCCTGATCAAGCTGTTCGGCCGTCCCGCGGACGAATCCCGCGAGTTCGAAACCCGGGCGCACCGCGTCCGCGACATCGGCGTGCGTACCGCCATGCTCCAGTTCGTCTTCCTCACCACCCTCACGCTGGTGTCCTCGCTGGCACTCGCGCTCGTGTACGGCGTCGGCGGTTGGCTGGCGCTGCACGGGACGCTGGGAGCCGGCGACGTCGTCGTGCTGGCTCTGCTGCTCACGCGCCTCTATGTGCCGCTCACCGGGCTCAGCAACGCCCGCGTGGAGATCATGAGCGCACTGGTGAGCTTTGAGCGGGTCTTCGAGGTGCTGGACCTGGACCCCCTGATCAAGGAGCCCGCGAAGCCGGCGGCGCTGCCGGCCGGGCCACTGGCCGTGGAGTTCCAGGACGTCCGCTTCTCTTATCCCTCCGCTGATCAGGTGTCTCTGGCGTCGCTGGAGGACGTCGCGGTCCTGGACTCCCGCGGTGGGGAAGAGGTGCTGCACGGCATCAGTTTCCGGGCGGAGCCGGGGCAGACGGTGGCCCTGGTCGGTTCCTCCGGCGCGGGCAAGTCCACGGTGGCGCAGCTGCTGGCGCGGCTGTACGACACGGACTCCGGCGCTGTCCGGATCGGTGGGAGCGCCGCGGGGGACGGGCTGGATGTGCGGGAGCTGAGCTTCGCTTCCCTGCGCGACGCGGTCGGCATGGTCACGCAGGACGGTCACCTCTTCCACGAGACGATCGGCTCCAACCTGCGGCTGCCGCGGCCGGAGGCGAGCGACGGCGAGCTCTGGGCGGCGCTGCGGCAGGCCCGGCTGGAGGACATGGTGCGCTCCTTGCCGGACGGTCTGGACACCGTGGTGGGTGAGCGCGGGTACCGGCTTTCCGGCGGCGAACGGCAGCGGCTGACCATCGCGCGGCTTCTGGTGGCGGCACCGCGCGTCGTCATTCTGGATGAGGCGACGGCCGCGCTGGACTCCAGCAACGAGGCCGCGGTGCAGGAAGCCCTCACCGCGGCGCTGGAAGGCCGCACCGCCGTCGTCATCGCTCACAGGCTCTCCACCATCCGCGACGCGGACCAGATCCTGGTGGTGGAGGACGGGCGGATCGTGGAACGCGGCACGCATGAGGAACTGCTGGCCGCCGGCGCGCGCTACGCCGAGCTGTACACCACCCAATTCGCCCAGGCGCGTGAGGTGCTGGAGGACGCGGCCGAGTAGTCCCGCCGTTGTAGCACCACGAAACATTCCCGGGGCGTGCGCGAATAGTTCCTTTGCGATATCGCACTTTGTCGTTCCGGAGCAGTGCCCCCGGCAACGGTGCAAGACTGCATGGGAGACCGTTTCAGGCCCATGGGGGAGTCCTGGAACGGGATCGATGTCATGTGCCGATCAGGGGGAGGACTCGCAGATGCCTTTGGAACCAATTGACCGCAGGGCCTTGGTTCGAGGTGCTGCCTGGACCGTGCCTGTGCTGGCTGCGGCGGTGGCGGCGCCGATGGCGAGCGCGTCGGCGACGAAAGTGAATCTGTCCATCACTGGAATTTGTCCGAGCATCGCGGGGCTTCCGAGCCCGCGGTTCAGGATTCAAGGGGCTACTGCGAGTGATTTTCCTTCCGGGACCACCTTGACTATCTCAGGCCCCTCGGCGAATGCGAGCGGTAACGCTGGAAACACGAAGACCGACTTCTGGTGGTATGAGGATACGGGGACTGGGATTCCTAATACTGTCCCCACGGGGTTGCTGATGAGCCCGGACGCTCTGGGCTCGACGAGTACGGTGCCGCAGTACAAGCCGACGAAGAGCCCAAGCGCGAATTCGATCGGGTTCACGTTCACCCACTCCAACACAATGACCGGCGGAACGGACTTCCGGATCGCCTTGGCAGCCGGCTCCAGCGTGTCGCTCCCTGGCGGCAATTACACGGCAGGCCTAGGGCTTCCGAGTGGCTATGTCTTTGCGTCGAATGGGCAGTCGACCGTAAGCGCTTCGGTCAACATCAGCTTGAGTCCGGTTGGACTCACTTTGCTCTGCACGACTGGCTAAGATCGTTTGCGAAAACGCCCGGCGAATCGGCCGGGCGTTTGCCACTTAAACGACCGGTCTCAGCGCCGGCAGCACGAAATCGGTCAGCAGCGGCGCCAAATCCCCTGGCCACGGCGCTGACAGGTCCATCCACCGCAGCTCCGCGATTTCGGCGCTCGCAACCGCGGTCCACACTCCAGGTGCGGTGAAGACACTCGCCTCGATCACGGTGTCCGCTTCATTGGCGGCGGCGGCCTCGAAGACGCCCATCGGCACCAGCTCGGCCGGCGCCACCACGATGCCCACCTCCTCGAGAAGCTCACGGCTGGCGGCCTCTGCGGCGCCCTCGCCGGGCTCCGGCTTGCCTCCGGGGTGCATGAACTTCTCCGTCCCACGCTTGCGGACGGTCAGAAGGCGGCCCTGGGCGTCGTACACGCAGACGGCCGAGACGATGATGCGATGTTCCACGCGCTCCACCCTACCGGGGTCCTCCGGAGGGACCGGGCTCAGAATCCCTGGCCCCATTTGCTGAACGGGTAGAGGATCCCGAACACCTTCCCCACCACCTGGGAACGCGGCACGAAGACCGCGCAGTCGCTCCCGGCGGCCGGACCACGGCAGGAGACCACGGAGTCCCGTGAGTCCGAACGGTGGTCGCCCAGGACCAGGTACTGGCCCGCGGGCACGTGAATGGGCCCGAAACACCGCGCAGAACGTTTCTTCGGATCAGTGCAGCCGGCACCGGGAGGGAAGGGCAGATCCTCAAAGATGTACGGCTCGTTCAACGCGACACCGTTGACGGTCACCTTGCCTGACGCGTCGCAGCATTCCACGGTGTCCCCGGGCAGGCCGATGACCCGCTTGACCAGTGCGTGCTGATTGCTGGGCCCGAAACCGATCAGATCGCCCATCCAGCCGGCCGCGGCACGCAACGGGGACAGCTGCGGCTCCGCACCCCAGGAAGCCGGCTGGTTGAACACCACCACGTCGCCCCGCTGCGGACCGTCCGAGGTGTAGGCGAGACGGCTGACCAGGATCCTGTCACCTTCGGCGAGCGTGTTCTGCATGGATGCGGACGGGATCTGGAAGGTCTTGACCAGGAAGGCGTTGCACAGGGACACGGCCAGGAGGGCGTAGACGAAGCTCATCCACGGCGACTTCAGGATCCTGCGGAGGCGTTTCACCGGCCCGCCGCCACGGATTGCCCGGCGGCGGGATCCTCCTGGACTCCCTCCGCCGGGGACACCCGGGACAGGAGCCCGGACTGCCAGAACGCCTCGAGCACATCCCGCAGCGCGGCTGCCGTGTCACCGTCAGGCGCGGGTCCGAAGGCCTCTTCCACGCGGGCCGTCAGCTGATCCGGGGACTCGCCACGGCACAGACCACGCCACAGGACCGGGCCCACGCCCTGGAGGTGCTGCAGCATGCCGTCACTCTGGAGCACGGCCGTCTGGCCCTCGGCCTCGACGGCGTCCAGAACGGTCAGGGGAACGAGTGATTCTCCGTCACCCTCAGCCGCGACGCCCAGCTCGGCGTCGGGCACGACGGCGGCCCACTCGCCGTCGTGCCGTCCGGCACCGTCCAGTACGGCCTGCAGGGCGTCCGGCAGGCTGTGGCTCTCGGCGTACACGATGCGGACCACGCCCCCCGTGCGTTCCGCCAGGGCGGCGAGCCACTGCAGGGGCCGCTCGAGCTCGCGGAGGTAGCTGGTCTGGGGGATGATCTCCGTCAGCGCCTCCACGAGGGGGACGGCCTCGATGCGGGCCGTGCCTTCATGGGACTCCCGGCGGTCCAGGAGCACCAGGTGGGACAGGGTCAGGGGTGCGTCCGGGAGCGGCTTGAGCCCCAGTGAGACCGGGCTGAGCTGCACCTTGTACGGGCTCCCCGGCACGATCACGGACAGCGGCTTGCGGTAGGGGAGGACGCGATCCTCGGCGGTGATGGCGACCGTCTCATCCGTCACATAGCCGAAGTGGGCGGCCAAGGTGCGCGCCGCCGTCGTCTTCCCCCGCCCGGACGGGCCGATCAGTGCGGCGACCCTGCCGTGATCGTCGGCGAGGCCGGCGGCGTGGAGCATCAGGAGGTTCCCCCGCTGCGCTTGAAGGGCCGAGAGCGTCACCTCGGTGGTGAGCAGCTGCGCGGCCTCCTCCTCGCTCATCAGGGGATCCACCGTGCGTGCGGCGGCCGGTGCCGTGTCCGGAAGGGTTGCCGGTTCCCAAGCGCTCTGGAGCGAAGCAAGGAAGGCTGCGTCGGTGCACGTGACCGTGACGTTCACACCGATGGAATCGACGCGGAAAAAAGGGGTCCCCATGGGTGAATCCTACGTGGTGCCCTCGATTGGATTCGAACCAACGACACCGGCTTTAGGAGAGCCGTGCTCTATCCCCTGAGCTACGAGGGCGGGGGTGCGTCACGCACAACGGGATCAAGCATACCGCGTCGGCAGGCGCGTCAGACCGCGGTTCTGCGCCTGCCCCAGGGAGTGAGCGCCACGAGCGCCGCGGCCAGGCTGAGAACGAACAGCACCCAGCCGGAGACCACCAGGAACGAGGCCCACGCGACGGCGCCGGCGGACGGGGCGGAGGCCGCGAACAGGCCGTCCACGGCGAAGTTCTGCAGGAGCCGGACCAGCGCGAACAGCACGGGCGGGGCCCAGAGCGTCCAGCGGAGCCACGTGCGGCGCACCCTGGTTCCGATGAGCAGCAGCCACGCCAGGCCGAAGATCAGCGGGAAGAGGGTGGCGGCGGTTTTGTGGATCCACTGCAGCTGGCCGCGGGCGTCCGTGTTCATGGCGGCGCGAAGGTGCTCCACATCGGCCGGGCCGAATCCGAAGACCCGGGAGTCCGGCATGGCCAGGCCGCCGGAGAGATCCGTCATCTGCTGCAGCGTCATCAGGTGGACGTACCAGAACAGGAACAGCGCGGCGACCACGGCGGCGATGACGATGAGCGTGGCATTGCCCTCCGCCTTCCGCGGTGCGCGTCCCGCGAACGGCCCGGTGGGGCCGGCCGTCCTGGGCGCGCCGACCACCGGAGGGAGCTTCGTGTCCGGGACCACCGCCTTGGAGCCGTGCTTGCGGATGCGCTGGTTCGCGGATTTGGACATGGCTCCATTATCGCCCGATACGCTGGACGCATGACGCCACAGCTCACCCCCTCCGCGTACGAACCCCGGGACCTGGAGGCCTCGCTGAGCGATGCCGAGCTGGCCTCCGCCCTGGTCCGGGAGGCCGGCACCCTGGCCTGGAGGATGCGCCAGGGCGGGCTGAGCGGCGAACGGAAGACCAACGTGGCCGACGTCGTCACCGCGGCGGACCGGGCGGCCGAAGCCTATGTGCTGGCGCAGCTGCGCCGCTGCCGTCCGCTGGACGGCGTCCTGGGGGAGGAAGGCTCCTCCAAGCCGTCCGAGAGCGGCCGCACCTGGGTGATCGATCCGGTGGACGGCACGTACAACTTCCTGCGGGGCTCCAGCTACTGGTGCTCGGCGCTGGCACTCGCCACGGACTACGACGGCGTCCTGGCGCCGCTGCTGGGCGCCGTGTTCCAGCCCGAGGAGGACAAGCTGTGGCTGGGTGGCACGGACGTGCCGCTCACGCTCAACGGCGCGGCCCTGCCGTCGCTGAAGGACAGGCCGCTGAACGAGTCGAGCGCGGCCACCTACATCCACCCGGACTGGCTCCAGGACCCGATGTGCGCCATGCCGTGGCACGCCGCGGCCGTGGGGGCCGCGTCCCTGCGGATGCTCGGTTCCGGCTCCTGCGACCTCTCCCGGGTGGCCCAGGGCGAACTGGACGTCTGGTTCCAGCACTCCTGCCCCGACTGGGACTGGCTCCCCGGGGCGGCTCTGGTCCGGGCGGCCGGGGGCGTCGCCACCACGCTGCGGATCAACGGCCTGAGCTGGTTCCTGGCCGGGCCGGCCGGTGCCGTGGGGGAGCTCAAGCGGGCCATGGATTCCGCGCGGGTGTCCTGACGCCCGGACCTCAATTGCCGAAGCGGACCTTGTTCGTGTCGACCCACTGCGCCATGGTGCCGGCGGTCATGGCCTTGGACAGGGAGTCCGCCTTCGCCGTGTCCAGGATGACGATGGACTGCTGACCGTCCGGACTCCACCCGGTGCCCAGCGTGGGCAGGGTGAAGGTGACCGCCTGCGACGGTTTGATGCCCTTCACTTCCAGGGCCAGCGCGACGATCTTGTCCGCCGTGAAGGTGGAGTCGATGGTCACGTAGGGGGAGAACTGGTCCACGGCCTTGGCCAGGGTGACCGGGTTGGCCAGCGTGGAGGGCGTGGCGATCTTGCCGAGCAGGGCCTTGAGGAAGATCTGCTGGTCCCGGACACGCTGGTAATCGCCGTCGGGGAACGCGTGCCGTTCACGGACGAACCACATGGCCTGCTCGCCGTTGAGGTGCATGGGCCCCTGGGTGTACTGGAAGCCCAGCTCCTCCTTGAAGGTGGACTTGAAGGAGATGGGGATGTTCACGTCCACCCCGCCCACGGCGTCCGTGAGGCTCTGGAACCCGTCGAAGTTCACGAACGCCACGTGGTCGATGCGCTGGTGCAGCACCGATTCGACCGTCTGGACCATGAGCGGGGTGCCGCCGTAGGCGAACGCCGCGTTGATCTTCGCCTGTCCGTGGCCGGGGATGTCCACCCAGGTGTCCCGCATGATGGAGATGACGTAGACGTTCGAACGGTCGGCCGGGATGTGGACCAGCATCATGGTGTCGGAACGCTGGTCTGAGGCGCCGCCCTCCTCCGCTACGGCGGAGGACGCGGTACGGCTGTCCGAACCGACCAGGAGCAGGTTGTACGCGGCCTTGCCCTCGGCGTTGGTGACCGCCTTGGGGCGCGTGGCCTCTTTGGGGAAGGCGTTCTCCACCTTGGTGGTCTTGGTGTCGAAGCTGTGGAACAGATACCAGACGTACCCGCCCGCGGCCACGCCGGCCACGAGCACCAGGCACAGGCAGCTCAGGAGCACGATGAGGCCCGCCCGCTTCCGCCGCTTGCGCTCGCGGCGGTGCCTGCTCGCGTCGGGGTCGGCTGCTGGGGCTGAGGTGTCCGTCCCCTCGTCGTCGACGCCCGGGGCGTCATTCTGCTCGCTCAAGGCCCCTCCTTTCCAGATGTTCCTCGAGAGCCTCCGCGGCCGTACGGGGGATGAACCCCGTGGCCTGCAAGCGTGAAAGATCCAGTGCGCTCGCAGCCGGCCGCGGAGCGGCGTCCCGCCCTGCGAAGTACTCCGCGGTGCTGGTGTCCCGGACCGCTGACGGATCGGCTCCGGTCAGTCTGAAGACGTCGCGCGCGACGTCCGCCCAGCTCTGCACCGGCCCCGTGTTGCTCAGATTGTAAGTGCCGTACGGGGCTCCTGTATCCACCAGGTGCCGGATTCCGCGGGCGATGTCCCGGGCGAAGCTGACACGTCCGGTCTGGTCCGCCACCACGCTGGGTGCGGCACCCCGCGCGGCGAGGGAGGCCATGGTGTCCACGAAATTTCCGCCATCGCCCACCACCCAGGAGGTGCGGATCAGGTAGTGGCGCGGGACCACCGCCACGGCGGCGTCGCCGGCCGCCTTGCTCTGCCCATAGACGCCCAGCGGGCTGGGAGGTTCGTCCTCCGTGTGCGGCGAGCGGGCGCCGTCGTACACGTAGTCGGTGGAGACGTGCACCAGGGTGAAGCCGTGCGCGACGGCGGCCGCGGCCAGCTGCGCGACGGCGCGGCTGTTCACCGCCCACGCGAGACGGCGGCCTTCCGGCGTCTCGGCGGCGTCCACGGCCGTGTAGGCGGCCGCGTTGATGACGGTGCGGTAGCGCCCGAACGGGAGAGCAGCGACGGCGGCCGGGTCGCTCAGCTCGCAGTCCTGGCGGGTCAGGACGTCCACGTCGTCGTGGTCCGCATACTCGGCGCGGAGGGCCCGGCCCAGCTGGCCGTTGCCGCCCAGCACCAGGACGCGACCCGGGGAGGCGTCCATGGGCGTGACGCCGTCCAGGAGCGGATGGGCGCGGTCCTTGGCGGACAGCTCCGCCTCGGCGAGCGGTACGGGCCAGCGGATGGCGGCGGTGGGGTCGGCCAGGTTGAGGAAGGTGTACTCGGCGTCCGGCGACCAGTGCTCGTTGACCAGGTACGTGTAGGCGGTGCCGTCCTGGAGCGTCTGGAAGGCATTGCCCACGCCCCGTGGGACGAACACGGCCCGGGAGGGGTCCAGGCGTTCGGTGTGGACCGTGCCGAAGGTGGGACCACGGCGCAGGTCCACCCAGGCGCCGAAGATCTCGCCGGTGGCCACGGAGACGTACTTGTCCCAGGGCTCGGCATGGATGCCACGGGTGGTGCCGCGGTCCTCGTTGAAGGAGATGTTGTTCTGGACCGGCCCGAAGTCCGGCAGGCCGAGTGCCAGCATCTTCTCCCGCTGCCAGTTCTCCTTGAACCACCCGCGGTTGTCGCCATGCACGGGAAGGTCCAGGACCAGCAGACCGGGGATGGCGGTGCGCCGCGCGCCGAGAGTCTTTGAGAATTCCATGTCCCGCTCCTGCTACTGCCCCTGCTGCCGGTACCGCGCCTCGGTGGCGGCCTTCTGGGGGCGCCACCACGGCTCATTGTCCCGGTACCAGCCGATGGTCTCCTGAAGCCCGGCCTGGAAGTCCGTGAACTTCGGGAGCCAGCCGAGTTCGGTGCGCAGCTTGGTGGAGTCGATGGCGTAGCGGAGGTCGTGCCCGGGGCGGTCGGTGACCTGGTCGAAGGCGTCCCGGGGGCGGCCCATGAGCTCCAGAAGGTCCTGGATGACGGTCAGATTGTCCCGTTCGCCGTCGGCGCCGATCAGGTACGTCTCGCCGAGGCGTCCCCGGTTCAGGATGGTCCACACGGCGGAGGAGTGGTCCTCGGCGTGGATCCAGTCCCGGACGTTCCGTCCCGTGCCATACAGGCGGGGACGGACGCCGTCCAGGATGTTGGTGATCTGGCGGGGGATGAACTTCTCCACATGCTGGCGGGGGCCGTAGTTGTTGGAGCAGTTGCTGATGGTGGCACGGATGCCGAACGATCTCACCCAGGCCCGGACCAGCAGATCGGAGCCTGCCTTGGTGGACGAATACGGGCTGGAGGGGTTGTACGGGGTGGTCTCGGTGAAGCGCCGGGGGTCATCCAGCTCCAGGTCCCCGTACACCTCATCCGTGGAGATGTGGTGGTACCGGACCTCGTGCTTCCGGACCGCTTCCAGCAGGGTGTAGGTGCCCACCAGATTGGTGTCCACGAAGGGCCGCGGGCCGTGCAGGGAGTTGTCATTGTGCGATTCGGCCGCATAGTGCACGACGGCGGTGTGGCCGGCGACGGCGGCGTCCGCCGCGGCGGCGTCCGCGACGTCGCCGCGGAGGACCGTCACGCGTCCGGCCGGCAGCCCGGCGAGGGAAGCCTCGTTGGCCGCGTAGGTGAACTTGTCCAGGACGGTCACCTGGGCGTCCGTGTGCTCCACCAGGTGGTGGACGAAGGCGGAACCGATGAAACCGGCCCCGCCGGTGACGAGGATGCGCTGCCCAGAGCCGCTCGGATGCGCGGTGCCGCCCAGTTCCGCGGTGCCGTCCGGGAGGGTCATTGCAGTCTTTCGTGGGCGTCCACGGCCGCCCGGTCCAGGAGGTCCAGGAGGTAGTTGCCGTAGCCGGACTTCACCAGGGTCTCGGCTCGGCGGCGGAGCGCGTCATCATCAAGGTATCCCTGGCGCCAGGCCACTTCTTCCGGCACGCCGATCTTCAGGGCGGTGCGTCGTTCCATGGTGCGGACGAACTCCGAGGCGTCCATCATGTGTTCGAAGGTGCCGGTGTCCAGCCAGGCGGTGCCACGGGGGAGGACCTCCACGGAGAGCGTGCCCGCGTCCAGGTAGCTGCGGTTGACGTCGGTGATCTCCAGCTCCCCGCGGGCGCTCGGGGTGAGGCCCCGGGCGATCTCCACCACCCGGTTGTCGTAAAAGTAGAGGCCGGGCACCGCGTAGTTGCTGCGCGGGCGGTCCGGCTTCTCCTCGAGCGAGACGGCGTGGCCGTCGTCGTTGAATTCCACCACGCCGTACGCCTGCGGGTCCGCCACCCAGTAGGCGAAGATCGTGGCGCCTTCACCGGCCGTGAAGCGGCGCAGCTGCGTGCCCAGGCCCGGGCCGTAGAGGAGGTTGTCGCCCAGGATGAGGGCCACGGAGTCGTCCCCGATGAAATCGGCACCGATGGTGAATGCCTGGGCGAGGCCGTCAGGCGAGGGCTGCTCGGCGAAGGAGATGGACACCCCGAACTGGCTTCCGTCGCCCAGAAGGCGCCGGAACTGTGGCAAATCGTGGGGCGTGGAGATGACCAGGATGTCCCGGATTCCGGCCAGCATCAAGGTCGACAATGGGTAGTAGATCATCGGTTTGTCATAGACCGGTGCCAGCTGTTTTGAAATGCCCAAAGTGATGGGGTGCAGGCGCGTTCCCGTGCCCCCCGCCAGGATGATTCCCCTCATGAGCACCATGGTCCCACATCGGGTCATTTCCGTTCGTCATCAAGGGGGGTGAGAGTACGGGGGCCTGGTCGTAGAATGATCGCTCAGGGGGAGCCTGAGGTTAAAGGCTCGGGGGAAGTCTGAGGTTAGGAGCTCAGGGGTGAACCATGTGGGGCACTATCAGCGTAAGCATTTCGGATCAGTATCCGTGGCACGCTTTTCCGGCGGGTTGTTCGCCGATGACGTGGCAGAGGGTTTCTGTCACGATTCCGTGGACATCTGTTTCATGGATCAAGGGGCCATGAAACTGGGCGTGGGGAACACTCTCGCGGCGGGGGCGGTCTTGGTGGTCCCCGGCAGGGCGCCCGAAGAAGTGGAACGCCATTTCGGCGAGATCGAACCACTCGAGCGATGGACGTCCACATGCATCAGGGTCAGCGCGGAGGCGATCTCCGGCATGGCTCCGCCGCACTTCTACGGTTTCGGCATCTTCGAGCAGACCAGCAGCCTGGACCGGGCGATCAGGGACTTCGCGGTGCGCATCTTCCACGAACGCAGTTCGCATGAGGGGATCCCGGGATATGCCACGGAACAGCTCCTGACCGAGATGGCGTGCAGCGTCATCCTGGACAAGTTCGGTTCGGCGAGTCTGGAGTCGCCCGCCGACGCGCTGCGGAACAAGGCGCTGGCGATCATCAGCCAGCGGTGCGCCGACGCCGAACTGTCGCCTCTGGAGGTCGCGTTCGCGGTGCGGACGTCGCTGAGGAGGCTGCAGGCGATCTTCTCCGAAGAGGGGACCACCATTGCCCTGGAGATCAGGAAACAGCGGAGCCGGCTGGCCCTGTCCCTGCTTCAGGACGGCCGCTTTGACGTGCTGTCCATGCAGGAAGTGGCGGAGAAGTCCGGTTTCAAGACCCTGGTCAGCATGCGCAGGGCGTTCCTGGAATTCCACGGGACCAAGCCACGGGATTTCCGATCTCACCGCGCGAGCTGAGGGCTGAAGGGCCGTGGTGCGGCGCTACGGTTCCGTCACAGAGCGATGCCATTCTTGCGGAACGACATTCCGCGCAGAAAAAGAACCAAAAGCGCCGACTTCCTGATGAAACGCTGTGACCGGAGAACACGGGTCCTAGGCTCCAAGTCATGGGGGAAGCCGGAACGGTTTCCAGGATCACTCGGAGAGGAATCTTCAATGAGCATCGAAGAAAAGGGCGGTTCCGGCATCGACCGCCGTGCCATCGTCAAGGGCGCCGCATGGTCGGTTCCGGTGGTTGCCGCGGCTGTCGCGGCACCGGCCATGGCGGCCTCACCGACAACGGGCGGCGGCGGGGGCCCGAACTATGGTTCGGCCAAGTGGGATGCCCAGGTGATTCCGTTCTGTGCTAACAACTACGATCTTTCGGTCCTGCAGGGTCTTCTTACTGGTGTGGACCTTACGGTCGCGAAGCTCCCGATCGTAGGCGGCGGTGTGCTCCAATTGATCACCGCAGCTCAACTTGAGAGTGCAGTGGAGGGCGCACTGCAGTCGGTGCTCGGATTCACGCCGGGTGCCACACGTGGGTTCACCATCAAGGCCGCTGAGGGAACGATCCTGGCGGGCACGATCTTCAAGCTCACGAACCCTGGCGGCATCCTCAACCTCAACGTGCCGGCACTGAGCCCGCTGGCAGGTGCGGGCGTTGCGAATGTTGCCACTGTCAACACCGATGGGTTTGTCAGCATCGCCATCAATCCCGACCTTCCCCAGGGCAATACGGTCAATGTGGATCTCTTCCACGCGTTGGTCGATATCAAGGTGCTCGAGACATGGAAGCTCCAGCTCACGACGCCGCCCAATGACAACCCGACGTCCACTGACCAATGGGACTGGGGCTCCGTTTCGGCAGTTGCAGGAGCTACGGTCGACCTCGGCACGCAGCTTGGATCGGCGCTGACGACTTCAATCACCGGTCTCCTCGGAACTTTGGTCAGCACCATCGTGGCTCTTACCGGTCTGACTGCCGGACAGGCGGTTTCTGGCATTGTCAATCAGCTGGTCGGCAAGAAGCTCGATGTCCAGATCTGCGGTGGCACCACGGGTGGCGTCAATTAGGTGTCCCTGCCATATTGGCTGATGAACCCCATTGTCCAAGCGCTTGCGCTGGTGGCGGTGGGGTTCATCGCGTTCCTCCTGGTTTTCTCCGGTGCTTCGAAGTTTGCGGCTCCCTCGACGTTTGAATCGAGCCTGACGAGTCTCAAGTTCCGGGGGCTCCTGCCGAGTGTCCTGACGTGGGCGATACCGACAGTCGAGATCTTGATCGGACTAGCCCTCATTTTCACGACGGCGGTTCCGGCCGCGCTGGCCCGGCTGGCCGCAGTTGTCCTTTTCGGGGCGTTCACTGTGTTCGTCGGCCGAACGGTGCGTTTCGGGACCACGTCGAGCTGCGGATGCTTCGGGAACTTCTCCACCGAGCCCATGTCATCGCGGACCGCGTGGCGGAACGCCGTGTTGACCGGAGTCGCCATTGTTTCGTTCGCGGCAGACTTGAATTCGAGTTCATGGCTGGAACGAGCGCTGAGCGACTACGGACAATTGTTCCTGGGAACGCTCTTTTCGTTGGCGGCCGTGGCGGCTGTGATGTTGTTCGTGGAGAACCGACGCTTAAGAGCGGCGTCGGTCGCTGAAGCAGCGGCAGGTCCTGCGGTCCTTGCTCCAGGTGACGCCGTGCCTGCCATGGACATGGTGACCGGTCATGGTGACGTGCTTTCCCTTGAACGATTGTCCGGCGGGTGGGCAACGCTTCTGGTTTTCACTGCCATGAACTGCGGTTCCTGTTCAACGGTGCCAGAGAGAATGGTCGGCTGGAAAGACCGGATCGGATCAACCGTGGCCATCAAGGTGGCCGCGCAGGCCCGGATCGATCACGTGCAAGATGCTTTTCCAGGTGTGAACCGTCAGGACATGCTCTTCGGCGTCAGGAAGGCGATTGCAGTGCTCGGCATGTCGGCCGCCCCCGCCGCGGTCCTGCTGGGCAGTGACGGAAAAGTCGGTTCTCCGGTGGTTTACGGGGTGGAAGGCATCGACGCTCTGGTCCGCGGGATTGAAGAGGCACAACAGGCCGGTTAATGCCGGGAACAAAGGCCCTCTGATCAGCCCCTGACGGTACGATGGACCGATAGCTGTTGTGCTGACGTGGGGGTAGTTCGAAGCATGGAATTGACCGATGCTCTGAAGGTTCTCCGCACCCATTGGGTGGCGGTTCTGATTCTCACTGTCTCGGGGGTTCTCGGGGCCTGGGGGTGGACCGCTGTGCAGCCCAAGGTGTACTCCTCGGACGCCAGCGGCATCCTGAGCGCTGGCGACACTTCGGATCTGGGATCCGCGATGACCAGTGATTCCTATGCCAAGTCCCGGATCAAGTCGTATATGTACCTGGCCAAGTCCCGTGTGGTGGCCGAGGACGTTGCCAAGAAGCTCAAGCTGCAGGACTCCCCGGAGGAACTCATCGGGCGCGTCACCGTGGTGAATCCGGAAGACACCCCCACTATGAAAGTCACGGCCACCGGCTCCACCCCGGAGCAGGCCAGGGACCTCGCCGAGGCCTGGGTTCAGGGCATCGGCGCCCAGGTGACGGCCCTGGAGAGTTCCACGGGCGCCGCCCAGACCACCACCCTTCCTGACGGGCAGAAACAGGTCACCAAGAAGTCCGTCATCGACTTCCGGTCCATGGACTCCGCGAGCCTGCCGTCTGCTCCCAGCTCGCCCAACCTCAAGATGGCACTGTTGATGGGCTTGGCCGTCGGCATGATTCTCGGCGTGGCGTACGCCTTCGTGAGGAACCCGTTCGACCGCCGCATCAAGTCCTCTTCGGACCTGAACAACAAGACCGGTGTGCCGGTGGTGGCCACCGTGCCGGCGGACAAGGAGATGGCGGCCAAGCGCACCATCCTGGACTACAACGCCTCCGGCAGTGACGCCTCCTACCGGATTGCTGAGGCGCTCCGGAAACTGCGGACGAACCTCCAGTTCATGGACGTCGATCAGCCGCCTCGAGTCATTGTGGTGACCAGCCCCATGCCTGGTGAAGGCAAGTCCACCATCACCGCCAACCTGGCCCAGACGCTGGCCGCCTCCGGTCAGCGTGTGGTGGTCATCGATGCGGACCTCCGTAAGCCGACGCAGGCGGAGATCTTCGGTCTGCCGGGGACGGTGGGGCTCACCGATGTTCTGGTGGGCCGCGCCCGGCTGGAGGACGTCCTGCAGCCGTGGGGAGAGACCGGGAACCTCTTCGTGTTGAGTTCCGGGGAGATCCCGCCCAACCCGAGCGAGCTCCTGGCCTCCAAGGCGATGAGGACGCTGCTGGACCGCCTGCAGGAGACCGCCATGATCCTGGTGGATGCGCCTCCGCTTCTGCCGGTGACGGACGCCGCCATCCTGACAGCCCGCACTGACGGCGCTTTGATCGTCACCCGCGCCGGCCGGTCCACCTATGACGCGCTGGACGCCGCGCTGGACAATCTCAAGCGGGTCTCCGGACGTGCGCTCGGCATCGTGCTGAACGGGGCCGCCGTGAGAGGCGTCAACGCCGACCGTTACGCCTACAGCAACTACTACGGCAGGAAGCAGCGGGGCGCGGCGCCCGCTGCCGCTGAGACCGCCCAGCCGGCCTCTGAGGTCCAGGCCCCGGCTGCTGTTCCGGTTCCTTCCGAAGCCGCGGCCCAGGAGTATCACGGAGAGTTCCCGCAGGCCGTGTTCACGGAAACGGCCCGCTCGGGGAGCGCTCTGGATGATCGGGTGCGGCAGGCCGCGAAGGCACAGATGCGGCGTGGAAAGCGCCCGGTCCGATGAGCAGGCGCCTCAGGAGGGAAGAGGAGCCTCATCCGGAAGATGAGGTCGTCACCATCCTGACGGTGTGCGTGGGCAATGTGTGCCGCTCCCCGCTGGCTGAACAGCTGATCCGTGCCCGGCTCGCGGAGTACCGGCTGGATCATGTGGAACTGGCGAGCGCCGGCCTGGGCGCCATGGTCGGTGAGCCCATGCAGCCGCTGCCGGCGCGGTGGTCCCAGCACTATGGCGGAGATCCCCGTGGGGCGGTGGGGAAGCAGATCTGCGAAAACTATGTACAGGCGGCTGATGTCATCCTGACACTGACGCGGGAATTGCGGGATCAGCTGGTGAGGGAATACCCCCGCGCGCTCTCCCGGACGTTCAGCCTCGGTGAGTTCGTGGCCCTCCTGGAGCTGGCAGGCTCCTTGAATGCTCCCGCGCCACGCTCGTTCTTCGAAGCGCACCAGGACGACGAGAGAGACTACTCTCAGGCCGGGCGGTTCCGTGAGCTGGTCCGTGCCGCGGGCCAGCGGAGATCCCTGGTGGCGGGTGTTCAGGATGACGTCAAGGATCCCATGGGGAGATCGGAGGCGTTCCACGAGGCTGTGGCCGCTCAGATCGACGGGCTGAGCACCCGGCTGGTGCTGGGACTCCAGAGGCGGCTCCAGGAAGACTGAGGGGCCGGAACGGCACAGATTCCGGGCAGAGAAACTGTGCCTTTCCGGCCCTTCAGGTGTGCGACCGCTAGTAGGCCCCGTCCTTGCTGACCACCGCGCGGAGTGTCTTCAGTAGGTACATAATGTCCTGGATCATGGACCAGTTCTCCACGTAGGACAGATCGAGCGCAATCGAGTCATCCCAGCTCAGATCACTTCTGCCGCTGGTCTGCCAGGGGCCTGTGATGCCAGGCTTGACCAGGAGCCGCCGATGGGCTGACTCATCGTACTGCTCCACCTCGCATGGCAGCGGCGGACGCGGTCCCACCAGACTCATCGTGCCGGTCACGACGTTGAACAGCTGGGGGAGCTCGTCGATGGAGTACCGGCGGATGAACTTACCCACCCGGGTCACCCGCGGATCATCCTTCATCTTGAACAGCATGCCGTTGCCTGTGCTCTGCTCTTGCAAGTCAGGTAAGGCGTTCTCGGCATTCACCTGCATGGACCGGAACTTGTGCATCGTGAACGACTGCCCCTCCCGCCCGATCCGCTTCTGGTGGAAGAACACAGGCCCCGTGCTGTCCAGGTGCACCAGCAATGCCGTGATGGCCATCGGCACCGAGAAGAGAGCGATAAGGCCGCAGGCGCCGGCGATGTCGAACACGCGCTTCACGAACGCCTTCAGACCGGTCAGCTGCGGGGTGCTCACGTGCAGCAGGGGGAGACCCCCCACGGGCTGCATGTGAATCCGGGGACCCGTCACATCGGTCAGGGACGGTGCAATGACCAGGCCGATGTTCTTGGCCGAGAGCTCCCAGCCCAGCTGGCGCAGCACCATGGGGTGCAGGGAGGAGCCTCCGGCCACCGCCACGGTCTTGGCCCCCGAATCGGTCACGGCACGCAGGATGTCCGTCAGGGTCCGGGAGCTGCCGATGATCGGAATGCTCTCCTGCCAGTCGGGCCCCAGATTGAGGTCCCGGTCCGTGATGTAGTAGGCCGTGGGGGCATAGCCCGCCTGTGGTTCCCGCAGCAGCTGCTTGGCCAGGTGCCGGGCATCCGCAGCCTGCCCGAGGACCAGCACCGACTCCAGAAGGGCCCCGCCCGTCCGGATGCGGTGGAGCCGGGAGCGGAGGATCTTCCGGCCGACCATCAGGCCGAACACGCCAAGGGGCGCAGCGATGGCCACATAGCCCCGGGCGGTGCTGATCTGGAAGACGTAGGAGAAGATCGCGATGCTTCCGAAGAGGCCCAGACTCGTGGTGATCAGGCGCTTGTACTCTTCGAAGCCGACACCCAGGATCCGCGGTTCGCGGGATCCACTGGCCCCGAGCAGGAACCACCAGGCCACGGCGATGGTCACGCTGAGCAAGGTGTAATTCAGGACGTCACCGGCGCCCTTGACGTTTTCCTGGAGGTCGCCGAACCGGATGAACTGGGCCAGAACCGTGGCCATCAGAACGGATATCGCGTCCGCGATGCGGACCTGGGCCACGTGCCACGAAAGCGGCTTGGCCGCTCGGACGCCCGCGACGGCGGTGGTGGTACGGGTACGTACGACGAGGTCGGCCAGCGACGTCATGGACGACCACCCGCCGACGGGCCGCGTGAGGCGACCCACTTCTCCCAAATAGTCAAGCTACATCCCCCCGGACGCCCTGATTTCGCACATATTCGGCGGCTTGATCAAGGATGATCCGGGAAGTGAGAGACCCGTCAGAGGGCGGATATGGAAGTCCGCTGCGGCATCACGGCAACTTTCCTAGGGTTGCTGGGATGTCCCCCTGAAGGGCGACTACCTCCTATAGCCGCCATGGTTAGGGTCAGTCTAGAACACCTCCTATTGGGAGGCAATGGAAAGCTGAGACGTCGTCGCTTGGGCCGGAGCCATGGATGTCAGGTGCCGCGCCTAGACTTAAGGGCATCATGGAGATGCTCTTCGATCCCTTTCCGGACCATCAGCGCAAGAACCCCTCGGGCGAGCCGGACGGCCGCCGGGCGGCCGGACCGCGAGAGGGTGCGCCGTCGGGTCCGGAAGCGGCCGGCGACGTTCCTGCCGGGTCGCTCAGTGCTCCGGCGCCGACCGCCGAGCAGCTGACCGAAGGCCTCAATCCGGAGCAGCACGCCGCCGTCGTGCATTCCGGCACTCCGCTGCTCATCATCGCCGGCGCCGGTTCCGGCAAGACGCGCGTGCTGACGCACCGCATCGCCTACCTCCTGGCCACGGGCCGCGCCCACCATGGCGAGATTTTGGCGATCACCTTCACCAACAAGGCCGCGGCGGAAATGCGGGAGCGCATCGAGGCGCTCATCGGTCCGCGTGCCAAGAACATGTGGATCTCCACCTTCCACTCCTCCTGCGTGCGCATCCTGCGCCGTGAGGCAGCGAACGTGGGCCTCAACTCCAACTTCTCCATCTACGACTCGGCCGATTCGCTGCGGCTCATCACGCTCGTGGCGAAGAACTTGGACCTGGATCCCAAGCGCTTCGCCCCCAAGGCGATCGCGCACAAGATCTCCGCCCTGAAGAACGAGCTGATCGACGCCGAAGAGTTCTCTTCCACCGCGAGTGACAGCAATCCGATGGACCGCGCCGTCGCGGACGTCTACCTGGGCTACACGCAGCGCCTGCGCCAGGCCAACGCCATGGACTTTGACGACCTGATCGCCCAGGTGGTCTTCATGTTCCGCGCGTTCCCGGCTCTCGCGGAGTCCTACCGCCGCCGCTTCCGGCACGTCCTGGTGGACGAGTACCAGGACACCAACCATGCCCAGTACGCGCTGGTGAAGGAGATCGTCGGCACGCGGGACGGCGGCACCGTCCCGCCCGGCGAATTGACCGTGGTGGGCGACTCGGACCAGTCCATCTACGCCTTCCGCGGCGCGGACATCCGCAACATCGTGGAGTTCGAGAAGGACTACCCGGACGCCGAGGTCATCAAGCTCGAGCAGAACTACCGGTCCACGCAGAACATCCTCACGGCGGCCAACGCCGTGATCTCGCGCAACCCGAACCGGCAGGAGAAGCGGCTCTGGACCGCCTCCGGGGACGGGCCCAAGATCATCGGCTATGTCGGCGAGAACGAGCATGAGGAGGCCGCGTTCATCGCCCGGGAGATCGACAGGCTCCAGGATGAGGAGAACCTGCGTCCCGGCGATGTGGCGGTCTTCTACCGCACCAACGCCCAGTCCCGCTCCCTGGAGGACGTCCTGGTGCGCATGGGCCTGCCGTACAAGGTGGTGGGCGGCACGCGTTTCTACGAGCGCAAGGAGATCAAGGACGCGCTCGCCTATCTGCGCGTGCTGGTGAACCCCGACGACGACGTCAACCTCCGCCGCGTGCTCAATGAGCCGAAGCGGGGGATCGGGGACCGGGCGGAGGCCGCCGTCGCGAACCTCGCTGAACGCGAGCGGATCTCCTTCATGTCCGCTGCCCGGCGCGCTCAGGAGGCGCCGGCGATGGCCACCCGGTCCGTGAACGCCGTGCTGGGTTTCGTGAAGCTCATGGACGATCTGGCCGAGGTGGCGTCCGGCTCCGGCGCTGTGGCGGCGCTGGAGGCCGTGCTGGAACAGACCGGGTACCTGGAAGCGCTGCGGTTGAGCAATGATCCCCAGGACGAGTCCCGCGTGGAGAACCTGGCCGAGCTTGTGGCCGTGATCCGCGAGTTCCAGAATGAGAATCCGGATGGCACCCTGGGCGACTTCCTGGAGCAGGTCTCCCTGGTGGCGGACGCCGACCAGATCCCGGACAGCCCGGAGGGCGTGGATGAGGCCGTGGCGGAGGCTCGCCGGCTCGGCGTGGTCACCCTGATGACCCTGCACACCGCCAAGGGCCTGGAATTCCCGGTGGTGTTCCTGACCGGCATGGAGCACGGCATCTTCCCGCACGCCCGCTCCGCCACCGATCCCAAGGAACTCGCTGAGGAGCGGCGTCTGGCGTACGTGGGCCTCACCCGGGCACGGCAACGGCTGTACGTGACCCGATCCGAGGTGCGAAGCCTCTGGGGCCAGAGCCAGTACAACCCGGCCAGCCAGTTCCTGGAGGAGATCCCCGCCGAGCTCATCCACTGGGAACGTGAAGGGACCACCCGGCAGGTGGCCGCCGGCTGGGGATCCACGGGTGGTGGAAACAGCCGGTACGGAGGCTCCTTCTGGGGCGCCGGGGCCTCCCGCAATGCCGGCTTCGCGCCGGCCAGCAGCACGGCCGGGTTTGACGCCGACGTCCCTGCCTCCGTGGTCCGCGGACGGGTGCAGCCGCAGAAGGAGGTCGTCAGCGTTTCCCCGGGAGACAAGGTCAGCCACAACGCCTTCGGCGAGGGTGTGGTCCTGAGCGTAGAGGGCGTCGGGGATAAGAGTGTGGCCAAGGTGCGGTTCGCCGTGGGGGAGAAGCGCCTCCTGCTCCGGTACGCGCCCGTGGTGAAGGTGGAAGGGTGAGCGCCGAATTGTCCGTTGAGGAAACCCGGTGGATCCGTAGTCCGCGCGTCGCGAGCGTGGCGGACGAATCGGCCGGAGGAGACGTCCCGGAGCGGCTGGTGTTGCTGAACGTCGACAGCCGGGTTCCCCTGGTGGTGGAGGGCACTGGACTGGAGATCTGGGAGCTGACGGAGAACAGCCGGTCCGTGGCGGACATGGTGCGGATTCTGGTCGACCGGTACGGCGAAGGCCACGCCACCGACATCGAAGACCAGGTGAACGCATTCCTGGGGAATCTGGCTTCGGCCGGATTAGTGCAAAAAACGCAGTCATGAAGGACAATTCGTGCAGGGTTTGAGTCGTGATGGCTCACCGCCCGATCATCGTTAGAAGCTGAAGGTTCTTTCTGGCCCGGTCCGGATGAATGCGATGGGGGACTGCTGCACGTGAGCATGATGGAGCAAGGTGAGCCGCAGGGTTTCTCTCTGTCGGATCTCGTGGTGGTCCTGCGGACCTACTGGCTGACGATCGTGGGGATCACCGCCTTGGCCTTGGCCCTGGCCGTGGGCTGGTATGCGATCCAGCCGCGCATCTACCAGGCCTCCGCCGTCGGCCTGGTGGTGACCGGTGGTGGCGGCGACATGGGCACGGCCATGGCCGGTGATACTCTGGCCCAGGCCAAGGCGCTGCGGTACAAGGCGTTGGCCGAGTCGAAGCTCGTGTTCGACCGGGCGGCCCTGCTCCTGGGCAACTATGACACGGGAATCAATGCCACCATCAAAGCCACGGTGGCACCGGGATCGCCTGAAGTGACCATCACCGCCGAATCCGGCGACGCCAAGGAGGCCAAGCGGGTGGCAGACGGCTGGGTCACGGCCCTGGCCAATCAGGTGCGGGATCTGGAGTCGCAGAACACTCCCAAGGGCCAGACCCCGGTGGTACGTCTGGAAGCCCTCACCTCCGCCGACATCCCCAGGGTTCCGGTGTATCCGGTCCTGAACGTGACACTCCTGATCGGCGGCGGAGCAGGCCTGCTGATCGGGCTGGTGGTGGTCCTGGTCCGGAATCAGCTGGACCGGCGCATCCGGACCGCCGCGATTGTGGAGAGGAAATTCCACCAACCGGTCATCGGGACGCTTCCGCGCGACAGACGACTCCAGGATCATTCCCAGGTTCTGGATGACGTGGCGGGATTTGGCCGGGCATCCGCCGGGCATGCCATGGCGGAGGCGTTCCGTGAACTCCGCACGAACTTCCGCTTCATTGATGTGGACAACCCGCCGCGGGTACTGGCGGTCACCAGTTCGCTGCCGGGCGAGGGCAAGTCGACCGTGATCAGCAACCTCGCCGCCACGCTCGCCGCCGCAGGTGAGAACGTGGTGGTGCTCGACGCCGATCTCCGGCGTCCCAGCCTTCACACGGTGTTCGGAGTGATCGGGGATGTGGGGGTCACCGACGTGCTCGCTGGTCGGACGGCGGTCGAGGAAGTGCTGCAAGACTGGGGCCAGCTGCCCAATCTGAAGATCCTGGCGGCCGGGCGCGTTCCGCCGAATCCCTCAGAGCTCCTGGGCTCCAACGCCATGCGGTCCCTGCTGAGAGAGCTCTCCCAGCACGGTTACGTGCTCGTGGACACGCCGCCGCTGCTGCCCGTCACCGATGCCGCAGTACTCTCCCGGATCGTGGACGGCACCTTGCTGGTGGCACGGGCCGGCCGGACCACCACCGACAGTCTGGGACGTGCCCTGGGCAACATTGAGCGTGTGAAAGGCCACGTCCTGGGTGTGATCATCAACTGTGTGGCGACCCTCGGCCCTGAAGGGTACAACTACCGGTACTACGGTTCCTACAAGAGCAAGCGCCACGGCGTCCGGCGGCATCTCGGGCGGAAGGCTGCGAAATCGGACAAATCCCCTGAGAACGGGAAGTCCGCCCAGTCGGCCAGGCGTTCCTCTGGGACTCAGGCGGATGACAAGGCACGGGTGTAGATTTTGCAGGTCAGCGCGGCCCAGATGCATCCGTGTAGATGTCCCGGATCTTGGACACGACGCTCGTCCAAGTGTATTCAGGAGCGCTTGCCAGGGCATTCGTTGCGAATTTCTTGGCCACGTCCGGGTCGCACATTCTGAGCATTGCATCGGCAAGCCCGTCGACGTCCCCCGGATCGACTGTGAGACCGGCCGAACCGATGACGTCGGATGCCCCCCCGAGATTGCCGCCGATACTTGGGACGCCTGCGTGTTTGGCTTCAGCGAACACGATCCCGGCTGCTTCGAACACGGAAGGCACCACGAGGCATGTCACCGTCGACCAGATCCGGCTGACGGTTCGCGCCGACTCTGGATCGGAGATCGACACTGGTCCGTGGCCATACACGCCGGGCTCTGTGATTTCAGGGTGGCCGCCGACGAGATGCAACTCGCTCTTCGGATGCTTCTCCCGGATCTTTCTGAACGCTTCCACCACCGTGGGGACTCCTTTCGTCTCCCACACTCGAGCCAGAAAAAGGAACTTCGGCACTGTCCAATCGCGGTCTTCAGCTGGGACGCCTGGGAAGTTCACACCGATGCCGACTTCATAGGCCCGACGCGGATCCAGCCCGCATTCCTGAACAGCGGACGTTGAAGCCCACGACGTAGTGAACGCCGCGCCCGAAACTGTTCGGTATACGGCCCGTTGGCGGGAAGCCCGCCGCCGGTACTGCGGGAAGGTCATCAGGTGCCAGTTGGTCTGTTCAGAAAGCATTGCCTGAGGAATCGTCATGTCTTCGAATGACACCAGGTTGTCGTGTCGGACCCTGTAGGAAGTCCCTACTTGCAGCACGCCATCCACCCGGCCGGCGCGCCGCAACCGCCATCGCCCGATGACAGTCGCGATCGATCCGTATGCGGCGCTCATGAGGGCGACCTTCCTTGCGCGGTCCACTGCCGTCCTCAAACCCAGGTTCCGAAATCGCCACAGCTGTGTAGCGGCTATGCAGTCACGAAGGAGTATCGCAGCCATGGGGGAAGGCAGGACGGAGATGGGGACCACATCGTCACCCGCATCCCTGAACCCGGCTACGAGATTCGCAGGGGTCCCGGACCACAAAGATTTGTCGTCGGGGTCACCAGTGAACAGGATTGCAATTCTCACCCAATGCCTCAATCTCCCCGAAAAGCGGCTTCAGCATACACGTACTCGAGTGGCTGGTAGAAGAGCAATAGTCGGGCTTCAAACGTGCTGGTACCTTTTGGATACATGGGAGACGCTATGACGGCTTTCGAGAACCGAAGAATCTTGGTCGTCTCGCCACATGCGGACGATGCGGCTCTTTCCTGCGCGGGTCTGCTTGCTTTGGCCGATTCAACGATCTTGACAGTCATGGGTGGGGTAGCCAACGGAGATGCTCCCAGCGCGTGGGACGCCGCTTGTGGTTTCACTCATCCCAGGGAAGCCGCTCAGACCCGTGAGCAGGAAGATCGAGCAGCAGCTGAGACACTGGGTTGCGCTCTCGAGCGGCTCCGATTGATCGATGCCTCATACTTGGGCAGAGCGCACGACGAGGCGGATCGAGCGGCGCTGAGGACCGCAGTCGATGCTTGGATACAAGCAGAGTATCTGGATCGCGGCACCCGTCGGTGGCGTCCAGTGGTGGCTATCCCTGTCGGCGCGGGTCTCCGAATGACACGGCCGGTCCGTGCACGAGGCAGGAAGGACGCGCCGGAGACGACCCAGGCTGCTTCCGCAGGGGTAAGTCCTTGGTCTCGTGGGCTGCAGCTGATCCTTGCGCCTCTCAGGAGGATCAAGCATCGGGCGTATGTCCGACGGAAGCGGACGTTGCAAGCCAGAGGACTTCTGGCCCACTCCGACCATGCTTTCGTCAGGGATGTACTTCTAGAGCATCTTTTCTTGCGTGACGACGTGGACCTGTTGCTCTACGAGGAGCTCCCCTATCTATGGCATCAACAGGGCGATGCGGAAGCCTCACGTCTGGCCGACGAGATCGGGTTTACTGCGAGCGAGATCAGCTGGGGGGTGGACAGCACTTTTAAGACGGAGGCTGTGGGGAAGTATTCAAGCCAGCTCAAGCATCTCGACCCCCAATCCCGGCGTCTCGAGTCGAAGGAGACCTTGCCGATCTTCGAGCGTGGCTGGTGGGTGCGGTGGCCCCGGACCATGGACGGCTCCGGCATGTGATCGTCAGTGGCGGACGCATGGATGACACCATAGAATCGACCAACAGCGTTGGGTGTATCTGGGGGATTGGCTGATGTTCGCAGACGGTTTGATGGCCGAAGCGAATTTGCGATTTCGGACGCACGTTGGTTACTGGCGCAGGGTCGTGGATCGTCTGTTTGACCCTGATTCCCGTTGCCGGCGGCGGGCGGTGAGCGCCGGAATGGACATTCCGCGACTGCCGTACATCAGGCGTTCAGTCTGGGCGGTATCAATGGTTCGCAACGAAGCCGATGTGATCAAGTTCAGCGTGATGAATCTGCTCCGGCAAGGCGTCGACGCGGTTCTGATAGCGGACAATCTCTCCACGGATGAAACGTCCGCGGTTCTCCGGCGTCTCGCAGGAGAATACCCGGTGTACGTCGCGCATGATATCGAACCTGCTTACTTTCAGGCTGAGAAGATGACCTTGCTTGCTGAGGCGGCCGCCAAAGCCGGGGCGGCGTGGGTGGTGCCGTTCGACGCCGATGAGTTCTGGTCCGTCCCATCCGGGGATTTGAAGAGCACGCTCCTTGGACTTCAGGAGCCGAAGGCGCGCGCTACCGTCCGTAATGTGTTCCCGGTGGAGGAAGGGAGCCTTCGAGGGATGGTCAATGGTGCCGAAGAAATTCTTCCCAAGTCCGCCTTTCGTCCTTATCCAGGCTTCCATATTGAGACCGGTAATCACTTCGTCGACCGACCCGGGCGCGAAGCAGGCGGCATCACGGTTCTGCATTTCCCATGGCGGTCCCGATCTCAGATTCGCGCAAAATCACAGACAGGTCGGTTGGCCCTTGAGCGGGCAGGGCACGAGGCAGGGATCGGTTCTCAGTGGCGCGAGATGGCCAAGGTTGATGAAAGTGCCGTTGAAGCCGCCTGGAGGTCTTTGGTTGAGATGAAGCCATGGAAAGAGTTCGGAATTGAAGCTCAGGGTCCGTTCACGGAAATCGACCTTGTGACGCTGAGCCAGCGGACGGTGGACGACCGATGATTCTGGCAGGAGCGCGTACAGTCGTCCTCGAGCGCTTGCGCCGCCACGGGCGCCCGATCATCTGGCCGGCTGAAGGAATCAACGGAGGCAATTACCTCTATCTCTGGCTCAGGGCTTGGTGCTTCCAACGTCGCGGTTTGGACGCTCGAGTTCGGCACCGGCCGAACATGGGTCCCTGGCTAAAGGAGTTTCCGGCACTTGCTCCTTTGACCCTTCCTGCGGAAGACGTCCGGTTCCGTGATCAGCGTCTTCTGGGATGGCACCAAGGCTATGGCGATGACTTCAGCCAGAGCGAACTGCAAGAGTTCATCTCCGATGTGCTCCTTCAGTCTGTAACGTTCAGAGCTGCCAGAGACGACGCCGAGGAACAAATCGGGGACATCGATGTAGTCGTCAATGTCCGACGAGGAGACTACTACTCAGTGGAGGGTAACCGTCGCAACTATGGCTTCGACATCCGGGCCTATGCCCAAGCTGCGGTTGCGAGTCTGCTTCCTGGCGGTCCGGAATCTGTCGCCTTCGTCTCTGACGACCTTGATTGGTGCTATAGGGAGCTGCCCGGGCTCTGGGAAGGGACGCGTGTGGTGCTCATCCCACGCTCAGGGATGATGTCGGACTTCGCAGCTTTGGCGGTGGCCCAGAGACTCGTTTTGGCGAACTCCACATTTTCGTACTGGGGAGGCTATATCAACACTCAAGTCCGGCTCCAGCCCGGCCGGATCGCGGCGCCCGAGTTCCACTCCCGCAACATCAACGAGGGCAAATCGTGGCACCTCGACCCGCGGTGGACAATCATTCGGAACGCCGCTTCTGAGATGTACCGGAGCCGCCGAAATGATTGGTGATCTCAAGAGCGCTTTCAGTCTTGTTACAACGCCTTACCGAGGCTGGATGATCTTGGCCGCACTCGGATCTGCTGGCATCGCAGTGTTGGACATGGTGGGTATCGCGGCCACGCTTCCGCTCATGCAGCTCATCGTGACCGGCAGCATGGCGCCGGCTCTGCAAGCACTTCTCGGCACGCTCTTCGGCTCGCTCGAGATCAAGTCAACCATTCTCATCATGGCCTGCACTGTCATCGGAGTTCTTGTTGTTAAGAGCTTGTTAGGAATCGGGTTTCGTTGGTGGATGCTTAAGAAATCCACCAAGCTCGAGTCGGAGGCTTCTATTGAGCTCTTCAGGCTATTTATGTCGACCACCTACCTGTCGCATAAAGCCAGAAACCTGGGGGAGATCAATCGTGATATTTCTGCGGCAGTCCCTCAAGCCTTTGGTCAGGTGGCCATGGGGTTCATTGCAGGGCTGGCTGACGCGCTGACGATTATCGGTATTTTCATCGTGCTTTTGGCAGTATCTCCTCTCGCAACCACGTTCACGGTGATCTTCTTCGGTGCGGCGTTGCTTTCTATTCAGTCTGTATTCAGGCGAAAGTACCGGGCTGTCGGCTTGGAACTCGCGGAGAGTGATGTTAATTCCTGGGCGGCGATGATTCCTGCTCTCAGCAGCTTCAGGGAGACCCGCGTGAGCATGAAGGAAGAACATTTCATAGGACGATTCGCGGAAGCGAAAAACTCAAGGGCATCTGCAGCCCGGAGACTGTCCATGTTCGCTGAGATGCCGAAGTACGTGCTCGAAGTCGGGTTCGTTGTAGGGCTCGGTCTGCTCGCTCTCCTGCTGTTCTCATTCGAGCCATCCAACGCAGCCACAGCGACCCTGGGCGTCTTCGCTGCGGCGTCGACCCGGATCTTGCCAACCCTGAACAGGCTTCAGGCAACGAGCGCCATGATCCGTTCAGGGCAGGTCGGGCTGGAGCTGATCGGTAAGTGTGTGAGGGACCTCGACTCGACTCAGGAAGTGTATGCGAGTTCTGGCCGGATTCCCCAGGGCCGGCACGATCTGGAGTTCAGCGGAGTCTCCTACCGGTACCCGGATTCTGAATTTCCGGTCGTTCAGAATCTTGACCTTGATTTTCCTGATGGGAAGACGACAGCGCTCGTCGGGGGGAGCGGAGCGGGGAAGAGTACGATACTTGACCTCTTGCTCGGAGTGATACGGCCCGACACGGGAACGATTGAGTATGGTGGAACGTCGATCGACGTTGATCCGCGGGGCTGGTTCTCCAGAGTTTCGCTCGTCCCTCAAGACATCTACCTCGTCAACGATTCAGTGGAACGGAACATCGCTTTCGGCGTCGATGACGACGAAATTGACCGAGAGCTGTTGTCAGAAGTAATTCGAGATGCTCAGCTCGAGGATGTCATCGATTCATTGCCGCAGGGGCTGAGCACTCGCATTGGTGAATGGGGCGCACGTCTTTCCGGAGGGCAGAAGCAGCGTGTCGGTATTGCGCGGGCCCTTTACAGACGTCCGCAAATATTGATTCTGGACGAGGCGACTTCGGCTCTGGACAATCTGACCGAAAGGAAGATTTCCGATACAGTCACAGCGCTTGCCGGCCGGATGACGGTGGTGATCGTGGCGCACAGACTCTCAACGGTCAGGAACGCAGAGACGATCTACTTCCTTGAAGCAGGCAGGGTCGCGGCGCGCGGAGGATTTGAAGACCTGGTCCAGAGAAGCCCCGAGTTTGCTCGCCTCGCGAGACTGGGCGGTCTGGCGTGAATGCATACGACGTGACAATTGTGATTCCGCACTACGGCCCCGCTGAGCAGACTCGGAGTCTGGTCCGTTCGCTGCGGCAGCAATTCCATGGCCCCATCGTGGTGGTCGACGACGCTTATCCCGAGCCCTACGAGACCGGGGATAGTGAGATCCTGGTGCGCAGGGACTCAAATGGGGGGTTCGGTTCGTCTGTCAACTCTGGGCTTGCCGGTGTGAGCACCACCCACGCCGTGGTGCTCAACAGTGATCTCACCTTCGGCGAGGGTTTCATCGGAGCCCTTCAGCGCGCCGTCGAACGCTGGCCGGAAGCCGTTCTCAGCCCTCAGATTCTCGGGCACGATGGCTGCCCTCAGTGGGTCGGCCGCCATTTCCCTCGGGTGGTGCACCAGTTCGTTGAATGGCTGACTCCTTTGGCACGTTTTCGGCATCTCCGGTTGCTTCATGAGGCGGTCGGCCATGACACGCGTGTCTCCACGGGCGATGTCCCAGTCGATTGGGTCATGGGCGCTGCCATGGTCCTGCCGATGGAGGCTGTGCGAGCCGTGGGAGGTTTCGATGAGCGATTCTTCATGAATTGCGAAGAGGTGGATCTGCAGCGTCGGCTTGCGGCTCGAGGGGTTCATGCCGTCGTGATTTGTGATGCGATCGCCGTGCACGAAGGCGGAGGATCATCCGAGTCCGGCCGACGCCGGCAGTGGTTGGTTGATGCGCGGTTCGTCTATGCCGGAAAATGGGGAGGTGCCAGGCCTTTGAGGGTGGCACTCACCGTGGCCAGCCATATCAACTTCCTGGTCAACATGATTCGTCAGGCAGCCAGGCACAAGGTGGACGCGATTGGCACGCTGAACTTGGAGCGTGCGCTGCTCTCCCACGGCGTGGAGGCCGCGATGCAGGGCAGGGCAAACCGATGAGCAGGGTCCTTCTCATCAGTCCGGCGTTCCACGGATACTACCGTTCGATCGCCGCGGCCCTTGAACAGCAAGGTCATGAGGTGATCGCGTACGCCTACGACTTTCTGGGATCTTTCCCTGACAAGCTGCGTAACAAGATCCGCTTTGAGCTGCCGGCGAGGCTTGGCGCCGGCAGCGGTGAGGAGGCCCGGCGCTGGGCCACTGACCGAGTCCTCTCCGTGTTGAGAAAGACCAATCCTGACCGAGTCGTGGTGATCAAAGGCGACTCTCTGGACTCCCGATTCTGGGATGCCGTGAATTCACGGAACATTCCGCGAGTGCTATGGCTCTATGACGACCTCAAACGGCATGACTACTCGTTCGAGTTCCTTCGGGAGATCGGCCCTGTCGCAAGCTACGCCAAGTCAGAGGTCCAAGTCCTTGCGGAACACGGCGTGAACGCCACATGGCTGCCCAACGGCTTCGATCCCGACCTGGCCCAGCCGACGGATCGCCGCAGCGGTGAGGTGGTCTTTGTCGGATCCCGGTACCCCAACCGGGTGGCGCTGATGGAGGCGCTGATGGAGGCGGGAGTTCCTCTGCGGGTATACGGGCGGCAATGGTCGCACCACTGGGTGGACCGGCTGCGCACCTGGGAGTTGTCGCGCCCCCAACTTCCCTCTGAGCGGGATATCCCTCTGTCGGAAGCCTACCGGGTGCAGGCGGAGGCGGCCGCGGCGATCAACATTCACGGATTGCAGGAAGGCCTCGCGATGCGGACTTTCGAAGTGCCCGGGATGGGCGGCCTTCAGCTCATCGACCGCGAGGATGTTGCGGAGTTCTACGAACCGGGCAAGGAAGTGCTGGTGTTCCGCTCCCAGGATGAACTCGTTGAACTGGCTGCGAAGGTGGTCCGTGAGCCCGGCTGGGGTCAGGGGATTCGTGAGGCGGGACGCCGGAGATCGCTCGCCGAGCACACCTTCGCCCACCGGATGTGCATCCTGGACGGAATGTGGTCCGCATGAAGGACCTTCCAGCGAACGGGCTCATGTTCCC
Source organism: Arthrobacter horti (assembly GCF_030731045.1). Classification (GTDB taxonomy): domain Bacteria; phylum Actinomycetota; class Actinomycetes; order Actinomycetales; family Micrococcaceae; genus Arthrobacter_E; species Arthrobacter_E nanjingensis. The sequence continues at coordinate 84,679 of NZ_JAVALS010000007.1, read as the reverse complement.
ATCAGATCTGGCGGACTGGTCCGCCTGGCACCGCCGGCAGAATTCACTCCGCTACGTGAAGGACCGTGTTCTCCGCCGTCAAGACAGGCCCGAACCGGTCCTCATGCTGGCGGTGCGCGGCCGGGAACCGGGCACGCTGATCGCGGTGGAGGCGTCCACACCGGCCCAACAGGCCGCGCTCCTGGATCCGGCCGAGCGGCTGCCATCGGACGAACCGCTGGCGGTGCTGGCTCCGCAGCGTATTCCCCTGCCTGGTGGGCCCTGGACCTGGCAGCCCGCGGACCGTGAGCTTCCTTCAGCCCTTCGCTCTCTTCACGTTGTTCTGGTGGTAGGGCACTATCTGCCTGCCGGTTCGCTCGCGGTGCGCTGGGCGGGCGATCTCCGGGCCGACGTCGTCGTGGTCCAGCACGGCTTGCTGACGCCGTATGCCCCTCCGCTGCCACACGGTGCCACCGTGCTGGCTTTCGGAGACGCCGATCTGGAATTCCTCCGGGCCGGACGGAACGATCTACGTGGGTATGTCGTCGGCTCTCAGTTGCTCTGGAACGCGCTTCAGACCAGCACCGCCAGGGACACCGATGCGGAGGCGCCGCCTGTCTATCTCGGACAACTCCATGGCGCTGAGATGGGAAGAAGCCGCAAAGCCGCGTCGGCATCGGAATTCTTGCGTGACACCGGCGCCAGCTATCGTCCTCACCCTTCCGAGAACGACATCCTGTCCCGTCTCCAGCACGAGCGGTGGCGGCGGAGAGGCATCACCATCGATGACGGCTCCATCCCGTTGAAGGACCTCGACCGTCCCGTGGTGTCAATCTTCTCCACTGGAATACTCGAGGCGGCCGTCCGCGGTCTCCCCGCCTGGTCGCACTACGCCCGCCCGCCCGCCTGGCTCGAAGCGTTCTGGGACCGCTACGGCATCCACCGCTGGGGGGATACCCCCACGCTGGCTCCGCAGACGCCGAGCCGGGAGCCTGCCCAAGCCATTGCTGATCATCTTCTCAGGAGCCGTCGATGAATATTCTCTGCGTCATCCCGGTGCGGGGTGGATCCAAGGGGATCCACCGGAAGAATGTCCGAGAAATCGCTGGAAAGCCGCTGGTTGCGTGGACGATTGAACAGGCACTCGCCGCGAGACCGGCGATGGACGTCCTCGTGTCCACAGACGATCCGGAAATCGCCGAGGTTGCCCGGGATTGTGGTGCGGCCGTTCCATTCCTCCGTCCGTCGATGCTTGCCGAAGACACGACTGCAACGGAGCCGGTCATTCTTCATGCGATTGATTTCCGAACAGGACAAGGGCGGCGTCCTGATGCCGTCATGCTGCTCCAGGCGACCTCGCCGTTGAGACTTCCTGGGACGGTGGATCGGGCGATCAAAGAGTTCGAAGCGTCATTGGTGGATTCCATGGTCGGCGTTGTGCCCCAGACTCCGTTTCTGTGGAGAATAGCGGCGAGCGCCGATCCAGGATCCATGAATCCTGTGCCCGAGTATCCCGTCGACGCCCGTCCCAGACGGCAGGATCTTGACGGGAAGGACTTTTTCTATCGGGAGACCGGGTCACTTTATTTGACGAAGACCGAAGTGTACCTGGCCAAGGCGAATCGTCTCGGTGGACGGATTGGGCTGTTCATCATGGATGAGGTTGAAGGCACGGACGTGGATACGGAAGTCGACTGGTTGAACGCGGCGGCGATGCTCCATTCCATCAGCCCATCATCCGGTCAGGTCATGAAGTGAATACGCGCGGCCGGGGGCGCTATCTGGAACTTGACGGTCTGCGTGGAATCGCCGCTCTGGCGGTGGTGGTGGGACACTTCACGTATACGTACGACACGGTCTACCCGGGCGATCCGTCTTCAAACCTTCAATTCACGTGGGGAAATTTTGGGGTTGAACTGTTCTTCATGATCAGCGGGTATGTCATCCTCATGACTGCCGACAATGTCAGTCGAGCCGCCGACTTCGCAGTGTCTCGAGTATCGCGGCTCTACCCCACCTATTGGATCGCGCTCGCGGTGAGTGTAGTGGTGGCCTGGTTCGTCAAGATTCCGGGAGTACCACTCGACCCGGTAACGATCCTGGTCAATCTCTCAATGGTCCAGCGGTGGTTTCTGGTCAAGGACGTCAACGATGCGTTTTGGACACTTGCCGTCGAGATGCAGTTCTATGTCTTGGTCTTCCTGCTGCTTGTGTTCATGAAGAGCCGGCTGCGGGACAAGGCCGTGACGCTCGTCCTGAGCATATGGCTGGTTGTTGCCACGTTGGTGACTGGATGGATAGTTCTCAGGCACGGCATTGGGGTCGGCAACGGACTTCCCAGACTGGACAAGCTCATCCTCAACGGGACGCTCGCAGAATACGGCCCTCTTTTTTGCGTGGGGATCCTTGCCTATCGATTCCGTCAGGGAAGGGGGCGGTTCTGGCTCGTCCCGGCAGCGCAAGTGCTCGCGGTTGCTACGGGAGCGGCGGTCTGGGGCTGGAGATACGGGCTTGGGGTGCTTGCCGTGTGCATCGCATTTTCAGTGGTGGTCGCGTTCCGGAGTGTGCCACTTCTCAGGTGGCATCCCATTCAGTTCTTCGGAAAAATAAGCTATTCGCTCTATGTGATTCACGTTGTGGTGGGCTATGCCCTCATACACTTGTTTGTTCAGGGCATCGGGAGGGTTCCGGCTGAGTCTGTGGCGCTCATTGTGGTGGTTGCGGCAGCAGTCATCTTGAACAGGGTGGGTGAAGTCCGGCTTTCCGGTGCGTTGAAATCCGTGCTGAAGCGCAAACTGGCACCTTCCGGGAAGCACTCCGTTCATACCCGCCCGTGACCCTGGCGATATCCTGAACAGGCTTGCGTGTCCGGGACGTAGTGGCAATCGAGCACCCGAAATTACCTGGGACTTGGGGGAGCAGTAAACCATGATCATCGAGCGGAGCATCACGCCGTACATCGTGCATTCGGAGGACTCGGTCCTCAACGCACTCCACAAGATCACGGCGAACAAGGAACGGATCGTCTTCTGCGTCAACGCCCACGGCGTGCTGGAAGGCTCCTTTTCCGACGGGGACTTCCGGCGCTGGATCGTCGACAATCCGGACATCGACCTCGAAGCGTCCGCAGTGCAGGCCTCCAACCGGCAGGTCCGCAGCGGCCGGATCACCGGGACCCCGCAGGACTGGAAACCGCTGTTCTCCGGTGCGGTGACACACCTTCCACTCGTGGATGCACGCGGCCACCTGGTGGCCATCGCCATCGACCGGAGCGATGTCATGAGCATCGGCAAACACCGGATCGGTGAAGGCCAGCCGGCCTTCGTCATCGCCGAGATCGGCAACAACCACAACGGCTCCGTGGAACTGGCGAAGGAACTCGTGGACCTGGCCGCAGAGGCCGGCGCGGACGCCGTGAAGTTCCAGCTCCGTGACATGGACGCCCTGTACCGGCAGTCGGGCGCCGCCACCGCAGGAGAAGACCTCGGGGCCCAGTACACCCTTGATCTCCTGTCCAGGTTCTCCCTCCCGGCGGAGAAGCTGTTCGAGGCCTTCGACCACGCACGCTCTCGTGGCATCGAGGTCATGTGCACCCCGTGGGATTCCCCCAGCGTGCAGGCCCTGGTGGACTATGGGGTCCACGGGCTCAAGATCGCCTCCGCGGACCTGACCAACCACGAACTCCTGCGGGACGCCGGCTCCCGCGGGATCCCGCTCATCCTCAGCACCGGCATGTCCCGGGAAGACGAGATCCGCGAGACCACGCATCTTCTGAGGAACCTCGGGACCAACTTCGCCATGCTGCACTGCCAGTCGACCTATCCGGCGCCGTTCAAGGACGTGAACCTGGCGTACATGGACCGGCTCGGGAAGATCACGGAGACCATCGTCGGGTACTCCGGGCACGAGCGCGGCTTCCACGTGCCTGTCGCCGCGGTCGCCCGCGGTGCCCGCATCATCGAGAAGCATTTCACCGTGGACCGGGACATGGAAGGCAACGACCACAAGGTCTCGCTCCTCCCGGACGAGTTTGCCGAGATGATGCGGCAGATCCGCGACGTCGAGTCCGCCATGGGCAGCAGCGCCCCGCGGCAGGTGTCCACCGGCGAGATGATGAACCGGGTCACCCTGGCCAAGTCCCTCGTCGCATCGCGGCCGCTGGCCGCCGGCACGCTCTTGACGGCGGAGGACGTCGCCGTCAAGAGTCCCGGCCGCGGCCTCCAGCCGAACGTCCTGCCGCAGCTGCTGGGCCGGACCATCCGGCGGGACATGGAGGAAGGCGACTTCTTCTTCCATGGCGACCTGGCCGACGTCGTGCCCTCCGGCCGGGACTTCACCTTCCGCCGGCCGTGGGGCCTGCCCGTCCGCTACCACGACCACGCGAAGCTGATCGCCGACTGCACGCCCGACTTCCTCGAGTTCCACTTCTCCTACAAGGACCTGGACATCGACACTGAGTCCGTGTTCAGCAAGCCGCTGGACATGGGCTTCACCACGCACCTCCCGGATCTGTTCGCCGGTGACTTCCTGGTGGATCTGTCCTCCTTCGAGAAGGACGTCTGGGAACGGTCCATCTCCGAGGTGCAGCGCACCGTGGACATCACGCGTTCCCTGGGACGGTGGTTCACCCGCGAGGATGAGCCCATCATGGTGGTGACCATGGGCGGATTCACCAAGGACCGGCACCTGGACCCGCCGGCCCGGGCCGACAAGTACCAGCGGATCGCCGAGGCACTCAAACGCCTGGACACCTCCGGTGTCCGGATCGCCGCACAGACCCTCCCGCCGTACCCGTGGCTCATGGGTGGCCAGCAGTTCCACAATTTGTTCCTGGACCCTCGTGACACGGCCGATTTCGCTGCGTCCACCGGGACGGCGCTGTGCCTGGACGTCAGCCACTCCAAACTGGCGGCGAACTTCCTCAACATGCCGTTCTCCGAAGCCGTGGAGCTCCTGGCGCCGCACACCATCCACCTGCACCTGGTCGACGCCACCGGGGTGGATGGCGAAGGTGTTCAGGTGGCCGAAGGTGAGGTGGACTGGGCCGCGCTCGCCGGCCAGCTGGACCGCCTGGCACCGGGCGTGAGCTTCATCCCGGAGATCTGGCAGGGGCACGTGAACAACGGCGAGGGTTTCTGGACGGCCCTGGACAGGCTGGAACAGTGGTTCTGAGCCCGCAGTCCGTAACGCCCACCGCACTGTGGGTGGTGCCCGTGGCCGCGCTGGGCGGGGTGGCACGTCACGTCCTGGATGTGGCCGACGTCGGGCTGCCGGGCTGGCATCTGGTGGTCCTCTGCCCTGACGGTCCACTGGCCGAGCGTCTGCGCGAGCGGAACGTCGCGGTGCTGACCGGGCCGTTCGGGCCCGACGCCGGGGCACTCGCCTCGGTGCGTTTCCTGCGGTCCCAGCTGAAGCGCCTCCGTCCCGCCGTGGTGCATTCGCACCTGGCCTTCGCGGACGTGGTGACGGCTGTGGCGTCGCTCGGCCTGCCGGTCCGCGTGGTCACCACCGAGCACGGGATCGCCGACGACGACGCGGTCTACCACGGCTCGGTGTGGAAGTCCCGGGTGAAGGCGGTCATGCATCACTGGCGGCTGAAGCGGGCCGACTCGGTCATCGCCGTCGCAGAGGCCACCGCCGCCGTGATGCGGAGGAAGTGGAAGCCGCGTCGGGAGATCGTGGTGATCCCCAACGGGGTGGATCCCGAGGAAGTGGCGGCGCGGATCGGGGATCGCCCGCCCCCGCAGGCAGGGGAGGGACCGCGGATCCTCTCCTTGTCCCGGCTGGCGCCGGAGAAGCGCATCGATGTCCTTCTGGACGCGTTCGCTCGGCTCCTTCCGGAGCGCCCGGGCGCGACCCTCACGGTGGCCGGGGAAGGACCGGAGCGCCACGCGCTGGAGCGACAAATGGAGCGGCTCCGGGTCCGGGAATCCGTCACCTTTCCCGGGTTCCTTGATTCGGGGGACGCCATGGCGCACGCTGATGTGATGGTTCAGCTGTCGGGGTGGGAGAACTGCTCCTACACGCTCCTCGACGCAACGGCGGCCGGGATCCCGGCCGTGGCGAGCGATGCCGGCGGAAACCGGGAGATTCTGCCCCCGGAGGCACTGGTCCTCGGGTGGGATCCGGAGACGATCGCTAGAGCCGTGCTGCGCGCGGAGGCCGACGGTTCCGCGGGCCAGTTCAGGTGGATCAGCCGAGCACAGATGGCACAGAGGATTACCGAGGAATACGAGGCCTGCCGATGAGCTTCCACGACACGACAGTTCAGACGGGCCGGCGCGCGAAGGCTACGGGGCCGAGAATCCTGACTCTTCAGTTCATCTTGGGAGCGGTCCTCATCTTTGAAGCGCCGTTTCCCGGAGTGCCCGGAAACATCCCTGGGCAGAACTTTGCGGCTGCAGCGCTGGTCTTGATGGGGCTGTTCCGGCGTCCTGGATGGCGGATCAGCCGCTTCCGTAGCTTCGTTCCCTATTGGGCAGCGCTCATCGTATACCTGGTGGTCGAGTCGATGATCAATGAGGTCGACTGGACGCGGCGCGCCATCCGATTGGTGCTCATGGTGGCACTTGCGGCGCAGCTGGGTACAGGGCGACTTGATATCCGGTCCGTGCTCTGGGGACTCATGACAGGCATGATCCTGAACATACCCCTGTTCTACTTGCACCTGACGCAAGATCAATACGATGGGTATTTGACAGGATTTTTGAATGACAAGAACGTTGCAGGCCTCTACTATGCATTGATCCCGATCCTTTTGACGGTACTCGTGAAGAAGCGAAACTCTCGTCTGCTCCTGATCGCGATCGGTGTGGGTGCAACGTTTCTCACGGGTTCTCGGACTGCGTTGGCGGCGCTTCTTCTCGCGCTCGTCTGGGTTGTGGTGACCAAGCGGCTTGGGCCGAGTCTGCAGCTGCCTTTTCTGCTTCTGCTCTATTTCAGTGAGCAGTTCATTGAAGAGCGCTTCGCAAGCTCGGGCCTGCTCGGGGACAGGGCCGGAACCGACCAGCTCCGCGGCTGGATCGCGGATGCTTCCTGGAACTTGGTCCATCAGACCCCTTGGTATGGCGGTGGCCTCGGGCAGGCCACCGTGCAGGTGATCGGCAAGACCTGGTTCTTTCACGATTCGTATCTGGCGCTTTACCGTGAAGGAGGCTGGATCGCGCTCATTGGCGTCGCTGGATTCCTTCTCGTTATCGGCTTGCGCCTGTTCGGTGGCGGCCGTGCACTTGTTCCGGTTGCCTTCGAGGCTGGCGCCGTGATCACCCTGATCTGTGCCTCCAAGCTTGGCGAGGTGTTTCTCGCAATGCCGACATTCATCCTGCTAGGTTGCCTCTTCATGTCCAGGAACTCATCCGTGTTGGCTGACAGCATCAGATTGAGGGCGTCTTCTTCCGACGCCCCGGAGTCGGAACCCCGCATTCATGAGCGCTGAAGTGCCGATTCTGATCGCAGCCAACCAAGGGGAGATCGGTGGCGGCGAGGTGATGCTTCTCAGCCTTGCCGAGGTTCTCCGCGAGCTGGGAGTACGGCCCATTGTTGTTGCGCCCGGGCAACCCGGGGACGTGATTGCAGCGGCTGAGCGGAGAGGCTTCGACGTGATTCCGCTGGGTTCCGGGCGTCTGTCCTACGGGCTTCGTCTTAGGCGGCTCTCTCGGCAGCACGGTGCTCTTCTCTGGTGCAACGGTCTCTACCCGGCCTTCGTCACGGCAGGCATGAAACACCGGGTCGTGCATTTGCACCAGCTTCCGCTGGGGGTCCGTCGACTTATGACCGCTGTGGCCCGGCTGCGAGCCGACAAGACCCTGGTACCTTCGCGGTTCATCGCACGGCACGTTCCGGGAAGCGAGGTTCTGCCGAACTGGGTGTCGCTGGCCGGTGCGCCCCAGGGTACGGAAGCCCGAGAAGCTCAGGCCTTCAGTGTCCACGTCGGTTTCCTTGGCCGGCCGTCGCTCCTGAAGGGAGTGGACACTCTTCTGGAGGCCTTTTCCGCCTTGGAAAGACAGGAACCAGGACGGTACCGCCTGACCATCGCAGGTAAGACCGCGTTCGTCGAAGCCGGCGAAGCTGATGACATCGAAAAGGCCATTCAAGGTGGGGGGCCATCGGTCAGTCGTCTGGAGTGGGTGGTCCCTACGGAGTTCCTGGCCAATATCGATGTCCTGGTGGTCCCATCGGTGGTCCAGGAGAGTTTCGGGCTGGTGGCAGCGGAAGCCATGGCGGCGAGGGTTCCCGTTGTCGTCAGCGACGCAGGGGCGCTCCCGGAGGTTGTTGGGAGGGGCCACCCGTGGATCTTCCCGTCGGGTGATGCGGAAGCACTGGCTGGAACCATTCGTGACGTAGCCCGGTCTCTTCCTGCGGATGAAGTGGTCCGGGCTGCCTATGAACGCTGGAGGGCCGAATACTCCCGGGAAGAGGCCCTGGTGAACGTCAGGAATCTGATGGACCGGCTCGTCGGGCCGGCGGCCCGGGTATGACGGGATCGGGGGAAACAGGTGAATGACGTTGCTGCGACGGTGGTTGTCCCGTCCAGAGGAGGGCGTGACAGACTTCCGCGCCTCCTGGAGTCTCTCGCGCGACAGGACCGGGCCGATTTTGAAGTGATCGTGGTTCTTGACGGTGACATCGACGATTCGCAGACGTTCGTGGAAACCTGGCGATCGACGCTGAACGTGCGTTCCGTCGTTTTCCCTGAGAACCGAGGCCGAGCGGCGGCCTTGAATGCCGGAGCGGACGCTGCGCGGGCAGAAGTGCTCATCCGGGCTGACGACGATCTCGAGGTTGGCCCCGATTTCGTGGCCGGTCATGTGCTGCTTCACGAATCACGTTCCTGTGGAGTCATCGGATTGTCCACCAATGTGTACCCGGACAACGCCTATGCCCGCGCGTATGGTGTCCGCGCGGACAAGCGCTTCATCGCTGGTGCTCTGGACGTGGACGCCAGCCACGCCTGGCGCTATTGGGCGGGTAATGTCTCCGTGACCCGCGAGGACCATCGTCGGATAGGGGGCTACGACCTGCGCTTCCGGAAGTATGGCTGGGAGGACGTGGACTTCGGATACCGCCTCGCACAGTCCGGGGTGCCCATACTCATTGCGCCCGAGTTGATGGCCCGGCACCACGGCGCTTCATTGAGCACGGCAGCACGGGCCGTCCGGGCGTTGCATTCCGGCGCTGCCCGGGAGTCCTTCACCCAGATCCATGGAGAAGAGGCTCTTGGGAGCGTGCAGAGGCCTTCTGGAGTGTGGGGCGGCCTGACTTGGCTGACGAGCCGGGCCGTGAATGAACGGCTTCTGCGGGCCTATGGGGCGGCTGCCGATGCGGTGAGTCCCTACTTGCCCCGGCGGGTGGGGGAGAAGCTGGTCGCGCTGGCGGTGGAATCGGCTGGTCTGGCGGGAATCAGGTTCCCTGAGCGTGCGAGGTCAACCTTCTGATGACACCCAGAATCGCGATAGCCCATGACTATCTGACTCAGCGCGGCGGTGCCGAACGCGTGGTCCTGGCGCTCCATCGTGCGTTCCCCGAAGCGCCGATCCATACGACTCTCTACGATCCGGACCTGACCTATCCGGAGTTCCGGGATGCGGAGGTCATCACCTCGCCGCTGAACCGCATCGGTGCGTTCCGCCGCAACCACCGCGCGGCGCTGCCGCTCCTCGCGGCTGCGGCCTCGTCGATCCGCATCGACGCCGATGTGGTGATCGCGTCCAGCAGCGGATGGGCCCATGGCTTCCCGACGACGGGGAAGCGGCTCGTCTACTGCCACACCCCGGCCCGCTGGCTGTATCTGACCGACGAATACCTCGGGGGAGGTTCAGACGCAGGGCTCAAAGGCGCCGTGCTTGGTGCTTTGAAGCCGGGCCTGCTGCGCTGGGACCGAAAGAAGGCGGCGGAAGCCGATGCTTACCTGGCTAATTCAAGCATCGTCAAGGAACGGATCCGAAAGGTGTACGGGATCGAAGCCGATCTGCTGTTCCCTCCGCACAGTGTGGACATCACCCAGGAGTCGAAACCGATCGGTGGCCTTGAGCATTTCATCGGCGATGGGGGGCACTACCTGGTGGTCTCCAGGCTGATGCCGTACAAGAACGTCGACCAGGTGATCGAAGCCTTCAAGGGGCTTGATGAGCGTCTTCTCATCGTGGGCAACGGGCCCCTTCTGCAGACGCTTCGCCAGCAGAGCCCGGACAATGTCCGGATCGTCGCAAACCTCAGCGACGCCGAGCTGGCCTGGACGTACGAACACTGCACCGCGCTCATCGCTGCTTCGTATGAGGACTTTGGGCTGACGCCTTTGGAAGCCGGTGCTCACGGGAAACCCACCATTGCGCTTCGCGCTGGGGGTTACCTCGATTCGATCGTGGAAGGTGTCAACGGAGTGTTCTTCGAGGAACCGACGGCGGCCTCAATCCGGGCTTCAGTTCGGTCCAGTGGGGCGATCGAATGGAACCAGGAGTTCATGGTGGAATACTGCAATCAGTTCTCGGAGCAGAACTTTGGCAGGAGAATTAAAAGCCATGTTCAGAGGTTACTTAATTCCGTGAACAAGTACGATCTTCGAGTCGGATGGAGAGCTGATTGAAGTTTCGTCTGCAACCGGGTAACCCTCTCTACGCGACTCAGGAGTTCCTGGCTCAAGTCCGATGGGTGGCGAAACGCTACCTTCGGGGTGGCCGGTGGCTTCGGCAGTTGAAGATTGCGAGGACAACAGCGCTCCCGCCGCTGCCGCATTCGCCGCGGGATGGCCAGGTATGGGGGGTCTCGGTGGTACGCGATGAGGCTGACATCATTGCTGAAGTTGTCAGGCATCAACTGGCCCAGGGGCTCGATTTCGTGCTGGTTGCAGACAATGGCAGTGCCGATGGAACGCTGGAAATCCTTGAGAAAATGGCGCGCGCCGACCATCGGATTCTTGTGGCCAAGGATTCTGAGCCTCGTCATTTCCAGTCTGAAAAGATCACCTATCTGGCATGGGCAGCCTGGCGGAACGGGGCCAAGTGGGTCGTCCCCTTTGACGGGGATGAATTTTTCTTTGCGGAAGGTGAACTGCTCGGAGATTTTCTCCGACGGATGCCGGATGAGGTCACTGTCGTCCACGCAGACTTCCACCATATGGTCCCCATAGCGGGTGACGGCGACGTGGGTCCATCGACCAAGTTCATGATGGATGGTTCCGCGTCGTTCCCCGGAAAGATCTGTGTGAGAACTCATCCGCTTCTCGAGATCATCGAGGGGAATCATGATGCGTCACGCGTCGGCGGCCGGAGGTCCGGTGTCGCGGTGGCGCACGCCATCTACCGATCTCCAGCACAGATGGCCAGGAAGTTTCGCCAAGGCTTGGCCGCTGCTGACGGAATTCATCCGGGGAGTCACTGGGTGAAGGGCGCAGTGGTGTCGGATCGCGAACTCGATACTGTCTGGGAGCTCATCACCCATGGTTTCCCCGCACCTCAGATTGATTACCTGGCCAAGGGGCCGATGCGGATCGTGTCGCCATTGGCCTGGGAAAACTGGGACCCTAAAGGGCAACTGGAAGGCGATGATGATGTTGTTCTTTGAACCGATGGAGCAGCCTCAGGTGAAGACCGCGCCGGTCGTCGGTGCCGCTCGGGCGAAGCAACTCGACCGCCTCACTGTTTTTCGAGGTTTGGCGGCGCTCATGGTCTTCGCCTATCACGTGTACCACGTCACCGGGTGGTCCAGTAAGTCGTGGGTCGCCTCCTACGGATTTGTCGGTGTCGCGTTCTTTTTCTGTCTCTCCGGGTATGTGCTCCGCTACACGTGGCGAAACACAGAGGGCGCCCGGACGTTCTATGCTCGGCGCTTCGCAAAGGTCTACCCGCTGCATTTCGTGACGGGAATAGCCGCTCTGGTGTTCGGGCTCAACAGCCTCCACCTGGTGTGGCCGGCTGTGATTCCGAACTTTCTTCTGCTCCAAGCCTGGGTGCCCGTTGATGAGATCGCGTTTGGCGTGAACAGTGTCAGCTGGTCTCTCAGCTGCGAAGCTTTCTTTTACCTCGGGGCGCCGTTCGTTTTCGCTTACCTGAGACGGACTTCGACACGGAATGCAGTTCTGGCTGTTCTCGTGTGGTGGGCGGCGTGTTCCGCGGTCTCAATCTGCTTTGGCGTTTCAGGCTCAGCCTTCGATGTGGGGGCCTATACGAACCCGTTGCTCCGCTCTGGTGAGTTCGGCCTCGGTGTGCTTGCCGCAGAACTGCACTCTCGCAGGTGGAGACCGAAGGGGCCGCTCTGGGTCTACGGACTGGTCGTGGCCGCCACCCTGGTGGCACTGACGCGCCTCTCGACTCCGCAGACGATCGCGGATGTCGCGGTCACTCTTCCCGTGCTTGGTGTCATCGTCGTCAGCGCTGATAGGGACCTCAGTGGGGTCCGCACGATCCTCACCTCGAAGCTTCTGGTCTTCGCGGGCAATGCAAGCTTTGCCTTCTATTTGGTGCACGAACAGGTGCTGAACTTCTATGTGAGGATCTTCGGACACGGCGCTTCGGGCCCGCGTGGGGTATTCCTGATCCTGTGTGCGTTGGGAACATCCATGGTGCTGGCATCGGTCCTGCACTTGTTCCTTGAAAAGCCAGTACAGCGATGGATCCTTCGTCACACATTGAGATCTCAGTAGCCTTGCCACACCGGGTGTGTGGCGCGGTTCATCATCGCCGTCGCAGCGAGCGGAACCGGCGTTTCCACTCCTCCCGGACATCCTGACGGGTGGGCTCACGGAGGAGCCGGTTGCGCAGATGATCCTTGTTCACCACGAACAGGGCCTTCAGCACGGCAGCTTTCCTGGCGGGTCCTTGCGCGGCTTTGACACGTGCCCGCAGAAGGGACAGTGATGAGCCGCCCTGCGACATGATCATCCAGAGGTCATGCTCGGGATGCCTGGCCCAGGCCTCGAGCTGGCCGGCGGCGGATGCCCAGCCGAGCTCAGAGCGCGTCTGAACTGCGAGCGTGTGAACGTCCTCCCATTCCTCCGGTGACAGCTCACCCCGGAGGTGCTCGATGTCGGAGGATCCGCGTCCTTCGTCCCGCCCTGCATGCAGCAGGACGATTAGAGCCTGATACCGCGCGGACGGCACCTGGCACGGCCAGCCCGCGATCGTCGTCGTGGCCCTCGAGGCCCAGAGAAGTTCGAAGAACTCCTCCGGCGGCAGCCCCACGCCGGGGAAGAGGCGGTGGAGGTCCATGTGGCCGAAGTCGGGGTGCCAGAACGTCATGGCATGGCGGAACACGGATCCGCTCTCGAAACTCGCAATCGTGTCCCATCCAGCGTCTTTCAGGGCGCCGATCAGAATCGGGACATGGGCCGGACGGACCAGGAGGTCCACATCCGAGCTGACGCGGTTCGGTGTGTAGAGCCGGCGCTGGGTGGCGTAGCCCTTGATGTGGAGGACGTCCACGCCGTGCCTGTCGGCGAGGGCCTGGAAGACGGCATGGGCCAGCCGGATGCGCTCTCCGTGGGTGATCTTCACCCCTTCAACGGCAGAGTCCGGCACTGTTCCCCCTGTACGCCAATGGATGAAAGTCATCATAGCGGCCGGGAGCGGCGAAACCACGGCTCCCGTCGGGCGTCCACCACCTGTGAAACCGGGAATGCCACCGTTACGGGCGATGACCATCCGGTGCATTCCCCCGGGTACCCCTGATTAGTTCTTCTGGGTACCCCCGGTTAATTCTTTCGGGTACCCCCGGAAAACAGGTCATAAGCCGGTTGCTAGCGTGCGAGATTGGGTGTCGAATTTCCGGCGCCCGGCAGGTTTTCCGGTGCCGGGATTCGGTGCCGGTCCAGCTATCCAGGGGGATAACTTGAATCTGAAGAAGAAAGCGTGGCCGACCGCGGTCGCCGCAAGTGCGGCGGTGGCGATCGGCCTTGGCTTTGCCGGAGCTCCTGCGGCTCAGGCGGCAAGCACCATTTCGCAGGGCAATGGCCAGCTCCTCACCGGCACGCTCGCCGCGACGGATCTGGGCCTGATCGCCGGCAACGGCGGGGCCAGTGCCGTGTTTACGGACACCACTCCCGGTACTTCCGCGGAGAGTTCCACCCCGCTCGACCTCACGGTCCTGAGCGCCCTGAACGTCGGCAGCGGCAACATCCCGCTGCTGGGCAACAATGGCGTCATCACCCTCGGTGCGGTGGGTCAGTACGGCCAGGCCGTCAACGACGGCAGCTCCCAGGCCTTCTCCGGCACGGTCACAGGGGCTCCTAGCCTTGTGACTCTGCCGGGTGGGCTCCCGACGTCGGGCAACAGCGCACTGCCGGCCGCCGAGGTGAAGGTCAGCACCGCTCAGATCCTGGGCGGAACCAACCTGGTCGGCGTCGACTTCACCACCCAGACGCTGTCCGCCGCCGCGAAGGAGACCGTGGGCTCCGCCCCGCAGGGCGCCTACGTGGTGGAAGGCATCAGTGCTGACGTCGACGGCACCATCGTGGCCGGCGTCGCCACCGCGCTCAACCCGGTCCTGAACACCGCCAGTGCCGCCCTCGGCGCCGTCGGCATCACCCTGACCAACCCGCTGGCCAGCGGCAAGGTGAGCATCACCCAGCAGGATCTCCTGGATGTCGCCGGTGTGGCGAACATCAACGCTCTGCCCGCCGGCACGGACCTGGTGTCCTACCTGCCGCAGGCCGTGGCCAACAAGATCACCACGATCGTCAACGCCTCGCTGGCATCGGTCCAGACCCAGCTGAACGCCGTGAGCAACCTCAACCCGCTCAAGGCCGCCGCTGTCCTGGCACTCGGCACGCTCAACACGGCCGTGACCGGCATCCTCAACGGCCTGACCACCACGGTGGTCACTCCGCTGGGCAACGCACTGACCGCTCTGCTGTCGCTGAAGGTCAACAACCAGACGGCCAACGCTGATGGTTCCTGGACCCAGAACGCCCTGACCGCGGGCATCGGCTCCGGCCTGGCGAGCGTCAAGCTCGCCAACGCCACGGTCGGCCCCAACCTGGACCCGGCCGCCATCCCCGCCGTCAATGGCGATTCCCTCGCCATCTCCGGCGGAATCGCACTCCTGCTGGCTCTGGGCTGGCTGGTGATCCGCAAGCGTCGCCAGACGGTTGCGGCTGCCATCTGAAATCCGGAAGGAACACACCGATATGTACGGCAACAACTGGACCACGGGCGGCACCGTCGCCGGTGGCGGCGTACTGGCCGCCACCGGCGCTCCGACCCTGGGCTGGGTGATCCTCCTGGGCGTGGCGCTGCTCGTCACGGGCTTCGTCCTGCTGAGGAACAACCGGCTCAAGACGGCGAACCGCCGCTCGCCCGGTCGATGAGTTGAACATGTGAGCGTGGTGGGGCGGCCGGCATAGGCCGTCCCACCACGTCTTGCATTCGCAGTTTCCGGTCGCGGCAGGCCGGATCATCCAGTGTGGACAGAGGTCACGATGTCAGTATTCGAATCTGCCCAGGCGCTCGCCTTCGTGCTCCTGGTGCTCTTCCTGTCCTATGTGGCGCTCATCCTGGTCCCGTTCCTGCGGCGCACCAAGGAGGAGAGCGGCGACCCCTCGGCATTCGAATGGCACGTCTTCGTCCCATGCCGGGATGAGGAGACCGTCATCGGGGACACCCTCGCCCGGCTCCGGAGAACTTTCCCGCAGGCCCACGTCTGGGTGGTGGACGATGACAGCGACGACGGCACGGCCGCCGTCGTCGAATCGGCCATGCACGACGACGGGATGATCCACCTGGTACGCCGCGTGCGGCCGCATGCACGCACCGGCAAGGGGGACGCACTGAACGCCGCGTACCGGCGCCTGGGCGCCTGGCTTCCTGCGGACACCGACCGCAGCAAGGTCATCGTCATGGTGGTCGACGCCGACGGCCGGATGGAGGAGAACGCACTGCGCCAGGCCTCCGGCCCGGGCGTGTTCGGCGATCCACTGGTCGGTGCGGCCCAGAGCGCCGTGTGGATGTCCAATGTGGACGAGCCGCGGGGCGAGGAGAAAGGCTGGGGCAGGCTCAAGGCCGGATTCTCCCGGTACCTGATCCTCATGCAGGACATCGAATTCCGCACCACCATCGCGGCCATGCAGTCGCTCCGCCGCCACACCCTGACGGTCGGCCTGGGCGGCAACGGCCAGTTCTCCCGGCTGTCCACCCTCGACGCGGTGGCGGCCAGCGCGGGCCAGCCGTGGCACGGTGCACTTCTGGAAGACTACGAACTGGCCATCCACATCATGCTGGAGGGCTACCGGACCGTGTACATGCATGACACCCACGTCTCTCAGGAGGCGCTCCCGGGTGTCCGGCGCCTGCTCACCCAGCGCACCCGCTGGTGCCACGGGGGCATGCAGTGCAGCGTCTACCTCAAGAAGATCTTCGACTCCCCGAACTTCAGCAATCTCGGTGCCATCGAGGCGAGCTACTTCCTGATCCAGCCCTTCATCCAGATGGCGGGCCTGATTCTCTGGCCCACCCTGTTCATCGTCATGATCGCGCAAGGTGTCCTCAATTACGGAAGCTTGCTCTCCTGGTTCTCCGCCGCATGGTTCGTGCTGCCACTCATCGTGTTGACGGGCATCCTGCCCTTCGCCCTGTGGGGGGTCGTGTACCATCGGCAGGTCACGCCCGGTAGGAACCGTCTGCTGGGCCTGTGGTGGGGGCTCGGGTACTGGCTGTACATGTACCAGACCTATGTATGCGTGGTCCGCGCGGCATACCGCCTCATCACGGGCAAGACCGGCTGGGCCAAGACCCGCCGCAATGCCGAGACGACCGGGGACAAACTCTTGGCGAAGGAAGCCTGATGAGCAGCACTGTCACGTCCGCACGCCGCCGCGCGGAGTCCCGCCCCGCAGGCCTCCTGCCGGCACTGATCTGTTTCGCACTCGCCGGCGTCGTGCTGTACCAGCAGGAAGCCATCCGGGCGGGCGAAGCGCGCCTCATGTCCGCGATCTTCGCCGTAGCCCTTCCCGGTGGCAGCTATGCGGTGCGCGACATCGTGTTCTTCAACCTGGGGACCGGGCACGCCTACGGGATACAAGTCTCGCCCCTGTGTTCCAGCGCTGTTCTCATGGCGCCCATCCTGGCCATCTCCGGTGTCCTCTTCCTGCTGCGGCGCATCCCGGTCGGACGGCTCTTCAGGGCCGCGGTGCTGGCCGCGGCCCTGGTGGTGTTCAGCAATCTCCTGCGGTACTTCATGATCGCCCTTGCCGAGGTCAGCTGGGGCCAGGCCGGGTTTGACGTCGTTCATCACTTCGTGGGGTCCTTCCTGGTGATCCTGGCGTTCGTCCTGGCCGTCCTGCTCCTGGTCCGGAGCGGCCGTCAGACTCACAGCCGTGCCGCGTAAGGTGAAGCGCCACGTCCTGGGGTCAGCGTCGGCGGCCTTTTTCGCCGTCCTCCTGCTGACCTCCTGCGCCGCACCGGAGGCCGGGGTCGGGACCGCGAATCCGGCACTGGGACAGTGCCGTCTGCTGCAGTCCCCGGATGAGGCCGACGCGGTCAGTGATCCGAGCCCGCCGGTCGCGTGCACCACGGAGCACACTGTGGAGACGTACCGCGTGGCACAGTTGCCCGGGCCGGTGGCACAACAGAGCGTGCGGCCCAACCAGCAGCAGCTGCGCGTCCGGCAGTCCTCCCTCTGCGCGGACGGCTCCCTGCGGGCCTACCTGGCCGCACGGCCCAGGGACTCGGTCAACGGCTTCGCCACCGTCAGCTTCTTCCCCAGCCCTCAGGATTGGTCCCAGGGGGCCCGGGCCTATCGCTGTGACATCAGCTACCGCGGCGTGGACGGGACCGGTTCGGACGCCCCCTACGCGCTGGACGGCTCTCTGCAGGGCATCATGGGGCGGCCGGATTCGGCGAAACTCCGGCTCTGCTACCTGGCGTCTGAAGAGCCGGGCAAGGCCGGGGTCACCGGCCGGCACGCCCCCTGCAGCGAGCCTCATCTCGCCGAAGACGTCAACGCCTGGTTCACCATGGACCGCACACTGGCCGAACCGGAACTCCGCACAGCGAAATGCCTTCCGTACGTCCTGGAGTTCCTCGAGGTGAAGGCCCTCCCTCAGGGGGTCCGTGTGGTCCCCCTGCTGAGCACCGACAACGGTGCGTCCACCCTGCGCTGCGCCGTTGGACGGACCGGGGAGGGCGCAGCCCTCAGCGTGGGCACGCTCGCACCACTCAACGCCAAGGCCGCGGAGCCGCCTCTGGAGCTGGCGGGCCGCGTCGGAGGGGGACAGCCGTGAGCATCGTCGAGGAGACCAGGACGTCAAACGGGATCCGGACGCGTCGGCGGGCCCAGCAGTCCCGGCTCCGCCGGATCACCACCGGACTGTCGCGGACCTTCGGCCCGGGGACCCTCCGCCCCGCAGGCTTCACGGCGGTGGCGCCGCTGATGGGGTTCCTGTCCGCCCTTTTCATGGTGGTCAGGCTGTTCGTCCCGGGGCCAGTGGGGATGGCGGACCAGGGCGACGGCCAGCGGCTCCTCTGTTCCCTGGGCGTGATGAATGTCCGTCCCTGGGACTACGAGAACTTCACCCGGTTCATCCACCCCCAGTGGGTCCCTCACCAGTACTACGGGGAAGGCTGCGCGGCCGGTGGCCCACTGGGCACGGATGTCTCGAGCCAGTGGCTTCTGCTGTGGCCGGCGAAGTGGCTGACAGGATTCCTGGTGGCGCCGGGCCTGGACACCCGCGTGCTGGGAGCCGTCTGCTGCCTGGCGTTCGGTCTGCTGATCACCGCGCTCATGGCGGTCCTGCCGGGGCGGCGGAACTTCAGGATCCTGATCGCCGGCCTGGTGACGGTGGTCAGTGCGGACGGGGTCTTCGCGGACTTCTTCATCGCCCCGTACAGCGAATCGGGTGCGTTCCTGGGCGCGCTGGCCCTCGTGGTGGCGCTCCTCCACTACTGGAACGGCCGCGGCCTGCGTCCGCTGGCCGTGCTGTGGGTGCTTCTGGCGGCGTCCTTCACGATCGGGACCGCGCCCCAGGCGGCGTCGTGGCTGCCCGTCGTCGTGCTTGCGCTCTTCTGGACGCCGGCCGCGGGGCGCGACGACGGCGGGTCCCCGCGGCCGGCCCGCGGGCGTCTGCGGCGGTTCGCCCTGCCGTTGACCGCCTCGCTGCTACTCGGCGCCTTCACCGTGGGGGTCCTGGCGACGCAATCGCCGCGAACGACCGAACTCACCACGTACAACGCGGTCTTCGCGGAGATGCTGCCGCACAGCCCCACGCCGGAGGACGACCTGCGCTGGCTGGGGGCCGACCCCGCGCTCGCCTCGGCAACGGGGAGCACGGTGGTCTCGGCCAATTCGGCGGTCTACAGCCCCCGGTATCAGGAGTTCCGGGACACGGTGAGCCCCGGAAAGATCGCTGCCTTCTACCTCACACATCCGGAACGTCTGATCGGCATGGCCGAACGGGGCATCGAAGGAGTCCTGACCCCGGAACTCGGGTACCTGGGGTCCTACCCTCAGGACAGCGGGCACCAGCCGTCGGAGAAGGACCGGCGGTTCCCTCCTGTGCTGTTCTTCTTCACGGCGCTGAGGGCATTCCCGGTGCTGTATCTGGCGCTGAACCTCGCGGTGATCCTGGTGGGCCTGGCGCTCGCCAGCCGCCATGGCTCGGCCGTCGGCCGCGTGGCGGTGCTGCTGACGCTGGCCTCCTGGGCGCAGTTCTGGGCCGTCATGCTCAGCGGCGGGCAGGCGGAGATCTACAAGGACCTGATCGTCACCGGGTACATGTCGGCTCTCACCGTGCCACTGTTCTTCGCCTCGGCCTGTCTCCTCGGTTCGCGGGCCAGGACCGCCGGCCCGGGCGGCGATCAGTCCAGCCAGCCGTCCTCCCGGAGCCGTCGCCGCAGGTTGAACAGCGACGTCACGTCGTAGCCGGCGCCGGCGTAGCGCTGGCGGACCCGGCGCACATGCGCCTTGACCGTGTGCTCGCTCAGGCCCACAGCGAGGGCCACTCCCTTGGCGCTGAGACCGTGCCCACCCAGGTACAGCCTGAGCAGTTCCTGCTCGCGGGCGCTCAAGTTCACCTTCCGGGTCCGGTCCCGCGGTGGCCGGTCGGTTCTCCACTGCGGCAGACGCGCGGGAAAGGCGTCCTTCACGGCATCCGGAACATGGATCCGGCTGGTGGATGCGGCCCGGACCGCGTCGAACAGGACGGCGGGCTCGCTGCTCTTGGGGACGAAGGCGTGGGCCCCGGACGCATAGGCGAGCCGCACGTCCATGGGCAGCAGGGAATTGCTCAGCACCACCGCCTTCGCGCCCACGGCCTGGACGGCCGACAGCCTGGTGCTGAGGGGTACCGGCATGTTGAGGTACAGGTCCATGACCACGACGTCGGCGGATGCTCCGTCAGGCCATGCAGCGGGGTCCTGCCATGACGTGAAGGCGCCGGTCACCTGGAACTCGCCCGGGGCGGTCCCGAACAGTCCGAGCAGTCCGTCCAGCATCAGCCGGTGGTCGTCGATGAGGGCCACCCGGATCATGGAAGCGGCCCATCGGGGAAACCGTGCCGGTCCAGCGGCACGACGGCGCGGATCACCGTCTCACCGGCGGCCCGGTGAGCGTCGGCGAACGGGTCGACGACAGCGAGCGTGTCGCGGACGATCGTGCGGGCATGGCGAACCGGCTGGGCTCCTGCGGACCAGATGATGCACGCCGGTCCGGCGCCGCCGTCGTGCACCGAGACCAGCACCCGTTGCCGCGACTCACCGCCGTCACCGGACGCCGGGGCCTCGGGCATGGCAGGGCCCTGGAGGAGCCGCAGGGTGGTGACCAGCAATGGCAGCCGGAAGCCTTCCGGCACGAGCGGGAGGCAGCCCTCGGGATCATGGACGGTCACGTCATTCCTTCTGGAGGCCAGATCCAGTGCCATGAAGAACCAGTCATCCTCCAGGCGGCCGGTCAGCTGGGAGCGGAGCCGCTGAGCGATGTCCCGGGCACGCACCGCGACGCTTTCGGGGACAGGGTGCTCGGCCAGATCCGTGGCTTCGCGGAACAAAGCATCGGCCTCCTGCCGCACCGGAGCCGATTCGGAGGCCTCGTGACGGATCAGGGCTGTGACCCTGCCGGTGGCGGTGTTGATCGTGTGGCCCCGGTCGTTCTCCAGCAATTCCCGGATGCCGCGCCGGATCAGGGCGTCGCTGAGCAGACCGGCCACCAGGAGGACCGAGGAGGTCATGGCGAACGCTGCCGCCCCGGACCAGGTCACGCCGTGGTTGTTCGCGTAACCCCAGGTGGCGGCCCCGCAGGCGAGAGCACCTGCACCGATGGTCCGAATCAGCGGTACTGCACGGGACCCGATCAGGACGATCGTCATGAGCACCTGTGCACGAACCATGTCGAAGAACGCGAGATGGGGCGCTCCCAGGCTGACGGCCACCGTCGCAGCGAGCGGGCCTCCGATCGCCAGGATCCGGATGGTGAAGGCCGCCGTGCGGGGGAATGACCGGCGCGTCCCCCAGCTGATGAGCGCGATCCCGACGGCGTCGACGATCACGGCTCCCATGGGCGCAAGACCGTGGGTGCCGGACAAGGGCAACAGCGCCGCCTGGACGGCGGATAAGGCCCAGAGGCCGACGGCCAGAACGAGGGTGGTGACGGCGAACGGTTCGGGCTTCCATCGGAGGTGTCTGTGAAGGAACCGCATCATGGCCGCGTCAGTTCGAGCGTCACGGTGGTGCCGGAGCCAGGCCGGGACGTGACCCGTGCGTTCCCTCCGGCGGATCGCATCCGGCCGAGAATGGAGCTTCTCAGACCCAGGCGGTCCGGTGAGACGTTGCCGGGAACGAATCCGGACCCGGTATCGGACACGGTGATGGCGATGTGGGACGGGGTGGTGTGGATGGCGATTTCGGCTCCGGGGCTTTCGGTGTGCTTGCGGACATTGAGGAGCGCCTCATCCACGGCCAAGGAGACTGCCGCGGCCTGCGCCGGGCTCAGACTGCACTCCGGTCCGTGAACGGACACGGTGAAGCCGTCGGCGTGGTGGCGGGCCGCCGTCGCCTCCAGCAACCCGCGGAGGTTCCGGGGTTCACGGTCCAGTGGCTCGGTCCAGGCGGCCTGAGGATCCAGGAACGCGAGGAGATCCTGGCGGGAGGATCCGAGACCCTGGAATGACAACGCCGTCAGGCCCCGGAGCACGGTGTCATGGACCACTCGGGCCTCTTCCTGGGTCTCCCTCCGGTGCAGTTCGGCCAGACGCAGCGCCAGCGCGGCCGTCTGAGCAGTGGAGTGGCGCTCCCACTCGAGCGTGCTGCGCCGCGGGATGAGCCACCGCGCCAGGAGACAGATCAACCAGGAGACGATGATCGATCCGGCCAGAACGGACCTCTCGAAAGGCTCGCCGGTCAGCGTGAATGCCGTTCCGAGAGCCGCGCAGAATACGAATGCCTGGGTCAAAATCCATGCCCGATGCTTGATCCGCGCGAAAGCCAGAAGAGAACTGGCGCATAAAAGCGGAAGCAGGGCCTGGATGGGGGTCCGATCCGGGGCTGCAAAATCGACCGAGAAGAGCGCCGGGAGGCTGAGTGCCAGACCGGCGTAAATGCCGGTGATCCTCAGCGCATCCAGCGTCCTTGACCGGACGGGGGAAGGCATGGTTAATTCCTGTCTTACCCCCCGGTAGCTTCCACTAGGATAAGCCCTGAAGCCAGACATTTTTCTCCCGAAAGACACGTCCTTTTGACCGGTTCAAGTAACGATTTCATTCCCTCGATCGAGGTGGACATCGTGGAAGACCATGCCGTGCTGAGAGAGGGCCTGGCGGCTTGGCTCAACGGCGGCGGACACGGCATCCGGGTGATGGGGAGATATGGCTCCTGGGACGAGCTGGCGGCGCACCGCGGCGCCCTGGCCGACGTCGTTCTCCTGGACGTCCTGCTGGGCGACGACGTGCCCCTGCGGGAGAAGATCCGCAGCGTTCTGGACAGCGGATCGCAGGTGGTCATTTTCAGCTCCCTCTCGGGGGGCCCTCTGATCCGTGAGGCCATCGACGCCGGAGCCCTTTCCTTCCTGCCCAAGACCTCCAGCGCACGGGACGTGGCCGCCGCCGTCCGCCTGGCCGCACAGGGCCGGCGCTACATGACCGCGGAGATGGAACAGGCGCTTTCGGCAGGCGGTGTGCGGCTGACGCCGAGAGAGCACCAGGTGATCTCCCTCTATCTCGTAGGGGAAGGCCAGAGTATGGAGCGCACGGGCCGTGAGCTGAGGATCTCGGTGGACAGTGTCAAGAAGCATCTGGCGTCGGTCCGCCGGAAGCTGGGGATCCGGGGCAGCCGCACGGGTAAGCTCGCGCTGCGCGAGATGCTCAGCCAGGAAGGCTGGCTGCCGCCGGAGAACGGGTTCGAGGAGAACCGCTGATCGTGTCCACGGGGCTGAACTGGGGCGTTGCGTTCACCTCGTGCGCGCATAACAAAAATGAGCAGAGTTCTACAAATCATAGAAATGTGCCCTTAGTCACGAAACGGGTAGTCTGAGAGGGGCGCCGCCCCGGGCAGGGCTAAAGTTCCTCAGTGGAGCACCTCCTGCGGATGGGTGGCAACATCCGTCGGGGGAGGCGCCTGCAAACCTACCTCGACGTAGAAGGACACCGAACCGTGGACCTGTTTGAATACCAGGCTCGCGACATGTTTGAGGCACACGGCGTACCCGTGCTGGCCGGCATTGTTGCGACCACCCCCGAAGAAGCGAAGGCTGCTGCTGAGAAGATCGGCGGCGTCACCGTCGTCAAGGCACAGGTCAAGGTGGGAGGCCGCGGCAAGGCCGGCGGCGTGAAGGTCGCCAAGACCGCCGATGAGGCGTTCCAGTACGCCACCGACATTCTGGGCATGGACATCAAGGGCCACACCGTCAAGAAGGTCATGATCGCGCAGGGCGCGGACATCGCCGAGGAGTTCTACTTCTCCATCCTGCTGGACCGCGCCAACCGCAACTACCTGGCCATGTGCTCGGTGGAGGGCGGCATGGAGATCGAGCAGCTCGCCGTCGAACGCCCCGAGGCCCTCGCCAAGGTGGCCGTCGACCCGGCCATCGGCATCGACCAGGACAAGGCCGATGAGATCGTGGCCGAAGCCGGCTTCCCGGAGGAACTCCGCGCTAAGGTCGCCGCCGTCCTCATCAAACTGTGGGATGTCTTCAAGGGCGAGGACGCCACCCTGGTAGAGGTCAACCCGCTGGTCCGCACCGGCGCCGGCGACATCGTCGCCCTGGACGGCAAGGTCTCCCTGGACGAGAACGCGGGCTTCCGCCACACGGCCCACGAGGATCTCGAGGACAAGGACGCCGCTGACCCGCTCGAGGCCAAGGCGAAGGCCTCGGACCTCAACTACGTCAAGCTCGACGGCGAGGTCGGCGTGATCGGTAACGGCGCCGGCCTGGTCATGTCCACCCTGGACGTGGTCGCCTACGCCGGTGAGAACCACGGCGGCGTCAAGCCTGCCAACTTCCTGGACATCGGAGGCGGCGCCTCCGCCGAGGTCATGGCGGCCGGTCTGGACGTCATCCTGGGTGACGAGCAGGTCAAGAGCGTGTTCGTGAACGTCTTCGGCGGCATCACCGCCTGTGACGCCGTGGCCAAGGGCATCGTCGGCGCTCTCGCAGAGCTCGGCTCCTCCGCCAACAAGCCCCTCGTGGTGCGCCTGGACGGCAACAACGTGGAGGAAGGCCGCCGCATCCTCAACGAGGCCAACCACCCGCTGGTGACCCTCGCCGCCACCATGGACGAGGGCGCCGACAAGGCCGCCGAGCTCGCCAACGCCCGCTAAGCGACGGATAACAGAGGTAAAAACATGTCTATCTACCTGAACAAGGACTCCAAGGTCATCGTCCAGGGCATCACCGGCGGCGAAGGCACCAAGCACACCGCCCTGATGCTCAAGGCCGGCACCAACGTGGTCGGCGGTGTGAACGCCCGCAAGGCCGGCACCACCGTGCGCCACCACGCGAATGACGGTTCCGCCGTCGAGCTCCCCGTCTACGGCACCGTCAAGGAAGCCATGGCGGAGACCGGCGCCGACGTTTCGATCGTCTTCGTGCCGCCGGCATTCACCAAGGACGCCGTGGTCGAGGCCATCGAGGCCGAGATCGGCCTGATCGTGGTCATCACCGAAGGTGTGCCCGTGCAGGACTCCGCAGAGTTCTGGGCCCTGGCCCAGTCGAAGGTGGACGCCAACGGGCAGCAGATCAGCCGCATCATCGGCCCGAACTGCCCCGGCATCATCACCCCGGGCGAGGCGCTGGTGGGCATCACCCCCGCCAACATCACGGGCAAGGGCCCGATCGGCCTGGTTTCCAAGTCCGGCACCCTGACCTACCAGATGATGTTCGAACTGCGTGACCTGGGCTTCTCCACGGCCATCGGCATCGGCGGCGACCCGGTCATCGGCACCACCCACATCGATGCTCTGGCTGCCTTCGAGGCTGACCCGGAGACCAAGGCGATCGTCATGATCGGTGAGATCGGTGGCGACGCCGAGGAGCGTGCCGCGGACTTCATCAAGGCCAACGTCACCAAGCCGGTTGTCGGCTACGTGGCCGGCTTCACCGCTCCCGAGGGCAAGACCATGGGCCACGCAGGCGCCATCGTCTCCGGCTCCGCGGGCACGGCCCAGGCTAAGAAGGAGGCCCTCGAGGCCGCGGGCGTGAAGGTCGGCAAGACCCCGTCCGAGACCGCCAAGCTGCTGCGCGAGGTCTTCGCGGCGCTCTGAGTTCGTCTCTTTCACGCAGACTGCCCGCCGGGATTTTTCCCGGCGGGCAGTCTGCATTAAAGTCATCCCAATTTGGCCCGGCCTGACCGACAGGTGGTTCTCCCGGGGGCGGAACCTCGATACAATCATCGCGTGTTCCGTAGCATGCGCGATTTGAAGTCAGTGACGCTCGAAGCAATTCGAAGGAATGGCCGGGAGATTGCGTGGACCGCGCCATGGATGAACCTTGGAAATTATCTGATGCTGGGGTTGTGGGCGCATAAGTCTGCTGGCCGGAAAGTACTGCGCCATCCTGGCCATGACCTGCTCGATTTGTTTCCATTGTTCAGCGAACGGTATCTGCTGGCCGAGAGCCGGGTTCGTTTCATGGATCAGCGGGTCATGCCGTGGTCCGGGGGAGGGAGCAGGGAAATCGACTGGTCTCAACTGTCGGTGTTTGTGCGCGAACAACTGTTGCCAGGGTCACCCCTCCATGATGGCGGCAGTGGGCGCCAAGGTCAGCTTGTCGTCAATGTGCGCCGGGGCGACTACTACTCGGTAGAGCAGAATCGTCAGACTTTTGGCATCAATATTCCGGCCTACGTTTCTACTGCGGTCGCGACGGCAATGGACGATGGCTGGCTGCCCTCCTCTATTCTGGTGGTGTCAGACGATCCTGGATGGTGTCGCGAGAATCTCCACGGAATTCTCGGGGCGACTGCGCCGGTTTCATATCGTCCGCCGAAGGACCCGATCGGGGATCTCCAGGCCCTGATTCATGCGGAGCGTCTGATAATCCCAAATTCCACGTTCTCCATGTGGGGTGGGTACATCGGTGACGAATTGCATCCCGGACGGCAGGTATACGCCCCATGGATTTTTGCGCGAGGCATTAACGGAGGCGAAGGACAGGAGTACAAGCCGGAGTGGACGATCATCAGGGACATTCCCGGCGGCTGGGGCCTGATCTCTGAGTGAGTCCGGGCGCTGAAGCGGCCCTCACGGACTCCCAGGGTCCCGTCAGCCACGAGACAGCACTCACCCAAAGCTGAGGCTCACTGTAGAGGGTGACCGGTCAGTCCGACCGGCCACCCGCCGTCGTACGGGGACGCCCGCAGTGACGGCCGACGCTAGGAGGATCATCTATGGCCATCACGAAGAAACTCATTCTCGGAGTCACCGGCGGAGCGCTCGCGCTCGGAGCCGTCACCGGCCTGGCCGGAACGGCCATTGCGAGCACGGCCGCCGTCGCTCAGCGCGCGACGCCGGCCGCTGCCGTGACCGCCCAGCCGACGGGCAAGCACGGCCAGGAGAACCTGGCCCAGGAGCTGGCCGCCAAGCTGGGCATCGAGCAAAACAAGGTGGAAGCGGCACTGAAGTCCTTCCGCCAGGCGAATCCCCGTGACAAGGGTGCCGAGGAGAAAGCGGAGAACGCCGCCGCCCGCAAGGCCGAGCGGACGGCCCGCCAGGACGCCCTCGTGAAGTCGCTCGCGTCCAGCCTGGGCGTGAGCGAATCGAAGGTGAACGACGCCTTCGCGTCCATCCGGAGCGATCATCAGGCGCAACGGACCGCCGCACTGAAGAAGGAGCTGGACGCCGCCGTCGCAAGCGGGAAGCTGACCCAGGCCGAGGAGGACGCCGTCCTCAAGGCCGACGGCCTCGGCCTGCTGGGCGGCGCGGGCCACCGAGACTGACAGCGTCTCTCTTCCATCGACGACGACGGCGGGGTGCCCGGGGGGGCCGGCGCCCCGCCGTCGTTCCTTTGAGCCGGCGATTCACAGCTGCAGCCCAGCGCTCCGCAAGCCAGATCCCAACTTGGCGGGGGAGAGTGGAATGTATCGGGCCACCCGGCCCGGAAGGATTCCGCACCAGGAGCGTGATGCCGATCGAGCCAGCCCTTCCCTTTACTACCCAAACCCCGTCGTCAGCCCCGGACGCGGCCTGCTGTGGTCACAAACAGTCGCCGCCCATCCCCGGGGCCGACGGCGTTAACGGGCGGGGGAGGGCCGGGCCGGCAGCCGCCGGGCTACCATGGATGTGACGCGGCTCACGCGCCGGCCTCCGGGCAGCACTGAGGGGGATTCATGGAGAACGACGGCGCCGCCAAGCCCACGCTGATCGGCTCGGTAGTGCGCGCCCTGGAACTCGTGGACGCCATCGGGGCGTCCTCCCGCCCACTGCCCGCCAAGCACCTGGCCCGCGCCCTGGGCCTCTCCCTCGGGACCACCTACAACCTGCTGCGGACCCTGGTCCACGAAGGTTACGTGGCCCAGGAGCCGGACGGATTCGTCCTGGGAGCCGGCCACCCGAGCCAGTCCGCCGCGCAGCCCGGCGCCCGGCTGGCACGCGTCCGCGCCGCACTGACCGGCCTGCGCAACGAGCTCAACGCCGCCGCCTATCTCAGCTGCTTCGAGGACGGCGAGATCGACATCCTGGACATCGTGGACGGTCCCCGCGCCCCGCGCGTCGACCTCTGGGTGGGCGTACAGGAAAGCGCCCACGCCACCGCATTCGGCAAGCAGATCCTGGCCGCCCTGCCGCTGTCGGGCCGCAAGGACTACCTGGACCGGCACCCGCCCGTGCAGCTCACCCCGTTCACGGTCCACACCACCCGGGAACTGGAACGGCGGGCCTCCCTGTCCCCGGCCGTGAGTGTCGAAGAGCAGGAGTACTCCCTGGGCCACCGCTGCATCGCCGTGCCCGTCCTGGCCCGTGGCTTCACCGGATCCCTGGCCGTCTCCATCCCGGCCGATTCCCGCACCTCCCCGGCTGTGCTGGCCGGGAGCCTGACCCGTCACGCCCAGAGTCTCGCCCTGCACCTGGGCGCCTGAGCGGCGCTCGCCGCACGAGTTCACCATCTGAAATACCGGCCCTGCCGACACGGGGGCCTCCGTTCCTACAGTGGGTCCATCAGCAGCCCGGGCACCGTCGCCCGGGGAGAGTGTTGGAGGAACCATGACCGTTCAGGACACCGCGGTGAGCGCTTCGAGCCTCACCGTGCAGGAGCGCCGCGAGCTCCTGCGCACCATGCATCTGATCCGCTCCTTCGAGGAGGCCATCCTCCGCGACTACCACGCGGACAAGGCCCCGGCCTGGGACATCGGGGCGGGCCTGATCCCCGGCGAGATGCACCTTTCCGCAGGTCAGGAGCCCGTGGCGGCCGGAATCTGCGCCCACCTGACCCGGGACGACGCCGTCACCGCCACGCACCGCCCGCACCACATGGCCATCGCCCACGGCATGGACCTGGACAGGCTGGCAGCGGAGATCTTCGGCCGGGAGACGGGCCTCGGCAAGGGCCGCGGCGGGCACATGCACCTCTTCGACCCGGACACCCATTTCTCCTGCTCCGGAATCATCGCCGAAGGCTACCCACCGGCCCTGGGCCAGGCCTTCGCCTTCCAGCGGCGGCAGACCGACCGGATCGCCGTCGCGGTGACCGGTGAGGGCGCCGCGAATCAGGGCGCCTTCCACGAATCCCTCAACCTCGCCGCCCTCTGGAAGCTCCCCGTGGTGTTCGTGGTCGAGGACAACGACTGGGGCATCTCCGTGCCACGCGCCGCGTCCACGGCGATCGCCTCCAACGCCGACCGCGCCGCCGCCTACGGCATGCCGGGAATCAGGGTGGAGGGGAACGACGTCGAAGCGATCCACGCCGCCGCCGCGGAAGCCGTCGCACGGGCCCGGTCGGGCGACGGGCCCACGCTGCTGGAGATCCACACTCTTCGCCTCTGGGGCCATTTCGAGGGGGACGCTCAGGGGTACCGGCCGGAACTCTCCACCGTGAACGAGCACGACCCCATCCCCGCCTACCAGGCTCGCTTGGTGGCGGACGGTGTCCTCAGCGACGAGGACGCCGCAGCACTGAAGGAGGAAGCCGTCGCGCGGGTGGACGCCGCCATCGGCTTCGCCAAGAACTCACCCACACCCCAGCCGGAGGAAGCCCTCCGTTACGTCTTCGTGGAAGGTGCCTGACATGACCGCCACCGCAGTGAACCCCAGTGGACAGACGCCTGCCGAGGAGCAGCGCGCGGCCGCCGCGCCGTCGTCGTTTCCCGTGGAACCGGACCCCGGAACCCGCCGACTGAACACCGCCAAGGCCATCCAGGAGGCCATCGGCTCCCAGATGGAGCAGAACCCGGAGGTCTTCGTGATGGGGGAGGACGTGGGGGCCTACGGCGGCATCTTCTCCTCCACCACGGGCCTGCTGGACCGTTTCGGCGCCCAGCGCGTGATCGACACCCCCATCTCCGAGACGGCGTTCATCGGCATGGGCATCGGCGCCGCCGTGGAGGGCATGCGGCCCGTGGTGGAGCTGATGTTCGTGGACTTCTTCGGCGTCTGCATGGACCAGATCTACAACCACATGGCCAAGATCCATTACGAATCCGGCGGCAACGTCCGCGTCCCCATGGTGCTCATGACGGCCACCGGTGGCGGCTACTCGGACGGTGCGCAGCACTCGCAGTCACTGTGGGGGACGTTCGCACACCTGCCCGGAATGAAGGTGGTGGTCCCGTCCAACCCATACGACGCGAAGGGTCTCATGACCGCCGCCATCGCCTCGGATGACCCCGTGGTATACATGTTCCACAAGGGCGTCATGGGCCTGCCGTGGATGGCCAAGAACAAGCGGTCCATCGGTGCCGTGCCGGAGGAAGACTACCTGGTCCCGATCGGCAAGGCCCGTGTGGCCCGGGCTGGCACCGACGTCACCATCGTCACGCTGTCCCTGTCCGTGCACCACAGCCTGGACGTCGCCGAACAGCTGGCGGGGGAGGGGATCAGCGTGGAGGTCCTGGACCTGCGCAGCGTGGTCCCGCTGGACCGTGAGGCGATCGTGGCCTCCGCGGCGAAGACCGGGCGCGTGATCGTGGTGGATGAGGACTACCAGTCCTTCGGCCTCTCCGGCGAGATCGCGGCCACGCTGCTGGAATCCCCGGACGCCCGCGGTGCCGCGTTCTCCCGGGTCTGCGTCCCGGACGTCCCCATCCCGTACGCGCGGGAACTCGAATACGCGGTCCTGCCCACGCACGCCCGCATCGAGGCGGCCGTCCGCGCGGCGGTGGGCGCATGAGCGCCGAGGTCCTCTTCCCGCAGCTGAGCGGCGACGGCGGGGCGGCCGGCGTCGTCGCCACCTGGTACGTCGGCACGGGCGAGCCGGTCACGGCAGGTCAGCTGATCGCCGACGTCGCGGTGGAGAAGGTCGACGCCGAAGTGCTGGCTCCCGCCTCCGGCATCCTGACCCAGCTGGTCGCCGAGGAGGCGGAGGCCGCTGAGGGCAGCGTGATCGCCACCATCGGCTGACTCACCTCCTCCCCGTTGCCTGTGCAGACGTGGTTGCGTTTCGGCTGGAATAGCGACCACATCTGCACAGGCAGCGGGCGTCAGAGCAGGGCGTCGGCCCGGCGCAAGGCAGCCTCCACTCGCTGGACGATCCGAGGCTGACGGCCCTCCAGATCCCTGGACCCGACCCTGACCTGTTCCCAGCCGAGTTCCCTGGTCCGTACCTCCCGTTCGATGTCCCGAAGGTACTTTTTGCCCTCCCCGTGGACCTCGCCGTCGTACTGGATGCTGATCCGCGCATTTCGATACCCGAGGTCAGGCCAGACCACAGCGCGCCCGTTCCGGTCATAGAGCACGATGTTGAGTTCGGGTTCCGGCAGTCCATGACGCCTGAGAAGAAGCCTCGCTTTGGTTTCACGGGGCGAATCGGCTCCGACCCTGATGAGTTCAAGGGCGGCGCGGGCCTTGACGATCCCTTGCTTCTTTCCGTGTCTCCGAAGGACGGACTGCAGGTCATCCACGGTGCAGATGGGCACTTTCGGAAATGGATGATCCGGACCGTGTTCATTGACCAGATGGTCTCCTGCCACCACCAGATCCCAGAGTGTCAAAGTCCGGGCCAAGTCCAGCCAGGTCCGGGCAGGGCTGGTGATCCGCAGCCCGTGGAGCATGACCACCTCATCAGGAAACAGGACCGTCCGATGACCCACCACCCCTGCGCGTCGGGCCTGAGGCCTGTCGCTGTCCCTCGACACGTGAATGAGTTCGTCAACGTCCGCAGGAAGCGGGATCCCGCCCACGGACGCGGCGGTCACGTCTGAGATCACGGATTGGTCATCGAGGTCCGTATAGCCCCGCAGCGCCAGCACACGCTCCAGCTCCTTGCCCAGGGGACGTCGGATACCGCGGGAGACCTTCTCCAGATCCCCGCCACGGAGCCGTCCTCGTGTCATTCCGGCGTCCATGGCTTCCCTGGTGGTGAATGACCTCATGGAGAACTGTCCGGTCAGTAGAGTCTTCATACACCCACGACACCAGAGCCAGCTTGCATGTACCGGAACAACCGGCGCCATGTGGAGGAGCCGCAGGTTCAGCCGTCCTCAGGCTTGTCGGTTCCCTGTCGTTGCCTGTGCAGACATTGTCGATCTGACGGCCGAAAAACGACCACGTCTGCACAGGCAACGCGGGGGTCAGAGAGTGACAGGGCGGTCCAGGTGGGTCGGGGCGAACATGCGCAGCTTCGTCTCCACGACGACGACGTTCGGCCCCTCCGCGGCGAACGCGTCCCGGAGGGCGCCCTCCACGTCGTCCGCGGAGACGCGACGGGCCGGGACCCCGAAGGACTCCGCCAGCTTCACGAAGTCCGGCCGGGTCAGTTCGGTGGCCGTGGCTTTGCCGAAGGAGCCCTCCATGTACTCACGCAGGATGCCGTAGCCGCCGTCGTCCACGATCAGCCAGGTGACCGGCGTGCCGTGCTGCCGCGCCGTGGCGAGCTCGGAGATCGAGTACATCGAGCAGCCGTCGCCGGACACGGCCAGGACGCGCTCGCCGGAGCCGTCCGTCCCGAGCCCCTGCGCCCCGCCGATCGCCGCCCCGAACGCCCAGCCGATCCCGCCCGCGCCCTGGGCCGAGTGGAACTGCCCTGACCGGGAATCCCAGCAGCTCCAGCCCCAGTACGCGGAGATGGTCATGTCCCAGAAGGTCTGCATGCCATCCGGCACGGCCGAGCGGATCGCCGCCATGAAGCCGAGTTCGTGCTCCAGACCCTGCCCGGCCAGGCGCTCGCGGACCGTCTGAAGGGCGGTGGCGACCACTTCGCGCGGCGAGGCGCCGTGCCAGTCGCGGGCCGCGCCGTCGTTCTCCTCAAGGCGGCGTACGACGGCGGCGTGCAGCGCCGGGAGGGCGAGGCCGGCGTCGGCGTGAATGCCGAGCGCGGGGTGGTTGGACTCCAGGACGCGGGCTTCCGCGTCCACCTGGATGAGGCGGCCGCGCGGAGCGAGCGTGAAGTAGTTGGAGGTGACCTCGCCGAGCGAAGTGCCCACGGCCAGGAGCACGTCCGCGTCCTCGGCGAGTTCACTCATGTGCACGTCTTCGATCCAGGACTGCAGGGACAGGGTGTGCTCCCAGGGGAAGGCGCCGTTGCCGCCCGGGGTGCAGATCACGGGCGCGTCCAGCGCCTCGGCGAGGCTGAGGAGCGCCTCCTCGGCACCTCCGCGGCGCACCCCGCCGCCCGCGATCACGAGGGGCCGCTTCGATCCGGCCAGGAGCCGGGCGGCCTCCTCCACGAGCTCGGCGCGGGCGGGCACGGCGGGGATCGCGGCCGTCACGTCCTGAACCGGCGGGACGTCGACCGGCGCCAGAAGGATGTCCTGCGGGACCTCCACCCAGACGGGGCCCTGCGGGGCGGTGATAGCTTCGGTCCAGGCCTCGCGCAAGGCCGAAGGGATGGCTGCGGCGTGCTGGATGGTGCGCTGGGACTTGGTGACCTGGGAGGCGGCCAGCCGCTGCTCGTCGAGCTGGTGCAGCATGCCCCGGCGCCGCGCGCCCAGACCCGCGGCCGGGATCTGGCTGGCGACCACCACCACGGGCACGCCGGTGGCGTAGGCCTCCTGCAGCCCGGACAGCGAGGTCAGGGCTCCGGGACCGGTGGAGAGGAAGAGGACGCCGGGCGCTCCGGTGGCGCGGGAGTAGCCGTCCGCGGCGAACGCGGAGTTGTTCTCGATGCGGCTGGAGACGAAGTGCAGACGGCCGCGGCCCATGGCGTCGAAGAGTCCCAGGGCGTGCTGGCCGGGGATGCCGAACACCGTGCGCGCACCGAGCGCCTGCAGGGTCTCCACGACCAGGTCGCCACCATTGCGAACTGCCGTCTGAACTGCTGCGATGTCCTGTTCCACGCTCATGTTCTCCCCTTCGTGCCGCGCTCCGTCACCGTGACCTGAGCAACATCCATGCTACCCAGGAGTTTTCCAATATGCACCCGATATTGCTTATTTGTTGACTTTTCAAGCGTAGGAAACCTAACCTTGTGTCAGTCGTCACGCGCGGTCGTGACATGCATTACCGGAGTCGATCAGGGGACACCATGGACGGAAACATCATCAATTCGGGGATCGTGATCCTCTACCTCGTGGCCATGCTGGCCTTCGGGTTCTGGGGCAAATCGCGGACCAAGAACAATAGCGACTTCCTGGTGGCCGGCCGCCGCCTCGGCCCCATGCTCTACACGGGCACCATGGCGGCCGTGGTCCTCGGCGGCGCCTCCACGGTGGGCGGAGTGGGCCTGGGCTACAAGTTCGGCATCTCCGGCATGTGGCTCGTGGTGGCCATCGGCATCGGCGTGCTGCTGCTCAGCCTCCTCTTCGCCGGCATGATCCAGAAGCTGCGGATCTACACGGTCTCCCAGATGCTCACGCTGCGCTACGGCACCCGTGCCACGCAGACCTCCGGCATCGTCATGCTGGCCTACACGCTCATGCTCTGCGCCACCTCCACCAGCGCCTACGCCACCATCTTCGTGGTCCTCTTCGGCTGGGAGCGCTGGGTCGCCATCGCCATCGGCGGTGCGATCGTGCTGATCTACTCGACCATCGGCGGCATGTGGTCCATCACCCTGGCCGACCAGGTCCAGTTCTTCATCAAGACCATCGGTGTCTTCTTCCTCATGCTGCCCTTCGCCCTCAATGCCGCGGGTGGTTTGGACGGCATCAAGCAGCGCGTGGACGCCTCCTTCTTCCAGTGGGACGGCATCGGTGTCCAGACGATCATCACCTACTTCGTCGTGTACACCCTCGGCCTGCTGATCGGCCAGGACATCTGGCAGCGCGTCTTCACCGCCAAGACCCCCACCGTCGCCCGCTGGGGCGGCACCACCGCCGGCGTGTACTGCGTGCTCTACGGCCTGGCCGGCGCCGTGATCGGCATGGCCGCCCACGTGGCCCTCCCGAACATCGACGTGAAGAACCTCGGCAAGGACGTCGTCTACGCGGAGGTCGCCACCCACATCCTGCCGGTCGCCATCGGCGGCCTGGTGCTCGCCGCGGCCGTGGCCGCCATGATGTCCACCGCCTCCGGCGCCCTGATCGCTGCCGCCACGGTGGCCCGCACCGACGTGGTTCCGTTCGTGGCGGGCTGGTTCGGCAAGAACGTGGCGATCCAGCACGACCGCAACCCGGAAGAGGACGTCAAGGAGAACCGCCTCTGGGTCCTGGGCCTGGGCGTCGTCGCCATCATCCTGGCCATCCTGGTCAAGGACGTGGTCGCCGCCCTGACCATCGCCT
The DNA here is from genome assembly GCF_030731045.1 of Arthrobacter horti. Classification (GTDB taxonomy): domain Bacteria; phylum Actinomycetota; class Actinomycetes; order Actinomycetales; family Micrococcaceae; genus Arthrobacter_E; species Arthrobacter_E nanjingensis. The sequence continues at coordinate 49,485 of NZ_JAVALS010000007.1, read as the reverse complement.
ACGACATCCTGGTGGGCGGCCTGCTGGTCGCCATCCTGGGCGGTCTGATCTGGAAGCGCGGTACGGGCCTCGGCGCCGCGGCCTCCATGGCGGTGGGCACCGTGGTCACCCTCGGCACCATGATCGTCCTGGAGATCAACGCCAAAGTCCCGCTGGACGGCGTCTACGCCAACGAACCCATCTACTACGGCCTGATCTCCTCCGCCGTGGTCTACCTGGTGGTCTCCCTCTTGACCCCGGCCACGGACGCCAAGGTCATGGCCGCTTGGACCGAGCGCCTGGCCGGCGCCCACGCCGAGGATGAGGTGGACGTCCCCGCCCACTGACGCGGACTGAATCAACGACGACGGCGCGGCCGCCTTCCGTACGGAAGGCGGCCGCGCCGTCGTCGCAGGTGGAGGCGTGTTCGCGCAGGGCGGATGCGGCTTGCGGCGCTTTCGCCATAGTCTGACGGAGTGGAAACCAGGACAGTGAACGCCGGGCATCAGGTGGACAGGCAGTCCCGCATCTTGGATGCGGTGCTGGAACTCCTGTCGCGCCGCGGCATCTCGGGCGTCAACATGCGGGCGGTGGCGAGTGAGGCCGGCGTCGCGCTCGGACTCGTCAACTACTACTACGCGGACAAGCCGAGCCTCATCCGGGCCGTCCTGAGCCGGATCGGTGAGAGCGACCTGCGGCTCGTCGCCCCTGACCCGGACGCCCTCCCTGATCAGCAGCTCCGTGATGCGCTGAGGCGGGTGGCGGCGCCGGAGATCCTGACCACCCAGTACTTGTCCCTGCGTCTCCACCTCTGGGCGCTCGCGCAGGCGGACGCGGAATTCGCCGCGATCAACGATGAGGCGTTCGACCAGTACCTCGACGGGGTGGCGGCACTGATCTCCAACGCCCGGCCGGAGCTCTCTCCTGAAGAGTGCAAGAACCGTGCCGCGGACATCGTGGTGGTGCAGAACGGCATGTGGCTGACCTCCCTTCTGGGCATCGACAAGTCATCCATCGAACGGAGCATCCTCCGCACCGAGGAGATCGCCTTCGCCACGTAGCGGTCCCGGCCGGCTGCTGTTCCACATGACGGCATTGTGACGGCCTGGTTTCAGCGCGCCCGGAAACAGTCCCGTCCGCCGTCAGCCCGGGACTCAGTGGCTGAGAGCGGGCTCACGTTTGAACAAATGTCCAAACTAGGTCTTGAACGTTTGTTCAAGCTCCGCTAACCTCGAAAATATGACCTGCGCCACACCGGTGGGGTCCCGCGGAGATGCGGCGCCTGGACCTGCGGCCTATGCCATGGCATGGTCCGCGGTGTCTGTTCCAGGCCGCATCCGACCGAGGTACAAGGAGACTTCATGAGCAACAGCAGCTACGACTACGTCATCGTAGGCGGGGGAAGCGCCGGCTCCGTGCTGGCCAATCGTCTGAGCCAGGGCGGCACTCGCAGCGTGCTGGTCCTCGAGGCGGGCCGCAGCGACTTCCCCTGGGATCTGTTCATCCAGATGCCCGCGGCGCTGACCTTCCCCAGCGGCAACCCGTTCTACGACTGGCGCTACGAGTCGGACCCGGAGCCGTACATGGACGGCCGCCGTGTGGCCCACGCCCGTGGCAAGGTCCTGGGCGGCTCGAGCTCCATCAACGGCATGATCTTCCAGCGCGGCAACCCCATGGACTACGAGCGCTGGGGCGCCGACGCCGGCATGGAGAGCTGGGACTTCGCCCACTGCCTCCCGTACTTCCGCCGCATGGAGAACACCCTGGCCGCGGACCCGGACGATGAGTTCCGCGGCCACGACGGCCCCCTGGTCCTGGAGCGTGGCCCGGCAACCAACCCGCTCTTCGGCGCCTTCTTCCAGGCCGCGCAGCAGGCCGGCTTCCCGCTCACGGATGACGTCAACGGCTACCGCCAGGAGGGTTTCGCCCCCTTCGACCGCAACGTCCACAAGGGCCAGCGCCTCTCCGCCTCCCGTGCCTATCTCCGCCCGAACAAGAGCCGCAGCAACCTCACCGTCCTGACCCGCGCCTTCGTGACCAAGGTCAACTTCTCCGGAGAGACGGCCACGGGCGTCACCTACCGCCGCAATGGCCAGACCCACACGGTCAACGCAGGCGAGGTCATCCTGTGCGGCGGCGCCATCAACACCCCGCAGCTGCTCCAGCTCTCCGGTGTGGGCGACGCGCAGCACCTGCGCAACTTCGGCATCAAGTCCGTGGTCAACCTGCCCGGCGTCGGCGAGAACCTGCAGGACCACCTGGAGGTCTACATCCAGCACGCCTGCACCCAGCCGGTCTCCATGCAGCCGGCCCTCGACGTGTGGCGTATGCCGTTCATCGGCATGCAGTGGCTGTTCGGCCGCAAGGGCCCCGCCGCGACCAACCACTTCGAAGGCGGCGGCTTCGTCCGCTCCAACGAGGACGTGGCCTACCCGAACCTCATGTTCCACTTCCTGCCCGTTGCCGTCCGCTACGACGGCCAGAAGGCGGACGCCAAGCACGGTTACCAGGTCCACATCGGCCCGATGTACTCCGACGCCCGCGGCAGCCTCAAGATCAAGTCCTCGGACCCCACCGTGCACCCGTCCATGGTCTTCAACTACCTTTCCACGGACCAGGACCGCCGCGAGTGGGTCGAGGCCGTGCGGATCTCCCGGGACATCCTGGGCCAGTCCGCCATGGCGCCGTACAACGGCGGCGAGATCTCTCCCGGTGCCCGCGTCCAGACGGATCAGGAGATCCTGGACTGGGTGGCCAAGGACGCCGAGACGGCCCTGCACCCCTCCTGCACCGCCAAGATGGGCCCGGCTTCGGACCCGATGGCCGTCGTCGACCCGCTCACCATGGGCGTGCACGGCACCAAGGGCCTGCGCGTGGTGGATGCCTCCGCCATGCCGTACGTGACCAACGGCAACATCTACGCCCCGGTCATGATGCTGGCCGAGCGGGCCTCCGACCTCATCATGGGTAAGGGCACGCTCGCCGCGCAGCACACCGAGTTCTACCGCCACGGCATCTCCCCGCTCGAGCGCGACACGTCCGCCAACGGCCAGGCATTGAAGGGCTGAGACGATGACCGTCACTGAATCCGAGACCAAGACCGTGCGCGGCATCTTCATCGACGGCGCCTGGCAGGAGGCCTCCGACGGCGGCACCACCGTGGTGCGCTGTCCGGCGGACGGCCGCGAGGTGGCCGTCGTCGCCTCCTCCACCGTCGAGGACGCGGAGCGGGCGATCGCCAGCGCCCGGGCCGCGTTCGACGACGGCCCTTGGCGCCGGCTGACGGACCTCGAGCGAGGCGCGGTCATGCTGCGCGTCGCGGAGCTCCTCGAACGGGACAAGGCGATCTACGCCCGGGCCGAGTCGCTCGACACCGGCAAGCGGCTCGTCGAGTCCGAATACGACATCGACGACATCGCCGCATGCTTCCGCTACTACGGCAAGGTCGCGGGCCTCGACGCGGGCCGGGTCATCGACACCGGCCGGCCGAACGCCATCAGCCGCGTGGTCTACGAACCGCTCGGCGTGTGCTCCCTCATCGCACCGTGGAACTACCCGCTCCTCCAGGCCGCCTGGAAGGTTGCGCCGGCACTCGTCGCGGGCAACTCCTTCGTGCTCAAGCCCAGCGAGCTCACGCCGTCGACGTCCATCCTGCTCATGGAGACGCTCGCCGAGGCCGGTGTCCCGGCCGGCGTCGCCAACCTGGTCACGGGACGCGGATCGAAGGTGGGCCCGACGCTGAGCTCGGACCCGCGGGTGGATCTGGTCTCCATGACCGGTAGCCTGGCCACCGGCCAGACCATCATGGCCGCCGCCTCGGAGACCGTGAAGCGCGTCGCCTTCGAACTCGGAGGAAAGAACCCGAACGTCGTCTTCGCCGACGCCGACTGGGACAGCGCCGTCGACAATGCGCTGACCGCGGTCTTCCTGCACTCCGGTCAGGTCTGCTCCGCCGGTGCCCGGCTGGTTGTCGAGGAGACCATCGCTGAGCGCTTCGTCGCCGAAGTCGTGGAGCGGGCGCAGAAGATCCGCATGGGTGGCCCCTTCGATTCCGATGCGGAAACGGGTCCTCTCATCTCTGCAAAGCACCGCGAGCAGGTCCACGCCTACGTGCAGGCCGGCATCGCGGAGGGCGCCGAGCTGCTGTGCGGTGGCTACATCCCCGACGACGGACTGCTCGCCGACGGTTTCTTCTACCCGCCCACAGTGCTCGGCAATTGCCGCTCCGGCATGAGCGTGCTGAAGGAGGAGTCCTTCGGCCCCGTGCTGACGGTGGAGACCTTCCGGACCGAGGAAGAGGCCATCGCCATCGCCAACGACACCGAGTACGGCCTGGCGGGTGCGGTCTGGACCTCGGACGCATCGAAGGCACAGCGCGTCGCCGGCGGCCTCCGGCACGGAACGGTGTGGATCAACGACTACCACCCGTATGTTCCGCAGGCGGAGTGGGGCGGTTTCGGCAAGTCCGGCATCGGCCGTGAACTCGGCAGCGCCGGCCTCAATGAATACCGTGAGGCCAAGCACATCTGGCAGAACATCCAGCCCGCTCCCAGCGGCTGGTTCGGTCAGCCCGCCTCCGGCCTGCCCTCCGAAGGCTAGGCCGGCCCAGGCAAGCACCATTCACAGAGGGACACCGTCCGGGCGTGCAACGCGGCACGCCCGGACGGTCTCGCCGGCCCTCTCCACGGACATCCTCCGGGGGCCAGGCGCTCACCATCGTGCTATTCGACAGAGGAGTTTCGGATGTCAGAAACCCGAAAGACCACCGATGCCAGCGGAATGGATGAGTTCGGCTATGCCCAGACTCTCGACCGCAGCATCGGAAAGTTTGCAAGTTTCGCCGCCGGCGTCAGCTACATCTCCATCCTCACCGGCGTCTTCCAATTGTTCTACTTCGGCTTCTCCACCGCCGGACCGGCCTACGCCTGGTCCTGGCCCATCGTCTTCGTGGGCCAGTTCATGGTGGCACTCTGCTTCGCCGAACTGGCCGGCCGGTATCCGGTGGCCGGGTCGGTCTACAACTGGGCCAAGCGGCTCAGTTCGGGAACCCCGGCCTGGCTGGCCGGCTGGCTCCTGCTGATCTCCTCTATCATGGCGCTGGGATCCGTGGCGCTCGCCCTGCAGATCACGCTGCCGCAGCTCTGGAGCGGCTTCCAATTCGTCGGTGACGGTTCAGGCCCGTATGACTTCGCCATCAACGGCGTGGTCCTGGCGGCCATCATGATCACCATCTCCACGCTGATCAACGCGTTCGGCGTGAAACTCATGACCAAGATCAACAGCATCGGTGTGTTCGTCGAACTCATCGCGGCCGCACTGCTGGTGCTGGCCCTGTTCTGGAACATGACCAACCCTCCCCAGGTCCTCTTCAACATCTCCGGATTCGGCCAGGACAAGCCCGGTGGCTTCCTGGGCGTGTTCCTGATCGCCGCGATGGCTTCCGGTTACGTCATGTACGGCTTCGACACCGCGTCCTCCCTGGGCGAGGAGACCAAGGACCCCAAGAAGACGGCGCCCAAGGCCATTCTGCGTGCCGTCACCGCGTCCTTCCTGCTCGGCGGCCTGCTGCTCTTCGGCGGCATCCTCGCGGCACCGAACCTGAACGACCCCAAGATCGGCGAGGCCGACGGCGGCCTCCAGTACATCGTGCTCTCCGTCCTGGGCGGCCCGTTCGGCAAGGCGTTCCTGGCCTGCATCGTGGTGGCCGTCGTCGTCTGCACGCTCGCCGTGCACGCCGCAGCCATCCGCATGATGTTCGCCATGGCCCGTGACAACAACCTGCCCTTCAGCCGGCAGCTCAGCAAGGTCCACCCCGGCCGCAAGACGCCCACCGTGGCGGCGATCGTCATCGGTGTGCTGGCCATCATCCCGCTGCTGGTCAACATCACCCAGCCGGCCATCTTCACCATTCTCTCCAGCATCAGCATCGTGCTGATCTACCTCTCCTATCTGCTGGTCACCGTGCCGATGCTGCGGCGCCGCTTCCTGAAGAAGTGGCCGCTGAAGGACGACGGCTCCGAGGTGGGCTTCAGCCTCGGCAAGTGGGGACTGCCGGTGAACATCATGGCCGTCCTCTGGGGCGGTGCGATGACCCTGAACCTCATCTGGCCGCGCCAGGAGATCTACAACTCCGTCCCGCCCTTCGAGTGGTACCTGCAATGGGGCGGCGTCATGTTCGTCGGCGCTGTCGTGGTGGCCGGTGCCGTGCTCTACCGCACCAAGATCCGTCACCAGACGGGCGTCCTGGCCGAGCACGCGGCGGTCTCGGCCACCGCGGAGCCGGTGGAGGACGAATCGGAGGCGGAACTGCCTCCGTGCCCTATCCACGATCGCCGCCACCACGGCGTCCCTGCACTGAACGGCGCCACGCAGGTCCGGTGCCCTCATGAGGCCGCCGAACAGCAGGGCGTCCCCGTCTCCTAGGAAAGGAATTCAGCACACATGGTTCACAAGGTTCGGGCGGTCGTCGCCCGGGAGAAGAACGCCCCGGTGTCCGTGGAGACGATCCTGGTGCCGGATCCGGGACCGGGGGAGGCACTGGTCGACATCCTCACCTGCGGAGTCTGCCACACGGATCTGCACTACAAGCTGGGCGGTATCACGGACGACTTCCCGATCCTGCTGGGCCATGAGGCCACCGGCGTGGTCAGCGCGGTCGGCCCGGGCGTCACCGAGGTGGCGCCGGGCGACCGGGTGATCCTGAACTGGCGTGCCGTGTGCGGCAACTGCCGCGCCTGCAAGAAGGGCCAGCCGCAGTACTGCTTCGCCACGCACAACGCCACGCAGAAGATGACGCTCGAGGACGGCACGGTGCTCACGCCCGCGCTGGGTATCGGCGCGTTTGCGGAGAAGACCCTCGTCGCCGCCGGGCAGTGCACCGTGATCGACGACGACGCCGACCCGGCCGCCGTCGGTCTCCTCGGCTGCGGCGTGATGGCCGGCCTCGGTGCCGCCATCAACACGGGTGAGGTCAAGCGCGGCGAGTCCGTGGCCGTGATCGGCTGCGGCGGCGTCGGCATCGCCGCGATCGCCGGCGCGAAGCTGGCGGGCGCGACGACGGTCATTGCCGTCGACATCGACCCTCGGAAGGTCGCAATGGCGCTCTCGCTGGGCGCCACGCACGGCGTCGACTCCTCCGCAGAGGACGCCGTGGAGGCGATCCGTGCGCTGACCGGAGGCTTCGGCGCCGACGTCGTGATCGACGCCGTGGGCCGCCCGGAGACCTACAAGCAGGCCTTCTACGCCCGTGACCTGGCCGGACGCGTGGTTCTGGTCGGTGTCCCGACTCCGGAGATGACGCTGGAGCTGCCGTTGCTGGACGTGTTCGGCCGTGGTGGTTCCCTGAAGTCCTCCTGGTACGGCGACTGCCTGCCGAGCCGCGACTTCCCCATGCTGGTGGACCTCTACAAGCAGGGCCGGCTGGACCTGGATGCCTTCGTCTCCGAGCGGATCTCCCTCGAGCAGATCGAGGAGGCGTTCCACAAGATGCACCAGGGGACCGTGCTGCGCTCCGTCGTGGAACTCGTGTCCGCGGACGAGCTCGTGGAGGCCGGCGCCTGATGCCGGTCATCATTGAGAACCGCGTGACGTCCGGGACGTTCTCACTGGACGGCGGCACGTGGGACGTGGACAACAACGTCTGGATCGTGGGGGACGAGAGCGAGTGCGTCATCATCGACGCCCCGCACGACGTCGCCACGATCGTGGAGCAGGTCGGGGACCGGAAGGTTCTGGCGGTGCTCCTCACGCACGCCCACGACGACCACATCACGGTGGCGCGGGAGCTTGCGGCCCGTGTGGGTTCCTTGGTGCACTTGCACCCGGCCGATCTGGAGCTGTGGCAGCTCACGCATCCCGGCACGGAACCCGACCGTTTCCTGGCCGACGGCCAGGAGTTCACGGTGGCCGGGACCGTCCTGAAGGCGATCCACACCCCGGGTCATTCGCCCGGCTCCACGTGCTTCCACCTGGAGAGCGAAGGAACCGTCTTCACCGGTGACACGCTGTTCCAGGGAGGCCCCGGTGCCACAGGGCGGTCCTTCAGCAGCCGGCCCACCATCCTGGCCTCGATCCGGGAGCGTCTGCTGACCTTGCCTCCCGAGACCGTGGTCCGCACGGGCCACGGCCCTGACACGACGATCGGCGCGGAGGCGGAGGCCCTCGCGGCCGTGACAGCCTGACCCCCACTGGTATGACCGGAAATGCCCGGCTGGATGTTCCAGCCGGGCATTTCCGTGTGCCCAGCTGAAGGCCCCGGGGGCTCCGGGGAGCGGCGTCCAGGCCGCGGGAGCGCTGTGACGGACCGCTTGAGGCCGCTGCCGGCATGCTCCACGGCGGACGTCTGGAGCCCTTGGGCGGCAGACCCCACTTCGGGGCGCCTCACTCGTCTGCGGTGCGTCCTGCGGCCGGCCTCGCGGTGCCCTGGGCCACGACGGCCAGGAGGAGGTCCACGACCCGGAAGGCCCGTCCAAGCCCGGCCACAGGCAAGCCCGTGGCACGCGGAAGGCACGGACACGGAAAAGCACCCGGACACTGAGAAGCCCTTGGACACGCAAAAGCCCGCCCCGTCACGGAATCCCGTGACGGGGCGGGCTTGAGGCCCTGCGGGTATCAGCCGCGGATGCGCTCCATGGCCGGGTCGTACAGCGGCTCCGCCGTGACCGTCGCCGGCAGGCGGCGGCCGAAGTATTCGATCTCCACGGCGTCACCGACGCCGAGGGAGTCCGGCAGCCAGGCGTAGGCGATCGGGCGGTGGATGGAGAAGCCGTACGCCGCACTGGTGACGTAACCGGCGGCTTCGCCGTCGACGTACACCGGTTCCTTGCCCAGCACCACGGACGTGCCGTCGTCGAGCGTCAGGCACCGCAGCACCTTGCCCGCCGGCTGCTCCTTGCGCTCCGCGAGAGCCTCCGCGCCGACGAAGCCCACCTTGTCCTTGGCCACGGAGAAGCCCAGGCCGGACTGGTAGGGGTGGTGCTCGGTGTTCATGTCCGTGCCCCAGAGCCGGTAGCCCTTCTCCAGGCGCAGGCTGTTGAACGCGCCACGGCCGGCGGCGATGATGCCGTGCTCCTGGCCGGCTTCGAAGAGCAGGTCCCAGAGCTTCAGGCCGTACTCGGCGCTCGTGTAGAGCTCCCAGCCGAGTTCACCGACGTAGGACAGGCGCATCGCGGTGACCGGGATGCCGCCCACGGAGATCTCCTTGGCGCGGAAGTACTTCAGGCCGTCGTTGCTCAGGTCGTCGCCGGTGACCTTGCCGATGACCTCGCGGGCCAGAGGCCCCCAGAGGCCGATGCAGCAGGTGCTGCCGGTGATGTCGGAGACGTGGGCCCACTGCGACGGGTCCTCCGCCGACTGCTTGCGCGCCTCGACGCGCAGGTAGTCGAAGTCGACGTTGCTGTTGACGCCCAGCTGGAAGCGCTCTTCCTCGAGGCGTGCCACCGTCACGTCACTGCGGATGCCGCCGTCGTGCTCCAGCAGCAGGCAGTAGGTGACAGCGCCCGGCTTCTTGGTGATGTTGCCCGTGCTCAGGCGGTGCAGGAGCGCCTCGGCGCCCGGGCCGACCACCTCAAGGCGCTTGAGCGGCGTCATGTCATAGAGCGCGACGGCGGTGCGCGTCTTCCACGCCTCGGCGGCGGAGATGGGGGAGTGGAACATGGCGGACCAGGAGTCGCGCTCCGGAGCCTGCCACTCGGCCGGGAGCTCCTCCAGGAGGGCCCGGTTGGCCTCGAACCAGTGCGGGCGCTCCCAGGCTGCAGATTCCAGGAAGAACGCCCCGAGCTCCTTCTGGCGGACGTTGAACGGGCTCACGCGCAGATCGCGGGGCGATTCCTTGGGCTGCAGCGGGTGCAGGATGTCGTAGATCTCCACGAAGTTCTGCTGCGAGGTCTCCGAGACGTAGTCGTCCGAGGTCTGGACCTTCTCGAAGCGGGTCAGCTCCGTGCCGTGCAGATCCGTGGTGGAGCGGCCCTCGATGAGGAGCTCGGCGACGGCCTTCGCCACACCGGCGGAGTGGGTGACCCACACGGCTTCGGCCACGAAGAAGCCGGTCAGGTCCGGGTGCTCGCCGATGAGCGGGCCGCCGTCCGGGGTGAAGGAGAAGATGCCGTTGAAGCCGTCCTCGATCTCCGCGTTCCGCAGGGCCGGGAGCAGGTCCTTGCTGTCCTCCCAGGCCGGGAGGAAGTCCTCCAGGGTGAAGTCCAGGCGGGAGGGCATCTTGTGGTCGGACATCTCCTCGGCGGAGACCTCCGGCAGCTTGGACATGTCCACCGGCATGGGGCGATGGGCGTAGCTGCCGATGCCGATGCGGTTGCCCCACTCACGGTAGTAGAGGTCCTTGTCCTGGTAACGCAGGATGGGCTTGGTGGCACCCTTGGGGAGCTCGTTGACGCCTTCGAGTTCCGGCAGCGGGGTGGTGACGGCGTACTGGTGCCCGAGCGGCAGGAGTGGGACCTCCAGGCCCACGAGCTTGCCGAGCTCACGGCCCCAGAAGCCGGCACAGGAGACCACGATGTCCGCCGGGATCAGGCCGTTGTCCGTCTCCACGCCCGTGACCTTGCCGCCCTCCTGGGCGATGCCGGTGACGGTGGTGGAGCCCAGGAACGTGACGCCGCGTTCGCCGGAGCGTTCGATGAGCAGCTGGACGGCACGGGCCGCCAGGGCGAGGCCGTCAGTCGGAATGAGCAGGCCGCCCAGGATCTCGCGGCCGTCGGTGAGCGCGCCCGTGGTCAGCAGAGGATAGTGCTTCTCGCACTCGTCCGCGTCGATGATCCGGCTCTCCACGCCCCAGGACGTCATGAGGCCCATCTTGCGGTGGAGGTCCTTCAGGCGCTCGGGCGTCGTGGCCAGTTCAAGGCCGCCCACCTGGTTGAAGCAGGACTGGCCGTCCTTGCTGAGGCTCAGGAGCTTCTCCACGGTGTAGGTGGCGAAGTGCGTCATGGTCCGGGACCCGTTGTTCTGGAACACCAGGCCCGGAGCGTGGGACGTCGAACCGCCCGCCAGCTCCAGGGGGCCCTGCTCCACGACGGTGACGTTGTTCCACCCGCGAAGGGACAGTTCGTCCGCGAGATTGGTGCCGACGATGCCGGCGCCGATGATGACGACTCGTGGTGATGTGCTCATCTTCTTGTGTTTCTCCTGGTTCGCGTCAGCGGAAAACGACGGTTCGGGTGTTGTTCAGCAGGACCCGGTGCTGGCAGTGCCACTGCACGGCCCGGGACAGGGCCTGGGATTCGGCGTCCCGGCCCACGGTGGCCAGGGTGTTCGCGTCGAGGCTGTGGTCCACCCGGAAGACCTCCTGCTCGATGATCGGGCCCTCGTCCAGGTCCGCGGTGACGTAATGGGCGGTGGCTCCGATGAGCTTCACGCCGCGGTCATAGGCCTGGTGGTAGGGCTTGGCGCCCTTGAACCCGGGCAGGAACGAGTGGTGGATGTTGATGGCGCGACCGCGGAGGGTCTTGGTGAGACCGTCCGAGAGGACCTGCATGTAGCGGGCCAGGACCACCAGGTCGGCCTGGTACTCCTCGATCAGTTCCAGCAGGCGGGCCTCCGCCTCGGGCTTGGTGTCAGCGGTGATCGGGACGTGGATGAACGGCAGGCCGGCGGCCTCGGCCATCGGACGGAGGTCCTCGTGATTGGACACCACGACGGCGAGTTCGGCGCCGAGGCTGCCTGCGCGCCACCGGAAGATGAGGTCGTTGAGGCAGTGGCCGGCTTTGGAGACCATGACGAGGACGCGCTGGGGCCGCCCGTCGTGGATGGTGAACTCCATGCCGAACTCGTCGGCGACCGCTGCGAACTCGGCACTGAGACCGTCCACGGAGACTTCCTCGTCTCCGGGGGTGAAGGCCGTACGCAGGAAAAGTTTGCCGCTGACGTGATCGTCGAACTGCTGGTGTTCGATGATGTCGAAGCCGCGATCGGCCAGGAAGCCCGTGATGGCCCGGACGATCCCGGGGCGTTCGGGGCACGCGAGCGTGAGGACGTACTGGACGGTGCCGGTCTTGCGCGCCGAGGCGAGGGCATCGGCGGTGGTGCCCCCGGTGGGGCGGTTTTCAAGAACAATGGTCACGGTCTACTCCTGGATCTTGAGATGGACGTGGTGAGAGGGGGAGCGGCAGGGGCGGCGGTGCCGCCCCTGCCGGGAGGAAGGCCGGTGCCCGGCCCACGGGCTCAGGCGTCGATCACCAGGTCCGTCTGCGCGGTGGAGCAGCACGGCAGGAACTTGCCTGCGGAGATCTCACGTGCCCGGATCCCGCCCTGGTGGTTCATGTCCACCTCGCCGGAGAGCTTGACGACCTTGCAGGAGCCACACATGCCTTCCTGGCAATTGGCGCCGATCCTGACACCGGCTCGCTGAGCCACCCCGAGGATGTGCTCGGACGGGTCGATCCGGACATTGATGCCGGTGCGGAGGAAGGACATCGTGAGGCTGCCGGTCCCGACCGTGTTGAAGGACGAGGCGTCGGGTGTCCCGGCCTTCGCGGCGGTGCCGGCGGTCACAGGGGCCTCCGCGTCGGCGTCGGCCGTCTCCAGCGGCAGGCCGGACGCGTGCGGTGTCCCGTCGGCGTCCAGGCCCGGCTCGTAGAGGCCGAAGGCCGCGGGCTGGCTGCCGTAGTAGTCCTCGGCCGATTCCGCGATCTCCTCGGCGATCTCTTCCGCGATGTCGGTCGCTAACGCGATCTCCGTCTGGTATTCCAGGAGCGTCTGGCGGTCGCCGGAGAAGAACTCCATGTAGATGGAGGTGTCGTCCACGCCCACCCGGCGGAGCAGCTCGGTGGCAGTGTTGAGGTAGCCCTCGGGGCCGCAGGCGTACACCTGGCGGCCGTTGGCGTCGGGAGCGACCTCCTCGATCATGGCCGCAGAGAGGCGCCCGGTGCGGCCTTCCCAGCCGTCGGGGACACCCCGGTCACCCAGCGAGTAGTGGACCGTGATGCGTGAGTCGATCGACGCGATGTGGTCCAGTTCCCGCTGGAAGGCGAAGCCGTCCGCGTCCGAACCGTGGTAGAGCACGACGACGTCGGCGTGCCCGGGCAGGGAGTGGATGGTGCGGACCATGGACATGATCGGGGTGATGCCCGCACCGGCGGCCAGCAGGAGGTAGCGTGCGCGCCGGTCGGCGTCCGGCAGGTGGAACGCACCGACCGGGCCGAGCATCTCCAGGACGGTGCCGGGCCGGACGTTCTGGTGCGCCCAGGGGGACACCAAGCCGGCGGCGTCGCACTTGACCGAGATGCTGAAGGTCCAGGGCTGGGTGGGGGAGCTGGACAGCGAGTAGCTGCGGTCCACCGGTTCCTGATCCTCGCCGTGGAGCGGGAACGCGATGTTCACGTACTGGCCGGCACGGAACGCCAGGGGCGCCCCGTCGCCACGGCGGAACACGAACGTCATCAGGCCGCCGGCCTCGGGAATGGTCTCGACGCACTCGGCCAGGAACTCCTGCGGGTGCCAGGGCCCCAGGGCACGGGCCGCCCGGGCGGGCGTCTCCGTGCTGCCCATGACCCGGTTCCACGGCATTTCCAGGCCGCGGATGCGCTGCGGTTCCTGGACGACCGTCTCCGTGAGAACGTCGGTCATGCCAAGTGCTCCTGCACGCGCTGCACGTACCAGTTGATGAACGCCTCGACCTGGTACTCGCTCTTCATGTACGGGCCGGGCTCGTAGGCCGGGCTGGCGGCACCCTGCTGGCAGAGCTCCACGAATGCCTTGTCCTGGATGTTCGTCTGCTTCCAGGTGTAGGTCAGCTTGTCCAGGTCGTAGTCGACGCCTTCCACCGCGTCATCGGCCACGAGCCAGGTGGTGCGGACCAGGCTCTGGTGCTCGTTGATGGGGAACACGGCGAAGGTGATCACGTGGTCGCTCATGAAGTGGAACCAGCAGTTGGGCTGCAGGTGCATGGAGCAACGGCCCAGGCGGAAGTCGCGCAGGTCGCCGAGGAGCTTCTTGGACAGGCGGCGGCCGTCGGCGGAGAACGATTCGCCGTCGCCGTCGAGCGCTTCACGGGAGATGCGGATGCCGGCGACGCGGGTGTCGAGTTCTTCGACCACCTGGTGCGGCAGTCCGTAACGCTCGCAGCGTGCCTCGAGGTCGGACTGGGCGAGCTTGTTGCGTTCCCAGACCTCTTCGAGGTGGGTGGGGATGAGGCCTTCGGTCAGGCCCCAGGTGGGGAAGAGGGAGCAGGCGAGTTCCGGGTGACCATCGCAGTGGTAGCACTCACGGTTGTTCTCCATGACGAGCTTCCAGTTGCCCTCTTCGATGATGTTCTGCTGGTAGGCGATCTTGGTCTTGCCCAGCTCGTGAGGGGCGAGGTAGGGCTCGAAGATCTTGGCGGTCTCGTAGAAGTCGGTGGGCGCTTCGGCCGCGAGGCAGACGAAGATCAGGCCGGCGACTTCGAGGCCGTGGGCCTTCTTGAGCGCGAAGCAGTTCTTGTCGAACTTGGTCTCGCCCGGCGCCGAGGCGTGGATCAGATTGCCCTCGGGGGAGTAGGTCCAGGAGTGGTAGCCGCAGACCAGGTTGCCGGTGGAGCCCGTGGCGTCCGTCAGGACACGGGCACCGCGGTGGCGACAGACGTTGTGCAGGACGTTCACGCCGCCCTCGTCATTGCGCAGCACGATCAGGGAGTAGGGGCCGTAATCGACCGTCACATAGTCGCCGGGTTCCGGCAGCTCGGCCGTGCTCGCGGCGAAGACCCAGTGCTGGCCGAAGATGGCCTCCATGTCCAGCTTGAAGACGGTGGGGTCCGTGTAGAACGGGGCGTCGAGGGAGTAACCGGTGCGCCGGAACTCGAACAGCGCGCTGATTTCGGCCAATTGCTCCACCGGAAGGGAAGCGGCGAGTTTTCCGCGCGAGCTGAGGGGCGCGTTCGCTGGAGCGGTCATGAGGTTCCTCCCGGAGAGCAAGGATGGTGCGCGGTGCGCGAAGGACTTGTACTGATGAGATTAGGATCACAATCGCCGCAGTAAAAGCGCAAGATTGTGAAGATAACCATGCAAAATAGCTGCATGATCGATGTCAGGCTCATCACCCTCCGCGTGTTCTCCCAATGCGGCACGATCGGTGCGACCGCTGAGCTCACCGGGTACTCCCCGTCCGCCGTCTCAGCGCAGCTGCGCGAGCTCCAGAAGGCGCTCGGAATGCAGCTGCTGACGAAGGACGGGCGGGGAGTGCGGCTGACCGCCACGGGCCGCTTCCTGGTGGCCGGATCGGACTCCCTCATCGCCGAATGGGAGCGGCTGCGTGCCGCCGCCTTGGAGGCGGGCGACCAGGTGCAGCCCCATTTCGGCATCGGTGGATTCTCCACCGCGGCCGCCCAGCTTCTGGCGCCCCTGGCGGCCACGCTGCGTTCGGCGCGACCTCAGCTGGAGGTGCAGGTCCTGGAGGCCGATCCGGCCCGCTGCTTCGACCTGCTGGTTGCGGAGCGGATCGACCTTGCGGTCATCGTCGCGATGCAGGCCGACCCCCATCGTGAGGACGATCCCCGCTTCGAGCAGAGGGTGCTCCTCGATGATCCCCTCGATGTGATCATCCCCGCCGACCATCCCCTCGCGTCACATGAGGCCGTGACTCTTGACGAACTGGCCGCGGAGCCGTGGATCACGGAGGCCGCGGGCTCGACGTATCACGCCCTCTTCACCGCCGCGTTCACCGCGGTCGGTGTGACGCCCCGGATCGCGCACGAGGCCGTTGAATGGGAGACCTTGATCGCGTTCGTGGGAGCGGGGCTCGGTGTCGGGCTGCTGCCACGGCTCGCGCCCCTCAATGGTGCCGAGAATGTCGTCCGGCTGCGCCTCACCGGCGACGGGCGGCCATCGCGCCGCATCATCGCGGCCGTGCGCCGGGGCAGCATCACCTCACCCCTGATCCAGGAATCGCTCGGCATCTTGCAGGCCACGGCCCACCAGATCCTCACCGCACGGCTCGAAGAGGACGCCTGAGTGTCGGTATCGCCTCAGCGGCGCGCGTAGCCCATCCGTGCGCTGACCTTCAGACCCGCTTCCTTCAGCCCCTCCAGGAGTCCCGGCTCCTGTTCCGGATCGAAACGGAAAGCGGGCCCGGAGATGCTGATGGCCCCGATGACGGCGCCCACGTGATTGCAGACCGGCACCGATATGGAGGTGATCCCGATTTCGAACTCCTGCCGGACGATGCCGTAACCCTGGCGTGCGACGTCGAGCAGCTGGGTTTCGAGTGCCGCCCGGTCCGTGATGGTGTGCGGTGTGCGGGCCGGCAGCCCCGTTTCGTCCAGGATGCGTGCGCACTCGTCCGCGGAGAGCCCGGCAAGGAGCACCTTGCCACTGGAGGTGGCGTGCAGGGGTGTCAGGCTGCCCACCCAGTCGTAGGTGGCGAGGGTGGAGGGACCCATGGCCTGGTCCAGGTTCACGGCGAAATTGGAGCGCAGCACGGCCAGGTTGACGGTCTCCTTGAACTCGTCGGCGAGGGCCTCCAGGACCGGCCGGGCCTCCCTGACCAGGCTGAGCCGGCCGGGGATCGAATTGGCCAGCCGCAGGATCCCGAATCCCAGCCGGTACTTCCCCCGCTCGCTGTTCTGGTGGACCATTTCACGGGCCACCAGGGAACCCAGCAGCCGGGACGCCGTGGACTTGTGAATCCCCATCTCCTCGGCGATCTCGCTGACGCCGGCCTGGCCGTCCCGGGAGAGGATGCCCAGGATGGTGAGGGCGCGGTCCACTGACTGGATGCCGCCGTGCTGGCTGGATTCGCCGTCGGTGTCAGGGTCACGGCCGGTGCTCTCCGCCATGCGTCCCCTTACTCTCCCTTGGTCCCGCGGTGATCGGTGGATGCCGCGGGGTTGCCGGCTCCTTGCCCCCGGTTTCCCACCTTAGCCGACGGCGGCCGGGGCGGACGTGCGAGAGGCTGTGACCCGGTGTCCAGTGATGACCAGGGGAGATGCCCGGGAAACGGCAGGACCCTCCCCGCCCGGAGGCGGGGAGGGTCCTGGTCCGCGAATGGATCAGCCGAGCGTGGCGCCGAAGGCCAGGCCCAGGAGGTAGGTGGCCGCTGCGGCGCCCAGGCCGATGAGCAGCTGGCGCAGCCCCCGGGTCATGGGCGAAGTGCCGGAGAGCAGGCCCACGATGGCGCCCGTGCCGAGGAGCATGATGCCCACCAGGATCACGGCGAGGATCAGGCCGGCCACGCCACTCATGCCGAACAGGAAGGGCAGGATGGGGATCAGCGCGCCGGAGGCGAAGAAGCAGAAGCTCGATGTCGCGGCGCCCCAGGCGGTGCCGATGGTCTCGTGTTCATCTTCCGGTTCGGGAAGCTCCGGATGGAGTGAGAGGCTCGGATCGCAATCGCAGCTGAACTGCCCCAGCCGCTCGGCGGCACGGTGCTCGGCGGCCTCCCGGCTCATGCCGCGGGCCAGGTAGACCAGAACCAGCTCGTTGTGTTCCAGGTCCAGGCGCGGGGCCGCGGCCAGGGTGACCTGGGTGGGACGGCTGGCTTCCAGGAGTTCCCGCTGGGACCGGACGGAGACGAACTCGCCGGCGCCCATGGACAGTGCACCCGCCAGAAGGCCGGCGACGCCGCTGAAGAGGACCACGTGGCTGTT
Source organism: Arthrobacter horti (assembly GCF_030731045.1). GTDB lineage: Bacteria > Actinomycetota > Actinomycetes > Actinomycetales > Micrococcaceae > Arthrobacter_E > Arthrobacter_E nanjingensis. The sequence continues at coordinate 31,943 of NZ_JAVALS010000007.1, read as the reverse complement.
CACGCCCGTGGCGGCCATGCCCATCACCAGGGAGAGGTTGCTGACCAGGCCGTCATTGGCGCCGAAGACGGCGGCACGGAAGGTGCCGGAGAGCCGGTTGCGGCCACGGGTGGCCAGGCCGCGGACCACCTCCTCGTGGATCTGCTCGTCGGCGGCCATCGCCGGGGTGGCGTGGGGGTCGGTGGCGTAGGGGGAGCGGCCCTCGGCGCGCTGTGCCAGGGCCAGGACGAAGACGGATCCGAAGTTCCGGGCCAGAAGGCCGAGGAAGCGGCTGTTCAGGGAGGCCTTGCGGCCGCTGTCCGCGTTCTCGCCGAGCAGGTTCAGCCAGTGGGCCTCGTGCCGGCCTTCCGCCTCAGCGAGGGCCAGGAGGATGGACTTCTCCTCGCCGTCACGGCGGGCCGCCAGATCGCGATAGACGGACGCCTCGGCGCGTTCATCGGCCAGGTACTGCTGCCAGCGTTTGATATCGGCCGGAGTGGCCTGGGTGGCGTTCATGAAGGTGGGCTCCTGGGGTCGTAAATGGTGGTGGCGCCCCATTGCGCAGCCCTTACTGTAGCGCGAATTTCCGCGGTTTTTCGGCCGGTTCACCGGCGAATCCGGTTTCGGTGGACCGCAACTCCGGCAGGGCCTGCAGCGTGAAGAGAAGCTCCCGGCCATCACGCCGCCCGGTGGCCGCGACGCGCACCGACAGCGTGCCGGCGTCGTTCCCGTGGCCGCTCCAGCGAGGCCGGCGGACGGCGCGCGCGAGGGCGTCCAGCAGCTGATGCGGCTGGGGACAGAAGAAGTGGCGCTCGCCGTCGGGCAGGAAGAGGGTGACGCGGCCGCTCTGCGGCTCGACGGAGGGGAGGACGTCCATGGACGGGCCTTTCGGCTTGCTCTTGCCCCGCCGGTGGAACGGGGCCGCTTCTGCATCCGAGCCACCCGTGAACATGGGGTTGGCGGGTGGCCAGTCGGAGCTTGGCGCCACCTCTCGTGAAGCTTCCTTCACCATAGGGCACGACGGCGCGCGGCGGCTCCCCGTGACGCCCTCGCCAAGTCATATGACGTCTTGCGCCGGGCGGGGGCGGGTCTCAGAGTTGCGGAGCAGGCATATCTTGATCACTGGTACTAAACTCGCTTGCAACAGTCGCGTGTGAGTCAGGCCACGTTCCAGCCAAGGGCCCGCGCAGCAGGTCAGCTAAGGAAAGCACCATGAAAGCCCTCCCCATCGAGCCGAGCAATGCGCCGATCAACATCGGGTCCCGGATCAGGGCCGCACGCAAGGCCCAGCGGATGACGATCGAGCAGGTCGCCGAGGTCACAGGCCTCACCAAGGGCTTCCTGTCTCGTGTGGAGCGCGACTTGACCTCGCCGTCGGTGTCCTCCCTGGTGACCCTGTGCCAGGTGCTGTCCGTGGGCATCGGGGACCTGTTCGCGGCCACCGACGTGACCCTGACACGCGCCGCCGAGGCTCCACGGATCTCCCTGGGCGGCGAAGGAATCGTGGAGACGCTCCTGACCGGCCGCTCCGAACGCCGGCTCCAGCTCCTGAAGGGCGTCATCGAACCGCGCGGCAAGGGTGAGTCGGAGCTGTACTCCGTGGACTGCGATGTGGACGTGCTGCACATCGTCAAGGGCCGGCTCATCCTGATCATGTCCAACGAACGCTATGAGCTCTCCGAGGGGGACACCCTCAGCTTCCCGGGCCGTGAGCCGCACAGCTGGCTCAACCCCACGGACGACGAGGTGGAGGTCCTCTGGGTCCTGGTCCCGGCGGCCGCGGCGTAGGAGTGTCCCGGTCCTCGCGTGACCTCGCTGTCCGCCGCCTGAGATCGCTACGAACCGTAGCGATCTCAGACGGTCCATAGCGAGCTCAGCGGAAGGAGACGCCGGCGGCGGACAGCCGGATGGTAGTGGGCCGGACCGAGGTGGGCGGCTCTAGCCGACGTGCACCCAGGGGCGGCGGGTCACGTCCGGTTCGGCTTCGCGCAGGACTTCGCGAGTGACCGGTGCGATCTCGCCTTCGCCGAAGAAGAGGTACTTGGTCAGATTGGTGATCGGATTGCCCTCAGTCCAGCGGAAGTAGATGTGCGGCATGAGGCCGGTGACATCGCGCAGGTGCAGCAGCACGGCGGCCAGGGTGTTGGGCACATTGCCGCTGTGCACCTCCAGGACGCGGTAGCCGTGCCGGATCTTGCCCTGGACCAGCAGTTCCTCTTCGAAGTCGGAGCTGTCCTCCACGACCACTTCGACGAACATGACGTCCGTGCCGGGCAGGTGGCTGGCCAGCTGGGCGTGCTTGAACTTGGTGATGTAGCGCTGTGCGTCCGTGGACTTCGGCTCGTGGGCGATGAGCCGGATGGGGCCCTCGTCCTCCGAAGCCAGGAACTGCAGCGCGGTCTCATCGAGCTTGATGGTGGTGGCGCGCAGCTCGAAGGAACGGCGGACGCGGGAGGCGAAGCTGACCACCAGGATGGCGGCGATGAAGACGATGGCGATCTTGAGGCCGTCCGGGCGCTCCACCATGTTCGCGATGGTCGTGTAGACGAACACCGCCGCCACCAGGCCGAAGGCCATCATGGTCTTCCGCTGTTTGGCGGTCCGGGCGGCGAGGGTCACGGCCACGGAGGCGGAGGTGATGAGCACCAGCACGCCGGTGGCGTACGCGCCGCCCTGGGCGTCCACATTGGCGTCGAAGATCACCGTGATGATGAAGCCGATCAGGGTGAACACCAGCACGAGCGGGCGGATGGCGCGGGCCCAGGCCGGGGCCATGCCGTAGCGGGGGAGGTAGCGGGGCACCAGGTTCAGCAGGCCGGCCATGGCGGAGGCGCCGGCGAACCAGAGGATGGCGATGGTGGAGACGTCATAGACCGTGCCGAATCCGTTGCCCAGGTACTCGTGGGCCAGGTACGCCAGGGCGCGGCCGTTGGCCTGGCCACCGTCCTCGAACTCCTTGGCGGGGATGAGGATGACGGTCGCCAGTGAGCTGGAGACCAGGAAGGCGGACATGATGATGGCGCTGGTGGTCAGGAGCTTGTGGGCGCCTCGGATGCGGCCGGCAGGGTTCTGTTCGGTGTCACCGTGCGCGCCGCGGATCTGCGGCATGACGGCCACGCCGGTCTCGAATCCGGACAGGCCCAGGGCGAGTTTCGGGAACACCAGGACGGCGAGTGCCACCATCATGATCGGGTTGCCGTGCTGCTGGTTCAGCGCGGTCCACCAGTCGCCCACCATGACGGGGGAGGCGAACACGTGGAGCAGCGCCACCAGGACCACCACCAGGTTCAGTGCCAGGAAGACCGCCACCAGGACCACCGCAACGCGGATGGCCTCGGAGAATCCGCGCAGGAACACCACTCCCAGCCCCGCCAGAAGTGCCAGGGTGATGACCATCTCCTGACCGTGCAGGAAGTCCGGAGCGTACGGGTTGTGCGTCAAGTGGGCCGAGGCGTCGGCCGCGGAGAGCGTCATGGTGATCATGAAGTCCGTGGCTGCGAAGCCCAGCAGCACCAGGACCACGAGCTTGCCGCCCCAGCGGGGCAGGAGGCGCTCCAGCATGGCGATGGAGCCTTCGCCACGTGGGCTCTCCTTCGCCACGCGGCGGTACACGGGCAGTGCGCCGCAGAGAGTGACCAGTACCAGGATGATGGTGGCCAGCGGGGAGAGCAGCCCTGCGGCGAGCGCGGCGATGGCCGGCTGGTAGCCCAGGGTGGAGAAGTAGTCGACGCCGGTGAGGCACATGACCTGCCACCAGGGCTTCCGGTGGTGCTGGTCGGCCAGGCCGTGGGGCCCGGTCTGCTTTCCGGCGCGTTCGGCGGTGTCCGCCAGGAGCCATTCGCGCAGAGTGGTGCGCCTGGGCGGCTCGGATGGATCCGCCGGTACGCGGGTGAGCGTGGTCACGAGTTCTCCTGTTGATGCTGGAAACGATCGCTGTGGACAGTTTCACGCTAGGACGCCTGGACCGGCCTGGCGAGGGATCTTTATGCATCCTTTATGTGTTCTTTCAGCAACGGCGGAGAAACGATGGACAATCAATTCGGTAAACAGACGTTGCATGACGGGAAACAAAGGTCCTATGATGGTGATCACAAGACCTGCCCCGTCCGGGGGCGTTCAGCTGACGAGTGAAGGACGCGCACATGGAAGAGCTCCGCATCGAGGCCAACGGCAACCTCGGCCCCATCGATTCCTCCCGGATCCCGCGCTACGCGGGGGCGGCGACCTTCGCCCGCCTGCCCCGCCTGGACCAGGTGGAGAAGGCGGACGTGACCGTCGTCGGTGTCCCCTTCGACTCAGGCGTCTCCTACCGCCCGGGTGCCCGCTTCGGCGCCAACCACGTGCGTGAGGCCAGCCGCCTGCTCCGTCCGTACAACCCGGCCTGGGACGTCAGCCCGTTCGAGAACGTCCAGGTGGCCGACGCCGGCGACATGGCCGTCAACCCGTTCAACATCAACGAGGCCATCGAGACCATCCAGCAGAACGCCCTGGACCTCACCGCCAACGGCAGCAAGCTCGTGACCCTCGGCGGTGACCACACGATCGCCCTGCCGTTGCTGCGTGCCGCCGCCGAGCGTGCCGGCGAGCCCATCGCCATGCTGCACTTCGACGCACACCTGGACACCTGGGACACATACTTCGGCGCCGAGTACACCCACGGCACCCCCTTCCGCCGCGCCGTCGAGGAGGGCATCCTCGACACTGAGGCCATCAGCCACGTGGGCACCCGCGGCCCGCTCTACGGCAAGAAGGACCTCGACGACGACCACCGCTTCGGCTTCGGCATCGTCACCTCCGCGGATGTCTACTACCAGGGTGTGCTGGAGACCGTGGAGAAGATCCGCGAGCGTATCGGCAGCCGCCCGCTCTACATCTCCATCGACATCGATGTCCTGGACCCGGCCCACGCCCCCGGCACCGGCACCCCGGAGGCCGGCGGCATCACCAGCCGTGAGCTCCTCGAGATCATCCGCGGCTTCCGTGGCATGAACCTGGTGGGCGCCGACGTCGTCGAGGTCTCCCCGGCCTACGACCACGCCGAGATCACGGGCGTCGCCGGCGGCCACGTCGCCTATGAGCTGGTGACGCTGATGGCGGACTCCGCCGTCCCCGGCGACCGCTTCGGCGCCCCCAATGGCTACGCCGCCCAGGCTCTTGGCCAGGAGAACCGCCGGCCGGCCGGCTTCGGCGCCTGACCCACTTCGCACCGCCGACGACGGCGCCCCGGGACACCGGGGCGCCGTCGCCGTTTAAGGAGCATCGCCTCAGGGCCTGTCCTGCGAGGTGCGCACGGGGATATCCTCTAGGCGGATTGTTGGCCGGTAGGCCGGAAAAACCGTCCTCCTGAAGGATGATCTCGCACCGTTCCCGCTAAATTGTCAGACCCTGTTCATTAGGCTGGATTCCATGCTCCTGACGCTCATCAAGCGCTACTCGAAGCCGTACCTCGGCTACATCGCAGCTGTGCTCATCTTCCAGTTGGGCTCCACCATCGCAGCCCTCTATCTCCCCAGCCTGAACGCCCAGATCATCGACCAGGGCGTCACCAAGGGGGACACCGATTACATCTGGCGGACCGGCGGAGTCATGCTCGCCGTCGCCTTCGCCCAGGTGATCTGCGCCATCCTCGGCGTCTACTTCGGTTCCAAGACCGCCATGGCCATCGGCCGGGACCTTCGCGGTGCCGTGTTCCACAAGGTCACCAGCTTCTCCGCCAAGGACGTCAACAAGTTCGGGGCCCCGTCCCTGATCACCCGCGGGACCAACGACGTCCAGCAGGTCCAGATGGTCATTCTGATGGGCCTGAACTTCATGGTCTCCACGCCGATCATGTGCGTGGGCGGCATCATCATGGCACTGAAGGAGGATGTCAGTCTGTCCTGGCTGGTCTGGGTGGCCGTTCCCATCCTGGTGGCCGTGGTGGGCTACCTGGTGGTCCGCCTGATCCCGCTCTTCCGTGGCATGCAGGGCAAGATCGACCGCATCAACGCGGTGCTGCGCGAACAGATCATCGGCATCCGCGTGGTCCGGGCCTTCGTTCGCGAGCCCTACGAGAAGGACCGGTTCGGCGTCGCGAACAAGGATCTGACGGATGTGTCCCTGAAGATCGGTTCGCTCTTCGTCCTCATGTTCCCGGCCATCGGCATGATCCTGCACCTCTCCACCGCGGCCGTCCTCTGGTTCGGCGGGCACCGTGTGGATGAGGGGCAGATGCAGGTCGGCTCGCTGACGGCGTTCCTCTCCTACCTGCTCCAGATCCTCATCGCCGTCATGATGGGCACCTTCATGGCCATGATGATCCCGCGCGCCACCGTCTGCGCGGACCGCATCGGAGAGGTCCTGGACGTGGAGCCGTCCATGCAGGAACCCGCCAACCCGACCGAGCCCACCGAGCTGCGCGGTCATGTGGAGTTCCGCGACGTCACTTTCGCCTATCCCGGGGCTGAGGAGCCCGTGCTGAGCGGCATCTCCTTCACCGCGGCGCCGGGTCAGACCGTGGCCATCATCGGTTCCACGGGTTCCGGCAAGACCACGATGGTCTCCCTCCTGTCCCGGCTGTACGACGTGGCCGGCGGTGCGGTGCTCCTGGACGGCGTCCCGGTGCAGGAGCTCGCGCGTCCGGAGATCACCAAACGTGTCAGCATGGTGCCGCAGAAGCCGTACCTGTTCTCCGGGACCATCGCGGACAACCTCCGGTTCGGCCGGACCGCGGCGGAGGACCACGAGCTCTGGGACGCCCTGGCCGTCTCTCAGGGCGAGGACTTCGTCCGCGCCAAGGCGAACGGTCTTGAGTCCCGCATCGCCCAGGGCGGCACCAACGTCTCCGGCGGCCAGCGCCAGAGGCTGTGCATCGCCCGGGCCCTCGTGAGCCGGCCCAAGGTCTTCGTCTTCGATGACTCCTTCTCCGCCCTGGACGTGGCGACGGATGCCCGCCTGCGGAGCGCCCTGAAGAAGACCACGTCGGACGCCACGGTCATCATCGTGGCCCAGCGGGTCTCCACCATCACGGATGCGGACCAGATCCTGGTTCTGGACAACGGCAGGATCGTGGACCGGGGCACGCACCAGGAGCTGCTGGTCAGCAGCCCCACTTACCAGGAGATCGTCGAGTCCCAGCTGAGTGCCGAGGAGGCAGCATGAGCGGCGAGAACAGATTCGCCGGCCGCGGGAAGCGCGGCAAGCAGGGCGCCGCGCCGGAGGCCCCGGCCGAGGACGCCCTGGACCAGACGTCTGTCGCGGTCCTGGAGGACGGGATCGAGGACGAGGAGTACAAGCCCACCGAAGCCGACGGCGGCGCGTGGGGGAGTACTCCGGGCAAGAAGGCCAAGAATTTCTGGCCCAGCGCCAAGAGGCTCTTCGGGCTTCTGAAGCCGGAGGCCGCCGGGGTCTGGTTCGTGGTGGCCCTCGTGGTGGTCTCCGTGGTCCTGAACGTCATCGCCCCGAAGATCCTGGGCAAGGCGATGGACGTCATCTTCGCCGGCGTCATCGGCAAGAACCTGCCCGCCAACGTGACCAAGGACCAGCTGGTGGCCGGGCTCAAGTCGCAGGGCCAGGACAATCTGGCGGACATGCTGGCCAAGATGAACCTGATCCCCGGGCAGGGCATCGACTTCCAGCAGCTCAGCTTCCTGATCGCCTCGGTGCTCCTGATGTACTTCGCGGCCAACCTGTTCCTCTGGGCTCAGGGCTATGTGCTGAACCGCATCGTCATGAAGGTGGTCCGCCGCCTGCGTGACGAGACGGAAGCCAAGCTGAACCGGCTGCCGCTGAATTACTTCGACACCCGCCAGCGCGGTGACATGCTCTCCCGCGTGACCAACGACGTCGACAACGTCCAGCAGGGACTCCAGCAGGCCTTCTCGCAGCTGGTCTCCTCCGTGCTGACGGTGCTGGGCATCGCCGTCATGATGTTCGTGGTGTCCTGGCAGCTGGCCCTGATCGCCCTCATCGCCCTGCCGCTGTCCGCGGTCGCGGCCGGAGTGATCGGCAGCCGGAGCCAGAAGCTCTTCGCTGCTCAGTGGAAGAACACCGGTGAGCTCAACGGTCAGATCGAAGAGTCGTTCTCCGGCCATGATCTGATGCGTATCTTCGGCCGCGAGGACGACATGATGGAGCGTTTCGAGGCCAAGAACGAGGCACTGAACAAGGCCGCCTTCGGGGCCCAGTTCGTCTCCGGCATGATCTTCCCGGTCATGCAATTCGTCTCCTACCTCAGCTATGTGGGTATCGCCGTCGTCGGTGGTCTCCGCGTCGCGGCCGGTCAGATGTCGCTGGGCGACGCCACCGCGTTCATCCAGTACTCGCGCGAGTTCAGCCAGCCGCTCGGCCAGATCGCCGGCATGGCCAATATGCTGCAGTCCGGAGTGGCGTCCGCGGAGCGCGTCTTCGAGTTCTTGGACGCGGATGAGCAGGATCCGGAGACGGCCACCGAACACCTCCCGGCCAAGACCGACGGCCATGTCGAGTTCCGGCACGTGACCTTCAGCTACACGCCGGACAAGCCACTCATCGAGGACCTGTCCTTCACGGCGGAGCCGGGCCACACTGTGGCGATCGTCGGCCCCACCGGGGCCGGCAAGACCACCTTGGTCAACCTGGTCATGCGGTTCTACGAGCTCAACGGCGGCCGGATCACCTTGGACGGGGTGGACGTGACGCAGCTCAGCCGGGCAGAGCTCCGCTCCAAGGTGGGCATGGTGCTTCAGGACGCCTGGCTGTTCGGCGGGACCATCTACGACAACATCCGGTACGGCAAGCTCGACGCCACCGAGGAGGAGATCATGACGGCGGCACGGGCCACGTTCGTGGACCGCTTCGTGCGCGCACTTCCGGACGGCTATGACACCGTGATCGATGAGGATGGAAACAACGTCTCTGCCGGTGAGAAGCAGCTCATCACGATCGCGCGGGCCTTTGTCTCCAACCCGTCCTTGCTGATCCTGGATGAGGCCACCAGCTCCGTGGACACCCGCACCGAGCTGCTCTTGCAAAAGGCGATGGCAGCTCTGCGCACCGACAGGACCAGCTTCGTGATCGCACACCGCCTCTCCACCATCCGCGACGCGGACACCATCCTGGTGATGGAGGACGGCCGGATCGTGGAGCAGGGCAGCCATGTGGAGCTCCTGGGCCGTGAAGGGGCGTATCACCGCCTCTACATGTCGCAGTTCGCCGGGGGCGCCGAAGACGAGGAGGAGCCCGCAGCCGTGGGCGCCGCTGAATAACGCCATGCCGGAGCGTTCGCCGCACCGGTACCATGGTCCGCAGCCGGGCACCCGGCTGCGGACCATCGTCATCCGCCCCGTGCCGGATCGCCTCCGGGGCCTGTTCGAACTCAAGGGATAGTCATGCTGCTCGAGATCGCCGTCACGTCTGCCACGGGGACCGCCATCGCGGCCGCCGGCGGAGCACACCGTGTGGAACTGACCACCGGCCTGGAACTGGGCGGCCTCACGCCATCCCAGGGCCTCATGGAGGCGGGGATGGAGGCCGCCGGGGACGGACTCGAGGTGCATCCCCTCATCCGGTGCCGCCCGGGTGACTTCCTGTACTCCCGGGATGAACTGGATGTCATGGAACGGGAGATCCGAGGCTTGCTGGCGCAGGGCGCCCGGGGCGTGGTGCTCGGCGCCTTGCGGCCTGACGGTTCGGTGGACCGGGAAGCGATGGCCCGCCTGGCGGAGTCGGCACGGGAGGCCCGTGAGGACGCCGAGCTCACCTTCCACCGGGCCATCGACCAGGTGCGGGAGCCGCTCGCCGCGCTGGACACGGTCATCGCCCTGGGATTCACCCGCATCCTTTCGTCCGGCCAGCGGCCCACCGTGGCCGCCGGACTGGCGCAGCTGCGGACGATGCGGCGGCACGTTGGAGACCGGCTGCAGGTGATGGCGGGCGGTGGACTGGCCCTCGCGGACATCCCTGCGGTCCGTGAGGCGGGCCTGGACGCGATTCATCTGTCCGCCAAGAAGACCGTGTCCACCGCCTCGGCCGGCTCCGTCTCCCTCGGTGCGGCCGACGGAGCGGATCCCACCGCGTACATGGTGACCGATGCCGGCGTCGTCCGTGCCGCACGCGCCGCGCTCGACGCCTGAACAGAAAGCCCCCCACGACGGGGTGTGACGAATAATTTCTCCAGTCGTCACAGAGTCACACCGTATGACACCCAATGCTTGATCTCTCAAGTTTTCGGGACGGCTTTGGGCTGTGATCAGCCGGAAGATCATCCTCCGGGTTGATGATCCGGGAATGCGATTGTGCGCACGGGACCCGGGAAATCCGCGAGAATCCGGGAGAAACGGGTCGAGGGACTGGAAAATATCCCGCACAACTCCGTGTTCGACATTTTCACAAAACCCTATGGAAAACTCGGTCATTCCCTGTAAACTGAGTGGGTCGATGTTTGGCACACAGCAGTTCAGGCAGTACCGAGGCAACTCGCCCGTCTTTCTGAAGCACGGTTGAAGCATCTACAACGACGGGGCGCAATCCGGCGGTCCGGAAATCTTCAGACAGGACAGCAATAGACATGGCAACTGGCAACGTCAAGTGGTTCAACGCGGAAAAGGGCTTCGGCTTCATCGCTCCCGAGGACGGCTCTCAGGACGTTTTCGCGCACTACTCCGCCATCCAGGGCAAGGGATACCGCTCCCTTGAGGAGAACCAGCGCGTATCGTTCGACATCGAGCAGGGCCCCAAGGGCCCGCAGGCGGTCAACATCACCGCTCTGTGACGACTTCCTCGGAATGAGGAAGCCACCTCGCAAGCTGTGAGGATCCCGTCCCGGTGCCACTGAACGGCAGGAACGGACCACAGGCTTCACCGGGGAGCCGGCCATGAAGGCCGGCTCTCCGGTTTTTTGATGTCTTCCCAGTGCCGGGCCGCTCGTTTCGGAGGCACAGCCCAGCCTGGAACAGCCTGGAATGCCCCGCTCAGACGGACGTGGGCTGTCCCGCGGCCGCACGGGCACGGGGCCTGCGCCCGGGAACCCCCAGACCTGCCACCGTCCAGCCTTCCGCGGCCCAGCTGTCGGCATCCAGAGCGTTCCGGGTGTCCAGCAGCAGACGGCGGCGCACCAGCTTCCCGGCCACGGCGGGGTCCAGGCGGCAGAACTCGTCCCACTCAGTGGCCAGGACCACCAGTTCCGCCCCGTCGAGGGCGGCGAGCGGTTTGGTCTCGAAACGCATCTGCGGGAAGCGCAGCCACGCGTTGTTGATGGCCTTCGGATCGGTGACCGTCACATGGGCCCCGGCCTCCACCAGTCGCATCGCCACATCCATGGCGGGTGAGTCGCGGATGTCGTCCGTGTCCGGCTTGAAGGCCGCACCCAGCACGGTCACCTGGCGGCCCGCCACCGATCCGCCCAGGAGATCCGCGGCCAGGGACACGCTGCGGGCCCGCTGCTCCCGGTTGATCGTGTCCACCGATCCCATCCAGTCCTCCAGGGCCGTCACGCCGAGGCTGCCGGCCTGCGTCCGGAGACTCCTGATGTCCTTGGGCAGGCATCCGCCGCCGAAGCCGAGCCCGGCGTGCAGATAGCGGGCGCCGATGCGCGGGTCGAGCCCCATGGCCTCGGACAGCGCGACGACGTCGGCGCCCGCCGCGTCGCACAGCTCGCCCATGGCGTTGATGAAGGAGAGCTTCGTGGCCAGGTAGGCGTTCGCGGCCGACTTGATCAGTTCGGCCGTGGCGAAATTGCAGACGATCCTCGGAACGCCCGCGCCCAGCAGAGGCGCGTACACGGCGTCGAGCATCTCGACTGCGCGCTTCTCCTGCGGGCCTTCGGCGCCGTAGACGAGGCGGTCCGGGACCAGGGAGTCTTTCACCGCGGTGCCCTGCCGGAGGAACTCGGGGTTCCAGGCCAGGAGCAGATCGCCGCGCTCGGCCAGGAGGTCGCCGAGGACATCGACGGTGCCCACCGGTACGGTCGACTTGCCCACCACGAGCGAGCCGGCCCGGGCATGCCGGCGGAGTTCCTGGGTGGCTGCCAGAAGATAGCCCAGGTCGGCGCCGTCGCCGGTCTTGGACTGCGGTGTCCCCACACAGAGGAAGTGGACGTCCGCTCCGGACGTCTCGGAGAAGTCCCTGGAGAAGCGGAGCGTGCCCTGAGCGGTGGTGTGGGCGAGGAGTTCCTCGAGCCCGGGCTCGTAGAACGGCGCCACACCACGGGAGAGGAGACGGACCTTGCTCTCGTCCGTGTCGATGCCCACCACGTCGTGACCCATCGAGGCGAGGGTGGCGGCGTGCACCGCGCCCAGGTAGCCACAGCCGATGACGGAAATCCTCATGATGCTGCTCCGTTTCGTCGAGTGTTGAAGGAGGACCGGAAGCGGACGCCCACCGGCCGGAGAGCCGGCTGGAACACCCGCCGGCGGGGGAGCGAAGCGGTCACGGTGGCTCCGTGGGCCCGGGGCCCGGCGCTCATGACCTGCCGGTAGTGCTCCACGAGTTCGTGGCCGATCGCCTGCCAGGTGCGCCCCTGGACGCTCTCGAGGGCCGCATCGGCGAATGCCCGGCGCTTCACCTCGTCGCCGATCAAGTCCTCCGCATGCCGGCGGAACCGCTCCAGATCGCCCGGCGGGTACAGCCAGCCGGTGCGCGAGTTGTCCACCAGGTCCAGAGGACCCCCTCGGCCCGTGGCCACCACCGGCACTCCGGATGCCATGGCCTCCTGGATGGTCTGGCAGAACGTTTCGAATTCGCCCGGATGGACGAACAGGTCGAAGGACGCGACGGTGCGGGCCAGGTCCTCGCCGCCCAGGAAGCCTGTGAAGACGGCGTCCGGAAGGAGTCTCTGAAGGCTCTCCCGCTGGGGGCCTTCACCCACCACCACCAGGCGGGCGCCGGGGATCCCGGCCAGCGCGCGCAGATCCTCCACCTGCTTCTCCACCGCCAGCCGGCCCACATAGCCGATCAGCCGCTCGCCGTGCGGGGCGACGGCACTCCGCCACGCGTCGTCGCGCTTGGACGGATGGAACCGTGAGGTGTCCACCCCTCGCCTCCACATGTGGACCCGGGGGATGCCGCGTCCCTGCAGCTGATCGCGGGCGAAGCGGGACGGGGCCAGGGTGCGGTCCGCGAGCAGATGGATGTTCTCCACTCGCTGCCAGGCCCAGTTCTCCAGATACGGGACGCCATAGCGGGCGGCATACCCGGGCACCTCGGTCTGGTAGACCGCCACGGTGGGGATCCCCAGCTCATGGGCTGCCTGGACGGCCCTCCAGCCCAGGATGAACGGAGAGGCCAGGTGCACGACGTCGGGTGCGAAGCCGGCAAGGATGCGCTTGACCCGGCTCACACCTCCCAGGGCCACCCGGACGTTCGTATAGCCGGCCAGCGGGACCGCCGGCAGATGCCGCACGGTGGCACCGGCCACGCTCACCGGGGCGCTGCCCGGCCCGGGAGACGGCGCGATCACCAGGACCTCGTCGCCGCGCTCCTGGAGATGGTCCAGAACCCTCAGAATCGAGTGCGTCACACCGTTCATCAGGGGCAGGAAGGACTCTGCCACGATTGCGATCCTCACCCTTCAACGGTGCGGGCCGAGCCTGACGGGCTCGCATCCCCGAGCTGTCCTGGAAGGAAAGCTTGGGTTAACGGCCAGGCGTGCCGCCCGCGGCTCCTGGCCGTTCCCGGCCCGCCCGCGTGGCAGGATGGAAGGGATGAAACTGCGTGCAGACCAGAGCGGCAACCGAGGCCTTCCCATGCCCCTGTGGCTTCAGGGAGCCCTGGAATCCGCGCAGTCGGCCATCCTGTCGGCGCTGCTGGTGCTGCTGTTCACCGTGTGGGTCTGGGCGTCCGGCGGACTGGGTTCCACGGGTGCGGATTTCATGGCCCGCCTGGCCGGTCAGGCCTGGCTCCTGATCCACGGGGTGCCGCTCACGGTCCACCTGTATTCCGGTTCCTCCAGCGCCCAGGACCTCGGAGGCCCGCTGACGCTGCTTCCGTGGGGACTCGCGCTCATCCCGTTCCTGCTCTCGTGGCGGGCAGGGAAGCGGCTGGCCCGCGCGTCCTACAGCGACCAGCTCTGGCAGGCCGCGCTCGGCGCGCTCCTCATCTATGGAGGATTCGGCTTCGCGACGGCGTTCGTGTGCGGCACGGAGGACGTGAAGATCAATCTCGTGACCGCCGCCCTGCTGCCTCTGGTGCCGGTCCTGGCGGGGCTGACCTGCGGTGCGCGGCGCGAGTCCCGCTCCTGGAGCCGGCTGATCGGCGTCGAAGCGGTGGACTGGATCTCCCGCACCAGCCAGCATTCCCGCTGGGCGGGCTCGTATATGTGGACCGTGGTCCGTGCGGCGTTCCTCGCGATCATGGCGGCACTGTCGCTGTCCGCGCTGCTCCTGGTGGTCTCGCTGGCGGTCCATTGGGCCGGAATCGTCAGCGTCTACCAGGGACTGGGCGCTGACGTCTCCGGCGCCGCGGTCCTCACCCTGGCCCAGGCCGGCTATCTCCCGCACCTGGTGGTGTACACGCTCTCCTGGCTGAGCGGGGCCGGATTCAGTCTGGGCACCGGGTCCGCGGCAGGGGCCTTCGGGACCGCGGTCGGCCCCGTCCCGGCCATTCCGGTGCTGGCCGCCGTTCCGGCCGGGCCTGCGATGTTCGGGCCCGTGGGCGTCCTGGTACCGGTGATCGGTGGCGTCCTGGCGGGGTGGTGGTTCCTGCGAGAAGGCGAGAATCACTTCGATGAATGGCTCTCCATCCGGATCCGGACACGGTGGTTCACGGCCACGGTGTCCACCGTGGTGCTGGCCGCCGCCATCGGAGCGGTGGGCGGCGTGTTCGCCCTGCTGCTGGCCTGGGTGAGCCGTGGCTCGCTCGGGCTGGGCCGGCTCAGTGACATCGGTCCGGACCCGCTCCGGCTGGGCGTCTTCGTGGCCGTGGAACTCGCCGCAGGGACCGTGCTCGGCCACGCCTCCGCCCCGTGGCTGGAGCGCCGTCAGCTGAGTGAACTGCCGGAGCCGGCCGGCGCCACACGGTCCTCCTTCTCCGCCAGCAAGTCGGCGGACTGAGGCCAGGGCCGGGGGCGTCTTCTCGGCGCTCTGAAGCTGCCAAGTTCCGGGCGGGAATCCGCACTCGATAGTCTTGGACCATGCGAATTGTGGTCCTGGTGTCCGGAAGCGGATCGAATCTCCAAGCAGTCATCGATGCCGTGGCCGGTGGCGAACTGGGGGTGGAGATCGCCGCCGTGGGCGCGGACCGTGCCGACGCCTACGGTCTGGTCCGGGCCCGGGCGGCCGGGATCGACACCTTCACCGTCGAGTTCGGCGACTACGCCGAGCGGGCGGCCTGGGACGCCGAACTGACCCGTGTCACCGCGTCCTACGCCCCCGACGTCGTCGTGTCCTCCGGCTTCATGCGGATCGTCTCCGCGGCGTTCATCGATGCTTTCGGCGGGCGCTATCTCAACACCCACCCGGCGCTGCTGCCCGCCTTCCCGGGCGCCCACGGGGTCAGGGATGCCCTGGCTTACGGCGTGAAGGTCACGGGATGCACCGTGCACTGGGCCGACGCCGGAGTGGATACCGGACCCATCATCGCGCAGGAGGCGGTGGCCATCCAGGAAGGCGAGGACGAGGACTCCCTCCACGAGCGGATCAAGCAGGTGGAACGTCGACTCCTTGTCAGCACACTGTCAGACATCGCCCAGAATCGGTTGCTATAAAGAAGCGCACCCCCGCAAGGAGATGTCCGGTACGGTCTCGGTGCGCCACATCTGATGGAGCGTCGACACCAGACATGAGGAGCGGGGATGGATTCCTGGAAACCGATTCTTGACATTGCGATCACGGGTCCACGGTTTCTCCTCGCGTGGACGATCCTCAGCGCGCTCCTGGTGGTCTACCTCTTCCTGAAGCGGCGCCGTGGGCGCTGGTTCCTGGTGGCCCTCGGTTCCCTGGTGGTGGGCACCCTGGTGGGCCTGGCCGTGTGCTGGTACATCCAGGACGTGGACAACACCTTCGGCGAGCCTCTGCTCTTCGAGGACTGGTTCTGGGCGCCGGCCGCGGTCGCCGGGATCGCCCTCGCGGTGGTCAACCTCCGGGGCGGCCGCTGGTGGCGCACCGTCTTGTCGGCACTCTCGGTCATCGTCTTCCTCGCCACGGCCACGTTCCAGATCAACGCCGCCTACGGCCTGAACCCCACCATCGGCGCCCTCCTGGACATCAACACCGCCTCCACCGTCAGGGTTCCCTCGAAGGGGACCTGGCGGGCTCTCGACGCGGACGAACCGCTTTACAAGAGCTGGCAGGCACCGGACGGGATGCCCGATGTGGGCCTCCGCGGCCGCACCCCCGCCCCGATCCCCGCGACCCATTCCGGGTTCAACGCACGCTGGGCGGGCCTCTACCTGCCCCCGGCCGCCCGCGTGAAGAACCCTCCGCTGCTGCCGTTCGTGCTGCTCATGATGGGCCAGCCCGGATTCCCCAGCCCCATCGGCGTCGGCGACGTGGCGGATGCCATGGCGAAGAAGAATCACGGCCTGGCACCAGTGATCCTGGTGGTCGATCAGCTGGGCGACCCGTCCCACGACCCGCTGTGCCTGGACGGGCCGCTGGGCAACGTTGAGACCTACGTGATGAAGGATGTGCTGCCCTGGGCCCGCGCGAGCCTGCCCATCCTGCAGGACCGCAAGCACTGGTCGTTCCTGGGGTACTCCAACGGTGGTGTCTGTGCGAGCTACTTCGCGTCCAAATACCCCCAGGATTTCGGGAGTTTCATCTCGGTGTCCGGGGAGGAGTTCCAGGGCTCGGAGAAGCCGGCGCAGGTCCTGGCCCAGTTCTTCAAGGGCAATCAGGCCGCCTACAACGCGGTCATGCCCCGCAACATCATGCGCAAGCACGGCAAGTACGCGGACATGATCGCCGTGTACACCGCCGGCACCAAGGACCCGAAGTACACGGCCGCTGCCAAGGAATCCGCGGCGACGGCGCGTCAGGTGGGCATGAAGACCTACTTCCTGCCGGTGCCGGGCGCGGGCCATGTGGGCCCCGCATATGGTGGAGGCATCCAGGAGGCGTTCACCGTATTGTTCCCATACTGGGGCCTGGCGCCTCCCGCCTGACGGTGGTTTGAATGGACAAGGTGGATCACATGAGACGAACAAGGAGGGACGCCCGTGCCTGACGAGGTGCACGCTCCGGTGCCTCCCGCCTCCGGTGGCCCCGTGAACGGGCTCCCGTCGCATTCCCCTGTCCCGGTCCGGCCCCGCAACACCTGGGAATGGATCCAGAGCTACTTCCGGACGATCCCCTTCTCCTTCCTGATGGCCGCGGTGATCGTCACCGCATCCGTGTTCGCCGGAAGCCTTCTCGGCCAGGACAGCCGCGCGATCACCGGCCAGTGGGGCCTGGGTGTGGACAGCACCTTCCTGTCCGGGCGGTGGTGGACCCCCCTGACCGCACTGTTCCTGCCGCAGGACCCACTCTCCACCGTGGTGGCCGTCGGCGGCGCCATCCTCCTGCTGGGCCTGGCCGAAAGGACGCTCGGCACAGGGAAGGCCATGCTGGCGTTCCTGGTCACGGGCATCCTGGGCGGAGTCCTCGGCGTGCTGCTGCAATGGGTGGGCACCCTCACCTGGGAGTGGTGGTCCACCGGCACGTCGATGGCGCTCACGGTGGACCCGATGACGGGCCTCATGGGAGCCCTCTCGACGGCGACGGCCGCCATGGGCCTGCTGTGGCGGCGCCGCATCCGGGTCATCCTCTTCACCTACGTGCTCATCTTCTTCCTGTACTCGGGGGATCCGGAGGACCTCTACCGCCTGACGGCCGTGCTGGTGGGCCTGCCGCTCGGCCTGCTGATCGCCGCGCGGCACAGCCACCCCCTCCATGTGCCCCGCAGCTCCCACCGTGAGACCCGGACCCTGGTGGCCGCCGTCGTGCTGGTCACCGGGCTGGGCCCCCTGGTGGCCTTCCTGGGCAGCACCGACCTCACCCCGTTCGCCTTCGGCTCCTATCTCTTCCTGAACGATCCCGTGGACCCGTCCACGATCCTGGCCGCCTGCCAGGGCGAGGTGCCGCTCACCCACCAGTGCGTACGCCAGCTGGCCCGGATCGGATCCCAGGGACCCGGCATGGTGGTCATGGCGTTCCTGCCGCTGGTGCTCGTGATCGTCGCGGCCTGGGGCCTCTACCGCGGCCGGCGGTTCGGCTGGTGGCTGGCCGTCTCGGTCAACGCCGCAATCCTGCTGTTCGCTCCGAGCTCCTTCGGCGTGGTCCGGGCCATCTCCGATGCCGGCACCCACCTCCACCGGCCGTTCAGCGGCACCGAACTCATCGTGTGGGTGGTCACCGCGGCCCTGGTGCCACTGGCCTCGCTCGTCATGCTGTTCATCACCCGCAGGCACTTCGGCATCCGCGCCCCGAAGAGTGCGATCCGGCGGTTCTGGCTGATCGTCGTCATCGCGTTCGTGGTCACCTCCGCCGTGTATCTGATCACGGCCATGGCGGACATGAGATCGATCCTTCCGCTGACGAACCCAGGCCGGCTTCTGCTAGACACGCCCCGCCGCTTCCTGCCGCCCCATTTCGTGGTGGGTCCCACCCATGTGGTCCTTCCCCGGCACTCGCCGGTCAGCTGGGCCTACCAATGGTCCGGCCCGGTGTTCTGGGCCGTGACGCTGGGCACCATGGTGTGGCTGCTGACACGGTCACCGCGCCTGGATGAGGCGCACGACGTCGAGCGCTCACGTGAGCTGCTGCACCGCTTCGGCGGGGGGTCGCTCGGGCACATGACCACCTGGGAGGGCAACACGCCCTGGTTGCGCCGGGATGGCGACGCCGCGCTGGCCTACCGCGTGGTCAGCGACACGGCGATCGTGCTCGGGGATCCGGTCTGTGCACCGGGCGAGGCACGGGAGACGGTGCATCAGTTCCTGGAGTTCTGCGACGAGCACAACTGGACTCCGGCGTTCTATTCCTTCCACCCGGACTATGTGGAGGTCTTCGAGGGCCTGGGTTGGCGGACCATGTCCGTGGGCGAGGAGACCGTGGTCCACACGCCGGACTTCTCCCTGAAGGGCAAGCACTGGCAGAGCATCCGGACCTCCTTGAACAAGGCGGTGCGTGAAGGCCGGACCACGGTGTGGACCTCGTGGGCCGAGCTGTCCTTCGCCGCCACCACGGAGATCGTAGCGATCTCCGAAGCCTGGATGGCGGAGAACAGGCTGCCGGAGATGGGCTTCACCTTGGGTGGGGTGGACGAGCTCAAGGACCCGGACGTCCGCCTCATGCTGGCCCTGGATGCGGACGGCCGGATCGAGGCGGTGACCTCCTGGATGCCCATTCAGGACGCCGGGGAGACGGTGGGCTGGACGCTTGACTTCATGCGCCGTTCGCCGGAGTCCTCCAACGGCGTCATGGAGTTCCTCATCGCATCCTCGGCTCTGTACATGCAGGAGCAGGGTTTCCGGTACATGAGCCTGTCCGGTGCGCCTCTGGCCACCAAGCCGCTCGCTCCGGGGGAGGAGGCCGAGCCGGCGGGCGCCGGCGTCGACGCCTTCCTCGGCTGGCTGTCCCGGACGCTGGAACCGGCCTATGGTTTCAGCTCGCTGTTCCGGTTCAAGGCGAAGTTCCATCCCGAGTACGTGACCCTGTACATGGCCTACCCGGACGCCCTGTCCCTGCCGGGGATCGGCGTCTCCCTGGCCCGGGCGTACCTGCCGGACGTCTCCACGAGGGAGACGGTGGCCCTGGCCCGCATGCTGGGGCGCAAGGACTGACGTCCGTCAGGAGCAGGAACCGGCGTGGATCTTCCGGGCGATCGCGTCCGTGTCCGCGGTCATCGCGTACTCCTGGTGCGGGACGTCCGAACGCGGCTGCAGATCATCGAATCCGGCGCCCAGGAAGATGACGGCGTAGGAGTTCGTCACGGCTTCGAACCGCGTGCCGGCCAGTCGTGGGTCCGGTGTCCCGCAGCGCAGGGTGATGAGGTAATGGGAGAGCTCGTGTTTCATGGCGCTCACGATGACGGGGGAGTTGAACACGTAGTCGGCGGCGGATGTGTTCCTGTTCGCGTAGATGACCCGTGGCGTCGCGGAGCAGAAGGCGGCCACCAGGTCCTGGTCCGGGGCGTTCGACGACGGGCACGCGGCGGACAGCTTGGCGATGTCCCAGTCGACGGACAGGCCGAACGTGCCGGCCAGCGCGGTGGCGGACGGGATGTAGGACCCTGCAGCGTCCGGTTCCGCGGCGTAGCCGCGGGAGAGGGCCTCCAAGCGGGTGACCTCACCCTTCGGGGACGACTTCCCGGTGAAGGTGATGGTCCGTCCGCTCACGGAGTCCTTCGCCCGGCCCTGGAGGCCGAGAGGGGCGAGCTCCCGGAACTTCTTCTCCAGATCCTGCACGGAAGCCGTATAGGCGGTCAGCCGCCGGCGGAGGACCGCCTGGTCCTGGTCCAGACTGCCGGCCAGCACCGTGCCTGACGCTTGGAGGGTCTGGAGGTCGGCGAGGAACTCCTGGATGTAATCCTGGCCGGTCCGGGTCGCGGGCACGAACTGGAACAGCCGGCCGGACTTCAGCTCCGCCCGCTGCCGCTCCAGGGCCGCGCCGGTCGCGTTGACCGCCGCCTGGTAGCCGGGAATCTCCGCCATGGCCACGAGTCGCGCGGGCGCCGGTCCGGACCTGGAGGGCAGCAGGGTCAGACCTCCGGCGACCGCCAGGACCAGGACCAGGATTCCCGCCAGGACCCAGCCCCAGCGGCGCCTCCTGCGGGGAGGCCGCGCACTGGAGGACGCATCCTGGGAGAACCCGTCAAGAAGAGGAGCCGGTGCGGTGAAATCTTCGCTCACGGGCGCTCAGGACCCCGAGACCTGCTGCACCGCCTGGCGGAGATACCCGCCGGACGCGTCCAGGGCGGCCCGGCCGGCGGCGGCGTCCAGCCCCGTGAGGATCATCAGGATGGCGAGTTTCACCGAGCCGTCCGCCGCGTCCAGGGCCTGGGCGGCCTCCGGGGCCCCGACGCCCGTGGCTTGCTGGACGGTGCGCTGGGAGCGGGCGCGGAGTTTGGCGTTGGTGGCCTGCAGATCCACCATCATGTTCCCGTAGGTCTTGCCGAGCTTGACCATGCTGAGCGTGCTGATCATGTTGATCACCAGCTTCTGGGCGGTGCCGGACTTGAGCCGGGTGGAGCCGGCCACGAACTCGGGACCCACCTCCACCTCGATGGCCACCTCCGCGGCCGCACCGATCGCGGAGCCGGTGTTGCAGGCCAGCGCCACCGTGAAGGCACCCGCCGCACGGGCCGACTCCAGGGCACCCACCACATACGGGGTGCGCCCGGAGGCGGAGATGCCCACCACGGCGTCCCCGGGCCCGATGTTCAGCGCGGCCAGGTCCGCGGCTCCCGCCACGGCGTCGTCCTCGGCGTTCTCCACGGCCTCGCGGATGGCGCGTGCACCGCCGGCGATCACCCCGACCACCAGGTCCGGGTCGGTGCCGTAGGTGGGCGGGCACTCGCTGGCGTCCAGTACGCCCACCCGGCCGGCGGTGCCTGCGCCGGTGTAGATCAGGCGGCCTCCCGCGGCGAGCTTGGCGTACACGCCGTCGACGGCGGCCGCCACGGCGTCCAGGCAGCGTCCCACTGCGGGCGCCACCAGAACGTCCTGGCCGTTCATGGCGCGGACCAGCTCGGCGGTGCTCATGGAGTCGATGCCGCTCAGCTCGGGGTTGGCGGCCTCCGTGGACAGGCCGGCGAGCTGCCGGCGGAGCTCGGCGAGGGTATCGGTGGGGTCAGGCTGGCTGGTCACGGTAGATGTACCTTTCCTGGAGGAGATCCGGCTGGGTGGCGATGGCGGCACCGTCCAGGCCCGAACCGAGGGCGGGGACGACGGCGGCGCCCGCAGCCTCGAGGGCAGCGGTCAGGTGTGCACGGAACACCGGGGACTCGCTGACGCCTCCCAGCAGCGCCACGCGTCGCGAGGGGTCACCGGCATGGGTGGCCGGGCCCGATGCCAGCGCCCGGGACACCGAGAGCGTGACGTGGGCACAGGCCCGGTCCACGATGTCCAGGGCGACCGCGTCCCCGGCCGCGGCGGCCTCCAGGACCCGAGGCGTGAAGGAGCCCATGGCACGGTACGGGTTGGGGGCCGCACCCAGCCAGCCCGGCAGGTCCAGGACCGGGACGGGCAGCCCTCCCGGGTCCGAGAGTTCCGTGGCCGGCCCGCCATCCAAGGCCTGGAGCACGGCGGAGAGGCCTTCCTGGCCGATCCAGCGGCCACTGCCGCGGTCGCCCAGGAGCGGGCCCCAGCCGTCCGCACGGTGCAGTGTGCCGTTGTCGTCGAAGCGGAACACCACGGCTCCGGTGCCGATGATGACGGCCGAACCGGGGGAGGAACCGAAGGCGCCCAGGTGTGCCGCCGTGGCGTCCGAGATGACGGCGGCCGGGACGGAGAAATGGCCGGCCAGCAGATGGGCCAGACGACGGGAGCCCTCCTCATCCGAGGCGACCCCGGCGATCGCGGCGCCGACCCCGGTGGGCCGAGGGAGCGGGGTGCCGTCTTCACCCGATGTCCGCAGGTGCTGGGAGCCGTCCGTGATCATGTGGAAAGCGGACTCCACGCCGTTGGCGGTGGCCAGGCCGGGGAAGCCATCCAGCAGGATGGACGCGAGGACCGCCGCTCCCGGCTTTGTGGAAGATCTCAACTCGAGGCGGCAGCGGCTCTTGCCGATGTCCGCAGCCAGCACGGCGCCGTCCGGTTGCATGGACCGTGCGGCGAGGGCAGGGCCGTCGGAGAGCAGATGGCCGGCGAGACGCTCGGCCCCCGTGTCCGGTCCGGGATCTGGCGAAGCTGTCATGAGTCCAAGCCTAGCTGCGACAGCCCAGGAGCGGACTGTCATGCACAGGAATTCTTCAGAATACTATGGACGAACTCTCGAACAAGTGTCATCATCACGATAGGCGGGTCGCACTGCAGCGACTCGATCGGGGGAATTACTTCATCGGGGGGATGAAGAATGAATAATTTGTCCATTCGCGCTTCCGAGGTGCTGAAGCTCAAGCGCGCACAATGTGCGACGATCATCATTTGCGCAATAGTGGCCGGAATGACAATGTCGCTGATGCCGGCAGCTGCTTCGGCTTCGCAGATCGACACGACAACTCAGATTTCTGGGTTGACGATTGGAGACTTCTGTGAGCCGAACTCCAAAGAGGCTATTGCGACGGACTCGATCGAATGTATCGGCGGAACGGCTAGAAAAACTAGACAGAATTACGTCAAGTCCGAATGCTTACTAGCTCCTGGGGCATATATGCTGCACAGCAGTGCGACTTATGAAAAAGGAGCCTGCGGGATGTCGGGAAGAGGAGTTGAGGCAATCGCCCAAGCTCGGTACGTCGTTCACCAAAACATCAACTCGCCTCTAGGTACAAAAGCGCCAATCGGCGTAAGCCCCGGGATTCAATGGGAAATGGGTGTTGGATCTTCTGGCACGGGCGGGCGAGCTGACGTAGTTGAATATGACGACAGTCGATCTGACGCCCCCCTTAATGTGCTCGAAGTCAAGACTGTGATGAACGGAGGTGTCGCAGCGGCCTTGCAGTCGGCGGATCGATATATTGGAGACATAAATAGGTCACAGAAGAATAACATGTTCAATGCGAGGCGAAGTCCTTATGCCTACAATTATCGTGACAGCTTCAAGATTCATGTCGATGACTGTGGGCAAGGTGTGGCAAAGAAGCCGCTTTATGAAGAATATGCGGCAGACAGTCAAGGCCAACAGGACGGAGCGCTTGTCGTTACGCCTGTCAGTCGCGATCGGTGTGTGAGCGACAAGGTCGAGCGAGTCCCGCTGAAGTCCGAAGAGATTGGTCCATATGAGGACGAAAGTACCGATGATTCGCCGAAGTTCTATGCAACTCCAAAGGACGGCGAGCCGAGCCATTCCGGCGAGAATATCTGGGATAAGATAGCTGGCGGCGTTACAGAAGCATTCAAATCATGGGGGGACTTCTTTCGATCCATCAAGCCGCGAACGGTTTGCGTTAAGAGCGTTTGCGTGAGAGCTGGGCTTCTAGAGCTCAATACGGGTGAGTATTTTGGCTCGATGTCGAACATTTCCAGAGCCATAAAGGCTCATTCGAAGAGCGTCGTATTTGGAGAACCGCATCTCGTGAGTCTGGACGGCACCGCCTTTGATATCATGTCGGTCGGTGAGTTTGTTCTGACGGAGTCATCGGAGCCGGAAGTCCCGTATGACTTCCGCATCCAGGCTCGCTTCCAAGCAACGCCTTCTGGCACTGCTTCGTTCTTGAATTCCATCGCTATGCGGCTGAACGATCATAAGGTCGAGATGGGCCGATACTTCCTGAAAGTCGATGGCGCTGACTTCTCCAATTTTCCGGAGAATAGCTATCTTTATCTTGGCCAAGGTTCGGCAATTATACGGGACGGTAATTCGTTTACCGCGATCTGGCCCGGCATGGATGACAAGCCTATGGTCGGCTTCGACGGTTGGACGGTTCAAATTCACCTTCCCGAAGGGCTGCCGACGCGTGGTCTATTGGGAAATAATGACGGACTTAAGGGGAACGACTTCGTGACCCGAGACGGGCGTGACCTTGGTGTGAGTCCGTCTGCGCAAGTACTTCACAATGATTTTGGTGATTCATGGCGTCTGAACAATTCTGAATCTTTGTTCTCCTATGGCCCCGGCCAGTCTTCGGCGACGTTCACGGATCGTTCCTTTCCGCATGACATCCTTAAGATAAGTGATTTTCCGGCGCAAAATATTTCCTCTGCCCAGACCAGCTGCGCGGCAAGTGGAGTTCCAGAGGGGCCAGCCCTGCAGGGATGCATATTGGACATTTTGTTGACAGGTGACGCCCCTACATATGCCGCTCTGGCTGCTCAGATTCAGGACAGCAATCTTAGCTCCGTAGGAGAGAAGCATTTCTCGCTAGACGGGACCTTGTTGGAAGATTTCGAAGGGTCCGTGGCGTCAAACCTTGATCCTTTCAAGGTGATTCGTGATCCAGCACTCGGGTCGGCTGCGGGTCCGCTGTCGGGAGAAAGACCGTACTCGTTCACCGTTTCGGACGTACCGCGGCACTACGAGCTGAAGGCTGAGTTCGATTTGATCTTGCTCGGGGACTGGAATGGCCGGGATACTCATCTTGCTCTTACTGTGGATGGGAGATCTGTGTGGTCGAGGATCCTTCCGGATGGATGGAGTTCCGGTCCCGTGGAGACCGGCCATCTTTCGACCGGTGAAAGTTATGCGAAGTACAGGGTATCGACCACCTTTCCACACACGTCAGTCGCCATAAAGGCATCTATCGAGGCGACGGGAGTAGTTGGAACTTACAACAGCGGACTAGCGATTGATAATCTTCGGCTCGTCGCGACACTCGAGCAGCCTCAGCAATTTCAGTTGCCAGCAGATGGGAAGGTTGCCCGTGAAGTTCCCGTATCAGGGGCGGGGTTTCTAGAGACGCCGGCTTCGCTGGACTCGTACGCCTTCACCGCGCCGGAGGAGGGATTGGCTGTCATTCTGAGTTGGAGTCAGTGTCCAAGCGCTGGAGTTTGGCGCCTTCAGAAAGTTTCGCCTGATAGGTCGCTGATTGCATCGGGAAAGTGCCGTGACGGTTCTGCGAGGTTGCCTGTATTGAAACAGGGCGCCTATCGCTGGGAAGTTGAGCAAGATCAGACTGGGTCTTATCGTCAGCCGTATGCTTTCTATGCTCAGGCAGTGTCCCTGCCGGATGTCTTCTCGTTGCCGTTGAATGGCGCGCAGATTTCGGATGGCGTTCCTGGGCGTGGTGCTGGAAATCTCGAGTCTGTGGTGGCCTCGGACGTATACAAATTCGAGGTTCCTTCTGAAGGGAAGCGGCTGTTTCTAGAGTGGGGTTCGTGCACATCCAACTTTCAGTACAGCTGGACCGCAGGACCACTTTGGTCAATTTATCGAACGTCCGATAGGCATTTGATGGCCTCAGGCTTGTGTAGTTCGGGTCAAAGTATTAGCCCTCAACTCGAGGGAGGAAACTACACCCTGGATCTCACCTCTGATCGAAATTTGAGTTCGTGGGGCTCCTATCGTCTGACGGCGGTGTTCGTGCCGGATGCGCAGGTGTTTGCGTTGCCGGTGGATGGCGTGGTGGTCAGTGACGGGGTTCCTGGTGTTGGTGCTGGGAAGCTGGAGACGAAGGCCTCGAAGGATACGTATACGTTGACGGTTCCGGCTGGGGGCAAGTCGTTGTTCTTGGACTTCAGGTCGTGTTTGAGCAACGTGCCGGCTTACACCTCTAATGGGTTGCTTTGGCAGGTGGTCAATGTGGCTACGGGTGTCAAGGTTGCTGGTGATGCGTGCCGGAATGGGAACAAGACGGTGGCGTTGGCTGAGGGTGATTACCGGCTGGAGTTCACGTCGGATCTGGCTTACAACTCGTATGGGACCTACAGCTTTGCTGGAAAGCTTGGATAGGTAAGCGACATGACCGTCATCGTTGACGAAGGCCAGATCCGGAGAGTCTATCGTCGCGTCGATGCGACTCCGGGCCTCCGGTTCGTGCCTGACGACGGAGCGCCGGCGATAGTCGACCGGATCGATATGGCCGTCAGTCACATTCGCTTTGAATTCCTGCCAGATCAGCCGATACACGGTGTGGAGACGGGTTTTGGAATCTCCTTCTTCGATCTGCGACATGTCCGACCGAAGGAACTGCTTGAGGTGGCGAGGAGCATCGCAGCCGCGTTGGAATGGATCGGTCTTTCCGGGACGGTCACAGCCCACTCGGAAGCCCATCTATTTCGGAACCGACGTCAACGTCAAGCAGCCAATCTTGCTTTCTGTTGCGTGAACGCAGCGTTGGACTTCACGATTCAAGGCGTCGCGGCTCCGTGGGCCACTGCGCCTCAGCACTGGAACCGGGAGAGCACCGAGTTTGTCGAGCTGACGCAACGGGTGACAGATTGGATTTTCAGCATATCGGTCGGGGACGTCTATGCGGGACCTGCTTTGGCGATGAGCGAGTGCCTTGCCAGTCACCTCCCAGGCATCATCTCTCGCTGCTGCGCAGATGGCGGCGGTTGTCGCATCGAGTTCGACGCGGACGATTACCGATATGAGATGGCATTTACCGACGAAGGATGGGTGCAACTCTTACAGTTGCAGAACCCTGGTGAGAAGCCCAATATCGCAGTCTTGCTTGACCGCATGCGACGGTGGAGTGATCTCATCGATACTGCTTTCGTCAGTCGGAGCGGAATCGGTTCCGGCCAGGTGGCCAGCGTCGCCGGAGCCTACTCCAGCGACTTCCTACTGTCTCCGATCAATCTGCAAGCGGACCACGAAATCCTGAAGACCACCGCCCTGGACATCTTCCCGATCCAGCTGCTGGGGCCGGGACATCCACCGCTGCAGCCGGCGGAGCGATGGGATGTCGAGGACCTCGGTGAGGGAAAGGCCATCTACACTCTGACGCCACAGACACTCCTTCCGCATATGCAGCCTCCACACGATCTGCTCGTCCCACTCCGCGAAGCCAACGGGGCGCTGGTGGCACGGTGGCATCCGCCGCCATCACCCTGGGCTGCCGAGTGAACAGTGCGTGGCAATCACGGTAAAATGGGAGCATCCCGCCCACTCGATGTCGCCTCACGCGGCCGGCCCGGCCGCGCGTGCCGAAATCCGTGCCATCTTGGAGTGCCCTTTTGAGCGTCCCGCAGCTTGACCGCGTCCCCATCCGCCGAGCCCTGATCTCCGTCTACGACAAGACCGGCCTGGAGGAGCTGGCCCGTGGCCTGCACGCCGCCGGCGTGGCCCTGGTGTCCACCGGTTCCACTGCCAAGAAGATCGCCGCCCTGGGCATCCCCGTCACCGAGGTGGAGCAGGTCACCGGCTCCCCGGAGATGCTGGACGGCCGCGTCAAGACGCTGCACCCGTTCATCCACGGCGGCATCCTCGCCGACCGCCGCGTGCCGGCCCACATGCAGACCCTGGCCGACATGGGCATCGACACCTTCGACCTGGTGGTCGTGAACCTCTACCCGTTCGTGGAGACCGTGAAGTCCGGCGCCGCGCTGGACGACGTGGTGGAGCAGATCGACATCGGAGGCCCCGCCATGGTGCGCTCCGCCGCGAAGAACCACGCCGCCGTCGCCATCGTCACGGACCCCGACTACTACCCGCAGGTGATCGCCGCGGCCACCGAGGGCGGTTTCAGCCTCAAGCAGCGCCGCGTCCTGGCCGCCCGGGCCTTCGCCCACACCGCCAGCTACGACAACGCCGTGGCCAGCTGGACCGCCACCCAGTTCCTGGACGAGGACGGCGACGGCGTCATCGACTGGCCCGCCTACGCCGGCGTCTCCCTGGAGCGCTCCGAGGTCCTCCGCTACGGCGAGAACCCGCACCAGCAGGCCGCACTCTACGTGGACAAGGCCGCCCCGGCCGGCATCGCCCAGGCCGATCAGCTGCACGGCAAGGCCATGAGCTACAACAACTTCGTGGACGCCGATGCCGCCCTGCGCGCCGCGTTCGACTTCGCCGAGCCGGCCGTCGCGGTCGTCAAGCACGCCAACCCGTGCGGCGTCGCGGTGGCCACCCCCGGCGTCGAGGACCCCATCGCGGACGCGCACCGCAAGGCGCACGCCTGCGACCCCGTCTCCGCGTTCGGCGGCGTGATCGCGGCCAACCGCACCGTCACCAAGGGCATGGCCGAGTCCGTGGCCGGGATCTTCACCGAGGTGGTCATCGCCCCGGACTTCGAGCCGGAGGCCGTGGAGATCCTGTCCAAGAAGAAGAACATCCGCCTGCTGGCCCTGCCGGAGGGCTACGGCCGCTACCCGGCCGAGCTGCGCCAGGTCTCCGGCGGCATGCTCGTGCAGATGTCCGACCGCATCGACGCCGACGGCGACGCCCCGGAGAACTGGACGCTCGCCACCGGTGACGCCGCGGACGAGCAGACCCTCGCCGAGCTCGCTTTCGCGTGGCGTGCCATCCGCTCCGCCAAGTCCAACGCCATCCTGCTGGCCAAGGACGGCGGCACCGTGGGCATCGGCATGGGCCAGGTCAACCGCGTGGACTCCTGCCGCCTGGCCGTGGAGCGCGCCAACACCCTGGGCGTGTCCGTCGAGTCTGACGTCGACGCCGCAGGCGGCGCCTCCAACGTCGACGCCTCCGGTGCCCCGGAGCGCGCACGCGGTTCCGTCGCCGCTTCCGACGCCTTCTTCCCGTTCGCTGACGGCCTGCAGATCCTGCTCGACGCCGGCGTGCGCGCCGTCGTCCAGCCGGGCGGCTCCGTGCGTGATGAGGAAGTCGTGGAGGCCGCGAAGGCGGCCGGCGTGACCATGTACTTCACCGGTTCCCGCCACTTCTTCCACTGATCGGTTTCCACTGATCGGCGGGCCCGGCTTCCGGACCCGCCACCGAGCCGGACGGACGACGGCGACGCGCGCCGCCGTCGTCGTCCGCCCGGCCCCGAACCACCCGGCTCTTCCGGCGGCCCAGCGAGTACGCTGGGAGAGCCTTCCGCATCCCGAAGGTAACCAGCAGCAGTAGGAGACGCCCTGATGGCAAAGATCATCTACACCCACACCGACGAAGCGCCCATGTTGGCGACGCACTCGTTCCTGCCGATCGTGAAGGCCTACGCCTCCCGCGCGGGTGTGGAGATCGAAACCCGGGACATCTCCCTGGCCGGACGCATCATCGCCACCTTCGGCGATTTCCTCGAGGACGGCCAGCGCATCGGCGATGCCCTGGCCGAGCTCGGCCAGCTGGCCAAGACGCCCGAGGCGAACATCGTGAAGCTGCCGAACATCTCGGCCTCCATCCCGCAGCTCAAGGCCGCCATCGCCGAGCTGCAGTCCCAGGGCTACGCCCTCCCGGATTACCCGGACAACCCCGCCTCGGACGAGGAGACGGACATCCGCTCCCGTTACGACAAGATCAAGGGCTCCGCCGTGAACCCCGTCCTGCGTGAGGGCAACTCCGACCGCCGCGCGCCGCTGTCCGTGAAGACCTACGCCCGCAAGAACCCGCACTCCATGGGTGCCTGGTCCGCGGATTCCAAGACCAACGTCGCCACCATGGGTGTCGATGACTTCCGTTCCAACGAGAAGTCCGTGACCCTGGCCAAGGACGATGTGCTGACCATCCAGGAGGTGTTCGCGGACGGTTCCGTGAAGGTGCTCCTGAAGGATCTGAAGGTCCTGGCCGGCGAGGTGGTGGATTCCACCGTCCTGCGCGCCGCGGCCCTGGATGAGTTCCTGGCCGGCGCCGTGCAGCGCGCCAAGGAGGAGGGTGTCCTCTTCTCCGCGCACCTGAAGGCCACCATGATGAAGGTCTCCGACCCGATCATCTTCGGCCACGTGGTCAAGGCCTACTTCCACGAGCTCTTCGCCACCTACGGCGAGCAGCTGGCCGCCGCCGAGCTGAGCCCGAACAACGGCCTGGCCGCCATCCTGGCCGGCATCGATGAGCTGCCGGAGGACATCCGCGAGGGTGTCCGCGGTCTGATCACCAAGGGCCTGGAAGAGGGCCCCGCCCTGGCCATGGTGGACTCGGATAAGGGCATCACCAATCTGCACGTCCCCTCCGACGTGATCGTGGACGCCTCCATGCCGGCCATGATCCGCACCTCCGGCCACATGTGGGGCGCGGACGGCAAGGAGCACGACACCCTGGCCGTGCTGCCCGACTCCAGCTACGCCGGCGTGTACCAGGTGGTCATCGAGGACTGCCGCGCCAACGGCGCCTTCGACCCCACCACCATGGGCACCGTCCCGAACGTGGGCCTCATGGCCCAGGCCGCCGAGGAGTACGGAAGCCACAACAAGACCTTCGAGATCGCCAAGGCCGGCACCGTCCAGGTGGTCTCCGCGGACGGCACCGTGCTGATGGAGCACTCCGTGGAGCCCGGTGACATCTGGCGCGCCTGCCAGACCAAGGATGTGCCGGTCCGCGACTGGGTCAAGCTCGCCGTCACCCGGGCCCGCGCCTCCCAGACCCCGGCCGTGTTCTGGCTGGACGAGAACCGCGCGCACGACGCCCAGCTCATCGCCAAGGTCACCGAGTACCTGGCTGAGCACGACACCGACGGCCTGGACCTGCGCGTCCTCTCCCCGGAGGAGGCCACCAAGTTCACCGTGGAGCGCCTGCGCCGTGGCGAGGACACCATCTCCGTGACCGGCAACGTCCTGCGCGACTACCTGACGGATCTGTTCCCCATCCTGGAACTGGGCACCAGCGCCAAGATGCTCTCCGTGGTGCCGCTCATCAACGGTGGCGGCCTCTTCGAGACCGGTGCCGGCGGCTCCGCCCCGAAGCACGTCCAGCAGCTCGTGTCCGAGGACTACCTGCGCTGGGACTCCCTGGGTGAGTTCTTCGCCCTGGTCCCGTCCTTTGAGCTCTACGCCGAGCAGGCCGGCACCCCGGGGGCCAAGGTCCTGGCCGACACCCTGGACCGCGCCACCGGCACCTTCCTGCTGGAGAACAAGTCCCCGGGCCGCAAGCTGGGCACCATCGACAACCGCGGCTCGCACTTCTACCTGGGCCTGTACTGGGCGCAGGAGCTGGCCGGCCAGAACGACGACGCCGAGCTGGCCGCCGCCTTCGCCCCGCTGGCCGCCAAGCTGGCCGAGCAGGAGGAGACCATCGTCGCCGAGCTGCTGGCCGTGCAGGGCAAGGCCGTGGAGCTCGGTGGCTACTACCGCCCCGTGGAGGCCAAGGTCTTCGAGGCCATGCGCCCCTCGGCCACGCTGAACGCGCTGGTTGACGGCTTCAGCGCCTAGCTTCCGCCCCGACGACGGCCGCTCACCTTCCCCGCGGAAGGTGAGCGGCCGTCGTCGTTCTGTCCGTGCGTCCAGCGCTTTCCCGCGAGAGTGCAGTTGATGCCGCTAAATTTCGGGCGGTTTCAAGGGGTTAGCGCAACACTGTCGATCAGTTGGGTCAGTCTTTCACGTGGGGTGTCCCAGTGGAGGGTTTTGCGGGGCCGGATGTTCAACAGCCGTTCGGTCTCGGCGAGTT
>NZ_JAVALS010000006.1 GCF_030731045.1 Arthrobacter horti | reverse complement strand
TTCCTCGTCACAGCCCTGCGCTCACCCATCGAAAGCTCCACACCATCAGGCGTACCCGCAGCCGGAGATTCCTACATGAGGCAACGACCACCAGCACGCGGAGGTTTCCCATGAGTCAACGCGACCTCTTCCACCGCCGTCCCCCGCGGGGTTATGCTCCAAAGCGGGGGCTTTACACTTGCAGTTTCATCCGGCGTTCGCTCTGGTCAGACCATGTGACTTAAGGAGTCCGTGAGCCCATGAAACGTACCTTCCTGAGCGCTTCGGCCTCGCTCCTGCTGCTGGCGGGGAGCCTGGTGGCCGCAGCGGCTCCCAGTTCGGCCGATCCGGGCAAAGGTCTGGCCCTCGGACACGCCGTCCACGTGTGCGCCGCAGCCCCTGCAGGGCAGGCGTCCTGCGACGCGCTCAAGGCCACGGACCGTTCCGGGCGTCCGGTCGCCGCCAGTCAGCCGCCATCCACGGCGCTGACGCCGGCGAATCTGCAGGACGCCTACAAGCTCACCGGCCTGCTCTCTGGCGGCCGCACCGTCGCGATCGTCGACGCGTACGGCTACCCCAATCTGGAGCGTGACCTGGCCGTCTTCCGCACTCAGTTCAAGCTGGGCGACTGCACCACGGCGAGTGGCTGTCTGAAGATCGTGAATCAGACCGGGGGAAGCTCCCTGCCGCGCTTCAACGTGGGCTGGGCACAGGAGCAGGCGCTCGACGTCGACGCCGTGTCCTCCGCATGCCCGGACTGCAAGATCGTGGTGGTCCAGGCGAAGTCGGCGTCCTTCTCCGATCTGGGCACCGCCGTGCAGACCGCGGCGAAGGTCCCCGGGGTGGTGGCGATCTCCAACAGCTACGGCGGGGGAGACGCCTCCGACGCCACGTACGGCAAGTACTACAACTTCCCCGGTATCGCCGTGACGGCCAGCGCCGGTGACAACGGCTACAAGGGTGCTTCCTACCCGGCCTCCTCCAGCTACGTCACGGCAGTGGGCGGCACCTCGCTGAGCACGGCGTCCAACAGCCGAGGCTGGAGTGAAACGGTGTGGAGCGGCACCGGGTCGGGCTGCTCCACGTACAACGCGGCGCTCCCGGCGGCCTCCGGCGCCGGCACCGGCTGCACCAAACGGGCCATGAACGATGTGGCGGCGGCTTCGGATCCGAACACGGGCGGTCTGGCGGTCTACTATCCGACCAACGGCTCCAACTCCACCTGGGGCCAGTTCGGCGGCACGAGTGAAGCCTCGCCGATCATCGCCTCCGTCTACGCCCTGAGCGGCAACACGGGTTCCGCCGCGTCCGGCGTCTACGCCAACAGCATCCCGTACGGCAACTCCGGCGCCCTGTTCGATGTGACCGGCGGCAGCAACGGCAGCTGCCCCACGAGCGTCTGGTGCACCGCCGGCGCGGGCTGGGACGGCCCCACGGGCCTCGGCACCCCGAACGGAGTGTCCGGCTTCTGAGCAAACCCTGCTGGGGGGTGGCGAAAAGGGAATCCCCCGGGACCGGTGACAGCACCGGACCCGGGGGATTCTCGCGTCCCGGTCCTGGACTCAGATGGTCCGCGGGGCCTTCGCCAGATTGGCCTGCAGTTCCTGCTTGTTCTGCCGCGCCACGTAGGCCGGGCGGTCGCGTTCGACCCGCCAGCTCTCGGACAGCGGCCCGATGTTCACCGTGTCGAAACCGAACTCGTCGTACAGGCGGGTCACCAGGGCGGCGGCCTCGGGGAAGTCGCTCGCCGTGGCCAGGGCACGGCGGTCCTCCGTTCCGGCCGGAGTCCCGTCCGTGGTGATCTGGGCGGCGGCGATGTGGTTGAACCCCTTGGCCACCTTCGCCCCGCTCAGGTGCTCCTGAAGGAGGCCGGATGTGGTGGCCTCACCGCGGTCGAGGGCCTCGATGTGACCGTCGCGCTCCCAGTAGTAGTTGACGGTGTCGATCACCACTTTGCCGTCCAGGGGCGCCGCGGGCACCGTCCGATAGGCCTTCAAAGGGATGGTGACGACGGCGAAGTCGGCCGCCCCGGCGGCCTCCGCCGGTGTCGCCGCACGCGCCCGCGGCCCCAGCTCCCGCACCAGCTCCGCGAGGCTCTCCGGCCCCCGCGAGTTGCTGATGACGACGTCGTATCCCAGCTCCACCGCCTTGCGGGCGAGCTGGCTGCCGATGTTCCCTGCCCCGATGATTCCGATGGTCTCAGTCATGTCCGGGGAACCACCCCGGACGGGCCTTCATTCCGGTGTTGAGAACTGTGACGGTGCCCCGCCGACGCGGACGGCCGCCGTCGTGCCCTCACACAGGAGAGCACGACGGCGGCCGTCGCGGTCAGCGCTTCAGCGCTGAGTGACCAGTGGGCCGATCAGCCCGGCAGCGGAGCGCCGGTGAGCTTGATCTGACGGTTCTGGTCTTTGTAGAGCAGGTAGCGGAACTGGCCGGGGCCGGACGCGTAGCAGGCCTGCGGGCAGAAGGCGCGCAGCCACATGTAGTCGCCGGCCTCCACCTCGACCCAGTCCTTGTTGAGCAGGTACATGGCCTTGCCCTCCAGGACGTACAGACCGTGCTCCATGACGTGGGTCTCCGGGAAGGGGATGACGCCGCCCGGCTGGAAGGTCACGATGTTGACCTGCATGTCGTGGGCCAGGTCGTCCGAGGGGACGAAGCGCTGGGTCTTCCAGACACCGTCGGTGTCCGGCATCGCGGTGCCTTCCACGTCCTTCTCGTTCGTGACGAAGGAGGTGGCCTGGTAGCCTTCCAGGCGGTCGTACGCCTTGCGGATCCAGTGGAAGGTTGCGATGTCGTCGGAGGAGTTGTCCACGCCCCACTCGTCACCGGCGGCGAGGTAGGCGTAGCCGCCCTCTTCCATGACGTGCTTCTCGCCCTTGAGGGTGAGGTTCAGCGTGCCCTTGACCACGAAGATGACACCTTCGACGCCGGACTCGAACTCGGCCTTCGGAGCGCCGCCGCCCGCACCCACCTCGACGATGAGCTGGGAGAAGGTGGTGGCGAAACCGGAGATCGGACGGGCGATGATCCACGAACGGGTGTTCGTGAAGCCCGGCAGGAGGCTGGTGACGATGTCCGTCAGCACACCCTTGGGGATGACCGTGTAGGCCTCGGTGACGATCGCACGCTCGGTGGTGAGGTGGGTCTGCGGCGGCAGCCCACCGGTGGGGTAATACAGATTGCCCATTGAAGGCTCCTTGGGGATCAGTGGGAAGTGGTGGCGAGCCGCGGGTGCGCGAGCACCGTCAGCTCAGGAAGGGCGACGCCGGTCAGGGCCAGGACCTCGTCCTCGCCCACGGCGCCGCACTGGACGCCGCGGAGCACGAAGTTGGCCAGGGCCCGGGCGGTGGCGGGCTCGTCCATGACGCCCGCGTCCGTTTGGGAGAAGTAGTTCTTCAGACGCGTGGTGGCCGCGGCCAGACCCTCGCGGTAGAAGGCGTAGCTGGCGGCGAAACGGCTCGGAAGCTGGTGCGCGTGCAGGTCCCAGCCCTGGTAGTAACCGCGCTCCAGGGAGCGGCGGACCAGACGGCTGTGCAGCTTCCAGGCGTTCTCCACGTTCTCACCCACGGGGATGATGTTGGTGGAGCCGTCGGAGAGGCGGATGCCGGTGCCGGCTACCGCGAGCTGCATGATCTCCTTGGCCACATCGGCCACCGGGTGCTCCATGGACTGGTACTCCGCGGCGATCTGCAGGCTGGCCGAGTAGTCGTAGGTGCCGTAGTGCAGGCTGCTGATGCGGCCCGGGACCACGTGCGGCAGCTGCGCCACCGGGTGGGTGCCCTCGTGGCCGAGGATCAGCTGCGGCGTCTCCACCTGGACCTCGAAGCGCAGACGCCCGGCCGGCAGGCCGTGGATCTCCTCGAGGCGGGACACCACGTGGTCCATGGCCGTGACCTGGTCCACGGTGGTCACCTTCGGCAGGGTCAGGACCAGGCCGTCGGGCAGACCGCCCTGATCCACCAGGGTGGAGACGAACAGGTCCAGCGTCTTCAGGCCGCGAGCGCGGGTGGGCGCCTCGAAGCACTTGAAGCGGATGCCGATGAACGGGGGAGCCGTGCCGGCCTCCACCGCCTGGTGGACAGCCTTGGCGGCCGCCACGACGTCGGCGTCCTCCGCCTCGTCGCCACGGTTGCCGTAGCCGTCCTCGAAGTCCAGTCGAAGGTCCTCGATCGGCTCGCTCGCCAGCTTGGCGGCGACGCGCGGTGCCACCGCGGCGTTCAGCTCCTCGGACTGACCCAGCAGGGCGCCCAGGGCCTCGAAGCCGCCGTGCTGCGCCACGACGTCGTTGGCCGCCTGGCCCCACTCCGCCGCGAAGTCCGGCGTGAAGCGGTCGGCCGGGACGTAGACCGTGTGGATCGGCTGACGGCTGCCGTCATCGCCCGGGTAGTTGCGGTCCAGGAGCGCGTCGGTCGCCGCGAGGCGGCCTTCGACGTCGGCCAGATCGGCAGCGGTGAGGGAGACGCCCGCCATCAGTCGACCAGCTCGTAGGCCGGGGTGGTGAGGAAGTCGGTGAACTCCTCGTTCAGGCACAGGTCCTCGATGAGCTTGGAAGCCGGGGCGTAGAACTTCAGGAAGGCGTCCTCGCCGACCTCGCCGCGCAGCTTCTCGGTCTCTTCGGCCAGGATGGTGCTGACCAGCTCGCGGGTGACGGTGTTGCCGGTGTCGGCCAGCACGGAGCCGGCGTTGACCTGCTGCCACACCTGGGAGCGGGAGATCTCCGCGGTGGCGGCGTCCTCCATGAGGTTGTGGATGGCCACGGCGCCGTTGCCGGAGATCCACACGGCGGTGTAGGCCACGGCCACGTAGAGGTTCAGGCGCAGGCCGGCCTCGGTGACCTCGCCGTTGGCGGCGGCCACGTCCAGGAGCTGGTCAGCGGTGACCTCGACCTCGGGGCGCTGCTTGTCCAGCTGGTTCGGCTTCTCGCCCAGGAACTTGTCGAAGACCTCGACGCAGACCGGGACCAGGTCCGGGTGAGCCACCCAGGAGCCGTCGAAGCCGTCGGTGGCCTCGCGGGTCTTGTCGTTGCGGACCTTCTCGAAGGCGGCGGCGGTGACTTCCGGCTCGCGGCGGTTCGGGATGACGGCGGCCATGCCGCCCATGGCGAAGGCGCCGCGCTTGTGGCAGGTCTTCACGAGCAGCTCGGTGTAGGCGCGCAGGAACGGCGCGGTCATGACCACGGAGGCGCGGTCCGGGAAGAGGAACTTCTCACCGGCGTCGCGGAAGTACTTGACGATGCTGAACATGTAGTCCCAGCGGCCGGCGTTCAGACCGGAGGCGTGCTCGCGCAGCTCGAAGAGGATCTCCTCCATCTCGAACGCGGCGGGGATGGTTTCGATCAGCATGGTGGCACGGATGGTGCCGTGCGGGATGCCGACGTACTCCTGGGCGAAGGTGAAGACGTCGTTCCAGAGGCGGGCCTCCAGGTGGCTCTCCATCTTCGGGAGGTAGTAGTACGGGCCGTGACCGTTCTCGATCAGGAGCTTGGCCACGTGGAAGAAGTGCAGGCCGAAGTCGACGAAGGCGCCGACGGCTTCGCGGCCGTCCACGACCACGTGCTTCTCATTCATGTGCCAGCCACGCGGGCGGGTCACGACGACGGCGAGCGGTGCGTCGGTGCGCAGGCGGTACTCCTTGCCCTCCGGGGAGGTGTAGGAGAGGGTGCCGCGGGCGCCGTCGCGCAGGTTCAGGATGGCGTCGACGACGTTGTGCCACGTGGGGGTGCTGGCGTCCTCAAGGTCGGCGAGCCAGACCTTGGCGCCGGAGTTCAGGGCGTTGATGGCCATCTTGGCCGGCGAGGCCGGACCGGTCATCTCAACACGGCGGTCCTGCAGTGCAGCGGGGGCTTCCGCGACCTTCCAGTCGCCGGAGCGGACCTCTGCGGTCTCCGGCAGGAAGTCCAGGGTGCCGGTCTGTGCGACCTGGTCGCGCTTGGCGACACGGGCGCCCAGCAGCTCATCGCGGCGCGCGGCGAACTTCTGGTGCAGTGCCTCGACGAAGGCGAGGGCTTCCGGGGTGAGGATCTCCTCGGCGCGCTCCACCGGCTGGGGGTTGGTGACGGTGATGGTCATGTGCTGTCCTTACTTCTCCAAGGTGCCGTCCGGCCCCGCGGGGCCGGACGGCGAATGCTGGATTTCCCAGCCGGTCAGAGGGCTGCCACTGCCTCAGCAGCGGCCTTGGCGTTTGCGGCGGCGATCACGGCGTTCGCGACGTCCTTGGTCACCTGCAGATCGAAGATGCTCGGGATGATGTAGCTCGCGTTCAGTTCATCATCCTGCACCCGGTTGGCGATAGCCTCAGCGGCGGCCACCAGCATCTGCGGCGTGATGTCGCTGACCCCGGCGTCCAGGAGACCGCGGAACAGGCCCGGGAAGGCCAGCACGTTGTTGATCTGGTTCGGGAAGTCGCTGCGGCCCGTGGCCACGACGGCGGCGTGCTTGGAGGCGATAGCCGGGTCCACCTCGGGGGTGGGGTTGGCCATGGCGAACACGATGGAGTCCTTGGCCATGGAAGCCACGTGCTCCTCGGCCAGGATGTTCGGAGCGGAGACGCCGATGAAGACGTCCGCGCCCACCAGGGCCTCGTGCAGGCTGCCGGAGAAGCCCTCTTCGTTGGTGTTCTCCGCGATCCAGGTGCGGTGGTGGTCGTTGTAGGTCTCACCGTTGTGGATGGCGCCGGAGCGGCCGGCGGCCACGATGTGCTGAGCACCCTGGGCCTTGAGCAGCTGGATGATGGCGGAGCCGGCGGCGCCGACACCGGAGACGACGATCTTGACGTCGGCGATCTTCTTGCCCACCACGCGCAGGGCGTTGGTCAGGGCGGCCAGGGTCACGATCGCGGTGCCGTGCTGGTCATCGTGGAAGACCGGGATGTCCAGCTCCTCGCGCAGACGGGCCTCGATCTCGAAGCAGCGGGGAGCCGCGATGTCCTCGAGGTTCACGCCGCCGAAGACGGGTGCCAGGAGCTTGACGGTGCGGATGATCTCCTCGGTGTCCTGGGTGTCCAGGCAGACCGGCCAGGCGTCCACGTTGGCGAACTGCTTGAAGAGGGCGGCCTTGCCTTCCATGACCGGGAGGGCGGCGGCGGGGCCGATGTTGCCCAGGCCCAGCACGGCGGAGCCGTCGGTCACGACGGCGACGGTGTTGCGCTTCACGGTCAGGTTGCGGGCCGCGGAGGGATCCTCGGCGATGGCCATGCAGACGCGGGCGACGCCGGGGGTGTAGGCGCGGGACAGGTCGTCACGGTTGCGCAGCGGAACCTTCGGGACCACCTCGAGCTTGCCGCCCAGGTGCATCAGGAAGGTGCGGTCGGAGACGTGCAGGACCTTGACGCCGTCCAGGGCGTTCAGGGCGGCCTCGACGCGCTTGGCGTGCTCGTCATCCGTGGTGTTGCAGGTGACGTCCACGACGATGGTGTTGTGGTGGGACTCCGCCACGTCCAGCGCGGTCACGGCAGCGCCGGCGTTGCCGA
This sequence comes from Arthrobacter horti, assembly GCF_030731045.1. Classification (GTDB taxonomy): domain Bacteria; phylum Actinomycetota; class Actinomycetes; order Actinomycetales; family Micrococcaceae; genus Arthrobacter_E; species Arthrobacter_E nanjingensis. Next base: position 190,471 of record NZ_JAVALS010000006.1, on the reverse strand, counting down.
CGGCAGCGGCCAGCTCGCTCGTTGCGGTGAAGCTCGAGGGGGCCTCGACGCGCAGGGTGATGGAATTTCCGGGGCTGGGATTCGCCATTGAATTCTCCTCCAGGGTAGGACCCGCGGAGCCTCTGCTACCCGCGAGATGTTTTCGTATTATGGATATTATTCTCTACAAAGTGGAAAGACAAGACCAAAAAGGTCTTGCTTCCAGACCGTTTCTAACTGTTGTATGTACCTAGACGGTCCGGCAACTTTCCGCTATGCGGATAAGATTTACCGTTAGAACCGTGCCTCTACTACGCAACGACGCGGGAAGGAGTTGAGATGGCGGAGAAGCCCTCAGGCGGCGTCCAGTCCGTGGAACGTGTCTTTGAACTGCTGGAACTCATCACTGACGCTGGTGGAGACGTGACGCTCAGTGAGCTCTCGTCCTCCACGGATCTGCCCCTGCCCACCATCCACCGGCTCCTGCGCACCCTCGTGTCCCTGGGCTACATCCGCCAGCTCCCCAGCCGGCGGTACGCACTGGGTCCCCGACTGATCCGCCTGGGTGAGGCGGCCTCGATGCAGCTGGGCGCCGTCGCGCGCCCGCAGCTGAAGTCCCTGGTGGAGCGGCTGGGCGAGACGGCCAATATGGCTGTCCTGGACACGGACATGATCGTGTACGTGGCCCAGGTGCCCTCGCCGCACGCCATGCGCATGTTCACCGAGGTGGGCCGCCGTGCGCACATGCACGACACCGGCGTCGGCAAGGCCATTCTGGCGCAGCTCGACGACGACACGGTCCGCAACATCGTCCTGCGTGCCGGCATGCCGACACCGACCGCCAAGAGCCTCGGCACCGTGGACGCCCTGCTGGCGGACCTCGCGGCGATCCGCGAGCGTGGCTACTCGATCGACGAGGAGGAGCAGGAGCTCGGAGTGCGCTGCTTCGCCATGGCCGTGCCGAACGCTCCCACCCCGTGTGCCATCTCCGTCACGGGCCCCACCACCCGCGTGGACCAGGCGTTCTCCGAGCGTGCCCTCCCGATGCTCCGCGACGCCGCCCAGGCCCTGTCCCTGGAGTTCAACCGGGTCTGACCCCCGCTCCACCCCCCACGCGAAGTAGCAGCTGACGCCCCTAAGACCGAGTTTTAGGGGCGTCAGCTGCTACTTCGCGTGGCAGAGGCGCAGGAATCTGTGGATAACCCGTCGCGAGTGGTTGCGGGCTGATCAGAATGAGGCATGCCACGTCACCCCACACCGCTTCCGGACCCGCTCCTTGAGACGTCGTTCTCGCTGATCCGCTCGGATCAACTGGACGTTTCACGCAAGAGGACACTCGGCCGTGACCTCATGGCGCCGTCCCGAGGACTTCGTCTTCCCACCGGGCCTGATCTGCCCGCCTCGGCACTGCTGCGCGGCTACTCCGAGCTGGACGAGCGCTTGGTGCTGGTGGACTACAGCGCCGCGGAGATCTGGAACGCACCTCTTCCTCTGTGGCCGCCGCGCGACGGGGAGGTACGGCTGGCGCGTCCCCGCGGCGACAGTAAGCCACGGCGGAAGCAGGTTGGCGGGCGCAAGCTGAGCTTCGCCGCGGGTGAAGTGCTGATGCACGACGGCGTCCGGGTCACCTCGCCGGCGCGGACTTTTCTCGACTTGGCAGAGTTCCTCCAACTGGAAGACCTGGTGGCCGCCGGGGACCACCTGGTCAACGCGCATGACGAGCACCACCCGCGTCCTCGTCAAGCGCTGTGTACGGTTGCGGAGCTGAGGAGAACGGTCGTGGCGCATCCGGGGAAACGCGGAGTCAGGACGGCCAGGCTGGCGCTTGACCTGGTGCGGGTCGGGGCAGACTCGGCGCAGGAGACTTTCCTCCGCCTGACCCTGGCGGAGCACGGGCTGCCCGATCCCGTGCTCAACCACTCCCTCTCTCTGCCGTGGCGGGGGCGCTGTGTGTGGCCGGATGTCGCTTACCCGGACTGGAAGCTTTCGCTGCAGTATGACGGCGCCGTTCACGACGGCCAATCCCAGTACGTCCGCGACTTCGAGCGGCAGCGGCTGACCGAGGAAGCCGGATGGACGGAGGTGCGGATCGGCAAAGGCGACCTGAAGGGCAGGCGGCCCTTCGCCGTCGTCCGCGTCCGTGAGGCGCTGGCGAAGGCTGGGTGGCCCGGTTCCGGAACCCGAGAGAACAGCTGACGCCCCTAAGACTGGATCTTAGGGGCGTCAGCTGTTACTTGGCGAGTGATGTGGGGAGGTATGGGGCCCTAGTGGGCGCTGTCCTGCTCGATCGGGACTTCCTTGCCGTCGCTGTCGATCAGCTTGCCGTTCTCGAATCGGTCGCCTTCACGCAGGACACGGATCTCCTGCGTGGTGAGGACCCGGTCCGTTCCGGCCACGAACACCGAGGAGTCCTTGGCGTTGCCGGCCTTCAGGTGGTTGAAGAGCACGTTCAGCAGGATGGCCATGATGGCCGCGGAGCTGATGCCGGAGTGGAAGATGGTGATGAACCAGGCCGGGAACTTGTCGTAGATGTTCGGGCTGACGACGGGCAGGAGACCGAAGCCGAGGGAGGAGGCCACCACGATCAGGTTCATGTTGCCCTTGTAGCTCACGGCGGACAGGGTGCGGATGCCGGAGGCGGCCACGGTGGCGAACAGGATCACACCAGCACCACCGAGGACGGGCATCGGCACGGCCTGGACCACACGGCCGACCACGGGGAACAGGCCGAGGAGGATCAGGATGCCACCGCCGGCGGTCACCACGAAGCGGCTCTTGATGCCGGTGATGGCCACCAGGCCGACGTTCTGAGCGAAGGCACTCTGGGTGAAGGAGCCGAACACCGGAGCGACGGCGCTGGAGATCATGTCGGCGCGCAGGCCGTTGGCGACGCGGTGACGGTCCACCTTGGTGCCCACGATCTCACCGACGGCGATGATGTCGGCGCTGGTCTCGGTCAGGGTCACCAGGATCACGATGAACATGGAGATGATCGACGCGATGTTGAAGGTCGGCGGACCGAAGGCGAAGGGGGTCGGCAGGGCGAAGATGGCCCCGGTGCCCACCTTGGAGAAGTCGGCCTGGCCGGTGAAGAGGGCGATCACGGTGCCGATGACCATGGCCAGCAGGATGGACAGGCGGGAGACGGTGCCGCTGCCGACCTTGGACAGGACCAGGGCGATCACGAAGGTCACCGCGGCCAGGCCCAGGTTGGCCACGCTGCCGTAGTTCGGAGCCTTGGCGTTGCCGCCCATGACCCAGTTGGCGGCCACCGGCAGAAGGGTCAGACCGATGGTGGTGATGACGGTGCCGGTCACCACGGGCGGGAAGAACCGCAGGATCTGCGAGAACAACGGTGCGATGACCAGGCCGATGATTGACGCGACGATCACCGAACCGAACACGGCCGGGAGGCCGCCACCCTGGGAGACGATGGCACTCATGGTGGCCACGCCGGCGAACGACACGCCCTGCACCAGCGGCAGCTGCGAGCCGAAGAACTTGACGCCGAGGGTCTGCAGCAGGGTCGCCACACCACCCATGAAGAGACAGCTGGCGATCAGCACGCCGATCTGGTCCGGCTTCAGGCCCGCGGCCTGGCCGATCACCAGCGGCGGGGCGATGATGCCGCCGTACATGGTGAGGACGTGCTGCAGGCCGTACGCGATGGTCGAGCCGATCGGAAGACGTTCGTCCTCGGGCCGGGTGGTGGTCGGTTTGACGGTTGTTGCGCTCATTTCAGACTTCCTGTCTGCCTAATGATGTGGTGATGGGCCGCGGCATTGCGGCGGGGACGGCCGACGTCGGCGGGAAGCCGGGGGCCGAAGAAAGGGGACCGTGCGGGGGCGCCATTGCCGGGCGCACGGTGGACTCAGGGTACGGCGAGGTGCGGTACGGGGCAGCGTTGCTGCGGGAGGGTGCGAGGATGCGGTGAGTGAAGGGGTTCACCCGGGCTGCGCCGGCCGCCGCAGCGGTGCAGAGCAGGCACTTCTGGGCGCCTGACGCGCAGCCCGGGTGAGATCAGTGGGTCAGCAGAAGCCGACGATGCCGTCCCAGGAGTTGCCCGGGTCGGAGATGGTTTCGCGCTCGAAGTTGGCCTCGATCAGGCCGTACGGACGGTCCGCGGCGAAGAAGACCTCGCCCGGGTTGTCCAGACCGAAGGGGGTCAGGTCGACCACGAAGTGGTGCTTGTTCGGGGTGGAGAAGCGCAGCTCGTCGATCTCGGGGTGAGCGTTGAAGACCTTCTGAGCCATCTGGAAGAGGGTCTGCTGCAGCGCGTAGGAGTACTCCTCGGAGAAGCCTTCCAGGAGGAGGGCCTTCACGTCGGCGTAGACGGCGTTGAAGTCGATCGAACCGTTGGCGACGGCCTCGTTGTTGTAGCGCCAGCGGGCGGAGACCTCGGTGGCCAGGATACGGTCCGTGGTCTCCTGCAGGGTGGTGTACTTGTCCTTCGGGTAACCCACGAAGCCGGACTGGGTGGACTTGAGGACCGTGAGGTCGTTCAGGCCGGAGATGACGTAGATGTTGTCGCCATCCTTGGTGACCACGGAGTTGCGGACTTCCTGGCCCTTGCGGACGAAGGAGTGGTTGTGCTCCTCACCGTTGGCGATGATGCGCTCCCAGGCGTACTGCTCGGCTTCCCAACGGCCACCCGTGATCCACTCGAACTCGCCGGTGAAGTGGTTGGCGAGGCGGATGAGGAACTCTTCGGGGGAGCCGATGCCATCACGGGCGAAGGCGAAGACGGTGTTCTTCTGGGTGTCGGTGGGGACCACGTGGGCGTTGTCGCCATCGATGTGGGCCGCGGTGAGGTCGCCGCGGAGCTGGGAAGTGACGTTGAGGTCTTCGATCTCGTGACGGTCGGTGTCGCGGGTGATCTTGACGACGCGGTTCTCGGCCTTGCCGTACTGGTTCTTGCCGAGGACGATGTTGCTGCTGCTCATGGTCTTCTCAACTTTCCTGGTGGACTTCACTGTCCACCGAGTAGTGTCGTGCGCCGCGAGGCGCCTGTTGTGGCGGACCCCGGCTACAAAAAAAGAGCCGACATCCGTGAATGCCAGCTCATTACGACCCTGCCTGCTGCTCTCAGGTGATTCGTGATCTGCATCACGAACTGCATCCATCCTGGCACGCTTCCGCCGTGTTGTAAATCACTTTTTTTGAGTAGTTCAAAAAAACTTTTTGTGACAGTCTGCTCTCGCAAGCTCCGCCGGCGCCGAGGGTTCGCCCCGTTGGGGGTCTTGACGGCCCGGCCCGACCCTCCCTAAACTTTTCGTAGAACAAAAAAGTTCTTCCGTAATGCGAAAACATCAAGGTTCAGCGAGCGGAATGTCAGCTACGGATCGTCCGCCCGACGGCGGACTCCCTGGGCGAGAAGGTAAGGAGAAGATCAATGCAGGATCGCAGCAGCACCACGCGGATTCATGAACTGGCGGCACAGGCACGCACGCAGGAGGTCTACCTGCCTCTCGGTGGGACGGATCCCGATTTCTGCCTGCCGGCGTACCGCCGGGCCCGTGAGGCCGAGGCGGAGAAGAACCGCGGCAACCGCTGGGTGAAGGGCCTCCCCTTCTTCCGCAAGCCCGCCGCCGGTTCCTGAGGAAACGACGACGACGGCGGCATCGGCCGCCGTCGTGAAGACGGTGAAGAGCCCCCGCGCCAGAGTCGGCGCGGGGGCTCTTCGTCGCCTCGGCTCAGGCCATGACGATGCGGCGCGCAGCCGCACTGTGGCGGCGCACCAGATCTTCCAGGTCCAGGCCCGGGATCTCCCCGTCCACCACGCGCCAGGCGCCACCGACCATGACGCGGTCCGCGCGGTCCGCACCGCACAGCAGCAGCGCGGCCAGCGGGTCGTGGCTGCCGGAGAAGCGCAGGCCGTCCAGGCGGAAGAACGCCAGGTCCGCCTGCTTGCCCACCTCGAGGGATCCGAGGTGGGCGTCGCGGCCCAGCACCCGGGCGGAGCCGCGGGTGGCCCAGCCGAGCGCACGCTCCACGGGGATGTCCGCGCCGTAGCGCAGCCGCTGCAGGTACAGCGCCTGGCGGGCCTCCTGGATCATGTTGGATGCGTCGTTGCTCGCGGAACCGTCCACGCCGAGCCCCACCGGGGCGCCGGCGTCCTCGAGCTCCACCACTCGGGCGATGCCGGACGCCAGGCGCATGTTCGACGTCGGGCAGTGCGCGACGCCGGTGCCCGCGGCACCCAGCCGGGCCACCTCGGCGTCGTCGAAGTGGATGCCGTGGCCGAGCCAGCTCTGCGGGCCGAGCCAGCCGACGCTCTCCAGGTAGTCGACCGTGCGCAGGCCGAACATCTCGCGGCAGAAGTCCTCCTCGTCCAGGGTCTCGGCCAGGTGCGTGTGCAGGCGGACCCCGTGCCTGGCCGCGAGTTCCGCGCTCTGTGCCATGATCTCCCGGGTCACGGAGAAGGGGGAACAGGGAGCCAAGGCGATGTGGACATCCGCGTCCGGTGCGGTGGAGTGGTACTTCGCGATGAGCCGCTCCGAGTCGGCCAGGATGGTGTCCGCGTCCTGCACCACGCTCTGCGGCGGCAGACCGCCGTCCTCCTCGCCCAGCGTCATGGAGCCGCGGGTCAGGGTGGCGCGCATGCCGAGGCGGCGCACGGCGCCCACCTCGATGTCGATGGCGTCATCCAGGCCGGCGGGGAAGACGTAGTGGTGATCCGCCGCCGTCGTGCATCCGGAGAGCAGCAGCTCAGCGAGTGCCGCCGTGACCGCGAGGTCCAGGCTCTCCGGGGTCAGGCGCGCCCAGACCGGGTACAGGTTCTGCAGCCAGGGGAACAGCTTGGCGTTCGCGGCAGGGCCCCAGGCGCGTGTGAGCGTCTGGTAGAAGTGGTGGTGCGTGTTGATCAGACCCGGTGTGACGACGTGCGCGGAGGCGTCGAAGGTCTCATCCACGGGGGCGGCGGGGCTCTGGCCCGCGCTCAGCAGTTCGGCGATCACCCCGTCCTGAACCACCAGTCCGCCGGAGACGTCCTGCGTGTCCGCGGAGGCGGTGTAGAGGGCGAGGGGGTTCTTGATCCAGATGCGGCTCATGGCCAGCGTCCTTTCCATGGGAAACGGTAAGCCAGCTCAGTTATCGCCCTGTCTGCTGATCCAGGTGTGGCCAGCGTAGGGCCGGCGGGGGTGGGAGGTCAACGACGACGGCGGGTGCCCGGGGGACGCGCCGGGAATTTTCGGGACATCGCCGCAGATCAGCGCCACTATTCCGTTAGGCGGAAAACTAATTTCGAAAAAACTGTGGCGCTGCTCACATCCGCTTGCTACATTTGTTGGTGCCAAAGGCGGGCACCCCGGATCACGGGACGCTATCTACCAGGCGTACTTACAATCCTTCACAGCACTACGTTGGATACAGGTCGACTGGTCTCCCCGCCTTCAGGGGTTCTTTGCGGTCTGTTCCAGCCCACGCAAGGGAGTCTCTGCAATGAGCACCACCGCCACGCACGAACTGGCCGCAGCCGTCCAGTTGGCAACCAACAATGTCCTGAACCTCGGGGGACCTTTCGGCGCCCTGGTCGTCACCGCCGACGGCCACCGCTTCGAAGGCGTCAATCGCGTCACCGCGAACAACGACCCCACCGCCCACGCCGAAGTCACGGCGATCCGCACCGCCTGTGCGGCCCTGGGCACCTTTGATCTGAGCGGCGCCACGCTGTACACCAGCTGCGAGCCGTGCCCCATGTGCCTCGCCTCCGCACTCTGGGCCCGCGTCTCCCGCGTGGTCTTCGCCGCGGACCGCCATGACGCGGCCTCAGCCGGATTCGACGACGCCGTCTTCTACGACTACTTCGACAAGCCGGAGACGCGGGACCTCATGCCCGTGGTCCGCGAAGAACTGGCCGCCGACGGCCCCCACCGGATGGACCCGTTCTCCACCTGGAACACGCTCGACTCCCGGATCGATTACTGAGGCGGGTGCCACCATGTCCATCACCTCAACCCAGACTGATTCAACCCAGACCGGTATTCAAGGCGGGACGTCCCTGAACGAGCCCCAGGGCGGGAAGGACGCCGGCCCAGGCGGCCTGTCCCCTCTGGACCGCTTCTTCGAAATCACCCGGCGCGGCTCCACGGTGGCCCGTGAGATCCGCGGCGGTGTGGTCACCTTCTTCACGATGGCCTACATCGTGGTCCTCAACCCCCTCATCCTGGGCGGCTTCTCCGCCGACCGCGCGCCACGCGACGTCGTGGGCGGCTGGCTGCCGGCCCTCCAGGTGGGTGCGGTCACCGGCCTCACCGCCGGCATCCTGACCATCATCTTCGGCCTGGTGGCGCGCCTGCCGTTCGGCCTCGCCGCAGGCCTGGGCATCAACTCCTTCCTGGCCGTCTCCGTGATCCACGAGGTCAGCTGGCCCGAGGCCATGGGCCTGGTGGTCATCAACGGCGTCCTGATCGTGCTCTTCGGGATCACCGGCGCCCGGACGGCCATCTTCAAGGCCGTGCCCAAGGAGCTCAAGGCCGCCATCACCGTGGGCATCGGCCTGTTCATCGCCTTCATCGGCTTCGTGGACTCCGGCTTCGTCACCCGCACCCAGGGCGGCCCGCCGGTCCAGCTCGGCACGGACGGCTCCATCGCCACCATCCCCACCCTGATCTTCATCATCGGCCTGCTGCTCATGGGCATCATGGTGGCCCGCAAGGTCCAGGGCGGTCTGCTCATCGGCATCGTCGCCACCACCATTCTGGCCGTGGTCGCCGAGCAGGTCTTCCACATCGGAGCCTCCAGCCCCACCAACCCCGGCGGCTGGCACCTGAACACCCCCGTCATCTCGGGGCAGCTCGTCTCCCTGCCGGACCTGTCCCTGGTGGGCAAGGTGGACCTCTTCGGATCCTTCAGCCGGATCGGCGGCCTGGCCGCCATCATGCTGGTCTTCACCCTGGTGTTCACCAACTTCTTCGACGCCATGGGCGCCATGACCGGCCTGGCCAAGAGCGCGGACCTGTCCTACAAGGACGGAACCTTCCCCCGCCTGAAGAGCGCCTTCATCATCGAGGGCTTCGGTGCGGTGCTGGGCGGCGTGAACAGCGGATCGTCCAACACGGTGTACATCGACTCGGCCGCCGGCATCGGTGAGGGCGCCCGCACGGGCCTGGCCTCCGTGGTCACCGGCGCCCTGTTCATCGGGTCCATGTTCCTGACGCCCCTGACCTCCGTGGTCCCGCTCGAGGTCGCTTCCGGCGCACTCGTGGTGGTCGGCGCCCTCATGATGGCCCAGATCCGGGAGATCCGGATGGACAAGTTCTCCGTGGCACTGCCCGCGTTCCTGACGATCGTGACCATGCCGCTGACCTACTCCATCGCCAACGGCATCGGCGCCGGGTTCATCTCCTGGTCCGTCATCGCCACGGCGTCCGGCAAGGCCAAGAAGGTCCACTGGCTCATGTGGGTGGTGACCGCGGGCTTCCTGGTCTACTTCGCCCGCGGGCCCATCAACGCCCTCATGGGCGCCTGATCGACGGAACGACGGAAAGGAAGGAGGAGCGCGGTGCTGGAACTCGGCAGACACCTCGGCGCCTGGGCACCCGCCCTGGCCGGTGAGGAACTGGTGGTGGCCACCATCGTGGCCGCGAGCGGTTCCACACCGCGCCCCACCGGAACCTCCATGCTGGTCGCCGCGGGCGGCCAGATCCTCGGCAGCCTCTCCGGAGGCTGCGTGGAGGGCGCCGTCGTCGCCGCGGCCCAGGACGTCCTGGCCTGCGGCGGCGTCCGGCGTGAACGCTTCGGCTACAGCGCCGAGGACGCGTTCGCCGTCGGGCTCAGCTGCGGCGGCGAGCTGGAAGTGCACCTCAGCCGCCTGGACGCCCAGGCGCGGGAGGCGCTTGAGTCGGCGCCCGTCGCACTCGTGCGCCGCTTGGACGGGAACGACGACGACGCCGTCGCCACCCTCGCGGTCTCCGCGCCGTCCGTGGTGCGCACCCTGCCCCGGGTTGCCTGGGTGACGCTGCTCGGCCTGGGTGCCGAGGCCTCGCTCGTGCAGGACGAGGTCCTGGAGAGGGCCTTCGCCTCGGTGGAGGCCCTCATCCGGCAGGGCGTGTCCGGCCTGGTCCGGGTGGCGCCGCCGCTCGGCTGCCACGGCACCGACGCCCAGCCCGTGGAGCTCTTCGTGGAGAGCCGCCTCCCGGCGCCGCGCGCCGTCGTCGTGGGCGCCAACGACTTCTCCGAGGCGCTGATCCCGGCCCTGAAACTCCTGGGGTATGACGTCACGCTCTGTGACGCGCGGCAGAGCTTCGCGGCGCAGGAGCGTTTCGCCGCGGCGGACGCCGTGGAGCGCTCCTGGCCGCACCGCTACCTGGCGGAGCAGGCCGCACAGGGACTTCTGGACGAGCGCAGCATTCTGTGCGTCCTGTCCCACGACCCCAAATTCGATGTGCCGCTCCTGACGGAGGGGCTCCGCCTGGACCTCGCTTACGTAGGGGCGCTCGGTTCCCGGCGGAGCGACCGGCACCGGCGTGCCGCCCTGTTGGAGCAGGGGCTGGAACCCGGTCTGCTGGACCGGCTCCACTCGCCGATCGGCCTGGACCTGGGGGCCGTGACCCCGGGCGAAGTGGCCGTGTCCATCGCCGCCGAGCTCGTGGCGGTGATCCGGCGTGGCCCGGTGGACGGAGCGTTCCCGTCCGGGATCTCCTTGTCCCGCGGTGCGGGGCCCATCCACCACTGACTTCACACCGACGAACAACAGCATTGACGAGAGCCGGTTCCCCGGGGTGCGATGAGGCACAGGGAACCGGCGCAGCACCTTGAGGAGGATGCCATGGACATGAACACCATCGAGCAGGTGGTGGCCACCGACGACCCCGCGCAGTGGCGCGACGGGGACGCCTGGCTGGCAGGCGGCACGGTCCTCTACTCGTACGGCAGCAGCACGCTCAAGCGCCTGCTCAGCCTGCATGAGGCCGGCTGGGAGCCCGTGACTGCAAGCGAAGACGGACTGGACCTCGCCGCCACCTGCACCGTGGCCCGCGTCTACGCGCTCCCGGAGGAGCTGGGCGGCACGTCTCCTGAGGGGGTCGCGTGGCCGGGGCTGTCCCTGTTTCGCGCCTGCGCCGACTCCTTCGTGGCGTCCTTCAAGATCTGGAACATGTCCACCCTGGGCGGCAACATCTGCACCTCCCTGCCCGCCGGGCCCATGATCTCCCTGGCCGCCGGACTCGACGGCGTGGCCCTGATCCTGTCCCCGGACGGTTCCTCCCGCCGGGTCCCCGTGGCCGATTTCGTCACGGGCGAGATGGAGAATGTCTTGGCCCCCGGTGAGCTGCTGCGCAGCGTGTTCCTTCCGGCGGCCGCGCTCCGGGCACGCGTGGCCTTCCGGCGCCTGTCCCTGAGCAAGCTCGGCCGCTCCGGCGTGCTCCTGATCGGACGGCTGGATGAGGATGGGACGTTCGTCCTGACCGTCACGGCCTCCACCAAGCGGCCGGTGCAGCTGCGGTCCGCCGGCCTGCCCGACGCCGCGGCACTCGCCGTCGCCGTCAAGGAGGCGGTCCCGGACACGCTCTGGCACGACGACATCCACGGCCTCCGCGCCTGGCGCCGCGACATGACTCACCGCCTGGCCCGCGAGATCCTGGCCGAGCTGGGCGGCGAGCCGCTCACGGATGGCGACGGCGACGTCGTCGTCTCCGGGGACTTCTGGCCCCCCGCGCCGCTCTCCGCACCCGCCACCCTCGCTGAAACAGTGGATTTCCCATCAGACAGTGGTTTAAACCCACTGTTTCAGCGGAAAAACACTGTTTCAGCGGAGGGGCAGGGCACGGAGAGGGCGGGTGCCATCATCATCAACGGCGCCCCGGCCACCGTGGAGCCCCGCGCCGGGCAGTGCCTGCGGACCTTCCTGCGGGAGCAGGGCAACACCGGGGTGAAGAAGGGCTGCGACGGCGGTGACTGCGGCGCCTGCACCGTCCACGTGGACGGAAAGCCCGTGCACTCCTGCATCTACCCCGCCGCCGTCGCCGGTGGGCATGAGGTCACCACCATCGAAGGGCTGGCCGCCACCTGCTCGCACGGGGACGACGACGACGCCGCACCGGCCGCCGCGGACGCCCTCCACCCGATGCAGCGGCAGTTCCTTCAGACTCAGGGCTTCCAGTGCGGCTTCTGCACGGCCGGCATGATCATGACAGCGGCCACTTTCAGCGAGGAGCAGAAGGAGAACCTGCCCCGGAACCTCAAGGGCAACCTCTGCCGCTGCACGGGCTACCGGGCCATCGCGGACTCGATCGCCGGGGACTCCCTGAGCGAGGAGGCCCGGCGGGACAACGAAGGCCGCAGCGGCGGCATGGGGGACAACGTCCCGGCCCCGGCCGGCCCCGGCGTGGTGACAGGGCAGGTCAAGTACACGCTGGACGTGGATCCGGAGGACTTCCCGGGCCTGCTCCACATGAAGCTGCTGCGCTCGCCGCACGCTCATGCGCGCGTCCTGTCGATCGACACCGCGGCGGCCCTGGCCGTGCCCGGTGTGGTGCGCGTCTTCACCTCGGAGGACGTCCCGGACCTGTACTACTCCACGGCCCAGCACGAACTGGTGGAGGACGACCCGGACGATATGCGGATGCTGGACACCGTGGTGCGGTTCATCGGGCAGCGGGTGGCCGCCGTGGTCGCCGATTCCGTCCAGGCCGCCGAGGCCGGCGTCCGCGCGCTCGCCGTCGAGTATGAGGTGCTGCCCGCCGTCTTCACGCCGGAGGAGGCCATTCTGCCCGGCGCTCCTCTGGTGCACGGTGAGAAAGACGGCGAAGTGGCCCGGATCTCGCGTCCGGCGGAGAACGTCCTGGCCGAGCTGCACTCCGAACTGGGCGACGTGGAATCGGCCTTCGCCGCCGCCGACTTCGTCCACGAGAAGGAGTACCGCACCCACCGCGTGCAGCACGTGGCCCTGGAGACCCACTGCTCCATCGCGTGGGTGGAGGACGGAGTGCTCACGGTCCGTTCGTCCACGCAGGTGCCGTTCCTGTCGCAGCGCACCCTGGCGCGCGTCTTCGACCGCCCCCGCGACTCCGTCCGCGTCTTCACCGGCCGCGTGGGTGGCGGGTTCGGCGGCAAGCAGGAGGTCATCACCGAAGACCTGGCCTCGCTCGCCGCCCTGGAACTCGGCGTCCCCGTCCAGCTCGAATTCACCCGGACCGAGCAGTTCACCGCCACCACCACGCGCCACCCCTTCCACATGAAAGTCAAGGCCGCCGCGACGAAGGACGGCACCCTGACGGCCCTGCAGCTGGACGTCCTGACCAACACGGGCGCCTACGGCAACCACGGCCCGGGCGTCATGTTCCACGGCTGCGGGGAGTCCGTGGCCGTCTACAACTGCGCCAACAAGAAACTGGACGCCCGCGCCGTCTACACGCACACCGTCCCCGCCGGTGCGTTCCGTGGCTACGGTCTGAGCCAGATGATCTTCGCGGTGGAATCCGCCATGGACGAGGTGGCGCACGGCATCGGCATGGACCCCTGGGAGTTCCGCCGCAGGAACATGGTCCGCAAGGGAGACCCCATGCTCTCCTCCCACAGCGAGCCGGAGGAGGATGTGCTGTACGGCAGCTACGGCCTGGACCAGTGCATCGAACTGGCCGAGGACGCGCTGCGCCGCGGCGCCGAGCGGGAGGCCTCCTTCGGCGAGACGCTCGGCGATGACTGGCTGGTGGGGGAGGGCAGCGCGCTCTCCATGATCGACACGGTCCCGCCGCGCGGCCACTTCTCCCACAGCCGCGTCTCGCTGACGGACGCCGGCCGCTACCTGGTGGAGTTCGGCACCGCCGAGTTCGGCAACGGCACCACCACGGTGCACACCCAGCTGGCTGCCGAGGCCCTCGGCACCAGCACCACCGCCGTCGACTTCCGGCAGTCGGACACGGCCATCGTCGGCCATGACACGGGTGCCTTCGGATCCACCGGCACCGTGGTGGCCGGCAAGGCCACCCTGATCGCGGCCACCGCGCTCGCCGAGCGGCTGCGCGGACTGGGCGCGGAGCTGCTGGGCGCCCCGGTGACGGACTGCACCCTGGGGCCCGACGGCGTGACTCACCACAGCGGGACGGTGAGCCTTGAGGCGCTGCACACGGCCGCCGTCGAGCGCGGGATCTCCCTGGTGTCCGACGGCGAGTGGGGTGGCACGCCGCGCTCCGTGGCGTTCAATGTGCACGGCTTCCGGGTGGCCGTGAGCCGGGTGACGGGCGAGATCCGCATCCTGCAGAGCGTCCAGGCCGCCGACGCCGGCAAGGTGGTCAACCCTCGCCAGTGCCGCGGCCAGGTGGAGGGCGGCATCGCCCAGGCGCTCGGCGCGGCGCTGTACGAGGCCGTGCGGATCGACCAGACCGGCAAGGTGTTCACGGACATCCTGCGCCAGTACCACATCCCCACGTTCGCGGACACGCCCCGCAGCGAGGTCTACTTCGCTCAGACGGCTGACGCCACGGGTCCGCTGGGTGCCAAGTCCATGAGTGAGAGCCCCTTCAACCCGGTGGCGCCGGCGCTGGCGAACGCGCTCCGGAACGCCACAGGGCTGCGGTTCAGCACGCTGCCGCTGACGCAGGACTCGGTGTACCTGGCGCTCAAGGATGCGGGACTGGCGATCGCCTGAGCGACGGTCCGGGACTGAGAGAAGAGCGCCGCCGGGTGAAGCCCGGTGGCGCTTTTCGGCGTCCGGAGGGCCCGTGGGGAAAAACAGGTCACGCGACGAAATATCCTCTGGTCAGGTCTTCATACATCTGCATAGAATAAGTCCGTGATGCGGCCCACAGTGCTGTGCGTCACCGTCCAGGAGGACGCCTCGGACCCACAAGGTCAATGGATCAGGCTCAACGCACAGCGGAGGTGATCTCTGTGACCGAACCACGCAAACCGAGCGGCATGAAGTCCATCGCGCGACGGACCCTGGTCGAGGAGGCCACGGAGCAGCTCCTGGCCCAGATCACGGCGGGCACCTGGCAGATCGGGGACCGTCTCCCCACCGCGATCGAACTCGCCGATGAACTGGGCGTCAGCCGCTCACCCATCCGCGAGGCGACCCGTGCGCTGGTGCACGCAGGAC
This sequence comes from Arthrobacter horti, assembly GCF_030731045.1. Classification (GTDB taxonomy): domain Bacteria; phylum Actinomycetota; class Actinomycetes; order Actinomycetales; family Micrococcaceae; genus Arthrobacter_E; species Arthrobacter_E nanjingensis. The sequence goes on along the minus strand of NZ_JAVALS010000006.1, from coordinate 175,455 downwards.
TCCTCGAATCCCGGCAGGGTGACGGCACCTACGTCATCGCGGTCAACGAAGCGAGTGGCGTCCTCGCCCGGCGCGGCCAGCAGGCCAACGGACAGGAGGTCATCGACGTCCGCAAGGGACTCGACGTGGCGGCCGCCCGGGCGGCGGCGCTGGCCAGGACCACGGAGGACCTCGACGAACTGGAGGACATCCTCGCCCGGCGACGGGTCGCAGCGGCCCAGGCCGCCGAAGAGGAATTCGTCTCCCTGGACCTCGACTTCCACCTCGGCGTCGCCAAAGCCGCGCACAACGGCATCCTGCACGACATCTACTACGGACTGCTCGGAGCCATCCGCACCAGCATGGAGGTCCGTACCTACCTGGGACCGGACCACCTGGCCCACGATCACGAGGACCTCCTCGACGCCATCCGGGACCGGGATCCGGGCCTCGCGGCCACCATCGCCACCGGGATCATCAACGAACAAGACGAACTCGTCCGCAAACACCCTTCCTGAGCCGGGCCGCCGGGCCCAGCCGTCCGTCAGCACTCCCAGCCATCCTGCGAGCCCTCGCCCACCCCGTCCGGGCCCGCTCGCCCGTTCACCAGCCGCCCCGTGCGGCAGAGCCGGAGCACCTGTATGCGTACCCGATTGCACGCCCGATACGTCCTGGGGCATCACGAGGGCGACCACGTCATCCACCGGGACGCCTCGGTGGTCTACGAGGATGACCGCATCGTCCACGTGGGCCCGTCCTATGACGGCCAGGTCGATGAGTCCATCGACCTGGGGAACTCCTTCATCGTCCCCGGCCTCATCGACCTGGACGCCGTGGCGGACCTGGACCACATCATCCTGGACTGCTGGGGCGACCCGGAGCTGCGCAAGGGCCACCAGTGGTCGGAGGATTACTTCACCAACCGCCGCCAGGACGTCTTCACCCAGGAGGAACGCCGGCTAATCCGCAAGTTCGCCATGGCGGAACTCATCCTGCACGGCGTCACCACGGCCATGCCGATCGCCTCCGAGGTGCACAGCTCCTGGGCGGAGACCTACCAGGACTTCGTCGACATGAGCGAGGAGGCCCTGGAACTCGGCCTGCGCGTCTACCTCGGCCCCAGCTACCGCGGCGGCGTTCACGTCACCCGCCAGGACGGCACCCCGGACGTCATGTGGTCCGCCGCCGAAGGGGAGGAGGGCCTGGACGGCGCCCGCCGCTTCGCCGAGCACGCCGCCGGGCTGCCCGATCTGATCCAGCCCGTCTTCGCGCCCTGCCGCATCGAGACCATGACGCGGGAGCTCCTGGAGAAGACCCACGAGCTGGCCACCGCCCTGGACGTCCGCGTGCGGCTGCACTGCATGCAGAGCATGCGGGAGCTGCAGCTCATCGATGCCGCCCACGGCATGACGCCCATGGATCTCCTGGAGGAGATCGGCATGATGAACGAGCGTCTCCTGGTGCCCCATGCCAAGTACATGAGCCTGGAGTCGGCCGGCCGCCCCACGGACGACGAACTCCGCCGCTTCGCCTCCTCCGGGGCCTCCGTGGTGCACACCCCGCTCACCGAGGCCCGGCTGGGCTACGTCATCGACAGCTTCGACCGCTATGTGGACGCCGGTGTCCCCATGGCCTTCGGCTCCGACTGTTTCCCCCCGGACCTGATCCGCGGCATGGAGCTCTCCAGCAACCTGGCCAAGATCATGGAATCCAGCTTCGACGCCGGTTCCCCCGCCGATCTGCTCCGCTCGGCGACCACGGGCGGCGCCGACGCCCTCGGCCGCCCCGATCTCGGCCGCCTGCAGCCGGGAGCCCAGGCGGACCTGACGGTGTTCTCCTTCGACCACCCCGCCGTCGGGCTCATCGAGGACCCCGTCCGCACCCTCCTCATGCACGCCACCGCGCGCGACGTCACCATGACCGTCGTCGCCGGCCGCACGGTGATGCGCGACGGCGTGATCCCCGGCCTGGATCTGGACGCTCTGCGCCGCGAGGCGCAGGAGCTCTTCGACCGCATGAAGAGCCGCTATCCCGAGCGCGACGTCCACGGACGCGACGTCGACACCCTCTTCCCTCCCACGTTCCCATCAGCCCCTCTTTCTTAGGAGTCACGGTGCCCAAGTTCCTCAAGACCGCCACGGTCCTCGCACTCTCCCTCAGTACCATGGCCGCCATGAGCGCCTGCTCCGGCGGATCCCAGAACGCCGGCGGCTCCGCGGATGCCTCCAAGACGTCCTTGGTGGTGGCGTACTTCGGCCAGCTCGACACGCTGGACCCGGTGGCCACCCGCACCCAGACCGGGTACGTCATCCAGAACATGTACGACACGCTGGTGGCCTATGACGACACCAACAAGCTCAGCGGCCAGCTCGCGGAGACCTACACCGTGGCGCCGGACGCCAAGTCCATCACCTTCACCCTGCGCAAGGGGGTCAAGTTCCACGACGGCTCCCCGCTGACCTCGGAGGACGTGAAGTACTCGATCGAGCGTTACCGCGCTGTGGGCAGCGGTGTGGCCGGCTACCTCGGCTCCTACAAGTCGGTGGACATCAAGGACGACAGCACCTTCACGGTCAACCTCACCAAGCCGGACGCCATCTTCCTCGACTGGCTCTCCCTCGTTTACATCGTCTCTGAGAAGACGGTCAAGCCCAACGAGGCCGCGGACCACGCCCAGGCCTGGCTGCAGAGCCACGACGCCGGCACCGGCCCCTTCTCCCTGGACAAGAAGCAGACCTCCGGGGACATCGTCCTCAAGCGCTTCCCGGACTACTGGCAGTTCGACGCCAAGCGCGCCGGCGGCATCACCTTCAAGCGCATCGACCAGAGCGCCACGGAGAAGCAGTCCCTCCTGGACGGCAGCATCGACGTCGCCTTCGGCCTCAACGCGGCCGATGCGGACGCCCTCAAGGGCACCAAGGTCAAGGTGGACAGCCTGACCGCGCCGAGCTCCGATTACATCTACCTGAACTACCAGAACGGCCCCACCGCCGACCCCCGGGTCCGCGAGGCACTGCAGCTGGCCTTCGACTACAAGGGCGCCCTGCAGAACATCCGCAAGGGCCACGGCCAGGTCTCCAAGGGCCTGCTGCCCAACACCCTGCCGTGCATGCCCGACGGCGGCGAGCACCAGCAGGACCTGGCCAAGGCCAAGCAGCTCATGTCGGAGGCCGGCGTCACCAAGCTGACGCTGAACTTCCAGCCCGTGGTGCCCCTGGACCAGGACATCGCCACCCTCATGCAATCGAACCTGCGTGAGATCGGCGTCCAGCTGGATCTGGTTCCCATCGGCTTCCCGGACTACCTGGCCAAGCTGAGCGATCCCAAGACGGTCCCGCAGATGATGCTCGCCCTGGAAGGCGTCCCGATGCCGGAGCCCGGCGCCGCGCTGCTCCAGCAGTACACGACGTCCAAGATCGGCACCACCAACCGCAGCGCCTACAGCAACCCGACGGTGGACACCACGCTGGACCAGGCCTCCAAGACCGCGGACGCCACGGCACGCTGCGCCCTCTACACGAAGGCCGAGACGCAGATCCTCCAGGACCGTCCCGTGCTCAACCTGCTGACCGTGGACGCGATCGTCGGCTACCGTGACGGCCTCACCGGCGTCCGCCTCAACCCGGACGCCCGCCCGATCCGTGTCGCCGATCTGCGCGTCGGATAACGGCTGAGCGCCATGTGGATCGTACGCCTGGTGTCGCGGCGGGTCGCGTTGGGTGTCATCACCCTGATCGCGCTGGCCGCCGCCGTCTTCTTCATCAGCACCCTCGTACCCGGCGACCCGGCACGCGTGGCGGCCGGGGAGAACGCGACGGCGGACCAGATCGCCGCGGCCAGGGAGAACCTGGGGCTGGACAAGCCCGTCATCATCCAATTCTTCCTGTACCTGGGGCGTCTGCTCCACGGTGACCTGGGCATGTCGATCTCCACGCACTCGCCGGTGACGGAAGGGCTGTTCGACGCCCTGCCCACCACCTTCGAGCTGGTCCTGATGTCCATCATCCTCATGCTGGTGGTGGCCCTGCCCGCCGCGACGATCGCAGCATTGCGTCGCGGCGGTGCGGGGGACCAGGCCCTGAGGACCAGTGCGGTCTTCACGGCCGGCATCCCCACGTTCTGGCTGGCCCTGCTGGTCCAGTTCTTCATCGGCGGGAAACTGCAGATCCTGCCGCTCTCCGGAGCGGTGTCCCGGCAGTACAGCGTGGACCGGGTGACCGGATTCATGCTGATCGACGCCACGATCTCCGGCGGCGCCGAGGCAGGCTGGGACGCGTTCCTGCACCTGCTCATGCCATCCGCCGTCCTGGCGGTCCTGTTCGGGGCGCAGCTGTTCCGCGCCCTCCGCACGGAGATCATCCGGGTCCTGGCCCGGGAGCACATCGCGGTGGCGCGCTCCAAGGGCGTGCCACCCCTGACCCTGGTCATGCACCACGTGCTGCCGAACTCCATCGGCCCGGCCATCACCATCCTGGGCGTCCAGTTCGGCATGATGGTCGGCTCCGCGGTCCTGGTGGAATCGATCTTCGCCCTCCCGGGCCTGGGCTCCTATCTGACCAACGCCGTGGGCTCCGCTGATGTGAACGCCCTCCTGGGCGCGGTCCTGGTGACCGGCCTGGTGGTGGTGACGGCCAGCCTGGTGGTGGACCTGCTGCAAGCCGTCCGCGATCCGCGCGTGCGGGCCGCTCAGAATGGAGGAGGACGATGACCCAGACCCTGCCGACGTCCGCGCCCACGGTCTCCCGCTGGCGGCGGCCGCTCACGGCGCTGGCCCAGATCCGGGGCATGGACCGGGTGGTGGCCATCGTGGCCGTCTGCCTGGTGATCCTGGCCGTGATCGGCCCGTACATCACCCCGCATGACATCCTGGACGCCAATATCGCCCAGGCCTCCAAAGCCCCGGACGCCTCCCACTGGATGGGCACCGACGAACAGGGCCGGGACGTGTTCTCCCGGGTCCTGGCCGGTGCGCGGTACAGCATCCTGGGGTCCATCGGCGTCGTGATCGGCTTCTCCCTCATCGGCGTCCTGGTGGCGGCCATCGCCACCGTCGGCGGACCCGTGGTGGACGAGGTCCTCATGCGCATCACGGACGCCGGCCTGGCCGTGCCGTCCATGGTGCTCAGCCTGGCCCTGTCCGCCGCCATGGGCCCCAGCCTCAACTCGGCCATGATCGCCATGATCGTGACCGGCTGGCCGTACACGGCACGGCTGCTGCGGACCATCATGCGGGAGACCATGGTGCTCCCGTTCGTGGAGGGCGCCCTGATCATGGGCGTCACCCGTCGGCGCCTCATGATCAAACACGTCATCCCGAACTCGCTGGACGTCCTGATCGTCAAGTGGGCCGGGGACATCGGCAACACCATCCTGGTCCTGGGGGCGCTCTCCTTCCTGGGCGTCGGCGCCCAGCCGCCGAGCGCCGAATGGGGGGCCATGATCGCCTCCTCCCAGGCCTACATGTCCACCGCCTGGTGGGCGGCCTTCGCCCCCGGCATGGCGATCACCATCACGGCCGTCACCTTCGGCCTGCTGGGTGAATCCCTGCAGGTGCGGCTCAACCCTGAAGTGAGCGGTCAGTTCACGCGAGTGGGAGGAAAGTCATGACGCCGGACCCCGGCACCCCCGGCCAGACGGCACCCGGACAGCCGGCCCAGGCTGCGCCCGCGCTGGACGTCGCCGGCCTCTGCGTCGACGTCGACACTCCCGCGGGCCGCATCCGCCTGCTCGACGATGTCTCCCTCACCGTCCGCCCCGGCGAGCGCCTCGCGGTGGTCGGCGAGTCGGGGTCCGGCAAGTCGGTCATGGCGCGTTCCATCCTGCGGCTCGGCGACACGTACCGCACCACGGGCAGCATCAAGGTGGCCGGCACGGAGGTGACCCGCCTGAGCGAGCGGCAGATGTCCCGCCTGCGTGGCTCCACGGTGGCGATGGTGTTCCAGGACCCGCTCGGTGCCCTGAACCCGCTGCAGACCATCGGCGAGCAGGTCGCGGAGCCGCTCCGCGTCCGGGGGACCGGCCGCCAGGAGGCGGAACGCGCGGCGGCGGCCATCCTGGAAGAGCTGGGCGTCGCCAGGGCGGCCGAGCGGATGAAGGCCTACCCGCACGAGTTCTCCGGCGGCATGCGCCAGAGGGTGGTGCTGGCCATGGCTCTGATCGCGGAGCCTCAACTCCTGATCGCGGACGAGCCCACCACGGCCCTGGACGTCCGCGTGCAGGAGCAGGTCATCGACCTCCTCCACGAGGTGTCCACCGAGCGGAACCTCGCCGTCATCCTCATCACCCACGACCTGGGCATCGTGGCGGGCTTCGCGGACCGCGTCGCCGTCATGTACGCCGGCCGCAAGATCCAGGACGACGACGCCGGGCGGCTCTTCCGGGAGCCCGCCCATCCGTACGCGAGGGGCCTGATCGAGGCGGTCCCGCGGATCGATCACCGCATCGAGCACCTGGTGGGCATCCCCGGCGTGCCGCCGCACCCGGGCGCACGCCCCAGCGGCTGCGCCTACCACCCCCGCTGCCCGTTCCGCATGGACATCTGCGAGGTGGAGGTGCCCGCGGAGCGCCCGCTGCCGTCCGGCGGCACCGTGGCCTGTCACCTGTTCGCCCTGGAAGGGAACGCGTCATGAGCAGCATTCTGGAGGTCAGGTCCCTCTCCAAGTCCTTCGGCCGCGGCCGCCGCCGCTCCCAGGCCCTGGACGATGTGAGCTTCACCGTGGAGCCCGGCACCATTACGGGCCTGGTGGGCGAGTCCGGTTCCGGCAAGACCACCATCATCCGCTGCATCATGGGCCTGGAGAGCGCGGACTCCGGCGAGATCCTCTTCGAGGGCGAGTCCCTGGCGAAGTCCGGCTTCAACCACCGCAGGCGCCTGGCCAAGGACGTCCAGCTCGTGTTCCAGGACCCCACCGCGAGCCTGAACCCGCGCATGAGGGTGGAGGACATCATCTGTGAGGGGATGATCGTCCACGAGCTCTACGGCGACGCCGCCCGGCGGCGTGAGGAGGCCGGGCGCCTCCTCGAGATGGTCGGCCTGGCCGAGCGCGATCTGCCGCGCTACCCGGCGTCGTTCTCCGGCGGCCAGCGGCAGCGCATCGCCATCGCCCGCGCCCTGGCGGTGCAGCCGAAGCTGCTGGTCTGCGACGAACCCGTGTCCGCCCTGGACGTCTCCGTCCAGGCGCAGGTCCTCGGTCTCCTGGTGGACATGCAGCGTGATCTGAATCTGTCCCTGCTGTTCGTGGCCCACAATCTGGCCGTGGTCAAGCAGGTGTGTTCGGTGGTCCACGTCCTGAACCGCGGTCGCATCGTGGAGTCCGGGGACGCCGGCACCGTGCTGTCCCAACCGGCGGACCCGTACACGCAGTCGCTGCTGGAGGCGGTCCCGGTCCCGGACCCGGAGGTGGCCAAGGAGCGCCTCGCGGTCCGGCTCGCCGCCCGTGCGGCCCGGCGAGCGGCCGCGGAAGGGACGACGGCGTGAGCGCGGCTCAGGAGGCCGGCTCACCGGAGCAGCGGCATCCGCTGCTCTCGCTGGACACGGCGGCCCTGTCCCGCCGGCGCAGCGTCAAATGGCGCGCCTACCCGCCGGACGTCCTGCCGCTCTGGGTGGCTGAGATGGACGCCGCACCGCCGGCGTGCGTGCTGGACGAGCTGCGCGCCGTCGTCGACGCCGGTGACCTGGGGTACGCCTGGTCCGAACCGTACGAGCAGGCCGTGGCCGCGTACGCGGCGGACGTCTGGGGCGTGCCCGTGGCCCGCGAGCAGGTCAGGACCTTCGCCAATGTGGTGGCCGGCCTGACCGAGATCCTCCGTGGCGGGGTCCAGGGCGAGGTCATGATGAGCACCCCGGTGTACGGCCCGCTCGCACAGTCCGCCGTGGAGGCCGGGCGCACGGTGCGGCCCGTCCCGCTCGGTGCGGACTGGCGCCTGGACCTCACGGCGATCGAGGACGCGTTCGCGGACGCCACCGCGCGCTCGGCGGGTTGCGTGTACGTCCTGTGCAACCCCCACAACCCAACCGGCGTGGCCCACACCCGCGCGGAGCTCGAAGCGCTCGCGGCCCTCGCCGCACGGTTCGGGGTGCAGGTCATCTCGGATGAGGTGCACAGCCCCATGGCGCTCGCCGGGGCGACGCACGTGCCGTATCTGGAGGTAGCGGCTGGCTCGGACGCCGTCATCCTGTTCTCCGCCTCCAAGGCCTGGAACCTGGCCGGGGCCAAGATCGCCGCGGCGATCGCCGCCACGGGCGGCGTGAGCACCTTGGAGCGGCTGCCGCTCTCCCTGTCCCGCGGGGCCAGCCAGCTGGGCGTCCTGGCCCAGGTGAGCGCCCTGAACGACGGGCGCGAGTGGCTGCTGGGGCTCCGGGAGGACCTGTCCGTCGCCCGGGACCGTCTCCTGGAGGCCGTGGCCACACACCTTCCCGAGGCGCGGATCGTCCGGCCGGAGGCGTCCTTCCTGGCGTGGATCGACTGCCGCCCACTGGGCCTCGGCCCGGACCCGGCCGCGCACTTCCTGGAACACGCCCGCGTGGCCCTGAGCGGCGGACTCGAATTCGTCGCCGGGGGAGAGGGCTTCGTGCGCCTCAACTTCGGAACCCACCCCGATCTGGTGGAGGAGGCGGTCCGGCGGATGGCCGGCTCCCTCAGCTGAACCCGCTGCACGCCGCTCTCGGCGGCACGACCTGAAAGGACTCACCATGCGACTTGGAAGCGACGCCGTGAAGCTGCCCGGAGCCGGGCGCCTCACCCCCGTGGAGCAGCTCCAGCAGGCCTCGGAGAGAGGCCTGCACGGCCTCTACTTCCGCTCCACCCTCCACCTGAGCCCCACCCTGGACCCGGGGTACCTGCGGGAGATCCGTGACTGCGCGGATGATCTGGGGCTGTACCTCGAGTCCGGCCTGGGCAAGACGAACCCGTACGCCCTGGCCGAGAGCCCGGAGCTCCGTGCCCTCGGCGACGGCGACACCTTGCTCGGCTTCCGGAAGATCATCGAGGCGTGCTCCCGGATCGGCGTGTACGAGCTGTGGTCCGCCACCGGCGGGATCAAGAACTTCCCCGGCTATCACATGTACGACCGCTTCCGGACGGACGTGCCGTGGGACGAGCAGCTGGAAGGCATCGAGCGCCTCCTCAAGCGCCTGGCTCCCATCGCCCGGGACAATGGCGTGCACATCAACCTGGAGACGCACGAGGAGATCACCTCCTTCGAGCTGGTGCACCTCATCGAAGAGGTGGGCCCCGACGTCGTCGGCATCACCTACGACACCGCCAACCCGCTGCAGCGCGGCGAGGTCCCGGAGGAGACGGCGCGCCGCGTGGCCCCGTACGTCCGCCAGACCCACATCAAGGACGCCGTCCTGATCCGTGCGCATGACGGCTTCAAGTACCAGTCCCGGCCCAACGGCCAGGGCGTGGTGGACCTGAACCCGATCATCCCGCTGCTCGCCGAGCACAACCCGGACCTCAACCTCTCCCTGGAGGTCGCCTTCGTCCGTGCCGAGGGCGTGACGTTCCCCGACCTCGCCAGCCAGGACGTCCGCAGCCGACTGGAGCTCAACGACCCCGTCTGGCGCGCGGGCCACCCGGACCTCAGCGATGAGGAACTGGCGGAGTTCGTCCGCCTGGGCAACGCGTTCAGCGACCGCGTCGATGCGGGCGAGGTCCCCGGTTTCGACGAGTTCGACCGGCGCGTCTGGGGCGAGAAGGAATGCTGGGAATGGGTGTCCGACTCCCACGCTTACGTCCTGGACGTGTGCCGCCGCCATGGCATCGCCCTGGAGGGCCCGGAGGAGGCCAAGGCGCGGCTGGCGGCGGCGCGTGGCTGAGCACTCCGTCACTGAGCCGGACCCCGTGGGCGGGCGGGCGCCCGGCACAGAGCGGCGGCCCATGCGGCTGCTGCTGGTCAACTGCAACACCTCCACGGCCACGAGTGAGCGGATCCGCGCCGTCGCGCAGTCCGTGGCGGCGTCCTCCACCACGGTGGAGGTGGCCACGCCCGAGTTCGGTGCGGAGCGCGTGGTCGGCTTCTACGACAGCTTCATCAGCGCCGCCGCCAGCCTGCAGGTGATGGCGCGCTGGCGCGGACGGTGCGACGGCGTGGTCATGGTGGGTTTCGGCGAGCACGGCCGCGAGGGCGCCCGGCAGCTCATGGACGTGCCGGTGGTGGACATCACCGAGGCCGGCATGATGGCCGCCTGCCTGCTGGGGAGCGAGGTGGGCATCCTGGCCACCTCGGACCTGGTGGTGGGCCCCGTACGGGAGAGCGTGGCGGCCATGGGCCTGTCCTCGCGCCTGCGGGGCATCCACGTGGCCGTGGGGGCGGACCCTGCGGATCCTGCGACGTTCGTGCCGGCCGCGCAGGCCCTGCTCGCCGGCGGTGCGGACGTGATCGTCCTGGCCGGCGCCGGCCTGCTGGGTGTGCAGGAGCACCTGTCACGTGAGTGCGGCGTCCCCGTGGTGGATCCACTGACGACGGCGGTCACCTGGTGCGAATCGCTCGCGCACCTCTCGCTCACCACGAGCAAACACCGGGACTTCCGCTGGGAGCCCGGCAAGGCCGCAAGCCTCGGCTGACGCCCGTTCCACCGGTGCCGTCTCGTCAGCACCGTTCCGTCGACGCAGGAGGTCCCGCCCCTTGGGGCGGGACCTCCTGCGTTCCAGGCCCGTCCGCGGGTCGGTGGCGGCCTCCGGAGCCATGAGCTTCCTGGTATACCTTCTCTGAAAGAATGCTGAGCGAGGTCTCGAAGAAATGCTTCAGATTCCGGAGAAAATCGGATATTCCCGCTCATTCCCAGTGGCCGGCGGAGACTCTCAGGACCCCGGATCCGGCTCCAGGAGGCGCAGGTCCTCGGGGGTGTCCACGTCCCGCCCGTCGCCCCAGGCCCCGCAGTCGACCAGTGCCACCAGGCCTGCGTGGGTCTGCAGGAAGCGGCGGGCGCCCTCGTCCCCGGAGGCGGAAGCGGCCACCCGGGCCAGCAGTGAGGCATCGAACAGGACGGGGTGCCCGCGGCGCAGTGCGCCGTCAGGATCCGGATAGGCGGCCGCGGTGACCTGTCCGGGCCGGTGAGCGCCCAGAACGGCCCGTACGGCCTCCACGGCCAGCGCAGGCTGGTCCACCAGCGCCACCAGGGCGTTCTCGCCTGCGGGGACGGCTCCGAGGCCTGCGCGGAGCGACGTTCCCATGCCCTCCTCCCATGCCGGATTGACCACCACGGTGCAGCCGTCCAACGACGCTTCGCGCCGCACGCGCTCCGCCTGGGCGCCGAGCACGACGACGACGCGTGAGCAGCCGCCGTCGTGCAATACCGCGGCGAGATGCTCCACGAGGGCCGTCCCGCGCCGCTTCAGCAGCGCCTTGGGGCCTAGGCCGAGGCGGGTTCCGGCGCCGGCGGCGAGAAGGACGGCGGTGGTGCGCGAGGTGTCGTTCATGGGGCCACTCTAGGCGTGGCTGGGCGGGGGAGAAGGCGTCCCCGATGGGCTGGAATCGTATACAGAAACATGGCTGCGAGGCGTGGATGTCGCTGAGAGGCCCGTCGCAACCGCCCCCTAGAGGGGCTATTCGGTATCCCAAGAGCTTGGGATCCCGTAACAATCGCCCCGGGACCGCGTGTGCGGCGAGACTCGGAAGTGGTGTGATGGAGGTCTCAGGCCCTGCGATCCGGGAGTTTCTGCCTTCCTTGGAATACCAAGCCATAAGGAATGGAAAAAATTCATCCCACAATTTCCACTTCTTCTCTTGCAGAAGAATGTGACGAAGCTTACATTTATTTCATCCCCACCCCCCGGGGCTTCACCCAAGACAGATTGGCTCTGAACCATGAACCACACAGACGCTGCAGTGCCGAAGGCGAGTTCGGCACGGCGGAAGACGGAAGCCGCGCTGCCGCGGCCCACTGTCTCCCCAGCACTGGTCGCCAGAAATGGCATCGAATCCCCCCGCACCGGCAACCCCCAGGATGGCGTCCAATGACCACTCAGAGCAGCGCCACCGCAATGCTGGAGCGCTACACGGCCCGGATTCCCGATTCCGTCCTCCAGGCCCGCGTTGCCCGGATCCGCGCAGCACTCCTCGAGCAGGGCATCGACGCCCTGGTGGCCTTCGCCAGCCCCCGGATGCTGGGCTCCCGCACCCGCACCGCCGGCTACGTCCAGTACCTGGCCGGCTACGCCGCCAAGCCGACCCCGTCCACCGTGGTGCTCACCGCTTCCGGCCCGGCCGCGATCCTCACCTTCGGGGCTCACGAGACCCGCGAGTTCGGTGTCCGCGCCGGCTGGTTCGGTGAGGTCATCCAGACCGGCGAACAGCGGCTCCACCCCGCCGCCGCTGCCAAGTTCCTGGCCCAGGCCGGCATCGCCGCAGGCTCCCGGATCGGTCTGGTCGGCACCGAGGAACTGACCCACGCGGCCTTCGCCGGTGTGGAGCAGGAACTCGGTGGCTTCGAGACCGTGGCCGCGGAGGACGTCCTCGACCGTCTGCGTCTGACCCGCACCCCGGAGGAGGTCGAGATGTTCCGCATCTCCGCCCGTATCTCCGACGCCATGGTCGCAGCGGCCTTCGCCGAATCGACCCGGCCCGGCGCCTCGGGCCCGTCGATCGTGGCGGAGATCGAACACACCGGGCGTCTCCTCGGCGCGGACCTGGCCAATTGCTGGCTGTCCGTCGGTGAGGAGCCCCCCACCACGTACTTCGAGTTCATGGAACTGCCCGCCGAGGTCACCGACCGTGACCGTGTGCAGATGGGCACCACCACGTCCTACGAAGGCTACTTCGGCCAGTGCCTCAGGATGGGAGTCCGGGGAACCCCGAGCGCAGAGCTCGTCAAGTACTCCGAGATCCTCCTGAACATCCAGGACGCGGCCCTTGCGGCCATGCGTCCCGGCGAGCCCCTGCACCGCGTCATCGATGTCATCGAGGACATGTACGCCGAGCACGCCCCCTTCACCCGGGAGACGGATCCCTTCCGTTTCCAGAGCTGCCACGGGCTCGGCCTCAGCTATGTCGAGCCCGGCATGGCCCGGGACCTCAACCCTCTCAGGGACAAGTCCCTCGACTCTGACGGTGTTCTGATCGAACCCGGCATGGTCATCGAAGTCCACCCCAACTTCACCGTTCCCGGACTGGGCTGCATCGTCGCAGGCGACATGGCTCTCGTCACGGCGGACGGCGCCGAATGGATCACCGAGTCTCCACGCGGGATCTGGCAGCTCTGATCTCCTCGCCCCGCCCGGCGCCGCAGGCGCCGTCCCATCCCGCCTGCTGCGCCCACGCTCAGCGGCCCACCCGCTGACCGCACAGCACTCCAAAGGAAACTTGATCCGCCCAGCGGCCCTTGACCCAAGGTTCCGTCCGCCCGGCGACACCGGAAACAGCGCAGGCGCTGTCCGTCCCCCCGAAACACCTCTTCACTGACAGGACTCCAGGAGCCCCCCATGTCTTTCAACATCCGTCACTTCCGGCCCACCACGCGTGCGGCCATCCTGACCGTTCCGCTTGTCGCCTCGATGCTGACCGCTTGCACCGCCGGTGGCGCGGGCGGCGGTGGCGGCAACGCCAGCGGCGGCTCGAACGCGATCGTCGTGGCCTTCAAGCACGAGTTCAACACCATGGACCCGCTGCGCGCCGACTACGCACAGACGAACATGGTGGACAACATCGTCTACGAACCCCTCATCAAGTTCGATGCCCAGAACAAGATGGTCGGCGCGCTGGCCACCGAGTTCAAGGTGGCCCCGGATGCCAAGTCCATCGCTTTCACCCTGCGTGACGGCGTCACCTTCCACGACGGCACCACCATGACCGCCAAGGACGTCAAGTTCAGCCTGGACCGCTACGTCCGACTGGGCCAGGGCATCGCCTCCCAGCTCCAGGGCTACGACTCCACCACCGTGGTGGATGACAAGCACGTGGTGATCAATCTGAAGGCCCCCAACGCCTTCTTCATCAACGGCCTCGCCAACGTTTACGTCATGGAGGCCGACCTGGTCACCAAGAACGCCGGCAAGGATGACGGCCAGGGCTGGCTGCAGTCCCACGAAGCCGGCACCGGCCCATTCGTCGGCACCGGCACCTCCACCGCGGACGGCACCGCCGTCACCCGGTACGACAAGTACTGGGGTTTCGACGACAAGCGGCCCACGCAGATGACCTTCCGCCGCATCGATGAGAGCGCCACCGAGCGTGACGAGCTCAAGGCCGGCAACGTCGACATCGCCCTGGGCATCTCCGCGATCGACGCCGCCGCCATCAAGGGCCAGCCGGGCGTGGACGTCGCCTTCCTCAAGACCTCCGGTCTGACCCAGGTGTTCTTCAACACGTCCACGGGAGCCACTGCGGATCCCAAGATCCGTCAGGGCCTCAAGCTCGCCTTCGACTACGCCGGCGGCTACGCCAAGATCGAGAACGGCAACGGATCGATCGCCTCCGGCGTCATCTCCGACTCGTTCACCTGCCGTCCTGACGGGTCCGCCCCCTCGGCCCAGGACACCGCCCAGGCCAAGCAGCTGCTCGCCGGCCTCGGCAACCAGACCCTGGAGCTCCGCTACCAGTCCGTGGATTCCGTCCAGACCCAGCTGGCCACGCTCTTCCAGTCCAACCTCAAGGACCTGGGAGTCAACGTCAACCTGGTGCCCATCGCTTTCCCGGACTACCTGAAGACGCTCTCCAGCCCGTCCACCATCCCGTCGATGATGCTGCTGAACGACTACATCATGAGCCCGGACCCCGGTGCCGCCCTGGACAAGCTGTACAACTCCAAGAGCATCGGCATCACCAACAAGGGTGCCTACACCAACCCGAAGGTCGACTCCCTCCTGGCCCAGGCCCGCACTCAGCCCGATGAAGCCAAGCGCTGCGATCTGTACAAGCAGGTCGAGAGCGACGTCGCCGCCGACTCCGTGACCGCGAACATGTACCAGGTGTCCTTCCCGGTCGGGTACCGCAAGGACCTGAAGGGCATCACCTTCGACTGGGCTGCCACTCCGATGTCCTTCTTCAACGTCCGGGTGGGCTGATCGTCATGGCCAACAACCCGAAGCAGCAGACAGCCGTCTTCCTCCTGAGAAAATTCGCCACCTCGGTGGTGACGCTGGTCGGCCTGACCGCGTTCGTGTTCTTCATGGTCAAGCTCATCCCGGGTGACGAGGCCCGTGTGGCCGCCGGTGAGAACGCCACCCCCGAACAGGTGGAGGCCATCCGTAAGAGCCTCGGCTTCGACCAGCCGCTCCCCGTGCAGTTCGTGACCTTCATCGGGCGCCTCCTGCACGGTGACCTGGGAACGTCGATCTCCACCCACATGTCCGTGGCCCAGGGCATCCAGCAGGTGCTGCCCCAGACCATCGAGCTCGTGGTCCTCGCCGTGATCATCGTGATCACGGTGGTCACCCCGCTGGCCACGCTGGCCGCACTGCACCGTGACGGCCGCACCGACTACACCATCAAGATCCTCGTGGTCATCAGCGCCGGTCTGCCGACCTTCTGGCTCGCCCTGCTCCTGCAGTACGGCCTCGGCACCAAGGCGGAGATCTTCCCCATCTCAGGACGTCTCTCCCGCGGCATCAGCGTCCCCAACCGGACCGGTTCCGTGGTCCTGGACTCCCTCCTGGCCGGCAACCCCATGGCCGCCTGGGACGGCTTCCAGCACCTCATTCTCCCGGCCATCGTCCTGGCGCTCCCCTTTGGAGCTCAGCTCTTCAGGATGCTCCGTGCCGAGCTGGTGCAGGTCCTGGCCCGTGAACACCTCACGGTGGCCCGTGCCAAGGGCATCCCGCAGCGCCAGCTCGTCACGCAGCACGTCCTGCCGAACTCCATCGGCCCTTCGATCACCCTGGTCGGTATCCAGTTCGGAGCCATGGTCGGTGCCGCGGTCCTCGTGGAGTCGGTGTTCGGTCTGGTGGGAATCGGTTCCTACCTCACCAACGCCGTGGCCCAGAAAGACACCTTCGCAGTCCTCGGCGGCGTGCTGGTGATCGGCGTCCTGGTGGTCGCCTCCAACTTCGTCGTCGACGTCCTGCAATTGATCCGAGACCCGCGCCTCCGCGCCGGGCAGCTGGGCTAGGAGCCTGAATCCCATGGCTACAACTCTCACCAAGTTCTCCCCGGAACGCCGCAACTGGCTCCGTTCCATCAGCGGGATCCCGGGAACGCAGATCGTCATCCCCATCGTGGTGGTGCTTCTGCTGATCCTGGCCCTCGTCGGGCCCCTCATCGCTCCCGAGTCCCAGGTCTACCGCTCGGACATCCTGAGCGCACTGGCACCGCCCAGCTCCCAGCACTGGCTGGGCACCGACGAACAGGGCCGTGACGTCTTCTGGCGCATCATCGCAGGCGCCCAGGCCTCGCTGCTCTCGGCGGTCGCCATCGTCACCGGTTTCTCCATCGTGGGCATCCTGGTGGCCACCATCGCCACCCTCGGCGGCAAGTGGGTCGACGAAGTCGTCATGCGCGTCGTGGACGCAGCACTGGCCTTCCCCCCGATCATCTTCGCCCTCGGTGTGGCAGCGGCCCTCGGCCCGAGCCTCAACTCGGCCATCATCGCCATGATCCTCACCGGCTGGCCCGTCACGGCACGCGTGCTCCGCGGCGTCATGCGCGAGACCATGAGCCAGGCCTACGTCGAGAACGCCCGCGTGCTGGGCGTCTCCCGGACCCGCCTCATGCTTCGTCACGTCCTGCCGAACTCCATGGACGTCCTCCTGGTCAAGTGGGCCGGTGACATCGGCAACACCATCCTGATCCTCGGCGGCCTCTCCTTCGTGGGTGTCGGTGCTCAGCCGCCGAGCGCCGAATGGGGCGCCATGGTCACCAGCGCCAAGGGCATCATCGCCACCGCTCCGTGGGCCGCTTTCGCCCCCGGCGTCGCCATCGCCATCACGGCAGTCGCGTTCGGTCTCCTGGGCGACATCCTCCAGGTCCGCTTCAACCCCGCACTTCGTAAGCGCTGAGGTCAGCCACCATGAACACAACACTCATCCACAGTCCGAAGCAGGAGACCACCGTGTCCCGTCCCGACGCAACCACCCTGCTGTCCGTCCGCAACCTCACCATCGAAGCCGGCAGCAAGAACAGCCCGCTTCGCCTGGTGGACCGTTTCAGCCTGGACATGTCCCCGGGCGACCGGGTCGCCCTGGTGGGCGAATCCGGCTCCGGCAAGTCCGTCACGGCCCGCAGCATCATGCGCCTGGACCCGGACTTCCGGCTCACCGGCAGTATCGACTTCGACGGCCAGGATCTGCTCAAGCTCAGCGAGAAGCAGATGGTCGGAATCCGCGGCCACAAGATCGGCATGGTCTTCCAGGACCCCATGGGCGCGCTCAACCCGCTCATGACCATCGGTGACCAGGTGATGGAACCGCTCCGCGTCGCAGGCGTCGACCGGGCGGAGGCGGAACGCCGTGCCAAGTCCGTCCTGGAGGAGCTGGGCGTCGCGAACGCCGCGGTCCGCATGAAGGCCTACCCGCACGAGTTCTCCGGCGGTATGCGCCAGCGCGTCGTGCTCGCCATGGCCCTCATCTCCGATCCGTCCCTCATCATCGCGGACGAGCCGACCACCGCCCTGGACGTCCGCGTCCAGGAACAGGTGCTCACCCTGATGGACAAGGTGTCCAAGGAACGCGGCCTGGCCGTCCTCCTGATCACCCACGACCTCGGCACGGTGGCCGGCTTCACGGACCGCGTGGCGGTCATGTACTCCGGCCGCAAGGTGGACGAGGCGTCCGTGGACACCTTGTTCAACAACCCGGCCCACCCGTACACCCAGGGCCTGCTGCAGGCCGTGCCCCGCATCGATCAGACGGTTCCCCGTCTGCTCACCATCGCCGGCGCCCCGCCGCACCCGGGCAACCGCCCCACCGGCTGCGCCTTCAACCCGCGCTGCTCCCAGGCCTTCGACCTGTGCCGGGAACAGATCCCCGAGCTGCGGCCCGCCCCCGAGGGCGGCATGGTCGCCTGCCACCTCTACCCCGCCGCCGGAAAGGAGCAGTGACGTGAGCCTGCTTGAACTGCGTGATGTGTGCAAGACGTTCCATTCGCTGGGCCGCGAGCCCGTCAAGGCGCTCCGGGATGTCAATCTCACCGTCGAGGCCGGCACCATCACCGGCCTGGTGGGGGAGTCCGGCTCCGGCAAAACCACCATCATCAAGAGCATCATGGGCCTTGAGAAGCCCACCAGCGGCACGGTGAGCTATGACGGCATCAACATCCCGGAGGCCAAGGGCGAGACCCTCAAGCGCATCCGGCGTGAAGTCCAGTTCGTCTTCCAGGACCCCACCGCCAGCCTCAACCCGCGCATGACCGTGGAGCAGCTGGTGGGGGAGGGACTCCAGGTCCACAAGCTCGTGCCGGGCCGCGCCCGGCGCCGCGAACGTGTGGCCGAGCTGCTGAACATGGTGGGCCTGAGCGAGCGTGACCTGGAGCGTTACCCGCGCTCCTTCTCCGGCGGCCAGCGTCAGCGCATCGCCATCGCCCGGGCACTCGCCGTCGGGCCCAAGCTCCTGATCTGTGACGAGCCGGTCTCCGCCTTGGACGTCTCCGTCCAGGCGCAGGTCCTCAACCTCCTGCAGGACATGCAGGAGGAACTGGGCTTCACCGTCCTGTTCATCGCACACGACCTGGCCGTGGTCCGCCAGATCTGCTCCCAGGTGGCCGTCATCCAGACGGGCCAGATCGTGGAGGAGGGCCCGTCCGAGACGGTGCTCGCCAACCCGACCCACCCGTACACCAAGGCGCTGCTGGCCGCCGTCCCGAACCCCAACCCGACCATCGCCCGTCAGCGGGCGCTGGAGCGGCTCAACGAAAAGGTTGCCTGATGACCGCCATCGCCACCGGTCCCGCAGGGACCGCCTCGACCCACCGCATCCGCGTGGGCGTCGACGGGAAGAAGATCCCGGAGGCCGCCAAGCGCGGCGCACTCGCCACCATCGACCACGCCCACGAGCTGGGCATGGACGGCCTGTTCTTCCGCACCATCCTGGACATGAGCCCCACCCTGGACGCCGGGGAACTGAAGGAGCTCCGCCAGCGGGCGGATGACCTGGACCTCTACCTGGAGACCGGCCTCGGCAAGGTCAACCCCTTCGCCAACCCGGAGGCGCCCGAGCTGCGATCCATCGGTGACGGCGACATCGTGCTGGGCTTCCGCCGCATGATGGAGGCCGCGGCGGCCATCGGCTGCCGCGAGCTGTGGGTGGCCACCGCCAACTTCAAGGGCTCCTATTTCGGCCGCTTCGCCTATGACCGCTTCCGCACGGACGTGGACTGGAGCGATCAGCTGGCCGCGACGGAGAAGTTCCTGCACCGCCTGGCCCCGATCGCCCGTGACCTGGGCATCCACATGAACCTGGAGACCCACGAGGAGATCACCAGCTTCGAGCTGGTCCGCCTGGTGGAGGCCGTGGGCCCGGACGTCACCGGCATCGTCTACGACACCGCCAACGTCCTGCAGCGCATGGAGCATCCCGTCTACGCGGCACGGCGCGTGGCGCTGTACGTCCGTCAGACGCACCTGAAGGACGCCTACGTGGCGCACGACGACGGCGGGCTGGTCCACCAGCTGCGGCCGTACGGTGAGGGTGTGGTGGACTTCGCCGGCGTCCTGCCGATCATCGTCGCCGCCAACCCGACCATGAACGTGACCATCGAGAACCCGCAGTCCTATCTGGACAAGACCCCGGCCCAGCGGCCGCGTGTGATCGAGGCCTTCAACCCGGAGTTCCTGGTGGGGCACCCCGACCTGAGCGTGGAGGAACTCGCCGCGTACCTGGACATGGTCCACCACTACGAGCAGCGCGTCACCTCGGGCGAGGTTGCGGACTGGCGCAACTATCTGACCCAGCCGTACGAGTACGCCGAGGCCGTGGAGTGCATCAAGACCGGTGCCCGCATGGCCCGGCAGATCATCGGCGACGCGGGCTACCCCCTGCACACGCCGCTGGTGCAGCACGCCGCCGCGGGCCACTGAGCGGCGTCGTCACCGAACCGCGCGGTCACCGGACAGCGCGACCCTGAACTGAAGCAAAGGACGAGACATGATCAACCCCAACCGTGAATTCCGGGTGGAGGGGAGCCACTGGGTCAGCCCGGTCAACTTCGACGAGGAGGTCACCCGTGACTTCGACTTCCCCAGCCCGCTGGGCCTGATCGACAGCACCCTCCGCAAGACGAATTACACGGCCGGCGCCCAGACCACCCTGGACGGCTTCCTCCGGATCGCGCAGGGGCTGGAGGACATCGGCATCAAGGATGAGAGCCTGAACCTGGACTGGTGGGGCGACGACGTCCCCAACGCCCGGGAACTGGCCATGGTGCGTGAGATCCTCGCCGGAGGCTTCAAGTTCACCTGCAACGTCTACGCCGACACGCTGCTCGGCAACGGCGAGGGCACCCCGCGGATCGATCCGAAGTCCACCGTGGACCTCCTGCTCTCCCTGGGCGCCAAGGTCATCGCCCCGGGCATCGTGGAGGCCTCCTCCCCGGAGGCCGAGGCCCGTCAGTTCCGCCAGCTCGCCGAGGTGACGGAGTACGCCACCTCAAGCGGGCTCGAGTGGACGGTGACCCTGGCCCAGGCCGGGCGGCGCGGCTTCGACAGCATGATGCGCGCGGCCAATGAGGCCGTGGCCCTCGGAGCCAAGCGCATCGACCTCATGGACTCCACCAGCAGCCTGAGCCCGGAGGCCATGCGGGTGTTCATCCGCCGCTTCCGGGCCGGGCTGGTCAAGGAGGTCCCGCTGACCATGCACGTGCACGACGACTTCGGTCTCGGCACGGCGGGCGCCATTGCGGCCGCGGCGGCGGGCGCCGGCCCGGACGTGTCCGTCAACGGCGTCTCCTACCGCTGCGGCTTCCCACCGCTGGAGGAGGTGGCCACCAGCCTGGAGGTCCTCTACGGCGTGGACACGGGCATCAAGCTGGAGGGCCTGCAGGCGCTGTCCGATCTGGTGTACCGGGAGACCGGCCTCCCGAACCCCGCGCTCAAGCCGGTCACGGGCGAATACGCCTACCTCAAGAGCACCACGGCGGACGTTCTGAACTCCCTGCGCGACGGCGTGCGGACGTTCCCGCCGATCTCCGGCTGCCTGCACGCCGACGTGGTCGGCGCGGACATCCGCTGGGTCTGGGACCGCCTGAGCACCCGCGGCATGGTGCGCCAGCTGGCCACCAACCTGGGGCTGGAACTGAACGAGGTGGAGGTCGAGGCCGTGTACAAGGCCCTCAACGACGCCATCGACGAGATCCCGGCCTACCCGCGGTGGCTCACCCCGGAGCAGGCCGGCGCACTGGTCCGCCAGACGGTGGATTCCTCCCGCCAGGTCAGCACGCGCTGAGGCGGCGCACAAGGACGACGACGGCGGTGCGCAGCCCGCTCCGGTGAGCGGCCGACGTCGTACACGGTCAGGCAGAGACCGGCACTGAGGCTCCGCCCCCACGGGGGCGGGGCCTCGGCTGTGAGCACACTCATACCCGCGCGTGGCCTGGATACCGAATGTGACTGTCCGGAGGCTCCCGCCCGGGTGTCCGGCACGGTACGGTTGAGCGGAATTCACTCTCAGAGGAGGAAAAACATGCCGGACATCATCGTCGTCGGAGTCGACGGAAGCAAGACCGCCGCGCGGGCGGCAGAGAAGGCCAAGTCCCTGGCCAAGGCCTTCGGGGCCCAGTTGCACGTGGTCACGGCCTACGACAGCCCCCAGGTGTCGCTGCACGGTGCCGGCTATGAGC
The DNA here is from genome assembly GCF_030731045.1 of Arthrobacter horti. Taxonomy (GTDB): domain Bacteria; phylum Actinomycetota; class Actinomycetes; order Actinomycetales; family Micrococcaceae; genus Arthrobacter_E; species Arthrobacter_E nanjingensis. Next base: position 153,771 of record NZ_JAVALS010000006.1, on the reverse strand, counting down.
GTGCCGTGGTTCTGCCGGATGCGCAGGCCAAGGCCGAGGCGACGGTGAGCGCGGTGGCCGGGAACCTCGCGGCGGACGGAACGGACGTCCAGGCGTTCATCGTGGGAGGTTCTCCGGCCGAGGCGTTGATCGCCCACGCGGAGAAGCATGGCGCTGACCTGATCGTGGTGGGCAACCGCCGGATGAAGGGCCTGGCCCGGGTTCTCGGCAGCGTGGCGAATTCCGTGGCGCATGAGGCGTCCTGCAACGTCTACATCGCCGAGACCTCGGAGTGATCCGCTCCTGAACGAACAAGGCCCTCTCCGTCCGGAGAGGGCCTTCTTCGTTGTGGCGGTGGATCAGGCGTCGCCGCCCGCGCCGCCGGTGGTGCCGGCGTTGACGTCCAGCAGGCGGTACTTCTCGATGGCCTGGGCCGGGGCCTGGGCATTGACCTTGCCCTCGCGGGCCAGCATCTGCAGGGTCTTCACAACGACGGAGTGGGTGTCGTTCTTGAAGAAGCGGCGGGCGGCCTGGCGGGTGTCGGAGAAGCCGAAGCCGTCCGCACCGAGCACGGCGTACTCGTTCGGGATGAACTGGCGGATCTGGTCCGGCACGGCCTTCATGTAGTCGGACACGGCCACCACGGGGCCCTCGGCACCGGCCAGCTGGCTGGTCACGAACGGCACGCGGGCCTCGGCGCCCGGGTTCAGGAACTCGTGCTCCTCGGCGGCCAGGCCGTCGCGGCGCAGTTCGTTCCAGCTGGTGACGCTCCAGACGTCGGCGGCCACGCCCCAGTCCTCGGCCAGGATGCGCTGGGCATCCAGCGCCCACGGCACGGAGACGCCGGAGGCCAGGACCTGAGCACGCGGCTTGCCGTCCGGGTTCTCGGCCGCGGAGACCTTGTAGATGCCCTTGAGGACGCCCTGGACATCCAGGTTCTCCGGCTCGGCCGGCTGGTGGATCGGCTCGTTGTACACCGTGAGGTAGTACATGAGGTTGCGGTCCGCGGAGTCCGGGCCGTACATGCGCTCCAGACCGTCACGGAAGATGTGCGCGATCTCGTAGCCGTAGGCCGGGTCGTAGGTGACGACGGCGGGGTTGGTGCTCGCGAGCAGCGGCGAGTGGCCGTCGGCGTGCTGCAGGCCTTCACCGGTCAGGGTGGTGCGGCCGGCGGTGGCGCCGATGATGAAGCCACGGGTCATCTGGTCCGCGGCGGCCCAGAAGGAGTCGCCGGTGCGCTGGAAGCCGAACATCGAGTAGAACACGTAGATCGGCACGAGCGGCTGGCCGTGGGTGGCGTAGGCGGTGCCGGCGGCGGTGAACGCGGCGACGGCGCCGGCCTCGTTGATGCCGGGGTGGATCAGCTGCCCGAGCGGGGACTCCTTGTACGCCAGGACGAGCTCGCGGTCCACGGACAGGTAGTTCTGTCCCTTGGGGTTGTAGATCTTCGCGGTCGGGAAGAACGCGTCCATGCCGAAGGTGCGGGACTCATCCGGCACCACGGGGACCAGGCGCTTGCCGAAGTCCTTGTCACGCAGGAGGTCCTTGAGCATGCGGACGAACGCCATGGTGGTGGCGGCCTTCTGCTTGCCGGAACCCTTCTTGGCCACCTCGTAGGACTTGGCGTCCGGCAGCTTGACCTCGACGTGCTCCGGGCGGCGCTCCGGGACGGAACCGCCCAGGACCGCGCGGCGGCCCATCATGTACTGGATCTCCGGTGCGTCCATGCCCGGGTGGTAGTACGGCGGGCGGTAAAGGTCCTTCTCCAGGACCTCGTCGCTGATGGGGATGCGGAGCAGATCGCGGAAGGCCTTCAGGTCCTCCATGGTCAGCTTCTTCATCTGGTGGGTGGCGTTGCGGGCCTCGAAGTGAGCACCCAGGCCGTAGCCCTTGACCGTCTTGGCCAGGATGACCGTCGGCTTGCCCTTGAACTCGGTGGCGGCCTTGTAGGCGGCGTAGACCTTGCGGTAGTCGTGACCACCGCGCTTGAGGTTCCAGATCTGGTCATCGGTCAGATCCGCCACCAGGTCCTTGGTCTGGGCGCTGCGGCCGAAGAAGTGCTCGCGGATGAACCCGCCGTTCTCCGCCTTGAAGGTCTGGTAGTCGCCGTCCACCGTGTCATTCATGATGTTGACGAGCGAACCGTCGGTGTCCTTGGCCAGGAGCTCGTCCCACTCGCGGCCCCAGACGACCTTGATGACGTTCCAGCCGGCGCCGCGGAAGAACGCCTCGAGTTCCTGCATGATCTTGCCGTTGCCGCGGACGGGGCCGTCCAGGCGCTGGAGGTTGCAGTTGATGACGAAGTTCAGGTTGTCCAGGCCCTCGTTGGCGGCCAGCTGCAGCAGGCCGCGGCTTTCCGGCTCGTCCATTTCACCGTCGCCCAGGAACGCCCAGACCTGCTGGTCACTGGTGTCTTTCAGGCCGCGGTTGTGCAGGTAACGGTTGGACTGGGCCTGGTAGATGGCGTTCATGGGGCCGATGCCCATGGACACGGTGGGGAACTCCCAGAAGTGGGGCATCAGGCGCGGATGCGGATAGGAGGAAAGGGCGTGGCCTTCCTTCGACTTCTCCTGGCGGAAGCCGTCCAGGTCCTCTTCGGACAGGCGGCCTTCCATGAAGGCGCGGGCGTACATGCCGGGGGAGGCATGGCCCTGGAAGAAGACCTGGTCGCCGCCGCCGGCGTGGTCCTTGCCGCGGAAGAAGTGGTTGAAGCCGACTTCGTAGAGGGTCGCGGCACCGGCGTAGGTGGAGATGTGGCCGCCGACGCCGATGTCGGCGCGCTGGGCGCGGTGCACCATGATCGCCGCGTTCCAGCGCATGGCGCGGCGGTAGGCGCGCTCGTACTCTTCGTTGCCCGGGTACGCGGGCTCCTGGTCTGCCGGGATGGTGTTCACGTAGTCGGTGGTGGTCACCATCGGCACGCCCACGGACTGGGCACCCGCGCGCTGCAGCAGGGAGCGCATCACGTACTGGGCGCGGCCGGTTCCCTGCTCACGCACCAGCGCGTCGAAGGATTCGACCCACTCGCCGGTCTCCTCCGGATCGGAATCCGGCAGGGCGTTGGTGAGTGTGCTCAGGATCGAGGGCGTGATTTCATCAGCAGCCACAGGTGACCTCTCTTCATTGAACGGTTGGGCTGGCGCCGGGTTCCGGCGTCTTTCCGACATACGAAAAAATAATTCTGTATATCGAGATTATCGGGCACCGAGCCCTCAGTCAACGCTGTTCCCAGGAAGTTCCTAGCGTGACGCGGCTCATGCCGGAGTGACCAGGGGAGACGTGGCTCACAGTGCCTCAAGGCCCTCCCTTTGGTATCCCGGATGTGACGGAGGACGCTCGGTTCGCGTTGACCGCCTGTGATCCCGGCCATATCCTGTATTCCATTCTTCAATAAAAGAGTTTCGCATTATGGAAGCCGATCCACCGGGGGATGGGCGCGGCGGATGCGAGCCGTCAGCATCTGAAACAGGAGACACCATGCAGACGAACCCCAGTGTCGCGGACGTCATGCCGGTCATGACAGCCGAACCGGGTATCGACTCAGCCGTCCACCACGATTTCACCGGCGATCTTCCGAAGCTTTCGGAGGCGGCCGGTGTTGAGCTCAGTGAGCATCTGTACAACAAGGATCTGGCCCCGACGCGTAGGGCCGGGCGCACCTGGAGTGCGTACAGCATTTTCACTTTGTGGGCCAATGATGTGCATTCGCTGGGTAACTACGCCTTCGCGGTGGGCCTGTTCGCCCTGGGGATGGGGGCGTGGCAGATCCTGTTGGCCCTCGGGGTCGGTGCGGTGCTGTTGTTCTTGTTGCTGAACTTCTCCGGGTTCATGGGCCAGAAGACGGGTCTGCCGTTCCCGGTGATGAGCCGGATCAGTTTCGGTATCCGGGGGGCTCAGATCTCCAGTCTGATCCGTGGCGCGGTCGCGGTGGCCTGGTTCGGCATCCAGACCTACCTGGCCAGTGTGATCCTGCGGATCATGCTGATCAAGCTCATCCCGGGCCTGGCCCCGATGGACCAGAACTCCATCCTGGGCCTGTCCTCCCTGGGCTGGATCGCGTTCGGTGCGTTGTGGATCATCCAGCTGATCATCGTCAGCTACGGGATGGAGATGATCCGCAAGTACGAGGCCTTCGCCGGTCCCGTGATCCTGGTGACCATGGCGGCCCTGGCGATCTGGGTGTTCGTCCAGGCCGGGGGCAGCATCCAGGTTCAGGGCATCAAACCCATGGACACCGGGGAGATGTGGCGCAACGTCTTCGCCGGCGGGGCCCTGTGGGTGTCCATCTACGGCACGTTCGTGCTGAACTTCTGTGACTTCACCCGGAACGCCACCACCCGTAAGTCGATCGTGAAGGGCAATTTCTGGGGCATCCCGATCAACATGCTCCTCTTCGGTGCCATCACCGTGGTCCTGGCCGGGGGCCAGTTCAAGATCAACGGCAAGCTGATCTCCTCGCCCTCGGATGTGGTGCAGCTGATCCCCAACACCGTCCTGCTCGTGGCCGCCTGCCTGGCCCTGCTGGTCCTGACGGTCGCGGTGAACCTGATGGCGAACTTCGTCGCCCCGGTCTACGCCCTGACGAACCTGTTCCCCAAGCACCTGGACTTCCGCCGGGCCGCCTGGGTGTCCGGGACCATCGGGCTGATCATCCTGCCCTGGAACCTGTACAACAACCCGATCGTGATCGTGTACTTCCTCGGCGGCCTGGGCGCCCTCCTCGGCCCCCTGTTCGGGGTCATCATGGCCGATTACTGGCTGGTGCGCCGCGGCCGGGTCGAGGTGACCAAGCTCTACACCCAGGACCCGGCCGCCCCGTACTTCTACCGCAAGGGCTTCAACCCCAAGGCCGTCACGGCCCTGCTCATCGCCGCCGCCGTGGCCCTGACCATCGCCTTCGTCCCCGCCCTGGAAGAAGTCGCCCCGTTCGCCTGGTTCTTCGGCGCCGGCGTCGCGGCCCTGGTCTACTACCTCATCGCCGAACGCGGCACCCGCTACACCGACACCGACGGCGAAACCATCGCCATCGCAAGCACCCACTGACGCATTCCCGGCACTGATTCCAGTGCGTCAGAATTAGCAGCAGAGCAACCGGCGGGACGCCAACATCGAGCCCCGCCACATCGCACGGAGGAACACATGAAGATCCTGGTCGCCAACGTCAACACCACGCAGACCATGACGGACTCCATCGCGGCGCAGGCACGCGCCGCGGCCGGCCCGGACACGGAGATCGTGGGCATCACGCCGCGCTTCGGCGCGGACTCCTGTGAGGGCAACTTCGAAAGCTACCTCGCAGCGATCGCCGTCATGGACTCGATCGTCAACTACGAGGGCGAGTACGACGCCGTCGTCCAGGCCGGCTACGGCGAGCACGGCCGCGAGGGCCTGCAGGAACTGCTGGACGTCCCCGTCGTGGACATCACCGAGGCCGCCGCGAGCACCGCCATGTTCCTGGGCCACAAGTACTCCGTGGTCACCACCCTGGACCGCGCCGTGCCGCTCATCGAGGACCGCCTGAAGCTGGCCGGCCTGGATGACCGCTGCGCGTCCGTCCGTGCCAGCGGCATGGCCGTGCTGGAGCTCGAGGAGAACCCGGAACTGGCCGTGGAGGCCATCGTCCGTCAGGCCGAGCTGGCCGTGACCGAGGACAAGGCCGAGGTGATCGTGCTCGGCTGCGGTGGCATGGCCAACCTGGAGGAGAAGATCAAGGAACGCTGCGGCGTCCCCGTGGTGGACGGCGTCGCCGCCGCCGTGACCATCGCCGAGTCCCTGGTCCGCCTGGGCCTGACCACGTCCAAGGTGCGCACCTACGGGACCCCGCGCCCCAAGAAGGTCATCGGCTGGCCGATCACGCAGGGCTGAGGCCATCACGATGACTGACGCAGCACAGAAGGTCGCCGTCGTCACCGGCGCCGGCTCCGGCATCGGGCGCGCCGTCGCACGTCTCTTCCTCGCCGACGGCTGGCGGGTGGCCCTGGCCGGCCGCCGGGCGGACGCGCTCGAGGAGACCGCGGCGGGGGCGGGGAACGCCCTCGTGGTGCCCACCGACGTGACCGACGCCGACGACGTCGCGCGCCTCTTCGCCGCGGCGCGCGAGCGTTTCGGCCGGGTGGACGTGCTGTTCAACAACGCGGGCATCTTCGGGCCGAGCGGGGCGGTGGACACCATCGACGCCGCGGGCTTCGAGGACACGCTGCGTGTGAACGTCACGGGTTCCTTCCTGTGCGCGGCCGAGGCCGTGCGCACCATGAAGGCGCAGGAGCCGCAGGGCGGCCGGATCATCAACAACGGCTCGATCTCCGCGCATTCCCCGCGCCCGCTTTCGGTGGCCTACACCGTGAGCAAGCACGCCATGAGCGGGCTGACCAAGAGCATTGAACTGGACGGGCGGCCGTACGGCATCACGTGCGGCCAGATCGACATCGGCAACACCCGCACCGAGATCATGGACGTGATCGGCGTGGGCGACGGCGCTCTCCAGGCGGACGGCTCCCGCAAGGTGGAGCCCATGTTCCCCGTGGAGGACGCCGCGCGTGCCGTGCTGCTCATGGCTTCGATGCCTGCCAGCGCCAGCGTGGGCAACCTCCTGGTCACGGCGGCGGGCATGCCGTTCGTGGGCCGCGGCTGACAGGCGCGCCCCACATCCGAAACGCCGGGTGAGCACGGTTCCAGGCTTCTGGACCGCGCTCACCTGGCGTTTCGCGTTAACGGGAGTGTTCTCACGCCCCGGGGAACGCGGGTCAAATGGTCGCTTTCAGCGCCGGAAATGAGTCACTGAGGAGTAGTTATTCGAGTAATCGGGTCATCTGATGAATTCAGAGCGAGAGAAGCCTCCCGGAATTTTGAGTGATTCCAAATAAAGCAGATATTACTGTTTCCGTCAGGCGAGAACAGGTTTTCTCCTTGTGGAATTAGTGTGATGCGGATTACATTGATTCGACCGGAAATCGGGACTGCCTTCCCGGATTTCCACGCATCGGGAGTTGCGACATTGCAAAGGAGCAAAATGTCTGACGACACAACGGCCACATCGGGAAGTGCTGCCACGGCGCCCACAAGGGGGAACGCGGCCAGCCGGGCGGGGAAGATCGGTTGGGTACGCTGGTCGATCGGCTTCCTGCTGTTCTTCGCCGTGCTGATCAACTACATCGACCGCAGCTCGATGTCGGTCGCCGAGCATGACATGCGCATGGAGTTCGGCATGACCGAGGGCCAGATCGGCATCATCCTCGGCAGCTTCGGATGGTCCTACGCCCTCATGCAGATCCCCATGGGAATGCTGCTGGACAAGATCGGCATCAAGTGGGTGATGCGGGTCGCCACGACGCTCTGGGCGATCTCCTGCTTCCTCACCGCCGCGATCAGCGGCATGGGTCTGCTCCTCGTCGCCCGCCTGATCCTCGGCCTCGCGGAGGCTCCGATCTTCCCGGGCGCCATGAAGGTCACCAGCTACTGGTTCCCGCGCAATGAGCGCGGCATGGCCACCGTGATCTTCGACAGTGGCCAGCGGCTGTCCAATGTGATCGGCTTCCCGATCGTCGGTGCCGCGGTCGCCGTGTTCGGATGGCGCGGCGCGTTCATCACCATCGGTGTGCTCAGCCTCATCTACACGGCAGTCTTCTTCTTCCGCTACCGCGACCCGAAGGCGATGAACCGTGCGGGCAAGCTGAGCGACGGCGAGCTGGACCACATCCTCTCCGGCGGCGCGCAGCATGAGGACGCCCCGCGGCCGAACCCGCTCGCCAACCTCGGCTACATCCTGCGCCAGCGCAAGGTCTGGGGCATGTCGCTCGGCCTGGGCTGTGCCGGCTATGTGCAGTGGATGCTGCTGACCTGGCTGCCGGGCTTCCTGCAGTCCCAGATGCACATGGACGTCGCCAAGTCCGGACTGGTCACGGCCGTCCCGTGGCTGGTCGCCGTGGTGGTCCAGTACCTGCTGCCGGGATTCTGGCTGGACCGCATGATCAAGAACGGCAAGTCCAGCACGGCGGTCCGCCGGGTGTTCATCATCGGCGGCATGGTGCTCGCCATCACGATCGTGGGAACCGCGTTCACTCACGACCTCTTCTGGTCGCTCGTCTGGATCACGCTGGGGACCACCGGCATCACCATCGCCTTCAGCGTGACGAACTCCCTCCCGGCCCTGATCGCCCCGGAGGGCGCCGTCGGTGCGACCGGAGCCGTCATGAACACGGTGAACAACCTCATCGGCACCACTGCCCCGATCGTGACCGGCTTCATCGTGCAGCTCACCGGAAGCTTCGCCTGGGCGTTCATCGTGGCCGGCATCATGCTGGTGATCGGCGTGTTCTTCTACGTCGTGGTGCTCGGCCGGATCGAGCAGATCCCCACCAGGGAGGAGCGGGAAGCGGCGCCGCAGGCCGCCGCCTAGGCGCAGCCCCTTCACCGAGAAGGCACGTGATCGCAGTGTTCCCGCAGGGGACTGCGATCACGTGCCTTCTCGCGTCTGGTCAGAGGGCGCAGCCGGCGCCGGGCACGGCGCCCGAGCAGTCCATCGGGTGTTCGGTGCACCACGGAGTGGCACCCGGCAGGCGGTAGCGGTGGGCCGCCACCCAGCGGTAGGCCGCCTCCAGGACGGGCCCGACGCCGGGGATCCGGTAGACGCCGCCGAAGAACCGGCCGCCGACGGCGGTGTCCAGGACGGCGGCGATCGCCGCGGCGCCGCTGAGGCGCACGCCGGCCGGGCCGGCGTCGTCGTGCCGCTGCGGGGTGCCGATCGCCCAGACGGAGGACCGGGCCTGCTCGAGGTCCAGCCGGAAGGCGTCCAGGGTGAGCGGGTCCTGGAAGGGGTGGAACGCGAGGCGGCCATTGCGGTCCAGCCGGCGCAGCCAGCCGACGCAACGGGTGCAGAACCCGCATTGCCCGTCGAAGATCACGTCCATGATTCCTCCTGCCCGGTGTTCCTTTGATCCTAATCCTGCTTTCGCAAGTGTGTGACTGAGGGGTCTTCGCCGCCAGAAGTGATCAAAAGCACACATCAATGATTTATTATGATCAATATCGCCATAAATGATGCGACATCAATCACACTGGGATTAGACTGCTCGTAACGAATTCCAGACCGTGAAGGAGACAGCAGTGTCGCTTATCCAGGACATCAAGAGGACGCCCCGCGCGGGCCTCCTGGCGGGCATCACCGCCGCAGCAGTCGGCATCATCTACGGATACGACTCCTCCAACATCGGCGGGGCACTGCTCTTCCTGAAGGATGAGTTCCGGCTCGACGACGCCGGGCTGGGCCTGGTGACCACCACGGTGGTCATCGGCGAGGTGGTCGGCGCCCTGATCGGCGGCATGCTCGCCAACCGGCTCGGACGCAAGATGTCCATGGTGCTGGTGGCCGCGGGCTATGCGCTCTTCGCTCTGCTCAGCGGCGTGACGCCCAATCTGGAGATCCTGGTGATCGCCCGCCTCTTCCTCGGCCTGACGGTGGGCGTGTCCATCGTGGTGGTCCCGGTCTTCGTGGCGGAAAGCTCTCCGGCGAAGATCCGTGGCGCCATGCTGGTGGCCTACCAGGTGGCCACGGTGTTCGGCATCATCCTCGGCTACCTCGTGGCCTGGGCGCTCTCCGGTTCCGGCGCCTGGCGCTGGATGCTCGGCCTCGCGGCCATCCCGTCCCTGGTGGTGTTCCTGCTGGTCCTGCGCATCCCGGACACGTCCCGCTGGTATGTGATGAAAGGCCGTGTCGAGGAGGCCCGCGCCACCCTGGCGAACATCGAGCCGGACGCCGACGTGGACCGCGAGATCGCGGACATGCAGGCCGCCCTGGCCGAGGAGAAGCGCGGCGCCTTCGGCGAGATGCTCCGCAAGCCGTACCTGCGGGCCACCGTGTTCGTGGTGATCCTGGGCTTCTTCATCCAGATCACCGGTATCAACGCGATCGTGTACTACAGCCCCATCCTCTTCAAGTCCATGGGCTTCGAAGGCAACGCCGCCATCCTGGGCCTGCCCGCCCTGGTCCAGGCCGTGGCCCTGGTGGCCGTGTTCATCTCCCTGTCTCTGGTGGACCGTGTGGGCCGCCGCCCGATCCTGCTGGGCGGCATCGCGATGATGATCGCCGCGAACGTCCTGCTGGTGGCCGTGTTCATCGCCGGCGGCGACAAGTTCGGTGGCATCCTGACCGCACTCGGCTTCATCGGTGTCCTGCTCTTCACGGTCGGCTTCACCTTCGGTTTCGGCGCCCTGGTGTGGGTGTACGCCGGCGAGAGCTTCCCGGCGCGGCTGCGCTCGATCGGATCCTCCGTCATGCTCACCAGCGACCTGGTGGCGAACGTGATCGTGGGCTTCCTGTTCCTGCCGATGCTCAGCGGCCTGGGCGGCGTGGGCACCTTCCTGGTCTTCGGTGTCCTGGCTCTGCTGGCCTTCGGCTTCGTCTACAAGTTCGCCCCGGAGACCAAGGGCAAGCACCTGGAGGACATCCGCCAGTTCTGGGAGAACGGCGGCCGCTGGGAGGCCAAGGAAGACGCCCGCTGAGCTGAGCGACGACGACGGCGACGCACCCCGCGCGGGGTGCGTCGCCGTCGTCGTTGTCTCCTGAGCCGCCTAGACTCACCTCATGACCAGCATCGATGTCACTCGCCGGGGAGCGTCCGTCAACCGGGGCCTGGCCCTCTTTCGCGCGTTCTTCGCGCTGCTCGGGCTGGCCGCCCTGACCGCACAGCTCGTGGAACTCGTGGGCCGCGCGGGGGCGGACAAGGTGGGCAACTTCTTCAGTTACTTCACCATCCAGTCCAACATCATCGTGGTGCTGGCCCTGGCCCTCGCGGCTGCGGCGGCCTGGCGTGGGGAGACCTCGCGCCGGCTGGACTTCCTGCGCGGGGCGTCCACCGTCTACATCTCCATCACCGGGGTGGTCTACAGCCTCCTGCTGACGGACATCGACGTGAACGTGCCGTTGCCCTGGGTCAACGTGGCTCTGCATTACACGCTCCCGACCATCGCCGCGATCGACTGGCTGGTGGACCTGCCCCGGCCCTGCATCCGCCTGCGCGGCGCGCTCCTGTGGCTCATCTACCCGGCGCTGTACCTGGTCTACAGCCTCGTCCGCGGGCCGATCGTGGACTGGTACCCCTATCCGTTCCTGGACCCGCGCACCTCCGGCTACGGACCCGTGCTGGTGATGAGCCTGGTGATCGCGGTGGCGGCGTTCGTCTTCGTGGCCGTCGCGGCGCTGTCGACGAAGCTGGCGGAGCCGCGCCGGCGGCGCGTGGACGCCTGAAAGGGGCCGGCCACCTTCCGCGTCATGTGAATCTGATATGAGTGGGGCGTGACCGACCATCTCACCGAACCGCCCCTGGGCGGGATGCGCGCCTATCTTCAGTCCCTGATGCCCTCGCTGGTGCCCAGTGAACAGCGCGTGGTGCGGCTCTGCATCGACAATCCCCAGCTCGTGTCCGAGTCGTCCGTGGCCGAGCTGGCCGGCCATGCGCAGACCTCGCCGGCCACGGTGGTGCGGGCGTGCAAGAGCCTGGGCCTGGAGGGCTTTCAGCATCTGCGGCAGATCCTCCTGAGGGACCTTGGCGCGGCCGCCTGGGACGCGGCCCGGGACACGGAACTGGAGGGGCTGGGCCCCGGCGACGCCAGGCATCCGGTGACCACGCTGTTCGCGCGGGCCGCTCATGAGATCCGCAACGCGCTCGGCGCGCTGGACTACGCGGCCTTCGACGCCGCCGTCGCGTCCATCCGTTCGGCAGGCCGTCTGCTGGTGGTGGGAAACGGCGCCTCGTTGCCGCCGGCGCAGTCGATCGCGCTGCGGTTCCTGGGCAGCGGACGGGTGTGCGAGGCCCCGGCCGATGTGGTGTCCCAGCATGTCGCGGCCGCTCTCCTCGGCCCCGGGGATGTCTGCCTGGCCGTGAGTGACAGCGGCATGAACCTGTTCACGCTGGAGGCGGCCCGCGCCGCTGCCCGGAACGGGGCCACCCTCATCGGGGTGACCAGCTACGGCAAGTCCGCCCTGGCGGAGATCTCGACGCATGCGCTCGTGGCCGGAGCGGAGTTCCACAGCTTCAACGATGAGACCGTGGTGGGGAACATCGTCCAGATGCTGCTGCTCTCCGCCCTCCACACGGCGTTCGGCGCGTCCTCCGCGGAAGCCGCGGCGGCCAAGGCCGATGTGCTGCGGGTGGTCTACGGCATGGTGGAGCGTGCCGAGCCGCCCGTCCACGAATAGTTCCCTGGCCCGGTCCGGGCCGTTCCCCGGGGCGTTGCCGTGAGTTAACACACCGCCCCCACCCTGGAAGTCAGAACGTTTCCTACTTTCGAAATGTAGGAAACAAGATTTCCGGAGGTTTCCATGGGCCGTCTCGTGCTCAATCAGCTGTCCCGCTCCTTCAAAGACGTCAAGGCCGTGGACGGCATCTCCCTCGAGGTCCAGGACGGCGACTTCCTGGTCCTCCTGGGCCCCAGCGGCTGCGGCAAGACCACCCTCCTGCGCATGATCGCAGGGCTCCTGGAGCCCACCTCGGGCACCCTGGAGCTCGACGGCGCGGACATCACGACGGCGCCCTCCCGCCGTCGTGACCTGGCCATGGTGTTCCAGAGCTACGCGCTCTACCCCCACCTGAGTGTGGCGAAGAACCTCGCCTTCCCGCTGACCATCCGCGGCATGCCGCGCAAGGACATCGCGGCCCGCGTGGCCCAGGTGGCCGAGATGGTGGAGATCGGGCACCTCCTGGACCGCAAGCCGAAGGAACTCTCCGGCGGCCAGCGCCAGCGCGTGGCCGTGGCCCGGGCCCTGGTCCGGGAGCCCAAGGCGTTCCTCATGGACGAACCGCTGTCCAACCTGGACGCCAAGCTCCGGACCGCCACCCGCCAGGAACTTGCCGCGCTGCACCGCCGGCTCGGGGCCACCTTCATCTACGTCACCCACGACCAGGTGGAGGCCATGACCATGGCCACCCGGATCGCCCTCCTGAAGGACGGCCGCCTGGAACAGTACGGCACACCCGCCGAGCTCTACGACGCCCCCGCCTCGGTCTTCGCCGCCGGATTCATGGGCTCACCCGCCATGAACCTGATGGACGCCCGGCTGGCCTCCAGCAACGGCTCCGTCACGGTCATGGCGCCTCAGCTCGAAGCGGTCCTCTGGCCCGGAGCCACCCCGGAGCGGGACGTCGTGCTGGGCATCCGCCCCGAACACCTCGTCCTGCACGCGGCAGGGTCGGTCGCCGCCGCGCCCACCACGGGTGCCGCCCTGCGCGGAACCGTCGAACTCACCGAGAACCTCGGCCGCGAGCAGCTCATCCACTGCCGCGTGGGAGAGCACCGCCTCACCGCCACCTGCCCCCGCGAGCAGCGCTGGGAGGAGGGCGCCGCCGTCGTGCTCAGCGCCCCGGCCTCCCGCCTGCACCTCTTCGACCGCGAGAGCGGACGCCGCCTCGAGTGGCTCGAGGAGACCGCCGGCCTTCCCCTGTCCACCCATCAGAACCTCCCCGCCTGACGGGCCTTCCGGCCCCCATTTCCTAAGGACTGCCATGCTTTCCCGTCGCAAAACCCTGCTGGGCACCCTCGCCGCCCTGACCGCCCTGGGCATCAGTGCCTGCGGCACCGGCGCCGGCACCGGCCAGAACCAGGCCGCCAGCCTCATCCCCGAACTCGGCAAGGACCAGAAGGTGGAGATCACCTTCGAGAGTTACAACCTGGCCCAGGCCGGCGTCTGGACGGACACCATCAAGGGCCTGATCGGTGATTTCGAGACAGCGCACCCCAACATCACGGTGCACGCCCAGGCCCCTCAGGGCGGCGGTGCCGTCGGCAGCAACACCGTCAGCAGCGTCCAGACGCAGCTGCTGGCCGGCCACGCGCCGGACGTCTCTCAGCTGACCTTCGACTCGCTCGACTTCGCCGCCACCCAGCTCGGAGCTCAGCCCATCAGCGACCTGGTGGGGGCCAAGGCCGTGGAGGACCACCTGGACGGCGCCCACCCCTTCCACCCCAACGCCAAGCACCTGGGCGACTGGAACGGGAAGACCTACGGAGTCCCGTACGTCTTCTCCACCCCCGTGCTCTTCTACAACGCGAGCCTGTTGGCGAAGGCCGGTGTCACCGACCCGGACCTGTCCACCTGGGACAAGGTGGCCGACGTCGCCAAGAAGGTCAGCGCCGTCACCGGCAAGCCGGCCCTGGACCTCAACTGCACCAGCAAGGGCGGCAGCTGGTGCATGCAGGGCATCTTCAAGTCCAATGGCGCACAGGTGCTCTCCGATGACCGGAAGACCATCGGTTTCGGCTCCGACGCCGCGGTGGACACTGTGAGCAAGCTCGCAGCCCTGAGCAAGGAAGGGGTGCTGCGCAACGCGGACATCAACGCCCAGTACGAGGGCGTCATCAAGGGTGACACGGCCATGGTGGTGACCAGCTCGGCCCTCCAGGGCATGCTCATGCAGGCCTCCAAGAAGGCCGGATGGCAGCTGAAGGACGCCGCGATGCCCGGGTTCGCCGGTAAGCAGGCGGTCCCCACCAACTCCGGCTCCGCCCTCTTCATCCTCTCCTCCGACCCGGCCAAGCAGCGCGCGGCCTGGGAGTTCATCAAGTGGATGACCAGCGACAAGGCCTACACGGAGATCTCCAGCAAGATCGGCTACCTCCCGCTGCGCACCGGCCTGACTGAGAAGGGCGGCTCGCTGTACGAGTGGGCGCAGAAGAACCCGCTGCTGGCCCCGAACCTGGCCCAGCTGGACCGGCTGCAGCCGTGGGTCTCCTACCCGGGCAACAGCTACGTCCAGGTGGACGACATCCTGGCCACCGCCGTGGAGAACGCCGTCTACTACGGCAAGGACCCCAAGCAGACCATGACCGACGCCGCCAAGCGCGCCCAGGACCTCATCCACTGAGCGTCCCCACCCACCCCGGAGCCTTCACCATGACCACCATCTCCACCGAACCCTCCGCGAACCCGGCCCTCCCGGTGGCCGGAACGCACAACTTCCGCAGCACGGCCGGCTACCCGGCCGCCGGCGGTGTGATCCGCGACGGCGCCCTGTTCCGCTCCGACGCCCTGCACCGACTCGGCCAGGACGGCCGGGAGTCCTTCGCGGCCCACGGCATCGTGCGGATCATCGATCTGCGGGACGCCACGGAGCTCGCCTCCTCACCCAGCGACGTCGACGGCCTGGGCGCCGAAGTGATCCACCACCCGGTGTTCACGGACGCCGCCGTACCGGGCGCCGGAGCGCCCATCAGCCTCGAAGCGGTGTACCGGATCATCGTCGAACGCCACGCGGACCGGCTCGCCCAGGCGCTGCTGCTGATCGCCGACGCGCCCGACGGCGGCGTGCTGGTGCACTGCACCGCCGGCAAGGACCGCACGGGCATGGTCATCGCAGCAGCCCTGCTGACCGTCGGGGTGCCGCGCGAGCAGGTGCTCGCCGACTACGCCACGAGCGGGCCCAATCTGGCCGGCGAGTGGGCGGAGACCATGCTCGCCGCCGTCGAACGCCACTACCCGGGGCCGCTGGCGCCGGAACTGAGGGAACTGATCCTCGCCAGCCCCGCCGGAACGCTGGCGGCCACCCTGGACCTCGTGGACCGTGAGCACGGCGGCATCACCGCCCTGCTGGCGGCCCACGGACTGGACCAGGCCGCCGTCGAACGCCTGAGAACCCGGCTCGTCACCACCGTCTGAACCCCTGAGACCCCCCAAGGAGAAACCCATGAACGCCTCCCAGCACCCCGCCCCCGAGCATTTCATCCTGCACATCAGTGACACCCACTTCGTAGGCGGCAACGGGCTGCTCTACAACCTCGTGGACACCGAGGCCAACCTCCGCCGCCTCTTCGAGGACTTCGCCCGGACCACGGCCCGTCCCGAGGCCATCGTCTTCACCGGAGACCTGGCCGACACGGGCGAGGAGGAGGCCTACCAGCGCCTGCGCGCCGTGGTGGAGCCGGCCGCCGCCGCGATCGGGGCCCAGGTCATCTGGGTCATGGGTAACCACGACACCCGCACCCCGTTCCGCCGTTTCCTCCTGGACTCCGAGGCCGGGGAGGAGAGCGTGGACATGGTGTACGACGTGAACGGACTGCGGATCATCGCCCTGGACTCCACCGTCCCCGGTGAGCACCACGGCGAGATCTCGGACGAGCAGCTCGCCTGGCTCAAGGACGTCCTGTCCACCCCGGCCGCGCACGGCACCATGATCGCCCTGCACCACCCGCCGGTCCCGTCCCTTCTGGACCCCATCCGCATGGTGGAGCTCCGGGACCAGCACCGCCTGGCCGAGGTCATCGAAGGCACGGACGTGACGGCCATCCTGGGCGGTCACCTGCACTTCAACACCTTCAGCACCTTCGCCGGGGTCCCGGTCTCCGTGGCCTCCGCCACCTGCTACACCCAGGACCTCAACGTGGCACCCGGCGGCATGCGGGGCCAGGACGGCGCGCAGGGCTTCAACCTGGTGCACAGCTACGGCGACCGGGTCATGCACACCGTCGTCCCCATCGGCGAGTACGCCACCACCTACGAGCTCTCGGCTGTGCAGCTGCAGGCGTACATCGAGCAGGCCAAGGCTCAGCGTGAGGCCGCCGAGCGTGAAGCCGGCGAGCTCGACGCCGACGGCCTCGTGGCGGCACGGTAGGACCCTTCCGATGTTCGTTGAAGTCCTCCCCGGCGGTGGTCCGGCCGCATCGCCTGTGCAGGCGGTCGCGGGCCGGGCCGCCGCCGCGCGGCATCCGCTGGCCCGCCGCCTGGTGCCGTACCTGTACATCCTGCCGGCGGTCGTCCTCCTGGTCCTCTGGACCTACTGGCCGCTGCTGCAGAACGTGGGCCTGTCCTTCCAGGACTGGAACCTGATCCCCACCCGGCCCAGGGTGTTCGTGGGAACGGAGAAGTACGCCAAGGTCCTGAGCCTGCCGGAGCTGCGGCAGGCCCTGATGAACACCGTGGTGTACATCGGGGCGTTCCTCCTGATCTCTGTGGCGCTGCCGCTGGTGTTCGCGCTGCTGTCCCGGTCCGTTCAGGGCCGTGCCCGTACGTTCTACCAAGCGCTGATCTTCGTCCCGTTCCTGGTCACCCCGGTGGCGTCGAGCGCGGTGTGGCGCTGGCTGTTCGCGCCGGACTCCGGCACCATCCCCGCCATCGCCGCAGCCCTCGGGCACCCGATGGGGGACGTGTTCCGTGACCCGGACGGCTCCATGACGTCCGTGATCGTGATCGTCGGCTGGCAGATGCTCGGCTTCGGGGTCCTGGTGATCGCGGCCGGCCTGGCCGGTATCAACCCGGACTACGCTGCTGCGGCCGCCCTGGACGGCGCCCGGCGCCGCCAGATCCTGTGGCGGATCACAGTGCCGCTGCTCTCGCCGTCGCTGGTGTTCCTCTCGCTCATGACCATCCTGCTCTCCGCCCAGTGGACGTACCCGATCATCGACCTGGTCACGCAGGGCGGGCCGGGGAACTCGTCCACCAACATCTACTACCTGCTCTATCAGTTCGGCTTCCGCAACTTCGACGCCGGCCTGTCCGCCGCCGCGGGGGTGCTCTTCTTCGTGGGGTTCGGTCTGGTGGCATTGCTCTTCGTGGAGCTTTCCGAGCGCCTGAGCTTCCACGACAACTGAGAACCGTCATGACCATTGAGGACTTCCCGTCTGCCGGGGAATTCCTGACCACAGAGGAAGGAGGCCGTCATGGCCTTCGTCATCGTTGAACCCCACGCCCCGCTGAAGACCGTCAGCGTGGGGGAAGGGACGTCCGCCCTCCGCCGGGCCGCGGCCCGTGGCCGCTTGGGGCGGGTGCCCGCCCACCTGCTGCTGATCCTGCTGGCCGTGGTGTCCATCTACCCCGTGTACTGGATGTTCGTCACGGCGTTCCGGCCCGGGGACGAAGCCCTGTCCACTTCGCCCTTGCCGGGGCCGGTGACCCTGGACAACTTCGCCTACGTCTGGAAGACCATCCCCATGGGCGGCATGCTCCTGAACACCTTCGGGATGGCGTCCCTGCTGGCCGTGGCCCAGCTGCTGGTGGCGGTGCTGGCATCCTACGGATTCGCCCGCTGGAGCTTCGCCGGGAAAAAGGCCCTGTACCTGTTGTTCGTGGGCTCCTGGCTGGTGCCGTTCCAGGTGACCATGATCCCCAACTACCTCATGGTGTCCCAGATGGGGCTTCTGAACACGGTGGCCGGTGTGGTTCTGCCGCAGCTCTGCTCGGCCTTCGCAGTCATGATGCTGCGCCAGCACCTGGAGTCCTTCCCGCGGGAACTCATGGACGCCGCGCAGATGGACGGCCGCAATGCCTGGCAGACGCTCTGGCAGGTGGTGATCCCCAATCTGCGCCCCGCGCTCGCGGCACTGGCGATCATGCTGTTCATCAGCGCCTGGAACGAGTACCTCTGGCCGACCCTGATCATGCAGAAGTCGCAGGACCTGGTGCAGGTGGGGGTCCGGGCCTTCCTGGGCGCCGAGGGCAACAACTGGGGCGCCGTGATGGCGGCCAGCGCCATGGCCTGCCTGCCGGTCTTCCTGATCTACGTGTTCCTGCAGCGCTACGTGGTGGACGCCTTCGTCCGGTCCGGGTTGAAGTAGGGCCGAACCCCCCGTTCCCCGCCCTCCCCGCGAAACGGCACTTAATCGCAATGCCAGTCCGAAACACTGCGATCAAGTGCCCAGTCGGTGTCAGCGCAAGGGCAACCACTCGCTGAGGTCGGCGCGGGTGCCGGAGGCGATCACACGTCCGGCCGCGACGGCGTCGTCCCAGCTCAGCGAGCCGGTGGCGAGCTCCAGCCAGGTCTGGGCGTCCGTCTCGATGACGTTCGGAGGGGTCCCGCGTGTGTGGCGGGGCCCCTCGATGCACTGGGTCACGCCGAACGGCGGGACCCGCACCTCCACGGAGTTCCCGGGTGCCCGGGCGGTCAGTTCCTCCAGCGCGTAACGCACCGCCATCGCGATCATGGGGCGCGACGCCGGCGCAGCACCTTCCGTTGTCGCTGCGCCTTCTGTTGTCGCAGTGCCTTCCGCCGGCGCTGAGGCCGCGTGGGCCCTCTCCCAGGCGGCGAGGGCCGCGCGGCCTTCGGTGAGGTCGATGCGGCGTCGTGCCACTGCCATGCTGCCGTCTCCTTCGTTCGTCCGGCCTGTGTTCGTCCGGTCAGTCCAGCAGCGCCATGACGGGAGTGCCGAGGCGCAGCCGGCCCACGGGCCGTCCGCCGCCGAGCACCGGCTCCACGATTCGGTCCAGGACCGCCGCCACCTTCCCGACCTCCAGGGCTCCGGCCGCCGTCAGCAGGGTGAGGGCCACCAGGGACGCGGCGCGGGCGTTGCCGTCCAGCATCTTCAGGGCCACGGATGCGCCCGAGGGCGCCGCCATGACCAGGACGCCCTCAGCCCCGCCCTTGGCCAGGACGTCCAGCTCCTCCATGACCACGGTGTTGGGCTGTCCTTGGCCCTGGACGGCCCACGGGTAGTCGAGCATCGAGGTGGCGATGGTCGCCGCGCGGGCGTCGGCGTGCCGGTCGCCCGGGGCCTTGGCCAGCCGCGAATAGGCGCGTGCCAGTCCCGTGAGGGAGACGGCGGCCACCGGGGCGCCGCAGCCGTCCGTGCCCAGATGGGCCACGCGCTCGCCGGTGAACTCCTCCACCACATGGACCACCAGACGCTGAAGAGGGTGGTTGGGCTCCAGGTAACCGGCCTTGTTCCACTCGTTCTCCGTGCACGCCCAGAGGAAGCCGGCGTGCTTGCCGGAGCAGTTGAAGGCCGCGCGGCGTTTGCCCTGATCGGTCCGGACCAGCCAGTTCCGGGCGGTCTCGTCCTGCGGCCAGTCCGCCGGGCACTGCAACTGGGCTTCGGTGCTCCCGCCCGCGCGGAGCATGCCCTCCACCACGTCCAGATGTTCCAGGGAGCCCACGTGGCTGGCGCATGCCAGTGCCACCTGGGCGCCGCGCAGCGGAACCCCGGAGCGCATCGTGGCCAGGGCCTGGAAGGGCTTGAGGGTGGAGCGGGCGAAGACCGGCGCCGTCACGTCGCCCAGTGCGGTCACCACGTGCCCGTCACCGGAGAGGACGACGGCGGAGCCGATGTGCCGGGATTCGATGAAACCGCTGCGCTCCAGGACGGCGAGTTCCACGGCGGACTCGGCGGCGAACGTCGCCTGTGAGGTGTGGGGCATGCTGCCAGTTTATGGCCCACATGCCCCCGCCCGGCCGTTGAGTGCTCAGTAGTGGCGGGTGTTGCGGCCGGGAACCCGCCACTACTGAGCACTCAACGGCCGCCGTCACGCGAGCCGCCCGGCTGGGCGGCTGTCACGGCCGCCCAGTACCCTTGATGACTGTGAAGGTTCTCGTCCTTGGCCCGGGTGGCCGCGAACACGCCATTGTCCGTTCCCTCCTCTCCGACCCCCAGGTGACCGAGGTCCACGCGGCCCCGGGCAACGCCGGGATCGCCCAGCTGGTGCCCTGCCACGCGGTGGATGCCAACAGCCCCGCGGCCGCCACGGCCCTCGCGGTGAAGCTGGAGGCAGACCTCGTCGTCGTCGGTCCCGAAGCCCCCCTGGCCGCAGGTGTCTCCGACGCCCTGCGGGAGGCCGGCTTCCCGGTCTTCGGCCCCGGAAAGGAGGCCGCGCAGCTCGAGGCCTCCAAGGCGTTCGCCAAGCAGATCATGGCGGAGGCCGGCGTGCCGACCGCCCTGGCCAAGGTGGCCGTCAACGCCTCCGAGGCCGCCGATGCGCTGGACACCTTCGGCGCCCCCTACGTGGTGAAGGACGACGGCCTGGCCGCCGGCAAGGGCGTGGTGGTCACCTCCGACCGGGACGAGGCCCTGGCTCACGCGCAGAGCTGCTTCGAGGCCGGCGGTACCGTGGTGATCGAGGAGTACCTGGACGGTCCTGAGGTCTCCCTGTTCGTCCTCTGCGACGGCAAGACCACCGTTCCCCTCGCCCCGGCGCAGGACTTCAAGCGCATCTTCGACAATGACGAGGGCCCCAACACGGGCGGGATGGGTGCGTACAGCCCTCTCGACTGGGCCCCGGAGGACCTCGTGGCCGAGGTCATCGAGCGCGTCGCACAGCCCACCGTGGATGAGATGGCGCACCGCGGCACGCCCTTCATCGGTGTGCTCTTCTGCGGGCTGGCGCTCACCTCGCGCGGTCTGCGCGTCATCGAATTCAACGCACGCTTCGGCGACCCGGAGACGCAGGCCGTGCTGGCACGCCTCAAGACCCCGCTCGGCGGTCTTCTGATGGCCGCGGCCAAGGGCGAGCTGGATAAGGCCGAGGAGCTCCGCTGGGCCCGTGAGAGCGCCGTCTGCGTGGTCCTGGCGGCCGAGAACTACCCGGACACCCCGCGCAAGGGCGACCGGATCCGCGGCCTGAAGAAGGCCAATGCGGTCCAGAACGTCCACGTCATCCACGCCGGGACCTCGCTGGACGAGGACGGCAAGGTGATCGCCACGGGCGGCCGCGTGCTGGCCGTCGTCGCGCTCGGCGACGATCTGGTGGAGGCGCGGGAGCGCGCCTATGAGGGCATGGAACTGATCGAGCTCGACGGCGGCCAGTACCGCAGCGACATCGCCGCCAAGGCGGCGCGCGGCGAGATCGTGGTGGAGTCCCGCCGCACGCCTGCCCGTCCCGCGGCAGCAGAGGAGGCACAGGCATGAGCGGGCTGAAGACCGAGGTCCTGGACCTTCCGGGATACCGTCACATCTACTCCGGCAAGGTGCGTGATCTCTACGAGCCCACCGGCCCGGATGCCGCCACGGACCGCGTTCTGGTGGTGGCGAGCGACCGCATCAGCGCCTACGACCACGTTCTGGAGTCCACCATCCCGGACAAGGGCGCCGTTCTCACACAGCTGAGCCTGTGGTGGTTCGAGCAGCTCGGCGTGGAGCACCACGTGCTGGGCTCCACGGTGGCCGAGGGTGTCCCCGCCGAGGTGGAGGGCCGGGCCATGCTGTGCAAGCGCCTGGAGATGTTCCCGGTGGAGTGCATCGCGCGCGGCTATCTGACCGGTTCCGGCCTGGCCGAGTACCGCGAGTCCCGCACCGTCTGTTCGCTGCCGCTGCCGGAGGGCCTGGTGGACGGCTCCCGCCTGGAGCCCGCCATCTTCACCCCGTCCGCCAAGGCCGAGGTGGGCGAGCACGACGAGAACATCACCTTCGAGGCCGTCGTCGCCACGGTGGGCCCCGATGTGGCGGACCGCCTCCGCGAGCTGACGCTGCAGGTGTACACCCGCGCCGAGGAGATCGCCCGTGAACGCGGCATCATCCTGGCGGACACCAAGGTGGAGTTCGGCACCGATCCCGCCACGGGTGTCATCACCCTGGGTGACGAGGTCCTGACCCCGGACTCCTCCCGTTTCTGGGACGCCCTGGAGTATGAGCCGGGCAAGGCCCAGGACAGCTTCGACAAGCAGTTCGTGCGCGACTGGCTGACCTCCGCCGAGTCCGGCTGGGACAAGAACTCCGACGTCCCGCCGCCGGCCCTGCCGGCCGAGGTCATCGAGAAGACCCGGTCCCGGTACGTGGAGGCCTACGAGCGGCTGACCGGCCGCAGCTTTGGCGCCTAGCCTTTCGGCCTGCGTCCACAGCGCGCCAAGGGGCCCGACGGCGGTACGTGCGTACCGCCGTCGGGCCCCTTTGTATGTCCTAGGTGCTGCCGGCCTTGGCGCGACGTTCGGCGAGGCGGATCTCCAGCATGGCGTCCATGGCCTGCTGGATGCCTTCGGAGGCCCCGGCCGAGGCGAAGAGGTGCTGGGCCCGGGACAGGAAGGCCATGGCCTCCTGCAGCTCGTCAGTGGCCTTGAGGGCTTTGCCGAGGAGCAGGTGGACTTCCGCGGCGACGTGCATGCCGAGTTCGTCCTCCTGGGCGATCACCTCGCGGAGCATGGCGATCGCGGCGGGGAGTTCGTCGTTGAGGTAGAGCCACTTGGCGCGGATGAAGCGCAGCTCCAGGCCGTCACGGACGGTGCCGTTGACGATCGTATGGGCCAGCTCGGCCCGTTCCAGGGCGGCCAGGGTGGAGTCCTCCACGATCCCGGAGTTCAGGCGCATGGCGGCGGAGGCCTTATTGAAGTTGGCCCACTGCTCGATGTCATTGCCGGGGGAGAGGAGTTTGGCGGCCCGTTCGTGCTGGGCCACACCCTCCTCGTAGTCGTGGCGCATGAAGGCCACGTTGCCGATCACCCAGGCCACGATGCCGGCCAGGTGGTCCACGGAGCTGGAGCCGACCTCCTTCTGCAGGATCTTGCAGGCCTCCCAGGCCTCCTCGACACGGCCCGTCTCGGCGAGGGCGCCGATGTAGATGCGCAGTGCGCTGGAGTAAATGGGGGAGTCCTTGGGCAGCTGCGCGCCAAGGGCCACGGCTTCACGGGCGTGTTCGACGGCGTCGGCCAGGCGGCCCTGGCCGTGGCACACGGCAGCCAGCATCTGGCGGGCCCGGACGCCCAGCCCGGCGCTCTCCACGGCCAGGCGGTGTTCCACCAGCTGCTCCACGACCCCCTGGCATTCGGAGTACTTGCCCTGCTTGAGCAGGCACTCGGCCTGCATGTACCGCATGTTCCACCAGGCGCTGATGTTCTTGGCGTCCAGGGCGATCCGGGCGGCCTCCGCGGCGTGCTGGGCGGCCAGGTCGTAGTCACGGAGATCCCACGCCTGGCGGGCGTACAGGGCGGCGAGGACGTAATCTGCGTCGTTCTGTGTGACTCGGTTATTCCATTCCTCCAACGCCTTGGGGGCCAGTTCAAGGCGTCGCGCGAGCTCCTGGATGACATCCCGGGTGGGTTCCCGGCGGCCCGTCTCCAGAAGGGAGATATAACTGGGTGAATACAGGTCCTTTCCCAGTTCAGCCTGTGTCATCCCACGTTCCAGGCGTTCAGCCCGGAGTCGCTCCCCGAATCCGCTGCCCATTGCCCCTCCTCAAGCTTTGGCGGTTTGTGAATGCCAAAACCTTGACATTCTCGCTTGTGCCTACTTTACAATGTCTGTCAATACGGGGTTTCATTCCCCGTGTCCTGAAATTCGATGACAGTTCGCTGTTGAAGCGGTGGCGGCCTCGCCGCCGTCGTGCATCACCCACCACCGGACGGAAGAGCAGAACATGTTTAAGAAACTCGCAGCAGGCGCCGCGCTGATCGCGGCCTTGGGCCTGGGTGCTCTGAGTGCTCCGGCAGTCAGCGCTGTCGGCAACTGGCCCGACCCTTCCTCGAGCCACACCCTGCAGGCGGTGGGCAACTGGCCTGACCCCAGCAGCGTTCACACCGCCAGCATCCAGGCCGTCGGCAACTGGCCTGACCCCTCCTGAATCCCAGCGGATCCATTCCATCCTGAAGGCCGGCGCCCCTGTGGCGCCGGCCTTCAGTCGTCTCCGGGCCTGGAGGGTCCTCGTGACGGTGGGTTAGGATTTCATCCCGGGAAACCGGATGTTGCTCAGTCGTAAACCGGCCGGACGGTTTGGTACGTGCATTAATGGCCAGCTTTGGCATACCATATCTTCACTCGCGCTCCCAGTATGTTAACCGCCACTTTCGGATCCACCCTGGATCCGTGGCCAGAGCCGACAAGGATTGACGATTGAACGCCAGTGACACCCTGACCGCACCCCAGACCCTTCCCGCGACCCCGGATTTCGCATGGAGCGACGCCGACGGCGACTCCGCCTTCATGGTCCGCCTGACGGCCGGGGACGCTGACTCGCTCCAGGACGGCATCAGCCGCGCCGTGGAGGAGGCCATCTTCGTCGCCACCTCCACCAGCCGGTTCTGCGGCGTGCTGGTCACCCGGCTCGACCACGACACCGTGGTGGTGGAGCTCTCCGAGGACGTGCCGTTCGGCACCACCTGGGAGTCCGATCTGCGCTGACCCGCCGCTGACGCAGGAAGCCCCGGAGATCCATTGGTCTCCGGGGCTTCCGCATATCCGGGCAAAGCAAAAGCCCTGATGAGAAGCGAATTCTCATCAGGGCTTTCATTGGTCGGGATGACAGGATTTGAACCTGCGACCTCTTCGTCCCGAACGAAGCGCGCTACCAAGCTGCGCTACATCCCGATCCGTTGTCCTCGGGTTTCCCCGGAGCAACCCTACAAGAATAGCGGATCCCGGCCGAATGATGAAATCGGGGAACGTCGGCTCAGACCAGCGAGTCCTTCCACGCCCCGTGCAGGGCCGCGAAGCGCCCGCCGCCCTGGATCAGCTCCTCCGGCGTGCCGTCCTCCACCACCCGGCCGTCGTGCACCACCAGCACACGGTCCGCGATCTCCACCGTGGACAGCCGGTGGGCGATGATCAAGGCGGTGCGCCGCTCAGCCTGCCGCGCGCCGTCGTCGTGCGCATCAGCGGCGCCGCCGCCCAGCAGGCGCGCCAGGCCTTCCTGCACCAGGCGTTCGCTCGGGATGTCGAGCGAGGACGTCGCCTCGTCCAGGATGAGTACGGCCGGGTTGGCCAGGAAGGCGCGGGCGAAGCTGATGAGCTGCCGCTGACCTGCGGAGACACGGCCGCCGCGCTTGTTCACATCCGTGTCGTAGCCGTCCGGCAGGGCGCGGATGAACGCGTCGGCGCCGACGGCACGGGCCGCCGCCTCGATCTCCTCCCGGCTGGCTCCGGGGCGGCCGAGCGCGATGTTGTCCGCCACGCTGCCGCTGAACAGGAACGCCTCCTGGGTGACCATGACGACGGCGCGCCGCAGCTCGGGCGTGGCGATGCGGGAGAGTTCCACGCCGTCGAGCGTGAGGGAACCGGAGCTGACGTCGTAGAAGCGGGCGATGAGCTTGGCCAGTGTGGACTTGCCGGCGCCGGTCTGCCCCACCAGGGCCACCGTCTGGCCGGCCGGGATGGTCAGGTTGAGCTCGGGCACCACCACGGGGCCGTCGCCGTATTGGAACTCGACGTCCCGGAACTCGATCCTGCCGTGTGCCTCGGGCAGGGGGACGGGTTCCTTGGGCGGCCGGACGGTCGGCACCTCCTCAAGGAGTCCGGACACCTTCTCCAGCGCGGCCTGGGCGCTCTGGAACGAGTTGTAGAACATGGCCATCTGGTCCACCGGCTGGAAGAAGCGCTTCACGGACAGGACCAGTGCCAGCAGCACGCCGACGGGCAGTTCGCCATGCAGCACCCGGAACCCGGCCACGGCCAGGACCACGGCCACGGTCACATTGCCCAGCAGGACGAGCGCAGGCAGGTAGATGCCGTTGAGATTGATGGACCGGACCGTGACGCGACGATACTTCTCGGACAGATCCGTGTATTCGCGCGTGTTCCGGGCCTCCTTGCGGAACGCTTTCACGGCCCGGATGCCGGTCATGGTCTCCACGAAGTGGACGATGATCCTGGCGGAAACCACGCGGGACTCGCGGTACGCCACCTGGGAACGGATCTGGTACCAGCGGGTCAGGAACGCGGCGGGGACGGCGGCGCCCAGCATGATGAGGCCACTCTGCCAGTCGAGGCCGAACACGGTCACGGCGGTGAACAGCATGAACATCAGGCCCGCGGCGAGCGAGCTCACGCCGGAGTCCAGCAGTTCGCGCAGCGCCTCCAGATCCGAGGTCTGACGTGCGATGATGCGGCCGGACGTGTACTTCTCATGGAACTCCAGGCTCAGTCGCTGGGTGTGCCGGAAGACACGCAGCCGCAGGTCCAGGAGCATGGCCTGGCTCAGCTTGGCGGTGCTGGTCACGTACATCGCGGTCAGCCACGCGGTCACGACGGCGGCAAGCAGGTACCCGATGCCGGCCAGGACCAGCGGCGCGGAGTCGCCGTGGCTCAGGGCGGGAAGCGCACGGTCGATGCCGAAGGCGATGAGCGCGGGACCCGCGGCGTGGGCGGCCTGGGATACCACCACCATGGCCACGGTCAGCCAGAAGCGCACCCGGATGGGGTGGATGAGGGAGCCCAGGAGACGCAGTGAGCGCGCCCGGACGGCGCGGCTTTCGGCTTTGGCCAGGCGGGAGTCGTCCTCGTTGGAGGTGCCGAAGCCGGGGGTGGTGGGTCGTGCGGTGGCCGGCTGGGGTGTCTTCCGGGCGCTCATGCGTTCACCTCGTCCTCGAGTTCGTTCCCCAGCTCGCGTTCCTCTTCCAGCTCGCTGTCCAGGTCCACCGGCCCGGTGTCCAGGCTGGCGATGACGTAGCGGTAGTGCTCGTTGCGGGCCAGCAGTTCGCTGTGGGTCCCGACGTCGGCGATCCGGCCGTCCTGCAGCAGCGCCACGCGGTCGGCGAGGGCCACGGTGGAGGGACGGTGGGCCACGATCAGGGTGGTGGTGTCCCGCAGGACCTCCCGCAGCCGGGTCTCCACGAGTTCCTCGGTGGCCACGTCCAGGGCGGACAGGGGATCGTCCAGGACCAGCACCTTGGGCCGGGCCGCGATGGCGCGGGCCAGTGCGATGCGCTGACGCTGTCCGCCGGACAGGCTCAGACCCTCCTCGCCGATCCGGGTGTCCAGACCGTCCGGGAGGGAGTGCGCGAAGTGAGCCTGCGCGACGTCGAGCGCTTCCGCGAGTGCCGCCGTCGCGCGTTCCTCATCGGCCAGGACGTCCGCGGGGGCGCCGAGGAGGACGTTGTCCCGCACCGAGTTGGAGAAGAGGGTGGTGTCCTCGAAGGCCACCGAGACGATGCGGCGCAGCTCCTCGAGGCCGAATCCGCGCAGGTCCTGGCCGTCGATGGTGATGGAGCCCTCGGTGACCTCGTAGAGGCGGGGGACCAGCTGGAGGAGGGCGGACTTGCCGGAGCCGGTGACGCCCACCAGGGCCATGGTCTCGCCGGGGTGAAGGTCCAGGTCGAGGCCGCGCAGGAGGAAGTGGGGGGTGTCCTTGTCCAACTCGTCGGCGAAGGCGAAACTGACGTTCCGGAAGGACAGGGCGCCGCGGAGGTGCGCCGGACGTTCCGGGCGCTCCGGGCGCTCCGGGCTCGCGATGGTCACCGGGGTGTCCATGACCTCGAAGTGGCGGTCGATGGCGGACTTGGCGGTCAGGGCCATGGAGAGCAGCATGCCGATGGCCTCCACCGGGCCGGCGACGACGGCGGCCGTGGCGAAGAACGCCACGAGCGCGCCGATGCTGAGCTGGCCGCTCGCGGTGAGCGCGATGCCCAGGACCAGCCCGACGCCGAGAGCCAGTTCCGGCAGCAGCGTGGAGATGAGCGAGAAGAAGGCGAGCTGGCGGGCCTTGAGGATCTCCGTTTCGCGGAGCTCCTCGGCCTGGGCGTTGAAACTCTCCAGGGCCTCGCGGCCGCGGCCGAAGGCCTTCAGGACGCGGATGCCGTGGACGGACTCCTCGACGGCGGTGGCCAGGTCGCCGGCCTGGTCCTGGCTGCGGCGGGCCACCTTCAGGAAGTTGCGGCGGAAGCGCGTACCGGTGGCGACGATGGGGACGGCGGCGGCCAGGAAGACGAGGGCCAGCTGCCAGCTCATGCTGAACATGAGGGCGACGCCGATGATCACCGTCAAGGTGGTGACCATCAGCATGATGGCGCCGAAGGCCATCCAGCGGCGTAGGAAGTTCAGATCCGCCATGGCGCGGGAGAGCAGCTGGCCGGAGCCCCAGCGGTCGTGGAAGTCGACGGCCAGGTCCTGCAGGTGCCGGTAGAGGGAGACGCGGAGCCCGTTCTCCACCGTGGTGGCGGGGCTGATGACGAACTGCCGGCGGAGGGCGATCAGGCCGGCCTCCAGGATGCCGAGGCCCAGGACGGCGAGGACCGCGATCCACACCTCGCTGGACGGGCCGCCGGGGTGGAGCGAGTCGTTGATGAGGACCTTGAGCACCTGGGGGACGGCCAAGGCCACGATGCTGGCACCGAGAGCTGAGAAGAACCCCATGATCAGCCGGGGCATGATCGGCTTGAGATGGGGATAGAGGCGTGTGAGTGCGTGGAGGAAGGTGCTCTGTGTCTGCGCCATTGTCGGGTGTTCGCTTCGCTTCCGGGTCAGCTGTGCCGTGCGTGTCGTTACCTGTGGCAACCAGCCTACGCCGCGGGTTTATGCCCGGATGTGCGAATGAACGTGAGTGGGCAGCAGGAGCGCTCTCGGCCCGTGTGCGACAGCCACAGCGGATCGGCGCCCTAATTGACTCTGGGTGCCCCAATTGTGGCGCCCAGAGTCAAGAAGGGCGCCGGAACGGCTCAGGCCTTCGCCACCAGGTCCAGGATCACGGCTTCCGGACGGCAGGCGACACGGTAGGGCGCGAAGCGTGAGGTGCCGATGCCCGCGGAGACGTTGACCGGCGTCGTGCTCCCGTTGCTCTCCCAGTCATGCAGCCCGCGCGCCCGCCAGGTGGGCAGATCGCAATTGGACACCAGCGCGCCGAAGCCCGGGATGCAGACCTGACCGCCATGCGTGTGGCCCGCCAGGATGAGCTGGGAGCCCGCCTCGGTCAGGGCGTCCAGCGCCCGCTGATACGGCGCATGCACGACGCCGATGCGCACCGACGGTGCCGTGGTGCTGGCGCTGCCCTGCGGCCAGCCGGCGAAACGCTCACGCTTCAAGTGAGGGTCATCCATGCCCGTGAAGTCGAACCGCATGCGGTTGAAGACCAGTGACTGGTTGCGGTTGTTCAGATCCACCCAGCCGGCCATGCCGAAGCCGGAGCGGAGCTTGGGCCAGTCCAGTTCCACCGGCTTCGGCTTCTGGCGGGACGGGCCGGAGAAGTAGCTCAGCGGGCTCTTCATCCGCGGGCCGTAGTAGTCGTTGGAGCCGGCCACGAATACCCCGGGACGCTCCAGCAGGGGGCGGAGTGCGTCCAGCAGCGGATCGATCGCATCCTTGTGGCTGAGGTTGTCCCCCGTATTGACCACCAGATCCGGTTCGTGCGCGTCCAGGGAGCGGAGCCACTCGGCCTTCTTCGTCTGACCCGGCACGAAGTGGATGTCACTGAGGTGCAGGATGCGGAACGGTGCGGAGCTTTCGGGCAGGATGGCCAGCTTCTCCCGGCGGACGCCGAACTGGTCTTTCTCCCAGCTCCCGTAGGCCAGCCCCGCGGCACCGGCGGCACCGAGGAGGAGCGCCGTCTTGGCGGCACCTGCGGCAAAGCCGCGCCCGGTGTCCCGGACGCGGCTTGCCATGGCTGCGAAGTCACTCATGCTCAGGGCTTCTTTCCCTTGCCTTGGTTGCCACCGCCACCGGTGTTCCCGTCGGTGGGACCGGTGGATGGCTGCGAACCGGAGTTCTTGTCATCCTTCTTGGGGTTCTGCACCGGCGGAGGGGTGTAAGAGCTGCCCAGCAGGTTCGACGGTGCCGGATCGAACGCCCCGGTGTCGTAGAAGCCCACCACTTGCTGCATGTACTGAGCCATCTGCGGGCCGGCGATGTATGCGCCGTCGATGCGCGGGTAGTACTGGCCGTTCACCCACTTGCCCTGTCCGGAGAATTCAGTGGCCTTGTCGAAGACCGCGCCGAAGTAGGAGGCCGTGACCAGGCCCTTGGTGTAGGCGACCACCCAGGTCTGACCATTGGTGTTGTTGGTTCCGGTCTTACCGGCCAGGGGAGCGGGGACCTTGTCCGGGATCAGCTTGCCGGAGCCCTGGGTGATGACGTCCTGGAGAACGCTGGTGACGGCCTTGGCCACGTCCGGCTTCAGCGTCTCCTTGCACGTGGAGGTCTGTCCCGGGTACGTCTTTCCCTGGGCGTCCACCACGGAGTCGATGGCGATCGGCGAGCAGTAGGTGCCGTTGTTGGCGAAGGTGGCGAAAGCGCTGGCCATGGTCATCGGCGCCACCTGGGTGCTGCCGAGCAGATTGCCCAGGATATGCATGTCCAGCTTCTGGGGAGTCTTCTGTGTGGTGTCCTGCGTGGTGTGGAGCTGCAGTGCGTCTGCCATGCGCTGGATATCGCAGAAGTCGTCCAGCGCGGCGGCCGTGGCGAAGGTGGCCGTGTTCACGGAGAGGGTGATGCCGCGGCGGACCGTCATCCGTTCGTACAGATTGCCTTCGGAGTTCTGAAGCGCGATGGAACCAGGGTAAGACGGGTCGTAGACACCGTCCACGGGCTGACACGTGGTCTTCCACGGATACCCTGCCGGGTACACGGTGCGGGTCGCATCCACTACATCATCCGTGCGCTTGCCCTCGTTGAGCCAGGCGGACAGCGTCACGGGCTTCATGGTGGATCCCGGCTGGAAGCCGTCCATGCCGCCCAGGGCATTGCCGTTGGTGTCGATGCGGTCCACGTTGTAGTTGTAGTCGGTCACGATCGGGGAGCCCTGGCCGCTCACCTTGCGGGAGTTCTGGGCCATGGAGAGGATCTTGCCCGTGCCCGGCTGGACGGTGATGAGCGCTGCGCCCCAGCGGTCCTCATTGGAACCGGCGGTCCTGTCCACCTGCTTCTGGGCCGGGGCCTGCAGGCGCGGGTCCAGGGTGGTCTTGATGGTCAGGCCGCCGCGGGCCAGGAGGGCCTCGCGGTCCGGCTCGGTGGCGCCGTAGGCGGGATCGTTGAGGATCAGGTGTTCCACGTAGTCGCAGAAGTACGGTGCCGTCTCCGAGTACTGGCAGCCCTGGCGGGGCTTGGTGACCTTGGTGACCATGGGGGTCTTCACGGCGTCGTCATGCTGCTTCTGGGTGATCTTGCCCATCTTCAGCATGGCGTCCAGAACCAGGTTCCGGCGCATCGTGGAGTTCTCCGGCTGCGTGATGGGGTTGTACCCGGCCGGGCTGTTCACCACGCCGGCCAGGGTGGCCGCCTGGGGCAGCGTGAGGTCCTTGGCCGAGGTGGAGAAGAAGTAGCGGGACGCCGCCTCGATGCCGTAGGCCTGGCTGTTGAAGAAGACGATGTTCAGGTAGCCCTCAAGGATCTGGTCCTTGCTCATCTTCTTTTCCAGCGCGATGGAGAGCTTCATCTCGCGCAGCTTCATGCCGACGGTCTTGTCCGCGCCGTTGTTCACGACCTCGTTGGAGCGGTTCTCCGCCACGAGCGATTCATTGATGACGTTGTTCACGTACTGCTGCGTGATGGTGGAGGCGCCCTGACGGGAGCCCTTGGCCGTGGCCACCAGAGCACGGGCGATGCCCGTGGGGTCCACACCGCCGTGCTCGTAGAAGCGGTTGTCCTCGATGGCCACGATGCCGTCCTTGATGAAGGGCGACATGTCGTTCAGTGACACGCGGGTCCGGTTCTCCGAATAGATGGTGGCGATGGTGGAACCGTCCGCCGCGACCACCTTGGTGGCCTGCCCCGGAGGGTTCACCGTCAGCTCGCCTGGCAGGTCGTCGAAGAACTGCACGGAGCCGCTGGCAGCACTGCCGGTGACTGCCGCCGCGGGGACCAGAAGCCCTGCCACCAGCACCCCACAGAGGGCACTGACGCCAAGAAACGCCACGATCTTCCCCAAGACCGTGGCCGTGTCGAACAGCGGGTTCTTCGCTTGAGCCATGCTTTCCAGTCTACCGGGAGCCGTCGGAAGCCATCTCAGCCACTACCCTTGCGGTATGAGCAAATGGGAGTACGCGACCGTACCGCTGATCATCCACGCCACCAAGCAGATCCTCGACACCTGGGGTGACGACGGCTGGGAACTCGTCCAGGTGGTCCCCGGACCGGACGGCAACGGTCTGGTCGCGTACCTGAAGAGGGAGAAAGCCTGAACATGTCTACCCAGGTCAACACCGGAACCAGCGCCATTGAGGCGCGCCTGGCCGAACTCGGCCTGAGCCTTCCCGAGGTTGCGGCCCCCGTGGCCGCCTACGTTCCCGCCATGGTCAGCGGGAACCACGTCTACACCTCGGGCCAGCTGCCCTTCATTGACGGCAAACTCTCAGCCACGGGCAAGGTCTCCGCGTCCGGGGCCGACGGGACCGTCAGCCCCGAGCGCGCCAAGGAGCTCGCCGCCACGAGCATCATCAATGCCCTGGCCGCCGTCAAGAGCGTCATCGGCGATCTGGACCGCGTCACCCGCATCGTCAAGGTGGTCGGCTTCGTCTCTTCCACCCCCGACTTCACGGGCCAGCCCGTGGTCATCAACGGTGCGTCCGAGCTCCTCGGTGAGATCTTCGGTGAGAAGGGCGCTCACGCCCGCTCCGCCGTCGGCGTCGCCGCCCTGCCGCTGGACGCGCCCGTCGAGGTTGAACTCATCGCCGAGTTCGCCTGATCCTTCGGCCACCCGGCCCCTAGCTGTCAAAGGTCACATCCCCGTGCCACAAGCACCCACGCGGCTCTTCGAGTTGCCCGTCCAGTTCGAGAACGCCGCACGCAGCTGGCTCGAACATGGGGAACGCACACCCGCTGCTCCCCGCTTCGCGTCCAGCGTGGTCCTCATCAAGGACACGCGGGACGGCATGTCCGCCTGGCTCGGCTACCGGGGGGAGAGCTCGCCGCTGGGCGCGGCCTCCTTCCCGGGCGGCTCGGTGGACGTGCACGACGACGACGCGATGCCGTGGCTGGGCCCGTCACCGGCGCAGTGGGCCGCGGCCCTCGGCACGCCGGACGTGGCGCTGGCCCGCCGGCATGTGGTGGCGGCCATCCGGGAACTCTTCGAGGAGACCGGGGTGCTCCTGGCCGGTCCGGACGCCGGCTCCACGGTGAGCGTGACCAATCAGCACGAGTGGATGGCCGCCCGGGAGGCCGTGGCGGCGCGGGAGAAGACCCTGGCCGAGGTCCTGCAGCGCCGGGGCCTGTCACTGCGCACGGACCTTCTCAAGCCGCTGGTCCACTGGGTGAGCCCGGACTTCGCCCACCGCCGTTTCGACACCCGCTACTTCGCGGCCACGCTGCCGATCGGCCAGGAGCCCCGGCTCTTGGGGAGCAAGGGCATGTGGGGCCGTTGGGTCTGCATCCCGGCACTCCTGGCGGACCGGGAGGACTCGGCCCTGGGGGACGAGATCGACCGGGACAACACCCGCGGGCGGGTCCTGGGGCAGCTTCTGGTCCCCGGCTCGGAGATCATCCTGGAGAAGCTGGGCAAGGCCAAGGGATGCGTGGCCTATCTCAGCCACAAGCGGACCACCCACGCCTACCAGCCCCGGCTGGTGGAGGTGGACGGCAGGCTCCGTCTCGAGGTCGAACCGGCCGCGCCGCCGGCCACCACGGCACTCCCGGTCATTCCGCCGGCGTCCTGAGCTTCCAGCAGGCTTAACGCCGAACGGCCCGTCACCTTCGCAGGTGACGGGCCGTTCCGCGTTCCGGAGCGTGTCAGCGGGAGCGCTGTTCTACCGGGAACGCGTCCTACCGGGAACGCTGGCGCAGGCGCTGCATGTCCAGGATCACGACGGCGCGCGCCTCCAGGCGCAGCCAGCCGCGCTGGACGAACTCGGCCAGGGCCTTGTTGACGGTCTCGCGGGAGGCGCCCACCAGCTGGGCCAGCTCCTCCTGAGTGAGCTCATGAGCCACCAGGACGCCGTCCGTGGCCGGGCGGCCGAAGCGGTCCGCCAGATCCAGCAGAGCCTTGGCCACGCGGCCGGGGACGTCGGAGAAGACCAGGTCGGAGAGGGAGTCGTTGGTACGGCGCAGACGGCGGGCCAGCGCCTGGAGCAGCTGGGCGGAGGCCTCCGGGCGGGAACGGAGCAGGCCCACCAGGGACTCGTTCTTCAGGC
Source organism: Arthrobacter horti (assembly GCF_030731045.1). Classification (GTDB taxonomy): domain Bacteria; phylum Actinomycetota; class Actinomycetes; order Actinomycetales; family Micrococcaceae; genus Arthrobacter_E; species Arthrobacter_E nanjingensis. The sequence goes on along the minus strand of NZ_JAVALS010000006.1, from coordinate 119,353 downwards.
CGGCCAGGCGCGTCTCCGAGACGGCCGTGGCGGTGGCATTGCGGGGTGCGGGGTCGAAGAGGGCCATCTCGCCGAACAGCTCACCCGGGCCGAGGATGGCCAGCAGGGACTCGCGGCCGTCCGCGGAGGTGCGCCCGAGCTTCACCTTGCCGGAGACGATGAAGTAGAGCTGGTCGCCCTGGTCGCCCTCGCGGAAGACGGAGGCTCCGCGGGAGAGGTCCACCTCGCTCAGCTCGTCCGTCAGCAGACGGAACGCGTCGTCATCCAGCGTGGAAAAAAGGGGCGCCCGGCGCAGTACCTCGATGTCCATGTGATCTCCTTATGAATTGGCCCTGAGCACATTGTTTCAGAAAATGCCGCGTGATGCGCGGGCCCGTGCGGTCGGAGGCCTGTTCAGAGGCCGGATCACCGGTTTTCACGGGAAACGGTCAGGCGGTCTCAGTACGATGGCGCTGGCAGGAAGCCGAGGCAGAGTGCCCGGCGGATCCTGTCTCCGGCGGCACCGCGGCCGGTGGAAGTGGAGGATTCAACACGTGTTCGGCCTGACCGTCCTGGACCTGGTTCTGCTCGCGACACTGGTCTCCTATGCCTTCTACGGCTTCCGGAACGGGTTCCTCGTCACGATGGGCGGCATCATCGGCTTCGCCCTCGGCGCCGTGGCCGCCTTCCTCGCCATGCCGCTGGTCAGCTCCCTGGTCCCCGACCCCCGCTGGCGCCTGACCGCGGTGGTGACCGCCGCCGTCGTACTCGTGGTGCTCGGCAACAGCCTGGGTGCCTCCCTGGGGCACCGGCTGCGCTCCGCCCGGCCCGTGCGCGCCCTGCGTGGGGTGGACCGCCTGGCCGGCGCGGCCGTGAGTTTGGTGATGACGGCCCTGGTCATGTCGCTGCTGGCCTTCGGCCTGAACTCGATGGGTGTGCCGGTCATCTCCCAGCAGGTGGCCGATTCCCGCGTGATCCGCTTCATCGACGGCGCCACCCCGGCCCCGGTGCAGGGCGCCATGGCGCAGCTGCGGTCCGGCCTCATGGGGGAAGGCATCCCCAAGATCATCGACGGCGCCGCGCCCCTGCTGACCGGTCCCGGCCCCGTCGGCTCCGCGGACACTCCTCAGCTGCAGGCCGCGGCCCAGTCCGTCCTGAAGATCACCGGCACCGCGTACCAGTGCGGTCAGAACCAGACCGGCACCGGCTTCGTGGTCTCCTCGGAGCGCGTGGTGACCAACGCGCACGTGGTGGCCGGCGTGACGGAACCCGTGGTGGAGACGCCCAGCGGCGCCGCGCTCGCCGCGCGCGTCGTGTACTTCGACCCGCAGCGGGACCTGGCGGTCCTGGCCGTGAACGGCCTGAACTCCAAGCCGTTGCCGCTGCGGGGCAATCTGCCCACGGGCAGCGAGGCCGCCTTCGAGGGGTACCCGCATGGCGGCCCGTACCAGGCCAAGCCGGCTCGCGTGCAGGGCATCTCGCAGGTGGACATCCCGGACATCTACGGCAGCACTCAGGTCATGGGTGACGTCTACCAGATCGCCGGCGACGTGGAGCCGGGCAACTCGGGCGGCCCGTTGCTCAGCACGGACGGCAAGGTGGCCGGCGTCGTGTTCGCCAAGGCCAGCGCGTCCCAGGGCATCGGTTTCGCCCTCACCATGGACAGCCTGCAGCCGGTGGCCAACCGCGCCGCGAGCCTGGACACGCCGGTCTCGTCCGGCCAGTGCACTCGAAAGTAGAGCGCCCCCGGAAGTAGAGCGCACGCGTCAGTGCCTCCCGGGCCTCAGCCCAGGCGGGCCAGCACGCCGTCCAGCCGCTCGCGGAAGCCGTTCACCACGCCGTCGGGCAGGGCATTGACCGGGAACCAGCGCACGGCCTCGGACTCGTCGCTGACGGTGGGCGCGGGCGTTCCGTCCGTGAAGACGACGACGCCGATGTCCAGGTGGGAGCGGCAGTGGCCGAAGGCGCCCGCCAGGGCGTGGTGGTCCAGGTCCACGACGCGCGCACCGTGCAGGAGGTCTCCGGCCAGGCCGGTCTCCTCCCGCGCCTCGCGGAGCGCGGCGCTCTCCACCGACGCGTCGTCGTCCTCCAGATGCCCGCCCGGCTGAACCCAGAACCGCCCCTTGCGGTGGAAGACCAGCAGGACGAACTCCCGCCCGCGGTCCAGCACGAAGGCGCTGGCGGTCAGGTGCGTGGGGAGCGGGTGGCGGGACAGGACGGCCTCGCCGTGGTCCAGGGCCGACACGAAATCCGCCTTGGCCTTTTCCTCCGCGCCATTGCGCGGATCCCAGGACGTGATGGCGTGGATGGCTGAGTCGAGGAGCGTCACGAGGGGAATAATAGCCGCATGGCGAAGCTCATCTATTCCATGATCACGTCCGTCGACGGCTATGTGAGTGACAGCGACGGGAACTTCAACTGGGGCACTCCGGACCAGGAGTCCCACGATTTCATCAACGGCCTCATGGGCTCGGTGGGGACCTACCTTTACGGGCGGAGCATGTACCAGACCATGGTGTTCTGGGAGACGGCCCACCAGATGCCGGACGCGCCGCAGTTCGTGGTGGACTACGCCCGGACCTGGCAGGCCGCGGACAAAGTGGTGTTCTCCCGGACGCTGGAGGAGGTGTCCAGTGAACGGACACACCTGGTGCGGGAGTTCGACCCCGCCGCCGTCAAGGCGCTCAAGGACTCCCGGGAGAAGGACCTGACCGTGGACGGTCCCGGCCTGGCCGAGAGCGCTCTGCGCGCCGGCCTGGTCGATGAGGTGCAGCTGTTCGTGGCGCCCGTCGCGGTGGGCGGCGGGAAGCGGTTCCTCCCGGACGGGCTCACGCTGAATCTCGGGCTCCTGGAGGAGCGGCGTTTCGACAGCGGGCTGATGTACCTGAGGTACGCGGTGCGCTGAGATTTCCGGGGCGGCCCCGGAAGGCCGGCTCAGGCGTCCCGTTCAGCCAGGTAGTCGATCGCGAAGCGGTAGCCCAGAACGCCGGCCCCGGCGATGACGGCCTCGCACACTCCGGAAAGGTAGGAGTGGTGGCGGAACTCCTCGCGCCGGTGCACGTTGGTGATGTGGACCTCGACGGCGGGCAGGGCCACCGCGGCGATGGCGTCACGGAGCGCCACGGAGGTGTGCGTGTAGGCGCCGGCGTTGATCACGATGCCGAGTGCGTCGTGGCGGGCTTCGTGGATCGCGTCCACCAGGGCGCCCTCATGGTTGGACTGGACGGTGCGGACGCTCAGGCCGTGGCGTTGGGCCGCGGTCTCGCAGAGGTACTCGATGTCCGCCAGCGTGGCCCGGCCGTATTTCTCCGGCTCGCGCACGCCCAGGAGGTTCAGATTGGGCCCGTTGAGCACCAGGATGGTCGTGCGTGCGGTGGTGTCGGTCATGGTTTCACAGTACTCCCCGGCCCCTGCCCGCGAAGTAACAGATGACGCCCCTATCCGTCGGATTTAGGGGCGTGATCTGCGACTTCGCGGCGGACCCCCGAGGGTCAGAGGGGCGCGATGGTGAGCCGCCGGACGTGCTCAGCCAGGACGGTGCGGCCGTTCTGCCCGAGTCCCGGGTCCGTGATCAGCTCATCCGCGGCGTCGAGCGCTGCGATGCTGCTGATGCCCTGCACACCCCACTTCGAATGGTCGGCGACCACCACGAGTGTGCGGCTGGAGGCCAGGAAAGCGCGGTCCGTCTCCGCCTCCTGGACATTCGGGGTGCTGAACCCGGCCTGGGCGTCCATGCCATGCACGCCCAGGAACGTCACGTCCAGGTTGATGGTCTTCAGGGCCTGGGTGGAAAGCGGACCCACCAGGGCGTCCGAGGCGGTGCGCTGTCCGCCGATCAGGATGACGTCCGTCCGCGGATGCACGCTGGTGGAACGGTAGAAGATCTCCGCGGTGCGGATGGAATTGGTGACCACGGTGATCGCCGGGCCTTTGACGAGTTCTTGCGCCAGAGCCCACGTGGTGGTGCCGGCGCTCAGCCCGACGGCCATGCCCTCGCTGACCCGCGCCGCGGCGGCCCGGGCGATGGCTTGTTTCTCCGCCGTGTTCTGCGTGGACTTCAGCTCGAAACCCGGCTCGTGCGTGCCCGTCTCCCCCAGGACCTTGGCCCCGCCGTGGATGCGCTCCAGAAGACCGGAATCGCTCAGGGACTCGATGTCACGCCGGACCGTCATGGCGGACACCTTCAGGGCATCGGCCAGGTCGGACACCTTGACGATGCGCTCCTTCTGGACCATCTCCAGGATGGCCTGGTGCCGGGCGGCTTGCAGCATGTGACCTGCCTTCGCGGGGTTCCGTTCGTGGTGGTTCCCAGTGTAGGGCCGGGGGTTCGTTGCCGTAACGAACTACCGGGTACCGCCCGGGCTGTGCCACGCTCGAGCGGGAGCCACGGAACGGAGGACGCATGAGCAGCGGGTACACCCACATCGTCATCGGCGCCGGCGCGATCGGGGCGGCCACCGCCTATTGGCTCGCCAGGACCCCCGGAACCCGCGTCCTGGTGCTGGAACAGTACGAACTGGTCAACGCCCGGAATTCCTCCGGTGACGTCTCCCGCATCATCCGGCACGCCTATCACAGCACCGCCTACACGGCACTCACCCCGGCCATGTTCCAAAGCTGGGCCGAAGTGGAGAAGGACGCCGGGCTCCGGCTGTACCTCAAGACCGGCGGCCTGGACCTGGCCACCGCCGAGCCCGCGGCCCTCGCGTCGCTGGACGGTTACCGGTCGGCGCTCGCGGCACAGGGCATCCCGTACCAGGACCTCTCGGCGAAGGACATCCGCCGGGCCTGGCCGCAGTGGTCCATCGGGGACGACGTGACCGGCATGTACCAGGAGGACGGCGGCCTCATCGACATCCGCGCCTCCGTAGCCGCCCACACCTCCCTCGCCCAGGCGCGAGGGGTGACCTTCCTGCCGCACACCCCCGTGACCGGCGTCGTCGTCCAGCCCGGAAGCGTCACCGTGCGCACCACCGCCGGCGACTTCCACGGCGGCCACCTCGTGGCCGCGGCCGGTTCCTGGCTCGGCACCCTCATGCCGGACCTCGGCCTGAACTACCGCCTGACTCTGTCCCAGGAACAGGTCAGCTACTTCTCCACCCCGCAGCTGCGCGACTTCACCCCGGACCGCTTCCCCATCTGGATCTTCCACGGCGAGCAGGACCACTACGGCTTCCCGGTCTACGGCGAGCCCGCCGTGAAGATCGCACGTGACATGCGCGGCCGCTTCATCACCAGCGAGGAAAGAGTCTTCGAGGGCGACGCCGCGGAGGCGGCCCTGCTGGAGGGCTTCCTGCGGAGGTGGCTGCCGGGCGCCGTCGGCCCCGTCTGGGCGAACAAGACGTGCGTCTACGACATGCCGCCGGACCGCGACTTCGTGCTGGACACCGTCCCGGGGGCGCCGCACGTGGCCGTCTTCAACGGCGCCGGGCACGCGGGCAAGTTCGCGTCCTTGGTGGGGCGGATTCTCGGCGAACTCGTCACGGATGGCACCACGGCTCACCCCATCGACGCTTTCTCCCTCCGCCGTCCGGCCATCACGGACCCGGACTTCATCCCCCTCTTCCACCTCCACCACTGACAGACCAGGAGTCCCATGACCCAGCCGCAAGGCGCCCACCTGGTGGGCAGCATCAACGTCGACGACGCCGAATCCACCATCCGCCTGGTGGCGCAGCACCTCGGCACTCACCTGAAGAGGATCCCGGACGGCGAGGTGGGCGAGCGATTCCACTGGATCGCCTTCCAGCCGGACCGCCTGGCCGCGGCGGAGGGCCTGGAGCGGGTGGGCGATGAGCCGATCCGCCTCCGCGAACTGGACGTCCGCCCGGTGAAGCTGGCGCCCGGCGTGCGCGCCGAGGACCTCGTCCTGCCGCCGCTCGGATATGCCGACGCCGCCCTGGAGTCCTGGGAGGTCTTCTCCCGGCTGCAGCGCGAGGGCGTGGTGGCCGACGGCGTGCGCTTCCAGGTGTCCCTGCCGACGCCGGTGGGCGTGGTGGGCAGTTTCGTGGCCGCGGAGGACCGTGATGCGTTCGAGCCCGTCTACCAGGCGGCCCTGCTGGGTGAACTGGAGCGGATCCTGGACGGCATCCCGCACGAGTCGCTGGCCATCCAGTGGGACGCCGCCCTGGAGTTCGCCATCATCGAGGCCGCCGGGTACCGGCAGCAGTCCCGGGCCTGGTTCGAGGACGTCTGGGCGTACCAGGTGGGCCGTGTCGCCGGGCTGGTGGAGAGCGTCCCGGAGGACGTGGAGGTGGGCATCCACCTCTGCTACGGCGATGCCGGGGAGAAGCACTTCGTGGAGCCCACGGACACCGCGAACCTGGTGCGCTTCGCCAATGAGCTCTCCGCCGCGACGCTGGCGCTGCCCACCTCACGGGCGCTGGACTGGATCCACATCCCGGTCCCGATCGAGCGGGACGACGACGCCTACTACGCTCCGCTGGCCGGGCTGCGTCTGCCGGATCAGACCGAGTTCTACCTGGGTCTGGTGCACCGCGAGGACGGTGTGGAGGGGGCGCAACGACGGATTTCCACGGCTCTGAGGTTCCTGGACCGCTTCGGCGTGGCCACCGAATGCGGTTTCGGCCGTGCCCCGGAGGGCACCACGGTGCCGCTCTTCGAGACGCACCGGGCCGTGGCCGCCGCCTGGTGACAACTCGCTGACCATCGACTGCTGCGTAAACGTCCGTTTGAGCGCTCTAATGGACGGTTACGCAGCAATGGATGGATGAACGACGACGGCCGGTCACCTTCACGTGGAAGGTGACCGGCCGCATCTGCCGGGGCGATGTCGCGTACGGAACTACTTCCGCAGGTCCGCCGCGATCTGCTGCATGACCGTGGGATCCGCCAGGGTGGTGGCGTCGCCCGGGTCGCGGCCTTCGGCCACGTCCTTGAGGAGACGGCGCATGATCTTGCCGGAGCGGGTCTTGGGCAGCTCCGGGACCACCAGCACGTTCTTCGGCTTGGCGATCGGTCCGATCTCCTTGCCCACGTGGTTGCGGAGCTCCTGGACGGTGGCGTCGCCGTTGTTCTCCACGCCCTCACGCAGGATCACGAACGCCACCACGGCCTGGCCGGTGGTCTCGTCGTTCGCGCCGACCACTGCCGCCTCGGCCACGGAGGGGTGGCTGACCAGGGCGGACTCGATCTCCGTGGTGGAGAGGCGGTGGCCGGAGACGTTCATGACGTCGTCCACGCGGCCCAGGAGCCAGACGTCGCCGTCATCGTCCTTCTTGGCGCCGTCGCCCGCGAAGTACATGGTGTCGAAGCGGGACCAGTAGGTGTCCTTGTAGCGTTCCGGATCGCCCCAGATACCGCGGAGCATGGCCGGCCACGGCTCACGGATCACCAGGAAGCCGCCGTGCCCGTCCGGGACGGACTCGCCCATCTCATCCACCACGTCCACGGCGATGCCGGGCACCGGGACCTGGGCGGATCCGGGCTTGGTGGCCGTGAGGCCGGGCAGCGGGGAGATCATGATGGCGCCGGTCTCGGTCTGCCACCAGGTGTCCACGATCGGGGCCTTGTTCCCGCCGATGACCTCGCGGTACCACATCCAGGCCTCGGGATTGATGGGCTCGCCCACGGAGCCGAGGAGGCGGATGGAGGAGAGGTCGTACTTCTCCGGGATCTCGCGGCCCCACTTCATGAAGGTGCGGATGGCGGTGGGGGCGGTGTACAGGATGGAGACCTTGTACTTCTGGACGATCTCCCACCAGCGGCCCTGGTGCGGGGAATCCGGCGTGCCCTCGTACATGACCTGGGTGGCGCCGTTGATGAGCGGTGCGTAGGTGACGTAAGAGTGGCCGGTGACCCAGCCGACGTCGGCGGTGCACCAGTAGACGTCAGTCTCCGGGTGCAGATCGAAGATGTTCCGGTGCGTGAACGCAGCCTGCGTGAGGTAGCCACCCGTGGTGTGCAGGATGCCCTTCGGCTTTCCGGTGGTGCCGGAGGTGTACAGGATGAACAGCGGGTGCTCGGAATCGTGCGGCACCGGAGTGTGCTCCGCCGACGCGGCGCCCACGGTGTCGTCCCACCACTGGTCGCGGCCCTCGGTCCACGAGACGGCCTCGCCGTTGCGCTTGACGACGACGACGTTCTGCACCGTGTGTCCCTCGGCACTGAGCGCTTCATCCACCGCCGGCTTCAGCGGGCTCGGCTTGCCGCGGCGGTAGGTGCCGTCCGCTGTGACGACGAGCTTCGCCTCGGCGTCGTCGATGCGGGAGCGCAGGGCGTCGGCGGAGAAGCCGCCGAACACCACCGAGTGGATGGCGCCGATGCGGGCACAGGCCAGCAGGGTGATGACCGCTTCCGGGATCATCGGGAGGTAGACGGCCACGCGGTCGCCCTTGCGGACACCGAGGGACTCGAAGGCGTTGGCGGCCTTCTTCACCTCCTGGGTGAGCTGTGCGTAGGTGTAGCTGCGGGAGTCGCCCGGCTCGCCCTCGAAGTGGATGGCCACGCGATCGCCCAGGCCGTTTTCCACGTGCCGGTCCAGCGCGTTGTAGGCGGCGTTGACCTGGCCGCCGACGAACCACTTGGCCACGGGGGCTTCACTCCAGTCGAGCGCGGTCTCGAAGTCCTTGTCCCAGCTCAGCAGCTCACGGGCCTGGCGGGCCCAGAACGCGGGGCGGTCCTGAGCGGCCTCGGCGTAGAGCCCGGCCTGCGCCACGGACTGGGCGGCGAACTCGGGGGAGGGGGCGAAACGGCGGTTCTCCTGGAGGAGGTTCTCCAAGGCATCACCTGCGGCGGGAGCGGTCTCTTCAGACATCCTGGACCCTTCTGCTTCAAATGGGTGTAGTTCCATCGACCACCATAGTCCCCTCCTGGGACAAATCAGTGTCCCCGGTCACAGTCCGGACGCGAGCGGACGCGTTCCTCCGCCGGACGGCGCGTGAGGTGCCAGGACATGGTTTGGCGAGTCCGTGGAGATAACGTCAGGCCCGGTGACTACGCTTGATATCAAGCCCGAAGCATCACCTCCGTCGACGGGAGACCGCACCGATGTCCACGCCGCAGTCCGAACAGCCCGACCCGCAGCGCCAGTCCGGGGCGCCGGGACCGTACAGCCCTGACCAGGGCCAGCCGGGCCGGTATCAGCAGGCCGAGTACCAGCCAGGCCAGTACAACCCGGCACACTACAACCCGGCGCAGCAGTCCTGGAACCCGCAGTCGCAGCAGCCCGGCCCGTCGTATGGCCCGGGACAGCCCGGCCCGTACGGACCCCCGCAGGGTTACCAGCCCCCCGGGCAGGGACACTTCCCGGCTCCCGGCGGCCAGCAGTCTCCCGCCCCGCGGCCGGCGACGCCCCGGCCTGACGGTGGGCGCGCCGTCGTCGGCCCGTTCACGGTGCGCGACGTCCTGCTGCTGCTCGGCGTGCTGTTCCTCCTCCTCGCGGGAGGCGTCGCCGGGGGCGGCTACGCCCTGAACTTCGCCAGCGCCCAGTTCCTGGTGTTCGATTTCCTGTTCCCGCTGGCCGTCGGCATCGGATTCGTCATCCGCCGCGTCAGCCCGGGTGTCAGGCTCCGTGCCGGTTCGTTCTCCCTGGACCAGCTCGCCTCCATCCTGGGCGCGCTCTCCCTGCTCAGCCTGGTGAACCAGCTCGGCCTGCTGGGCATCCGCTTCGGATTCCAGAGCGATGTCACCTTCGTGCTGCTGCTCCTGGTGGGCTCGGTGCTGGTGGTGCTGACCACGCTCTTCGCGCGCTTCATCCCCGTGTTCGCCGCCGATTTCACCGGACGCCCGGAGGCGACGGCCCATCCCGTGGCCCGTGACGCCGTGCCCGCCGCTAAGGTGGCAGCACCGTCCCATCCTCAGCAGTATTCTCCGGCTCCCGGCTACGGGGCGCCCCAGAACGGGCCGTCGGGCTTCGCTCCTCAGGGCCACCAGCCCCAGAATCCTCAGGGGCAGGCTCCCGGTTGGACGGCGCCCGTCTTCGCACCGGAGCCGCAGACGCCCGGGCAGCAGACTTCCGGGCAAGAGGCGCCGCAGCCTGGCAGCGGTCACACGCCGTTCGCCTGGCAGCCTGAGCAAGCTCAGGGCACCTCCGAGGAGCCGGCTGTGCCGGCCCAGGACGCTGATTCCGGGGAGACCCCGGACCCGGGCCCCGCGGAGACTGCCCACGTGGAGACTGCCACTGAGCCGGCAGTCCCGGCCGCCGAGGAAGCCGCAGACGCGCAGGAACCCGTCACCTCCGGCGAAACGGAGGAGCAGCCCGAGGAGGATCCCGTCGTCGCCGCGACATCCGAGGGAGCCTCCGCACCGGAACCCGCTCCCGAGGAGCCGACCCTGGGCGAGGACGCCCAGGCCGTCGCCGATGAGGTCACCACCGCGCCGGAGGAGGCGAACGAGGAGGACCTGCTGCAGGAGGCCGAGGCACACATCGCCCAGGCCCCCGAACTTGAGGAGCCCGTCCTCGGCGTCCCCGTGCTCCACGAGGAGGAGACCGAAGAGCCGGACTACGAGGACGACCCCGACGCCACCGTGCTGCGCAGCAGCCTGCTCGCGAGCCTCGGTTCCGCCGGCGACGCCGCCCAGACCGACGCCGCCCAGACCGACGCCGCCCAGACCGACGCCGCCCAGACCGACGCCGCCGGCACCCCCACTGCCGGCGCTGCGTCGTCGTCGGACGCCCCGTCGTCGGACGCCCCTTCGTCGGAAGCTCCGGAGGAGAGCGCGCCAGCGGCCCCCGCACAGGAGGCTGAGGCCCCTGTGGTGCAGCAGGCCTTCTGGTTCGCCGTGCCGGAGCGGCGCACCGCCGTCGACGAACGCAACGGCGCCCCGGTGTTCGATCTGCTGCCCGGCAAGTGGATCCTGGCGCTCCAGGAGGGCCCGCACGGGTTCGTCGTCCAGAACGAGGACGGACGGATCGGCCTGCTCCGCGACGTCCGGAACGTGGAACGGGGCTCCTGAGCACCATGACGGAGAACCCCGCGGGGACGGAGAGCCTGCTCGCCAGAAAGCGCCGTGCCCGGAAGATCAACAAGGTGCTGGGCGAGTTCTACCCCTATGCCCACCCCGAGCTGGACTTCCGGAATCCGTTCGAGCTGCTGGTCGCCACAGTCCTGTCGGCCCAGACGACCGACGTGAGGGTCAACCAGATCACTCCGGCGCTGTTCGCCCGTTATCCGGGACCGGCCGAGATGGCGCGTGCCGATCTGCCGGAGCTGGAGGACATCATCCAGCCCACGGGCTTCTTCCGGGCCAAGGCCAAGAACCTCGTTTCGCTGGCCACCCGGCTGGTCCAGCACTACGGCGGTGAGGTCCCGGCGTCCGTGGATGAGCTGGTGACCTTGGCCGGGGTGGGGCGCAAGACCGCCAATGTGGTGCTCGGCAATGCTTTCGGCATCCCGGGCATCACGGTGGACACCCACTTCGGGCGGCTGGCCCGGCGCTTCGAATGGACGTCCTCGGAGGACCCGGAGGTGGTGGAACGCGAGGTCGGCGAGCTGGTGGAGCGCAAGGACTGGACCATGCTCTCCCACCGCGTGGTGTTCCATGGACGCCGCGTCTGCCATTCACGCAAGCCGGCCTGCGGTGCCTGCGTGGTGGCCCAGTGGTGCCCGTCCTTCGGCATGGGGGAGACCGATCCGGCCAAGGCCGCCAAGCTCCTGAAGTATGAGCTGGCGCCCGGCCAGGAAGCCCTCCGCGAGGCGTACCTGGCCCAGACGGAGAACGCCGCCGCCATCCGGATGGCCTCCCAGAGGGCGTTGCTGGCGGGGGAGACGCCGTGAGCGCGCTGGAGGATCTGCTGGCCTACCCGGCCAGGGCCGCGGCCGTGCTCCAGGACGAGATGGCCGCGCGCTGGAATCTGTCCCTCACCCAGCCCGGCTCGGCGCGGGACGCAGCGGTCCTCATCCTGTTCGGGCCCGCTGCCGGGCAGGAGGGACGTGCCTGGGAGGACCTGGCGCCGGAGCAGCTGGACCTCCTGCTGCTCCAGCGCGCGACGACGCTCGGCAGCCACGCCGGCGAGGTCGCCTTCCCGGGCGGCAAGGTCGACCCGGGAGACACGGATGAGCGGGCGGCGGCCCTGCGGGAGGCCGTCGAGGAGACGGGCCTGGAACCGTCCGGCGTCCGGCTCACCGGCACCCTGCCGCGGCATCCCCTGCCGTACAGCAACTTCCTGGTGACCCCGGTGCTCGCCTGGTGGGAGACACCGAGCCCCGTGTACGTGGTGGACCCACAGGAATCCGAGCGCGTGTTCCGGATCCCCGTGCATGCACTCCTCGATCCGGCCAACCGGGTCACGGCCAGCCTCCGGCGCGCCGGGATCGAGTTCAACTCGCCGGCGTTCCAGGTGGATGACGTGTTCATCTGGGGATTCACCGGCAAACTCATCGATGAGACGTTCCACTTCCTGGGCTGGGAGCGGCCGTGGGACGCCGGGCGGAAGCACTTCTTTGAACTCTGAGACTCACTTGGCCTGGTCGTAGGAGTCCACCACCGCCACGGTGAGGGGAAAATCGACGGGTGCCCGGCCGAAGAGGAGCGTGCCGGCCTCCCGGGCGGCGCTTTCCACGGCCTCCACACAACGTGGCATCAGCTCCTCCGGGGCGTGGATCATGATCTCGTCGTGCAGGAAGAACACCAGCTCAGCCGGACCCGTCGGCGAGGCCGCTTCGGCGCCGTCCGGGAGCGGCAGCCCGGCCAGGCGGGAGCGGATTCCGGCCAGCCAGCATTCCGCCCACTCGGCGGCCGTCCCCTGGACCACGAAGTTCCGGGTGAAGCGCCCCCGGGCCCGTGCCCAGGCGTCCGCCCGGCGCTGCTCCTCCTGGCTCTGGGTCCGCTGGGCGGCGTCCCAGTCCGGACCGGGCGGCGGGGTGCTCCGGCCCAGCCACGTGCTGACGGCACCGCCGCGCTCGCCGGTCCGGGCCGCCTCCTCCACCAGTGCGATGGCCCGCGGGTAGAGCTTCTTCAGCTGCGGCATGAGCCGCGCCGATTCGCCCGTGGTGGAGCCGTACATGGCGCCCAGTAGCGCGATCTTCGCCGAACTGCGGCTGCCGCCGAAGCCGGCGTCGGCGATCTCCGCGTACAGATCCTGCCCGCGCGCGGCCCGCGCCATCCCCTCGTCCGCAGACATGGCCGCGAGAATGCGCGGCTCCACCTGGGAGGCGTCGGCCACCAGCAGCTTCCAGCCGGGCAGCGCCCGCGCCGCCCGGCGGACGGACCGCGGGATCTGCAAGGCACCGCCTCCCCGGGACGACCACCGGCCCGTGACCACGCCGCCCACCACGTAGTCGGGCCGGAAGCGTCCGTCACGGATCCAGGCATCGAGCCAGGTCCAGCCATTGGCGGTGTGGAGCCGGGAGAGCTTCTTGTACTCCAGCAAGGGCTCGATCGCCGGGTGGTCCGAGGACTTCAGCTCCCATTGCCGGGTGGTCTTCACCTCGATGCCGTTCCGGTGCAGGGTCTTCAGAAGCTCCTGAGGGGAGTCCGGGTTCAGGCGGGGTGCACGCAGCAGCTCCCGCAGGCGGACCACCAGATCCTCCATGAGTGCGGGACGCCGGCCCGGTGCGGGCTCCGGGCCCAGAGCCTCCTCAAGGAGCTCACGGTGCACCGCCTGGTCCCAGGGGACGCCGAGGAAGCGCATCTCAGCGGCCACCAGCGCGGCGGCTGACTCGGCCGCCAGGAGGAGCCGAAGGCGTGCCGGAGCACGGGAGGTCTCCACCGCCTTCAGCTGGGCGGCGAACTCCTGCCGGACCTCCTCCAGGCTCCGGTGGCTCCGTGGGGCTTCGAAAAGGCTCTCCTGCCGCTGCTCCGGCTCCACGGCGTCCGAGACCGGGTACTCCGCGGACCCTGTCACGTCCAGGGCGAACCGTGCATAATCCGGGTCCTGGACCAGTGTGGAGAACCGCAGCACCGTCCGGGCCAGAGAGATGTCGTGACACCGGGCCAGGCGCGTTCCCGCCTGCAGCAGTGCGGAGTAGAGGTCCGAGGTGGTGTCCCACACCCAGCGCGGCGCCTCGTCGCGTTCCAGCCCGGCGACCGCGGCCGGGAGGTCTTCCCGCCCCAGCTGCCAGGGCTCGCCGAGGAGGACGCCATGGGCGTCCAGACGCGCGAGCCGTACGGCGTCGTCGTCGGCGGGGACCAGCAGGAGGTGCATGACACCATTCTGGCTGCTCAGACTGACAGTGACGACCCGGTTGTGGAGAGTCGCGGCGGGTCTTGTGCACATAGGCGGACCGGCCGCCGTCACAGCGGCACGGACGGCCGAGGCTGGAGCCATGAACAGTGGCACCGGACTCCAGCATCCAGTACGACGGCGGCGGCACGTCTCCCCGCCGGGACCATCCGGCATCCTGGCTGAGGAGGTCCGTTGGACACCGGCGGAACGTGAAGTGTTCCTGCTGGTCACCTCACGACCCGAGCTGGCGGAGCAGGCCCTCACCGCAGCGGCCGCCGCGGGTGCCGAGCTGGTGGTGGAGCGCGACGTCGACTCCGCGCTGGGGCTCTGGGACGGAGCCAAGGCCGTGCTGCTCGGCGCCGATGTCATGGAGGTCCCCATCCGGCGCCGGGGCGCTGATGTCCTCCTGTCCGGCCCGCTGGACGAACCGCCCTGGGACCGGGCGGCGGGCTGGGGAGTGGAACGGGTGGTGCCTCTCCCGGAAGGGCTCGGCTGGCTGGCGGAGTTCTTCGGCGGCATGGGATCCGGGCCCGACGGCGGCCACGTGCTGGGCGTCTGGGGTGCCGTGGGCGGTGCGGGAGGCAGCTCGCTCGCGGCGTGGCTGGCCGGGCATGCGGCGTCGGACGGTCTGAGGACACTGCTGATCGGAGCATCCGCGGCCGACACCGCACTGAAGCACGCGCTCTCCGCGGAGGAACTTGCCGGACCGGGCTGGGATGAGCTCACCACCAACGGAGGGACCGTCAGCCCTGAGCGGCTGGCCGAAGCGCTGCCCAGTGTCGGAGGGTTCTCGCTCCTGTGCAGGAGTGGCGAGGCGTCGTCTGGACCCGGACGCCTCGATCCGTCGGTGGTGGAGGCCGCCCGCAAGGTGTACGAGCTGGTGGTGGTGGACATCCCCTCCGGCGAAGCCGAGGAGCACGCCTGGTGGTGTGATTCCGTCACGGTGGTGGCTCCTCTGACGCTCAATGCCGGGCTCCGGGCGGTGGAGGGCCTACGCCGGATGGCCGTCACCTCAACGGGGCTGGTGGCCAGGTGCCCCGCGCGGCAGAAACCGGAGGCGCAAGATCTGGCGGAGCGGCTCGGAATCCGTCTGGACGGCATCATGCCGGAGGTCCGTGGAGCCACCATGGCGGCGGACGAGGGGCTTCTGCTGAGCCTGGGCCGGTCGCGGCCGGTCCGGCGAGTGACGGGGGATCTCCTGCGGAACCTGGGGCCTCGGCCATGAACTTCCCGAACCGTAGGACGAAACTCCCCATGCCGGCGCCCGGTGGAGGGCCGGCGCCGCAGTCCATGGACCCGCGGATCCTCGACTCGGTGCGCCGTGATGTGCTCAGGGAGAAGGGTCCCGTCACCTCACAGCGGGTGGCCGCGGCGGTGAACTCGACCGGGAGGTTCCTGGGGCCGGCCATGGCCCTCGCGGCGGCGGAGAGCATCAACGCCGAGCTGCGGGGCCTCGGCCCTCTTCAGCCGCTCGCCGACGACCCCGGCACGACGGACATCTTCGTCAATGGTCCCGAGGAGGTGTGGGTGGACCGGGGCGCGGGCCTGTCGCGGGCCGAGGTGGCACTGGGAGGTGAGGAACAGCTGCGGGCCCTGGCCCAGCGGCTCGTGGCGTCCGGTGGCCGGCGTCTGGATGATGGCAACCCGTGTGTGGACGTCCGCCTGCCCGGTGGTTACCGTGTGCATGCGGTGATCCCGCCGCTGTCCACGCGAGGGACGCTGCTGTCCCTCCGGATCCGGCGGTCCAGGCGCTTCTCCCTGGAGGAGATGGCCTCAGCGGGCATGTTCCCCACGGCACTGATCCCGGTGCTGCGGTCCCTGGTGTCGCAGCGGCTCAACTTCCTGATCAGCGGGGCCACCGGATCCGGCAAGACCACCCTCCTGTCCACTCTCCTGGGGCTGGTGGACCCCTTGGAACGGCTCGTCCTGGTGGAGGACGCCGCCGAGCTGGACCCGGGCCATGTGCACGTGGTCGGGCTGGAGGCCCGGCACGGCAACACGGAAGGCCGCGGCGTCGTGGACCTGCGGGAACTCGTACGCCAGTCACTGCGGATGCGGCCGGACCGTCTGGTGGTGGGGGAGTGCCGCGGTTCCGAGGTGCGGGAGCTCCTCACGGCGCTGAACACCGGCCACAGCGGAGCGGGAACCATCCACGCCAATTCCGCAGCTGATGTTCCTGCCCGTCTGGAGGCGCTCGGTGCGTTGGCCGGGATGAGCACGGATGCGGTGACCGCACAAGCCGCCAGTGCCCTCGACGCGGTGCTTCACGTGGCGCGTACTCCGGATGGCCGTCGGCTGTCGGAGATCAGCATGGTCGACGCGCGGCAGGGGCGTCTGCGCATGGCCGGTGCGTTGCACCTGGTGGGGAACCGGCTGGATCCCGGGCCCGCGTGGGACGGCCTTCAGCGTCGCCTGGGGCTGGACGGCGTGCCATGGTCCTGATGGCGTGTCTGCTGATTTCCGCCCTTCTGCTCCTGGGCCCGGGTCCGGGACACCGTCTCCGGTTCCGCCTCCCGTCGTCGGCGGAACGGCTCCGCCCGGCGTTTCTTCCCAAGCGCCCAGCGCTGCCCGCCCGGGCACCCGGCCGTGCCGCCGAGCTGGAGACGATGGCCGCCCTCGTTCAGTACCTGGCCTCATTGCTGGTCAGCGGCCGTCCGGCGGCCCAGGCCTGGAAGGAGCTGGACGTCTTCCACCGCTCGCAGGCGATGGCCGAGGGGACCGGCCCCACCGAGGAACCCGTGCTGGTCCTCCTGGGAGTGGCCTCCCGTGCGGCCGAGCTCGGAGGAAGCCCGGCCCAGGCGATCCGGAGAGCGCTCGCTGAGCGTGCCTTCCGGGCGGGCACGTCTTCGGCGATGCCCGAGTGCTGGGAACGCATAGCCCTCTGCGTCCGTGCGAGCGAGCTGAGCGGCTGTCCGCTCGCAGCGCTGCTGACCCGGTTGGCCCTGGACCTCGAACATTCCGCGGATGCAGAGGGGGCCCGCCAGGCGGCCCTGGCGGGCCCCAAGGCCAGCGTCGCGCTGCTGGCCTGGCTCCCGTTCCTCGGTTTGGGATTGGGACTCCTGCTCGGGGTGGACCCGGTGGAGATCATCATCGTCTCCCCGGCGGGGCTGGCTTCCGTGGTGGCGGGGCTCATCCTCTGGGCCGTCGGAAGACTGTGGTCCAGGGCTCTGGTGACTGCGGCGGAAGGCCGGTCATGAGTGGCGCCCTGGGCCTTCTGGTGTGCTTGGCGGCGTTCTCCTGGCTGTGCACGGAGGCCTCGTGCCGGAGACGGACACTTCGCTTGGCCGATGTCGGCAAGGCGCCGGATCGGGATTCCCGGACAGCCCTCGGGCGGGCGCCAAGGGGAGCCGAATCCGACGATGAAGCACTCCTCATGGAGCTCGCCGGCGCTCTTCTGGAAGCCGGGGTGGGTGTTGAACGCTGCCTGCAGGTTCTCAGCGAGAGCGCGTCCCCGGCCACGGCGGCCTGCCTTGGACGGGTGAGCGCGGCCCTGGCCATCGGAGCGGCCTGGGATGGGGCATGGCTGATGGCCGAACAGCACGCAGGATCCGGCGGAGCACGGCCCCGGAGCCGGCCGGCGAGCGCTCGCGGGGCCGGTACCGGCCGGAATGCCGTGAAGGAGCGGTCGAGGCTGAGTGGACTGCGGCGCCACCTGGGTTTCGCGGCGCTCAGCGGAGCGCCGGCCGCCGGAACCTTGTATGCCGGAGCAGCCGCTGAGCGACGGCGGCGGTTCCGGGAGGCCGAGCGCCGGGCTGCCGCCCTGGGGGTCCGTCTGGTGCTGCCGCTGGGCCTGTGCTCACTGCCGTCCTTCGTCTGCCTGGGGATCATCCCCGTGGTCCTGGCGCTCCTTCCCGGAGGGCTCTGAATCCGTCCCGTCTGGGACCGAACAAAGGAGAAATCATGTTTCAGATCATGTCCCGCATCCTGCACCTCGTTCCGTGGCCGACGCACGGCCACCCGGCGCCGGCGGGAGGCCCGGCCCCGGGCCGGAGCGGACCCTGGACCCGGTCCGTGGAAGCTGTCCGGTCCTGGATGACCGGCCTCGGACAACGAGGGGTCCGGGCCATCGGTGGGGAGGCGGGGACGTCCACCGCGGAGTACGCCATCGCCACACTGGCGGCCGTCGCTTTCGCCGGGCTGCTCGTGGTGATCATGCGCAGCGACGAGGTGCGGGGCTTCCTGCTCAACATCATCCGCACGGCACTCGCAATTCCATGAGAACGCCTGTCACCGCCCGCGGAGCCGCCCTGGCCGGAAGCCGCGGCAGTGTGACGGCCGAATTCGCCGTGACACTGCCGGCCCTCGTCCTCCTGTTGTCCCTGCTCATGGGGGCCGTGGCTGCCGGCACCCAGCAGCTGCGCCTGGAGGAGGCGGCCCGGTCGGCCGCCCGGGCGATGGCCCGCGGCGAGACGGTCGAGGCCGCCCGGGACGGCGCCGCACGGCTCGCCGGCGGGACCGTCGCCGTCGTCGTGACTCCCGACGGCCTGGGGTTTGTCCAGGCTGTGGTCAGTGCCCCGGCTCCTGGCGTCCTCGGCACCTGGACGCGGTGGACCCTGGAGGCAAGGTCGACGGCGGCCGTGGAAGACCCTGGGCAGGGTGGTCCGTCGTGAACGGGAGGAATGCCCGCCGCCCGCGGACCAAGGGCGGGACCGTCTCCCGGGCAGACGGCCGGCCCGCTCCTCGCATGAGGTCCGGGCCGAACCGGCGGTGGGACCGCACCGAACACGGAGCCGGGACCGTCCTGGCGCTGGGGCTCGGCATGGTGCTGCTGCTCGGGTTCCTGGTGATCGCACTTCTGGCCCAGGCAGGAACGCTCGCCTCCAGGGCCGCGGCGGCTGCGGACCTCGCCGCGCTCGCAGCAGCGGACGCCGCACGAGGACTGAGGGACGGTGAACCCTGCGCCCTGGCCTCCGAGATCGCCGGGCGGAACGGTGCCCGGGTGGACAGCTGCACGGTGACCGGTCCGGAGGCCGACATCGTGGAGGTTCACACGGGCATCGACGGCGTGCTCGGCCTGGCACATGCCACAGGACGAGCGCGGGCGGGCCCGCCGCCGTGAATCGCCGCCGGTCGATGGCCGGGCATCGGATGGCGCGCGCCGCCACGTCACGGTCACCCAGGGCCGCGCCACCTCCGCCTGGGCCGCGTCATGTCCACGACGGCGCGGTCCCGGGCGGGTCAGGCGGGCGTCAGTCCTGCGGCGGCCGGGTGCCCCCAGGGTCCCCCGGAAAGTCCGTCGCGTCGCGCAGCAGTGCCTGAAGCAGGACGATCGCCGCGGCCTTGTCCAAGGGATTGTTCTTATTGCCGCACTTGGGCGACTGCACGCAGGAGGGGCAGCCGGACTCGCATTCACAGGACCGGATCGCCTCCTGCGTGGCGGCGAGCCAGGTCCGGGCCTTGGCGAAGGCCCGCTCCGCGAAACCGGCGCCGCCCGGATGGCCGTCGTAGACGAAGATCGTGGGATGCCCGGTGTCGGCGTGCAGCGCCGTGGAGACGCCACCGATGTCCCAGCGGTCACTCGAGGCGACCAGGGGCAGCATCCCGATCGATGCGTGTTCCGCGGCGTGCAGGGCCCCCGGGAACTGTGCCTCGATCAGGCCCGCCTTCACCAGGGTCTGGTTCCCCACCACGAACCACACCGCCTTGGTGAACAGATCCCGCGCCTCCAGGTCCAGGGGTTCCTCTCCGAGGACCTCGTTGGAGGACACCGACTTGCGCTGGAAGGAGACCACTTGCGTCGTGACCTTGACTTCGCCGAAGTGCACGGCGATCTCTCCCCAGTCCATGGACCGTTCCACGGACAGGACCTCCACCTGCGTCACGTCCCGCGCGGTGGTGTAGTAGTCCGGGTTGGCCCGCTGGACCAAGACCACATGGTCCTCCTCGTCCAGCTCCTCGACGATGTAGTTGGCCCCCTGGTGCACGTACACGGCACCGCGGTGCGCCTGGTAGTGCGTCTGAGGGCTGTCCATCGACCCGAGGACCGCACCGGTCTCGGCGTCGATGATCTTGACGATTCCGCCGCCGTCGTCCCGGATGCTGACCATGGAGGCCGCGCTCTGGGCGTGGGTCCAGAACCAGCCGGCCGGACGCTTCCGGAGGTATCCACGCTCCACCAGGGTGTCCAGCATGGCCCGTGCCGTGGGGCCGAACAGCTCCTCGTCCCCGGGCCGCAGCGGCTGCTCCGCCGCGGCGGCGCACAGATGCGGCCCCAGCACGTACGGATTGGAAGGATCGAACACGGCGGCCTCCACCCCGACGTCGAACACCGCCTCCGGGTGGTGCACCAGGTAGGTGTCCAGCGGGTCGTCGCTGGCCACGAACGCAGCGACGGCGTCCTGCCCGGCGCGGCCGGCCCGGCCGATCTGCTGGAAGAAGCTCGCCCTCGTCCCGGGCCAGCCGGCCACCAGCACGGCGTCCAGCCCGGAGATGTCGATCCCGAGCTCCAGTGCGGACGTGCTGGACACGCCCAGGAGCCGCCCGGACCGCAGATCGGCCTCCAGCGCCCGCCGTTCCTCCGGCAAGTACCCCGAGCGGTAGGCGGCGACGCGTCCCGGCAGGCTCGGGTCGACGTCTTCCAGAAGCCGTTGTGTGATCGAGGAGATCCGTTCGGCACCGCGCCGGGACTTGATGAACGCGATGGTCCGTACGTGCGAGGACACCAGGTTGGCCAGCATGTCCGAGGACTCGGCGATGGCTGTGCGCCGGGTGGGCGCACCGTTCTCCCCGACCAGATCCGTCAGGCGCGGCTCCCAGAAGGCCACCGTGGTGGACCCTCGTGGCGAGGCGTCGTCTGTCACGGCGGCCACCGGCGCCCCGATCAGCCGGGAGAAGGACTCCGCAGGCTCGGCGGCCGTCGCGGAGGCGCCGACGAACACGGGCGCGCTGCCGTAGTGGGCGCAGACCCTTCGGAGACGGCGCAGCAGATTGGCCACGTGGGAGCCGAAGACCCCGCGGTAGCTGTGCGCCTCATCGATCACCACGTAGCGCAGCCGCCGGAAGAAACGCGCCCACCAGCTGTGATTCGGCAGGATCCCGTGGTGCAGCATGTCCGGGTTGGCCAGAATGACATTGGCGTGGTCCCGGATCCAGCGGCGGGCACTGCTCTCGGTGTCGCCGTCGTAGCTTTCGGCGCGGAGCGTGTCCAGGTGGAGAGACTTCAGCGCTGCCAGCTGGTCGGCGGCCAGCGCCTTGGTGGGTGCCAGGTAGAGGACGGTGGCGCCGTCGTCGTGCAGCTTGCCCGGCTCCTCGCGCACCCGCAGCTCCGAGCGGTGCACCGCGTCGACGGCGGGCAATTGGTACGCCAGAGACTTCCCCGAGGCGGTCCCCGTGGCGATCACCACGTGCTCCCCACGGTGGGCGTGCCCGGCCGCCCGGACCTGGTGCTCGTACGGGGTCCGGACCCCCAGCCGCTGGTAGGCGGCCACCACGTCCGGATGCGCCCAATCCGGCCACGGGGCGTGCCGGGCCTCCCGGGCGGGAATGACGCGGACATGCTGAAGCTGCTCCGGGTCCGGTGTACGGCCCAGGAGCGGGATCAGCGAGTCGTGGGAGGGCACCGCACCATTGTGGCACCAGGGCGGGTGCCCCGGCGCCCGGGAACGCCCGGGTCAGGAGACGGAGACGTCCTTCACGCCGGCGTCCGAGCTGGAGAGCATCACCACGGTGCAGACCTCTTCCCACCCGAGGTGGGCGTAGAGGTGCCGTCCGTCGGCCGAGGCCAGGAGCAGGCCCACCTCCACCGGGTGGGCGAAGGAGCGGGCCGCGAGCGACTTCATGATGAAGCTGCCCAGGCCACGGCGGCGGAAGTCGTCATTGGTGACGATCTGGTCGAACACGGCCACGGTGCCGTCCGTGACGAACACGCGGCCGCTGGCGGCCACCACATCCCCGGCGCGGACCTCGGCGAAGTGGACGCCGTCCCGTTCCGAGTAGCTGACCTCCAGGTCGTCGTCGGGGAGCCACGGGTCCTCGGTGTCCTGGGTGTCCATGTCCACGATCATCATGGCCTGGGACGTGGAACTCACGTGGAGGCCGTGCTGATCGGCCAGCGCCAGGTACCGCTGGGGGTCGCGGGTGAGGACCGTGAGGAGCCGCCCCGGAGTCTGCAAAGTCTGCTCCGCGAGGGTGCCGAAGTCCTGATTGTCGGGGTTGACCGCGAAGAATTCACGGGCCTTGACGGAGTCGTTCCGGTCCACCGCAGGGAAGCGCCCCACGTGGTCGACGTCATAACCCCGGGCTCCGGCCCAGCCGGCCACCCAGAGGTCCAGCAGGCTGCCAATGTCTTCCATCAGGGATTCCGCAGTCATGCTTCGAGCCTAGGTCAGCCCGGGTTGAAGCGACAGCCGGTATCGGTAACTTTGCGGTTAACTCACAGCCGGAGGTCGTTTTCCGCACGGCTCGCACCCGGCCTGGATCCCCGTCCCGCCGGGCGGGAACGCAGACCCCCGTAACCTTTAACGGTGGCCCAGAACAAGATTGCCCTGTATTACGCCTTCGCCCCCGTCGCCGACGCAGAGGCCGTGCGGCTCTGGCAGCGCGCCCTCTGCGAGAAGCTCGGCCTGCGCGGCCGGATCATCGTCTCCAAGGACGGCATCAACGGGACCGTGGGCGGGGAGATCCAGGCCGTGAAGCAGTATGTCCGGACCACCAAGGAGTACACACCGTTCCGTGCGCTGGACGTCAAATGGTCCGACGGCGGTGCCGAGGACTTTCCGCGGCTGAGCGTGAAGGCGCGGGAGGAACTGGTCTCCTTCGGGGCTCCCGGCGAGCTGGAAGTGGACGACGACGGCGTGGTGGGCGGCGGCACGCACCTCTCACCGGAAGCGCTGCACACCTTGGTCGCGGACAGGGAGGCGGCCGGGCGGCCGGTGCGTTTCTTCGACGGCCGGAACGCGTTCGAGGCGCAGATCGGCAAGTTCAAAGACGCGATCGTGCCGGAGGTGGCCACCACCCACGACTTCATCCAGGAGCTGGAGTCGGGGAAGTACGACGAACTCAAGGACCAGCCCGTGGTCACCTACTGCACGGGTGGGATCCGCTGCGAGGTCCTCTCCAGCCTGATGGTCAAGCGCGGCTTCAAGGAGGTCTACCAGCTGGACGGCGGAATCGTCCGGTACGGGGAGAAGTTCAAGGACAAGGGCCTCTGGGAGGGCTCGCTCTACGTTTTCGACAAGCGCATGCACCTCGAGTTCAGCGAGGAGGCCAAGACCATCGGCGCCTGCGCCCGCTGCTCCGCGCCCACCAGCGACTTCCACAACTGCTCCAACCAGGAATGCCGCACGCTCACGCTGTACTGCGCGGACTGCGCCGCCTCCCCGGAGACCCTCCGCTGCCCTGAGGGCTGCGCCGCCTGAGTCACGGGGCATCCGGGCCGGGCGTCCTTGTTGACTGGAGGCTCCGCATTCGGGGCGCCCTCGGTCATTCGGGGCGCCCCGCAGGGAGAAGCGTCAGCTCTTCGGTGCCAGGGAGAACGCGTACAGCGTGGGGACGTCCACGCTGGACGCCTTCACGGTGAGCGGGCCGGCCGGAAGGCTGAGGTCCACGCGGTCCTTGTTGCCGTTGCAGGCGTTCGTCGCATCGCCCACGGACTTGTCCCCGGAGAACAGTTCGAAGAACACCTTGCCGTTCCCTTCGCACGTCATGGTGATCGTGTACCGGCCCGCGGCCACGGTCCCGTGACCCGCCTCGGCCGGGTTCCGGTCCAGGAGCTTCCCACTGCCGCTCAGAGCGGCTTGCGGGTCCGCCGGAAGCGCGGTCGCCTGCCAGGACGGGACGTCGGCCTGCCCCACGGTGCTCCTCTGCGCACAGCCGCCCGCCGCGCCCAGCAGCAGAACCGCCCCGCTCAGGGCGAGGGCACGGGTGGTGAAGGAACGCGCGGTGGTCATGATCTCTACGCTACCGTGCGGCGTCGTACCCTGCGCACGGGGATGGTTCACTGTGCCTATGGAGACTACCCGCGTGGAGGCGTTCAGCGATGGGGTCATGGCGATCGCCCTGACCATCATGGTTCTGGAGCTGAAGGCCCCCGACACCCCCGATCTGCACGGCGTGGCCGAGTTCCTGCCGACCCTGCTGACCTACATCCTGAGCTTCGTGTACATCGGCATCTACTGGAGCAACCACCATCACCTCATGCACCTGACCAAGCGGGTGGACGGTGGCGCGCTCTGGGCGAACCTGAACCTGCTGTTCTGGCTCTCCCTGGTCCCGTTCACCACGCGTTGGATGGACGAATCGAGCCTCAGCCCGCTGCCGGTGCTGGTGTACGGCTTCAATCTGCTGATGAGCGCAGTGGCGTACGACATCCTTCAACGGCGGCTGATCCGGCTTCAGGGTGCGGACAGCCGGCTGGCGTCCGCCATCAAGAATGGTGTGAAGGAGAAGGTCTCCACCGCTCTCTATCTGGTGGGCTGTGCCACCGCCTACGTGACGGTCTGGGCCAGCGTGGCCTGCTACACCGCCGTCGCGATCCTGTGGATCGTCCCGGACCGCCGTATCGAGCGCGCTGTGGCGGAGAGTAACGATGCCTAAGCTGGTGATGTCCGGCACAGCGCGGAACGGAGAGGGCAAGGACATGGCATTGGAACCCACGCGGGAGCGGGTCGCGGCGGCGGCCGCGGAGATCGTCAGCGCATTCGCCGCGAACGACGGCGAGCGGTACTTCTCTTTGTTCGCCCCGGACGCGTCATTCGTCTTTCATCCGGAGCCCCGGCGCTTCGACGCTCGGGCCGAGTATGAGGCGGCCTGGCAGGGCTGGGTGGACGGCGGCTGGCGTGTGCTGGAATGCACGTCGCTGGATCCGTTGATCCAGACCTTCCCAGGTGGCGCAGTCTTCAGCCACACGGTGCGGACGCGTGTGGACACCGGCACCGGCGCGGAGGAGATGTACACCGAACGGGAGAGCATCGTGTTCCGTGGGCACGAGGGCGGACTGCTCGCCGTGCACGAGCATCTCTCCCTGCCGAGTGGGGAATGAGTCACGTCTGAGACGGTGAAGGCGCCCCGCCGCGGGGCACCTTGACCGTCTCCACGGCTGCTCAGGGCACCAGCACGGAGCGCAGCCCCTCGCCGGCCCTGAGTTCCTCCACGGCGGCTGACAGCTCACCGAGGGGCCGTTCCGAGCTGATCAACCGGTCCAGTGGGAGCTTGCCGTCCAGGAACAGCCGCGCCAGCCGGGGGACGTCCACCGCCGCCACGCTGGAACCGTAGTTGCATCCGAGGATCCTCTTGCCCTGGTCCGCAAGGTCGAACGGGTCGATCGTGGCGGTGGCGCCCACGGCGGTCATACCGACCAGTACGGCGGCCCCGCCAGGTGCCAGGACGGAGCCGAGGGTGCTGATGACGCCGGGATTCCCGATCGCCTCGAAGGCGTAATCGACCCCGGAGAACCGTTCCTGCAGAACGGCCGCCACATCATCCGTCCTCGGGTTCAGGGTCACGGTGGCCCCGAATTCGCGGGCCCGTTCCAGGCGCTCCTCGGAGAGATCCACGGCCACGATCGGCCCAGCGCCCACCAGGGAAAGACCCATGACCACGGCCAGACCCACCCCGCCGCAGCCGAAGACCACCGCGGATTCGCCGGGACGGACGGTGGCCGTGTTGAGAACGGCGCCCACTCCAGTGGTGACGGAACAGCCCATCAGGGCGCCCACGGAGAAGGGGATCTCCTCCGGTACGGGCACCAGGGCGCTTTCCGGAACCACCACCGTTCCGGAGAAGGTGCCCAGGCCGAGGTAGGGGTCCACCCGGGCGCCGGAGGAGTCCGTGAACGGCGAACCTCCATCCGGCAATGTGTTGGCCAGCGCTGTGGTCCCGGTACAGAGCCAGGCCTTGCCCGCCGCGCAATTCCGGCAGCGGCGGCACGGGGCGAACCAGCTCAGAACCACGTGCGTGCCGGGCGTCACCTGATCCACGCCCTTCCCGATGCGCCGCACCACGCCGGCGCCCTCATGCCCCATGACCAACGGGCTCTCGGCCGGCCACGCGCCGTCGAGCACGTGCAGGTCGGAATGGCAGACGCCGGTGGCGCGCAGCTCAACCTCCACCAGGCCCGGGCCGGGGGCGGCGACGTTCAGCTCTTCGAGTGCCAGGCCGGTGCCTGGACGGAAGACCCCTGCCGTGACGGTGTTGCTCACCCGTTCTCCTCCAGCATCGCGGCCAGCGCGGCGCCGTCGTGCGCCATGGCCTCTTTCTCGGCCGCGACGTCGATGCCTCGGCTCAGCAGCAGATAGCTCGCGCTGCTGACGGCGAGCCCCACCAGCCAGGCGATGTCCACGCCGCCGAGGGCATCGGCCACCGGTCCGGTGTAAACACCCGTCACGACCATGAACGGCACCTCCGCGACCAGGCCGATGAAGAAGGCCAGCAGGCCCCGGCGGTTCCAGACGCCGTACACGCCGTTCAGCTTGAAGAGCTCGGAGATCGCGTAGTGACCGCGGCGGACGAAGAAGAAGTCGATGAGGTTGGTGGCGGTCCACGGAACCAGCGCGTAGAGCATCAGCGTCAGGGCTGCGAAGACGGTGGCCACGCCGTTGCTGCTGATCGCGCTCGCGGCCACGAACCAGACCACCGCCAGGGCGAGCACGGTCAGGGCCTTGGCGCGGGGGCCTGGCCGGACCGGGCGGAACGAGTCCACGGTGGTCATGACCGTCAGCATGCCGCCATAGGCATTCATGCCCATCGTGGCCACGAGTGCCAGTGCGGACAGGATGGCGGCCACGTCCCCCAGATGGGCGAAGACATTGTTGCCCGCCTGCTGCAGGCCCACCAGGCCGTCCTGCGCGCCCAGGTAGATGGCCAGCCACGCCCCCAGGGAGATGAGCCAGATGGCCGCGGTGGAGGCTCCGAAGAACACCGCCGAGATGACGCCACGCGCAGAGGTCTTGCTCGGGAGGTATCGGGAGTAGTCGGAGACGTACGGCGCGTAGGTGATGTTGTAGGCGGCGCTTGCAGCGAACTGGGCCATGAAGGCCACCACTGTGAAGCCGCCCTTGTCCACCGTGCCGGAGCCGCCGGCCCCGCCGAAGATGACTCCCAGGGTCACCACGGTCATGACCGGCAGGGAGAAGTAGAGAAGGACGCGGAAGGCCTTGTGCACCCAGTCGTGCCCGAAGACGGCCAGGATCACGGCGATGGCGCCGGCCAGCAAGGAGACGAGCACTGGATTCAGCCCGAAGGAGCCGGAGATGCCTTCACCGAGCAGCACGGTGTCCGCGATGTTGAAGCCCACGTAGGTCAGCAGGGTGGCGATGAGCGGCACCACCACACCCCGGTAGCCGAACTGAGCGCGGGACTGGATCATCTGCGGCAGGCCCATCACGGGTCCCTGGGATGCGTGGAACGCCATGAACACGGTGCCGACGGCGATGCCGAGGACGCTGGCGAGGATGGTCCAGCCGAGGGAGAGTCCCATGGAAGGGCCGATGAAGCCGATGGGAATGGAGAAGTACTGGAAGTTGCCCAGGAACCACAGCGGCGCCTGATGCCAGAGTTTGCCGTGGCGTTCGGATTCCGGGACCCAGTCGATGGACCGGTGTTCGATGAGGCTCTTGCCCGTGGGGGTGGTCGATGGTGCTGACACGAGAACTCCTGATGTGATGGCCGACACAGTGAGTATGGGGCTGCGATGCCTAAGAAACAACAGCTGTTTACTTTTTGGAAATCTGGCGTGCCGTTCATCCCGGATTCCCGGTATCCACGACCGCCTACGATGGCAAGGTGAGTGAGACCGCCCGCCCCGCCCTGACCCCCGACATCCCCCGTAGCGACGATCTGCCCCTCCTGCAGGCGCTGCACGCCGATCTGACCTCGGTGGACTTCACCGCCGACGCCGTCGCGGAGCTTCTCGGGGACGCCGCCTCGGAGGCGCTCTCCCGCGACCAGCTCATCCCGGCCCGCATCGCGCTGGAGCCGCACGCGCAGGAGCCTCTCGCCGTCGTCGTAGGCCTGTGGCTGCTGGCCCGGCCGCAGGCGGCCGAGGCGCTCGACGCCGCCCTGCCGCGCACCGGGACGGCCGGACTCGAGCGCCTGGGCCTGGTGGAACGGGACGACGCCGGCGCGGTGCGCGCCGCCGTCGACCTGCGTCCCTATGCCTTCTCCGACGAGGCCGCGGAGACGCGTCTCTGGGTGGCCAGCGACCTGGGCGCCCATCAGCGCCCCGGAGTGCTCCGGCACGATCACGTCCTGGGGATCGGGCAGGCCTCCACCACGCTCGTGCAGATCACCCTCCGCGCACCCGTGGACCGGGCGCTGGACCTCGGCACGGGCTGCGGCATCCAGGCCTTCCATCTCCTGCGCCATGCCCGGCACGTCACCGCCACGGACATCTCCGAGCGGGCGCTCGCGTTCACCCGCTTCAATCTGCTCCTGAACGCCGGAGCCCTGGAGCTGGACCCTGCGGCCCTGGACGACAGGGTCTCCCTGCGCCTCGGCTCGCTCCTGGAGCCCGTGGCCGGTGAGCGGTTCAACCAGGTGGTCTCCAACCCGCCGTTCGTGATCACGCCGCGCCATGCGGGGGAGAACGAGGACGAGCAGTTCACCTACCGTGACGGCGGCCTGCCGGGGGACGCGATCGTCTCCGCCCTGTTCCGGGAGCTTCCGGGGGTCCTGGAACCGGGCGGCACGGCCCAGATGCTCGGCAACTGGGAGATCACGGAGGGCGCCGGGTGGGAGGACCGCCTGCGCGCCTGGCTGCCGGACGGTGCGGGCGCCTGGGTCATCCAGCGTGAGCAGCTCGGCCCGGAGCAGTATGCGGAGACGTGGCTCCGGGACGCCTCGGAGGGCCGCGATCCGGAACTCTACGCCCGCAGCTACCGGGACTACCTGCAGGACTTCGCCGGGCGCGCCGTGGGCGCCATCGGCTTCGGCATGGTGCTCCTGCAGGCCCCCGGCGAGTTCCCGCTGCGCCGCTTCGAGGAGATCACGTACCCGGTGGAGCAGCCCCTGGGCCCGCACCTGCTCGCCGCGCTGGGCCGCCGTGCCTGGCTGGCCGGTCACGAGCTGGCGGAGGAGGCGTTGGTGGTGGCGGAGGACGTCACCGAGGAACGGCACCAGCGCCCCGGTGCCGAGCACCCGGGCGTGATCCTGCTGCGCCAGGGCGCCGGACTGCGCCGCACCACGCTGCTCAGCAGCGAGCTGGCCGGCTTCGTCTCGGCGTGCGACGGCGACTTCACCGCGGGTCAGCTGGCGGCCGCCGTCGTGAGCCTGACGCCCGGACCGGAGGAGATCTCCGACGCCGATCGCGTCGCCGCGCTGCTGGATGAGGTGGCGAATCTGGTGCTGGACGGTTTCCTCATTCCGGGAGCCTGAGGAAAGGGTCTGGAAGAAGGTCAGAGGACCTGCACAGTGACCGGGGATACACTATGGCGGTGAGTACGGATCTTTCAGCTCCCCAGGACAGCGGCCGCCGCCAGGTGGAGATCTCTGATCCCAAGGCCATCCGAGCCTTGGCTCATGCGGCGCGCCTGGCCGCGATCAGTGACCTCTACTCCAGCCAGGTCAGCCGCACGGCCACCGAACTGGCGGCGGTGACCGGCCTGACCCCCAGCGCCATGAGCTACCACCTGCGCGCGCTGCAGAAGTGGGGCATGGTGGAGCCCGCGGAGAGCGACGGCGATGCACGCGAGCGCCGCTGGAAGGCCGCCGGCACCGATTTCACCATCAAGTCCGTCAGCGGCTCCGGGCACCCGGAGCTCGCCATTCTGGACCTGGAGCTCGATGCGCAGCGCCGCCGCATCCTGGCCCACAATCAGGAACGCGACGAGCTCACGCTCCGTGGCGAGGAGGAACTGCGCTTCCCCTCCATGTCCATGTCCACGGAGACCATGTACCTGGACCGGGAAAAGGCCAGTGAACTGATCGACCGCATGAACCAGTTGGTCAGGGAGTACCTGGCCGTGGAACCCACCGATCCGGAGGCGGAACGCCGTCGCGTCGCCACTCTCTGGTCGGTGGTCCCGGACAGCGCACCGTAAGTGCCGTCCGCCCGTGCCGCTGTGGGAGCGGCTGTCCACATCGATCGCCCCGTGTCATGCGCACGGGGCAAAATGTGGTGAACTAGGCAGATATGGGCCTGACGGCCCGCCAGAGAAGATTTCCGTAGGAGCACCGTGCCCACCAAGGCCAAGACCGGCAAGAAACTCGTGATCGTGGAGTCTCCCGCCAAGAGCAAGACCATCGCCAAGTACCTGGGCGACGGCTTCGTGGTGGAGGCCTCCATCGGGCACATCCGTGACCTGCCTCAGCCTTCCGAGCTTCCGGCCGAGCTGAAGAAGACCTCGGTGGGCAAGTTCGCGGTGGACGTGGACAACGGCTTCAAGCCCTACTACGTGGTCTCCAGCGACAAGAAGAAGAAGGTCGCTGAACTCAAGGCGCACCTGAAGGACGCCGACGAACTTTACCTCGCCACTGATGGTGATCGCGAGGGTGAGGCGATCGCGTGGCACCTGCTCGAGGTCCTCAAGCCGAAGGTCCCGGTGTACCGCATGACCTTCGGTGAGATCACCAAGGAGGCCATCCAGCGCGCCATGTCGAGCCTGCGGGAGATCGACACGGACCTGGTGGACGCCCAGGAGACCCGACGTGTTCTGGACCGCCTGTACGGCTACGAGATCTCCCCGGTGCTCTGGCGCAAGGTGGCCAGCGGCCTGTCGGCCGGCCGCGTGCAGTCCGTGGTCACGCGCCTGGTGGTGGACCGGGAGCGGGAGCGCATGGCGTTCAAGACCGCCTCCTACTGGGACCTCACCGGAGTCTTCTCCGCCGCCGGCGAATCCTTCAAGGCCAAGCTGAGCTCCGTGGACGGCCGCCGCCTGGCCACCGGCAAGGATTTCACCGACCAGGGCGAGCTCAAGGGCTCCACGGTCGCCCTGCTGGACGAGTCTTCCGCCGGCAGCCTGGCGTCCGGTCTGGAGAGCGCGGCCTTCAGCGTCCGCTCCATGGAGACCAAGCCGTACACCCGGCGCCCCGCGGCCCCGTTCACCACCTCCACGCTCCAGCAGGAGGCCGGGCGCAAGCTCCGCTTCTCCTCCAAGAGCACCATGCAGGTGGCACAGCGTCTCTATGAGAACGGCTACATCACCTATATGCGTACCGACTCTTCGGCCCTGTCCGATGAGGCCGTGAACGCCGCGCGCAAGCAGGCCGCCGAGCTGTACGGCGCCGACTACGTCCCGGCCAGCCGCCGCGTCTACGCGAACAAGAGCGCCAACGCGCAGGAGGCCCACGAGGCCATCCGCCCCGCCGGGGACGCCTTCCGCACCCCGGCCCAGGTCAAGGCCCAGCTCTCCGCGGACGAGTTCCGCCTCTACGAGCTGATCTGGAAGCGCACGGTCGCCTCCCAGATGGCGGATGCCAAGGGCTCCACGGCCACCATCAAGCTGGGCGCCGTCGCCGCGGACGGGCGCGACGCCGAGTTCACGGCTTCCGGCACGGTCATCGCCTTCCCCGGCTTCCTGGCCGCCTATGAGGAGGGCAAGGACGAAAGCCGCGACGACGATTCGGACGAGGCGCGCCGCCTGCCGAACGTCGTGGAAGGCGACGCCCTCGACGCCGGCGGCATCACCGCCGTCGGGCACCAGACGTCCCCGCCGCCGCGGTACACCGAAGCGTCGCTGACCGCCGAGATGGAGAAGGAGGGCATCGGCCGTCCGTCCACGTACGCGGCCACGATCTCCACCATCCAGGACCGCGGCTACGTGCGGAAGCAGGGCTCCGCCCTGGTCCCCAGCTGGATCGCGTTCTCCGTCATCAAGCTCCTGGAGCGCCATTTCTCCGACTACGTGGACTACGAGTTCACGGCGGACATGGAGACGGACCTGGACCGCATCGCCCGCGGTGAGGAGCCCGGCTCCAGTTGGCTCAAGCACTTCTACTTCGGCGACGGGGACAAGGAGCCCGGCTTGAAGTCCGTGGTGACCAACCTCGGCGAGATCGACGCACGGGACATCAACTCGATCCCTGTGACCGAGGGCATCGTCCTGCGGGTGGGCAAGTTCGGGCCGTATCTGGAGACCACCGTCCCCACCATGGACGCCAAGACCGGCGAACTGGTGGACGCCGTGCGCGCCAATGTGCCGGAGGACCTGGCCCCGGACGAGCTGACCCCGGAGAAGGCCCGCGAACTGCTGGAGAACTCCGCACCTGAGGAGCGCGTGCTCGGGGCGGATCCGCACACGGGACACACGGTGGTGGCCAAGAACGGCCGGTACGGCGCCTTCGTCACGGAGATCATCCCCGAGCCCACGGCTGAGGAGATCGCCGCACAGCCCGTGGAGTACTACAAGAACGGCAAGCCCAAGCCCCCGAAGAAACCGGTGAAGGTCAAGCCGCGCTCCGGCTCCCTCTTCAAGTCCATGACCGTGGACACCGTGACTCTTGAAGAGGCCGTGAACCTCCTGAGCCTGCCCCGCGTCCTGGGCCAGGATGAGGACGGCAACCCCATCACGGTGCAGAACGGCCGTTTCGGCCCGTACCTGAAGAAGGGCACGGACTCGCGCTCCATCGGCACCGAGGAGGAGATCTTCACGATCACCCTGGAGCAGGCGCTGGAGATCTACTCGCAGCCCAAGCAGCGTGGCGCCCGTGCCGCGGTGCCGCCGCTGGCGGAGTTCGGGCCGGACCCGGTCTCGGAGAAGAACATCGTGGTGAAGGAGGGCCGCTTCGGCCCGTACATCACGGACGGCGTCACCAACATCACCGTGCCGCGCTCCACCAGTGTGGAGGATCTGACCCGGGAACGCGCCGTCGAACTTCTCGCGGAGAAGCGTGCCAAGGGGCCGGTGAAGCGGGCCACCCGTAGCACCGCGTCACGCAGCACTTCCAAGAGCGCCGCGGCGAAGAAGAAGGCCTGAAGCAGGACATAATGGGCACATGCGGCTAGGCGTCCTGGACATCGGTTCCAACACGGTCCACCTCCTCCTGGTGGACGCCCACCCCGGCGCCCAACCGGTTCCCTTCGCCTCGCACAAGCGGCCGCTCTCCCTGGTCCAGTACCTGGAGCCGGACGGCAGCATCAACGAAGCCGGGCAGAAGGAGCTGATCGACTTCGTCCTGGAAGCCTGGGAGTTCGCGGCCCGTCACAAGGCCGAGGACCTCCTGGCCTTCTGCACCTCCGCGATCCGCGAGGCCACCAACGGTCCCGAGGTCCTGGCCCGCGTCAAGCACGAGACCACGGTGACACTCCGGGAGCTCTCCGGCAGCGAAGAGGCGGAGATGACCTTCTTCGCCGTCCGCCGCTGGTTCGGCTGGGCCGCCGGGACCATCCTGGACCTGGACATCGGCGGCGGCTCCTTCGAAATGGCCCTGGGCCGGGACGAACTGCCGGAACTGGCCACGAGCGTGCCGCTGGGCGCCAGCCGCCTGACCCGCGACTGGCTGGCGGAGGACCCTCCCACGGCCAAGAGCATCAAGGAACTGCGCAAGTACATCCGCTCCACGCTCAAACCCGTGGTGAAGGACTTCGCCAGGGCCGGCACACCGAATCTCGTGACCGGCACCTCGAAGACCTTCCGCTCCTTGGCGCGGATCGCCGGGGCGGCCCCCAGTGCGGCCGGCCCGTATGTGCGCCGTGACCTGCTACGGGAGGACCTCGGTCTGTGGGCCCAGCGCATCTCAGCGATGAGTGCCGAGGACCGGCTGCATCTTCCCGGCGTCTCCCAGGCCAGGGCGCACCAGCTCCTGGCCGGAGCCCTGGTGGCCGAGGCGGCCCTGGAACTGTTCGATCAGCCGCGCCTGGTCATCTGCCCCTGGGCCCTTCGTGAGGGTCTCATCCTGCGGCGTCTGGATCAGCTGGTCTTCGACGGGCCGCTCGACCCACCGGCGCACGTCAAGGACGACGGGGACGCCTGAGATGAGCACGGCCCCCAACCCCATCCCTGTGGCCCTCTCCAGCGCCTCGGTCTACCCGCTGAGTGTGCACGACGCCTTCGCGGTGGCCCAGGACCTGTCCTTCGACGGGGTGGAGGTGATGGTCACCAACAACCCCATCAGCCAGGACCCTCACGCGCTCAAGCAGCTCAGTGCGCAGTACCGCCAGGAGATCGTCTCCATCCACGCGCCCACGCTGTTGCTGACCCAGCAGGTGTGGGGCAAGGCGTGGAACAAGATCGAGCAGTCCTGCCTCATGGCGCGCGAGGTGGGGTGCGACGTCGTCGTGGTCCATCCGCCGTTCCGCTGGCAGAACGGCTACGCGGAGGAGTTCTTCGAGGGCGTCCTGGACGCCCAGAAGCGCCACGGGGTGAAGATCGCCGTGGAGAACATGTACCCGTGGAAGGTCCGGGGCCGTGAACTGCTCATGTACCTGCCGCACTGGAACCCGGTGGGGCGCGGCTACCAGCATGTGACCTGGGATTTCTCGCACTCGGCGACGGCCGGTATGGACACCCTGGACGCCTTCCGGCAGCTCGGTTCCGCCCTGCGGCACGTGCACCTCACGGACGGCGTGGGCGGCGGCATGAAGGACGAGCACCTGGTCCCCGGAGAGGGGAACCAGCGTTGCGCCGAGGCGCTGCGGCACTTGGCGGAGTCGGCGTTCGACGGCGTGGTGGTCGCCGAGATCAGCACGCGCAAGGCCAAGGTGGTGGGGGAGCGCGAGGAGATGCTCGCACGGACCCTCGCCTTCGCCCGGAGGCACCTGGCGCGCTAGGCCCGCCTCGGGCCAAACGGCCCGTCCCATAATCCAGGGCCCGGCCCTGCTCTCCGGATCTAGCCACACCCACCCCCTCCGCGCCCGACGACTCCCGCGAAACAGTGGGTTTCCGCTGAAACAGTGGGTTTAGACCGCTGTTTCAGCGGAAACCCACTGTTTCGCGGGGGTGGGAGTCGGCGGCGGGCTTGACTTGGATACCCCCTAGGGGTATTTTTGAAGCGTTGTCAGTGACGTGGGCCTGTCCCTGCGGTGATCATCCCGCCTTCACAGCCCGTCAACCCCAGCACCCGCCTTTCACCGAGGAAATGGAACTGACATGCGCGACTCCGGCATCCGGACCGAACTCCCTCTCATCCCCGCCGCCTCCGGCTGTTCCTGCTGCGCCACGGACTCCGTCGCGGCCGTCCGCGCCACCGCCGTCGTCGGAGCCGGGTGCGGCCTCAGCCTGAGCTGACCAGCCGGGGGAGTCTCCCCTCGGGGAGGTGCCCACGGAGCCGAGGATTTCCCTGGAGGGGACATGAATCACCAGCATCACCATCCGGACACCGAAGACCACCCGCACGAGCACGCGCACCAGAGCGACCACGACGGCGACCACCAGGTCCATCAGCACGGCCAGCACGCGGGGCACAGTACCGCCATGTTCCGCAGCCGCTTCTGGATCTCCCTGGCACTGTCCGTGCCGGTCGTCTGGTTCAGTCCCATGGCCGGGCATCTGCTGGGCTACGATCCGCCTGCGTTCCCGGGTTCAGGGTGGATCACGCCCCTGCTCGGCACCGTGATCTTCGTGTACGGCGGCACGCCGTTCCTGAAGGGCGGTCTCCAGGAACTCACGTCCCGGGCCCCGGGCATGATGCTCCTGATCTCCATGGCGATCACGGTCGCCTTCCTGGCGTCCTGGGCCACCACCCTGCGCCTGGATGGCTTCGACCTGGACTTCTGGTGGGAGCTGGCCCTGCTGGTCACCATCATGCTCCTGGGCCACTGGATCGAGATGCGTGCCCTCGGCTCGGCCCGTGGCGCATTGGACGCCCTCGCCGCGCTCCTCCCGGACGAGGCCGAACGGCTCACGGAACACGGCGCCGAGACCGTTCCCGTCCACGAGCTGCGGGAGGGCGATCTGGTCCTGGTCCGCTCCGGCGCACGCATGCCGGCCGACGGCGTCATCACCGACGGCACGGTCGCCATGGACGAATCCATGATCACGGGGGAGTCCCGGACGGTCTCCCGCACGGTCGGCGACGCCGTGGTGGCGGGCACTGTCGCCACGGACACCGCCGTGCGCGTCCGGGTGAGCGCCGTCGGGGACGACACCGCCCTGGCCGGCATCCAGCGACTGGTCGCGGAGGCTCAGGCTTCCTCATCCCGCACGCAGGCCCTCGCGGACCGCGCGGCAGCCTTCCTGTTCTACTTCGCCGCGGGTGCCGGCGCCCTGACCTTTCTGGTCTGGAGCCTCCTGGGTGACGTCCCGGAGGCCGTGACGCGCACCGTGACCGTCCTGGTCATCGCCTGCCCGCACGCCCTGGGCCTCGCCATCCCGTTGGTGATCGCGATCTCCACGGAGCAGGCTGCCCGCGCCGGCGTCCTCATCAAGGACCGCCTCGCCCTCGAGCGGATGCGGACCGTGGACGTGGTCCTCTTCGACAAGACCGGCACCCTGACCGCGGGCGAGCCCGCCGTGAAGGATGTGGCCGTGGCGGACGGGATCGACGCGGACCGTATGCTCGCGGTGGCCGCCGCCGTGGAGGCGGACAGCGAACACCCCGTGGCGCGGGCGATCGTCCGTGCGGCCCGGGAACGCGGCCTCGACGTCCCGCAGGCCATCGGCTTCGAATCGCTGACCGGGCGTGGCGTGCGCGCCGTCGTTGACGGAGACGAGTACCGCATGGGCGGGCCGGCCATGCTGGCCGAGCGCGGCGCCGTCGTGCCCGAAGAACTCGCTTCGGCGACGCTCGCCTGGGCGGACCGTGGCGCGGCCATCCTCCACCTTCTCGACGGCGACCGCATCCTGGGCGCCGTCAGCCTGGAGGATGCGATCCGTCCGGAGTCGCGGCAGGCGGTGGCCGCGCTGCAGCGGCGCGGCATCCGGGTCGCCATGGTCACGGGCGACGCCCCCCAGGTGGCCGACGCCGTGGCGGGTGAATTGGGCATCGACGAGGTGTTCTCCGAGGTCCTGCCCGCCGACAAGGACGGCAAGGTCGCCGCGTTGCAGACTCGTGGGCTGAAGGTCGCGATGGTGGGTGACGGCGTCAACGACTCCCCGGCACTCGCCCGTGCGGACGTCGGCATCGCGATCGGTGCCGGGACGGATGTGGCCGTGGAGTCCGCGGGCGTGGTCCTGGCCGGCGACGACCCCCGCGCGGTCCTCTCCATGGTGGATCTGTCCCGCGCCGGGTACCGCAAGATGTGGCAGAACCTCCTGTGGGCCACCGGGTACAACGTCCTGTCCGTCCCGCTGGCCGTGGGCGTCCTCGCGTTCGCCGGCGTGGTCCTGTCCCCGGCGGCGGGTGCCGTGCTCATGTCCCTGTCCACGATCGTGGTGGCGCTCAACGCCCAGTTGCTGCGCCGGCTGCGGCTCGACCCGGCGAGTGTCCGCTGAGGTGCCGGTGACGTTCTTCGCCCGTCTGCTGCTCGCGGTCGCTCTGCTGGGCGGCCTCCTGGGAATGCACGGGATCGCCAGGGGGCACGGTCACGCTGTGACCGCCGCCGCTGTGATGTCCGACGACGGCGCGGCGCACCACGCGCCGTCGTCTCGGCCGGGTGCCTCCCGGCAGGTCCACCCGCCGGAGCCGGCCGTGACGCCCCGTGCGGACGGATGCCCCGGTCCGTGCGACGGGATGGCGGAAGCCGGTGGATCCTGCACGCCCGCCCCAGGGCCCGCGGCGCCCGTGTTCGGTGGGCCGCCGGAGGTGGGCCTCCCCGCCTGGAGCCCGGTCTCCTCGAGCGGTGCCCCGGTGGTGCAGGGAACAATGTGCCGGACACCGTCCCTGGTGGAACTCGGGATCAGCAGGACGTGAGGGGCCCGGTTTCCGGACAACCCTCACCTCTGAACCCAGGAGAACCACCATGAAGAAGACCCTGACCCTCACCGCCCTCGGCCTTGGAGCCGTGCTGGCACTGTCCGCTTGCTCGGCTCCGTCCGGCGGCGGAAACATGCCTGGGATGGACCACGGCCCATCCCAGAGCGCTTCCGCTGCCGCGGCGCAGACGGCCTCCGCTGGGCGGGACCACAATGCGGCGGACACCATGTTCGCCGCCATGATGATCCCGCATCACCGCCAGGCGGTGGAGATGAGCGGGATCATGCTGGAGAAGAAGGACCTGCCGAAGCCTGTGAGCGAGCTGGCGGAGCGGATCCGCGCCGCCCAGGGGCCGGAGATCGAGACGATGACCGGCTGGCTCAACGGCTGGGGCGAAGACCCCTCGGCGCACGGCGGTCACCAGATGCAGGGCATGATGGGCCCCGATGACCTGGACCGGCTGAAAGCGGCTCAGGGAACGGAAGCGGCCCGGATGTTCCTCACCCAGATGATCGCGCATCATGAAGGCGCTCTCACCATGGCCCAGGCCGAGAGCCGGGACGGGAAGAACCCGCAGGCGGTGGCCCTGAGCAAGGAGATCGTCGCCGCTCAGTCCACGGAGATCGCCGAGATGAAGCAGCTCCTGGCCGGGCTCTAGAGCGGTGGGGCATCGTGCCGGTCATCGATCGGTGCGGTGCCCCTGGCGGCTCCGGTGGGCCACTCGATTCTGACAAGCCCGTTAAAGAGCGAACGCCGGGTAGCTGAACCAAGGAACACTTGGGGGGAACGTTCCTTGAGCTACCCGGCGTCGTCCAGCCCTTGCGGGGCTGGATCATCACTCGCACCTCCATGAGGCAAGTACCACTTTACTCTTCAAGCACCCCGAAAACATGGTTTTTCAGCTGGGAATTAGCTGGGGAAACGCCTTGATTACCCCGGCAATGCCGGCCACTCGGGGGGAGCGTTCCACTGTGCGGTCGCCGGCACCCCTTAAAGACCGGACGCCGGTTCGATCAGCTGGGAGATCAGGGGGAACCCATGCTGCAAACCGGCGTCCGAGCGGACGCTTTCGCATCCGCTGATTCACTCGCACCCTTTGAGGTAGTCACTACATTAGGGAGCCAAGTTGTGAGGACCCTTCGGTGAAACCGGGCATAGCCTGGGAATCATCCACGGCCTGGCGGAAGCCAGGAAAAGGGGCCATGGAAACACGGGCCGGAGGCGGTCCCGGGGCTCATGCCAAGATGGTGCCATGAGCAGAATCGCCTTCCTCGGAACAGGGTCCATGAACGAAGCCATTCTCGGCGGTCTCATCGCCGCCGGCACCGATCCCTCGCAGGTGGTGGCCACCGTCCGGCGGGCGGAGCGGGCCGCCGAACTGGCAGGACGTCACGGTGTGGTGGCCGTGGCCGAGTCTGAGAACCCAGCGGCGAACCCGGAAGCGGTACGCGACGCCGCCGTCGTCATCCTTGGGGTCAAGCCGGTCGGCATCACCGATCTTGCGCGGTCCATCGCGCCGTCGCTCGCTCCGGAGACGGTGGTGGTGAGCGTCGCCGCCGCGGTGTCCATCGCTCAGCTTGAGGCCGCCCTGCCCGCCGGCCAGCCCGTGGTCCGCACCATGCCCAACACCCCGGCCCGCCTCGGCAAGGGCGTGGTGTCCGTCTCCGCGGGAACCAGCACCACTCCGGAGCAGCTGGCCCGGGTGAAGAGCCTGTTCGAGGCCGTGGGGACGGTGGTGGAGATCCCCGAGTCCCAGGTGGATGCCCTGTCCGCCATCAGCGGCTCCGGCCCCGCGTATGCCTTCTACCTGGCCGAGGCCATGGCCGCCGCCGGTGCTGAGCTGGGCCTGGATCCCGAGCTCTCCGCGCTGCTGGCCCGTGAGACCGTGGCCGGCGCGGGTGCCATGCTCGCCGAGCCGGGCGCGGACGCCGCCGCGCTGCGCCGCGCCGTGACCAGCCCCAACGGCACCACCGAGCGCGCCATCGCGGCGTTCGACGACGGCGGCATCCCCGCCATCATCGCCACGGGAGCGCGTGCGGCCGCAGCCCGCGCCGCGGAGATCACCGCCAGCCTCGGCTGACGCACTCCACAACACCCGCGAGAGTACAAAAGTTGCCGCTGACCTGGCCGGTCAGCGGCAACTTTTGTCTTCTCGCGGAGAGAGGGTCAGGGACGCGCGGCGAAGCGCTCCAGCAGGTCCACATGCCCGGAGACGATGAGCATGTCGTGACTGGAGACCTTGGTGTCCGGGCGGGCGTAGGTGAAGTCCTCACCCGGGGACTTCACGCCCACCACGGTGACGCCGTACTTGGAGCGCACCTTGGACTCGTCCAGCGTGAAGCCCACGGTCTCCTTGGGCGGGTACATCTTCACGATCGCGAAGTCGTCGTCGAACTCGATGAAGTCCAGGAGCCGGCCGGACACCAGGTGGGCCGCACGGACGCCGGCGTCGGCCTCCGGGTAGATGACGTGGTTGGCACCGATGCGGGTCAGGATCTTGCCGTGGGACGGCGTGATCGCCTTGACCCAGAGGTGCTCGATGCCCAGGTCCACCAGGTTCACGGTGATGAGCACGCTGGACTCGATCGAGGTGCCCACACCCACCACGGCGGAGGAGAACTCCTGGGCGCCAAGCTGGCGCAAGGCGTCCATGTTCGTGGCGTCCGCCTCCACCACGTGGGTGAGGACGGGGGCCCACTTCTGGACCAGAGTGCGGTCCCGTTCGATCGCCAGCACCTCGCGGCCCTGCTTGACCAGTTGCTCGGCCGTGGCTGCGCCGAAGCGGCCCAGGCCGATGACCAGGACCGGGGCGTTGGGTGAGGGGCGGTTCGCGGCGCCCTGGTTCTTAGCCAATGATCGGCCTCTCTTCCGGGAAGTGGTACAGCTGGCTGCGTTGCCTGATGGCCAGGGCCGCGGCAAGGGTGACCGTGCCGACGCGCCCGGCGAACATCAGGGCACTCAAAACATATACGCCCGCGGGCGGGAGCTCCGCACTGAGATTGGTGCTCAGCCCCACGGTGGCGAAGGCGGAGATCGATTCGAACAGGACCCGGTCCAGGCTGGCGCCGCTGATGGCGAGCAGGGCGACGGCGGCCAGGGAGACGAAGGTGGCGCCCATGACGATCACGGAGATGGCCACGCGCATGGTCCCCTGCGGGATGGTGCGGCCGAACACGCGGACATCCGAGTCGCCACGGGCCTCGGCGCGGATGGCCAGGAACATGACGGCGATGGTGGTCACCTTGATGCCGCCGGCCGTGGAGGCGGAGCCGCCGCCCGCGAACATCAGCGCGTCCGTCAGGAGCATGGTGGTGGAGTGCATGTGGTTCTGATCCACCAGGTTGAAGCCGCCCGAGCGGGTCATGACCGAGGCGAACACGGAATGGATGACTTTGTCGCCCACGCTCATGGAGCCGATGGTCTCCGGGTTGTTCCACTCCAGCGCGCCCCAGAGGATGGTGCCGGCCACCACCAGGATCAGGGACACCTGGATGGTGAGCTTGGTGTGGAGGTTCCACTTGCGCCAGTTCAGGCCGTTCTGCTGCAGCACCATCACCACCGGGAAACCCAGGGACCCCAGGAACACCCCGAGCATGAGCGGCACCAGGATCCACAGGTCCGTCTCATACGGGACGATGCCGTCCGAGTGCGGAGTGAAACCGGCGTTGTTGAAAGAGGAGATCGAGTAGAACACCCCGTGCCAGACGCCCAGCCAGAAGTCCTCGCCCAGGGTCCAGAAGCGGATGATGAGCGCCAGTGCCAGGACCGACTCGATCACCACGGACGTCACGATGACCACTCGGAGCAGCGTGCCCACCTCGCCGAGCCGTCCGGCATTGTTCATGGCCTCCTGGGCGATGAGCTTGCCCCGCACGCCCAGTTTCTTGCTGACCATGAGTGCCAGCAAGGAGGCCAGGGTCAGGGTGCCCAAGCCGCCCACGAAGATGCCGGTCATGATCACGAACTGCCCGAAGAACGTCCAGTGCGTCGCGGTGGACACCACGGTCAGACCGGTCACGCAGACGGAGGAGACCGCAGTGAACAGCGCCTCGTCCAGGGGGGTCACCTTGCCGTCCGCGGCCGCCAGGGGCAGCGAGAGCAGGAAGGTGAAGACCAGGATGACGGAGGAGAAGGCGACGAGCGCCAGACGCGCGGGCGAGGAGTTGGCCAGCCGGTCCACGAAGTCGCGGATGCCGGTGAACAGCGCGAATGGGCCTGGCTCGTGCGGGGCCTGCCAGCCGGTGAGCGGCTCCGCGCTCGGAGAGCTCCCGTGTACGACGGCGCCGGGGGCCGTCCGCGGATCCGTGCCGGGTGGCCGGCGGGGCTGGGAGGTGGGCCCGGAGCGGGGCATGGGCTGTCCTTCGTGTCGGGGGAGATGGCTGTGGAGGCCGTGTCCTTGGAGTAGTTAACCATCATTCGGCGTCATGACGCGGCAGACGTGTAGCCTGTCCTTGATGTCCCCCTCCCTCCCGCCCTCCTCCCGCTCGCGGCTGAGCGGAGGCAGCGCCATCGGCCGCGAGGCCCCGCCGACCACCGTGGTGTGGGATCCGGCCATGACCGCCTATGACTTCGGCCCGACCCACCCCATGGCGCCCGCGCGTCTGGAGCTCACGGCCCGGCTGGCGCAGGATCTGGGCATCCTGTACCGCCCGCACCTCACCGTGCTGGCCCCGGACCTGGCGACGGACGAGGAACTGGCCAGGGTGCACAGCCGGTCTTACATCGAGTCCGTCCACCGTGTGTCCGAGGATCCTGCCTCCCCGTTGCCGCTCCTGGGCCTGGGCACCGAGGACGATCCGGCGTTCGCCGGGATGCATGAGGCCGCTGCCCGGCTGGCCGGCGCCTCGCTCCTGGCCGCGGACCGGATCCTCTCCGGTGACGCCGTGCACGCCGTGAACTTCGGCGGCGGGATGCATCACGCCGCGCGGGACAAGGCGAGCGGCTTCTCCATTTACAACGACGCGGCCCTGGCCATCACCCGCCTCCTGGACGGTGGCCTGGAGCGTGTGGTCTACATCGACGTCGACGCTCATCACGGCGACGGGACGCAAGGCATCTTCTGGAACGATCCTCGGGTCCTGACGGTCTCCCTGCACGAATCGGGGCAGACGCTCTTCCCCGGGACCGGCTTCGCCAATGAGACGGGCGGGCCGAATGCCCCGGGCGGCGCCGTGAACATCGCCGTCCCCGCGGGGACGGCCGATGCCGGCTGGCTGAGAGCGTTCCACTCAGTGGTCCCGGCGGTGGTCCGGGAGTTCGGGCCGCAGGCGATCGTCAGCCAGCACGGCGCGGACTCGCACCGGGACGATCCCCTGAGCAATCTCGAAGTGACCGTGGACGGCCAGCGGGAGGTCATGAACTCCGTGGCGGCCCTGGCCCAGCGGCACTGCGGCGGCCGCTGGATCGCCACAGGCGGTGGCGGGTACAACGTGCACTCCGTGGTGCCGCGGTCCTGGACCCATCTGGTGGCCATCGCCAGCGGGCGTTCTCTGCCGGTCTCCACGCCCGTGCCCGAGGGCTGGGCGGAGAAGGTGCGTCAGGACTTCGGCGTGGCCGCCCCGGAGACCATGGGCGATGGCGTGGACATCTGGTGGCGTTCCTGGGAGACCGGCTACGACCCCTCCAACCCGGTGGACAGGAGCATCA
Organism: Arthrobacter horti; assembly: GCF_030731045.1. Classification (GTDB taxonomy): domain Bacteria; phylum Actinomycetota; class Actinomycetes; order Actinomycetales; family Micrococcaceae; genus Arthrobacter_E; species Arthrobacter_E nanjingensis. Next base: position 75,936 of record NZ_JAVALS010000006.1, on the reverse strand, counting down.
TGGCCACCCGGAAGGAAGTCTTCCCGCTCTTCGGCCTGGATCCCTGGTTCGACTGAGTTCTATTCCCCAGGCGGCATGTCTCACGCGCTTCACACAAGGATGCCGTGAAGGACATATAACGCTAGGGTAGGGGCATGGTGGTTGAGGACATCTTCGCAGTCATTGCCGAGCCGACCCGGAGGGAGATCCTCCAGGCGCTGCGGTCCGGGGACCGGGCCGTGGGGGAGCTGGTGGAGGAGCTCGAGACCAGTCAGCCCACTGTGTCCAAGCATCTGAGAGTCCTCCGGGAGGCGGGCCTGGTGAGCATGCGCGCCCAGGGGCAGAAACGGTACTACTCGCTGGAGCGGGAGCCTCTGCTGGCAGTCCAGGACTGGGTCGGCGGGCTCACTGGCGCCGGCCGCCCGCAGCGCCAGCCGGCACCGACGACGCCGGGCCACGCACCCGCCGCTGAGACCGTCCCCCGCAGCCGGCCGGCGTCGTCCCCGGTGACGCCGATTCGTCCGGGCACCGGGAGCACGCCCGCCCTTCGCCCCGGTGTGCAGCCCGGCGTCGAGCAGGGTGCCGTGGCGGTCACCGGACAGCAGCTGGGCCGTGCGGCGACCCGCGCCGCGACCCGTGCTGCCGAGGTACTGGCGAACCTCCCGAAGCTCGGCCGGAAGAAGTAGTCCGCGAGGGCGGGCGTCAGACCAGAACGGCCTGCAATCCCAGGAACACCGTGTCCCCCACGGTCAGGCCGAGGGCGCGGGCCTCGCCGCGCGTGACCACCACGTTCACCGGTGCGGCGTCCGCGGAGCCGTTCAGTTCGACCTCCAGGCGGACCTCGAATCCCACGCGCGTGCTGCGTGCGATTCGCCCGGCCACGGCCCCGGGCACCTCCTGGCGGAAGACCTCCAGGTCGTGCGGGCGGACCAGCCGGCCCTGGAACTCGGTGACCGGGCCCAGGAAGCCCAGGACGAAGTCGTTGGCGGGCTGGTCGTAGAGCTCGTCCGGCGTGCCGACCTGCTCCACCCGGCCCTGATTGATCACCACGATGTTGTCCGAGACCTCCAGGGCCTCCTCCTGGTCGTGGGTGACGAAGAGCGTCGTCACGTGGACCTCGTCATGCAGCCGGCGCAACCAGTCGCGCAGTTCCTTGCGGACCTTGGCGTCCAGGGCGCCGAACGGCTCGTCCAGCAGCAGGACGCTGGGCTCGATGGCCAAGGCCCGGGCGAGGGCCATGCGCTGCCGCTGTCCGCCGGAGAGCTGGGCCGGGAGCCGGTCCGCGAACTGTGTGAGGTGGACCAGCTCCAGGAGGGAGTCCACCTTTTCCTTGATGCGCGCCTTGGGCAGCTTGCGGATCTCCAGGCCGAACGCGATGTTCTTGGCCACGGACATGTGCTTGAACGCGGCGTAGTGCTGGAACACGAAGCCCACATTGCGCTTCTGGGCGGGCAGGTGGGTGGCCTCCTGACCGCTGATGGTGATGCTGCCGGAATCGGCGTTCTCCAGACCGGCGATGATGCGAAGCAGCGTGGACTTGCCGCCGCCGGACGGGCCGAGGAGAGCCGTCAGCTGGCCGCTGGGGATCTCCAGGTTGATGTCCTGCAGGGCCACGAAGTCGCCGAAGTTCTTGTTGATGCCGGAGACGGTGATGCTCATGAACGGTGCTCCTTGGGGCGGAGGATGGTCACGACCACCAGAGCGGTGATGGCGGTCAGGACCAGGAGGAAGGCGGCCGCGTAGGCGCTGGCCTCGTCGAAGTTGCCGTAGCGGTTGGCTACCAGGAGGGTGGCCGTCTCGCCGTTGAAGGAAGCGCCCTGGCTGACGATCTTCACGGCGCCGAACTCGCCGAGCGCACGGGCCAGGGACAGCACGACGCCGTACACCAGCGCCCATTTGATGGCCGGCAGCGTGATGCGCCGGAAGGTCTGCACGGCTCCAGCACCAAGGCTGCGGGCCGCGAGCTCCTGCTCGGTCCCGATCTCCTCCAGCACCGGCACGATCTCGCGGATCACCAACGGCAGCGAGACGAACGTGGTGGCCAGGACGATGCCCGGCGTGGAGAACACGATCTGCCAGTCCAGGGACTGCAGCAGCGGCCCGAACCGGCCCTGATTGGAGCTGTACGCCAGCACCAGGGCCAGGCCCACCACCACGGGGGAGACGGACATGGGCAGATCCACCAGGGCGGAGAGCAGGCGACGCCCCGGGAAGGAGTACCGGACCAGCAGCAGGGAGATGCCCAGGCCGAACACCGCGTTCAGCCCCACGGCCCAGAGTGCGGCCGTGAAGGTCAGGCCGAACGCGTAGAGGAACGCCGGGTCGGAGATCCGGGTCACGAAGGCGTCCCAGCCACCCGTGTCGCCGACCGGCGCGAAGGTCCGCAGGACCACCAGGGACACCGGCCAGACCACCAGGAAGAACAGGTAGACGATCACGGCGAGGCGGAGGATGACGCGCAGTGGCCGATTGCCGCCGTGCCGCCCCGGGGTGCGGGGTGCACGACGGCGGCGCGGTGGCGTGGTCGCGGCGGTCGCCGTCGTCGGGCGGCCGGCGGAGGCGTTGCCGGGTGCCGTGTCCGCCGTCGACGTGCGCGGGGCCGGGGAAAGGTCGGTCTCAGCCACGGCGGGCCACCTTCCGTTGCAGGATGTCCAGTGCCACGAGCACCACGAGTGACACCACCAGCAGTACCAGGGCCACGGATGCCGCGCCGGCGCGGTTGTCGCCCTCGATGAACTTGAGGATCTTCAGGGACGCCACCTCGGTCTCGAACGGCGTGTTACCGGAGATGAGCACCAGGGCACCGAATTCGCTGATGGCCCGGGCGAAGGCCAGCGAGGCTCCCGCAGTGATCGCGGGGATCAGCGCCGGCAGGAGGACCCGGCGGAAGGTGGTGAAGCGGCCGGCACCGAGCGACGCCGCGGCCTCCTCCACGTCCTGGTCCAGTTCGATCAGCACGGGCTGGACGGTGCGGACCACGAACGGCAGGGTCACGAACAGCAGCGCCAGGAAGATGCCCTGCTGGGTGTTCACCACATTGATGCCCAGCGGGCTCTCCGGGCCGTAGAGGCTCAGGAGGACCAGGCCGGCCACGATGGTGGGCAGGGCGAACGGGATGTCGATGATGACCTCCAGCACGGCCTTGCCGGGGAAGCGGTCCCGGACCAGGACCCAGGCGATCGTGGTGCCCACCACCACGTTCACGAGGGCGGCGCCCAGGGCTTGCAGCACGGTCAGCCGCAGGGCCGCGAATGTCTCCGGATCCGTGATGGTGCCGATGAACTGCTGCCAGCCGCCCGCCGTCGAGCTCAGGACGATGGCGGCCAGCGGGATCAGCACCAGGACGCTGAACCACAGCAGCGCGAGTCCCAGGCCCGCGGCGGCGGGGCGGGTCAGCGTTTCAGGCTTCATGACGTGCGGGACCTACTTCTTGACGGCGGCGGCGCGCAGCTGGTCGATGAGGGCGCCGTCCGCGAAGAACTTCTTGTCCACGGCGGCCCAGCCGCCGAAGTCCTTCCCCACGGTGAGCAGCCGGTCCGGGGTGGGGAACGGGTTGGAGGGGTCGTTGGCGCCCTGGACGTCGGTCTTCACGCCGTCGATCACCGGGCGGAACCCGGCCTTGGCGGCCTGGGTCTGGCCGTCCTTGCTCAGGACGAAGTCCAGCCAGTCCTTGGCTTTGGGGTCCGCCTTGCTCAGCACGGCGCCCGGGTTCTCGATCAGGAGGGTGTCCTTGGGGACGATGTAGTCGTAGTCCTTGCCCTTCTGGCGGGCCAGGATGGCCTCGTTCTCATAGGAGATCAGGACGTTGCCCACCTTCTTGTCGAAGGCCTCCGTGGCCTCGCGGCCGCTGCCGGCCCACTGGGTGACATTGGCGAACACCTTGGTGACGAAGTCGGAGGCATCCGCGGCCGACTTGCCGGTGGCGAGCTCGTGGCCGTAGAGGCCCAGGATGTTCCAGCGGGCGGAGCCGGAGGACTTGGGGTCCGGAGTGATGACCTTGACGTCAGGCCGGGTGAGGTCTTCCCAGCCGGTGATGTGCTGCGGGTTGCCCTTGGGGACCACCAGGACCACCACGGACTCCGAAACAATCCCCTTGGTGGAGTTGGTATTCCAGTCCGGGGACACCAGGCCCGCCTTCACCAGACGGGTGACGTCGCTCTCCAGGGAGAACTGGACATAGTCGGCCTTGGCGCCGGCGGCCACTTTGCGGCTCTGGTCACCGGAGGCGCCGTAGGAGCCGCTGAAGGTGACACCCTTGCCGGCCTCGGTCTGCTGGAACTTGGCCTCGGCGGCCTTGTTGGCGGTCTCGGCCACGGAGAATCCCACGAGGGAGAGCTGAGGACCGGAGGCGCCGGCAGCGCCACCGCAGGCGGTCATGCCGAGGACTGCTGTGACAGCGGCGGCGGTGACGGCCAGGCGGGACTTCCAGGTCTTCATCTTCGGTTCCTTCATCGGTGGTGCCGCGGAGCCGGCCGTGTAGGAGCACGGGCCGGGCTCGAGCGGGGTGACAACCGCCGCGGATCCGGGCGGTTGCTGGCAAATGTACCCAGCCCCGTGAGCGCCGTCGCGTCCGGGTGTCATATAGGTCTCCGTGTGTAGTTGCGTGACCCCGGGCGTCCACAGGGAAGTCATAAACGGATGCCGTGCTTGCGGCCTCCTGGGGGCCGACCTATAGTGTGGGACCATGACGAAGCGTTGGTATGCGTATTTTGCTGTGGCTCTGGAGGGCCCACGGCTGTAGCCGCGCATACACACCTTCAGAGCTCACAGGGCAGGGATGCATTCCCTGCCCTTCGTCATTTCGACGGGCTCTGAAGCCAGGGTCCGTCTCATAGACAAGGACCCCCATGAACGCAGCAGCCCAGACTCTCAGCACCTCCGGCCAGGACTTCGCCGGGCGCACCGCGTACGCACCGCTGCCCACAGCCACCGAACTGCGCGATCTGCTGCCGGTGGACGCGGACGGCGCCGCCGTCGTCGAGCGCTCCCGTGACGAGGTGCGCGCCGTGCTCAACGGCCTGGACGACCGCCTGCTGGTGGTAGTGGGTCCCTGCTCGGTGCATGACACGACGGCGGGGCTCGAGTACGCGCGCCGGCTCGCCGCGGAGGCGTCCCGGCACCGCGAGGATCTGCTGGTGGTCATGCGCTGCTACTTCGAGAAGCCACGGACCACGGTGGGGTGGAAGGGCCTGATCAACGATCCGGGGCTCGACGGCGGCCACGACATGGCGCGGGGCCTGTCCGAGGCGCGTGGGTTCCTGCGGGACGTCACCGCGCTGGGCCTGCCCACCGCCACCGAGTTCCTGGAGCCGTTCAGCGCACCGTACCTGGAAGACCTGGTCAGCTGGGGAGCGGTGGGCGCCCGCACCACGGAGAGCCAGGTGCACCGCCAGATGGCGGCGGCCCTGGACCTGCCGATGGGGTTCAAGAACGCCACGGACGGCACGGTCTCCCATGCGATCGACGCCTGCCAGGCCGCTTCCGCCGCACAGTCCTTCCTGGGGACGGACCTGGACGGCCGCACGAGTGTGGTCCATGCCCCAGGCAACCGGGACGGGCACGTCATCCTGCGCGGCGGCGCCTCCGGGCCCAACCACCGGGCCGAATCCGTGGCCGAGGTGTCGGCAGCCCTGACCGCCCGTGGCGGGAACCCGCGCGTCGTGATCGATGCGAGCCATGGCAACAGTGGCAAGAACCACCACCGTCAGGCCGAGGTGGCGCTGGAGATCGCCGCGCAGCTGGAAGGGGAGCGGACTGCGGACGCCATCGCCGGGGTCATGCTGGAGAGCTTCCTGGTGGGTGGCGCCCAGAAGTTCGACCCGGCCGACGGGCCCGAAGCCCGTGACGAACTGGTGTACGGCCAGAGCATCACCGACGCGTGCATGGAATGGGACGTGACCGCTCAGGTGCTCGACGCCCTCGCCGAGGCCGTCCGCAACCGCCGGGACGGCTGAGGCGTCTCACAGGCTCTTCCGAGGGGACGCCCATGTTTCCGCGATTCCCATCTTTCACAATGGACAGGTGAGACACTAGAGTAACTAGCACTCAGGGGGGAATCACCTCAGTTCCGACACGCCGCGCACCTGCGGCGGGGGCAGCAGCTATAGGCATGGAGGGGGAGGCCGGACGTGGCCAACTTTGCGAACACCGACTTCCTCACGGTCGCGGAAGTCGCTGAGCAGATGCGCGTGTCCAAAATGACCGTGTACCGGCTCATCCACTCGGGAGAGCTGCCCGCGGTCCGTTTCGGGAAGTCCTTCCGTGTCCCGGAGAGCGCCGTGGAGGAGTACGTGAAGGCGGCGGCCACCGGCCGTCACACGGAATCCGCCTGAGAAGACGTTTCCGCCGCAACGGGCCGGCCCTCCCGCGAGTTCGGGGGAGCTTGCCGGAGGCGGTACCCTGTTAAGGAACGTTTTACGTCATCGCAAAACAGCGTCCACCGATTCTTCGGGTTCACCGGGGACTATCGGGCAGGCGCGCATTACCGTAAGGAACTTCTGTGGGTTCAGTTATCAAGAAGCGTCGCAAGCGCATGGCCAAGAAGAAGCACCGCAAGCTGCTTCGTAAGACTCGCCACCAGCGTCGCAACAAGAAGTAGAGATACTTCGCAGGCGTTCAGGCCCGGAACCGTTTGGTTCCGGGCCTGGTGCTTTAAGTGGTGCCCGACGGCGAGTGGTCGGCTTGGGTGCCGCATGAGGTTCCCACGCGGCTTAGACACCCGCTTACGCTCGTTCCTCGCTTCAGCGTGCGATGCGCCGCTTTCGGGAACCTCACGCGGCTTGTGGCAGGTCACCTCGTGTCGGGGCGGGGTTAAGCGATCAAGCTGGACCTGGCTCGGTGCCGGGCTGGGGCCTGCGGTGGGGGAGTGGGAAGGGACCGCACGTGGCGGCCGTTCCGTGGCCACTCGTCATCAGGGTCATTTCCTTTACGAAACCAGGTCTGCGCGCGCGGCAAGGAAGCAACGGCGCACGGCGTCGTGCGTTTTCAAAAGCGGCGCATCGCGCGACAGAGCGAGGGACGAGCGACGGAGCGTGTCTAAGCCGCGTGGGGACCCTCAGCCCCGCACGGGGCCAAGATCAACGCCGGGTGCCGCGGGCGTGGTTGAGGCCCCTCCAGAGGCCGTACACCGCTCCGCCCACGGTGGCCGCCTTCAGCCCGAACGTCGCCGCGCGCCTTCCCGAACGGAAGTCGTAGACCGGCCAGTTCGTGGCCTTCGCGTGGCGGCGCAGGCCGGCGTCGGGGTTGATGGCCACCGGGTGGCCCACCATGCTCAGCAGCGGGATGTCATTGTGCGAGTCGCTGTACGCCCAGCACTCTGCCAGGTCCAGACCCTCCGCCTCGGCCAGCGCGCGGGCGGCGTCGGCCTTCGCCTCGCCGTGCAGGATGTCGCCCACCAGGCGGCCGGTGTACACGCCGTCGACCACTTCCACCCGGGTGCCGAGGGCGCCCGTGAGCCCGAGGCGGCTGGCGATCGGCTGGGCGAGCTCGTACGGGGTTGCGGTGATCAGCCAGACCCGGCGTCCGACGCGCAGGTGCTGCTCGGCGAGTGCCCGCGTGCCGGGCCAGATCTTCCCGGAGATGGTCTCGTCGAACACCTCATCGCCCAGAGTGGCGACGTCCTCGGCCCGGATGCCCGCCGCGACCTGCATGCCCCGGTCCCGGATGCTGTGCACATCGGACAGGTTCTCGCCGCGGACGCTGAACTTGAGCTGCTGCCACGCGAAGCCGAGGATGTCCCGCGCGGTGAACACCTTGCGCTGGTACATCTTGCGGGCGGCGTGGAAGATGCTGGCGCCACGGATCAGGGTGTTGTCCACGTCGAAGAACGCAGCCTCATGACGGTGCAGATCGGCCACGGAGACGCTGGAGGCGGACTCGTTCCGCGTGCTGGCCATGATGCTGAGTCTATCCAACAGTCGCGAACTGTCAGTTCGGAGCGCACGATGTGCTCCTGGGGCGGGCAGGGCGCTACGGTAAAGGAATGCGGGTCCCAGAGCTTCTTCTCATCACCAAGCGGGACTGCCATCTGTGCGAGGCGGCCCGCCGGACCGTGGGCGAGGTGGCCGGCCGGTTGGACGTCCCCTGGCGGGAACGGCTGATCGACGACGACGACGCGCTCCGCTCGCGCTTCTCCGACGAGGTTCCCGTGGTGCTCATCGACGGGGTGCAGCGCGACTTCTGGACCATCGATGCGGTCCGTCTGGAACGGAAGCTGCGCGAAGCGCAGCAGGCCTGAACAGGTCCGTGCCCATGCGTAAGAAGGAAGCCCAGCCGGCCAGCCGCCAGGGGATCGCACTGCCTGCGGCGCCCGGCGCGGACGCGCCCCTCACCGAAGTCGTCCGGGACGCCCCCGTCAAGCAGATCCCGCCGGCCGCCGTCGCGCGCCTGACCCTGTATCTGCGCGCGCTCAACGCGCTGACCGGCGACGGCGTCGAACGGATCTCCTCCGAGGCGCTCGCCGAGGCGTCGGGTGTCAGCTCGTCCACGCTGCGCAAGGATCTCAGCTACATCGGTTCGCATGGCACCCGCGGTGTCGGCTACGAGGTGGGCTACCTCAACCGGCAGATCGCCGCGGCACTCGGCCTCACGCTCGACTGGAAGGTCGCCATCGTCGGTGCCGGCAACCTCGGCAGGGCACTGGCCCGGTACGGGGGCTTCCAGTCTCGCGGCTTCGAGATCGTGGCGATCTTCGACGCCGACCCGTTGCTGGTGGGGCACGAGATCGGCTTCCTGCGGGTGAGTGATGTGCTGAGCCTGGAGACCGTTCTGGCCCAGACGGGCGCCAATATGGCCGTGCTCGCCCTCCCCACGTCCGTAGCGCAGGAGATGTGCGACCGGGTGGCGGCTGCCGGGGTCAAGAGCATCCTGAGCTTCGCGCCCGTCAACCTGCAGGTGCCGGAAGGCGTGAATCTGCGCAAAGTGGACATGGCGACGGAGCTTCAGATCCTGGCATACCACGCGCAGCGCCTGGTCAATTGACGTCAGCGGTGTGACTGGAAGCGCTGGAAGCGCTGGTGGTCCCGGACGAGCTTGGCGTTGGCGAAGTAGGCCGCGGAGAGGGGCATCCAGCTCAGGACGATGGCCGCGACGCCCACGATCACCTGGGCGGCGTCGAACAGGTTGGACGAGAAGAGGCCGGCGAGGGAGATCGCCGCGAACACCGTTCCCAGCACCCGGGCCCAATGGCGGCCCCGGCGGATGAAGACCGCCACCATCGTGTACAGACCGATGCTGATCAGCTGCACCACCACGAGTGCGCCGATGGTCACCGGGACCATGGCGTCACGCATCGAGGAGGTCAGAGTCTCGCCGGTCTGGGCTTCCGCCTGGCGGATCCCCTGGTCGATCAGCGCGTTGAAGTCCAGGTGGGTGTAGGTCCAGACCGTGCCGAGCACGCCGAGCAGCGCGGCCGCGAGGATGAGCCAGTACGCCCAGTGGAGGGTCCTCGGCCGTGGCATCGGCGTGGGCGGGTCCATGGGTGCGAACTGTGCGGCCTCATGCCCGGGCCAGGGCTGCGGGCCCCAGCCAGGCTGCTGTCCGCGGCCTCCGCCCCCAGGCAGCTGGCGGTACGGCCAGGCTGTTTGCGCCGCGTGCGCCGCTTGTTCCCGGGCATGCCGGTCCCGTTCCGCTTGTTCCCGCGCCCGGTACTGCTCGTACGGAGAGGGCAGTCCGAGATCGGCCGAGCGGAGCCCGTACTGCGGGGGAGCGGGCCGCTGCGGACCGGCGTCCGGCGTCTGAGGCCCGGCCGGTCCCGCCTGCGGGTCCTGCGGCGTCTCATCGGGTCCGTGGTCCGGGGTGCCCGGCTGCTCGGTCATGGATGTTTCCTCACTGGGACCCGGGGCCCCGACGGACAAGGGCGGGGCGCCGGATGCGCCCCGCCCTTGCGATTCTGTGGTTCCGGCTGTGCGGCTCAGAATTTAGGACGGCTGAAGTACCAGTTGCTGTCCCTCAGGTACAGCAATACGATGCCCGCCACGCCCAGCAGCGTCACGATGATGCTCAAGGGGTTCAGGCCCAGCAGGCGGACCAGGGAGATCGCGGCGAACACGGTCCCGAGGATGCGGGCCCAGTTGGCACCGCGGCGGATGAACAACGCCACCAGCAGGTAGAGGCCGAGCGAGATGATCGAGACGATGATGATCATGGTGGCGACGATCGACTTGAGCGTTGCGGGGTCCACGGAACCGCGGCCGGAGGCCTGGGCCTGACGGATGGCCACTTCAATCTGACTGGAGTCGAGCTGGGTCAGTGCTAGGAGGGTCGTGAGCGTGCTCAGGACGCCGGCTGCGATGATCAGCCAGAAGGCGATCTCCACCTTCGCCGGACGTGCCGGACGCTCCTGGATCCCGCTGTAGGGGCTGGCGCTGGGCCACACGGGCTCGCCGCCCTGTGCGCCAGGGTAGCTTGGTGTGCCGGGGTAACCGGGGCCGCCTTGGTAGCCCTGACCGGGCTGGGAGCCGTAGGGAGAGTTCCCGTACTGCGGCGGTGTGCCGTACTGAGGCCCGTTCCCGTACTGTGGCCCGTTCCCGTACTGCGGCGGTGTGCCGTACTGGGGGTACTGCGGCGGCTGCGGAGCTCCCTGCTGAGGAGGCCCGTACTGTGGCGCAACGGGGGGCTGCCCCGGACCCGGCTGCTGCGGGTTTCCAGGCTCTTCAGGTGTACTGCTCACGTCGGCTCCTCACCTTGCGGCATGGATGGGGGCGACGGCCGGATCCCGGTGTCAGTCCCACCGTATCCCGCCTCCCGGCCGCGGTCCCCAGTCTCAGGGATGATCTTCAGGCGAAGTGCTTCTGCGACTGGGGCATCCACATCAGGACGGCGCCGGCCACCGTCGCAGCGGAGGAGACCGCGGTCAGATTCAGGGTCGCAAGCTCCACGAAGAAGGCGATCACGGCGAGTGCGCCCAGGACGGTCAGCACGATCCGGGCCCAGCGGGACCCTTCCTTGAGCCGGATGGCGACGAAAATCACCGCGGCGCCCCAGATGATCCCCCAGATCAGGCTGCCGATCGCCGCTCCCGCCATGATGCCCGTGTAGGCACCCAAGGCCGCAGTGGCGATGAAGATGTTCAGGATGGAGAAGATGATGCCGAGCACGGCACCGCCCGCCCACAGCCAGTAGGAGTACGTCAGCTGCTGCGGGACGCCGGTGACGTCCAGGAGCCGCTTCTTGAGGTTGCTCAGATCGAATCCGAACGTGTTCCGGGCCGGCGCTGCATAGCCGAGGCCCGCGGGAGGTTCATTGCCGGATGCGGCGCTTGATGCGCCAGGATATTGGCTGCTCATGATGCTCACTCTAGAACTGTCCGCCCGGCACAGACAGGCCCGGCGGCAGACTTTCGCCTGAGCGCAATGAATCCGTAACCCCTTTGTCTCAAAACCCCTTGTGAAATGGAGGAACGGCCTTAAATGCACTGCCCGACGACGCCGTGCGGCGTCGTCGGGCAGTCACTCTTCAGCTCCGGCCGTCTTCAGACGGCCGGGGGCCGCGGCCTCAGTTGGCGGCGGGGGCGATGAAGGAGAGCTCGAGGTTGATCTTGACCTTGTCGGAGAGCAGGACGCCACCGGCCTCGAGAGCGGCGTTCCAGGTCAGGCCGAACTGCTTGCGGGAGATGGTGGTCTCGGCAGAGATGCCGGCGCGGGTGTTGCCGAACGGATCCACGGCCACGCCGCCGAACTCGGTCTCGAAGGTCACGGGGACGGAGATGCCCTTGATGGTCAGGTTGCCGTTGAGCTTGAAGTCCTCACCGGCGCCCTCGATGGAGGTGGAGGTGAAGGTCAGGGTGGGGTACTTCTCCACGTCGAAGAAGTCCTCGCCCTTGACGTGACCGTCGCGGTTGGCGTCGCCGGAGGAGATGCTGGCGGACTGGATCGTGGCGTCCACGGTGGCGTCGTTCTCGGTGACGGTGACGGTGGCGGCCAGCTCACCGAAGGTGCCGCGCACCTTGGAGATACCTGCGTGGCGAACGGTCCAGGCGGCCTCGCTGTGGGAGGCGTCCAGGGTCCAGGTGCCGGCGGTGAGGTTGGTGGGGATGCTCATGGGGTTCTCCTTGGGAGGTCGGTGTTCAGCTGTCTCATGGGGATTGATTGAAGTCTCAACCAATCGCGTTGCATCCAGTATAAACATGCAAATGCATCTTTTGTTCCCGGTTCCGGGAAATTTTTTGTGAACGTCTTCCAGCTATCCGGTGGGCGGCGCCCACGAGCGGACCTCGGCGATGGTTCCCGGAGGCGGGCGATTCATGGCGGATTCACAGCCGGTCCGGGGGCCGCTCTGGCCGGAGGTGTCCTTAAACTCTGAGAAAATGGAGCCATGCCCCATGCAACCGTCCATCTGATGCGCCACGGCGAGGTCCACAATCCCGACGGAGTCCTCTACGGCAGGCTCCCCGGATTCCACCTCTCCGAACGCGGCTACAAGATGGCGGACCGGCTGGGCGAGTACTTCGCCGCCCAGCGCGACGCCGGGGCGCTCATCACGCATCTGGTGGCGTCCCCGCTCCTGCGCGCCCAGGAGACGGCGGCCCCCACCGCCACGGCCCTGGGGCTTCAGATCGAGACGGACGAGCGGGTCATCGAGGCGGAGAACCATTTCGAGGGACTCAAGGTCAACCCGCGCGAGCTGGCCAGACCCCGGCACTGGCCCTATCTCGTAAACCCCCTCCGCCCCTCCTGGGGCGAGGCCTATGCGCAGCAGGTGGAGCGGGTCATGGCCGCGGTGCAGCAGGCGCGGCAGACCGCCGTCGAGCGCGGAGGCCCCGGCGCGGAGGCCGTCATCGTCAGCCATCAGCTGCCCATCTGGTCCACCCGCCTGGCGGCCGAGGGCCGCCGCCTGGCCCACGACCCCCGCAAGCGCGAATGCACCCTGACCTCGCTGACCTCGCTGACGTTCGACGACGGCGGGCGGCTGACGGGCGTGACGTACCGAGAACCGGCCGCCGACCTCCTGGTGGGCGCCTCCACCACTCCGGGAGCCTGAGCATGACCGACGAACGTTTCCAGGACGACCGCGCCCCGCGCACCGGGCTGAGCCGTCGGCAGGCCTTCGGTATGGTGGGCGCCGGTCTCCTGGCACTGGGCCTCTCCGCGTGCAGCCAGGACGACACCCTCGCGAAGCAGGCCCGCGCCGGGGACAACAAGAACTACGTGGGCGGCGACGGCACCGTGACCGAGTTCGCCAAGGACCAGCGCAAGGGCACCAAGGACTTCACCGGGGTGCTCTTCGACGGCGCCCAGGTCTCGGAGAAGGACCTGGTGGGTTCCGTCACCATCCTGAACTTCTGGTTCGCCTCGTGCGCCCCGTGCCGGCTGGAAGCGCCCGAACTGGTCAAGCTGCACACCGAATTCGCCCCCAAGGGCGTGAAGTTCTACGGCGTGAACGTGCGGGATGAGAAGGCCACCGCAGAGGCCTTCGAGAAGTCCTTCGGCATCACCTACCCCAGCTTCAACGACAAGGATGGCCAGGTCCTCCTGGCCATGGCCGGCATCGTTCCGCCGAACAGCGTCCCGGCCACCCTGGTCCTGGACAAGCAGGGCCGCGTCAGCGCCCGCGTGGTGGGCGAGCTGGAGGGCGGCACCATGAGGACGCTCATCCAGACCGTCCTGGCGGAGTGACCCGGTGCCCAACAACCCCTTCGCCGAGACCGTCCTCAACGGCTCCCTGATCCTGGCGGTGCCCGTGGCGCTGCTGGCGGGGCTGGTGTCCTTCCTCTCGCCCTGTGTGCTGCCACTGGTCCCCGGGTATCTGGGCTACGTCACGGGCCTGACCGGGGTGGACCTCGCCGAGCAGAAGCGCGGGCGCATGTTCGCCGGTGTGGCGCTGTTCGTCCTGGGCTTCGCCGTGATCTTCGTGCTCCTGGGCGGTGCCTTCGGCCAGATCTTCGCCTTCCTGGCGGTCCCGTCCCAGCAGCAGCTGGTGACCCGCTGGCTGGGTGTGGTGGTGGTCCTGATGGGCGTCATCTTCCTGGGCGGCTTCGACTTCTTCCAGCGCAACGCCAAGCTCAAGGCCAGGCCGCCGGCAGGCCTCTGGGGTGCGCCGCTGCTCGGCATCACCTTCGGCCTGGGCTGGGCGCCCTGCATCGGCCCCACCTACTCCGCGGTCCAGCTCCTGAGCCTGTCCGGCGGGTCCACCGCGGCCAAGGGCGCGCTCCTGGCCTTCGCCTACAGCCTGGGCCTCGGCATCCCCTTCCTGCTCATCGCGCTGGCCGTGCGCCGCGGCATGGGCGTCATGAAGTTCTTCCGCCAGCACAAGCTGGCCATCCAACGGCTCGGCGGGCTCATGCTCATCGGCCTCGGACTGCTCATGGTGAGCGGCCTCTGGGGTGAATGGACCGTGCAGCTGCAGACCTGGTTCCAGAACGAGGTGAAGCTGCCCATCTGAGGCGACGCACATGGCACACAGACACGAGATGATTCAAGGACGGGGAACGGGCACGGATGACTGAGACGGTGAAGAAACCCAAGCGGGGCCGGAAGCCCGAGGGTGCGTCGTCCTCCCGCCAGGACGTCGCCGTCCCCGCGCTCGGGCCGATCGGCATGCTCCGCTGGGCGTGGACCCAGCTGACCAGCATGCGGACCGCACTCCTCCTGCTCCTGCTCCTGGCGGTGGCCGCGGTGCCCGGCTCCCTGTTCCCGCAGCGCCCGGCGAACCCCGCCGTGGTCACCCAGTACCTGAAGGACCACGCGGACTACGGCCCATGGCTGGACAAACTCCAGCTCTTCGACGTCTATTCGTCCTACTGGTTCTCCGCGATCTACCTGCTGCTCTTCATCTCCCTGATCGGCTGCATCATCCCGCGGGCCAGGGCCCACTGGAAGGCTCTCCGCACCGCCCCGCCGCGGACCCCGCGCCGCATCTCCCGGCTGCCCCAGTACGGCACCCTGGTGATCCCGGCCGCCCAAGGCGCCACGGCGTCGTCGGCGCTTGCGGACGCCGCCGCGGTGCTCAAGGGGCGCCGCTACCGCGTGGACACCCGCGACACCGACGGCGAACGGCCGCATCTGGGCGCGGAGGTCGGCTATGTGCGTGAGATCGGCAACCTGGTGTTCCACACCTCGCTGGTGGGCGTGCTGGTGTCCGTGGCGATCGGCGGCCTGTTCGGCTACAGCGGCCAGCGGACCCTGGTGGAGGGCGAGACCTTCGTCAACACCCTGGTGGGCTACGACCAGTTCAGCCCCGGCACCGACTTCCAGTCCGCCTGGCTGAGCCCTTACTCCGTGCAGCTGGACAAGTTCGACGTCCGCTACGACCGGGAGTCCGTCAAGCAGTTCGGCCAGCCGATCGACTTCAACGCCTCCGTGACCACCAAGGACTCCCCGGACGCCCCGGCGCAGAAGCAGACACTGAAGGTCAACGACCCGCTGGAGATCGGCGGCACCGGCCTCTACCTGGTGGGCAACGGCTACGCCCCCGTGATCACGGTCCGGGACGGTAAGGGCAATGTGGCGCTCCAAGGTCCCGTGCCGGCCATTCCCACCGACGCCGTGTACACCTCCACCATGGTCATCAAGGTCCCCGACGCCCAGCCGGACCAGCTCGGCTTCGTGGGGTTCTTCCTGCCTGCCGCCCAGCTGAACGATGCCGGCATCGCCTACAGTGCCGACCCGGACCCGCTCAAGCCCCAGCTGAACCTGAACTCCTACTACGGTGACCTGGGCCTGAACAGCGGCAGCCCGCAGAACGTCTACAACCTGGACGTGAAGAACCTCAAGCAGCTCAATGGCCGCGATCTGCCGGCCAAGGGCATCGTGCTGGACGCCGGCCAGACCTACAAGCTGCCGGACGGCAAGGGCTCCATCACCTTCGACGGTCTCAAGCGCTTCATCGCGATCGACATCCGTCACAACCCCGGCCAGGTCCCGGCGCTGATCTTCGCGCTGGTGGCCGTGGGCGGTCTGGTCATCTCGCTCTACACCGGACGCCGCCGCGCCTGGGTCCGCACCGGGACGGCCGAGGACGGCCGCGTCATGGTGGAGTACGGCCTCCTGGCCCGCGGCGAGGACCACGGACTGGCGCGGGAGACCGCCCGGATCCGCAAGGCATTGCAGGAACGCTGGGGCCTGGATGGCCCGGCCGGGGGAAGCACCGCGGGGACACCGGCGGATAATGGATAAGAACGCGGCCGCGCTTCAGCACGGGGCGGCATCACAGGGAAAGGCAGACTCATGCCAGGGCTGAATTTCGAACTCGGTTCGTACAGCGAGCTCTTCATGCTGCTCGCCGCGGGCACCTACACGGTGGCGTTCATCGCCTTCGCCTGGGACCTCGCCAAGAGCAGCGCCACGCTGCGCGCGATCGACGAGCGCGCCGCACGCCAGCAGGGCAAGGCGACCGTGACGGTGGCCGCCAAGCAGCTGGTGGGCGCCGGCGCACCCGCCGCGCCGTCGTCGGGCACCGGCTCCGCATCAGGTACGACGGCGGTCACCGCCGATTCGTCCATGCGGTACAGCGGCGAACGCCGCGCCCCCGCCCGGGTGGCCGTGGCGCTGACGATTCTGGCCGCGCTGATCCATGGCGCGGGCGTCATCAGCCGTGGTTTCGCCGCAGGACGCGTGCCGTGGGGCAATATGTACGAATTCCTCACCACCGGCGCCTGGCTGGTGGCCGTGGTGTTCCTCCTGGTGCTGCTGCGCCGCGATCTGCGTTTCGTGGGCACCTTCGTGATGGCGCTGGTGATCATCATGCTCGTGGCGGCCTCCGTCGCGTTCTGGACGCCTGTGGGCCACCTGGTCCCCGCTCTGCAGAGCTACTGGCTGGTCATCCACGTGTCCATCGCAGTGCTGTCCTCCGCGCTGTTCACTCTGACGTTCTCCATGTCCGTGCTGCAGCTTCTCCAGTCGCGCCGTGAGGGCCAGCTGGCCCTGGGACGCGACGACAAACTCATGTTCATGCGCCTGGTGCCGGACGCCCTGAGCCTGGAGAACTTCAGCTACCGCATCAACACCATCGCGTTCGTCGGCTGGACGTTCACCCTGATGTTCGGCGCCATCTGGGCCGAGAAGGCCTGGGGCCGCTTCTGGGGCTGGGACACCAAGGAAGTGTGGACGTTCGTGATCTGGGTGGTCTACGCCGGCTACCTGCACGCCCGGGCCACCCGCGGCTGGACCGGCACCCGTGCGGCCTGGCTGTCGATCGTGGGCTACCTTTGCGTGGTGTTCAACTTCACGATTGTGAACCAGTACTTCAACGGCCTGCACTCCTACTCGGGGCTCTGAGCCCTCAGCTGTTGCGGTGCGGTCCGTCCTGATGAGGGCCCGTTCCGTTCTGACCGGGCCCATTCTCACCTGGAGCGCCGTCCTCGCCATCGCGGGGGCGGCGTTCTTTGTTCTCCCGCTCCCGCTGCTCGAGTTCGCGGCGCAGGTCCTCGAGGCGCTTGGCTTCGGCCTGGTTGCGGCGCTGCTGTTCCAGATTGCGCAGGAACTGGGGGTCATCGTCCGGGCCGACGGGGCCGGAGCCGGCGGCCGGACCGCGGTTCTGGGCGGGGCGGCCACCGGCCGAGGCGGCGCTGATCCGCGGCCGGCCGAGCGCGAACCACAGCACGGCGCCGATGAGCGGGAGCAGGATGAGCACCACGATCCACACGCCCTTGGGCACGCCCCGGACCTCATCCGGTTCGGAACGGATGCAGTCGATGATGGCGTAGATCCAGACGGCCACGAGCAGAACGGTGATGATGACGCGAGGCATCCACCAAGTCTAGTGAGCGAGGGGCCCCAGTCCGAGCCTTCGCTGAGACAGTGGGTTTCCGCTGAAACAGTGGGTTTAGACCACTGTTTCAGCGGAAACCCACTGTCTCAGCGCCGGATTCACGCTCGAGGTGGCGGAATGGTGGCGGAATGGTGGCGTGGATCCGGCCGGGGCCAGGCCCGGGGAGCGCCCAGGAATGGCCGGTAGAATGGATCCGTGGCGAATCTGAAGTACCTCTTGATCCGTGTGGCCCTGTTCGCAGTGGTCCTGACCATCTGCCTCTTCCTGAAGATCGGCCTGGTCCTCGGCGCGGTCTTCGCCGCCCTCATCTCCTTCTGCCTGGGTTACCTGTTCTTCAGCCGCCAGCGCGACAGCGCTGCCACCCAGCTGGCCGGCACCTTCGGCGGACGCACCCGCAACAGCCGTGCCGAGAAGGACGCGGCGGCGGAGGACGCCGTCGTCGACGGTGCTGCGGACGGCCCGGCGGAGAGCAAAGCCTGAAAACCCCTGCCTTAACGGAAGATCCCCGGCGCCGCAGCGCCGGGGATCTTCCGTTTTCACGGGGAAATCGCGCGGGGCGCCTCAGACGCCGTGCGCCAGAATCATCGCCACCGCGAACAGTGCGGCGTAGCCGAGGTTCAGCATGCCGGTCTGCTGCAGCACCGGGATGAGCGCCTTGCCCGTGCGTCCGGAGAGCATGAGCCAGCAGGGCAGCAGCGCCGCGGGGATCAGCAGGAGCACCAGGAGGATCCACAGGTTCTGCGGGGCCAGGATCACCACCGAGAGAATCGCGACGGCGACCATCAGCACGTAGCTGCGGCGAGCCAGGCGGTCGCCCAGCCGGACCGCCAGGGTGTGCTTGCCGGCCACCTTGTCCGTCGGGATGTCACGCACATTGTTGGCCATGAGCACCGCACAGGCGATCAGGCCCGTGCCCACCGCACCGATCGTGGCCGCCAGGCTGATCCGCCCCGCCTGGGTGTACGTGGTGCCCAGCGTGGCCACCAGGCCGAAGAACACGAACACGAACAGCTCGCCCAGGCCCTGGTAGCCGTACGGGTTCTTGCCGCCCGTGTAACCCCAGGCCGCGATGACGGCGCCCAGGCCCACCAGGATCATCCACCAGGTCTGAGTCAGCAGGACCAGGCCCAGACCGGCCACCATGGACAGTCCGTAGCAGGCCAGCGCGGCCTTGAGCACGGACTTGGCGCGGGCGGCGCCGGAGCCCACCAGACGGAACGGGCCCACCCGGTTCTCATCCGTGCCGCGGATGCCGTCCGAATAGTCGTTGGAGTAGTTCACGCCGATCTGCAGCAACAGGGCCACGACGGCGGCGAGCACGGCGTTGAGCAGGTTGAAGCCGTGCAGCTGGTAGGCGGCGGCGCTGCCGATCACCACAGGCGCGATGGCGGCTGGAAGGGTGCGGGGGCGGGCCCCCTGGATCCACTGGCCGGCTGTAGCCACGGTTACCTCTCGCTGGACGTCAGGGTCTTCGACGCTGGAGCGCCTGTCCTATTTTCCCCCATGTTCGTCACGGAGCCGTCCAAGGATCGCCTGGCGGTCCACTTTGCCGTTGGGCAGCAGTGGCAGGGAGCCCCAGAGCGACACATGGCGCGGGCGCAGGGGACCGAAGCCGGCGCGCAGCGCCTCGGCGAGTTCGCCGGCCTCCCAGCGAGCCCCGGGGGACAGCACGACGGCGGCCGCCACGGACTGCCCCCATTCTGCGGACGGGATGCCGCCCACGAAGGCCTGCGCGACGCCGTCGAGCGCTTCCAGCGCGTGCTGCACATCCAGGGCGGAGACCTTGCTGCCGCCCGAGTTGATGACGTCGTCCACCCGGCCGGTGACGCGCAAGGTGCCGTCCGGCAAGAGTTCGCCCAGGTCGCTGGTGCGGAAGAAGCGCTCCCCGTCCAGCTCGATGAACGCGTCCCAGGTGGCTTCCGGGTCGTCCAGGTAGCCGTCCGCGAGGGTGGGCCCGCCCAGGTGGACGCGTCCGTCCACCAGCCTGACGTCCACGCCGTCCAGGGGCCGCCCGTTGTAGACGCAGCCGCCGGAGGTCTCCGCGGAGCCGTAGGTGGTGACCACGTTGACGCTCAGCTCCCTGGCCCGCGCCAGCAGCCCCGGCGCCACGGCGGCGCCCCCCAGCAGGATTGCGTGGAATCGGCGCAGGACGCGCAGCACGTCCTCGGTGGGGTCCTCCAGGAGTCGTGCGAGCTGGGTGGGCACCAGGGAGGTCAGCCGGATGGGATCGGTGAGCTCGTCCGCCGCGGTCACGAACGCTTCCGGGGTGAAGCTCTGATCCAGGTCCATGGCCCACGGCCGGGTGCCCGCGTAGAGGGACCGGATGAGGACCTGCACCCCGGCGACGTACTGCAGTGGCAGGGCCAGGAGCCACTGTCCCTCGGCCCGCAGCTCCTCGGCCGTCGCCAGGGAACTCGCCGCGAGAGCCTCCGCGGAGAGGACCACGGCCTTGGGCCTGCCGGTGGAGCCGGAGGTGCGGACCACGACGGCGGCCTCCGGGTGAGCGGGGAGGCTCACGGTGGTCACCTCGTCGCCGAAGTCCACGGCCGGGCCCTCAGCGGCGAGGGCGGCGGCGAGGGCTTTCAGGATGTCATCGAGCTGCTGCATGCCGTCTGTCCCGGGGCGCGATCAGAAGTAGTACGGGAAGTCGGACCAGTCCGGGTCCCGCTTCTCCAGGAACGCCTGCTTACCTTCCACAGCCTCGTCCGTCATGTAGGCCAGGCGCGTGGCCTCGCCGGCGAAGACCTGCTGGCCGGCCAGGCCGTCGTCGGCCAGGTTGAACGCGAACTTGAGCATGCGGATGGCCTGCGGCGACTGGCGGGCGATGTCCCGGGCGTAGCCGAGTGCCACCTCCTCCAGCTGCGCGTGCGGAACGGCCTCATTGACGGCGCCCATCCGGACCATGTCCTCCGCGGAGTATTCGCGGGCCAGGAAGAAGATCTCCCGGGCGTTCTTCTGGCCGATCTGGCGGGCGAGCAGCGCGGAGCCGTAACCGGCGTCGAAGCTGCCGACGGTGGCGTCCGTCTGCTTGAACTTGCCGTGTTCCTTGGACGCGATGGTCAGGTCCGAGACCACGTGCAGGGAGTGCCCGCCGCCTGCCGCCCAGCCGTTCACGACGGCGATGACCACCTTGGGCATGGTGCGCATGAGCCGCTGGACCTCCAGGATGTGGAGGCGCCCGGCGCGGGCGGGGTCCACGGTCTCGCTCGTCTCACCTTCGGCGTACTTGTAGCCGTCACGGCCGCGGATGCGCTGGTCGCCACCGGAGCAGAAGGAGTGGCCGCCGTCCTTGGGGGACGGGCCGTTGCCGGTCAGGAGCACGGCGGCGACGTCCGGGGTCATGCGGGCGTGGTCCATGGCGCGGTACAGCTCGTCCACCGTGTGGGGGCGGAAGGCGTTGCGCACCTCCGGCCGGTCGAAGGCGATGCGGACGCACGGCAGGTCCCGGATGATGGTGCCGTCCTCGGCCCGCTCCACCTGGCGGTGATACGTCAGATCCGTGAAATCGAAGCCCTCCACCACGCGCCAGCGGCGGGGGTCGAAGGTGTCGGAGACGGCGGCGGGGAGAACAGGCTCGGTCATAGTTGGAATCCTATGCCCGGCGGGACAGCGGCCCGTGAAAGCGCATTTCTGAAGCGTTCGTCAAATGTTCCGAGCTGTGCAGACCCGGGTGTCCACCTGTCGAGACGGTTCGAATATCCACCCAGGTGCAAGCGGTGTTCCCCGTGTGATCTTCAGCTCTTTTGATTGTTATTCACATCACGTTCGGGACATGATCCGTAAACTTGTGTTTCGTGTCAGAAACTACGCAGCAGGAGCGCACCACGGACCAGGCCCTCGGGCAGGTGTCCGGCGCCGCAGACAGCACCCTCACCGCGGAGGGCTACAGCAAGTCCCTGAGCCGCCGCCACGTCACGATGATCGCCATGGGCGGCGCCATCGGCGTCGGCCTCTTCATGGGAGCCGGTGGACGTCTCCACTCCACCGGCCCGGCCCTGATCTTCTCCTACGCCATCGCCGGCGTGATCGCCTACTTCCTCATGAGGGCCCTGGGCGAGCTCATCATGTACCGGCAGACGTCCGGTTCCTTCGTCTCCTACGCCGGTGAGCTCTTCGGCTCCAAGGGTGCGTACCTGTCCGGCTGGATGTACTTCCTGAACTGGGGCATGACCGGCATCGCCGAGCTCATCGCCATCGGCCTGTACTTCCAGTACTTCTTCCCGAACGTCCCCGTGGAGGTCACCGCGGTCGCGGCCTTGGTCCTCCTGGTGGCCGTCAACCTCCTCTCCGTGAAGGCCTTCGGCGAGTTCGAGTTCTGGGCCTCCGTGCTCAAGGTCGGCGCCATCCTGATCTTCCTCGTGGTGGGCACCGTCCTGGTGGTCATGAACGCCCAGGTGGGTACCGGCCATGCCACCCCGGCCAACCTCTTCGCCGGTGACGGCGGCATGTTCCCGCACGGCGCCCTGGTCATGGTCCTGGTGCTCAACGCCGTGATCTTCGCCTACAACGCCATCGAACTGGTGGGCATCACCGCCGGTGAGATGGAGAACCCCCAGCGCGAGGTGCCCAAGGCGATCCGCGCCGTCGTGATCCGCATCGTGGTGTTCTACGTGGGTTCCGTCTCGCTGCTCGCGATGATCCTGCCGAGCGACCAGTACAAGGCCGGCACCAGCCCGTTCGTGACCGTGTTCGGCCAGATGGGCCTGCCGTGGATGGGCGATGCGATGAACTTCATCGTCATCACCGCCGCTCTCTCCTCGACCAACTCCGGCCTCTACTCGATCGGCCGCATCTTCCGCACCATGGCCAACAACGGCCACGCCCCGAAGTGGCTGACCAAGATGTCCTCCCGCCACGTGCCGTACGCGGCGATCCTGGCGATCGGCGGCTTCTACCTGGTGGGCATCCTCCTCAACGTCTGGCTGGGCGGTTCCAACGCCTTCGACCTGGCGCTGAACACCGCCTCCATCGGCGTGATCTTCACCTGGGGTTCGATCTTCGCCTGCCAGATCATGCTGCGGAAGAAGAAGGGCAAGGTCTCCAGCCTGCTCATGCCCGGTGCGCCGTGGACCAGCTGGGCCGGCCTGATCGCGCTGCTGGTGATCACCGTGCTGATCGGCATGGACACCATGAAGAACGCCGACGGCAGCGTCTTCTACCTCGGCGCCTGGACCCTGGGCACCGTGCCGTTCTTCGCCCTCCTGCTCTGGCTCGGCTGGATGAAGGTCCGCAACAACAAGCCGAAGAACGAGCTGTACAGCTGATTCCTGTGTTGTGTGCTCAGTTGTGGTGGCTTCCGTCGCCACCAGGCCACCACAACTGAGCACTCAACGGTGATGCACGACGACGGCGGGCGGCTTCCCCAGGGGAGCCGCCCGCCGTCGTCGTCCGGTTCACTTGCGGGGCAGCAGGCCCGCGTTCACCAGGGACTGGTAATAACCCGACCTGTACCCGGTGGCGTTCGGGTGGAAGTTGGCCGGATCGGCCGTGTTGGAGGAGTTGTAGTTGATCCACTGGCCGCTGAACGATCCGATCTCGTGTCCCGAGAACGCCTGCCGGACGTCCACGAATCGCACCCCGGACGCTGCCGCCTGAGCGGAAATGCTGCCGTCCAGCGTGTTGATCGAGGAGTTGAGCGCATTGGCGAACGGCGAGAGCAGGTACAGGCCCGTGAACATCCGGGGATAACCCATCGCCACCACGGTCGCCGTGGGGAACTGGGTCTTGATCTGAGCGTATGCAGTGGCCAGCTTGGCCTTCAGGGCCGCCGCCTCCGTGGGATCGATGGTGAGCAGGGCCTGGCACTCGGTGGTCAGGGTGCCGTTGGGGCAGTCCGTGGCCACCTGGTTGGAGCCGGCGTCGATGCCGCCCACCGTGACCGTGACCAGCTTGACCCCGCCGGCAGGCAGGGTGGCGAGTTCCGCCGGGATGTCCGCAGTGGATGCGCCGGAGCATGCGGCGTTGCCCTTGAAGGAGATGCCGCGCAGCATGCTGACATCCGCGGGGTAGCTGTACTGAGGGCTCCGGTAACACACGGTGTCCTGGTACGGCGGGGCGCCCTGGCCGGCCGTGTAGGAGTCGCCGAGAGCTGCGTAGGTGGTGGTCGAGGCGGCGGCCTCGGCCGGCTGGACCAGGAACCCGGTCAGCACGGCGGGAGTCATGACGAGGAGTGCTGAAACGCGCATCCATCGCCGCAGGCGAGATCTGAATTCGGCGTTCATGAACCAACGCTAGACCGGGCCGGAAGCCTTGTCCTGAGTAGTGGATACCCGTTTGAGACGCCGGTGGCGGTCGCGGAGCGGCTCAGCCGAGCCGGTCCGTGAGGCGCCCGGCCTCGAGCTCCCAGCGTCGGTCGAGACGGACGTTTTCGAGCATGCGGCGATCGTGGGTGACCAACAGCAGCGCGCCGTCGTAGGCCTCCAGCGCCTCCTCCAGCTGCTCGATCGCCTCAAGGTCGAGGTGGTTGGTCGGCTCGTCAAGGACCAGCAGGTTGACGCCGCGGGCCTGCAGAAGCGCCAGCCCGGCTCGCGTGCGTTCGCCGGGCGAGAGCGCGTCGACAGGCCGCAGCACGTGGTCCGCCCTGAGCCCGAACTTCGCGAGCAGCGTACGCACCTCGGCCGCCGTCTGCGCCGGAACCAGCGCTTCGAAGGCTTCCGCGAGCGGGGCGGCACCGCTCAGGAGCGCCCGGGCCTGGTCGATCTGACCGATCTCGACGGAACTTCCCAGAGCCGCGGATCCGGCGTCGGGACTTTGCTCCTCGAGCAGCAGACGCAGAAGCGTCGATTTGCCGGCCCCGTTGGGCCCCGTGATGCCGATCCGCTCTCCGGCGTTGACCTGCAAGGAGATTGGGCCGAGGGTGAATTCGCCCTGACGGGCGACCGCTTCGTTGAGGGTCGCCACCACCGAGCTTGATCGCGGAGCGGACCCGATGGTGAACTCGAGCCGCCACTCCTTGCGAGGCTCCTCGACCTCGTCCAGCCGAGCGATCCGGCTCTCCATCTGCCGTACCTTCTGTGCCTGCTTCTCGCTCGACTCGGTGGAAGCCTTGCGGCGGATCTTGTCGTTGTCCGGCGACTTGCGCATCGCATTGCGCACGCCTTTGCTGGACCATTCCCGCTGCGTGCGGGCCCGGCCCACCAGATCCGCCTTCTTCGCCGCGAACTCGTCATAGTCCTCGCGTGCCTGCCGTCGCAGCGTGGCACGCTCCTCGAGGTACGCCTCGTAGCCGCCGCCGTACACCCGGTTCGAGTGCTGGGCGAGGTCCAGCTCGAGGACGCGGGTGACCGCGCGGGCGAGGAACTCGCGGTCGTGACTGACCAGCACGACGCCGCCGCGCAGGCCGCGCACGAACGTCTCCAGCCGCGCGAGTCCGTCCAGGTCCAGATCGTTGGTCGGCTCGTCCAGGAGCACGATGTCGAAGCGCGAGCAGAGCAGGACGGCGAGGGCGACGCGGGCCTTCTGGCCGCCGGAGAGCGAAGTCATGAGCGAATCGACGGAGAGACCCGCCGCGCTCCGGCCCGCGCCGGACCCGGGACCGGCGTCAACTGAGAGGCCGAGCTCTGCAAGCACGGCGGGCAGGCGCTCATCGAGGTCGGCGGCCCCCGATGCGAGCCAGCGGTCGAGCGCCGCCGAATACTCGTCGGCAGGATCGATGCCTCCCGGAGTCACAGCCGACTGGTCCGCCAACGCGCTGGAAGCCACCTCCAGCCTGGTGGACGCGGCCGCCACGCCCGTGCGGCGCTCCACGTACTGGCCGATGGTCTCGCCGTCGACCGCCGTGTGCTCCTGCGGAAGCCAGCCGATGAAAGCGTCGGACGGCGCCAGCGAGACGGTGCCGGCCTGCGCGTCCAGCTCGCCCGCGAGAATCCGCAGCAGTGTCGACTTGCCCGCCCCGTTCACACCGACCACGCCGATCACATCGCCGGGCGCGACCGTGAGGTCGAGGTCATCGAACAGGATGCGGTGGGCGTACCCTCCCGCGAGGCCGTTGGCCACGAGCGTTGCAGTCACCCGTCAACTGTAGACGGGCCGGACCGGACACCGCACGGGGCCGGGCATCAGTGCCATCTGCGCCAGATCGCCTTCAGAGGAATGCTCCGGAAGCGCTCCGGAAGCCGTGGTTCGTGTCCCGAGGTGAACGCTGGGTTAACCACTTGGCATGCGGCCGTTCCGGCCCCACAATTGTCCTCGTGCAAAAAATCGATCCTGTCACCCTGCACGGGAAATACGTGACGCTGGAGCCCCTGGAGACCGCCCATGAGGCGGCTCTGGTCGAGGCCGTCCAGGACGGTGAACTCTGGAATCTCTGGTACACCACCGTGCCCCGCCCCGAAGGCGTCGGCGCGGAGATCCAGCGTCGCCTGGCCTTGCAGGAGGCCGGGAGCATGTTGCCGTTCGTGGCACGCTCCAACTCCACCGGTCAGGTGATCGGCATGACGAGTTTCATGAACATCGATCACAGCCTGCCGCGCCTGGAGATCGGCTCCACCTGGAACCGGCGGTCGGCTCACGGAACGGGCACCAACCCCGACTCCAAGTACCTTCTGCTGCGCCACGCCTTCGAGACCGTGGGCTGCGTCGCCGTGGAGTTCCGCACCAATTGGCTCAACCACCAGTCGCGGGAGGCGATCGCCCGGCTCGGGGCCAAACAGGACGGGGTCCTGCGCAGTCAGGCGCTCACCCCGGAAGGCGTGCTGCGGGACACCGTGGTCTTCTCGATCCTGGCCCTGGAATGGCCGGCCGTGAAGCGGAACCTCGAGTACCGGCTGGGCAAGGCACGCTAGGCAGGGCGGAGCTACTGGGGGCCGGCACCCGGGAGGAGCGCCCCGGCCCCCAGGGCGTCAGCGATGAACGCGTAGTCCCAGGCCCTTTCCCGCCACTGCACATAGCGGCCGGAGGCGCCGCCGTGGCCGCCGTCCATCTCGATCTTGAGCACGATCGGCTCCGTGCCGGTGCTCTGTTCCCGGAGCGCCTGAACCCACTTGGCGGGTTCCACATAGAGCACCCGGGTGTCGTTGAAGGACGTCACGGCGGCGATCCGGGGGTACGCCACCGGGCGGATGTTCTCGTACGGGGTGTAGCTCTTCATATAGGCGTACACCTCGGGGTCCGTGATCGGGTTGCCCCACTCCTCCCACTCGAGGGCGGAGAGCGGCAGCTCCGGGTCCAGGATGGTGGTCAGCGCGTCCACGAACGGCACCTGCGCGACGACGGCGGCGTACTTCTCCGGGGCCAGGTTCGCCACGGCGCCCATCAGGAGGCCGCCGGCGGAGCCACCGAGTGCCGCCACCCGGTCGGGATCCACCCAGCCGGAGGCGATGAGGTGGTCCGTCGCGGCCACGAAGTCCGTGAAGGTGTTCTTCTTGGCCAGTTTCTTGCCGTCTTCGTACCAGTGCCTGCCGAGTTCGCCGCCGCCGCGGACGTGGGCGTCCACGAACACCACGCCACGGTCCAGGAGGGAGAGGCGGGAGATCACGAACTGCGGATCCAGGCTGGATTCGTAGGAGCCGTAACCGTACACCAGCCCGGGCGCCGTGCCGTCCTGCCGGACCGAGCGGTGCCGGATCACGGAGAGCGGGATCCGGGTCCCGTCCGCTGCCACGGCCCACTCACGGGTGGCGACGTAGTCCTGCGGGTCGTAGCCGCCCAGCACGGGGTGCTCGCGGCGGAGCAGGAGCTCGCCCTCCGGGGCCGCGGCCGTGGGCAGGACGAAGTCGTACACCCGTACCGGTGTGAGGAAACTCGTGTACCCGAGGCGGACCAGCGGGGCGTCGTAGTCCGCGGCGCTGAGGTAGGAGGTGAACAGCTCTTCCGCGAAGGCGGGCTCCATGGTGGGCCGCTGCTCCGGAGTGCCCAGGCTCTGGCGGGGGAGGAACTGGACGCGTTCCAGGGTGTCCTGGCGGACGGAGAGGACCAGGAAGTCGCGCAGCACGCCGGTGCCGTTGACTCGGACCTCGGGGGAGTGCGGGAGAAGGGTGCGCCACTCCTGGGCCTCGAACGGCTTGGCCAGCTCTTCCCAGGTGGTGAAGGAGACCATGGAGTTCACGGCGTCCCGGTCATGGGTCAGGAGCACGCCGTCCGTGCCGTCCAGTGCGAACGGTTCCGCTTCGTAGAGGACCCGGGCGTCCCGGGAGAGGACGGTCCGCAGACCCGCGGCGGGATCGGCGAAGTCCAGGAGGCGCACCTCGCTGTACTCCGCGCAGGAGATGCCCACCACCAGGTGGGTCCGCTGGGCGGAGAGCTCGAAGCCCAGCCACATGCCGGCGTCGTCCTCCTGGTAGAGCAGCTCGTCCTGCTCCACCGGGGTGCCCAGCACGTGCGCGCGGATCTGGTGCGGGCGCCAGGACTCGTCCACCACGGTGTAGTACAGGCGCGTGCCATCCGGCGAGAAGGCCAGGCCGTAGAAGGCGCCCTCGATCACGTCCGGCAGCAGCTCGCCGGTGCGGAGGTCTTTGAAGCGCACCGTGAAGCGCTCGTCGCCGGCGTTGTCCACGGCGTAGGCGTACAGGTTCCCGTCCCGGGTCACGGCGGCGCCGCCCACGGAGAAGAACGGCTGCCCCTCGGCCTCGGCGTTGCCGTCCAGCAGGGTCTGCTCACCGGGGAGCGCGACGCCGGCCTCCACCACGGGCGGCGTCCAGTCGGCCAGCGGGTCGCCGGAGTCCGTGGCGGCCACGCGGGCGTAGACGGGATAGTCCTTGCCCTCGAGGGTGCGGGTGAAATACCACCAGGCGTCCTTGCGGGACGGCACGGAGAGATCCGTCTCCAGGGTGCGGCCCTTGATCTCCTGGAAGATGGCCTCCCGGAGTGCTTCCTGGCCCGCGGTGACGGCCTCCTGGTAGGCGTTCTCCGCTTTCAAATGCGCCACGACCTCCGGGTTCTCCTTCTCCCGGAGCCACTCATAGTCATCCACGAAGGTGTCGCCGTGATGGGTCCTGCTGGTGGGGACCTTGCGGGCGACAGGGGGCAGAGGATGGTGTGGCGTGGCGGTCATGCCTCCACCCTAAACCGTGTGAAGATGGGCGCAATCGCGAAGGACGCGGGCCGTCAGGCCTGCCCGGAAAGAGGAGGATTCCCGTGGCTGAGTGGATCGATCTTGGACAGGGGAGCCATGCGCTCACCACGGAGGCGGAGTTCCTGAACACCGGGCTGGTGGTGGGACGGGAGCGGGCCCTGGTCATCGACACCGGGTGCGGGCCGCGCCAGGGCCGCGAGATCCTGGACGCCGTCCGGTCCGTGACGTCCCTGCCTCTTGTGGTGGTGAACACCCACGCCCACTACGACCACTTCTTCGGCAACGCCGTGTTCCAGGAGGACGGCGCCGTCGAATTCTGGGCGCATGAGAACGCGGCACGGACCATCGCCTCCCGGGGTGAGGGGCAGCGGTCCCTGGTGGAGGTGTTCGAGCCGGAGATGGCCGCCGGGTCCGGGGAACTGACCGGGCTGGTGGCGCCGCAGGCGATCGTGAAGGACCAGCCCGTGCTGGTGGACCTGGGCGGGGTGTCCGTGCAGCTGTTCCACTTGGGCCGCGGGCACACGGACGGGGACCTGCTGGTGGGCACACCCACGGCCCTGTTCGCAGGCGACGTGGTGGAACACGGCGGATACCCGGCCTTCGAGGATTCCTACCCCGTGGAGTGGGCGGACACGCTGCGGCACGTGTCCGCGCTGCGCCACCGGTACGAGTACCTGGTGCCCGGCCACGGCGCCCTCATGGACGACGACGCAGTGCGCACCATGGCGGACACCATGGCCATGGCCATCCGTGTGGCGCACCAGGCCACCCGTGAAACCCCGGACGACGCCACCAAGGCCATCCCGGTGCTGCCCTACGGCCCGGAACAGTCCCGCCACTTCATCCGCCGGCTCCGCGAGACGGCGTAGGCCGGAACGGACCGGCGAGTCCGCGCGTCCGTGAACCGCTGAGACAGTGGGTTTAAACCACTGTTTCAGCGGAAACCCACTGTTTCAGCGAAGGGGGATCAGAGGAATCAGCCCCGCCTCAGCCCAGGCGCGGGGTCCGCGGGGGCTCGGTGCGGCGCTCGCCGGTGGCTTCGAAGGCGGCCGCCAAGGTCAGGAGTTCGTTGTCCGAGTAGGCCTTGCCCCAGAAGCTCAGGCCCACGGGCATGCCGATGTCCTCCATGGTGCCCATCGGGACCGTGACCGTCGGGATGCCCAGGTGGCGCGGGACCAGATTGCCGTTGGAGACCCACACGCCGTTTCGCCAGCCGAGGTCTGCGGACTCCTCCCGCACATCCATGTCGGCAGGTGCCACATCGGCCGCGGCCGGGAGGATCACGGCGTCCAGTCCGAGTTCGTCCATCCACTCCTCGAGGTCCACGCGGCGGGTGCGCTCAAGCCCGAGCAGCCCGGCCTCCATGGTGTACAGCTCGCGCGGGTGGGTGATGGGCCGTTCGGCGACGACGGCGGGGTACTCGGCGATGTCGTCATCGAACCCCGTGTAGCGGTCCGGGAGCGCGCCTTCCGGGTGGGGGAAGATCGCGGCGCCGTCCACCTGGAGCAGGCTGTTCAGGGCCGGATCGCCGTTGGCGCCCAGGAAATCGTCCCAGCTCCACGCGGAGAGATCCACGATCTCCTCCTGCAGGAACTCCGGTGAGACGAAGCCGCGGGTCTTGATGCTCGGCGCACCGGGACGGTCCGATTCGTAGTTGGACACCACCGGGAAGTCGACCTCCACCACCTCGGCGCCCGCGGCCTCCAGATCGCGGCGGGCCGCTTCCCAGAGGGCGATCACCGAGGCGCGCGTGTCGATGCGCCGCCCGGTCGGACCGCCGATACCCCGCGCATCCGCGGCTTCCCCGGCGGCCAGCGAGCCGGCGTCGTCGTCCTGGTTGATGTACATCTTCGGCACGCCGAAGCGCTTGCCGCGCAGCAGCTCCGCGCGCTCGTCGCGCGAGGGGACGAGAGCCGGGTAGGAGTCGGGACGGACCCTGGAGGACTTCGGCAGCTCCACGAACTCCTGGACGCGCCAGAAGTCGCCGCGGTGCTCGGCATCGTCCGCCACGATGATGTCCAGGACCTCGAGCAGATCGTCCATGCTGCGGGTGTGCGGGACCACCACGTCCATGGTGGGGACCAGGGGCCAGTTGCCTCGGACCGAGATGACGCCGCGGGAGGGGGTGTAGGCGCAGAGCGCGTTGTTCGACGCCGGGGCGCGGCCGCTGGACCAGGTCTCCTCGCCCAGGCCGAAGGCGGCGAAGCTGGCCGCCGTGGCCGTGCCGGAGCCGTTGGAGGAGCCGGAACCGAAGGCCGCCGTGAGGAAGTCGCCGTTGTAGGGGCTCTCGGCGCGGCCGTAGACGCCGCGCTGCATGCCGCCGTTGGCCATGGGCGGCATGTTGGTCAGGCCGATGAGGACCGCGCCGGCGCCCCGCAGGCGCTCGATGGTGAAAGCGTCCTTCTGGGCCACCAGGTCCTTGAAGGCGGGGGAGCCGGCCGCGGCCGTGAGGCCCTTGGCCAGGTAGGAGTCCTTCGCGGTGTACGGGATGCCGTCCAGCGGGCCGAGCGTGGTGCCGGCCGCGCGGCGGGCGTCCGAGGCCTGGGCGTCGGCGCGGGCCTGGGGATTACGGACGACGACCGCGTTGAGCTCGCCGTCGTAGGCCTCGATACGGGCCAGATAGGCGTCCAGGAGTTCGACGGCGGTGGTCTCGCCGGCGGTGAGGGCGGCGCGCAGCTGCGCGATGGAGGCGTCGACGACGTCGATGCGGGCCATGGGTGTCTCCTGTGCGTGGGGTGAGGGCGAGCGTTCTCCTCCGCGTCGCTGCGGGGTCCGGTCGCCGGGGTCTGTACGTGCTGATCACCTATTGTTGATCGCATGATCAATTGCGTCAACGGTAGCTAGACTGAGCCCACCATGTCAACGAAAAATCCGCAGGAGACCGCTGCCCGCACGGGCGCCGTGCGCAAGAGGACCGGACGCAAGAGCCCCGCAGAGCGCCATCAGGAGATCCGGGACGTCGCCGTCGGCCTCGCCCTGGACGAGGGGCTGGCGGCCATCACGCTCCGCCGCATCGGCGCCCGGATGGGCGTGGCGTCCAGCCTGGTGGCGCACTACGAGCCGCGCATCGATGAGTTCGTGGCGGCGACGTTCGCCCGGATCGCCGGGCTGGACCGGGCCGAGGTGGAAAGCGCGCGGGACGGCGCCTCCGGGGCCGGGGCCCGGCTGAGGGCGCTGCTGGGGAGTTCGCTGGACACGGAACGGCTCGCCGTGACGGCCGTGTGGGTGGAGGCCTGGGGGCTCGGGCGCCGGAACGAGGCACTGGCCGTGTCCGTGCGGGAGGAGATGGACGCCTGGCAGGAGCTGCTGCGTGCCGGGATCCAGGACGGCGTGGACTCGGGGCTGTACGCCGTGGCGGATCCGGCGGCCGCGGCATGGCAGGTGCTCGGGATGATCGACGGTTTGAACGCCCAGGCCCTGGTGCGCTGGGAAGGCGTGCCGGACCGCCGGGAGCACTTCCTGGAGGCCGTGCAGCATCTGCTGGGGGCGCGGGGCTGAGCCTTCACAGGCGCGGATCTTCGGGAAACCCACGCTTTTGTGGTTGACCCCCGCAAATTTCGGTGGGTCAACCGCGAAAGCGTGGGTCATGTGGGCCCGGCCCCGGCGTGCGTGATTGCTCGGACCAGCCTGGCGGGCCGGACGTGAACGTGGCACTCTGGGCACTGCCGGACTCTCCCGGCACACACCCTTGGAGGTTTGATGTTCACCGGAGTCTGCGCCTTTCCCCTGACGCCCATGGCCGGCGACGCCGTCGACATGGACACGCTGGTGAACCTGGTGCGCAACGCCGCGGACGCCGGCGTCGAGTCCCTGGGAATCCTGGGGTCGACGGGGCTGTACCCGTACCTGGACCGGCGGGAACGGTGCGAAGTCATCGCTGCCGCCGTCGCTGCGGCGAACGGGGTCCCGGTCATCGCGGGCATCGGCGCGCTCAGGACCCGTGACGCCCTGCGGTACGCCGAGGACGCGCAGGAGGCCGGGGCGGCCGCACTGCTCGTCGCGCCCGTCTCCTACCACCGCCTCACCGAGCAGGAGGTCCTGAGCCTCTACACCGAGGTCACCTCCCACGCGCGGATCCCCGTGGTGGTCTACGACAACCCCGGCACCACCGGCTTCACCTTCAGCGACGAATTCCACGGACGCATCGCGCACCTCCCGGGCGTCGCCGCCGTCAAGATCCCGCCCATGCCCGCCGGAACCGCGGCCGAGCGGGTGGCGGCGTTGCGCACCGTCCTGCCGGAGGGCGTGGCCCTGGGGATCAGCGGGGACTGGGCCGCCGCGGAGGCCCTGGAGGCCGGTTGCGATCTGTGGTTCTCCGTGCTCGCCGGGCTGTTCCCGTCCACGGCCAGGACACTTGCCGACGCCGCGCTGTCGGGCCGGGACACGGCCGCGGGTCACGCGATGGCGCTGGAACCCCTCTGGGAGCTGTTCCGCCGCTACGGGAGCCTCCGGGTGGTCGCCACGGCCGCCGGCATTCTGGGCCACACGACCGGTCCGGTCCTCCCGAGCCCTCTGAAGGTCCTGGAGGGCGACGATGCTCGCCGGGTCGAGAAGGCCCTGCGGCGCAGCGGCCTGCTGGGCTGAGCCGGTCAGTCGTTCAGCGGGGCCGATCCGCGGCCGCCTGTTCGACAGACCCGCCGCTGAGCAGCCGGATCCCCGCCCACGTGATCCCGTAGGACACGGACCCCAGGAACGCCACCGCGGACCAGAACGTGCGCGTGTCCACGGTCTGCATCACCGTGGCGGTCAGGACGCCCGCGGGCAGCAGCACGATCACGACGCCGGCCGCCGCACCCAGCAGTGCCAGCGCACCGGTGACCCGGCTCCAGAGCGTGCGGTCGAGCAGGACGGCGGGCGCGGAACCGCCGGGCGGCCGCGGCCGCTTCCGGCCATGCAGGACCACCGGGATCGCTGCGAGCGAGGATGCGGCCCCCACCACCAAGAGCGCCGAGACCACATCGGCCGGCCGGTGCCAGAGGTTCACCACGGTCGCGGAACCCGATAAGAACGCCAGCGTCCCGCCCACCATGGCCGTGAATGGACGCCAGCGCGGGGCGACTGCCAGCGTCACGGCGGCCGCCGCGCTCGCGGCGAGCGTCGTGTGCCCGGACGGGAGCGAGTTGCCCAGCGGCGACGCCACACCCAGATCGGGCCGGACGAACACCTCGGACTTGAGCACCTGTGTGGCCGCATTCGCCGCGACCCCGGCCGCCACTGCCCACACGGCCGGCACCCAGCGCTTGCCGGCCACCGCCACCACCGTGATCAGCACCACCCCGGCGACGAGGGTCGCCACCGGCAGGAAACTCAGCGCCGTGCGGACCAGATGGCTCCGCAGATTGGACAGCACCATCGCCGCCTCGGACCAGGCGGACGCGTCCAGCGACTGCCCCGTGGCCGTCCACACGAAGCAGAGATACGTCAGGGCGACGCCGAGCACGCACAGCACGGCTCCGGCGGCCAGCGCAAGCACGCGCCACCGGGATCTGTGCCACCCGGACCCTCGCGTCCGGGTGGTCCCGGGCGCCCCGGCGCTGCTGGAAGGTGCCATGTGCCCAGCCTGGCACAGGAAACTGAACGTCACCCGCCGTCGTCGTGCGCCGCTCAGCCTTTGCGGCGGCTGAGCAGCTGGATCCCCAGCCAGGACAGGCCGTAGGCCGTCGCCCCGCAGAGGGCCACCCCGGACCAGAACGCCCGCGTGTCCACGCCGGCACTGCCCGTCACACTCAGCGAGCCGGCGGGGAGCAGCGGGATCACGACGGCGGCCACAGCCCCCAGGACGGTCAGCACCCCGGTGGCCACACCCCACACCGTGTGGCTGGAGAGCACCTTCGCCGCGCCGGACGGCACACCGCGGGAGCCCCGGCCGTCCAGGATCACCACAGGGATGGCCGCCAGCGCCGAGGCGCAGCCCACCACCAGAAGCGCTGCGATCACGTCAGCCGGGCGGTGCCACAGATTCACCACCGTGGACGCCCCGGAGACGAAGGCGAAGGTGCCGCCCAGCACGGCGGCGAGCGGCCGCCAGCGGGGCGCGACGGCAAGGGTCACGGCCGCCGCGGCGCTCGCGGCGATGGTCGTGTGCCCGGACGGAAGCGAGTTGCCCAGCGGCGAGTCGACGCCCAGGTCGGGGCGGTCGAAGACGAAGTTCTTCAGCAGCTGCGTGGCCAGATTGGCGACGACGGCGGCCACCACGGCCCAGAGCGCCGGCGCCCAGCGCTTGCCGGCGAACGCCACCAGGCCCACGATGATCGCCGCCACCACCAGGGAAACGGTGGGCAGCTGGTCCAGGACGGCGGAGGTCGCCTTGTCCAGGCGGCCGCCGCCCATCGCGGCGGCCTGGGCGAGCGCCAGTGCGTCGAAGGTCTGCCCCTCCGGCGTGCGCACGAAGTAGCGGTACACCCACAGCGTCCCCAGGCAGGACAGGGCGGCCCCGAAGGCCAGTGCGAGCGGGCGCCAGGCGCCGCCCCGCCGTCGTAGGGCCCTGCTGTTCTCCTTGGTGCTCAGTGGTGCCATGCTTCCACCCTGGCATATGTTGCTGGGTGCGGCCGGGACGGGACCGGCGCGTCCGGCGCTGTCGGCCCAGCTCAGCCGGGTGGCGGAAAGTGATCCTTGACACAGTCCGGAGCTTGAATCTACGCTACCTAACACGTGTTAGGCGCGGTTCGCGCCGGAAAGGTTCAGCTCATGGCACTCACTCAGGGAGACGCGCTCGCGATCACCCGTCGTGCTGCCCTCGGTGCCCTGGGAGCCGGAGTGGTGGGTGCGACGGTGGCGTCGTGGCCGCGGCTCACCGGCACGGACATCCCGGGCCGCGGGGACAACAGCCTCAGCATCGTCATCCAGGGCACCAAGGCCGACGCCTCCGCGCGGCAGAAGCTCGTGGCCGACTTCAACAAGGTGCACCCGGACATCAGGATCAAGGTTCAGGCCATCCAGTCGGTGGACTGGAAGGACTTCTTCGTCAAGCTCCTGACCATGGTGGCCGCCGGGCAGTCCCCGGACCTGGTCTACGTGGCCACCGAGGGCACCCAGCTCTTCGCCGAGCGCCTGGCCGAGCCGCTGGACTCCTACGTCCAGCGGGACGCCGCGGAACTCAAGGAGTACTTCGAGGACGTCCACCCCAGCCTGGTGGAGGCCATGATGTACAAGGGCAGCCTGTACCAGCTCCCCATGGACTGGAACGCCGCCAATATGTACTTCAACACCTCGGCCCTGGCCAAGGCCGGCCTCCAGATGCCCGCGGACGACTGGACGCACCTGGACTTCCGGACCATGCTGAGCTCGCTCAAGCAGGCCAACGGCAGCGACTTCACCCCGTACTACTGGACCAACCGGCTCTTCGGCGGTGTGGTCCCCTGGCTCTACATCAACGACACCAGCGTCCTGAAGGAGACTAAGGCCCCCGGCGGCCGCTGGCTCTGGGACTCCTTCTACCAGAACGACCCCAGCAGCAAAATGCGCACCGGCGGTGCCCTCTGGGAGGCGCCCAACGCCCTGGACCCCCGCGTGGAGGAGTCCTTCGACTTCCTGCGCGGCCTGGTCAAAGACGGACTGGGCGTGCGCCCAGAGGAAGGCGGCGGCAACACCCTGGTGGGGCTCTTCGCCTCCGGACGCATCGGCACGACGCCGGCGGGCGGCTACTGGGTGGAAGGCCTCCACGAGGCGGGCATGACGCAGGACCAGTACGACGTCGCGTTCTTCCCGAAGTGGCGCACGCAGCGCCACCAGTTCGGCACCGCCGGCTACGCGATCATGAAGACCGCCAAAGACAAGGACGCCGCCTGGGAGTTCGTGAAGTGGGCGGCGTCCAAGCCGGCCATGGAGACCCAGTTCGCCCTGCCGACCACCACGCCCACCCGGCGCTCCATGGTCAACGAGGCGCTCTACGCGGGCAAGGGGCCCAAGCACTGGAAGGTCTTCTACGACACCCTGGACAAGTTCCCCAGCACCGGGCCCATCCCCGCCCCGCCGCAGCAGGCCGCCGTGGAAACCGCCCTGATCAAGAATGTCTCCCTGGCCGTCTCCGGTGACCAGGCCCAGCTCAAGTCCGCCCTGCAGTCCCTCCAGCGGGACCTGGAACAGGCGCTCGGAGGGAAATGATGAAACACCAGCGCTGGCTTCCGTGGGTCTTCCTGGCCCCCACCGCCCTCGGCATGGGCCTCTTCACGCTCATCCCGATCGTGGCCTCGATCGTCCTGGCCTTCTTCCAATGGGACATCATCACGCCGCCCAAGTTCGTGGGATTCGCCAACTTCGCCACCGTGGCCACGGACTCCACGGTCCAGGTGTCCTTCCTGAACACCATCGTGTTCGTGATCGTGGCGGTCGCCCTGCAGCTCGGCATCTCGCTCGGCCTGGCGGTGCTCCTGACGGAGAAACTGCCGAACTGGCTGCGCAGCTTCTTCCGCAGCGCCTTCTTCTTCCCGCTGGTCCTGTCCGCGGCCTCCGTGTCCGTCTTCATGAAGTACCTCTTCAATGAGAAGTTCGGCGTGGTCAACTGGCTGCTGTCCCTGATCAACGTCCCGGCCGTGCCGTGGCTGACCAGTCCTGCCGGATCCGCGGTGGTCATCATCCTGGTCTACGTCTGGCAGAACTTCGGGTTCTCCTTCCTGCTCTTCCTGGGCGGCCTGGCCTCCATCCCCACGGAGACCTATGAGGCCGCGTCCCTGGATGGCGCCACGGGCTGGCGCAAGCTCGTCCAGATCACCCTGCCGCTGCTCAGCCCCACCACGCTGGTGGCCTCCGTCATGGCGATCATCTCCGCCCTGCAGGTGTTCGACCAGCCCTACGTGCTCACCGGAGGGGGCCCGGGCGATTCCACCCGCTCGGCCGTCATGGTGATCTTCGAGACCGCGTTCCAGCGGCTCGAATTCGGCCAGGGCGCGGCCCTGGGCGTCATCCTGACCATCATCATCATGCTGATCACGGCGCTGCAGTTCCGCCTCAGCAAGCGTTTCGTCTTCTACCAGTGAGGCCCGCCATGACCACCACCCTCGAACCGCGCAGGACCGCGAGCCCGCGCACCCGGCCTGCTGCGCGTCGTCGTCGCATCGACTGGGGCATGACCGGACGCATCACCGTCCTGGTGATCACCGCTGTGTTCGTCATCGGCCCCGTGCTGTGGACGCTGTCCACCTCCTTGCGCCTGCCGAGCGAGGCGTTCAGCCTCCCGCCCAGTTTC
This sequence comes from Arthrobacter horti, assembly GCF_030731045.1. Taxonomy (GTDB): domain Bacteria; phylum Actinomycetota; class Actinomycetes; order Actinomycetales; family Micrococcaceae; genus Arthrobacter_E; species Arthrobacter_E nanjingensis. The sequence continues at coordinate 38,056 of NZ_JAVALS010000006.1, read as the reverse complement.
CTGCCCCTGCACCCGGATTTCACCTCCTACGCCCAGGTGTTCCAGCAGCTCAACATGGCCCTCCTGGTGCTCAACAGCGCACTCGTCACCGGCATCGTGGCCCTGGGGCAGATGGGCACCGCGGCCCTGGCCGGCTACGCCTTCGCGCAGCTGGAGTTCAAGGGCAAGAAAGCCCTGTTCTCCGTCATCCTGGCCACCATGATGGTGCCGCTGCAGGTCACGATCGTCCCGGTGTTCCTTCTCATCCGCGGCATGGGCCTCTCCGACACCCTGCTGGCCCTGATCCTTCCAGCTCTCCCCACGGCGTTCGGCACCTTCCTGATGCGCCAGTACTTCCTGGGGCTCCCGCCGGACCTGGCCGAGGCGGCCGCGATCGACGGCGCCACGCCGTGGCGGACCTTCCGCTCCGTGTACGCGCCGCTGGCCATGCCCGGCCTGGCGATCGTGGGCATCCTCGCCTTCAACTACCACTGGAACGAGTTCTTCCGGCCGCTGATCCTGACCATCTCGGAGCAGAACTTCACCCTGCCCCTGGGCCTGGTCTCGCTCCAGGGCAATATGGGCACCGGCAGCATCTCCGTGGTCCTGGCCGGCGTGATCCTCTCCATGATCCCCGCGTTCATCGTGTTCATCTTCGGCCAGCGCACGCTCCGCACCGGCCTGACCTCCGGCCTCGGCAAGTGACCGTGCCGCCTTCGAAAGGACCCTCTGTGACCCAGACCGTCGCCATCCCGTTCGCCCACACCGCGGCCACCCACCCGGATCCGGCGTTCCCCCGTCTGCACCCCCGCCCCGCCCAGGGGTGGATCAACGACCCCAACGGTGTCTGCCGCCTGGGCGGTCGATACCACGTGTTCTTCCAGTTCAACCCGGAGTCCGCCCGGCACCACCGCATCCAGTGGGGCCACGTCAGCAGCGCGGACCTGGTGCACTGGGAGGAGCACCCGGTGGCCCTCAAGCCGCAGGACGGCGGGCCGGACGACTACGGCTGCTGGACCGGTGTGGTGACGGACGACGACGGCGTGCCCACCGCCGCGTACTCGGGCGTGCGGGCGGACGGGGGCGTCTCCCAGGTGGTCATCGCGCGCGGCTCCGCGGACTTGGTGGACTGGACGCAGGACGGCCACGTGGCCGCCTCCATGCCGGAGGATCCGCAGGTCACAGCTGTGCGGGACCCGTTCATGTTCCGTTTCCAGGGCGTCCGTTACGCCGTCCAGGGCGCCGGACTGGCCGATGGCCGGGCGGCCCTGCTGCTTTACCGGGTGGAGGATGTCCGCTCCTGGGAGTACCTGGGGATCTGGCTGACCACGGACAACCCCGTGGGTCCGGGCCACGCCGTGAACCGGGCCGAGATCTGGGAGTGCCCGCAGCTGGTCCGGATCCCGGACTCCGACGGGGGTGAGGCCTGGCTGGCCATGTTCTCCCTCTGGCAGAAGGACGATGACCACGAGCACGCCCTGGGCGTCGGGCACCTGGTGGGCACGATGACCGCGGACCCGAAGACCGGTCTGCCGGTCTTCACCGCGGGTTCGGCCGGGACGTCCGATCTGGGCCGGGACTTCTACGCCCCGCAGATCACCCAGCTCGGGGACGCCCCGGACGGGAGTCCCCGCGTGCTGCTCTCCGGCTGGGCCAACGAAGGACCGGGCCGTGACGGCCGCAGGGGCCGCAGCCAGGCGGAGATCGACAATGCCGGGTGGGCGGGGGTGCTGACTCACCCGCGTTCGCTGCGGCTCGTCGATGGTGCGCTCGAGGTGGCGCCGTTCGATGCCGTGGACGCGTACCGCGCGCAGGAGCTGACGGTGCGCGGCGGCGCGGTGACACTGCCCGCGCAGGGCGAGGCCGCCGTCGTCGCGCGTTCCACGGCCACGGTGACCGTCCGCCTGGGTGATCTGGAGCTGCTGTGCGAGGAACTCGGGGCGGGGGAGGAGCTGCGGGTGTTCGTGGACGCCTCCCTGCTGGAGGTCTACCGCAGTGGGCAGGTTGCCACGACGCTGCGCATCTACCCGGTGGACGGCGAGGAATTGCGTGTCGAGTCCGACGGCGAAGTGCTCATCAGCGCCTGGCGTCTGGCGCTGCCGGAAGCCTGAGCGACCCGCCATCCGCGTTGAGTGCTCACTCGTGGCGACTTACCGGCTCCGGAACCCACCACAAGTGAGCACTCAACGCAGGGTCAGAGCGGCGGAACCGGGCCCAGCGAGCCCCGGTCCACGAAGCGGCCGCGGATGAGCTCCTCGCCGGCCAGGCCGCTTCGGTCCGGCTGCAGCCCGGCCGTGGCCTTGCGCCGCGCGCCGGGCACGGCCGCGAGCAGGCGGGTCATGGCCGCCGCGCCGATCTCCCGCAGCGGCAGGGCCATGGTGCTCAGCGCCGGAACCATGAAGTCCGCGATCCGTTCCTCGTCGTCATAGCCCACCACGGACACGTCGCGGGGGACATCCAGCCCCAGGGCGCGGGCGGCCAGCACGGCGCCCACGGCGCAGCGGTCGTTGGCGCAGAGCAGGACGGTCGGCCGGTTCTCCGCAGTCGCGGCCAGCACGGCGGACGCGGCCGCGAAACCGTCGGAGATGTCCCAGCCCGCGGGATGGACGGCGTCCTCCGGGAACGGCAGGCCGGCCGCGGCGAAGGCGAAGCGATGCCCTTCCAGACGCCGCTGTGCGGCGGGATGGTCCACAGGACCGGTCAGAAACGCGATCCTCCGATGGCCCGCGCCGAGCACGTGCCGGACGGTCTCCGCGCCACCCCAGACCTCGTCCGGGAGGACGCTACCCAGATGGCCGGGGCCGCGCGAGTCGAAGCAATTCGCCAGGATGGCGGGGGCCTTCTCCATGCCCGTGGGCACCATCAGCTCGCGCAGACCCACCGTGACGTACATGAGGGCGTCCACGTGACGGTCCAGAAGCGTCTCCACGGCACTCGCATCCCGCTGGGCGTCCTCCTCCGTGTCCAGGCCCAGGGTCACGAACCCCTTCTCGCGGGCCACGGCGTCCGCGCCCGCGATGATGTTGCCGTCCACCGGCCCGGAGATCACGCGGTCCGAGACGATGCCGATCACCCGGGTCTGCTGGTTCCGCAGGCTCAGCGCCACCGCGTTGGGCTTGTAGCTCAGCTCCTTGGCGGCCCGCCGGATGCGTTCCTGGCTCTCGCTGGCGATGTTGCCGTCGCCGTGGCCGTTGAGGACCAGGGACACCGCGCTGCGGGAGACTCCGGCGAGCTTCGCCACATCCTGTGCGGTCGCCTTGCGCTGCATCCCGATCCGTCCTTGGTTCCGGCCCGCCGCCTGCGCGCGGGGTTCCAGACAAGTTTAGCGACGACCCGGCGGCCTACAGTGGACTCCATGACCCCGGTCCCCTCCCTCGATGACGTCCTGGCCACCGCGCGCGTGGTCACCCTGCCGCTGCGGGTGAAGTTCCGCGGTGTGACGCACCGGGAGATGGTGCTGTTCCGCGGCCCGGCCGGCTGGGCTGAGTTCGGCCCTTTCCTGGAGTACGACGACGCCGAGTCGTCGCGCTGGCTGGCCGCCGGGTTGGAGGCGGCCTGGGACGGCTTCCCGGAACCTCTGCGGGACACGGTGCCGGTCAACGCCACCATCCCGGCACTCGGCCCGGAGCAGGTGCCTGCCGTTCTGGAACGTTTCGGGGCCGTGCCCGCCGTCAAGGTCAAGGTGGCGGAGAAGGGCCAGGAGCCGGAGGAGGACCTGGCCCGGGTGTGGGTCGTCCGCCGGGCCCTTGACGCGGCCGGCCTGCACGGCTCCACCATCCGCGTGGATGCCAACGGCGGCTGGGACGTGCCCACCGCCGTCGCGCAATTGCGGCGCCTGGCCGAGGTGGGGCTCGAGTACGCCGAGCAGCCCGTTCCCTCCATCGAAGGGCTCGCGGAGGTCCGGGAACGGCTGGGCGGTGCGGTGCGGATCGCCGCGGATGAGAGCGTGCGCAAGGAGGACGACCCGCTGAAGGTGGCCCGCGCCGGGGCCGCGGATCTGCTGGTGGTCAAGGTGCAGCCGCTGGGCGGTGTGCGCCGCGCCCTGGCCGTGGTGCGGGAGGCGGGGCTGCCCGCCGTCGTGAGTTCCGCCCTGGACACCTCCGTGGGCATCAGCGCCGGAGTGGCGCTCGCGGCGTCCTTGCCGCAGCTGCCGTTCGCGTGCGGGCTGGGGACGGTGGCGCTCTTCGCTCAGGATGTGCTGGCGGAGCCGCTGGTTCCACGGGACGGCGGGCTTCCGGTGGGCCCGGTGGTCCCGGAGGAGGAGCTTCTGGAACGGCATGCGGCGTCGCCGGAGCGGACACGCTGGTGGCTGGAGCGCCTGAGCCGCTGTCATGCGGTGCTGGAGGGGGAATGCCGGGGCGGGTGAACGCGGCGGCGGGGATCCCGGGGAGGGATGCCGCCTCCTAAGCGATATGCACCACCCCCCGGTGGCATATCAGCGGTACCCCTCCCCGAGGGTAGGCATCGGTCCGGCCCCTTTCGCGGAGGACGGACACTGCCGTGGAAAGTTTATCCTTCAACTAGTGTGCCGGGCGGGGCCGCAGAGGGTGATTCAACGGGTGATTTCCGCCTCCAGCTGGGCGGCTGACCGTTCCTTCAGGAATTGGCCGTGCTCCGGGGATGCACAATAATCGAATCGAGGTGTGGGGGCGCACCGGTGGATTTCTGATGCTTGGGAGGGCACAGTGCAGGGGGACGCTTCAGCGCGCCAGGACATATCCGATTCGGCGGGTTCCGCCTCCGTCGACCCGTTTCCGGACCGCTGGTTCAGCGCGGAGGAACTCGCGGACAGAGTCCGTGAATTCGTTCCGGTGCACGGCTGGGACAAGGTCCACGCGGTTCTTGAACGGCACTGGCACCGGTATGTCTATTCCCATCCGCAGGAACTCCTGCAGGCGTACCAGGCCTTGCCCGGCGAGGCCTTCGTCAAACGCCCGGCCATCCTGCACGGCGTGCACTATCTCCAGCGCATGGTCCAGGAGACGGACCCCATCCGTTGGACCCACTGTGAACAGGCCGAACTGGCCTCGCCGGTTGAGGAGGATCGTCTCAACACCCTCATCAACCTGACCAGCAGGACGGCCGAACACCGCGTGGAGGGCCGGCTTCCGGAAGCCGTTCAGGTGGTGGACCGGGTCCAGGCCGCCTTGGCCTCCGCCTCCGCACCGGACCGGGACCGCGTCCGGATGTCCCTGCCTCATCTGCGCCTGGTCTGGGGCCGCGTGTTCCTGGCCTCGGAGGACCCGCGCGCCGTCTCCGAGCTGGAACGCTGCTATGAGGAGGGCCGGCTGTCCGGCCAGAGCCAGGTGAGCCGGCGGGCGGCCGCATCCCTGGGCTGGCTCCACGCCTCACGCGGGGAGAGCAGACTCGCCAAGGCCTGGTTGCGCCGGGCCGAGAATGAGCCGGACGCCGTCGACCGCTACGACGCCACCGTGAACGTCACTCATGCGCTCCTCCTGGCGGACTCGGGGGACCGGGAAGGGGCAGACGTCCATCTGGGCCGTGTGCGATCCCTGGGAGCCGGGGAGTCGTGGGCCAGGGTGCTCTGGGTGGAGTCCATCTGCGTGACCGGCGCCGACGATACAGCGGTGCTGGCGGGCCGGATCGATGAGGAGCTCGGGCGCCACCCGGGAGCTCTGGAACACGACGGTGACGACCGCTCCTGTCTCCTGCGCGCCATGGTGGGCGCCGCGTCCGCCCGGGGCCGCCTCGGTTCCCTCGAACTGGGCACCTCGAAGTCCGGGGCGGTGGACCAGCTGCTGTCAGCGGCCGTGGCCCATGCCCGGGGTGACAATCAGCTCGCCTTGCGTCACCTCCTGCAGGCGTCACCCACCGAGATGAGCCGACGACGGCGCGTGGTGACGCTGGTGCTGAGCGCCGGCGTGCAATTGGCCCTGGGCCGGGAGAGGGCCGCCGGGGAGCACTACCGGGACGCACGCGCCCTGATCGAGGCGGAGGGCCTCCGCTCCTCCTATGGTGCGCTGACAGCTGCCGAACACCGGCGGCTGCTTGAGCTGACAGGCTTGGAACCGCCCGCCTCGATGCCGCCGTTCCGCCGGCAGCCCTCGGGACTGGACCGCCTCAGCCGCCGCGAGCGGGAGATCCTGGGCGCCCTGGTGACGGATGACCGGCTCAGTGAGATCGCGGCGTCGCACTTCATCAGCCTCAACACCCTCAAGACAACGCTGAAGGGCATCTATCGCAAGCTGGACGTGCAGAACCGGCGGCAGGCCGCCGAGGTGGCCGTGCACGCGGGCCTCGGGCCGGGCGGCTGACGGGCACCGGGCCGCTGTGCGAAGCTGGACGGACGACGACGCCGGCGGCGGGGAAGGTGCGCATGGAGCGGTATATGGATCGCGTGGTGTTCCTGACCGGGGCGGCCCGGGGGATCGGCGAGGCCACGGCGCGGAGACTCTTCGCCGAAGGCGCCTCCCTGGCGCTCGCGGACCGGAACACGGGCGGACTGGACACTCTGGTCCGGGACCTCGGTGCGCCGGACCGGCTGCTCCCTCTCTCCTGCGACATCACGGACCGGGTGTCCGTCGACGCGGCCGTGGAGGCGACGGTGGCGCGCTTCGGCCGGCTGGATTGCCTGGTCAGCGTGGCCGGCGGTTCGCTCCCGCTGCAGTCGATCCTGGAGGGCTTGGACGACGACGGCTGGACCGCCCAGCTGGACCAGAATCTCGGCGGACCCATGCGCTGCATCCGGGCGGCCGTGCCTCATCTGGGGCGCGGCGGTTCGATCGTCCTGGTGGGCTCCGTCAACGGATCCCAGGCCTGGGGCGGGGATGCCTACTCGGCTGCGAAGGCCGGGCTGGAGAACCTGGCGAAGAATCTCGCCGTGGAGCTGGGCCCGGCGGGGGTCCGGATCAACGTGGTGGCTCCGGCCACCACCCGGACCCCGTACTGGGACGCTCAGGGCGGGGCCGGGCACCTGGCCGTGCTGTACCCGCTGGGCCGGGTGGGCGAGCCGGAGGACATGGCGGCGGCGATCGCGTTCCTGGGCTCCGACGACGCCTCCTGGATCACCGGAATCACCCTGCCCGTGGACGGCGGCGGGGGTGCCGGTCCGCTGCACGCCCTGAAACGACTGGGGACCGTCGGGAAACAGCCCTCCCAGGACTATCCTGAGCCCAGCTGACGGTGCGGCCCGCGTCCCGGCCGGGGCGCCGGGCACGACGGAGACGGAGAGTACGAAGCATGCGTGGAAACGTGGATTTCGCGGGGGTCATTCTGGCGGTCGCGGCCGTGGGTATCATCGTGTCCGGGGTCCTGGCCCTCCGGGGCCGTCTGCCGCTGAACTTCATGGTGGGGATCCGGCTTCCCGCCACCATGAAATCGGAAGCGGCCTGGAACGCCGGTCACAAGGCCGCTGCACCGTTGCTGATCCTCGGCGGGGTGAGCGTGGGGGCCGGTGCCGTGCTTACTTTCCTCGGCGGAGGACAGGACCCGTCGGTCACGGTCCTGCCGTTCGTCGGCGGTCTGCTGCTCTGCGTCATCCTCGCCGCCGTGGTGGCCGTCCGGGCGGCCCACAAGGTCACCGGCGACTGAGCAGTCCGCGGGACTGTGCCCCATCCATCCATCGAGTGCTGAGACAGCGCTCGTTACACGGCATATACGTGCGCTCTCTCAGCGCAGGGTGAACCCGTGCGTCTTCCTCCGGGCCTTCCGGTATACCCGCCGGTACTGCCGCTCCGCGTCCCTGGCCTTTTTCGCCTGCGCCTCACCCGCCTCCCGGTAGGCCTCCGCGAGATCCTCCGGCAGGCCGGGTGCGGCGGCGAGCCTGATGAGGAAATCGCGGGTTCCCGCCGCGTCGTGCTGCTCACCCAGCGCCTGCTGAATGCGCTTCCCGGCCCTTCCGAGCGCCGCGGTGTGTCTCGCGCCGGCCGCCGCCACGGACTCGGCCGAGTACCGCAGCCGCTTGGCGTCCTTGCGGACCTCATGCAGGGCGTCGTCGTACTCCGGAGTGCCGCGGCGCTTCTTCGCCCGGAGGCGTGAGCGCTCCATGCGGCGGGCGGCGTCATCGACGACGGCGGCCCCGGCCTCGCGCGCGCGGCGTCCGGCGTCCGCGATGAACGGCGGGTCGTTGCGGAAGTCCGCCAGCGCCTCCAGCATCCCGCGGTAGGTGCGGCTGTCCAGGGCCGTCAGCAGACGCCGTCGCCCCGCGGCCCAGGCGGCGTCCAGCTCCCGTTCCACCGGGAGGAGCGCGGCCTGCGCGTCGTGGAAGCGGGGGAGGGCCCGGAGTTCCGTCAGCACCCGCTCCCGCAGGACCTCCGCGTCGCGGGGGTCGCCGAGGAAGTGGCCCAGCCACCGGAGATCCTCGCCAAGCCGCCGGGCCGCGGCCTTGCGCACCACCGGATGGTGGGCCTGCAGGGCGGAACGGATCCGTCGGGCCGTGGAGCGCATGGAGTGCACGGCGTCGTCGTCGCCGCGGCGGACCGCGGCCTCGTCGGCCAGGAGCTCGCGGGACTGTTCGTCCAGGTAGGCCAGGAGCACCTCACCGACGGTGGACTTCCTGCCCGGGACCGGGAGCCCCGGCCCCTCTCCGGCGCCGTCCGCCGGCCCGGTCCCGCTGTTCGCTGTCGGCATCGCGGCCACTCCCTGCCGGGCGCCTCGGATGGGCCGGCGCCGGGGGCGCCCACCCGGCGTCGTACCCTTCCGATTCTAGTCCGGACGCCCTCCCGCGCTCAGGGGACGAAGCGGTAGCCCATGCCCTGCTCAGTCAGCAGATGGACGGGGGACGCGGGGTCGCGTTCCAGCTTGCGGCGGAGCTGTCCCAGATAGACGCGCAGATACTGCGCCTCCTCCGTGTAGGCCGGTCCCCAGACGGACAGCAGGAGGTGCTGCTGGGTCACCAGCCGGCCCTGGTTCTCCACCAGCAGCTGCAGCACGGCCCACTCCCGCGGCGTCAGGTGGACCCGCTCGCCGGCGAGGGTGACGGAGGACGCGGCCAGGTCGATCACCAGGTCCCCGGCCTCCACCACGGTGCCCACGTGTTCCTTCAGCTGGCGGCGCTCCACGGCCCGCATCCGGGCCAGCAACTCGTCCAGCCCGAACGGCTTGGTCACGTAGTCGTCCGCCCCGGCGTCCAGGGCCTCCACCTTGTCCGAGGAGCCGTGCCGGGCGGACAGCACGATGATGGGCACGTCGGTCCAGCCGCGCAGCCCCTGGATCACCTCGGTGCCCTCCATGTCCGGCAGGCCGAGGTCCAGCACCACCACATGGGGCGGCGAGTCGGCGGCGGCCTTCAGCGCGGAGGTCCCGTCGTGCGCCACCGCCACCTCATACCCCTCGGCCCGCAGATTGATCTGCAGGGCCCGGAGCAGCTGGGGCTCGTCGTCCACCACCAGCACCTTCTTCATCTCACATCCTCATCATCGTCAGTTCGTCGGGCTTGAGCGGTCATCACGTGCCGTGCGGCCCCGCGTACAGGGGGAGGCGCACCACCATGGTCAGGCCGCCGCCCGGGGTGTCCTCGGCCACCACCTCGCCGCCCATGGCCTCCACGAAACCGCGGGCCACGGCCAGGCCGAGCCCCAGCCCGCTGGTCCGCTCCTCCAGCCGTTGGAACGGCTGGAACATCTCCGCCACGCGCTCGCGGGCCACGCCTCCGCCGTGGTCCACCACGCGCAGCTCACTGGCCGGCCGTCCCCCCACCACGGGGCCCAGCAGGCCGCCCGGTGTGGCCACCAGAACCACCTCGGAGCCGGGGGCGTGTTTCACGGAGTTCTCCACCATGTTCGCCAGTGCCCGTTCCAGCAGGCCGCGGTCCGCGTCCACCGGAGGCAGATTCGGGGCCAGCTCCACGCGGACGCTCCCGCCCGGGACGCCGCTGAGGGCTTCCGGGACCACCTCCAGCCAGGACACCGGCTCGTGCAGCACGGCCACGGCGTCGCCGGAGATCCGGGACATGTCCAGGAGGTTCGCGATGAGCGATTCGAGGCGGTGGTTGCAGCTCTCGATGGTCTCCAGCATCTCCTCCTCTTCCTCCGGCGTGGTCTTCCCACGCTGACGCCGCAGCGCCGTGACGGCCAGCCCGATCCCGGCGAGAGGAGTCCGCAGATCGTGCGAGGCCGCCTGCAGGAGGGACGTTCTGATCCGGTTCCCCTCCGCCAGCTTGACGGTGTCCGCCAGGCTGAGGGCCAGACGGTCCCGCTCCAGCAGCGCCAGCAGATGGGACTCGAACGCCTTCAGGAGCCGCCTCTCGGCACCGGAGAGCACCCGTCCGGTCCAGGCGAGCAGGGCGCCCGGGGCGAGCTGCTCGCTCTCTCCCGCATCCTCCGGGCGCTGCGGCGAACCCGTGCCGGAGGACGCCAGCGGTTCCCAGGCGGCGTCGTCGTCTTGAGCGGGCGCGCGGGTGAACAGCGTGGCCGACTCCAGCCCGAACTCCTCCGTCAGCTGCGTCAGGAACTCCGCCGGCCGCTGATCGCTGGCCAGCGACGACGACGCGAGCTCGCTCAGCGTCGCCGCCTCCGCACGCGCCCGCCGGGCCTCCACGCTGCGCCTGGCGGACAGGCCCACCACGAGCGAGACGGCGATGGCCACGCCCAGGAAGACCATGAGGGCGAAGAAGCTCTGAGGGTCGGAGATGGTGAGGGTGCCCACGGGCGGCACCACGAAGTAGTTCAGCAGCAGAGAGTCCAGCACGGCCGCGGGGACAGCCGGTTTCAGTCCACCGACGAACGCCACCGTGATGACCACGCAGAGATGCGCCAGCACATGGGTCGCCAGGTCCAGGCCCGTGAACGGGGTCAGGAGCAGGGTGATGAGCGGCGGGCCCACGAGGGCCAGGACGAATCCGAGCGTCAGGCGGATCCGCCCCAGCGACGGCGCCGGGGCCCGTGTGGCCTGACGGCCCGTGAAGGGGTGGTTGACCAGGTGGACGTCGATGTCCCCGGAACCGCGGACCACCGAGTTGCTGACCCCGCCGCCCAGGAGCTGCCGGAAGCGGCTGTGGCGGGACACCCCGATCACGATCTGGGTGGCGTTGACGCCGCGGGCGTAGTCGAGCAGGGCGGTGGAGACGTCCTCGCCGGAGACATGGACGAAGCGGCCGCCCAAGTCCTCCACCAGGCGCTGCTGTGCGCCCAGGCCGCCCATGGCGGCGTCGTCCAGGCCGTCCGCCTGGCGCACGTGCACGGCCAGCAGATCGCCGTCGTTGACCCTGGCCAGGATGCGCGCCGCACGCCGGATCAGCACCGGTCCCTCCGGCCCGCCCGTCAGGCCCACCACGATCCGCTCACGCGCCGGCCAGGTCCCCGCGATGCCCTGCCGTTCGCGGTACTGGGCCAGGCCCTCCTCCACGCGGTCGGCCAGCCAGATGAGGGCGATCTCACGCAACGCGGAGAGGTTGCCCAGACGGAAGTAGTTGGCCAGGGCCGCGTCCACGTTCTCGGCCGGGTAGACGTTGCCCTGGCTGAGCCGCTGGCGGAGGAGTTCCGGCGGGATGTCGATCAGCTCGATCTGATCCGCGCGGCGCACCACGGCGTCCGGGACGGTCTCCTGCTGGCGGGTTCCGGTGATGGCCTCCACCACGTCATGGAGGGAGGCCAGGTGCTGCACGTTGACGGTGGAGAGGACGTCGACGCCGGCCTCCAGCAGCTCTTCGACGTCCTCCCAGCGCTTGGCGTGGCGGCTTCCGGGGGCATTGCTGTGCGCGTATTCGTCCACCACGGCCAGCTGCGGGCGGCGCTCCAGGACGGCGTCCAGGTCCATCTCCCGCAGGACCGTCCCGCGGTGCGTGACCTCGCGCTGGGGGATGAGTTCCAGGCCGTCCAGCAGGCGGGCCGTCTGCCGGCGCCCGTGATCCAGGGCGATGGCCACCACCACGTCCTCGCCGGCGTCCCGGAGCCGGTGGGCCTCCTCCAGCATGGCGTAGGTTTTGCCCACGCCCGGGGCCGCGCCCAGGAACACCCGAAGCCGGCCGCGTTTCATGGGCTGATCCTAACAGCGGGTCCGGACACCCGGATCGGAGTCATCGGCCGGTGCCGGAGGAGCCGCCGAGCCGCGCTCCGATCGCCAGATTCAGCGTGGTGGTGTTCACCGACTCCTGGCCCAGGGCCGACTCGACGCCCGTGGTGGTGGCCTCCCGGATGAGCTGCTGGACGTCTGCCAGGCTCAGCCTGGCGGCCTTCGCCACACGGGGCGCCTGCAGCGCGGCGTAGGCGGGGGAGATGTCCGGGTCCAGGCCGGAGGCCGAGGCGCTGACCGCATCCTCCGGGACGGCGCTCTCCGGCACGCCTTCGCGGGCGGCGACGGCGGCGCGGGTCTTGGCCACGCCGGAGGCCAGCGCGGGGTCGCTGGGGCCGAGGTTGGAAGCACCGGAGGACGCCGGGTCCCACTTCACCGCGGACGGCCTCGGGAAGAAGAAGCGGCTGTCCTTCTCCGGCACCTGCTGGGCGATGAGCGACGACGCCGCGGGGGCGCCGTCGGCCTTCACCACCGAGCCGTTCGCCTGGGCCGGGGCGATGCCCTGGCCGAGCGCGAAGACGGCCACCGGGTAGATCCCTCCCAGGATCACGGTCAGGAGGGCCAGTAGGATCAGTGCCACGCGCGCCTGGCGCAGATAGGCGGTCATGGGGGCTCCTAGGAGATTCCCGGCAGCACGGCCACCAGGAGGTCGATGAGTTTGATGCCGATGAATGGGGCGATCAGGCCGCCCACGCCGAACCACAGCAGGTTCCTGCGCAGGGCGTTCTGAGCGCTGACGGCGCGGTACTTCACGCCCTTCAGGGCCAGCGGCACCAGGGCCACGATCACCAGGGCGTTGAAGATGACCGCGGAGAGGATGGCGCTCTCCGGGGAGTGCAGGCCCATCACGTTCAGCAGCCCCAGGCCCGGGTACACCGCGGCGAAGAGGGCGGGGATGATCGCGAAGTACTTCGCGACGTCGTTGGCCACGGAGAAGGTGGTGAGCGAACCGCGTGTGATGAGCAGCTGCTTGCCGATCGCCACGATGTCCAGGAGCTTGGTGGGGTCCGAGTCCAGGTCCACCATGTTGGCCGCCTCCTTGGCCGCCTGGGTGCCGGAGTTCATGGCCACGCCGACGTCCGCGGCGGCCAGGGCCGGGGCGTCGTTGGTGCCATCGCCGGTCATGGCCACGAGCCGTCCCTCGGCCTGTTCGGAGTGGATGCGTGCCAGCTTGTCCTCCGGCGTCGCCTCCGCCAGGTAGTCGTCCACGCCCGCCTGGGCGGCGATGGCCGCTGCGGTGAGGGGATTGTCGCCCGTGATCATGACGGTGCGGATGCCCATGCCGCGCAACGCGGCGAAGCGATCCGCGATGCCCGGCTTGACGACGTCGGCCAGCTCCACGGTGCCCAGGACGCTCACGCCGCCGAGGGCGCCGGCGCGGGCCACCACGAGCGGTGTGCTGCCGCGCCGGGAGAGCTCCTCCACGGTGGCGGAGACTGCGGGCGGCAGGGCCGCCCCGGCCTCCTCCGCCCAGGCCCCGACGGCGGAGGAGGCGCCCTTGCGGACCTTCACCCCGCCGTGGTCCAGGCCGCTCATGCGCGTGGCGGCGGAGAACTCCACGGCCTCGGCGGGGTCAGAACCGGCGGAGAGGTCCTCCAGGGTGGGCTGACCCTGCTCCGGGGAGGCGCCCTGCTCTTCGGCCAGCTCCACGATGGAGCGGCCCTCCGGAGTCTCGTCGGCCAGGGAGGACAGGCGGGCGGCGTCCACCAGATCCGCGCGGTCCACACCGGGCGCCGGGACGAACTCGACGGCGCGGCGGTTGCCGTAGGTGATGGTGCCGGTCTTGTCCATCATGAGGGTGGTGATGTCACCGGCCGTCTCCACGGCCCGGCCGCTCGTGGCCAGGACGTTGTGCTGGACCAGGCGGTCCATGCCGGCGATGCCGATGGCGGGGACCAGGGCGCCGATGGTGGTGGGGATCAGGCAGACCAGCAGGGCCACCAGGACGATCGGGCTCGGGACGGCACCGGCGAGCTGCGAGAACGGGACCAGGGCCACGGTCACCACCAGGAACGTGATGGTCAGGGCCACCAGCAGCACGTGGAGGGCGATCTCATTCGGGGTCCGTTGGCGTTCCGCGCCCTCCACCAGGGCGATCATGCGGTCCAGGAAGGTGGAGCCGGGTTCCGCGGTGATGCGCACGACGATCCGGTCGGAGAGGACCGTGGTGCCGCCCGTGACGGCGGAACGGTCGCCGCCGGATTCACGGACCACGGGGGCGGATTCACCGGTGATGGCGGATTCGTCCACCATGGCCAGGCCCTCCACGATCTCACCGTCCGAAGGGATCACATCTCCGGCTTCGCAGACCACCAGATCGCCCTGATGCAGCTCGGATGCGGCCACCAGTGACTCCTCGGAACCGCTGAGCCCGGTGGCACTGCTCAGTCTCCGGGCCGTGAGGCCCTGACGGCTGGCCCGCAGGCTGTCCGCCTGGGCCTTGCCCCGGCCTTCCGCGAGCGCCTCCGAGTAGTTGCCGAACAGCACGGTCAAGGCCAGCCACACGGTGACGGCGATGCTGAACACCAGCTGCGGGGAGTTCGTCAGGAACTGCCCCACACAGACCAGCAGGGACACGATGGTGCCCACCAGGACCGTGAACATGACCGGGGAGTGGAGCATGGCCCGGGGCGCGAACTTCTTCAGGGCCAGGGGCAGTGCGCCCAGGAGCGTCTTGCGGTCCCAGCTGCTGCGCCGTTTGTAGGCGTGCCCGGAGAACTCCTCCACCCGGGGTGTGGGAGTCTGCACCGCAGGTGTTGCGGTCTTCATTTCAGGATGCCTTCCGCGAGGGGGCCCAGCGCGAGGGCCGGGAGGTAGTTGAGTGCCGTCAGCAGGACCGTGACGGTGCCGAACATGATGGCGAACAGACCGCCGTGTGTCGGCAGGGTGCCGGCGGACTTGGGGACCACCGCTTGGGTGACGAACGCGCCCGCCAGGGCCAGGATCAGGACGATTCCCACGAAACGGCCCAGCCACATGGCGATGCCGAGCATGGTGGACAACGCCGGGCCGGAACTGGTGATCCCGCCGAACGCGGAACCGTTGTTGTTGGCCGCCGAGGTGAAGGCGTAGAGCATCTCGCTGAACTGGTGCGGCCCCTGGGCAGACGCCTGGGAGAGGACGCCCGGGATCATGACGGCGATGCCCGTCAGGACCAGCACCACGATCGGCACCACCAGCAGGTACAGGGCCGTCAGCGTCATGTGTTTCGCCTGAACCTTCTTGCCGAGGTATTCGGGCGTGCGGCCCACCATGAGCCCGGCCAGGAACACCGTGACGATGGCGAGGACCAGGATGCCGTACAGCCCGGAGCCCACGCCGCCGGGGGCCACTTCGCCGAGCATCATGTCGAACAAGGCCACACCGCCGGCCAGCGGTGGCAGGGAGTCGTGGGCGGCGTTCACCGCGCCCGTGGAGGTCAGCGTGGTCGCGGTGGCGAACACGCCGCTGGCCGCCGGGCCCAGACGCTGCTCCATCCCCTCGCCCAGGCCCGGGTAGGCGGCCAGGGCCCAGGCCATCGCCGTCGACGTCAGCAGCCAGAGGGAGCCCATGACGCCCAGCACGGTGTAGCCCTGGCGGGCGTCGCGGGCCATACGGCCGAACACCCAGGGCAGGACGGACGGGATGACCAGGAGCAGGAACACCTCGAAGAGGTTCGTGAAGGAGTTGGGATTCTCCAGAGGGTGGGCGGAGTTCGCGTTGAAGTAGCCTCCACCGTTGGTGCCCAGGAGCTTGATGGCCTCCTGGCTGGCCACCGGGCCGCCCGGGACCACTTGGGCCGCCCCGGTGTACGGGTTGTGCACCGGGGTGGCCCAGAAGTTCTGCACCACGCCCGCCACGATCAGGAGCACGGCGGAGACCGCAGCAAGCGGCAGGAGGAACCTGAGGCTGATGCGCACCAGGTCCTTCCAGAAGTTGCCCAGCCGGTCCGTGCCGGCGCGGGTCAGGCCGCGCATGAAGGCCACAGCCACGCAGATGCCGACGGCGGCGGAGAGGAAGTTCTGCACCGCCAGCAGCACCATCTGCACGGCGATGCCCACCGTGGTCTCCGGGGTGTAGACCTGCCAATTGGTGTTGGTGACGAAGGAGATGGCCGTGTTCATGGCCGTCCACGGGTCCACCGCCCCCAGGCCTTCAGTGGAGAAGAGCGCCTGGAGACGCATGGCCAGGAAGACCACCAGGACGGACAGGATGGAGAAGGCCAGGACTCCGCGGGCGTAGCCCAGCCAGTTCTGCTCCCGTTCCGGGGACACCCCGGCCATCCGGAACAGCACCCGTTCCACGCGGTTCTGCCGGGTTCCTTCCCCGGCCTTGCCCTCCAGGACCGCGCCTTCAACAACCCAGTGCAGGTACATGCCCAGCGGCCGGTGGGCCACGCCCAGCAGGACGAGCAGGATGGCCATCTGGGTCCCATAGGACCACCACGAATACTTCATGGCCTACCCCTTGTCCGAACGGATGAGGGAGACCACCAGATAGCCCAGCAAGGCCAGTGCCACGAGCCCCAGCAGGGCCCAGATGATCGCGTCCACGCTCATTTCCTGCCCACCACCTTGCCGGTCACCACTCTGTCCAGGGCGGCGGCCAGCCACACCACGGCGCCGGACAGGATCACGAAGACCCCTACGGCGATCAGGTCGTCCATTGTGTGTCAGTCCTCCCGGGCCACCCTCGGGCGGCCGTCTGCACGGGGCGCGGATCGGTTCCGCGCCGCGGCCCGTGAGGGGCCGCATCACCAGTCAATTCCCGTCCGGGGGCGCTGATACCGGCTTTTACGCATCCTTGATGCGCCAAGGAGGAACCCTTATGTTTCCCTTACGCCACATCCCAACTGGTCGGGCCCAACTGTCGGAATGACCAGGTCAAAACGACAGATGGACCCGACCAGACGGGCTTTAAACTGGACCGGTGACTGAGCTCTCCGCCCTTGCCTCCGCCCGGATCGTCGTGGATGAACTGCTCGACGGCGGGGTGCGGCACGTGGTGCTCGCTCCGGGTTCGCGCTCGGCCCCGCTCGCCTACGCTCTCGCGGAGGCGGAGGCCACCGGGCGCGTGCGGCTCCATGTCCGCATCGACGAACGGTCCGCCGCCTTCACCGCGCTGGGCGTGATCCTGTCCAGCGGTGCCCCGGCCGCCGTCGTCGTGACCTCCGGGACCGCGGTGGGTAATCTGCTGCCGGCTGTGATGGAGGCCAACCATGTCAGCGCGCCGCTGGTGGTGCTGTCCGCGGACCGGCCGGAGGAGCTGCGCGGCACCGGCGCCAGCCAGACCACGGACCAGATGGACCTGTTCGGGGAGCACGCCCGTTTCGCCGTGGACGTCCCGGCGGGGGAGGACCCGGTGCGGGCGGTCCGCACGGCCCTCAGCGCCGCGACCGGCGCCTTCGAGGAGCTGCCGCCCGGTCCGGTGCAGCTCAATCTCGCCTTCCGGGACCCGCTGGTGCCCGGCGCCGGGGACGTCTTCCCGGCGTCGACGGACCGGCACCCCTTCCACTACGCCCCGGATCCGGCGCCCGTGGCCTATGAGGCGCCGGAGGGTCTGGAGGAACGCCGCACGCTGGTCCTCGCCGGGCACGACGCCGGCCCCATCGCCGAGGCGTTCGCGCGGGCACACGGGCTGCCCCTCGCCGCGGAGCCGAGCTCCAATGCGCGCTTCGGCCCGGACGCGGTAGGCCCGTACCGGCTCCTGCTGGAGCGTTTCGGCCCGGACTCGGCGCAGCCGGTCGAGCGCGTGGTGGTGTTCGGACGTCCGACCCTGTCCCGTCCCGTGACGGCACTCCTGGCCCGCACGGACATCCCGCTGGCCCTCTATGAACCGGTCCCGGTGTCCTGGTACCGCCCGGGGCTGCGGCGTGAGACGCCTGTGGCGACCCTGGCGGAGCTGTCCGCCTTCGCCGGCCGCGGCCCGGAAGGGTGGCTGGACGCGTGGCTGCTGGCCGGGGAGACCGCGCAGCACGCCGTCGAGCGTGTCCTGACGGAGGAGGACGGCCTGACCGGTCCGGCCGTCGCCGCGGTGGTCTGGGCCGCGACGCGCGGGCAGCTGGTGCTCGGCTCCTCCAACGGTATCCGCGACGCCGACCTGGCCGCCGCCCCCACCCTCGAACCGCTCGCCACGGTGCACGCGAACCGCGGCATCGCGGGCATCGACGGCACCACCTCAACCGCCTTCGGCGTGGCGTTCGGCTCCGGGCGGGAGACCACGCTGCTGTGCGGGGACGTGACGTTCCTGCACGACGCCGGCGGGCTCTTCCTCGGCGCCGGGGAACCGGAGCCGGATGTGCGCGTCGTCGTGCTCAACGACGCGGGCGGCGCCATCTTCAGCACGCTGGAGCACGGCGCGCTGGGCAGCGGCTACCAGCCCGCCGTCGAGCGCCTCTTCGGCACCCCGCACAGCATCGACCTGGGCGCGCTGGCCGCCGCTTACGGAGTCCCGCACCGCGTGGTGAGCACGACGACGGAACTCGCCGCGGCGCTCGCGGAACCGGTGCAGGGACGCAGCGTGATCGAGGTGCGCTGCTCGCGCGACCGGATCCGGGAGCTCCACGCCCGCATCCGCGCGGCCCTCTGACATCCCTGCATCGACTGCTCCGTAGATGTCGTTTTGGACCCTCAAAACGACATCTACGGAGCAGTCGATGAAGGGGAACGGGGCCTTTCCGGGCCGGCTCCCCTATGATCCAGGCATGGCAGAAGGCACGGGAGGCCGGCTGAAACGCCGTTGGGTCCGGTGGGTTCTCTGGACCGCGCTCGCATGCCTCGTCCTGTCCGGCGGGTACGCCGGTTACGTCGCGATCCGTGCCGCACAGCCGGTCACCCTGCCCGTACCGAGTGGTTCCTTCCAGGTCGGCCGGTCCCTTGTCGAATGGACCGACAGCACCCGTACCGATCCGCTCGCACCGCAGCCAGGCACACCTCGGGAGCTTTCGGTCTGGCTGTGGTACCCGGGTGTCCCCGGTTCCGGCACGCAGCCGGCGCCCTACACCCCGGGCGCCTGGGAAGGCCTGCATCTGGGCGGCGTGGCCGGTCTGGGAGAAACCGGCTTTTCAGACGTTCGCGGGCACTCCTACGCCGACGTCCCGGTGGCCGCCGGCCGCTTCCCCGTGGTCGTGCTGGAACCGGGCATGGGCCTCGCCGCACCGCAGTACACGGCCCTCGCGGAAGACCTTGCCAGCCACGGCTACCTGGTGGCCGGTGTGACCCCCAGCTACAGTGCGAACCTCACCGTCCTCGACGGGCGGGCGGTTCCCGCCTCAGCGAGGGGTAAGCCGTCGGAGTCCAGCAACGGGAACGAGCACTCAGGTGAAGCCCAGTCCGACGGCGACCGGCTGGTCTCGGTCTGGGCCGCCGACGACCGCTTCGCCGCGGCGCAGCTCGCGGCACTGAACGCCGGCGGCCGCTTCGCCGGGCACGTCGACGCCGGCACGGTCGTCTACGCGGGCCATTCCTTCGGCGGCGCGGCCGCACTGGAGGCGTGCCGCACTGATTCGCACTGTGCCGGCGCAGCCGATCTGGACGGCACGCAGTACGGCCCGGTGGTCCGCGCGGGGCTCGGCAAGCCGATGCTGCTCATCGGAAGCCAGGACTCCTGCATCACCGGCACCTGCCAAGCGGCCGACGCCCGTGACCAGGCCAGCCGGGACGCCGCCCGGACGATGCTGGCCGCCAGTACGGGCGGCGTCTGGTCCTACCGGATCACGGGTGCCGAGCACTTCAATTTCAGCGACTACGGCAACTACTACCTCGCCGCGCCGATCCGGTCCCAGATCCCGCTCGGTCCCATCGACGGCTCCGAAGCACTCACCATCACCGGCGCCTACCTGGGCGCATTCATCGATCACGTGGCTCTGGGCCGGCCCGAGCCGTTGCTGAACGGGCACTCGCCCTATCCGCAGGTGGAAGTCCAGCACGCACCGGGCTGAGCCCTGTTCCTCCATCGGTTGCTCCGTAGATGTCGTTTTGAGGGTCCAAAACGACATCTACGGAGCAATCGATGCCGGTGGGGGCGCCTGAGGGCCTTTTCCCGGGGAGCGGACCCGGCGTAGCGTGAAGAGATGTTGGGGGAAACGCGGCGCCATCCGCTGATGCTGGCTTCCGTCCTGCTCGCGCTCACCGGATGCACGGCCACGCCGCCTGTCCCGAACCCCGGTTCGAGCCCGCCACCGTCGGAGGTCCGTGCCGAGGGAACACCATCCGGACCGGCGACACCCACGCCCAAGGCTGCGCCGCCCGCCGGTCACTACGAGGCTCCATGCAGAACCGGCCAGATGGACGCCTCCGCGTTCGATCCGTCCGCCGCGAGCCTCATCAACGTGGACCCGCTCTTCATCCGGGACAGTTACTCGCACCCCGGAGACGGCGCTCCCCAGAACCAGGACGGCGTCCAATGGATGAAGGATCCGTACTGGGTCCGCGCCGGTCAGAAGGTGACCGTGACAGTGGCCCCGGAGCAGCAGAAGACGGTGGGGCTTGTGGCGCAGTACGGGGCCCGGGAGGGCAACACCTCGGTGACGTTCACCGCCTGTCCCACGGAGAAGACCCCGTACACCTGGTGGCCCGGCGGCTTCCTGGTCCACGGCACGGACACCACGTGTATCAGGCTGAGTGTGGCCGTGGCCGGCGCTGACGGGGTCCGGAAGCCGGTGATCCCCGTCGGCACCGCCACATGCCCCTCCAGTTGGTGAGGCCCTGACCGGTCCGCGGCCGATGACAGAAGAGGACCGTTGACGGGTCCTGAGCGACGTTCTATCCTGTAATCAACTTAAAGGTTGATAAAGGGATCGGTTGAATATGGATCAGGACGAAGCGCTCGACGGCGCATTCGCCGCCCTGGCGGATCCGGTGCGGCGGGCGATCGTCGCGCGGCTGAGCAGGGGACCGGCGACCGTCGGCGAGCTGGCCGAGCCGTTCGCGATCACCATGCAGGCCGTCTCGAAGCACATCTCGGTGCTGGAATCCGCCGGCCTCGTCTGGCGGACACGGGATGCGCAGCGGCGTCCCGTTCATCTGGACGCCGCGGCGCTGGAGCGGCTCACGGCGTGGATCGACCGGTACCGGCTGGAAGCCGAAGCCCGTTACCGCCGGCTGGACGACGTCCTGACCGCCGGGCACTCATCAGCACCCCCGGAGGGTGCTCACCGAAAAAGAAGCAAGGAGCAGGAACCATGAGCAATCCAGTCAGCATCAATGCCGTTCCGGGGACCTCCCTGGTGGAGATCAGCCGGGAATTCGAGGCCCCCGCGGATGCGCTCTTCCGGGCGCATGCGGACCCCGAACTGTTCGCCCAGTGGATCGGACCACGTGCGCTGCAGACCTCCATCACCCGCTGGGACTTCAGCACCGGCGGCGGCTACGGATTCGAGCAGCAGAACCCCCAGGGCGGGACGTACGGGTTCCGTGGCGTCTTCCACACGATCGTGCCGGACGAACTGATCATTCAGACCTTCGAATACCTCGGGGCGCCCCACGAGGTGAGCCTGGACCGGATGCGGTTCGAGGCACTCCCTGATGGGAGGTCCCGCCTCATCTCACGGTCGGTGTTCACGTCCCAGGAAGCCGTGGAACAGATGATCGCCTCCGGAATGGAGCACGGGGTCGTCGAAGGCTACGAGAAACTCGACGAACTCCTCGCCCGCTGAACGCGCAGGCTGTCCCTTCCGGATCGTCCCCATCCGGGAACTCGCCGGAGGGACAGCCTGCAGAGGCCTCAGCCCCAGAGCTCGCCGACGGCGCCGGCCAAGGACCGCCCCTGCTCGAAGCCGCCCGTCGCGGCCTGACGGCGCGTGGACGGGTCCAGGGCGTTCGCGTCGAAGACCTGGCCGGCGCCCGCGTCGGGGAAGACCGTCTCCACACGGCTGCCGCCGGCCCGCAACTCCTGGACCTGGGCTGCGAGGTCCATGCCCCAGCCCGCGGGCATCCGGGTCCGGCCGCCGAACGGCACCAGCACCAGGACCCGCCCGTACCCGGCTGCCAGATCGGCGTTCTCACTGCGCCGGTAACCACCGTTCAGGTAGCGGTGCTCGCCGATGGGGTACGGGATCATCGCCGACGTGCTCGCGGCCACGGCGTCCACGAGTTCGACGCCGCTCTCCCGGCTGAAGACCACCGGCTCGCCCGTGCGGGCTTCGACGGCGGTGATCAGGACGCGCTGCTCGGGCCAGCTTGCGTGCGGAAGGCGGCCCGCGACGACGTCGCGCCACTTCCTGCCGTCCGCACCGTCCGAGGTGTCCCGTTCGAGGGCGGCGGCGCCCATCCGGCGCCGCATCTCGGCGGCGTCCGCTGAGGTGTCGATGATCTCCTGGGACCAGTCCAGATAGCTCTGGCCGGAGACGCCCCGGGCGGGGCCGGGGCGTGAGCCGGGCGCACCGCGCAGGGGAGGGGCCTCGGCGGTGATGGCCGCGTACAGCGCGGCCGGGGTGGTTGCGCCCGTGATCTGGGCGGCCACGGTGGAACCGGAGGACGTGCCGACGATGAGGTCGGCTCCGGTGACGTCGACGCCTGCGTCGGCCAGGCCGGCGATGACGCCGAGCGCCCAGGCGTTGCCCGCTGCGCCGCCGCCCGCGATGACCAGCGCGCGCGTGACGGGGCCGTCCGCCGTCGTCGGGGAAACAGATGAGGTGATGTTCATGGGAGTCGCCTTTCGCGATATGCCTGTTCGGCGCTCCCCGGCGACTAGGAGAGTCGCGTGACCGTGCTCTGCAGGGGAGCGTCCATGACGGATGCTGCGTACATGGGTCTCACCTCCTGAACGAGTTTCACGATCCCCACCATGATGGCACTTAAACATCGACTGCTCCATACGATGCCGTTTTCGGCCCGGAATGGGCCGATTATGGCGTCCTATGGAGCAGTCGATGGGGGAGCGGTCTAGAGCACGCGGCTCAGGAACTCCCGGGTGCGTGCGTGCTGCGGGTCGGCGATGATCGCGCGGGGATCACCGGACTCGACCACCACGCCGCCATCCATGAACGTCAGCGTGTCGCCGACCTCGCGGGCGAAGCCGATCTCGTGGGTCACCACGATCATGGTCATGCCGGAGCGGGCCAGGTCCTTCATCACGTTGAGCACATCGCCCACGAGCTCCGGGTCCAGGGCCGAGGTTGGCTCGTCGAAGAGCATCACCTCCGGCTCCATGGCCAGGGCCCGGGCGATGGCCACACGCTGCTGCTGACCGCCGGAGAGCTGCGACGGGTAGTGCTGGGTCTTGTCACCCAGGCCCACCATCTTCAGCAGCTCGTGAGCGCGGTTCTTGGCCTCGTTCTTGTTCTGGCCCTTGACCTGCACCGGCGCCTCGATGACGTTCTCCAGGGCGGTCATGTGCGGGAACAGGTTGAACTTCTGGAACACCATGCCGATGTTCCGGCGCTGCGCCGCGATCTCCTTGGTGTGCAGATCGTGGAGCTTGCCGTTGATCTCGCGGTGGCCGATCAGCGCATCGCCCACGTGGATGCGGCCGGCGCTGATGGTCTCCATGAGGTTCACGCAGCGGAGCATGGTGGACTTGCCGGAGCCGGAGGGCCCGATGACCACGGCCACCTCGCCCTTCTTGACCGTCATGTCGATGCCCTTGAGCACGTGGTGGTGCCCGTAGTACTTGTGCAGGCCCTCGATGCGGACGAGAGGCTTGTTGTCTTCAGTCATGGTCCTCGTCCCTCACTGCCCGGACATCTTCGGCGCACCGAGTCCGGCCATCTGTGCCTTCAGCGCGTCCGGGTTCATCACCTGGGGTGCGCCGCCGTCGACGCCCTTGCCGTAGTGCTTCTCGATGTAGAACTGGCCCACCATCAGGATGCTGGTGACCAGGAGGTACCAGAAGGCCGCGATGATGAGGAACGGGATCGGGGTGTACAGGCGGTTGGCCAGCGCGTTGGTCACGAAGGTCAGATCCAGCGTGTACGGCACGGCGAGCACCAGCGAGGTGGTCTTCAGCATGCCGATGGTCTCATTGCCGGTGGGTGGGACGATGATCCGCATGGCCTGCGGCAGGATGATGCGCCACATGATCTTGCCGTTGGACATGCCGAGCGCCTGCGCGGCCTCGTTCTGGCCCTTGTCCACGGACTTCAGACCGGCACGGAAGATCTCCGCCAGGTAGGCGGATTCGTTCAGGCCGAGGCCCAGGATGGCGGGAACCAGGCCCTTGGTGGGGTCGGTGACCACGATGTGGATCAGTTCCTGGCCGTTGAAGCCCACGCTGATCAGCGGGAACAGCACGGTGACCAGGCCCCAGAAGATCAGCTGGGTGTACACGGGGGTGCCACGGAAGAACCACACCCAGAACCAGGCGGTCCAGCGCAGGACCGGGTTGTCCGACTGGCGCATGATGGCCAGGATGATGGCGAGCACGATGGCCAGTGCCATCGACGTGACCGTCAGGAACAGCGTCCAGCCGACACCCTGGACCACACGGGTGTCCAGCATGTACTTGCCGACGATGTCCCAGCCGTATTTGGGATTGGTGAAGAAGGTGCTGGCGAAGACCAGCACGACCAGGATGATCACCGCGGCGCTGAACCAGCGCCAGGGGTGCCGCACCGGCACTGAGTGGTTCAGCACCGGTGCGTCGTCTTTGAGATTCATGAGAAGCCTAAGGTCCTTGAACGCCCGGTCAGGAGGCCGGCGTCGGGTTCAGCTCGGACTTGGTGATGGCGCCATCGGCGTTGCCCCAGGAGTCCAGGATCTTCTTGTAGCTGCCGTCCTTGATCAGGGCGTTGAGGGTGTCCTGGATCAGGCCGGCCAGCGCGGTGTCCGACTTGGCGACGGCGACGCCCTCGGGTGCGGAGTCGTAGGTGTCGCCGAACTTCTGCAGGCCGCTGGTCTGCTTCAGTGCGTAGGAGATGACGGGGGAGTCGGCGGCCATGGCGTCGATGGAGCCGTTGACCAGACGAGTGGTGATGTCCGTCTGGCTCTTCAGGCTGACGACGTCGATCGGCTTCTTGCCGGCGTCGGTGCACTTCTTGCTGCGGTCCTTCAGGTCCGGGTCTTCCTGAGTGGTGCCCGTCTGGACGCCGATGGAGCGGCCGCAGATGTCATCCAGGCTGAAGTTCTTGGGGTTGCCCTGCTGGACGGCCCAGGAGGTGCCGGCGTTGAAGTAGCTGACCAGGTTCACGGCGGCCAGGCGGTCCTTGTTGATGGTGAAGGAGGAGATGCCCAGGTCGTACTTGGGGCCCAGCGCCGGAAGGATTCCGGTGAACTCGGAGGTCTGCACCTGCACCTTGAGGCCGAGCTTGGCGCCGATGGCCTTGGCGAGGTCCACGTCGTAGCCCACCGGAGTCTGGCCGTCGGCGCCCAGGAACTCGGCGGGGGCGTAGGTGGTGTCGGAGCCCACTGTGATGGTGCCCTTGGCCTTGAGGGCGGCCGGGACCTTCGCCGCAAGGGAGTCATCCTTGGCGACGGTGGTGGGGTCGAACGACGCAGCGCCGGAAGCGCCCGATGACGGGTTGGAACCGCCCGCGGTGGTGTCGGAGGCGTTGGTGCAGGCGGTGAGGGCCAGGGCACCGATGGCCAGAACGGCGGCAGCCTTGACCTTGGTGCTTCCGAGGATGGAGCGGTTGAACATCATGTTTTTTACCCTTTGTTGCGCTGGGACCTGGAATTAAGTCCGCTTAAGTGTAGTCACGCCATGAGAGGTGCGTCACAGTCAACTTGCTTTCACCATTGGACAACATGGAGTCGGCTTTCACAAGCCTTCCGGGTTGCGTTTGGGTAAACGCTTCGCCGTCCTGAATGTGTGACTCCCATCACTAAAGCGCAGAATCAGTCCGGCAGGGGAGGGGGAAGTCGGGTTATTGTCCGGAATCCCGGACATGAAGGGGCCGCTTCAGAACGGTTGCGATGAGAATCCGGGCTACAGGGCCCGGGCCTGGCGGAGGCTCAGGCCGTGATGTTGAGAGCTTCGAGCATCGGGCGGAACTTGGCCCAGGTCTCGGCCAGCTCGACCTCGGGGACCGAGCCTTCCACCACACCGCAGCCGGCGAAGAGGCGCGCCCGGGACTCCTCCAGGAGACCGCCGCGCAGGGCGATGCCCCACTCGCCGTTCCCGGCGGCGTCCAGCCAGCCGACCGGCCCGGCGTACGGTCCGCGGTCCAGGGCTTCCAGCTCACGGATGATCACGCCGGCGGGGAGCGTGGGTGTGCCGCACACGGCCGCCGTCGGGTGCAGGGCGTTCACGAGCGCCAGGGAGGACGGGAGATGCCCTTCGGCATCCAGGAGCTCGGCCTTCACATCGGAGGCCAGGTGCCACACGTTCGGCAGTTCCAGGATGAACGGCTCCTCGTGGGCGTCCGTGGCGTCGGAGAACGGTTCCAGAGCGGTCACCAGGGAGTCGATCGCGATCTGGTGTTCGTGCCGCTGCTTCGCCGACCCGGCCAGCACCCTCTCGGCGAAGGCGAGCTCATCCTCGCCGTCGCGCTTCTCCGCGGCGTCGCGCCTGTCCAGGGTGCCGGCCAGTACGCGCGCTTGCGCGGTGCGGCCCATGACCTGGATCAGCATCTCCGGCGTGGCTCCCACGAAGTCGTCCACCCGGTACGTCCAGCACTCGCGGTAGCGGCAGGCCAGGCGCCGCAGCACCTCGGGCGCGCTCACCGGCGCCGGCAGTTCGGCAACGACGTCGCGCGCCAGCACGATCTTCTCCACCTCACCGCTGCGGATCCTCTCCACGCCGAGCGCGACGGCGCGCATCCACGCCTCCTCGCTGAGGGAGCCGGGCTTCACGTCGGCGACGACGGCCGCCGTCGCCTCGGGCGCTGCCGCCCTCGCGCCGCTCAGCAGGGCCGGCGCGAAGAGCTGCACGGCGTCGTGCAGCTCCTGCTCTGTGGGCTGTTCTCCCAGGCTCAGCAGCGTGCCCCAGAGCAGTCCGTCCCGCAGACCGATGATGAGTTCAGGGACCACCAGGCGGGACGCGAAGGCGGAGGTCTTGGAGAAGGCGAAGGAGCCGAACGCTACGGGGCCCGTGCCCGGGAGCGCCAGGGGATCGGTCACGGCGGAGCCCAGGGTCAGGGAACGCCACCACTGCTCGGCCAGCATGAAACGGTCCGGCCCGGTGGCCTCGAAGCGCGCGACCTCACCGAATCCCAGAAGGCCTGAACCGCGGCGGATCCAGCTCAGCCCCACCTCGGGCGAATCGGAACGGGTCAGGAGTGCAGCCAGTCCGTCCTCGGAGGCGTCCTGGCCCAAGGGGACGGTGATGCTTGTCAGCGTGCTGCTCATGATGGATCAAGACTACTCTCGACTGCGCTGGCGCTACGTCCACGAGGCCCACCCAATCTTTGACACAATGGATTCGTGAGCAGCCAACCGATCCGAGCCTCGCTCGACAAGCGCCCCGATGAAGTAGCCACGATGTTCGACGACGTCGCCAGCCGCTACGACCTCATGAACGACTTGATGACGCTGGGGCAGACGCCGCGCTGGCGCCGGATCGTGTTCGATGCCGTGGGAGCCGTCCCCGGCCAGCGGGTCCTGGACCTCGCGGCCGGCACCGGCACCTCCAGCGAGCCGTACGCGGACGCCGGAATCGACGTCGTCGCCTGCGACTTCTCGCTCGGCATGCTCAAGGTGGGCAAGCGCCGCCGCCCGGACATCGACTTCGTGGCCGGGGACGCCATGAACCTGCCGTTCGCGGATGACAGCTTCGACGCCGTGACCATCTCCTACGGCCTGCGCAACGTCAACGACCCCAAGAAGGCCCTGGCGGAGATGCTGCGCGTCACCAAGCCCGGCGGCCGCGTGGTGGTGGCCGAATTCTCCCGCCCCACCAACCGCCTCTTTCGCCAGGTGTACCTCGAATACATCATGCGCTGGTTCCCGGTCCTGGCGGCCAAGGCCTCCTCCAACCCGGACGCCTACACCTACCTGGCCGAGTCCATCCGCGCCTGGCCGGACCAGAACGAACTGGCCCACTGGCTGCAGGGTGCCGGCTGGTCCGAGGTGAAATACCGGAACATCAACGGCGGCATCGTGGCCGTCCACCGCGGTGTGAAGCCCGCACCCGCCGACGGCGCGGACGCCCGCTAGAGGAGACTGGTGAACGTACTCATCGTCGGCGCCGGGCCCGCCGGGTCCACCGCCGCGCACTACCTTGCCCAGGCCGGGGCGGAAGTCACCGTTCTGGAGAAGACCGCCTTCCCCCGGGAGAAGGTCTGCGGCGACGGCCTCACCCCGCGCGCCGTACGGGAGATCGTCAAGCTCGGCCTGCCCCATGAGGAGGCCGACGGCTGGCGCCGGAACAAGGGCCTGCGCCTGATCGCGGGCGGCCGCCAGGTGGAGGTCCCCTGGCCGGAGGTCGGCGACTTCCCGCAGTACGGTCTCATCCGCACCCGACTCGGCTTCGATGAGGCCCTGGCCCGTCACGCGCAGGCCTCCGGAGCCACGGTGCTGGAGCGCCACTCGGTCACTGAGGCGCTGCGCGACGACGCCGGCCGGGTCATCGGCGCGCGCGCCTCCCTCTTGGACGGGAACGGCCGGAAGACGGGCGAAACGCGCGACTTCCACGCCGACGTCGTGCTCGCCGCGGACGGCAACTCGACCCGCACCGCCGTCTCCCTCGGCGTCGCCAAGCGCGACGACCGCCCGCTGGGCGTGGCCGTGCGCGGCTACTACGAGAGCCCGCGCCACGAGGACGACTGGATGGAGGGCTGGCTGGAACTCCCCGGCAAGGACGGCCAGCCGCTGCCCGGTTACGGCTGGATCTTCGGCGTGGGCGACGGAACGTCCAATGTGGGCCTGGGCATCCTGAACTCGTCCAAGGAGTTCGGACGGCTGGACTACAAACAGGTCATGCGTGACTGGGTGGCCGGGATGCCGGAAGGCTGGGGCTACCGCGAGGAGAACCTGGTCGGCGAGATCCGCGGCGCCGCCCTGCCCATGGGCTTCAACCGCACCCCGCACCACCTGCCCGGCATGCTGCTCCTGGGCGACGCCGGCGGCATGGTCTCCCCGTTCAACGGCGAGGGCATCTCCTACGCCATGGAGTCCGCGCGCTTCGCGGCGGAGCGGATCCTCGACGCGCGGTCGGCCGCCCGCTGGGCCGGGCCCACCGCCGTCGGCCGCGTGTACGACGACGCCCTGGCCGCCTATGCGGAGCAGGTGCGCTCCGAGTGGGGCAGCCACTTCACGCTGGGCCGGATGTTCGCGCGCCTGATCGGCAACCCGCGGATCATGAAGCTGGCCCTGCGCACGGGCATGCCGGTCCCGGTCCTGATGCGCTTCGTGGTGCGCTTCCTGGCCAATCTGACAGACCCCCGCTCGGGCCGTTTCGAGGACTCGGTGATCGCCGTCCTGGAGAAGCTCGTCCCCGCCACGTCCAACACCGGAAGCGCCCCCGCACCCCGCGCGGCACGCGCCGCCTCCGCAACTCGTTAGGCTTGATACCGTGAGCACACCTGCAGACCGCACCTGGACGCACGCCGGACACGGCCCCGTGGGGGAGGCCGAGCCCGCGCCGAGCACCACGGCCATCGCCACGGGCCTGACGCTGCCGCGCGGTTTCGCGGCCATTTCCGAGGACGATGTGATCGGCCCGGCCCTCACCACCAGCCTGGCGCGCGTGGAGAAGATGCTGCGCGAGGCCATCGCCAACTCGGACCCGCTGGCCGACGCCACGTCCCGCCATCTCGTGGAGGCCGGCGGCAAGCGCATCCGGCCGCTGCTGGCCCTCCTGTGCTCCCACCTGGGCGACTACACCCGCCCCGAGGTCCTCCAGGCCGCCGTCGTGGTGGAACTGACCCACCTGGCGACGCTGTACCACGACGACGTCATGGACTCCGCGCCGTTCCGCCGTGGCGCTCCCACCGCGCATGAGGTGTGGGGCAACTCGGTGGCCGTGCTGACCGGCGACCTGATTTTCGCCCGCGCGTCCATCCTGGTCTCCGAACTGGGCGGCCGAGCCCTCGGCATCCAGGCCCGCACCTTCGAGCGTCTGTGCCTCGGCCAGCTGCACGAGACGGTCGGCCCGCGGGAGGACGAGGACCCGCTGACCCACTACATCCAGGTCCTGGCGGACAAGACCGGCTCCCTCGTGGCCGCCTCCGCCCAGCTCGGCGCCATCTTCGCCGGTGTGGATGAGACCGTGGAGAAGGTCCTGGTGGAGTACGGCGAGAAGCTCGGCGTGGCCTTCCAGCTGGCGGACGACGTCATCGACGTCACGAGCGCCCGCGTCAAATCCGGCAAGACGCCCGGAACCGATCTGCGCGAAGGGGTCCCGACCCTGCCCGTGCTGCTCCTACGCCAGGCCGCCCGTGGTGGCGACGCGTCCGCATCCGCCGTGCTGGAACTCGTGGACGGCGATCTGAGCAGCGACGACGCTCTGGCCGCGGCCGTGGCGGCGCTCGGTGCGCACCCGGTCACCGAGGAGTCCTGGACCGTGGCCCGCCGCTGGGCCGATGAAGCCGTGGAGGCCCTCAGCGCCCTTCCCGAAGGCGTGGTCAAGGAGTCCCTGGCCAACTTCGCACAGGCTGTCGTGGAGCGCAGCGCCTGAGACTTGTGGTATCGCTTTACGGCGCGTGACAAAGCCCCGGCCCCGTCTGTGACGGGACCGGGGCTTTTTCGTGGAGAAAAACATTCCGTTCGGTATGAATGGGTCCGGCGGGGCCCTGACGACCGTTCGTGAGGTATCGGAGGGTTCTTCCGGGTGCTTTCGCGGTCCGGCGGCGATGTCCGCGGAGGCGCTCGGAGAGGATGCGCGCAGTGAAGTGGCGCGGATCACAGGCGCCTCCGGCCTGATCCGGATTGGCCCTTAAACGCAGAACAGGCCCAACCGGACAGCTAGGGGGGTAGCTTATTTGTCCTGCGGGCCTGCTCCGTGCGAAATCAGGAAACCTTTAGGAGGAGGTCTCCTTCAAGAATCACCTTAGGAGGGGGCGATTCCTGCCTCTATCTTATGACGAAAACTGTCATCGAGTCCAGTCCGGTCGCCCAAAATATCCTCCCGGCGGGAGGTGATCAGTCCTCGTCGTCTTCGAAGGCCCAGGCGAGCATGTCAAAAGTGAACTCGGAGAAGGTGCCGTCTTCGCTCTTCCACTCGCCGCGGGCGTTGTTCTTACGCCAGACGATGGGGTCCGGTACGCGGAGATCGCCCACCCGGATTCCCCAGGTGTAGCTCTCCTCCTCGTCCTCCAGGAACATGAGGAAGCCTTCATCGTCGACTTCCAGCTCCTCCGGATCCCAGAAGTAGTGGTAGGCCTCCATGATGTCCACGCAGCCGCCCAGCGTCAGATAGAACTCCCGCATCGCCAGGGGGAGGTCCAGCTTGAGTGCGGCCAGCGCGGCGTTGAGCTCAGCCTCGGGGATGCCGTCGTCTTCCTGCCACTCGTCTTCCAGGTACTTCGGGACCAGGGCACGGTACTTCTCCACGAACATTTCGCTCATGGGTTCATCCTATCGAGTGCGTGCAAGCCCACGTCAGCGGCCTGAAACCGGCGGAGCGGCCGGTTCCGCGGACCGCCGTGTGGGCGTCCGCGCTCAGGCCCCCGGGCGGTGCCAGCCGCGCACGGCCAGGGGCACGCACCAATGCCGGCGCCAGGCCACCACGCGGAAGACGAACACCAGGGCCGCGATCGCCGGACCCGTGACGATGGTGAACCAGCCCAGGTTCCACACCAGGGCGGTCAGCGCCGCCCCGACGAACGCCGGCAGCGCGTAGATCTCGCGGGCGTTGAACAGGCTGGGCACCTCGTTGGCCGTGATGTCCCGCAGCACCCCTCCGCCCACGGCCGTGGTGACGCCCAGCAGGACGGCGGTGACCGGGTTGGCCCCATAGGTGATCGCCTTGAGCGTGCCGGAGATGCAGAACAGGGCGAGCCCGGCGGCGTCGAACAGCGTCAGCAGCGAGGTGTAGCGCTGCACACTGTTGAACAGCACATACACCAGGGCGGCGGCGAGCACCGGCGGGATCAGGTAGACCGGATCATTGAAGGCGGACGGGATGCCGACGGCCAGGATCACGTCCCGGACCACACCGCCGCCCATGCCGACCAGGCAGGCGAGCAGCAATGAGCCGATCACGTCGAACCCCTTGCGTGCCGCCAGGAGCGAGCCGGAGACGGCGAAGAAGAAGACCCCCAAGAGGTCCAGGGCCTGGAGCCCCGCAGCAAAGGACATCGTGCTCCCTTCGGGCACCGGCGGAACGACGGTGAGCCCAGGGATGGGGTGCCCGACATGTTACGCACCCATTTTAAGTCACGGGCACCCTGCTCCGCCGTGGTCTGGAACACGTTAGGCTCCCTGCCATGAGTGAGACCCCCGTCCTGATCGCCTGCTCGCACGGAACCAGCAACGCCACCGGCGATGCCGAGGTGCGCGGACTCCGGGAGGCCGTGGCGGCCCTGCGCCCCGGGCTCGAGGTGCTGGAGGCGTACGTCGACGTCCAGGAGCCCGCCCTGCCCGGCGTCGTGGCGGGTCTGGCGGAGGGCCGCACGGCCGTGATCGTGCCGCTCCTGCTGAGCGTGGGCTTCCACGTCCAGGTGGACATCGCCCGCGCCGCCGCCTCGCGCCCGGGGACCCTCGCGGCGGCGCCGCTCGGCCCGGACGAGCTCCTGGCGGAGGTGCTGCGGGACCGCCTCACGGAGGCCGGGCTGGCCGACGACGACGCCGTGGTGCTGGCCGCCGCCGGCTCCTCCCGCCCGGAGGCCTCCGTCGCCGTGGAGGAGGTCGCGGGGCACCTCGCCTCGCTGCTCGGGCGCCCGGTCCGCTGCGCCTACGGGAGTGCGGCAGAGCCGAAGGTCCCCGACGCGGTGGCGCAGCTCCGCGCGGAGGGGGCATCGCGCGTCGTCGTCGCGTCTTATCTGCTGGCCCACGGCTGGTTCCATGACCAGCTCTTCAAAGCCGGCGCGGACGTGGTGGCGGAGCCGCTGCTGCCGGCGCGATCCCTCGCTGAGCTGGTGCTGAAGCATTTCGACGAGGCCCTGGAGGCCGCCGGCTGAGCCGCGCAAGGGTCTGAGGCGTCCGTGACGAATTATTGCCTTGGGTGTCGTCACGTGTCCGGTGACCTTGGGTGGCCAAAGTGGGCCACCCTACATTTTTCGTATGACAGAAACAGCCCTCGCCGGTGCGCAGCCGACGCCTGAAGCCCGCCCCGCCCGCACTCCGCGGGCCGGCCGTCCGGCGGCCAAGCCGCACGGTCAGTGGAAGGTGGACGGCACCACCCCGCTGAACCCGAACGAGGTCTGGAAGCAGGAGGACGGCGGTCTCTCCGTCCGCGAGCGGATCGAGACCATCTACGCGCAGGGCGGCTTCGACTCGATCGACAGCACCGATCTGCACGGCCGTTTCCGCTGGTGGGGCCTGTACACGCAGCGCCGCCAGGGCATCGACGGCGGCAAGACCGCCACCCTTGAGCCCCACGAGCTCGAGGACAAGTACTTCATGCTCCGCGTCCGCATCGACGGCGGTGCACTCAGCACCGAACAGCTGCGCGTGATCGGTCAGATCTCCGTGGACTTCGCCCGCGGCACCGCGGACATCACGGACCGCCAGAACATCCAGCTGCACTGGATCCGTGTGGAGGACGTCCCGGAGATCTGGCGCCGTCTGGAGGGCGTGGGCCTGCACACCACTGAGGCGTGCGGCGACGTGCCCCGCGTCATCCTCGGCTCTCCCGTGGCGGGCATCGCCAAGGACGAGATCATCGACCCCACCCCGCTGATCCATGAGATCGCCGCGAAGTACATCGGCGATCCGGCGTTCGCGAACCTGCCGCGCAAGTACAAGACGGCCATCACCGGCCATCCGTCCCAGGACGTGGTGCACGAGATCAACGACGTCGCGTTCGTCGGTGTGGAGCACCCGGAACTGGGCCTGGGCTATGACCTCTGGGTGGGCGGCGCGCTGTCCACCAACCCCATGCTCGGCAAGCGCCTGGGCGCCTTCGTCCGCCCCGAGCAGGGCGCCGAGGTGTGGGAGGGCGTCACCAGCATCTTCCGCGACTACGGCTACCGCCGGATGCGCACCAAGGCGCGCCTGAAGTTCCTGCTGGCCGATTGGGGTCCCGAGAAGTTCCGCCAGGTGCTCCAGGACGAATACCTCGGCTACGAGCTGGCCGACGGCCCCGCCGCCCCCAAACCGTCCACCCCGGGCGATCACGTGGGCGTGCACGAACAGAAGGACGGGAAATTCTTCATCGGAGTGGCCCCCACCGTGGGCCGCCTCGCCGGCCCGACCATGCTGGCACTCGCCGATCTCCTGGAAACCCATGGCTCCCAGCGTCTGCGCACCACCCCGCACCAGAAGCTGGTGGTCCTGGACGTCCCCGGTGAGCGGGTGGAGTCCCTCACCGCGGGTCTTGAGACCCTGGGCCTGTCCGCCAAGCCGAGCGTGTTCCGCCGCGGCACCATCGCCTGCACGGGCATCGAGTTCTGCAAGCTGGCCATCGTGGAGACCAAGGAGAACGCCGCCACGGCCATCGCCGAGCTGGAGCGCCGCCTGGCCGATCTGGTGGAGGACGGCTCCCTGCCGGAGGCCCTGAGCCTGCACATCAACGGCTGCCCCAACTCCTGCGCCCGCATCCAGACCGCGGACATCGGCCTCAAAGGCATGATGCTCCCCGTCGACGGCGGCGACCCGGCCCCCGGTTTCCAGGTGCACCTGGGCGGCGGGCTGGCGTCCACCACCCGTGAGGAGGCCGGCCTGGGCCGGACCGTCCGCGGCCTGAAGGTCTACGTGGCCGATCTTCCCGACTACGTAGAGCGCGTGGTGCGCCGTTTCGTGGCCGATCACGCCGAAGGCCAGAGCTTCGCCGAATGGGCTCATTCCGCCGATGAGGAGGCACTGCAGTGACCACTGATATCCGTACCGAGAGGGGCCTTCGCTCCCACGAGGAGCTCAAGGCCCTCGCCGAGGCCGGCGCCGCCGAGCTCGACTGGAACGCCTCGGCCGAGGAGATCATCGCCTGGGTGGCGCGCAACTTCGCCACGCCTAAGGTCGCCGTCGCCTGCTCCATGGCGGACAGCGTGCTCCCGGCCCTCGTGGCCGAGCAGCTGCCGGACGTGGACGTGCTCTTCCTGGACACCGGCTACCACTTCCCGGAGACGTACCAGACCCGTGACGCCGTGGCCAAGGCCCTGCGCGTGAACGTGGTGGATGTGCTCCCGGAGAACACCGTGGAGCAGCAGGACCGGCTCTTCGGCAAGGACCTCTTCGCCCGGGACGCCGCCTCCTGCTGCAATATGCGCAAGGTGGTGCCGCTGCGCCGCACCCTGGCCGGCTACGAGCTGTGGTTCACCGGTGTGCGCCGCGACGAGGCCCCCACCCGGACCAACACCCCCCTGGTGACCTGGGACGAGACGAACGGGCTGGTCAAGGTCAACCCCGTGGCGCCGTGGACGTTCGAGCAGCTGACGGAGTACTCGGAGGAGCACCTGCTGCCCTCCAACCCACTGTTGAACCAGGGCTACCCGTCCATCGGCTGCCAGCCGTGCACCAACAAGGTCGCGCCGGGAGCTGATCCCCGCTCCGGCCGCTGGGCCGGATCCGACAAGACCGAATGCGGGCTCCACACATGAGCACCCAGACCTTTTCCGAAGAACTCGAGGTGGAGAACGTGACGCAGACCGGTGACCAACTGGTGGAGGGGCTTTCGGCCGATTCCCCGGAAGCGGCGCATCGCGCGAGCGAGGAACGAGCGAGCGTGTCTAAGCCGCGGGGGGAAGCGGCCGAAAGCCCGAGCGCAAACGACAACCGGCTCGGCACGCTCGACGCGCTCGAGGCCGAGGCCATTCACATCATCCGTGAGGTGGTTGCCGAGTTCGAGCGGCCCGCGCTGCTGTTCTCCGGCGGCAAGGACTCCGTGGTCATGCTGCACCTGGCCACCAAGGCCTTCTGGCCCGGCAAGGTGCCGTTCCCGGTGCTGCACGTGGACACCGGTCACAACTTCCCTGAGGTCATCGACTTCCGGGACCGCACCGTGGAGCGCCTGGGCCTGAAGCTCGTGGTCGGCTCCGTGCAGGAGTTCATCGACCGTGGCGAACTCCAGGAGCGCGCGGACGGCACCCGCAACCCGCTGCAGACCGTGCCGCTTCTGGATGCCATCCAGAAGAACAAGTTCGACGCCGTCTTCGGCGGCGGCCGCCGCGACGAGGACAAAGCCCGCGCCAAGGAGCGCATCCTGTCCCTGCGCGACGAGTTCGGCCAGTGGGACCCGCGCAACCAGCGTCCCGAGCTGTGGAATCTGTACAACGGCCGCCACACGGTGGGCCAGCACGTACGCGCGTTCCCCATCAGCAACTGGACCGAGCTGGACATCTGGCGCTACATCGAGCGCGAGAACATCGAGCTGCCCGGCCTCTACTACGCCCACGAGCGTGAGGTGTTCCGCCGCGACGGCATGTGGCGCGCCGTGGGCGAGGTCTCCCTCCCCAATCCGGGTGAAGAGGTCATCACCAAGCTGGTCCGTTACCGCACCGTGGGCGACATGTCCTGCACCGGCGCGGTGGAGAGCGACGCGGCCGACGTGGCCGCCGTCGTCGTCGAAGTGGCAGCCTCCACCCTCACCGAGCGCGGCGCGACCCGCGCGGATGACCGCATCTCCGAGGCGGCCATGGAAGACCGCAAGAAGGACGGGTATTTCTAATGAGCACCGCACTCGCTTCAGCCACGCTGTTCCGTTTCGCGACCGCCGGCAGTGTCGATGACGGCAAGTCCACCCTGGTGGGCCGCCTCCTGCACGATTCCAAGGCGATCCTGGCCGACACCCTCGACGCCGTCGCCCGCACCAGCGCGGACCGCGGCTTCGGCGGGGAGAAGGGCGGCCTGGACCTGGCACTGCTGACCGACGGCCTGCGCGCCGAGCGGGAACAGGGCATCACGATCGACGTGGCCTACCGCTACTTCGCCACGGACCGCCGCAGCTTCATCCTGGCCGACTGCCCCGGGCACGTGCAGTACACCAAGAACACGGTGACCGGCGCGTCCACGGCGGACGCCGTCGTGGTCCTGATCGACGCCCGCAAGGGTGTCCTGGAGCAGACCCGCCGGCACCTGTCCGTGCTGCACCTGCTGCGTGTCCCGCATGTGGTGGTGGCCGTGAACAAGGTGGACCTGGTGGACTTCTCCGAGTCCGTGTTCAGGGACATCGAGGCGGACATCCGCCGGGTGTCCAAGGAACTCGGGATCGGAACGGCACCCGACCACGCCGACGTCCTGGTCATCCCGGTCTCCGCCCTGGACGGCGACAACGTGGTGGACCGATCCCCGCGCATGCCCTGGTACCAGGGCCCGCCCCTGCTGGAGGTCCTGGAGACCCTGCCGGCCGCGGACGAGCTGGAGGACGAGCACGAGGCCTTCCGCTTCCCGGTGCAGCTCGCGGTCCGTCCGCAGGGCGCCCTGGCTCCGGACGCCGTCGCACGCGGCCTGGATGTCGAGGCGTACCGCGACTATCGCGCCTACGCCGGCCAGGTGGCCGAGGGTACGGTGACGGTGGGCGACTCCGTGGTGGTCCTTTCGCCGGGGCATGAGCCGCGCACGACGACGGTCACCGGCATCGACTTCGCCGGCACCTCCCTGCAGACGGCCTTCGCCCCGCAATCGGTGGCGCTGCGCCTCGCCGACGAGATCGACATCGCCCGCGGCGACACGATCGCCGCCGCCGGAACGGTGGGGGAGTCCTCCGCTGATCTCTACGGTTCCGTGGCGTGGCTGTCCTCCAAGCCGCTGCGCGAGGGCGCCCGGGTGTTCGTCAAGCACGGCACCCAGACGGTGAAGGCGATCGTGCGGACGGTGTCCGGGAAGCTGGACCTGGATTCGTTCGAGGTGCAACCGACCACCGGACTGGAACTCAACGACATCGGCGAGGTCCAGATCCGCTTGGCCGCGGAGCTGCCCCTGGAGCCGTACGCCAAGCACCGCCGCACGGGCGCGTTCCTGGTGATCGACCCCGCGGACGGCAACACCCTCGCCGCGGGCATGGTCAAGGAGCACCCGGGCGATTCCGAGGACGAGCGGTACTGGATCTAGCTCCCCCTCCCTCGCGAAGTAACAGTTCACGCCCCTAAAACCCGGGCGAGTTCAGAAGGTTAGCGCAACACCCTGATGGTGGAGGGTGTGCGTGGCGAAGAAGATCGCGTGGGAGGTCCGGGCGGAGGCGTATCACCGCTTGTTGGCGGGTGAGTCCGTGCTGGGTG
>NZ_JAVALS010000005.1 GCF_030731045.1 Arthrobacter horti | reverse complement strand
CTTAACCGCGGCCCGCAGCGGTGGATGCTCCAGTTTCCCTGCCCGGGACCGGGACCGATTGCGCCGGGCCCGGTGATCGGCGGTCCTGGCGTCATAGTGGTGTTGTTCCCAGTGCCGGAGCTGATGCGTTCGGATTTCCCGGCTGATAGTGGAGGCCGCCACCCCCAGATTCCGGGCGATCCGACGGACACTGAACGGCTCGGCAAGATCCAGACACGCCTGGATATACGCCCGTTCCTCCAACCCCAGGCGCGCATACCTCCTCACCCGGGCCTGTCGTGGTGGCACCGGTTCCGGTGCCACCACGACCCCGCCCACCGGCCCAGTCACTCGTTCCATACCAGCAAGCATCGCCCACTTACTCAACGCGGTCCGGGAGACACCCAGAACCTCGCTGACACCCAGCACGGACTCACCCGCCAACAAGCGGTGATACGCCTCCGCCCGGACCTCCCACGCGATCTTCTTCGCCACGCACACCCTCCACCATCAGGGTGTTGCGCTAACCTTCTGAACTCGCCTCGGTTTTAGCGGCATCTTCTGCACTCTCGCGGGAAGGGCGGTGAGGTTCGACGCCGCTCAGTGCTCGTCGTTCGGGTACGTGACTCCGAGCTGGGCGCGGACGCCGTCGAAGAGGCGCATGACATCCACCGAATCACTCCAGGGCATGGTGGGGCTCTCGGTCAGGCCCTGCTGGATGCAGCGGGTGACCTCCCGGAGTTCGTAGCTGTAACCGGTCCCCACGGTCTCGAACGATTCCACCCGGGTGTCGCTCCAGCCCGTCCGGATGTGCAGCTCCTTGGGATTGTTCACCGAACCGAAGGTCTGCAGTACGCCCTGGTCCCCGGCCACCACCACATTGCCCGGGCCGTGCGCCACGAGTGAGGAGTTCAGGCCGGCCTGCGCCCCGCCCGAGTACCCCAGGCTGAGCAGGTTCTGGGCGTCCACGCCCTGATCCGTCAGCGTGCCGCGTGCCACCACGGAGTCGGGGAAGCCCAGGATGCCCAGCGGCCACAGGAGCGGGTACACGCTCAGATCCAGCAGCGCTCCGCCGCCGTCCTTCCGCGCCCAGATCCGGGCGTCCGGATTGGCCGGCGCAGGGAAACCCAGATCTGCGGAGATCCACTGGACCGTTCCCAGCTCACCGCTGCGGGCGATCTCGAACGCCCGTTGCATGGAGGGCAGGAAGCGGCTCCACATGGCCTCCATGAGGAAGAGGCCTTTCTCCCGGGCCAGGCTCACCAGGGACTCCGCCTCTCGGGCGTTGATGGTCAGGGCCTTCTCCACCAGCACCGGTTTGCCGGCCTCCAGCGCCGCGCGGGCCACCTCGTAATGCTGCGCGTGCGGCGTGCCGACGTAGACGACGTCCACCTCGGGATCCTCCACCATGCGCCGGTAGCCGGGGATCCCGCCGTCGTCGCCGTATCCGAGCGAGAAGCCGTGGCCACTGGCGAAGGTGTCCGCGCTCTGCTGCGAGCGGGAGCTGACCGCGTACAGTTCGGCGTCCTGCAGCAGGGCCAGGTCCGCGGAGACCTTCTGGACGATGGACCCGGTGGAGACCATCCCCCAGCGCAGGCGGCGTCCGGTGGCGACGGCCGGGTTCTGTTGTTCTTGGGACAGCAGCCAGGGGCGGGGGATGAGTGAAGCCATGGTCCCCATCATTGCACCCGGCCCTGCCACGGGGAATGGGCCCATGACCGCCCGACGGTCAGGCCGCCAGTCGCCGCCGCACGAAGGCGGAGAGCTGGTCCACCACGATGATCAGCACCAGGACGATCAGGATGTGCGTCAGCATGGCATCGAAGCGGAAGGTCTTGATGGACTGGTTGATCAGCAGGCCGATACCGCCCGCGCCCACCAGGCCGAGGACCAGGGAGGAGCGCACGTTGACGTCGAAGCGGTACAGCAGCAGGCCGACGAACTGGGGGACCACCATGGG
The DNA here is from genome assembly GCF_030731045.1 of Arthrobacter horti. Lineage (GTDB taxonomy): Bacteria > Actinomycetota > Actinomycetes > Actinomycetales > Micrococcaceae > Arthrobacter_E > Arthrobacter_E nanjingensis. Next base: position 207,796 of record NZ_JAVALS010000005.1, on the reverse strand, counting down.
CAGCGTCGCATTGGCCACCTGCTGGAGGCGGTTGGCGCCTGCCGAGCGGAGGGCCTCCTGCGGCCCGCCGTCGGTCTCCTCCATGGCCTCGGCCCAGAGCTTGCCCATCACGCCGGTGTTGTGGCAGATCAGCGCCAGGACGCCGGGGAACGGGCCAAGCCCCACGGCGGTGACGAAAATCAGCGCGAACACGATGTCCGGTACCGCGCGGAAGAAGGACAGGATGGCGCGGGCCAGCTGGTAGGTCCAGCCCGCTGGGCTGGTGGTCCGGGCGCCGAACACGGCCAGGAGCAGGGCGGTGGGGACGGAGAACGTGGTGCCGAGCAGGCCGATCCAGAGCGTGATCAGCGTGGCGTCCAGGCCCGGCTTGATGGTCTTGTCCCAGTTCAGGTCCGGGGGGAAGGACTGTGCCAGGAAGTCGGCCATGCCCTTCCAGCCGTCCACCAGCAGCTGAGGCTCGAAGCCCGTGCCCTGGATGGCCAGGATGTGCAGCCAGACGACGACGGCGGCCAGCGCCGCCCAGCCGAACCAGCGCCTGCGGCTGCGGCGAACTGGGCGGGGTGCGGTATCCGGGCGGGGCGTCACCGAGGCGCCCGTGGTGGGGGCGCTCATGCGGCGGCCATCCTGTCCGGGGCGTAGAGGTGGTCCAGATCGGCGGCGCCGAGCGAACTCACGGGGGAGTCGAAGACCAGGCGTCCTCCGAGGAGACCGATGGCCCGGTCCGCATGGCGGAGTGCCAGGTCCGGCTGGTGGAGCACCGCGGCGACGGCCAGGCCGTGCTCATGCGCGAGCCCGGCCAGCAACTGCATGACCTGCTCGGCGGCGTGCGGGTCCAGTGCGGACACGGGCTCATCCGCCAGGACCACGTCGGCACGCTGGCAGAGTGCCCGGGCCACGGCGACGCGCTGCTGCTGGCCTCCGGAGAGGCGGCTCACGCGGTCGTGGGCCCGGTCGGCGAGCCCCACGCGGTCCAGGCAGTCCATGGCCTCCTGGAGGATGTCGTCCGGGAAGAAGAGAGGGCTGAGGCTGCGTCCGGTGCTCATCCGGGCGAGTGCCCCGGTGCAGACGTTCTCGAGTGCGGTGCGGCGCGGCACCAGGTGGATCTTCTGGAAGATCATGGCCGCGCGCCTGCGGGCCTGCTGCAGGGACTTGCCCTGCAGCAGGCCGAGGTCCTGCCCGCCGAGCTTGATCGTCCCGGCGTCGGCCTCCGTGATCCCCATGACACAGCGGAGCGTGGTGGATTTCCCGGAGCCGTTGGCACCGAGGAAGGCGACGAGTTCACCGGGGGAGACGGAGAAGTCGACCCCGTCCAGGACCTTCCGTCCGCCGAAGGATTTGGCGAGGGAGGTCACGTCAAGCAGCGGGCGGTTCATCAGAGGTTCTTTTCGGTCAGGTTGAGGGCGGAGGCGAGGTCGAAGAGGGGCTTGTACTCGTCCTTGGTGACGGCGATCAAAGTGCCTGCGGGCTTGATGTCCAGGAACTCGCCCACCTTCTGCATGTCCTGGGGGCTCAGCTGGAGCATGGCGTCGGTGACGGCCTTCTTGAAAGCCGGGTCGGCGTCCTTGCGGATGGTGATGGGGTCGTTCGGGATGGGGTCGGAGGCCCAGATCTCGCGGAAGTCGTCCTTCTTGAAGGTCCCTTCGGCGACGGCGCGGGTCATGGTCTGGGTATTGATCTCGCCGGCGTCGACCTTGCCGTTCTTGAGGGCCAGGAGAGCCTCGGGGTGGCCGCCCGCGTAGTCCAGCTTCACGTCCTTTTCATCGATGCCGGCCTGCTTCAGCGCGAAGCGGGGGAGGGCGTCACCGGAGGTGGAGCCGTTGGAGCCGAGCGCCAGGGACTTGCCCTTGAGGTCCTTGATGGACTGGATGGGGCTGTCCTTGGGGACCCAGATGCCGGCCTTGTAGCTGGAGAGCTTGCCGGTGGAGTCGGCGAAGGAGGCGATCGGCTCGGCGCCGGCCTGCTGGCTGGCGAAGACATAGCCCAGCGGGCCGAACTCGCCGAGGTCGAGTTTGCCGTTCTTCATCGCCAGGACCTCGGCGGCGTAGTCGTCCACCACCTGGACCTTGACGGTGCAGCCGAGCTTCTTGCCGAGGGCGTCGGCGAGGGTCTGATAGGCCGGGAGCAGCTTGTCCGGGGCTTCGTAGGGCTCGACGCCGAACTTGACCTCGCCATTGGGGCAGACGGAGGAGGCGCCGGATGCCGAAGGGGCGGTTCCGGCGGCCTGGGAGGAGCCACCACAGGCGCTCAGGGCGAGGACGGCAGTGAGCGAGGCTGCGGCCGTGGCGATGAGCCGGACGCGGTTGGGCTTGTTCATCATGGTTCCTTCGTAGGGGGAATGCGGGGGTGGGGTCAGGTGAACAGGGAATCGATGGTCCGCTCGGCCACTCCGAAGGAGAGGGTCATGCCCACCCCCGAGGTGACCGAGACGGCGGTGACGTCCGGGAGGACCTCCTGGACGAAGAGGGGTGCCACCTCGGAGGAGGCGTAGACACCTTGCCAGCGCTCCAGGATCCTGGGGCGCTCGCCGATGGTGTTCTCGAGGTGTTCCAGGAGAGTCTCGCTGACGGATTCGTCCAGGAACGGGGGTGCGGTGCGGTGGTAGTGATGGGAGTCGCCGAGGATGACGGTCCCGTCCGGACGCTGGGTGAACATGATGTTCGCACCGACCTCCAGCAGTTCCGGAGCGGTGGTGGTGACCTGGTCCCGGAGCTCCGCAGCGGCTTCGGTCTCCACGAATGCCGGGTAGCGCAGCATGGAGGTGGCCGTGAGGACGGCCGGGGAGAGGCGGAATCCCTCGGACATGCGGCCCAGCGCCATGTTGAGAGAGCAGCGCTGGATGCGATGTTCCGCGGCCTCCTCGGGGAAGAGATGGTCCAGGTCGTGACCCACGCAGACCACCACCTGGGACGCCGTGAAATCCCCACGGGGGGTGGTGACCCTGACGCCGTCCGGCACCGAGGTGAACCCGGACGCCGGAGTGTTCCAGTGCACGATCGCCTGTGGCCGGCTGTCGACCCAGTCGGCAAGCCGGCCTACGGTGGTGCGGGGGTCCACCCGCAGATCGTCACGCAGGAAGGCACCGCCGATGAGCCCAGGCCACGGCGCCTGCGCGCCCGCCGGGCCGAGCTTGGCGCGGGTCTCCGCGGCGTCCAGCAGGACCACCTGTCCCGGCTCGCGGGAGGCGGAGAGCTCCTTCAGGACGGCCAGCTCGGCGTCGCTGTGGGCGAGGACGACGGCGCCGGTGGGCGCCGCGTGCAGACCGGCCAGTTCGGAGATGCGCAGCCAGTTCCTCCGTGACACCTGCGCCAGCCTCAGGAGCTCGCCGCTCTGCGCGGTGATGCAGCAGTGGCCGAAGTTCCGGATGGAGGCTCCGACGGCCCGGTGGTCGCGCTCGATGACCCGTACGGAGAGCCCGCGTTCGACGGCCAGGGCGGCGTGGGCCAGGCCGATGATGCCGGCGCCGACAACCAGGAGATCGGTGGTGGTTTCGTTGTTCACGAATCCAGCGTGCGGGAGCGGACGAGTGCTCTTCAAGCCGAAACGGCACTTGTATAGACAGCTTCACGCATTGTTCACCGGAGGCCGCTTCGGTTCATCAAGTGTTCATCATCAAGAGCAGAATTCCGTGGAATGGCGCGGAAGCGCACTTGTATGATCAAGTGGTGAGCACTCAAGCATCGGCACCCTTGCACGCTCGTCTGAGCGATGAGTTCATGCGTCGCATCAACAGCGGCGAATGGCCCGCGGGCAGTCGTCTTCCCAGTGAGGCGGAGCTCTGCCGGGAGTTCGGCACCAGCCGTGGACCCATCCGTCAGGCGCTCGCGTTCCTGCGCAGCGAGGGCGTCATCACCGGCGGCCAGGGGAAGTCGCCCGTGGTCCGCGGGGGAGTCCCGTCGCAGTCCTTCTCCACGTTCAACTCCTTCACGGAGTGGGCCCGGAAGATGGGCAAGGAACCGGGGCAGCGCACCGTGGAGCTGGCCATCCGGCAGGCCACCGCTGAGGCGGCCGAGGCCCTGGAGATCCGTCCCGGGGACAAAGTGGTGGACGTTCTGCGGCTGCGGCTCCTGGACGGTGAGCCCGCCATGCTGGAGACCAGCACCTTCGTCCATGAGGTGGGGCGTCTTCTGATCGACTTCGACACGGACTCGGGCTCGATCTTCGAGTACCTGAAGAGCCAGGGCATCCGGATCCACAGTGCCCGGCACACCATCGACGCGGTGGCCGCGAGCGAGGCACAGGCGGAGATCCTCGGCACCCGTGCGGGCTCACCCCTGCTGCGGGAACGGCGTCTCACGGCCACCGAGGACGGGACTCCCGTGGAACTCGCCGAGGACTGCTATCTCCCGGGCATCACCAACTTCATCATCGACAACACCGTGGAGCAGCGCGCGGCGTTGCTCCGCATCCACACCGAAGGACAGTGACATGACCCAGCTCGTCGCCTGCGACATGGCCGGAACCACCATCGACGAACACGGCGACGTGTACCGAGCCCTGGCACGCAGTGTCGAGGAGAACGGCGTCCCCACCACGGATCAGGACGTCCAGACCTGGATGGGCGCGGACAAGGTGGAGGCCATCACGGCTCTGCTGAAGATCGGCGGCCACCCGGCGGATGAGGCCACGGTGGCGAAGTCCTTCCAGCGCTTCCTGGCCATCCTGGCCGAGCTGTACACCGCCAACCCGCCCACCGCCCTGCCCGGCGTCGAAGAGTCGCTGCGCGGGCTGCGCGAGCGCGGCGTCAAGGTGGCGCTGACCACCGGCTTCTCGGCCGACGTCGCGGGTCCCTTGCTGGAGAGCCTGAACTGGAAACTGGCCGACGACGACGCCGCGGCGGATGCGGCACTTGTGCTGGACGCCGTGGTCACCAGTGATGAGGTCAGCACCGGACGTCCGGCGCCGTTCATGATCCACCGCGCGATGGAGCGCACCGGGGTGCTGGACGTACGCCAGGTGATCGCGGCGGGCGACACCGTGGTGGATCTGCTGGCGGCCCACCATGCGGGGGTGCGCGGCGTCGGCGTCCTGACCGGCAAGCTGGGCCGCGAGGAGCTGGCCGTACATCCGCACGAGGCGATCCTGGAGTCCGTGGCGGATCTGCCCGGCATCGCCTGATCACCCTCGGCGGAACGCGGAGACGGCGGTGGCCCATGGACGTACGTCCACGGGCCACCGCCGTCTGGCGCTGTCTGCGCCGCGTTTCACACGCGAGTTACTTGCCCTGCGTGATCGGGCCGAGAACAGGATCGCCGGCGTACGCGGTGCCCACGTTGGCCTTGGTCACGATCACCGGCGGCAGCAGGAAGGCCGGGACCACCTTGACGCCGTTGTTGTAGGACTTGTCGTCGTTGATCTCCGGGGTCTTCCCGGACTGCAGATCCTGGACCATTTGGATCGCATGTTCCACGAGCTTGCGGGTGTCCTTGTTGATGGTGGAGTACTGTTCGCCCGCCATGATGGACTTCACGGATTCCACCTCGGAGTCCTGACCGGTCACCACGGGGATCGGCTTGCCGGCCGCCTTCACGGAGGTGATGATGGCGCGGGCCAGCGTGTCGTTGGGGGACAGCACGCCGTCCAGGGTGGCGGAGCCGTAGTTGCCGGCCAGGATGGTGTCCATGCGCTTCTGGGCGTTCTCGGCCTTCCAGCCCTGGGTCACGGCCTGTTCGAAGGTCTTCTGGCCGGAGACCACCTTGAGAGTCCCGTCGTCGATCTTCGGCTGCAGCACGCTCATGGCCCCGTCGAAGAACACCTTGGCGTTGGCGTCATCCGGGGAACCTGCGAACAGCTCCACGTTGTACGGGCCGGAAGGCTTCTTGGCCTTCATGCCGTCCAGCAGGGCCTGACCTTGGAGCTCACCGACCTTGAAGTTGTCGTAGGCGACGTAGTAGTCGACGGCGTTGGTGTTCTTCACCAGGCGGTCGTAGGCGATGACGACGGCGCCGGCGTCCTTGGCCTGCTTGAGCTGGGTGCCGAGCTGGGAGCCGTCGATGGCGCCGACCACGATGACTTTGGCGCCCTTGGTGATCATGCTGGTGATCTGGTTCTGCTGGTCGGACACGCCGCCGTTGGCGAACTGGACGTCCGCCTTGAAGCCGGCCCCGGAGAGACCGTCGTTGAAGAGCTTCTCCGCCAGGACCCAGTTCTCACTGGTCTTCTGGGGCAGAGCGACGCCGATCAGGGAGTCCTTTGCGAAACCGGTGGCCCCGGAGGCGCCTCCGCTGGCCGCTGAGCCGGTCTCGGCGCGGCCACAGCCGGTGAGAGCCAGGGCGGCGATGGCGGCGACGGCGGCGGCTTTGCCCGCTTTTCCGAACATACGCATGGGTGGGTTCTCTTTCTTTTGATGATCCGGTGGCACGGTCTTCGTGCCACCGGTCCGGGGGTTGTGGGCCTCAGGCGGCCTGGGGTTCGGGGGTTTTCTGGAAGTTCTTCAGGAGAAGCCCGATGATGGACGGCTTCCCTTGGGACTTGTTGTAGACGTCGAAGGCCACGGCCGCCAGAAGCACCAGGCCCTTGAAGATCTGGGTCCAGTCGGAGCCGACGCCTAGGAGCTGGAGCCCGTTGTTCAGGACGGCCATGACCAGACCACCGACGATGGAACCCATCACGGTGCCGACGCCGCCGGAGACGGCGGCGCCGCCGATGAAGACGGCCGCGATGGCGTCAAGTTCCCACCCCACACCGTCGAACGGGCCGGAGGCGGTGGAACGGGCCACGAAGATCATGCCGGCCAGGCCGGCCAGGATGGACATGTTCATCATGACCAGGAAGTCGACGCGTTTGGCCTGCACGCCGGAGAGCTCGGCTGCGTGCTTGTTCCCGCCCACTGCGTAGACGTGCCTGCCGATCACCGTGCGGGAGGAGATGAAACCGTAGACGAGGACGAGGGCGGCCAGGATGATCCCGGAGATCGGGAAGGAGGTCCCGGGCCGGCCCGTGGCGAACAGGTAGGTCGCGTACAGGAGCGCGCCGCAGATGAGCACCAGACGGGTCACCATCACCCAGGTCTCCTCGACCTCGGCGCCGAGGGCGATGGACGCCTTCCGGCGACGGAGTTCGCCCCACACGATGGCGACGATCGCCACGATCCCGAGTAGCAGTGTGAGGTTGTTGTAACCAGTGTCGGGGCCGATCTCCGGAAGGTAACCGGCACCGATGTTCTGGAAATCGCCGGGCACGGGGACGGAGTTGGACTTCCCCAGGAGCTGGTTCAGACCCCGGAAGAGCAACATGCCGGCGAGCGTCACGATGAAGGCGGGGATGCCGACCTTGGCCACCCAGAAACCTTGCCAGGCGCCGACCAGGGCTCCCAGCAACAGGCCATAGACCACCCCCATCCAGGAGGGGAAGCCCCAGTCCCGCATGGCGAGGGCGACAGCGATGCCGACGAAGGCGGCCACGGAACCCACTGAAAGGTCGATGTGGCCGGCGATGATCACCAGGACCATTCCGATCGCCAGGATCAGGATGTAGGAGTTGCCGTTGAACAGGCTGATCACGTTTTCAGGGGTGAGCGTGATCCCGCCGGTCATGATCTGGAAGAAGACGATCAGGGCGACCAAGGCGAAGATCATGCCGAATTGCCGGATGTCTCCACCGAAGATCTTTTTCAGTGCATTCATTGCTGGTTCCTTGGGTGCGTGGGGAGGGAGCCTGCGGACTCCCGCAGCAGAGGGAAGAGGGGTTCAGGCGGCCTGGCGCTTGGCTGTCATGAGCTTCATCAGGTTCTCCTGGTCGGCTTCCGCCTTGTCCAGGACCCCGGTGATGGAGCCTTCGAAAATCGTGTAGATCCGGTCGGAAAGACCGAGCAATTCGGGAAGTTCGGAAGAGATGACGATGACGCCCTTGCCCTGGGCCGCGAGTTTCTGGATGATGCCGTAGATCTCATACTTGGCGCCGACGTCGATCCCGCGGGTCGGTTCGTCCAGGATCAGGAGGTCCGGGTCCGTGAACATCCACTTCGCCAGGACCACCTTCTGCTGGTTGCCTCCGGAGAGCTTCGCCACGCCCTCCTCGACGGTGGGGGTCTTGGTGCGAAGCGACTTGCGGTAGTCCTCGGCGACCTGGAACTCCTGGTCCTCGTTCACCACGAAGTGCTTGCTCACGCCCTTGAGATTGGCGGCCACCGTTGTGGTCTTGATGTCGTCCAGGAGGTTCAGACCCAGGGCCTTGCGATCCTCGGTGACATAGCCCAGGCCGTGGTCGATGGCCTGGCGGACGGTCTTGAGCGTGATCTCCTTGCCGTCCTTGATGATGTGTCCCGAGATGTACCGGCCGTACGAACGGCCGAAAAGGGAACGGGCCAGTTCAGTCCGTCCGGCGCCCATGAGCCCGGCGAAGCCGACGATCTCGCCCCGCCGGACGAAGAACTCGGAGCCCTTGCAGACCATACGGTCCTCCACCTGGGGGTGCGCCACGGTCCAGTCCTTGACCTCGAAGAATGTTTCGCCGATGGCCGGCGTGTGGTCCGGGAAGCGGGACTCGAGGCTGCGGCCCACCATGCCCCTGATGATGCGGTCCTCGTCCACGCCGTCGCCCTTGACGTCCAGGGTTTCGATGGACTTGCCGTCGCGGATGATCGTGATGGAGTCGGAGATCTGTTCGATCTCGTTGAGCTTGTGGCTGATCATGATGGACGTGATGCCCTTGCCCTTGAGGCCGAGCAGCAGGTCCAGCAGGTGCTGGGAGTCGTTCTCGTTCAGGGCCGCGGTGGGCTCGTCCAGGATGAGGAGTTTCACGGACTTGTTGAGGGCCTTGGCGATCTCCACGAGCTGCTGCTTGCCGACGCCGATCTCCTTGATGGGAGTGTCGGGGTCCTCGGCCAGGCCCACCCGGGCCAGAAGATCGATGGAGCGGCGGCGGGCCTCGGCCCAGTTGATCACGCCGAATCGGGTGGGTTCATTGCCCAGGAAGATGTTCTCCATGATGGAGAGCTCGGGGATGAGCGCCAGTTCCTGGTGGATGATCACGATGCCGGCGGCTTCGCTGGCACGGATGTCCCGGAACTGCTGCACTTCATTCTGGTAGACGATGTCGCCCTGGTAGCTCCCGAAGGGGTAGACCCCGGAGAGCACCTTCATGAGAGTGGACTTGCCGGCGCCGTTCTCGCCGCAGATGGCGTGGACCTCACCGACCTTCACCAGCAAATTGACCTCGGAGAGGGCCTTCACCCCGGGGAACTCCTTGGTGATGGACCGCATTTCCAGGATGGTCGGGGCGGTGGTGGTCTCAGACATCTTTCGTCCTTGCCTCGGGTGATACGGTGCGGGCTCCGTGCCCTGGTCGGGATGCCTGCCGTGTGGCTTGCATCACCCTCCTGACGGATAAGTAAATATGAGATTACTTCTTGACGTCAAGACTTGAACGCATCGAAGGTGACAATCGTTATCTCTTGGTGACTGCCGGGCGGCGGAAAACGAGTGCGGCGGCGCCGAGCGCCTCGGCCCGTTCCCCCAGTGAGGAGACCGTCAGAGAGGTGTTCGCCCCCACCATGGGGATGGTGTGCCGGAGGATCCCGCGCCGGATGGGCGCCAGCAGAAGTTCTCCCAGCTCTGCCAGCGGCCCGCCCACCACGATGACCTCCGGGTTGAGCAGGTTCGCGACGGTGCCGAGTGCGTGGCCGATCGCCAGTCCGGCGTCGTCGAGCACTCGCAGGGTGGGAGGGTGGCCGTTCCGGGCGGCCGCGATGATGCTCTGTGTGCTCACAGGGCCCGGCTCGTTGCGGCTGAGCTGTTCGATCATGGTGGTGGTCGAGGCGACCGTCTCGAGGCATCCGCGGCTGCCGCAGCGGCAGACGGCGCCGCGGTCGTCGATCGCGGTGTGGCCGATCTCGCCCGTGATGCCCAGATTGCCGTACACGGGTGCGCCGTTGACGATCAGTCCGGCGCCGATGCCGGATCCGATCTTGACGAACACCAGGTTGTCCGCCCCGCCGTGGGGCCCCCAGGTGGCCTCGGCCAGTGCGCCCAGATTGGCGTCGTTGTCCACGTGGACCGGGATCCCCAGGGCCTCGCGGAGCCGCGTGTCCGTCTCGATGCCGACCCATTCGGGCAGCACCGCCCCGTGGGCCACGGTGTGGCTGCGGCGGTCCAGGGGGCCGGGGATGCCGACTCCCGCGCCGATCACGTCCGAGTGGCTGAGGCCGTTCTCGGTGAGGAGCCGCTCCATGAGGCCGCGGGCCGTGCTGATGCCGAGCTCGGCGTGGTGGCCGAGCGACAGGCTGGCGGCCGCCTCGGCCATCACGCGGTAGTCGCGGGTCGCAAGGACCACGCGGACGTGCCGCCGCCCGAAATCGATGCCCACCGCCACGCTGCTGTCCGCCACCAGGCGGACATTGAGCGCGCGCCGGCCGGAGGATGTGGTCGGCTCGGTGCGGACGGACCCCTCGCGCTCCAGCTCTTTGACGATGTTGGAGATCGTGGCCGTGGAGAGCCCTGTGGCGCGGGAGAGTTCCGCCTGAGTGGCGGGCCCGGCGGACAGGGCCTGAAGGACCCGTTCCCGGTTGAGCAGCCGCAGGGCTGACTGGGACCCCGGATTCGTCCGGGTGGGCTTGGTGTTCTCCTCGCGACTGGGCATGAACGCAAGCATGGCGCATCTCATTCTTGCGGTCAAGAAGTTAACGCAAGTAGGGCGTTCCGGCGCAGGACTCCTGAGGGTCCAGGCCGCGAGCGAGCGGGTTGAGATCGGTACGAATGGCACTCACGCTTCGCAATCATGGTGCAAATGATCCTGTTTGGATCGTCAGCCAGGGGGCCTACTCTGGTGTCATGCAGGCGATCGTGCCGGCATGACACCGACGGGGAAGGGGGCGCCGTGCGCCTGGCCATCATGCAGGGGGAGTCGGCCGTGCTCGACGCCGCGACCAACCTCTCCGCGCTGCGCGACGCCGCAGTGCGGGCGGGAGAACGGGGGGGTGAGCTGCTGCTGAGCCCCGAACTCTTCCCTGTCGGTTACGCCCCGCGCGTGCTGCGCCGGGACCTCGACCCAGCCAGCCTGCCCAGCCTCCGCGAGGAGCTTGCCGCCATCGCCCGGGACACGGGGATCGCCCTGCTCTACAGCCTTCCCGAGGTCGAAGGCGGAAAGTGGCACATCACGGCCACGCTTCTCAGCGCTGAGGGCACGGTGCTGTCCCACTACCGCAAGGTCCACCTCTTCGGCGCCGAGGAGCAGGAGGTCTTCACCCCCGGGACCGACCCCGCCGCCGTCGTGCGCTTCGGCGATCTGACGCTGGGCACCATCATCTGTTACGACGTCGAGTTCCCCGAGGCCGTCCGTGCGGCCGGCCTGCAGGGTGTGGACCTCCTCATGGTGCCCACGGCACTCGGCGAGGGGTACTCGCAGGTGCCGCAACGGCTCATCCCCACCCGCGCGATGGAAAATCACCTCTACCTGGCGTACGTGAACCACGCCGGTGTGGAGGACGGTTTCCGGCTCAGCGGCGGGAGCGTCGTGGCGGATCCGTTCGGTGAACTGCTGGCCGAAGGCGGCCCGGAGACGGAGCTGATGATCGTGGACGTGGATCCCGCGCGCCTGGCGGCGGCCCGCGCCGATGTGCCGTACCTGGCCGAACGCCGCCCGGATCTGTACCGCGCCTGGGGCCTGTAACCGGGGCCCCTCGCCCGCGTAGGCCCGCCTGCCTCCAGGCTCCCCGGGTCAGTCCTCCTCGGTCGGACGCGTCTCGTCCGCCGGGTCCAGGAACTCCAGCGCGAACCACAATTCGGCGCGGACCGCGGCGTCGCCCAGGTCGCGGCCCAGGGTCTCGGCGATGGCCGTGACATGCCGCCGCACGCTGTTCCGGTGGATCCCCAGCGCGGCGGACGTCCCGTCCCAGGAACCGTGGCTGCCCAGCCACGCCCTCAGCACCTTCAGCAGCAGGGCGCGCCGCGGCTGGTCCACCTCCAGAAGCGGCGCCAGCAGCCCGCGGGCGACGGCCGCTCCGGCCTCCCGCGGCAGGAGCCGCGCGAACGACCCGGGTTCCCGTTCGGCCAGCAGACTCCGGTGTTCTTCCTCCGCCCGGGGCAGCAGCGTCATGGCCTCCTGAAGCAAGGACGGCGCGTGCCGCAGCAGGTGGCCGGCCAGACCGGCTCCGGCGGCATGCCCGGGAGCGGGCCGGGACACGGCGCACGCATACCCCTCCGCCTCCACCCTGGCCAGCCGTGCAGCGCTGGGATCCTGCCGGGTCAGCGCCAGGAGGCGGCCGCCGTCGTAGGCCACCAAGCGGGTGTCCCAGAGTCTCCGCCAGGCGAGCACTTCGGCCGCGGTGTCCGGGCCGTCCTCCACATGCGCCGTGCCGATCACCACGCGGAAGCCGGACCCGGTGCCGGGAGCGCCGTCGGCCAGGAGGCGGGACAGGGTTGCCTCGTCGGTCCGTTGCCCGCCGCGGAGCAGCAGGAGTGTGGCGAGCTGGCCGGGGGAGAGGGAACCTGCCGCGCGCTGGCGGGCCAGCAGCTCTAGGAGCCCGACGGCGGTGGAGACGATCCCGTTCTCCGGCGCCGTGAGCCGGCGGCCGGTGCACAGGACGAGGGCGCCGAGGGTCGGTTCGGCCCGGCGCGGGCGCCGGGAGTCCCGGGTGGTTGAGGAAGCCCGCGGTGCGCCGCGCAGGGGGAGCGCCTGAAGATGCCCGTCTTCGCGGTCCAGGAGCTCGACACGCGGCCCACTCCCGGTCAGCAGACCCGCGGCGAGATCCGCGGCGTCGTCCTGCACGCCGCCGTCGATGGCGGGTCCCGCGGCGAGCCGCAGCTCCCCGCGCGCCCCGTACAGGAACGCCGAGCCGGGGACGCTCTGAATCAAGGCCTCCAGCAGGTTCTCCTCACCGCGCTCACCCAGCACGGCCCGCATGAGCCGCCGGTTCGCCTCACCCACCTGCCGCAGGACGCTCGCGTTGCCGGACTCCAGCAGCCGGGAGAAGGTGAGCCCCACCGCGGCGAACGGCAGGGATTCCGGCAGCTGCCACAGGCTCAGGCCGTGCCGGCGGCAGGCGTCGACGACGGCGGGCGGCGCGGCGCTGAAGTGCGGCTCCAGGCCGAGGGCCAGGGCGGAGACCCTTGCGGCCGCCAGGCGCGCCACGAAGCGGTCGATGGCGTCGTCGTCGCCTCCGTCGCCCAGGAACGGCAGCCCTGCCGTGAGCAGCAGTTCGTGGTCCAGCAAGTAGGGGGTGGGGTCCTCCAGCTCACTGGTCTCCACCCAGCGCAGGGGCAGGTTGCCGGCGTCGTGCAGCACCTGGACGCCGTCCGGCAGCTGGGCCAGGAAACCGTGGGTCGTGAGCCCCGGAAGGGTGCCGAGTTGTGCCTCGCCGGCACTCGCGGCACCATGGATGGAATGTGCACTTTGTCCCATAAGGGCAAACTTTAGTCCAGATTGCACCATCGTGAGAGCTGGCTCACAGTCCTAGCCTGGATCTAGGCTCCCCGTTCGGCCGGCAACGATGCCGCCGGAACGTCTCCCCTGAACACCGAGGATTCCCATGACCACCACCCCCCAGACCGTAGCGGGCACCGCGCCCGGGCTCGGCCGGCAGCTGATCCGCCGCAAGTCCATCGCCCAGATGGAACGCGAGGCGCGCAACAACTCCGGGCACGGCAGCCTCAAGCGTGGCTTCGGCGTCCTGCAGCTGACCATGATCAGCGTCGGCGCCACCTTGGGCACCGGCATCCTGGTCATCCTGGGCGACGCCGTACCGATCGCCGGCCCCGCCATCTGGCTCTCCTTCGTGATCGCCGGCGTGGCGGCCCTGCTGTCCGCCGTCTCCTACGCCGAGATGGCCGGCATGGTCCCCGTGGCGGGGTCCAGCTACTCCTATTCCTACGCCACCATGGGTGAGGGCATGGCGTGGATCTGCGGCTGGTGCCTGGTGCTCGAGTACGCCGTCTCCGTGGCCGCAGTCGCGGTCGGCGCCGGGCAGTACGTCAACGAGACCATCGCCGTGTTCGGGATCCAGATGCCGGACGCGATCTCGCAGCCCCCGGGCAGCGGCGGCGTGGTCAATCTGCCGGCCCTCATCATCGTGCTCCTGGCCACCCTCCTGCTGGTCCGTGGTGCCAAGGAGAGCGCCGTGGTCAACACCGTCATCGTGTTCGCCAAGGTCGGCATCCTCATCTTCTTCTGCATCGTCGCGTTCACGGCCTTCAACGCCGGCAACTTCGAGCCGCTGATGCCCATGGGCGCAGCCGGCATGAGCGCCGCCGCCTCCAAGGTCTTCTTCTCCTACATCGGTTTCGACGCCGCTTCCACCGCCGGCGAAGAGGCCAAGAACCCCAAGCGGGACCTGCCGCGCGCCATCCTGCTCTCCATGCTGATCGTGACCACGGTGTACGTCCTGGTCTCCGTGGCCGCCATCGGCGCCCGGAACTGGCAGTGGTTCAACGGCGTGGACGCCCCGCTGGTCCAGATCATCAACGAGGTCACGCACCAGCCCTGGATCGCCCTGGTCTTCGCCATCACCTCGGTGCTGGCCATCGGCTCGGTGGTTCTCACCGTGCTCTACGGCCAGACCCGCATCCTGCTCACCATGTCCCGTGACGGCCTGGTGCCCAAGGTCTTCGGCGTGGTCTCCCCGCGCACCCACACGCCGGTCAAGGGCACCTGGATCGTCGGCGTCGTCGTCGCGCTGACCGCGGCCTTCGTGCCGCTCGGCGCCCTGGCCGACGCCACCAGCATCGGCACGCTGTTCGCCTTCGCCCTGGTGAACGTGGCCGTGATCTACCTGCGCGTCACCAAGCCCGCCAAGAACCGCACCTTCCGTGTTCCGCTGTACCCCGTGGTCCCCGTCCTCGGCGCCCTGGCGTGCCTCTTCCTGATGGCGAATCTGGACGGCATCACCTGGCTGGTGTTCGGGGTCTGGATGGCCGTGGGTGTGGTGCTCTACCTTGGCTACGGGCGCCGCAATTCCCGCGTCGGCACCCTGACCGAGGAGGACTACCTCCTCAGCCATCAGGACGACTGACTCTTTCCCCTTCCCGTACCACTCGCAAGACAAGGCAAGGACCCATGGAACCGACCGCCGCACCCATCACCATGCTGAACCCGGACTTCCCCTTCAGCTACGACCTGTACCTGGAGAACCCGGCCGGTCTCGGCAGCATCCCCGAGGAGCTGTACGGCACCGAGGTGGCCGTGGTCGGCGCCGGGGTCTCCGGCCTGGTGACCGCGTACGAGCTCATGAAGCTCGGCCTCAAGCCCGTGGTCTATGAGGCGGACCGGATCGGCGGCCGTCTGCGCACGGCGAGCTTCCCGAGCGCGCCCGGCGTGGTGGCCGACCTGGGCGGCATGCGCTTCCCGGTCTCTTCCAAGGCGCTGTACCACTACATCGACAAGCTGGGCCTTGAGACCTCCGAGTTCCCCAACCCGCTGGCCGGGCCGACCACCAGCACGGTGATCGAGCTCAAGGGCGAGAAGTTCTACGCGGAGAAGTCCGAGGACCTGCCGGCGTTCTTCCACGAGGTGGCCGACGCCTGGCGTGCCGCGCTGCGGGAGGACGCCCGCTTCGACGAGATGCAGGAGGCCATCAAGGCCCGCGACACCGCACGCATCAAGGAGATCTGGGACTCGCTGCTGGAGGACTACGACGAGGAGACGTTCTCCGGCTTCGTCGCCAAGAGCCGCGCGTTCAAGGAGGCCGGCTTCGCCCACCGCGAGGCGTTCGGCCAGGTCGGCTTCGGCACCGGCGGCTGGGACACCGACTTCCCCAACTCCATCCTGGAGATCCTCCGCGTGGTCTACACCGACGCGGACGACCACCACCGCGGCATCGTCGGAGGCGCGGCCCGGCTGCCGGAGGCGATGTGGAACCACGCGCCGGCGGACCTGGTGCACTGGCCCGCCGGCACCACCCTGGCCAGCCTCCACCAAGGTGCCCCGCGCGGCGCCGTGGCGAAGATCCGGCGCGTGAAGGACGACGCCGGTGCGCCGACGTCGCGCATCGCCGTCACCGAGCGCTGGGGCCGCACGCGTGAGTACGCCGCCGTCGTCACCACCACGCAGTCCTGGCTGCTGTCCACCCGCATCGACACGGAGGAGGCGCTCTTCCCGGCCGAGATGTGGACCGCGATCGAGCGCTCGCACTACATGCAGTCCTCCAAGACCTTCGTGATGGTGGACCGTCCGTTCTGGAAGGACCGTGATCCGAAGACGGGACAGGAGGTCATGTCGATGACCCTGACGGACCGCCTCACCCGTGGCACCTACCTGCTGGACAACGGCCCGGATCAGCCCGCCGTCATCCTGCTCTCCTACACCTGGAACGACGACGCCCTGAAGTGGCTCAGCCTGGACGCCGAACAGCGGGCGGACCTCATGATCCACTCCCTGGAGCAGATCTACCCGGGCCTGGACATCCGCAGTCACATCATCGGGTCCCCGATCACGGTCTCCTGGGAGTCGGACCCCAACTTCATGGGCGCGTTCAAGGCGAACCTGCCGGGCCACTACCGGTACCAGCAGCGCCTGTACACGCACTTCGAGCAGTCTTCTCTGGATGAAGCGCACCGCGGCATCTTCCTGGCCGGCGACGACGTGTCCTGGACCGCCGGCTGGGCCGAGGGTGCCGTGACCACGGGCCTGAACGCCGTGTGGGGCGTGGTGAACCACCTGGGCGGCTCCTCCGCCCCCGGCAACCCCGGCCCCGGCGAGTTCCTGGCCGAGTACGGTCCCAAGCCGCTGGACTGAGGTCCTCCGCCGGCCACTTCGGTGCCCTGGGCGCCCTTGTTGACGTGGGGCTCCGCAATCGTGGAGCCCCACGTCAACAAGGGCGCCTGGCTCACCGAGACAGAACCCAATGGTGCCGCGTGGAGCGAGGCAGGCCGGCGCTCTGGAGCAGGGAGATCAGCCGGTCCGGATGGTCGAGGTCACGCCAGATCCATCTGACGACCGTCAGTCCGAGCCTTCGCAGCCGGTCTTCCCGGGCCTTCTCCGCGATCACCACCTCGGACGGGGTTCTGCCGTTCAGGTATTCCGGCTTGAGATACTTCTCCTTGCCGTCGAATTCACCGACCATCCGCCATTGCTTCCAGTGGAAGTCGGTGTAGCCGATCAGCCCATGCCGGTCGGTGAATCGCGTCTGCAGCTCCGGCTGTGGCAGATCGAAGCGATGCATGAGCACTCTGCTGAGGGATTCCCCTGGAAGGAATGCACCGGGATCCGCAAAGGCGAGAGCGGCGTGCATGCGGCGCTGAACGGCCGTATTTCTGAGTTGTGAGATCGCAGCGGCGATTCTCTCACGGCTTCGGACAGAGGGCGGGGGCGTCGTGTCGCAGCTTGTTCCCGGACTCGGCGTTGCCAGGGCTGCCCCAAACTCCGTTGGCGGATCAACGCCATCCGGGAGTGCCCACCCCTGCTGAACGGCGGCCGGCCGGGTTGGGGAAAGCTGAATCCGCCGCTCGGAATCCCACGGTCCGGTGAACCGTTCGCCGCTGAGTTTCCTGGGATTGAGAACGCGGTCCATGGCGGCGACCGCCCAGTCGAACGATTCCCCTGATGCCACATCGACCGCCGTGTTGACGACGTCCCCGCAGGGCAGCCCCTTGACGCCGATGATGCGGCGTTCACGGCCATCCGGGCGGTGATGGATGATTCCGCTCGTCGAGCGTCCGCCGGTGGCGACCGGGTTCAGGAGATGAGCCGGCGCGATCCCGTCGAATTCAGGAGTGTTCCTGAGCGGCAACCCAAGCAGGAACGCGCTGCTGGGTCCCCACAAGGGGAACCGTGAGCCATACGCCTCCACAGCCACCTGAAGCAGGACGTGCTGGTGCTGTGCCGGCGAAAGAGCCTCCCACCGGGCGGTTTCGACGTACACGCCGCGGCGCAGACGGTGCAAGGACCCCGCCCGGTGCCGACGGGAGAGCTCGTATGCGTCGATGCCCCGGTCCCGGGCATCACCGACTCTGATCAGGTGGAAGCAGGATTCGTCCATGGGGGACACTCTGCCGCCGGGGAACTGCAGCTCAGCGGACCGTATGTTCTATGTGGACTACCAAGACGACTTTCGGCGGGCGCCCTTGTTGACTGGGGGCGCCACAATCGTGGCGCCCCCAGTCAACAAGGGCGCCCAGTTCGGGGGTTCCGGGAGCCCTTAGTTGAACACCACGGTCCGCGTGCCGTCCAGGAGGACCCGGTGCTCGGCGTGCCACTGGACCGCCTGGGCCAGGGTCCGGCCTTCCACGTCGCGGCCCATCTGCACGAACTCCTCGGCCGTGCGGTTGTGGCTGACGCGGATCACCTCCTGCTCGATGATCGGGCCCTCATCCAGCGCGGCCGTCACATAGTGTGCGGTGGCCCCGATGAGCTTCACGCCGCGGGTGTGCGCCTGGTGGTACGGCTTGGCGCCCTTGAAGGACGGCAGGAAGGAGTGGTGGATGTTGATGGCCTTGCCCTCCAGCTCCCGGCACAGCTCATCGGAGAGGATCTGCATGTAGCGGGCCAGGACGGTCAGCTCGATCTCCTCGTCCTCGATGATCTGCAGCAGCTTCCGCTCGGCTTCCTCCTTGGTGGAGGAGGTGACCGGGATGTGGTGGAACGGGATGCCGTAGAACTCGGCCAGCGGGGCCAGGTCAGTGTGGTTGGAGACGATCGCCGGGATCTCCACCGGCAGGGTCCCGGAGCGGTGCAGGAACAGCAGGTCGTTCAGGCAGTGCGCCGCCGTGGAGCACATGACCAGGGTCCGGACCTTCTGCCCGCCGGAGTGGACCGCCCACCGCATCCCGAAGGCGTCCGCCACCGGAGCGATCGCCGCGCGGACCGCCTCCGCGGCCGCCGTCGTCGTGACCTCCACCCGCATGAAGAAGGTGCCCGTGGTGCCGCTGCCGTACTGCTGCGAGTCGAGGATGTTGCATCCGGCGGTCAGCAGCGCGCCGGAGACGGCGTGCACGATGCCGGGGCGGTCGGGGCAGGAGAGCGTCAGCGTGTATGACGTGGAGGCTTCAATCACAAGGCCAAGGATATCCGCCGTGGGGTAGGCTAAGGGCGTCGCAACTGGCGTCGGATGGGTCACCATCAGGGAGCGGCACAGTCGAAGACCACGGATCGTCCGCCTGGGCCGAGGGTCGCGTTTCCGTTGCCGCAAGCATGGATCCGGAACCCCGAGTGGGTGGATCCGCGCCCGGCGCCGGTACCTGACCTGCCTTTGTATCCCGTACCGCCAGGAGCCTTCTGTGACCTCTGTCCCCGCGCTGGAATCCGTCAGCAACCTTCCGCTGGCTGAAGTCGATCCCGAGATCGCCGCCGTCCTCGAGCGTGAGCTGAACCGTCAGCGCACCTACCTTGAGATGATCGCGTCTGAGAACTTTGTCCCCGTTTCCGTGCTGCAGTCTCAGGGCTCCGTTCTGACCAACAAGTACGCTGAGGGCTACCCGGGCCGCCGCTACTACGGCGGCTGTGAAGAGGTCGATGTCGCGGAGTCGCTGGCCATCGAGCGCGCCAAGTCGCTGTTCGGCGCCGAGTTCGCCAACGTCCAGCCGCACTCCGGCGCCACGGCCAACGCCGCCGTTCTGCACGCGATCGCCCGCCCGGGCGACACCCTCCTGGGCCTGTCCCTGGACCACGGCGGTCACCTGACCCACGGCATGAAGATCAACTTCTCCGGCCGTCTGTTCAACATCGTGGCCTACGGCGTGAACCCGGAGACCTCCCTCGTGGACATGGACGAGGTCCGCCGCCTGGCCTTGGAGCACAAGCCCAAGGTCATCATCGCCGGCTGGTCCGCCTACCCGCGTCAGCTCGACTTCGCCGCCTTCCGCGCCATTGCGGATGAGGTCGGCGCCTACCTCTGGGTGGACATGGCCCACTTCGCCGGCCTCGTGGCCGCGGGCGTGCACCCGAACCCGGTCCCGCACGCCCATGTGGTGTCCTCCACCGTGCACAAGACCATCGGCGGCCCCCGCTCCGGCTTCATCCTCACCAATGACGCCGAGCTGGCCAAGAAGATCAACTCCGCCGTGTTCCCGGGCCAGCAGGGCGGCCCGCTCATGCACGTGATCGCCGCCAAGGCCACCGCCTTCAAGATCGCCGCGTCCGACGAGTTCAAGGACCGCCAGGAGCGAACCCTGCGAGGCGCCGCGATCCTCGCTGAGCGCCTCACCCGGCAGGACGTCAAGGACGCCGGCATCGCCGTCCGCTCCGGCGGCACGGACGTGCACCTGGTCCTGGTGGACCTGCGTGACGCCGCGATCGACGGCAAGCAGGCCGAGGACCTCCTCCACGAGGCCCACATCACCGTCAACCGCAACGCCGTTCCGAACGACCCGCGCCCGCCGATGGTCACCTCCGGTCTGCGCATCGGCACCTCCGCCCTGGCCACCCGTGGCTTCGGCGACGCCGAGTTCACCGAGGTCGCCGACGTGATCGCCCTGGCCCTGCAGCCGGGTGCGGACATCGACGCACTCCGCGCCCGCGTGGACGTCCTGGCCTCCGCCTTCCCGCTGTACCCGGGCCTGGCCCAGTGACGGAGCAGTCCGTGAATGGCCGCGTCGCGTCGGCGCAGATCCTCGACGGCCGGAAGGCTGCAGCCTCGATCAAGCAGGAGCTGACCGAGCGAGTCGCCGTGCTCAAGGAGCAGGGTGTCACCCCGGGCATCGCGACGGTGCTCGTGGGTGCCGACCCGGCATCCCAGCTGTATGTCGGTATGAAGCACAAGCAGTCCAAGGAGATCGGGATGAACTCGATCCAGAAGGAGCTGCCGGCGGACGCCACCCAGGAACAGGTCGAGGCCGTCATCGACGAGCTCAACGCGGACCCGTCCTGCCACGGGTACATCGTGCAGCTTCCGCTGCCGAAGCACCTGGACACGGACGCGATCCTCGAGCGCATCGACCCTGCCAAGGACGCCGACGGACTGCACCCGACCAATCTCGGCCGCCTGGTCCTGAACGTCAACGGCCGGATCGACACGCCGTTGCCGTGCACGCCCCGCGGAGTGATCGAGCTGCTCTTGCGCAACGACTACGACCTCAAGGGCAAGCACGTGGTGGTGGTGGGCCGCGGCGTCACCATCGGGCGTCCGATGCCGTTGCTGCTCACGCGCCGTGAGATCAACGCGACCGTCACGGTGGTCCACACGGGCACCCCGAACATGTCCGAACTGCTGAGGCAGGCCGACGTGATCGTGGGCGCTGCCGGGTCCAAGCACATCGTCAAGGCCGAGGACGTGAAGCCCGGTGCCGCCGTGCTGGACGTCGGCGTGACGCGTGAGACGGATCCGGAGACCGGGAAGCACAAGATCTACGGTGACGTCGAGCCCGCGGTGGCCGAGGTCGCGGGATTCATCTCCCCGAACCCGGGCGGCGTGGGCCCCATGACGGTGGCCCTGCTCATGACCAATGTGGTCGAGGCCGCGGAGCGCGCCGCCGCACGCGGCTGACGGTTCGCGCCCAGGCGCCGGATCCCTCACGGGGTCCGGCGTTCCGCCGTTTAAAGCGCAGTCGTGCCAAATCCCCATACTCCAGCTGGGGGACGCGCGGCGACCCCACCGCGTCTAGGCTCAGGTCCATGGATCATGCACAGCGCCGCTTCAGGATCGTCCGGGTGGCACTGCCCTGCGCCGTGGCCTTCATCCAGCTCATCGGGACGGCGGGCACGGCGCATTGGCGCGGGTTCGTGGTGCCGCCCGGTGCGTGGGCGATCCTGCTGCTGAGCGCGGCCCTCCTGGCGTTCGCGCCCCGCCGCCCGGCGGCGGTCCTCGGGGCGGAGACCGTTCTGGCCGGTGTCTATGCCTTCGCAGGCTTCCCACCGGGTCCGGCCTACCTGGCGTTCCTCATCGCCCTGTTCCACGCCGCGTTCCGCGGCCGCCGCTGGCAGGCCTGGACGGTGGTTGGCCTTGGCACCGCCGTCGTACTGGCGGGCGACGTGGGCCGGCTGACCGGGTGGTGGACCGGCATCCTCGTGTCCGACGGCGCCCCTCCGTTCCTCCTCGGCGCAGTGGTGCTGGGGGAAGCCGCGCGCCGTCGTCGGGAGCGCATCGGCGAGCTGCGAGAGCAGCGCCTGGCGCGCCGGCAGGCGGAGCGGGACGAATACCGTCTCACCCTGGCCCGTGACATCCACGACGTGGTGGGCCACTCCCTCTCCCTGATCAACGTGCAGGCGTCCGTGGCCCTGCACCTCGGCGCCAAGGACCCGGAGCGGCTGATCGCGGCGCTGGAGGACATCAAGAAGGCCAGCAAGGACTCCCTGACGGAGGTCCGCGAGCTCCTGGACGTGCTGCGGGAGCCCGGGGACTCGCCACGTACACCCGCCCGCGTGCTGCGCCGCGCCGTCGACCTCGGCTTGCTCATCGAGGAGGCGCGCGACGGCGGTCTGCGCGTCACGCTCACGCCGTCCGCCGGGGTGCAACAGTGGGCGGCGCCGCTGGAGGCGCTCGACGACGCCGGCCGGGATGCGCTCTTCCGCGCCGTCCAGGAGGCGCTGAGCAACGTCCGCCGCCACGCCGCGCACCCGGAGGCGGAGCTGCGCCTGGAGCGCCGTCCTGGAGAGGTGGCGCTGGAATGCCTCAACCCCGCGGATGGCGGGCCGGCGGGCGAGGGGCACGGCCTCAGCGGTATGCGGGAGCGGGTGACGGCCTGCGGAGGAGCTCTGGAGGCGGAGGTCGCCGACGGTGCATTCCGGTTGCTCGTCACCCTTCCGGTGAAGGAGGCCTCCCGTGACTGAGGATCAGCCCATCCGTGTGGCCCTCGCCGATGACCAGGCCCTCATCCGCGCCGGCTTCCGCGCCCTCATCGACGCCGAGGACGGCCTCGAGGTGGCCGGGGAGGCGGGCACCGGACGCCAGGCCGTGGAACTCGCCCGCACCGCCGCGCCGGACGTCATGCTCATGGACATCCGCATGCCGGACGGCGACGGACTGGAGGCCACCCGTGAGATCGCCCGCCACGGAGCCCTGCCGCGCATCATCATTCTGACCACCTTCGGCCTGGACGAGTACATCGTGGAGGCCATCCGAGCCGGCGCCGCCGGCTTCCTGGTCAAGGACACGGAGCCCACCGAGCTGCTGCACGCCATCCGCGCCGTGCACGACGGCGACGCCCTCCTCTCGCCGCCCGTCACCCGCCGCCTCCTGGACTTCCTCAAGAGCGGCGGGGATGTCGAACCGCCGCGGACTCTGGAGCAGCTCACCGAGCGGGAGAAGGAGGTCCTGGCCCTCGTCGGGGAGGGCCTGAACAACGCCGCGATCGCGGCGAAGCTCTACATCACCCCGCTCACGGCCAAGACCCACGTCTCCCGGATCATGGGCAAACTCGACTGCCGGGACCGGGCGCAGCTGGTGGTGGCCGCCTACGAATCAGGACTGGTCCGGCCCGGCTGGGCCGGCTGAACGCAGGTACTCCCGGCGCGTACTCCAGCGGGAGTAGTGCGGAGCGCGAAGTGCTTCCCCACGGCAGACGCGCGGCGGAGCCGGAACGCGAAGGATGGAATCAGGCCGGACATTCGGTCACCACGAGCCGCCCTCGCACGGCACGACGAAAGGTTTCATCATGTTCACCACCGCAGCCACCGCACTGCCGGCGTTCGCAGCTCACGGGGCCTGGGCCGGCGGTTTCTTCCCCTGGTTCCTGATCTTCCCGCTGTTCTGGTTCGTCCTGTTCTTCGTCTGCATCTTCTTCTTCGCCCGCCGCCGTCGTCACTGGATGCATCAGGCCGGCCGGATGGGCGCCGAAGCCGTCCTCCGCGAACGCTACGCCCGCGGCGAGATCGACGAGACGGAGTACCGTCAGCGCCTCGAAGTGCTCCGCGCCAACTCCTGAGCCGCCGAGCTCGCTACCGGAGGCCCGAGCACGCTGCCGCCCGCACCGAGCTCGGACCTCCGGCAGCGAGATCACGGGGGAGGGGAGACCCGTTCGCCGCCGGGGAACATGGCAGGGGCGCCGTATCCCGTGGGGGAGAATGGAATCATGCAATCACTTGGACCTGACAACACCCAGTCCGGCGCCGGCTCGCGCTTCGCCGCAGCCCGGACCAGCACGTTCCGGCTCGGCAGCCTCGGCATGTCCGTTCTGGTGCTGGCGTTCCTGGTGGCGGTCATCTTCGCCGCCAACCAGAACTCGGTGGTCGGCTGGTTCGTGGTGGTCATCTCCGCCGCCTGGCTGGCACTCGCCGCCTTCGTGGTGTTCGGCATCCAGCGCGCCACCAAGCGTGCCGCGGCGAAGCTGGCCGAAGCCGGCAATGCCTTCAACGCCGCCGCCGGCCGCGCGCCGTCGTCGGCGTCCGAAGGCACCCGCCTGGTGGAGCAGGACGGCGAGTCCGCGCGCATGCGGGACATGAAGCTGGACCACTCCTTCAAGATCGTCCAGGTGCAGGCCCGGGTCATCGAGGAGCAGCTGGCCAAGGGGGACGAGGGCGACGCCGGGATGGTCACCCGGGCGCTGGAGACCATCACCATCACCTCCAGCAATGCCCGTGACATGATCAAGTCCGGGGGCACCACGGACGAGCCGGTCAGCGGCACCGTCATCGACTAGAGTGACAAGGGTGAACGTGGCCACAGAGGATTCAGCGCAGAAGGACTATCTGCGCATCGCGACCGTCAACGTCAACGGCATCCGGGCCGCCTACCGCAAGGGCATGGCCGAATGGCTGGCTCAGCGTGAGGTGGACATCCTGACCCTGCAGGAGGTCCGTGCTCCCGATGACGTGGTCTCCGAGCTGATCGGCGATGGCTGGCACATCCTGCATGCCGAGGCCGAGGCCAAGGGCCGCGCCGGCGTGGCGCTCGTGTCCCGCCAGGAGCCCGTGGAGACCCGCATCGGCATCGGCGACCCGTACTTCGCCACCACCGGCCGCTGGGTGGAGGCCGACTTCGCCCTCCCGAACGACGAAAAGCTCACCGTGGTCAGCGCCTACGTGCACTCCGGAGAGGTGGACACCCCCAAGCAGGTGGACAAGTACCGCTTCCTGGACGAGATGATCACCAAGCTCCCGGCCATGGCCCAGGAGAGCGACCACGTGGTCATCACCGGTGACCTCAACGTGGGGCACACAGAACTGGACATCAAGAACTGGCGCGGCAACATCAAGCGTGCCGGCTTCCTGCCGGAGGAACGTGCCTACTTCGACCGTTTCTTCGGCGAGGAGATCGGGTACAAGGACGTGGCCCGTGAGCTGGCCGGTCCGGTGGAAGGCCCGTACACCTGGTGGTCGCAGCGCGGCCAGGCCTTCGACAACGACACGGGCTGGCGCATCGACTATCACATGGCCACCCCCGCCTTCGCCGCCCGTGCGCGGCAGGCCGTGGTGGACCGTGCCGCCAGCTACGACACCCGATTCTCCGACCACGCCCCGCTGGTGGTCGACTACAGCCTCTGACGCTCAGGCGCCGGGATCACCGGCGTCTTCCCTAGGACACCATGACCCACACCATCATCACCGAAGACGACCTTCTCAGCCTCCACGAAGGACGCCGTGCCCGCGTGCTTTCCGGCATGCAGCCGTCCGCGGACTCGCTCCACCTGGGTAATTACCTGGGTGCGCTGGTCAACTGGGTGAAGGCGCAGGACGACTACGACTCCTTCTACTTCATCCCGGACATGCACGCCATCACGGTGCCGCAGGACCCGGCCGAGCTGGCCGATCGCACCCGCCGCACGGCCGCCCAGTACATCGCGGGCGGCATCGACGTGGAGAAGTCCACGCTGTTCGTCCAGTCGCATGTGCCGGAGCACGCCCAGCTGACGTGGATCATGATGTGCCTGACCGGTTTCGGCGAGGCATCCCGTATGACCCAGTTCAAGGACAAGTCCGCCAAGGGCGGTGTGGAGTCCGCCGGCGTGGGCCTGTTCACCTACCCGATGCTGATGGCGGCCGACATCCTGCTCTACAACCCGGACGCCGTCCCGGTGGGCGATGACCAGCGGCAGCACGTGGAACTGGCCCGTGACCTGGCGCAGCGGTTCAACCACCGTTTCGGTGAGACGTTCATCCTGCCCAAGGCGCTGATCCGCAAGGACGGTGCCCGGATCTACGATCTGCAGAACCCCACGTCCAAGATGTCCAAGTCGGCCTCCAGCCCCAACGGCCTGGTCAACATCCTGGACGACCCCAAGGTGATCGCCAAGCGCATCAAGTCCGCCGTGACGGACACCGGGACCGTGGTCTCCTACGACCGTGAAGAGAAGCCGGGTGTCAGCAATCTGCTGGAGATCCTCTCCACGGTGTCCGACACCCCGGTGGATGCCCTGGTGGAGCAGTTCGAGGGCAAGATGTACGGACACCTGAAGGTGGCCGTGGCGGACGCCGTCGTGGAACGCCTGGAGCCCATCCGCAGCCGCACGCTGGAACTGCTGGAAGACCCCGCCGAGCTGGACCGCCTGCTGGCCCGTGGCGCCGAGAAGGCCCGCGCCGTCGCGTCGCCCGTGCTGGCCGAGGTCTACCGGAAGGTGGGCTTCCTGGCCCCGGCAGGACAGGCTGACTGACAGGATGTCCCAGGAGGCGAACGCGGGGACGTCCGGGGCCATCCGCGGGGGTCCCCCCACGGAGGACACCCCCTTGGTTGGGGTGGTGATCGGCTTCCCGGAGAACGTCGCCTCCGAACTCCAGGTGTGGAGGGCCTCCTTCGGTGACCCCATGGCGCCCCATGTGCCCGCCCACATCACCCTGGTCACCACCACGCCCGCCCGGGACTGGGGCAGCGCGCTGGACCATGTGCGGAGTGTGGCACGGCACAGCGAACCGTTCACCGTGACGCTCAAGGGCACCGGCTCCTTCCAGCCGGTCTCCCCGGTGGTCTTCCTCAACGTGGACCGTGGCTTCGACTCCTGCGTGCGTCTCCACGAGGCGCTGCAGGACGGCCCGCTGGCCCGTGACCTCGATTTCCCGTTCCATCCGCACGTCACCGTGGCCCACGACGTCGGCACGAGCAGCCTCCAGGACGCCGAGCAGGCGCTCTCTTCATACGAAGCCACGATCCCCGTGGATAGGATCGGCGTGTACGAGCACGTCGCCAACGGTTTCTGGAAGCTGCGCGAGGAGGTCCCCCTGGGTGGTGCGCCGGCAGGGAGGTGAGTCCCGGATCCCACAGGCCTCAGGCCCACAGGCCTCAGAAGAACAGGACCCTGCGGAGGAGCCACATGAGGTCTCGCCGCTGGATCTGCGTGGGCTGCGCCAGGAGGAACGACGACGGCGCGCGGCATGGCTGCGCGCGCAACGGGACGGCGCAGGGATCCTCCCTCGTCTGAAGGCACTGGGGGCCTGGCTGCAGGCCCTGTCCTCCGCGGTGCTTCCCGTGAGGGTCCTGCAGAACTACTCCACCCGGAACGGTCCGCTGGCCGCCGCCGGCATGGCGTTCCGGATGTTCTTCTCGATCGGCGCGCTGGTGGTCTCCGGCCTCGGGATCGGCGGCCTGCTCCTGAACGGCCATCCGAGATTCCGTGATCAGTTGCTGGATGCGGTGGACCGGGCCGTCCCCGGAGTGTTCGCCAGCGGGGCGGGCCCGGGACTGGTGGATCCGGCCGATCTCCTGAGCACCGGCGGGCTGAGCTGGACCGTGGGCATCGCCTTGCTGGTGGCCGTGTTCGGTTCCCTCGGCTGGATCGGCGGAATGCGGGACGGGATGCGCCTGGTGGCGGACCGGGGACGCCTGAAATTGAACCCGGTCCTGGCCCGGGTGCGCGATCTGGTGACCTTGGCCCTGTTGGGGCTGGCGCTGGTGCTCAGCGTCGCCCTGACCCTGTTCTCCAGCACGGTGCTGCACCAGATCTTCGGACGGCTGCCCTTGGAGGACGTCCTGCAGGTGCCGTTCCTCCCCACCGCGGCCGGCTTCGTCCTCAACTGGTGCGCGGCGGCGCTGCTCCTCCGGGTGGGGGCGAGAATCCGCTTCCCCCGCCGCCCCTTCCTGGAGGGCACACTCCTGAGCGCCGTGGTCCTGTCCCTCCTCCAGGCGCTCAGCAGTCAGCTTCTGGCCCACGTGGGGAGAAACCCTGTCATGGCGTCCCTGGGGATCGTGGTGGGCGTGCTGCTCTGGTTCAATCTGCTCAGCCAGGTGCTCCTGCTGGGCACGTCCTGGGCGGCCGTGCGGGCCGCGGACCTCAGGCCTTCAGGTAAGGCTCCACCCAGGCGCCGATGATCCGGGCCACGCGCTGAGCCTGGCCCTTGCCGGTGAGCAGGTGCTCGGCGCCTTCCAGTGAGACGAAGCTGCGCGGGTGACGGGCGGTCAGGAAGATCTCGCTGGCATTGTCGATGCCCACGGTGTTGTCGGTGGGGGAGTGAAGCACCATCAGCGGCCGGTGAAGCCCGCGGATGCACCCACGCAGGTCCGCCTGCTCCACGTCCTCCACGAAGTGGCGCCGCACCTCACGGCGGCTGCCTCCCAGATCCACTTCGGCGCTGCCCTCGGCCAGGATGGTGCCGATCTCCGCGTCGAACATGTGCTCCACGTGCCGGGGCTGGTACGGGGCCGCCACAGTGGCCACGGCGCCCACCTCGGGCAGATCGGCCGCGGCCGCCAGGACCGCCGCACCGCCGAAGGAATGGCCCACCAGCAGACTGGCCGCTTTGCCCTCGGAACGGAGGAACTCGGCGGCCTTCAGGGTGTCCGCCACCTTCACGCTGAACGAGCCGTCGGACCAGTCACCTTCGGAGTCGCCCAGGCCCAGATTGTCGAAGCGCAGCATGCCCACCCCCTGCTCCGCCAGTCCCTTGCAGATCCGGGAGGAGGCCACGAAGTCCTTGCCGAGCGTCAGGCCGTGGGAGAAGACTCCCCAGCCGCGGACCGGGCCGTCCGGAACGTCCAGGACGCCGGCCAGGCGGGCGCCCGTGCTGCCGGTGAAATTGACCTTGAGGGAGGTGGGCATCTGGCCGCCTTTCACGTTTTGTATCCCATCTTAAAGGGAGGCACGACGACGCCGGAACAAGCGGACGGCGCCGCGCACCGGGAGGTGCGCGGCGCCGTCGTTCGCGTCAGACGGGTGCCTGGGGATCAGATGTTGCGGGACAGGATCGCCTGCTTGACCTCGGCGATCGCCTGCGTGATCTGGATACCACGAGGGCAGGCCTCGGAGCAGTTGAAGGTGGTGCGGCAGCGCCACACGCCTTCCTTGTCGTTGAGGATCTCCAGGCGCATGTCACCGGCGTCATCACGGGAATCGAAGATGAAGCGGTGGGCGTTCACGATCGCGGCCGGGCCGAAGTACTGGCCGTCGGTCCAGAACACCGGGCAGCTGGAGGTGCAGGCGGCGCACAGGATGCACTTGGTGGTGTCATCGAAGCGGGCGCGGTCCTCGATGGTCTGCAGGCGCTCCTTGGTGGGCTCGTGGCCACCGGGGATGAGGAACGGCATGACCTCGCGGTAGGACTGGAAGAACGGCTCCATGTCCACGATCAGGTCCTTCTCCACCGGCAGGCCCTTGATGGGCTCCACCGTGATGGGCTTGGACGTGTCCAGGTCCTTCAGCAGGGTCTTGCAGGCCAGGCGGTTGCGGCCGTTGATGCGCATGGCATCTGAGCCGCAGATGCCGTGCGCGCAGGAGCGGCGGAAGGACAGCGAGCCGTCGTGCTCCCACTTGACCTTGTGCAGGGCGTCCAGCACGCGGTCCGTGCCGTACATGGTCAGCGTGAAGTCATCCCAGTGGGCCTCTTCCGAGACTTCCGGGTTGTAGCGGCGGACACGCAGCGTGATGTCGAAGGACGGGATCTCCCCGCCACCGCCGGCACTGGCCGGCAGCTCCACCTTGGACGCGGGTTCAGCGGTTGACGTGGACATCAGTACTTACGCTCCATCGGCTCGTAACGGGTGAAGATCACCGGCTTGGTCTCCAGGCGGATGCCGGCGACGTGCTCGGTGGACGCGGAGGAGTCCTGGTAAGCCATGGAGTGCTTCATGAACTTCTCATCGTCGCGGTCCGGGAAGTCCTCGCGGTAGTGACCGCCGCGGGACTCCTCACGGTGCAGGGCGCCCACGGTCATGACCTTGGCCAGTTCCAGCAGGAAGCCGAGCTCCACGGCCTCCAGCAGGTCCAGGTTGAACCGCTTGCCCTTGTCCTGAACGGTGACGTTCTTGTACCGCTCCTCGAAGGAGGCGATGTCGGACAGGACGCGCTCCAGGGACTCCTTGGTGCGGAACACCTGCATATTGGCGTCCATGGTGTCCTGCAGTTCCTTGCGGATCTGGGCGACGCGCTCGGAGCCGTTGCTCTCCAGCAGCCCGCCCAGCAGGCCGCGGACGCGGTTCTCCGGGTCCTCCGGCAGCTCGACGTAGTCGGCGGTCTTGGAGTACTCCGCGGCGGCCACACCGGCGCGCTTGCCGAAGACGTTGATGTCCAGCAGGGAATTGGTGCCCAGACGGTTGGAACCGTGCACGGACACGCAGGCCACCTCACCCGCGGCGAACAGGCCAGGGATCACGGTGTCGTTGTCCTGCAGGACCTGGGTCTGGATGTTGGTGGGGATGCCGCCCATGGCGTAGTGCGCGGTGGGGAACACCGGCACGGGCTCGGTGAACGGCTCCACGCCCAGGTAGGTGCGGGCGAACTCGGTGATGTCCGGGAGCTTGGCCTCGATGTGAGCCGGCTCCAGGTGGGTCAGGTCCAGCAGCACGTAGTCCTTGTGGGGGCCGCAGCCGCGGCCTTCACGGACCTCGTTGGCCATGGCGCGGGCCACGATGTCGCGGGGTGCCAGGTCCTTGATGGTGGGGGCGTAGCGCTCCATGAAACGCTCACCCTCGGAGTTGCGGAGGATGGCGCCTTCACCGCGGGCGCCCTCGGTGAGGAGGATGCCCAGGCCCGCCAGGCCGGTCGGGTGGAACTGGAAGAACTCCATGTCCTCCAGCGGGATGCCGCGGCGGAAGGCGATGCCCATGCCGTCACCGGTGAGGGTGTGGGCGTTGGAGGTGGTCTTGAAGACCTTGCCGGCGCCGCCGGAGGCGAACACCACGCTCTTGGCCTGGAAGACGTGCAGCTCGCCGGTGGCGAGGTCGTAGGACACGACGCCGGCCACGCGCTTCTGCTTGTAGGCGGTGCCGTCCTCGCGGACGGCGTCCTCCTCCACCACCAGGAGGTCGAGCACGTAGTACTCGTTGTAGAACTCCACGTTGTGCTTGACGCAGTTCTGGTACAGGGTCTGCAGGATCATGTGACCCGTGCGGTCCGCGGCGTAGCAGGCGCGGCGCACGGGCGCCTTGCCGTGGTCACGCGTGTGACCGCCGAAGCGGCGCTGGTCGATCCGGCCCTCGGGCGTGCGGTTGAACGGCAGACCCATCTTCTCCAGGTCCAGCACGGCGTCGATGGCTTCCTTCGCCATGACCTCGGCCGCGTCCTGGTCCACCAGGTAGTCACCGCCCTTGACGGTGTCGAAGGTGTGCCACTCCCAGTTGTCCTCTTCGACGTTGGCCAGGGCGGCGCACATGCCGCCCTGGGCGGCACCGGTGTGGGACCGGGTGGGGTAGAGCTTGGTGAGCACCGCGGTGCGGGCTCGCTGTCCGGATTCGATCGCAGCGCGCATCCCGGCGCCGCCGGCGCCGACGATCACGACGTCGTACTTGTGGACCTGCATTCTCGTAATGCCTTCTCTCTTTCGAGTTGAAAACTTCTCCGCGCCCGTGCCGTGAGGCCCGGGCGCGGCTCGCACGCTACGGGGCCGGGCAGAAGGACGGCGAACCGTCCATCAGCTGGCCGTTGAGCACGGGGCAGGGATCGAAGGTGAAGATCACCAGGGTGCCCAGGATCACGACGACGACGGTGGCGGCGTAGAGCAGGGTCTTCAGGGCCCGGCGGGTGGCGGTTTTCTCGGCGTAGTCGTTGATGATGGTGCGGACGCCGTTGGTGCCGTGCAGGAAGGCCAGCCACAGCATGGCGAGGTCCCAGAACTGCCAGAACGGGTCGGCCCACTTGCCGGCCACGAACCCGAAGTCGATGGCGTGGATGCCCTGGCCGACCATCAGGTTGACGAAGAGGTGGCCGAAGATCAGGACCACGAGGACGACGCCGGAGAGACGCATGAACAGCCATGCGAGCATCTCGAAGTTGCCCTTGGAGCCGGAGGTGCGGCGGTACTGCAGTGCGATGCGGCTGTTGCCGCTGCGGGGTGCCTGGATGGTGCTCATGGCTCAGTGACCTCCGAGTGCAAGGCTGAGGTGACGGATGGCGAAGGCGCCGAAGACCACGACCCAGATGATGAGCACGGCCCACAGCATCTGGCGCTGGTACTTGGCACCCTTCTTCCAGAAGTCGATGGCGATCACGCGCAGGCCGTTGAAGGCGTGGAAGAGGATGGCGGCCACCAGGCCGGTCTCACCGATGGCCATGAGCGGGTTCTTGTAGGCGCCGATGACGCTGGTGTAGACCTCGGGGGAGACTCGGACCAGCGATGTGTCCAGGACGTGGACCAACAAGAAGAAGAAGATCACCACACCGGTGATGCGGTGCCCAACCCAAGACCACATGCCCTCACGGCCGCGGTACAAGGTGCCAGCTGGTTTCGTCGGCACTGAATAAACCTCCCTGGTACACGGCAGCGCTGGCATGTATGTCCATGCGGGGGAACGCATGCTGTGTGAGCCTGACGGCCCAAGCCAAATCTAGGCTTCGCTCACAGCTTATTCAATTCAGCATCGCCTCATGCCATTAATGCGTGCGGCGAATCGGGCCAAATGCGACTGGTAATGAGATTAACGCCACAAAGCGGCCGCGCAACAGTCGGCCGACAGGCGGTTCGCGGTGGTTCGTCCCCTACCATGTGGGAGTGACTACCGACGCTGTGGATGCCCGCACTGCCACCTTGGCCCGTTTCTTCGCGGTCATCCCCGCAGGCGGGGTGGGGACGCGCCTCTGGCCGCTGTCCCGTGCGGCCGCGCCCAAGTTCCTCCACGACCTGACCGGATCCGGCAGTACCTTGATCCGTGCCACCTATGACCGTCTGGAGCCCCTGGCGGATGGACGGGTCCTGGTGGTGACCGGGGAGGCGCACCGGGCCGCCGTGTGCGCACAGCTTCCCGAACTGGGCGAGAGGGACCTGGTCCTGGAGAGCGAGCCGAAGGACTCCGGCGCGGCCATCGGGCTCGCCGCCGCGATCCTGCACGAACGCGACCCGGAGACCATCATGGGCTCCTTTGCGGCGGACCAGGTCATCAGCCCGGCGGGCGTCTTCCAGGACGCCGTCCGTGAGGCCATCCACACCGCGGCCGCCGGCAAAATCGTCACCATCGGCATCAAGCCCACGCACCCCTCCACCGGGTTCGGCTACATCCGGGTCGGCGAACTCCTCAACGTGGACTACGCCCCGAACGCGCACGCCGTGGTCGAGTTCGTGGAGAAGCCGAACGAGGATGTGGCCCGCCAATACGTGGCCGGTGGCGACTACGTCTGGAACGCCGGCATGTTCGTGGCGCCGGTGTCCCTCATGCTCAAGCACCTGGAGATCAACCAGCCCGAGCTCCACGCCGGTCTCCTGGAGATCGCCCGCGCCTGGGACACCCCGGACCGGGCGGCCGTGACCGCACGCGTCTGGCCCACGCTGCCCAAGATCGCCATCGATTACGCTGTGGCCGAGCCTGCCGCGGCAGCCGGCGACGTCGCCGTCGTGCCCGGTGAGTTCGGCTGGGACGACGTCGGGGACTTCGCGGCGATCGGCCGCCTGAACAGCGCCCGTGAAGAGGACGACGTGACGGTGCTGGGCGACACGCCCCGTGTCTTCGCCGAGGACGCCAGCGGCGTGGTGGTGGCCGACACCAAGCGGGTGATCGCCCTGATCGGCATCAAGGACGTGGTCATCGTGGACACCCCGGACGCACTCCTGGTGACCACCACGGAGCATGCCCAGCGCGTCAAGAGTGCCGTGGATGCTCTGAAGGCCAGCGGCGATACGGACGTGCTGTAACCGCGCGTGACCTTTTGAGGTTTTTCCTCACGCTCGATCTAGAGTGTCAAGGTGCGCAACTACTCCAGCGAATCGAACCCGCCGCAGCTCGCAGGCCCGTGGCTTGAGCCACTGCTGCCGGAGCTGATCGAGTTCCGCCGGGACCTTCACGCACACCCCGAACTGTCCTTCAAAGAGTTCCGCACCACGGACCGGATCGTCGAGCGCCTGGAGGCCGCGGGACTCTCGCCCAAGCGCCTGGACGGCACCGGCGTCGTGGTCGACGTGGGGGACGGGCCCATCGCCACCGCGCTGCGCGGTGACATCGACGCGCTCCCCATCATCGAGGAGACGGGGCTGTCCTTCGCCAGCACCAATCACGGCGTCACGCACGCGTGCGGCCACGATGTGCACACCACCACCATGCTCGGGGTGGCTCTGGTGCTGCACGCGATGCATGAGAAGAAGCCGCTCGGCGGCACCGTGCGCATCATCTTCCAGCCCGCCGAGGAGACCATGCCCGGCGGCGCCCTGTCCTGCATCGAACAGGGCGTCCTGGACGGGGTGCCGCGCATCATGGCGCTGCACTGCGACCCCAAGATCGACGTCGGCCACATCGGCACACGCATCGGCGCGATCACCTCGGCGTCCGACACCATCAAGATCGAACTCACCGGGCGGGGCGGGCACACCTCGCGCCCGCACCTGACCGAGGACCTGGTCTTCGCGCTCGCGCAGATCGCCGTGAACGTCCCGGCCGTGCTGTCCCGGCGCATCGACGTACGCAGCGCCGTCTCCGTGGTGTGGGGGCAGATCAGCGCCGGATCCGCGCCGAACGCCATCCCCGCGAACGGGTACATGGCCGGCACGATGCGTTGCCTGGACCGCGATGCCTGGCACGGCGCCGGCGAGCTTCTGGACGCCGTGGTGCAGCAGGTGACCGCACCCTACGGCGTCGATGTCCACCTGGAACACACCCGGGGCGTGCCGCCCGTGGTCAACTCCGAACACGAGACCGCGCTCATCGAGGCCGCGGCCCGCGCCGAGCTCGGTGAGAACGCCGTGGTGCTGACGCCTCAGTCCATGGGCGGGGAGGATTTCGCCTGGTTCCTGGCCGACCTTCCCGGTGCCATGATGCGCCTGGGCACCCGCGTGCCGGGCGGCGAGGAGTACGATCTGCACCGCGGTGACTACATCATCGACGAGCGGGCATTGGGGAACGGCATCAAGGTGCTGGCGGGTGCCGCGCTGCGCACCATCCGGGACCTGACGCTCGCCGCGGAGTGAGCGGGATCTACTCCTAGGTAACAAATATTCAACGATCACTGAATTTTCAGGCTGCCGTGGTAGCCGCGCGCCAAGAGCCTTAGTAGGGTTGCCTCATCAACGCCCAGGACTGGAACGCCTGGGCCTTTCGAGTTTCCTGGAGGACCCTTGAAGATTTCCAAGCAGACGCGCGGTTTCGGCGCTCTCGCCAAGCGCGGTTCCCTGCTCGGCGTGGCAGGTGTCAGCGCGGCTGCCCTCGTGCTGAGCGCGTGCGGCGCCGCCCCGGACCAGAAGTCCGGTTCCACCGCCGGCGCCTCCAACTACAAGGCTTGCATGGTCGGCGACACCGCAGGCTTCGATGACCAGTCCTTCAACCAGTCCTCCTATGAGGGCCTGCAGAAGGCGGAGAAGGACCTGGGCATCAGCATCAACAAGGCCGAGTCGAAGTCCAACAACGACTACGAGCCGAACCTCCGCGCCATGACGGGTGCGGGCTGCAACCTCACCATCACGGTGGGCTTCCTGCTCGGCGACGCCACCAAGGCCCAGGCCGCCGCCACGCCGGACAAGCACTTCGCCATCATCGACTTCGCGTATGACAAGGACATCCCGAACGTCAAGCCGATCATCTACGACACGGCCCAGGCCGCGTTCCTGGCCGGCTACCTGGCCGCAGGGACCACCAAGACCGGCAAGGTCGGCACCTTCGGCGGCATGAAGCTCCCCACCGTGACCATCTTCATGGACGGCTTCGCCGACGGCGTGAAGTACTACAACGAGAAGAAGGGCAAGAATGTCCAGCTCCTCGGGTGGGACAAGGACAAGCAGGACGGCAGCTTCACCAACTCCTTCGACAAGCAGGACGTGGGCAAGCAGCTGACCAAGGGCCTGATCGACGGCGGTGCGGACATCATCCTGCCCGTGGCCGGCCAGGTCAGCAAGGGCGCGGGCGCCGCGGTCAAGGAGGCCAAGGCCGCCGGCAAGGACATCAAGCTGATCTGGGTCGACTCGGACGGCTACCTGACCGCGCCCGACTACAAGGACCTCATGCTCAGCTCCGTCATGAAGAAGATGGGCGAGGCCGTGGAGACGGTCATCAAGGAGGACAAGGGCAACACGTTCACCTCCAAGCCGTACGTCGGCACCCTGGCCAATGGTGGTGTGGATCTGGCTCCCTTCCACAGCATGGACTCCGCCGTCCCCGCCGATGTGAAGTCCGACCTTGACCAGATCAAGAAGGACATCATCGACGGCAAGATCAAGGTCGACTCGGTGTCCAGCCCCAAGCAGTAGGCAGCGGGCGCACCCAAAGTGCCGCCGCCCCTCCCTCCGGCCTGAGCCGGATCAGGGGCGGCGGCTCTTTGCATGCGAGGGGACCCCTCCCCGCACGCGGCGTCCTGGGATAGCCTGCTGACAGCCGCGCCGAGCGCGGTTCGCGGCACCATCTGACGGAATCGATGGAACGGAAACAACAGCGTGAAACTTGAGCTTCGGGGGATCACCAAGACCTTCGGCACGTTCACGGCCAACGACCACATCGACGTGGTGGTCGAACCCGGCCAGATCCATTGCCTTCTCGGAGAGAACGGCGCCGGAAAATCAACTCTCATGAACGTCCTCTACGGTCTCTACGAACCCACGGCGGGCGAGATCCTGGTGGACGGCAAGTCGGTGTCCTTCCGGGGCCCGGGAGACGCCATGGCGGCGGGGATCGGCATGGTGCACCAGCACTTCATGCTGGTGCCGGTGTTCACCGTGGCGGAGAACGTGGCGCTGGGTGCGGAGACCACCAAGGCGGGCGGCTTCCTGGACCTGGAGGCCACCAAGGCCCGGATCCGCGAGATCTCCGAGCGCTACGGCTTCAACGTGGACCCTGACGCCCTGGTGGAGGACCTCCCAGTGGGTGTCCAGCAGCGCGTGGAGATCATCAAGGCGCTGGTCCGTGAGGCCAAGGTCCTGATCCTGGACGAGCCCACTGCGGTCCTCACCCCGCAGGAAACGGACGAGCTCCTGGACATCATGCGCCAGCTCAAGGCCTCCGGGACCTCGATCCTGTTCATCTCCCACAAGCTGCGCGAGGTGAAGGCTGTATCAGACACCATCACCGTCATCCGGCGCGGCAAGGTGGTGGGCTCGGCCGATCCGTCGGCGTCCACCACGGAACTGGCCGCCCTCATGGTGGGCCGGCCCGTGAACCTGAGCCTCGGCAAGGCGCCGGCTCAGCCCGGTGACACCACCTTCAGGATCCGTGGACTCACGGTGCTGGCATCCAACGGCCAGCGCGTGGTGGACGGGCTCGACCTGGAAATCGCGGAAGGCGAGATTCTCGCCGTCGCGGGCGTCCAGGGCAACGGCCAGACCGAGCTGACCGAGGCCATCCTGGGCCTGCATGAGCACGTGAGCGGATCCATCACGCTGGACGGCAAGGAACTCGTGGGCCGCAGCGTGAAGGAGGTCCTGCGCGCCGGCGTCGGCTTCGTCCCGGAGGACCGCACCGAGGACGGTCTGGTGGGCAGCTTCTCCGTGGCGGAGAACCTGATCCTGGACCTCTACGATCAGGGCCCGTACGCCAGAGGCCTGGCGATGAGTCCGGAGAAGGTGGCCCGCAACGCCGAGTCCCGGATCCAGGAGTTCGACATCCGCACCCCTTCCGGGGCCACCCCGGCCGGGGCCCTGTCCGGTGGCAACCAGCAGAAGGTGGTCATGGCGCGGGAGCTGTCCCGCCCGCTGCGCCTCTTCGTGGCGTCCCAGCCCACCCGTGGCGTGGATGTGGGCTCCATCGAGTTCCTGCACCGGCGGATCGTGGAGGAACGGGACAAGGGCGTGCCCGTGCTGATCGTCTCCACCGAGCTGGACGAGGTGGTGGAACTCGCCGACCGCATCGCCGTCCTGTACAAGGGCCGCGTGGTGGGCGTGGTCCCGCAGGACACCCCGCGCGACGTCCTGGGCCTCATGATGGCCGGCGTCCCGGCCGAGGAGGCCGCCACCGAGCAGACCACCGCCGAGCACACCGCCGCCGCGGCGACGCAGAGCACTGACGAAGGAGATGCCGGTGAACAGCCAGGCAGTGTCCAAGCCTGAGAGCACGGACGTACTCAAGAAGATCTTCACGGGCAGCGCGCTCGTGTCCGTGCTGTCGGTGTTCCTGGCACTGGTGGTGGGCGGCCTGCTGATCGCCGCGACGGACAAGGACGTGGCGAGCACGGCCGGGTACTTCTTCGCCCGTCCCACCGACTTCCTGTCCGCCTTCTGGTCGGCGGCCACCAACTCCTACGTGGCGCTGTTCCAGGGTGCCGTGTTCGCGCCCGGCGTGAGCGGCCCCCTCGGGCCCTTCGGACCGTTCATGGAGACCCTGACCATCGCCACCCCGCTGATCACCTCCGGACTGGGCGTGGCTCTGGCCTTCCGGGCCGGGCTCTTCAACATCGGCGCCCAGGGCCAGATCATCGTCTCCGGCACCCTTGCGGCCTACCTCGGCTTCGCCTGGCACCTGCCGATCGTCCTGCACCTCCTGCTGGTGGTCGTGGCGGGCATCCTGGGTGGCGCCGCCTGGGGTGGCCTGGTCGGCTACCTCAAGGCCCGCACCGGAGCCCACGAGGTCATCCTCACGATCATGTTCAACTACGTGGCGCTTTTCGCGCTGCGCTGGCTCCTGACCACACCGGCGTTCCTGCGCCCGGGTGAGTCGAACCCGATCACGCCGCGCCTGGATGACAGCGCCCTGTATCCCTTGATCGCCGGTGGCCAGTACCGTCTGCACCTGGGCTTCATCGTGGCCATCGGCGCCACGGTCCTGGTCTGGTGGCTGCTGAACCGCTCCACGCTCGGCTTTGAGTTCCGCGCCATCGGTGCCAACCCGAAGGCCGCACTGACGGCCGGCGTGAACGTCTCCCGGGCCACCATCCTGGTCATGGCGATCGCCGGCGGCCTGGCGGGTCTGAGCGGTGTGGCACAGGTGGCCGGCACGGAGAAGGTGCTGACCGACGGCGTCGCCGCCAGCTACGGCTTCGATGCGATCACCGTGGCCCTGCTCGGACGCTCCACCCCGTGGGGCACGTTCTTCGCCGGCCTGCTGTTCGGCGCCTTCCGTGCCGGTGCCGTCCAGATGCAGATCCAGACGGGCACCCCCATCGACATCGTCCTGGTCGTCCAGTCCCTGATCGTCCTCTTCATCGCGGCGCCCCCGCTGGTGAAGGCCGTGTTCGGCATGAACCGGAAGAAGAAGGCGGCCGCCTCCACGGTCGCAGGAGGCGCAGCATGAGCACCACACTCGCACCCGGTACCGCCCTTCCGGGCACCGCCATCAGCACGCTGGGCTGGAAGATCCCGGTGATCCTGGGCATCGTGTCCGTGGCCACCCTCCTCTTCTGCGGGATCCTCGGCCCGGACTCGAGTGCCTCCTTCGGCATCTCGCAGAGCGGGGACGTCTTCCAGATCCCCGAGCTGACCCTCCCGGGGAAGGC
Organism: Arthrobacter horti; assembly: GCF_030731045.1. Classification (GTDB taxonomy): domain Bacteria; phylum Actinomycetota; class Actinomycetes; order Actinomycetales; family Micrococcaceae; genus Arthrobacter_E; species Arthrobacter_E nanjingensis. Next base: position 168,308 of record NZ_JAVALS010000005.1, on the reverse strand, counting down.
CACGGGCATCGTGCTGGGGCTCGTCATGGTGGCCATCACGGTCTGGTCCGTGATGCTTCGCAGGCAGGGCCGGTCCATCCCTGCCTGGGCCACCGCCGTGTTCGTGGCCGCGTTCGTCATGGCCTTCCTGACCGCCATGGTCGGCGGCGCCCGGCTTCACGAGATCTCCCTGGCCGGCCTGCTCGGCGGTTCGGTGACGCTCGCCGTGCCGCTCGTGTTCGGTTCCCTCTCCGGCGTGCTCTGTGAGCGCGTCGGCGTCGTCAACATCGCCATCGAAGGCCAGCTCCTGGGCGGAGCCTTCACCGCAGCGCTCGTCGGCAGCGTCACCCACAGCGCCATGCTCGGCATGCTGGCCGCAGCCGTGGCCGGTGCCCTCGTGTCCATGGTGCTGGCGGTGTTCAGCATCAAGTACCTGGTCAACCAGGTGATCGTGGGCGTGGTCCTGAACGTGCTGGTCTCCGGCATCACGGGCTTCTTCTTCACCACGCTGCTGCAGCCGGACTTCGAGCACCTGAACACCCCTCCGCGCCTGGCGGAGATCGACATCCCGCTGCTCTCCGCCATCCCGGTGATCGGCCCGATCCTGTTCAAACAGTCCATCATCGGCTACGCCATGTACATCGCCGTGTTCGTGGTGTGGGTGGCCCTGTTCAAAACCAAGTGGGGCCTGCGCGTCCGTGCCGTGGGGGAGCACCCGCAGGCCGCGGACACCCTGGGCATCAACGTCAACGCCACCCGGTTCTGGAATGTGACCCTGGGCGGTGCGATCGCCGGCATCGGCGGTTCCTACTTCACGCTGGTGGCGGTGGACTCCTTCACCAAGGAGATCTCCGGGGGCCGTGGCTTCATCGCCCTGGCGGCCCTGATCTTCGGCCGCTGGAACCCCATCGGTGCCTTCCTGGCCGCTCTGCTGTTCGGTTTCGCGGACAACCTCCAGTCGCTCGTGACGATCATCGGCACCCCGGTGCCCAGCCAGTTCATGGCCATGCTGCCGTACCTGGTGACCATCCTGGCCGTGGCCGGCCTGGTGGGCCGGTCCCGCGGGCCGGCGGCCAGCGGCGAACCGTACGTGAAGGAATGAGGGTGCCGGAAAGCACGACGACGGCGGCGCGCCGCGGCGATCCCGACTGGGAGGCGCTGCGGCGAGCCGCCGTCGTCGCGATGGAGAAGGCGTATGCGCCTTACTCCCGCTTCCCGGTCGGCGCCGCGGCCCTGCTGGACGACGGGCGTGTGGTGTCCGGCTGCAATGTGGAGAACGCCAGTTACGGGCTGACCCTGTGCGCCGAGTGCACTCTTGTCGGCCAGATCCGGATGGGCGGCGGCGGATTGATCCGTGCGTTCTACTGCGTGGACGGTGACGGCTCGGTGCTCATGCCGTGCGGCCGGTGCCGTCAGCTGCTGTACGAATTCCGCGCCCCGGACATGGTCCTCATGACGGGCCATGGGGTGAAGACCATGGACGAGGTGCTGCCGGACGCTTTCGGGCCGCAGCACCTCGAGGAGGTCCGGCCGGAGAGCCCGGACGGAGCAGGAGGAGAAGCATGAGCGAAGCATTCGACGCCGTGGACGTGATCCGGACCAAGCGGGACCGAGGCGTTCTCAGCCCTGGCCAGATCGACTGGGTCATCGACGCCTACACGCGCGGGGCGGTGGCCGAGGAGCAGATGTCCGCGCTGGGCATGGCCATCCTGCTCAACGGGATGAATCGGGAGGAGATCGCCCGCTGGACGGCGGCCATGATCGCCTCGGGGGAGCGGATGGACTTCTCCTCCCTACGGCCCCGTGACGGAGGGCCGGCGAACAGCACAGGTGCCAAGCCGACCACGGACAAGCACTCCACGGGCGGGGTGGGGGACAAGATCACCCTGCCACTGGCGCCCCTGGTCGCCGTCTACGGGGTGGCCGTGCCGCAGCTGTCCGGCCGCGGGCTCGGCCACACCGGCGGCACCCTGGACAAACTGGAAGCGATCCCCGGCTGGCGTGCCGCGCTGAGCAATGAGGAGATGCTGGCGCAGCTGCAAGACGTGGGCGCAGTGATCTGTGCGGCCGGTACCGGGCTGGCCCCCGCGGACAAGAAGCTCTACGCTCTGCGGGACGTCACCGGGACGGTGGAGGCCATCCCGCTCATCGCCTCCTCCATCATGAGCAAGAAGATCGCGGAGGGCACCGGGTCCCTGGTGCTGGACGTCAAGGTGGGCAGCGGGGCGTTCATGAAGGATGAGGCCCAGGCCCGTGAGCTCGCACGGACCATGGTGGAGCTAGGCCATGACGCCGGTGTGAACACCGTGGCCCTCCTGACGGACATGTCCACGCCGCTCGGCCTGACCGCGGGCAACGCCATCGAGGTGGAGGAGTCCGTGGAAGTGCTCGCCGGCGGGGGCCCGCAGGACGTCGTCGAACTGACCGTCCGGCTCGCCGAGGAGATGCTTCAGGCGGCCGGCGTCACCGACGCCGATCCCGCCGTCGCGCTCAAGGACGGCCGTGCCATGGACGTCTGGCGCCGCATGATCGCAGCCCAGGGTGGCGATCCGGATGCCGCGCTGCCCGTGGCGAAGGAGAGCGAGACGGTCCTCGCCCCGGCTGACGGGGTCCTGGTGGAGCTGGACGCGCTCAAGGTGGGTGTCGCGGCCTGGCGTCTCGGCGCCGGGCGCGCCCGGAAGGAGGACGCCGTGCAGGCAGGCGCCGGGGTGCGGATGCACGCCAAGCCGGGCGCCGTCGTCCGCGCGGGGGAACCGCTCATGACGCTCCTGACGGACACCTCGGAGCGCTTCGCCCGGGCACAGGAGGCGCTGGAAGGGGCGGTCACGATCGCCCCGGAAGGTGCACGGCCGGCCCGGGAACTGATCATCGATCGCATCGCGCTCTGACGCCCGGAAGGGGGAGAACCGGCGCCCGGCGCTCCGTCCTGGGTATGAGGACGGAACGCCGGAATGATCGGCCCCTGGGGGGAAGCGCTGAGTGGATGGCGCCGCGTAGCGTTGAAGGTGTCGAATCCACGGTGGCCGTGTAGCGAACGGCGCGGCCACCGTGGGACACTTTCCTCATCTTTTCTTTTCCTCTAGGAGCGCCACCGCGTGGATTTTCTGAATCTCTGGCTGATTCATGCAGCAAGCCAGCCGTGGCTCTACCCGGTGCTCCTGATCTTCTTCTTCGTCGACGGTTTCGCGACCATCCTCCCGAGCGAAACCGCCCTCGTCGCGCTGTCCGCACTCTCCCTGCACAGTGGGGAGCCGAATCTGGTATTCCTGGCACTGACTGCACTCGTGGGTGCCATGGCAGGCGACAACACGGCATATCTGCTCGGCCGGAAGATCGGCACCGACCGCTGGAAATGGATGCGTCGGCCGCGGGTGCAGAAGATGTTCGAATGGGCGCGCTATGAACTCACCAAACGCGGTGCCGTCCTGATCTTCACGGCGCGGTACATCCCGTGGGGCCGGGTGGCCGTCAATTACGTGGCAGGTCAGACCGGGTTCAAGCACCGGAAGTTCTTCGCCCTGGACGCATTCGCGTGCCTGACCTGGGTGGGATATTCAATGGGCATCGGCCTGCTCGCGGGCCGCTGGGTACATCACAATCCTCTGCTGGGCGTCGGAATCGCCGTCGGATTCGCCCTGGTACTGGGCTTCGTCATCGACCACGCGCTGCGCTGGTGGCATAAGCGCAAGGGCGACGCCGAGGACCTCCACCGCCCGGTCAGCCTGAAGAAGGAACGTCTGGATCCCGAACCCCACCCCCAGAACGGCAGCACGGAGACGCCGTCCGCGCCCTAATTCAGTTTTTGCGCCGTGATTCACCCGCGGAAAAGGAATCCGGCCGCGGGCCCCGCGCTTCCAGGCCGCCGCTTCCGCACACTAGAGTTTGTCCCGTGACTGAAGCCCTGAACAACACCGCTCCCGCCGTCGACTTCGACCTCAAGACCCTTCCCAAGGTCTCGCTGCACGACCACCTGGACGGCGGCCTGCGCCCCGCCACCATCATCGAGCTGGCCGCCGAGGTCGGGCATGAGCTGCCCTCCACCGACCCGGTGGCCCTGGGCGAGTGGTTCCGCGACTCCGCCGACTCCGGCTCGCTGGTCCGCTACCTGGAGACCTTCGACCACACCATCGCCGTCATGCAGACCCGAGAGGGCCTCATCCGCGTGGCCCGTGAGTTCGTTGAGGACCTGGCCGAGGACGGCGTCGTCTACGGCGAGGTCCGCTGGGCCCCGGAGCAGCACCTGCAGCGCGGCCTCACCCTGGATGAGGCCGTCGAGGCCGTGCAGGAGGGCCTGGAGGCCGGCATGGCCGCCGCCGAGGAGCGCGGCCAGGAGGTCCAGGTCGGCCAGCTCATCACCGCCATGCGGCACGCCGACCGCGGACAGGAGATCGCCGAACTCGCCGTCCGCCACCGTGACCGCGGCGCCGTCGGCTTCGACATCGCCGGCGCGGAGCTCGGCTTCCCCCCGTCGCGCTTCCGTGACGCCTTCACGTACCTGGCCGAAAACAACTTCCCGGCCACCGTGCACGCCGGCGAGGCCGACGGCCTGGCCAGCATCCAGTCCGCCCTGGTGGACGGCCGGGCCCTCCGCCTGGGTCACGGTGTGCGCATCGCCGAGGACGTCTCGGTGGAGTTCGAGACCGACGACGACGGCGACCAGGTGGGCATGGTGACCTTCGGCCACCTGGCGTCCTGGGTCCGCGACCGCGGCATCGCGCTGGAGATCTGCCCGTCCTCCAACCTGCAGACCGGCGCGATCGCCGGCTTCGGCGAAGACATCTCCGCCCACCCGATCGACATGCTGTACCAGACGGGCTTCAACGTCACCATCAACACGGACAACCGCCTCATGGGCGGCGTCACGCTGACGGACGAGTTCGAGCTCCTGGTGGAGACCTTCGACTATGACCTGGACGACCTCCTGGAACTGACCCTCAATGCCGCCGAGGCCACCTTCCTGCCGCTGGAGGAGAAGGAAGCCCTGGTGGAGTACATCAACGAGGCGTACGCCAACCTGGCATGAGCCACGTGCCCGGGGACCAGAACGTGACGGCGGGGGAGCGGACCGATGCGCTCCTGGAGTGCATCGCCGCCCTCCGCACCCACTGCCCCTGGACCCGGGCGCTCACCCACGTGAGCCTCCTCGAGTACCTGATCGAGGAGGCTCACGAGGTGGTGGAGACCTTGGAACGCGGCACCGATCTGACACAGGAGCTGGCGCAGGAGCTGGGCGACGTCCTCCTCCAGGTGGTGCTGCACGCGCGCATCGCCGAAGAGGACGGGCGGTTCGCCTTCGGCGACGTGGCCGACGGCCTGCGGGCCAAGCTCATCCGCCGTAACCCCCATGTGTTCCACGCCGACGGCTCCCTCCGGGACACCTTCCCCGCGACCGTGGAGGAGATCGAGCTGCGCTGGGACGCGGTGAAGCGCGCGGAGAAACCGCGCCGGGGTTCCGTGTTCGACGGCGTCCCGGAGTCCCTGCCCGCGCTCGCCCGGGCCGCCAAGCTGCTCGGCCGGGCCGAGCGGCAGGGCGTGACGCTGGAACCGGCGGCGGCGCCGTCGTCCGACGGGGCTTTTCCGGATGAGGTGTTCGGTGACGAGGAAGCGCTCGGAGAGTTCCTCCTCGCGATGGTCGCCAAGGCTCACGTTCGGGGCCTTGACGCCGAGCGTGCCCTGCGGGCGGCTCTCCGGCGTCGGGAGCCCGGGCAGTAGACACCCGCCCGGTCCGTCCGGGATCCGAATGGATCGCCCGTGTTGAATGGTGCCGCGGGCTCAGATGCGAGTGGCCCTTCCATGGTCGTGACTCGGGATCACCTGCACCGATGGCGGCAGAACATGCAAGCGGTGGAGCGCGCGCCAGTTCGCCTCCCGATCGGTGTCCACCAGACATCCTGGGAATCCGGAGCGCTGTCGCAGCTGCTCGATCTGCATCCCGTGCCACGCGACGTCTCCGGCAAGCAGGACGGGACCGCTGTCCGTGGCCAGCAGGATCCCGATGCTTCCCGGTGTATGACCGGCCAGATCCACCAGCACCACGCTCCCGTCGCCGAACAGGTCGTGGCTGTGGTCGAAGGTCAGGACCGGCGGTCCCTCCAAGCTGAAGGTGAACAGCTCCCGTCCGCCGAGCGCCCGGCGGACACCGCCTGCCGGAGCGCGGGCTCCGGTGGCGGCCCAGCTCACTTCGGTGTCACGGAGAAGTGCCGGCAGCGCCGGGAGGTCGAGCAGTCCTGACACGTGGTCCCAGTGGGCATGAGTGCACAAGGAGATGTCCGGAACGATCCCCGCCTCCTGGAGGGCCACCGCCGTCGGAATGGTCGATGCCGGAGGCCTGATCGTGGCCCTCATGAGCGGTTCAAGGTCCGGCATGACCCGGGTGTGGACCTCCGCGGGAATCGCCGGGTCGACGAGGATTCTGGCCGCCGGATGATGAATGACGAACGACTGCAGGCTGAGTTGCTCTGCTCCGGTGGCTCGTTCGAAGAGAAGCCGGCCTGGCACGGAGCGGGGCACCTGGCGCAGGAGCTGGAGACGCACGGTCCGCCGGGCCTTCGGAAGGGGACCGGAGGCCCTCTCGGCGAAGGTGGCAAGCAGCCCTCGGTCCGGGCGGCGCGGCAGCGCGAGGGACCGGACCTCGGCCAGGGCCATCGACACGGCTTCAGAGGGGGTCAGGAGCGCGGCACGGGAGTCGAGACCGGCGAACGGATTGGGGTGGAAGGTGACGTCCATGGCTTCGACAGTAGAAGTTCAGGTCGGCCTGAAGGCAAGATGGGTTCATGAGGATCTCCCGTGCGGCCGAGCTGGCCGGAGTCCCCACCCATGTGCTCCGCCATTGGGAGGACGAACTTCTGCTCAGACCCGAGCGACGCGCCGGGAATCAGCGCGACTACACCCGGGATCAGGTGGACCAGGCGGTGATCATCCGCCGGCTGCGTCTGGCCGGAGTGGGGATCCCCACCCTCAGACAGTTGCTGGCCGCGCCCGCCGCCGAGCGTGGGGCCATTCTTGCCGCCGTTGCCGAGAGGCTGGAGCGGGAGGCCACTCAGGCACACTCCGCCGCACAGTTTCTCCGTCACACCATGAGCTGCAGCCATGCGGTGATCGAGGAGTGTCCCCAGTGCCGGCGCTACGCCCAAGATGGTCCCGGCGAGCGTTAATACTCCGTCCCCCGAGCGTGGGCGATCAGCCCCTGCGCTAGGCTTGAGGCGGGACGAGGCCGTCCTCACCGCACGGCCCATCCACGACTGAGTAGCGATGTGTCCACACGGTGACACGTCAGCTGAAGAACAGGAGCTTTTCATGGCGCTCATTGATGCCATCCACGCCCGCGAGATCCTCGATTCCCGTGGCAACCCGACCGTTGAAGTTGAAGTCCTCCTGAGCGATGGCTCCCTGGGCCGCGCCGCCGTTCCGTCCGGCGCCTCCACCGGTGAGCACGAGGCCGTGGAACTGCGTGACGGTGACAAGGGCCGTTACCTCGGCAAGGGCGTGCTGCAGGCCGTCGACGCCGTCATCGAGACCATCGGCGAGGCACTTGAGGGCTTCGACGCCACCGACCAGCGTGCCATCGACGCCGCCATGATCGAACTGGACGGCACCCCGAACAAGGGCAAGCTCGGCGCCAACGCCATCCTGGGCGTCTCCCTGGCCGTGGCCAACGCCGCCGCCGCCTCTGCCGACCTGCCGCTCTACAAGTACCTGGGCGGCCCCAACGCCCACGTGCTGCCCGTGCCCCTGATGAACATCCTCAACGGCGGCTCCCACGCGGACTCCGATGTGGACATCCAGGAGTTCATGATCGCCCCCGTCGGCGCCGAGACCTTCTCCGAGGGCCTGCGCTGGGGCGTCGAGGTCTACCACAACCTCAAGTCCGTCCTGAAGGAGAAGGGCCTGGCCACCGGTCTGGGTGACGAGGGCGGCTTCGCCCCGAACCTGCCCAGCAACCGCGCCGCCCTGGACCTGATCCAGGAGGCGATCATCAAGGCCGGCTACACCCCAGGCAAGGACATCGCCCTGGCCCTGGACGTCGCCTCCTCCGAGTTCTTCGAGAACGGTGCCTACCAGTTCGAGGGCAAGCAGCTCTCCGGTGAGGAGATGAGCGCGTACTACGCCGAGCTCGTCGCCGCCTACCCGCTGGTCTCCATCGAGGATCCGCTGGATGAGAACGACTGGGACGGCTGGAAGCACCTGACCGACACCCTGGGCGACAAGGTCCAGCTGGTGGGCGACGACCTGTTCGTCACCAACCCGGTCCGCCTGCAGCAGGGCATCGACTCCGGCACCGCCAACTCCCTGCTGGTCAAGGTGAACCAGATCGGTTCCCTGACCGAGACCCTGGACGCCGTCTCCCTGGCCCAGCGCGCCGGCTACACCACGATCACCTCCCACCGCTCCGGCGAGACCGAGGACACCACGATCGCGGACATCGCCGTCGCCACCAACGCCGGCCAGATCAAGACCGGTGCCCCGGCCCGCTCGGAGCGCGTGGCCAAGTACAACCAGTTGCTGCGCATCGAGGAGGAGCTCGCCGACGCCGCCGTGTACGCCGGCCGTGGCGCCTTCCCGCGTTTCAAGGGCTAAAGCCCGGCGCTGCCCGGAACGGTGGTTATGGTTGAAGGAACCATGACCGCCGTTCCGGCGTTTAACCGCCCGTGCGGCGGAACCGCTTTCGTCCAGACTCCCGCAGCCAGACTTTTCAGAGGTGATCACCGTGGCCACCCGCCGACCCAAGGTACCGCGCGCTCATGTGCTCGACGGCGGTGCTCGCGCGCCCCGTGCGGCTGAGAGGCTGAGTGCGGCCGAGAGGCCGAGCGCACCGGCACCGGAGGCCCGCGACGCCGAGGTGACGGAGCTGCCGGTCAAGGTACGGCCGAAGCCGGAGCCCAAGGCTGAGTCCGGCAAATCTCAGGACGGTCACGGCAGCCACCATGGCAAGTCGAAGACTGCGGTTGGCAAGCCGGCCGGCGGATCCGGCAAGGGGCACGGCGACGGAAGTGGCAAGAAGTCCGGCAAGGACCACTCCAAGTCCAAGGAACAGGATGCCGCCCCCGTCCCGGCCCGCGCCTTCTCCGGGCGGCTGCTGGCCCTCGGGCTGGTGATGGTGGCCATCACGGTCCTGCTGGCCCCGACCGTGAAGAACTGGTGGGATCAGCGGCAGCAGATCTCGCAGCTCCAGGCGGACATCCGAGCACGTCAGGCCGAGCGGCAGGACCTGACCAAGCAGATCAGCCGGTGGAACGATCCGGCCTACGTCCGGCAGCAGGCCCGCGACCGCATTAACATGGTGATGCCCGGAGAGATCGGGTACTGGGTCTTCGGGAAGGACGGCGGCACGGCCGGGATCCCCGCGGGAACGCCGGACGGGACCGCGGCGGCCACCGGCCAGGACGAACCCTGGACCCAGAAATTCCTGGACTCGGTCCGGGAAGCCAACAAGTAGAGCATCGGCGGATTCCCCGCCACAGTGAGGACGAAACGAATGAGCGCAGTGGCGCAGAGCGCGACCGGCGGCGAGGCCCGCAGGGTCACGGAACACGACCTGGACACGCTGAGCCGGCAGCTCGGGCGCCCGGTCCGGGACGTCGTGGAGATCTCCGCACGCTGCGTCTGCGGCAACCCGCTCGTCGCCGCCACGGCGCCGCGGCTGAGCACGGGCACGCCGTTCCCCACCACTTTCTACCTCACCCACCCCGTCATCACCTCCGCCGTGTCCCGCCTGGAGGCGGCCGGCCGGATGAACGAGATGAACGACCGTCTGGCGGCCGATCCGGAGCTGGCGGCCGCTCACCGTGCCGCTCACGAGGCCTATCTGGCCGCGCGTGCCGAGATCGGACGGACCAGCGGCGTGGGCGAGGTTCCGGAGATCGACGGGATCTCCGCCGGCGGCATGCCGGAACGCGTGAAGTGCCTCCATGTGCTGGTGGGCCATTCGCTGGCCGCCGGCTCCGGAGTGAACCCGCTGGGCGATGAGGCCCTGGGGGGGATCGCCGAGTGGTGGACCGTGGAGCGTTGCCACTGCGACGGCGCCTGGGACACCAGCGGCCAGGCACCGGAGAAGGACCTGAGCCGCCATGGCCCCCAGGGCCGCCCCGATCTGGTGGGCCGCCCGGCCCCGCGCCGCTCCACCACCCGCCGCGTGGCGGCCATCGACTGCGGCACCAACTCGATCCGCCTGCTGATCGCGGACCGCGACGCCAAGGGCCGCCTGGAAGACATCGAACGCCGGATGCGCGTGGTCCGGCTGGGCCAGGACGTGGACAAGACGGGCAAGTTCGCCCCGGAGGCCCTGGAGCGCACGTTTGCCGCGGCGGAGGAGTACGCCGCACTCATCGCCGGACATCCCGAACCCACCGCGGACGGCGGCACCACCCACCTCACCCCGGCCGACATCCGCTTCGTGGCCACCTCGGCCACCCGCGACGCCCGGAACCGGGAACTCTTCCTGGAAGGCATCCGCGAGCGGCTCGGCGTGGAGGTGGAGGTCATCTCCGGCGACGAGGAGGCGGCGCTGTCCTTCGCCGGCGCCGCCAGCGTCCTGCCGCCCCGCGGCAGCGAGCTGACGCTCGTGGTGGACCTCGGCGGCGGCAGCACCGAGTTCGTCGTCGGCGACGACGACGGTGTGCAGGCCGCGCGCAGTGTCGACATCGGCTGTGTGCGGCTCACCGAGCGGCACCTGCGCAGCGATCCGCCCACGGCGGAGGAGATCGCGGCCGCAGAGGTGGACGTGAATGCGGCGATCGACCTGGTGCTGGAAACCGTCCCGCTCGGCCGCGCGAGCGCCGTCGTCGGGGTGGCGGGTTCCATCACCACCATCACGGCGTTCGCCCTGGGCCTGGAACAGTACGACTCCAGCCTGATCCACGGGAGCCGCCACAGCCTGGACGCCTTCCGCGACGCCTGCGACCGTCTCCTGGCGATGAGCCATAACGAGCGCGCCGCGCTCGGCTTCATGCATCCGGGACGGGTGGATGTGATCGGGGCAGGCGCCCTGGTGTGGCGGACCATCCTCAGCCGTCTGGAGGAGCTCAGCGGCGGGAGCCTCACGGAGGCCGTGACCAGCGAGCACGATATTCTGGACGGAATCGCCCTCAGCATCGACTGAGACGCGACGCCGATGGGACGGCGGCCCCGAGCTGGTCCGCTGCCGTCCCCGCGACGGAACGACAGGAGTGCATGTGGCACGACGCTCGATGACGAAGACAGGCCTGCGTGCCGGTCTCCGTGTGATGGCGGGTGCCCTCTCACTGGCCCTGGCAGGGCCGCTGACGGCCACAGTCCCCGCCCATGCGGACTCGGTGCGCGACGGCGAGTACTGGCTTGACGCTTACGGCATCACCAAGGCGTGGAAGCAGAGCCGCGGCGGCGGGGTGAAGGTGGCGGTCATCGACTCCGGCATCGACACTTCGCATCCCGATCTCAAGGGCGCCGTGGTGGACGGCACGGACGTCTCCGGCGCCGGCGCCCCTGACGGGACCAAGAGCATCGGTGCCAAGCCCGAGCACGGGACGCTGGTGGCCAGCCTCCTGGCCGGACGGGGCCACGGCAGCTGGCCGACCGCCGGACCCGGCTCCAGTCCGAGTCCCAGCCCGGACCCCGCCACGGTGGCCGGCGCGGGAACAGGTCCGGACGGGATGATCGGCGTCGCCCCGGACGCCCAACTGCTCTCCATCTCCACCTGGCTGGGTTCCCCGAACCCGGCGGGCAAGTCGGACCAGGACCAGATCCCGGAGGCCGTGCGCTGGGCCGTCGACCACGGGGCCAAGGTCATCAACATCTCGCTGGGCAGCTCCTCCCCGGACTGGCCGCAGAGCTGGGACGCCGCGTTCCTCTACGCCGAGCAGAAGGACGTGGTGATCGTCGCCGCGGCCGGCAACCGGGCCGGAGGCAATGTCCAGGTGGGCGCACCGGCGACCATCCCGGGCGTGGTCACGGTGGCCGGCCTGGACCGGAACAACGTGGCCAGTCAGGACTCGTCCTCGCAGGGGATCAGTATCGCGGTGGCCGCGCCGGCGGAGGATCTGGAGGGCGCCCTGCCCGGTGGCCTGTATGCCACCTGGAGCGGAACCTCGGGAGCGGCGCCGATCGTGGCCGGCGTGGCGGCACTCATCCGTTCCAAATATCCGGACATGAGCGCCAAGCAGGTCATCAACCGCATCGTCTCCACGGCCAGGGACACGGGAGCGCCCGGTCGCGATCCCTTGTACGGGTTCGGCATTCTGGACGCGGACAAGGCCCTGACCGCCGACGTCCCGGAGACCGATGTGAATCCGCTGGGCAGCATCGCCGACTGGATCAGGGTGCACCGGCGCGGGGGAGATGCCAACGGGAAATCCCCGGCGGACCCCGGACGTCTCATGCCCCAGCCGTCCGTCTCCGACCCGCCGGTCCCGGTGGCCCAGGCCGTGAACGGGCTGGACGCGACGGGCCCGGCGGCCATCGTGCTCGGGTTCGGCGCTCTGCTGGTGCTGCTGCTGGCCGCGGCCGTGGTGCACGTGCGGAGGGTCGGGCGCCGTGAGGCCCGTGACGTCTCAGCGGAGAGTGGTTCCGGGACCGCGGCCGAGGAGCCGGACACCGGAGGCTGAGCCGTCCGCCTGGAACGATATGAGCCCCGCACTCACTATGTGAATGTTTTCACAAACTGCGGTATTCTGGGAGCATGGCAACCACTCAGCAGCCCCTCGCTCCCCAATTGCAGGACCGTCCGCGCGTCCTCGTCGTCGGCGGCGGCTACGTCGGACTGTACGTAGCCCTGAAGCTTCAGAAGAAGATCGCCAACGCCGGTGGCATCGTCACCGTCGTCGATCCGCTTCCCTACATGACGTACCAGCCGTTCCTGCCCGAGGTGGCCGGCGGCAACATCGAGGCCCGCCACGCCGTGGTCTCCCACCGTCAGCACCTCAAGCAGACCGAACTCATCCAGGGCCGCGTCACCGCGATCGACCACGCCAACCGCAAGGCCGTCGTCGCGCCGGCCGACGGTGGCGCACCGTTCGAGATCCCGTACTTCGACGTCGTTCTGGCTGCCGGCGCCATCACCCGCACCTTCCCGATCCCGGGTCTGGCGGACAAGGGCATCGGCCTGAAGACCATCGAAGAGGCCGTGGCCCTCCGCAACAAGGTCCTCAGCAAGATCGAGCTCGCCTCCACCATGACCGATCCCGAGGCCCGCAAGGCCGCCCTGACCTTCGTGGTGGTGGGCGGTGGCTTCGCCGGCATCGAGGCGATCACCGAGCTCGAGGACATGGCCCGCCAGGCTGTCCGCGAGAACCCGCGCGTGGACCAGAGCGAGATCCGCTTCGTCCTGGTCGAGGCCATGGGCCGCATCATGCCCGAGGTCACCGCCGAGCAGGCCGAGTGGGTCGTCGAGCACCTGCGCAGCCGCGGCATCGAGGTGCTGCTGAACACCTCCCTGGCCGACGCCGAGGACAAGCTCAAGCTCATCAACATGGCGGACAAGTCCCCGGCGGGCGAATTCGCCGCGGACACCCTCATCTGGGCCGCCGGTGTTCAGGCGAACCCGATGGTCCGCTCCACCGACTTCCCGCTGGAGCCCCGTGGCCGCGTCCGCGTGCTGCCTGACCTGCGCATCGCCGGTGACGAGGGCATCATCGACAACGCCTGGGCCGCCGGCGACGTCGCCGCCGTTCCGGACCTCACGGGCAAGGGCCTGCCGGACGGCACCTGCGTGCCGAACGCCCAGCACGCCCTGCGTCAGGCCAAGGTTCTGGCGAAGAACCTGTGGGCCTCCCGCTGGGACAAGCCGATGCACGACTACAAGCACAAGAACCTCGGTGCTGTGGCCGGTTTCGGCTCCTGGAAGGGTGTCGCCAACATCAACCTGCTGGGCCGCATCGGTCTTAAGGGCCCGCTGGCCTGGATCGCGCACCGTGGCTACCACGGCATGGCGATGCCGACCTTCGAGCGTAAGTTCCGCGTGGTCGGTGGCTGGTTCCTGAGCCTCTTCTCGGGCCGCGACACCACTCAGCTGGTGGACCTGGACAACCCGCGCGGTGCCTTCGAGGCCGCCGCCCGTCCGGCCCCGAAGCCGGCTGAGACCGCGTCCAAGTAGGCCGTAGGGTCTCCGTGAGGAGGCCGCCTGAGGCTGCCTGATTCACGACGTCGGCGCCGTTCACCTTCCCGGTGAACGGCGCCGACGTCGTTTCCGGGCGCCATGCGGGCCCACCGCGGCTGTTGGATAGGATGGTCCGGGCGCCCCAGTAGCCCAATTGGCAGAGGCAGCCGACTTAAAATCGGCACAGTCAGGGTTCGAGTCCCTGCTGGGGCACGAGTGGCGGTATGCCGCTTCAGTGTCAGAGCCCGTTCGTAGACTGTGAGAGTCCCACCGCAAGATCACGAACGGAGTAATGATGAGCAACACCGCAATTCGTCCCACCCGTATCGACATCCCGCAGGACCGTCTTGACGACCTCGCCACCCGGCTGGAACGGGCGCTCTGGCCGGACGAGCTTCCTGGCGTGGGCGACTCCTACGGGGTCCCACTCGGGCGGGTGCGCCGGCTGGCCGAGTACTGGAGGAACGGCTTCGACTGGCGTTCCGTCGAGGCCCGGCTCAACTCCTTCCCCCAGTTCGTCACGGAGCTCGACGGCGAGCAGATCCACTTCATCCACGTCCGCTCCAGCCGTCCGGACGCCATCCCCCTGATCCTCACCCACGGCTGGCCGGGCAGTGTGTTCGAGTACCTGGACATCATCGGCCCGCTCACGGAGCCGGAGGACCCGTCGGCGCCCGCCTTCGACGTGGTCATCCCCTCCCTCCCGGGCTTCGCCTTCTCCGGGCCCACCCGGAGCACCGGCTGGAACCGGTACCGCACGGCCGCGGCGTGGGCGGAGCTGATGGCACGGCTGGGCTACGAACGCTACGGTGCGGTGGGCAATGACGGCGGATCCATGGTCTCGCCGGAGATCGGCCGGCTGGATCCGGAGCACGTGGTCGGTGTGCATGTGACACAGCTCTTCTCCTTCCCCACGGGAGATCCGTCCGATTTCGCTGACCTCTCCGAAGAGGATCAGGCGGGGCTCCAGCATCTGCAGTGGTTCTACGAGAACAAGATGTCCTTCAACATCCTGCACAGCCAGCAGCCACAGACACTCGCGTACGCGCTGGCCGATTCACCGGTGGGGCTGCTCGGCTGGAACATCCAGCTCTTCGGTGAGGGCCTGGAGGATGAGTTCGTCATCGCCAACGTGGCCAGCTACTGGCTGACCGGCACGGCGGGATCGGCCATCCGCTTCTACTACGAGGACGCGCACGCCGAGCAGCAGCCGAGTGGACAGACCACGGTTCCCACCGGGCTGGCCATGTTCGCCGGGGACTTCCAGTCCATCCGGAAGTTCGCGGACCGGGATCACGCGGCCATCGTCAGTTGGAACCGCTACGACGTGAACGTCCCGGGTGGAGGGCCGAACGACGCGGCCGGCCACTACGCCGCTCACGAAGCGCCGGAGGTTCTCACCGCGGACATCCGGGGGTTCTTCGGGCTCGTCACCGAGCAGGTCTGATCCCGGGCCTCTGCCCGTGGGCGCGCGGCCTTGAGACCGTGCGCCCACGGGGAGCCGTCGGGGAGCCCGGGAGTAGTCTTCATTCATGAGCGAGCATGACGAATCACCGTCCATCCGTGAGTACCCCGGTGAAGGCTTCGTGGTGACGTGGGAGGCCGTGCGCTGCCGGCACGCGACCGAGTGCGTCCGAGGGCTCCCGACGGTGTTCGACAGAGACCGCAGGCCCTGGATCTCCACTGACGATGCGACGGTCGACGAGGTGGTCGCGGTCATCGACCGCTGTCCCAGTTACGCGCTCGGCTACCGCACGGAGGACGGGCGGGTGCGCACGGCACCCCGGTAGCCCGCCTGGAAGAAGGGCAGGTCCCGCATCGGTGCAGCCGGGTCCTGAGCGGCCGACAACTAGTCGTCCATTGATATATCAATCTTAAAATAACCATCCCCACGGTATGGTTTTTCCTTCACACCTCACTTAGGCTCTGTCATAACGAGCGAACGGGAAGCGTGCGGAAGCCCATCAGGCGGCCGGATCGATGACTTCCCGTGGCGGCGCATCGCCGTCGAGTATGCGAGCACACCATCGCGTCTGAACCGCTGGGATCCGCTCCGCGATCGCGGACGGATGCCTGCACGGCCGTCGGCACCGTGATGCCGTCGGCCCGGATCACCATCGATCAACTCAATGAAGTGTTGAAGGAGCGGGAATGTCAGGAAACAGGGCGGTCGCCTACAAGTCGCCGGGAGTCGTCGAGGTCATCGACACGGAATACCCGACGTTCGAGTTGAAGGACGGCCCGGGCGTCAACCCGCTGAACGTCGGGCGCAAGGTGCCGCACGGAGTGATTCTCCGGACCGTGACCACCAACATCTGCGGCTCGGATCAGCACATGGTCCGCGGCCGGACGACGGCGCCGCAGAACCTGGTCCTGGGCCACGAGATCACGGGCGAAGTCGTGGAGGTGGGATCCGACGTCGAGTTCATCAAGGTGGGGGACATCGTCTCCGTGCCGTTCAACATCTCCTGTGGACGCTGCCGCAACTGCAAGGAGGGCAAGACCGGTATCTGCCTGAACGTGAACCCGGACCGTCCCGGCAGCGCCTACGGCTACGTCGACATGGGTGGCTGGGTCGGCGGCCAGGCCGAGTACGTGCTGGTCCCGTACGCCGACTGGAATCTCCTGAAGTTCCCGGACCGTGATCAGGCGCTGGAGAAGATCATGGATCTGACCATGCTCTCCGACATCTTCCCCACGGGATTCCACGGCGCCGTCACGGCAAATGTCGGGGTCGGTTCCACCGTCTACATCGCCGGTGCGGGTCCCGTCGGCCTGGCGGCCGCCGCCGGCGCGCAGCTGCTCGGCGCCGCCGTGGTGATCGTCGGCGACATGAACGAAGACCGCCTGGCGCAGGCGCGTTCCTTCGGCTGCGAGACCGTCAACGTGGGTGCGGGTGACCCCCGGGACCAGATCGAGCAGCTGCTCGGCGTCCCGGAGGTGGACTGCGGCATCGACGCAGTGGGCTTCGAGGCGAAGGGCCACGGCAAGGACGCCTCTCACGAGGCGCCCGCCACCGTCCTGAACTCCCTCATGGATCTGACCGCGGCCGGCGGCTCGCTCGGCATTCCCGGCCTGTACGTCACGGGGGATCCGGGCGGCATCGACGAGGCCGCGCAGCGCGGCTCGCTGTCGCTGTCCCTCGGGACGGGCTGGGCGAAGTCCCTGTCCTTCACCACGGGCCAGTGCCCGGTGATGAAGTACAACCGGCAGCTGATGATGGCGATCCTGCATGACAAGGTCCAGATCGCGAAGGCCGTCAACGCGAAGGCCATCCCGCTTGAGGATGCGCCGCGCGGCTACGCCGAATTCGACGCCGGTGCGGCCACCAAGTACGTACTGAACCCGAACGGCTACGTGCGCAACTGACGCTGGACGCCAACGGAGGGCCGTCGGGACCATGGGGTCCCGGCGGCCCTCCGCTGTGTGGAGGCGCCTACGATGCGGGCAGCTTCGCCAGGTACCGCAGCGACCGCTCCCGGTCCGTCGACTCGGAAAGGTCGTGCAGTCTGGCCACCAGCAGATCACGAGGGCCGAGCACTCCCCGGACGCGGCCGTCGTCGTCGATCACCGGAAGTTCGTCCGTCTCCGCCTCAGCCAGCAGATACGCGGCGTGCCTCAGCGTGTGGCGCGGGTGAAGCGCGACGCCGGTGCGCGGCGTCGTCGGCCCCTCCGCCGGCCGCATGGCGTCCTCGCAGAAGAACGTCTCCAACGGGTCGGTGCTGTAGTCGCGGGTCAGATGCAGTCCGCGCCGGGCGATCTTCTCCGTCAGCACGGAGCGGGGCAGGACCAGCACGGAGATCCCGTAGGCGACCACCGAGGCGATCAGCAGGGGCAGCGCCGCATCCCAGGCGTGCGTGAGCTCCAGGGTGAACACCACGCCCGTCAGCGGCGAGCGCATCACCCCACCCACCACGGCCGTGAGCCCGAGAAGTGCCCAGAATCCGGGGATGACGGGCGGCAGCAGCAGCCCGACAGCGGCGCCGAGCGCCCCGCCGATCATGAACACCGGGGCCAGCACGCCGCCCGAGGTTCCGCTGCCCAGTGACAGGGACCAGATGAGCGTCTTGACCACCAGGATGCCGACGATCAGGCCGGTGGTCGCCTGCCCGGTCAGGAGCGCGTCGATCACGTCGTAGCCTACGCCCAGGGCGCGCGGCTCCACGAGACCGCCGAGCCCGATGATGAGGCCGCCGATGGCCGGCCACCACATCCAGTGGAACGGCAGCCGCGCGAAGGCATCCTCAGCCCGGTACACCAGCCAGGTGGCGCCGGCCGCCACGATGGCACCGGTCACGCCCACCACGGCGGCCAGCGCATCGACGGTGGGGGAGAGGTGCATGCCGGCCGTGGAGACCGGGAAGACGGGGGCGCTGCCGAGGATGAGCCCCCGCACCACGGTGGCGACGGCGACTCCCAGTGACACCGGGATGAAGCTGCGCGGACGCCATTCGAACAGCAGCAGTTCCACTGCGAGCAGCACGGCGGCCAGCGGCGAGTTGAAGGTGGCAGCCATACCGGCGGCGGCGCCGGTGACCAGAAGGGTCTTGCGTTCGTCCGCTGTGAGGTGGAGGTGCTGGGCCAGGATCGAGCCGACGGCGCCACCGGTCATGATGATGGGCCCCTCGGCGCCGAACGGGCCACCCGAGCCGATGCTGATGGCCGCGGACACGGGCTTGAGGATCGCCACCTTGGGCATGATCCGGCTGCCCTTGATGAGGATCGACTCGATCGCCTCGGGCATGCCGTGCCCCCGGATCTTCTCGGAGCCGAAACGCGCCATGAGACCGATGACCAGGCCTCCTGCGATGGGCACGAACAGGACCTGCCACCACGGATGTCCCGGGCCCACGGCGACCATGGCCGTGGAGACCCGGCCGAAGAAGAAGAGATTCGTGGCCAGTCCGATGAGGGAGAGCAGGGCCCAGGCGGCGCACGCGCCCAGGGCGCCGACCGGCAAAGCCAGCAGGGCGATCACGGGCAGGCGCCGGTCTACGGAGAAATCGCCGAGCCTCTGGCGCGCGTGAGCGCTCATGCCACCACCGCCCGGCTGAGGGAGGCGGCCGAGAGGTGGGCGTGCAGGGCCGTGAGGCCTGCGCTGAGCTGCTCGCGAGTGCCCGGGGCCAGCTCCTCGAGCGCGGTGCGGAACTCCTGTTCGCGACGGCGGCGGACGGCCTTGACGGCGGACGCCCCCTTCTCGGTGAGGGACAGGAGGACCAGGCTGCGGTTGTCCGGCGAGCCGCTGCGTTCAACGTAGCCGCCGGTGCCGAGCCGGTCCGCGAGCCGTGTCACGGAGGAGCCCGCGCTCTCCAGGATGGTGGCGAGGGTGCCGCTGGGCACGGTGCCGTGGTCGTGCAGGGCGAAGAGCATACGCATCTGCGGGAGGGTCAGCTCGGTGGCGTCCTCCACACTGCGCATCGCCACGGCGAGGAAGTCCCGCGTGGCGCGCTGCAGTGATTCCACCTGGGCGTCCAAATCATTTGCCATAGGACAAGTATTGCTTAATGCAAATGGCAAAGTTCCGGCGTTGCGGAGTGCGACCGGGCCCCGTCCGTGTTCTGGCTGGTGAGGCGGCACATTCGTTATCAGATTCTGACCCGCCAAAGTGTGGCCCGGGTCACATTGATGGGAGTACTCTCTTGAAAGTGCTCGCGACCAACCCGCTGCGGGCGCATGATCAAGACCCTGATTTGGCGCGGAGGCCATACATGTACAGGAAGAAAGCCCTTTCAGTCACGGCAGTTGCAGCTGTAGCGCTCAGCATGCTGATGTCAGGTTGCGCCAATCAGAGCGGCCCCAGCTCCACGGGCACCTCAGGCGGCGACAACGGCAAGGTGAACATCCCGTCGATCTCCACGGTGGACGTCCCCAAAGCCGCGGTGCTCCCCGCCGGGGACGGCAAGGCCACGTGTGCTGCCACCACCACACTCGCGTACGCCGGTGCGGAAACCGGCCCCAACGCCCAGCTGGGCATCAACATTTTCAACGGCATCCAGCTGGCCGTCAACCAGCACAACGCCGCCAACCCCGGCTGCCAGGTGCAGTTCAAGAAGTTCGACACGGAAGGTGACCCCAACAAGGCCACCGGCCCGGTCACCCAGATCGTGTCTGAAGCGGACATCATCGGTGTGGTCGGTCTGCCGTTCTCCGGTGAATCCAAGGCCACGGGCAACATCTTCGAGCAGAAGAAGCTGGTGCACATCACGCCGTCGGCCACCAACCCGAACCTGACCAAGAACGGCTGGACCACCTTCTTCCGTGCGCTGGGCAATGACGCTGTCCAGGGCCCGGCCGCGGCCAAGTTCCTCACGGACAAGCTGCAGGCCAAGAAGGTTTACGTGGTCCAGGACGATTCGGATTACGGCATCGGCCTCGGCACCCAGACCTCCCAGGCTCTCGGCTCCGCCATGGTCGGCTCTGACAAGGTCATCACCGGCCAGAAGGACTTCTCCGCGGTGATCTCCAAGATCATGAACGCCAAGGCCGACACGGTCTACTACGCCGGTTACTACGCCGAGGGTGCGCCGTTCGACCAGCAGTTGGTGGCCAAGGGCTTCACGGGTTCCTTCGTGGGCCCGGATGGTGTGAAGGATGACCAGTTCATCAAGCAGGCCGGCGACGCATCGTCCAACGCCTTCTTCACCTGCCCCTGCATCCCGGGTGAGCTGATCCCCACCTTCGAATCCGAGTACAAGAAGCTGGCCAACGCCGAGCCCGGCACCTACTCCATCGAAGGCTACGACGCCGCCACCGTCCTGCTCTCCGGCATCGACCACGGCAAGCAGACCCGCGAGGACCTGCTCTCCTGGGTCAAGTCCTACGACGCTGATGGCCTGTCCAAGCACTACAAGTGGGATGCCACCGGCGAACTGGCCACGCCTGACGTCTACGGCTACAAGGTCGAAAACGGCAAGATCGCTCCGATCGGCGTGATCGGCAAGTAAGGCCGGCCGTCTCACGAGAATGCTGGGGGTAAGCACTGGTGCGTACCCCCAGCATTTCTCTTGATCACCTCAGGAAGATCCTATGATCAGTGAAGCAATCCCCAGCCTCATCCATGCCGTGCCGATGGCCGTGCCCATGGACGACACCTGGATCACCTTTGACGTCAACTCTCTGGCAGAGAATTTCTGGAGCTCAACCTTCGACGGCCTGACGTTCGGTGCCATCTACGCCCTGGTGGCCCTTGGCTACACGCTCGTGTACGGCGTCCTCAACCTCATCAACTTCGCCCATTCGGAAGTGTTCATCGTGGGCTGTTACGGCGTGTTCTTCACCCTCAGCGCACTCAACTTCGGCCCATCCGCACCTCATCTGCCGTTCTGGGCCATTGTGGGCAATCTGCTCCTGGCTCTGGTGGTGGCCGTCATCGCCTCCGCCCTCACGGCCGTGATCGTGGAGCGCGTGGCGTACAAGCCGCTGCGCCGGCGTAAAGCCCCCCGGCTGGCGTTCCTCATCACAGCGATCGGTGTCTCCTTCGCCATCCAGTACCTCATCTACTGGTGGCGCGGACCCAGCCCCGAGGCGGCTCTGACGATGTTCCGCCCCACGCCGATCTTCGACGTGTTCGGCACCATCGTCGACTCTCAGCAGCTGGTGATCATCATCGCCGCCGTCATCCTGATGGTGGCCACGGACCAGTTCATCCGGAGGTCCAAGACCGGCCGCGGCATCCGCGCGGTGGCCCAGGACCCGGATACGGCGACGCTCATGGGCGTCAACAAGGAAAAGATCATCCTCACCACCTTTGCGATCGGCGGTCTCCTGGCCGGTGCGGCGGCCCTGTTCTACGTCATGAAAATCCCGTCCGGTGTGCAGTACAACGGTGGATTCATCCTGGGCGTCAAAGCCTTTGCCGCAGCAGTCCTGGGCGGCATCGGCAATGTGCGCGGCGCTCTCCTGGGCGGCTTGCTGATCGGTCTGATTGGCAACTACGGACAGGTCCTGCTGGGCAGTTCCCAGTGGACGGACGTCGTGGCGTTCGTGGTCCTGGTCCTGGTGCTGGTCGTGCGTCCAGATGGCATTCTGGGAACCTCGCTTGGAAAGAGTAAGGCATGAGCACCACAGAAGGCCCCACCCTGATCCCAGACTCTGCCGCCGCCCAGGCGATGGCCGACCGCGAAGCCAAGGGCCGTCGTCGTCGGGGCTGGTTCCCCGGCCTTGGCGACAAATGGAACGCCCTCCCGCGCCACATCCAGTGGCTGTGGCTCATGGTGGTCGTGGTCATCGCGTACCTGCTGCCCATCCTGAACCCTCCGTTCATCACCACCGAACCCGGCAACAACTGGCAGATCGCCCTGGCGCAGATGTCCGTCTACGCTCTCGTCGCCGTGGGCCTGAATGTGGTGGTGGGCTACGCCGGGCTCCTGGACCTCGGCTATGTGGCCTTCTTCGCCGTGGGTTCCTACACGGCGGCGATGTTCACCAGCCCGGACTCGCCGTACCTCCACATCCCGTACCTGTGGACTCTGCCGCTGGCCATGGCGATCACCATGTTCTTCGGCGTGTTGTTGGGAGTTCCCACGCTGCGTCTGCGCGGTGACTACCTGGCCATCGTCACGCTCGGCTTCGGTGAGATCGTGCGCATCCTGGCCACCATCATCCCGGCCATGAAAGGCCAGGTGGGTTTCCAGAATGTGGGCCATCCTCCGGGAACTGACGCTAACGGCGACCCGATCTTCCTGAATTCGAACGGCACACCCTGGTACTGGCTGACGCTGACGGTCATCATCATCGTGCTGCTCCTGGCGGGAAACCTGGAGCGCAGCCGGGTGGGCCGGGCCTGGATCGCCATCCGCGAGGATGAGGATGCCGCAGAGATCATGGGTGTTCCCACCTTCAAGTACAAGGTCTGGGCGTTCGCCATCGGTGCGTCCGTGGGTGGCCTCTCCGGAGCGCTGTTCGCCGGGCAGGTGGGCTTTGTGAACAATCAGAAGTTCGACATCGCCACGTCCATCCTGTTCCTGGCTGCCGTGGTTCTGGGCGGCACGGGCAACAAGGTCGGCGCTATTCTGGGCGGTTCCCTGGTGGCGTACATCCCGCTGCGGTTCACGTCGATTGCGGAGTTCAAGTACCTCATCTTCGGTGTGGCGCTGGTGCTGATCATGATCTTCCGTTCGGCCGGCCTGCTCCCGGCACGTCAGCGTCTGCTGGCGTACGGGCGTCTGGCGTACAACAAGCTCAAGGAACCCCCGATGAGCAGACGCGTCCAGGTGACCACGGACGGCGGGAAGGAGGCCGGTGATGAGTGAAGCGGTCGAGCCGGAAATCGACGTCGACGCTCTGAAGGAACAGGGCGTGGACCTCAAGGTCGCTGAGAAAGTGGCACCGGAACGGGACAGTCCGGTCAAGGTGGGGGAGCCGCTGGTCCAAGTGGAGAACCTGACCATGAAGTTCGGCGGTCTCACGGCCCTGGACAAGGTCACCTTCGACATCAACCGCGGCGAGATCCTGGGTCTGATCGGCCCCAATGGCGCCGGGAAGACCACCTGCTTCAACGCCATGACGGGCGTGTACAAGCCGACGTCCGGGACGGTCAAGCTGGAAGGCAAGGCACTCAACGGCCTGCCCCAGCACAAGATCACCCGGCGCGGCCTGGCCCGCACGTTCCAGAACATCCGCCTCTTCGGAGAGATGACGGCCCTGGAGAACGTGGTGGTGGGATTGGACGCCCGCCACAGGACAAGCGTGGGCGGTGCCCTGCTCCGGCTCCCCACGCATGTCCGGGAGGAGAAAAGCGCCATCGAACGCGGCATGGCACTCCTGGAATTCGTGGGCATTGCGGATCATGCGCAGTTCCTGTCCCGGCATCTGCCGTACGGCTATCAGCGCAGGCTGGAAATCGCGCGCGCGCTCGCCACGGATCCCAAGGTCCTGTGCCTGGACGAGCCGGCTGCCGGCTTCAACCCGGCAGAGAAGGAAGAGCTCATGGCGCTCATCCGGACCATCCGGGATGACGGCTACACGGTCCTTCTCATTGAGCACGACATGAGGCTGGTCATGGGCGTGACGGACCGCATCGTGGTGCTGGAGTTCGGCAAGAAGATCGCGGACGCCGTGCCCAAGGAGATCCGTGAGAACCCGAAAGTCATATCCGCCTACCTCGGGGAGCCTGAAGATGAGCTTGCTTGAGCTGAAGAACGTGTCCGTTCACTACGGGCGCATCCAGGCCATTCACAACATGTCCTTCACGGTGGAGGAAGGCGAGATCGTCTCCCTGATCGGCGCCAATGGTGCCGGGAAGACCACCACCATGAGGACCGTCTCCGGCCTGCTGAACCCGTCCTACGGGAGCATCAGCTTCATGGGCCAGGACATCACCTCCATGAAGGCCCACATCCGTGTGGTCAAGGGCATTTCCCAGGCGCCGGAAGGCCGCGGCATCTTCCCGGGCATGACGGTCATGGAGAACCTGAACATGGGCTCGTACGGCCGTAACGACAGCTCCGGTATCGCCAAGGACCTGGAACGGGTTTTTGACCTGTTCCCCCGTCTGAAGGAGCGGTCCAAGCAATTCGGCGGCACCATGAGCGGTGGCGAGCAGCAGATGCTGGCCATCGGCAGGGCCCTCATGTCCAACCCCAAGCTGCTGCTCCTGGATGAGCCGTCCATGGGCCTGGCCCCGCAGTTCATCCGCCAGATCTTCAAGATCATCACGGAGATCAACGACCAGGGCACCACGGTGCTGCTGGTGGAGCAGAACGCCAACCAGGCGCTGGCCCGCTCACACCGTGCGTTCGTCCTGGAGACCGGGTCCATCACTCACCGGGGAACCGGCAAGGAACTGATGGCCAACCCGGCCATCAAGGAGGCCTACCTGGGCGTTGCCTGACGCACGGCTGACGTGCAGAAGTCCCCGGAACCGCCGCGGTTCCGGGGACTTCTGCACGTCATCGACGGCGGGCCGTCACCCGTTGCTGAACAGTTCAGCCGTTGAAGCTGGCCGGGTGGGGGCCGGTGCGGCCGTCGCGCTCCAGGCCGTCGATGGTGGTGAGTTCCTCGGCGCTCAGTTCGAAGCCGAAGACGTCCAGGTTTTCCGCGATGCGGGACGGGGTCACCGACTTCGGGATGACCACGCGGCCCTGCTGCAGGTGCCAGCGCAGGATGACCTGGGCCGGGGTGCGGCCGTGCTTCTCCGCGATGGCCAGGACGGAGGGGTCCTTCAGGGCGGCGCCCTGGGCGAGGGGGCTCCACGCCTCGGTCGCGATGCCGCGCTCGGCGCCGAAGGCCTGGACGGCACGGTTCTGCAGGGCCGGGTGGAGCTCCACCTGGTTCACCGCGGGCACCACGGTGGCCTCGGTGAGCAGCTGCTCGAGCTGATCCGGCTCGAAGTTGGAAACGCCGATGGCGCGGACGCGGCCGTCGGAGAAGATCTTCTCCAGGGCCTTCCAGGTGTCGATGAAGCGGCCATTGGCGGGGGCCGGCCAGTGGATCAGGTAGAGGTCCAGGTAGTCCAGGCCGAGCTTCTCCAGGCTGGCGTCGTACGCGGCCAGGGTCTCCTCGAAGCCCTGCTCGGAATTCCAGACCTTGCTGGTGATGAAGAGGTCTTCACGGGCGATACCGGACTCGGCGATCGCCTGGCCGACGCCGCGTTCGTTGCCGTAGATGGCGGCGGTGTCGATGCTGCGGTAGCCGGCCTTCAGGGCTTCAGACACGGCGGCGGTGGTCTCCGCGTCAGGGACCTGGAACACGCCGAAACCGAGCTGGGGCATCTCGACGCCATTGTTCAGGGTGATGGTGGGGACGGTGTTCATGGATCTTCTTTCGTCGGGTTGTGGAACGGAAGCCGGGTGGTCAGGCAGCGGTCGTGACGGGTTCGACGTCGGCCGGGGCCGGGGTTTCGCGTCGTGCCTTGGCGGCCGCGATGATCATGATGATCAGGGCCGGGACAGTGATCAGCGCACCGGTCCAGACGGGGGAGGCGTAGCCGAGGCCCGCGGAGATCGCGACGCCGCCGGCCCAGGCGCCCAGGGCGTTGCCGATGTTGAACGCGCCGATGTTGGCGCCGGAGGCCAGGGTGGGTGCCCCTCCGGCGTAGTGCATGATGCGGGACTGGAGGCCCGGTACGGTGCCGAAGCCGAAACCGCCCATGACGAACAGGGCGACGGCGGCCACCACCGGGATGGAGGCCAGCAGGCCGAAGAGGACCAGGGTGACCAGGAGGCCGGCGACGAAGGCGATCAGGGTGCCGTCGATGCTTCGGTCCGCCAGACGTCCGCCGATCCAGTTGCCCACGAACAGGCCCAGGCCGGAGAGGATGAGGAGCCACGGCACGGCGCTGCTCGGGTACCCGGAGACCCCGGTCAGGGTGTAAGCCATGTAGGTGAAGGCGCCGAACATGCCGCCGTAGGCGAGGATGGTGATCACCAGGGACAGCCAGACCTGGCCGTTGCGGAAGGCGCGGAGTTCGTGTCGGAGGCCGGCGGCCTGCGCATCCTTGTTCAGTGCCGGGACCAGGGTCGCGATTCCGATGAACGCGATCACACCCGTGGCGGAGATGACCCAGAAGGTGGAGCGCCAGCCGAGCTGCTGGCCCAGGAGGGTGCCGAATGGGACGCCCAGGACGTTGGCGGCGGTGAGGCCGGTGAACATGATGGCCACGGCGCGGGCCTTCATGGACGGTGCCACGAGGCCTGCGGCCACGACGGAACCGATGCCGAAGAAGGCGCCATGGCAGAGGGCCGCGAGAATGCGGCCGGTCAGCATGACCTCGTAGGACGGTGCGATCGCGGAGAGCGTGTTGCCGACGATGAAGAGTCCGAGCAGGCCCAGCAGCACGGGCTTGCGGGGAAGGCGGGTGGTGGACGCGGTGAGGAACAGGGCGCCGACGGTGACGGAGAGGGCGTATCCCGAGATCAGCCATCCGGCGGTCGCTTCCGACACCCCGAAGTCGCCGGCGACCTCGGGAAGGAGACCCATGATGACGAACTCGGTCAGCCCGATCCCGAAGGCCCCGAGCGACAGCGCGATAAGACCGATAGGCATGATGCGTGCACTCCTGCTGGTCGCGCGCACGGCCTGCCATGTGAACCGGAGGGGACGATGCGCTACACTGGAATTAGTTGCAAACGCTTTATATTGCAGTTGCAGATACAATAATTGCACACGCAATGAATGATTGCAACCCAGAGCACCCGGGAGGTTTCATGAGCATCGATGACAATGCGGTCGAGGTCCGTACCCAGGGCTGGCGCACGCTTGCCGCATTGCACGGCATGATCGAGACCGCCCTGGAGCGTGCACTGACGGATGCGGTCAAGCTGTCCGTGGTTGAATACACCGTGCTTGATGCGCTGAGTCGTCAGGATGGCTGGCATATGCGAATGCAGCAGCTGGCGCAGGCCACGGCGCTGAGCCCGAGTGCGACGACGCGCCTGGTCACCCGCCTGGAGGACCGGGCGCTCCTGACGCGCATCCTCTGCGCGGATGACCGCCGCGGGATCTACACCGAGCTCACGGTCAATGGCCGCGTACTGTATGAGAAGGCCAAGCCGATTCATGACGACACGCTGGAGCGGATCCTCAACGAAGCCGCGCAGCGGCCCGAGCTGGCCGGTCTCGCCGGTGCACTGCATGAATTCTCGGCGCCCGTCGCCTGAGTGAACGCCGCAGGCCTCGCCCGGCACACACCGAAAGCTCCTTCCGCTGGGGAAGGAGCCTTCGGCGTTCCTGGAGGATCTTCACTCACCTCCGATGAGTCTGTTCACTCTCAGGGTCTGGGGATTCGCGGGAATCGGGACGAGGGGGGCGTCCGGTTCCCGGTGGACCGGCTCCCGCCGGGCCGGTCAGGGGCTCCTCCGCGGTTGAGTGCGGTCAGGGGTCCCGGTGCCGGCCTGCGGGTTCCGGTGTGCGGTCAAGGTCGTTCCGCGTTCCAGTCTTGAGGCTCGTCCGGATCATGTCAATACATTTTTGACTTTCATGTGACAAAAATTATCAACAGGGACGCGGCTTCAGTTCCGGAGCCGGAGTGGTCGGCCGGGGATCTCGAAGGCGGTGCGACTCGCGCCGTCGATGTCAGTTTTCCTTGACAATTGCGGCGTGTCAGTTCAAACTGACGGCATGGGCATCGAAGATCCGGCGAACGAGCCGCTCGACATCGATCCGGAGACCGGCCTCCGGGCGGCCACCGCACTCCGCCGGCTCGCGGAACGGGTGGAGGCCACCCATGTGGCGGCGGCCCGCCGGGCCGGATGGTCGTGGGAGCAGATCGGTGCCGCACTCGGCGTCACCAGACAGTCGATTCATGCGAAGTACGGGAAGGCGGACCACCATGTTTGAGCGATTCACACGTCAGTGCCGGGATGCCGTGACTCTGGCGCTCGCCGAGGCCGGGAGGCGGGGAGACCGCAAGGTCGGAACCGGCCACCTTCTTTACGGGACACTTCACGACCCGGAGGCGGCGCGGGCGCTGGGGGCAGGAGCGGAGGACGTCAGGAGAATCGAAGACCGTCTGGACCGGGACGCCCTCGCCGCCGTCGGCGTCGATCTTCAGGATTTCGGGCCGCTGGCCCCGGCCGTCGGCGCCCTCCATCTGCCGTTGACCCCCGGCGCCAAGACGGCTCTGAAAAGAGCTCTGGGCCATGCCGTCCAGGAGAAGTCCCGGACCATCGGGACCCGGCACCTGCTGTCGGCCCTGCGGGAGTGTGCCGGGACCGAGCCGGCCGCCGTGATCCTGGACCGGCTGCACGGGCGGGAAGGGTCCTGAGCCTGGCCCGGGTGCTCCTGTGGCAGTCGTCCGTGGCGGCGCCGCCGACTTAAAATCGATACCGGGGAGTGACAGCTCTCCGGTACTTCTGCGAGCCGGCCGACGGCGGAAACCCGGCCCGCTCGCATCCTCGACGGAAGGCATTGTGGGCATTCTTCAGAAACTGGGCCGCGAACTCTTCGCCACCGGCCCCGCCGGGAACCACGGCGTGGCCGCAGTGCGGGTGGCCGTCAGCGTGGCCGTCCCGGTGCTGGCACTCCTGGCGATCGGGCATCCGGAGCTGACCCTCTATGCGGTGTTCGGGGGGTTCACCAGCATGTACGGCCGGTGTGAACCCCACTTCTGGCGCGTGGTCCACCAGCTGGAGGCCTCCGTCCTACTCCTGTCCGCCGTGCTGATCGGCACCCTGCTGTCCGAAGCGCACGCACCCGTCGGCACCCTGGTCCTGGTGGAGGCCTGCTTCGCCTACGTGGGTTCGATGGCAGCGGACGCCGCCAAGCTCAATCCGGTGGGACCGTTCTGGGCGCTGTTCGCCCTCGGCGCCTCCGCCTCAGTGGCCCAGCCCCAGCCGCTCTGGATCCCCCTGCTCATCGGAGGCGCGGCTTCCGCGGTCAGCATCATCTTGAGTCTGGCCGTCTGGCGTTTCCTGCCGGACGCCTCGCCGGACATGCGGCGCATCCGCATCGAGAGTCCCTGGCGCAGCTCCCGGATCCGGCGGCACGCGCTGCGGTATTTCCTGGCCGTGGGCATCGCGGGAGCGGCGGGGCTCGCCAGCGGCTGGGGCCATCCCTACTGGGCCATGGCCTCCGCGGCGGTCCTGCTCGCCGCCGGTTCGCCCCGCGCCCGGCTGATCCGCGGCGTACATCGCATGCTCGGCACGCTCGTGGGCATCGGCCTGACCGCGCTGATTCTCTGGCCGCAGCCCCCGCTGATGGTGCTCGTCCTGCTCATCCCGGTGCTGCAGTTCCCGTCCGAGCTGTTCATGCGGCACCATTTCGGGACGGCCCAGGCGTTCTTCACCCCCGTCGTCCTCCTGGTGACCCTCCTCGCGAGCCCTGCGGCCGACCCCGCCAGGGTCCTGATGGACCGGGCGCTCGAGACGCTCCTGGGTGCTGCCATCGGCATGGCCGTGGCCGTGCTGCTGCGCGACCGCAAACCCGGTGGCCGCCCCGCCGTCGTCGCTGCCTGAATGTCAGTGGCCGCCCGGCGTGCTGGACGGCAGGAGCTTCAGACCGCCGACGGCGGCGATGATGCCGCCGATGAACAGCAGCTTGAGCGGGCTCACGCCTTCGTGGCCGGTGGCCATGGCGTATCCGACCGTCAGGGCGGCGCCCACGCCTGTCCACACGGCGTAGGCGGTGCCCATGGGGATGTGCTTGGCGGCCCAGCCGAGCCCGGCCATGCTGAGCACGAGCCCGACGGCGAACACCAGGACGGGGATGGGCCGCGTCAGTCCGTCGGAGAGCCCCAGAGCTGTGGCCCAGACGGCTTCGAGGACGGCGCTTGCGAGCAGGACGATCCACGGCATTCAGCTCACCGCCTTCAGACCGACCACGCTGCCCACCAGCAGGGCCAGGAGGGCGATGCGCGCCACGGTGGCCTTCTCCTGCCGGGTGATCATGGCCCAGACCGCCGTGAGGCATGCGCCGATGCCGACCCACACCGCATAGGACGTGCCCACGGGGAGTTCCTTCATGGCGTAGGCGAGCCCGGCCATGCTGGCGATGGAGCTCACCAGGAACAGGGCGGCGGGTTTCCATCTGCGGAAGCCCTGGGATGCGGCCAGGGCCGATGCCCACACCGCCTCCAGGACTCCGGAGACGATCAAGACGATCCATGACATGGTGGTTCTTCCTGAGTCAGTCTTGTCCTGTGCGGGTACTGCTCCCTCGTCCGCAGACCGGTCACGGCCTCCCACCGAGTCTAACCCGGTGGCCTGCGACGACCGGGAACTGTTCCTCCCGCCCGGCCGTTGACCTTGGTAGCTTGGACTTATTCGCACCGAATCCAGGAGGGACGTCAAATGGCTGCCGGTGGCAACCCGATCTTCAACGGAAAGAACTTCCGGGGGGCGCTGCAAGCGCCGCCGCCCCCGAATGCCCAGAATCAGTACGGGCAGACACATCAGATTCAGCAGGAGCTCTCCGCGGCGCAACTGCAGCAGATGTACTCCCAGCCGTCCGCGGGGCCGGCCCAGACCGGCCGGATGACCTTCGACGATGTCATCATCAAGACGCTGCTCTGCCTGGGTGCCGTCCTGGTGGGCGCCGCCATCACCTGGTTCAGCAGCTTCGGCGTGGCCGCTCTGCTCATGGTGGTGGGTGCCCTGGGCGGCTTCGTCCTGGCCATGGTGAACACCTTCAAGAAGGAGCCGGTCCCGGCGCTGATCCTCAGCTACGCTGGCCTTGAGGGCTTGTTCCTGGGCGGGCTCACCAAGGTCCTGGAGGCCCGGCTTCCCGGCATCGGCCTGCAGGCCGTCATCGCCACGCTGGCCGTGTTCGCCGTCACCCTGCTGCTCTTCACCTCGGGCAAGGTGCGCGCCACGCCCAAGATGATGCGCTTCTTCCTCATCGCCATGCTGGGTTACGCGGCCTTCAGCCTGGTCAACCTCTTCCTCATGATCTTCGGCGTGGTCCAGGACCCGTGGGGCCTGCGAGGCAGTGTCCACATCTTCGGCATCCCGCTGGGTGTGTTCGTCGGCCTGCTGGCCGTGGTGCTCGCCGCGTTCTCCCTGATCATGGACTTCACCAACATCGAGGCCGGCGTCCACAACGGTGCCCCGGCCCGCTACTCCTGGACCGCGGCTTTCGGCCTCACGGTCACCCTGGTGTGGCTGTACGTGGAGCTGCTGCGGCTGATCGCCATCCTGCGGGGCAACGACTGACCCACGCCGCGCTCCCCGAAGCAAGGCCGAATCGCCGCTTCGCGTCGGCGCCCCTCACCGAAAGGTGAGGGGCGCCGACGTCGTTGATGTCCCAGTGCTGCCTCGTCGAAGCAGGGTGGTCCCCGGCCCTTCCGCTGAAACAGTGGGTTTCCGCTGAGACAGTGGGTTTAAACCACTGTCTCAGCGGAAACCCACTGTTTCGCGCCGAGACAGCCCAGGGGTGGCGCCGAGACGGCCCACTGTTTTGCGCCGAGGGGACCGGTGTCACGCCAGCCGGCGGGCGCCTTCGGCCGGGGTGACCGTGAAGAGGTGCGGCTCCGTGAAGCCGGCCTCACGGAAGGCGTCCAGGACCGCGGTCCGGACCTCCGATTCCAGCGCGCGGGGAGTCAGGGCGATGGCCGAGCCCCCGAATCCGCCGCCGGTCATGCGGGCGCCGATCGCCCCGGCTTCGCGGGCAGCGCTCACGGCGAGGTCCAGTTCGGGGCAGGAGATCTCGAAGTCGTCCCGCATGGAGACATGGCTGGCATCGAGGAGCCCGCCGATCGCCGCGGCGCCGGCGGACGTCAGCGTGGCCACCGTCTCCAGCACCCGCGCGTCCTCCGTCACCACGTGGCGCACGCGGCGGAACGTGATGTCGTCCAGCAGCGCCTGCGCCCGGGGGAGGTCGTCCACGCCGAGGTCTCGGAGCGCCGGGACGCCCAGAGCCGCCGCGCCCGCCTCGCACGCCGCCCGGCGGCTCGCGTAGCCGCCGTCGCTGTGGGAGTGCGCCACACGCGTGTCGATCACGAGCATGACCAGACCATCGGCCTTGGCGTCGAAGGGGATGAGCTCCACATGCTGGTCCCGGCAGTCCAGGAACACGGCATGGCCGCGCTCGCCGCGCAGGGACGCCGACTGGTCCAGGATGCCGGTGGGCGCGCCGACGAAGTCGTTCTCGCCCTTCTGCGTCAGCAGCACCAACTCCTGCGGGCTCAGGGTCGCCCCGGACAGCTCCGCCAGCGCCGTGATGGTGGCGCATTCGATGGCGTGGGAGGAGGAGAGCCCCGAACCGAGCGGCACGGTGGAGTCCAGGTACAGCTCGAACCCTGGAACTGCGATCCCATGCTGCTCCAGGGCCCAGGCGACGCCCAGGGGATAGGTGGACCAGCCGTAGTCGCCGCGCGGCTCGATCGCGCCCAGGCTGAACTCCTGCACCTCTGCCGAACCCTGCGCTGACACGAGCCTGACCGTCCGAGTGCCCGGCAGGGCCTTCACGGCCACGCGGGCCCGCAGATCGATCGCGAAGGGCAGGACGAAGCCCTCGTTGTAGTCCGTGTGCTCGCCGATCAGATTGACGCGCCCCGGCGCCATCCACACGCCGTCCGGAGCGTGCCCGAAGGCGCTGCGGAACGCGTCGACGAGGTCCTGTTCGGAGGAGGAAGTGGTCATGCCGGCAGTCCTTGCGTGGGTGCGGTGATCGTGTGAAGTGCGGCGGTGTGAGGGACGACGACGCCGCGCCCCGGCGCCGGGTAGGGCGAGACGGCGGCGCGGAGCCGGGCTGCCACGGCCTCCGGGGTCACGTCGTTGATGAACGCCCCCATGGCCGCTTCGGAGCCGGCCAGGTATTTCAGCTTGTCCGCCGCCCGGCGCGGGGACGTCAGCTGGAGATGGAAGCCCATGGCCTCACGATAGCCGGGGGCCAACGGGGCCTGGTGCCACGCTGCGATGTACGGAGTGGGGGAGCCGTAGACCCCGTCCACCCGGCCCAGGAGGTCCAGATAGAGACCGGTGAGTTCGTCCTTCTCCTCCGGGGTCAGGGCCGCGAAGTCCGGCACGCGGCGATGCGGGGCGAGGTGCACTTCCAGGGGCCAGCGGGCGGCGAAGGGCACATAGGCGCTGAAGTGCTCACCCTCCAGGACCATGCGCGAGCCGTCCTGACGCTCCTGCCGGACCACGGTCTCGAGGAGCGATTCCCGGTGGGCCGTCTCACCCCAATGGGCGACGGCGGTGCGGGCCATGGCCTCCGCGCGCGGAGTGACGTACGGGTAGGCGTAGATCTGGCCATGGGGGTGGTGCAGGGTCACACCGATGTCCGCACCGCGGTTCTCGAACGGGAACACCTGCCGGATCCCGGGCAGGGCGGAGAGCTCGGCGGTCCGGTGGGACCAGGCCTCCACCACGGTGCGGGCGCGGTCCCAGGGGAGCTCCGCGAAGGACCCGGTGTGGCTGGGGGTGAACGTGACCACCTCGCAGCGACCCGAGGCGGGAGCCAGGGTTCCCCAGCCCGGATTGCCGGGGATCTCT
The DNA here is from genome assembly GCF_030731045.1 of Arthrobacter horti. Taxonomy (GTDB): domain Bacteria; phylum Actinomycetota; class Actinomycetes; order Actinomycetales; family Micrococcaceae; genus Arthrobacter_E; species Arthrobacter_E nanjingensis. The sequence continues at coordinate 134,390 of NZ_JAVALS010000005.1, read as the reverse complement.
CCCAGGACCGGGCCCAGCGAGGGGAAGCGGTTCTCGAAGGCGACCACCTGGTAGTCGTCCGCCGGGATCTCCGTGGAGCGCCCGGGTGTGCTCGGGCAGATGGGGCATTCGTCGGCCGGGGGCAGATGCGTGCGGCTCTGCCGGTGCGCCGCGACGGCGACCCACTCGCCGCTGAGCGCATCGAACCGCACCTCGCCGGAACCGTCGGCCCCGGTGGCGCGCGGGGTCAGGCCACGGAGATCCGTGGCGGGGACCCTGCCCGGGGCCTCGTCGAAGTAGAGGATCTCGCGGCCATCGGAGAGCCGCGAGCGTGTCACATGAGTCATGGATGTCCCTGTTCCTGGACGGAGTGGAAGCCGATGCATGGTTCTATCAACAACAAACATTAAAGCACAATAGTTAACAACGGGGCTGTGCCGGACCTGGTCAACCGACCTCGGTGACCCGCAGCAGCAGCGCGTGCTCTGGGCGGAGCACCGGCAGCGGCAGCCCCACGTGCTCCAGGAATGCGCCGCTCGCCGTGAAGCCGTCTTCCAACCAGCTCGGCGGGGAGATCTGCACGAAGGGGCTCACGGCGTCGCCTTCCACCGTCTTCGGTAGATCCTCCGAGGTCGGCATGAGTGCCTCCACGTGGTAGTTGCGGCGCGGGTCCAGCCCCGGCAGCCCCGCCCGGCCGGGCAGCTCGGCGGCCAGAGTGCCCAGCATGACCGCCGCGTAGAGCGCCTCCGAGCGGTCCTGCGCGACGACGCCGTGCAGTCGCAGGCGCTCATCGCCCAGGTCGGCGTTCACCTGGGTTCCGGAGTGGAGCAGGGGGCGGTGCTCCTTGTAGACGGCGATGATCCGGCGGAGCACCGTCCGGTCCCGCTCGGTGGCCTGGCGGATGTCCCACTCCATGCCGAAGTGCCCGAAGAGGGCCGTGATGGCGCGGAAAGTCACGTCGTGCACGCGGCCGGTGGTGTGCGAGTGCGTCGGGCCCACATGTGAGCCCACCAGCTCCGGCGGCAGCACCGCCTGGGTCCAGCGCTGGATGGTCTGCCGTTCCAGGGCGTCGTTGCAGTCGGAGGCCCACACCCGGTCCGTCCTCTGCAGGACGCCGAGGTCCACGCGGGCACCACCCGAGGCGCAGGATTCGATCTCCACCTCGGGGTGCGAGACCTTGAGCACGTCCAGGAGACGGTAGTAGGCCAGGGTCTGCTCATGCACCGAGGACCGTCCGCAGTGACCGTGCTCGGCCAGGTCGCGGTTCTGGTCCCACTTCAGATAGGCGATCCGGTTCTCGTTCAGGAGCGCGTCCAGGCGGCCGTGGATGTACTGCCAGGCGCCGGGGTTGGCGAGGTCCAGGATGTGCTGGTGCCGCCACTCCAGGGGCAGGCGCCCGCCCTCCGTGTGCGGTGCACGGGCCGGCCCGGCGATCCAGTCCGGGTGTTCCCGGGCCACATCCGAATCCAGGTTGACCATCTCCGGCTCCACCCACAGCCCGAACTCCATGCCGAGCCCGGTGACGTGATCGATGAGCGGCGTCAGACCGTCCGGCCAGAGCGCCTCGTCCACGAACCAGTCGCCCAGCCCGGCGTGATCGTCCCGGCGGCCGCGGAACCAGCCGTCGTCGAGCACATACCGCTCGGCTCCCAGCGCGGCACCCGCGGTGGCCAGTTCCTTCAGCGGCTCCAGGCGGTGATCGAAGTAGACGGCCTCCCAGGTGTTCAGGACTACGGGCCGCAGGCGTCCGGAGGTGGTGTCCACATGGTGCGGGCGGGCACGGAACCACCGGTGGAAGCGTTCCGTGACACCGTCCAGGCCGCGGGCGGAATACGCCGCGTACAGGACCGGGGTGGAGTAGTGCTCGCCGGGCGCCAGGGTCACCTCGGCCGGTCCGAGCAGCTCCGACGCGCCCAGCATCCGGCGGCCGTCCGCGAGCGAGTCGAGGAACTGTTCGTGGTTGCCGGACCAGCCGAAATGCGTGGCCCACACCTCGCCGCGGCGGTTCCCGAAACCGGGCGTTCCGGCGGCCACGAGGAGGGAGGAATCGTGCCCGGTGCGCCCATGTCGGCCGCTGCGGACCCACGTGCCCTGCCGGATGTCGTGGCGCTGCGGGTGGTTCTCCCGGCACCAGCGGCCCGTGAGGTCCAGCAGTTCGCCCGCCTGCCCGGGAAGGGGCAGGACCAGCGCGAGCTCCTCCAGGAAATACGGGGTGGAGCCGGTGTTGCTCAGCTCGTGGCTGATCTCCAGCAGACCGCCGGGGTTCAGGATCAGGGTGGTCGCCACCTCGACGCCCGCCTCCTCGTCCCGCTGCAGGAGGTGCGCTGTCTGCGCGCCGCGGGCATCCGGCGGCAGGAGCCCGGCCTCCACCACCCGCAGGCGAGGGGAGAAGTCGAAGCCGGGCATGCCGTCGTCGTCCAGCCGGTGGCCGCGCAGTCCCGCACGGCCCAGCCAGCCGGAGGACGCCTGCGGGATGAGGCCGGCGACGACGGGCACGTCCAGTGCCGAGTGCGGCACCGGGTTTGTCAGCCGGCTGAGATCAGGGAGGTCCGCGCCGAGCGCTGCGCCCCAGTGGGCGATCTGTGCCTCGCCGGAGTCGAAGGAGAGGACCAGGCTGGTCCCGGCGGCGGAGAGGTGGAGGGGGTTCATGGGAACTGCCTTCGCTGGACGGAGGGGGTGGAGGACGACGACGGCTGGTCACCGTGGCGGGCGGCTTTGAGGACCCTGCCCGCCACGGCGGTCTTGGTTGCGCTACTTGGTGAAGAGCGCGTTGACCTGCTCATTCGCAGCGGTGAGCGAGCCGGCTGGGGACTTTCCGGACAGAATGGCGTCCGCCACCGGAGTCAGGATGCCGCCCACCTTGGCGGCGTTGTCCGTGATGGGCAGGAGGAAGGTGGTCTTGTCCTTCACGTGCTGGGTGAAGGGCGTGACCTCGATGCCCTTCGCCTTGAAGGCGGCTTCGGCCTTGTCCGTGGAGCTCTTGATGGCGGGGAACACCACGGCCTTGGCAGCGACCACGTCCTGGCACGTGGCGGAGGCGAGGTACTCGGCCCACTTGATGGACGCGTCCTTCTTCTTGGTGCCGGCCCAGATGGAGTCCGCCAGGCCGTTGAACATGGACATGCTTTTGCCATTCACGCCGGCAGGAGTCGGCGCGATGCCGACATTGATGCCCTTGTAGCCCTTGTACTGGTTGATCATCCAGTCACCATTGGTGTTGATGGCGGCCTTGCCGGCGCCGAAGCTGTCCGCCATGCTGGCGCCCACGGTGGTCTCCAGCTTGGGCATGTAGCCCTTCTGGATCAGGCCGGCCCACCAGGTGTAGACGTCCTGGACCCGCTTGTCATCGTAGTTGTAGTGCGTGCCCCACGGGTTCTTGTCCGTGGTGGTCCAGCCGGTGGTGGCGGCCAGGAAGCTCCACTGGGTCTGGCCGGCGTTCTCGATGTCCGAATTGTTCAGCCCCAGGCCGTAGACGGCCACGTTGTTCTTGTCGAAGCCGGGCTCGTCGCCGCGCTTGCCGTTCTTGTCCAGGGTCAGGTGGGCGATGGCCTTCTCATACGTGCCACCGTCCTGTGGGTTCCAGCTCAGCTTGGACATGTCGGCGTCCGTGAGGCCTGCCTTGGTCACCATGTCCTTGTTGTAGAAGACGGAGACGGTGTCCCAGTCTTTCGGCAGCCCGTAGCGCTTGCCGTCCTGGCCCACCCAGAGGTCGGCCAGCCCGTCCTGGTACTGCGTGAGGTCGATCTTGTCCTGGGCGACCGCGTCGTCCAGGGGGAGGAGCTGCTTGGTCTTCAGGAACTCCGGGTACTTGGCCAGGTGATCCGTGAAGACGTCCGGTGCGGTTCCGCCGGCCATGCTGTTGGTCAGTTTGCCCCAGTAGTCGCCCCAGCCGATCTGGGTGATCTTGACCGTGAGATCGGGGTGTGCCGCGTGAAAGTCGTCGGCGCACTGCTGGTAGGCGGGGAGCTGGTTGGCGTCCCAGAGCCAGTAGTCGATCTGGCCGGAGGCGCTCGAGCCGCCGGATCCGCAGGCGCTGAGGGTGGCGGCGGCGACAGCGGCGACAGCCAGGGCGCCCAGGGCCTTCGTGGTGGTGGGGAAATTCTTCATCGTGGTGCTTTCTCTTGGTGCCGGAGGGCAGGGGGAGTTCACTTGGTGCCGTTGAAACCGATGGAGTTGACGATCTTCTTGCCGAAGAGGCCGAAGATGATGAGGACGGGGATGGCGGAGACCAGGGTGGCGGCCATCAGGCCGGACCAGTCCGGGGCGCCTTGCGGGGACTGGGACTTGAAGACGCCCAGGCCCACGGTGAGGACGCGGGAGCTCTCATCGCCACCGACCAGGAGCGGCCAGAAGTAGTCGTTCCACTGGCCCATGAAGGTCAGCAGGGCCAGCGTGGCCAGGGGTGCGGCGGCATTCGGCAGGACGATCCGGAAGTAGATCCGCCAGTGGTCGGCGCCGTCCAGCATGGCGGCCTCCTCCACTTCGCGGGAGAAGTTTAGGAAGAACTGCCGCATGAAGAAGATGGCGAACGGTGTCATGAAGACGTAGGGGAGGACCATGCCCGCCATGGTGTTCAGCAGGCCCAGGTTCTTCACGAACAGGAAGTTCGGCAGGGCCGTGAAGATGCCGGGCACCAGCACGGTGCCGAGGAAGAGGGCGAACACCTTGTCCCGGCCCTTCCAGTGGAGCCGTGCGAACGCGTAGGCGGCCAGTGAGCTGAAGAAGACGGCGCCCGCCGTGGTGATCCCCGCGTAGAGGACCGAGTTCAGGAGGTAGCCCCAGAAGTTGATGGAGCCGCCGGAACCGCCTTCCGCGATCGCCTCGGAGGGGCTCTGCAGCCCGAAGACGCGCTGGAAGGCGCCCAGATTGAAGTCGGCGGGAAGAAGACTGGCCGAGTTGGCGGCGAGGGAGCCGTTGGTGGACAGAGCCGTGCGGAGGACCCAGTAGAAGGGCAGGACGCTGACCGCGATGGCCAGGGCCAGGCAGATCAAGGCGACGACCTTGCCGGGGGTGATGCGGCGGGCTGTGCGTTGTGTGCTCACGGGGCGCTCCTAGTCCAGGTCCGATTCGTTGCCGCGCAGGAACTTCATCTGGAGGATCGCGACCACCATGAGGATGAGGAACAGGATCACGGCGATGGCGGAGCCGTAGCCGAAGTCCTGTTCATTGAAGGCGCGCTGGAAGATGTAGTACTGGAGCACCCGGGTGGCGTTCACCGGGCCGCCGCCGGTGGTCACGGCGACGGTGTCGAACACCTGGAAGGAGCCGGTCACGGTCAGGACCAGGACCAGGGCGAGAACCGGCCGCAGCAGCGGAAGGGTGATGCGCCCGAAGGTCTGGAATGGACCCGAGCCGTCCAGCCGGGCGGCCTCGTAGAGGTTGCCTGGGATGGCCTGGAGGCCGGCGAAGATCAGGAGAGCCGTGTAGCCCATGTTGCGCCAGGTGTTGATGAGGGCCTGGGTGGGGATGGCCCAGCCCTCATCACCGAAGAACGCCACGCGCGGCAGGCCGAGCCATTCGATGATCTGGTTCACGATGCCGATCTGATAGTCCAGCATCCAGAACCAGAGGAGAGCCGCGATCACGTTCGCCATGAGATAGGGCATCAGGAGCGCGCCCCGGACCCAGGTGGATCTGGCCACGTGATGCATCAGCAGCGCGAGCCCCAGGGCGATGGCGGTCTGCAGGACGATGTTGATGACGACGTACTCGACGGTCACCCACAACGCGTTCCAGAACAGCGGGTCCTTCGCGATGGCTTGGTAGTTCTTCACGCCCACCCAGTCCGGGTCTCCCAGGATCGAATAGTCGGTGAAGCTCAGGTAGATGCCGCGGATGGTGGGCACCAGGTAGAAGAAGACCAGGCCGATCAGTGCGGGGAGGATGAAGACGAGCGCGATCTTCAGGTCTCCTGAGGTGCGGCGGCGTGCGGGTCCTCCCCGCCGGGGCCTTCCGGGCCTGGTGCCGGCGCTCCTGCCGGCGAGTACTGGGGTAGCCATGATGACCTCCATCGGTGTGATATGGCTTACAACTGTCGATGAATCTACACGAGTAACTTTCTGATGATCAAGAGTTTTCAGGCAACTTAATTGATCTATTGACTCGAGTAGATCGACGGTGCACACTCGTGGCATGACTCAGAGCACACCGTTCTCCCTCGGCATCGTCGGCGCCGGCCAGTTCTCCGGCCAGTTCTCCAAGCTGTTCGCGGCGCACCCCTTCGTGACGGACGTGTACGTCACGGACCTGCTGCCCGAGCGCGCCGCCGCTCTGGTGGGGCAACAGGGCCTCAGTGGCACCTTCGCGAGCTTCGAGGAGATGCTGGCGAGCGACGTCGACGCCGTCGCCATCTTCACGCAGCGGTGGACGCACGGGCCGCTGGTGGTCCAGGCACTCCGCGCCGGCAAACATGTCTACTCCGCGGTGCCCATGGCCATCAGCGAGGCGGAGATCGCCGCCATCATCCAGGCCGTGCAGGAGACCGGCCTGAGCTACATGATGGGGGAGACCAGCTACTACAACCCGGCCACCGTCTACGCCCGGGACCGCGTGGCCGAGGGCGCCTTCGGCCGGATCTTCTACGCCGAGGGCGACTATGTCCACGACATGGACCTCGGCTTCTACGCCGCCTATCAGTACAGCGGCGGCGAGGACTGGCGGAGCACCGCCAGCTACCCGCCCATGCTGTACCCGACCCATTCGATCGGCGGCGTGCTCGGTGGGATCGGCGGCCACCTCACGAGCGTCAGCTGCGTCGGTGTCCGCGACGACCGTGGCGATGGCGTCTTCGACCGGGACATCAGCCGGTTCGGCAACGACTTCTCCAACGCCAGCGCACTCTTCGAGCTCGACGGCGGCGGCAGCGTCCGGATCAACGAGTTCCGCCGCGTCGGGTACCCCTCCCACCTGCGGGAGAGCCGCTTCCGCTTCTTCGGCACCGAGGCCAGCTTCGAGCAGCTCGTGGAGACCGCCGTCTGGCAGGACAAGGAGGGCTTCACGGACGTGAGCGAACAGATCAAGACGCTTCCGAGCCTCCCGCTGGACGATCCCTCCCTCGCCGGCCTGGACCCCGCGCTCCGGGACGCTTTCGTCTCCGGGCTCGCCCCCGTGCACGACGCCGGCCGCCTCCCCGAAGCGCTGCGGGCGCTGTCGAGCGGCCACGAAGGAAGTCACGCCTTCCTCGTGGATGACTTCGTCACCGCGGTGGCCACCGGCACCCTGCCGCCGGTCAACGCCTGGGTGGCCGCCCGCTTCACCCTGCCCGGCGTCGTCGCGCATGAATCCGCTCTCCGCGGCGGCGAGCGGCTCCCGATCCGCGATTTCGGGGACGCCCCCGCGGCCCTCCCGGCGGCCGGAACCGCCGGGTCGCGCGGCTAGCATGGTCCTCATGCCGGACCTCTCCGCCTCGCCTCGCCCCGTCGTCACGCGCAAGGACGTCGCCCGTCTGGCGGGCGTCAGCACCGCCGTCGTGAGCTACGTGGTCAATGGCGGGCCGAAGAACGTCTCCCCGGCCACGGAGGAGAAGGTCAGGCAGGCCATCGCCGCGCTCGGCTACCGGCCCAACATCGCCGCACGGGCCCTGAAAGTGGGGTCCTCCCAGATCCTGGGCATGGTGGTGCCCAAGATCAGCAGCCCCTTCTTCGCCGGCCTGGCGAAGGCCGTGGAGCAGGCAGCCGAGGAGCGGGGCTTTGCGATGCTGCTGGGCGACTCCCGGGATTCCCTCGCGGTGGAGTCGCGCCATCTGCGCAACTTCGTGGACCGCCAGGTGGACGGGGTGTTCCTGTGTTCGGTGGTGAACCACCGCCCGGACGTCAGTGAGCTGGACGGGCGGGGCATCAAGACCGTCCTGCTCAACTTCTCCGAATACCCCTTGCCGTTCGACGCGATCGGCCCCGAATTCGTGGGCAGCTCCCGCCAGGCCGTGGAGCACCTGGCCGGCCACGGCCACCGGGACATCGCACTGGTCCAGGGCCTTGTCACCGGGAACACCCTGGACGGCCGCGAACAGGGCTGGCGGGACGCACTGGAGGGCCTCGGCCTGCCTGAGGGCCGGGTCATCCGCTGTCCGTTCGACCGGGCCGGCGGATATGAGGCAGGGCGCCGCTTCCTGGCGCTTCCGCAGCGGCCCACGGCCGTGTTCATCACCTCGGACGAACAGGCGGTGGGATTCCTGCGCGCCATGCATGAAGCGGGGGTGAGGGTGCCGGAGGACGTGGCGGTCTTCTCCTTCGACGGCTCCGAAGAGGCCGAGTTCACCTGGCCTCCGCTGAGCACGGTGCGCCAGCCGGTGCAGGAGATGGCCGAGGCGGCCGTGCGCGCCATTATCGGCTCCGGCCGGGACGATCCGGCGAGGATCCAGGTGTTCCCGTGCGAGCTGGTGCTGCGCCGCTCGTGCGGCTGCGGGACCACGCATTCCGGGTGAGCCGCGGGACGTATCGCTGGCCGGGCCTTCCCGGTACGGTGGTGCCATGCCCGCACACGCTGACACCCCCTCGACCTGCGCCAGTGGCGCCCAGTACCGGCTGGAACGCGGCGGCGCCGTCGTCGTCGTGACCGAGCTGGCGGCGGCTCTCCGCAGCTTCGCCGTGGGCGGCGTGCCCGTCACCGAGACGTTCACGGATGAGCAGATCCCGCCCGGCGCCTGTGGCATCACGCTGGCTCCCTGGGCCAATCGGGTGGAGGGCGGCCGCTGGATGCTCGACGGTGCGGTGCAGCAGCTGGACATCACCGAGGTGCCGCGGAACAACGCCATCCACGGGCTGCTGCGCAACGCCCCGTACGCCTGCGTGGAGCAGGGGCCGGCGCATGTGGTGCTGGAGTCGCCCATCTTCCCCCAGCACGGGTACCCGTTCCTCGCACGTCACCGCGTGCGCTATGAACTGGAGGCCTCCGGCGCGCTCACGGTCACCCAGACGTTCGCCAACGACGGCGCGGCTGCCGCCCCCGTCGTGCTCGGCGCGCACCCTTACGTGAAGCTCGGGGATCTGAGCCCGGAGCAGCTCACGCTCACCGTCGCCGCGGACTCGTGGCTGGAAGCGGACGAGCGTCTCATTCCGCGGGCCGTGCGCGCCGTGGACGGGGTCCACGATCTCCGCGGTGGCGCCCCTCTGGCCGCGCTGGACACGGACACCGCGTACACGGGCCTCAGCCGCGGTGAGGACGGGCGGGCGCGCACCGTGCTGCGCGGAGATGACGGCCGCGAGGTCACGCTCTGGCAGGACGAGCACTGCGGCTACGTCCACATCTTCGCGTCCAAAGGCTCCTGGGGCGGCCCGAAAGCGCTCGCCGTGGAACCCATGACGGGGCCGGCGAACGCGTTCAACACCGGCGCCGGACTGACCTGGGTGGAGCCGGGCCAGGAGTTCAGCATGAGCTGGGGGATCGCCGCGTCCTGGTGACGGAGAGGGTGCCCGCAGGGCCACTGTCCGGTCCGCCGGACGCCCGCCATGCGAACGCATTTTCCAAACAGCGTGCCACTGCGCCAGGATTGATGCATGTCAGGAACCGCGAAGAACGGCACGTCAGTGGAGCCCCGTCCGACGCGTGGCCGGATGCTTGATGAGGACATCCCCTACGGAGTCCGCGTCGCCGCCGAATGGGCCTGGCGCGTCGGGATCATCCTGATCACCGGGGGAGTGCTCATCTGGCTCCTCTCCAAGGTCAGCTTCCTCCTCATCCCGCTCCTCCTGGCAGCGCTCTTCACCGCACTGCTCAACCCCGTCGTCGCCTGGCTCAGCCGGCGCCGGCTGCCCCGTGGCATCGCCGTGGCGATCACCATGCTGGGACTCATCGCCGTCGTCGTGCTCACCCTGATCTTCGTGGGGCGGCAGGCCACGGCCGGGTTCAAGGAGCTGTGGGGACAGGCGCTGGAAGGCGTCAAGCAGGTCCAGCAGTGGTTGCAGGACGGGCCTCTGCAGATCACCACGGACCAGCTGGACAAGTACCTGAGTCAGCTGACCGGCAGCCTCCAGAACCAGAGCAGCGCCATCCTCACCGGCGCGCTCAGCGTGGGCAGCGGCGCCGGGCACATCGCCGCCGGGCTGCTCCTGACCCTCTTCATCCTCATCTTCTTCCTCCTGGAGGGCCGCCAGATCTGGGCCTTCCTGACGAAACTGGCGCCCCGCAAAGCCCGCCCTGCGCTGGACGGCGCGGGGCGGAAGGCCTGGACCTCGGTGGGGAGTTACGTCCGCATCCAGGTCTTCGTGGCCGCCGTGGACGCGATCGGCATTGGCGCGGGTGCGGCGATCATCGGGGTCCCGCTGGCCCTGCCGCTGGGGCTTGCCGTGTTCCTGGGCTCCTTCATCCCGGTGGTGGGCGCCCTGGTCACCGGCGCCGTGGCCGTCCTCCTGGCCCTCGTGGCCAACGGCCTGGTCAACGCCGTGATCATGCTGGCGATCGTCCTGGTGGTGCAGCAGCTGGAGAGCCACGTGCTGCAGCCGCTGGTCATGGGCAAGGCCGTCTCCCTCCACCCGGTGGGCGTGATTCTGGCCGTCGCGGCCGGTTCCTTCCTGGCCGGCATCCCCGGCGCGCTGTTCGCGGTGCCGGTCCTGGCGGCCCTGAACTCCGCCATCCGGTTCATCGCCGCCCGCGGCTGGGAGACCGACGTCGTCCCGGCCACCCCTGAACTTCCTCTCGCCGACGGCGAGACGGAGACGCAAGAAGAACAGCCGATCAATTCCAAGGAGGCCATCAGTGATGACCACTGAAGCCCTGCCCGTCACGCTCCATGACGTCGTCCGTGCACAGGAATTGCTCGACGGCGTCATTACCGTCACGCCCATCGAGAAATCCAGGGCACTGTCCCGGATGGTCGGCGGCGACGTGGTGTTCAAGTGCGAGAACCTGCAGCGCGCCGGCTCCTTCAAGGTCCGCGGCGCCTACGTCCGCATGGCCCGGCTGAGCGACGAGGAGAAGGCCCGCGGCGTCGTCGCGGCCTCCGCCGGCAACCACGCCCAAGGTGTCGCCTCCGCGGCCAAGGCACTGGGCATCAAGGCCCGCATCTACATGCCGCTCGGTGTGGCCCTGCCCAAGCTCGCGGCCACCCGCGACCACGGCGCCGAGGTGGTCCTGCACGGCCACAATGTGGACGAGGCCCTCGCCGAGGCGCAGCGCTACGCCGACGCCTCCGGCGCCGTCTTCGTGCACCCGTTCGACAATGTGGACGTGGTGGCAGGCCAGGGCACCATCGGCCTGGAGATCCTGGAGCAGGTGCCCGACGTCGACACGATCGTCATGGGGGTGGGCGGCGGCGGGCTGCTGGCCGGCGTCTCCGTGGCCATCAAGGAGCGCGCGCGGCAGCTGGGCCGCGAGATCCGCGTGATCGGCGTGCAGGCGGAGAACGCGGCGGCCTACCCGCCGTCGCTGGCCGCCGACGCCCTGGTGCCGCTGAAGAAGGTCTCCACCATGGCCGACGGCATTGCCGTGGGCCGCCCGGGCCAGCTGCCGTTCAGCATCATCCGCGAGCTGGTGGACGATGTGGTGACGGTCAGCGAGGACGCCCTGGCCCGGGCCCTGATCTTCCTGCTGGAGCGTGCCAAGCTCGTCGTGGAACCCGCGGGCGCCGTGGGGGTGGCCGCGCTCATGGAAGGACGGATCGAGAACCCCGGCAAGGTGGCCGTCATCCTCTCGGGTGGCAACATCGACCCGATGCTCATGCTGAAGGTCATCCAGCGCGGTCTCTACGCCGCGGGCCGCTTCCTGACCGTGCGGATCCTCCTGGACGACCGTCCCGGCTCGCTGGCGACGATCTCCCGCATCATCGCCGAGCACGACGCGAACGTCACCGGCGTAGACCACACCCGCGTGGGCGGCTCCATCAGCATGGGCGACGTGTCCATCACCGTGGACCTGGAGACCAAGGGCCACGAACACTCCGAAGTGGTGCTCAACGCGCTCCGCGCCGAGGGCTTCCAGCCGATCGTGGTGCACTTCTAGAGTTCCGCCCCTCGTCCCCGCGAGAGGACAGACGTGGTCGCTTCCCATCACGGAATGCGACCACTTCTGTCCTCTCGCGAAGGGGTACGACGACGGGTGGCTGGCGCGTGCGGTCAGGAGCCGGCCGGCTGGGTGACCAGGAGAGCCCATTCGGCACCGGGCGGAACGGTGACGGAGACGTCGATGACACCGTCCGGTGGGGTCTGCATGGATCCCGCAAAGGTGCCGGGCTCGCCTGATGCGCCGCAATCGCCGCTGACGCCGTAGTCCGGCCCCACGGACGTGTGCAGGGAGACCGTGAGTTGACCCTTTCCCCGGCATTGGACGGTGAAGATCACGGTCCCCTGTGTCACGCTCCGTAGGTGCACGAGCCAGGAAACCTTGGTCATGCGGTCGACTTTCAAAATGACCTTCTGCGCCACTTTCGAGGTGTCGATAACCACAGGGCCGGCTGTGGGCACAGCCGGCAGGGTGGGAAAGTCCGAGGGCGCCGGCGGCGGCGCGGGCAGGGCCGGGCCGCTGGCCCCTGGAGCCGGCGAGTACACGGCGGTGCGCTGCGGCATCGGTGCCATGTCCGGCGGTGGCTCGAACGGTGAGCACCCCGCCAGAAGTGGCAGGACCAGAGCAACGATCAAGAAGCGCCGCCCAGCGGTCGCAGCAGTTGTATCCCCCGACATGACCCGAGCCTAGACGCCGGGGTCCCGTCCGTCGAGAGCCTTCACCCGCCGTCGCGCATTCACCTCGCGAGAAGACAGAAGTGGTCGCCTCCCGTGATGGGAAGCGACCACTTCTGTACTCTCGCGGAGAGGGAGGCGGATTCTCAGCCGGTGAACGGCTTGGCGGAGATGATCTCCACCGTGATCTGCTTCCCGTTCGGGGCGGTGTAGGTGACGGTCTCGCCTTCCTTGTGGCCGGTGATGGCCGCGCCGAGGGGGGACTTCTCGCTGAAGACGTCCAGGTCGGAGCCGCCGGCGATCTCACGGGAACCGAGGAGGAACTTCTCCTCATCCCCTGCGATCTTCGCGACGACGACCATGCCGGGCTCCACGACGCCGTCGTCGGCGGGTGCGGCACCCACCTGGGCGTCGCGCAGCAGCACGGTCAGCTGGCGGATGCGGGCCTCGATCTTGCCCTGCTCATCCTTGGCGGCATGGTAGCCGCCGTTCTCCTTGAGGTCGCCTTCCTGGCGCGCGGCTTCGATGCGCCCGACGATCTCAGCGCGACCGGGGCCGGAAAGGTGCTCCAGTTCAGCCTTGAGACGGTCGTACGCTTCCTGGGTCAGCCACGCTGCGGGTGCGCCATTGGTGGTGGACACGTATGAACTCCTCTTGATCAACAGACAAGCAAAGACCCCGTGACTGGCCGCTGTATGACAGGCACAAACCAGTGCGACGGGGCAAAAGGTATTCGACCAGTGTAGGCAAGTGGCCGGATAAACCAAAGTCACATGGGACTCACGGCGACCACCGGTTCATGGGCGCCCGCCGGAGCGCGAAGAGGGTGTCAGCCCTTGGACCAGCAGCTGTCCACCACGCCGGAGACCGCCAGGGACTCCGTGCGGATGCTCACGCGCTGCTGCGTGGTGCGGCCGTTCTCGGCTCCGAAATCGGCTGCGTTGGCGGGGATGTCCACGTACTTCCAGCCGACCACGGCGAACTGGTTGTCCAGCGCCTTGACGGCGCAGACGGCCTCATGGGTGCGGTCCTTGGAGACCTGGAAGTCGACCTCGGCGAACGACGGGTCATTGGCGCTGAAGCTCACGGTGTTGAAGTTCACGCTGTCGACGTTGGACACGTTCACGTTCAGCAGAGCGGCGAGACCGCACGCCACGACGACGCCGGAAATGATGAGGGTGATCTTGGTCTTGCGTGTGACGGGACGCTTCTGGCCGCCGTAGCGATTGGCTAGGCTTGACTTCACAGGCGTTGGACTCTGGCTCGACGTCACCACACCATTCTAGTTCCTTGAACCCACCGGCCCGCGCGGATCCGCGGAGGTGGGCCGAGCCCCTGCCAGGAGGCACCCCATGAGCGTCGTCGACGCCATCGTCCCGGACGCGTCCACTCAGGAGACCCTCCGGGTCATGTTCGTTCACGCCCACCCGGACGACGAGTCCAGCAAGGGCGCGGCCACCATGGCACGCTACGTGGACCAGGGTGCCGAGGTCCTCGTGGCCACCTGCACCGACGGTTCCCGCGGTGACATCCAGAACCCCGGGATGGAGACGGCGCCGCACCCCAAACGGGACATGGCCGGCGCCCGCCGCCAGGAGATGGACCGTGCGGCTGAGGTGCTCGGCGTGCAGCAGCAGTGGCTCGGCTTCATCGATTCGGGTCTCCCGGAGGGGGACCCCTTGCCTCCGCTGCCCGCCGGAAGTTTCGCCGTGCAGCCGCTGGAGATCGCCGCAGCCCCGCTGGTTCGCCTGGTCCGCGCGTTCCGGCCGCACGTCGTCGTCGCCTATGACGAGAACGGCGGCTACCCGCACCCCGACCACATCATGGCGCACAGGGTGGCCGTGGAGGCGTACCATGCCGCCGGCGACCCGGACCGCTATCCGGGCACCGGTGCCGCCTGGGAGCCGAGCAAGCTCTACTACGACTGCGGGATGAGCCTGCCCCGCATGCGTGCGTTGCGCGACGCGGCACGGGAGGAAGGGCTGCAGATCCCGAACCTGGGGTGGATCGACGCCTGGCTGGACTCCAAGGCCGAGCCGCTGCACATTCCCACCACTCGGATCGACTGCGGCGAGTGGTTCCCGCGCCGCGACGACGCGCTCCGCGCCCACCGGACCCAGATCGACCCGGACGGCTTCTTCTTCGCCTTCCCCGCCGAACTGCAGCGCCGCATCTGGCCGTACGAGGAATTCGTGCTGATCCACTCCCGGCTGGGGGAGACCGTGCCGGAGACCGATCTGTTCGCCGGCCTGCGCTGACTCCACGCTCTTCTATCCGGCGTAGAATTGAACAGTTCCCCACAGACCGAAGGTGTGAAGCGTGTTCCAGCTGTTCGTGCAACTTGCCAATGACCCGAGCCCCAGCCCTCTCCCGGGCCTGAAGCCGGGCCTCACGCAGGACATGGTCACGCCGGGCCTGCTCGGCTTCATCGCCACGGCGTTCATCGTCATCATCATGGCGTTCCTGATCGTGGACATGGTCCGCCGCATCCGCCGGGTGCGGTACCGCGGTGAGCTGGCGGAGAAGGCGGAGCTCGACGCCGCCGAGGCCGCGGGCGAGGAGCCCACGGCACAGGACGGTCCGTCACAGGACTGAATCCCTGTCTGTCCGAGGGGTTAGCGTGGATTCATGGCCAATCACCTCGCCGGACAGAGCAGCCTCTACTTGCGCCAGCACGCCCACCAGCCCGTGGACTGGCACGTCTTCGGGCCTGAGGCGTTCGCCGAGGCGCGCCGCCGGGATGTCCCGGTGTTCCTCTCGATCGGCTATGCGGCATGCCATTGGTGTCACGTCATGGCCCATGAGTCCTTTGACGATGAAACCGTCGCCGCGTACCTGAACCAGCACTTCGTCGCCATCAAGGTGGACCGGGAGGAACGGCCGGACGTCGACGCCGTCTACATGACGGCCACCCAGGCGCTCACCGGTGAGGGCGGCTGGCCGATGACGGTGTTCACACTGCCGGACGGCCGGGCCTTCTTCGCCGGGACGTATTTCGCCCCCGAACCGCGCGGGGGGCGCCCATCCTTCCCGCAGATCCTCACCGCCGTGGTGGAGGCCTGGCGGGACCGCCGCGAACAGGTCACCGAACAGGCGGCCAAGCTCGCCGCGGGCCTGGGCGACTACGCCTCGCCCGTGCGCGTCACCGCTCAGACATTCGACGACGTCGGCGCACGCCTGGCCGCCGCCCTGAGCGCCGGCGTCGCGCGGCTGGGGGAGCTCGAATCGCCCGACGGCGGCTTCGGCACCGCCCCCAAGTTCCCGCCCAGCCCACTGCTGCCCTTCCTGGCCGGCCATGCAGCGAGCGGCCTGGACGGCGCTGAGACCGCGGGGGATGTGCTGGCACGGACCCTGGCAGCCATGTCCCGCTCCGCGTTGCGTGACCAGCTGGACGGCGGCTACTGCCGGTACTCGGTGACGGCGGACTGGTCCGTCCCGCACTTCGAGAAGATGCTCTACGACAACGCCCAGCTTCTGCGCGGTCACGCCCGCCACCTGCGGTTGCTCCGGTCCCCGGAAGGGGCTATCCATCGTGAGCGGTGGGCCGCCCTGTATCCCGAGTCCGAGGCCGTCGCCGCCACGGAGGAACTGGTCGCATTTCTGACCACGCCATCCGCCGACGGCGGGCTCCGCGGGGTCGGACCCGCGGCCGGAGCGTTCCTCTCCGCCCTGGACGCGGACTCCACGCCGGCTGAGGAGCAGCTGCGCCGGGCGGGTTTGGAGAGCGCCGGCCTGCACGAGCGGGAGGGTGCCTTCGCCGTCTGGAGCTTGGATGAGTTCCGGGAGGTCCTGGGTGATGACGTCGGCGTGCGGCTGGCCCGGGCGCTCCACGTGTCCGAGCGGGGCACCGTGTCCGCGCTCGGGTCACCCCTGCACCCTGGCGGGCCGCTCAGCGCCGAGGACCGCGCGCTGCTGGACTCGGCGCGGCTCGCCCTGCTCGAATCCAGGGCGCGGCGGCCGCTGCCGGTGGTCGATGACAAGGTGGTGGCCGCCTGGAACGCCATGGCCGTGACGGGCCTGGTGGAGGCCGGCCTCGCCCTGGACCGGCCCGAATGGGTGAGCCGGGCCGTGGCCGCGGGACGGTACCTGCGCGACGTCCACTGGGACGAGGCCTCCGCGACACTCGCGCGGGTGTCCCATGAGGGCCGGCCCGGCGCGGTGGCGGGCCTCCTGGAGGACTACGCCCACGGGCTGGAAGCCGCACTGGCCCTGTATTCGGCCACGGGCGATGCGTCCTGGTTCGCCTGGGCACGCGAGCTCGCGGCCGCCGTCGAGCAGGGTTTCCTGGATGACGGCCGGCTCCTGAACGAGGATGCCCGTCAGACCGGTGAGGCCTTGGACCCCCTGCGCGCGGCGTACGGCGGCAGCACCGCCGTCGAGCTGTACGACGGCGCCACGCCCGCCCCCGCAGGCGTGCTCGCCGCGGCTTGGCTGACCCTGTCCGCACTCACGGGGGAGACGGAGCTCCGGGACCGTGCCGTCGGTCTGGCCCGGACGGCCGCGCAGGCCGCGTCCGGCCAGCCACGGGTGGGCGGGACGGCCAATGCGGTGCTGCTGACGGCGCACCTCGGCGTCCTGGAAGTCGCCCTGGTGGGTCCCGAAGGGACGGCACTGGATGCCCTGCGCGGTGCGGCGCATGCAAGTGCCCGGCCCGGCGTGGCGATCGCCTGGGGGCGCGGCGAGGCGGACGCGAGTGTGCCGCTCCTGGCCGGCCGTGGCCCGGCCCCGGACGGAAGCCCGAGGGCGTTCGTGTGCCGGGAGATGGTGTGCCACGCGCCGGTCGGCACGGTGGAGGAGCTCCGCGCGGAACTCACCGGCGACTGACTGCTCAGTTGTGGTGACGTGCAGCGCCCGCAGCCCACCACAATTGAGCACTCAGCGACGGGCGCACTCGCGGAGGCGTCAGAACACCAGGTTTGCCAGGACCAGGCACACCGCGGTGCCGGCGAGCATGCTCAGCACGGCGTTCCG
Source organism: Arthrobacter horti (assembly GCF_030731045.1). Classification (GTDB taxonomy): domain Bacteria; phylum Actinomycetota; class Actinomycetes; order Actinomycetales; family Micrococcaceae; genus Arthrobacter_E; species Arthrobacter_E nanjingensis. The sequence goes on along the minus strand of NZ_JAVALS010000005.1, from coordinate 116,832 downwards.
GCGCCACCAATGCACCCCAGCCGTGACCACGATGCCGGACACCTCGGGGATGCCGTGGGAGGAACCGCCGAAATCCACCCCGCTCACCGCGTAGACGAGCAGGATCAGGATCGCACCCAGGGGCATCCAGCTGCGCAGATCGGCCAGCAAGGCGGAGTCCTTGAGCGCTCCTTTGAGGGCGAACGGGATGGCCCGCAGCGCGAACGTCACGGCCGCCGCGGCACCCACCCCGAGCAGGAGATAGGGGACGTCAGCCATGGTGGGCCTCCCCGTGAGCCGCGCGGCGTCGTCGTGCCTCCAGCCAGTGGCGCGCCAGCAGCAGCACCACGAAGAGGCCGAGGGCGATCGGGAGCATCTGCGCCGGGGCGATCAGGAGAGCCACCACCGCGGCACCCGCAGCGCACAGCACCAGGGACAGTTCGGGGCGGGCACGGATGGCATCGATCGTCAAGATCGTGAAGAGGGCCACCATGAGGAAGCCCAGGCCCTTCACCTGGCCCAGGAACCCGCTCCCGAGCAGGGCGCCCAGGACGGAACCGCTGACCCAGGAGATCTGGAGCAGCGCCTGGGTCCAGAGGATCTGAGAGGATGATGCCTTCCCGCCGCGGTGCCCGGACAGGAGTGCGAACGCCTCATCGCAGAGCGAATAGATGCTGTAGGTCTTCGCCAGCGGTCCGTTCACGCGCTCCAGCGGGAAGGAGAAACCGTAGAACAGGTGGCGTGAGTTCACCAGGAACGCCGTGGCCGCGATGCTCAGGACTGGCGTGGACGCGGCCAGAAGCCCCACGAGGATGAACTCGACCGAGCCTGCGAAGACCACCCCGGACAGCAGGGGCGCCAGCCACCAGGGCAGGCCGTGACTGGTGACCAGGACACCCAGGCCCATTCCGAGCGGGACGAAACCCAGGCAGACCATGCCGGCCTCTGAGACGGCGTCCCGGAAGCCCGAGTGGGCAGCCGGGGTGGAGACGATGGGCTGGGAAGTGTCAGGCACCCCTCCATCCTAAGGAGGCCTGGGAGCAATATGAATGCCGATCATTGCTGTCTTACGGCGAAACAGGGCAATATTCTTTTATGGACTCCATTGACCGCGCAATCCTGGATCTTCTCCAGTGGGACGGGCGCATGAGCAACCAGGAACTCGCTGAGCGCGTCGGTCTCACGCCGGCGCCCTGCTTGCGCCGGGTGCGGCGCTTGGAGGCCGACGGCGTGATCACCGGCTACGGTGCCGTGCTGGACCCGGTGTCGATGGGCCGGGCCTTCGAGGTGATCGTCTACGCGGACCTGGTGGCCAAGGACCTCGCCACGGTGGAGGCCTTCGAGGAGCGCCTGGCCGGGATGCCGGAGGTGCTGGAGCTGCGCCGCATGTTCGGCATCCCGGACTACTTCATCCGTGTGGGCGTGGAGGACCTGGCCGCCTACGAGCGATGGCTGACCGCGAAACTCATGGGGGACCCCGCCATCTCCCGCGTGGACTCCCGCCTCACCATGAAGGTGCTCAAGGCGATGCGGTGACAGCCCGACGGCGGTGCGGCCGCCGTCGTCGTTAAACGCCGGTGCCCGGCCCTCAAGGAGTGCGGGCCGGGCACCGGTGTGAAGGGGTTTACTTCTTCGGTGTGGGCCGATTGGCGATGACGGGCGCGGCGCCGGTGAAGCCGCGGCGGTCCTCCGCGATCTGCCGGATCCGCTCGCGGCAGGCGTACCAGCCGGCGGTCATGAGGGCGCAGGCGATGATGGTGGCGCCGAGGGTCCAGGGGGAGTCGATGAAGACCATGATCAGGACGATGACCAGGAAGACCAGGGTGAGGTAGCCGGTGAAGGGGGCGCCGGGCATGCGGAAGGAGGGCCGTTCCAGCCAGCCCTTGGCGGCCCAGCGTTGGAGCTGGATCTGGCAGAGGATGATGGTGGCCCAGGAGGCGATGATGCCCACGGAGGCGACGTTGAGGACGATTTCGAAGGCCTGGCCCGGGACGAGGTAGTTCAGCGGGACGCCGAGCAGGGAGACGATCGCGGTCAGGGCGATGCCGCCGTAGGGGACGCCGGCCTTGTTCATACGCAGGGCGAATTTCGGGGCGGAGCCGGCCGCGGCCATGGAGCGCAGGATGCGTCCGGTGGAGTAGAGTCCGGCGTTCAGGGAGGACAAGGACGCGGTGAGGACCACGAGGTTCATGATGGAGTCCATGCCGTTGACGCCGATGGAGCCGAAGAACGTCACGAAGGGGCTGACACCGGACTGGTAGGCGGTGTAGGGCAGGAGCAGGGAGAGCAGGATGACGGATCCGACGTAGAACACGGCGATGCGGAAGACCACGGAATTGATGGCCTTGGGCATGATCTTCTCCGGGTTCTGGGTTTCGCCGGCGGCGGTGCCGACGAGTTCCACGGAGGCGTACGCGAAGACCACGCCTTGCATGAGCAGGATCATGGGCATCAGGCCGTTGGGGAAGATGCCGCCGTGATCGGTGATGAGGGAGAAGCCGGTGGGGGCTCCGGTGGGGGTGCCGAAGATGACCAGGTAGATGCCGATGATCAGGAATGCGACCAGGGCCACCACCTTGATCAGGGCGAACCAGAATTCCATTTCGCCGAAGACCTTCACCGAGACCAGGTTCAGGGCCAGGACCACGACCAAGGCGATCAGGGCCCAGGCCCATTGCGGGACGGCGTCGATCCAGGGGACGTATTTGCCGAAGAAGTGCATGTACAGGGCCGCGGCGGTGGTGTCCACGATGGTGGTGAAGGCCCAGTTGATCCAGTAGAACCAGCCGGAGATGAACGCGGCCTTCTCGCCGAAGAACTCACGGGCGTAGGAGACGAAGGAGCCCGAGGACGGCCGGTGCAGGACCAGTTCGCCCAGGGCACGCAGGATCAGGAAGACGAAGGCGCCGCAGAGGGCGTAGGCGATGACCAGGGACGGGCCCGCGGCGGCCAGGCGGCCGCCGGCGCCCATGAACAGGCCCGTGCCGATCGCACCACCGATCGCGATCATCTGGACCTGACGGTTCTTCAGGCCCTTGTGGTAGCCGGCGTCCTCGGCATGGATGACATGGTCGGTGGAGTGGGCGTGACCGCCGTCCTCCAGATGATCGGGAACGGCCTGGGGGCTCTGAGGGGTTCCGGGGGAGGACATGAGGCGTCCTTTCGGTCTGGTTCGGGTGGTTCGGAGCCGGGGGCATGCCGCCGGCCGAGCGTCTGGGGAGACGGAGGTCAGGAGGAGAGGTTGGCGAGGCGTTCGGGCTTGAGCAGTTCCTCAAGACGTTCGGCCGAGAGCAGGCCACGCTCCAGGACGAGTTCGGCGACGCCGCGTCCGCTGGCGAGTGCCTCCTGGGCGATGGACGTCGCCGCGGCGTAGCCCAGGTACGGGTTGAGGGCCGTGACCAGGCCGATGGAGTGCTCCACGGTGGCGCGCAGGTGGGCCGAGTTGGCCGTGATGCCCTGGACGCAGCGGGCCGTCAGGGTGCGGCACGCGTGCTCCAGGTGGGTGATGCTCTTGTGCAGGCTGTGCACGATCACCGGCTCGAAGGCGTTCAGCTGCAGCTGACCGGCTTCGGCGGCCATGGTGATGGTGACGTCATTGCCGATTACCTCGTAGGCGACCTGGCTCACGACCTCCGGGATCACCGGGTTGATCTTGCCGGGCATGATGGAGGATCCGGACTGCACGGCCGGGAGGTTGATCTCGCCCAGGCCCGCGCGGGGACCGCTGGAGAGCAGCCGGAGGTCGTTGCAGATCTTGGACAGCTTCACGGCCACGCGCTTGAGCACTCCGGAGAGGTGCACGAACGCACCCATGTCGCTCGTGGCTTCGATCAGGTCCACGGCGGTGACGAGCGGCAGCCCTGTCGCCTCGGCCACGTGGCGGCAGGCCAGCTCGGCGTAGCCGGCCGGGGCGTTCAGCCCGGTGCCGATGGCCGTGGCGCCCAGGTTGATCTCGTACATGAGCCGGGAGGATTCCCGCAGACGCTCGCGGTCCTCGCCGATGGTGACGGCGAAGCTGCCGAACTCCTGGCCCAGGGTCATGGGCACGGCGTCCTGGAGCTGGGTGCGCCCCATCTTGACCACGGTGCGGAACTCCTGGGACTTATCCCGGAAGGCGCCCTGGAGTTCCTCCAGAGCGTTCAGCAGACCCTCGATGCCGTGGGCCGTGGCCACGCGGACCGCGGTGGGGTACACGTCGTTGGTCGACTGGCTGAGGTTCACGTGGTCGTTCGGGTGCAGCGTGGCGTAGTCGCCGCGCGGCTTGCCCAGGATCTCCAGGGCGCGGTTGGCGATGACCTCATTGGCGTTCATGTTCGACGACGTCCCGGCGCCGCCCTGGATCACGTCCACCACGAACTGCTCGTCCAGCTTGCCGGCCATCACGTCCTGACAGGCGGCCTCGATGGCGTCGCCGCGCTCAGCATCCAGTCGGCCCAGTTCCCGGTTGGCGCGGGCCGCGGCCAGCTTCACGGCCGCCAGGGCGTGGACCAGGTGCGGGTTGGTCGAGAGGGGACGCCCGGTGATGGGGAAGTTCTCCACGGCGCGCAGCGTGTGGACGCCCCAGTAGGCGTCCGCGGGCACATTGCGGTTGCCCAGGAGGTCGTGCTCCAGGCGGAAGCCTTCCTTGGCGGATTCGTCGGTGACGGGGGCGGGGGCAATGGTCATGATGTTCCTTAACGCTGCTGGGCTGAGGCGAGGACGGAGGGAAGCGCATCGAGGCTGCCGCGCACCACGCCGCCGCCCAGGACGGGGGAGGAGGCGATGGCGGACAGCGGTTCGGTGTCGACACCGAGGGTCTGGAGCGCCTGGACGGCGACCGGCATGCGCGCCCGGTCCCCGCCGTCGGAGATCTTCACGGCGACCGCGCTGCCGTCCGGCAGCCCGATCAGCTGGACGCCCTCGAAGCCGTCCTTCGCCAGTGCGCCGGGCAGGGCGCGCATGAGGGCGGTGACATCGCGGCCCTCTCCGGCCACCATCTCGGGGTGTTGCATCATGGCGCGGGCGACGACGGCGGCCGCGCGCTCGACGTCGTCCTCTGCGGTCTCCGGGGCGGCGGCGAGGCGGGCCATCCGGCCGTAGCCGCGGGCCATGGCGGTCAGGCTCAGGGCGGGAAGCGGGGTGCCGCAGCCGTCCGTGGACCACTGGGCGGGCTCCTCGCCGGTGAGGGCGGCGACGGTGCGCATGACGAGCTGCTGCATCGGGTGTGCGGGGTTCAGGTAGCCCTCCACCGGCCAGCCGTTCAGGGTGCACGTGCCCACCATCGCGGCGTGCTTGCCGGAGCAGTTCTGACAGACGCGATCGGCGACGCCGCCCTCCCGCAGCCAGGCCTCGCGTTCCGGGCCGCCGTACGGCAGGTCCACGGTGTTGGCCAGGGCGTCCGCGGTGAGACCGTGCAGGCGCAGGATCTCCTGCGTGCCGGCGCGGTGTTCGGCCCCGCCGCTGTGGCTCGCGGCGGCGAGCGCCATGAGCGGCGCCGGCAGCTGGAGCCCGGCCAGGACCATGGCGACCGCCTGGAAGGGCTTGAGCGCCGAGCGCGGGTAGAACGGGGCACCGGGGTCGCCGGCGCCGGAGAGCAGCGCCCCGTCGGTGCCGGTGACGGCGACGGAGCCGTAGTGGACGCCTTCCACGCGCTCGTCGCGCGTCAGGGCGGCCACGGGCACATGGGCGGGGAGGACGGGCATGGGTGCTGCCTTCCGGAAGGTGGTGGACGGGTGGGTCATCGGTTCTCGAGGGAGCTCAGCGCCGCGGACACGGCCGCGAGGTGGTCGGCCATGGCGCGGGCGGCGCGCTCCGGGGAGCCGGATTCGATGGCCTCCAGGATCTCCCGGTGCTCCCGGTTGGAGGTGCCTTCGCGGTCGGCCACGAGGTTCAGGGTGCTGGACTGCTTGACCAGCGCTTCGCGGAGGTCACTGACCACGCTTTCGAAGACCTTGTTGCGACTGGCCCGCGCCACCTGGAGGTGGAAGGCGGAGTCCAGGGCCACCCACGCCTCCACATCGTCCTCGGCCAGCATGTCCGTGAGGATGCTGCGGAGCAGGTCCAGGTCCTCGGCGCTGTGGCGTTCAGCGGCCAGGGCCGCGGCGGGGACTTCGATGTGGGGGCGGGCCTCGGTCAGATCCCGGGCGGAGTACCGGCCCAGGACCAGATCGGAGGACACGCGATCCGCGATCACGAATGTGCCCTTGCCGGTGCGGGTCTCCGTCAGGCCCAGGGCGGCACAGGAGCGCAGAGCTTCGCGGATCACGGAGCGGCTCACGCCGTAAGTGCCGGCCAGCGCGGCCTCGGACGGGAGCTTGCTCCCGACGGCGATGCGGCCGCCTTCGATGTCTCCGCGGAGCTGGGCGAGGACGGCCTCCTGAGCACTCACCCGGGCGAGCGGACGGGCTTGCGGTCGTAGCCTTCCCGACTGTCCGGCTGTCGTGCTGTCTGACAGGTTCACTCCAAAAGTATGGAGCGGATCACATGGAGGTGTCAATCAGGCCACATCGGCCGGTTGCCCATCGGCTGCCCGAGGCTCAGCCGAGGACGCTGAGGAAGATCGCCACCAGATGGCAGCTGAAGCCGAGGACGGTGAAGGCGTGGAAGAGCTCGTGGAAGCCGAAGACCCGGTAGCTGAAGTTGGGCCGCTTGAGACCGTAGAAGACCGCTCCGGCGATATAGAAGGCGCCCCCGGCGCACATGAGGATGGCGGCGGCCGCGCTTGCGGCGAAGAACTGGGGGAGGAAGACCAGGGCGCCGCAGCCGAGCGCCACATAGATGGGCACATAGAGCCAGCGCGGTGCGTGGATCCAGAGCAGGCGGAAGGCGACTCCGGCGAGCGCGCCGCTCCAGACGAGCCAGAGGATCAGCGTGGCTGTGGGCCGGTCCAGCAGCGTCCAGGACAGCGGGGTGTAGCTTCCGGCGATCACCAGCATGATGTTGGTGTGGTCCAGGCGCTTCAGGATCGCCTTGGTCCGCGGCTTCCAGTTCCCCCGGTGGTACACGGCGCTCACGGTGAACAGCATCAGTCCCGTCAGGGCGTAGACGGCGGAGGCGATCTTCCGGTCCGGAGTGGGTGCCAGGCAGACCAGGACGATCCCTGCGGCCAATGTCAGCGGGGCGGAGGCGGCGTGGATCCAGCCGCGCCAGGCGGGCTTGATGGCCAGCAGTTCGGCGCGAGCGAGCCCCGTGCCGGAGGTGGGGAGAGGCCGGGTTTCCGCTGCGGAGGGCATGGTTCCATGCTAACTTACGCCAGCGTAGGTTACTGGAGAGTAACCGCGTGCCGGGATCTTCCCGGTTCAAAGCGGTAATCTTGGAGCCGGTAGTCCCGCGGCGCGGGTACGCGTGAACGGGAGTATTGAGGAGCAGCCGGATGAGTGTGCGGGACTTCCTCTACGGCATGTACGAGCGCCGCTTGGAGCGGGGGCTGAGCAAGGACCGCATCCCGGCGCACGTCGGCGTCATGGTGGATGGCAACCGTCGCTGGGCCCGTCAGTTCGGGGCCCCGACCAGCCAGGGTCACCAGGCCGGCGCGGACAAGATCCTGGAGTTCCTGCACTGGTGCCAGGAGCTGGGCGTCAAGGTGGTCACGCTCTACATGCTCTCCACGGACAATATGAGCCGCTCCTCCGAGGAACTGGACGAGCTCATGGCCATCATCGCCAACACCTTGGACCGCCTGGACGAGGACGAGCACATCTCGGTCCATGCCATGGGGGCGCCGGAACTCCTTCCGGGCTACCTGGCCGAACGTCTCAGCCGGCTCACCCACAAGACTCCCGTGCGGGAAGCGGTCCACGTCAACGTCGCCGTCGGGTACGGCGGCCGCCGGGAGATCGTGGACGCCGTCCGGGCCCTGATGAAGGACGCCGCTGGGCGGGGCGAGAGCCTGGAGAGCCTCTCCGAGAGCTTCTGCGCGGATGACATCGAGAAGTTCCTCTACACCGCCGGGCAGCCTGACCCGGATCTGGTCATCCGCACCTCGGGAGAGCAGCGGCTCTCCGGCTTCCTCATGTGGCAGAGCGCGTACAGCGAGTTCTACTTCTGTGAGGCGCTCTGGCCGGCGTTCCGGAAGGTCGACTTCCTGCGCGCCCTCCGCGACTACGCGGGACGCCAGCGCCGCTTCGGGGCCTGAACCCGTTCGCGTTGAGTGCTCAGTTGTGGCTGCCTGCGGGCGTTCCAAGTCACCACAACTGAGCACTCAACTCAGGGAGCCGGGATGTTCCGGGGTGGAAGCGCCCGGTATTCGTTCTCCAGGATGCCCATGTGGACCTCGTCGTGGAAGGTCCCGGCATGGAAGACGGCGTCGCGGATCCTGCCCTCCACCGTCATGCCGAGGCGCCGGTACACGCCGATGGCCCGGTGATTGAAACCGAACACCTGAAGCTGGATCTTGTGGGCGCCGAGCTCGTCGAACAGGATCCGGAACGCCGTCCGGAGAGCGTCCGTGCCCACCCCGCGCCCGCGGAACTGCGGCCCCACCACGATTCCCAGTGTCGCGACCCGCGCCGGTGATCCGAGGCCCCACGCGCCCACGTGGCCGAGCAGGAGCTCCGGATCCGCGGCGTCGGCGATCGAAAGCCCGAAGCCGGCCGTGGTCTCATTCCGGTTCCACGCCGTGAACATGGCATTCATGTCCTCATCGGTGCGAGGCAGGATCGTCGCCCGCTGGAAGACGGCGGTTCCGGGCTCATTCCACCAATCCCTCAGCATCGGCAGATCCGTCTCAAGGGTGCGCCGAAGCACCGTTTGCTCCCCGTGGTAGAGCCGACCCGCCCAGTCCTCGATGTTCGTCTCAGTCATCCCGCCAGCCTATCCACTTGCCGTTGAGTGCTCAGTCGTGGCGGCTCCACGGCGCCCGAAGCCACCACAACTGAGCATCCAACCCCGGTGAGCGCGGCGCGGCGGCGCACCCGCCGTCGTCGTTCACAGAAAGTTAATCGCGGCGATGCCGTGGCGCGTCCCTGACGGGGGTGCCCGGGGTTAGCGTGGTCCTAACGCCGGGAAACCCCTCCCGGCGCCACGGGAGGCCATCCATGGAGCGAGGAATCGCACCAGCTGTTAGGGAGGCCGGGACCGGCTTCCAGGCCGCCCGCCTCACCTGGAGACACCGGGCGCACGGCCCGGGGCTGGAGTTGAAGTGGCTATTTCCGAAGTGACGACCGCGAAGAAAGCTGCCTCTCGCACCACGCGAGCCCGATCCGCCGCGGCGCAACCCTCCCAGCCGGCCCCGAGCGGCCGCAGCTATGTCATCGACACCTCCGTGCTCCTCTCCGATCCGCGGGCTCTCCTGCGTTTCGCCGAGCACGAGGTGATCGTCCCCGTGGTGGTCATCGCCGAACTCGAGGGCAAACGCCACGACCCCGAGCTGGGGTACTTCGCCCGGAAGGCGCTCCGCCTGCTGGACGATCTCCGCGTGGAGCATGGCAGCCTGAACCACCCCATCCCGCTCGGCACCGAGGGCGGCACCCTGCGTGTGGAGCTCAACCACGTCAGCGCCGAGGTGCTCCCCGCCGGCTTCCGCTCCGGAGACAACGACGCGCGGATCCTGGCCGTGGCGAAGAACCTCGCCGATGAGGGGCGCAACGTCACGGTGGTGTCCAAGGACCTGCCGATGCGCGTCAAGGCATCCGCCATGGGCCTGGCCGCGGACGAATACCGGAATGAGCTGGTCAAGGACACCGGCTGGACCGGGCTCGCCGAGCTGGACGTCACGGAGGAGGAGGTGACCACCCTCTACGGGCACGAGCCGGTGCTGGTCCCCGCCGCCGCCGAACTTCCGGTCAACACCGGGCTGGTGCTGCTGTCCCCGCGCGGATCCGCCCTGGGCCGGGTCGGCGCCGACAAGCAGGTGCGCCTGGTCAAGGGGGACCGCGACGTGTTCGGGCTGCACGGCCGCTCCGCCGAGCAGCGCCTGGCCATCGACATGCTGATGGACCAGTCCGTGGGGATCGTCTCCCTGGGTGGCCGTGCGGGCACCGGTAAGTCCGCGCTGGCCCTCTGTGCCGGCCTGGAGGCGGTTCTGGAGCGTCAGGAGCACCGCAAGGTGGTGGTCTTCCGCCCGCTGTACGCCGTGGGCGGCCAGGAGCTCGGCTACCTGCCGGGGTCCGAGGCGGAGAAGATGAATCCGTGGGCCCAGGCCGTGTTCGACACCCTGGGCGCCCTGGTGTCCCAGGAGGTGGTGGAGGAGGTCATGGACCGCGGCATGCTGGAGGTCCTGCCGCTGACCCACATCCGTGGCCGCTCCCTGCACGACTCCTTCGTGATCGTGGACGAGGCGCAGTCGCTGGAGAAGAACGTCCTGCTGACGGTCATGAGCCGCATGGGCCAGAACTCCAAGATCGTTCTCACGCACGACGTCGCGCAGCGCGACAATCTGCGCGTCGGACGGCACGACGGCATCGCCGCCGTCGTCGAGACTCTCAAGGGCCACCCGCTGTTCGCGCACATGACGCTGACGCGCAGCGAGCGCTCGCCGATCGCGGCGCTGGTCACGGAGCTGCTGGAGGGCGCGGAGATCTGATCCACCTGCCCCTGCCCCTGCCCTCGCGAGTGCGCAGCTGACGCCCCTAAAACGCAGTCTTAGGGGCGTCAGCTGTTACTTCGCGGGCGGCGTGAGGCCGACGAAGCGTGCGAACGCCTCATGGCCGGCGACGTCCAAGGTCCAGGCCGGGCGGAGAAGGTTCTGAGCATCGAGCCGGAGATGCTGGACCTCCGTGGCACCGCCCTGGGAGTCGTACTCACGGCGGAGTCCGTTGTCCAGGTACCCCAGAGCGTAGGAGACTCCGAGCGATCGTCTGTTCCAGGTCATGGCGCTGGATTCCGCCATCGACGCTCCCAGGAAGTCGAAGGCGTACAACAGGATCGCGGCGCGCATCTCCTTGCCGATACCCCAGCCCTGGAAGTCCTTCCGGAGCCAGGAGCCACTCTCCACTGCCCGGCGTTTGGCGAAGTCGTGGGCCGTGAGCGACTGGGAACCGATCAGGGCCCCCTCGAACCAGACCCCGAAGGCGAGTTCCCATTTCTCCGGGGTGAACCCGCTGCGCGTTCCCCAGTGGAAACGGGCCATGTTCGCGGGGAGTTCCTCGGCAGGTGCCTCCGACCATGGAACGGAGAACGGCGACTGCCCCGGTTCGTGGATGCCTGCGTCCACGGCGACCATGAGTTCGGGAAGGTCCCCGTCCTGGAGGATCCGGAGCTCCAGACGTGGGGTGCGCAGACGCAGGCCGAACGGCGGGAAGATCTCCTCGAGGGTCAACATGAGGGGAGTTTAGCCGGGCGAACGCCCCTCGGGAGGACAACCGGTGTCGCCGAGGCCGGGAGCAGGCGGTAACACGTGTCCTCCCGCGTCGGAGTATGTCGCGAGGTGACATCTGACGCCCTGAAATCGCCGCGGCTTTATGGGCGTCAGCTGTCACTTCGCGGGCCGGGGACGGAGGCTGTGGACGGGAGATTTCCGCACGGCCCGGACGGTCACTAGAGTCAGGGCCATGCTGACGAAGATGGCACAGCTCTGGGGACTGGGAAGCGGCTGGTCCGTGGCTGCGGCGATTCTGCTCGTGCTGCTCTGCGCGGCCTTCCTCTACGCCGGGTCGCGACTGGCGTGGATCGACGCGAAGACCAAGCTTCTACCCAACCGGATCGTGTTCCCGTGGGCCTGGACCGCCGGGGGCCTGCTGCTGGCAGCGTGCGTGTGCGCCGGGATCGCGGCATCGCAGCCGGGCTGGGTCACCTATGCGCCGCATTCCACGCAGGTGTTCTCTCCCGGCGGATTCAGCCTGCCCACCCCGGACTCACCAGGCTTCGCAGCGGCCTTCGCGGCACAGCGTGAGGACCTCGCGGCGCCGCTCTGGGGTGTGTGGGGCCTCCGGGTCCTGGCCGGGGGAGCGGTCTCCTGGCTGGGGTACCTGCTGCTGCGGATCATCTACCCGGCCGGCATGGGGTTCGGCGACGTGAAACTCGCCGGGGTGCTCGGGATGTACCTGGGCTACGTGGGCTGGTGGCAGGTGCTGCTGGGCGCGCTCCTGGCCTTCGTGCTGGGGGGCGTGGTGTCCGCAGCCCTCCTCGTCACGCGCCGGGCCAAGCGGGACAGCACCATCCCGTTCGGCCCCTTCATGATCGCGGGCGCGGCGCTGGCAATGGTACTGCCCGCCTGACGGGCACAGGCTCAGGCGCCCAGGTGCCCGCTGAGCCTTCGGTGGAAGCCGCTGCTGCGTTCGTCCAGGCCCTCGATGGAGACGGACACGCCGTGGGCGCGGTACTTCGTTTCGACCGAGTCCAGCGCCGCCACAGTGGACGCGTCCCAGATCTGGGCGCGGCTCAGATCGATGGTCACGGACGCCGGGTCGTCGGCGTAGGCGAACTGATCCACCAGGTCGTTGCTGCTGCCGAAGAACAGAGGTCCTGTCACGGTGTAGCGGGCAGTGGCCCCGCCGTCGTGCATCACGCGCTCCACGCCGATCACATGCGCGACCCGGCGCGCGAACAGCACCATTGCCAGGACGACGCCCACCAGCACGCCGTACGCGAGGTTCCCGGAGACGACCACGACGGCGACTGTGACGGCCATGACGACCGTCTCCGGCAGGGGCATCCGCCGCAGCGTGGAGGGCCTGAGGCTGTGCCAGTCCACCGTGGTGATGGCCACGACCATCATGACGGCCGCCAGGGCCACCATGGGGATCCGCCCCATGACGGAGCTCAGCCCCGTGACCAGGGCCAGCAGGAACACGCCGGCCACGAAGGTGGAGATGCGGGTCCGGGCGCGTCCGGTCTTCACATTGAGCACGGTCTGCCCGATCATGGCGCACCCGGCGATGCCGCCGTAGAACCCAGCCAGGATGTTGGACACTCCCAGGGCCCACGATTCGCGCCCCTTGTGCGAGCGGGAGTCGGTGAGGTCATCCACCAGTTTCGCGGTCAGGAGAGACTCCATGAGGCCGACGAAGGCCACGCTCAGGGCGGTCGGGAGGATGAGCTGGAGGGTCTGAAGCGTCAGTGGCACCTGGAACGGGGTGAGCCCGGGCAAGGCACCCGTCAGGGGCCCCTCGCCGGAGACGTCCGGCACGCTGAGCCCGGTGATGATCACGACCGCGGTGACCAGGACGAGCGCCACGAGCGGCGACGGGATGGCCTGGGTGAAGCGGGGCACCGCCACGATGATCACGAGCGTCGCCGCAAAGAGCACATAGGCGAGCCAGGGCACGTCGACCACGTGGCGCACCTGTGCCATGAAGATGAGGACTCCCAGGGCGTTGACGAAGCCGATCATCACGGACCGCGGGATGAACCGCATCAGGCGCGCCAGGCCGGCGAGGCCGAACACGATCTGGATGATCCCCGCCAGAATCACGGTGGGCAGGACGTACTGCACGCCTCGCTCGTGGACCAGCGGGGCGATGACGAGCGCCACGGAGCCGGCCGCCGCGGTGATCACGCCGGGCCTCCCGCCCAGGAAGGTCATGGCCACGGACAGGACGATGGACGCCACCAGGCTGACCATAGGGTCCACACCGGCCACGATGGAGAAGGAGATGACCTCCGGGACCAGGGCCAGGGTGGTGACCATCCCGGCCAGGACCTCGCGGGTCAGCTGCCGTGGTGAGCGCAGGGCGCTCGCCACGGTGAGGGGGATGCGGACCGGGGTGGCGGCGGTGGGCACAGGGGGCTCCTGGTGCTGGGCTCTCGGGGAGAACGGGGCAGGAAACGCCGACGACGGCGGGTGGGCACCCGCCGTCGTCGTTCAGGCAGTCAGCCGGAAGCCTCAGTACTTTCCGGTCATCGTGGTGACGTCGAGTGCAGCGTCGAGCACGGACTCCGTGACCTTGCCTTCGCCCTCGCCGACGAAGCCGAGCTTCTCGGTGGCCTGGCGGATGGTCAGGCCCTCCTTGACGGCGGTCTTGGCGATCTTGGCCGCGTTCTCGTACCCGATGTACTTGTTCAGCGGGGTGACGATGGACGGGGAGGCCTCGGCCAGGAAGCGGGCGCGCTCCACGTTGGCGGTGATGCCGTCGATCATCTTGTCCGCCATCACACGGGTGGTGCTGGAGAGCAGGCGGATGGACTCGAGCAGGTTCGCGGCCATGACCGGGATGCCCACGTTCAGCTCGAAGGCGCCATTGGTGGAGGACAGGGCGATGGTGGCGTCGTTGCCGATGACCTGGGCGGCGACCATGATGGCGGCCTCGCAGATGACGGGGTTGACCTTGCCCGGCATGATGGAGGAGCCCGGCTGCAGGTCCGGGATGGCGATCTCGCCCAGGCCCGTGTTGGGGCCGGAACCCATCCAGCGAAGGTCGTTGCTGATCTTCATGATGGAGTAGGCGATGGTGCGCAGCTGGCCGGAGACCTCGATCAGGCCGTCGCGGTTGGCCTGGGCCTCGAAGTGGTTGCGGGCCTCCGTGATCGGAAGCGCGGTGTCCTCGGCGATGAGGGCGATGACGCGCTGCGGGAAGCCGTCCGGGGTGTTGATGCCGGTGCCCACGGCGGTGCCGCCCTGGGGGACCTCGGCGACGCGCGGCAGGGAGGCGTGGATGCGCTCGATGCCGTAGCGGATCTGGGCCTCGTAGCCGCCGAACTCCTGGCCGAGGGTGACCGGGGTGGCGTCCATGAGGTGGGTGCGGCCGGACTTGACGATGTCCTTGAATTCCGCGGCCTTGCGGGACAGGGAGGCGGCGAGGTAGGTCAGGGACGGCACCAGGTCGTTCAGCAGCGCGTTGGTCGCGGCCACGTGCACGGAGGTGGGGAACACGTCGTTGGAGGACTGCGAGGCGTTCACGTGGTCGTTGGGGTGCACCACGCGGTCGCTGCCCTGGGCGGCGAAGGAACGGGTGGCCAGTTCGGCCAGCACCTCGTTCATGTTCATGTTGGAGGAGGTGCCGGAACCGGTCTGGAAGACGTCGATCGGGAACTGATCGTCGAACTCGCCGGCGGCCACGCGGTCCGCGGCGTCTGCGATGGCGTCGGCGAGATCTCCATCGATCACGCCGAGCTCCGCGTTGGCACGGGCTGCGGCCTTCTTCACACGGGCCAGGGCCTCGATGTGCTTGCGCTCCAGGGTCTTGCCGGAGATGGGGAAGTTCTCCACGGCACGCTGAGTCTGGGCCTTGTAGAGGGCGTTCACGGGAACGCGGACCTCGCCCATGGTGTCGTGCTCGATGCGGAACTCTTGGGTGTTTGCTTCAGCAGCAGTGGAAGTCATACGTCCTACTTTAGGACGCGCGACGGCGGCGCTGAAACTCGCGTCAGTCCTCGAAGGCGCCCACGCCGGACACCAGGTCCGCGCGGCCCTCCTCGAGGCGGTAGGCCATGCCCACCACGGCCGTGCGGCCGGACTCGACGGCGGCCCGGATGGACGCGGAACGCTCCACCAGGCGGTCGGCGACCTGGCGGGTGTGCTCCACCACCATGTCATTGACCTCGGTCTCGCCGCGGCGCAGCGACGCCAGGACGGACGGGGTGATGCGTTCCACCAGGTTGCGGATGTACCCGCCGGGCATGTCCCCGGAGTCCACGGCCTCCTTGGTGGCCGTGACGGCGCCGCAGGAGTCATGCCCCAGCACCACGATCAGGGGGATCTCCAGGACGTCCACGCCGTATTCCAGCGTGCCCAGCACCGCGTCGTCGAGCACCTGGCCCGCGGTGCGGATGACGAAGGCGTCGCCGAGGCCCAGGTCGAAAATGATCTCTGCGGCGAGGCGGGAGTCGGAGCAGCCGAAGATCATGGTGAAGGGGCTCTGGCTGTTCACCAGGGAGCTTCTGCGGTTGGCGTCCTGGTTGGGATGCGAGGACGTGCCGGCGATGAAGCGGCCGTTGCCCTCGACGAGCTTGTGCCAGGCCTGGGACGGTGTCAGCGCGGAAGTCACGCCGCCTACTCTACGCGCTGGGGCGCGGCGTGGGGACGGACTTGACGGCAGGAGACGCGTCCACGGCCTTCAGCACGGCGGCGCCGACGACGTCGAACTCCTTCAGTTCCGCGGTGCCGTTCAGGATGAGCGTGTAGCCGCGGTAGTCGAGGACCAGGGTCTTGGGGCCCTTGCCCTTGTCGCGGAGGGTCCAGTCGTGACCCGCGATGGTCCGCGTGCCGGTGACGGGAGCGTTCTCCGCCTGCTGGGTCACCCAGGTGGGGTTGCCCTTGACGGTCTGCGTCAGACCGACGAAGCCCTGACTTGGGGACAGGAATCCGACCTCCCAGGCGGGCACGCCGTCCGCGGTGCCCGAGTTCCAGCGTGCGTAGTTGGCTTTCCAGCCGTCCGGCAGCTCGGGTACGGAGGGCGTGAAGCCGGCCACCGAGGCGGCGTTCCGGGAGACCCCGGCGACGTCGACGGGCGGGGTGATGGGGCCCTGCTGCGGCTGGGCGTTGAGGAGGATGACCGGGAGGATGCAGGCCAGAGACACCAGAAGGGCCAGGATCATGCCGATCACGGAGGCATTGGCACGTTTGGCGGCGTTCTTGGAGAGGACGGCCTTGAATCCGGGGTCGCCGGGCAGGGGAGTGGTTCCGGGGTGCTGGTGTTCTGCGACGGGGGTGTGTTCCGTGACAGGGGCTCCGCCGGAGCCGGCCGAGGGGGTGTCGGTGGCGGTCTGGGGGCGCTGCACGGGTTCACTCACCCTTCCATGGTCCCTTATCCACCTGGGTATGCGCTAAACGGGTGCCGACAGTCGCGGGAGCTGTTGTACCTGTCACATCAAGGCACCGGGGAGAGCCGGCGGACTATGATCGAAGCGAGGACCGACCTCTCCCCGGCGGGGCACCGCCAGGGCTCGCACCTTTCACAGACTCAATGAAGAGGTACACGGTGGCCGCACCTTCCAGCGCTAGCAAGTATTCGACGATCTCCCCGGACCTCGCCGTCGGCAACGACGAACCGGACCGCAACCTCGCGCTGGAACTGGTGCGCGTCACGGAGGCCGCCGCGATCGCGGGTGGCCACTGGGTGGGCTTCGGCGACAAGAACAAGGCCGACGGCGCCGCGGTGGATGCCATGCGCTCCTTCCTCAAGACGGTCCACTTCAACGGTGTGGTGGTCATCGGTGAGGGCGAGAAGGACGAAGCCCCGATGCTGTTCAACGGCGAGCAGGTGGGCGACGGCACCGGCCCCGAGTGCGATGTGGCCGTGGATCCGATCGACGGCACGCGCCTCACCGCCCTGGGCATCAACAACGCCCTGGCCGTGCTGGCCGTGGCCGAGCGTGGTTCCATGTTCGACCCGTCCGCCGTGTTCTACATGGAGAAGCTCGTCACCGGCCCCGAGGCCGCGGACCTGGTGGATCTGCGCCTGCCGGTCAAGCAGAACCTGCACCTGATCGCCAAGGCCAAGGGCGTCAAGGTCAGCCAGGTCACCGTGTGTGTCCTGGACCGTGACCGCCACAAGCCGCTGGTGGAGGAGATCCGCGCCGCCGGCGCCCGCACCAAGTTCATCCTGGACGGCGACGTGGCCGGCGCCATCGCCGCGGCTCGTTCCGGCACCGGCGTCGACGCCCTGATGGGCATCGGCGGAACCCCGGAGGGTGTGGTGGCGGCCTGCGCCATCAAGGCTCTGGGCGGAGTCATCCAGGGCCGTCTGTGGCCCACCAGCGATGAGGAGAAGCAGAAGGCGATCGACGCCGGTCACGACCTGGACCGCGTGCTGACCACCAATGACCTGGTCACCAGCGACAACTGCTACTTCGCCGCCACCGGCATCACCGACGGCGACCTGCTGCGCGGCGTCCGCTACCAGAAGGACCGCGTGGTCACGCAGTCCATCGTGATGCGCGCCAAGTCCGGCACCGTCCGTTTCGTCGACGCCGAGCACCACGCGAGCAAGTGGGAGAGCTGGGGCCGCCCGTAAGCCCGTGGCGCTGATCCGTCAGTGCTGAGAACGGCCCCCGGTGACGTGGTCACCGGGGGCCGTTCTGTGTCTGGCTTGAGGGACGCTAGTTCGTGCCGTCCGCAGACCCGTTCCCACGCGCCGTCGTGCGCGCAGCAGCCACCAGCTCCCGCGCCTTTCCCGGCGCCGTCCGCGCCCAGGCCAAGCCCTTCCGGGCGTAACCGCGCGCGGTCCGCAGACCCGTGTACGCGTAGTAGCGGGGCTTGTCCACGGGGAGGTCCCAGGTGCCCGGGTAGGACACGGCGTGCCCGCCAAAGGACTTCTTGAAGGACGTGAACCCGGCCCACTGGTGATCCGGCTGTCCCTCCGGTGCGATGCCCCACAGGTCCACATGCGCCAGGCCGGACTCCTTGGCGTCCATGATCAGCGTGACCACCAACGGGATGCCGGCACTCAGCTTGCGGTGGGTGTCATCCAGTGCCGCGTGCGCGTAGACCCGGGTGTCCTCCGAGTCATAGGTGAACGCCGCCGCGATCGGTGTGCCCTCCAGTTCCGCGATGAACAGCGCACCGGCGCCGGCAGGCAGCAGGTTTTCCGCCACGGTCCGCAGATAGTCGTCGCTCTGCGCCTTGAAGCCGTTCCGGGCGGCCGTCGCGTGCAGGAATCCGAGCAGGATGTCCAGATCCGCGGGGTCGGTGCTCTTGCGGAACGTCACGCCCTTCTTGTGGATGTTCCGGTACAGGTTCCTGTTGGTGGACTTCATGTCCGCCAGGATCTCCTGCTCGGATGCGTCCAGATCCACCACCCAGCTCAGCTCGGGCTGCTGGTTGGACGGCGCACGGCGCAGTCCACGGGCCTCGAGCAGTGGCTCGTAGCCCTCTTCGGGCAATCCGGCCTGCACCGGCTCACAGCGCAAAAACACTGCCCCGCAATCACGGGCCAGCTCGCGCGCCGCCACCAGCGCCTGGTCGAAGGACCGCAGCGACTCCGCCACCGGCCCGTACGGCAGGTACAGCAGCTTGCCAGCGGGGTTGCTGTCCTCGATGGCCAGGAATTCCCAGCCCTCGCCCGCCCGCCGGTGCACTCGGTGCCCAAGGGCCTCCTGGGCGCGCGCCCAGTGGTCGGTGTGCAGGAAGTACTTCATGGCGTGTCAGGCCTCCACAGTGGTTGATCGGGTGCTCTTGCCGGTGCCGAGCCCGGTGGTCGCCACGAACGCGCGGGCGCCCTCGGGGCCGTGCGGGTGGGCGTTGACCGGGGCGTCCGCATCCGGCAGGAACGCGCTCTGCCCTCGTTCCAGGATCATCTCGCCCTGCGGACCGTCCAGCCGCAGCGACCCGTCTGTCACCAGGATGATCGCGGCGCCCCGCTGATGGACGCTGACGGTCCCGTCGTGCGACGCATCCGAGGCCGGCGCGCCGGACAGGAGCAGCTCCTGGACGGAGAACTCTTCGAACGGGGGAGTGAAGACCCTCTCACCCAGCTCGGACTCCGCCGCCTGCAGGAACGGCACCGGCAGCGGCCGGAAATCCACGGTGGCCAGCAGCTCCGGGACATCCACGTGCTTGGGCGTCAGTCCGCCGCGCAGGACATTGTCCGAGCTCGCCATGACCTCGATGCCGAGGCCCTCCAGATAAGCGTGGACGTTGCCGGCCGGCAGATAGACGGCCTGCCCGGGCTCCAGATCCACCAGGTTCAGCAGCAGCGACACCAGGACGCCCGGGTCACCCGGGTACTTCGCGTGCAGCGCGGCCGCCGCAGCGAGCGGCGCGTGCCAGCCCTCGCCCGCCTCCATCCCGGAGACCACGACGGCGAGCCCCTCGCCCGCCTCAGGCTGGCCGCCGTCGCCGTCCATGATGGCCCGGAACGCCTCTCGGAGCTGGCCGCCTTCGCCGCTCAGAAGACGCGAGACGCGATCCGCGAACTCTCGGCCCGCCGTCGTGCCCAGCCGCTCGGCCAGCAGGCGGAACAGTTCCGCTGCTTCCGCCAGGGGGCGGAAACCGCACAGCGCGCGGAACGGGGTGAGGGCCAGGATCATCTCCGGTTTGTGGTTCTCATCCTTGTAGTTCCGCGTGGCGCTGCCGCGCGGGACACCCGCCGCCTCATCCCGCGCGAAACCCGCACCGGCCTGCTCCAGGCTCGGGTGGACCTGCAAGGACAGCGGCTCGGCGGCCGCCAGCACCTTCATCAGGAACGGCAGCCGTGCACCGAAGCGGTCCACACTCTCCTGCCCCAGGAAGTGCACGGGATCCTGCGCGATCAGCTCATCCAGCCGCGCGCCGTCGTCCAGCCGGGATGGCGAATCGGGATGGGCCCCGAGCCACAGCTCCGCTTCCGGGCCGCCCGAGGGGGTGCGCCCGAGCAGCCCGGCGATGGCCGTGGGGGATCCCCAGGCATACGGACGCAGCTCGTTGTCCAGACGGAACATGGCGGTCTTCCTTTCGGTGCGGGTGACGGCGGATGCGGGCGTCAGAGGGCGGCGCAGTTGCCGTTCTTGGCCAGCAGGATGTCCAGCATCTCGTAATCCTGGGCGTCGTAGAGCGAATTCAGGTAGGCCTCCGTGATGGTGTCACCGTCCGGTCGGGTGGTGCTCAGCGGGAAGTCCGGGGGGAGCTGGTCCGCCGCCTTGGGCTGTACGGCGGTGGCCAGCGGACCGGATGCCTGGGCGCCACCGGAGACCGCGACGGCGGACAGCGGCGTGCCGTCCTCACTCACCGTACCGGACGGCGCCGTGGCCGCCGAGGCCTTGGTGTCCCCGGTCGCCTTGGCAAGCAGCGCCTTGACGCGCTGGTGGATCAGATCGAAGTCCGGATCGGCCAGGCTGAAACCGGCCGGGAAGTCCGGCGGGCCGACCGTCATGCGGACGCTCGCCTGGCCCTTCGCCTTGCCGGTCAGGTCTACGAAGCCGCCCAGCTGGCCTTGCGGGATGTCCGTGTCCACCACGTGCGCGCCTGCCTTGGCGATGGCCTCGAACTTGGTGATCACGGTGGTCGGGTCCAGCTGCTTGAGCATGGCCTGCTGGACGCACTGCTGGCGCTGGACGCGGGCGAAGTCGTCCACGTTCTCACGGGAGCGGGCGAACCACTGCGCCTGGAAGCCGTTGAGCGTCTGATTGCCCGGCTTGATCCAGCCGTCCGGCTTGACGTGCCGGGTGTCGCTGCCCGGGAGCATGCCTCCGCTGATGGGCACCCACGCGCCCACCCGCATCTTGACCCCGCCCATCGCGTCGATGAGCTGCGCGAAACCGTCCATGTCGATCAGGGCGTAGGCCTGGATGGTGATCCCCAGCGTCCCGGAGATCGCATCCTTGGTGGCCTCCGCCCCGGCGTTCTTCCCGGCACCGTAAAGGTCCTTGTGGTTGTCCGTGGCGTCCGTGTACACCGCGTTGAGCAGGCAGTTCAGCGGATCAGGATCGCAGTTGTTGAAACCGTCCGGGTAGAACTTGTGCATGGGGGAGTCCGCCGGGAAGCGGGCATACTGAAGGGAGCGCGGCACCGAGATGATCGCGGAGGCGCCGGTGGTGGCGTCGATGCTGATGACGGACATGCTGTCCGGGCGCAGGCCGGTGCGGCCGGCACCCGCGTCGCCGCCCAGCAGGGCGATGTTGTAGCGGCCGTCCACCGGGTCGAACGGCGGGCGGCCGGCGTCGAACACGTCATTGAGCGTTCCGCGGGCTACGTTGAGCAGGTAGGCGCCGTAGCCCAGCGCGCCGCCGCTGAGCACCATCAGTACCACCAGGACGCCCGCCACCGGACCGCGCCAGCGCGGCGGGAGGATGGCCAGCCGGCAGAGCCGGAAGGTGTTGACCCAGACCACCACCCAGCCGGCCATCAGTGCCAGCAGGAGGAACGGCAGGATCGCGAGCACCACGGGATGGGCCAGTAACGACACCAGGAAGCCGCGGTTGACCAGTGCGATGATCACGGTCAGAAGGAGCAGTGCCCAGACCGTCAGGGTCACCCGGAGCGCCAGGCGTCCGAACCTCTTGTTCCCGGCTACGAGCTGCGCCGCCCCGGGGATGAGCAGGGTCAGGACGATGAGGGCCCAGGCACGGCGCACCCGGTCACCGGGGACGGCGTTCTGGGGTTCGTGGAGGGGATCGGTCAGGCGCATGCGGCTCATGCGCGCCCCCTAGGCCCGGGCCTCGTCCGCCGAGCCGAGGGGGACTCCGGGAGCGCCGAACACCTCCGCCGCCTTCGCCCGCAGTGTGGCGCCCTTGGCGGACGCGGTGGCGTTCAGGCCCTCGGAGAACTCGAGCAGCGCCGCACGGAGGCGCTCGGCCAGCTCGTCCGTGCCGGAGGCCAGCATGCGCACGGCCAGCAGGCCGGCATTGCGGGCGCCGCCGATGGACACGGTGGCCACCGGCACGCCGGCGGGCATCTGCACGATGGAGAGCAGCGAGTCCATGCCGTCCAGGGTCTTCAGCGGGACTGGCACGCCGATCACGGGGAGCGGGGTCACGGAGGCCAGCATGCCAGGCAGGTGGGCGGCCCCGCCCGCACCGGCGATGATGACCCGCAGGCCACGCTCATGGGCGCGGCGGCCATACTCGATCATCTCCACCGGCATGCGGTGGGCGGAGACGACGTCCGCCTCGAACGGGATGCCGAACTCGTGCAGCGCCTCCGCGGCCGCCTCCATGACGGGCCAGTCGGAGTCCGAACCCATGACGAGTCCTACCAGGGGGGCGTTGTTGTTCATGGTGCTTCCGATCGTTCGTGGGGGATCAGCGGTCGGGGGACGGTCAGGAGATGCTCAGGGCGCGACGCCGTCGCGCAGGATCGCGGCCACCCGGCCGGCCTGCTCGCGCAGCTCCTCCGCCTGGGAGGCGTCCGCGGCGACGATGTTCACGTGGCCGATCTTGCGGCCCGGGCGCACGGACTTGCCGTAGTTGTGGACCTTGGCGCCGGGGACGGCGGCCAGGGCGGCCGGCATGGCGGAGTAGATGTCCTGGTTGGCGCCGCCCAGGAAGTTCTTCATGACGGCCACGCCGCCCAGCACACCGGTGGCGCCGAGGGGGAGGTCCAGCACGGCCCGCAGGTGCTGCTCGAACTGGCTGGTCACGGAGCCGTCCTGAGTCCAGTGGCCGGTGTTGTGCGGGCGCATGGCCAGCTCGTTGATCAGGAAGCCCTCGCCGTGGCCCGGGGTCTCGAAGAGTTCGGCGGCCATGACGCCGGTGACGCCCAGCTCGGCGGCGATGCGCAGGGCGGCGGCCTCCGCGGCCTCGGCGACGGCGGGGTCCAGGCCGGGGGCCGGGACGATGACCTCGTCACACACGCCGTCCACCTGGATGGTGTGGGCCACGGGCCAGGCGCGCTCCTCGCCGCTCGGGGAGCGGCCCACCAGCACGGAGAGCTCACGGGAGAACTCCACCTTGGCTTCGGCCAGCAGCGGCGACATGGACTCGAACCACTCGGCGCAGTCCGCGGCGGCCGCGGCGTCGTCGACGATCCGGACGCCCTTGCCGTCGTATCCGCCACGGGGGGTCTTCAGGACCACCGGCCAGCCGATCTTGTCGCCGAAGGCCTCCAGCTCAGCCACGGAGGACACGGCGGCCCACTCCGGATTGGGCAGGCCCAGGCGGTCCACGGCGGTACGCATGACGATCTTGTCCTGGGCGTGGACCAGGGCCTCCGGGCGCGGCTGGACGTTGACGCCGTCCGCGATCAGGGCGTGCAGGTGGCCGGTGGGGACGTGCTCGTGGTCGAAGGTGAGGACGTCGACGTCGCGGGCGAATTCCTTCAGGGCGTCCAGATCGCGGTAGTCACCGATGGGGGTGGTCTTCACGGCGGCCACCGCGGACACGTCCGGGCCCTCCGCCAGGACGCGCAGTTCCACGCCGAGCTCGACGGCCTCCGGGGCCATCATCCGGGCCAGCTGGCCGCCACCGATCACACCTACTACTGGGAAAGTCACCTGCCAATCCTACCGAAAACGGCCGGTCGGTCCGCTGGCGCCCCGGCCGGCGGCCAGCTTGCGGAAAGGCCGCACACTGTTTCGCGGCGCTAAGATATACCACTGGCCCACCGTTCGGGCCCCGTGAAACCCAGCCAGGCCGTGGAGGACCAAATCGTGAACAAACTCGCTGAGCGCGTCAGAGGCCTGGCATCCCTCTTCTGGCGGGAAGTGGCCAAGTTCGGCGCAGTCGGCGGGATCGCCTTCGTGATCGACAACGGACTGGCCCTGTGGCTCATGCATGGCCCCATGAGCGGCGCCGAAGCCAAGGCCCGTTTCATCAGCGGCTGCGTGGCCACGATCTTCTCCTGGCTCGCCAACCGCTTCTGGACCTTCCGGCACCGCCGCCAGCCCAATGTGGTGCGGGAATTCGTGATGTTCCTGCTGATCAACGGCATCGGCATCGCCATCTCCACCGGCTTCACGGCCGCGGCCAAGTACTGGCTGCACATCGATGACAAGAACGTGCTGTTCCTGGCCGGTGTGCTGGGCATCGTGGTGGCCACCGTGGTCCGCTTCTTCGCCTACCGCTTCCTGGTCTTCAACAAGGAACTCGACGAGGAGCCCGGCTACGACCATGATCACGAGCTGATCGAGGGCAACGTCAAGCGCTGATCTTCTCGCTCTCCCTGAGCCGGGGAGTGACGTCCACCTCCGGGTGCACCAGGACCACGGAGCCGCCGGCCAGCCAGGCGCCCAGGGCGGCCGCCAGGGCCGCCGGGAGGCCGTCCCCGGCGTGGACCAGGAGGCGCACGCCGTCCGCGGCCTCCGTCGCGAAGGTGCGCAGGCCGGCGTCGTCGATCTCCCGGCCGCCCGTGCTCAGCACCGCCTGCGTGGGGTCCGCGTCCATCCACGGCTGGAACACGTCGCCGTGCCCACGCACGGCGCCCGCGTAATCGACGACGCCGGACGGCAGCTCCCCGGGCCAGCGCGGCGAGAGCGCGCCCAGGGCCACCGCGATGAGCTGGGTGTCCACCTCGCCGGCGCGCCCCACGAGCGCTTCATCCGCCGTCGCGGTCATGTCCGCATCCTCCAGGGCGTCCCCGTCCAGCCGGGCCAGCATGCCGAGGTCCATGGCCGCGAGCACCAGCACGAACGACTTCCAATGCGCCGGAAGTGCCAGCGAGATGCTCACCCCGGGGCCGCCGTCGAGCTCGTCCTGCAGCAGATTCCCGCTCTTGGCCACCCAGTTGTCCAGAACCTTGCCGGACAGCTCCACCCGCTCGCCACCCGGCCCGTACCAGGTCAGACGGGGGGCGCCGGAGGGCAGCGTGCGGCCTTCGCGGAAGTCTTGCAGCAGGCTCCTGAGCACAGTGGTCATGCGAGTGTAAGATCCTTCGTATGTCGGGGCGTTCGCAGCCCGGGCGTGGCGCGCCGGGGAAAACCCCGATGTGCTGAGTATTATCTCAAGCCGCTTGACCTTCTCCTAGTTACACGCGTGTAATTAGTAACTGCAGACCGCCAAGGCCTGGCGCGGATTCACGCCTGAGGGCACTCCTTCCGCCAAGCCGACCATCCGGCGGTCGTCCAGATCGAGGAGAGGCGCAATGGGGCAGACAGAGCGTATCCAAGACGAAGGCTTCAACCAGGCGCCGGCGGCCCTTCAGGCCGCCCGGGCCGTCCCGGAGGACTGGTTCCTTGACCCGGCCGACCCGGAGGGCGCCCAGCGCTTCCGGCAGGACACGGCGCGGTCCCTGGAGGATCAGGCCACGGCGTTCCTGACGGCACACGAGCCGGAAGCTCCGGAGGAGGGCAGCGAGGACGAACTCGACCCGCCGCTGGAGCTGTTCGCACGGCCGGAGGGCACGGACCTGTCCGGTATCCTCACGATCCTCCCGGGACGCGAGGTGGGCGATGAATCCGAGCTCAGCTGGCAGGCCGAATCCCTGTGCGCCCAGACCGATCCGGAGGCGTTCTTCCCGGAGAAGGGCGGCTCCACGCGGGACGCCAAGAAGGTCTGCGCGGCGTGCACCGTGCGCCAGCAGTGCCTGGAGTACGCACTGTCCAACGATGAACGTTTCGGCATCTGGGGTGGACTGTCCGAGCGCGAGCGCCGTCGTCTCAGGAAGCGAGCAGTCTGATTCACCTCAATGCACGGGTCACTGCCGTGGTGGTCTCCCACCACGGCAGTCCCTACCTGCCCAGGACCCTGGCCGCACTTTCCCGGCAGAGCCGTCCCGCGGACCTCTGCATCGGAGTGGATGCGGCCTCATCGGACGGATCCGGACGGCTTCTGGAGGAAGCCCTCGGGAATGAGAATGTGACGCTCTTCCGGCATCCCCGCCTCGGCTTCGGCCGGGCCGTGCACGCGGGGCTGGCCCTCGCGGACCGGGTGCGGACCGGACTGGCCGCGGCGGACGGGCAGGAGTGGGTCTGGCTGCTGCACGACGACGCCGCACCGGCACCGGATGCGCTGGAACGCCTGCTGGAGGCGGTGGAGCGTTCATCCAACGTCACCATCGCCGGCTGCAAGCAGCTCGACTGGGACGCGCCCCGGAAACTGGTGGACGCCGGCCTGGCAGTCAGCACCTGGGCCGAGCGCCTCACCCTGATCGAGGCCGACGAACTGGACCAGGGCCAGTACGACCAGCTGCGTGACCGCTTCGCCGTGAACTCCGCCGGCATGCTGGTGCGCCGCGACGTCTGGGACGCCTTCGAAGGCTTCGACCCGGCCCTGCCCGGCACGGGCGACGACGTGGACCTCTGCTGGCGCAACTGGCTGGCCGGCAACAACGTGGCGTTCGTGCCGGAGGCCCGCATGTTCCACGTGCGGAACCGTCCGCACGCCCTGGGCACCCCGGCCGCCGCGCGCAGCTCCCAGGTGTATCTGCGCCTCAAGCACGCCTCCGGGTGGAAGATCCCGTTCCTGGTCCTCGGCACGCTGCTGGCGTCCGTGGGCCGCTTCCTGATGGCGGTGGCCATGAAGGACCCCGGGTACGGCTTCCAGCAGCTCAGCGGTGCGGTCCGGGGCGTATCCCACCCGGTGGCCCTGGCCCGGAGCCGCAAAGTGGCGGCCAGGACACGCCGGAACCCCCGCGGCTCGGTCAAGCGCCTCCAGACCCCGCGGGCCGAGGTCTGGGCACACCGGAGGTCCCTCATGGAGACCTTGGGCGCGGACGAACTTCTGGACGCGCCGTACAGCTCCACCGGCCTCGCCGCCGAACCGAGCGGCGACAGCCAGGATGACTTCTCCGCCCTGGCGGCGCCCGGCCGGGCCTTCGCCGGCTGGGGCCTCATCGCGGCCGTCGTGATCACGGCGGCGATCGCCCTGGTGGGCCTTTTCCCGGTCCTGGGCGGGCCGCAGGCGGGCGGGGCACTCCTGCCGCTCTCGGACCGCCTCGGCGAGGTGTGGGACAACGCCGGCCGGACCTGGATCACGCTGCAAGCCGGATACTCCGGGCACGGAGACCCGTTCGGATACGTCCTGTGGCTCCTCGCCGTCCTCAACGGCGGTCAGACCGCCTCCGTGGTGCAGTCGACCCTGCTCGCCGCCATGCCCCTCGCCGCCGCCGGCGCCTGGTTCCTGGCCGCGGCCGTGAGCCGCCGCCGTCGTACCTGGTTCCTGGCGGCACTCCTGTGGGGAACCGCCCCTGTCCTGTTCGTCGGCCTGAACCAGGGCCGCCTGGGCGCCGTCCTGGTGCACGTGATCGCCCCCTGGGCGTTCCTGGCTCTCATCCGCGCCACCGGATCGGCCCGCGACCGCCGGGCGGAGGCCGTGGAAGCGGGACTCGCCCTGCCGCAGGGCCCGCTGCCCGGCAAGGCCGGCGTGGGAGGCACCGTCTCCTGGACCGCGGCCGCATGGGCCGGGCTCCTGCTGGCCGCGCTGACGGCCAGTGCTCCGGCGCTGCTGCTTCCGTCGCTGATCCTGGTGCTCGTGTTCGCCCTGCTGCTCGGCCGCCGTGGGCGAACCCTCTGGTGGACCCTGGTGCCGCCGGTGGCCCTCTTCCTGCCGTTCGCCGTCGCGGCCCTGACACGTCCGGTGGCGCTCCTCGGGGACCCTGGCCTGCCGCTCGGATTCCAGGCGGCGCCGCTGTGGCAGCAGCTCCTGGGACAGCCTCTCGCGTTCCCCGCACAGGCCGCGGTGCCCGGCTTCGGCTGGCTCCCGGCGGGTGTCCCGTGGGCGCTGGTCCTGGCGATCGTCATCGCCGCGCCGGTGCTTCTCCTGGCCGTCTGGGGCGCCTTGGTCCCGGGACGCCGCGGACGGGTCTCCATGCTGGCGCTCTTCGCGGCCGCGGTGTTCCTGGCCGCGGGCTGGGCCCTGGCGGGCATCCCGGCAGCGGCCGACGGCGACGTCGTGGTGCCGGCCTTCTCCGGCCCTGCGGTCTCGGTGGCCTTCTGCGCTCTGCTGCTGGCGGCCGTCGCGGGTGCTGACCGTGCGCTGCAGCGCCGCCGGGCCGCCGAGCACCGCCGGGCGCCCTGGCGCATGGCACTGGTGTCCGTGGTGACCCTGGTGGTCCTCCTTGGACCGGCGATCGGCTCCTGGAGCTGGCTGACCGGCAATCTCGGCATCGGCCCGGCAGCGAAGGGTGACCAGTACGGCGCCGCCCGACTGATTCACACCGACACCGCCCCACGCATCCCCGCCACCGCGGTGGACCGCGGACGCGGACCCGAGCAGACACGCACCCTCGTGGTGACCGAGCTGAACGGCGGCGGCTACGCGGGCGCCCTGGTGCGCGGTTCCGGGACCACACTCGACTCGCTCTCCGCGATCGCCGGCGCCCAGACCATCAGGCCCGGCACCGGCGCGCTCGCCGCGGACGACGACGCAACGGCATCGCTGCGCACCGCTGTCGCCACCATCGTGGCCGGTCAGGGCGTGGATCCGCGCCCGCAGCTGGAGAAGCTCGGCGCCGGGTTCGTGGTGTTCAAGGGCAACGACGACGCCGCGCAGCTGACCGCCAGCCGCATCGACGCCGTGCCGGGCCTCGCCGCCGTCGGGCCCACCGACGCGGGATGGCTCTGGCGCGTCCGGGACATGGACCAGCCGCCGCTGAAGGACTCCGACACGGTGAACCGGGTCCGCGTCCTGACCGCCGCCGGTGCAGTGGAGCGTCAGCTCCCCGGCGGGCCCGTGGGCGTGGACACGCAGCTGGCCCCCGGCGCGGCCGGGCGGAAGCTGGTGCTCGCGGAGCGCAGCGACCCCGAGTGGAGCGCAACCCTGGATGGGAAGACGCTGACGCCGGGCACGGTGGGCTGGCAGCAGTCCTTCGAGCTGCCCGCTGCGGGCGGCCACCTGGTGGTGACGCACGGGAACGCGTGGACGCCCGCGCTGCAGCTGGTGCCCTTGGTGGTGTTCCTGCTGACCGCACTCCTGGCGGTACCCATTCCCGAACGGCCCGGCAAGGTGAGGATGGTCCGTGACGAGGCGAGCCTGAGGAAGGCCGGACGATGAGTGAAACGACCCCTGTCAAAGACCCCCGTAAGGCCCGCGTGATCGCGAAGGCCGTGGCCGGAGGGACCGCCGGCGTGGCGTCTGTGGCCCTCGTGGCCGCGGTGGCGGCCCTGGGCAGCCTCGCGCCGAGGTCCTCCGGCGGGCCCGTGCCGCAGGCATCCGTGGCGGTGCCGGCCGGCGACTCGCTGTCCGTCTGCCCGGCTCCGCCGCGGCTCGTTGCCGGGAGCGGGGACGGGACGGACGCCCAGTTCAGCCCTGAATCGAGCAGCGCGAGCTCGGTGTTCCGGGGTCTGACGCTCACCGCGCCCGACGGCCGGACCCCGGCGAGCCGGATCCGCGGCCTGGACGGGAACAGCCTGAGGGAACTCAGCAAAGCCAGCCCTGCCACGGACGGCGCCGCCTCTGGGCTGCCGGACCAGAAGGCCGTGATCGCGCCGGACCAGGCGCCCGCCGCGGGCCAGGTGCTGCAGTCCGGGACCCTGGACGGACAGGCCACACAGGGAACCGCGGTCCTCTCCTACACGGCCGGCGACGGTGACCTCCAGGGCCTGGCGGCGGCGAGCTGCCTGGCCCCCAGCAGTGACGCGTGGCTCCTCGGCGCGTCCACGCAGGTGGGCCGGACCGCGGTGCTGAACCTGTCCAACCCCGGCACAACGGCCGCCACCGTCAACCTGGAGCTCTTCGGCGACAAGGGCCAGATCAAGGCGCCGGGAAGCCGTGGCCTTTCGATCGCCCCAGGTCAGTCCCGCTCCCTGGTGCTCGCCGGTCTGGCGCCGGAGCAGAACGCCCTGGCCGTGCACGTCATGAGCACGGGCGGCCCGGTGGCGGCGACCATCCAGCAGAGTGTGCTGCGTGGCCTCACCCCTGGCGGCGTCGACTTCATCGCTCCCACGGCCCACCCCGGCACCAGCCAGGTGGTCACCGGCCTGTCCCTGTCAGGGAACGCGGCAGCGGGACGCCTGGGGAGTGGTTTCGAGGACGCCGTCCCGGCACTGGCACTGGCCGTTCCGGGGGAGCAGGACGCCGTGGTGCAGCTGAAGGTCTACGGCAAGAGCGGCCAGCAGGCTCTGGCGCAAGGGGTGGTGAACGTTCCGGCCGGGACGGTGTCCCTGGTGCCCTTGAACAGCCTGCCGGACGGCGACTACACGGTGTCCGTGACCTCGGACGCGTCCGTGCTGGCGTCGGCCAGGGTGGTGCGTGGCACCGATGCCAAGAAGCCCACTGACTTCGCCTGGGCCCCCTCGACCCCCGCGATCGGCACCTCGCAGCTGATCGGCGTGCCGGCGGGCGGCGGCTCCATCCTGGAGTTCGGTGCACCTCGCGGCACCGCGGAGGTCAGTTACCGTCCCATCACGGCCGACGGCGCCGTGCAGCAGGCGGCGAAGGTCACGCTGGCCGCGGGAACCACCACCACGGCGGACGTCCCGGCATCGGCCGGGGGTTCCCCCGTGGTCGGCTACCTGCTCTCCGCCTCGGGCGACCCGGCCTACGTCTCCCTGGTTCAGACCCAGGACAAGGGGACCGGGGTGAGCGTGGTGGCCGCCCCAGCCTCCAGCGCCGGCCTGGACAGCCTCCCGGTGCGTCTGGGGCACTGAGGCACTCTTGGTACAAGGACTCCTCCGGGACGTCCCGTGAAACAGTGGGTTTCCGTTGAGACAGTGGGTTTAAACCACTGTCTCAACGGAAACCCACTGTTTCAGCGGAGGGGCTGCGGGGGTTCGACTCGGCGGCTCGGCTCGGCGGCCCGGCTCAGCTGTTCGTCATCGCCCCGGCCGGTGCGTCGACGAACACTGGTCCCGTGTCCAGCAGCCCGGACAGCGCCAGGGCCTGCTTCCGGGGCGCTGCGGTGTGGGAGAGCGTCCACAGCATCAGATCGCGCAGAGGCCGTGCCACCGGTGGCGCCATGAGCATGGACATCATCCTGTTCGTCAGGCCGATCACGGCCGCGGCCGCCTCCCGACGGTCCTGGGCATAGGCGTCCAGGGGCGCCTCCCACGGCTCTCCGCGCTCCTCCGCGCGCAGGGACCGGTCCAGGGCCTCCGCCGCGTACACGCCGTCCCGGATACCGAGGTTCATGCCCTGGCCGCCCGCCGGACTGTGCACGTGACCGGCGTCGCCCGCCAGCAGCACCCGGCCCGAGCGGAAGGTATCCGCCAATCGGTGGGTGACGTTGAATCGCGACAACCACACCACCTCACCCACCTCGAAGTCCATCCCTTTCGGCCGGCGGGCCAGGAACTCACGCCGCAGGATCTCCAGATCGGATACTCCGGCCTCCGGGGCGGCGTTCATGATGATGCGGAGAATCCCGCCGGGCAGGGGCAGCAGGACCAGGGCCCCGCTGCTCATGACGATGACAGGCTCCTCGGGCACCTGGCCAGGACGGACGTCCGCGATCAGCATCGGTTCACGGTCGCCCCGTGACGCGGCGGTCTCCGGGTAGGGTATGCCCACAGCCTGGCGGATGGTGCTCCTCATGCCGTCCGCGGCCACCAGGAAGCGCCCGGTGACCACCCCGCCGCCGTCGAGCAGGATCCGCACCCCGGTCCCGTCCTGCACCACGCCGCTCGCCCGCCCTTTCACGAAGCGGACCCCGAGCGTCTCGGCACGGGCCCGCAGGATCGCCTCGGTGCGGTGCTGGGGGATGATCACCGCGAAGCGGTACGGGCCGGGCAGGCTGTGCATCGGCTGTGTGGTGAGGACGGTGGTGCGGTTGCGCATCCGGAACGTGCCGGCGCGTGTCCCCTCCGCGATCAGTTCCTCGGCGCACCCGATCCGCGCCAGCACACCGAGCGTCCCGGCGTGGACGGTCGGGGCCCGGGACGCCAGCGTGTGGTCCAGCGCCTCGTCCACGATCACCGCGGACCGGCCATGCGGTGCCAGGGCGCACGCGGCGGCCAGCCCGCTGGGGCCTCCTCCGACCATGACGACGTCGGCGTCGAAAGTGTTCATGACGGTTGCCTCCTCCGGTGGTGCCCTCTGATGTCTTCAGCCTCGCGCGCAGGCCTCCCTCCCGCGTCGGGGGAACCACCTGGGCGGTACTCAAGCGCCACTCAGATCCATGGACGCGGTCCGTTCCGGGCCGGATACTGGGGGCATGAGCAGCGGGACGCTCCCCACCGGACGGATTCCGGCGCCTGTCAGCCGCTTCATCGGGCGGGACGGAGAGGTGCGCGCCGTGCTCGGCGCCCTCGCCGGGTACCGCCTGGTGACCCTGACCGGGCCGGGCGGTTCCGGGAAGACCCGCCTGGCCATCGAGGCCGCCCGGCAGGACCGGCGGAGGGTGGTCTACGTGGACCTGACCGGGCTTCCGGACGGCGCACCGATCGCTCCGGCCGTGTCAGAGGCCGCCGGGCTGCGCGGCGCCACGGGCCCAGGGGCGCTGTCCGAGGTTGCGTGGTGGCTGGATTCCGGTGAGCCGAGGCTCCTGGTCCTGGACAACGCGGAGGACGTCCTGGCGCCGGTGACGGAGTTCGCCACGGTGGTCCTGACCCAGGTGGAGTCCGTGACCCTGATGCTCACCAGCCGCCGGCCGGCCGGCGTCGTCGGTGAGCATCTGGTGCTGGTGGGTCCGCTCAGCGACGACGACGCCGAGCGGCTGTTCTGGGACCGTGCCCGGTCGGTGCGCCCCGCCTTCCCCGATGATGAGGGTGCGCGGAGCGCGGCGCGGGAGCTCTGCCGCCGCCTCGACAGGCTCCCGCTGGCGCTGGAGCTGGCGGCGGCGCGCATGAAGGTCCTGACACCAGGGGAGATGCTGCCGCTCCTGGAAGGCTCCTTCGAGGCGCTCGGCGTGAACAGTGCGAACCCGGAGCGGCACCGGACGCTGACGGCCTGCATCGAGGCGAGCACCCGGGAGCTGAGCCCGCACCTGGCCTCCGTGCTGGTGAACGCCTCGGTGTTCGCGAGCCCGTTCTCCGCGTCGTCGGCGGCCGATGTGGCGGGCGCCACCCTGTCCGATCTGGAGGATCTGGTGTCCCGTTCGCTGCTCCAGACGTCCACGGACCGCGGGGCCACGAGGTTCCGCGAACTCGAGAGTGTGCGTGATTTCGCCCGTTCCCGCATGGCCGCGCCCGGGGAACTCGCCGCCGCACGGGACCGTCACCTGAACTGGCTGCACCGCCGCTTCGGCTCCGGCGTCTACCCGTCGGTGATGCAGCGCTCCGGGTACGCTTCCGCGACGGACCTGCTCCCAGAACTCCGTACGGCCCTGGACCACGCCCTGGCGGCGGACGTGCGCCGTGGCATGGAGCTGCTGGCGGCCACGGGCGAGCTCTGGTTCCGGGTGGCGCAGGACGAATGCCTGCAACGGACCGGCCGCTTCCTCACGGCGCGGCCGGACCCGGACGAGGCGCGCGGTGCCGTGCTGCTCACGCGGGTCTGGATGCTGATCAGCAACCAGCGCTGGGAGGACGCCCTGGAGGCCCTCGCGGAGGCGCTCCGGTTGCTCCCAGCGGACGGGGACGCGGCCGCCTCCGCCCACTTCTTCGGCGCCGTCGCGAATTTCCTGGCCGGTCACTTCGATGCTTCCCGGGACTCCGGCGCCCGGGCGCTCGAGAGGTATGTGGCGCTCGGCGACGTGGCGGGGCAGTCACGGGCCATCGGCACCCGGGGGACCGGCCTGGTTCTCGCCGGGCGGAATGAGGAGGGGCTGGCCGTGCTGGAGAGGGCGCTCAGCCTGGCGGAGGAGGCCGGCGACGTGTGGTCACAGGGACAGATCCAGACCTATGCGGGGCTGGCGGTGTCAGAACTGGGACGGACGACGGCGGCCCGGCGCCGCCTGTTCGACGCCATCGACCGGTTCCGGCGGATCGGCGACATCTCGCTCATGGGGATCGCCCTGGGTCGTCTCGCCTCCCTGGCGCTGACTCAGGATCTCCGCGCGGCACTGCGGGCGGCCGGGTCCGCGAGCCGCCGTCAAGGGGCCGGCGGGAGGTACCACCCGGTGACCATGAAGGACATGGCCCTGATCCGGGAGACGGCGCTGCGTGCCCTGCCTGCGGCCGAGGTGGACGCCCTGTGGGCGGCGGGGGAGCGGCTGGCATTCGCCGACGCCGCGGACGAGCTCCGCGCCGTGGATGCCCGCAGCCCGGGAGACCTGACACCGCGTGAGACCGAGGTGGCCGCACTCGTGGCCGATGGCCTGAGCAACGCCGCGATCGCCCACCGGCTGGTGCTCTCGGAGCGGACCGTGGAGAACCACGTGGGCCGGGCGATGGCGAAGGCCGAGGTGGGGAACCGCACCGCGCTCGCGGCGTGGTTCAGCGGGCGCTCAGCGTCTCAGAACCCCCGGTGGTAGTACGGGTCCAAGGTCTCCGGGGCCACTCCGAGCAACTGGGCGGTGTGCTCCACCACCACATCGTGGACCAGGTCCGGGAGCTGCTCCTTGACCGGGCAGTTCTGCTCCACCACGCGCCGGTAGACCGTCACGCGGGCCGGTTCCTCGCCGAGCGCGGGGGTGCTGTTCCCGAGGGGCGCCGGAAGGCCGTTCGCCAGGAGCTCCTCAAGGCCCGGGGGGATCTCCTCCACCGCGAACAGCACGCCGTCCAGGATCTTGCCCTGCAAATCGTGCAGGCGCTCCGCGGTGTCCAGGACCATGTCGTCGAAACGGTCGGAGCGGGTCCGGTACCCGGGCAGGGTGGGGAGGAAGACGTCGCCGCGGAACCCGCGCCCATGGCGGTTGCGGCGGCGGTGCCGGAAGTCCCGCCGGGAGGCCGCGCCGCTGCCGTCCTCCGGGAAGGAGAAGCTGGACGAAGGGACGTCTGGACCGGACCGCATGCATCGACTCTAGACCTGAGGGAGCCCTTGCGCCGAAATGGCCGGCGGACGCGGTACTCTGGTGCGTTGTGGGTGCCCTGAGGATGTGTTCGCGTTCGGCCTGCCGTGAAGCGGCGATGGCGACGTTGACGTACGTGTACGCGGATTCGACCGCGGTTCTGGGCCCGTTGGCCGTCTACCCCGAGCCCCACAGCTACGACCTCTGCGTCCAGCACGCCCAGCGCCTGACCGTCCCGCGCGGCTGGGAAGTGCTGCGCATCGCCCTCCCGGGCACCGCGGACACGGAGCGGCGCTTGGTGCGCCCGGAAGGGGACGAACTGTCCGCGCTGGCGGACGCCGTGCGCGAGGAGCGCCCGGACGCCCCGGAATCGATCGACGACGCCGTCATTCCGCAGCGTCTGCGCCCGCCGCTGCTGGAACCCCCGGCCGGTGCCGAGGGCACGCGGCGAGGTCACCTGCGCGCCCTGCGCGAGCCCTGATCCCTGGTCTTCTGAGAGGCCTCTCCGGCCGTCATCGCCTCGGGTCCTGAGCCGTCCGGCGGGTAGTCTGGGACTGGCCGCCTTGCCGACGTGGCATGGCCGATGATTTTTTGGAGCGACACATGTCCTTGCTGAGACCTGAGCTGTTGAGCATCCTGCGCAGCCCCGAGAACGGGGAACCGCTGCACCAGGAGGGCGGTGAGCTGGTCGCCGGGACCGGGGCCGATGCCCCCCGCTACCCGATCGAGGACGGCATCCCCCTGCTGCTTCCGGACGCCCTGCGCGACGCCTCCCGCTCCGCCGACTGAGCCTCCCGATACTTCACCACCCCGCTGACGCAGAACGGAAAGACCGCCCCATGACGTTCGATTACAAGATCGCCGACATCTCCCTGGCCGAGGCCGGCCGCCACCAGATCCGCCTGGCCGAGCACGAGATGCCCGGTCTCATGGCGCTGCGTGCCGAGTTCGGCGAGAGCCAGCCGCTCAAGGGCGCCCGCATCGCCGGCTCCCTGCACATGACGGTCCAGACCGCCGTTCTGATCGAGACCCTCACCGCCCTGGGCGCCGAGGTCCGCTGGGCCAGCTGCAACATCTTCTCCACCCAGGACGAGGCCGCCGCCGCCATCGTGGTGGGCACCGGAACCCCGGAGGATCCCCAGGGCGTCCCGGTCTTCGCCTGGAAGGGTGAGACCCTTCAGGAGTACTGGTGGACGGCCGAGCAGATCCTCACCTGGCCGGGCGCCGAGACGAACCCCGAGCTGGGCCCCAACATGATCCTGGACGACGGCGGCGACGCCACCCTCCTGCTGCACAAGGGTGTGGAGTTCGAGGCCGCCGGCGCTGTCCCGGGCGCCACCGAGGAGGACCCGGAGGAGTACCGGATCATCCTGGACGTCCTGCGCGCCTCCCTGGCCGCCGACCCGCAGAAGTTCACCCGCCTGGCCGCCCGCATCAAGGGCGTCACGGAGGAGACCACCACGGGCGTGCACCGCCTGTACCAGCTCGCCGAGCAGGGCCGCCTGCTCTTCCCGGCCATCAACGTCAACGACTCGGTGACCAAGAGCAAGTTCGACAACAAGTACGGCATCCGCCACTCCCTCCCGGACGGCATCAACCGCGCCACCGACGTCCTGATCGGCGGCAAGGTCGCCGTCGTCTGCGGCTACGGCGACGTCGGAAAGGGCGCCGCGGAGGCCATGCGCGGCCAGGGCGCCCGCGTGATCGTCACCGAGATCGACCCGATCTGTGCGTTGCAGGCCGCCATGGACGGCTACCAGGTGGCGAAGCTGGAGAACGTCCTGACCGAGGGTGACCTCTTCATCACCACCACCGGCAACAAGGACGTCATCATGGCCTCCGACATGGCCGGGATGAAGGACAAGGCCATCGTGGGCAACATCGGCCACTTCGACAACGAGATCGACATGGCCGGCCTGGCCCGCATCCGCGGCGTGAAGCGCGTGGAGATCAAGCCGCAGGTCCACGAGTGGGTCTTCGACTCCGGCACGGAGAACGAGCGCTCCATCATCGTGCTCTCCGAAGGCCGCCTCCTGAACCTGGGCAACGCCACGGGCCACCCGTCCTTCGTCATGAGCAACTCCTTCAGCAACCAGACGATCGCCCAGATCGAGCTCTGGACCAAGAAGGACCAGCCGGAGGGTGAGCGCGAGTACGAGAACCAGGTCTACGTGCTGCCGAAGATCCTGGACGAGAAGGTGGCCCGCCTCCACCTGGACGCCCTGGGTGTGGAGCTGACCGAGCTCTCCAAGGAACAGGCCGAGTACCTGGACGTGGACGTGGCCGGCCCGTTCAAGCCGGATCACTACCGGTACTGAGTCGCGTCGTGGCCCCTGTTCCTCGTCGGGACGGGGGCCACGGCCGTTCTAAAATGGTCTGATAGAAACCACTGACCATCGAGGTGTGTCCGGGCGCCCGGACCACCCTCTCCGGGGGAATCCATGAACTCCAGTCCTCGCAAGGGCCGCGTCGGCAAGATCGTCGGTCTCTGCATTCTCGGGGCCGTCATCGTGTTGGGCGGCATCGGCGCTCTCACCGCGCCCCAGTGGCTCGGCAAGACGACCTTCCTGGCCGGGCCGTCCGCCGCCCCCACCACGCAGGCCCCCGCCAAGCCCGTCCAGCTGAGCGTCGAGCCCGTGGACGGTGCCAAGGAGGTCAACCCGGTGACGGCGCCCGTGATCAGCGCGTTGTACGGCACTCTCAAGGACGTGCGGCTGGTCCCCGCGGGCGGCACCCCGGTGGCCGGCAGCTACGGTTCCGGGAACACCACGTGGAAGGCCACGGCCAAGCTCGCGTTCAACACGAAGTACACGCTGAGCTACAGCGCCGTGGACGAACACGGGGACGCCGTGGCCAAGAGCAGCAGCTTCACCACCGTGGTCACCAAGAACGAGGCGGACACCACACTTCTGGTCGGCACCCTCGGCGACACCATCGGCGCCGGCCAGCCGATTCAGCTGACCTTCTCCGAGCCGGTGGGCGATCAGTTCAAGGCCGGGATCGAGAAGGCCGTGACCGTCACCTCGAGTGCGGGGCAGAAGGTCAAGTGGCACTGGTACTCGGACACCCTGGTGCGCATCCGTCCGGAGACCCTGTGGGCCTCCGGCAGCACCGTGACCCTGGACCAGCAGCTGTTCGGTGTGCCGTTCGGCAATGGTCAGATCGGCAACTTCGCCAAGACGAGCACCTTCAAGGTCGGTCCGCAGAGGGTGGCCGTGGTGGACGGCGAGGCCCTCACGATGAACGTCTACGAGGACGGCAAGGTGGTGCACTCGGCGCCGGTCAGCACCGGCGCGGACGACATGCCGTCGCCTTCCGGTGACACCGTGATCCTCGAGCAGCAGCGGGTCTCCCACTTCACCGCGGAGAGCATCGGCCTGAAGCCGGGCGACCCGCGGTACTACAAGCCCACCGATGTGAATTACGCCAACCGTCTGACCTGGAGCGGCGTGTACGTCCACCAGGTCCTGGACGGCGGTGTCCAGGCCATCGGACAGCGCAACATCTCCCACGGTTGTGTGGGTCTGCTCCCGGCCGACGCGGACTGGTTCTTCACCAATATGAAGCCCGGCGATGTGGTCCGCTTCAAGAACACTGCAGGCCCGCCCATCCGGCCGGACGAAGGCTACGGCGACTGGAACATCCCGTGGGCCCAGTACGGCACCGTGGTCAAGTGATCCCTGAAGGGGCGGGTGGAGACACCCGCCCCT
Source organism: Arthrobacter horti (assembly GCF_030731045.1). Classification (GTDB taxonomy): domain Bacteria; phylum Actinomycetota; class Actinomycetes; order Actinomycetales; family Micrococcaceae; genus Arthrobacter_E; species Arthrobacter_E nanjingensis. The sequence goes on along the minus strand of NZ_JAVALS010000005.1, from coordinate 78,234 downwards.
TCGGTGCATAACGCTCACGCAACAATCCGGCCACTGATCAGCGACCACGCCGCCGGCTTGCCTCTTCTTGACAGGGTTGCCGGGTACTTTTACTCAAGAACCAAGTGCCCCTTGCAGCCTGATGGACAGGCCGGACGAGAAGTGGAAGACCGTGAGCGAGAAGAATCCGAACGAACCCGAGTGGGACGCCGCCCAAGATTCCGAGGAACCCGCGTTCGACTGGATGAAGGGTGCCAAGGCCTCCGGTGACTTGCCCTCCGGTGACTTGCCCTCCGGTGACTCGCCCTCCGGTGACTCGCCCTCCGGCGACGCCGACCCTGACGGCGAGGCTTCAGACCCCCGGGACTCCGGTGTTCAGAGCCCGGGGGAGCAGGCACCCGACGACGACGGCGCGGCGGCCCGTTCGCCCAAGGTCCCCTTGGCGGATGACAGTCCGCAGTTCCTCGCGGACGAGGCGCCGGCCGCCGGCGAAGAGGGCGGCGTGCCCGCCGTCGCGCATCCGGAGGACCCGGCCGTGTCCGGGACGCCGACGCCTCATCAGGAGAAGCTCCCCACGAGCGCTCTCAGCCTCAGAGGGCCCGAGGACGAGGTGCAGCGCCGTCAGGCCGCGCGGGACGCAGCCTTGGCGGCCAAACCGGTCGGTCCCCGGGTGGTCAAGGTGCTCTCCGCGGTCTTCCTGCCCCTCCTGCTGCTGATCACCGCGGTCCGCGTGGTGGCCACTCCGCTCTTCCTGTGGCTCGAGTACATCCGCCCGGGGTTCCCGGCGGACGGCTACGGCTTCAGCCAGGAGGACCGCATCACGTACGGCTCCTACGCGGTGGACTACCTGAGCAACTTCTCCGGACCGCGTTACCTCGGTGACCTGGTCACCGCCAGCGGGTCCAAGCTGTTCCGGGACGCGGAGATCTCCCATATGGCGGACGTCAAGGCCGTCACCATGACCACGTGGACGGTCGGCGGCTTCCTGGCCGTCCTGGCCGTCATCGCCATCTGGTACCTGGGCAGCCGCCGGGACGGTTCCCTCCGTCACGCCTTCTTCTCCGCCTCGATCGTGACGCTGGTGCTGATCCTGACGCTCGGCGTGCTGGGCTTCCTGGGCTGGGACCGCTTCTTCACGGACTTCCACGAGATCTTCTTCGCCAACGGCACGTGGACGTTCTCCTTGCAGGACACGCTGATCCGGCTGTTCCCGGGCCAGTTCTGGATGGACGCCGCCGCCACCATCGGCGGTCTGGTGTTCCTGACCGCTTTGGTGACCCTGATCGTCACCTGGCCCACCAAGCGGCGCCGTGAGGCCCGCAAGACGGTCATCGCCGAGCGGCTGGCAGCCCAGCAGGCCGCCGTCGCGGGGGAGTGAGCGTCACCTGTCCTTGAACAAGGAGCCCGCCCCGGTCACGGGGCGGGCTCCTTCGTCGTTCCGGGCCAGGCGGCCCTGCGCGGCGGGCGGCTACTTGGCGTAGAGCCGTTCGATCTCGGTGGAGAAGTCGGTGACGACGGCGTCGCGCCGCAGCTTCAGCGACGGGGTCAGGTGCCCAGAGTCCACAGACAGTTCGGCGTCCAGGACGGCGAACTTGCGGATGCTCTCCGCCTTGGAGACCTGGGTGTTGGCCTGGTCCACGGAGTGCTGCAGGGACTCGCGCACCGCGGGCAGTTCCGCGGCCTGGGCCGGGGTGAGGTCCGGATGGCCGTGCTGCCCGCCCCAGGCGGTGACGCCCTCCGGGTCCAGGGCGATCAGGGCGGACACGAACGGCCTGCCTTCCCCGATGACCACCACGTGCTCCACCAGGGGGTTCTGCCGGATGGTCTCCTCGAGCGGTTCCGGCGCCACGTTCTTCCCACCGGCCGTGACGATCAGGTCCTTCTTGCGGCCCGTGATGGTCAGGTATCCGTCAGCGTCCAGGGAGCCCAGATCACCCGTGGCGAACCAGCCGTCCACGAAGGCGTCGAAGTCCGCCTGCGGGTTGTTGTGGTAGCCCTTGAAGACACCGATGCCCTTGATGAGCACCTCCCCGTCCTCCGCGATCCGCACGGACGTGCCGGGGATGGGCAGACCCACGGTGCCGAGGCGGTTGCGGGCCGGCAGGTTCACGGCGGCCGGGGCGGTGGTCTCCGTCAGGCCGTAACCCTCCAGAATGGGGATCCCGGCACCCAGGAAGAACTCCGACTCGTGCCGGTTCAGCACACTGGCGCCGGAGACGGTGTGGGTGATCCGGCCGCCGAAGGCCGCACGGACCCTGGGGTAGAGAAGCCGGTCGAAGACCCGGTGCCGCAGCCGGAGTGCGAGCCCCGGGCCGTCTCCGTGGCCCTGCTCCCGCTGCTGGGTGGCACGGGCGAAGTCGACGGCGGTGCTGAACGCCTGCTGGAACAGCCTCCCCTTCCCGGAGGACACGGCCTTCTGCTCGGCTCCGGCCAGGACCTTCTCGAAGATCCGCGGCACAGCGAGCAGGAAGGTGGGCTTCAGGGTCTGCATGTCCGTCATGAGTTCCGCGGCCGAGCTGCTGTGCCCCACCAGAATCCCGGCGTGCAGGCAGATGACCTGCACGGCGCGCGCCAGGACGTGGGCCAGCGGCAGGAACATCAGGGTGCGGGCGCCTGGGGCGAGCGTGAACTCGCCCAGCGTGGGCACGATGTTCTCCGCCACCAGGGCGAAGTTGCCGTGGCTGATCTCGCAGCCCTTCGGCTTTCCGGTGGTGCCGGAGGTGTAGACGATCGAGGCAGTGTCCGCGAGGGACGCGGCGCTGCGGTGCCGCTCCAGCTCGGCGTCGGAGACGCCGGTTCCCGCATTGGCGACGCTCTGCAGCGTGGGGAGCGCCCCGCCGTCGTCCATTCTGATGACCTGCAGGGGAGTGCTGCCCAGCAGCTCCGAGCCCTCCGCGACCGCGGTCACGAGTTCCGCCTTCGCGGCGTCCTCGACGAAGACCCGCCGGGCCCCGGAGTCCTCCAGGATCCATTCGATCTGGCTGGCCGAGGAGGTCTCGTAGATCGGCACGGTCACACCGCCGGCATGCCAGATGGCGAAGTCGGCCAGGGTCCACTCGAAGCGGGTGCGGGACATGACGGCCACGGCGTCGCCCGGCTCCAGGCCGCCCGCGATGAGTCCCTTCGACAGGGCGCGGACCCTGCGCAGGAACTCCTCGGCGCTCAGGGTGCTCCAGCCGTCCAGCTCACCGGCCGGCCGGGCGGTGCCGCTGTTCTGGGCGGTGCTCTTCCGGGCAGTGTCATGCACCGCGTACACCGGGCGGTCCGGGGTGGCCCGGACACGTTCCAGCAGGATGTCCGTGACATTCCAGGCCGGGTCCAGATCGGACAGCAGCGGGGTGGTGAACTCGGTCAAGGTGCTCATCAGGGGTGCGGTTCCTGTCGTCTCGGATCCGGGTGTCAGATCCAGGAGGGCATCCACATGCGCAGATGCCAGTCGTTGTAGCTGATGGTCTCAGCCGTCCAGATGGGGTAGAAGAAGGCGGAGAGGGCCAGCACGGCGGCCAGGAAGACCGCCACCACCAGGAAGCCCGCCCGCCGTCGCCACGGCGGGTCCTGGCGCTTGCCCAGGAACAGCCCCAGCCCGTAGCACAGCGCCAGGATCAGGAACGGTTCGAAGGCCACGGCGTAGAAGAAGAAGGTGGTGCGGTCCGGGTACATGAACCAGGGCAGGTAGCCGCCCGCCATGCCGGCCAGGATGGCCCCGGCCCGCCAGTCGCGGCGGCCGGCCCAGACGAACAGGAGCACCACCAGGGCGATCGTGCCGCCCCACCAGATGAGCGGGTTGCCGACACTGAGGATGGCCTCCGAGCACTTGGCGGCGCCGCACTGCGGGGACTGGTAGTAGAAGGACGTGGGGCGGCCCAGCACCAGCCAGGTCCAGGAACTGGCCTTGTACGGGTGGTCCGCGGACAGGCTCTGGTGGAAGGCGTACGCCTGCTCGTGGTACTGCCACAGAGACCGCAGCGGAGCCGGGAGCCACAGGACGCCCTGCCCGGGATTCTGCTCCGCCCAGCGCCGGTTGTAGGCGTCGGAGCTGAGGAACCAGCCGGTCCAGGTGGAGAGGTAGACGGCCGTGGCGGTGCCCAGGTAGAGGAAGAACGCCGGGATGCCGTCCCGGACCGTGGCGCCCACGGCCCAGTGCTTCACACCGGCCACGCGCCGGGCGTTCATGTCCCACAGGACCATGAGCAGGCCGAACACGGCCAGGAAGAACAGCCCGGACCACTTGATGCCCACGGCAGCACCCATGGCCGCCGACGCCGCAAGCCGCCACCAGCGGAAGCCCAGCCCGGGGCCCCAGCGCAGCACGGCGTCGTCCGGGACGCCGGTGGGCGACGCGGCGGCGAGGCGCGCCAGGCGGGCGGCCAGCCGCCGTCGTCCGTCCTGGCGGTCCAGCAGCAGGAACGCGAACACCACCAGGACCCAGAACTCCAGGAAGATGTCCAGGATCCCGATCCGGGACATGACCAGGTGCGTGCCGTCCACGGCGATGAGAAGGCCCGCCACGGTGCCGAGGGTGACGGAGGAGAAGAGCTTCTGGGCCACGAGGGCCAGGATCAGGATGGACAGGGTGCCCACCACGGCGGAGGAGAAGCGCGAGCCGAAGGTGTTCCCCTGGCCGAAGAGGTCCATGCCCCAGGCGATCATCCACTTGCCCAGGGGCGGGTGGACCACGTATTCGGCGCTGCTCTGGATCAGGCTGGGGTCGCCCCTGTTGAATGCGGCGTTGGCCTCACCGGCCCAATTGCGTTCAAAGCCGGACTGGAGCAGCGAGTAGGCGTCCTTGACGTAGTAGGTCTCGTCGAACACCAGGGAGTGCGGATCGCCGAGGCGGACGAAGCGCAGCACTCCGCCCAGGACCGCCGTGAGGACGGGGCCCAGCCAGAACCAGAGCCGCAGGCTGGGGGAGTAGTCACGCCAGGACTGCACGGGGCCGAGGAGGCGCTCGCGGAGCGAGGCTTCTGTGAACGCCTCGCGGGGGTCCAGGATCCAGCCGGAGGTTCCCGGTGCGGACGGACGACGACGCCGGCGGCTTCGCAGGGCGAGCGGCCGCCCGGAGCCGGTGGTGGAGTCCGGCCCGGCCGAGGGGGCACCTGCGGTGCCGTCCTGAAGTGCGGCGGGATCGGTCTGCGTCACGTAGTCATGCTACCGGGCGGTACGCGTGGACCGGCCGGGCCTTCCACAGCGGTACCCTGGATCCCATGTCTGAGAGCGCGGTGCAGGGTGAGGGGCGGGTGGTCCTGGCGGCCACCCCGATCGGAAATCTGGGCGATGCGTCGCCCCGGCTCTGCGAACTCCTGGAGAGTGCGGATGTGGTGGCCGCCGAGGACACCCGCCGCCTGCACCGGCTGGTCCAGGGCCTGGGCCTGACGGTGTCCGGACGGGTCATCAGCTACCACGAGCACAACGAACGGGAGCGCGCCGAGGAACTGCTGGAGATGGTCCGGGACGGCCAGACCATCCTGGTGGTCTCCGACGCCGGCATGCCCGCCGTCTCCGACCCGGGCTTCCGCCTGGTCTCCGCCGCCGTCGAGGCCGGTGTCCTGGTCACGGCCGTGCCGGGCCCCTCCGCCGTGCTGACCGCCCTGGCGCTCTCCGGGCTGCCGACCGACCGCTTCACCTTCGAAGGCTTCCTGCCCCGCAAGAACGGGGAGCGCCTCTCCACCCTCCGGGACCTGGCCGCCGAACGGCGCACCATGGTGTTCTTCGAGGCTCCGCACCGGCTGGAGGCGATGCTGGGCGCGCTCGCCGAGGTGTTCGGGACCGGACGCGGCGCCGCCGTGTGCCGCGAGCTGACCAAGACCTATGAGGAAGTGATCCGCGGATCTCTCGGGGAACTGCTCGACTGGGCGGCCTCCGGCGAGGTGCGCGGCGAGATCGCCGTCGTGGTCGGCGGCGCGGGCGCACCCGAGGCGAGCCGGCCGGAGGACCAGCTCGACGCCGTCGCGGCCCTCACCGAGGGCGGCATGCGGCTCAAGGAGGCGGTCGCTGTCGTCGCGGAGGCCCAGGGTGTGAGCAAGCGCGAGCTGTATCAGGCGGTCCTCGCGGCCCGCTCCTGACCCCCGCTCTCCGCGAAAGGGCAGAAGATCGCAGTGCGAGGCGATGCGACTGCGATGAAGAGCACTCTCGCGGGGACAGGGAACGCTGTGCATCTGCACAGTGAACCGGGGGATCGCTAGTGCACCCTTGCGTAGACGTGCGTCACAGGGCGGCGATAGCTTGGCAGGGAAGGGTCTTCCGGGAAGGCCCATTGGTCCCCACCCCCAAGCATTGAAGGAGTCACCATGACTTCCGCGATCACCGCCGAGCGCGAGGCCGAGCTCCTCGCCAAGGTCCCCACCGGTCTGTTCATCAACGGTGAATGGCGCGCCTCCTCCTCCGGCAAGACCTTCGACGTCGAGGATCCGGCCACCGGCAAGGTCCTGCTGAGCATCGCCGACGGCACCAGCGAGGACGCCATGGCCGCCCTCGACGCCGCGGACGCCGTCCAGGCCTCCTGGGCCCGCACCGCCCCGCGCGAGCGTGCCGAGATCCTGCGCCGTGCCTTCGATCTGGTGACCGAACGTGCCGAGGACTTCGCCCTCCTGATGACCCTCGAGATGGGCAAGCCGCTCGCCGAGGCCCGCGGTGAGGTCACCTACGGCGCCGAGTTCCTGCGCTGGTTCTCCGAGGAGACCGTCCGAGACTACGGCCGCTACCTCACCACCCCCGAGGGCAAGAACAAGATCCTGGTGCAGCGCAAGCCGGTGGGCCCGTGCCTGCTGATCACGCCCTGGAACTTCCCGCTGGCCATGGCCACCCGCAAGATCGCACCGGCCATCGCCGCCGGCTGCACCATGGTGATCAAGCCCGCCAAGTTCACCCCGCTGACCACGCAGCTGTTCGTGGCCACCCTGATCGAGGCCGGCGTCCCCGCGGGCGTGGTGAACGTGGTGTCCTCGTCCAGCGCCTCCTCCATCTCCGGCCCCATCATGAAGGACTCCCGCCTCCGCAAGGTCTCCTTCACCGGGTCCACCGCGGTGGGCAAGCGCCTCATCTCCGATGCCGCCAACAACGTCCTGCGCACCTCCATGGAGCTCGGTGGCAACGCCCCGTTCCTGGTCTTCGAGGACGCTGATCTGGACAAGGCCGTCGAGGGCGCCATGGCCGCCAAGATGCGCAACATGGGCGAGGCCTGCACCGCCGCCAACCGCTTCCTGGTCCACGAGTCCGTGGCCGAGGAGTTCACCGCCAAGTTCGCCGCCGCCATGGGCGCCCTGAACACCGGCCGCGGCACCGAGACCGAGACCAACGTGGGTCCGCTCATCGACTCCGGCGCCCGCGCCGACGTCCACGCACTGGTCGAGGCGGCCGTGGCCCAGGGCGCGACCGTCGCCACCGGCGGTGCCGCGGTGGAGGGTGACGGCTACTTCTACGCCCCCACCGTCCTGTCCAACGTCCCGAACGACGCCGACATCCTCCTCTCCGAGATCTTCGGCCCGGTGGCCCCGGTCACCACGTTCTCCTCCGAGGAGCAGGCCATCAAGCTGGCGAACGCGAGCGAGTACGGCCTGGCGTCCTACGTCTACACCCGTGACTACGCCCGCATGTTCCGCGTGGCCGAGCAGATCGAGTTCGGCATGGTCGGCTTCAACGCCGGTGTCATCTCCAACGCCGCGGCCCCGTTCGGTGGCGTGAAGCAGTCCGGTCTGGGCCGTGAAGGCGGCGCCGAAGGCATCGCCGAGTACACCACCACGCAGTACATCGGCATCGCCGACCCGTACGCGGTCTGATCCGCGGCCGCGACGCAGAGTCTCCTCTGCGAAGCTGAGCCCCCACCGGTGACGGTGGGGGCTCTGCCCGTTAAATCAGCCCGTTAAATAGGGTGCGGCTCAGCGCCTGCTGAGCTCAGCCGCGCCGGAACAGCGAGGGCGGGAACCAGCGGGCGCGCGCCCTGGTGACCGGCCCGGCGCCGGCGTCGAGCTCCTGCCCGACGGCGGCGATCCTCCCGGCCGCGGTGGCGGCCGCGGCGTCGGGGCCCGGGTCCGCCTCCGCCGTGGGGGAACCGTACCGTGCCTGTTCGTATTCGCGCACCAGCTCCTGCACGGCGGCGTGGCCATCGGGCCCGAGCGGCCTGGCCAGCCGTGCGCCGAACGACCTCGGGGTCTCCGCCGGCCCGGCCCGGATCCCGCGGTCGGCCGCCGTGGCGAGCAGCTCCTCCATGGCTCCGATGCTCAGGGCCGCGGCCGTCTGCTGTGGCGAGAGCCGCCGTCGTCGCTGGAGCGACCGCAGCATCCGGGGCGCTGCGGCGAGCAGCAGGACGACGACGCCGGCGGCGAGGCCCCAGCCCAGCTCGGGCCAGTCGATCCCTTCCCAGGCGGAGACCGGGCGGGCTGCGGCCTGGGTGGTGGGGGTCGGCGTGGCGGTGGGGGTGGGACCGGCCGGAAGCGGCGCCGTGCTCACACTGGGGCGGGGGTCCACCGGAACGTCGGCACCGGGGTCCGCGGGTGTGGGGCCGAAGGCGTAGCCCGGGATCACGCCCCGGGACGGCGTCGGTTCGAAGCGGATCCATCCGGCGCCCTGGAAGTAGAGTTCGGGCCAGGCGTGGGCGTCCTTGGCGGCCACAGAATAGCCCACCATCGTGTTGCCGCCGCCCTGCCCCTGCCGGACCTCCCCGGTCGCGTGACCGGGCGCGAACCCCACGGCGACCCTGCTGGGGATCCCGGCGAGCCGGGCCATGACGGCCATGGCGGTGGCGTAGTGGATGCAGTAGCCGCTCTTGGCCTTCAGGAACTGCTCCAGGACGTTCATGCCGGTGCCGTCGTACCCCTTCTCCGCGGGTGCGGTGATGGAGTAGCTGAACGCCGCGCCGTGGAAGTAGTCCTGCAGCGCCAAGGCCTTGTCGAAGGGGGTCACCGCGTTCCGCGTGAGCTGCTGGGCTGTCTGGCTGACCAGCGGAGGGACCGTGCGGGGGAGCGCCAGGAAGCGGTCCGGCACGTCGATCCGTGCCTGGGGCAGGGCCCGCAGACCGTCCGCGGTCCAGTCCGGGACGGAGGAGTCCGCCAGGAAGTTCTGCGCGGCGCTGGTTCCCGTGTCCCGGCTCTTCACGGCCAGATTGTCCGGGTCATAGCCCCACTCCCCGGTCACGCCGAACACATCGGCGGTGCCCGGCGGGACCAGCAGGTACGGGCTGGTGAAGTCCCCGGTGTGGATCTCGGTGACGCTCTGCACCGAACCGTGGTCGCCGTCCGGAGCGCCGGACCCGGCGGAGATCATCTGAGAGATGGGCGAGAGCAGGAACGCGTCCCGGTTGTCCGGCTCCCATCGGTCCCCGCTGAAGGAGTCGATGGTGGTCAGCCGGAGGTACGGGGCGCCGGGTGCGTCCGTGAAGAGGCTGATCACGGTGCCGTTGCCCGTCTGGCGGAGGTTGCTGTTCAGGGACAGCAGGGGGTTCAGGCCGCTGGCCCGCCCCAGCGAACCCAGGCGGGAGCCCTGCGGGAACACACCGTCCGTGAAGCCGGGGATGAAAGGGGGGAGCAGCAGGGTGAGGATCACAGCCGCCGCGCTCAGGACCCAGGCGGGGCCCAGCCCGCCCCGCGGGGCCCCGAATCCCTGGTCCTGACCACTGTTCCTGCGCCGTTCCTCCGCATCCACGGCCCGGTGGCTGCGGCGTGCGGCGGCCAGGATCATGACGAAACCCAGCGCCGTCCCGGCGAATTCCCACGATCCCACGCTGCTGTAACTGAGGAACGCCGGCACCAGGAGCACCGCCAGCAAGGGGCCCGCGGAGGCGAGCGGCGTACGTGCCCGCAGAACGATCCAGTCTGTGACCAGGGCGAACACGCCCACCGTCGCAGCCGTCAGATACGTGATGCCGGGCCCGGGATTGACCGGCACCACCTCGTGCTGCACGGTGTTCAGTGCCTCGCCGAGCAGGCCCCAGAACCCCTTCCAGCTTCCCGGGGTGGGGAGGAATCCCAGAAGCGCCGTCCCGCTCTGGAATGCGGCGGTGAGTGCCAGCCCGAGAGCCAGCAGGCCTGCCGCGTAGGGGATCCAGACGGAGGCGGTGAAGAACCGTGTGCCCGCGGTGACCGCGGTGGTGGCCAGTAGACATGCCAGGACCGGCAGGTACCAGGACCAGCTGAAGATCACTGCGGACAGGCCCGCAGCGGCCATTGCGAGGGCGAAGGCGATGAAGACGCTGACTGGCAGGTACACCGCCCCGGGCCGGAAGCGGTCCGTGCTGCGCTGGACGGTCATGGCGTGTGCTCCCGGGGACCTTCCGCCTGCCCCGGATCCGAGTCCGGCCGGGCCCAGAGGACCCTCCAGCCGGACGACTCGAGCAGCTCCTTGACGGGCGCCGCGGGAGGCCCGGGCCAGCAGGAGATCACCGTGGCCTGGACCGGCCCGGCGGCCCCGCTCCAGGAGGACTCCACGCCGGGGCCGGAGAGGACACCGGCGGCGAGATCCTCAGCATCCGCCAGGCTCAGCCGGCCGGTGAACACCACCACCAGGTTCCCGGACCCGCCGGCGTCCAGAGGGTGCGGCCGATCGTCGAGTTCCACGGCGGCCAGCAGCCCGGGAAGGGATTCGTGGACGTCGGCGGCCCTCAGCAGCCCGGCCTCCGGCCGCGCCGTGCCCCGGGATCCGAGGAACGCAGGGGAGAGGGCGTGGTCCAGCAGCTGGAGCTCGTGGCCCCAGGCGGACAGCCCGACGGCGAGGGAGAGGCAGGTCTTGATCTGCCATTCGAAGGTGATGGACGTCCTCAGGGCCTCGGCCGCGGCAGGCACCGGAAGGCCCGCCAGATCCCCGCCGGAGTGCGCGGCCGCCCGGCGGTCCAGGACCAGCGTCACGCGGGGCAGGGCACCGCCCTCCTCGTGACGCACCATGAGTTCGCCGCGCCGGGCCGTGGACGGCCAGTGCACCCGGCGCAGCGCGTCCCCGTGGCGGTACTCGCGCACCATGACGTCGTTCTCGCTGGCGCTCGCCACCCAGCTGGTGGACTGGCTGCCGCCCACCCCTGCCCCGGAATGCCCGCGGACCAGCTCCACGAGGCCGGGTGAGGCGTCCACCAGGGCGGGTGCCACGGCCAGTTCCGTGCCGGGGTCCACCCGGTGCCGGCGGTGGGCCAGGGAGAAGGGGTCCCGGAACTCGGCGAGGACGCCGCCCACCCGGAACAGCCCGCGATGCGGTGGGACCAGGACGTACTCATAGGCGGACACCGGGCCGCCGCGGGACCCCCGGGACGGGTACTGAAAGCGAGGCGAACCGCCGAGTTCCTTCGGGAGCTGCTCCAGCATGGTCGATTCGAGCGCTCCGCTCTGCCGGGCCGGACCCGGTCCGCCCACGACGCGCGGCAACGACTCCACAGTCAGGCGCACGGTCGTCGCCCCTTCCGACGCCGGAGTGAACTCGCGCCGCACCCGGAAGCGCCCCTGGCGGCGGCTCAGCGCGGCCGCGGCCAGCATCGGCAGCGCCATCAGGAAGATGGAGAGCGAGAGCAGGTCACGTCGCCCCATGAACGCGGCGCCCGCCAGGCACGCCAGCCCGGTGAGGAGGAACCCCATGCCCCTGCGGGTGAGGATGCGGGACGGTTTCAGTGCGGTGAGTGCCATGCTGATCAGCCGCTCCGGATGGTTCTCAGCGGACCCCGGCGGCACGGCGGGCCGACTCCCGGCCCGCCGCCGGATCAACGGGGAGCCGGAGGAGGATCTCCTTGAGGATGGCGCCGGCGTCGCGGCCGTTCAGGGCCGCACGGCGGTCCACCATCAGCCGGTGGGACAGCACGCTGTGCGCGACGCCGGCCACATCGTCCGGGAGCACGAACTCCTGACCGCCCAGCGCGGCGCGTGCCTTGGCCGCGCGGAGTACGTGCAGCATGGCGCGAGGGCTGGCTCCCAGGGTGATCTCCGGATGTTCCCGCGTGGCACGGCCGAGGTCCACCACGTACTCGCGGACCGGGTCCGAGACGTGGACGGCGTGGACCGTGCTGATCATGCGGCGGAGCATGGCGGTGTCCACCACGGGCTTGAGCCGCTCAAGAGGTGAGCTGTTCTGATGGGCCTGGAGCATGTCCAGCTCCGCGGCCCGGTCCGGGTAGCCCATGGCGATGCGTGCCATGAAGCGGTCCCGCTGGGCCTCCGGGAGCGGGAAGGTGCCTTCCATCTCCACAGGGTTCTGGGTGGCGAGGACCATGAACGGCGCGCTCAGGAGGTAGATCTTCCCGTCCACGCTGACCTGGTTCTCCTCCATGCACTCCAGGAGCGCGGACTGGGTCTTGGCGGAGGCCCGGTTGATCTCGTCCCCGATCACCAGATTGGCGAACACCGGGCCGGGCCGGAATTCGAACGTGCCGGTGGCCTGGTTGTACATGGACACGCCCGTGACATCGGAGGGCAGCAGGTCCGGGGTGAACTGGATGCGGGAGACGCTGCCGTGGACGGCGCGGGCCAGGGTCTTGGCCAGCATGGTCTTCCCGACGCCCGGGACGTCCTCCAGCAGAAGGTGGCCCTGGGCGAGGAGGACCATGAGAGCGGTGGCGGCGGTCTCCTGTTTGCCGTCGATCACGCCGTTGACGGCGTCCAGGATCGCCTGGGCCGCGGCCGCGAACTCGCCGGACGGCAACGGCCGGACATCCTCCCGGGACCTCTCACCGGAAACCGCTTCGGCCACGAAAACCTCCCCATGCTCCGCCGCGTAGCCCCGCACGCGCCTGACGTGCTGTGACGGGGCTCACTGTCGTCCCAGTCTACTCAGGGGAGGGTGCCGCAGGGGAACTACCCTTGTTCCTATGTGCGCCTCTGAGACTCCTCTCGCCTACCGCTGGACCGACGACGACGCGGCCCCGGACGCGTCGGGCGGATCGGTGCGCTCGGCGAAGGATGAGTCGGGGCGCAAGAGGCGCCTGGAGTACCCGCCGGCGCCCGAGCCGCTCGCCGTCCCGGTCATGGACAACCACACTCACCTGAACTTCCGCGACGGACTGGTGGAGGTCTCCGTTAAAGACGCCCTGGACGCGGCCGCGGCCGTGGGTGTGCAGGCGGCCGTGCAGGTGGCGTGCGACCTCGAATCGGCCCGGTTCACCGTGCAGGCCCTGGATGAGGACTCCCGCTTGCTGGGTGCGCTGGCGATCCACCCCAATGACGCCCCGCTCTACGCGGCCCGCGGGGAACTGGAGGCGGCCCTGGAGGAGATCGAGACGCTCGCGGCCCACCCCCGCGTCCGCGCCATCGGGGAGACCGGCCTGGACTACTTCCGCACCGCGGGTGAGGAGGAGCAGGCGATCCAGCACTATTCCTTCCGCCGCCACATCGACATCGCCCGCCGGCTCGGCCTGACGCTGCAGATCCACGACCGGGACGCTCACGACGACGTGGTCCGTATTCTCCTCGAGGAGGAGCAGCCGTCCCGCGTGGTGTTCCACTGTTTCTCCGGCGACGAGTCCCTGGCCTCGATCTGCAATGAGCACGGCTGGTTCATGTCCTTCGCCGGCCCCGTGGGATTCAAAGCCAATGACCACCTGCGGCAGGCGCTCAGCCTGGCTCGCCGTGACCTGATCCTGGTGGAGACCGACTCGCCGTTCCTGACCCCTCATCCGCACCGCGGCCGCCCCAACGCGAGTTACATGATTCCCTATACGATGCGCGCCATGGCGGAGGCTTTGGAGGCTGATCTGGACGAATTGTGCGCCGACGTCGCGCGCAACACGGTGGCCGCGTACGGCAGCTGGGACTGACAGCCGGTAAGCGGCCTCTGACCAGTGGAAACGTCCGGGCCGCAAAAGCGTCCCGCGACCGGTTTCACCGACCGTCCAGGCGGGAGGAATATCACATTCCGGTCTCGCTGGACGACGGCGGGCTTGGCCGTTTTATAACGCTTCGGTTACAGTGGATATCAGACAGCCGGGGTCGGGGAAGGCCTGCGGACGAAAGCACTTCGTTGTGAAACGTGGTGACGCGTGTGTCTGACACATGCGCTCGCCATCAGGTCTTGCCTTGCGAGGCCCCGATTCCCCGTGCCCGGACGTACCAGTAGTTCGGATAGCAGTGAACAATTTCTTCGCAACAGGCGGCAAAATCAGCCCCGTCAAGGTCGGTGTCCAGATCGCGGTGGTACTCGCGCTCGTCGGAGGCCTCCTCGCATTCGTGGTCAACAACAAGACCGTGAAGATCAACCTCGACGGCCGTGTGAGCTCCGTCCAGACGTTCGGCGGCAACGTCGAACAGGTTGTGAAGAGTGCGAACATCGATCTCGCCTCCCGTGATGAGGTCACGCCCGCTCTGAGCAGCGGCGTGCAGAACGGCACCGAGGTCAGGATCAACCGGGCCAAGTCCGTGGCCGTGACCCTCGACGGCGCGGCACGTGAGGTGGACACCCACGAGAGCACCGTCGGTGGACTCGTCAAGCAGCTCGGCGTCGCCGACGCCGCACGGGTCTCCCTCCCGGCCGACACCGAGCTGAACGTCCAGGGCAGCAGCTTGAACATCTCCACCCCCAAGAAGGTCAATCTGATCGTCCGGGGCAAGGGCAGCAAGCTCACCACCACCGCCGCCACCGTGGGTGACGTCCTCAAGGAGGCCAACGTCACCCTCGCGAAGAACGACGTGTCCGCGCTTCCCGCGAGCACCCCTGTCACCTCGGACATGACCATCAAGGTGAGCAACGTGGACAAGGACCAGACCGCCACCACCACCGAGGACATCGACTTCGACACCGTCAAGATCGATGACAGCTCGATGGACCAGGGCACCCAGAAAGTGACCAAGGAGGGCGTCAAGGGTTCCGTGCAGAAGACCTTCCGGCTGGTGATCGTCGATGGCAAGGAAGCCACCCGCACGCAGGTCTCCAGCAAGGTCCTGGCCCAGCCGGTCTCCGAGGAGGTCCACGTGGGCACCAAGGTCGCACCGGCCGCTCCGGCCGGTCCCGTGACCACCGCCGGCGGCAGCAACGTCAACGGTGGCATGTGGGACCGCATCGCCCAGTGTGAGTCCGGTGGCAACTGGGCCATCAACACTGGCAACGGTTACTACGGCGGCCTGCAGTTCGACATCCAGACCTGGCTCGGCAACGGCGGTGGCGCCTACGCCCCGAACGCCAGCCTGGCGACCCGCGCGCAGCAGATCGACATCGCCAACCGCGTCTACGCCCAGCGCGGGCTGTCCCCGTGGGGCTGCGGCTGGGCCGCCTGACCCCCGGTCGACCGACTGAACCGACGGCGTCCGGTGCCTTCTTCACGGAAGGCGCCGGACGCCGTCGTCGTTTTGGCGGGGCTCGGTAGGATTGACGGGTGAGTGACGCATCGCAGACCCCGGATCCCGGAGCCCAGACCGCACCCCTGCTCGGCGCGGCGGACATCCGGCGCCTGGCCGAGAGCATCGGCGTGCGCCCCACCAAGACGCTGGGCCAGAACTTCGTGATCGATGGGAACACCATCCGGCGCATCGTGGGAGCAGCCGAGCTGGACCCCGCGGAGACCGTGCTGGAGGTCGGCCCGGGCCTGGGCAGCCTGACCCTCGGCCTGATCGACGCCGCAGCGCGCGTGGTGGCCGTGGAGATCGACCCGGTGCTGGCCGCGAAGCTGCCCACCACCGTGGAGGAGTTCCGCCCCGGTGCCACCGAGCGGTTCACGCTCATCAACCAGGACGCCCTGAAGGTCACGGAACTGCCGCACGATCCCACGGCGCTGGTGGCCAATCTGCCGTACAACGTGGCCGTGCCAGTGGTCCTGCACCTCCTGGAGCACTTCCCGTCCCTGCGCCACGGCCTGGTCATGGTCCAGGACGAGGTGGCCGACCGGCTCGCCGCCGGCCCCGGGTCCAAGATCTACGGCGTGCCGTCCGTGAAGGCCGCCTGGTACGGCACCATGCGCAAGGCCGGCGTGATCGGCATGAACGTGTTCTGGCCGGCGCCCAAGATCCATTCCGGCCTGGTGGGGTTCGAACGGCAGGACCCGCCCGCCACGCGGGCGTCCCGGGAACAGGTGTTCGCCGTCATCGACGCCGCCTTCGCCCAGCGCCGCAAGACCCTGCGCGCCGCCCTGTCCGGCTGGGCCGGCAGCGGGGCCGAGGCCGAGCGCCTGTTGCGCCTGGCGAACGTGGACCCGAGCGCCCGTGGCGAGGTCCTGGACGTGAAGGCCTTCGCCCGGATCGCCGAGGCGAAGATCCCGCTGGAAGCATGAGCCGGGACACGGCCCTGGCCTCCGCGCCGGGGAAGATCAACGTCTCCCTGCACGTCGGGCCGCTCAGGGAGGACGGCTACCACTCGCTGGCGAGTGTGTTCCTGGCGGTCTCCCTGCGGGAGGACGTGCGGGCCACGCGGCGCCTGGATCCCGGGATCGGCCTGAGCGTCACCATCGCGGACGGTCTGGACGTGGACCCGGACTCCATCCCGCTGGACGAACGCAATCTGGCCCACCGGGCGGCCGCGCTGCTGGCGGCGCACGCCGGTCTGGAGCCCGCCCTGGACCTGGAGATCACCAAGAGGATCCCGGTGGCGGGCGGCATGGCGGGCGGTTCGGCGGACGCCGCGGCCACGCTGGTGGCGTGCAACGAACTGTGGGGCTGCGGACTGACCCGTGAGGAGCTCGCGACCCTGGGCACCGAACTGGGGGCCGACGTCCCGTTCTGCCTGCTGGGCGGTGCGGCCGTGGGCCTGGGGGTGGGCGATGAGCTCACCACGGCGCTGGTGCACGGCCTGGTCCACTGGGTGGTGGTGCCGGCGGAGTTCGGCCTGTCCACACCGGAGGTGTTCCGGACCCTTGACCGGTTGCGCGACGCCGAAGGCTTCGACGCTCCGGAGCCGCACACCGTGGACGCGGCCATCCTCGCCGCGCTGCGCAGTGCGGACGCCCATGCGCTCTCCACGCTGATGGTCAACGACCTCCAGCGGGCCGCCGTCGAACTCGCGCCGGAGCTGCGCGACGTGCTCGGCCTGGGGGAGTCCCTTGGGGCGCTCGCGGGCCTGGTGTCCGGGTCCGGGCCGACGCTGGCGTTCCTGTGCGAGGACGCGTCTGCGGCACACGCCCTGGCGGAGGCGCTCCGGCACGAGGGGCACGCGGCGTTGGCCGTGGACTCGCCGGGCGCGGGCGCCCGGGTTCATTGAGCGCCGTTCACTAGACATTCATCGATCGATTCAAGCGAAAGCAGTACTGTGGCACATCTTCTGGGCGGCGAGAACCTCGCCGTGTCCTTCGGCACCCGCACCGTCCTGGACGGGGTCACGGTGGGGCTGGAGGACGGCGACCGGATCGGCATCGTGGGCCGCAACGGCGACGGCAAGTCCACGCTCATGCGCTTCCTGGCGCAGCGCGCGACGCCCGACGACGGCCGGGTCACCCAGCGCCGCGGCCTGCGGGTGGGGTACCTGGACCAGCAGGATGTGCTGGACGCGGATGACACGGTGGGCCAGGCGATCGTGGGGGACATGGCGGACCACGAGTGGGCCGCCGACCCCAAGATCCGCGAGATCATGGGCGGCCTGGTGGGCGACGTCGACTGGCACGCCAACGTCCACAGCCTCTCGGGCGGGCAGAAGCGCCGCGTGGCGCTGGCCAAGCTGCTGATCGGCGAGCACGACGTGATCATGCTGGACGAGCCCACCAACCACCTCGACGTCGAGGGCGTGGCCTGGCTGGCACGGCACCTGAAGGCGCGCTGGCGTGCCAATGAGGGCGCGTTCCTGGTGGTCACGCACGACCGCTGGTTCCTGGATGAGATCTGCACCAAGACCTGGGAGGTCCACGACGGGATCGTGGACCCCTTCGAAGGCGGCTATGCGGCCTACGTGCTGGCGCGCGCCGAGCGTGACCGGACGGCCGCCGTGGTGGAGGCCAAGCGGCAGCAGCTGGTGAAGAAGGAGCTCGCGTGGCTGCGGCGCGGCGCCCCGGCCCGGACCTCCAAGCCGAAGTTCCGCATCGAGGCCGCGAACGCGCTGATTGAGGACGTGCCGGCGCCGCGTGACACGCTGGCGCTGAACAAGATGGCGACGGCGCGCCTGGGCAAGGACGTGCTGGACCTGGAGAACGTGACGCTGGCGCGGCGCATGGAGCCGGGTGCGGAGGACGCCGGGGCGCCGCTGTTCGACAACGTGACGCTGCGCCTGGCGCCGGGCGAGCGCCTGGGCCTGGTGGGCGTGAACGGCGCGGGCAAGTCGACGCTGCTGCGGCTGCTCTCCGGCGAGGTGAAGCCCACCAGCGGCAAGGTCAAGCGCGGCAAGACCGTGGTGCCGGCCGTGCTGAGCCAGGAAGTGCACGAGCTGGCCGAGGTGGACGATCTGCGCGTGGTGGAGCTGATCGAGCGGGAGAAGCGCTCCTTCTCCATCGGCGGCAAGGAGCTCACGGCCGGGCAGCTCGTGGAGCAGCTGGGCTTCACGAACTCCAAGCAGTGGACGCAGATCAGGGACCTCTCCGGTGGTGAGCGGCGGCGTCTGCAGCTGCTGCGCCTGCTGGTGGGGGAGCCGAACGTACTGATGCTGGACGAGCCCACGAACGACCTGGACACGGACACCCTGGCCGCGGTGGAGGACGTGCTGGACGGCTGGCCCGGCACGCTCGTGGTGGTCAGCCACGACCGCTACCTGCTGGAGCGCGTCACGGACCACCAGCTGGCGCTGCTGGGTGACGGCAAGCTGCGCGGCCTGCCGCGGGGCGTGGACCAGTACCTGGAGCTGCGCGAGGCGATGCTGGCGGGCGGTGGCTCCGCGAAGGGATCGCCGACGGCGGCGGGTGGCGGCTCCGGTGCCGCCGCAGCCAGTGCCGGGGCGGCGGCGTCGGGCGCCAGCGAGGCGGAGAAGCGCGAGGCACGCAAGGTGGTCAACCGCGTGGAACGCCAGCTGTCCAAGCTGTCCCAGCAGGAGGAGAAGCTGCACGCGCAGATGGCCACGGCGTCGGAGAAGGGCGACTTCGACGCGCTCGGCTCTCTGAATGTTCAGCTGAACGAGGTGCTGGAGGAGAAGGAGACCCTGGAGATGGAGTGGCTCGAGGCCGCCGAGGTGCTGGGGGAGTAGGTCACTTTCCACTCATCGACTGCTCCGTAGGACGCCGTTCTCCCTGATTTTCGGGGGATTTCGGCATCGTACGGAGCAGTCGATGAGAGTCGCGCGCGTTAATTGAGTTGAGTTGCCTCGGATTTTCCGATGGGCTTCCCCTCAATGACCTGTGCGATTGCGCGCAGTCGCATGGCAGCGACCGAGCGCGACGACGGTAGCGTATACGTTCCCTTTGGTTCTGTCTGTACAGCCATGATCTCGGGCACTGAGAGGAAATTGAGGACAGCAGCCACTGAGTCATCCGAGATGGAAGCCCCTGTGCGGCGCATCGCCCGGCCAATGTCTCTTGCCGAAATTGGCTCAGGGTCCGGCTGTTTCGCTTCGGCGGACAGCTCATCGAGCACTTCACCAAACAGATTCAGGTGCGCGAACGATTCCTCTCGCTCGGCCTGGACTTCTTCGCGTCCTTGTGGTTCGAGGAGCTTTGCAACTTCAGACGCAGAGAAGGGATATTCGTCATGAGAGCGCAGGAGAAGTCCGAGTTCGGCGGCCGTGAAAAGAACCACGCCGCTTGACTCGGCCCAGTCGACGAGTCGACCGCTTCCATCGAAGGTTGGGGCGATAACCGCTATCGATCCGGCTTTGTGTTTTGTGGCGTGTTCCTTGAGAACCTCAAACTTGACCGAGTTCTCATTGAGCTGACCAGCCGACGACTTGGCATCTACAATCGCTCGAGCGACGACTTGCAGGCCCGATCTGACGGTGACAACGACGTCTGTGCGCCCTGCTCCACCGAGGTGTTGCGCGTCGACTCCAAGGCGAAGGAAGGCTGCTGCGCAAGCCTTCTCAAAGCGTTCCGGGTGTGCTGAGTCCCGGGATGACTCTTCAAGCTCATTAACAAGAGCATCGAGCTCCTGGCCCGAGGGTTCGCCCGATTCAGCCATTTGGCGCTCGTCAGACGAGAGCGGGTCAAGATCTGCCATCGGAAGTTCTGCCAGCAGCGCAGCCCCAACCCCGGTGATGATGTACCGAGAGTAGCCGATCGAAGAGACGGCTTCTGCAGCGCTCAATCGGCGCAGTACGTTGGCGGTTCGGCTCTGGTTTGGACCTGACTCAGTGTGGGCGAACAGTCGGCGGTGGATCTCCCCGGCAGATCTTGGGGACTCACTCAGGTGCTGAAGGACTTCTCCGAACGCATGAAATCGAAGATGGAGCAACCGAACCAAGTTGAGCTCCGTAGCATTGTCCAGCCATTCTCGGCCCAGCGGAGTCGCAGTGACCTCGAGCTTACCGGTAAATTCGTAGAGTCCGAGCAAGCCGGCTGAGTCGACCGCGCTCTTTGCGGAACTCTCGCTAATATCGCAGTGGCGGGCCACCTGTTCCAAGATCTGCACCTTCGTCGCTCCAGGCAGCGCCTCGCGAGTGATCAGGCTCAGGGTTTCAACCGGATTTTTGGTCATGTACGACCAGCTGAGCGAACGTGCTGACGGAGCACATTCTTCGAGTGCTGCGGCAAGTATCGGTGGGGTGGCCGGAAGAGATGTTGACGACTGCGATTCGAGTATCGCGGCCTGAATATCATTAGGGTCGGCGAGGTCGATTTCCTCAAGTACTTGCGTTCCTACGGTGGTGACTCGAAACAGATGGTCGGGCCAAAGTTCAATCAGGCCGAGTGCTTGAAGCCACGACGTGCGACGACGAACCTGGTCGAGACTTGACCAGGACATCAGATACCTGTCTTTGGCATCACGCCGCAGGTCCTCAATGGTGGCGGGACTGGTTGCGACCCGTGCGAGAAGTTCGCCAAAGTAGGCGAGACGGCTATGCATGATGAGGAAGAGTTCATGCATGTTGGATGTAGAGATCCAATCCTTGCCAGATGCCGTCAGCTCGATTGAATCCCCTGCACGTTGTGTGAACCCCAGGACGCCGATTTGCCTTTGAACTTGCTCGGGATCGACTGTCTGGGACAGGCCGTTTGGTCCGTCACTTATGGCCTCAAGCACGGCAACGAGCGAAGGGACGAACTTCTTGGCACCGCCGGGTAAGAGCGGCGCAGTCGACGCTAGTTCCGGCCATGGTTTCCTGGTCAATTCTCGGATCATGGCTCAAGATTAGCCACGCTGACTCTCAAAAACCGCGGGTCCTATTCCAAATGGATTCGATCACTATCGAGATCACGCTGCTCAGGACCATCGCTGCGCACGAGGCCTCCACAGAATGGTCGATCGCAGGATCGGGCGGCAAAACAATCGCTAGACGTGCGCTGCATGGCGACTGCGCCGCTGCCGCGCATCGACTGTTCCGTAGGTGACGTTCTGAGCGCTCAAAACGACACCCTCGGAGCAATCGATCGACGACACCCCTTGCCCTCGCATACCCCCTGGGGGTATGTTGAACAGGAAATACCCCTAGGGGGTATGATTCTGTTGAGAGGGGAACGACGATGAGCAGCACGGCCACCGAGGTGGAACTCGACATCACGGGCATGACCTGCGCGTCCTGTGCCAACCGCATCGAGCGCAAGCTCAACAAGGTGAACGGCGTGGCGGCCACGGTCAACTACGCCACCGAGAAGGCGCGCGTGACCGCCCCGGGCGGCTTCGACGTCGCGCTGCTCATCAACACTGTGGAGCAGGCCGGCTACGGCGCCACCGTCCATGAGGAGGAGAAACCTCAGGACGACACCGAACTGAACTCTCTGCGCCGCCGCCTCCAGGTCTCCATCGCGCTGGCCGTTCCGGTGATCGTGCTCTCCATGGTCCCGGCCATCCAGTTCACCGGCTGGCAGTGGGTCTCCCTGCTCCTCGCCACACCCGTCATCCTCTGGGGCGCCTGGCCGTTCCACCGGGCCGCCTGGGCCAACCTCCGCCATGGCGCCGCGACCATGGACACCCTGGTCTCCGTCGGCACCTTGGCCGCCTACCTCTGGTCCCTCTACGCCCTCTTCTTCGGCACCGCCGGCATGCTGGGCATGCGTCACGAATTCGAATTCACGGTGTCCCCGAGCGACGGTGCGGGCAACATCTACCTGGAAGTC
Source organism: Arthrobacter horti (assembly GCF_030731045.1). Lineage (GTDB taxonomy): Bacteria > Actinomycetota > Actinomycetes > Actinomycetales > Micrococcaceae > Arthrobacter_E > Arthrobacter_E nanjingensis. The sequence goes on along the minus strand of NZ_JAVALS010000005.1, from coordinate 56,249 downwards.
GCCGCCGGCGTGACCATGTTCATCCTGGCCGGCCGCTACTTCGAGAAGCGCTCCAAGCGCCAGGCGGGCGCCGCCCTCCGCGCCCTCATGGAGCTGGGAGCCAAGGACGTCACCGTCCTGCGCGACGGCGTCGAGCACCGCGTGCCGGTGGACGACCTCCGCGTGGGGGAGGAGTTCGTCGTGCGCCCGGGCGAGAAGATCGCCACCGACGGCACCGTCCTGGACGGCGCCTCCGCCGTGGACGCGTCCATGATCACCGGCGAGTCCGTCCCCGTGGATGTCGGACCCGGCGACGCTGTCACCGGAGCCACCGTCAACACCTCGGGCCGGCTCTTGGTCCGTGCCACCCGCGTCGGCAATGACACCCAGCTCGCCCAGATGGCCCGCCTGGTGGAGGAAGCCCAGTCCGGCAAGGCCGAGGTCCAGCGCCTCGCGGACCGCATCTCCGGGGTCTTCGTCCCCGTGGTCATCGGCATCGCCCTCGCGACGCTCGCCGCCTGGCTCCTGCTCGGCCAGCCCGTTGCCGCGGCCTTCACCGCCGCCGTCGCGGTCCTGATCATCGCCTGCCCATGCGCCCTCGGCCTCGCCACGCCTACGGCGCTCTTGGTCGGCACCGGCCGCGGCGCCCAGCTCGGCATCCTGATCAAGGGCCCGGAAGTCCTGGAGAGCACCCGCCGCGTGGACACCGTGGTGCTGGACAAGACCGGCACCGTCACCACCGGGAAGATGGAGCTCGACGGCGTGCTGCTCGCCTCCGGCGCTCAGCCGACGGACCGCGCCGCGGTCCTCCGCCGGGCCGGCGCCCTGGAGCACGCGAGCGAGCACCCCATCGCCCGGGCGATCGCCCGCGGGGCCGAGGCCGAGCTCGGGGCCCTGCCCTCGGTGAGCGGATTCCGCAACGAACAGGGCCTGGGCGTGCGGGGCGTGGTGGACGGCGTGGAGGTCTTGGTGGGCCGCGTGACACTCCTGGAGGCCGAAGGGCTGAGGTTCCCGGAGGATCTTCGCCGCGACAAGGCCGAGGCGGAAGCGCAGGGCCGCACCGCCGTCGTCGTCGGCTGGGAGGGCGAGGTGCGCGGCGTCCTGACCGTGGCCGACCGCCTGAAGCCCAGCAGTGCCGACGCCGTCCGGCGGCTGCGCGCACTGGGACTGGAACCTGTGCTGCTGACCGGTGACAATCGCGACGTCGCGCGCCGGATCGCCGCTGAGGTGGGCATCGAGCGGGTGGTGGCCGAGGTGCTGCCGCAGGACAAGTTGGACGCCGTCCGTGCGCTGCAGGCCGAGGGCCGCGTGGTCGCGATGGTGGGCGACGGAGTGAACGACGCCGCGGCGCTGGCCACCGCCGATCTGGGCCTGGCGATGGGGACCGGGACGGACGCGGCCATCGAGGCGTCCGACCTCACCCTGGTGCGCGGCGACCTGCTCGGCGCCGTCGACGCGATCCGGCTTTCTCGTGCCACGCTGCGGACCATCAAGGCGAACCTTTTCTGGGCGTTCGCCTACAACGTGGCGGCCATCCCGCTCGCCGCACTTGGCCTGCTGAACCCGATGATCGCGGGCGTCGCCATGGCGTTCTCCAGCGTCTTCGTGGTGGGCAATAGCCTGCGGCTGCGGAGGTTCCGGGGCGCGGTGAACTGAGTCGTCGCGGTCAGTTCCGGAAGAGTAGACCCAGGCGCTCGGCTTCGGTGGCAAGCTTCTGATCAAACGTAACCAATGGGGCGCTGAGGTGGATCGACGTCGCCAGGACGCAGGAGTCGGGCATCTTGAGGCCGTGCTGGACACGGACCCGGGCCAGGAGTTCAGGTTCGTCGGGGCCCAGCTGAGCCGTTCGGATGCCGAGTCCGGTGAGGTCCCGTCGCAGCTCGCCTTCCCGCCCCACCCGCGCGGCGCCGACCAGGATCTCGGCCAGCGTCAGAGTGTGTATGAAGAGTTCTTCGCGAGTGGAACTCATCAGGCTGACGGCTTGATGATGGTGCGGGTCGCCAGGGTTGAGGACAGCGATCACGAAGCTCGCGTCCAGGACGATCATTCGTCCCATCCGTCCCTGACGTCATCGAGGTAGCCGGGTCCGTACTGAACTCCATGGTTCCTGATCAGGGCCTCCACCTTCGAGCGCCGCTCGGCCGCCCCTTCGTTTTCCTCGGATTCGATCACACGGGCCCCTTCTTCGATGAGATGAGTCAGGAGCACGCTCGGCTTCTGGCCGGGCCAGCGTTGGGCGGCCACTTCCAGTGCATGCTGCACGGTATCCGTGTGGGTCACCTGGGTGCGGGGGCGTGAAGTGGGCATGGTCCAAGTGTACCTCTAGCGATATCGGTGGTACACCTGCTCTCTGCCCCGTTCTGAGACGCCCCTAGGCATGTGATTCGCGACACGCTATAGTACTGAATGTTCGGTAAGTAATGTTTTCCGGCATGAGTGCGGAATGCAGTGGCACAAGGATGTGAGAGATGCAGGACCTGAGTCCGCGCCCCGGCGAGCTTGAAGCGATTGAGACCGCTTCCGTCGATGAACTCCGCTCGTTGCAGTTGCAGCGGCTTCAGTGGTCGTTGAAGCATGCCTATGACAACGTCCCGCACTACCGCAAGGCATTCGACGAGGCCGGGGTCCATCCCGACGACCTCAAGGACCTCTCCGACCTCTCCAAGTTCCCCTTCACCAGCAAGGCCGATCTGCGGGAGAACTACCCGTTCGGCATGCTGGCCGTCCCGCGCGATCAAGTGTCCCGTGTGCACGCCTCCTCCGGCACTACCGGCCGTCCGACGGTGGTCGGCTACACCAAGGACGATCTGGACATGTGGGCCACCGTGGTGGCGCGCAGCATCCGGGCCGCGGGCGGCCGGCCCGGCGACATGCTCCACAACGCCTACGGCTACGGCTTGTTCACTGGCGGACTGGGAGCGCACGCCGGCGCCGAAAAGCTGGGTTGCACGGTGGTGCCGGTGTCCGGCGGGATGACGGAGCGCCAGGTCCAGCTGATCCAGGACTTCAAGCCGGACATCATCATGGTGACCCCGTCCTACATGCTGGCCGTCATCGAGGAGATGGAGCGGCAGGGGATCGACCCGCGCTCCACGTCCCTGAAAGTGGGCATCTTCGGAGCCGAACCGTGGACCAATGACATGCGCCATGAGATGGAGCAGCGCCTGGACATGCATGCCGTGGACATCTACGGCCTGTCCGAGGTGATCGGCCCCGGTGTCGCGAGCGAATGCGTGGAGACCAAGGACGGCCTGACGGTCTGGGAGGACCACTTCTACCCGGAGATCGTGGACCCCATCACGATGGAGCCCGTGGCCGAGGGGGAGGAGGGCGAGCTCGTCTTCACCTCGCTGACCAAGCAGGCCATGCCGATCGTCCGTTACCGCACCCGTGACCTGACGCGTCTGCTGCCTGGCACGGCGCGCACCATGCGCCGCATCGAGAAGATCACCGGCCGCACGGACGACATGATCATCCTCCGTGGCGTCAACCTGTTCCCGACCCAGATCGAGGAACTCATCCTCCACACCCCTGAGCTGTCGCCGCACTTCCAGTGCGTACTGGGCCGCCAGGGCATCCTGGACGACATGACCGTCCGCGTCGAACAGCGCGACGGCGTCAGTGCCGAGTCCGCACACGCCGCTGCGATGACGCTGAAGCGGCTGGTCAAGAGCAAGATCGGCGTGACGGTGGCCGTCGACGTCGTGCAGCCGGGCGGCGTCGAGCGCTCCAACGGCAAGATGCGCAGGATCCTGGACAACCGGCCACAGCGGTAAGGCTGCGGTCACGCGAAGGGCGCCCCTCCAGGTGGAGGGGCGCCCTACACTTTTCTCTTGGGCCGGAGTGCGGTAGAAGGAATTCCAGGACCTGCAGCAGAGGGGGAAACGGTGAACCGATGGGGAAAAGTCATTCTGTTCGGGGCGGTTGTCCTGGTCTGCTTGTCCTTCACGCTCTATCGGCTGATCGGCGACGTCATCAGATTCGGCCCGACCGCTGCGAACATGTCCGGATTCGCGGTTCTGTTGATGTTCCCGTTGCTCATCTGGGGACTGGCGGCAGGAGTCCGTCGCGGCAAGGCCAGAAGGGCGGTGCGGACTCGTGACTCATATTCAGGCGCGTTCGTAGTTTGTGCGGGCTGGACGTGGTTCATGGCGCCGCCCTTGCGATCCTGGCCCTTCAAGCCAGTCAAGACGAGAGGCTTCATTCCCTTCCTTTTGGTGGCTCGTCCTGAAGGACTGGAACTGTATCAGCAGAAATACAGGTCAGATGTCCTCATCGGAAAATTGGCTTGGGTTGGCATCCGGTCCCTGGGTGCGAGGGCTGTTGACCCCACCACGGGAATCCCACAGGGCACTCGAATGCTCGCCATCGATCTGGCGCCCCAGGGCGGGGAACTGTCTGACCACCTCGAGTTTTTTCTCTGCTCCGAAGAATGGGAAATCGTACGGGGTGACGTCTTCGATGACACGGTCTGTCGCTTGGAATCCTTGCGGGCCGGTGTACGTGGAGCCGGCCCACTCTGAGCAGCCAACCGTGTGCTGGTCCCGTAGGCTCGGACCGCGACGGGGACGGTATGGTTTAGCGTTCCCGACGACGATCGTGGTGTTGCGTCCTGGGAAGGGCTGAGCGGACGAATCGAGGAGGACGGAAGTGCCACGGTCCTGGGCGTTCCGGCCTCCGTGTATGGCCTCAACCTGGGCGACAGAATCTCCGTCATTGAATCGGCGGAAGGGGCAAATGTCCCACGGGTCATGTGCATGATGCCGGCAACGACACCTGCAGGTTCTTCCTGCTCAATTCAGACGACGAATCGGCTTGGTTCCCTCTAGCGGAGGAATTCGCGGCGAGAGGGTGCCTTGTTGATGTTCTCACTTCGTCTTTGACGGCATTGTCGTGCGGACCGAACGAATCGCAAGGAGTTGCCGACCGATTGGCCGTGCTCGAAGCCGAAGGTGTCCGCGCTTATGAGACCGGACGGATGGGCCCGAGAAGTCCGCAGTGACACCCGTGGATGAGACTCAGGAAATGGCGGGATTCAGGAGTTCCTGAAGTGCGGCGGCCGCGAATGAGAGTTCTTCGCCCGGGTCAAGAATGATCGTGCTCTGACAGCGCCATTCGGTTTCGCCGAGGATTTGATTGAGGGTGACCTCGAGCCGGACACGGCCATCGTGACGTGCCGATATTCGCAAATCGCCTTCCAAGGACTCGTACATCTTCGAGCCATCCCAGCCTCGCCAATGGCGGGACAGGTCGTCGAAGTAACCGACCAGTGTGCCGAATCCATTCACGTCATAGATGCGGCTGGTGCTTGTGAGCCCTTCGGCCACGAGGGTGACCATGAGGTATTCAACGGCTCCCGATCGGGCCCTGTCGTCATTCCCTGCCTTGAGGATCAACGATCCTCGTCGCCCGATGGAGACTTCTCCCATTACTGGCACCCTTCTGATGCGGGGTCGGATGCAGTCCTGCTGCGCGGACTCCCCACACAAACTACCCCGCCCGGATCCCGTCCAGGAGCAGCCCCAGGACCTGATCCGCGAGTTTCTCAGGAGAGGTACCCCGCCCCGGCCGGTACCACTCGCGGACCGAGTTGATCATGCCGAACACCAGCCGCGCCGTCGTCTTCGCGTCCACATCGGCCCGGAGGCTGCCCTCATCCACGGCCTCCTGCACCACGGCGGCCACCGCCTTGTTGTACGCGCGGCGCTGCTCCAGCGCCCACCGCTCCGTCTCCGTGTTGCCGTGCACGTTGAGCAGCAGCGTCACGTACGGCAGCCGCTCGGTCAGGATCTCGATGTTCCTCCGGACCAAGTGCTCCAGCCGCCCGATCGCCGGGCCTCCCAACGCCTCGGCCTCCGTGATGGTGGCCATGAGCGGGTCCAGCGCCTGCTCCAGTCCCAGGCGCAGAAGCTGTTCCTTGCCCTCGATGTGGTGATAGATCGAGGACTTGGACAGCCCCGACGCCTGGGACAGGTGCTGGAAACTCGTGCCGTCGTAGCCGCGCTCGGTGAACACCTGCACCGCCACATCCAGGAGGCGCTGCAGGGTGTACGGTTCGCGGACGCCGGCACTGACGGACATGGTCAGCCCTGGCCCGCGCTGAGAGCCTGTTCCTTCGCCACGAGCGTGAGCACGTCGTACGTCGCCACGTTCTCGCCGTCCTGATTCTTCACTACGGCGTCCCAGCGGACCTCGCCGTAGTCGGCCGAATTGCGCGGTGTGATCTGCTTGACCGTCAGCTCCACGGCGATCGAGTCACCGGCCTTCACCGGGGTCAGGAAGCGCAGATTGTCCACGCCGAAGTTCGCCAGCACCGGTCCCGGGTTCGGCTCCACGAACAGGCCGGCGGCCAGCGAGACCACCAGGTAGCCATGCGCCACGATCCCGCCGAACAGCGGGTTGGCGGCCGCCGCCTCCGGGTCCGTGTGGGCGTAGAACGTGTCCCCGGTGAACTCGGCGAAGTGGTCGATGTCCGCCAGCGTCACTGTGCGCGGCTTCGAGCTGATCCCGTCGCCGATCTTCAGCTCCGCCAGGCTCTTCCGGAACGGGTGGACTTCGCCCACCTCACGCCGGGAACCCGTGGTCCAGCGGCCCGTGATGGCCGTGATCATGTCCGGGGACCCCTGGATCGCGGTCCGCTGCATGTGGTGGAGCACGCCGCGGATGCCGCCCAGCTCCTCGCCGCCGCCCGCGCGACCCGGCCCGCCGTGCACCAGCACCGGCAGGGGGCTGCCGTGCCCGGTCGACTCGCCGGCGTCGTCGCGGTCCAGCACCAGTACGCGCCCGTGCCACGGCGCCAGCCCCAGCGTGACCTCCCGCGCGATCCGCGGGTCGTGCGTCACCAGCGACGCCGCGAGGCTGCCCTTGCCGCGCGCCGCCAGCGCGATCGCCTCTTCGGTGGTCCGGTAGGAGAACACGGTGCTGACCGGGCCGAAGGGCTCGACGTCGTGTGGCTCGCTCGCGCCGTCGTGCGCCTTGAGCAGCACGGGGGAGAGGAAGGCGCCCGCCTGCGCGTCCGCGCCCACCGTCTCGACGTGATCGGGGTCGCCGAAGACGACGTCGGCGCCGCGCCGCAGCTCGGTGATCGCCTTCCGGACCTCCTCGCGCTGTCCCAGGCTGGCGAGCGCGCCCATGCGCACCGACTCGTCCGCGGGATCGCCCACCACGGTCTTCGCCAGGCGGGCGCTGAGCGCCTCGATGACCGCGGACGTCAGTGCCTGGGGCACGATGGCGCGGCGGATGGCCGTGCACTTCTGGCCGGCCTTGACGGTCATCTCCGCCACCACGCCCTTGATGAACAGCTCGAACTCCGGGTCCTCCGGCGTGACGTCCAGGCCCAGGATGGAGCAGTTCAGCGAGTCCGCCTCGACTCCCAGGCGCACCCCGCGCTCCAGCACGGCCGGGTGCTTGCGCAGGATGTCCGCCGTGGACGCGGAGCCCGTGAAGTCCACGGAATCCTGCTCGCCCAGCTGGTCCAGGAGATCGCCCGCACTGCCGCTGATCAGCTGCAGCGAACCTTCCGGCAGAATCCCGGACTCGATGATCCGGCGGACCACGGCCTCGGTGAGATAAGAGGTCTGGCTGGCCGGCTTGACGATGCTCGGCAGCCCGGCCAGGAACGCCGGGGCCAGCTTCTCCAGCATGCCCCAGACGGGGAAGTTGAAGGCGTTGATCTGCACGGCGACGCCGGTGCGGGAAGTGTAGAGGTGCTGGCCCACGAAGGTGCCGTTGCGGCTCAGTGGCTCCGTCCCGCCGTCGAGTACCACCGTGTCGTTGGGCAGTTCCCGGCGTCCCTTGCTCGCATAGGAGAACATCGTGCCGATGCCACCATCGATGTCCACGAAGGAGTCGCGCTTGGTGGCGCCGGTGCGGAAGGAGAGCGCGTAGAACTCGTCCTTGAACTGTCCCAGGTGCAGGGCCACCTCCTTCAGGAGCAGCGCCCGCTCGTGGAACGTCAGCTTCCGGACGGCCGGGCCGCCCACCTCACGGCCGTGGGCCACCATGGCCGCGTAGTCCAGCCCCGTGGTGGACACCCGGGCGACCTCCTGGCCCGTCACGGCGTCCAGCAGCGGCTGGCCGGCGTCCTCCGCCTGGAACCAGCGTCCTGCGGCGTAGCTTTCCAGCAGTGGGCTCATGGGGAAGTCCTTTCGCTTTTCTCCTGTCGGCAGGCCATTGCGCAAGCCGTGTGTCCTGTGCCACAGTAGTACAGAATGTTCGGTCAGTAAATAGCTCAGACCCTCAGGAGGTGCCATGTCATCCGCCGTCGCCGAGCCCCAGCTCGAAGCCGAATTCGAAGCCATCGTGGGCCACAAGGACCGGATCGAACCCCGGGATTGGATGCCGGAGGCCTACCGGAAGACCCTGATCCGCCAGGTGGCCCAGCACGCCCACTCGGAGATCATCGGCATGCAGCCGGAAGGCAACTGGATCGGCCGGGCCCCGTCCCTGCGCCGCAAGGCCATCCTCCTGGCCAAGGTCCAGGACGAGGCCGGCCACGGGCTCTACCTCTACTCCGCCGCGGAGACCCTGGGAACCTCCCGCAACGAGCTCACCGAGCTCCTGATCGCGGGCAAGCAGAAGTACTCCTCGATCTTCAACTACCCCACCCTCTCCTACACCGACGTGGGAACCATCGGGTGGCTGGTGGACGGCGCGGCCATCTGCAACCAGGTGCCCCTCTGCCGTACCTCCTTCGGCCCCTACGGCCGGGCCATGATCCGGATCTGCAAGGAGGAGTCCTTCCACCAGCGGCAGGGCTTCGAACTCCTCATGACCATGATGCGCGGCACCCAGGAGCAGCGGGACATGGTCCAGGAGTCTGTGAACCGCTTCTGGTGGCCGGCCTTGATGATGTTCGGCCCGCCGGATGACGCCTCGCCCAACACCGAGCAGTCCATGGCCTGGGGCATCAAGACCCACACCAACGACGAGCTCCGCCAGAAGTTCGTGGACATGTCCGTCCCGCAGGCCGAAGCCCTCGGCGTGACCTTCCCGGACCCCGAGCTGAAGTGGAACGCCGAACGCGGCCACTACGATTTCGGCACCCCGGACTGGGACGAGTTCTGGGACGTGGTCAAGGGCAACGGCCCCTGCAACGCCCAACGGCTGGCCCACCGCAAGCGGGCCTGGGACGAAGGGGCCTGGGTACGCGAAGCCGCCCTCGCCTTCGCCGCCAAGGAAAGCAAGGAGAACCACGCATGAGCGGGCAGATCCGCAGCGAATGGCCGCTGTATGAGGTGTTCATCCGCGGCAAGCGCGGCCTGAACCACGTCCACGTCGGCTCCGTGCACGCCGCGGACGGCCAGATGGCCCTCCGCCACGCCCGGGACGTCTACACCCGGCGCAATGAGGGCGTGAGCATCTGGGTGGTCCCGTCCACCGAGATCATCGCTTCCAGCCCGGGGGAGAAGGACCCGCTCTTCGCCCCCAGCGGCGACAAGGCCTACCGCCACCCCACCTTCTACGAGATCCCGGACAACGTCCCCCACATGTGAGGGAGGAGGAGAACACGATGGCTGAAGTACACACGCACACCGAGGGCGAGCACGACAACGCCTATGCCGGCCTGCTGGTCAACGACGCCCACTGGGCCTTCGGAACGGATTTCGAAGACCCGCTTGCGGGCGTGGACACCACCGTGCCCGAAGGCGTCGACGCCGCGGAGCTCGCCGCCTACTGCCTGATGCTGGGCGACGATGCGCTGGTGTTCTCCCAGCGCATCTCCGAATGGTGCAGCAACGCCCCCGATCTGGAGGAGGACATCGCGCTGGCCAACATCGCCCTGGACCTCCTCGGCCAGGCCCGCCTCCTGCTGGCCCGTGCCGCCGCGGCCGACCCCGCCGCGGTCCCGCAACTCCCGGAGGGCTCCCCGGTCCCGGACGAGGACAGGCTCGCGTTCTTCCGCGACGATCTGCACTTCCGCAACGTCCGCCTCGCCGAGGTCCCCAACGGCGACTTCGCCGAGATCATCACCCGGATCCTGATCTTCTCCACCTGGCGGCTGGCCCTCTTCGAACGCCTCGCGCACAGCCGCGACGCGGTCCTGGCCGCCGTCGCCGCCAAGGGCGTCAAGGAGCTCAGCTACCACCGCGACTTCGTGGGCCGCTGGTTCCTGACCCTCGCGCAGGGCACCGAGGAATCCCGCCGTCGTCTGCTCTCCGCGCTGGACGGGCTCTGGCCGCTGACCGCCGAACTCTTCGCCACCCACCCTGTGGAGCGCGCCGTCGCCGCCTCCGGTGCCGGCGTGGACCCGGCCTCCGTACAGGAGGAGGTGCTGTCCGTCCTGGACCACGTCTTCGACGCCAGCGGGGTCACCCGTCCCGAAGCCCGGCCGCTCGCCGGGGTCCAGGGCAAGACCGGCCGCGACGGCCGCCACACGGAAGCCCTCAGTCTCATGCTCGCCGAGATGCAGGTGGTGGCCCGCGCCCACCCGGACGGCCTCTGGTGATCGCCATGACCAGCCGTGCCGAGACGCTCGAGAGGGCCTGGGCCGCGGCCGGGCGCGTTGTGGACCCGGAGCTGCCCATGCTGACGCTGATCGACCTGGGTGTCCTGCGGGACGTCACAGTGGACGACGACGGCGCGGTGGTCGCCGCGATCACGCCGACCTACTCGGGGTGCCCGGCCATGGCCGCCATGCGGGACGATCTGATGCGCGAACTGCAAGACGCCGGCTTCGCAGACGCCCGGGTGCGTGTGGCGCTGGAACCCGCCTGGACCACCGACTGGATCACCCCGGAAGGCCGCGCCGCGCTCGCCGAGGCGGGCATCTCCCCGCCCGGTCCCGCGCCCCGGCGCTCCGGGCCCGTGACCATCAGCCTCCTGCCCACCCGGCGTGCCGTCCGCTGCCCGCAGTGCGGCAGCGCCGACGTCGAGCTCAACTCCGAATTCGGCTCCACCGCCTGCAAGGCCATGTACCGCTGCCGCGCTTGCCTGGAACCCTTCGACCACGTGAAGGAGATCTGACATGACCGTCACCGCAGACCTGGACACCGGCCGGCGTACGGCCTTCCACGCCCTGACGGTCTCCGCCGTCGAATCCCTCACGGACGATTCCGCCGCGGTCACCTTCGACGTCCCGGCGGACCTCGCCGAGCTGTTCGACTTCGACGCCGGCCAGTCGCTGACGCTGCGCCGCGTGATCGACGGCGTGGAGCACCGCCGCACGTACTCGATCTGCTCGCCGGCCGGCGCCGCGCCCCGCATCGGCGTCCGCGAGATCCCGGACGGGCTGTTCTCCGGCTGGCTGGTGCGCCAGGTGCGCCCCGGCGACGTGATCGAGGTCCAGCCCCCGAGCGGCAGCTTCCGTGCCCGCCCGGACCAGGCCGGCCGCAATCTCTGCATCGCCGCCGGATCCGGCATCACCCCGATGCTCTCCATCGCCGCCACGGTGCTCAGCCACCCGGACGCCTCCGTGAGCCTCCTCTACGGCAACCGCCACACCAACACGGTGATGTTCGCCGAGGAACTGGCGGACCTCAAGGACGAGTACCACCGCCAGCTGGACCTCATCCACATCCTGTCCCGCGAACCCCGCGACGTGGAACTGTTCTCCGGCCGCCTGGACGCGAACCGGCTGCGCCGCATCCTCACCGAGCTGATCCCGGTGCAGGACATGGACCACGTGTGGCTCTGCGGGCCGTTCGCCATGCTGACGGACGCCCGGGCCGTCCTGGACGAGCTGGGAGTCCCCAAGGAGCGCGTGCACTTCGAACTCTTCTATGTGGACGAGCCGCCGCCCGAGTTGCGGCACGTGGAGCGGGTGGCCGAGGGCGAGACCAGCGAGGTCACCGTCACTTTGGACGGCCGCAGCACCACCACCGCCATGCAGCGGGACATGACCATCCTTGACTCCGCCCAGCTGAGCCGGACCGACCTCCCCTTCGCCTGCAAGGGCGGCGTCTGCGGCACGTGCCGCGCCAAGGTCTGCGCCGGCGAGGTGGACATGGTCCGCAACTACGCCCTGGAACCGGCCGAGGTGGCGGATGGCTTCGTCCTCACCTGCCAGACGTACCCGGTGGGCGAGGCAGTCACGGTGGACTTCGACGCCTGAGTGGCGCCCCCTTGAACCCCTGGAACACGACAGGAGCATGATGAACGAGGTCTTCATTCTGGACGGTGTCCGGACGCCCATCGGCCGCTACGGCGGGGTCCTGGCCAAGGAACGCCCGGACGACCTGGCCGCCCTGGTGGTCCGGACCGCCGTGGACCGCAGCGGCGTGGACCCGGAGGTCATCGACGAGGTCATCTTCGGCGCGGCCAATCAGGCCGGTGAGGACAACCGCAACGTGGCCCGCATGGCCACGCTGCTGGCCGGCCTCCCGGACTCCATCCCCGGCTTCACGGTGAACCGCCTCTGCGCCTCCGGGATGACGGCCATCACCACGGCCCGGCAGATGATCGCGGCGGGCGACGCAGACGTCGTCGTGGCCGGCGGCGTCGAGTCCATGACCCGCGCACCCTGGGTGACGGAGAAGCCGTCCCGCCCGTGGGCCAAGCCGGGCCAGAGCTGGGACACCTCAATCGGCTGGCGCTTCACCAACCCGCGCTTCGAAGCCGACACCACGCTCTCCATGCCGCAGACGGCCGAGCGGGTGGCCGAGCGCTGGGGCCTGGGCCGGGAGGAGCTGGACGCCTTCTCGCTCCGCTCCCACCAGCGTGCCCTGGCCGCTCAGGCAGCCGGGCACTTCGCCCGGGAGATCGTGCCCGTGGGCGACGTCGCCCAGGACGAGGGCCCCCGCGCCGACACCACGGCGGAGAAGCTCGCGGCCCTGCGCCCCATTCACGGTCCCGGCGGCGTGATCACCGCCGGCAACTCCAGCTCCCTGAACGACGGCGCCGCGGCGCTGGTCCTGGTCAGCGAGCGGTTCGTCACCGCCCACGGCCTCACGCCGCGTGCCCGCGTGGTGGGCGGCGCCAACGCCGGCGTGGCACCGGAGATCATGGGCATCGGCCCCGTCCCCGCCAGCCGCAAGGCGCTGGACCGGGCCGGCTGGACGGCCGCCGAGCTGGACGCCGTCGAACTCAACGAGGCCTTCGCATCCCAGTCCCTCGCCTGCCTGCGTGAGCTGGGCCTGGCGGAGGAGAAGGTCAACGCCTGGGGCGGTGCCATCGCCTTGGGCCACCCGCTGGGCTGCTCCGGTGCGCGCATCGCGCTCACCCTCCTGAACCGTCTGGAGACCGACGGCGGCCGGCGGGGTCTGGCGACCATGTGCGTCGGCGTCGGACAGGGCTCCGCACTGCTGCTGGAGCGCGTATGAGCGCGCCGCTGCCGACTCCGCCGCTGCTCATCGAGGAGCAGGACGACCGCGTCCTGCTCCGTCTGAACCGGCCCGAGGTTCGCAACGCCATCGACCAGTCCACGGTGGACGCCCTCCACGAGGCGTGCGCCCTCCTGGAACGCGAGCCGCGGGTGACCCTGATCATCGGCAGCGGCGGCACCTTCGCGGCCGGGGCCGATATCGCCCAGCTGCGGGAACGCCGCCTCACGGACGCCCTGGCCGGCATCAACTCCGGCATCTTCGCGAGGATCCACCGCCTGCCCATGCCGGTGATCGCCCTCCTGGACGGTTACGCCCTGGGCGGGGGAGCGGAACTGGCCTACGCGTGCGATTTCCGGATCGGCACGGCCTCCGTGAAGATCGGCAACCCGGAACCGGGCCTGGGCATCCTGGCTGCCGCGGGCGGCGCCTGGCGCCTGCGGGAACTCGTGGGGGAGCCGCTGGCCAAGGAGATCCTCCTGGCCGGGCGCGTGCTGAGCGGCCGGGAGGCCAGGGACGCCCACCTCCTGAACGAGCTCGTGGAGCCGGAGGAGCTGGAGGCCGCCGGCCACCGCCTCGCCGACCGCATCGCGGCGCAGGCCCCGCTGGCCGTCCGCCTCACCAAGTCCGCCTTCCACGCGCCGCGCGAGGCACACCCCCTGATCGACAATGTGGCCCAGGCGGTCCTCTTCGAAACGCAGGAGAAGCAGGACCGGATGACCGCCTTCCTGGAACGACGCAAGGAGAAGCGATGAGTACTGTGCCTGACAACGTCGGCGTGTACGGCGGCGGCCGCATGGGCGGCGGCATCGCCCACGCCTTCGCCGTCGCGGGCGCCGCGGTGACCGTGGTGGAGAACGACGACGCGTCCGCCGGCGCCGCCCGGGAGCGCATCGCCGCGTCCCTCGCCAAAGCCGCGGAGAAGGGCGTGGCGGTTCCCGGCAGCATCACCGTGGTCACCGACGCGACGGCGCTCGCCGCCTGTCCGCTCGTGGTGGAGGCCGTCCCGGAGCTTCCGGAACTCAAGCACCAGGTCCTGGCCCGCATCGAAGAGATGGCGCCGGCGGCGAAGATCGGCAGCAACACCAGCTCCCTCTCCATCGACGAGCTGGCCGGCGCCTTGCAGGACCCGGCCCGCCTCATCGGCCTCCACTTCTTCAACCCGGTCCCCGTGAGCGATCTGGTGGAGGTGGTGGTCGGCGCCCGCACCGCGCCGGAGCTGGTGGAGGAGGCGCGAGGCTGGGTGGCCGGACTCGGCAAGACCGCCATCACCGTCCAGGACGCCCCCGGCTTCGCGAGCAGCCGCCTGGGCGTCGCCATCGCCCTGGAGGCCATGCGCATGCTGGAGGAGGGCGTGGCCAGCGCCGAGGACATCGACACCGCCATGACCCTCGGCTACCGCCACCCCGTGGGCCCGCTGAAGACCACGGACATCGTGGGCCTGGACGTACGCCTGAACATCGCCCAGCACCTGGAACGTGAACTCGGCCCCCGCTTCGCGCCGCCGCAGCTGCTCAAGGACAAGGTGGCAGCCGGGGAACTGGGCCGCAAGAGCGGCAAGGGGTTCTACGCATGGTGACCGGCACGGATTCCCAACAGCTGGATCCGCGGACGCTGGCCAAGGCGTGTGCGGACACCATGTGGAGCACCGATGAGGCCAGCCAGGGCCTCGGCATGGCCCTGGAGAGCGTGGAGCCCGGCCAGGCCGTCCTGACCATGACGGTCCGTTCCGACATGGTCAACGGCCATGGCATCTGCCACGGCGGGTTCATCTCCACCCTGGCGGACAGCACCTTCGCCTTCTCCTGCAACACCCACAACGTCGTGACCGTGGCGTCCGGCTTCGAGATCAGCTTCCTCGAGTCCGCCCGCCTGGGTGACGTGCTGCGCGCCGAGGGCCGCGAAGTGGTTCTCCGCGGCCGCTCCGGGATCTACGACGTCACCGTGCGCCGCGGCGACACCGTGATCGCCGTGTTCCGTGGCCGGAGCCGTTCGCTCGGCCGCCCCATTCTGGAGGAGACCCCATGAGCACCGAGTCCCTGAGCACTGAACCCCAGAGCCCTGAGCCCCAGAATCCCGCGGCCGTGCTGATCGAGCGCGAGGCCGGCGTCGCCGTCGTGACCCTGAACGTCCCGGAGCGCCGCAACGCGCTCACGCTGGCGCTCAAGTCGGCGCTGCGTGACGCGCTGGCCGAGGTGGCCGACGACGGCGGCGTGCGCGCCGTCGTCCTTGCGGCCAACGGGCCGGCGTTCTGCGTCGGTCAGGACCTGGGCGAGCACGCGGCGAAGCTGGCCGAGGATCCGGACGGCGTCTTCTCCACGGTCACCGAGCACTACACCCCGGTGGTCCGGTCCATGATGACCATGCCGAAGCCCGTCATCGCGGCGGTCGAAGGCATGGCTGTGGGCGCCGGCCTGGGGTTCGCCCTCGCCGCCGACTTCCGGGTGTTCGCCTCCGGGGTGAAGCTCGGGGCCGCGTTCAGCGGAATCGGCCTGACGTTCGACTCGGGCCTGTCCTACACCTTGCCGGGCGCGGTGGGCCAGGCGCGGGCCCGCGAGCTCATGCTCTTCCCTCGGATCTTCACCGCGGAGGAGGGGATCTCCTGGGGCATCTCCGGCGAGACCGTGGAGCCGGGGTCGGTCCTGGCCCGTGCCCGGGAACTGGCCGTGCAGCTGGCGGCCGGCCCCACGCGGGCGTTCGCGGAGACGAAGGCGTTACTGCTGAACGGCGTGGATCTGGAGGCGGTGTTCGAGGCCGAGGCCCGGGCGCAGACCCGCGCCGGGCAGACCGAGGACCATAGGAACGCGGTGTCCGCGTTCCTGAACCGGGAGAAGCCGGTCTTCACGGGCGCCTGAACCGTCCGACGGGGCGCTCAGGCCACGCAGGCTCAGCGGGGCTGCAGGCCCTCCAGGGCGATGGCGATCACGTCGCCGCTGAGTTCCTCGGCGGCGACGCTCCCGGCCGGCCGATACCACTCTGCGATGGAGTTGACCATGCCGAACACCAGACGGGTGGCGATTCCGGCACCGATGTCACTCCGGAGCACACCCTCGGCCTGTGCCTGCCGGACCAGGTCGATGACGCGGTGATCGAAATTCCGGCGCCGTTCCAGAGCGGCGATCTCCACGGGGCTGTTGCCGCGGAGCCGGAGCAGGAGAGTCACCTGGGGCTGCTGCTCCGTGAGCACCAGGATGGCTCCGCGGATCAGGCCGGTGAGGGTGTCGGCGACGGTGCCCTCCTGCGCCAGAGCCGATTCCAGGGCGGCCTCGAGGCCGTTCAGGGCGTCGTCCAAGGCCAGGCTCAGGAGCTGCTCCTTGGAATCGAAGTGGTGGTACAGGGCGGACTTGGACAGTCCCAGCCGCTGGGCGAGGTCGGCCACGGAGGTGGCGTCGTAGCCCTGCTGGTTGAACAGCTCGACGGCGATCCGCAGCACCTCGGCACGGTCGTAGCCGGGGCGTCCCCGGCGGGGTGCGGCCTGCGCTGTCATAGGGTCTCCCTGAGGGTCTCCGGCGGCCGTGGTGACCGACCGATCAGTTTGCCCTTGAAATGTAACAGCCGCCGATGGCGGGAGTGAGGAAGGCGGAACCGCATGAACGCACACAGCAGTCATGAACCGTGGGTGATCCATCTGGGTGAGCTGGATCAGAAGATGGGCATCCGGGTGCTGGAGCAGTCCGCGGAGCGGGTGGTGACCACCATGCCGGTGCAGGGGAACACCCAGTCGCTGGGCCGGCTGCACGGCGGCGCCAGTGCTGCGCTCGCGGAGGCGACCGGCTCGTGGGCGGCGATGATCCACGCGAGCGTGCGCGGCAAGGTGTGCGTCGGCGTCGACCTCAACATCACCCACCACCGGGGTGCCAAGGATGGTGAGATCACAGCGACGGCCACGCCGCTGCACGCCGGTTCCCGGATCGCCACGTACCAGGTCCTGATCACCGACCAGTCCGGCAAGCTGCTGGCCACGGCCCGGATCACCAACATGCTCATGGACCCCAAGGAGCACTGAGAGGCGGCTAGCCCCGCACCCGCAGACCTGGCTCCTGAGACAAGCCCGTCAGCCCGTTCCACGCCAGGTTGACGATGTGCGCGGCCACCTCGTCCTTCGCCGGCGCCGTGGCCGTTCCCGCCACCGTGTCCTGCGTGCGGGCGTCCAGCCACCACTGGCCCGTGGTCGCCACCATTCCCACGAGCATCTGGGCGTAGAGGGCCGCGTCGCGCTCGGCGTAGCCGCGCTGGCCGAACTCGGAGGCCAGGAGGTGGGTCACACGCCGGGTCACCTCGCCGAGGATGGTGGAGTAGCGTCCGGAAGGGTCCGACGGCGGGGCGTCGCGCACCAGGATCCGGAACCCTTGGGCGTGCTGCTCGATATAGCTCAGCAGTGCCAGCGCGGCGCGCTCCAGCAGGACGCGGGCCGGGGCGGCCTCCGCAAGGGAGCCGGTGATGGCCTTCAGCAGGGCTGCGGATTCGATCTCCACCACGGCGGTGTAGAGCCGCTCCTTCGCGCCGAAGTGCTCGTAGACCACGGGCTTGGACACCCCGGCCACCGCGGCGATCTCCTCGATGCTGGTGGCGTCCAGGCCCTTCTCCGCGAAGAGCGAACGGGCCACCTCGATCAGCTGAGCCCGGCGCCGGGGAGCGGGCATACGGGTCCGCGGGGTGCTCCGGAACGTCCCGGTCGTTTCGTCCACAGTCACCGTGCCATCATGCCTCACCGGCCCCGCTGACGGGGTTCGCGCACGTCCTGGCCGGGTCGCACCTGCGCCGGGCGCGTGGCAGAATGGTTGTCTGTGCCCGGCAGGGGCGAGCAGCAGCTTCCGGCACGGTCCGCTCTGGTGTAATGGCAGCACCCAGGCCTTTGGAGCCTCGGAGTATAGGTTCGAATCCTATGGGCGGAACGCACAGCACCGCGGTTCATCCGTGGGTCAGCACCGCAGATGAGGAGTTCCATCCGTGAGCAATGCCGAAAACAAGGCCGCTGCAGTCATCGTCCTGGCAGCCGGCGCCGGCACCCGGATGAAGTCCCGTACCCCCAAGATCCTGCACCGCATCGGCGGTAAGTCCCTGGTGGGCCACGCCCTGGACGCCGCGCGCGGCATCGGCCCGGAGCGCCTGGCCGTCCTGGTCCGCCACCAGCGTGACCTGGTGGCCGCCCACCTGGCCGAGATCGCCACGGACGCCTTGATCGTGGACCAGGACGAGGTCCCCGGCACCGGCCGCGCCGTGGAGCAGGGCCTGGACGCCCTGGACGCCGACGGCGTGGTGGACGGCACCGTGATCGTCACCTACGGTGACGTCCCCCTCCTCACCACGGCAAGCCTGGAGCAGCTGCTCGCCGCCCACCATGAGCAGGCCAACGCCGTCACCGTCCTCACCACCGTCCTGGCGGACGCCACCGGCTACGGCCGCATCCTGCGCGCCGAGGACGGCTCCGTGCTCGGCATCCGTGAGCACAAGGACGCCAGCGACGCCGAGCGGGCAATCCGGGAGATCAACTCCGGCATCTACGCCTTCGACGCCGCCGTTCTGCGGGACGCGCTCAAGGACGTCACCACGGACAACGCGCAGGCTGAGAAGTACCTCACCGACGTTCTGGCGATCGCCCGGGAGCGCGGCGGCCGCGTGGCCGCCGTCGTCACCGAGGACCGCTGGCAGGTGGAGGGCGCCAATGACCGCGTTCAGCTGGCCGCCCTCGGCGCCGAGCTGAACCGCCGCATCGTTCAGTCCTGGATGCGCGCCGGTGTGACCGTCGTCGACCCCGCGACCACCTGGATCGACGGCACCGTGACCCTGGATGAGGACGTCACCATCCTGCCCGGCACCCAGCTGCACGGCACCACCCGCGTGGCGCGCGACGCCGTCGTCGGCCCCGACTGCACGCTCACCGACATGGTGATCGGCGAGGGTGCCAAGGTGATCCGCACGCACGGTTCGTCCTCCGAGATCAAGGCCGGCGCCTCCGTGGGGCCGTTCACCTACCTCCGCCCGGGCACCGTCCTGGGGGAGAAGGGCAAGATCGGCGCCTTCTACGAGACCAAGAATGTGATCATCGGCGCGGGCTCCAAGCTCTCCCACCTCGGCTATGCCGGGGACGCTGAGATCGGCGAGAACACCAACATCGGCTGCGGCAACATCACCGCCAACTACGACGGCGAGAAGAAGCACCGCACCGTGATCGGCTCCGGCGTCCGGACCGGCTCCAACACCGTGTTCGTCGCCCCGGTCACCGTGGGTGACGGCGCCTATTCCGGTGCCGGTGCCGTGATCCGCAAGGACGTCCCGGCCGGCGCTCTGGCGATCAACGCATCCCCCCAGCGCAACGCCCAGGACTGGGTGATCACCAACCGTCCCGGTAGCATTTCCGCGCAGCTTGCGCAGGCTTCGGCGACCCCGCAGACTTCCTCCCAGAGCGAACCCACGACAGAAGGCGAATGACAATGTCCGCAATCACCGCGAACGGCGAGAAGAAACTGGTCCTTGCGAGCGGACGGGCCCACCCGGAGCTTGCACAGGAGATCGCACGTGAGCTGGGCACCTCCCTGCTTCCGCTGGACGCTTACGAATTCGCCAACGGCGAGCTCTATGTCCGTCCCGGCGAGAGCGTGCGCGGTACCGATGTCTTCGTCATCCAGTCCCACCCGGCGCCCATGAACAACTGGCTCATGGAGCAGCTGATCATGATCGATGCCATGAAGCGCGCCTCCGCCAAGCGCATCACCGTGGTGTCCCCGTTCTACCCGTACGCCCGCCAGGACAAGAAGGGCCGCGGCCGCGAGCCCATCTCCGCCCGTCTGGTGGCGGACCTCTACAAGACCGCCGGTGCCAACCGCGTCATGAGCGTGGACCTGCACACCAGCCAGATCCAGGGCTTCTTCGACGGCCCCGTGGACCACCTCATGGCCATCCCGCTCCTGGCCGACTACATCCGTACCAAGGTCTCCGCGGACAACATCACCGTGGTCTCCCCGGACACCGGCCGCGTCCGCGTCGCCGAGCAGTGGGCCGAGCGCCTGGGCGGCGCCCCGCTGGCGTTCGTGCACAAGAGCCGCGACCTCACCGTCCCCAACCAGGCCGTCTCCAAGACCGTCGTGGGCCAGGTCGAGGGCCGCACCTGCGTGCTGATCGACGACATGATCGACACCGGCGGAACCATCTCCGGTGCCGTCCAGGTGCTGAAGAACGCCGGTGCCAAGGACGTCATCATCGCCTGCACCCACGCCGTGTTCTCCGGCCCGGCCGCAGAACGCCTGGCCGAGTCCGGTGCTCGCGAGGTCGTGGTCACCAACACCCTGCCGATTCCGGCGGAGAAGCGCTTCCCGAACCTGACGGTGCTCTCCATCGCGCCGCTGATCGCGCGCGCCATCCGCGAAGTGTTCGACGACGGCTCGGTAACCAGCCTCTTCGACGGCAAGGCCTGATCCTCGCCTCCGGGCATGGCAGTGGCCGCCACCCGTTCGGGGTGGCGGCCACTGCCGTTTCCGGGACGTGCTTCCTGGGCGGCTGCTTCAGGACGGCTACTTCAGGGCGCCGGCCCCCAGGCCGCCCTTCCAGAAGCGCTGCAGGCCCAGGAACAGCCCGATCACGGGGATGATGGCCACGAGCGAGCCGGTGACCACCAAGTGGGCGAACTCCGGGTCCGCGCTGACCCGGGAGTTCCAGGAGTAGATGCCCAGGGCCACGGGAAACAGGCTGGAATCGCTGAGCATCACCAGCGGCAGGAAGAAGTTGTTCCAGATGGCGCTGAAGGTCATCAGGAGCAGGGTCACGATGCCGGGCTTCATGAGGGGGGCCGCCACGGCGAAGAAGATCCGCAGTTCACCGGCGCCGTCGATCCGGGCCGCCTCCACGAGTTCTTTCGGCACGTAGCTCTTGCAGAACATGCGGGCCAGGTACACGCCGAACGGGCTGGCCAGGCCGGGCAGGAAGACGCCCCAGAAAGTGTTGACCAGTCCGATGCTGGACGCCATCAGGTAGAGCGGCATGGTGGTCACGGCGCCGGGCAGGAGCACACCCAGCAGGACGAAGGAGAACCAGCGTTCCTTGCCGGGGAAGTCGAACTTGTCGAACGCGTGCCCGGCCAGGAAGGACACGGCCACACTGGTCACCGAGCCGAGCCCCGCGTACAGTGCGGTGTTCCCGAGCCAGTGCAGGTAGGTGCCGTGCTCCCAGGTGAACAGTTCCGTGAGGTTCTCCAGCAGGTTCAGCTGCCCGAAGGTGAAGCCGGGGGAGCCGAAGAGGTTCTGGGAGTCCTTGGTGGCTGCGATGACCAGCCAGCTCAGGGGCAGGAGCGTGTACAGGCTGAAGAGCACCAGCACCAGGTTGACCACCAGGCGTGAGCTCCAGGTGACCCTCTGCAGGGGACGACGGCGGCCTGCCGGGGCCGGCGCGGTCCGCTGGGCCGGCTGCGTGGGGGAGGTGAGGGTGGTCATTGGTCCGCCTTGGAGCCGAGCTTGGTGACCGCCCACGACATGACGCCGATGAGGACGGCGAAGGTCAGGGCCGAGGCGGCCGCGTATCCGAAATCGTGCTTGTCGAACGCCGCGTCGTAGATGAACATGTTGGGCGTCCAGGTGCTGGTGATCGCCGTGGCCTTGGTCTTCAGGAGCAGCGGTTCCGCGAACAGCTGCATGGCGCCGACCACCGTGAAGAGCGTGGCCACGCTGACGGCTCCGGCGATCATGCGGGCCTTGATGGCGACGGCCGTGCGGAACGGCCCGGCGCCGTCCACGGTGGCCGCCTCCAGGACTTCCTTGGGCACCGCCTGGAGGGCGGCGTAGAAGAGGATGACGTTGTAGCCGGTGTGCATCCACACGGTGATGTTGGAGATGGAGAAGTAGGCGGCCAGGGTGCTGCTGAGGTCCCAGGTGCCGCCGGAGGCCTTCACCGCGTCCACGATGGGGCTGATCTCCGGGGTGTACAGGTACAGCCAGATGACTGCCGCGATGAGCCCCGGAACGATGTTCGGCAGGTAGAAGGCGAGCCGGAAGAAGCCGCGTGCCTTCGCCGCCGCGGAGTCCAGCAGCAGGGCGATGGAGAGCGAGAGGACGATCATCACCGGGATGTAGATGAGGCAGTAGACGGCGATGTTTCCGAAACTGGAGGTGTACGCGGGGTCGGTGAGCGCCCGCAGGTAGTTCTCCCCGCCCACGAAGACCTTCTGCACCGCGCCCAGGCCCAGGCCTGCGGCCTTGTCCTTGAAGAGGGACAGGTAGCAGGAGTACAGCACCGGGAAGACAGTGAAGGCGAAGAAGAGGACGAAGAACGGCGCCAGGAAGAGGAGCGCGGTCAGCGTGCCCTTCCGGCTCGGCCGGCGCGGCTCGGTCCGCGTGCCGGATGCTTGGGTGAGCGCCATGATGGCCCCTTTCGGCTCAGGCGGAGGGCCCGCGGGGCCGGCGACGCGCTGCGTGGCCGGCCCCACGGGCCCTCCGCGATGTCACTTGATGGAGATCCCGCGGTTCTTCAGGTCTGCCACAGTGGCGTCCTGGGCCTGATCGAGGATCTGGCTGAGGGTGGCCTTGCCGGCCTTCACCTGGGCTCCGCCGTCCGCGAGCTTGGAGAAGGTGGTCGGGGTGCCCGGCGTCCAGGTCCAGCCGGACGGGACGGTCTTCAGCCCGGCGGCGGCGTTCGCGTAGATGTCCTGTCCGCCGAAGAACGCCTTGTCGAACGTCTTGGCGGCCGCGGCGTTGGCCTCCGTGTTGATCGGGAAGGTGCTGGAAGTGCCCCCGATACGGGCCGAGATGGCCGCCGGATCAGTGGTCATCCATTCGATGAACTTCACGCCGGCGTCCGCCTTGGTGCTGTTCTTGGAGATCCCGAAGGTGGAGCCGCCGTAGAACGCGGTGGCCGGGGCGGACGTCGGTGCGGGCAGCGGGGCCACCCGCCACTTGCCGGCCTGGTCGGGGAAGCTGCTGCGCAGGGCCGCTCCGTACCAGGCGCCGCTGATGACGGAGAGCATCTGACCGGCCGCCTGCTTCTTCTGGAGGACCGGGTCGTCATCGGCCCAGACGAGCTTCTTGTCGAAGAGGTCCTGGTGGACCTTCATGGCGTCCATACTGGCCTGGCTGTTGACGTCGATCTTCCAGGAGTCGCCGTCCACACCGCCCCACTTGGCACCGTTCTGCCAGGACAGCGCGGCCATGAGCGCCGAGTCGCCCACCACGGTGGAGCCCAGACGGACCGCGGGGTCCGCGGTGGCCACCTTGGCGGCGGCGGCCTCATACTCGGCCCAGGTCTTGGGGACCTCGATGCCGTACTTGGTGAACAGGTCCTCCCGGTAGAAGAACTCCAGGACGCCGGCGTCCAGGGGGACTCCCCAAGTGGCTCCGCCGAACGTCACCAGTGACTGGGCGGCGGGGTCGAACTTGCTCTTGACGAAGTCGCCGGCAGGCTTGGAGATGTCCTGCAGGACGCCCTGGGTGGCCATCTCGGACACGTGCGGGTACTCCACGGTCACCACGTCCGGGGCGTTGCCCGCCTTCACCTGGTTGGTCAGGGCCGGGTAGTTGTCCTTGCTGGACGCGACCTCCTTGAAGGTGACCTTGATGTCCGGGTGGGAGGCGTTGAACGCTTCGACCACCTGCTTGGACCCCTTGAGCCAGGAGGAGAAGGTGATCTCCACGGGTCCGCTCCGGGTGCTCTGGGCCGCCGGGGCGGTTCCGCTGGAACATCCCGCGAGGAGCGCGGCGGACAGGGCTCCTGCCACGGCGACCACGACGTGGGTTTTGCGAATCTTTCGCATGGGTTACTCCTAGGGTTGTGATGCATCTCACCGGGGCGAGTCCGTCTCAGCCTAGGTGCGGCAGTGCTCGGTTCGATCAAAAAGAGCTCGATTCGAAACACACGAAAGTTTTCCGGTGATAGCCTCGGGCCACGAGATCCGATCCGAGCCGGGAGGTGGGTGGCATGAGCCGCAGTGTCGAAGAGCGACGGCGCGGGATCCTTGACGTCCTGAAACGGGAAGGCGAGCAGAACGTCCGCGAGCTCTCCGAGCGGCTGGGCGTCTCCTCGGTGACCCTGCGGCGCGACGTCGAGACCCTCGCCGCCCGCGGCCTGCTGCACCGCACGCACGGGACCGTGCGGCCGGTCCAGACTGCGGGACGGGCCGGGGCCGTGGAGAAGTACGTCCTCGGCATGGTCATCCCGGCGGGGGACTACTACTACGAGCGCGTCATCGAAGGTGCCAAGGCGGCGGCCGCGGCGGCCGGCTGCAGCCTGGTCCTGGGGATCTCCGGCTACGACAAGGCCACCGAGCTCCAGCAGGTGGACCGGCTCCTCGCCAAGGGCGTTGACGGCCTGGTCATCGCCCCCACCCCGGAGTTCGACAGTGGCCAGCTGGATGCCGAGCAGCAGCAGTGGCTCGTCTCCCTGTCCGTCCCCGTGGTCCTCATCGAACGGCCCGTCGCCTCCGGCGGTGCCGCGGGCGTCCTGGACTCCATCAGCTCCTCCCACGCAGTCGGCGCCACGCTGGCCGTGCACCACCTCGCGGAACTGGGCCACACCAGGATCGCCTGCGTGGCCATCACCGGGCCCAACTCCACCCACGTCCTGGCCGGGTACCGCTCCGCCGTGGCGTCCCTCGGCATCGAATCCCTGGGGACCGTGCGCTTCTCCGCCGACCACGAAGAGACGGTCCGGGACAGGATCCTGGAACTCGTGGAGGCAGGCGCCACGGCGTTCCTGGTCCACAATGACGTGCTCGCTCTGCGCTGTCTCGCCTGGCTGGACGACGCCGGCGTCGACGTTCCGGCCCGCGTCTCCCTGATCAGCTACGACGACGTCTTCGCGGCCGTCGCCGCGGTGCCGATCACCGCCGTCGCGCCTTGGAGGGAGGCTGTGGGACAGCAGGCCGTGCAACGACTGGTGGGCCGGATCGGCGAAGCCATCAGTGTGCGCGGCCGCGGAGGCCCGGGCAGCGCGGCGGAGCACCGCGAACTCATCCCGCGCCTGCACGTCCGCCAGTCCACCGCCGCGCCTGCTAAACTGGACCGTCACCTTGGCGAGGGAACCGCGGATGCGGTTCCGTGATCGACTGGGTCCTGGGCTCCCAGGCCGGCCTCACGGCCGCCGGGTGGCCGGACTTGTCCCGCCGCCCCATCAATTGAGAGGAGCCCTCCTTATGTCTGAGACCAAGCTCGCCGCAGAACTGCGCACCGAATTCGGCAAGGGCTACGCCCGCCGCGCCCGCGTTGCCGGCCGCATCCCCGCCGTGATCTACGGCAACGGCACCGAGACCCTGCACGTCACCCTCCCGGCCCGCGAGTTCACCCTCGCCGTGCGTGGCATCAAGAACGCCGCGCTGACCCTGGATGTGGACGGCAAGGAGATCAAGGTCGTCGTCAAGGACATCCAGCGCAACGCCGTGCGCCAGGAGATCGAGCACACCGACCTCGTCGTCGCCTGATCACTCTGCTGCGATCGAAGGGCCGGGTCCTCATGGACCCGGCCCTTCGTGCGTCCGGGCACCCTGCGCCGGATGAGTAAAATATCCCGGTGAGCGAAACATGGCTGGTGGTCGGACTGGGCAACCCGGGAACGCAGTATGCGGGCAACCGGCACAATGTGGGGCAGATGGTGCTGGACGAACTGGCGCAGCGCATGGGGACCCGCTTCACTGTCCACAAGACCCGCGCGCAGCTGGCCGAGGGGCGGTTCCGGATCGGCGGCCCCAAGATCCTGCTGGCCAAGCCCATGAGCTATATGAACCTCTCCGGCGGTTCCACCTCGGCCCTGACCCGCTTCTTCGCCGTGGAGCCGGACCACGTGGTGGCCGTCCATGACGAGATCGACATCCCCTTCAACACGGTCAAGCTCAAGCTCGGCGGCGGCGAGGGCGGGCATAACGGCCTCCGCGACATCACCAAGGCGCTGGCCACCAAGGACTACCTGCGGGTACGGGTCGGTGTCGGCCGGCCGTCGGGCCGCATGGACACCGCCGATTACGTCCTCAAGGATTTCTCGACGACGGAGCGCAAGGAGCTGCCGTTCCTCCTCGGCGACGCGGCGGACGCCGTCGAGCAGCTGATCGACGCCGGCCTGCTGGCCGCCCAGCAGCGCTTCCACTCGGCCGGAGGCTGAGTCCTGACACGGCGTTCACGCAAGGTCATGATCGATTTCGGCGTTTCCTGGGAGTAGCCTCGATCCCAGATAATGTGGATGTCCGCCGGGGGAAGCGGACCTGCATGACCAGGAGGTAAGGGTTTGGGGGTTTGGCCTCCTCGGCACAGCGCTCAGGCGCTGGACAGGGAACCACGTCAGCCACTGGGCGCGGCGGAGCGCTTCCACTGGACGGCCGCCGGCCGGAACCGGGACGTCGGAACCGTGCGCCGTCTCCTGGAACTACACCCTGCTGTTCTCCTTACCGGGGCGCGTGGTTCCGGCAAGAGTGAACTCCTCACCATCCTCGCCACGGGGCAGGACGCCGTCCGCGTGCCCAATCCCATGCCCTCACGTTCCGCCGTGGCCCGTTGGTGGTCCCGCACCCTGGAGCAGGTCCGGGGAGGTGGCCGTACTCCACTCCTGATCGTCGATGACATCTCCACCCTCCGCGGCCAGGCCCGGGCCGATGTCATGGAGCTCCTGGAAGCGGGCTCCGCGCGGGCACTGTTCACCCGGCACGCGGCGTCGGAGGAGGACCCGGACTGCATCCGGCTGGCCGAGGCCGGGCTTCTGGCGCTTCACGAGCTCAGGCCCCTGCGCCGTCCCGATCTCCGCGACATGGTCCGGGAGGCCACGGGCGCCATCATGTCGGAGACCGTCACGCAACTGCTCATGGGCATGTCGGAGGGTAACCTCACGGTGGCCCACGCTTACTTCGAAGAGCTGCGGACCCTGGGAAGCCTGGTGAGGACCCAGAGCTGCTGGGTCCTCAACGGCACCACGGAGGTCCGTGAGGGCGGCCCGCTGAGCAGGGTGGTCCAGGGGGAACTGTCCCGGGTGTCGCCGCATCTACGGGTGGCCCTTCAGAAGCTCGCGGTGCTGGGCCAGGCGCCCCGCCCGCTCGCGGAACGCGTGGTCGGGGCACAGGCGCTCGAGGAACTGGAAGCTGCGGGGCTGGTGCGCTGGTCCGGCGACGCCCACCGGCTCCTCATGCCCCGGGCGCCGCACCTTGCGGAGGCGCTGAGGCTCTTCTCCTCGGACGCCCACAGGACAGCGCTCCTGCAGGACATCGCGAGCGTCGCCGGGGAGGGCCTGGGAGATCTGGATCCGGACTCCTTGGTTTCCGTGGCCCGTCTGGCGACGGAAGGTGGTGTGCTCTTCAGCGCCGAAGCCGCCCTGCAGGCCGCGCGGGCCGCCAACGCCGCGCTGGAACCGGTCCTGGCCCGGAGATGTCTGAACGGCATCCCGCTGGATCACGAGCTCGGGGCGCACGCCGTCCTGGAACGGGTCCACGCACTCCGCGTCATGGGCGAGTACAGCCGGGCCGCGGCGGAGATCGAGGCCGTCCCAGAGGCGATCCTGGAATCGGCCGGCCTGGGGCTGCGTGCCGAACTGGCCCTGGTGCATTGTGGGGCCCTGATCTGGCTCCCCGGCGGGTATGAAAGGATTCGGCGGATCCTGGGCGAACTGGACGAGCGCATCAGGAAGGCCGCCCACGCCGGGTCCACCGGGGAGCGTGAACTCGAGCACGCCCGGCGGCAGGCCCGGCTGGGACGCTGGGAACTGGGCCTCCACCTGGGTGAGTTCCCGGCCATGGTGGACGGGCTGGAGAAAGCCGCCGCCACGCAGGACGATCCGGTCTACCGGCTCAGCGCGTCCAGTCTCCTCGTGACCGCCTGGGTGGTTGTGGGCCGTGAAGAGGAGGCGATCGCCCTCGCCGAGCGCATCGGCGGCGAGATCGCCGAGACACGGCTGTCCCTGCGGCTCTACGAGTACTACTCGGAAGGCCTCCTCCTGGGGCTCATCTGGTCCGGACGGAACAAGCTCTGCCTGGGCTTCCTGGAGCACATCATGGAGACCCGCCCGGACGCGACGCGTCTTCACGGCGGCGTCATGGAGCTGGGACTCGGTCTGGCCCACGTGTACGCCGGGCAGGGAGAGGAGGCGATCGAGATCCTCCTGAGTTCCGTGGCACAGCTCGGGGGGCAGGCGTATCTCGGCTACCTTCGGGTGGCGCACGCCGCTCTCGCCTTCGCCTACGCGCAGTGCAATCACGAGGCCGAAGCGATCGAACAGCTCGCCCTGGCGGACGCCTGCACGGCGCCGGAGCCCTGGACCAACACGGCCCTGTCCACCTTCTGCTCCCTCATGGCCCGGCGCTGGCTGGGGGATGCCAAAGCCTCCGTTCAGCTGGTGGAGGGCGCCCGTCTGGACGTGGAACGCGGCCGCCCCACCACGGCGTCGATCAGTCTCTTCGGGGCGCTGCACTATGCCAGCGGCTCCGACATCGAGCTGCTGGCGGAGGTCTCCGCCCAGCGGCAGGGGCCCATGGCCCGCATCAACAGGCTCTGGGCGCGGGCGATCCTGGAGCGTGACCCGGTCCTGGCGTGTGAAGCCGCGGACGGCGCTGCGGAGCTGGGCCTGCGGGTGGTGGAACTGCGTTGCGTGTCCACCATGGCCCAGCTGGCGCTGGAACGGGGCCTGGGCCGGATGGCCGAAGAGGCGGGGGTGCGGGCCGCGCGCCTGAGGAAGCCCATCGATTCGGGCCTCCTGAACGCCACCGGCGACTTCGGGACGCTCACACAGCGTGAACTGCAGGTCACGCGCCTGGCCGAGCGGGGCCTGAGCAACAAGATGATCGCGGACCGGATCGGGCTCTCCGTGCGCACCGTCGAGGGTCACCTGTACCAGGCCTTCATCAAGCTGGGAATCCGCTCCCGGGAGCAGCTCATGTTCTCCCATGAAGGGATCAGGCCGTCCAATGCGTTCGTTCTGAGGAGCTGACGATGCCAGGACGTCCATTCTGCCGGGGACTGGAACTGGAACTGGTCCAGAAGCTGCTGTTGAAGGAGGGCGCACCTGCCGTGCTCTTGCGCGCCGAGCTGGGCATGGGGGTCACGGCGCTCCTTGACCGGCTGGAGGCGGTGCTGGGTGGGCTCCTCCCCGTGGTCCGTGGCGGGAGCATCGACTGGGATGACGCCGATGCCCTCCTGCACGGCCGCGCCCTGGTGCTGGTGGACGGGCTGGACAGCCTGGAGGAGGGCACCCTGGATGATCTGGCCGCCCTGACGGCCTCCTCCCTCCTGCACTTGGTGGTCGCGTGTCCGGCCTGGGGCCCGTTGCACCCGGCGCTGGAGCGGCTCTGGTCCGCCGGACAGGCCGAGGAGGTGTACCTGGAGCCGCTCAGTGTGGAGCGCGGGCAGGCCTTCCTGGAGGACCTGCTGGGAGCCCCGGTCCTGACCGCCGACGCATGGCGCTACTGGCGCGAGGCGGGGGGCAGCCCGTACTGGCTGTCCCTGGTGGCGCTGACGGAGCGCGACGCCGGCCGGCTGGAGTTGCGGGACGGGCACTGGGTCAGCGTCGGAGAACCGGAGTCGGACGGCGACGGCGGGGCGCTCGGGGAGGCGGTGGGCGGCACCATGAGCCGGCTCCACGAATGCTTGCGGCATCCCTTGGAGCTCGTGGCACTGGCGGAGCCCGTCAATCAGAGCCTGGTCACCGCGGTGGTGGGCACGGAGACCATCCGTGCGCTTCTGGAGATCCGTCTGCTGATGCAGGAGGGGGAGAACGTCCGCCTGGTGTATCCGGCCATGGCGCGTGTCCTGCGCACCCAGGTCAGCGCCGAGACGAGCGCGGCCTGGCACGTGGCCCTGGGCCGTCATCTGGAGGATGAGGACCTGAGTACGGAGTCGTTCCTCCGCCAGGTGGCGTGGGCTGCCGACGCCGGGCTGGACGTGCCGGACGGCCAGCTAGTGCGGGCAGCGGTCCAGGCGTGCAAGTTGTACCAGAACGCGCTCGCCGTCCGTTTCGCCGGGGAGGTCGGCTCGGGGCCCTGGGCCCGTCGAGCGCGCATCGCCGAGGCCCGCGTCCACTTCAACCGGGCCGAATACCGGGAGGCACTCAGGGTCTTCAACGATGCTCTTCCGCCGGCGGCCACCCTCGGCGAGCTGCTCTTCGGGACTCTCCTACACATGGCCTGCCGCCTCGCCGCAGGCGACCCGGGGGAAGCCATCCTCCAGGACGCCGACCGGATCGAGGAGGAGGCCCTCCGCATCGGCCCCTCCTCGGATGGCACCGGGGCCGGCCCGGAGGACATCCGGCGGCGGGCGCAGGTCATCCGCGCCTTCGTTTTGGCACGCCGGGGCCGGATGGACGAGCTCGGCGAGATGCTTGCCCCATTGCTCGCCCAGCCTGTGGACGAGCGCTCCTCGTCAGACGCCCGGATGGACTGGTGTGTGGCGACCGGGCTGGAGTCGGAACGCCAGGCGACGCTCGGTCAGACGGGCCTGGCCATGAAGCTGGCCATGGACGCCTGGCAGATCCGCCATGACGAGCGGCAGGACGTGTTCTTCCTGCCGGAGTTCCTGGTGGCCCGGCAGATGATGGCCGGAGCGGTCGGCGGGCACTGGACCGCCGTGGAGGAGATCCTGCAGACGGTCGCCGTGGACGCCTCGCCGGCGGTCGCCTCCTTCGGAGGCGGAGCGCAGCTGGTTCTGGGCGTGATGGATCTCCGCCGGGGCCTGTACCGGGACAGCATGCGGCACCTCACGGCGTCGATCGACAGCCTCTCCCGCAGCGACCCCCAGCGGCTCATGGGTTACACCACGGCGATGGCCGCGATGGCCGCGACGATCGGGAATCAGCGTCTGGAGGCGGAACGTCTCCTGAGCGGATACCGCCCGTCGGCCGGGATCTACCTGCTCAGCGGTCACGAGGCCCTGGTCATCGACGCCGTCCGGGAGCTGCTGCACCGCACGGGGTCGGGGGAGAAGTCGCTGGAAGCGGCCGTGGAGCGGCTCCGCGCGGTGCGGCACCGGGGCCTGGAACTGGACGGCCTGATGCTGCTCCACGCGCTGGGCCGGATGGACGTCCTGGAACGCGCGGCGGAGACCGCGGCGGAGATGGACGGGGAGTGGGCCTCAGCGGTCTCGGCGTACACGCGGGCCATGCTCGGAAACGAGTTGGGCGTCTCCCTGGACGTGGCCCGCGGCCTGCAGGAGCAGGGCTATCTCCTGATGGCCCGCGGTGTTCTGGTGGCCGCACTGGCCCAAGCCGGTGGCGCGAGGCAGGGGGTGGAGGCCCACCACGCCCGCGAGCTGCTGGATGGCCTGGACGTCGTGCTGTCCCAGCAAGGCGTGGTCGACGCCGGCCAGGTCGGCTTGCCGGCGCCACCACGGCTGACGCGCCGTGAGCTGGAGGTGTGCAGCATGGCGCGGGACGGCCACACGGACGAACAGATCGCGGCGCAGCTGCACCTGTCCCGCCGGACGGTGGGCGGCCACCTGTTCCGCTCCTACCGGAAGCTCGGCATCAGCGGCCGGGAACAGCTGGCGGCGGTGCTGCCACCCACGGAGGAACCGCCCCGGCAGGAGGCGTGAGCGCACGTCCCGGCAAGAAGTGAGAGAATAAGTGACGTTCATCTTACCTAATCGCTTCAGGAGGCCGTGAATGGCTGAGAGCCGGGACCCGTCGGCATTGGACCGCACCGAGGTGCTCCGCATCCGGAACGACTTCCCCCTGCTGGCCCACCTTGTCAACGGGAAGACGCTGGTCTATCTGGACTCCGGGGCCACGAGCCAGAACCCGCAGAGTGTTCTGGAAGCCGAGCAGGAGTTCTACGAGCAGCGGAACTCCGCCGTGCACCGCGGCGCCCACACCCTGGCGGCCCATGCCACGGTGGCCTTCGAGGACGCCCGCGCCACCGTGGCGCAGTTTGTGGGTGCGCGGGAAGAGGAGATCGTCTGGACCGCCAACGCCACGGCGGGCCTGAACCTCCTGGCCTACGCGTTCTCCAATGCGAGCATCGGCGACGTTCCCGCGGAGTCCCGGCGCTTCGCCGTCGGCCCCTGCGATGAGATCGTGGTCACGGAGATGGAGCACCACGCCAATCTGGTGCCGTGGCAGGAGCTGTGCCGCCGGACGGGCGCCGCCCTCCGGTACATTCCGGTCACGGACGCCGGCACCCTGGACCTGGACGAGGCCGCCCGCGTGATCGGGCCGAAGACCCGCGTCCTGGCCTTCACCCATGTCTCCAACGTCCTGGGCACCATCAACCCGGTGGCCCACCTGGTGGGCCTGGCACGCGCCGTCGGGGCCCTCGTGGTCCTGGACGCCTGCCAGTCCGCGCCGCACCTGCCCCTGGATGTCAAGGCCCTGGACGTGGACTTCGCCGTCTTCTCGGGGCACAAGATGCTCGGTCCCACCGGCATCGGCGCGCTGTACGGCCGCCAGGAGCTGCTGGACGCACTGCCGCCGGTCACCACGGGCGGCTCCATGATCACCACGGTCACCATGGAGCGTTCCGGCTACCTCCCGGCCCCGCAGCGTTTCGAGGCAGGCACCCAGCCGGTGTCCCAGGCCATCGCCATGGCCGCCGCGGCGCGGTACCTGATGGAGACCGGCATGGAGCGCATCCACGCGAGGGAGGGTGTCCTCGCCCAGCGCATGCTCGAGGGCCTGCGTGAGCTCCCGGGCATCCGTCTGCTCGGCCCGGCACCCGGCGTCGAGCGCGCCGCGCTGGTGGCCTTCGACGTCGACGGCGTGCACGCGCACGACGTCGGGCAGTACCTGGACGCCCAGGGCATCGCGGTCCGGGTGGGCCACCACTGCGCCCAGCCGCTGCACCGGCGCTTCGGCCTCACGGCCACCACACGCGCCAGCGCTTATCTGTACACCACCGAGGACGAGGTGGACGCTTTCCTTCAGGGCGTCGCCGGGGTCCGTGGATTCTTCGGAGTGAAGTGATGAGCGGTCTCGAATCCCTGTACCAGCAGACCATCCTGGAGCACTCCAAGGCCCGCCACGGCGGCACCCTGAGCGAGGTCGCCGCCTGCGAGACCGCCTGGCCGGAGGGCACCGGGCAGTGTCACCAGTTGAACCCGGTGTGCGGCGACGAGATCACCCTGCGCCTGGCCGTGGACGGCGGTGCCGGGGACAGCCGGGTGGCGTCCCTCGAGTGGCTCGGCAACGGCTGCTCCATCTCGATGGCGTCCGCCTCCATGCTCACCGACCTCGCCGAGGATCTCACGGTGGACGAACTCGCCCGCCTCATCGAGGAGTTCCGCGCCGTGCTGCGCTCGCGGGGAACCCTTGAGGGCGACCCGGAGGAGCTGGGCGACGCCGCGGCGCTGTCCGGCGTGGCGAAGTTCCCGGCCCGCGTCAAGTGCGCCATGCTCGCCTGGGTGGCGGCGGAGGACGCGCTGCGCCAGGCGGTCTCCACCGCGGCCTGACGCCTCAGAGCGCCTCAGAGCGCCTCAGCGCGCCGGCGGTGGTGCCGGTTGCGCATCCGGAGCACGACGGCGCCCAGCAGCGCCGCGAGCACGGATGCCGCCAGGATGGCCACCTTGGCGTGGTCGCCGTGCGGGGAATCCTCGCCGTGGCCGCCGCCGAAGGACAATTCCGCCACCAGGAGTGAGACCGTGAAGCCGACCCCGGTCAGGAGTGCCACCCCGGCCATGTCGGCCCAGCGCACGACACGGTCCAGAGCCACGCCGGGAAGCCGGGTCAGGGCGAAGGTGGTGCCGAGCACACCCACGGACTTGCCCACCACCAAGGCGAGCACGATGCCCAGGGCCACCGGGTCGGCGGCGGCCGAGGCCACGCCGTCGAGCCCTCCCAGGCCCACGCCCGCCGCGAAGAAGGCGAAGAGGGGCACCGCCACGCCGGCACTGAACGGGCGCAGCCCGTGTTCCAGCCGGTCGGCGAGGCCGAGGTCCTTGCCCATGGGGACGGTGAGGGCCAGGAGGACGCCGGCCACCGTGGCGTGGATGCCGGAGGAGTGCACCAGGACCCAGGTCAGTGCCGCAAGGGGGAGCAGGAGCCACCAGCGGGCGTACCGGCCGCCCCGGATGCGGCCCAGGACGGAGAAGGCCGCCAGCGGGATCAGGGCTCCCAGGAGGTAGCCGAGCTGGAGGGCCCCGCCGTAGAACAGGGCGATGATGACGATCGCGATCAGGTCGTCCACCACGGCGAGGGTCAGCAGGAAGGTCCGCAGGGCCGCCGGCAGATGCGAGCCAACCACGCCCAGCACGGCCAGGGCGAAGGCGATGTCCGTGGCGGTCGGGATGGCCCAGCCGGCCAGCGTCTCCGGGTTCCCTGCGTTCACCAGAACGTACAGCAGGGCGGGAACGGCCACCCCGCCGACGGCCGCGGCCACGGGGACCAGGGCCTTGCGCGGGTCGCGGAGTTCGCCGTGCAGGAGTTCCCGCTTGAGCTCCAGGCCTGCCAGGAAGAAGAAGACCGCCAACAGGCCGTCCGCAGCCCAGGCGCCCAGACTCAGGTCCAGGTGCCAGGCGGCGGGGCCGATCCGCAGCTCGCGGAGCGCGGTGTAGGCCGGGGCCCAGGGGGAGTTGGCCCAGAGCAGCGCCAGCACGGTGGCGGCCAGGAGCAGGAAGCCGCCGGCGGTCTCGCTGCGGAGCAGACGCGTGACGCGGAGGCGCTCGGGGCGTGCGCGGAGGGAGGTGGTGGGTGTCATGTGGTCCTCGGGGTCGCTGGAACGGAATGCCACCGCCGTCGAGCGCTCCCGGAAGGGGCGAGGCGATGGGCCGACCAGACTTCCCGGCACACCGGTGTCTATTCTACCGTGCGGGCCTGCTGTTACGCTGGAGAGGTGAAGAACTGACGCAGCCCGGCGCTCTCCTCTGGACCGTTCCCTCGGACGGCGCTGTGCTGATTCCACCGGATTCCATCGAACTGGACCATCCCACTGGACATCGCGTCACCGGTCGAGCCACCGCTCCCGGATGAAAGGTCTTCCATGCAGTCACAGACAGCCACACGCCACACCTTCACCCATGACCACCTCGCCGTGGACGGAGTCTCCCAGAGCTATGCGGGCCGCCGGGTCCTCAGCGACATCGGATTCGCCGTGCCACCGGGCCAGCGGGCCGGCCTGATCGGCGAGAACGGCTCCGGAAAGTCCACCCTGCTGCGCATCCTTGCCGGTGTTCAGGACGCGGACACCGGCCTGGTGTTCCGTCCGGCACGGCTGGGCTATTACGCGCAGGAACTGGACGCCACACCGGACACCACCGCCGCCGAGGTCCTTGACCGAGCCCAGGCACCCGCCCTGGAGGCGCTCGCCGGGCTGGAGTCCGGCGACCCGGAGCGCTACGCCCAGGCGATCGACGACGCCGAGCGGCTGGGTGCCTGGAGCGCCGGCGCGCGGCGCGGGGCCGCCCTGGCCGGGCTGGGTCTCTCCGGGCTGGACGAACACGCCAGGGTGGGCGGCCTGTCCGGCGGTCAGCGCGCCCGCCTGGCCCTCGCCGCACTGATCCTCGAGGAGCCGGACGCGCTGCTCCTGGATGAGCCGAGCAATCACCTGGACGACGCGGCCGTCGCCTACCTGGAGTCGGTGCTGCGGGACTGGAAGGGGCCGGTCCTCTTCGCCAGTCACGACAGGACGTTCCTGGACCGCGTGGCCACCAGGATCGTGGACCTGGACCCGCTTCCGGTGCCCGCGGCGGTGCTGGCGGACGCCCAGGAGGGCGCCGACGCCGGAAGCGGATTCGGCGTACGGTCCTTCGGCGGCGGGTACAGCGACGCCCGCCGGACCCGGGAGCACCTCATGCGCCTGTGGCGGGACCGCTACGAAGCCGAGCAGGAGGAACTCGCGGACCTCCGGCATGAGATCGAAGTGGGCTCGCGGAATGTGAACCGGCGCAACGAGCCGAGAACCGAGGCCCGTGCGTCCTTGAAGTTCTACACGGACAAGGACGCCCGCGTCACGGCCCGCAGGGCACGCAACGCCAGGGTGCGGTTCGAGACTCTCGAACGGGACCGGGTGCGCCGCCCTCCGCGTCCGCTGCGGTTCGCCGGCTTCACCCTGCCACCCGTCTCACCAGCAGCGTCCCGGGACGGATCCGTGCCGGGAACGGACCCGGTCCTGCGTGTCACCGGGCTGCACGTCCCGGGGCGGCTGGACGCCGTGGACCTGGCTCTGCCGCCCGGAGGCAGACTGCTCCTCACCGGTCCCAACGGCAGCGGCAAGTCCACCCTGCTGGGAGCTCTGACGGGTGCCGTGGCCCACCACGGGGACGTGCGCTGGGCGCCCGGGACCCGGGCGGCGCGGCTGGCACAGGACACCGTGTTCCCCGAGCCGCGGCGGACCGCGGCCGAGTGGTACGCCCGCGCCGTCGGGCCGGACCGGGCGGAGGAGCTTCCGCTGGCGGAGCTCGGCCTGCTCGCGTCCCAGGACGTGGACCGTGCCGTGGGGGAGCTGAGCCTGGGGCTGCAGCGCCGGGTGGCGCTCGCGGCGCTCGTCGCGGACCCGCCCGATGTGCTGCTGCTGGACGAGCCCAGCAACCACCTCTCGCTGGCCCTGGTCGACCAGCTGGAGGAGGCGCTGGAGGCGTTCGCCGGCGCCGTCGTCATCGCCACGCACGACCGCTGGCTGCGCAGCCGGTGGGTGGGCAAGGGAACCACAGAACTCCGGCTGGGGGAGTGATCATGAAGGCCTGTGTGCTGAGCCATTACGGAAAAGCGATGAGCCTGCGGGACGTCCCGGAGCCCGTGCCCGGGGAGGGTGAGGTGCTGATCGAGGTGCACGCCGCGGGCCTGAACCCGGTGGACCTCAAGACACGGGACGGGCTCTTCCGCGGGTTCCTGCGGTACCGGCTGCCCATCGTGGCCGGGAATGAACTCGCCGGGGTGGTTCGGGCGGTGGGCACCGGCGTCACACACTTCGCCCCTGGCGACCGGGTCTACACCCGGGTGGATCACCGGCGCCTGGGCGCGTTCGCCGAGCTGGCGGCCGTGCAGGAGGAGTTCGTGGCGCGGATGCCGGCGTCGCTGGGGTTCGCGGAAGCGGCTGCCCTGCCGCTGGCCGGCCTCGCCGCGCTCCAGGTGCTGCGCGACCATCTCTCGGTGCGTCCGGGTGACCGGATCCTCATCACGGGCGGGGCCGGCGGCGTCGGCACCCTGGCGATCCAGCTGGCGGTGGCGCTGGGGGCGGAGGTCGTCACGACCGCCTCCCCGGAGGGTGCCGGCCTGGTGCGCGGCCTCGGTGTGGGCACGGTGATCGACTACCGGAGCCGGCGGATCGCCGGGCTGCCGAGGGACTACGACGGCGTGCTGGACACCGTGGGCGGCCGGGACCTCCGGGACTCGTTCACGGTGCTCCGCCCGGGCTCACTGGCGGTGTCGCTGGTGGGGGTGCCGGAGCCGCACATGGTGCAGGAGGACGTGGGCCTGGGCGCTTTCTTCGGTTTCGGCGCCTGGTTCCTCAGCCTCAGGATCCGCCGTCTGGCCCGGCGCCACGGGGTCCGGTACAGAGGATTCCTCATGCACCCGAGCGGCGCCGATCTCGACGTCCTGAGCGGATACGTCGAGACCGGCGCGCTGAAACCGGTCATCGAGACCGTGTACCCCTTCGGCCGCATCGGCGAGGCCTTCGCCCGCCTGGAGAGCGGCCGGACGAAGGGCAAGCTCGTCGTCGAACTCTGAACGGCTGCTGACGCCGCACGGCGTCAGAGGGGAGGCACAGGGGTCAGTGGCTCTCGAGCCAGGACTGGACCTGCTGCGCCTGCAGGTTGAGGGCCTTGCCCACCATGGGCTCGGCCGCGCCGGCGATCTTGCCGCCCAGGAACGGGATGGAGGAGGTGACCTCGCCCTCCACGTCGATGCGGGTCTGGCCGTCCACGGACACCAGCTTCTGCACGGCCTTGGCGCTGACCGGGGCTCCGGCGATGGACACCTGGATGTCCGCCTGGCGGCTGCCGTCGGTCTCCGGTGCGGTCCAGGCCTCACGCTGCGTGACGGTCAAGGTCTCGCCCACCACCTTGCGGGCGATGTCCGGGAGCCGGGTGGTGGGGACCGTGCGGACCACGGTGGCGGTGAACGCGGCGGAGGTGTCGCCGTCCACCGTGAATTCCTCCAGGCTGCCCCCCACGAGCTCGCTGACGTGGCGGACGAAGTCCTCGTTCACCAGGACGGCGGCCACTTCGGGCAGGCTGAAGGGCACAGTGGTGGAAGCATTCAGGGCCATGGATCCTCCGTAGGAATCGGGTTCGGCCCGCCGGGGGGGCGGGCACCTCCACCATGGTAGGCGGCTTCGCGCCGAACCCCGGTCCCAGGGGATTCACAGATGGCTTTTCTTGGCCTCCGGGCCGCCGTGCCTTACGCTCGATAAAGGTTTGGTAACGAACCGCCTCCGCCAGTGTCCATGCCTGTGCGGCGACAACGCCCTTCGGCCTTCTGCGCCACGGGCTTCATATGCCGGGTCCTGCCGTCCACCGACCGCCACCGTCTGCGCAGCGATTTCCGTCCTGACCTCAACTGTCAGGGGCCGGTGGCGCGTGAGGACTTCCGGGGACGGAATGAGCGCCGGTGGAGTCCCGTGCATCTGACACTCATGAAGAACAACACCTTCTCTCCGGCCGTCCGCCGGTCTCTTGCCGTCCTTGCCGCGTCCGGCGCCCTGCTGGGCGGCGCAGCGCTTCTCGCCCCCGCGGCCAATGCCGCGGACGGCTCCACCTGGGACGCCCTGGCCCAGTGCGAATCCGGGGGCAACTGGTCCATCAACACCGGGAACGGCTACTACGGCGGCCTGCAGTTCGACCAGAGCACCTGGCAGGCCTACGGCGGCACCGGTTCAGCCGCCCAGGCCTCGAAGGCGCAGCAGATCGCCGTCGCCGAAAAGGTCCAGGCGAGCCAGGGCTGGGGCGCGTGGCCGTCCTGCTCGGCGCAGCTGGGTCTTTCCGGCGGTGGTGGCGCCCCGGCCCCGCAGGCCGTCCAGCCGCAGAACACGCAGGTCCAGCAGGCGCCCGTTCAGCAGGCTCCTGCCCAGGAGGCGCCTGCCCAGCCTCAGGTCCCGGCCGCACCGCGGCACGTGGCCCAGGTCCCGTTGTCCGGCAAGACCTACACGGTCCGGGCCGGCGACACCCTGGACAAGATCGCCCACGCGCTGGGGATCACCAAGGGCTGGCAGCTGCTGGCGGACGCCAACGCGAGCACCGTGTCCGACCCCAACCTGATCTTCCCCGGCCAGGTGCTCCAGCTGCCCGCGCAGTAAGTTCCCTGTCACACCCGAGCACTACACTGAGAACACCCGGTACTTCTCGAAGTCCCGGGTGTTCGTGTTGCCCGGGACACGCAGCCCCGGGGCCCACGGCGACACCACTCACCCACCCGCCAGGAAAGCAGCACGCCAGCATGAGTCCTCGCACCTCGTCCGCCGGTTCCGCCACCACTCCCGCCACCCATCAGGCCCAGCTTGCCGGGGTCCGCACCGTCCTCGGGGAGGATCCCGCCTTCGGGAACCTCAGGGTCTCCGCGGCCCAGGGCACCCGCCGGAGCGACGACTACCATCTCGGTGCGCCCAGCGGTCTGAATCCGGTCATCGTCGCCGAACTCGTGGACGGCCTGAAGGATGGGGAAGGCCAGGCCGTCGTGCTCGCCGTGACGGCCACCGGGCGCGAGGCCGAGGACCTCGCCGCCGCGCTGCGTGCCTACCTCCCGGCCGAGGAGGTCGCCGAGTTCCCCAGCTGGGAGACGCTCCCGCATGAGCGGCTCTCGCCGCGCTCGGACACCGTGGGCCGTCGCCTGACCGTGCTGCGCCGCCTGGCCCATCCGGAGGCGTTTCCCACGCCGCTGCGCGTCGTCGTCGCGCCCGTGCGCGCCGTCGTGCAGCCGATCGTGGCAGGCCTGGGCGATCTGGAACCCGTCCTGGTCCGCGTGGGGACACAGGAGCCGTTCGAGGAACTGGTCCGCCGCCTGGCCGGTGCGGCGTACTCCCGCGTGGACATGGTGACGCACCGCGGCGAGTTCGCCGTGCGCGGCGGCATCCTGGACGTGTTCCCGCCCACCGAGGACCACCCCATCCGCATCGAGTTCTTCGGCGACGAAGTGGAACAGATGCGCTATTTCGCCGTCGCCGATCAGCGCTCGCTGCACCTGCCGGACGGCGGCGCCCACCCGGTGGTGCTGTGGGCGCCGCCGTGCCGCGAGCTGCTCATCACCCCGTCCGTGATGTCCCGCGCGGCGAAGCTCGGCAAGAGCATGCCGGGCGCGGCGGACATGCTGGAGAAGATCGCCGGCGGGGTGGCCGTGGAGGGCATGGAGTCCCTGGCGCCGGTCCTGGTGGATTCGATGGTGCCGTTCGTCTCCGTGCTGCCGGAAGCGTCCATCGCGCTCATGATCGAGCCGGAGAAGGTCCGCCTGCGCGCCCACGACCTGATCGCCACGAATGAGGAGTTCCTGGCGGCCGCCTGGTCCACGGCCTCGGATGGCGGCGCCGCACCGCTGGACCTGGGCCTGGACCCGGAGGCGCTCCTGCACGAGGCGAGCTTCCGCACGCTCGCGGACACCCGCACCGATGCGCAGGGCAACGGCGTTTCCTGGTGGGACGTCTCCACGCTGGGAGTGGATGAGGAGCTGGGGCACGACGTCGACGTGCTGGCTCTGCGCGCCCGCGAACCGCGCGGTTACCGCGGCGACGTGAGGGAGATGCTCGAGTTCATCGGCTCCCGGATCAAGGACGCCTGGCGTCTGGTGGTGGTCACGGACGGACCCGGCCCGGCGCAGCGCCTGGCGGAGCTCTTCCACGACGCCGACGTGCCGTGCGCCCGCGTGGACAGCCTGGCCGAGCCGCCCGCCCCCGGACTGATCGAGATCACCACGGCCGAGGCCGGGCACGGCTTCGTGCTGGAGGAGCTGAAGTTCGGGCTGCTCACCGAGGCAGATCTGCTCGGCCGCTCCAGCGCACGCGGCGGCACCAAGGACATGCGGAAGATGCCGTCCCGGCGCCGAAACGCCGTGGACCCCCTCTCCCTGCATGCCGGGGACTTCGTGGTGCACGAGCAGCACGGCATCGGGAAGTTCGTGGAGCTGGTGCAGCGCAAGACCGCCGGCGCAGAGGGCGTGCGCGAGTACCTGGTCCTGGAGTACGCGCCGTCCAAGCGCGGCGCCCCGGGGGACCGGCTCTTCGTCCCCACAGATCAGCTGGATCAGGTGACCCGCTACGTCGGCGGCGACACCCCCACGCTGAGCAAGATGGGCGGTTCCGACTGGGCGTCCACCAAGTCCAAGGCGCGCCGTGCGGTCAAGGAGATCGCCGGGGAGCTCATCCGGCTGTACTCGGCCCGCATGGCCTCCCGCGGCCACGCCTTCGGCCCGGACACGCCCTGGCAGCGGGAACTGGAGCAGGCGTTCCCGTACATCGAGACGCCGGACCAGCTGACCACCATCAATGAGGTCAAGGCGGACATGGAGAAGGAGATCCCCATGGACCGCCTGGTCTCCGGCGACGTCGGCTACGGCAAGACCGAGATCGCCGTCCGTGCCGCGTTCAAGGCCATCCAGGACGGCAAGCAGGTGGCGGTGCTGGTGCCCACCACGCTGCTGGCCCAGCAGCACTTCGAGACGTTCAGCGAACGCTTCTCCGGTTTCCCGGTGCGGGTCCGGGTGCTTTCGCGCTTCCAGACGGCCAAGGAGTCCAAGGACACGCTGGAAGGCGTGAAGAACGGCAGCGTCGATCTGGTGATCGGCACGCACCGCATCCTGTCCAAGGAGGTCCAGTTCAAGGACCTCGGCCTGGTGATCATCGACGAGGAGCAGCGCTTCGGGGTGGAGCACAAGGAAGCGCTGAAGAAGATGCGCACCAATGTGGACGTCCTGGCCATGTCCGCCACGCCGATCCCGCGCACCCTGGAGATGTCCCTGACGGGCATCCGGGAGACGTCCACCCTGGCCACACCGCCGGAGGAACGGCATCCGGTGCTGACGTACGTGGGCCCGTACACGGACAAGCAGGTCTCCGCCGCGGTCCGCCGCGAACTCATGCGTGAGGGCCAGGTGTTCTTCGTGCACAACCGGGTCTCCTCGATCGACCGTATCGCGGCGAGCATCCGTGAGCTGGTGCCCGAGGCCCGCGTCGAAGTGGCGCACGGCCAGATGAGCGAATCCCGCCTGGAGCAGATCATCGTGGACTTCTGGGAGAAGCGCTTCGACGTCCTGGTCTGCACCACGATCATCGAGACCGGCCTGGACATCTCCAACGCCAACACGCTGATCGTCGACGGCGCCAACGGCTACGGCCTCTCACAGCTGCACCAGCTGCGCGGCCGGGTGGGCCGTGGCCGGGAACGCGCCTACGCATACTTCCTGTACCCGTCAGAGAAGCCGCTGGGCGAGGTGGCGCTGGAGCGCCTGAAGGCCGTGGCCGCGCACAACGAACTCGGTGCCGGTATGCAGCTGGCCATGAAGGACCTGGAGATCCGCGGCGCGGGCAACCTCCTGGGCGGCGAGCAGTCCGGCCACATCCAGGGCGTCGGCTTCGACCTCTACATCCGTCTGGTGGGCGAGGCCGTGGCCGAGTTCCGCGGGGACAAGGAGGAGGCGACGGCGGAGATGAAGATCGAACTGCCCATCAACGCCCACCTCCCGCACGATTACGTCCCGGGCGAACGGCTCCGGCTGGAGGCCTACCGCAAGCTCGCCGCCGCCCACACGGAGGAGGCCATCGAGGAGGTGCGCGCCGAGCTGGTGGACCGCTACGGCGAGCCGCCGGCTCCCGTGGTCAACCTCCTGGACGTGGCGCGCTTCCGGGTGGCCGCACGCGCCGTCGGGCTCACCGACGTCGCCACGCAGGGCAACTTCATCAAGTTCGCGCCCGCCGCACTGCCGGAGTCCAAGGTCATGCGCCTGAACCGCATGTACCCGGGCTCCCAGGTGAAGCCGGCCCTGAACAACGCCATCCTCATCCCGAAGCCCAAGACGGCCCGCGTGGGCGGCCGGGACCTGGCGGACGCCCAGGTCCTGGAATGGGCGCGGAACGTGCTGAACGCGCTCTTCACCGAATAGCGCCGAACACGAAGGCCCTCAACACGAAGGACCCCAACACGAAGGCCCCGGAGGAATCCTCCGGGGCCTTCGTGTTCAGTTCTGGGAGCTGATCAGTTCTGTTCCTGCTGCTTCTTGACGCGCTCCAGCTCGGCGATGGTGTCGGAGCGGCCCAGGACGTGCTGCGGGATGGCGAACGCCAGGCCGAAGAGGGCCAGGGTGACGGCGGCCGGCCAGGCGTTGTCCAGGCTCAGGAAGGACAGGGAGTAGACTGCGCCGGCGAACAGCGCGAAGCAGATGATGAACAGCACCAGCGACTGTGCGGTGTTGTTCTCCTTGACGACCGGACGGGACATGGTCTTCCCAACTTTCTTCATCTCACGCCTGACGGCGTCCTTCATGATCCGCGCGCGGGGCTTCTCAGTAGTCGCTCAGACCCTGCTCGCCCTTGACGATCGCAATGCCGGAGCTCGCCCCGATACGGGTGGCACCAGCTGCAATCATAGCCTGTGCGTCTTCCAGCGAGCGTACGCCGCCGGAGGCCTTGACACCCAGATCGGGGCCGACGGTGGCCCGCATGAGCGTCACATCGGCTACGGTGGCGCCGCCGCCGTTGAATCCGGTGGAGGTCTTCACGAAGTCGGCGCCCGCCTCCACGGAGGCCTGGCAGGCCAGAACCTTCTGCTCGTCCTCCAGCAGCCCGGTCTCGATGATGACCTTCAGGATCGCCTCGCCCTCGTGGACGGCGTTGGCGACGGCGGCGATGTCGTTCACCAGCGCCTCGGAGTCACCGGCCCGGGCGGAGGCGATGTTGATGACCATGTCGATCTCGGCGGCACCGTCATCCACGGCGCCCTGGGCCTCGAAGACCTTGACGTCCGTGGGGGTCGCGCCCAGCGGGAATCCGACCACGGCGCAGCACAGCACCGGGGAGCCCTTGAGCGCCTGGACGGCGGTTTTGACCCACACCGGGTTCACGCACACGGACTTGAAGCCGTACTCCACGGCCTCGGCACAGATCCGCAGCACGTCCTCGCGGCTCGCGTCCGGCTTGAGCAGGGTGTGGTCGATGTAGGAAGCGATGTTCGTGCCCATGGGTGTCAGGCTCCTCGTCAGTTCTCGGGTGTGGTGATGTTCAGTGCGGACCGCAGGCCGTCCAGCACGGCGTCCAGCCGGCGTCGTGCCTCCCGCTTGGCCTCCGGAAGCGCGTCGGCGCCGGACACCGGCACCACCACCTCCAGATAGCACTTCAGCTTCGGCTCGGTGCCGCTGGGGCGCACGATGACGCGGGTGCCATCCTCGCTGAGGTACTTCAGCCCGTCGGTGCCCGGCAGCTCCTGGCTGCCCTGGGAGAGGTCCACGGCGGAGACGACGGCGGAGCCCCCCAGCTCCTGCGGCGGCGCGGACCGCAGCCCGGCCATCATGGTGCCCAGCAGGCCCAGGTCGGCCACCCGGACGCTCAGCTGATCGCTGGCGTACAAGCCGTGCTCCAGGGCCAGATCGTCCAGGAGGTCGAAGAGCGTGCGGCCCTGGGCCTTCGCGTCCGCGGCGAGCTCGGCGATCAGGAGGGCGGCGGAGATGCCG
The DNA here is from genome assembly GCF_030731045.1 of Arthrobacter horti. Lineage (GTDB taxonomy): Bacteria > Actinomycetota > Actinomycetes > Actinomycetales > Micrococcaceae > Arthrobacter_E > Arthrobacter_E nanjingensis. Next base: position 11,559 of record NZ_JAVALS010000005.1, on the reverse strand, counting down.
TCCTTGTCACGGGCCAGATCCGGTGCCACGCAGTAGCCCAGGGCCTCCTCGTAGCCGTAGACCAGGCCGGGGACCCGGGAGATCCACTTGAAGCCCGTGAGCGTCTCCCGGTGCTCGTGCCCGGAGGCCTCGGCGATGCGGGACAGCAGCCGGGAGGAGACGATCGAGTTGGCGAACAGGCCGCTCGCGTCACCGCTGTTTTCGGTGCCAGCCAGCCTCCGCACCATGTGTGCGCCGAGCAGCGCACCCACCTCGTCGCCGCGGAGCATGCGCCAAGCACCCGCCCCGGCCGCAGCGTCCGGGTCGAAGGCCGCGACGGCGGCGCGGTCGGCGTCCGGGTCATTGGCCAGGACCAGGTCCGCGCCCGTGTCCCCGGCCAGGAGGAGCGCCAGGTCCAGAGCGCCGGGCTCCTCCGGGTTGGGGAAGCTGACGGTGGGGAAGTCGGGGTCGGGCTGCGCCTGAGCCTCCACCTGGGAGACATCGCCGAAGCCGGCCTCGCGGAGGACCGCCTCGGTGGTCCTCCCGCCCACACCGTGCATCGGGGTGAGCACGATCTTCAGCTCCCGGGCCGGGAACCGCCCGGTCTGGGCGAGGCCGACCACGGCGCGCCGGTAGTCGTCCTCGATGCTCTCCGGGAGCACCTGCCAGCCGGAGCCGGCCAGGGGGATGTCTTCCGCCGGCCCGACGGCGGCGATGGCCGCCGCGATCCGCGCATCGTATGGCTCCACGATCTGCGAGCCGCGGGCGTTCTCCGGGACGGCGCGGCCGCCCAGGTAGACCTTGTACCCGTTGTCCTGCGGAGGGTTGTGACTGGCCGTGACCATGACGCCGCCGTCGGCGTCGAGGGCGCGGACGGCGTACGCCAAGAGGGGAGTGGGCAGGGCGGACGGCATGAGGAGGACCTCAAGCCCGGCGGCGGTGAAGACCGCCGCCGAGTCCAAGGCGAAGACATCCGAATTGTGCCGGGCGTCGAAGCCGACGACGACGCGCGGCCGGGTGCCCTCGCCCGGCGCCTTGTCCCGGAGCAGCGCCTCATTCAGGAAGGCGGCGAAGCCGGCGGCGGCGCGGCGGACCACCACGCGGTTCATGCGCATCGGTCCGGGGCCGAGGGCGGCGCGGAGCCCGGCCGTGCCGAACTGCAGGGTGCCGGAGAACATGTCCGCCAGTTCCGCCCCGGCCTCGGCCGAGCCGTCGGCGAGCAGCCCGTGCAGCTGCTCGCGGGTGACCTCATCCGGATCGGTGGCGGCCCAGTCGCGCGCCAGCCGCGCGACGTCGTCGTACACCGCGTTGCTTCCCGTCATGCTCAGAGCTTGCCGATGATCTGGGCCAGCAGGGCGGAGATGCGCGGCCCGGCGGCCTGGCCGGCCTCGAGGACTTCGGCGTGGCTGAGCGGTTCCGGGCTGATGCCGGCGGCGAGGTTGGTGACCAGGGAGATGCCGAAGACCTCCATGCCCGCCTGGCGGCCGGCGATGGCCTCCAGGGCGGTGGACATGCCGACCAGGCTGGCGCCGATGATCTTGGCCATCTGGACCTCGGCCGGGGTCTCGTAGTGCGGGCCGGTGAACTGGGCGTAGACGCCCTCGTCCAGGGTGGGGTCCACTTCGCGGGCCAGGTTCCGGATGCGGGAGGAGTAGAGGTCCGTCAGGTCCACGAAGGTGGCGCCTTCCAGCGGGGAGGCGGCCGTGAGGTTGATGTGGTCGCTGATCAGGACCGGCGTGCCGGGCTTCCAGTTCTCGTTCAGGCCACCGCAGCCGTTGGTGAGGACCAGGGTCTTGCAGCCCGCGGCGCCGGCGGTGCGGACGCCGTGCGCGACGGCGCGGACGCCCTTGCGCTCGTAGAAGTGGGTGCGTGCGCCGAGGACCAGGGCGCGCTTGCCGTCCGTGGTGAGCACCGAGCGGATGGTGCCGGTGTGGCCGACGACGGCAGGGGCGTGGAAGCCAGGGACGCTGTCCGCGTCGAGGGTGTGGGTGGTCTCGCCGATGAGGTCGGCGGCGCCGCCCCAGCCGGAGCCCAGCACCAGGGCGACGTCGTGCTGTTCCACCCCGGTCTCGCGGGCGATGTGCTCGGCGGCGAGCTTCGCGGCTTCGAAGGGGTCCATCGTGTTCAGGTCCAAGGTAGTCACGCAGAAAACCGTACTCGCTGGTACGCGACTTGCCCAGCAGGGGCCGCCGCCTGTGGAGGAGGTGAAGTCGGTCACTTTCAGGGGTCCTGGACGGGCCGAGACCGTTCCGTGGCTGGCCCCGCCGTGGCGGGTGCGACAGAATGGGAGATTGTGAGCACGCATCCTGATTTCACCGCGCCCCGTATCGTCGTCCTGGGCGGTGGCCCCGGCGGCTACGAAGCCGCCGCGGTGGCCGCTTCCCTGGGCGCCAAGGTGACCGTCATCGAGCGGAAGGGCCTGGGCGGTTCCGCCGTCCTGACGGATGTGGTGCCTTCCAAGACCCTCATCGCCGTGGGCGATCTGATGGGCCGCGTGTCCGAGGCGCATTCCCTGGGCATCCGCTTCGATGCGGACAATGACGCCCCCACCATGGTGGCGGACCTGGAGCACATCGACGCCCGTGTCATGGAGCTGGCCCAGGAGCAGTCCGACGACATCCGCCACAGCCTCGAAGAGGGCGGCGTCAAGATCATGATCGGCGAGGGCGTCCTGCAGGACGGCCGCACCGTCAAGGTCACCACCAAGTCCGGTTCCGTCCGCACCGTGGACGCGGACGCCATCATCCTGGCTGTCGGCGCCCACCCGCGTGAACTGCCGAGCGCCAAGCCGGACGGGGAGCGCATCCTCAACTGGACCCAGCTCTACAGCCTGACCACGCTGCCGGAGGAACTCATCGTGGTGGGCTCCGGCGTCACGGGCGCCGAGTTCGCCTCCGCCTACAACGGCCTGGGCTCCAAGGTCACCCTGATCTCCAGCCGCGACCAGGTGCTCCCGGGCGAGGACAGCGACGCCGCGGATGTGCTGGAGGAGGTCTTCGAACGCCGTGGCGTACGCGTGCTCTCGCGCTCGCGGGCCGAGAAGGTGGAGCGGACCGAGGAAGGCGTGGTCGTCACGCTCGGCGACGGCAGCAAGGTCACCGGCAGCCACTGCCTCATGTGCGTGGGTTCCATCCCCAACACCCAGGGCATCGGCCTGGAGAACGCCGGCGTGGCGCTCAACGACGCCGGCCACATCAAGGTCGACGGCGTCTCCCGCACCACCGCCCCGAACATCTACGCCGCCGGTGACTGCACCGGCGTCTTCGCGCTGGCCTCCGTGGCGGCCATGCAAGGGCGCATCGCCGTCGCGCACATCATGGGCGACGGCGTGAAGCCGCTCAAGCTCAATGAGGTCGCCTCCAACATCTTCACCTCCCCGGAGATCGCCTCTGTGGGCGTCTCGGAGAAGGATCTGGCCACCGGGCGCTACCAGGGCGATGTGGTCATGCTGCCGCTGAAGTCCAACCCGCGTGCCAAGATGCGCAACTCCAAGGACGGCTTCGTCAAGATCATCTCCCGTAAGGGATCGGGCACGGTGATCGGCGGCGTCGTGGTGGGCCCGAACGCGTCCGAGCTGATCTTCCCCATCGCGCTGGCGGTGACCAAGAAGCTGCACGTGGACGACATCGCCGCGACCTTCACGGTGTTCCCGTCCCTCACCGGATCGATCGGTGAGGCTGCACGGCGCCTGCACGTGCACATGTGACCCGCTGACATTCCGGTTGCTTTTCCTGTCAGAGCCCCGGCGTACGCTGGGGCCATGGAGCTCATTCTGGTACCCGGACTCTGGCTCGACGCGTCCTCCTGGGACGCCGTACTTCCCGGCTTGCAGGCTGCGGGGCATCACGCCCGCGCCCTGACCATGCCGGGCACGGGTGCGCCCGCGGCCGAGTCCTCCTCGATCGGCATCGCCGACTGGGTCGCCGCCACGGTTGAGGCGATCGACGACGCCGTGGACGGCACCGGTGGACCGGTCGCCCTGGTGGGCCACAGCGGTGGCGGCAATGTGGTGTGGGGTGCGGCCGACGCGCGTCCCGGTCAAGTGTCCCGCGTCATTTTCGTGGACACCGTCCCGCCGCCGCCCGGCGCATGGATCTCCGAGTTCCAGGTGGTGGACGGGGTCATCCCGTTCCCCGGCTGGGACTTCTTCCCCGAGGCGGAGACCTCCGACATCCCGGGGTCCGACAAGGAGCGCGTGGCCGCGGCGGCTCTCAGCGTGCCGGAGCGGGTGCCTCATGAGCCGATCAGCCTGAGCGACGAGCGACGCTATCAGATCCCGGTGACAGTCCTCTCCGGCGCCATGGATGCCGAGCAGCTCCGGACCGAACTCGAGCAGTGGGGTTCGTTCAAGGACGAAGCCGAGAGGATCGACTCCTTCGAGGTGGTCCGCCTGGGCTCCGGCCACTGGCCCCAGTTCTCCATGCCGGGCCGCCTCGCGGAAGCCATCGACGAGGCCGTGTCCGGCGGTAGCCCAGTCTCAAATATTGAGACCGAATGTCCGGCAGGTGGACTGGTCTGACTAGGCTGGACAGCGATTCATACCATGCGGCCGCAAGCGGGGGGCGGGCGGTCCGCACTCGCATCGACAAGGAAGCCGCAGTCATGTCATCCTCCGCAGCCTCCCCCGTGGCGCCCGGATCCGCTCCGTCTGCCAACACCCGGGGCCGGGTCATCTTCGCCAGCCTCATCGGCACCACCATCGAGTTCTACGACTTCTACGCCTACGCGGCCGCGTCCACGCTCGTGTTCCCCAAGCTGTTCTTCCCGAACGCCACGGACATCAACGCCCTGCTGAGCGCTTTCGCCATCTTCGGCGTCGCTTTCTTCGCCCGTCCCATCGGCTCTGTGATCTTCGGCCACTTCGGCGACCGCATCGGCCGCAAGGGCACCCTGGTGGCGTCCCTGCTCACCATGGGCATCGCGACATTCCTCATCGGCTTCCTGCCTCCGGCCGCCGGTGGCTGGGTGGTCCTGGCGCCGCTCGCGCTCGTGCTGCTGCGCTTCGCTCAGGGCATCGCGCTGGGTGGCGAGTGGTCCGGCGCGGCGCTGCTGGCCACGGAGAACGCCCCGGCAGGCAAGCGTGCCATCTGGGGCACGTTCCCGCAGCTGGGCGCCCCGATCGGTCTGATCCTGTCCAATTTGATCTTCGTGGCACTGCAGAGCTGGCTCACGCCGCAGCAGTTCATCGACTGGGGCTGGCGCGTGCCGTTCATCCTCTCCGCCGTCATCGTAGCCGTGGGTCTGTACGTGCGCCTGAAGCTGGAGGAATCCCAGTCCTTCCAGAAGGTGGTGGCGGAGGACAAGGTCGCGAAGGTTCCGCTGGCCGCGACCTTCAAGTACCACTGGCGTCCAGTGCTGGCCGGCACGTTCATCATGCTCGCCACCTATGTGCTCTTCTACTTGATGACCACGTTCACCCTGAGCTACGGCACCGCGCCGGACACGGCAGCGAAGGCCGCCGCGGCCGCCGCCAAGGCGGGCAAGGCTTTCAATGAGGCGGCCTTCGTACCGGGCATGGGCATCGACAAGGGCCTCTTCCAGTGGCTGCTGATCCTCGGCGCGGTGTTCTTCGGGATCTTCACCGTGGTTTCCGGGCCCCTGGCAGAGAAGTTCGGCCGGCGGAAGTTCCTCCTCTGGGTCACCGGAGGCATCCTGGTCTTCGGCCTGGTGTGGAGCCTCATGTTCGCCCCGGGGCTAGGCGCGGGTGCTGCGGGCATCGGCCTGGTGGTGGGTCTCTCCCTCATGGGTCTGACGTTCGGACCCATGGCCGCCTATCTGCCGGAGCTCTTCCCGTCCAATGTCCGGTACACGGGCTCCGCCGTGGCCTACAACCTCTCCAGTGTCATCGGCGCGGCACCCGCCTCCTTCGTGGCGATCGCCCTGTGGCAGGCCGCTCACGGCAGCACCTGGCTCGTGGGCCTGTACCTGGGCCTGGCCGCCGTGCTGACGCTCGTGGCGCTGTTCCTGACGCGGGAGACCGCTGGCGACGACTTTGAGGACAACGTGGCCTGATCCGGCCTGAGGTCGTGGGCTTGAACCAGGCTGTGGCTTAAACTGGACTGTCACTCGGACATGCACCCGGCCCTGGGGAGGGCCGCCGAAGAAGGGCCCGTCCGGAATGCCACCGCTCAGTGAAATCCTCCTGTCCTGGAAACTGAACATCCCCGCGCTGCTGCTCGCCGCCGTCGTGCTGGTGCTCTATGTGCGGGGGCTGACAGTGCTCAGCCGCGGCCGGACGGCGTGGAACCCGTTCCGGACCGTCGCCTTCGTGACCGGGCTCCTGCTGTTCCTGTACCTGGCGTGCGGCTTCCCGGGCGTGTACGCGCCGCAGCTGCGCTGGGCCTTCATCCTGCAGCTCACCGGATACGTGTTCGTGGTCCCGCTGCTGCTGGGCGCCGGGCGACCGCTGTCGCTCGCACGTCTCACGCTGGGGGAGAACGGACGACGCCGCGTGGACGCCTTCATGGGCGGCAGACCAGTGCGCTTCCTCTCCCATCCCGTGGTGGCGCCGCTGCTGGGCTTGGCCCTGTTCGCCTCGCTCCTGGGACCCGGGCTCTACACCATGCGCAGCAGCGCCGTCGCGTCCGTCCTCCTGACCCTGCTGGCTCCGTTGCTCGGGCTGCTGCTGGTTCTGCCGGCCTTGGAGGGCGAGGAGCGTCCCGCCAGCAGCGCCGTCATGGTGGTGGCGTTCATCTACGTCTTCATCGAACTGCTCGCGGATGCCATCCCGGGCATCATGCTGCGCCTGTCCCCGACGGTGCTGGACGGCGTGACCGGCGCGGTCCAGGGGGCGCTGCCGTGGTTCCCCGGGGCGCTGCGCGACCAGCAACTGGCCGGCGATCTGCTCTGGTTCGTGGCCGAGGTGGTGGACCTGCCACTCATCATCCTCATGATGGTCCGCTTCCAGCGGGCGGACCGGGCGGACGCCCGCCGCATCGACGAACTGAGCGACGAGGAGCTCGAGGAGCTGAACCGCCGGCACCTGCACAGGGGCTGAGTGGCTCTTGAATGCGGAAGAGGCCCGGGCGATGCCCGGGCCTCTTCCGTGTGTCTGTATTCAGTTCAGTCTGTGTTCAGTCCGCGATGGTGGCCAGCACGGCGCCGGCCGTCACGGTCTCGCCCGGCTGGGCGGTCAGACCGGTGATGGTGCCGGCCTTGTGGGCGGTGAGCGGCTGCTCCATCTTCATGGCCTCCAGGACAACCACCAGATCGCCCTCGGCCACCACGTCGCCGTCGGCCACGGCGACCTTGACGATGGTGCCCTGCATGGGCGAGGTCAGGTCGTCGCCGCTCGCGGCGCCACCGGCGGCGCCGCCGCGGGTGGTGCTCTTCTTCGGCTTGCGGGCCTTGCCGTTCTTCGCCGGTGCCGCGGCGACGGAGGCGAACGACGCCGGCAGGGAGACCTCGAGGCGCTTGCCGCCGACTTCCACCACCACGCTCTGGCGCGGCTCGGCGTCGTCCGCGGCGCCGGGGACGCCGTCGAACGGTGCGATGTCGTTGACGAACGCCGTCTCGATCCAGCGGGTGTGGACCTGGAAGGGGCCCTCCGCCGGGGCGAAGGCCGGGTCGGAGACCACGGCGCGGTGGAACGGGGTCACGGTCGGCATGCCGGTGATGTCCAGCTCGGCGAGGGCGCGGCGGGAGCGCTGCAGGGCCTGCTCGCGGCTGGAGCCGGTGACGATCAGCTTGGCCAGCATGGAGTCGAAGTTGCCGCTGATGACCTCGCCGGCCTGGATGCCGGAGTCGACGCGGACGCCCGGGCCGGTGGGGAAGGTGACGGTCTCCACGGTGCCGGGGGCCGGCATGAAGTTGCGGCCGGCGTCCTCGCCGTTGATGCGGAACTCGAAGGAGTGGCCGCGGACCTCGGGGTCGTCGTAGCCGAGTTCCTCACCGCGGGCCAGGCGGAACTGCTCGCGGACCAGGTCCAGGCCGGTGACCTCTTCGGAGACGCAGTGCTCCACCTGGAGGCGGGTGTTGACCTCGAGGAAGCTGATGGTGCCGTCCTGGCCCACCAGGAACTCGCAGGTGCCGGCGCCCTGGTAGCGGGCCTCCTTCAGGATCGCCTTGGAGGACTCGTAGAGGCGGCGGTTCTGCTCCTCCGTGAGGAACGGGGCCGGGGCCTCCTCCACGAGCTTCTGGTTGCGGCGCTGCAGGGAGCAGTCACGGGTGGAGACGACGACGACGTTGCCGTGGGCGTCGGCCAGGCACTGGGTCTCGACGTGGCGGGGGGAGTCCAGGAACTTCTCCACGAGGCACTCGCCGCGGCCGAAGGCGGTGACGGCCTCACGGACGGCGGACTCGTAGAGCTCCGGGATCTCCTCGAGCGTGCGGGCGACCTTCAGGCCGCGGCCGCCACCGCCGAAGACGGCCTTGATGGCCACGGGAAGGCCGGCCTCCTGGGCGAAGGCGATGATCTCGTCCGCGTCCTTGACCGGGTCCTTGAGGCCCGGGGCCAGGGGGGCGCCGGCGGCGAGGGCGATGTGCTTGGCCTTGGCCTTGTCACCGAGGGCGTCGATGGCCTCGGGGGAGGGGCCGATCCAGGTCAGGCCGGCATCGATGACGCGCTGGGCGAATTCGGCGTTCTCGGCCAGGAAGCCGTAGCCGGGGTGGACGGCGTCGGCGCCGGACTGGCGGGCGACGTCGAGGAGCTTGTCGATGACCAGGTACGACTCCGCGGCGGTGTTGCCGCCCAGGGCGTAGGCCTCGTCGGCGAGCTTGACGTGCAGGGCGTCGCGGTCGGGGTCGGCGTACACGGCGACGGACTGGATGCCCTCGTCGCGGGCGGCGCGGATGACGCGGACAGCGATCTCGCCGCGGTTGGCGATCAGCACCTTGCTCAGCTGGGTCATGGCAGGGAACTCCTAAGGAATTGGCAACTCAGACTGACCTTAGTACGCCTTGGCGGGTTCCGCCGAGATTGCTGGCGAATTCCGCGCGTGAATGCGCCATCCTTTGTAGGAGTCCTACAAAGGATGGCGCGATCGGGGCTCAGTGGTCCCAGAATTCGGTGATGCTGAGACCGAAGTCTGCGAGCATGGTGCGCAGCGTGGAGATGGACAGGCCCACCACGGTGTGTGGGTCACCGGTGACCGACTCGATGAACGCGCCGCCGATCCCGTCGATGGTGAACGATCCGGCACAGTGCAGGGGCTCACCCGTGGCGACGTAGGCTTCGATCTCCTGGCGCTCCATGGTGCCGAAACGGACGGTGGCGCTGTTCACTTCGCCGAGGCCGGCGCAGTTGAGGATGCCTGAGCCGAGTATGCCTGAGCCGCCGTCGGGAGCGGTGCCGGGACGGATCGGTGCCGGGCCGATCAGCCAGTGGCCCGTGTGGAGGACGCCTTCGCGCCCGCTCATGCGGGCGATACGCTCCACCGCGGCGTCGGGCTCGTAGGGCTTGCCGTGTGCCTCGCCGTCGAACTCGAAGACGGAGTCGCAGCCCAGGATGAAGGCGCCGCGGGCGGCCGGGAGGGCGGCGACGGCCTCGGACTTGGCCTTGGCGAGGAGGAACGCGGTCTCCGCGGGCGTCGGCGAGCCGGCCGCGGCGGTGACGGCGTCCTCGTCGACGTCGGAGACCAGGACCTCGAATCGTATGCCCGCCTCCGTGAGGAGCTTGGCGCGGGCGGGGGACTTGGAGGCGAGGATGAGGCGCGGCGCGGCGTTCGTGGGGCTCACAGCTGGGTGTTGCCGGGTTCGTTGTTCGGCTGCTGGCCCTGCTGTGTCAGGTAGACGGACTGGCCTGTGGCGCCGGATTCGCCCTCCTTGAGGGGGATGATGTAGACGGCCGTGCCGTAGGCGCAGACCTCGGTCCAGTTGCCGCCCATCTCCGAGGTGTCGAAGCGCATCGCGACGATCGCGTTGGCGCCGCGCTGCTGGGCCTCGTTGACCATGCGGCTCATGACCTCCTGGCGGCTCTCGTAGAGGGCCTTGGTCATCTCGGGAAGTTCGCCGCCGCCGAGGGAGCGGAAGCCGGCGACCAATTGGGACCCGATGTCGCGGGAGCGGACGGTCAGGCCCATGACCTCGCCGAAGACGGCGTCGATGCGGTGACCGGGGACATCATTCGTAGTGACGATCAGCATGGTTGAAGCCTAATCCCCAGGGGACCCGGTGGGCAGTCTCACGGCGGAGGAGAGGGGTTCTAGGATGCTCGCATGAGCCCTGGCGAGTGGGAAGCGGCTGTTTCCGAACTGTGGTCCGATGCTGTGCTGGAACCGGAGGACCGGATCGAACGGATGCGTGCGCTCGCGGATCAGGCGCCGCATCCGGCGCTGGGAGCGTTCGAGCTGGGCGGTGTTTTCGACTCGGGTGGACGGGAGGCCGACGCTGACGTGCAGTACGCCGCCGCTGCTGATCTTGGGCTGGCCGGGATCGACCGGGCCCGAGCGGCACAGCTGGCGATCCAGCACGCCTCCACCCTGAGGAATCTTGGACGGGTGGATGAGGCGCTGCGGATGCTGCGGGATGCGCCCGCTCATGAATCCGTCGGCGCGGCCCACGCGGTGTTCCTGGCACTCACGCTGCACAGCGCGGGACGGAAGGACGAGGCGCTCAGGGTCTCCATTGAGGCGATCGAGCCGACGCGGCCGAGATGCAACCGCTCGATGCGAAATTATCGGTCGGAATCACGCGGCAGCGCTGACAGACGGGGCCGAACAGTAGAGCCGAGGGATCATCGAAGCCTGCGTGTCTCTTCGGCAGCCCGGCCAAGGGTGATGCCGGGCAGGGGTGATGTCGGCAAAGCCGACACTCGGCACGGCCTGGCACGGAGCAGGGAGTGAGGACGCAGGCGACGGCTCGCGCCCTGAGGGGCGACTCAGAAGGGCGGCGGGTCTGAATTTCCAGGAGCTGATCCACGGGGAGCCGCTCCACCGTGACTTGGGTCTGGGTGGTTCCGCTCCGGGCCTGCGGGCATCCGGGGCTGTCTGGTGTGCGTGGCCGGGGTCGGTGGGTGGTCGTGGTGTTTGCGGCCGGTGAGGCTGGTCCACTCGAGGATCCCGGGGCCGTGCGGCGGTCTGAAGCCATTGCCTGTGCCCGTGCCATTGCCTGGGCCTGCGCCTGCGCCTGCGCCGATTTTGAGGCCCATTCTCTGGGCGATCGTGGCACGGGGGCCGTCGTTCTCCGCGTCCCTGTTGGGCAGTCCTACTTGCCGGACGGTCCAGCGGCTCTGGTGTTTCAGGACGTGGTGGCGGCGGCAGAGTCCGGCGAGGTTGCCCAGGGTGGTGGGGCCGCCGTGGGCGGCGTCCCGGGTGTGGTCCAGGTCGAGCTCGTTGGCGGGGAGGTTGCAGCCGGGGAAGCGGCAGCGGGAGTCCCGGGCGTGCAGGAGCCGTTTGAGGTCTTCGCTGGGACGGTACCGGTCCACGGCCAACACCGCCCCCGTGATGGGGTCGGTCAGGACCCGGTTCCACGCAGACACACCACCGGCCAGAATCCTCGCGGTGTCCGGGTCGATCGGGTGCGAGCCTGTCAAGTTGTTTGTGTAAGCGGGGCGTTGCCGGGTTTCTAGAGGTAGGGCTGGATTCGGTCGGGGTAGGCCAGGGCGAGTTGGGCGAGGGCTTGTTTCCAGTTCGTGGTGATCTG
>NZ_JAVALS010000004.1 GCF_030731045.1 Arthrobacter horti | reverse complement strand
CGCGGCCTCGTACCGGGCCCGGGCGGCCGGGTCCTCGATCACGGTCCCGGCGTCCCGGATCACCCGCACATGCGCGGCACTGATCCGCCCCTGAGAAAAGGCCTGAAGGGTGGCGGGGAAGCGTTCCACGAGCTCGACGGCGGCGCCCATCTGGTGCTGGATGGCCCGGTCGCTGGTGCGGGTCGCGGTGGCGATCTCCGCCGCGACCGAACGCTCCGCCAACTCCACCGCCCGCGCCTCCCACAAGCCCTCATCAGCCGGCACGCCCGGCCCCGTGTCGTCGATCAGTCCGTGGGAAAGTTCCACCGCCATGGCCAGCAGCAGTTCCCGGCCCGCCTGCAACTGTGCGATTCCCCGGTCCGCCGCCACGATCGCCGACGTCAAGGAGTCAAGCGCACCCAGAACCCCGGGCACCTGCCCGGCCCCCGGAACCCCGCTCGTGCTGCTCTCCGCCTCCATGACCCCATCATCCTCAGGGCGACTGACATTGTTTACACCAGCCACACCAGCATCATCGATGCCCCAGAAACGCGCGAGATACGCCAACGGCCCGCCGGCAGAAGCAGGCAGGCCGTTGGGGGATGGAACGCGGGATCACTCCCCCTTGTCCACCTCCCGGTGACCTTCCCAATACCGGCCTGCGTCGCGCGCCTGCGTCTCGTCCTGGATCTCCCCCACCAGCTCCTCGATCACGTCTTCCAGAAACAGGACACCCAGCGTCGACCCCGCGGTGTCCACCACGCGCGCCACATGGGAGCCGCTCTTCTGCATCCTGGCGAGCACGTCCTCCACCTCCAGCTCCGGGGCGATGTTCACCAGCGAGCGCTGACGGGACTCCGCGATCGGCAGGCTGTACTGCGACTCCGGAATGGAGATGACGTCCTTGACATGCAGGTACCCGGACAGCTCGCCATCCTCGTCACGCAGCAGGAAGCGCGAATAGCCCGTTTTGGCCACCATCCGCTCGAATTGCTGCGGTGTGGCGTCCTCACTGATCGTGGCCAGCCGGTCCAGCGTGACCATCACCTGGGAGGCCGTCCGCTCGGAGAACTCCAACGCGCCGCTGAGGAGGCCGGCGTCGTCGTCCACCAGGCCGTACCGCCTGGACTCCTCCACGATCGACTGCACCTCCTCCAGCGTGAAGCTGGACGTCACTTCATCCTTGGGCTCCACGCGCATCAGCTTCAGCACATGGTTGGCGCTCCAGTTCAGGGTCGCGACGACGGGGCGCACCATGGTGGCCAGCGCGCTGAGGACGGGCGCCAGCAGCAGGGCCGCCTTGTCCGCCGCGGACACCGAGATGTTCTTGGGCACCATCTCGCCGAACGTCACGTGCAGGAAGGTCACGACGGCGAGTGCCGCCACGAAGGCGATCGTGCCCGCCAGTGCCTCGGGGATGCCAAGGTGCTCCAGCGGCTCCGCGATCAGGTGGTGGATGGCCGGTTCCGCCACCTGCAGGATGAGCAGGGAACAGACGGTGATCCCGAGCTGCGCGCACGCGAGCATGAGGGACACGTGCTCCATGGCTTTCAGCGTGGTGGCGGCCCGGCGCGATCCGGCCTCCGCGAGCGGTTCGATCTGGCTGCGCCGCGCGGACATGATGGCGAATTCGGCCGCCACGAAGAAGGCGTTGCCGAGCAGGAGCACCACCAGCCAGATGATTCCCATCCAGTCACTCATGGTGTCCTCCGTCCTGGGCCTCGGGGACCCCTGCGGCCGGGAGGTACGCCACCCGGTCCACGCGACGCCCGTCCATGCGCACCACGCGCAGTTCGCCGGCGGCCACCGGGACGTGGTCCCCGGCCACCGGAATACGGCCCAGGCTGCTCATGATGAAGCCGCCCACCGTTTCGTAGGCACCGTCCTCGGGGATGTCCAGGCCCTTGATCTGGGCCCCCACCTCGTCGGGCCGGAGCAGGCCGGGGAAGAACCAGCGGCCGTCCGCCGCCTGCAGCACTCCGGGACGACGGCGGTCGTGCTCGTCCGCCACTTCGCCGACGATCTCCTCCACCAGGTCCTCCAGAGTCACCACGCCGGCGGTGCCGCCGTACTCGTCCAGCACCACGGCCATCTGCATGTTCGAGCCGCGCAGTTCCGCGATGAGGTCATCCAGAGGAATCGTCTCCGGGACGCGGAACACCTCCGTCATGAGGGATCCGACCTCCAGTTCGGCGCGCTTGGCGGTCGGCACGGCCACGGCTTTCTTGATGTGGACCACGCCCCGGATATCGTCCACGGACTCCCCCGTGACCGGGAAGCGTGAGTATCCGGTGGCCCGGGCGGAGTCCAGCACGGCCGTGACCGGCTCGTCCGCTTCGAGGGTCTCCATCCGGAACCGCGGCGTCATGACGTCGGCGGCCGTCTTGTCGGAGAAGCGGAGTGTCCGGGCCACGAACTCCGCCGTGCCCGCGTCCAGCGTGCCGAGCTCCGCGGAGCGGCGAACCAGGGAGGCCAGCTCGTCCGGGGTCCTGGCACCTGAGATCTCCTCCTTGGCCTCCAGGCCGAAGATGCCCAGCACCTTGTTGGAGAAGCCGTTGAGCACCACGATGGCCGGCTTGAACACGGTGGTGAAGACCAGCTGCGGGCGTGCCACGAACTTGCCGATGCTCATGGCCTGGGCGATGGCCAGGTTCTTGGGGACCAGTTCGCCCAGGATCATGGAGAACACGGTGGCCACGATCATCGCGGCCACCAGGGACACGGGGCCCGGGTCCGCCAGCCCGACGGCGCGCAGCGGCACCTCGAGGAGCTTGCCGACGGAGGGCTCCAGCACGTAACCGGTCAGCAGGGTGGTCAGGGTGATGCCGAGCTGGCAGCTGGAGAGCTGAGTGGAGAGGGACTTCAGACAGGCGAGCAGCGGGACAGCCGCCTCATCGCCGTCGTCGACGGCGGCCTGCACTTGGGCCTGGTCAAGGGCGACCAGGGAGAACTCCACCGCCACGAAGAAGCCGGTTCCCAGGATCAGCAGGAACCCGATCAGCAGAAGAAGCCATTCCATGGCGCACACTCACCCCCTCGCACGGAGGAAGGCCTGTTGGAGGCGGGACGATGGGCGCGGTTTCGGTGTCTGCCGGCCGGACGGGAGCCCGTGGCAGCGGAACGGCTGCGACGGGCCCGGGAACGTCCAGGCCGGCACCTGGAATGACTGTCCATAGCCCCTCCAGTCTAGCTGTATGGGACCCCGGACGGCACTCAAACTTTTACGCTCTGTAGATTAGCCGTGAGGCTTGCCACGTCATTACACTGGCAAAGGTCTGGGTTCAACCCTGGGCACTGGATCGGGTCGGCACCGAGCCGGCCCTCATTCCAGCGGGCAAACAAAAATGGAAGAGGCGTATCACGTGCCAGAGCAGCCAAACCACCGTCTACCCGAAGAGTTCGGCGGAAATGAGTGGCTTGTAGACGAGCTCTATGAGCAGTTCCTCAAAGACAAGAACTCCGTGGATTCCAAGTGGTGGTCTGTCTTCGAGAACTATGGTTCGACCCAGCAAGCCGGGGCAACCCACACGCAGGTCCTGCCGACGGTCGCGACTGCGACGAAGACCGAGGCCGCTCCGGCCCCCTCCGCCTCGCCTGCCCCGGCAGCCGCACCCGCCCCCGTGGCCCCCGCCGCGGCCGCGC
Source organism: Arthrobacter horti (assembly GCF_030731045.1). Classification (GTDB taxonomy): domain Bacteria; phylum Actinomycetota; class Actinomycetes; order Actinomycetales; family Micrococcaceae; genus Arthrobacter_E; species Arthrobacter_E nanjingensis. The sequence goes on along the minus strand of NZ_JAVALS010000004.1, from coordinate 273,112 downwards.
CCGCAGCCCCTGCCGCCGCAGCGCCCGCGCCCAAGGCCCCGCCGCGCGTCGTCGCCAAGGACGGCAACCGCACCACTTCCACCGCGCCGATTCCGGCACAGCTGCCGAAAAGCGTCCCCGCATCCGCCTCCGCCCCCGAGGAGGACGTGGTCCAGATCCTGCGCGGCCCGGCCAAGGCGATCGCCGCCAACATGGTGAGCAGCCTCGAGGTCCCCACCGCCACGAGCGTCCGCGCCGTCCCGGCCAAGCTCCTGATCGACAACCGCGTGGTCATCAACAACCACCTGGCCCGTGCCCGCGGTGGCAAGGTCTCCTTCACCCACCTCATCGGCTACGCCGTGGTGAAGGCCCTCAAGCAGTTCCCGTCCATGAACGTCACCTACGACGAGCAGGACGGCAAGCCCGTCGCCGTGCAGAACGCGCACGTCAACTTCGGCATCGCCATCGACATGCCCAAGCCGGACGGCTCCCGCCTCCTGGTGGTCCCGAACATCAAGAAGGCGGAGACCCTGCGGTTCGCCGAGTTCTGGCGCACCTATGAGGACCTGATCAAGCGTGCCCGCAACAACAAGCTCACTGCGGACGACCACGCCGGCACCACGGTGTCCCTGACCAACCCGGGCGGCATCGGCACCGTGCACTCCGTGCCCCGCCTCTCCAAGGGCCAGGCCGCCATCATCGGCGTCGGTGCCCTCGAGTACCCGGCCGAGTTCCAGGGCTCCAGCGAGAAGAAGCTCGCCGAGATGGCCGTGGGCAAGATCATCACCCTGACCTCCACCTACGATCACCGCGTCATCCAGGGTGCCGGTTCCGGCGAGTTCCTGCGCATCGTTCATCAGTTGCTGCTGGGCGAGCAGGACTTCTACGACGACATCTTCGAAGAGCTCCGCATCCCGTACGAGCCCGTGCGCTGGAGCCCGGACGTCCAGGTGGACCCCTCGGACGAGATCAACAAGGTCGCCCGCATCCAGCAGCTCATCCACTCCTACCGCGTGCGCGGCCACCTCATGGCGGACACCGATCCGCTCGAGTACGTCCAGCGCAAGCACCCGGACCTGGACGTCATCAACCACGGCCTGACCCTGTGGGACCTGGACCGCGAGTGGCCCACGGGCGGCTTCGGCGGCAAGCAGTTCCTGAAGTTCCGCACCATCCTGGGCGTCCTGCGTGACGCGTACTGCCGCACCACCGGCATCGAGTACATGCACATCCAGGATCCCGAGGAGCGCCAGTGGTTCCAGGATGAGATCGAGCACCCGTACTCCAAGCCCAGCCGTGAAGAGCAGCTGCGCATCGTCTCCCGCCTGAATGCCGCGGAGGCCTTCGAGACCTTCCTGCAGACCAAGTTCGTCGGCCAGAAGCGCTTCTCCCTGGAGGGCGGCGAGTCCCTCATTCCGCTGCTGGACGCGATCATCTCCGACGCCGCGGACAAGGGCCTGGACGAGGTCGCCATCGGCATGGCCCACCGTGGCCGCCTGAACGTGCTGACCAACATCGCCGGCAAGACGTACGCCCAGGTGTTCCGCGAGTTCGAGGGCACCCAGGACCCGCGCAGCGTGCAGGGCTCCGGTGACGTGAAGTACCACCTCGGCACCGAGGGCACCTTCACCTCCGAGGCCGGCAACGCCACCAAGGTGTACCTCGCCGCCAACCCGTCCCACCTCGAGGCTGTGGACTCCGTGCTGGAAGGCATCGTCCGCGCCAAGCAGGACCTCCTGAACCAGGGCACGGCCTTCCCCGTGCTCCCGATCCTGGTACACGGCGACGCGGCCTTCGCCGGCCAGGGCGTCGTGGCGGAGACCCTCAACCTCTCCCAGCTGCGCGGTTACCGCACCGGCGGCACCATCCACGTGATCGTGAACAACCAGGTGGGCTTCACCACCTCGCCGTCGTCCTCGCGTTCCTCCACCTACTCCACGGACGTCGCCAAGATGATCCAGGCCCCGGTGTTCCACGTGAACGGCGACGACCCGGAGGCCGTGGTCCGCGTGGCCCAGCTGGCCTTCGAGTTCCGCGAGCGGTTCCACAAGGACGTCGTGATCGACATGGTCTGCTACCGCCGCCGCGGTCACAACGAGGGCGACGACCCCTCGATGACCCAGCCGCTCATGTACAACCTGATCGAGGCCAAGCGCAGCGTCCGCAAGCTCTACACCGAGGCCCTCATCGGCCGCGGCGACATCACGGAAGAGGAAGCCGAGCAGCTGCTGCGCGACTACCAGGAGCGGCTGGAGCGGGTGTTCGCGGAGACCCATGCGGCCCAGACCTCCCCGCTGCCGGTCATCACTTCCGATTCGGCCGCCGTCTCCGGCATCGAGCGCCCCATGGCCCAGCGGAACGACAGCCTGGTCAACACCCCGACCACCACGGCCATCTCCGCGGCCACCCTGGCCCAAATCGGCGCGGCCCACCTGGCCATCCCGGACGGCTTCACCGTCCACCCCAAGCTCAAGCAGCTCCTGGAGAAGCGCGAGCAGATGTCCCGCGAAGGCGGCATCGACTGGGGCTTCGGCGAGATCGCTGCATTCGGCTCGCTGATCATGGAAGGTGTCCCGGTCCGCTTGGCCGGCCAGGACTCCCGCCGCGGCACCTTCGTGCAGCGCCACGCCGTCTTCCACGACCGAAAGAACGGCAACGAATGGACGCCGCTGGCCAATCTGTCCCCGGACCAGGCCAAGCTGTGGATCTACGACTCGCTGCTCTCCGAATACGCGGCAATGGGCTTCGAGTACGGCTACTCCGTGGAGCGTCCGGACGCGCTGGTCATGTGGGAGGCGCAGTTCGGTGACTTCGTCAACGGCGCCCAGACGGTGATCGACGAGTTCATCTCCTCCGCCGAACAGAAGTGGGGCCAGCGCTCCTCCCTGGTGCTCATGCTCCCGCACGGTTATGAGGGCCAGGGCCCGGACCACTCCTCCGCCCGCATCGAACGCTTCCTGCAGATGTGCGCCGAGAACAACATGGTGGTGGCGGAGCCTACCACGGGCGCGAACCACTTCCACCTGCTGCGCCGCCAGGCATACAGCCGCCCGCACAAGCCGTTGATCATCTTCACCCCGAAGCAGCTGCTGCGCCTCAAGGGCGCCGCCAGCCCGGTGGAGGACTTCACCACGGGCGGCTTCCGCACGGTCATCGGCGAGCACGCCCCGCTGGATCCCAACGGCGTCAAGCGCGTCATCCTGGTGGCGGGCCGTCTGTACTACGACCTGCTGGCCAACCGGGACAAGGCCCAGGACACCAGCACCGCGATCGTCCGCGTCGAGCAGCTCTACCCGCTGCCCACCGAGGAGATCCAGGCCGAGCTGGCCAAGTACCCGAACGCGGATGTCGCGTGGGCTCAGGACGAGCCGGCCAACCAGGGTCCGTGGGGCTTCATGGCGCTGAACCTGGTCCCGTCGCTGGACCGCCCGGTCCGCGTGGTCAGCCGTCCCGCCTCGGCCTCCACGGCCGCCGGCACCGGCAAGCGCCACGCCGCGGAGAACACCCTGCTGATGCAGCAGGCGTTCGACCACCGCGACTGATCCTGTGCACGGCTCCCGGGCCGCCGCCGTCGTGCTTCACGGCCGACGACGGCGGCCCGGGAACCGTGCGCACACGCCCACCGGAGGGGCCTTCCGCACCTCCGGTGGGCGTTTCGTCGTTTAATGGAACAGAACCCAGCGCCCCGCAGCGGCGCGTCGGACGCCCGAAAGGACATTGTGGAGGACCGGAAACTTCGAATCGCGGCCATCGGGGACGAGCTGCTGGCGGGGGCAGGCGACCCGCGGGCACTCGGCTGGTACGGCCGTGTCCTGGCCCGCACACCCCGGGACGAGTTCTCCCTGGAGAGCTACTCCCTCCCCAGCCCGGAGGAGGGCACCGAGGGCCTCGCCGCGCGGTGGGCCGAGGAGACCGGACGCCGCTTCGGCCAGGGCTTCGAGAACCGCCTGGTCATCGGCCTGTCAGGGCGCGACATCCAGTTCGGCCAGTCGACGGCCCGGAGCCGTCTGAACCTGGCCAACATCCTGGACCACGCCTCCCAGGCCAGTGTGTCCGTGTTCGTGGTGGGCCCGCCGCCTACGCTGGACCCGACGCAGAACCGCCGTCTGGCCGAACTCAACACGGCCTTCGCCGATGTCACCACGCGGCGGCACCACCTGTACGTGGACACCTTCTCCCCGCTGCTGAACCATGAGCAGTGGCGCAACGACCTCGCAGCGAACGCCGGCTCCCCCGGCCAGGCCGGTTATGGCCTGATGGCGTGGCTGGTGCTGCACCGCGGCTGGTTCCAGTGGCTGAGGATCACCGAGCCGACCAGCTGACGCCTCCAAGACCCACGCTGAGTGCTCAGTTGTGGTCGGATCTTTCGCCCGGATCCCGCCACAACTGAGCACTCAACTCGTTTAAGCACCCCTTGACTCGCGATATATCGCGATATATCGTGAATTCAGCAACGCGATATATCGCATGATCCGAGGAGGCAGACATGGCAGAAGAACGCTGGATGGTGACCGGCCCGCAGACCATTGACGTGGACGGTGTCACCTCCCTGAAGCTGGGCATCGTGAGCGGACGGTTCGACATCGTCACCCATGAGGAGCCCGTCACGCGGATCGAGGTCTCCGAGGTCGCGGGCGACCCCGTGGACATCGCCTTCACGGCGGGCCGCCTGGAGATCCGCCACCAGGAGCCGGGCCCGCAGGGCTGGTTCAAGAACGTCATGAACAGCGTCACCCGCTCGCACGAGAACCACGTGGTGCTCAGCATCGCGGTGCCGGCCGGCATCCAGGTGGACGCTTCCACCGTGGCCGGGGACGGCCTGGTCAGCGGCACCACGTCCAAGACCTCGCTCAACACCGTCTCGGGAGCCGTCGTCGCGGACCGCACCGCCTCCCACCTGGACGTCAACTCCGTCAGCGGCGAGGCCGTGATCCGGGAGCACCGCGGCAGCCTGAGCGTCAACACCGTCTCCGGAGCCGTCACGGCCACAGGGCGCCTCAACCACGTGCGGCTGAACAACGTGTCCGGGGAGATCCTGCTGGACGTCTCCCAGGACACTCAGGACATCGGCGCCAACACGGTCTCCGGCGACGTCACCGTCCGGCTGCCCCGCGAGTGCGGTGTGGACCTGACGGCCAAGACGGGATCCGGCCAGGTGGTCATCGACACCCGGCGGTACATGCCGGTCAAGAACACCGTGAAGACCATCACCGGCCCGGAAGAGCATCTGGTAGTGCTCCGGACCAACTCGGTCTCCGGGAACATCTCCGTGGTGCATGCCGCGGACAACGGTCAGGAGGCCCACTGATGCCCCCGGTCTTCGCCCACGGCGCCCTACGGCTCTACCTCCTGGCTCTGCTGGAGGATGGCGCCAAGCACGGCTATGAACTGATCAAGGCGCTCAGCGACCGCTTCAACGGCACCTACTCCCCCAGCGCCGGCACCATCTACCCGCGCCTGGCCAAGCTGGAGGAAGAGGGGCTGGTCACCACCCAGGTGGACGGCCGCCGCACCAGCTACACCCTCACGGAAGCCGGACGGCACGAGCTGGAACGCCGCCGGCAGGAGCTGAACTCCGTGGAGGATGACATCACAGCCTCCATCCGGCGCCTGGCGGACACCCTGCGCGAGGACATCGGAAGCACCATGCACTCCCTCAAGGACGAGCTGACGGCCACCAGCCGCCAGGCCCGCGCCGAGGCGGCCTCCACAGCGTACGCCACCACGCAGGCCGGATCATTCGCCCGGAGCCAGGCCGCGGAGCAACTCGTGCAGGGCTTCCGTTCCGAACTGCTCATGCTCATCCGCCTGCAGAAGGCGCGCGGAGAGCTCAGTGACGTCCAGGTCGATTCCCTGCGCCGGGTCCTGGACCGGGCGCGGGCCGAGGCGAAGGAGCTGTTTGAACGCTGACCCCTTTTTGACGCATACGGCAGGAGAGGCCCGGAACCAGATGGTTCCGGGCCTCTCCCGTTCGGCGCAAGCCGAGCAGTCACCCCTCACGGGGTGGGAGCTGCTCAGGTGTTGGGGCGCTTGCCGTGGTTGGCACCGCCGCGCTTGCGGTCACGACGCTTGCGTGCGCGCTTGCTCATAGCTCGACTCCTTTTCGTTCGTCACTCGTGAAGAGCTGCCCTCCAGTCTCCCATGGGGAGGTCACGGGCGCGAAATCACGACGACGACGACGGGGTGGCCGGCCAAGCTCAGCGGGCGGCGTGAATCTTATCCAGGATGCTCTGCTTGAGCTGCGCGGGCGCGGCCTCCGTGCAGGAGCGCTTCACCATGGAACGGATCATGCACTCCAGGTCGTGCTGCTCGAGGCAATTGGGGCAGTTCGCCAGGTGATCCTTGATCTCATCGACGTCCGCACGGGGCAGCGCACCGTCGAGGTATTCATAGATCCGTTCAATACGGGCGTCTTCGCAGTCGCCCAGGCCTTCGCAGTCTTTCATTTCGCTTTCTCCACTGATGCTTTGTCCGAAGCGGCAGGACGTGCCGGTCCGAATCCCCGGTCGGCCGCATACTCGGCCAGGAGCTCTCGGAGCATCCTGCGGCCGCGGTGCAGGCGGGACATCACGGTCCCGATCGGGGTGTTCATGATTTCCGAGATCTCCTTGTACGCGAAGCCCTCGACGTCCGCGAAGTACACCGCCAGGCGGAACTCCTCAGGGATCGCCTGCAGGGCGCGCTTCACATCCGAGTCGGGGAGGTGATCGAGCGCCTCCGTCTCCGCCGAGCGCAGGCCCGTGGAGGTGTGCGACTCGGCGCGTGCCAGCTGCCAGTCCTCGATGGTCTCGCCATGGGACTGCAGCGGCTCACGCTGACGCTTGCGGTACAGGTTGATGTAGGTGTTGGTCAGGATGCGGTACAGCCAGGCCTTGAGGTTGGTCCCCGGCTTGTACTGGTGGAATGCGGAGAACGCCTTGGTGTAGGCCTCCTGCACCAGGTCCTCGGCGTCCGCCGGGTTCCGGGCCATCCGCATGGCGGCCGAGTACAGCTGGTCCACGTACTGCATGGCGTCACGCTCGAAGCGGGCGCGACGCGCGTCGACGCTCTCCGTACTGACGTCCAGCTCGCTGTCCTCCACCCGGGGGTCGTTCCCCGGGCCCGGACGGCCGCTCTCAGCGCCTGGTTCCTGGGCTTGCGAATCCGTGGTGTTCATCGGAGCCAAGTCTACGGTCGGTGGTGCCAGTGTGCGCTCAAGAACCGCAGGCATCGACTCTCCTCACGCTGTTCCTTGCGGGTGTGCACCCGCTCCATCACTGAGGTCAAGAACGGCGCAGGGACGGCAAATATTCCGCAAAGATGCAAGACTAGGGGGTGCCCCGGACTCACCTCCGGTGACCGCCAACCAGACGCAAGGAGATCCCATGTCAGTGGTCCGATTCCTGGCCCGTCCGCTCATCGCCAGCAGCTTCATCTCCGAAGGCATCGCCAAGGCCAAGGCCGCGCAGGATCCGGAGCGGCGTCCATCCGCTCTGGTCCGCCGCGCCGCTGACGCCCTCCCCGTGGAACTCGGCGACGCCGCCCTGAACCGCATCACGGCCGGAGTCCAGGTGGGCGCCGGCGGTCTCTACGCCCTGGGCCGCTTCCCCCGTTTCGCCGCGCTCCTGCTGGCCGGCTCCGCCGCCTGCTCCACCCTGATTGATTACCGCGCCGCGGACGCCACCAGCAAGGAGGGCCGCGCCGCCCGCCGTCGTGGCCTCCTGAAGAACCTGGCGCTCGTGGGCGCCACCCTGCTCGCCACCGTGGACACGGCGGGCAAGCCGAGCCTCGCCTGGCGAGCCAGCAACCGCCCCTCCGCCACGCCGAATCCCCCGAAGGGACACTGACCGCTTTGCCGCAGGACACCGCCGTGACCCAGCCCTGGGCCGCCCCGCTCGCCACCGGACCCGTGGACGCCGTGGTGTCCGTGCCCGGTTCCAAGTCCCTGACCAACCGCTATCTGGTCCTCGCGGCGCTGGCGGACGGCCCGTCCCGGCTCCGGGCGCCTCTGCACTCCCGCGACTCCGCACTCATGATCGCGGCCCTGCGCTCGCTGGGCGCCGGCGTGGAGGAGATCCCCGGAGACGGTTCCTTCGGCCCCGATCTGCTGATCACCCCGATGCCCGCGGACGCGCCGTCGTCGAATGTGGCGATCGACTGCGGCCTGGCCGGCACGGTCATGCGCTTCGTCCCGCCACTGGCGGCCCTCCGCCACGGCACAGCGCGATTCGACGGTGACCCCCACGCCCGCCTGCGCCCCATGGGCGCCATCATCCAGGCGCTGGAGGCCCTGGGCATCCCGGTAACCGGCGACGACGGCGGCGGCACCCCGGCCGCGCTGCCCTTCAGTGTGCGGGGCGACGGCGTCGTCCCCGGCGGCCATGTGGTGCTGGACGCCAGCGGCAGCAGCCAGTTCGTCTCGGCCCTGCTGCTGGTGGGCGCCCGCTTCCGCGACGGGCTGCACATCGAGCACTCCGGCAAACCGGTCCCCAGCCTGGACCACATCCGGATGACCGTGGAGGTCCTGCGCTCCCTCGGCGTCACCGTGGACGACTCGGTGCCGGATCACTGGTTCGTCTCCCCCGGTCCCATCAGCGCGTTCGACGTGCGGATCGAGCAGGACCTCAGCAACGCCGGCCCGTTCCTGGCCGCCGCCCTCGTCACGGGCGGCACCGTCCGCGTCCCGCACTGGCCCTCCCCCACCACCCAGGTGGGCGACCTGTGGCGGGACATTCTCGCCCGTATGGGCGCCTCCGTGTCCCTGGACGGCAGCACTCTCGTGGTGACCGGAGGCCCGGGCATCAAGGGCGGCGACTTCGCGGACACGAGCGAACTCGCCCCCACCGTGGCCGCGCTGTGCGCCCTGGCCGACTCGCCGTCGCGCCTGTCCGGCATCGCACACCTCCGCGGCCACGAGACCAACCGGCTCGAGGCGCTCGTCACGGAGATCCGCCGCATGGGCGGGGACGCCGAGGAGACCGCGGACGGCCTGGTGATCCGGCCCGCCCCGCTGCACGGCGCCGTCCTGGACAGCTACGCCGACCACCGCATGGCCACCGCGGGGGCCATCTGGGGCCTGGCGGTCCCGGGCACCTTCGTGCAGGACATCGGCACCACGGCCAAGACCATGCCTGATTTCCCGGCCCTGTGGCACTCCATGCTGGGGGCTGGTTCCTGAGATGGGCCGTGGCAGCGCTGCGCGTTCCCTGTCCGAATGGGACGAATCGGACGTCCGCCTCCGCCCCAACAAGCGGGGCTCCCGGCCGCGGACCAAGGACCGGCCCAGCCATGATGACGCGGTGACCGGCCGCATCGTCACGGTGGACCGCGGACGGTATACGGCCGTCCTGGATGAGGGCTCCCCCGAGGAGCGGATCGTCATCGCCGCCCGGGCCAAGGAGCTCCGGCGCCAGGCCGTGGTGGTGGGCGACTTCGTGGCCCTGGTGGGCGACGTGTCCGGCGCTCCGGATACCCTGGCCCGTCTGGTCCGCATTGAGGAGCGCCGGACCCTGCTGCGCCGCAGCGCGGATGATACGGACCCCGTGGAGCGCGTGGTGGTGGCGAATGCGGACAAGCTCGTGATCGTGGTGGCGGCCGCCAATCCGGAGCCGCGCACCGGCTTCATCGACCGCACCTTGGTGGCCGCGTACGACGCCGGGATCGAACCGGTCCTGCTCATCACCAAGGCGGACGTCAAGGACCCCGCTGAACTCCTGGCCAACTACCAGGCGCTGGAACTGCGTGTGATCGTCAGCCGGACCACGGAGGCCGGTGCCAGCGGCATCGACGCCCGCAGCGCGGACGGGGGCTCCGCCTCCCTGCTCGGGACGGCCGTGGAGGAACTGCGCGAGGAGCTCGACGGCAAGGTCAGCGTCCTCCTGGGCCACTCCGGCGTGGGCAAGTCCACCATGGTGAACGCGCTGACGGGCGCGGACCGCGCAACGGGCAAGGTCAACGCCGTCACGGGCCGCGGACGCCACACCTCCAGCTCCGCCCTGGCACTCCAGATGCCGGATGCCGCCCCAGGGACGTGGATCATCGACACCCCCGGCGTGCGCTCCTTCGGGCTGGCCCTGGTGGACCCGGAGAGGATCCTTGCGGCGTTCCCGGATTTGGAACCCGGCACGGAGGCCTGCGAACGAGGCTGCAAGCACGACTCCCAGGCCGTGGGCTGCGGCCTGGACGCCTGGGTCGCCGAGGGCCACGCCGGGCCGGCGGGGGCCTCCCGCCTGGATTCCCTGCGCCGCGTGCTCGACGCCGGAGCCCAGGAGGAGCGCGAGGCCAAGGAACTCGGCACGCCCTGAGTCACGGCTGCCGTCGCCGGCGCGCCATCCGGGTACGTTTAACCCATGACGGTCACCCCCCAGAACTACACCGACGATCTCCGGCTGGCGCACGTCCTGGCCGACCAGGTCGATGCCCTGACCATGGCCCGCTTCAAGGCGCAGGACCTCACGGTCGAGACCAAGCCGGACCTCACGCCGGTCAGTGACGCGGACCGCAGTGCCGAGGAGTACATCCGGGCGCAGCTCTCCCGCTCCCGCCCGCGGGACGCCGTGATCGGTGAGGAGTTCGGCACCTCGGGGCACGGCTCCCGCCGCTGGGTGGTGGACCCGATCGACGGCACCAAGAACTTCGTGCGCGGGGTGCCTGTCTGGGCCACGCTCATCGCCCTGATCGAGGATGAGGACGTGGTGGTCGGCGTGGTCAGCGCCCCCGGGCTGGGCCGCCGCTGGTGGGCCTCCAAGGGGCATGGTGCGTTCACGGGCCGTTCGCTGGCCTCCGCGACCCGGCTGAAGGTCTCCGACGTCCACCGGCTCGAGGACGCCTCTCTCTCCTACTCGAGCCTGGGCGGCTGGAAGGAGCTCGGACTGCTGGACAGCTTCCTCGAGGTGCAGGACACGGTCTGGCGCAGCCGGGCCTACGGCGACTTCTGGTCGTACTGCCTGGTGGCGGAGGGCGCCGTCGACCTGGCCTGCGAGCCGGAACTCAACCTCTATGACATGGCGGCCCTGGTGCCGATCGTCACCGAGGCCGGCGGGCGCTTCACCTCGCTGGACGGTCAGGACGGACCGTTCGGCGGCAACGCCGTGGCGAGCAACGGCATCCTGCACTCGGACTTCCTGCACCAGCTGAATCCTGCGCTGGACGACCTGCTCCCCGGGCACTGACTCCCGAATTTTCCGGAGCGATTCCGGTCATCCTCAGCGTAATATTCGCGGCGCGTTCCTCAGGGAGCGCGCCGCTGCCGTAGAGTCGGTACCAGGTCACGAGTGCCAGCGCTAAACCCCGGTTTGCTGGCCGGCAACCCTCCAGACGCGGTGGGGTGCCCCGGGTGACGACCAGGCCGGCCGCAGACAGCGGAACGGCAAGCGCGGCGCCCGCAGTGCGGGCCCCTCGATCCGCAGAGGTCCAGTATGTCCGTCGATACCCTTGCCCCCAGCACCCTTGACGCGCCGTCGATCGCGGACCGCCCCTACGCGGCCGTCACGGGCGCGGAGATCCAGGCTCCCCTGATCCACGGCGGCACGGTCCGCTACGCCAACCTCGACTACGGCGCCTCCGCCCCGGCGCTCAGCGTGGTCTCCGCCTATCTGAACGAGATCCTCCCGTACTACGCCAGCGTGCACCGCGGCGCGGGCTACGCATCGCAGATCAGCACCTCCGTCTACGAGAACTCCCGGGACATCGTGCGCGAGTTCGTGGGCGGCCGCCCGGATGACCTGGTGATCTTCACCCGCAACACCACGGACTCGCTGAACGTGCTGGCCGGCTGCCTCCCGCGCCGCAACGGCGAGCAGGCGGGCGACGTGCTGTACCTGGACATCGAACACCACGCCAACCTCCTGCCGTGGCAGCGCGTCGGTCACCGCAGCATCGTGGCCCGCGAGACGCTCGCGGAGACCGTGGAGGCCATCCGCGAGGAGCTGGCCGCCGGCGGCGTGGCACTCCTGGCCGTGACCGGCGCTTCCAATGTCACCGGTGAGATCCTGCCCATCGCCGAACTCGCCGCGCTCGCCCACGAGTACGGCGCCCGGATCGCCGTCGACGCCGCGCAGCTGGCCCCGCACCGCCGAATCGACATCGCAGCGCTCGACGTCGACTACCTCGCCTTCTCCGGTCACAAGCTGTACGCACCCTTCGGCGCCGGCGTCCTGGTCGGCCGCCCGGACTGGCTCAACGAGGGCACACCCCACCTCTTCGGCGGCGGGGCCGTGCGTGAGGCCCGGCTGGACTCCGTCACCTGGACCACGGGCCCGGCCCGCCACGAGGGCGGCTCTCCGAACGTCCTGGGCGCCGCGACGCTGGCCAAGGCCACGCAGGTCCTGGCCTCCCTGGACCACGACGAATGGCAGCGCCACGAGGCGGAGATCCGCGCCCACCTCGAGGCGGGGCTCTCCGCGGTGGAGGGCGTGACGGTGCACCGCGTCTTCAGCGACTCGGCCGACTCGATCGGTGTGGTCAATTTCTCCGTGGAAGGCTACGACGCCGGCCTCGTCGCCGCCTACCTGTCCGCCGAGCACGGTGTGGGCCTGCGGGACGGCAAGTTCTGCGCGCACCCGCTGCTGAAGCGCCTCGGCCTGCCGGCCGGTTCGCTGCGCGCCAGTTTCGGGCTGGGCTCCCGCCTGGAGGACGCCGAGCGGCTGATCGCCGGCATCCGGCAGCTGCGCGAGCGGGGTCTGGGCTGGGACTACGTGGTCGACTCCGGCCGCTGGGTGCCGTCCAATGACACCCGCAGCTACCCGCACTGGGCGCCCAACACGCCCGGCACGGCGGGCGCGGCCCCCTGCACCACCGACTGATCGCCCCACCCTTCCAACTGGTCGGGACTATCTGTCGCCATGAGACCCTTTTAGCGACAGATAGTCCCGACCAGTTGGAGTTCCCACCGCATGCCCGCACCTCACGTCTCCCCCGTCGGCGGACCCCGCATGACCACGGCCCGGCGCCGTGAGATGGGCCGGGCCTTCGAGACCGGCGGGGAGCACTACGAACAGGTGCGTCCGTCTTATCCGGCGGAAGCGGCCCGCTGGGCCGTCCCGAACGGAGCGCGCGACGCCGTGGACCTCGGGGCGGGGACCGGCAAGTTCACGGGCCTGCTGACGGAGCTGGGGCTGGCGGTCACCGCCGTCGAACCGTCCGAGGACATGCTCGCCCAGCTGCACGTCGCACTCCCCGGGGTGACCACGGTGCTGGGCACCGGCGAGGCGAGCGGACTGCCCACCGCGAGCGCCGACGTCGCGACCGTGGCCCAGGCGTGGCACTGGTTCGACCCGGCGGCCGCGAGCGCCGAGGCGGCCCGGATCCTGAGGCCCGGCGGACGCCTCGTCCTGCTGTGGAACCAGCTCGACACTTCAGTCCCGTGGGTGCACCGGCTCACCCGGATCATGCACGCCGGGGATGTCATCAAGCCCCACTACGCCCCCTCGATCGGCCCGGAGTTCCTGCCGCCCGAGGCCGCAGTGCTGCCGTGGCATGACGAGCTCACCACGCTCGAGGTGATGGAGCTGACCAAGTCACGCAGCTACTACCTGCGCTCCTCTGAGGCGGTCCGGGCGAAGGTCCTGGCCAATCTGGACTGGTACCTCCACGAGCACCTGGGCCACGCCGTCGGGGAGCGTCTCACGCTGCCGTACCGGTGTTACGCCTGGCGCGCCGTCCGCGCCTGACGGACTTGCCACGCCCGCCTCGGCAGGCTTATTTTAGGTGGACCGAAATCTATTGATTCGGATTACCTAAGATAGCTACGGACCGTCTGAGACAAGGAGGGGTCGATGAAGACCGCACTGTCCACCGAGGCCCCGGCCCGGCGCGCCACCCCGGGGATCCTGCTCCTCGGCCCGGCGTTCGTGGCCGCGATCGCCTACGTGGACCCCGGGAACGTCGCCGCCAACCTCACCGCGGGCGCCAAATACGGCTATCTCCTGGTCTGGGTTCTGGTGGCGGCGAACCTCATGGGGATGATGGTGCAGTACCAATCGGCCAAGCTGGGACTGGTGACCGGCAGTTCGCTCCCTGAACTGCTGGGACGGCGCTTCCCCACCTGGGGGCGACGGCTGTTCTGGCTCCAGGCGGAAGCCGTGGCACTGGCCACCGATCTGGCCGAGGTGGTGGGCGGAGCCATCGCCCTCAAGCTGCTCTTCGGCCTCCCTCTCCTTGGGGGCGGCCTCATCGTCGGCGCCGCGTCGATGGCGCTTTTGAGCATGCAGAGCCGGCGCCGCCAGAGGGCCTTCGAGAACGCGGTCATCGTGCTCCTGGCGATCATCACCGTCGGGTTCCTGTGCGGCCTGTTGGTCAGTCCACCGGACGCGGGCGGGGTGCTGGGGGGTCTGGCGCCACGCTTCGAGGACGGCGGCTCGGTCATGCTGGCTGCCAGCATGCTGGGCGCCACCGTGATGCCCCACGCCATCTACGTCCACTCCGCCCTGGCCCGTGACCGCCACCGGCCGCGCGGTACGGCCGCACCTGACGAGCCCACGCTGCGCCGGCTCCTCCGCGCCACCCGCTGGGACGTCGTGACCGCCCTGGCGATCGCCGGCGTCGTGAACATCGGCATGCTGCTCCTCGCCGCCTCAGCCCTGGCCGGACGGGAGGGCACGGACTCCATCGAGGGCGCGCACGCGGCCATCGCCCAGACGCTCGGACCGGCCATCGGCGTCATCTTCGCCGTGGGGCTCCTCGCCTCCGGGCTGGCCTCCACCTCGGTGGGCTCGTACGCTGGCGCCACCATCATGGAGGGCCTGCTGAAGATCAGGATCCCGCTGCTGGCGCGGCGCGTGATCACGCTCATCCCCGCGCTGGTGGTGCTGGCCGTGGGCGTGGATCCCACGCTGGTGCTCGTGCTGAGCCAGGTCGCCCTGAGCTTCGGCATTCCCTTCGCCCTGATCCCCTTGATCCTCATGAGCCGGGACCGCCGCCTCATGGGCGCGCACGCCGACGGCCGGGCCCTCCAGCTGACCGCCGTACTCAGCACGGTCCTGGTGGTGATCCTCAACGGCTTCCTGATCTGGCTGAGCGTGACCGGCACCGCCTGAGGTACCGCTCGGTAGACTGAAGTCCGTGAAGTCCCCCGCCGCCTCGTCCTCCATTGAGGACTACGTCAAGGTCATCTACTCGTTCACCGAGTGGCAGGACAAGCCCATCAGCAGCACCCAGCTGGCCCAGAGGCTCGGCGTGGCGAACTCCTCCGTCTCCGAGATGGTCCGCAAGCTCAAGGACCTGGGACTGGTGGACCACAAGCCGTACAGCGCGGTCACCCTCACGGAGGCCGGACGAGGCCTTGCCCTGACCGTGGTACGCAGGCACCGGCTGATCGAGACGTTCCTGGTGGAGGAGCTGGGCTACGCCTGGGACGAGGTCCATGACGAGGCGGAACTCCTGGAGCATGCCGTCTCCGAGACCTTCGTGGACCGCCTCGCAGCCAAGCTGGGCCACCCCACCCGTGACCCCCACGGCGATCCGATCCCCGACGCCGACGGCGCTCTGGAGCTCCCGGCTGCCCGGCTCCTCTCCGAACTGGACGAGGGGCACCACGGCAGCATCACACGCATCAGCGATGACGACCCGGAGCTCCTGCGTTACCTCAGCCGCGAGGGCATCGACGTGGACACCCATGTGGAGGTGGGCCCCCGGAAACCGTTCAGCGGGGCTCTGCAGGTGCTGGTCTCCACCGCCGACGGCGGCGCCGGGCACCCCGCCGAGCTCGGCGAACAGGCGCTGCACGCCCTCTGGGTGGCCGACGACACCCCGCACGAAGGCTGCACCCTCGCCTGACGGCCCTTCAGGGGTTGACGCTCTTCGCGCCCCGTCCAAGGATGGGCTGATGGGAGACTTCCACGCGATCCCCGGCCCCTTCGAATCTCAGGGCGCCGCACCCTCGGCCTCCCGGCAGGACGGCACGCACCCCCGGCCACAGCTGCTGCGCAGCACCTGGTCCAGCCTCAACGGCCCGTGGACGTTCCGCTTCGATGACGCGGATGAAGGTCTGCGGGACGGCTGGCGTCACAGCCAAGGGTTCCCTGAGTCCATCACCGTGCCGTTCCCCTGGGAATCGCCCGCCTCCGGCATCGGGGACACCGGCTTCCATCCACTCGCCTGGTATCAGCGGGAGCTCCGCGAAGACGAGCTGGAGGCCGCAGGCCACGAGCCCGGCCGGACGCTCCTGCTGCACTTCGGCGCCGTGGACCACTCCTGCGACGTCTGGCTGGACGGACGGCTTCTCGGCCGGCATGAGGGCGGCCAGACCCCGTTCACCTTCGAACTGGACCACGCCCTGGGAGACCTCCCGGGGTCCCTGGTGCTGCGCGTCCTGGACGACCCCCACGATCTGGAACAGCCCCGCGGCAAGCAGGACTGGCACCTGGAACCCCACGGGATCTGGTACCACCGGACCTCCGGCATCTGGCAGGAGGTGTGGCTGGAGTCGGTGCCGCGCCAGCACCTCGAACGCCTCAGCTGGACGGCTCACGGCGATCTGCGGGGCGTGACGGCCGCGGTCCGCACCGCCCGGCGCGCGGCCCCCGGGACCCGCGCGGGCCTGAGTCTGTGGCACGACGGCGAGCTGCTCGCCGAGTGCGAGAGCGACGTCGTCGGCCATGGGTCGGAGCTGAGCCTCCGCCTGCCGGTCCAGGCGTTCGACGCCGGGGCGCTCCGCTGGTCGCCCGGCTCGCCCACACTGCTGGACGCGCGCGTCACACTCGAGGTTCCGGGGCAGGAGGACGATGTGGCGGACTCCTACCTGGGGCTGCGCAGCTGCGGCACCGGACGGGACGACTTCCTGCTCAATGGTGCACCGCAGGCGGTACTGGGCGTCCTGACACAGGGATACTGGCCCCAGTCGCATCTGGCGGCCCCATCGCCGGAGGCCTTGCGCCGCGAGGTGGAGCTGATCAAGGAGCTCGGCTTCACCATGGCGCGGGTCCATCAGAAGGCCGAGGACCCACGGTTCCTGTACTGGGCGGACAGGCTGGGTCTCATGGTCTGGGCCGAGGCGGCGGCACCGTTCGTGTTCAGTCCGGAGTCCATGCGGCGCAGCGTTCAGGAGTGGCTGGACATCCTGGAGCGGGATTCCTCCCATCCGTGCATCGTCACCTGGGTGCCGTGCAATGAGAGCTGGGGAGCCGACGACGTCGCCCGCTCCCCTGCGCAGCGCGCCCACCTCGCGGCGCTGGCGGCTCTGACGCGGGCCCGGGCGCCCGGCGTCCCGGTGGTCTCCAACGATGGCTGGGAGCATGTGGACTCCGATCTGCTGACCGTCCACGATTACGAACCATCCGGTGAGGTGGTCCGGGAACGGTACAGGTCACGGGAGGCGGTACTGGCCCGCGAGTTCACGGCCGCGGGGAAGCCGCTCATGGCGGGCACGGCCCAACGGCAGGATGTCCCGCTGATGGTGACGGAACTGGGCGGGATCTCCTATGCGCCCGATGCCGATCCGGAGTCGTGGGGGTACAGCAGTGCCACCTCGCAGGAGGACTTCCTGAACCGCCTGTCCTCCCTCATGGCGGGGTTCCGTGCGGCACCGGCCCTGGCGGGGCTCTGTACCACCCAGCTGGCGGACACCCGGCAGGAGACGAACGGCCTGCTGTTCGAGGACCGCACGCCGAAAGCACCGCTCCCGCTGCTGAAGGAGGCGGTCACCGGCGTCGCGGCTTCCCCGGCCATCGTGGCGGCGGACGGTAGCGTGGAGGACACCACGGCCCCTGAAGGAGAGGAACGGCATGACCGAGTCGCAGAATCCGAATGATCCGCTGGAGGAGCTCCGCTACGAGGTGTTCGGCTTCATCTCCCGCCCGGTGGCGGACGTCTACCAGGCCGTGGCGGATCCGGAGCAGCTGAGCGAATACTTCACCACGGGAGGCGCACAGGGCCGCCTGGAGACCGGCGCCACGGTCACCTGGGACTTCGCCGACTTCCCGGGAGCCTTCCCGGTGGAGGTGGTGCAGGCGGAGCGGGACCGGCTCATCAGCATCCGCTGGGCGAACGCCCCGGGAAGCGTGGCGGACGACGCCGGGACGCTGGTGGAGTTCACCTTCACCCCGGTGGACGGCGGGGCACGGACCAAGGTCACGGTCACCGAGTCGGCGTGGCTGCCGACCCCGGCCGGTGCCCAGGCGGCCTTCGGGAACTGCATGGGATGGACCGGGATGCTGGCCGCACTGAAGGTGTGGCTGGAGCACGGAATCGTCCTGCGTGACGAGTTCTACCGGTGAGCGGGCGCCCCGTGAATCGTGACGAAACCGGGGGTTCTCAGCGTTTCCCCATGAGCGTCCGCTAGGGTCTGGCCTGTGAGTTCGGAAAAGACCACGGCGGCCGGGACCGTTGGAATCCTTGGCAAGCTCCTCGCCTTCCTGGCCGTCAGCGCCGTGGTGGGCGCGCTTGCGGCAGGCCTGCTGACGCCCGCCGTCGCCGTGACCGGCGCCGCGGTGAACGGGTCCCAGAGCATGTTCAACAGCCTTCCAGCGGACCTCACCGTGACCCCGCCGGGGCAGGTGACCAAGATCCTGGCGGCGGACGGTTCGCAGATCGCCTCCCTCTTCACGGAGAACCGCACGGACGTACAGCTCAGCCAGATCGCCCCGGTGATGCGCAACGCGATCGTCTCCGTGGAGGACTACCGCTTCTACGAGCACGGCGGCCTGGACCCCATCGGCATCCTGCGTGCCCTGGCCACGAATGCCTCCGGCGGCCACCAGGGCGCGTCCACGCTCACCCAGCAGTACGTGACGAACGTCCTGAATGAGAACCTGGTGGCCCAGGGCCAGGGCGACAGCGTGGTGCTCAACGGCGACAAGACCACGGGTGACAAGCTCCGCG
Source organism: Arthrobacter horti (assembly GCF_030731045.1). Taxonomy (GTDB): domain Bacteria; phylum Actinomycetota; class Actinomycetes; order Actinomycetales; family Micrococcaceae; genus Arthrobacter_E; species Arthrobacter_E nanjingensis. The sequence goes on along the minus strand of NZ_JAVALS010000004.1, from coordinate 254,338 downwards.
AGATGAAGCTGGCTCTGGGGCTGGAGAAGCAGATGTCCAAGGACCAGATCCTGCAGGGCTATCTGAACATCGTCCCGTTCAGTGGCAATGCGTACGGCATCCAGGCGGCGAGCCAGTACTTCTTCTCGGAGAACGCCTCACAGCTCACCCTGCCGCAGGCGGCTCTCCTGGCCGGGCTGGTCAACGGCCCCAGCTATTACGACCCGGTCGCGCACGCGGACCGTGCGGTGTCCCGCCGCAATCTGGTGCTCGGCACCATGCTGCAGCACGGCTACATCAAGCAGAAGGAGTACGACGACGCGGTGAAGGCACCGCTGACACTGGCCTTGAAGGCGCCGCACCAGGGCTGTGCGTACGCTTCGCAGGCGGAATACTTCTGCAACTTCGTCGAGAACCAGATCCTCAACGATCCGGCCTACGGGGCCACGACGGATGACCGGCGGAACCTGCTGGAGCGCGGCGGCCTGACCATCAAGACCACCCTGGACCCACGGCTGCAGGGCCCAGCGCAGGCCCAGGTGGACTCCACCACCGGCGCCAATCCGGACAAGTGGGGATCCTCCCTGGTGACGGTGCAGCCGGGCACCGGCAAGGTGGTGGCGATGGCCCAGAACAGCCGCTTCCTGCCTGGCCATGGTTCGGGTTTCGAATCCGACTACAACTTCAATGTGGACGCCTCTGATGCCAACGGAAATCCGCTGGGTGGCGTGGGCGGAATGCAGCCCGGCTCCACCATGAAGCCGGTGACACTGACGGCCTGGCTCGGCGAGGGCAAGTCCCCGGAGCAGATCGTGGATGCCTCACGCCGCGTCTATCCTCTGGGTTACCCGTGGAAGAGCACGTGTGGACCGGTGATCGGTGCGTACGACTCGGCGCAGGTGGGTGAGGGAGCTGACAAGGACCTCCAGAATGACGAGGACGGCTACTACCAGCCCATGTCGGTCCGGCGAGGCATCTACCTGTCCATCAACACGGCGACATTCGCCTCCGCCGCCGGTCTGAACGACTTCTGCGACATCCAGCGCGCGGCAGACGCTCTGGGCATGCACGACGGCGCCGGGAAGGGTGCCAAGCTCAGCATGAACACGCTAGGCTCACTCCTGGGCTCCTACAATGTGTCGCCGCTGACCATGGCGAACGCGTTCGCCACCTTCGCGAGCAACGGCACCTACTGCACGCCGGTCTCCATCGCAGAGGTGGACGACCGACAGGGCAAGAAGATCGGCGGACAGGCACAGGACTGCAAGGCGAATGCGATATCCCCGGAGGCGGCCAAGGAGGCCACGAACGTGCTCCAGGACGTGCTGGCCAAGGGATCAGGCCAGCTGATCCCCCAGAAGCTGAGCGTCCCGGCGGCGGCCAAGACCGGCACCAACCAGTTCAACAACCAGACCTGGGTGGTGGGATACACCAAAGGCCTGGCGACGGCGTCCTTCTTCGGTGACCCGTTCAATGGCAGCGATGCCCATCCTGGTCAGCACGTCTGGGTCAATGGCGTGTTCTACGAGGCCATCGACGGCGCCTACATCGCCGGTCCGCAGTGGGTGCAGTACATGCAGAAGGCCCAGGCCTTCTACGATCATGGCGACTTCGCCCCACCCACGCCGCCGCAGCAGAACAACCAGCCGCGCCAGACTCAGCTGAGCACACAGAACCAGCCTCCCGTGACGACGAACCCGGTCCAGCCGACCAAGCCAGCTAAGGGCCGGGGCTGACACAACGTGACGGGGATGCCCCAGCAGTAGCCCGTCCAGGCCCGGAAGCCGGCCCAGACGATGCTTGTAGGAGAGTTCATAGGCCGAGGCTGCGGACACCACCAGGCGATGATCCAGGGACTGCACGATGCGCCGGACTTTGACGGACAGCTTCCTGGGCTCGGTCAGCGCCCAGATCAGGGCGTGGGTGTCGAGGAGATAGTCGGGGCTTCCCATCGCAGCACCTCCTCCTCACTCAGCGGCTCAAGGAACTCATCCGGGAGGGTTCCCTTGACGTATCCGAGCCGTCTCTTGGTGGGTGGGATGATTTTCACCAGGCGGGCGACGGGCTTCCCGGCCTTGGCGATCACCACGTCCTCCCCTCGCTCCACGAGGTTCAGCAGTTCCGAGAGGCGGGTCTTGGCGTCCTGGACGTTGTACTGTCCCATGTTGACCACGTCCAGTTGGTCAACCTCTGCGCAGTATGGCTCCGGACGGTACCAGGAGTCAGGTTCATCTTCGTAGCGATAGCTCATGCCCTGACGCTAAGCGGATTCCCGGGACCTGAGCGGCGCCTGTCCGGCCATGTGGACAAGCGCCCCGGGCCGGCAACCACCGCCTCAAACAAACAGCCCTCACCCCCGGGAGGGGGTGAGGGCTGTGGCCGATGACCTGGGTCATCACGAGCGTGGAGATGGCGGGAATCGAACCCGCGTCCGATGTTGCTTCAGCAGGGCTTCTCCGGGCGCAGTTTGCGTCGGATTTTCTCGGCCCCAGCCATGCTGCAAACAGCCGGCTGATCCGGGCCCAGTCATCAAAAAGTCCCGATCGCTCCGATGACGAAAGCGATCAGCAGTGGCTATCTAATCGACGCCAGACACCAGGGCGATAGCATCCCTGGGCTGACGGACTGTCTTACTGCTTAGGCAGCAAGAGCGAAGTCAGTGCGCTTAGAGTTGGCACTTATTGGTTTGCAGACATCGTTTACGAGATAAGCCTGCATCCTCGGCCCGCTTCACCTGCCTCGACAGACACCGTCGAAACCGATCATCCCCATGTTCATTTATCAAGCCGGTCTGTCACCAGACCCCCGCACAGTCTCCCATGCAGGACTCTTCAGTATACCCGTTCCCGGGGATCCACGCTATCGGCGGTTGCGAGCGCGGAGGACCCGCTGGGCCTCCCGCTTGTCCTGGGCCTCCCGGAGCGACTGGCGCTTGTCATACTCCTTTTTGCCTCGCGCCACGCCGATCTCCACCTTCACGCGCCCGTCCAAGAAGTACAGCTGGAGCGGGACCACGGTGAAGCCGCTTTCGCGGATCTTCTGGGAGATCTTGATCAGCTCGGAGCGGTGCAGCAGCAGCTTGCGCCGGCGGCGGGACGAGTGATTCGTCCAGCTCCCCTGGCTGTACTCGGGGATGTTAGTCTGCTCCATCCACAGCTCGTCGCCGTAGAAGGTGCAGAACGCGTCACCCATGTTGGCGTGCCCCTCGCGGAGGGACTTCACCTCGGTCCCCATGAGGGCGATGCCGGCCTCATAGGTGTCCAGGATTTCGTAGTCGTGGCGTACCTTGCGGTTGGTGGCCACGACTTTCCGGCCACTTTCCTTCGGCACGGCGGACTCCTTCTTCGTGAAAACAGTCCTTCCAGTCTACCCGGGAAGAACGGAAGACCCGCTCCGACATGGAGCGGGTCTTCCGGAAGCGCTACTAGAGCAGGCCCATGGGGTCCACCGGGGAACCGTTGACCCACGTCTCGAAGTGGGCGTGGCAGCCGGTGGAGTTGCCGGTGCTGCCCGAATAGGCCACCACCTGCCCCTGCGCCACCTGCTGACCCGGCGAGACCACCACGGAGCTGTTGTGGTAGTACACGGTGGTCAGGGCGTTGCCCTGCACCACGCCGTGGGAGATCTGCACGGTGTAGCCACCGCCGTTGTTCAGCCAGCCGCCCACCACCACCGTGCCGGCCGCGGCCGCGTGCACCGGAGTGCCGCAGCCGACGCCGAAGTCGATGCCGGTGTGCATGTACCCGCCGGTGCCCCAGAAGTCGATGGTGCCCGGGGGCGTCGCGCGCCATCCCCAGCCGGAGGTGATCGGCGGGTTGCCGTCGAACGGGCCGCGGATGCCGAACGCGGAGATAGGCCCGGGGGCCGGCGGGACATAGCCTCCTCCCCCGCCGCCGGAGTTCCGCGCGGCTTCCTCAGCCTTGCGCTGCTGCTCTGCCAGCCACTCCTGACGGAGACGCTCGTCGCGGGCCTTGATCTGCGCGGCCACCTCGTTCTGCTGGGCGTTGACCTTGGCCAGCTGCGCCTGGATGGCGGGCTTGGACGCTGTCAGCTCTTTATTCAGACGCGTGGTGTCTGCCACCAGCGTGTCCACGGCGGCCTTCTTGCGCGCCGCCTCATCGCGGGCCACCTGCTCGCGTGCCAGGGCTGCGTCGGCCTGCGCCTTGAGGTCGGAGATCTCCTGCTCGACGGCGGCCAGGCGCGCCGACTGGTTGACGTGCACCGCCTTCTGCTGGTTGAGCTTCTCCATGGCCGCATTCTGGGTGCGCAGCGCCTGGTCGGCCAGGCTGATGCTGCTGACGAGCGACTCCTGGTCCGTGGACCCGAAGAGGAGGGACAGGTCATCCGGCACGCCGCCGGACTTGTACGCCTGGGTGGCGATCTGCCCGATCAGCTTCCTGGTGTCCTCGGACTGCGCCTGGTCCTGCTCGATCTGCCGGCCCAGCCGCGCCTTGCTCTGCTGCGCCGCGTCGACGCGGGCCGCCAGAGCAGCGGCCTCGGCGGTTGCGGAGGCGACCCTTCCCTGTGCATCGGAAAGGGCCTTCTGCGCGCCCGGCAGCTGCCCCTGGAACAGCGTCAGGTCCGCCGCGGACTTGGCGATCTTGCCGTCCAGGAACTCCAGCGAGGACTGCACATCGGCGGCCCGGTTCTGCAATTGCTGCTGCTGGTCATCGAGGTCGTCGGCACGGCTCGGCGCGATGCCGGCGGCCAGCAGAAGGGCGACGACGGCGGAGACCGATGCCGCGCGGCGCACCAGTGAGCGGGTGGATGCGGCGCCGTCGTGCCCGGCGTTCTGCCGGGCACGACGCCGCGTTGTTGGTCCGGGAGTCTTCACTGCGGTCCTTTCCATGGGCCGGTCTCCCGGTGGGGAGGCCGGCTTCTCTTGGGGCCTAGGCGTTGAGCGGCTTACGGAGGGTGAACAGGGACGAGACGCCCGCGATGACCGCGCCCAGGGCGATCAAGGCGGGGACGAGCCAGAGGGTCTGGGCGTCGGAGATGAAGGCGGTCTGCTTGTACTGATCCGCCAGGTAACCGGTGAGGAAGAAGTGCGAGATCGCCCAGATGGCGCCGGACGCCAGGAGTGCCCCCACCACTGCCGCCAGCACGCCTTCCAGGATGAACGGCAATTGGATCACGGCCTTGGACGCGCCCACCAGGCGCATGATGGCGGTCTCCTTGCGCCGCATGAAGGCTGAGAGCCTGATGGTGGTGGCGATCAGGAGGGCCGCGCAGACGATCATGATGGCGGCGATGCCGATCGCCACGATCGACGCGGTGTTCATCGCGGAGAACAGCTTCTCCAAGATCTGGCGCTGGTCGATCACGCTCTCCACCCCAGGCTGGGAGGAGAAGCTCTCCGAGATGATCTGGTACTTCTGCGGGTCCTTGAGGTTGACGCGGAAGGAGGAGGGCAGCTGATCCGGGGTCACGGAGTCCACGATCGGCGAGTTGGCGAACTGCTCCTTGAAGTGCGCGTACGCCTCCTGCTGCGACTCGAACTGGTAGTCGTTCACGTACTGGCGCACGGCGTCCGAATCCAGCAGCTTGCGCAGATTGTCCTGCTGCTCCTTGGTGACGGGGCCGGAGGAGCAGTTCGCCGTGGTGGAACCCGGGCTGCAGAGGAAGATGGCCACCTGGACCTTGTCGTACCAGTAGCCCTTCATCTGGTTGATCTGCATCTGCAGCATGCCGGCGGCGCCCACGAAGGTCAGGGACACGAAGGTCACCAGGACCACGGAGATGAACATGGAGAGGTTGCGGCGCAGACCGTTGACGATCTCACCGAAGATGAACATGGGCCTCATGCCTGGGCCTCCCCGGTGGTGCCGGTGGCGGGGGTGACCTTGGGAATCAGGGAGGTGTACGTGGCCTTGGCCTCGTCACGCATGACCTTGCCGCGGGACAGTTCGATCACGCGGCGGCGCATCCGGTCCACGATGTCGTCGTCGTGGGTGGCCATGACCACCGTGGTGCCGTTGGCGTTGATCTTCTTCAGGACCTCGGTGATCTCTTCACTCGTGGTGGGATCGAGGTTGCCGGTGGGTTCGTCGGCCAGCAGGATGTCCGGCTGATTCACGACGGCGCGGGCGATGGCGACGCGCTGCTGCTCACCGCCGGAGAGCTCATGCTGCATGCGCTTCTCCATGCCTTCCAGGCCCACCATGGCCAGCACGTCGGTGACACGCTCCTTGGTGCGGGCCCGGCTGGCACCGATCACCTGCATGGCGAACGCCACGTTCTGGTACACGTTCTTCTGGGGCAGGATGCGGAAATCCTGGAAGACGACGCCGATCTTGCGGCGAAGCTTCGGCACGCGCCAGCTGGTGAGGGTGGAGACGTTGTGGCCGGCCACGTAGACGGAGCCGCTGGTGGCGACGTCCTCCCGGTAGATCATCTTGAGGAACGTGGACTTCCCCGAACCGGAGGCGCCCACAAGGAAGACGAACTCGCCACCCTCGATCTCGACGCTCACCGAGTCAAGGGCCGGCTTGGCCCGGGGGTCGTGGACCTTGGTGACATTTTCGAAACGGATCATGGCTTCCCACAGCCCCGCGGGCGGGCATGGGGAAGCCGCTCCAGCGGCCGGTGCCCGGGCCTGGTCTTGGGGGAAGTGATGGCACCGGCTTCACGAGTCTATGTCCGCATACTGGAAACGCCGCCCTCATCGGGCGGCGTGTCGCAGGTGGAGCGGGAGCGAGTGGGCCGGGCCCGCGCGCGAGGGTCCCGGGCCGAGCTTGCGAGGCCAGGGAGCGTGTGGGGTCAGTCCTCGGTCTTACGGCCATCAGCACGCCAGCGGATGCCGGCGTCGATGAAGTCGTCGATGTCGCCGTCGAGCACTGCGCTCGTATTGCCGACCTCGTGGTTGGTGCGCAGGTCCTTGACCATCTGGTACGGGTTCAGGACGTAGGAGCGCATCTGATCGCCCCAGGACGCCTTGATGTCACCGGCCAGAGCCTTCTTCTCCGCGTCTTCCTGCTCCTTCTTCAGCAGCAGGAGGCGGGACTGCAGCACACGCATGGCGGCGGCGCGGTTCTGGATCTGGGACTTCTCGTTCTGCATGGAGACCACCACGCCCGTGGGGAGGTGGGTCAGGCGGACGGCGGAGTCCGTGGTGTTCACGGACTGGCCGCCGGGACCGGAGGAGCGGAAGACGTCCACGCGGATCTCGTTGTCCGGGATGTCGATGTGGTCGGTCTGCTCGATGAGCGGGATGACCTCCACAGCGGCGAAGGAGGTCTGGCGGCGGCCCTGGTTGTCGAAGGGGCTGATGCGCACCAGACGGTGGGTGCCGGCCTCGACGCTGAGGGTGCCGTAGGCGTACGGCGCGTTGACCTCGAAGGTGACGGACTTCAGGCCGGCCTCTTCAGCGTAGGACGTGTCCATGACCTTGGTGGAGTGGCCGTGGCGTTCGGCCCAGCGGAGGTACATGCGCATGAGCATTTCGGCGAAGTCGGCGGCGTCCACACCGCCGGCGCCGGCGCGGATGGTCACCACGGCCTCGCGCTCGTCGTAGTCGCCCGACAGAAGAGTGACCACCTCAAGCTGCTCCAGGGCGGAGCGGACGGAGGCGAGCTCATTGTCCGCCTCGATGAGGGAGTCCTCGTCACCGGCCTCCTGGCCGAGTTCCACCAGGACCTCCAGATCATCGATGCGGTCGGAGAGCTTGATCAGGCGCTCCAGCTCGGACTGGCGGTGGGAGAGCTTGGAGGTGACAACCTGAGCGGCTGCCGGGTCGTCCCAGAGGTCCGGGGCGCCGGCCTTTTCGCTCAGCTCGGCGATATCCCGGCGGAGGGAGTCGATGTCCGTCACCTGGGCGATCGAGTCGTAGGTGGCCCTCAGGGCGCGGATCTCTGCGGGAAAATCAGTCTCAGCCATGGTCTTCCAAGACTACGGCATCCCACGAGGCTTCCGTGCGGCCGCGGCACACGACGACGGACGGTCAGCGCATGAGCCGGGCACGCGCCGTCGAGCTCGCCTCCAGGACGATCCCGTCCGGGAGGAAGGCACTCACGATGGGCGGGCGTGCGAGAGCCTGCAGGGTGACCCGGGCGGTCCGGCCGTCCTGGCTGCCGGAGGCCGCCAGGACACGCACACCCTCCATGCGGGCCGCCTCGGGACTGCGCCGGAGGTATTCGGTGCTCGCGGCCTGGACCCGGCCGTCATCGAGCCGCACCACGGCGCCCTGTCCGGCGCCGCCGATCCCGGCGACGTCGAAGGTGTCCGCGGCGGATGCCGCCGCCCCGTCGGCGAGCGACAGCAGCTTCTTGTGCTCCAGGTAGACCGATGAGGCGGCCATGAGAACGACGGCGGCCAGCAAGGCGATGACCAGGTAACCGAGGGCGAGGATGTTGACACTCCCCCGCTCGGAATCGCTTGCCGTTCCGGTCACCTGAACCTCCCGACGATCTGCGTCCCGCTCGACGACACGTGGGCCGCGTTCAGGCCCACTCCCGGCGGGGTGAACGGCAGTGGGACCGTCACCTCCACCTGGACCGTGACGGCTGTCCCGGGCGCACGGCAGTCCGAAGGCTGGCAGTCGACACGCACGGCGGCCGCACTCCGGGGCAAGCCCTGGTCCGACAGCGCCATGGTGACGGCCTGATCCACGGCACGGCCGGCCGAGACGTCGTCACCGGACGTCGCGGCCACCTTGGCGGCCTGGTCGGAGGCCCCGGCAGCTGCGAACCCGGCCGCCTGGATCTGGGCGACCGTGATGACGAAGTAGAGGACCGGGACCATCAGAAGCAGCGAGAGGAAGACGAACTCCACCGCGGCGCTCCCCTCTTCCTGTGAGTCCTCGCCGGCGTGGAGGAGCCGCCGGAGATCAGGCATGCCGAGCAGCATGACCACTCACCTCCAAGGCGAGCGAGGGGCCCAGCAGGCCCAGGGCTGGAAACGGCGAGCGCACGGTCACGGTGACGATCCGTCGGCCATCCACCTGCTGTTCGTCGGCCGTGACGTCCTGGGAGAAGGTGTTTCCGACCGCCGAGCCGATGAGATCCTCCGTCCGGCCCTTCGCATCCGCGGCCGTCCGGTCCGCGAGGGCGCCGTACCGGGCCCCGGAGGACGCCGCGTCCACCAGGGTGTTGCGGACGTGCAGGATCACGGTGAGCTGGAGGATCCCCAGGAAGAGCGCCGTCATGAGCCCGGCGACCAGGACGAAGTCGACCACAGCCGATCCTTGCTCGCAGGATCCCCGATGCCGCGCCATAGACGCTACTTCCTGGTGACCGTGTCGATGGCTTGCTTGAAAAGCCCTTCCAGCGCCGGACCGGCCACGGCCAGAAGCAGAGCCACCAGGGCCGCTGTCATGAGCGTGACCATGACCCAGCCGGGCACGTCGCCACGTTCGGAACGTTCGGTGGGTGCCGGCAGCGCACGTGCCAGCAGTACGGTGGCAAGGCACGCCACCGTGGTTGCGAGGGTGGCGGTGACCGCCCTCGCCCGTCCATGCGGTGCGATTCGACGGGTGTGGTGTGCCAGGCTGGGCGTCGGAATTCTCATGGGTCTCTCCAGGGGTGCGATGAGTGATGGGACTAAAGCATGATGGTGATGGCGGCGAGGCCAGGGAACACGGCGAAGATGACGGTCAGCGGGAGCAGTCCGAACACGACCGGGACCATCATGGTGATCTCCTTCCGTCCGGCGGACTCCATGAGTTCGCGCTTGCCCAGATCCCGGACGTCCTGGGCCTGGGCCCTGAGCACCTCGGCGAGTGGGGTGCCGCGCTCCACTGCAACGACGATGCCGTCGACGAAGCGCTCCACCGGTGCCAGCCGGACCCTCTTGGACAGCCGCTGCAGTGCCTCCAGCAACGGCATCCCGGCCCGGGTGTCCGCGAGTGCCCGGGAGAACTCTCCGGCCAGCTCGCCTTGTGCGATCGACGCGACCCGTTCCAGAGCCCCGCGGGCGTTGGTGCCGGCCCCTACGGCGAGCGCCATCATCTCGGCCAGACCGGGGAACTCCCGGAGGATCCTGGTTTCACGCACCCGGATCCTGTGAGCGAGCCACTGCTCCTGCACCATGTGTGCGGAACCGGCCGCCACGACCGAGGCCAGGACGGCCACGAAGGGCGTCATCCTGCCCGAGAACACGCCGATCAGGCAAAGCATCAGTGTGACCGCGAATGCCGCACCGCTGAGGAGGACCTGTCCCGCCCGGAAGTCCACGGCCGTCCGCCTGCTTCCCGCCCTTATCAGGCGCTCCTGAAGTGCGGAATTGCTGAACCGGAATCGTCCCAGCCACTGCACCGCGTCGCGCAGGACCGGGGCGAGGATGCGTTCCAGCGGCCCGAACGGGGTGATGTTCTGTTCCGCGGTTCTCAGAAGGCGGGACCGCAGGTCCTGAGAGCGCACTTGCGGTGCGATGCGCTCTGCAAGGGTCGTGGCACGCATGAACGGCATCCTGACCACCAGCAGCCACAGTCCCAGGCCCAGGAGAAGCCCGAGGAGAACAGCCGCCACGGAGGGGTTCATGCCAGCACCCTCTCTTCGGCGGGGAGCGCCCCGATCCGCAGCATGACCCGGTAACAGATCACGGACACCACAAGTCCCCCGGCAAGCACCAGGACGCCTGCGGCCGTGCTGTACGCCTCGATGGCCTCGTGACGGGTGGACATGAGCAACAGGATGAGCCAAGGGGCGGCCACAGCGAGCCGGGCCGCATTGACCGTCCAGGACTGCCGGGCCTCCAATTCGCTCCTGGTCCTGGCCTCATCCCGGAGGAACTCCGCCAGTGTTCCCAGGAGTCTGCCCAGATCCGCGCCGCCGACATCTCGGGTGAGTCTCAGCGCCTCGATGATGCGGTCCGCCACAGGGTCGGCCAGGCGGTCCTTGAGCCGGTCCAAGGAAGTGTCGAACTTTCCTCCGGAACGGTAGTCGGCCGCGAACTCGGCGAAAGGCGGCCGGAGCTCCTCGGGACCCTTGGACGCCAGCTGCACGAGTGCCTCCGGAAGCGACAGCCCGGCCCGGATCGCCGAACGCAGGTGGTCCACCGCATCCGGCCAGGCCCGGCGGAGGACGGCCCGGCGCCGTCCGGCACGCCAGCCGATGAGGTTCCAGGGCACCCATGCTGCGAAGGCCCCGAAACAGATGGAGATGGGGACGGATCGGGTCACGGCCAGAAGGATCAAGGTGACCACAAGCGCCAGCAGAAGACTTGTGCCGATGAGTGCCGCCGGAGAGACCCGCTCGATGCCCGCATCGGCGAGCGCCAGGGAGATGCGCGACGGCCTCTTCGGCGCTCGTTCGCCGGTCGCCCGTAGCCAGAATGACCACCAGACGAGCAGGAGTCCGAGACCCAGGGTCACTCCGAGCACGGCGGACATCAGGCGGCTCCGACGAGGGACTGGAGACGGTATCCAGCCTGGGTGAATTTCTCCTCCGGCGGGTAGCTTCCAGTGGCCCGGAGCGTGCCGTCCTCCAGAGCGAAGACCGTGCTGGACTCGATGACGTTGTTCTCCACCCGCCGGCCCAGGGCGACGATCTCCGAAACGAGGCGGCGACCCTGAGACAGCCGCGTGCAGTGAACCACCAGATCAACACAGGAGGCCACGGTCGGCACCACGAAGTCGCTCGTGATGTTGCCACCGGCAAGGAGCGGCAGGGTGCAGATCTTGGTGACCGCGTCCCGGGCCGAATTGGCATGGACACTGGCCATCGCGCCGACTCCGGCGTTCATCGCGATCAGCATGTCGAGGCTTTCGGCGGCCCGCACCTCACCGACGATCAGCCGGTCGGGACGCATGCGGAGAGCTTCTTTGACAAGGTATCGCAACGGGATCTCACCTTCGCCCTCCAGATTCGGCTGACGGCACTGCATGCCCACCACGTCCTTCAGTGCACACTGGAGCTCGAAGACCTCCTCCACCGTGATGACCCGCTCGCGGCTTCCGATCGCGGAGGCCAGGCAATTCAGAAGAGTCGTCTTGCCGGCTTGAGTGGCCCCTGAGACCAGGATGTTCAGGCCACTGTTCACGGCCGCTCCGAGAAACCGGGCCGCGGGACGGCTCAGCGTTCCCAGCTCGACCAGGTGTTCCAGCCTGGACGCCTTGACGACGAACTTCCTGATGTTGACCGCCCAGTGCTCACGCGTGATGTCCGGGATGACCACATGGAGACGGGATCCGTCCGGCAAGGACGCATCCACGAACGGGCTGCTCAGGTCGAGCCGGCGTCCTGAGGACTTGAGCATGCGCTCCACGAGATCCTCCACCTGGGCCTGAGTCAATTCCAGTCCCGTGCGTTCCGACGCCCCGTTCCTGGCTACGAAGACATCCCGAGGGGAGTTGATCCAGATCTCCTCGACCTCAGGATCATCGAAGTACGGCTGCAGCTCTCCGAAACCGGCCACCGAGGCCAGGACGTGCCGTCGGGTGAGCTCCGCGGAGGCAAGGACGGGAAGACCGCCCAGCAGGGCCCGTTCCTCATAGTCGCTGACCGCTTCGGCCACCAGACGGCGAACCTGCGTCTCATCCGTGAAGGGATCGATGCCGCGGCGGCGCACCAATTCGCGCACCTCTGCTTCGACGATCTGCACTGCATCCATCACGCGCCTCCCCCTCGGCAAACCTGTCATGTGGCTGTCACGTTATGGCATGCCACATATTTAGCCAAGTCACAGGCGATAACGTTGTGGATAAGTCAGTCTCGTGGGGCCTGTGTGGCTCTTGTGACGGCTGTTAGTCTGAATCGGTCTGGAGGGGAGACACCGGTCAGCCGTCCCCGTCAGCTCTGGAGAGCAGCATGCACCACGGGAGCAAGTCCCCCGAGTCCACCCACACCCGTCGTCGCGCCACCGTCCGCGGCTCCGCTGTGATCCTCGCGGCAATGCTGCTGCTCGCTGGCGGCGGCGCCGCCGTCGCCCAGCCCGGTCCCACGCCCCCGGTTCCACCGGCCACGGTGAGTGCGGACGCATCGACGCAGGGCGCCGTCGTGCCCGATGGCAAGACCTCCGGCGAGCGCGCCACGGCACGTCAGGCAGTGGGCCGCGATGGTGCGACGATGCAGACCAACGCCGCTCAGAAGATGGTCCGGGCGGGCCTTCCGGGCCCGGCACCGGAACCCGCAGCGCGCATGGCCCGCGAGGCCATCCCCGCGGCGCCGCAGACCGGGCCATCCAGTGGCACCGCCCCGCTCTCCCGTTCGGTGCCAGGGGTACTCCCCGCAGCCACCTGGAACCCTGGCTTCGGTGTCCCGGGACAGGATGTGAGCTACTACCAGGGATCCGTCAATTGGGCCGCGCAGTACAGCGCCGGATCGAGATTCGCCTACGTCAAAGCCACCGAGGGTTCGTACTACACGAACGGATACTTCGGCTCGCAGTACACCGGCTCCGCCCAGCAGGGCATGATCCGCGGCGCCTACCACTTCGCCATCCCCAGCTTCTCCTCCGGCGCCGCGCAGGCCCAGTACTTCGCGGCCAACGGCGGCGGCTGGAGCTCCGACGGCATCACCCTGCCGCCAGTGCTGGACATCGAATACAACCCGTACGTGGGCCGAACCGACGTCGGGTTCAACTCAGGCGACATCTGCTACAGCCTGGCCGGCGCCCCCATGGTGAAGTGGATCAGCGACTTCGGCAACACCATGCTGCAGCTGACCGGCCGCTACCCCGTCGTCTACACCACCACCGACTGGTGGACCCGGTGCACAGGCAACTCGTCCGCGTTCTCCAGCTACCCACTGTGGATCGCCGCCTACCCGTCCTCCCCCAGCACCACACCGGGCACGCTCCCCGCAAGCTGGCAGCAGTACAGCATCTGGCAGTACACGGACTCCGGGCCGTTCGCCGGCGACTCGGACATCTGGAACGGCGACTACACCGGGCTGAAGCGCTTCTCCACGGTGAGCGATGCGGCGACGGCGATCGCCACCGAGGCGGCGCAGAACAGCTGGCTGGGCGGGGCCAAGACGGGGGTCAACTGCGGGCTCACCGCGGGAGGCTGCTACCAGATCTATGCCAATGGCACGATCCACTGGCAAGCCTCCGCCGGGGCTCACGCCACCAAGGATCCCATCCGCGCCACGTGGGCCGCCCAGTCCTATGAGAACGGCCCTCTCGGCTACCCCAGCACCGACCAGGCTTGCGGCCTGGTCAACGGCGGCTGCTACCAGATTTTCCAGGGTGGATCGGTCCACTGGTCAGCAGCGACAGGAGCCAATCTGACCGCCTGGGGCGCCATCCGCAACGCCTGGGGCGTCCAGGGCTACGAGAACGGCTCGCTCGGGTACCCGACGAGCAACGGCGAAACGTGCGGCCAGCCAAACGGCGGCTGCTACCAGCTCTTCCAGGGCGGTGCCATCAATTACACGGCTTCCACCGGCGCGCACATCACCAGGGGGGCCATCCGCGGCACCTGGGGTGCTCAGGGCTATGAGAACGGCAGCCTCGGCTACCCCACCACCGATGAAACCTGCGGCCTGCTCAACGGCGGCTGCTACCAGCTCTTCCAGGGCGGTTCCATCCACTGGTCGCCTTCAAGCGGAGCGAAGCTGACCACCTGGGGCGCCATCCGCAATGCGTGGGGCGCCCAGGGCTACGAGAACGGCAGACTCGGCTACCCGACCAGCAACGGGGAAAGCTGCGGTCTCATCAACAGCGGCTGCTACCAGATGTTCCAGGGCGGGGCCATCAACTACTCCCCCGCCACGGGAGCACACGTCAGCCCCTTCGGCGCCATTCGCACCACGTGGGGAAGCCTGGGCTTCGAGCGAGGGGCGCTCGGCTACCCCACCACCGACGAGATCTGCTCGGTCTCAACCTCGTGCTACCAGAGCTTCCAGCACGGAACCATCAGCTGGACCTCGGCCGGAGGGACCTCGGTCTCGTACTCCTGACATTCCCCGGCCCACTTCAAGGCGCCGTCTGACGTAAACTGCTGTCCGCAGCCTTCGTCCTCAGCACCGGGATCAGAAATGCGGCATACTCAACCCAGCGGAGGTCATGTGGAGCAGCGGTCCACCCCCTTACCACTCGTGAGCGTCATCATTCCGGTCTACAACTCCGGGCAGCTTGTCGCAGGTGCTCTCGAAAGCCTTCGCGCCCAGACGTTCGACAACTGGGAAGCCCTTTTGGTGGACGACTGCTCAACAGATGACTCTGTGATTCTGGTGCGAGAACTCCTTGAACAGCTGAACGACACCCGGATCAGGCTTTTCGAGCTGCCCGAGAACGGCGGGCCCAGCGCCGCCCGGAACCACGGGGTCCGTGAGGCCGGCGGCGAGTTCGTCTGTTTCCTCGACGCGGACGACACGTTTCTGCCCGCGGCATTGACCCACCTCGTGGGCCTGACTGCCGGAGTCGACGTCGTCTGCGCGGCTCATGTGGCACGCTCGGCTTCCGGGGTGGAGACCGTGAGGCCGGACCGTCTCTCCGGGACGGTGCCGGGCATGGACGCCCTGACCGGCTTGCTTGAAGAGAGGGTCTGGAACTTCAATCACGGCCGGCTGTACCGCCGTGACCTCCTCGAGACCGTGCGCCACGATGAGCGGGTCCGTCGTTATGAGGACCTCATCTTCAACGCGGCGGCCTTCTCTCGTGCCGGCGCCGTGCGGTTCACCAGTCAGCCGGTCTATGTGTACAACGTGAACCCGGCCTCGGCTACCTGGTCCCAGAAACACAGCTCCCGCTTCGTCACGGAGACGGAGGCGTTCCTCCGCGAAGGACTCAGCCCGGAAACCGAACGGCTCGTCCCACGCCGGGCCTGGAACACCATGCGCACCACCCTCGCCGTCGTCGTGTATTCCGGGGCCCTCATGGCACACGCGGATCAGCCGACATTGAAAACGCTCCGCAAGGTGCTCAGCGACGCCCTCGGGCCCAGGGCGTTCTTCGATGTCCTGCGGACCAGGCCGCAGATCGCGATCGCCGGACAGTTCGCCCGTCTCCTCCCCGGCCCCTACGCGAAGATGTACCGCGAATACGTCGGCAAGACCTACGAGATCGCCGAATGAGTGCACGCAGTGAGGCGTCCCAGCGAACCCTGTATCTCATCGCCGCGGTCGCCCAGGGCGCCGGCCCGCTCCTGACACAGCCGTTCGTCCAGCGTCTCCTCGCCCCGGACGAATGGGGCAGGGTGGCGTTCAACCTCTCGGTGGTCTCCATCTCCCTCATCGTCATCCTGGCCGGGCTGCCTCTGGTGATCACCAGGACGTTCTTCGACCCCGACAGGGGGCACGACAAGGCACGCTCGCTGGCAGGTTTCGGGATCCTGCAGTCTCTGGGCCTCGGCGCGGCGGCCGCGGCGGTCCTGGCCGCTTGGTTCGGCTTCAAGGGAACCCTGGGTGACGAGCTGTCGTTGATCCTGGCGCTGTTCGCCGTAGGCCTGCTGGGTGCCATCCAGATGTGCCTCGCCGTCCTGAGGGCCCAGAAGCGCGCCGTCGCATTCGTCCTGCTGACCATCGGGGCCCAGACCGTGGGCCACCTCGCAGGTCTGGCCGCGGTGCTCTTCGTGGACCGGAGCGCCACGGCGTACCTCGGCGCGTTCACCCTGGTGGTGGCCGTGACGGCGGTCTTCAGCGCGCTGCTCGTCCGGCCGGAACGCCCGTTCGCTTTCCCCGGACTGGTCCGCGACTCCACCAGGAGCTCCCTGCCCCTGCTCCCCCACAGCATCGCGCTCGTGCTCATGCTCCAGGGCGAATCGTTCGTGCTGAACGCAATGCACGGGCCGGCAAGCTACGGCGTATACGGCGCCATGCTGCCCATGGCTCTCGGACCGCTCTCCGTGGTCCTCGCCCTGGCCAATGTCTGGGAGACCACCTTGCTGGCGCGCCGGGGGGACGACTCGGACGGCTCGATCAGCCGGACCCAGAAAGAGGCCCTCGGCGTGTCCTTGGCCCTGGTCCTGCTCGGCAGCACGGGCGCCGTCTTCGCCGCCAACATCCTCGCTCACGACCTGTCTTCCCAGCAGTTCGCCGTGGCCCGGATCCTGCCCGGCGTCGCGGTGGGCTACGTGATCTTCCTGATGGCGACCACGCAATTGGTGGCGGTCAACCGCACACGCTCCATGGCGATCATCACGCCCCTGGTCGCCGCGGCTCAGCTCGGGTGCCTGGTCCTGGTCTCCGCCTCCGAGAATCTGATGGCCGTGGCCCTGGTGAAGGTGGCCGGCTTCGCCGTCCTCGGTGTGCTGTACGCCCTCATCGCCCGGAGGGTCAGGCCCGGTCTCGTGGACCTCCGGCTCGTGCTCATCGGGCTTCCCGTGACCGCGGCCATCACCGCGCTGACGGTGTTCCAGCCAACCTGGCTCCTGCTCTCAGTCGCCGAGCTCGGGCTCCTCGTCCTGCTCATGGCCGGCGGCGCCGTCGCTCTCCGGCGGAGGGCGCGCTCAGCCGCGATGGCGGACCAGGTCTCCTGACCCACGACGACGGCGCGCCCGCCCTCAGCGCGCCGCCACGCCGTCGTCGCTCGGACCTCCAGCGCGGCCGGCTTCCAGCCGCGCGGCGCCCGGCTGCCCGGCACCTCGACGGCGAGGGATGAGCGCCCACACGAGGCATCCGGCACCCAGCGCGACGATCGTCCAGAACGGTGAGCCCAGGCGCTCGGCCTGCGTGTACACCGGATGCCCGACGACGCTGAGGACTCCGTAGAGCGAGAGCGGGAGAACCGCCCAGCTCACCGGTGTCAGGAGCCGACGGCGAGCGGCCAGGACGAAACCGGCCAACGCGGCCAGGACGACGAGGGCATAGCCGGCGTTGGCGGGGATCGCGGCGACGAACTTCTGCAGGAAGTCCCCCTCCAGTGCGACGAGCCTCTGCAGAGGGTCCGGCACGGGCGGCCGCAGATAGTGGCCGGTGAACGTGTCCTGAAGACTCTCGGCAAGCCCCGGGAAGTTGAACACGACATTCACCGCCAGGCTCGCCGCGAACAGGCCTGCCCCGAGCACCGTCTGCCGGAACCCCGCGGCTCTCGCAGGCTTGCTGCGGAAGAGGATCATCAAGACCCCGAGCAGGAGAACACTCAGCGTCAGCAGCATCAGGGACGAGTATTTGAAGAACAGCACCAGACCGAAGCCGGCCAGACTGAGCAGGACACCGGTGAACCACCGTCGCCGGAGGACCTCCGCCACGCCCCAGACCAGCACCAGGCCGGCCATCAGGGTCGGCCCCTCCGCCAGCAATGCGATGCCGTGCGGGATGCTCATCGGAAGGGCGTAGAAGGCGATCTGGGCCGTGGCTGCGGCCACGGCCGGCAGGCCCGCAAGGACCGCCAAACGGGCGAAGATGAAGCCGGCCAGGGCGCAGAAGAACACCGCCACGAGCCACAGCCCCACCCGGTCGCCGAGGAGATTCATCAGCGGGATCGAGACCAGCGGGTAGCCGATTCTAGGGGTGAAGATCGCCTGGTACTGAGGATTCCGGTCGATGTAGCCGATCACCGGGCCGTGGCCTGCCATCGTGGTGGTGACACAGTCGTCCACACTGCCCGTGTACGGGATGGACGGGTGCTCACAGAATTCCGTATAGGCCTTCGTCCAGGCCACATCCGGGGAATCCCCCTGGAGCTCGTGCGCGATCCGGATGTACTGAACCGTGTCTCCCCAGACCACGCCCGGACCCAGACTCACGGCCACCACCACGAAGAGCGCCGAGATCAGGCCATGCAGCCACCAGCGCCAACGGACGACGGTTACGGATTGAGCACGACGACGTCCCATGGATTCACCTGTTTCCCCTGACGAAGACCGCATCACCATCCCCGTCGGTGACCGACCGGTAAGCGGCAGTGACCACTCTGTGTCCCGGATACAGGATCGGCGGCGATTCATTCTACCGGCAATCCCGCAGCCACGTGGATTCAGTATTGGTTCGAGCGCAGAAGCCGGCGCTTCAGGAACTTCCCCACCCGGTGGAAATGACGTTCGACGAGCAGATGGAACACGTATGCCACGGCGTTGCTGAGGAGCACCGATACGAGGATCAGCCCCGCCGTGGGGATCCGGCCGTGCAGGAGCACCCAGAGGTACGTCACCACCGAGAAATGCAGAAGATACAGGGAGTAGCTGTAGCTCGACAGGAACAGACTGCCGGAACGGTACACCCGCTGGAACCGGCCCTCCCGTGAAACGCGGGTCCGGGAACCCGGGTCCGTGCCCAGGAAGTACAGGTGACAGAATGCCACCGCGGACGGAATGACCGTGGCCGCGGAATGAAGATTCATCTTCGTGTACCAGAGCCCTGCGAGCAGGCCTCCGAGACCGACCAGGAGCATCATCGTGTGGAACGCCTTCGGCAACGATGACATGCGATGGGCGGCGAGTGCGTACAGCATCCCGATCACCCATGCCAGCGACTCATAGCCACCCTTCGCCATGTAGCCCAGCGGGACCGCGATGGAGAAGGCCAGGAGGATCCCTGTGCCGACCCCCGCTTTGAGCTTCTTCACGGCGATGAACGCCAGGACACCGAAGGCCACGTAGATCCACCACTCCGCCACCACGGACCAGAGAGGCGCGCCGGTGCCGAGAGGACCGGCGCTGAGCCACGGGAGGCCCGCCGCGGGGGCGAGCTCCAGGAGGACGGGATGGTTGAAGAGCATGGTGAACGCGGCCACCACGGTCTGCGGCTCCAGGTCCACGTAGTCGAACGGAAGACGCGTCGATCGGCCGAACATGAGCAGATCACCCGCCAGGATGAGCCCCAGAGCCGGGATCAGCGGATAGATCACCCTCGCCACGCGATCGATCAGATAGGACCCGAAAGTGAAATCCTCCCGGTCCTTCTTCTTCAGGACCGCGCTCGTGATCAGGAACCCGGAGAGCACGAAGAAAATGATCACGGCGAAGGACTGGATGTAGAAGACGTGGCCGCCCGGCGGCATGAAGATCGCCGGGAGGAAGATGTTCAGCGCATGGCCGAGCACCACGGCCTGCGCGGAGACGCCCCGGGCGAAATCGAAGAAGACGACCGGGCCGGTCCTCGCCGTCGTCCGGCTCTCCTGCTGCAGAGTCTCCGGCTCAGACATCGGAGCCGTCCTTCCCGGCGGACGTCGCCCGGGCCGCCCGCCGCACCCGGCTCAGCTTGAAGAGCACCCCGCCGACGATGAGGGCCGTGACCAGCGCAACGGTCAGCAGGCCCGTCAGCAAGTCAGTCGGCAACAGGCGCAGACCGCCCACGTAGATCAGAACCACGGCGCATCCCAGGAGGAACACCCCCATGGGCCATCCGCCGGCCGCCCTCTTGCCGGCGACCAGCAGGTACGCCAGGCCGAGCAGCAGGAACGAGACCACGGACGAGACCGCCACTCCCACCAGATCGCCGTGCACGGCAGGCCACCAGGCCAGCCCGATGGACACCACCAGGACCGCCGGCGTCACCACGGACAGCCACCAGGTGACGCCGTCGGCGAACAGCAGCGTCGAAGCGTTCAGGTACAGGACATAGCCCATGGCCAGCAACGGCATGACCTGGGCCACCGGTATGAGTTCCGTCCTGCCGCCCGCCATGAGGTGCACCACCAGATTCGCACCGGATGCCGCGATGACCGTGACAGCCACCGCCGCGGCCACCGCCACCTTCATCGTGGAGCGCATCCGCTCCACGCGAGCAGGTCCACGGACCGCCATCAGTGAGGGCACCCACACATTGTTGAGCGCACCGAGGAGGGTGACCGTCCCCAGGACGAAGATCTGCACCTTGCCGTAGTTGCCCGAGACACCGGGCGCTGCCAGGGCCGCCAGGAGGAACGGGGCCCCCTGGGTCAGCAACATGAGCGCCCCGGTGTGGGGAAGGGCCGGGAGCCCGACGGCGATGGCCTCCTTCACCGCCCCTTCGTGCGAGAACGGCATCGCGGGGCGGGCCACGGCCACGGAGAGCAAGGCACTGAGGACCACCATGACCGCGTACCCCGCCATGAAGACCGTCGCCCGGGAGCCGAAGAGGAGCATGGCCACGAGCCCGCCGGCGTAAGCGACCATGGAGGACGTCAGACTCAGGACCACGAACATCACGGCGCGGCCCTGGGCACGCAGGATCGCCTGGGCCCCCAGGACGCACGACTGGAAGCCCATGGCGACGAGCGCGATGGCGAAGCTTCCGGGATGGCTGAGAGTGCCTGTGACCGCCGAGTAGATCACCGCGGCCCCGACGCCCAGGATGATCCCGCCAAGGCCCAGGAACCCGCTGATCGCGCGTGCTTTCGCCGCGCCGTCCGGGTCGAACCAGGCCTTGGTGATCGCCAGCGGCAGACCTGCGGCCGCCAGGATGACACCGACCTGGATGACCGAGATCGAGAGGAACAGCTCCTGCCACTGAGAATCGCTGTTCAGGAGGTGAAGCGCGAACGGCTGGAAGAGGAAGACCCCCACGCCCTGGGCCAGAGCGCCGACGAGGTACAGGATCGAATTCCTGGTCGCGTTGGCGGAGTGGCCGGATGCCTCCGGTACGGCGGTCTCGGGAGTGGCCTCACTCACCGTCCGAGGCAACCCATTCGAGGACGCGGTCGATGACCCTTTGCTGGTCTTCGACACTCAGATCGGTCGAGCACGGCAGCGACAGGCCGCGGGCGAAGAGATCCTCCCCCACGCCACCGCCGACCCTGGCCTCGTCCTTCAGCGGCGGCTGCATGTGCAGCGGGCGCCACAGTGAGCGCGACTCGATTCCGGCCTCGGCGAGGAAGTCCTGCAGCTCATCGCGGGCGTTGGCCCCCCGGGATCCGGGCACCAGGACGGAATACAGCCAGTAGGTGGATTCCTGTCCGTTCAGGGTCGGCGGCGTCTGGATGCCGGTGCCCGCGAACGCCTCGTTGTAGCGCGCCGCGATGGCCCGCTTCGTCGCCACGAATCCGTCCAGGCGCTCCAGCTGGGCCACGCCCAGCGCGGCGGCGATGTTCGTCAACCGGTAGTTGAACCCGATCTCATCGTGCAGATATCCGCGGTCGGGCATCCTGGCCTGGGTCGAGAGGTGCTTGGCGCGCTGAGCGAGCTCTTCGTCGTCGGTGGTGAACATACCGCCGCCGCCGGTGGTCATGATCTTGTTCCCGTTGAAGCTGAAGGCACCCATGTGGCCGACGGTTCCCACGTGACGGCCTGCCAACGGGCCCTCGGTCCAGGTCGCCCCCAGGGCCTCCGCCGCGTCCTCGATCAGGACCATGCCATATTCCTCGGCGAGCTCCAGGGCGGCCGCGGCGTCGGCGGGCTGGCCCAGGATGTGGACGATCTCGATCGCCTTGGGCAGCTTCTCCCCGGCGGCTTTCCGCCGTTCGAGCTCCGCCCGCAGACGCGGGACGTCCATGCACCAGGACTCGGCGTCGGAGTCCACCAGCAGCAGCTCCGCGAACTGGTACGACGCCGCGTTCGAGCTGGCCATGAAGGTGAAGTCGGAGACGGCCACCATGTCTCCCGGCTGAATGCCGGCCAGGCGCATCGCGAGGTGCAGAGCGGCCGTGCCCGAGGCACAGGCGACGGCGTACTTGGCGCCGACGTACTCGGCGAACCGCGCTTCGAAGTCACTGACGAAGTGACCGACGGAGGAGACGAAGCCACTGGCGATGGCCTCGTTCATCAGGACCGCTTCACGGTCGCCGATGTTGGGGATGGCGAGGGGGACTCGGGACACGATCGGCCTTTCAGAAATTCAGCGGGAGTACCGTGCGGCGGCGACGGCGTCGACACCGCGTGCCTGGATCCATTCGGCGCTGCGGCGCAGGCCTTCCTCGAGGCTGGTCTGGGGGGCCCAGCCGAGCTCCGCCAGCGCCTGGGACGGATCGGACAGCAGACGCATGACCTCGCTGGCCTCCGGGCGGACCCGGACGTCCTCGGTGAGGATCTCGGCGGTGGAGCCGGTGACCTTGGCCGCCATCTCCACCAGTTCGCCGATGCTGACGTCGTAGCCCGTTCCGAGCTGGATGACCTGGCCCTCGAGGGGGATCTGGGCCGTGGCGGCCTTGAAGAACCCGTCCGCGGTGTCCGCGACGAAGGTGAAGTCGCGGCGCGGGGTCAGCGAGCCGAGACGGATGGTCTCCGCACCCGAGATCATCTGCTGCAGGACCGTGGGGATCACAGCACGGGCGGACTGCCGCGGGCCGTAAGTGTTGAACGGCCGCAGGACCACCACGGGGGTCTCGAAGGAGCTTGCCCAGGCCTCGCAGAGCTTGTCCGCAGCGATCTTGGTGGCACTGTACGGCGACTGGCCACGCAGCTCATTGTCCACGGTGATCGGAACCGTCTTGGGCGTGCCGTACACCTCGGAGGTGGAGGTGTTCACCAGACGGCCCACACCGTGGCGGCGGACGCCCTCCAGGACGTTGAGGGTGCCCACCACATTGGTCTCCACATAGGAGCGGGGTGCCTGGTAGGAGTACGGGATGGCGATGAGGGCGGCGAGATGCAGGACGACGTCGGAGCCCTTGACCAGGTCGGACACGAACTCGGCGTCGCGGATGTCACCCAGCTGAAGGTCGACGGCGTCGCGCTCGTCCGGGGTCAGGTCATCGAGCCAGCCATAGGAGCCGTTGGAGTTGTACACGCACAGGGCCCGGACGTTGGCGCCCTCGGCGATGAGGCGCTGGGTGACGTGGCTTCCGATGAAACCGTCGGCACCCGTGACCACCACGGTCTTGCCTTTGATGTCGTTGTAATTCATGGTGCTCACTGGCCTTTCGCGATAGCTAGGTCTTTGGGGGTGCCGACGTCGATCCAGTCGGAGTCGACGGGCCAGGCTGCCACGGTCTTCGAGTCCTCGAGACACGCGTTGACGAGGTCCGGCATGGAGAACGGCTCCATGTACGGGATGAGGTCCAGGGCCTCCGGAGAGACGGCGTAAATGCCGGTGCTGATCTCGAACTCGATGGTCGGCTTCTCCACCACCGATTCGATGCGCCGCCCCTCACCGATCTCCAGGACACCGAATGGCACCTGGTGGGAGTACGGGCGCGCCGCCACGGTGACCGAGGCGTTCTTCGACCGGTGGAAGTCCAGCAGATCGGCCGCGGAATAGCGGACCATCAGGTCCGCGTTGGTCACGATCACCGGTTCACTGAGGTCCTTGACCTGGTGCCGCAGGAGCCCCAGGGCTCCGGCCGTGTTGAGCGGCTTCGCCGGGTCTTCGTGGAGGTAGCTGATCCTGCAGCCCAGATGTGCGCCGTCGCCCAG
Source organism: Arthrobacter horti (assembly GCF_030731045.1). Taxonomy (GTDB): domain Bacteria; phylum Actinomycetota; class Actinomycetes; order Actinomycetales; family Micrococcaceae; genus Arthrobacter_E; species Arthrobacter_E nanjingensis. Next base: position 230,271 of record NZ_JAVALS010000004.1, on the reverse strand, counting down.
ATGCTCGATGATCTTGTGGGCCAGATGCGCCACCGACACGTAGATGTCGGTGATCCCGGACTCCACCAGGCCCAGGATGATCCACTCGATGATGGTGCGGTCCGCGACGGTCATGAGGGGCTTCGGGGTGTCCTTCGTCAGAGCTCCGAGACGGGTCCCTTTTCCACCGGCCATGATCACGGCCTTGTTCGTCAGCCGGCGTCGCCCGACGATGTCGGTGAGCGTGTGCAGACCCAGAAGCCTGCCGTCCCCGTCCACCACCGGGATCTCGCTGATCCTCAGGCTCCGCATCAGGTCCAGCACCGACGCCCGGGTCGCGTCCGGTCCTACGACGCGAGGCGCACTGCTGGCGAATTCCAGGACCTTGGATTCGAGGACGGCGCCGTTCAGCAGGCCCCTGCGGATGTCGCCGTCGGTGACCACACCCTGCAGCCGGCCTCCCTCCGAGATGACGAGGGCGATGGCCGCTGCCCCACGATCGATGGCTTCCAGAGCCTGGTGCACCGTCGCGTCCGGACCGATGCAGACATTGCTCAGGGGACCGTCGATTGTCATGCTTGCGAATCTCCAATGGATCTGTCGACAAAGGCCTTGCTCAGGCCGGTCGCCGGGCTCTCGAGAATGACCTTCTCAATGAGACCGGCGGCGTGGGAGTTCCCGTACGGATTGGTCACGCCGCGGCTCATCTCACGGAATTCCGGGGTCAGGACCTTTTCAATGCTAGCGCGGATGTCTGTGCGCTCGTCAGGCGCATGCACCACGTTGGCTCCATGCTCGCGCCCGCGCTGGCGGTCGCCGACGTCGACCACGGGCACTCCGAAGCTCGCGGCTTCCAGAATCCCCGACGACGAATTGCCCACCACGGCGTCGACCGTCGCCATGACCCGCGGATAGAGGGGGCCCAGGCTCTCCCGGACGATCACCCCCCGGAGCTCACGCGCGTCCAGCTCGCGCAGGAGCGCGATGATCTCCTCCCGGCCGGCGTCGAACCCCGGATAGGTGAGGATGACGGTGCCCGCCGCCCGCACGCTCTCCTCGAAGACCTGGGCCGCCAGGGCCCCCACACCGGTGGGCATCTCGGCGGTCGGCGGATGGTAGGTGGCGAGGATCAGCGGACGCGTCAGCGGAGCGCCGAACTCCCCCTCGAACTCCTCCGGGCTCAGCGGGACCGGATCAGCGAACCGGTCAAGCCCCGGTGCACCCGTGCGGTGGATCCGGTCGGCCGACTCGCCGAGCTGCGCGACCCGGCGGGCCGCCTGCACGGTGCTCACACAGTGCTGATCGGCCAGCTTCGTGACCGCATGGCGCACCCGCTCGTCGAGCGCGCCCTCGGTGACCTCGCCGCCGTGCAGATGGATCAGTCTGATCCCCCGGAGGATGAACGGGGGAAGGACGTACAAGAGTTCCCAGCGGTCCCCCAGGACCACGACGGCGTCCGGGAGCAAGGACCCGGCCAGTCCTGCCACGGCGGCGGAGAGCTCGGCCCCCGCACAGGTCTGGGTCCCCGGATTCAGCTCCTCCAGGTGGAGTCCGAGATCGTGATGGACGAAGCCTCCGTCCTCGAGGCCAGCCTCCAGCAGTCGGAGCGGCGCACTGCCCGGGGCGAATCCGATCGCCGTGGCCACATGGAGTTCGACGGCGGGGTCACGGGACAGTGCCACGAGCACCGGGCCGAGGGGGAACAGATCGGCGCGGGTGCCGACAAAAGCGAGGACCCTCATGCCTGGAGGAGGTCTTCCGTAAGGACGGGCAGCCCTGCGGAGAGGGCTCGTGCGGTGGTCCGGCCCACCACCGTGGCGGAGGGCGCCAGGCCACCTTCCGGGCGGAGGATCGCGACGTCGGCGGCGGTGATCACCGTGCCGGCGGGCAAGTCCCTGGACACATGGTAGGAGCGGCGCACGAGGGACGCGTTCGCCTCTTCGCTCGGCATCCGGCGCTTGCGCCCGTCGCCGAGAGCCGCGCGGGCTTCACGCACGGAGCGGACATACTCCGCGAACTCCTCACGTTCGAGGGACGCGGCATGGTCGGGTCCGTTGCGCCTCTTGTCCGTGGTGACATGCTTCTCCAGCAGCGTGGATCCAAGTGCTGTCGCCGCGATCGCCGTGACGGCGCCCGGAGTGTGGTCGGACCAGCCGACCTCGACGCCGAACTCGTCGCGGAGTGCGGGGATCGCCCGCAGATTGGCGTCCTCGAGCGGTGCCGGGTAGGCCGAGACACAGTGGAGGAGCACGGTCGCCGGGGCCTTGGCGGTGGCTTCCAGGGCCGCCGCGATCTCCTCGCGGGTCCCCATGCCGGTCGAGACGATCATCGGGATGCCGAACTCGGCGATGGCGGAGAGATAGGGGGTGTTCGTCAGCTCACCGGAGCCGATCTTCAGACCGGGAACCCCCAGGTCCGCCAGCATCCGTGCGCTGTCGAAGTCGAACGGGGTCGAAAGGAAGGTGATGCCCCGTTCCTCACAGTGGTCGCGCAGCTCCGACCAGGCGGTGTCCGGCAGCGTGAGCCGCGCGAGCATCTCGGACTGGGACTCGGCGAATCCGGCCTTCTGCTGATACGGGGTGGTGCCGGCGGTGTTCGTGACCAGCGCCTCAGGCTTGAACGTCTGGAACTTCACGGCATTTGCGCCGGTGTCAGCGGCGAGGTCCACCAGCTCATGAGCCACCGACACATCGCCGTCATGGTTGACCCCCGCCTCCGCGATGATGAAGATCTCCTCCCCCGGGCCGATCCGGTGACTCCCGAAGCGAACGAAGGAACGGTCATCGGCGTGCGTCACGGTGTGTGGCCTTTCGTCGGGCTCAGTAGCCTGGCTGGGATTCCCACATATGTTGCCATACCGGGTATTGAACGGACCGCGACGGCCCCGGCACCGAGGATCGCGTCATCGCCTGCCTCAACCCCTGGAAGCAGCCTCGCCCCGGAGCCGATGAAGACCCCCCGGCCGGTCGAGGCGGCTCCGAGGAGCACGGCCCCCGGCGCCAGGTGGCTTCCGGCGCCCACGACGCAGTCATGCTCCACGATGGCACCGGTGTTGACGATCACGGCGTCTCCGAGGCGGGCCAGCGGACCGACGTGCGCATGCTCGGCCACTTGACTGAAGCGCCCGACGACGGCGGTGGCGTCCACGGTCGCGCTGGCGGCCAGGAGGGGCTCGGACAGCCGCACCAGACTCGCGTCGGCGAGCAGCCGCGCCGCGATCCGTGCGCGGATCGCGTTGGCGCCGACTCCGATGGTGACCGAGCAGGAGGCGCGTCGGGCGAAGCCGAACGCGTCGTCATCGTCGTCGAAGAGTTCAGGGAGCGTCCCGTCCGCATTCCGGAAGACCTCCAGCGACGGATCGTCCTGCGTCTCCTGGCTGTGCCCGGGCGTGAGGCCCTGGTCGCAGACGGCGGCGATCCGCTCACCCCTGCCGCGGATGATGGAGGCCAGGCTCCGGGCGTGGCCGGAAGCGCCGAGGATGAGCCATTCGGTCATGCGTCACCTCCGATGGTGCGTGGCCCCGTCACGCCGGTCCGGCGGATGTGGCCTTCTGCTTCATGGATCCGATCCCGCATGTCCATGTAACGCCGCAGCACCTCAGAACGTAGATTGGCCAGATGACCTTCACATCATACTTGGGGCGTTCTTCCGCTGCGGGAGCCGTGCCGCAGCCGGCCCTGGCCCCCATCGGAGAACGAGGACTCCGCGTACTGGTCAGGGGGACTGGTTCGATCGGCGCACGGCACGCGCGTGTTCTCGGTGCCTTGGGTGTGGAACGGCTGTACGTCTGGCCGGTGCGAGCCGGGCTGAGGCTCGAAGACCGGCCGGACCTCCCCCCGGCGGCGACCGTGGTGGAGGGCTATCCGGACGGGCCCCTGGACCTGGTGATCATCGCGACGGACACACGCCGGCATGCCGCCGACACCCTGGAGGCTCTCGCACAGGCTCCCGGCGCGATCCTCCTGGAGAAACCCGTGGCTCCGGCCGTGGAGGACTCCGCCGTTCTCCGCGCCCACCCCGGGGCGCACACCGTGTACGTGAGCGCGCCACTGAGGTTCCATCAGGGATTCGCGGTGATCGATGAGCTGCTCCCCCGTCTCGGCCGCGTCACGAGCGCTCAGGTGACGTCCCAGTCCTGGCTTCCGTCCTGGCGTCCGAACCGCGACTTCCGGGAGAGCTATTCGGCCCGGCATGAGGACGGCGGAGTGCTCAGGGACCTGGTGCACGACATCGACTACCCGTGTCTCCTGTTCGGGGCGCCATCCTCGCTCCGTGCATGTATCGGGTCGGGGGTCCTGGGGATCGAAGCGGAGGAGTCCGCGGATCTGCAATGGGACGGCACCGCCGCGGTTCAGCTCCGCCTCGACTACGTCTCCCCCGTCAAGACCCGCGGCATCCGCATCGCCACCACCGAAGGTGCACTGAGCTGGGACGTCGTGTCCAACCGGGTGGTCCTCGAATGGCCACGGCCGGAGGACGGAACAGTCGCCCGGGAGGAGAAGGTCTTCCCGGCGGACGCCGACGTCGACACGGCCCTGGCACGGCAGACACTGGCCGTGCTGCAGCACACGGGGCTGGACGCCGGCGACTCGATGAGCCGGTTCCGCCCGGCGTCCCTCGCTGACGGGATCACCGCCGTCGCCGTCTGTGATGCTGCACGCACTGCTGCGGCCTCCGGCGGGACCGAACCGGTAGTGTGGTGATCCGTCGGGCCAGGCCCGCGGCAATGTGAAACCGTCACAAGGATGCACCCCATGAATGAGACCCTCCACCGGCCGAGCGTGCTCGCGGTCATTCCCGCGCGAGGAGGGTCCAAGGGGCTTCCGGGCAAGAACATCCGCCCGCTGCTGGGCAAGCCGCTTCTTGCCCACTCGGTGGCCCTGGCCCGGGAACTGGGACCCGATGTGCGGTGCATCGTCTCAACGGACGATCCCGCCATCGCCGATGCGGCCCGCGCCGCCGGTGCGGACGTCCCCTTCCAGCGGCCGGCGGAACTGGCGGACGACACGGCTCCGATGAGTGTCGTCCTGCGGCACGCCCTCACCACCATGGAGGAGATCGACGGGACCCGCTACGACATGGTCCTGCTGCTCGATCCCACGAGCCCCACCCGGAACGCCGAGGACGTGCGAGCGGCCATCGAGCAACTCCGGGACTCCGACGGGCTGGACGGCGTGATCGCCGTGTCCGAGCCGTTCTTCAACCCCACCTGGGTCGGGGTCCGGCCTTCCGGGGACGACTCCGCGGTCCTGGAACGCTACTCGAGCGAGGGGACCGGAGTGGTGCGGAGGCAGGACGTCCCGCGTTTCCTGAGGATCAATGGAAGCTTCTACGTCTGGACGGCCGCCTTCGTCCGGCGCCTGGAGAACAGCTGGTTCGACGAGGGCCGCCATGGCTTCGTCGAAGTGCCGGAGACCAGCGCATTCAGCATCGATGACGAACACGAATTCCGCCTCGTGGAGGCAGTGGTCAGCGCCGGGCTCGCTCCGCTTCCCGGCCATTCCACCGGAACCCCGGCCGCAGGAGGCCTCGCATGAGCCAGATGGATCAGCTCTTCTCCCTGGAGGGCCGCCGGGCCCTCGTGACCGGCGGCGCCGGGCCTCTTGGCAGCGTCCTGGCGGACGCGCTCGCCGCTCAGGGCTGTGAAGTCCTGATCTCCGACATCAGCCCAGACGCCTGTCATGCGGTGGCGGAGGACCTTTCGGCCCGTCATGGGGTGCCGGCCCGGGGCATCCCGTCGAATCTTCTCGACGCCGATGGGACGGCCATTCTGGCCGATGCGGTGGGTGAGCGTCTCGACATCCTGATCAACAACGCGGCGTTCACCGGAACCTCCGGCGTGCCCGGCTACGCCGTGCCGTTCGAGGAGCAGAGTGACGACGCGTTCAGCCTCGCCTCCGAACTGAACCTCCGAGTCCCGTTCTCACTGGCCCGCCGGCTCGCGCCGAAGCTCTCCGGAAGCGCCGGAGGGTCCATCATCAACGTCTCATCGATCTACGGTCTGGTGGGACCGAACATGGGTCTCTACGAGGGGACCCGGATGGGAAACCCCGCGGCATACGGCGCCACGAAGGGCGGCATCGTCCAGCTCACGCGTTATCTGTCCACCGTGCTCGCCCCGCGTGTGCGGGTCAACGCCTTCGCCCCGGGCGGCATCGCCCGCGGGCAGGATGAAAGCTTCACCGAACGCTACGAGAAGCTGACCCCGCTGGGCCGGATGGCCACGGAAGACGACTTCCGCGGCGTCGCCGTCTGGCTCGCCTCGGACGCCTCCCGGTACGTCACCGGCCAGACGATCGCCGTCGACGGCGGGTGGAGCGCCTGGTAGTACCCCGCAGGTGATCCGTCCGGGCGGTCAGCGCCCCGGACGGATCGGCTCCGCCGCCGCCAACGGGGGAAGCTTGGGCAACGCCGACGGAAGGTGCTTGAACGGGCTCCGGATCCAGTGCCACGGCGACAGTCCGGCCTCGGTGGCATGGGCCCCCTCGGGAAGCTCCTTGAGCCCCAGGACCATCTGGGCCTTGGTGACGGGGCCGCTGAGCCAATATTCGAAGAACGGACCTGCGGTGCTGCCGTCCCAGCCCAGCAGACGCTTAAGATCCTCGGGGCTGCGCATGTCGTCCTTGCCCAGCTCAGCGTCAGCGAGCTTGCGCAGCACCGACTGCGAGGTGGACGGATCGTAGAATTCAGGCCAGTGGTCCCGCATGACCCGGCCCGGATCGGCGTGAGCGTTCCTGCCCAGCTTGAAGTCAGGTCCGTACAGTGCCACGTCGGCACCTGTGGCACTGGCGTAGAGGATCGCCGTCGAAAGCCGGTTGGACACCACACGCGGCGCACTGGACATCATCCAGAGAATCCTGCCGATGAACTGAGGGTCGCGACGGTCGCCGGCGCTGACGATCTCATGGCCTTCCTCCGCCCATGCATCGACGATCTCCCGGTTGTCGAGATCGTCGATGTGCAAGGAGACGGCCGCCGGGCCCTCCTTCTCACGGACCTGCCGGGCATATGCCCGGTGATCGCCGTCCACCTTCAGCAGAGCTGTGCCGTGCAGGGGCAGGACGAGGGTCTTCTCACCCTTCCCCGGCACGGCACTACTCGCTCGTGCGCTCTCCAGAAGGTAGAGATACGGGGCCCCGACGGCATCCAGCATGGGAGTCCCGTCCTCAAAGAAGTTTCCAGGTTCACTTGGACTCCAGGCCCTGGACCGGCTGGTCCAGGAAAGCCTGCGCCTCTGCGGCCCCCAACTGGCGAAGTCCCCGAACTGAGCCGTGACCGGGCTGCTCACGGTCCAGCCGTGCTGGATCAGTCCGGCGACATGCCGGAGCCTGGTCAGCCCACAGTAACGGGCGAAAACCGCCGAGTGGCCGTAGTAGTGGTTCTGGATATCCATATGAGTCGGGGGCCTCCAGGAGCGTCGATGCAGGTGATGAGCAATGCCTTGTCAGTGGGCGCAGGGCCGCTCACCAAAAGGTGGCCGGCCCCGGGCCAGCCAAGCCTAGCACCGGGACCTATGTGCCCCGTCGGCTCAGGGGCGGACGGCGTGCACGGCCAGCTTCCGCAGACCGGGCCACATGCGCTTCTGGATGACCTTGGGGGTCAGCGACGCCGCGTTCAGGCGAGAGGTCAGGTGCCACTTCGCGGAGCGGGTCGCGCTGGTCCAGCCCTTGGCACTGAAGTCGCGGACGCATTCGTCGAAGAACGCACGCTCTTCGGCGAAGCGGCGGCCGTCGAGGGCGCGGACGGAGGAGTCCGATTCGCGGTGGCGGCGGTACTGGAAGCAGACCGTGGAGACGACGGCCATCCGGCCGCCGGAGAGAATGATATCCGTGGCGAGCGCGAGGTCCTGGACCACGTTGTACTGGGGACGGAAGTCGTGGGTCTTCACGGAGTCCGCGCGCCAGGCGACGGAAGGGAAGTACAGCCAGTCCCCCACCATCAGGCTCTCGGCGATGGCCTCGCCCTCGACGACGGCCTCGCTGCTGCCACCCACCAGCTTGTGACGCAGGTAGGACTTGACCTTGTCGCCGAGCGGCTCGTAGACCTTGCCGTTCTCATCGATGACCTCGACGCCGGGCTGGACGATGCTCACGGACGGGTCGGAGAACGCCTTGCGGACCGTGCCGAGGTAATTCGGCAGCATGATGTCGTCGGCGCCCATGATGACCACGATGTCGTGCTCCACCAGGCCGATGCACTTCTTGTAGTTGCCATTAGCGCCGAGGTTCGTCTCGTTGCGGTAGTACCGCACACGCTCGTCGCCCTCGACCAGGCCGTTGAAGTAGGCGGGCAGGCTCTCATCCGGGTAGCCGTCGTCGACGATCGTCAGGCGGAAGTCACGGTCTTCCTGTGCAAGGACAGACTCCACAGCCGCCTTCATCATCGCAACGTCGCCGTAGTACGGCAGCATGACATCAATGGTCACTGGTGAGCTCTCTTCATTCGTCATTGTCGGGGGTTACGGAGGGTGATCCGGTGACTCCGCCAGTGCGGGCCTCCCGGCTGAGGTCATCCACGGCAGCGCGCAGGATGGCCACTTCTTCGGCGAGGATGCGGGTCTCGTCCTCGAGGATGGTCAGCTCTCTGGAAACGTGCAGGCCGACGCCCACCAGCAGGAGGATCGAGAGGGCGAAGAGCAGATTGACCGGGACGACGATGCCGACCAGTCCGGCCGCCCAGCTCAGGAGCCCGGGGAAAACGCCCAGGATGATCGTCAGGGTCCCGATGATGAGCCACAGGATGGCGTACTTCTCGCGCAGCCGTCCGTTGCGGAGCATCGTCAGAACCACCACCACCATGACGATGGAGATGACCAGGGGAAGTGTGACACTCATTGTTTCAGGCGATCCCTTCCCCAGCGATGTCGCCCGAGGACGGGCTCTGCACTTCGGCCGATGTGCGGGTCCGGCGCCTGGCCAGGGCGAAACAGAGAACCAGTCCGGACCGGGCGAGATAGATCGTGGACTTGACCGGCCCCTGGCTGGGGGTGCCGGCCTGCCGTGCCTTCATCTCAACGGGGACCTGGGTCACGGTGTAACCCGACTTGAGGGCCACGACAAGGGAATCCACGGTGTCACCCAGGTACTCGGCCGGGAAATGCGAAATATACTGACGCACGGCTCGTTCGTTGGCCGCACGGAATCCGGAGGTCACATCCGTCAGCTCGGTCTTGGCGACCCGTGAGATCACCTTGGCGAGCAGGCCCATGGCCCACTTGCGCGGCCCGCTGGCCTGGTAGCTGCCACGGCCGGCGAAACGGGCGCCGATCGAGATGTCGGCCGTCTCCAGGCCTGCCAGCACCCGATCGATGTCCTTGGGATCGTGCTGGCCGTCGGAATCGACCTGGATGACCGCCGAGTAACCGTGCCGGACGGCGTACTTGAAACCGGCCCTCATGGCGCCGCCCACGCCCAGATTGAAGGGGAGGCGAAGCACCTCCGCACCGGCCTCCGCCGCGAGGCGGGGGGTCCCGTCAGTTGATCCGTCGTCCACGACGAGGATGTCGTACTGCGGGCTCTCTCTCAGCACTGTGCGGACCGTCTGACCGATGACTGCGGCTTCGTTCCACGCGGGCATGATGATGAGCACGCTGGATTGCCGCGAGTTACCCATGATCATGAACTATATCAACAGACTGGAGCCGGACCGGCTCCGGGTCGCCCGTGTCACAGGGTTCTCCGACCTCAGTCCTAGTAGTCTTAGTGCGATTAGTAGGAGTTGATTCATGTCCTGGTGGGAAACCCTCCCAACGCTAGCGCTCTCATTGGCGGTCTACGCCATTCCCGGGCTAGCCCTCTTGATCGCAGCCGGCGTCCGCGGCCTGAATTTGGCGGCCCTGGCCGCCCCGGTGACCGCCACAGTGGTGGCCTGCGCCGGCGTCGTCTTCGGATACGCCCACATCCCGTTCAACCCGGTGAGCATCGCCGCGCTGACAGTGATCCTGACGTTGCTGGTGCTCGCCATCCGGTGGTTCCTGAAGTGGCGCGGCGCTCCCGTGACCCGTCTGGTGCCCCAGCACAACGGCGCGCTGCAGAGCATGAATCTCGGGCGGGCTCTCACCCGGCTGATCCTGCCGCTGGCGGTGCTCGTCCCCGCGGCGATCATCGGCTACCGCTACATGACGGGCTTCGGTCATGCGGACTCGTTCTCTGAGACGTTCGACAACATCTACCATCTGAACGCCGTCCGCTTCATCGCGGACACCCAGAGCGCCAACACCGCGACGATCGGAAACCTGACCGAGGCGTCCCGCGGCATGTACCCGGTGGGCATGCACGCCGTGATGGCCCTGGTCTTCATGCTCGGCGCACCGAGCATCACGGTCGCGGTGAACTGGGTCACCATCCTGCTCGGCGCCGTGATCTGGCCCCTCTCCTGCATCTTCCTTGTCTCCCGCATCATCGGGATGCGTCCCCTCGGTCTGCTCGCCACCGGCGTCCTCTCCGCGGCTTTCAGTGGGTTCCCCTATCTCATGGTCGGGTGGGGCGTCCTCTATCCGAACCACGCCGCTCTGGCGCTTCTTCCCGCGTGCCTCGGACTGCTCATCGAGGGCACAGGAGCCACCCAGACCGAGCTGAAGCTGCAGTGGCCTGCGCTGATCCTCTTCGCGGTCACAGCCCCTGGTCTGGCGCTGGCGCACCCGAGCGCGCTGGTGGCCCTGATGGCTTTCGGCGCACCCATCGTGGTGGCCGTGCTGTTCCGGAGCTTCTTCGCCTGGCGCCGTCAGGAGATCGTGACCAGGACCCTCATCGGCCGGCTGGGTCTGGTGGTCATGTATGCGGTGGTCGGACTGGTGGTCTGGGTGAAGGCCCGGCCGGCGGCGGCAGGCTGGACGGGGTTCCAGACCAATGCCCGCGCCATCGGAGAGGTCCTCACGAGCGCTCCCATGGGGAGCACCATCGCCTGGGTCATCGCCATTCTGACCCTTTTCGGACTTTACGTGATCTCGCGGAACTTCACCCGGCTGTGGTGGGTGGCAGCCATGTACGCCATCGGCGGCCTCCTGTACGTGATCGTCTCCTCCTGGCCCGCCGGGGCGTTCCGCGACTTCATGACGGGAGTCTGGTACAACGATTCCTTCCGTCTCGCGGCCTTGCTGCCGATTGTGACTCTTCCGGTCGTGGCTCTCGGCGCGGACTGGATGCTGGGACGCCTGCACGGCTGGCTGGTCTATGCGAAGCGTGAATCCTCCAGTGGCAACGCCGGACTCCCCGTGACCAGATCCCGTCAGAAGCTGACCAGGATGGCCGGCTCCATGCCGGCGCGCGTGGCAGCCGTCATTCCGGTGCTGGCGACGCTGGTGGTGGGCCTGCTCGGTCAGGGCGGCTCACTGAACGCGGTGCAGGATCGCATCTCGACGGCCTTCGCGATCACCAATGACAACAGCCTGGTGAGCACGGACGAACTGACCCTGATCAAGCAGCTGCCCGGCCTGGTGCCTCTTGGGGAGGTGCTGGTGGGCAACCCCCGCACGGGAGCCTCACTGACCTATGCCTTCACCGGTATCCACGTCCTGGAACCGCACATCTTCGGCGTCCGCAGCCCGGACGAGCAGTACTTGATCGACCACTGGGATGAGGCCGCTTACAACCCGAAGGTCTGCTCGTTGATCAAGAAGGAGAATGCGCACTACGCGCTTGACTTCGGTGCACGCGAGATCACGCCCCGCCCCGAGCCGCTGGAAGGAACCAGAGACCTGACCTCCGGATCCGCCCCGGGGATGGAACTGATCAAGTCCGTCGGGAGCGCACGGCTCTTCAAGGTCACAGCCTGCGGCTGAGCCCGTCCTCCCACGAAGGAACCCCGCGTTCCGAACGGTGATCCGTTCGGAACGCGGGGTTCCTTCGTGTTGCGCCGGGCCTGCCCGCCTACTTCGTGGCCGCGTACGCCAGGCGTCCGATTTCCGGAACGATGTTCCGTGACGCCCATTGCAGGGCGAGGGCGGAAGCACGGTCCATCGAGAACGCATCCGGACCCGTCACGTAAAGAATGTTCTTCGTACCGAAGTCAGCCATGCCCTGGATCGCCTTGTTCGCCGTGTACTGGCCGTAATCCGATCCGGGCACCACCACCACCAGGACGTCAGGGGAAAGCTCGTTGCTCCTGCTTCGCGGCAGGAGGTTCGCCGGCTGAGTGGCTTTGGTGAGAGCTGCCGGCAGAGAGCGGGCGATACCCGCGGATGGCGACGCTTTCATCCCCAACGACGCCAGGAACCGGCTCGGGGCGGAATCCGGGGCGAACACGGTGATGTCGGACCCAGGGATGCTGGAGGCCGCCACGTACATGGCACTCGTCTTCCTCAGCTCCGGATAATCCGCAGCGCTGTTGGTCAGTGCCGCCTCGGTCGCCGCGATCTGCTGCTGGGCGATCGCCGTCCGTCCCAGGATCTGGCCGAAGAACGTCAGTGTGGCCTTCCAATCGGCCAGGTCCAGCCCCTTGGGCGGGAGGATGACCGGTGCCACCTTGCTGAGTGAGTCGTAGGCGGCCTGGGACACCGGCGTCTCGAAGGCGATGACGAGGTCCGGCTGGAGCTTGGCGATGGCGTCGACCGGGACGCCCGCGCCCGTGCTGACCAGCTGCGGCAGCTCGGAGCCGGGAAGCTGCATGGACGTCAGGAACGCGTTGTACCAGTCGGTGATGTCGGTGTCGGTCCGGCCCGTCGGCGCGAGCCCCAGCAGCAGCACTCCCTCGGACTCCTGGAGTCCGAGCGTGACCACCTTCACCGGAGGTTTGGTCAAGGTCACGGTGCCGAAGCGATGCTCCACCGTCACCCGGAACGATCCGTTGTCAGGTGCGGGAAGCGTCGTGGACGGTATGGGGGGCAAACCTGAAGGAATGCTGCACGAGGACAAGACGAGCGGAAGAGCCCCTGCCATCGCCAGGAATGCTCGGCGGCTCGTGTTGTTTCGTTCAGGCGTCATCAGGTCAATCCGTTCTTTCCCTTGGGCGTTTGGCACGCGGCGGCGAACAATCGGGGCGGCCACGGCATTCTGCTCAGACTTTACCGTCTGCGGTCTCGAAACGTCGCTCGAAGAGGGCTGCCATGCTGCCCACATAACTGCGGGCCACATGATCCCCATCGAAGTACACGTACAGTCCCCCGATCGCCGCATAGCAGCGGCTTGCGTCGCAGAACTGATCCGTCATGTCGACGACGCCGGTGCGCGGCGGCTTGAGTGCCTCCACCGCGGCAACCACCGGGTCTGGGATCACCGCCGACGCGCGGGCAGTGGAGCACGCCAGAGGCTTACCGGAGTTGCTGGACAGGCACGTTGGGCTCATCGTCTTCAGCGTCAGCGGGGTGTCCCTGATGATCGTGACCTTGGATCCGTGCTTCACCCACGGCGTGATCCGGCGCTGCACCGCGTCGCGGTACTGTGCCTGCTGGTTCCGGCCGGTGCCGTCGTCGATCGTCTCCTTGGAGGCGAAGGCAGACACGATGACACGGTCCGGTTTGGCGGCGAGGATCCGGTCGGAGACCTTCTGACTCCATTCCAGGCACCGGTTCTGGGTGCTCGCACTCAGCGATGGCGCGTCCATGAAGGCGATGCGTTTGACATCCACCACGGGGCATCCGCCCAGCAGGCTCAGTTTGAGATGCCACTGAAGCTTGCGGGCCATCGGGATGATGGCCGCCTTCCATTGCTCGGCGTGTGAGTCGCCGACCAGCCACGCCGTGACCGCGTCCTTCCTGCCGCCGGAGAAGTCACAGTCGTCCAGACGCTTGGATCCCTGGACGACGATCGGGTCGGCGTCGGTCTTGCACTCTGGCACGTTGAACCACGGCGCCTCGGTGGCGCCGATGTTCTCGGCCCGCGGAGGGCCGAAGCGCGCCGAGCAGCTCTGCGCGCCGTTCTCCATGCTCCGGGCCCCATAGCAAGGCGACTGGGACAGCGAGGCCAGCTCGGCGGCCTGCTGCTGCTGCGCGACGCCCACGCTGAACACCATGGCGAAGCTGACGACGCCGACCACTGCCATGCCACCGAGTCCGGCCACCAGACTGTTCCAGCTGGGCCTGCCTCTGAAGAGGTGCTTCCGGCCCGGGTCTTCGATGAACTTCTTGCTCAGCGCAGCCAGGACCACCGACAGCAGCACCAGGAGCGCCCTCTGCCAGGAATGCATCGGATCCCCCAGCAACGGGATCGCCAGCATCAGCACCGGCCAGTGCCAGAGATAAAGGGAATATGACACGTCACCGAGGTATTGGAGCGGGCCCCATCCCGCGCCGGGGACGGCGCTCCGGCCCAGCACCGTTCCGGAGAGAATGATCGCGCCGGTGGCGAGCACAGGAACGAGTGCCATGTAGCCCGGGAATGGAGTCCGGTCATTGAACGCAACCACGGTTACCAGGAGCGTGGTGGCCCCCGCCACTCCCAGCACGTGCCAGAACGTCCTGAACGCTGCACTCGCGCGGGACGCGGACGCATCGCCGAGCCGAATCGCGAGCAGTGCGAGGAGCGCACCCGCGGCGAACTCCCAGGCCCTGGTGGTGGTGACGAAGTACGCTTCGTTCTTGTTCGAATCCGTGTAGAGGATGCAGAACACCAGCGAAGCGGCGAAGACCACCACCATCACACCGGCCACAACGGCCAGGCGGGACTTCCTCAGCCGCCCGGCCAGCAGGAACGCACCGGCCAGGAGCACCGGCCACACCAGATAGAACTGTTCCTCCACGGACAGCGACCAGTAGTGCTGCACCGTCGTGGCCAGGTCATGGCTGGCGGAGTAGTCGATCGACTTCGCGGCGAGCACCCAGTTCTCCGCATAGAACGCGGAAGCCAAGGTCTCCTGAGCCACATCCGTCCACCGGGAGAAGGGGAGGATGAACCACGCACCGGCCAGGCCGGCCAGCGATACCAGGAGCGCCGCCGGAAGGAGACGCCGCATGCGCCGGGCGTAGAACTGCCCGAACTTCAGGCGTCCGGTGGAACTCAGTTCGTCCATCAGGTGGCGGGTGATCAGGTAGCCGGAGATGACGAAGAAAACGTCCACGCCGATGTAGCCGCCCGGAAGGCGCTCCACCCAGAAGTGGTTGAGCACCACGGCGGTGACGGCGAACGCCCGCAGCGCCTGGATGTCGGCCCGGAACTTCGCCGGCTGTGCCTGCCTCGGCCGACGCGTGCGGCGAGTCAGGAGCGTTTGAAAGGCCACGGGCGGATCGGTACCTGTCCTTGACAGAGATGGTGTGCTGAACGGCGACCTGGGGTGAACCGCGTTGGCCATTCTATCCCAGGCACATTGGGCAGATCTCCGCGCGGACCTTTCCGCCGGCCGGCTCAGCGGGAGCGCACCACCGAGACGGCTTCGCTCACATCTCCGTCGAAGACGACATTCCCATGTTCCAGGACGATGCCACGACGGCAGACCCTCTGCACCAGTTCGAGGTCATGGCTGACGACCACCAGGGTCTGGCCCGCATCCACGAGTTCCCCGATCTTCTCGAGGCATTTGCGCTGAAACGGCTCGTCGCCGACGGCGAGAATCTCATCCACCAGGAAGACCTCGGGATCCGAATGCACGGCCACCGAGAACGCCAGGCGGAGGTACATGCCGGAGGAGTAGAACTTCACCTCGGTGTCGATGAACTGCTCGATCTCGGCGAACTCGACGATCGACTCGAACCGCTCCTTGAGCTGCTGTTCGGTCATTCCGAGGATCGCACCGTTGAGGAACACGTTGTCCCGGCCGGACAGATCCGGGTGGAAGCCTGCACCGACCTCGATCAGGCCGGCGACCCGCCCACGGGTGCGGACCGTGCCCTCATCGGGTGTCATGACCCCGGAGATGTGCTTGAGCAGGGTTGATTTGCCCGATCCGTTCAGGCCGAGCAGAGCCACCGTCTCTCCCTGAGCGATGTCCAGGGTGATGTCCTTGAGCGCGTGGAACCGGTTGGACAGGTCCTTCCTGCGCCCCTGCGCCAGCCAGACGACGGCTTCTTTGATGGACCGGGAATGGCGGAGGATGAACTGCTTGCTGATGGACCGGATCTCAACGGCGACTGGAGTGGAGGTCACGGCTCTCAGAGCTCCTGAGCGAATCGGTGTTCCACCCGGCGGAAGGTCAGCTGGCCGAGCAGAAGCACTGCTGCGGAGATGACCAGCCCGAACGGCAGCCACAGGGTGAGCAGATTGGGAGGGGAATAGACCGAGAAGTCCCCTGGAGTGGTCGGGGCCCAGAACGCCCGGTGGAACAGTTCCACAGCCACGGTCAGCGGGTTGATCTGGTAAACGGTGAACCAGAAGTCCCCCACCACCTTCTGGACCATGTCCCACTTGTACATGACGGGCGAGGCCCAGGTGGCGACCATGAGGAGCAGATCCACGATGTTCTCCACGTCACGGAAGAACACGTTGATGGCGCTGAACAGCAAGGCGAGTCCGAGCGCGAACATGGCGATGATGAGGAAGCCCCCCACGGCTGCCAGCAGGGAGATCCAGTCCGGACGCCAGCCGGCGACGAAACATCCCACCAGCAGAACGGCCACCTGCGGGATGAAGTGCACACCGGACACCCACACCGAGGCCACTGGGAACATCTCGCGTGGGAGATAGATCTTCTTGATCAGCCCCGCGTTGTAGACGATCGAGCGCGCGCCGTTGCTCAGCGCCTCCCCGAAGAAATTGACCAGCACGATTCCGGAGAAGAGGTATACGGCGTAGTTCTCCGTCGCCTTCTCCAGCTGAAGGAACTTGCCCATGGCGATGTAGAACACGACGAACTGCACGCCGGGCTTCACATAGGACCACAGCAGGCCCAGAGCCGATCCCCGGTACCGGATCTTCAGTTCCTTGCCGACCAGGAGTCTCAGCAGATAGCGGTCCCGGAACACGTCCGCCAGACCACGGCCCACCCCCGGACGGACCAGCGGCGCCTCGGTGGTGGTGCTCATCGTCCGTCAGGCTCCGTGAACTCGTCGAAGATCGCCTTCCAGGACTCCATCGAGGTCATCCCGGGCAGGGCCGCACGGTATTCGTCGCGCAGGCTCTTCCACTTGGAGACCAGCTCGCCGTGGCGGCGCGCCGAGGCCGCAAGATAGTTGCGCACCTGGGCGGGGTTACGCCGGTACCACGAGGCACCCGTCCCTTCCGCGTTGGACACGACGGCGGAGTCGTACTGGGAGACCGTCCACCACTTGTTGTCCTGGTGGGCGATCTTCGTCTGCGGGTACTCCTTGCTCATGTCCGTAACGGGCACGAAGAGCTGACGGAAGACCGTCCTGGCGGTCCACGGCAGCAGGGTGATCATGTTCGGCTTGCCGGAAAGCACAGGGTGCTTGGCCATGCGCGGGGCGGGGAACGCCTCGGGGTCGCCCTTGATCACGGAGTCCTCGTGACCGGCCATCATCTCCCGGATCTGGGGCAGCTTGGTCGAGAGGAGCGGGGCGATGCCGTCCGGCCCGCCCAGCACGTCGTCCAGGGCCCACTGGCGTCCTTCGACGGTCGCATACTGCATCGAGACGATGTGCTTGACGTCCGCGAACTGCGATTCCTTGAGCACACGCCCGCCGAGGTCGTACGGGCTGTGCAGCAGAGCCGCGATGAAGCGGTTACGGGCGTGGAAGTACGCCTGCCAGCCCACCAGATCGTCCTTGTCGGCCCAGGAGACATGCCACACGGCCGAGCCGGGCAGGCTCACCGTGGCGTAGCCGTGCGCCTTCGCGCGCAGGCCGTACTCGGCGTCGTCCCATTTGATGAAGACGGGAAGCGACAGGCCGATCTCCCGGATGACCGACGTGGGGATGAGGCACATCCACCAGCCGTTGTAGTCCACGTCGATACGGCGGTGCATCCAGGGCGTCTGGCGGAGATTTCCGGACATGAAATCATGCCCCATCTCCATGTCAGCGTGGGGCTGGTCCGGCTGGAACCGGTACGGGTTCACGATCTCTCCGAAGGTGTGGAGCACCGTCCGGTTGTACAGATCGAACATGTGACCGCCGACCAGGGTGGGCCTGCGGCAGAACGCGGCGAACGTCAGGAGCCTGCTGATGGACTCGGGTTCCACCACGATGTCGTCGTCCATCAGGAGGGCGTAGTCGCTGCCGTTCTCCACGGCCTCGTACATGCCCCGGGCGAAGCCTCCCGAACCTCCGAGGTTCGCCTGGTTGATGATGCGGAGCTTGCCGCCCAGCTCCTCGGCGACCTCGGAGAATCCGTCGAAGTCCTGGACCTTCTGTGAGCCCTGGTCCACCAGCAGCACTTCCTGGACGTTGGACAGGGTCTCCGGGTTGGACGCGAGCAAGCGGAGGTTGTTGAGGCAGTAGTCCGGCTTGTTCAGGGTGGTGATCTGCACGGTCACCGTGCCGAACTCGGGGGCAGGTGCCAGGGTGCCCCAGACCGCCTCCTCAAGAATCAGCGGCTCCGCGCCTCCGACCAGATCGAACCAGTACCAGCCGCCGTCGCCGAAGGGCGCCAGGGAGAGCTCGAACACCGACGTCTCTTCGGTGCTGACACGGCGGGTGTCCACGCGCTGCAACGAACCGCGGGCGTTGGACTTGTACACGATGACGGTGCCGCGGCCGGACGTCCGGACGCGCAGCTGCACGGAATCGACAGTCGTCCAGCGCCGCCAGTAGCTCGCGGCGAAGGCGTTGAAATAGGTGCCGAACGACATGCGCTCGCCAGGGCGGACCTTGGTGGAGATCCGGCTGAGGAAGTCTTCCGCATGGGCTTCACGGCTCGGAGCGGCCATCCGGGGCTGCGGGCGGTCCGTCTTGGGAGCGCCCGGGATGGTCGGCACGGCCAGGCCGATGGCGGAACCGGTGTCCACATAGAGAGGGACGGTGTCCATCTGCGTGGTGTCCGGCAGGATGACTCGCTGCAGCGGTGTGAACTTCTCCTCGCCGAGGTCCGCCTGAGGGCTCATGCGTCCACTCCACCGCTTTCCATCTTGAGGCCGTCCGCGAAAGCCGGACGGATCTTGTTGTCGAACATGGACAGCGCGGAGCCGATCGCCATGTGCATGTCGAGGTACTTGTAGGTGCCCAGGCGTCCGCCGAAGAGAACCATGTCCTCGGCGGCCGCGAGGTCGCGGTACTTGAGGAGCTTCTCGCGGTCGTCAGCGGTGTTGATCGGGTAGTACGGCTCATCGCCCTTCTCGGCGAAGCGCGAGAATTCGCGCATGATGACCGTCTTCTCCTCCTGGTAGCCACGCTCCGGGTGGAAATGCCGCGGCTCGATGATGCGCGTGAAGTCGACGTCGGCGTCGTTGTAGTTCACCACGCTGGTGCCCTGGAAGTCCCCGACCGGGAGGACCTCCTCCTCGAAGTCGATCGTGCGCCAGGAGAGGTCACCTTCGACGAAGTCGAAGTAGCGGTCCACCGGGCCGGTGTAGACCACGGGGATCTTCCCGACCACCTTGGACTTGGAGTACTCGTGCGAGTCGTCGAAGAAGTCCGTGTTGAGCCGGACCTCGATGTTGGGGTGGTCCGCCATCTTCTCGATCCAGGCCGTGTAACCGTTGGTCGGCAGGCCTTCGTACTTGTCGTTGAAGTAGCGGTTGTCGTAGTTGTAGCGCACGGGGAGACGGGAGATGATCCCGGCCGGCAGATCCTTCGGGTCCGTCTGCCACTGCTTGCCCGTGTAGTGCTTGATGAACGCTTCATACAGAGGGCGCCCGATGAGCTGGATGCCCTTGTCGTTGAGGTTCTGCGGGTCGGTACCCGCCAGCTCGCCGGCCTGCTCCTGAATGAGCGCCTTGGCCTCACCCGGCGTCAGATTGGCGCGGAAGAACTGGTTGATGGTGGCCAGGTTGATGGGCAAGGAGTAGACCTCACCCTTGTGGACACCGTAGACCTTGTGCACGTAGTCGGTGAACGTGGTGAAACGGTTCACGTACTCCCAGACGCGCTCGTTGGAGGTGTGGAAGAGGTGCGCGCCGTAGCGGTGCACCTCGATCCCGGTCTCCGGCTCCATTTCGGAGTAGGCGTTGCCGCCGATGTGGTGACGGCGGTCGAGGACCACCACTTTGAGGCCCAGTTCGCTCGCAGCGCGCTCGGCGATGGTCAAGCCAAAGAAACCTGAGCCGACGACTACCAGATCAGCGTTCACCAATTCTCCTGAAACTCACTCGGAACATTTCCGGGACCGCCGTCAATGCGACGCCGGCCCGCTGAACTAGGTTACCCGAGTTTGTACACAGGACGGCCTGAGCGGTTGTCCACATACTGCGCGGAACCCCAGCCGCCCGCACCGGATCCCGCCTAGGCTCGCCGCATGAACGAGGAGGATGAATGGGGACGCGAATCGAATGCACACTGCTGCGCCTTCCGGACGCGCCGCCGTTCGAGCCGGCCGAGCCTCTGGAGCTCAGCATCGAGTTCGGCCCGGGTTCCGGCGGTGCGGAGCTGGCCGCGGCACTGAGGGACAACTTCGGGCTGCTCTCGGTCTCGGTGGAGGGCACGGACCTCGCCACGCTCCAGCCTGGCGAGTCCACCTTGCGGAACGGCTGTGTGCTGGTCGCCGCGGAGCGGCCGGTACGGGTCGCTCCACGGGGGAACGACGACGGCGCGCACCTGGATCTGGTGCTCCTGTCCGGGCCCGACGCGGGCGCCTCGCTGCCGCTGCACCGTGGGGACTATCACATCGGACGGGGCGAAGGCGCCGTCCCGCTCACTGATCCGAGCCTGTCCCGCCGTCACTCCCGGCTGACCGTCTCAGCCGAGGCGATCCGCTGGACAGATGAGAGCGGCTCCCGCGGCACCTTTCTTGACGGAAGACCGTTCAGAGGTGCCACTGTGCTGACCACGGGGCTCACGTTCCGCTGCGGGGCCGGCACATTCAGCATCCGTTCGCGTCCGCTGTGGACGCTCGATGTCTCCTCACTCGGCACTCCCCCGCAACACCCGGAGAGCGCCGTCAGGTCCCGGCCACCACGGCGATGGGCCACCGGCCTGCTGGCGCTGCTTCCACTCGTCGGGAGCGTCGCCCTGGCCGCCACGCTCGGCTCATGGCCGTTCCTCGCAGTATCCGTGCTCTCCGGACTGCCGTTCCTCGTGTCGGCCTTCCGCCCGGACGGAGGCCCGCCTCCCGGGGCCCCGGCGTCGACCGCGGCTCCGCGGCTTCCATACGCCGGCTTTCCACGGCTTGGGGAGCTCTTGCTGGCACAGCCATCCGCAGTGTCGCAGGCGTCCCCCGCGCAACCGGAACGCCAAGGTCACTCCGACGGGAGCAACCCGGCCCCGGGTCCATGGATCCGGCTCGGGGAGCACACCACGGCTGCAGCCCGGTCCAGTCGACGCAAGACTCACTCCTCCGGACGCCGTCAGAGCATGTCAGGATCCCCGGTCGTGATGGGCCTGGGCCAAGGTCTGCGGATTCAGGCCGGCCACCGCGATTACAGGGACTTCGTGCACGGGGTGATCGCCCAACTGGCGCGCCGCCACCCGGACGGCGCGCCAAGAATCCTCCTGGTCGGCCCGCCGACCGGCTTCCCACCGCACCTGCGGTTCCTCCCGAATGTCCACCACTGCCCCACCTGGGCCGACGCCTCGGATAAGGATCGGCCTGGCCCCTCGTCAGGAACCCTCCTAGTCCTGACTCCAGGCTCGGAAGTTCCGGTTGATACGCCGTTGTCCGGCAACGGATGGTGCGCCATCGTCCATCTCGGCGGAGCCGCCGCCAGCATGCCGGGAGCCCCTGTCCTTCGCCTGGAACGCGATCGGGCCTGCCTCGAAACGGACGACGGCCACGTCTTCCCCCACACCGGTCAGAGTGCTGAGTTCATCCCGGATCTGGCCGACGCCCGCGCGTTCGAGCAGTTCTGCCGGGGTTTCCAGCCCCCGCACGGCTCCGGGACGCCGGAATCAGGTCCCTCGGCGGAGCCACCCACGCAGGTCAGTCTTGCGGGCTTGCTCCCCGCGGACGTGTCCTCGGTTCACACCCGGTGGGAACAGTCGCGGAACAAGCCGGCGTACCGTTTCCCTGTCGGCGAATCGGGGGCCGGTGAGGTGATGCTGGATCTCGTCGACGATGGGCCGCACTTCCTGGTGGCCGGCACCACCGGGTCAGGGAAGTCAGGATTCCTCCGCTCACTGGTCCTCTCGGCCGCCGCCCATCTCTCCCCGGAGGATCTGGGGCTGGTCCTGGTCGATTTCAAGGGCGGAGCCACCTTCCAGGACGTGCAGAGGCTGCCGCACGTCCAAGGACTGGTCACCGACCTGGGGGCTCACGAACTGGAGAGGACGCTCATCTCATTGCGGGCCGAGCTTCAGCGCAGAGAGCACCTCTTCCGGGAACACCTGGTCGGCGACTGGGAGGCATGGCGTGCTCTCGGTCTTGAGGCGGACGGCCCGCTGCCCCGGATCTGTCTGATCATCGATGAGTTCCGGATGATGCTCGACCACGCACCGGACAGCCTCGCCGAGCTCATCCGGCTGGCGAGTGTCGGCCGTTCCCTCGGCCTGCATCTGGTGCTGGCGACACAGCGACCCCAAGGGGCCATCGGGGCGGACATCAGGGCGAACATCGGTACCTGCATCGCGCTGAGAGTCCAGTCCGACCTCGACTCCCTGGACGTCATCGGCTCATCTCACGCCGCACGGCTTCCCCCGGGATCGCCCGGACGCGCGATCCTGTCTTCAGGGGGAGACAGGACGGAATTCCAGGTCGCCGCGGAGGCCGTGCCGCAATCCGTCCGGCCAGGCGAGGTCAGCATCCGGCGATGGCCGCTCACCGGCCAGGTGGATTGGCCTGTCTCAGCCCCCGATCCCATGTCTCCCGGGGATACCGGATCCCTGGTCAGCCTCCTGATCGAAGCCGAAGCCGGGCACCGGATGCCCCGGCCTGTGCTGGCGCCGCCTCTCCCCCGCTCCGTGGAGCCAGGCGAGATCGCGGCACCCGGAGCCCTGGCCCTCGTGGATCTCCCGGCCGGTCAGTCCAGCGTGCCCCTGGTCTGCGGCCCTGGGGAATCGGCGGCGATCATCGGCTCGGATACGGATTGTTCGGACACGGCGCGGGCAGTTCTCGCTTCGCTCCTGGGACACTGCGCTCTCCGTCTGATCACCCATGACGGGAGTGCCATTCAGGCCTTCGCTGAGGAGGCGGCAGCACGGGGCGGCAGTCCCGCGTCGACAGGGGCTCCGTTGAGGGCCTCCCTCGACGACGCCGGCGCGATCGCCGCTCTACTGCAGGGGATCGGCCGGGAGACCTCGCAAGCCGGACTCGCGACCGGGCTGTCGCGAGGACCGGCGGACACACTGCTTTACGTCGAGTCCTGGGAGGCTCTCCAGAGCATCCTCAGGACATCCGAGCACTTCGGCATGGAGAGCATGTTCCAGGAGCTGCTCCGCACCGCGGCCTCCCGGGGACTGAGGGTCATCGTCGCCGGCCGGGAAGGCCTCACGGCTTCACGGTCGCTGTCCCTGGTCGATCACGTCATCCACCATCCGTCCGGTGTCCTGGATGACGACCCCCGGCTCTCTCGCATGGTGCGCGGCCTGCCCCGGATCCCTGGAAGGGTACTGGTCCGCAGTGCCCGGCTGGGCCCCGGCCACCACATGGCACAGGCCGTCAGACTCGCGGAGCAGATATGACGGCCGGACCGGCTCAGTCCTTTTCGGTCTCCACGGCCTTCCGGCCGTACGCGACGGCTTTCGGATCGAAGAGGAGAAGTGCGGCCGCCGCTGCGGGAACCAGGATCAGGAGCCCCTGCCAGATCAGCCCGGCCTGAAGAGTCGGAACCCCGATCGCGATGATGAAGAGCTGCGCCACGAGTGCACCGGAACGCGGCCACCGGAAACCACGGAAGAGGAAATGGCCGATTGCCATCAGGCCGAGGCCCAGCACGGCGAACAACGCGGTCAGGAAGATCGCTCCGCCCAGAGTGAGCATCGGTGTCCCCGTCACGAGGTTCACCAGATAGACGATGGCCATGCCGATCAGCACCAGCCCTTCGGCGAGGGTGACGAACGAGGTCATCGCGACGGAGAGGGGGCGGGGTCCAGGGGTCGTGGATTCCGTGTTGTTCATGTCCTGCTTTCCGTCCGGCTCCGGCTTCCCGGTGCCCATTCGTGCTCCCAGGGCCGGCCGTTATGCCGTTGGAACGGGGCATGACCCTTGACACCTTCGCACCCTACCGGAGATAGTCAAATCGGGGGTCCGGAGCCCCCGGGGAATGTGACGAACTACTCACGCTTCCCGGCGATTTCACGGGTTTCACCCCTTGTTTGCTCCGCGTTAACATGACACGCTTGTTCATAGAGACAGCGGGGCCAGTAATGGCCCCTTTCCTATGGAAGGCCAAGTGAAATTTTTCACAAAGCCTGAGACAACAGATTTGGAGTAAGTGATCGCATGGATTGGCGTAGCCGTGCCGCCTGCCTTGACAAGGACCCCGAGCTCTTCTTCCCTGTCGGCAATACCGGCCCCGCGCTTCTCCAGATTGAAGAAGCCAAGAGCGTCTGCCGCCGCTGCCCGGTGGTCGACACATGCCTGCAGTGGGCTCTGGAGTCCGGCCAGGATGCCGGCGTCTGGGGCGGCATGAGCGAGGACGAGCGCCGGGCGCTCAAGCGCCGCGCGGCGCGTGCCCGCCGCGCCTCCTGATCCGGCACAGCCGCATCAAGCACAAGCCGAAGGGAAGGGCCCGGAAACCATCTGGTTTCCGGGCCCTTCCCTTGTCGCCTTCCCCCCGCTGTTCCGGACTCAGGCGTCCAGCGGGATGACCAGACGGACCACGGTCCCGCCGCCGTCCCGGGAGAGCCACCGGATCGTTCCGCGCAGTTCCGAGGTCACGAGCGTGCGGACGATCTGAAGACCCAGGCCTTCCCCCGCCAGTGCTCCCCCGGGCGCTGAGAAGTCACTGTCGACGGGGAGTCCCACCCCGTCGTCGGCGATCGTCACGGTGAGCTGCCGCTCACCCGCGTCCGACGCGCCGCGCTGCGCATCCAGCCAGACCGTTCCGGCACGGTCCTGCAGACCGTGTTCCACCGCATTGGTGACCAGTTCGTTGATGACCAAGGCGAGCGGCGTCGCCAAGTCGCTCGGCAGCTTCCCGAACTCACCCGTCAGATCGGTGCTGACCTTCTGAGCCGGCGAGGCGACCTCCGCGGAGAGCCTGAACTGCGGGCTGATGAGGTCGTCGAAGTCCACCACCTGGGACAGGCCCTGCGACAGAGTCTCGTGGACCCTGGCGATCGTGGCCACCCGGCGCATGGCCTGTTCCAGCGCCTGTTTGGCCTCCTCGCTCACCATGCGGCGGGACTGCATGCGGAGCAAGGCCGCCACGGTCTGGAGGTTGTTCTTCACCCGGTGGTGGATCTCCCGGATGGTGGCGTCCTTGCTCACCAGTTCCTGTTCGCGGCGCCGCAGCTCGGAAACGTCGCGGCAGAGGACCAGGGCGCCGAAACGCTGCGTGCCGTCCCGGAGCGGAATGGCCCGCAATGTCAAAGTGACGCCGCGGGACTCGATCTCGCTGCGGAGCGGCATCCGTCCCGTGACCACGAGCGGCAGGGTCTCGTCCGCCAGACGCCGGTCCTTGATCAGGCCCGCGGTCACCTCGGCGAGCGAACGCCCCTCGAGCGACTCGATGTCACCGAGCCGGCGGAAGGCCGAGACCCCGTTCGGGCTCGCGTACTGCACGATCCCGTCGGCGTCCAGCCTGATGAGGCCGTCACCGACGCGCGGTGCGCCACGCCGGGACCCGGTGGGTGAGGCGAAGTCGGGCCACAGACCCTGGGTCCCCATCTTCAGGAGGTCATAAGCACACTGGCGGTAGGTCAGTTCCAGCCGGGACGGCATCCTGGAGCTGGAGAGGTCTAGGTGGGAGGTCACGACGGCGAGCGTCCGGCCGTTACGGACCATCGGGATCGCCTCCACCCGCAGAGCCGAGTCACCGTTGCTCCAGTCCGCCTCGCTGGAGCGCTCGATGTGCCGGGACCTCCAGGCCCGTTCCACGAGCGGTGCCAGGTCCGAGCGGATGCCTTCGCCGACGAAGTCGCTGTGGAACACGGTGTGACTCGTGGACGGGCGCACATGCGCCAGTGCCACGAAACCGAGCTCCGGGTCGGGGAACCACAGCGCCAGGTCGGCGAAGGCCAGATCGGCCACCATCTGCCAGTCCCCGACCAGCAGATGGAGCCACTCGGCGTCCCCGGGGCCAAAATCAGCGTGTTCCTTGATGGGATCGGTGAAGATGGCCACGGGGTCTCCTGGGGATCAGTGCCGGACGATGGAACGCAAGAGCCTCAATGCTACCGAGAGCGAGGCCATGTCGTCCTTCTCCAGCGAGTTGACCTCGTCGAACATGTTCTTCGCCCGGGTCAGCTGCTCAGCGTTCTGCTCCTCCCAGCGGGCGAGCGGGTTCTCGGACTCCCCCGCCACGCCGCTCACGCCCAGGACGGAGGTGGTCATGTCCGCCACCGTCGAGTAGAGGTCGTCGCGGAGCGCGGCGCGTGCCAAGGCCTGCCAGCGGTCGTCCCGCGGCAGGGCACTGATGCGCTCGAGCAGGGAGTCCACGTGGAAGCGGTCGAACACGGTGTAGTACACCTGTGCCACGTCTTCCATGGACTCGTCGCTCTGGCCCGCGATCCGGGCCATCTCCAGGAGCGGGAAGCTCTCGAAGAGCTCGGCCCAGCGGACGCCCAGATCCTCAGGCAGGCCCCAGACTGCCGCCCGGCTACGCCACGCGTCGAACCGGGCGAGGTCCTCGCCGCGCAGGTACTCGCCCAAGCGTCCGCGCAGGGCGGCCACCTTCGGGCCGAAGTTCTCCACGATTTCGGCGATGCCAGCGCTGGTGGAACCGTTGGCGACAAGCCATCGCACGGCACGGTCCAGCAGCCGGCGGATGTCCAGGTGAACGGTGGTCCAGTGAGCCGTGGGGAACGACGCCGGCAGGTTGTTCAGCCCGTCCAGCATGTCCTGCACGCGGTAGATCTCCCGCAGGGCGATGAACGCCTTGGCCACGGAAGCCTCGGTGGCCGAGGTCTCCTCGATGGCACGGAACGCGAAGGTGATGCCGCCGACGTTGATCATGTCGTTCGCCACTACGGTCGCGATGATCTCGCGGCGCAGCGGGTGGCTGTCCAGATCGGCGTCGAAGCGCTCGGCCAGGGCCTTCGGGAAGTAGTTCCGGAGCGTGGACGCGAACCACGGGTCATCCGCCAGATCGCTGTCCCGCAGCGCGTTGGCCAGCTCGATCTTGGCGTAGGCCGCCAGGACGGAGAGCTCGGGCGAGGTCAGGCCCTGGCCCTGGGCCAGGCGCTGACGCAGGACCT
Organism: Arthrobacter horti; assembly: GCF_030731045.1. GTDB lineage: Bacteria > Actinomycetota > Actinomycetes > Actinomycetales > Micrococcaceae > Arthrobacter_E > Arthrobacter_E nanjingensis. The sequence continues at coordinate 203,084 of NZ_JAVALS010000004.1, read as the reverse complement.
CTGTGGTCGGCAGGGCTTCGAGCTCACGGTTGAGCTCGGCCTTGACGTCCAGCCAGTCCATCAGCCGCTCGTAGCTGGGGCTCCACTCGGCGACGCGGGTGCGGTCGTTGAGAAGGAGGATGTTCTGCTCGACGTTGTCGTGCAGAACGAGCTCACCGACCTCGTCGGTCATGGAAGCCAGGAAGTCCGCACGCTCGTCCGGGCCCAGCTTCCCGGCAGCCACCATCCGGTCGATGAAGATCTTGATGTTGACCTCGTGGTCGGAGCAGTCCACACCGGCGGAGTTGTCGATGGCGTCCGTGTTGAGGATGATGCCCTGCAGGGCGGCCTCGATGCGGCCACGCTGCGTCATGCCCAGGTTGCCGCCCTCACCTACGACCTTGACGCGGAGGTCGCGGCCGTCCACGCGGATACCGTCGTTCGCCTTGTCACCGACCTCGGCGTGACTCTCGGTGCTGGCCTTCACGTAGGTGCCGATGCCGCCGTTGTAGAGCAGATCGGCCGGGGCCAGCAGGATCGCCTTCAGCAGCTCCGGAGGGCTCAGCTGCTCGGTGCCCTCCGGCAGGCCGAGGGCCACGCGGACCTGCGGGGAGACCGGGATGGATTTCACGTTGCGCGGGAACACACCGCCGCCGGCGCTGATCAGGCTCCGGTCGTAGTCATCCCAGGAGGAGCGCGGAAGCTCGAAGAGGCGCTTGCGCTCGGCGAAGGACGTCGCGGCCACCGGCTGCGGGTCCAGGAAGATATGCCGGTGGTCGAACGCGGCCAGCAGGCGGATGTGGTCTGAGAGCAGCATGCCGTTGCCGAACACATCGCCGGACATGTCGCCGACGCCCACCACGGTGAAGTCCTCGTTCTGGGTGTCGAGGTCCAGCTCGGAGAAGTGACGCTTCACAGACTCCCAGGCACCGCGGGCCGTGATGCCCATGGCCTTGTGGTCGTACCCGACCGAGCCGCCGGAGGCGAAGGCGTCGCCCAGCCAGAAGCCGTATTCGGCGGAGATCGCGTTGGCGATGTCGGAGAAGGACGCAGTGCCCTTGTCGGCCGCGACCACCAGATAGGTGTCGTCGGCGTCATGGCGGACGACGTCGCGGGGCGCCACGACATGCTCACCACCGGCGTCGGTGAGCAGGTTGTCAGTGATGTCGAGCAGGCCGCGAATGAACGTCTTGTAGCTCTCGATGCCCTCCGCCATCCAGGCGCCACGGTCCACGGACGGATCGGGCAGTTGCTTGGCGAAGAACCCGCCCTTCGCGCCGGTCGGGACGATCACGGCGTTCTTGACCGTCTGAGCCTTGACCAGGCCCAGGATCTCGGTACGGAAGTCTTCGCGGCGGTCCGACCAGCGCAGGCCACCACGGGCGACCGCACCGAAGCGCAGGTGCACGCCCTCGACGCGCGGCGAGTAGACCCAGATCTCGAAGGCGGGCCGCGGGAACGGCAGGCCGTCGATGCCGGCGGGGTTGAGCTTGAAGGACAGGTAGTCCTTGCCCTGGTAGTAGTTGGTGCGCAGCGTCTGATCGATCAGGTTCACGAAGGTGCGCAGGACGCGATCGGCGTCGAGCGTCGCGACGGCGGCCATCGCCTCCTCGAGTGCCCGGTGCGAGGCGTCGACGACGGCGGAACGGCCTTCACGGTCGAGCTCACCGCCGATGCCGGGCAGCGCGGGGTCGAAGCGGCTTTCGAAGAGAGCCACGAGTCCGCGGGTCACCTCGGCGTTGGCCAGCAGGGTGTCGGCGATGAAACCGTAGGAGTTGGTGTTGCCCATCTGGCGCATGTACTTGGCGTAGCTGCGCAGGATGAGGACCTGGCGCCAGGTCATTCCCTCCGCCAGCACCAGCCGGTCGAAGCGGTCCGACTCGATGGTCCCGTTGAGGGCGGCGGCGAAGGATTCGGCCAGCAGCTCACTGCTCGCCACCGGGTCCACGCCGGCCGGGTACTTCAGGCCGAGGTCGTACAGGAAGAAGTCCTGTCCGTCGCGTGTTTCGATCTCGAACGGGCGCTCATCGAGGACCTCGAGGCCCAGGTTGTGGAACACCGGCAGGATCTGGCTGAGGCTGCGGGGGGCCAGGAGGTAGATCTTGACGCGTGCGTCCTCTTCGAGGGTCTCCCCCACGCCGGCGGGCACATAGGCGTGCAGCTGGATCTGCTGCTCGACCGCTTTCTCCGTGCCGAGAGCAGCGGCCTTGGTCAGACTCTCTTCGAAGCGCTGGATGTCGACCAGCGCGTCCTCGACTTCGTAGTCGACGCGGTAACCGGCCGGGAACGCCTCGCTCCACTGGGCTCCAAGACGTTCGGCGACCTCCTCGGGGTAGCGCTCGGCCACGACCTCACTGAGGCCTTCGGACCAGGATCGCGCCGCGCGCACCAGTCGGTCCTCCAGGCCGTCCACGTCGAAGCTGGAGAGTTCGGCGTCCTTCGGCAGACGGATCCGGAAGAACACGCGGGCCAGGGCGGATTCGCTCATACGGGCCTCGAAGTCGATGGAGACCGCGTCGAACGTGCTGGTCAGCTCGTCTTCGAGGCGCAGACGCACGGAGGTGGTGTAGCGGTCACGCGGGATGAACACCACGGCCGACATGAAGCGGCCGTAGATGTCGGGGCGCAGGAACAGCCGGGTCCGGCGGCGCTCCTGCAGCAGCATGATGGCCTGGGCGGTGGAGACCAGTTCCTCGACGTCCATCTGGAAGAGCTCGTCACGGGGGTAGGTCTCCATGATGCCCAGGAGATCCTTGCCGGAGTGGGACTCGATGGGGAATCCGGATTCCTCCAGAACGGCCCGGACCTTGTTCTTGATGATCGGGATCGTGCGGACGGAGCTGGTGTAGGCGTTCGTGGAGAACAGGCCGATGAAGCGACGCTCGCCGGTGACATTGCCCGCGGCGTCGAAGCTCTTGATCCCGATGTAGTCCAGGTACGCGGCCCGGTGCACGGTGGAGCGGGAATTGGCCTTGGTGATCACGAGTGCACGCTTCTCGCGGGCGTGGGCCCGGCCGGACTCCGTCAGGTGCTGGATGGTGGGGGCGTCGCCGAGTTCCCGCATGAGTCCGAGCCCGCCCTCCTCGTGGGCTTCCAGGACATCCTCGCCATTGACGTTCAGCAGGCTGTACTCGCGGTAGCCGAGGAACGTGAAGTTGTGGTCCTCCATCCAGCGCAGCAGCGCCTGGGCGCCGGCCAGGTCACGGACTCCGGCATCGCCGGGAACCTGGGCGAGCTCGTCGGCGATCTCGGCGGCCTTGTCACGCATCTTCTGCCAGTCCTCGACGGCGGTGCGGACATCGTGCAGGACGCGGGTCAGACCCTGGATGAGCTGCTGAGCAGTCTCCTCCTCCACCCGGTCGATCTCGACGGCGATCCAGGACTCCAGGCGCGTGGTGGAGCCTTCCGAGGCCACGTAGGCTGCGAGCGACGGGATCGCTGCAGTGTCGCCACTCGTCTGTCCGACGTGGGCGGGAACCTGGGAGATCTTCCCTGCCTGGTCGGTATCGGCGTCACGCTGCACCACCAGCATCGGGTGGACCACCAGACGGATGGCGCGCTTCTGACGGACGAGTTCCGCCACGACGGAGTCCACCAGGAAGGGCATGTCGTCCGTCACGACCTGGACCACGCTGCTGCCGGCCTCATCCCGCACGGACACCAGTGCCTGATCCGGATGACGCACGGTGCCCAGCTCGTGATGGGCCAGTGCACGGTCCCGGAGAACCGTCCCCTCATAGCGCGCCCGGTCCTCCGGTGCGAGGTGCTGGTAGTAGTCGGCCAGGAAAGTGTCTGACACTTCCGGGGTCATCGTCGGGGTACTGTCTGCCAGCGACACGTTGCACGCCTCCAGGGAGAAAGATTCGCCGCTTCATTGCGGCCTTAGTGGCGAGCCTAGCGCGATCGCCACCGCCGCGTCGTGGTGTAAAACACAGAGGATCTCCGCCTCTGTTGTGCAGGTGCACAAACAAGTGACTGCAAGGCGCGACGCAGTTCCGACTCCGGAGCCCGCTCCGCCAGAACCTCCCCATTCCGGAGTGCCTGGTCCAAGACGTCCGGTCTGAAAGGCAGGAATCCTGCAATGGGCAGCTCCGGGCCGAATCTCTCCCAGGCATCGCGCACCTGGCGTTCCGGGGCTCCTCCGGCCGCCGCGGCTCTGATCTTGTTCATCAGCACAACCAGTTCGGTGTCCGGGATGAGCTCCTGCAGGAGCGGGACCGTACGGACCAGCCGGGGCACGCCGAGGGCCGTCCCTTCGCCGATCACGTACACCCTGTCCGCGCGTTCGAGGGCGCAGAGTGTGGCCGCGTTCCGGCGTGGGGCCATGGTGTCGAAGCTCAGCTCTTCATCACTTTCCAAGCAGAACGAGACATCCACCACCACGTGGTCATAGACGCCGGCGCAGAGGTCGAGCACCCTGGTCAGGGCCGTGCCACGCAGTTCCGTCCAACGGTCGGGCCGGGTGATCCCGCTCAGAACGTCGAGCCGTGAACCCGCCACCTGGACCGGGACACAGAGCCGCTCGAGCGAAGCCGCCTCGAGCTGGGCCAGATCCGCGAGCCGGCATGCCTGCGCCACCCCGGCCGATTCATCCAGCAGCCCGAGAGTGGCCGCCACCCCGGCTCCGTACGTGTCCGCGTCCACGAGGACCACGCGCTTACCGAGAAGGGCGAGCTCTGCCGCCAGATTCACGGCGACGGTCGTGCGTCCAGGTGACCCTACCGGGCTCCACACCACCAGGACCGGCGGGACGGAACCCTCGTGGGGCGCCCGTCCCGGTTCACCCGGATCACGGGATGCGGCCTCCCCGCGGTCCGGGAGCGTGCTGACCGTCTCCGCCCGCCACCGCGCACCCTGCTCCGGAATCGCGGGAGCGGCGACGACGTGCGACCAGGACGCGGCCACGGCACCGACCGGCGCCGCTGAGGCCAGGACCGCGGAGTTCTCGGACACAGGATTCACGGCCCCCGTATCCGTCCCGAGAGCGAGTGCCACCGCCTTCTCGACCTGCTCGCGGTCCGACTCCAGAGGAAGCGGCACCGCACCCATGCGGCCGAGCCTGGCCCGCTCCTCCGGGTCACCATGAAGGACCACGACGGCGACACCCAGCGCCCGCAGACGGTCCACGGTGGTCATGTCCAGCGAGTCCGCCCCCTCGAGGAAGAGCGCGATCTGCGCGGTTCCCGCCTGGCACGCCCCCATCAGCTCTTCAAATGAGCCGCACTCGCGCGCGATGCGGAGCCGGCCTCCGCGGCCGCCTCTGAGCTCATCCACCAGCAGCCCCGGAACGGCCCCCAGCACCGCGACCCCGAGAGTCATGAGCCGGTCCCCGTCGGATTCCACACGACCGTGATCCTCGCCTTGTTCCCCTGAGCCGCCAGGACCTGCGGCATGAGCGCATCCGGGACCAGCAGGATCACGACCCGTCCCGAGGACATCGCGAAGGTCTGCTGAGGTGCCACCACCTGCGCCACCTCAGCGGCACGGACCACCAGACGGGGTTCCTTGAAGCCGTTGCGGTCATCGGGCGAGGAGACCCAGAGGTCCGCGTGCTCTCCTGTGGTCAGCTGCTCAGGGAGGACACCGTCCACCGTGATCGGAACCGGTTTGCGGTCCAAGGATGCGGCGTCCCCCACGCTCTGCCGAGGAAGCAACTGACCCTTGCCCACGAAACGGACGGCGACAGCTCCTTCGGAGAGCTCCTCGTCGGCCGGGATGTACCCGCTCTCCAGGTCTCCCAGGCGCACCTTCACCCGGTCCAGCCGTCCGGCGTCGAGCCTTTGCCCGACCGGCAGACCATCTCTCGCGACGTAAACCTCGACGCTCTGATCCAGACTCCCCACCAGCCAAACGGTCCCGGCCGTCGATGCCAAGACCAGCAGGATCCCCAGGAGCAGCCTGGGATCCTTCCAGGACGGCCTTCTCAGTCTCTGCGGCGCGGCATCGTTCACATGGTCCTCCATCTGGACGTGCCGGCGTCGGCACGGGGCGTGCGGTGATGGACCCATTCTTCATGCTCCGTGACAATGAATTCCAGCCATTGACGGTTCATGTCGATGATTTGTGGATAACTCACATCGAGGGTGATCCACACAATGGCAGAATAGGAGCATGCGCCGCTTCCTGACCCTTGCCGATGTCGAGGAGATCCTCCAGATCAACTCCTCGCAGGCCTATGCGCTGGTCCGCTCGGGCCAGCTCAAGGCGATCCGGGTCGGTGGCCGCGGCGTCTGGCGCATCGAGGAAGACATGCTCGAGGAGTACATCCAGGAGCAGTACGCCGAGACCCGCAGAAGCATTGAGGAGGCCGGCGCCTCAGCCACGGACCTCCAGCAGCACCGAGGCTGAGCGCCTGGCGCTACATCCCTTCAAACGCGCCGACGACGCCTTCTCCCCGGAGCGCCAGGACGCCGCGAAAAGGGATCGCCACGGTTCCTCTCGGCCGCTCGCCCGTCGCATCCAGCACCGACAGCTCCAGGTGATCGGCACCGACACCGGCGATCACACCAAGACGTTCGGCAGGGCAGGTGCCGCCATAACCCAGGAAGACCCTCACCGGAGAACGGTCCCGCGAGATCATCCTGAGCGCAGCACCTAGTCCGCGCCCCTGCCAGACCGACGCGGCCTCCGGCGCGGAGCGCCTGCTCAGGCCCTCCAAGCAGAGAATGCCGTCCGTCGGGATCAGCCAGTCGTGCGTTCCCGCATCCAGGATCAGCCATCCGTTGCCGACTTTGCGCAACGTCCCCGCCGGACTGAGCCCGGCGTCTAGAGTCACCGCCACCATGCCGCCCTCACTGCCCCGAAGGCGGTCGAGCAGCGTTGATCCCGCCCGCTCACTTCGCGTGACGTCGGATTCGCCACCTTCCCGCTCCCGCCTGGCCGCCTCGGCCAGCTGCGCCTCCATGTCGCCGAAAAGGGATCCCCATCGCATGGGGCAACAGTAGGGCCGCCGTCGCGGTCTTGAAAAGTCAGCAGTGTTTTTGACACAGCGACTGGACAAACCTTCGAGTTGTCATCAAGATTGATTTACTTTCATCAAATCGCATCAAATCGCATCAAAGGTGATGACATGAACAAACTGCCGGAGACCGGGGACCGTCCGGCTCCTCACCGAATCGTCTACGACATCGCGATGGCTCTGACGATCCTCGCCCTCGGCGGCCTGCTCGCGGTCATCGGCTTCAGCAGCCGGTCGCCGGCGGCAGGACCCGGCCAGCGATGGGGCCTGGACCGGAGCGTGGACACTTTGGTGGGCACTGCCGCCCTCTGGGCCGGAGCCGCCGTGGTCATCTGGTGGGCCTTCTCCCTGGCTGTCGCCCTCGCAGGCGCAGCGATGATCGCCGTCGGGAGGCAGACCTCCGCCGCACGGCTGAGCAGGTTCAGCCCCGCCTTCATGCAGCGGCTCGCACTGGCCGTCCTCGGACTGAACCTCACGGTGGTTCCTGCAGCCCAGGCGGCCACCACGGTGACCCCGGTACCCATCGTCGGCAGCAGCTCAGCCGTTCAGGCCTATGATCCGTCCTTCCTGCGGCCTCACGAACGTGAACAACCCGCTCCCCAGGCTCTGGATCCCGGATGGGGTGCTCTCAAACTGCCGCTTTCGCAGGAGGCCCCCCGGGTCTCTGATCTCGACCCGGGCTGGACTCCCAGACCGAGTCCCGGAGCCCAGCCCGGCCTCCTGAACCAAGCGCCCAGGGCGGACGCCTCGGCTCAAGGGGACTCCGAGGCAGTGGTCAGACCCGGCGACAGCCTCTGGTCGGTCGTCAGGCGGCATCTCGGGGACCGCGCCACGGACGCCGAGGTCGCACGGGACTGGCCGCGCTGGTACCAGGAGAACAAGGAGCTGATCGGCGGGGATCCCGATCTGATCCTGCCGGGGATGATCCTGACCCCACCGGTTCCAGCTCCTCAGATCCACGGGGGATGAACCACCAGCACCACGTGGAACCGTGACCACGCCCGGAGCAAGAAGACACGGGCCTGACGGACGGCAGCAGATGAACCGCGGCGGCCGCCGCACACTCGCACTCGCACTCGCACTCGAGAAAAGAACGGAACGGACATGAGTATTTCGATCGCAGTCAGCACCGACGGGACCACTTCCAGTCTCTCCTCCGGCCAGGCCACAGACACAGCGCGGATACGGGGGAATTCACCGTCACCGGTCCGGCAGACAGGACGCCCTTCCCGGATCGCCCCCAGGGCGGCCAATCCGCATGGTGCGGCGCCTGGCCGTGCCGATACCGCCGGCGTCGAGCCTGCCTCCTTGGACGGGAAGCGTCTGACGCAGGAGCTCAGGGCTCAAAGCCACCGGCTGGTGCAGGCGGTGATGGAAGGGCTGAACGGCACGCGACCCCTCAACCAGCTGTCCCGCTGGCTGACCCCTGACGTCTTCCTCCGGCTCCAGGTCCGCCGCGCGCTGGTGCAGGAATCACAGTCCCATTTCGGCCGAGACCGTCGCTCGCCGTACGAAGGGTTCCAGGTTCAGAGCGTCCGTCTTCAGCTCATCACCCCCACGGTCGCCGAGGCGGCAGTGGTCGTGAAGGGCCGCACGCGCGCCAGGGCCGTCGCGATCCGCTGGGAGGCACGGCGTGCCTCGTGGATCGTGACGGCCCTGGAGATCGGCTGACCCGGCCGGATGGCCCGGGTCAGCGGCGCTTGCGGTTGCCCTTCTTGCCACCGTTCCTGGCCGGATTCCCGGAGCGCTCATCGTCCGCGGTGGGCTGCCCGCCGTTGCGCTGGACGTGGGTCTCCGTGGAGCCGTCCTCGGCCGGAGCCGAGTACTGAAGCTGCTTGGGCTGCTGGGGAGCGTCAAGCCCGGCCGCGTGGATGTGGCCCTCGTGGACGTCCTCGCCGGCCTCGACCGCAGGCTCCTCGGTGACTTCGACCTCCAGGTTGTAGAGGAAGCCGATGGACTCCTCGCGGATACCGCCCATCATGGCCTGGAACAGCGTGAAGCCCTCACGCTGGTACTCCACGAGTGGATCACGCTGGGCCATGGCCCTCAGGCCGATGCCCTCCTTGAGGTAGTCCATCTCGTACAGGTGCTCCTGCCACTTCCGGCCGATCACGGAGAGCACCACGCGACGCTCGAACTCGCGCATGTTGTCGCTGCCCAAGGCCGTCTCCCGGCCCTCGTAGGCCAGGCGGGCGTCGGACAGGATCTCCTCCTTCAGGAGGGTCGCCGTGACTCCAGACTTGCCACCGACCTCGTCGAAGATGTCCTTCTGGCTCAGGGTGATCGGGTATAGCGTCTTAAGGTTGCTCCAGAGGACGCCGTAGTCCCACTCTTCGCTATGCCCCTCAGCCGTGGCATCGTCGATGACGGCGTTGATGGTGTCCTCCAGGAAGAACTGGACCTTCTCGTGCAGATCGTCGCCCTCGAGGATCCGGCGACGGTCGCCGTAGATGGCTTCCCGCTGGCGGTTCAGCACGTCGTCGTACTTCAGCACGTTCTTGCGCTGCTCAGCGTTGCGGCCTTCCACCTGGCCCTGCGCCGAGGCGATCGCGCGGGAGACCATCTTGGATTCCAGTGCGGTGTCGTCATCCAGCGTGGAGGCCATGAGGCGCTCCGCCGCACCGGAGTTGAACAGACGCATGAGGTCATCCGTCAGGGAGAGGTAGAAGCGGGACTCCCCCGGATCACCCTGACGGCCGGAGCGGCCACGCAACTGGTTGTCGATGCGGCGCGACTCATGACGTTCGGTGCCCAGGACATACAAGCCACCCAAGTCCAGGACTTCCTGGTGCTCGTCCTTGACGGCCTTTTTGGCGGCCTCGAGGGCGTCCGGCCAGGCCGCTTCATACTCCTCCGGGCTGTCCTCCGGATCGAGCCCCCGGGCCTTCAGCGCGGCGACGGCAGCGAACTCGGGGCTGCCGCCGAGCATGATGTCGGTGCCACGGCCGGCCATGTTGGTGGCCACGGTGACAGCGCCCTTGCGCCCCGCCTCGGCCACGATCGATGCCTCACGTGCGTGGTTCTTGGCGTTGAGCACCTCGTGCCGCACGCCTTCCTTGGCGAGCTTCTGGGAGAGGTATTCGCTCTTCTCGACGCTGGTGGTGCCCACCAGAACCGGCTGACCGGTCTTGTGGCGCTCCACGATGTCCTGGACCACGGCGTCGAACTTCACCACCTCGTTCTTGTACACGAGGTCCGGCTGGTCGAGACGCTGCATTGGACGGTTGGTGGGGATCGGGACCACGCCGAGCTTGTACGTGGACATGAACTCGGCGGCCTCGGTCTCGGCCGTGCCCGTCATGCCGGAGAGCTTCTCGTACATGCGGAAGTAGTTCTGCAGGGTGACAGTGGCAAGGGTCTGGTTTTCCGGCTTGACCTCCACCTGCTCCTTGGCCTCGATGGCCTGGTGCATGCCCTCGTTGTACCGGCGCCCGGCGAGGACACGGCCGGTGTGCTCGTCGACGATGAGGACTTCACCGTCCAGAACCACGTAGTCCTTGTCCTTCTTGAACAGCTCCTTGGCCTTGATGGCGTTGTTCAGGAAGCCGATGAGCGGCGTGTTCGCGGACTCGTACAGGTTGTGGATGCCCAGGTAGTCCTCCACACGGGCGATGCCGGGCTCGAGGACGCCGACGGTGCGCTTCTTCTCGTCGACCTCGTAGTCCTTGCCCTCGTCAAGCCGCTTGACCAGGGTGGCGAACTCCCCGTACCAGCGGTTGGCGTCTCCCTGCGCCGGGCCGGAGATGATGAGCGGGGTACGGGCCTCGTCGATGAGGATCGAGTCGACCTCATCCACGATCGCGAAGTGGTGGCCCCGCTGGACCAGCTCGGTCTTGTCCCATGCCATGTTGTCGCGCAGGTAGTCGAAGCCGAACTCGTTGTTGGTGCCGTAGGTGATGTCCGCGTCGTACTGCAGCTTGCGCACGGCGGGATCCTGGTTGGCCAGGATGCAGCCGCTGTTCATACCCAGGAAGCGGTACACACGGCCCATCAGCTCGGCCTGGTACTCGGCGAGGTAGTCGTTGACCGTGATCACGTGCACGCCCTTGCCGCTGAGGGCGTTCAGGTAGGCGGGGGCCGTGGCCACCAGGGTCTTGCCCTCACCGGTCTTCATTTCGGCGATGTTGCCGAGGTGGAGTGCTGCGCCACCCATCAGCTGGACGTCGAAGTGGCGCATGCCAAGAGTGCGTGAGGCGGCTTCGCGGACGGCCGCGAAGGCCTCGGGCAGCAGATCGTCCAGGGACTCCCCGTCGTTGTGGCGCTCCTTGAGACGGTCCGTCTCCTCACGCAGCTCCGCGTCGGTGAAGCCCGTGAAGGAATCCTCGAGTGCATTGATGGCGTCCGCATAGCTGCGGAGACGCTTGAGCGTCTTCTTGTCGCCGGTGCGCAGGAGTTTTTCAAGAAGTGAGGCCACGTGCGGGTGCTCCCAATCGGTACGCGTGTCTTGGCATGCCTTACGGCGTGTTCAGTCTACGTGAGACACGTCTGGGAACCGTCCAGGGTTCCCACGGCCCCGCGGATCACCCGCCGGCCCCGTCTCTGCGGCGTTCCGTGGCTAGAGGTGCCGCCTCAGCAGGAGATCGAGCTCCCCGTCCCCCTCCAGCCGCACACTGTCCAGCCCGAGCCAAGCGGCCATCTCCTCCAGCTCCGCCGCCAGCTGGGCCGCAGTGTCGGAGGGGGCGTCCGGCTCACCGTGGGCGCTCCTGACCACAAGGGCCGACGCCGCGCGGTCCGCCTTCAGATCCACGCGCGCGGCCATGGTGTCCCGCAGCAGGAACGGCAGGACGTAATAGCCGTACCTCCTGCGGTGGGCCGGCGTGTAGATCTCGATCCGGTAGTGGAAGCCGAAGAGCGCCTCCAGCCGGGAACGTTCGAAGACCACCGGGTCGAACGGGCTCAGTAGCGCACGGGCGTCCAGCCGCCGAGGTGCACTCGCCTCAGCGTGCCGGAACAGTCCCCGCCCCCAGCCTTGCACGTCGACTTGGCGCACGACGCCGGCGGCGGCGAGCCGCTCGAGGGATCCGGCCACGGGCCGGACGGGGAGCCGGAAGTAGTCGGCCAGGCACCGTACGGTGCCCACGCCATGGGCCCGGGCCGACGCCTCCACGAGCAGGTCAAGCGACTGCTCCCGGGCCGCCGGGTCAGCCAGAGCGTGCCCGGACACCCCCCTGACGGCGGGAAACGCCTTCGCGGTGAGGGTATAGCGCCGTTCGAATTGCTCGGTCCTCCCTGCGGAGGTGATCTCACCCCGCGCGAAGAGATGTTCCAGGACCACCTTCACGGCATTCCAGTTCCAGCCCCAGTGCTCGTTCCGGCGTTCCTCCACATGGCCCAGCCGGTCCGTCAGCTGCGCCGAGGTCAGCGGCCGCGAGGAAGCCAAGGTCCCCAGGATGTCCTCCTGGAGGCGTTCGCGCTGCCCGGCGTCGAGGCGTTCCGCGTTCACCCAGCGGCGGCGCTGCCAGGTCTGCAGGGCCGCGAAGTGAACCGGCTGGATGAAGCTCGCTTCATGGGCCCAGAACTCCATCATGCTCCGGGGCCCGCGCTGGGACATCCGGTCCAGGAGGGCGCGGTCGTAGCCGCCCAGGCGGGAGTAGAACGGAAGGTAGTGGCTGCGGGAGAGCACATTGACGGAGTCGATCTGCACCAGCTGCATCCGGGTGAAACAACGGCCCACCGACCTCGCGGTGGCGGGGTCGGTGGGCCGTTCCTGGGAGAGTCCCTGCGCCTTGAGCGCGATCCTCCTGGCCTGGGCCAGGGTCAGCGTGTCAGGCACGGTTCTCCTTGTCAGCGGTGACCCGGGTTCCGGGCCACGAAGTGGTCAGACTCCGACGACGACGTCCTCATCGTCCGAGCGGTAGGCGTGGATCCTCTCTTCGCCCTTGCCCTCGGCGCAGGCCGGGTCCAGGGTGATGACTCCGTAGGTCCATCCGGTGCGACGGTACACCACGGAATGCTGCTCGGTCTCCTTATCCACGAAAAGGTAGAAGGCGTGCCCGACGAGCTCCATGTTGTCCACCGCCTCATCCACCGTCATGGTGGCGGCGGGGAAGACCTTGCGGCGGATCAGGACCGGGGAGTCGCCGGCCGGGATGTCGTTGGCGATCTCATACGGCGAGGACGCTGCCACAGCCTCGGCCGAGGCGGCACCGTTCAGAGCCGCAGTGGCCTCGTGGACGGCCTTCGGGGTGTGGCGGCCGTGGTGAACCTTGCGCCTGTCCTTGGCCCGGCGCAGCCGCTCTTGGAGCTTGGCATAGGCGAGGTCGAATGCTGCGAACTTGTCACCCGAGACGGCTTCGGCCCGGATGACGGGACCGCGTCCGACGACGGTGACCTCGACGGTGAGCTCATTGTCCGCTGCGCGAGAATGCGCCTTCTTGGCGACCTTGGTATCGATCCGCTGGACCTTGTCCCCGAGCGCCTCCAGCTTCGAGAGCTTCTCGGTGGCGTACTCGCGGAAACGGTCCGAGACAGTCACGTTGCGGCCGCTGATCATGAACTCCATGGTGTCCTCCACAGTGTTTCGGTGGCACGACGACGACTCGTTCACGGGGCCTTCTGATGGACAGTCGAGCCCCTTTCCGAGCCGCTATCGAAAGGTACCTTCTTGGCTTGGTACCCATTACCGACGTTAGTGGATCCCGTCCACGAATTCACCCCTTGTTCATGTATTTCTTCCTGGGAGATCGCCGGTGGCCTGGTGGACGCCAGAACCACCGCCCCGGTGACCGAGGCTCCCGCCTCGCTCAGGACGCGGGCGGCCTCCGCCACCGTGGCCCCGGTGGTCAGCACATCGTCCACCAGGATGCAGCGGCGGCCGGCGAGGGTGCCTGGCCCATGGGCCAGGAGGAATCCGGCCGACAGTCTCATGCTCCCGGCCAGTCGTCTCCTCCGGGCCTGGGCGCCCAGCCCCTTCTGACCGTGCGCGCCGCCGCCGGCACCGCCCGGAAGCAGCCGGATCACAGATCGCGGTCCGGCCCCCTGCAGCACCCCGCGCATCATCCGCTCAGGGACGGGGATCACCGCAAGGGCCGGCACACTCCGGAGTCCCGGAGGCAGGCCGCCCGTGTGGCAGTGCTTCAGCATCAGTTTCAGAGGGTCGAAACCCCGCTCCCGGAAGGAGCGCCCGCTGCCGGGAACGGGCACCAGCCAGACCTCCTCCCGAGGTGGGGTCCCAGGGCCCGGATCCCAGGAGGACCAGAGAAGCCTGTTCAGGATGGCCCCGAGCTCCCGGGCAAGCCGCGGATGGCCTCGCCGCTTGTGCGCCAGGATCGCCAGTGAGACCGCCCGCGCGTAGTCGGCGGCGGCCACCACCCGGAACCCGTGCAGCGCTCCAAGGGCGGGCGCCCGTTCCTCCGCCCGGAACGGCTCACGGCATTCCGCATGCAGTTCACTGCGGCACGGAGGGCACAGCACGGTGTCGGGTTCGCCGCACACGGCGCATTCCGGGCTGGTGACCAGGGAACCCAGTGCGACGGCGGCCGCCAGCACCTCCTCCCGGAGTCGCACCAGGCCGCGACGGCCCGCGGCATGGCGGCCATCCGCCGTCGTCGTGCCGTTTTCCGGTGCGTGGGCGCTCATGGCCTCAGTCTTGTCAGACGGCCAGCCCCTCCGGAAGTCCCGGAAGCGGCATTGTGGAAACCGCTGTGTCAGCCTGCGAACTTGGGGTCCTTGACCCCCGTCCCCTGCTGCACCCAGCCGTTGCTGATCTTCTGCGAGATCCCCGAGGGCGTCTGCACGTAGATGCTCCCGTTCCCGGCGCTGATGCCCTGCAGGCCGGTCACATCGGGGAGGGACAGCACATCCAGGGACCGCAGGGAGAGCTGCGAGGGGGTGTCCACCCCGGTGCCCGTCGCGTTGCCCAGCACGACGCTCGTGTCGCTCAGCCAGGCTCCTTGGTTGGCGTCCTTGGCCTCCGGGAGGCGGATCGGATCGGTCAGCTCGCGCGGTGCGCCGTCCGCGCCGCGCACCACACCGGCCAGCAGTGCCTGCGCGTCCTGGCCGTTCCCCGTGAGGATCAGGATCCGCGTCCCGTCCCGGGACAGCTGTGCGTCCTTGAGGTGCAGACCCTTCATCCAGCCGGGAGACAGCACCACCTGCACCGGCACCTTGCCGCCCGGCAGGTCCTGAACGTTCATCGCGGTCAGGGAGGCGGACTGGGCCCCGTCACCGCCGCTCCAGAGCCAGCCCTGCGAATCGTAGCTGGGCCGCAGCAGATTCGATCCGCTCAGCACGTCCCGCACCGGCTGGCTCGGCCGTGCCAGGAAGAGGTCCGTGCCCTGCTGATTGAGGAAGGCGTAGGAGCTGCGGTCCGTGGGGGCCGCGGGATGGCGCGGCAGGTATGCGGCGGTGTCCAGCCCGGGGATACGTTCGGCCGTGTTGTCCTGGAACAGGTTCAGCTGCCCCTGCAGCACCGCCACCTGCCAGTCCGGTACGGACGGGTTGACGATGGGAGGTGCCACAGGCGCCGAATCGTCCATGCTCAGCGTGGTGCCACCGGCCAGCAGCTGGACGGCCGAGACATTGCTCAGCCCCTCCAGGGACGCCGTCAGCTGATTGATCATGCGGCGCCGGTCCGTCACCGGGCTCTGCAGCAGGTCCTGGGTGAGGTCCACCTGAGCCGTCCGGTTGACCACGGGAACCGATTCCTTGGCCAGCCGTGCCCCCGTCGGGAAGGCACTGACCACGGCGCCCTTCAGATACGGCGCGGGCCCGCCCAGGACCGCGCTGACGATCGACTTCGTCACCGTGCTGCGGTTGATGAACCAGCGCGCATCCGGGACGGCATAGCGGTACCCCGGATCGTAGAAGTACAGGACGTACGCCTGATAGAGGGTCCGCATGATCCCCTCCGGGATGGCGGTCCCGTCACCGACCTTGGCGATCCTCCACTCGCCGTCCACCTCTCCGAGAGTCAGCGGGACCCTCCGGACCGTCCCCTGAGGGTAGGAGGTGATGATGCCCTGGGCGTCGATCGAGTAGGCGAGGTCCAGTTCGTAGACGTACTGCTTGTCCGTGGCGCCCTTGACCACCTTGGCCGAGCGGTACACCAAGGTCGAGGCGTCGGGCTTCCAGGACACCGAGGCGTCCTGGGCCAGGAACTGGCGCGCCACCGCGTAATCGTCCTTGTAGCTGTTCCCCGCGGTGTAGAAATCCTCCACCACCGACTCCGGGGACTCCCCCGGCCTGGGCCCGGAAGGGTAGTACTCCGGCGGATCGCCGGCCTGGCCCTCGGCGTTGCCCTGGCTCTTGTTGACGCCCCCCGAGCGTGGGATGGAGGCGCAGGCGCCCAGCGTCAGCAGGACGACGGCGGTCAGCAGCGCGGCCACCACGGCTCGCCAGCGGTGCGCCGTCCGGCGTCGTGCGTCCGGAAGCCGGGCGCTCATGAAGCGCTCCCCTGATCTCCCGCGCCGGTGCCGAACGGGGGCACCGGGAGCGCCGGGCTGAAGGGGGCCTGGGGCAGAGCGGGGACGGCCGTGGGGGCCGTGGGCTGGTAGTTCTCCACGGGCAGCGGGGCCTCCACGATCTCCTCGCCCGCCTTCAGCGGCAGGGTGAGCCGGAAGGTGCTCCCCTCTCCCTTGCGGCCGCGCGCCTCCAGCCAGCCGCGGTGGAGTTTGGTGTCCTCCATGGCGATGGACAGCCCCAGGCCACTGCCGCCGGTCGAACGGGCGCGGGCCGGATCGGCGCGCCAGAAGCGGTCGAAGACCCGGGCGGCTTGCGATGGTTCCAGGCCCAGTCCGTAGTCCCGTACCGTGACCGCGGCGGCCCCGGCGTTGGCCGCCACCGTCACGTCCACCCGCCGGCTCTCACCGTGTTCCAAGGCGTTGAGCAGCAGATTGCGGAGAATCCGCTCGATCCGCTTGCCGTCCATCTCCACCACCACATCCGGCCTCAGCGCGGTCAAGTGCACCGGAGAACCGTATTCCTCCGCCACGGGGGCGGCGTCGTCGATGACCTTGCCCATGAGGGCGACCAGGTCGAGGGGCTCAGGATCCAGCCGTGCCGCGCCCGCGTCATAGCGGGAGATCTCCAGCAGGTCTGAAAGCAGCGACTGGAAACGCTCGACCTGTGTGTGCAGCAGTTCCGCGGAGCGTTTGTTGATGGCGTCGAAGTCGTCCCGGGCGTCGTACAGCACGTCGGCGGCCATGCGGACCGTGGTCAGCGGCGTCCGGAGCTCGTGCGAGACGTCGGAGACGAACCGCTGCTGCATCTGGGACAGGGTGTTCAGCTGCGTGATCTGTTCCTGAAGACTGGCCGCCATGTGGTTGAAGGAGGCGCCCAGACGGGCCACCTCATCCTCCCCCTTCACCAGCATGCGCTCCTGCAGCTGCCCGGCCGCGAGATTCTCCGAGACGTGCGCTGCATGGCTGATCGGCCGGACCACGGTGTTGGTCACGTACCAGGCCAGGACGCCGATCAACACCACGAGCACCGCGGCTCCGATGCGGAGCACGTTCTGAATGTCGTTCAGGCTCTGCTCCGCGGAGACGATGTCATAGATCAGATAAAGCTCATAGGCCGTGCCGTTGAAGCTGACCTTGTTGCCGATCACGATGGCCGGATCGGTCTCGGATCCCACCGGGAGCGCGATGGACTCCCAGTACTGTTCGCGCGAGCCCTTCTGGACGGCGCTCCGGAGGTCGTCCGGAAGGATCGTGATGCCGGTGTCCGGGGAGCTCCGGGAATCGACCCAGCGGCTGCGCGGCTGGGTCTGGTCCGGGACGGCGAGGAAGATGTAGCGGCGCTGGAGTTCGCTGTCCTTGCTCTGCAGGGCGTCCAGGGTGTCCGTGACCAGCTTCTGCACGGAGGCGCGGTCCGTGACCTGTGCCCCGTCAAAGGTGTTCTGGACATTCAGGACGCTGTCCCTCGTGTCCGTCTCCGCCTGCCGCAGCCGCTCCTGGAACAGGCTGTTGGCGATCTGGCTGCTGAGGTACGCGCCCACCCCCACGAGGGCCACGGAGGCCAGGAGGACGGTGACCAGGACGGTCCGGAACTGGAGCGAGCGCCGCCACCGGCGCAGCAGGGACCGCCCGGCCCAGCCGGTGCCGCGCCACAGCAGACGGCCGGCACGCCGCAGGATGGCCAGCGCACGCAGGCCATGGAGCCTGAACAGGCGGCTGCCCCGGCGGCCGTAGCGGTTCAGGATGCCGGCCGCGTCCCGGACGGCGAATCGCCCTTCCGCCTCGGCGGGTGAGATCTCCGGGACGGTCTCCTCGGAGGGACCGCCGTCCTCTCCAGGATCCTCCGCCTCAGACGCCGGCCTTGTATCCGACACCACGCACCGTCATGACGATCTCCGGGGACTCCGGGTCCTTTTCGATCTTGGACCGCAGGCGCTGCACGTGCACATTGACCAGGCGGGTGTCCGCGGCGTGCCGGTAGCCCCACACCTGTTCCAGGAGCACCTCACGTGTGAACACCTGCCACGGCTTACGCGCCAGGGCCACCAGCAGATCGAATTCGAGCGGCGTCAGGGAGATCGTGGCTCCACCGCGGGTCACCGTGTGACCTGCGACGTCGATTGACACGTCACCGATCTTCAGGGTCTCCGGTGCTTTCTGGTCGCCGGGGCGCAGGCGGGCCCGGACCCGTGCCACGAGCTCGGCGGGCTTGAAGGGCTTGGGGACGTAGTCATCCGCACCGGACTCCAGGCCGCGCACCACGTCCGTGGTGTCAGACTTGGCGGTGAGCATGACGATGGGGACGTCCGACTCCGCGCGGATGGCACGGCACACCTCGATCCCGTCGGAACCGGGGAGCATGACGTCCAGGAGCACCAGGTCCGGCTTGGTGCTGCGGAACATGTTCAGCGCCTGGGAACCGTCCGCGCAGAAGCTCGGCTCGAAGCCGTCGTTGCGCAGCACGATACCGATCATCTCGGCCAGTGCCTCGTCGTCGTCAACCACCAGGATGCGTCCCTTCATGGCTCCCATCTTCGCTTAATGCGCAGCGCTTTGTCGTATCCGCAACGCTCGTGCAGGGAACCCGGGCCGCAGGGGGATCAGGAGGCGACGGCCTGATCCAGGGCGTCCGCCAGCGCGGTCACGCGCTGCAGGCTCCGGAGAGCGTCCGCCGGAGTGACGGACCCACCGCCGCGTTCAGGGACGAAACGTGACTGCGGCAGGAGCCTCAGCCGGGGCATCAGCGACAGCGGCAGCCCGAGCTCACGCCAGGTGCGCAGCAGGGCGTCGGCGAGCGCCGTCGTCGTGCGCGCCTCCTGACCTGCCGCGACTCGCAGCGGCACATACTCCGTCCAGACCGTGCGCCCGTTCTCCAGATGCCCGGCGAGCCGCTCCCACTGGCGCGTGGTCAGCGTCCCGGTGGGCAGGCACACGCCTTCCGCGCCGGCGTCGAACACCCGATCCACCGGCGCCTCCACACCGGGGACCGCGATGACGGTCTCCTGGGATCCCGCGGCGCGCAGCGCGTCGACCAGCAACCGCCACGACGCCGTGACCTCCTCCCCCGGGAGGGAGCGGAGGGTCCGGTATCCGCTGGCGGTCGGGATGGTCCCGGCGAGTGCCTCGGTCACGGAGGGCTCCTCGACGACGACGGCGAGCGGCACATCCGGGACGGCCCGGCGGACGGCGGCGAGATGCTCGCCGACGCCCTCTGCCAGGGCCTGCGCGACGTCGCGGCGGGCGCCGTGATCGCTGAGGACCCGCTCGCCGTGGTGGAGATAGAGGGAGGCTGCAAGGCTGATGGGACCCCGGAGCTGGAGCTTGAGAGGACCCGGCGCGGCCTCCTCCTCACCCGCGACGTCGGCCAGCACCTGCACATCGGTGTCCAGCGCGGAGAGGGCCCGGCGGTGATCCCGGGAGTCCGTGTGTTCGGGGCGCCAGCTCAGACGCCAGCCGTGCGGCTGCACATCGGCGCTGAGACCGGCCAGGAGTGCGGCGGAGCGGCCTGTGGCGTCCGAACCGACCCCGCGGGACGGCAGCTCGGCGAGCGGCGCGGCGTGAGGCGAGCCGAGCTCCCCCCGGAGGGCGCGGGTGGCCTCGGCCGGGTCGGTCCCCGGCCAGGCGCCGTGGGCGGAACCGATGACCTGGGACCCGGCGAGCCCCGGCAGCGTCTGGTTCACGAGGCGCTGTCGGCCCGGCCGGCCTGCCGTTCGTGATCGGCCGAGATGGCCTCGTGGTGCCGGATGACCTCACTGATGATGAAGTTGAGGAACTTCTCGGCGAAGGCCGGATCCAGGTGGGCCTCGGTGGCCAGGTTCCGCAGTCGGGAGATCTGGGCGGCCTCCCGGCCCGGGTCGCCGGCGGGAAGCTTGTGGCGGGCCTTGAGGACTCCCACCCGCTGCGTCGCCTTGAAGCGCTCCGCCAGCAGGAACACCAGCGTGGCGTCGATGTTGTCGATGCTCGAACGGATGCTGAGCAGCTCCTCCATGACGGAGGGGTCCACCTCTCCGGCGAGGGAACTGGCAGTCGGGTCGAAGTCGAAGGCCTGGCTGGCGTGGTGCTCGGCGGTCATGGGGTTCAGTTTACCGACGCGCATCGACCTGGATCGTTCTCGTCCGCTGGGTGGAACTGCCGCCGCAGAGTTCCCGAAAGCGGCGCATCGCGCGACAAAGCGAGGAACGAGCGCCGGAGCGTGTCTAAGCCGCGTGGGAACTCTCTGACGGCTTACAGCTCGACGCGCTGGAGCGAGCGGGCCTTGTCGATGGTGGCCTGGCCGAGCACGCGGCTGCCCTGGTAGAGCACGATCGTCTGGCCGGGGGCGACGCCGCGCATCGCCTCCTCGAGCGTCACGACCAGCTGCGCGGCGCCATCGACGTCCTCCACCCGGGCCCGGGCCGGCACGGCATCGCCATGAGCGCGCACCTGGGCGTGGCAGGGGAATTCCTCCCCCGTGGCGACCTCGGCGATCGGCAGGCCGGCCCAGGAGATGCGGATGCCGCGGATCTCCTCGACGGCCAGGAGCGCCTGCGGGCCCACCACCACGGTGTTCTCCTTGGGACGGATCTCCAGGACGAAGCGCGGCTTGCCGTCCGCGGCGGGGCGGCCGAGCTTGAGACCGCGGCGCTGGCCCACGGTGAACGAGTTGGCGCCGGCATGGTCACCCACCTTGGCGCCGGTCTCATCCACGATGTCGCCGGGCTGCATCTCGATCTTCTCGGCGAGCCATCCGGCCGTGTCACCGTCCGGGATGAAGCAGATGTCGTGGCTGTCCGGCTTGTTGGCCACGGAGAGCCCCCGGCGCTCCGCCTCGGCGCGGACCTCCGCCTTGGAGGGGGTCTCGGCGAGCGGGAACATGGCGTGCTGCAGCTGCTCGTGAGTCAGCACTCCCAGCACGTAGGACTGGTCCTTGGCCCAGTCGGCGGCGCGGTGCAGCTCGCGGTTGCCGTCGGCGTCGGTGATGACCTTGGCATAGTGGCCCGTGCAGACGGCATCGAAACCGAGCGCCACGGCCTTCTCCAGGAGGGCGGCGAACTTGATCCGCTCATTGCAGCGCATGCAGGGATTGGGGGTACGGCCCGCGGCGTATTCGTCGATGAAGTCCTGGACCACGTCCTCCTGGAAGCGCTCTGAGAAGTCCCAGACGTAGAAGGGGATGCCCAGCAGATCGCAGGCGCGGTAGGCGTCCCGGGAGTCTTCGATGGTGCAGCAGCCCCGGCTGCCGGTGCGCAGCGTGCCTGGCATGCGGGACAGCGCCAGGTGGACGCCGACGACGTCGTGCCCGGCTTCGACGGCGCGGGCGGCGGCGACGGCGGAGTCGACTCCGCCGCTCATGGCTGCTAGAACTCGCATGCTGGCTTTCTGTGGGGTTCGGGGAAAAGCGCGCACCGCAGGGCGGTCTGCACGGCTCAACCATTTTAGCGCCGGGACCCGCCAGGATATTCCCGGGTCTTGACGGGGCACTCCCCCGGTTCTAACGTCAAAATCATCCGCTTTTAGAGTCCTCCACGGGCCGTCCGGCCCGTCCGGAGCCGGCCACGGGAGAGTCGAAGACATGGCAGTGGACAACATCCTCATCATCGGTGGAGGCCTGACGGGCGGGACCGCCGCCCGGACACTCCGAACGGAAGGCCACGAAGTCAGGATCACCGTGGTCTGTTCAGAAGGACGGGAGCCCTATCAGCGGCCTCCGCTCTCCAAGGAGTTCCTGCTGGGCAAGGCCGAGGTGTCCGCCGTCGACGTGGCGCCGGTGGCTTGGTACGGCGAGCAGGACGTCCGTCTGGTGACGGGTGAAGCCGCGGCGTCCTTCGACCCCGCGGCCCACGAAGTCACCCTTGCCGGCGGCGACACCCTCTCTTACGACCGCCTTCTGCTGGCCACCGGCGCACAGCCGCGGCGCATCCCGCTTCCCGGGGCGGAGCTGGACGGTGTGATGACGTTCCGGACTCTGGGCGACAGCCTCCGGCTGAAGGAGTTCCTGAAGGACGGCGGCAAACGCGTGGTCATGGTCGGTTCCGGCTGGATCGGCATGGAACTCGCCGCTGCGGCCGCCACGTACGGTAACGACGTGACTCTGCTGGGTCTGGAGGACATCCCCCTGGCCGCCGCCATCGGCCCCGAGATCGGCGCATTCTTCCGCCGCGTCCACGAGTCCCACGGAGTGTCCTTCCGGCTCCCCGCGAGCGCCGCCCGCCTGGAAGGACAGGACGGCCGCGTCACCACCGTGGTCACCGACTCCGGCGAGAGCATCCCGGCAGACCTGGTGATCCTGGCGGTGGGCGTGGTTCCCGACACGCGGCTGGCCGAGGCCGCCGGGCTCGAGCTGCGCAACGGGATCCTGGTGGATGCCGGGCTGCACACGAGCGCCCCGGATGTGTTCGCCGCGGGGGACGTTGCCAACGCGCTGCACCCGTTCACCGGGGAGCACCACCGCAGCGAGCACTGGTCCAACGCCCTGAACGGCGGCAAGGTGGCCGCCAGGTCGATGCTGGGGCAGGACGCGGCCTTGGACGTGCTCCCGTACTTCTACACCGACCAGTTCGAGCTGAGCCTGGAGTACTCCGGTTTCGGGAGCCTGGCCGCCGGCACGGAACCCGTGATCCGGGGCAGCGTGAGCGAGGAGGGCTTCCTGGCGTTCTGGCTCAAGGACGGCGCCGTGGTGGCGGGCATGAACGTCAACGTCCACCGGGTGCAGAAGCCCATCAAGGCCCTCATCAACGGACGGGTGCCGGTGGACCCTGCGCGGCTGGCCGATCCGGAGGTGCCACTGGAGGAACTGCTTCCGGCCGGGTGACCGGAATCCCCCGGTCCTGTGGACATTCCCCGGCGCTGAAGAGCAGGGGAAAGTCCGAATGGGCGGGGAAAACCGGGTCCGGTCCGCTCAAGCCCTGTCAGCTCAGGCCTCTGTCCGGCGCCCCACGGTGCCCGCGGTCTGGATGCTCGATTCGTGTCCGGCCATCCCGGCCTTGCGGGCCTGGGCGTAGGCGCCCGGCAGCGCGCGGAGCAGGGCGTCCACGTCCTGGTCCGTGGAGTCGTGGCCGAGGGTGAAGCGCTGGGCGCCGCGCGCTGTCTCCTCGTCCAGGCCCATCGCCAGGAGCACATGGGACGGCCGTGGCACACCCGCTGTGCAGGCGGATCCCGTGGAGCTCTCCACGCCGGCCATATCCAGCAGGAACAGGAGCGAGTCCCCTTCGCAGCCTGGGAAGGTGAAGTGGGCGCTGCCGGGAAGCCGCCCGTCGCCGGGCGCACCGCGCAGCATCGCCTCCGGCACCGCTTCGCGGACTCCGGCGATCAGGCGGTCCCGCAGCGTGGAGACCCGCCGCGCGTCGTCGTCGAGCACGTCCGAGCAGGCCGCGGCGGCCGCCGCGAAGGCGACGATCGACGCCGCGTCCAGGGTGCCGGAGCGCACGTCGCGTTCCTGGCCGCCGCCGTGCTGCACGGGCACCAGCTTCACGTCGCGGCGGAGGAACAGCGCGCCCACGCCCACCGGCCCACCGATCTTGTGCCCGCTCACACTCATGGCGGCCAGTCCGGAGGCCCGGAAGTCCACCGGGACGGCGCAGAAGGCCTGGACGGCGTCCGAATGCACCGGCACGCCGGCCGCCTCAGCCAGCTCCACCACCCGGCGCACCGGCTGCAGGGAACCCACCTCGTTGTTGGCCCACATGACGGTCACCAGGGCGATCGTCTCCGGTTCCCGCGCCAGCTCTGCGGCCAGGGCGTCGAGGTCCAGCACCCCGTCGGAGCCCACGGGCAGCCAGCCGATCTCCGCGCCCTCATGCTTCGCGAGCCACTCCACCGTGTCCAGCACGGCATGGTGTTCCACGGTGCTGCACAGAATGCGGGTCCTGCGGGGGTCCTCCGCCCGGCGCTGCCAGTAGAGCCCCTTGACGGCCAGATTGTCCGATTCGGTGCCGCCCGAGGTGAAGATGACCTCGGACGGATGGGCGCCTCCGGCCTTCGCCAGCGTCTCCCGCGCGTCTTCGACGCTGCGGCGTGCCCGGCGCCCTGCGCTGTGGAGCGACGACGGGTTGCCGGTCCGTGCCAGGGCGTCCATCATCGCGGCGAGGGCGGCGGGGTGCAGGCTGGTGGTGGCGGCGTGATCGAGGTATACAGGCACGGTCCCAGTTTAAGTCTGCGTCAGGCGAGGACCGTGAGTGCTCCCGGCAGGACGTCTACCTCCAGGGGCGCCAGGCCGATCGGCTCCCCGTCCGCGTAGCAGCGAGGCCCGCCGGACACGATCGTGACGTGCCGGACCCGCCGGATGTGCACGGCCGGATGCAGCACATGGAGGCCCGCGAACGCGAGGGGGAACACCGTCAGGAGGGCGAGGCGGGGTATCGGGTCCACCGTCACCAGGTCCAGGGCGCCGTCGTCCAGCCGTGCGGCCGGGGCGATCCTCAGCCCTCCGCCGAAACTGGGACCGTTCGCCACGGTCAGGATCACCGCCGTCGTCTCCTCCGCCACGCCGTGCACCCTGAGGCGGTACCGGACCGGCCGCACGGACGGCAGGCAGGCGAGCAGCGCCAGCACGTACTTCAGGCCGCCGCGCGGCCGCCGCCACGAGTTCGCGCGTTCATTGACCACGGCGTCGAAGCCCGCGGCGAGCGCCGTGAGGAAGTGCCGCACGGCGCCGTCGGACAGTGTTACGCGCGCGACGTCGGCCGGCCGCCCTCCGTTCGCCCAGCCCGCCACCGCCCGGCGCGCCGCCGCCCGGGGATGCTTTGGCAGCCGAAGCGCCCGGGCGGCGTCGTTCCCCGTACCGGCCGGAACGATCCCCAGCGGCAGCCCGCGGCGTAGGGCCGCCTCGGCGACGCACTGGACCAGGCCGTCCCCGCCCACGGCCACGAGCGCGTCGGCGTCGTCCGCCGCACGGTCCAGCAGCTCCGGCAGCCCGTCCGGGACGGCCGGTTCCAGTACGGTCACCTGCGCTCCGGCGGCCCGGAACACCTCTGCGGCCAGCCGGGCCCGCCGGAACCCGTCCGCCCCACCGGCCGCGGGATTGACCACCAGGAGGACGCGACGGCCGTCGGGAAGGCCCGGTTTGACGGTGCGGTTCCGATTCATCACGCTTTATTGTGCACAAACGGAACCACTCCGGTTCACGGTTCGTTGCAGATCAACCGGAAGCGGACGAACGCTCCGTCCGAGAGCAGGAGGGGAACGTTCATGGCGGCAGCGCGAGGCGCATCGCACTACGAGGTCCTGGGCGTCGCCGTGACGGCGAGCACCCAGGAGATCAAGGTCGCCTACCGCAAGGCCGCACGGATCACCCATCCGGACCACGGCGGCGATCCGGAACGCTTCCGGGCGGTCACCCGCGCGTATGAGGTGCTGGTCGATGAGAAGGCCCGCGCGGCGTACGACGCCGGCTACGGCGCCCTGGGACGCCCCGCCGCAGAGCGCGACGGCGAGCGCGGCGTCTGGGAGTCCGGCGCCACGGCCCACACGACGAGCCGCCCGGCCGGCCCCCGTGCGAAGGCGACGGATCCCGCGGTGTTCGTTCCCCCGCTCGGCCGTCCAGGCGGGCTCCTCCCGGACGAGGTGGCACGGCTGCAGATGCACGGCATGCCCCGAAAGCGCGGGATCTTCGGGGCTGAGGCACGCATCCGCCGGGAGCAGCGGGCCATGTCCCTGTTGCTTCGGCACGTGGTCGCGCCACAGCCCTCCGCCCGCCTGGTCAACGGTCTGAAGGCGCCTGACGGCAGGACGTACATCGATCACGCCATCCTGGCCGGGTACCGCCTGGCCCTGGTCGACTCGATGGCCCTTCCCGCGGGCGCGTACGCCTGGGACGGGGAGCGGCTCCTCCACGGTGGGCGGTCCGTCCTCCCGCCGCTGCTGGCCCACTCGGTGCGGCACATCCAGGACCTCTTCCCCGAGCTTCACGTGACCGGGTGGACCATGGTGCTGGGCCCGGACGACAACCTCCACGATCCGGTCATCGACCGCCGGCCGGGCTCCTCAGGACTGGTCGAGGTGGGCAACGCCGCCGGCACCATTCGTGGCCTGCGCGAGTTCCTGGGCAACGGGCCCCAGCCCAATGCGGTGCACGTGCCGTCCCTGGCCCGGCTGGTCCGCGGGATGCACTGAGCCGCCGGGGGCCCGGCACATTAGGATGGCTTCGTGTTCCGCATCCTGTTCTACACCCCTGAAATCCCGGGCAATACGGGCAACGCCATCCGCCTGGCCGCCATCACCGGAGCGGAGCTCCATCTGGTGGAACCTCTGGGCTTCGACTTCGAGGACGCCAAACTGCGGCGCGCCGGGCTGGACTACCACGACCTGGCCGTGGTGACCGTCCACAAGAGCCTCCAGGACGCCTGGGACGCCCTCAAGCCCCGCCGCGTCTTCGCCTTCACGAGCGACGGCGAGACCTCCTACACCGACGTCGACTACCTGCCCAGCGACGTCCTGATGTTCGGGCCGGAATCCGTGGGGCTCCCGGCCGAGGTCAAGCAGGATCCGCACGTGACGGCCCGCGTCCGGCTGCCCATGGTGCCTTCGCGGCGCTCCCTGAACCTGGCCAACTCGGCGTCGATCGCGGTGTTCGAGGCCTGGCGGCAGAACGGTTTCCAGGGCGCGCAGCTCTGAAGCACCTTCCACGTTGAGTGCTCAGTCGTGGTGGGTTGCGGCAGCTCCAGGGCACCACAAGTGAGCACTCAACGGCTGGGAGTACGACGACGGCTGGTCACCTTCCAGCGAAGGTGACCAGCCGTCGTGTCCGGGGTCCTGCTACGGCACCACGAAGGACAGCAGCATCACGCAGACGAAACCGACCACCGAGATGAGGGTCTCCATGACGGACCAGGTCTTGAAGGTCTGGCCCACGGTGAGACCGAAGAGCTCCTTGACCAGCCAGAAGCCGGCATCGTTGACGTGCGACAGGAACAGCGAGCCCGCGCCGATCGCGAGCACCAGCAGTGCGGCGTGGGCCGGGGACAGGCCTCCCGCCAGCGGTGCCACGATGCCCGCTGCCGTCACAGTGGCGACGGTGGCGGAGCCCGTGGCCAGGCGCAGCGCGACGGCGATCAGGAAGCCGAGGACGAGGACCGAGATGTTGGCACCGGTGGCCCACTTGGCCACGGCGTCGCCCACACCGGCGCCGATGAGGGTCTGCTTGAAGCCGCCGCCGGCGCCCACGATCAGGATGATCGCCGCGATGGGGCCGAGGCTCGCGCCGAGCTTGGAGGTGATCTTGTTGCCCGTGAAGCCGACCGCGTAGCCGAACGTCACCATCGCCAGGAGGACGGCCAGGGTCATGGCCACCAGAGGTTCACCGATGAAGTCGGCGAAGGTGCGGATCCAGGGTCCGCCCTTGGCCGGGGTGGTGATGTCCACGATCGCCTTGAAGAGCATGAGGACCACCGGGAAGATGATGGTCAGCAGGGTGATGCCGAAGCTCGGAGTGCGCTTGACCTCGGACAGGTCCGGGCCGTGAGAGGTGTCGATGCCACCGGCGACGGCGGGGGCCTCCACGGGCACCCAGCGAGCCGCGAGGCGGGAGAAGAGCGGGCCGCAGATGATCACCGTGGGGATCGCCACGGTGAGGCCGAAGATCAGGGTCAGGCCGAGGTCGGCCTTCAGAGCGGCGATGGCCACGAGGGGACCGGGGTGCGGCGGGACCAGGCCGTGGAGCACGGACAGGCCGGCGAGCGCCGGGATCGCGATGCGCATGAGCTTGAGCTTGGAGCGCTGAGCCACCAGGACAATGACGGGCAGCAGCAGGACCAGGCCGATCTCGAAGAACATCGGCAGGCCGATGATGACGGCCACCAGGGTCATCATCCACGGCAGCTTCTTGCCGCTGGCCTTCTCCAGAAGGGTGTCCACCACGCGGTTGGCGCCGCCGGAATCCGCCAGGAGTTTGCCGAGCATGGCGCCCAGGGCGATCAGGAGGCCCACCTCCTGAAGCACACCGCCCACGCCGGTTTCGAAGTTGGTGATGACCTTGCCGAGCTCGACGCCGGACGCGAGGCCCACGAAGGCGGAGCCGAGGACCAGCGCCAGGAAGGGGTGGACCTTCAGCTTGGTGATCAGGAGGACGATCGCGGCGATGCCGAGCAGCGCCACGATGATGAGCTGGGTGTCGTGCCCAGTCCACGCCGTGGTGTTCATCAGATGGTGTTCTCTCCGTGTGCGGTGGCTTTCAGGCCAAGTCCGTCGATGATGCGGTGCGCTTCCTCTGCGGGGGTTCCCTCGATGTCCACGATCAGGACGTTCTCATCCGGGGTGGGTTCCTCCAGGGCCTCGAACTGGGACTGGAGGAGTTCCGGGGGCATGAAGTGGCCGTGGCGCGCCTGGAGGCGGTCGGCGATCTGATTCCTGCGCCCGTGGAGGTAGACGAAGACGACGTTGGGCCCGCGCAGAACGTCGCGGTACCGCTTCTTCAGCGCCGAGCAGGTGACGACGCCGGGTTCGCCGAGCTTGTCGCGGTCCTTGATCCAGCCGGCGATGGTGTCCAGCCAGGGCCAGCGGTCGTCATCCGTGAGCGGGTGGCCGGCGGCCATCTTGGCGACGTTGGCCGCCGGGTGGAAGTCATCGCCTTCGGCGAGCTCCCAGCCCAGCGAGCCGGCCAGGAACCCGGCGACGGTCGATTTGCCGGAACCCGAGACGCCCATGACCACAAGCACGGGATGCTCGATTGCAGTCTTCTCCATTGAGGTCTGCCCTTCAGAGGAATAAATACTATTTAATACCCCTGAACTCTAGACCCCCCGAGAGATCTGACGCAAGACCTTGCGGAGATTTAAATCACATTTATTAGAAGCCGGCGAAGGTGTCCGAGCCGTTGACCACCACCACGTGGAAGCCCTCGGCGAGAACGCCCGGCACGGCACCGGCGCGCCGGCCGTTCTCCGCCAGCTGTGCCCTGACCTCGGCATCCATCGCCTCAGGGTCGGGATGCTGCGAGGCGTGGATGTGGATGGCGGCGAGCTTGGCGTCCACCGTGCCGGAAATGTCCACGAAGTGGTTCTCCCGCTCCAGAGGGGCGGCGATGAACCACAGCTGCGGCACCTTGTACGCCTTCAGGCCCTGCTCCTCGAGCTCCGGGTAGGCGAAGGGGTTCTCCGCGGCCGGGTAGACGGCACGGGTGACGATCTCCCCCGCCGCCAGGTGGTCCGGGTGGCTCTTCTGCAGGCGGTCCCAGTTCCGCTCCGGATGCATGGTCAGCACCACGTCCGGCCGGTACCGGCGGATCAGCGCCACGACCTGCGCGATGACGTGATGGCCCGGCTCGAGGTACCCGTCACGCTCGTGCAGGTAGTGCACCTCGCTCACGCCCACCAGCGCGGCCGCCCGCCGCTGCTCCTCGAGGCGCCGGGACGCGATGTCCTCCTCAGCCTCGAAGCCGCCGGCGTCGCCGTCGGTCATGACGCAGTAGACGACGTCGACGCCGGCCGCCGTCCAGGCGGCGATGGTGCCCGCGGCGCCGAAGTCGACGTCGTCGGGGTGGGCGGTGAAGCAGAGCACCCGCCCGCCCTCACGAGGAGTGAAGGCGAACGGGTGATGGGTGATGCTCAAGGATTCAGCCCTTCCGGCGGCGGAGTTCTTCGCTGGCCTGCGGCAGGACCTGGAACAGGTCCCCCACGATGCCGAAGTCGGCGATCTCGAACACCGGGGCGTCCTCGTCGGAGTTGATCGCGACGATCACCCGGGAGGTCTGCATGCCGGCCTTCTGCTGGATGGCCCCGGAGATGCCCGCGGAGATGTACAGCTGCGGGGAGACGACCACACCGGTCTGGCCGACCTGGGAGTCGTGGCCGATCCAGCCGTTGTCCGTGGCGACGCGCGAGGCGCCCACCGCGGCGCCGAGCAGGTCGGCGAGCTCCTCCACGGGGCCGAAATCCCCGTCCACACCGCGGCCGCCGGCCACGATGATGCGGGCCTCGGACAGCTCCGGACGGCCGGACTTGGGCTTCGCCTCCCGGGAGAGGACGCGGGCCGCCGTCGCGAACGCCGACTCCGGCAGCTCGACGGCCTCCACACGGCCCTCGACAGGGGCCTCGGACGGTTCCACCGCGTGGGACTTCACAGTGTGGACCGCGACGGCGCCGCGCGAGCGCGCCACGGTGGTGTAGGCGCCGGCGAGCACGGACTTGGTGGCGGCACCGTCGGCGGCGAGGCTCACGACGTCGGTCACGACGCCGGCGCCCAGCTTCACGCCGAGGATGGCCGCGGTCTCCTTGGCGGCGACGGTGTTCTCCAGCAGCACCGTGGCGGCGCCCGAGCGGGAGACGGCCTCCGCCACGAAGGCGGCCTGGGCGGAGGCGCCGTAGGAGCCCAGGGACTCCGGCGCGGTGTAGGACACGGACGCGCCATAAGCGGCTGCCGCTGCGGCTGCCGAGGCGTCGCCGGTCAGGGCGACGGACACGTCACCGAGGCTGCGGCCGAGGGTGAGGAGTTCCTGCTGGTTCTTCTTCAGCGTGCCATCGGGGCTGGTGATGACGACAAGGACGTTGGTCATGATTCGCTCCTGGTGGCGCTAGATCAGCTTCTCGGCGGCCAGGAACTCCACCAGCTTGATGCCGGCGTCGCCCTCGTCCGTGATGATGGTGCCCTGTGTGCGGGCCGGGCGCTCCTGGGCCTCGTCCAGCACGGTCAGGGACCCCTGGGTCCCCACGGCGGAGGCGTCCAGGCCGACCTCGGACAGGGACAGGGGGTGGGTCTTCTTGCGCTTCGCGGCGATGATGCCCTTGAAGTTGGGGTACCGCGGCTCGTTGATCTGGTCCGTCACGGACACCACGGCGGGCAGCGAAGCCTGCAGGATTTCGGCGTGACCGTCCACTTCACGGTTCACGGTCACGGAATCGCCGTCCACGTCGACCGACTTGGCATGACCCAGGTAGGCCCAGCCGAGGCGCTCGGCCAGCTGGGCGGGGACCAGGGAGGTCTCGCCGTCGGTGGAGGCCATCCCGCCGATGACCAGGTCGATGGGGCCGTCCTGGGCGATGCGGTTCAGGGCCGCGGAGAGCGCCAGCGAAGTGGCGGCGGCGTCCGAGCCCGCCAGAGCGGCGTCGCTGAGGTGGTAGCCCTCCCCCGCGCCGATCTGCAGGGATTTCTTGATGGAGTTGGCGGCTCCGTCCGGGCCCATGGTCAGGGCGATCACGCTGTTGCCGCCCTTCTCACCGCCACGGGCTTCGCTGAGCTGCAGGGCAGCCTCCAGGGCGTACTCGTCCAGCTCGGACAGGATGCTCTCCGAGCGGTCCACGGTGTTGCCGGGACCAGACAGGTGGCGGTCGAACTGGGCGTCCGGCACGTGCTTGACCAAGACCACAATCTTCATGGTTCTCCCACAAGTGTTCTCACGCAGGCCTTCGGTATCAGGCGCTGGCTGACGGGATCCACCGCATGCGGCGGGCAGACGTCCCGGCCCGCGGCACTGCGTGGCCTGCCGGCGGTCGGCTGCATGTCCAAGCTTGCCACAGACGGCAGACCGGCAAGGGCCGGTGGTCATGGTGCGTCACCATGACCACCGGCCCTTGCCGGCGTTCTGCATGCCGGCCGTCAGGACTGTGCGGCCCCGAGAGTGACCTGCACGTCCATGCTCTTGCCGTTGCGCAGGAGCTTTACGGTCACCGTGCTGCCGGCAGGCTGTTCGCGGACCGCCGCCGTGAGCTCCTGGGAGTCGGAAACGGCGAAGCCTGCGAAGTTGGTGATGATGTCACCCTTCTTGATGCCGGCCTTGTCGGCCGCCGAACCGGACGTCACGTTCACCACCTGGCCGCCGTCGGAGAAGGCGGAGGCGCTGCCGGACCCTGCCGGAGCACTCTGCACCGTGGTGCCGAGCTGACCGTGTGTGGCCTTGCCGTTCTGGATGATGTCGTTCGCGATCCTCTTGGCGTAGTTGATCGGGATGCTGAAGCCGACGCCGATGTTCCCGGAGCTGCTGCTGTCGCCCGAACTGCCGCTGCCCGCGGTGGCGATGGCGACGTTGACGCCGATCACCTCGCCCTGGCCGTTGACCAGGGCGCCGCCGGAGTTGCCCGGGTTGATCGCGGCGTCGGTCTGGATGACGTTCAGGTAGACCGAGCCGCCCGAACCGCTGTTGTTGCTCTGGCCGCCGTTCGGCGGGGCGAAGTTGTAGCCGTTGCCATTGCCGTTCTGGCTGGAGCCGTCGCTGCCGTTGGACGGCACCGCGGAGGACTGGACGGAGATGGTGCGGTTGGTGGTGGAGACGATGCCGTCCGTGACCGTGTTGCTCAGGCCGAGGGGTGCACCGATCGCGATGGCCGTGTCACCGACGTTGAGCTTGGAGGAATCACCGAGCGTCGCGGGGGTCAGGCCCTTGGGATCGACCTTGATCACCGCCAGATCGGACAGCGGGTCGATGCCCACCACGGTGGCGTTCAGGACGGTGCCGTCGCTGGTCCTCACCTGGATGGTCGCGCTCGCCGTGGCGCCGTCCAGGGTGACCACGTGGGTGTTGGTCAGGATGTGACCCTGATCGTCCAGCACGATTCCTGAGCCGGTGCCTGAGGAGTTGCCGCCGGTGGCGGCGATGGTCACCACACTCGGAGCGGCCTTCGCGGCGGCCGCCGTGACGGCGGTGACGCTGTCCTTGTTGTTGATGACGATGCCCTGCCCGCTCGTGGCGGGCTGGGAGGTGGCGGTCTGCTGGCCGCTCGTGGCCGCCCCGATGCCGGCGGCCACGCCGCCGCCCACCAGCCCTGCCGCGAGGACGGCCGCGATGAGCGTTCCGACGCCGACCTTCCGGGCGGTCTTCGGCTGGGCCGGCTGGTAGGCGTGCTGAGGCACCCCGTGCTGGCCGTAGCCGCTCTGCTGCCCGTAGAAGGGCTGCGACGACGACGGTGTCTGGGCGGAGTCCGGGGTGCCGGAGCCCGGAGCGTAGCCGGGCTGCGGGGGCTGCTGTGCGCCGTAGGCCGGGGCCCCGTACTGCGGCTGGGCCGGAGTCTGGCCGTACGGCTCCTCCTGCGGAAGGCGCACACCGTACTGCGGTTCGGAGTACTGGGGCTCAGAGTACTGGGGCTCGGGGTACCGCGCTTCGGCTGCCGGCGGGACCGGGTGGCTCGGCAGGGCCTGCGTGGGTTCGGTGGTCTGCGGCAGTTCGGTGGTGGGGTGCTGCTGCGCCCCGGGCTCCGGGGTGGTGGATTCGTCGTGACCTGTGCTGGGGTTCTCGCTCAACGTTCTGCCTTTCGAGTGATGTGTTCTGCATTCCACTATTCCCAAGGAGTCTGAGCGGACTGAAAGCACAACCTGACTGTTTGCTGTAAGCCTAGGTGGCCCGTGCGACAGGCACGGGAACCATTTCGCCGTGGGCGGAGTTCAGCTGTTGGACGCCCATTTCAGGGCGTGCCTAGAATCAAGGAAAAGCCTTGAGCGGCCAACGGCTGGGCAGTACGGCTGGGGGACGTGACGGGACGGGTCCACCTCATCGAGGGCCCGTGACAGCTGAAAGGTTACCGATGCGCACCCTGTTGAAACAGGCCCGGATGGCGCTTGCCCTGGGGCTCGGCCTCCTGGCGCCCGCACTCCTCGGGACATCCGCGGCACAGGCCGCGGACCCCGTCACGATCGGGGCAGGCCAGACCATCGTGGATCCCGGCCAGAAGCTCGACTCCGGCAAGGTCCAGGCTGCGATCGACAAGCTCTACAAGGACCAGAAGATCAGGCTGTATGTGGTGGTGGTTGACACCTTCACCAACCCGGGCGATCCGCAGGCCTGGTCCACCAAGGTCGCGACCGATAAGGGCATGGGCGCCAAGGACATGCTGTACGCGGTCGCCTACTCACAGGGGAAGTACTACCTGAGCCGTGGGCCCGGCAGCACCATCAGCACCAGCCAGCGCGATGCGATCCTCCAGGCAGGACGTGATCAGCTTGTCGGAGGCAAACCCGACTTCACCGCGGCGGCCGTCGCCGTGGCGCAGACCACCGACAAGCAGCTCTCCGGCCCCGGCGCCACCCCGTTCGTGGTGGGCGCCGTGGTGATCGCGGCCGGCGGCGCGGGAGCGTTCTGGCTGATGCGCCGTCGTCGTCGGGCCGCTCAGGCGGCCGGCATCGAGAACGCGCCCACCGAGCAGGACCGCCTGCGGCTCATGAGCATCGACCAGCTTCGGGCCGAGAGCGGCCCGCTGCTGATCGCCGCGGACGATGCCATCAAGTCCAGCGAACAGGAGATCGGTTTCGCGGAGGCGGAGTTCGGCTCGGACTCCGTAGCCGAGTTCTCCGCCGCACTCAGCCAGGCGAAGGGCCGCATGACCGAGTCCTTCAAACTGCAGCAGCAGCTGGACGACCACATCCCGGACACCCCGGAGCAGCAGCGCGAGTGGCTCACCCAGATCATCCAGAACTCGGAGGCGGTGGCCGCCTCCCTGAAGGACCAGCAGGCCGCCTTCGACTCCCTGCGCGAGCTGGAGAAGAACGCCCCCGCCACCGTGGAGCGGCTCCGCACCGATGCCGCCGCCGCCCTCCAGACGGTCAACGGTGCAGAAGCCAAGCTGGAGACCCTCCGTCAGGGCTATGCGCACTCGGCGCTCGCCCCGGTCCATGACAACATCGCGCAGGCCCGGGAACGTCTCGGATTCGTCGGAAACGCGCTGGACGGCGCAACCCAGCTGCTCCAGCAGGGCAACAGTGGCCAGGCCGCCGTCGCTGTGAAGGCCGCGCAGGGCGCGCTGGGCCAGTCCATGGACCTGGTCACCGCGATCTCCTCGGTCGACTCGAATCTGGCGGCCGCCAAGGCCCAGCTGGACTCCGCCGTCTCCCAGGCCACTCAGGACCTCACCCAGGCCAACGCGTACGCCCAGTCCGGCGCGCACCCCGAGCTCAGCGGCCCCATCGGTGCCGTCGAAGCAGCCCTGGCCCAGGTCAAGGGCCGGTACCAGGACGGTCATCTGGATCCTGTCTCGGACCTGCGAGCTCTCTCCACCGCCACCTCGTCCCTGGACACGGTCCTCTCCGGGATCCGGGATCAGCAGGAACAGGCCCAGCGCGCACGGGCGTCGCTGCAGCAGAGCATCGTCACGGCCCAGTCCCAGATCAGCGCCACGAACGACTACATCGCGGCCCGTCGCGGCGCTGTCGGCACCGAGGCCCGTACCCGCCTCGCCGAGGCGCAGCGGAACCTCGACTACGCCATCTCCATCTCCCAGAACGACCCGGTCCAGGCCCTCAACTACGCCAATCAGGCGAACGCGCTGGCCGGCCAGGCGGCCCAGCTGGCCCAGTCCGACGTCAACGACTTCGGTGTCAACCAGCGTGGCGGGATGTTCGGCGGCAACGGCATGGGCGGCGCCATCCTGGGCGGCATCCTCATCAACTCCATCCTCAACAGCGGGAACCACCACGACTCGGGCGGCTGGGGCGGCGGAGGAGGCTGGGGTGGGGACTCCGGTGGCTGGGGCGGCGGCTTCGGCGGCGGTGATTCCGGTGGCGGCTGGGGCGGCGACTCCGGCGGCGGCGGAAGCTTCTGAACCCACGTCCAGAATGAATCGAGCTCATCAACTCAAGCGTCCATCAGGGCCACGGCGGCTCACCGCCGGTGTCCAGGGGCAACACGAAAGGTAACACCATGGCAAAGCAGTCCATCTTCGGTCGCATCGCGCAGCTGGCCAAGGCGAACGTCAACGCCCTGCTCGACTCTGCCGAGGACCCCCAGAAGATGCTGGACCAGATGGTCCGGGACTACTCCAGCAACATCTCCGAGGCGGAGTCCGCGGTGGCCCAGACCATCGGCAACCTCCGGATGCTCGAGCAGGACCACGCCGAGGATGTGCGCAACGCGCAGGACTGGGGCAACAAGGCCCTGGCGGCCTCCCGCAAGGCCGACGAGTTCCGCTCGGCCGGCAATGCCGCGGATGCCGAGAAGTTCGACAGTCTGGCGAAGGTGGCCATCCAGCGCCAGATGACCTCGGAGAACGAGGCCCGGGCGGCCGAGCCCAACATCGCGGCACAGACCGAGGTGGTGAACCGCCTCAAGACGGGCCTGGAGCAGATGCGCGGCAAGCTCAACGAGCTGACCGCCAAGCGCAACGAGCTGGTGGCCCGCGCCAAGACCGCCCAGGCGCAGACCCAGGTCAACGACGCCCTCAAGAGCATCGACATCATGGATCCCACCAGCGAGGTGGGCCGCTTCGAGGAGAAGATCCGTCGCGAGGAGGCCAAGGTCCTCGGCCAGCAGGAACTCGCGGCGTCCAGCCTGGACGCCCAGTTCAACCAGCTGGAGGACCTGGGCGAGCAGACGGAGATCGAGGCACGTCTCGCAGCTCTGAAGTCCGGCGGCGGCAACGCCGCCATCACCGGATCCCCGGCCTCCCCCGCGGCCAAGCCGCTGGCCGGCGCCGGCACCGTGGACGAGGCGGAGTTCGACCGCCTCTGAACCGCTTCCAGCGCGGCAGGGCCCTTCCGGAACCATTGACGTTCCGGAAGGGCCCTGCCCGTTTCAGGCCTCGTTGAGTCGCTGGAACAAGCGGTGGTCCTGCCAGCGGCCCTGGATGTTCAGGTACCCGGGCGCCACACCGAACTCGGTGAAGCCGTTCTTCAGGAGCACCCGCTGGGACGCCTCATTGTGCAGCAGCGTCCCCGCTTCCAGACGGTGCAGCGCCATCGTGCTGAAGGCGTACGTGACGGCCCGGGCCACTGCCCGGGTACCCAGTCCCCCGCCGGCACGCCCGGCGGCCACCCAATAGCCCAGGCTGGCCGACTCGAAGGCCCCACGCACCACGTTGTTGATGTTCAGACGGCCCGCCACCGCGCCGTCGTCGTCCAGGATGACGAACGGTACCCGTGTGCCGTCCGCGTGGGCACGCAAGGCGTGGCGGACCTCCTCCTGCTGGCCCTCCAGCGTGAAGAACCGCTCCGGGCGGATCGGGTCCCAGGGAGCCAGGTGCTCACGGCTCTCCTGCAAGAGCGCTGTCAGCGGCGGGGCGTCTCCGGAGGAGATCAGGCGCAGAATACTCACCCGCAATGCTTACCACCCTCGCCCCGGTCAGGGGGTGATGCACGTCAAACGAATCTTTCAAAACCTCTGTCCTGGGGACGCGCACAGGTGTAGATTGACCGTGGTTCCTGTCCGCTGGACCCGCACATCCAGTGCCGGTCGAGCGGATCGAACGCCTTGGGGGGCTCCGGACAGGGATTGCCGCATCATCACAGTTCCACACCCCACGGACGGCCGGAAGCTGCCGCCCGAAAGGAGCTTCATGTTGTCGATTTCAGGATCCCGCAAGCCCACCGTTGCGCTTGCACTCGGGATCAGCGTCGCCGTCGCCGGCTGGATCGTGAGCGCCGCCGCAGCCTCGCCCACGGGTCCGGCGAACACTCCCTTCTACCCCACGGTGCAGCAGCACCTTCCCGCAGGGGCGGAATACATCTCCGCTGCGGATGCCCCTCCGGGCCCCGGCTACACCTCCAGGGGCCGGCGGTTCGTCCCGTCCGGCATTCAGAACTCCTACAACCTTCCGGCCCTGTACGCGCAAGGCTTCACGGGCAAAGGCAAGACGATCGCGATCGTCGACTCCTTCGGCTATGACCAGGCCGCGGCCGATCTGAAGACCTTCAGCGCCGCCTACGGCCTTCCGGAGATGTGCGGCATGCCGGACGTGGCCTGCAAGCCGGACATGCCCACTTTCTCCACCCTCCAATTCGGCAATCACCAGGTGAAGGCTCCCCCGGCCACCAGTCAGTCTCCCGGGCAAGAGGCCAGCAATGCCTGGTCCCTGGAAGTCGCGCTGGACATCGAGTACGCGCACACCACGGCACCCGACGCGAACATCCTGCTGGTCACCACTCCCACCGCCGAGACGCTCGGCGTGCAGGGCCTGCCGAACATGATGAACGCGGAACAGTACGTGGTGGACAACCACCTGGCCGACGTCGTGACCCAGAGCTTCGGCGCCGCGGAGGGTTCCTTCGCCTCCACGCAGTCCCTGCTGAACCTGCGTCACGCGTTCATCTCCGGCACGGCACAGGGCATGACCTTCCTGGCCAGTTCCGGTGACAACGGCAGCACCGGCACCACCAAGACGCCGGTGAAGACCGGTGGCACGCTGCTCCCCACCCCGGAAGTCGGCTGGCCGGCCTCCGATCCCCTCGTGACGGGCGTGGGCGGCACGAACTTGTGCACCGACCCGCAGACCGGCACCATGGTGGACTCCACGCATCTGCCGGCGGCGTGCAGTGGATTCCCAGGGCAGCGTGAGACGGCCTGGAACGGTTCCGGCGGCGGCTTCAGCCATGTGTTCCAGCGCCCGGCCTACCAGGACCAGCTGCCTGCAGGCTCCGCCGCGATCCCGTCCGGTGCCCGCGGCGTCCCGGACATCTCGATGGACGCCGCGCCTCGCACCGGCGTCGTGGTCCTGGACACCGCTCCGGGCTTCGGCGGCTATTACATCGTCGGCGGCACCTCCGCGGCGTCGCCGATGTTCGCCGGCATCGTGGCCATCGCGGACCAGTACGCCGGCAAGAACCTCGGGCAGATCAACCCGGCGCTCTACCGGCTGGCGAATGATCCTGCACTCTCCACTTCGCTGTTCGACGTCGCCGACGGTGACAACGTCCAGGCGGGCAGCGGAATCCCGGGTTACTCGGCCGGCACCGGCTGGGACGCCGTGACGGGTCTCGGCACACCCGACGCTGCCGCGTTCGTCCCGGCGCTCGTGAAGGCAGCGGCGATGCCGTGACCGGACACGGCGCCGGCAGCCGCCGGCTCTGAAGGGCCGGGTGTGGGGATTCCTCCGCACCCGGCCCTTCACGCATGCCGGCCCTTCATCGATCCCAGCACGACGGATCGCCGGTGAGGTCATGAAGCGGCTGCCGTCTCCTTCGTCAGGCGGGACCAGGCGGCCCAGCCCACCACCACCGCGATCAGGCAGCCGATCAACGTGTCGATCAGCCGTTCCCAGAGGAGCCCCGCCGTCATCGCCTGGCCGAGACCCGTGAACAAGGCCACCAGGGGTGTCATCACGACGGCGTACGCCGCATAGTTCGCACCGCGCAGATATGGCCTCAGACCGCCGATCACCCCGATCGCGATCAGAGCCGCCCAGACCGGCACCGGCATCAGGAACAGGGCGCTCAGGAGCACTCCAAGTGCCGTCCCCACGCCGCGTTGCACGGTACGCAAGAGCGCAGTGCTGTGATCTCGCTGCACCACGAGTGCGATCGTGAGCGGGATCCAATACGAGTGCGCACCATGCAGGCCTACGGCGAAGAGCTCACCGATGACAAGGCTGCTGCCCAGCCGCAAGGTGTAATGCCAGCCCTGACGTGTCGACATCCGCGAACGCCACCGGGCGATCGATTCGCCCAGTGACATGGGCGGAGGCTCCACCGGTTCTTGCAGGCCGAGCAGAGCGCCGGCGCCCAGGCCGATGAGCGTCAGCAGTGCCGCGAACACCGCCCCGACCGCGGTTCCGGCCGCGATGAGCGAAGCGGGCGCGCTCTGACCCGTCGACGCGCCGATCATCAGGAACACGGTCGCAAGCGTCGAGATCTTCGCGGCCGTGCGGTGAAATCCACCCACCGCGGCCAGTCCGGTCGCCGCCACCACGATGACGACCGCGGACGCGACGGCATGCAGCCCGGTCGACCACGCGCCCAGAGCCACGGCGAGAGTCCCGACGATCAGCGTGGCACCCATGTCGATCAGCCGGAACCGCAGTGTGCCCGCATGACCGCTGCTCGACATCAGCAGGGCTCCGATCGCAGCCAGCATGCCGAGGGGCAGCCGGCCGGTGGCATCGCCGATGGCGATCGGCAGGATCAGCGAGAGGCCGGAGACGATGACCCGGGTGAGCGTGATTTCGACTCGCTGCCAGCGCGTCACGCCGCGGAAGGTCTCCTGCCCCGCCGCGACACCGGACCGGACCGCCCGGTGCCATCGGCCGGAGGTCCGGACTCCCCCGGAGGGCGTCTTCCGCGCTGTCATGAGCGGACCCGGCAGAGGCGTCGCGAAGACGGAGAACACGGGGCTGGCGGTCTCATAGCCCGAAGTCTATGCCCGCGCGCCAGGCCCAGTCCCGGCCGGGTCCGGCCTGGTCCGGCCTGGTCCCGGCAAAGCAAAAGGGCCGGAATGCCGAGATTTTCTCTCTGCATTCCGGCCCTTGCCAGTTGCGGGGACAGGATTTGAACCTGTGACCTCTGGGTTATGAGCCCAGCGAGCTACCGAACTGCTCCACCCCGCGTCGCACAGACAACAC
The DNA here is from genome assembly GCF_030731045.1 of Arthrobacter horti. Taxonomy (GTDB): domain Bacteria; phylum Actinomycetota; class Actinomycetes; order Actinomycetales; family Micrococcaceae; genus Arthrobacter_E; species Arthrobacter_E nanjingensis. The sequence goes on along the minus strand of NZ_JAVALS010000004.1, from coordinate 162,591 downwards.
TACCCGCTGAGGCCACGGGGACCAATTCGGCGGCCTGTGAGATGGGTCGCAATGCGCAGGGGCCTCTTCCGGCGCGGCGTCCAGGGAAAGCAAAAGGGCCGGAATGCTGAGATTTTCTCTCTGCATTCCGGCCCTTGCCAGTTGCGGGGACAGGATTTGAACCTGTGACCTCTGGGTTATGAGCCCAGCGAGCTACCGAACTGCTCCACCCCGCGTCGCATCACTAACATTACCGGCCGATGACCGCCAGGCCAAATCGAGGTGACGTGATCCGCGTCTCACCAGCCGCGATGTGCCCTGCGCGCCCGCCGGCCAGACATTCGGTGTCTGGCCGGCGGGCCGCTGTGAGCCTACTTCGACGGGCTCGGCGAGGGGGTCGACGACGGCGCCGGGCTGGCCGTCCCGGAACCGGACGGCTGGGCGCTGTCCGCCGCGATGGCACGGTTCAGCGCGTCCTGCAGCTTCTTCTGCGCATCGCCGTACGCGGAGAAGTCACCGTTCTTCAGGGCCGCCTGGCCGGCGTCGATGGCGCTCTTGGCGTCGTTGAGCGCGGCCTTCAGGTCTGCGGCACTGCCACCTCCCTGAGCGCCGCCGCCGGTGGTGGGCGGAGGCGTGGTGTTACCGCCGCTGTTGTTCGCGGCGTCGCCGGCCTTGGTGCCGGAATTGCCGCCGAACACCTGATCCAGGGCGGCGTCCAACGTGGGCGCGAAGCCCACGTTGTCGCCGAAGGCCACCAGCACGCGCTGCAAGGTCGGATAAGCGGTGTCGCCGGTGGACTTCAGGTACACCGGCTGCACGTACAGCAGACCGCCACCCACGGGGACCGTGAGCAGGTTTCCGTAGACCACGGTCGAGGCGCCGCGGCTGAGGATGTTCAGCTCATTGGAGGCGGTGGTGTTGGAGTTGAAGAAGTTCTGCACCTGGCCGGGGCCGGGGACCTGGGTCTCGGGCGGGATCGACAGCAGCTCCATCTGGCCGTACTTGGGGTCCTTCACACCTTTGGTGCTCCCGGCGTCGCCGTTGGCTGCCAGGAATCCGTAGAGGACGTTGCGTGCGTCGCCGCCCACCGTCTGCGGGATGAAGCTGCTGGTGAGGCGGAAGGCGGACGTGCTCTCGCCCGGCATCTGCATGGACATGTAGTACGGCGGCTGCTTCACCGGTGTGGTGGTGTCGCTGCTCTTGGTGGTCGGATCGTTCGGGACGCTCCAGGCGTCGTCGTTCTTGTAGAAGCTGTCCGGATTGGTCACGTGATACCGGCCCAGAAGCTCCCGCTGCACCTTGAACAGGTCCTCCGGGTACCGGACATGGCTCATCAGGTCTCCGGACATGTCGCTGATCGGCTTGAGCGTGTTCGGGAAGATCTTCTGCCAGGCCTTCAGCAGCGGGTCCTGGTCATCCCAGGCGTACAGGGTCACGGAACCGTCATAGGCGTCCACCGTGGCCTTGACGGAGTTCCGGATGTAGTTGACGCTGTCACTGGGCTGGGCCGCATTGCGGCCAGACACCGTCTGAGAATCCGTGGTGGCACTGTCCAGTTGCGACTGCTGGGAGTACGGCATGTCGCTGCTGGTGGTGTAGCCGTCCACGATCCACTTCACACGGCCGTCCACCACGGCCGGGTACGGGTTGCCGTCCACGGTCAGGTACGGTGCGGCCTTCTGCACACGGTCCTTGGGGTCCCGGTTGTACAGGATCTGGGAGTCGGCGTTCACGCCGTCTGACAGGAGCAGATCGGTGGACTGGAACTTGATGGAGTAGAGAAGCTTGTTCAGCGGATTGCCCACATTGGGGCCGCCGTTGCCCGTGAAGGTGTACTGGGTGTCGGCACCTTCCTGGCCGGAAGGCCGGTCCTGCTCGCGCGGGGTGCCGGAGGCGCCGCCCACGATCGAGTAGTCCGGGGAGTTCTGGCCGAAGTAGATGCGGGGCTGGTACTTGCTGTCATCGCCGAACACACCCGTGCTGGGGATGCCGGACTGAAGGAACACGGGCTTGCCGTCCTTGGTGGCCGTGTTGCCCTTGGCCGCCACCACGCCGTAGCCGTGCGTGTAGACGACGTGCTTGTTGTACCAGGACTGCTGGCTGGCGTTCAGGCCACTCGGGTTGAACTCGCGCAGCGCGATCACCGTGTCCTGGGTCTTCCCGTCGACCGTGTACCGGTCCACGTTCAGGGACTGCGGGAACTGGTAATACGGACGGAACTGCTGCAGCTGCTGGAACGCGGCGGAGATCTGGTTGGGATCCATCAGGCGGATGCTGGCAGCCGTCTCCGCGTCGCCGCGCAGCGCACCGGCCGTCGCCGTCGTGGTGGCCTTGTAATCCTTCACCTGGATCTTGTCCAGGCCGTAGGCGGCCCGCGTGGCGTCGATGTTCCGCTGAATGTAGGTCTTCTCCAGCGTCTGCTCCGAGGGACGGACCTGGAACTGCTGGACCACCCACGGGTACACCCCACCGGCCAGCACCGCGGTGATGATCAGCATGGCCATGCCGATCACGGGAAGGCGCCACCGGCCGATGACGGCCGCCACGATGAAGAGCACCGCGACGATCGCGGCGGCGACCGCCAGGATCGCGCGTGTGGGCACCACGGCGTTGACGTCCGTGTAGAGGGCTCCGGCCCAGCGGCCCACATTGGCGTTCTGCACCGTGGTGTACCGGCCCAGCCAGAAGTTGACGGCCAGCAGCACCAGGAAAACGCCGACGGTGATGCCGAGCTGGAGCCGGGCCGCGTGGCTGAAGAACACGCCGCGGGGCTGGATCCGGATGGCCCCGTAAAGGTAGTGCGTGAGCAGCCCGGCCAGGCCGGCGATCACCACGATGGTCATCAGGAGCGCCACGAGGAAGCCCAGGAACGGCAGGGCGAAGACGTAGAAGCCCAGGTCCAGGTGGAACTGGGGATCGGTCTGCCCGAAGGACTCCTGGTTGAAGAAGAGGAGGATCCTGGGCCACTGGCTCGCCGCCGCGGTGCCGGCGAAGAGGCCCAGCACGGCCGGCAGACCGATCATGACCGCACGGCGCACCGGCTCCAGCTGGGCCTGGTAGCGGCCCAGGCTGTCCTGCCGGCTTGGATCCGGAGCATAGACGGGGCGGGCCCGGTAGGCGATCCGGATGGAGAAATAGACGGCCGCGGCCATGATCAGGAACACGACCAGGAACACCGAGATCCGGGCGGCGTTCTCCGTCAGGTACACGCCCACGTACCCCAGCTGCTGGTACCAGAGGACATCAGTCCACACATTGGCGAAGAAGATGAACGCGGCCACCAGCACGGCGACCACGATGAGCGTCGGCACGAACGCTCCTCGGCGCCGGCGCTGGCCGGAGGCTGACATGGGCTGGGGTGTTCCTGACACGCTGAGTACCTCGTCGGTTGCGTCGCTGCGGTGATGGACGGGGACCCGTCACGACAGTTCCACGTGCGAAGACGCCGCGAGGTTCCCTTCATCACAGCGTAGTCCCCCGGCTCCGGCCGACCGCGGCAAGGTGACGTGCGTACGACGCCGGCCACCCGTCGTCGTGCCTCAGCCTGCGGTGCAGGCGGGCAGCTTGGAGAGGTCACCGCCCTTGGCGTAGGTGTCGACGGCGGCGAGCGCGTCCTTGAGGGTGTCCACCTTGACCACGGTCAGACCGCCGGGGACATGGCCGACGACGTCGTTGCAATTGGAGGCCGGGGCCAGGAAAAGACCGGCGCCGGCGGCCTTCGCCCCGAACATCTTCTGGGCGATGCCGCCGATCGGGCCCACGGTGCCGTCCGGCGAGATGGTCCCGGTCCCGGCGATGTGCTTCCCGCCCGTGAGGTCACCCGGGCTCAGGTAGTCGATGACGCCCAGCGTGAACATCATGCCGGCGCTCGGGCCGCCGACCTGGTCCAGCTGGTACTTCACGGAGAACGGGAAGTCGAAGTCGTATTTCAGGCCCACGCCCATGACGTACCGGCCCGTGGAGTCCTTGGTGGGGGTGACCTTGACGGTCACCGGGGAGGAACCGCGCTTGGCCACCACGGTGATGGCATTGCCCTTGGAGGCGTCGAGCGCGTCCCGGACTTCGGCCAGGGTCGCCACCGGCTTCCCGTCGATGCTCTCCAGCACGTCCCCGGCCTTGAGTTTCCCCTCCGCCGGCGACTTGGGCATGGTCACCGCGATCTCGAATGACTGGGAGAAGGGGATCTTCAGCTCCGTCAGGGCCGCCGCCGTGGCGTTCTCCTGGGAGCTGGTCATGTCCGCGGCGTTCTGCTTCTGTTCCTCCTGCTGCGTGGTTCCCTTGGGGAAGATGTCATCCACGTTGTAGACGGCCTTGCTGGAGTCGAAGAAGGCCTGCAGCAGGTCCAGGGCCGTGACCCGGCCGCTGGGGCCGCCCGTGACATACACCGTGGTCAGGTCCAGCTGGCCCTGCGGCGTGAAGCTCTCGTGACCGCTCACGGAGATGAGCCGCTTGTCCTGCACGGAACCGATCGTGTTGTAGGTGGGACCGGGCGACTCGATGACGTACGGAAGGGGCATGAGCGCCCCGAAGCCGAGCGCGCCGAACACGATCACACCGATGGCAAGACCCCATGGGAAGCGACGACGACGGCGCGGCTCCGGAACGTCCCACCCCGGCGTCGTCGGATACGGCTGTGCCGGTGGAGATGGCGGGAACTGCTCGCTCATGGGGTCCTTCCAGGTCCGGGATGCTCGTCCAAGCCTATGCGGCCCGGCTGTGCGTTCCCTGCTTTGCCCTCTGCTTTGCCCTCTGCTTTGCCCTCAGCGAAACCGCCGCCGGCACCGGCGACAGCGGCGCCGGGCCGGGAGTACCGTGGAGGCAAAGGCCCAGGAAAGATCGGTGGACCATGAGCAACGAGCCCAACACGAACAACCCCGGCGAGAATCCCCAGGATCCGTTCCAGGAGATGCTGAAACGCCTGATGGGCGGCCAGACTCCGGAGGGCTTCGACCCCCAGCAGTTCCTGAAGGCCAGCGGCCTCCCGGAGGACCCCCAGTTCCTGGCGAACATGTTCCAGCAGGTGCAGGCCATGCTGTCCTCCACCTCGGATGGACCCGTGAACTGGAAGCTGGCGCACGACACGGCGCGGAACGTCGCCGCTCAGTCCAGCGACCCCACGCCCAGCACCGTCCAGCAGCGGGACACCGACCAGTCGCTGCGCCTGGCGGACATGTGGCTGAACAAGGTGACCGACTTCCCGGAGCCCAACATCATCGGCAAGGCCTGGTCCCGGGCCGAGTGGGTCGAGGCGACCATGCCCACCTGGCGGCGCCTCACCGAACCCGTGGCCAACAGCATCGCCAAGGCCCTCACCGACGCCATGACCCAGAACCTCCCGGAATCCTTCGGCGGGCAGGGTCTCGGCGGGATGATGGGTGGTGCCGGCTCCATGCTGCAGAACATCGGCGGGGCGATCTTCGCCATGCAGCTCGGGCAGGCGATCGGGTCCCTCTCCGCCGAGGTGGTGGGATCCACGGAGATCGGCATCCCGCTGGCCGACCTGGAGATGGCCCTGCTGCCCGCCAATGTGGAGGCCTTCGGCGAAGGACTCCAGCTGCCGGCCGATGACGTCCGCCTTTACCTGAGCGTCCGCGAAGCCGCCCACGCCCGCCTCTTCACCTCGGTGCCCTGGCTGCGCGGTTACGTGCTCGGCGCCATCGAGGACTACGCCCGCGGCATCCACATCGACGTCTCCCGCATCCAGGACATGGCGCACGACGTGGACCCGTCCAACCCCGAGTCCATCCAGGAGGCGCTGCAGCAGGGTGTGTTCATGCCGGAGCGCACCCCCGCGCAGCAGGCGGCCCTGGACAAGCTCGAGACCGCACTGGCCCTGATCGAGGGCTGGGTGGACGTGGTCACCACGCAGTCCCTGGACGGTGTCCTGGCGAGTGCGCCTGCCCTGCGCGAGACCGTGCGGCGGCGCCGTGCCACGGGCGGGCCGGCCGAGCACGCCTTCGCGTCCCTGGTGGGGCTGGAGCTGCGCCCGCGCCGTCTCCGCGAGGCCGCGACCCTGTGGTCCACGCTGACCGAAGAACGCGGCGCGGAAGGCCGCGACGCCGTGTGGAAGCACCCCGATCTGCTGCCGACCGCGGAGGACCTGGACGACCCGGCCGGCTTCGGCAAGCGCCGCGAACTCGCCGAGGCGAGCGACTCCGAGGTGGACGACGCGATCGCCAAGCTCCTGGCCGGTGGCTTCGATGAGCCGGATGACAAGACAGAGGACGAGGGCCCCAAGGAGGACTGACGTCTCCGACGGGGACTCAGTCCTCCGTCAGGCCGCGTCCCTGCGCGTAGGCCACTCCGGACAGGAACGCCTTGGCCTTCTCCATGTCCGGGTACGCCCCGCAGAGCGCCCAGAAGTCCGGTCCGTGGCCGGCCGCCAGCAGGTGGCACAGCTCGTGCACCAGGACGTAGTCCACCACCCATTCCGGCATGCCTTTGAGCTTGTCGGAGAGCCGGATGGACCTGTCCGCCGGTGTGGCGGAGCCCCAGCGGGAGTTCTGGTTGCTCACCCAGCGCACGCTGCTGGGCACGGCTCTGCCGCCCAGATACTTCCTTGACAGCTGCTGCGCGCGGGCGGCCAACTCGTCGTCGTTCCCGCGGCCCGCTCCCGCGCCGACGGCCTCCTTGGACCGCAGCTTGCGGAGCATCTTCCCCACCCATTCGTCCTCCTGGGCGTGGCTGAAGCGTGCGGGGATGGCGACGACGACGGTCCCGCCCTCCCAGAAGGCGCTCACCGTGCGCGTGCGGCGGGCGGAGCGGCGGACGACGACGGGGGTCCCGTCCGGGGCGAAGCGCTGCTGTTCGGCCTGCTTCACCGGGCCGCGGGTCACTGTTCCGCCACCACGGCCAGCACTGCTTCACCATACTTCTGCAGCTTCCGCTGCCCGACGCCGGAGAGCACCGCGAGCGCCTCCATCGTCTGCGGTTTCTCCTCCGCGATGAGGGTCAGGGTGGCGTCCGTGAAAACGACGTAGGCGGGGACATCGGCGTCGGTGGCCTCCTTGCGGCGCCACTCGCGCAGCGCCTCGAAGAGCTGCTCATCCACCGACGGCGGGCAATCGGAGCAGCGGCCCACCTTGCGTTCCGGACCGGTGGTCAGCAGGGTGCCGCAGACCTTGCACTGCGTGGCGACGGCCTTGACGGTGTTCTTCCGCAGCCGCGCGGCGGTGCTGCGCAGGGTCGGGTCGCCGTTACCGCCGGGGCGGAGGGCATCCAGGAACCGGCTGGGACGCCGGTTCGCGCGGCCACCCGGGGTACGGGCCGTGGACCAGGTGAAGCTGAGGTCCTTGCGGGCGCGCGTGATGCCCACGTAGAGCAGGCGGCGCTCCTCGTCCACCTCCTTGGGCTCCTCGGCGAAGGAGATCGGCATGAGACCTTCGCTCATGCCCACCAGGAACACGGCGTCCCATTCCAGGCCCTTGGCCGAGTGCAGGGAGGCCAGAGTGACGCCCTGGACGGTCGGGGCATGTTGGGACGTGGCCCGTTCCTGCAACTCCGCCACGAATTCGGTCAGGGAGAACTCGTCCCCGCGCGCGGCGGCCAGGTCCTGGGAGAGGTTCACCAGCGCGGCCAGCGACTCCCAGCGTTCCCGCACCGCTCCCCCGCCCACGGGCGGTTCGGAGGTGTACCCGAGGCTGGACAGGACGTCCGCCACGGTGCGGGCCACCTCGGCACCACGCGTGCCGTCCGCGCGGGAAGCGGCGCGGAGCTGCAGCATGCCCTCACGGACCTCGCGGCGCTGGAAGAAGCGCTCGCCGCCTCGCAGCTGGTACGGGATGTCCCGGGCCGAGAGCGCCTGTTCGAAGGTCTCCGACTGGCCATTGGTCCGGTACAGGACGGCGATCTCCGCGGCCGGGGTGCCTTCCTGGATGAGCGCGGCGATGCGTTCGGCGACGACGCCGGCCTCCGCCTCATCGTCCGGGCACTCGATGAAGAGGGGCTCGGCGGCGGTGGGCCGCTGGGCGATCAGCTCAAGGGGTTTGGCCCAGAGACCGTCGGCCTCGGCACCGCCGGAGGGCCGGCTGCGCAGGAGCGTGTTGGCGAGCTTCACCACCTGGGGCGTGGACCGGTAGTCCCGGATCAGGCGCACCACCTGGGCGTCCGGATGGTTCTTGGGGAAGTCCAGAAGGTGGCGCGGGGTGGCGCCCGTGAAGGAGTAGATGGTCTGGCTGGCGTCGCCCACCACGCAGAGTTCCTCGCGCCCCCCGAGCCACAGCTGCAGGAGCCGCTCCTGCAGCGGCGAGACGTCCTGGTACTCGTCAACCACGAAGTGCCGGTACTGCTCCCGGACCGTCGCCGCGACCTTGGGGTCCTCCTCCAGGATGCCTACGGTGATGAGCAGGACGTCCTCGAAGTCGATGATGTTGCGGTCCGTCTTCAGATCCTCATACGCCTCGAAGATGCGCGCGACGGCGGGCAGCTCCAGGCCGCCGGGCTCACCGCGGCCCTGGGCACGGGCGAGGTAGTTGGACGGGGTCAGCATGGACACCTTGGCCCATTCGATCTCCGCGGCGATGTCACGCACGGCGGCGCGGTCCACCTGCAGCCGCAGACGGCGGGCGGCTTCCGCGATGGTGCCGGCCTTGTGGTCCAGGAGCTGCGGGACGGTGCCACCGATGGCCTGTGGCCAGAAGTACTGCAGCTGCCGCAGAGCGGCGGCGTGGAAGGTCCGGGCCTGGACCGCGGGGACACCGAGGTCCCTCAGCCGGCTGCGCATCTCCGCCGCGGCGCGGGCCGTGAAGGTCACGGCCAGAAGGCGCTGCGGGGTGTAGACCCCGGTGTGCACGCCGTAGGCGATCCGGTGGGTGATGGCGCGGGTCTTGCCGGTGCCCGCACCTGCGAGCACGCACAGCGGGCCGTGCAGGCTCGTGGCGACCGCGCGTTGTTCCGCATCCAGCCCGCCGAGGATCCGTTCCTCCAGGCCGGCACCGTTCTCGGTGTCCAGGGTCATTGCTCCTTCAGTACTGCTGTGGTGATGTGCGACGCGCGGCTCTCGCTGCGCGGCCTCCGTCAGGCGGAGGTACGGGCGGCCGGGACAGGGTCCCCGGGATCCAGGATGAGGCCGCCGTACCAGTGCTCGATCAGATCGCGGGCGATCGACAGGCGGCCCGGCAGGACCACCTCGCCGGCCAGGACCGCGTCCTGGAGCTCGTGACGGTCGAACCAGCGTGCATGGGTGACCTCGACGCCATCGGGCCGGGCCACTCCGGTGAGGGTGGTGGCCGTGAAGCCCAGCATGAGGGACTGCGGGAACGGCCAGGCCTGCGATCCGAGGTACTGCACGGAGTCCACGGTCACGGCCACCTCTTCGGACAGCTCGCGCACCACCGCCTGTTCCAGGGACTCCCCCGGATCCACGAAGCCTGCCAGCACGGAGTGGCCCTTGCCGTCCGCGGGGCCTCCGCCGCCCAGCAGGATGCGGCCGTCCGGGCCGATCAGGCTGACGATGATGGCCGGGTCCATGCGGGGGAAGATCTCGGTGCCCTCCGCGACGCAACGCCGCACCCAGCCACTCTGTTCCACGCCGGTGGGGCTGCCGCAGCGGGGGCAGAAACCGTGGGTCTCGTTCCAGCCGAGGATGGCCTGGGCCTCCAGGAACACCTCTGACTCCAGGGCGCCCAGCCAGGCGCCCGTCTCGCGGTAACCGCGCCAGACCGCGTCGGAGGGAAGCCGCTCATCGCCGGTGGCCAACGGCGAGGCCAGCCCGAGGGCCACCACTGCGGCACCCACCGGGAGCTGCCCAGCGGCGGCCGCGCCGTCGTCGTTCACTCCTCCGTCTGCCGCGGCCTCGGTGGCGGCCACCCGTCCGAGGAGGATCTCGTGACGCACCTCGGCGGGGTCCAGGGCGGCCACGGTCGCGGCGTCGACGAACACCACCGACTGCCGGAGGCCGTCCGCGCGGACCGGAACGGCGCGCTGCGACATCAAAAGGTACCGGGTGGCAGGGTCCTGCCGCAGCGACGCCAGGGTGGCGGGAGCAGAACGTTCCGTCGAGGCGCGGTCCATGAAGGCCGGCACACTCCCCAGGATCGTGTCGGAGAGAAGGGCTGCTGGAGTGAGGGAAAGCCCAGGGGAGCGCATGCATCAACCGTACCCATCGGGCGCCCCGATTGGCGACTCGCCGCCGGGGCTGGGGACAGAGGAGCCCGCCGCGCCGCTACGGTGGAGGGGTGAAGCGCTCCCCCCTCGAACTGGCGGCCCTTGCGACCGCGGCAGTCCCCGGTCTCGCCCTCACCGCTGTCCGCCCGGACACCGATGACCCTGCGGACTTCGATGCAGCCCTCCTGTACGGCGAGGACGAGACCCGCTGGCGGGTCCGCTCCCCGCGCCACGAGGAGGCAAGCACCCGTCTGGAGAGCGAATTCGCCGTGCTGCGGGCCTTCACGGCCGGTGTGCGTGCCGAGCTTCCGTTCCGCATCCCCACGGTGGTGGGGTGCGTCCGGCAGGGCGCGCTGAGCACCTTCGTCTACTCACATGTCGCCGGGCAGGCCCGGGGGCTCGAGGCCCTGGAGCGCGGCGGCGACGCCGCCGCCCGGGAGATCGCCGCCGCGCTCGTGGCCATCCACTCCTTGCCCCCGGCCGTGGTGGACCGTGCTGACCTGCCCCGGTACAGCGCCAACGAGTTCCGCCAGCGCCGCCTGAATGAACTGGACCAGGCCGCCACCAGCGGAAAGATCCCGGCCGAGCTGCTGGTCCGCTGGGAGCACGCGCTCGAGGACGTCACCCTGTGGCGCTTCAATGCGACCGTGGTGCACGGCGACCTTCACGAGGACAACCTCCTGTTCGACGACTCCCGGATCACGGCCGTCACGGGCTGGACTGATCTGCACATCGGAGACCCGGCGGACGACTTCGCGTGGCTGGTCGCCTCCCAGGACGCCGCCTTCGTCCAGGCCGTGCTGCGTCACTACCACCAGGCGATCGCCCCGGCCGGTACCCCGGACGCCGATGCGCAATTGCTCCGCAGGGCAGCCCTCTCCGCCGAGTTCGCCCTGGCCCAGTACCTCGTCAAGGGCCTGGCGAAGAACGACGCGGCGATCGTCCAGGAAGCCGAGCGCATGCTGCGCGACCTCGCCGAGGACATCCGGAGCAGCGAGGCCGCTGCGGAGGAGGACGCCGCCACGGATGATGGGGACACCGGCGATAGCGAGGAGGAGGCCGTACCGGCTCTCACCAAGGTGACCGTCACGCCCATCACCCCGGTGGGGAGCACGGCCACCCCCGCGGAATCGGGGGCCGAGCCAGAGGACACCGAGACCACCTCGATCCCGGTCGTCAAGGGCGACGCCTGAGCCTCCTCAGGCCAGCGCCGAACCGAGCAGCGCTTCCAGTTCCTCCTCACCGGCAAGGTCGTGAGGCCTGATCTCCAGCCCGTCCGCCACGTAGTAGAAGGCGGCGCGGACCGAGTCCAAGGGCACCCCGCGCAGCCGTGACCAGGCCAGGCGGTAGACGGCCAGCTGCACGGACTTCTCCGCCAGGTCCCGCTCATCCCGCGGCGCACGTCCGGTCTTCCAGTCCACCAGGTCCCAGGCGCCGTCCGCGTCACGGAACACGGCGTCGATGCGGCCACGGACGACGACGGGGCCCACCGCGGTCTCCACGGGCGCTTCCAGCGCCGCCGGGGTGCGGTGAGCCCACGGTGAGGCCTTGAACGCCGCGATGAGGTCGTCGACTCCGAGGGCCGTGTCCAGGTCGGCGTCTTCGCTGCGAGGTTCGTCGAGGTCCAGCATTCCCGACTGGCCGAAGAACTCCTCCACCCAGCCGTGGAACACGGTGCCCTTGCGGGCGGCCTGGCCGGGTTCCCTCGGCACCGGGCGGCGCAGCTGACGTGCCACCGCAGCCGGGTCTTTGCCGAGTTCCACCAGGGTGGAGGCCGAGATGTGGCCGGGGAGCCGGACCTCGTGACGGCGCGGCTGCCGCTCCCTCGAGGCGAGGAGGAGCAGGGCGTCGTCGAGCCAGGCTGTGCCGCGCACGGTGCCCGGGCTCACGGGCGGGGATTCCGGATCCGCCACCTCGGCCAGTCGGTCCAGCACCGCGTGTGCGGAAACCTCAAGCGCGGCGCGGCGGCCCGGAACCAGACTGCGCCGCTCCCCCGTGGCCGCGTCGAGCGGGCCTTCCAGAGGGTCGTAGGGCCACACCGAACGACGGATCTGTGCGGTGAGCGGGTTACTCTCCGGCACGTCCTCCTCGCCGACGCCGGCACCGTGGAGCACCGCGGTGGGTTCCGGGTCCTCAGCCAGCGGCAGGAGTTCGGTCAGGAACGGCGACATCTCCTTCCGGGTCGCGGCGTTGGCGAAGGCGTGGCTGGAAACCCAGAGGAGATCCTTCGCCCGGGTGTAGGCAACGTAGGCCAGGCGGCGCTCCTCCAGCACACCGTGTTCCAGGGCCTCTTCCTTGAACAGCTTCGCCGTGCGGGTCCACTCAGTCTGGCCGTCCTCCGACACGTCCCATTGAGGCAGGCTCGCGTGGTCGCCGCGCAGAGGCCATGGGAGGGCGCCACGGTTGCCGTCCTGATTCCAGATGGACGACTTCTCCGAGGGGAAGTCCTTGACGTTCAGCCCGGGGACGAAGACCGCGTCCCACTCCAGGCCCTTGGAGGCGTGGACCGTGAGGATCTGCACGGCCTCCGGGTCCGGTTCGGGCGGAGCCGCAGCCAGTCCGTTCTCCTCCTGGGCCGCAGTCTCCAGCCAGGAGAGGAAGGCCAGGACATCCAGCCGCTCATTGCTGCGGTTGAACTGCAGCACCTGATCGATGAAAGCCTCCAGGTTTCTCCGCGCGCCGTGCAGGCTCCGGCCGGCCCGCGCTTCCACCTCGATGTCCAGAAGCATGACGCGTTCCACCTCGGTGACCAGATCCACCAGGTCATTGCCCAGCTCACCGCGCAGGCGGCGGAGTTCCTGCGAGAGCCGCTCGAGCCGCCGTCGTGCCGTCTCGCTCAGGCTTCGTCCCGTGTGCGAGGTCCATCCGGGCTTGGGCAACTGGTCCAGGGCTTCGATGAGGCTGGAGTCGTCGACGGCGTCAGGAGTGAGTGTCCGTTCCTCGTCGGGCTCCTCGCCCTGCTCCGCGTCGCCCGGCCGGACGAAGGAGCGATGCCGTGCCAGCTGGGACGCCCATTCCTGAAGTGCCATGAGGTCCGCGGGGCCGATCCGCCAGCGTGCCCCGGCCATGAGGCGCATGAGCTTGTCGGAGCGTCCCGGATCAGCCAGGACGTGGAGCGTCGCCGTGAGATCGATGATCTCCGGTGTCTCCAGGAGGCCTCCCAGACCGACCACCTCGTACGGGATGCCACGTCGTTCCAGGGCTTCCTGGACAGAGGACATCTGTGAACGCTTCCGGCACAGCACCGCCGTCGTGCGCCCGGCACCGCCACTCCCGCGGAGCGCCAGGATGTCGTCCGCCAGGGTCTCCGCCTCCGTGAACTGGTCCGCGAAGCGGGCCAGCACCACCTGGCCGCGTCCTGCCCCGGGCCGGGCCCGGAGTTCCGGGACGGTGATGTCTCCCCCGCCACGTGAAAGAGGCGCCGCAACGGTGTTGGCGGCACGGAGGATGTCCTCCCCGTTGCGCCAGGCAGTGGTCAGGAACGCGGTGTCCGACGGCGTCAGGGATCCGTCTTCATCGCGACGAGGGAAGGTCTCATTGAAGCGGAACAGCTGGCCGGCGGAAGCGCCGCGGAAGCCGTAGATCGACTGGTTCGGGTCACCCACGGCGGTGACGGCGTGCCCATCACCGAACAGTTCGGAGAACAGGACCATCTGGGCGTGGGAAGTGTCCTGGAACTCGTCCAGGATGACCACACGGCTTCTGGCCCGTTCCAGGACCCGCGCCTGCGGCACGTCTTCGGCGATGGTGGCTGCGAGCGCCACCAGGTCGCCGTAGTCCAAGAGACCCCGCTCCTGCTTGGCCTGGGCGTACCGGCCGACCATGCGGGCGAGTGCGACCCGGGAGTGCAGGTGGTCTTTGATGTCATCCACGGCTTTTCCCGCCACCCGGCCGGTCAGCTTGGGAGGAAGGCTCTCATAGCGTTGCAGCAGCTCCACCAGCCATTCCTCAAGGCTCTGCCTCGCGGCGGCAGAGCGGAACGGCGCTTCGGCCGTGGCCGGACGAAGGTGTTCGGCGCACTCGCCGGCAAGGGTGATGACGGCGCTCACCAGGCTGGACTTCGGGACGCTCACCGAATCCATGGGGCCGTCATAGCCCTCCACCACCTGGCTGGCCAGTTGCCAGGCCTGGGCCGGCCCCATGAGGGTGACGTCCCGTTCCACCCCGAGCCGCAGACCGAAATCACCCACCAGGGAATTGGCGTAGGAGTGGTAGGTGGACACCCGCGGTTCGTGGAGTTCGTCCGCGTTCAACACCACCGGGACGGCCTTGAGCCGCTCGTTGACCTGGGCGAAGCGCTGCAGGGCGGACCGCACCCGGTGCGCCAGTTCTCCGGCGGCCTTCCGGGTGAATGTCACGCCGAGGACCTCCTCCGGGGCGACGAGGCCGTTGGCCACCAGCCACACCACGCGGTCCGTCATGGTGGCGGTCTTCCCGGATCCCGCACCGGCGACCACCAGGAGGGGCTCGAGCGGTGAGGAGATGATCCGGGACTGCTCCTCCGTGGGAGTGTTCCCGCCCAGGAGCTCGGCCAGTTCCTCCGGCGAGATGTGAATCCCCATGTTCTCCGTCATTCCGTGACCTGTCTTCCTGTGTGGCAGAGCGGGCAGACTTCGGGCGTCTTGCACCCATGGAAGGACGTGCCCGCCGCATCGTGCCGCGCTTCGAATTCCCGGCCGGCCATGGCGATGGCGGCCTCGTGGACCAGTTCCATGGCCCAGCCGTCGTCCGGCCTGAGAGCGGCCTGCCGCTGCTCGTTGAAACCCTTCGTACTGTCGTTGCCCAGCTGGACCAGGGCCGCGCCGCCGCTCCGGGTAAGGGCGGCGTTCAGCTCCGCGTGCCGCTCGTCGGAGCCGCTGAAGGCGCCCTGGTTGATCGCCTCCTGGTAGGTCGCGAGCTGGGCATGCTGATCGATCTCCGCCTTCGGAGGCGGGGTCTTGCCGGTCTTGAGGTCCACGACGAAGGCGTGGCCTGCGTCGTCCACCTCCAGCCGGTCGATCTGTCCGCGGATCCGTGCACGGAGGGTCCTTTCGCCCGTGGCACCGGGCGCCACGAGAGACTCGGAGAGGTCCACCGTGAAGTCGATCTCGACCGCAGCGAGCGTCCGTTCCCCCTTGAGGGAGGCGACGTAGGAGGCGAGCTTGAACAGCATCCTCTCCGCGCGCCGTCGTAAGGCGTCGTTCTCCCAGCCTTCCGGAAGGCCGAGTTCGGGCCAGCGCTTGTCCAGCAGCGCGAGGTACGCATCCAGTGTGCCGTCCGGCAGTTCCGCCGCTATGGCGTGGATGAGGGTGCCCAGGCTGCGGGCGAAGTCGGTGTGTGCTTCGCCTCCCGCGGCCGGGACGAACCACTCCAGCGGGGATTTGACGGCCTTCTCCACCTTGGACGGTGAGACGACCACGGTCCCTCCGTCTGGGATGAGATCGTCATCGCTGCTGGACGGCAGCAGTCCCCACCACTGCTCCGGATGGGCGCCGGGGACGCCGCGGCCGGCCAGGAGTGCCAGCACGGCCGCGGCGTCGTCGGCCTGCGCGGCGCGCTCAGTGTCCGTGCCTTCCTGTCCCGGGTGCGCATGGTGCTCCTCCGCCGCACGCCGCAGCTCCGAGACCAGGGACCGAAGGTCCATCGCATGGCCGGGTTCCGAGATGACGCCTTCCGACGACCCGGGGACGGCCAGTTCCAGGAACGCCGAAGGACGGCTCTCCCCATCGTCGACGGCGGACAGCACCAGGTGTTCGGACGCCCGGCTGAGGGCGGCGGCGAACGTCCGGAGTTCATCGGTGCGGACGGCCTTCAGCCGTTCACCCGGCCCCTGCTGCAGAGCCACCTCCGGACCGTGTTCGAGTGCGTCGGCCAGCAGGGTGTTGCCCAGCAGTTCACCGCGGAGACGGGTGTTGGGCCAGACGCCTTCCTGGATGCCGGCGATGAAGACCACCGGCCACTCCCGGCCCGCGGCGCCGGCCGGGGTGAGGATCTCCACGGCTTCCTCCACCGGTGGCCGCGCGGTCAGGGTGTCCATGGGGAGTTCCTGGGACGTGAGGTAGTCGTAGAACTGCCCGGCGCCGGAGCCGGGGAATTGGGTGGCGAAACGTTCGGCGCTTTCGAAGAGCGCCATGACGGCGTCCAGATCCCGGTCGGCACGGGCACCGGCGGGACCCGATTCGAGCGCGGTCTCGGCCCACTGCGCAGAGAGATCCGAGGCCTTCCAGATGCCCCACAGGACGGTCTCACCGTTGGCAGCCGCAGCAAGCGCCGCGCTCCGTCCTGCACCGAGCATCCGCGCGATCCGCTGGGCGTGACGACCCACCAGGCCGAGGCTGTCCAGCCAGACCGGATCCGCGAGCGCTTCCACGAGGAGTTCATCGCTCCCGCGCACTCCCCCGGCCGTGCGTTCCTCCTGCCGGAGCCGCTGCCGAAGCCGCCGGACATCCAGGCTGGACGCGCCGCCCACACGCGAGGTGAGAAGACCGACGGCCTGCTCCACATCCAGCGGATTCTGTCCGAGCACCACGCCGAGCACGTCCAGGAGCGGACGGACCGCGAGTTCATCGCGCACGGGCGTCTCTCCGAGGGCCACCCGGACCGGGATTCCCCGCGCCAGGAGATATCGCTGGACCCTGGCGACTTCGCCGCCGTTACGGACGATCACCGCCATGTCCTCCAGGCTCCGCCCGTGCCGCAGGTGCTCCCCCTGAATGCGGGAGCCCAGGTGGCGGAGCTCGTGGCCGCCGCCCCGGAAGACCTGAGCAGTGACGGCCTCGGGCTCGTGCGTCTCCACACCCGGTTCAGCGCCCACGCCTGAAGCTACTGCACGCGGCTGCGTCAAGACCCTGGCCCGTGACCCGCCGGAGCCCGGTGGGATCCGGCCTGCGGCCCGCCCGTACGCCTCGGCGACCGCTCCCGGAAGCCTGTGAGCGGTGGTGAGCTCCATGGACAGAGCCTCCCCCCGCTCCCCTCCCAGCTGTTCGCCGATGCGGGCCACCAGATCGGGGCGGGCCCCGCGGAAGCCCTGGACCGCGGTGTCCGGGCACACGGTCGCCAGGACGTCCTTGCCCATGGCCAGGTCCAGGAAGAGCTCGTACACGGACCAGCTGGCCTCGTGGAGGTCGTCCACCAGGATCAGCTGCAACCGCTCCCGCTCCGCGGCCAGGAACTCCGGGGACAGGGCGAAGACCTGACGCGCCGCCGTGATGATCCCCGCGGGGTCGAAGGCGCCGGAGTTCCTCAGGTCCATGACGTCCCGGTACTCACGGTAGAAGCGCGACGCCGCCTCCCACTCCGGCCGGTCCAGCCGGGCGGACAGCGACTCCAGGTCGTCCGCGTCGCCGTCGTGCTCGATCAGCCGGTCGAACAGTTCGCGGATCTCCTGGCGGAAGCCCCGCGTGGCCAGGGCCGCCTCCAGATCGCGGGGCCAGTTGCGGGCGCCGCCGGCCAGAAGATCCTTGATGACCTGGTCCTGCTCCGGCCCGGAGAGAAGGCGGGGCGGCCCGTCGAGCAGCAGGACGCCCTCCACATGGGCGCGCCGGATGACGTCGAAAGCGTAGGAGGACCAGCTCCTGGCGGGAGTGGTGCCGAGGCTGCGTCCGAGCCGCGAGGTGAGACGGTCACGCAGGGAGGAGGCCGCGGACCGGCTGGGCGCCAGGACCAGGACCCGCTCCGGATCCACCTCGCCGGACTCCACCCGGCGCACCGCCGCTTCGACAAGCGTGGTGGACTTCCCTGTCCCTGGCGCGCCCCAGAGCATGACAGGGCCGCTCCCATGAGGGAGGTTCACCACGGCGTCCTGGTCTGGACTGAGCGACGGCGCGGAGCCGCCCGCCTTGACGGGTGGCAGGAGGCGCGGAGCGGTCCCGCGGGGCCGCGAAGGTCGGGTGGCTGTCTGCTGCTCGGTCACGTGAATCATTCCATCACGGGGGCCCGACAGAGTTTCGCGGGTGCCGTTTCAGGGGCTCCCAGGCGCGTCCAGCGCCCGGTGCAGCTCGGCCGCGATCGCGTCCACGGCCGCGAAGTCATCGTCGCTGGGCGCCCAGCGCGCGGCCGGGAAGGCGACCCTCCAACGTCCCTCCCCGGTGCGTTCGAAGTCATCGACCTCACCGCGCAGCGGCGTCCCCTCGGCCCGGTAGTGCTCGAACGCGCGCCGTTCGTGCCCGCTCGGCGCTTCGCCACTGGCTCTGAGGACCCGCCACCAGGGCAGACCGTCCGCGTGCCGGGCCATGATGGAGCCGATCTGCCGGGGGCCTCCGGACTCCAGGAGGTCGGAGATGTCGCTGTAGGCGACGGCGGACCCGGGCGGGACCATGGCGATGATGCCGCGGACCGCGTCGATGTATTCCTGGCGCATGACTGCAAGGCTAGCGCGCCGGAGGCGGACCGCGGGAGGCCGTGGGGAATCACTGTCGGTCCGTCCAGGTAGCGTTGAGGCCATGAGCACAGAGAAGCCCTGGAACTCCGGTCCGCGAGCAGCTTTCGACGTGGAGACCACCGGGAAGAACTCCCGCGCGGCGCGGATCGTCACCGCCTCGCTGATCGTGGTCGACGCGCGCGGCGAGGTCACCCAGGAGCACGAATGGCTCGCCGACCCGGGCGTGGAGATCCCCGCGGAAGCCGCCGAGGTGCACGGCATCACCACCGCGAAGGCGCGCGCCGAGGGCCGCCCGGCGGCCGCCGTCGTACTGGAGCTGCGGAACACCATCCAGGCGCTGTTCGACGACGGCGTGCCGGTCATGGCATTCAACGCCAACTATGACTTCACGGTCCTCGCCGCGGAGTGCGCGCGCTACGGCGTCCCCCAGGTGACGCGGCACCCGGTCCTGGACCCGTTCATCATCAACAAGCAGGTGGACCGCTACCGCAAGGGGACCCGGACGCTCGGTGCGCTGTGCGAGGAATACAAGGTGCGGCTGGACAATGCCCACACCTCGGCCGCCGACGCTCTCGCCACCGTCAGGCTCCTGGACGCCATGGCGGTGAAGTTCCCCAAGATCGTGATGAGTGCACCCGCGCTGCACCGGTATCAGGTGGAGTGGGCCGCGGCGCAGGCCGCCGACTTCCAGTCGTATCTCCGCCGGACCAAGCCCACCGCCGTCGTGGAAGGCGATTGGCCGGTGCTGCCGCCCGAGGAGCCGGAACGCGGGGGTTTCTGACGGAATTCCCGCCCCGCGGCGACCCCGGTGAGAGGAAGGTCACACATCGTGGGATCCCATCCATGCTCGCAACACTTCAGCGATAGCCACGGAGCGCCGCTTCATTCCCAGGGAATCTCGAGAATTGATCGAAGAAAGTTCGACAAAAGCAAGTCAAGTCTGAATGTTACGCACTCATGAGGGCTTGAACCCTCTCGTGCCATACTTAAATTCATTCCGCGGCCCGTGCCGAGTGTCAAGTTATGACTCGCCGAACGGGCCGTTTCCACGACCGGATCCCGTGGCCTTCGCCCTCCTCGAGCAGGCCTGTCACGGCGACGGCCACGAGAGAAAGCACCCCACCCACGTGAAACTCACCGGGAAGCTCCTGAAGACCGGCGCGGTCGCCGCCGCCCTGGCCCTGTCCCTGGCCGCCTGCGGTGGCACGGGTTCCCCGTCCGCCAGCGGAACCTCCACTGATGCCCTGGCCGGCGCCCAGACTCCGGACAAGTACACCACCGCTGACGTCACCGCGCTGGACAAGATCGACAAGTCCAAGCTCGGTCTGATCACTTCCGGTACTCTCACGGTCGGCACCCTCTCCGACGCCCCGCCCAGCATCTTCATCGACAAGAGCGGCAACTTCACCGGCTTCGACAACGAGCTGCTGAAGGCCATGGGTGACAAGCTGGGCCTGAAGGTCCAGTTCGCCTCCACTCAGTTCCAGAGCCTGCTGGCCCAGGTCAAGAACAAGCAGTTCGACGTCGGGTCCTCCTCGATCTCCACCACGGACGCCCGCCGCAAGACCGTCGCCTTCACCAACGGCTACGACTTCGGGTTCATGGCCCTGGTGGCAAAGGACGACAGCAAGGTCAAGAGCATCGCCGACCTCAAGGCCGGCGTGCGGGTGGGCGTGGTCCAGGGCACCGTGCAGGATGACATGGTCACCAACCAGCTCGGCCTGGACCCTGTCCGTTTCAAGGACTACAACACGGCCTACGCCAATGTGAAGAACGACCAGATCGACGCCTGGCTGGCTCCGTCCCAGCAGGCCGAGGGCCAGATCAAGCCGGGCGACAACACCAAGATCTGGGAGAAGAAGGTCGCCACCCAGAACTTCTCCGCCTACGCCGTCGCCAAGGACAACCCGGCTCTGCTGGAGGCCCTGAACTCGGCCCTGGACGCCGTGATCGCGGACGGGACCTGGACCAAGCTGGTCGAACAGTGGTTCCCGGAGCGCAAGACCGCCGCCGAGCGCATGCCGGATGGCTGGAAGCCGGGCAGCAAGGCCGTCAAGGTTCCGGCCGGCAACTGACCACGGAACACACCGCACTGAAAACCTGCGTTCAAGCCTGGACCCCCGCACGGGTCCAGGCTTGAGCCGCTGAAAGCGAGGAGTCATATGGACGCCTGGAGCCGCCTTGCGGACACCTTCCTGAACTGGGGATACATCGGTGAGGTCCTGCCGACCATGTTCTCCTACGGCCTGCTGAACACGATCGTACTGGCGCTCGCCTCCGGAACGATCGGCACCGTCCTCGGCGTCCTGCTGGCCATGATGGGGATCTCCCGGACCCCCGTGGTCCGCTGGATCGCCCGGATCTACACGGATATCTTCCGTGGCGTGCCTGCGGTCCTGCTCATCCTGGTCATCGGTCTCGGATTCGGCCCGTTGGTCAAGGAGCTCACGGGGACCCGTAGCCCGTATCCGCTGGGCATCGTCGCGCTGGGTCTGATGGCGGCCGCCTATATCGGTGAGATCTTCCGTTCCGGTATCCAGAGCGTGGACAAGGGCCAGCTGGAGGCCTCCCGTGCACTGGGCTTCGGCTACGGTCCCTCGATGCGCATGATCGTGGTGCCGCAGGGTATCCGCCGCGTGCTCCCGGCCCTGATGAACCAGTTCATCGCCCTCATCAAGGATTCCTCCCTGGTGTTCACCCTCGGCCTGATGAGCCACGAGCGTGAGCTCTTTCAGATCGGCCAGGACTTCGCAGCCAACAACGGCAACCAGTCGCCGCTGGTCGCCGCGGCGCTCTTCTACCTCGTCATGACCATCCCCCTGACCCACCTGGTCAACTACATCGACAAGCGCCTGAGCACCGGCAAGGCCCTGAAGCCCGAACCGGACGAGGCCGCCGCCCCCATCGGGAAGGGAGCCCACTCGTGAGCCACTTCGAATCCGGTTCGCTCACCGGCAAGGACCTGCACCTGGCCTTCGGGCACAACAAGGTCCTCCGCGGCATCGATCTGCATGTGGAGAAGGGCACGGCGGCCTCGGTCATCGGCCCCTCCGGCTCCGGCAAGTCGACCCTGCTGCGCGTCATGAACCGCCTGATCGAGCCAGACCAGGGCGATATCCTCCTGGACGGCCGCTCGGTGCTCAAGGACAACCCGGATGAGCTGCGCCGCCGCATCGGCATGGTGTTCCAGCAGTTCAACCTGTTCCCGCACAAGAGCGTCGGCGAGAACGTCGCGTTCGCGCTGCGCAAGCTCCGCAAGCTGCCCAAGGAGCAGGCCTGGAGCGAGGCGCTGGAGCAGCTGGACAAGGTGGGGCTGAAGCACAAGGCGGAGGTCCGCCCGTCGACCCTTTCCGGCGGCCAGCAGCAGCGTGTGGCGATCGCCCGGGCGCTGGCCATGCAGCCGGAGGTCATGTTCTTCGATGAGGCCACCTCGGCCCTGGACCCGGAGCTGGTCAAGGGCGTCCTGGCGCTCATGACGGACCTGGCCAAGGACGGCATGACCATGGTGGTGGTGACCCATGAGATGGGCTTCTCACGCAACGTCTCCAACCAGGTGGTCTTCATGGACGGCGGCGTGGTGGTGGAGAACGGCTCCCCTGAGAAGCTCTTCACCGACCCCCAGACAGACCGTCTGAAGAAGTTCCTCTCCGACGTGCTCTGAGCCCGTCTCCTCCCTCGCGAAGGAACAGCTGACGCCCCTAAGACTGAGTTTTAGGGGCGTCAGCTGTTACTTCGCGGAGGGTGTGAGGCACGACGGCGGCGGGCGTCAGAGCGGGACGACGCCGGCTCCCTTGAGGTCGCGCATGACGATGGTGGAGCTGAGCTTCGCGACCGCCGGCAGGGCTGCGAGATGAGCGTCGTAGAGGCGCTGGAACCCGGCCAGGTCCGGGGCCACGCACTTCAGGAGATAGTCCGGGTCCCCGAAGAGGCGGTACGCCTCCACGATCTGCGTCTCCGCCACCACGGCGTCCTCGAAGGCGCGAATGGTCGTCTGGGACGTCTCCCGGAGCGTGACGAACACGAGCGCCCCGAAGCCCAGCCCCACGCGCTCCAGGTCCACCTCCGCGCGGTAGCCGCGGATGACGCCGTCGGACTCCAGATCCTTCAGCCGCCGATGGCACGGCGCCACTGTCAGACCCACTTCGGAGGCCAGCGCCGTGGCGGTCATCCGGCCATCCTTCTGAAGGGTGCGCAAAATCTTCCTGTCAATGGCATCGATCATGAGAAGAACTTACTCCTACACCGCCGAAAGGGCGTGAAAAAGGTGAGCACTTCGCGCAGGGATTTCCCTAGTCTTGCGCCATGGATTTCTCGCCGTACCTCGGCTTCGCCGGCATCGCCCTCACCCTGGCCCTGACACCCGGTGCCGATTGGGCCTATTCGATCGCCGCCGGCCTCCGCCCGGGTTCCCCGGCCCCGTCGGTGGCCGGGCTATGCTCGGGGTACGTCCTGCACACCGTCCTGGTCTCGGCCGGTTTCGGCCTCCTCCTGGCAGCCCGGCCGGAGCTCGTGAGCTGGCTGTCGCTGGCCGGGGCAGCGTACCTGCTGTGGCTCGGCGTCTCGACCGTGCGCTCCTGGCGCACCGTCCGGCTCTCTGCGGACGCCCCGAACGGTCAGGCCCCTGTCCTCCCCGGTGACCTCGCGGGCGCGACGGCGCCGCGGAGTGTCCGGGAGTTCCTGATGGGTCTGGGCACCAGCGGCATCAACCCGAAGGGGATCCTGCTGTACGCGGCCATCATGCCGCAGTTCATCCGGCTCACCTCGCCCTTGCCGGTGGCCGCCCAGACCACGGTGATGGGCCTGTCCCACGTGGCCATCAGCATGCTGGTCTACGGTGTTGTGGCGTTCGCGGCGCGGCGCCTCCTGAGCAGCCGTCCGCGGCTGGCCCAGCGAGTGACCCTCACGAGCGGGATCCTGATGCTGGTCATCGCCGTGGTGCTCGTGGTGGAGCAAGCGGAGCACCTGTTGGCCTGAGCCGCCCGGGCACCTGCAATGGAACGGCAGCAGATCGCAGTCGCGGCGACACGCACTGCGATCTGCTGCCGTCTCGCGGAGAAGGAAGGAGACTCAGGCGCCCTTGGCCTTGGTCTGCTGCACGAGCCGGAAGGCGTTCTCCACCACCGCGCGGAAGGCGGGGTCCTGCTGGGCCTGGGCCACGACGGCGTCGAGCATCTGCACGGCCATCCCGCTGTCCGCGCAGATGGCCATGGTGCCGCCCGCTTCGAGGAAGCCGATGGCCCGGTCCGTGACGCTCACGCCGGACAGCTGCACCGCGGAGCACAGGTCATCCGACATCACCACGCCCTGGAATCCCAGGTCCTGCCGGAGCATCCCGCCGATGATCACGGGAGAGAACGGCGCCATCCGGGCCGGGTCGATGCGGTCGTAGAACGCGTTGGACACCATGACCCAGTTCACGCCCGAGTTCACGGCGTCACGGAACGGCTGCAGGTACGGGTCCGTCCGGGTGGTCTGAGTGTCACGCACATCGCTCGAGGTGTCCGTATTGGCCGTGACCCGCCCCAGTCCCGGGAAGTGCTTGACCACGGGACGCACGCCCGCGGCACGCATCCCCTGCGCGAAGGCGTTCCCGGACTGGGACACGGCGGCCGGCGTGAAGCCGTAGTTCCGCTGGTAGTAGCCGATCGGGATGTTCTGCGGTGCGAACGCCGCGGACGGGACCGTGTCCAGCACCGGCGCAAGATCCATCGTGAGCCCCGCGGCCCGGAGCTCGCTCCCCCACTGCTGGGAATCCGCCCGCAGCGTGGCCGGGGCCAGCTGTCCTTGCTGCAGCGCGCTCGGGATGACGCTGAAACCCGGGCCCCGGAGCACTTGGACCTGGCCGCCCTCCTGATCGGAGGCGATCAGAGGCGCCAGCGGCGTCGCCGAACTCACCGCGCCACGCAGCTGGGCGACCACATCCGCGGTCGCCGCGACGCCCGCCGTCGTCCGCCCGTTGAGGTAGAAGTTCCCGACGCCGGCCTGCAGTGCCGCCGAGGCGGCCCCCAGATCGCTGCCGTTCGCCTTGGCCGCCACCAGGAACAGCTGCCCGGCCTCCTGGCGCAGGGTCAGGCCGCCGGACGGTGGGGTGGGCGTGGGGCCGGGCACGCCGTGGGAAGGCGCTGGAGTGTTCGACGGCGTGGGGGTGGCACTGTGCGTGCGCGTCGGGGTGACGCTGGGGCTCGCCGACGTCGGGGACAGCGTCGGCGTGCCGCTGGGCGCCGGCGCGGACTGGGCCTGACAGGAACAGCCGGCCAGGCTGGACAGCAGCGCCAGGAGCACTGCTCCCGCCGTCGCCGCCTTCCGGTGCCCGGTCCGATCACGTCCTGCCTGGCTACGCCCGCTCACGGCAGCCTCCTCAGTTCATCGGCTCAGGCCGCCGCGGCGGCCTTGGCAGCGGCGGGAAGTGCGGAGGCGATGCGCTCCATGGCCGCGTCGTCGTGGGCGGCGGAGAGGAACCACGCCTCGAAGACGCTCGGCGGCAGGTAGACGCCCGAGTCCAGCATCGAGTGGAAGAACGGCGCGTAGCGGTGCGCCTCCTGGGCCTGGGCCTGATCGTAGTTGTGCACACCGGCTTCGGAGGTGCCGAACGCGACGGAGAACAGGTTCCCGGCGCGCTGGATGGAGTGGTCCACACCCTCGGCGTCCAGGGCGGAGGACAATGCTGCGGACAGTTCCAGGGAGCGTGCGTCCACGGTGGCGTAGACGTCGGCGGTGGCGTGGGTCAGCGTGGCGACACCGGCGGCCATGGCCACCGGGTTACCGGACAGGGTGCCGGCCTGGTAGACCGGGCCGAGAGGAGCCAGGTGATCCATGACCTCGGCGCGGCCGCCGAGCGCGGCGGTGGGCAGGCCGCCGCCGATCACCTTGCCGAAGGTGAACAGGTCCGGTGCCCAGCCCTCGGTGGCGCCGGTAAGGCCCCAGTAGCCGGCCCAGCCGGTGCGGAAGCCGGTGAGGACCTCGTCCAGGATGAGCAGGGCGCCGTTGGCTTCGGTGATCCGGCGCAGGCCGGCGTTGAAGCCTTCGCCCGGGGTGACCACGCCCATGTTGGCAGGGGCGGCCTCAGTGATGACGGCGGCGATGCGGCCCGGGTGGGCGGCGAACACGGCCTCGACGGCGGCCAGGTCGTTGTACGGCAGGACCAGGGTCTGGGAGGCGGTCGCCTCGGTGACACCCGCGCTGCCGGGCAGGGCCAGGGTGGCCAGACCGGAACCGGCGGCGGCCAGGAGGGAGTCGACGTGGCCGTGGTAGCAGCCGGCGAACTTGATGACCAGTTCACGGCCGGTGAAGCCGCGGGCCAGGCGGATGGCGGTCATGGTGGCCTCGGTGCCGGTGGAGACCATGCGGATGCGCTCGACGGCGGGGACGCGGTCCATGACCAGCTGGGCCAGGCGGCCCTCATCCTCGGTGGAGGCGCCGAAGGACAAGCCACGGTCCACTGCGGCGTGCACGGCGTCCAGGACGGCCGGGTGGGCGTGGCCGAGCAAGGCCGGGCCCCAGGAGCAGACCAGGTCGACGTATTCCTGGCCGTCGGCGTCGTACAGGTAGGCGCCCTTGGCGCCCGCCATGAAGCGCGGGGTGCCGCCCACGGATCCGAAGGCCCTCACGGGCGAGTTCACGCCGCCGGGCATGAGTTTCTGGGCGCGGGCAAAGAGCTCTTCGGAGTGGGTCATGGGTCCATTCTCCCACTCCGAAGAGCCCTTGGACTACGACAGCATGTCGTCAACCAGCGGCGAAACCTTGGTCCCCAGCAGCTCGATGCTCTTCATCATCGACGAGTGCGGCAGGGTGCCGTTGGAGTACTTCAGATCGAAGCGCTGCAGCTTCAGCTTCTTGGCAGTGGCGGCGATCTTCTTGGCCACGGTCTCCGGGGAGCCGACGTACAGGGCGCCGTGTGCGGCCACCTGCTCGTTGAACTCGATACGGCTGCCGGCGCCCCAGCCGCGCTCGGAGCCGAGGCGGTTGCGGGTAGCCAGCCAGTGCGGGAAGAACTCCTCCTGGGCCTGTTCGTCGGTGTCCGCGACGTGGCCCGGCGAGTGCACGGACAGCGGCTGCCATTCCTTGCCGTGCTGCTCCAGGGACTTGTAGTAGAGGTCCGCGTAGGGACGGAAGCGGGCGGGTTCGCCGCCGATGATGGCCAGGGTCAGCGGGTAGCCGTAGCTGGCCGCGCGGACCACGGACTGCGGACTGCCGCCGACGCCGACCGAGACCGGCAGCAGCCCCTCCTCCAGCTGGGGGTAGGCCATGAGCCCGCGGATCGGGCCGCGGGTCCGGCCCTCCCAGTGGATGGGCTTCTGCGAGCGGGCCTTGTCGAACAGGGCCAGGCGTTCCTCGAAGAGGACCTCATAGTCCTCCAGGTCGTAGCCGAACAGCGGGAAGGACTCGATGAAGGAACCGCGTCCCAGGACCACCTCGGCGCGGCCGTTGGAGAGGGCGTGCAGGGTGGAGAAGCGCTGGAACACGCGGATGGGGTCGTCCGAGGACAGCACCGTGACCGCGGAGGCGAGGCGGATGTTCTCGGTCTTCCCGGCGATCGCCGCGAGGACGACGTCGGGCGCGGACACCGCGAAGTCCTTGCGGTGATGCTCCCCCACGCCGAAGCTGTGCAGGCCCACCTGATCGGCCAGGACTCCCTCGGCCACGACGTCGCGCAGCACCTCCGGGTGGGACTTGGGGGTGCCATCGTCGTGGAGAGTGACGTCGCCGAAGGTGTCGACGCCGATCAGGAGCGAGTTCGCGGAATCCGTATGCATACGCATGAAAACTCGTACACTGCCGGATTCATTCCCCATCAGCGCCGCCCGACTGCCGCGCACCCCTCAGCGCAACGTTCTGGCAATCTTCTTACGGAGCTTCTCACTGAGTTGGGTCTCGATGAATTGATTGAGACGCTCTGGATCTGGCTCGACGCGTTGGGCCTCTTCCAGTTCCTCCCACGTGTTGTAGTCCGCTGGGTCCTGAATGGTGATCACTCCGATACCGTGCGAGCGGGCTACAAGGCGAACATTTCGAACCGAGTCCTCCAAAACTGTCACTTCTTCCTGGGGGATGTGCAGGAGCACGTAGGCATGGGTCGATGAGCGTCGATGCGCCAACGCCTCATATACGGCCTGTACATCAATCGCATCAGCAGGTTTGACTTCGAAGGTAGTGACTTCGAGGAACTTCCCCGGAACGTACTCATAGGTCTTGATCTCGACGGACACCAGATCTGGGCGGGACCAAGTTCCTCCCGTAGACCGACGCCCTTGCCGAGCTGTGATTTCAAAGTCAAGAGGAAGCAGCTGTCGGTCCCTCGTCCAAGCACCACGAAGCACGCCAAGAATCGGCTCGTAGAGGGCGTCTTCACGAACCGTCTCAATGACGACCGTGGCGGTATCGGCGATTGGGCTCACCACCGCGTCGGGCTCCGCGACTACTTCAAGAACACGACGGATCGTGCCTCCCCGGCCTTGACCCTTGACGATCAGCCCCTTCTCGATCAATCCATTTCGAACCGTAAAGTAGAGATCCTCGCCCAAGCCAACGGTCTCACGAGCTCTCTGGTTTCCAATGGTGCTCCCGTCAATGGGGACAACGTTCAAAAGTTGCAACTCATCAGAAGTGAGCGCGGACAGGTCTGTCATGGAGTCTCCGAAGTCGGTGATGTGTACCAGCTAACAGTGTATTTGGATCCACTGACGAAGAACGCGTTCAGCCGGTCGCGCTTGGCGCCTGGACGCGATGGCTGCAACCGTTGAAAGAAGTCAGTGTCCCGTGCGAATCCAACTGGCTTCGCCAGCCCGGCTCCGCCGTCAGTCCTGGCGGAGCCACCCGGCGAGCTCGCTCGCCCAGTAGCTCAGCACCATGTTGGCACCGGCCCGCTTGATGCTCAGGACCGACTCGCGGATTGCGGCTTCACGGTTGATCCAGCCGTTCGCTGCGGCCGCCTCGATCATGGCGTACTCACCGGAGATCTGGTAAGCGGCCACGGGCACGGGGCTCATCTCGGCGACGTCGGCCAGGATGTCCAGGTAGCTCATCGCCGGCTTGACCATGACCATGTCCGCGCCCTCCTCCAGGTCCAGCTGGACCTCCAGGATCGCCTCGCGGCGGTTGGCGGCGTCCATCTGATAGGTGCGGCGGTCGCCCTTGAGCTGCGAATCCACAGCCTCGCGGAACGGGCCGTAGAACGCGGAGGCGTACTTGGCGGCGTAGGCGAGGATCGAGACATCCTGGAACCCGGCGGCGTCCAGCGCGGCGCGCATCGGCGCGATCTGGCCGTCCATCATGCCGGACGGGCCCAACACGTGCGCGCCGGCCTCGGCCTGCGCCACAGCCATCTTCGCGTAGATCTCCACGGTGCGGTCGTTGTCCACACGTCCTTCGGCGTCGAGCACGCCGCAGTGGCCGTGATCGGTGAACTCGTCCAGGCAGACATCGCTCATGATCACCAGCTCGTCGCCCACCTCGGCACGCACGTCACGGATGGCCTTGTTCAGCACCCCGTCCGGGTCCAGACTCGCGGTGCCCTCGGCGTCGCGCACCTCGGGGACTCCGAACAGCATGATGCCGCCCACGCCCAGCTCCACGGCCTCGGCCGCGGCGCGCTTGAGCGTCTCCGTGGTGTGCTGCACGACGCCGGGCATCGAGGTGATGGGCGCCGGCTCGCTCAGGCCCTCGCGGATGAAGGCGGGCAGGATCAGCTCCGACGGGGACAGCCGGTGCTCGGCGACCAGGCGGCGCAGGGCGGGGGTGGTGCGCAGGCGGCGGGGACGGTGTGAGAGTTCCATGGCTTCTTCTCCTGGATGATCAGCTGTTCAGCGCCGCGATGGCGGCGTCGACGATTCCCTTGGGTGTGGGGGTGGCCGCGACGACGGCCACGGTCAGGCCGAGCCTTTCGGCTTCGGCCGCGGTGCTCGGCCCGATCGCCACGAAACGCGCGTGCGGGACGCCGAGCCGGTCGACGACGGCGCGGGCGGCGCTCGGCGAGGCGGCCACGACGACGTCGATCCGGCCGGCCGCGTCGGCGCTGCGGGCAGCCGCGGGGCCGAGGAGTCCAGCGTCGGGGACGTCGGCCGACGCACCGGGCAGCGTGGCGGTCAGGCGACGCTCGTCCCGGGCCGGGTAGTCGACCGTGTGATAGGCCGTGACGGCGTCCACGGTGTTCCCGGCGGACCTCAGGCCGTCCGAAAGGACTGTGCCGGCGATGTCCGCCTGCGGCAGAAGAATCCTCTGCCTGCTGGCGCGCATGCCGTTCGCCGTCCACAGCTCCAGGAGCCCTTCGGCGGACTGCCGGTCCTCCGGGGCCAGGTCCACGGTGAAGCCGAGGTCCTCAAGAATACGGCGCGAGCTCGGGCCGATGGTCGCCACCTTCAACGGAGCCGAGGCCAGCGCGTTCAGGCGGCCGTCACCGAGGTACTGGGCAAGAGCCCGGACCGTGGTGATGCTGCTGACCACCAGCCAGTCGTACTCCCCCGCCACCGCGCGCTCCGTGGCGTCGATGACCACGGACGGCTCGGCCACGGCCTCGAAGTCGATGAGCGGCAGCAGCAGAACGTCCGCCCCGGCACTGCGAAGGGCGGACGCCATGCCACCGGCCCGGTCCGGGCTCCGGGTGAGGAGCACGGACCGTCCGGTGAGGGGAAGAGCGTCAGCCGAGGTCGGCAAAGTCCGCCACCCCGGCGGCGAGGAGCTCCTCGGCCAGTTCGATGCCCAGCAGGGTCGCCCCGACCTCGGTGAAGAGGTCGCTCGCCTTGGCGCGGCGTTCATGACGTGACCCGTCGTTCGCGCAGACCACGGCCTCCAGGTGCAGAAAGCTCCCCTTGCGGTAGGCGTGCGCGCCCACCGGGGCCGCGCAGCCCGCCTCGAGCCGGGCCAGCAGCGCACGCTCCGCGGTCACCGCGAGGCGCGAGTCGGCGTCGTCGATCGCTGCGAGCGCCTGCGTCAGGACCTCCGGCGAGGACGTCTGGGACTCGTGCTGCGGCGCGTCCGCGGCGCGGGTCTCGACGGCCAGCGCACCCTGACCTGGCGCCGGGAGCATGACGGAGGTCTCCAGGTACTCGCTGATGACGTCCGTGCGGCTCAGTCGCTTCAGACCCGAGGCGGCGAGCACGACGGCGTCGAGGTCGCCGGGGGCGTCCTCGGCGTTGCCGGGCAGGCCGGGAACACGGCCCAGGCGCGTGTCCACATTGCCCCGGATGTCCACGACCGCCAAGTCCGGGCGCGCCAGCAGCAGCTGGGCGGCCCGGCGCGGGGATCCCGTGCCCACCTTCGCGCCCTGTGGCAGGGTCGCAAGCGTGAGCCCGTCCCGGGCGCAGAGCACGTCACGGACGTCCTCACGTGCCGGGACGGCCGCGATGGCGAGGCCCGGGATGGCTGCCGTCGGGAGGTCCTTGAGGGAGTGGACGGCCACATCGCACTGCTCCACGAGCAGTGCGTCCCGCAGGGCGACGGCGAAGACGCCCGTGCCGCCCATCTGGGACAGCGGACCGGTCAGCACGTCGCCGTCGGTCTTGATGCGGACCAGCTCGGTCTCAAAACCGCCGACGGCGGCCAGCCGGTCGGCCACCTGCTGGGACTGGGTGACAGCCAGCAGGCTGCCGCGCGTTCCGATGCGGACGCTCATACTCTGATTCTCCCGGGCTTCAGTCGTGGATCGTGCTAGTCGTGAGTGGTGCCCAGCGTGACTCCGGCCTCGGCGATGACGGGTTTGTCACCGCGGAAGTTCCGGCAGTCACCGGCGGGGACCACGTCATACCAGGGTCCCAGATCCGTCACGTGGGGGCGCTCGGCGATGTGGTGTTCCACGGTCCGCTCACAGATCAGGTCCACCAGGCCGGCCACGAACGTCGGGTGGGTGCCGGGGGTGGGGACGCGGACGGCCTCGATGCCGAGCTCGCCGCAGGTTTCCAGCGCCTCGGTGTCCAGGTCCCAGGCCACCTCCATGTGATCGCTCACGAAGCCCAGGGGCACGATGACGGCTCCCTTGACTCCCTGCGGCGCAATGGCCTCGAGGTGGTCGTTGATATCCGGCTCCAGCCACGGCACGTGCGGTGCACCGGAGCGGGACTGGTAGACCAGGTCCCATTCGACGGCCGGCGCGACCGCGGCCATGATGGCCCGCGCATTGGCCAGGTGCTGCGCCACGTAGGCGGAGCCGCCTTCGAATTCGCGGGGCTCTCCCTCGCCACGGCCGGCGGCCTCGGCGTCACGGGTGGGGATGGAGTGCGTGGCGAAGAGGACGCGGATCTCGGAGTCGCGGGAACCGTCTTCGGCGTCCAGGGCCTGGCGGACCTTCTGCAGGCCTTCCAGCGTGCCTTCGACGAACGGCAGGACGAACCCGGGGTGGTCGAAGTACTGGCGCACCTTGTCCACCTGCAGCTTGCCGTCCAGGCCGGTCTCCGTCAGGGCGATGCCGATGTCCTCGCGGTACTGGCGGCAGCTGGAGTAACAGGTGTAGGCGCTGGTGGTGAGCATGAGGACGCGGCGGTGACCGTCGTCGTACATCTTCTGCAGCGTCTCCGGGATGAAGGGGTCCCAGTTCCGGTTGCCCCAGTAGACCGGCAGGGCGATGCCGCGCGCGGCCAGCTCGCCTTCGAGCGCGGCCTTCAGCTCGCGGTTCTGCGCGTTGATGGGGCTCACGCCGCCGAACGCGCGGTAGTGGTGGCTGACCTCTTCGAGGCGCTCGTCCGGGATGCCGCGACCGCGGGTGACGTTGCGCAGGAACGGGATGACGTCGTCCTGGCCCTCGGGCCCGCCGAAGGAGGCGAGCAGGATGGCGTCGTACTCCGCCGGATCCAGGCGGCCGGCCTCGGTGACCTCGTTCAGCGCCGTGCTGATGCTCAGGGTCTCAAGTGCCGTGTCAAGGGCGGTGCTCATGCAAGAACCTCGGCGATCTCGGCGGCCGGGATGCGGCGGCCGGTGTAGAAGGGGATCTCCTCGCGGACGTGGTTGCGGGCGTCCGTGTGGCGCAGGCTGCGCATCAGGTCCACCAGGTCCACCAGCTCCGGGGCCTCCAGGGCCAGGATCCATTCCCAGTCGCCCAGGGCGAAGGAGGCCACAGTGTTGGACTGGACCTGCGGGAACTCGCGGCCCAGCAGGCCGTGGTCGCGCAGCATGCGTCCGCGCTCCTCGGCAGGCAGGAGGTACCACTCGTAGGAGCGGACGAACGGGTACACGCACAGCCACTCCTCGGCGGGGACGCCGCGGGAGAAGGCCGGAGTGTGGCTCTTGGCGAACTCGGCGTCGCGGTGCACGCCCATGGCGGAGAAGGCGAGCTCGGTGGCCGTGAAGAGCGGGCTGCGGCGGACGGCGCGGACGGCGGCCTGCAGTTCCTCCGGCTTGGCGCCGTGGAACCAGAGCATGACGTCGGCGTCGGAGCGCATGGCGGAGACGTCGTAGGCGCCGCGCAGGGTCACGCCCTTGGCCTGAAGGCCGTTCACCAGGGCCTCGAAGTCCTCGACGGCGCCGTCGGGGCGGGCCACACTGCCGGCACCGGTCCGCTTGAACACGGCCCAGAGGGTGAAGTACTCGTTGCTCATT
Source organism: Arthrobacter horti (assembly GCF_030731045.1). Classification (GTDB taxonomy): domain Bacteria; phylum Actinomycetota; class Actinomycetes; order Actinomycetales; family Micrococcaceae; genus Arthrobacter_E; species Arthrobacter_E nanjingensis. The sequence continues at coordinate 129,626 of NZ_JAVALS010000004.1, read as the reverse complement.
GCTGTTTCCTCCTGCATCGAAAAAACTCTTCTACGCCTCGTAGAATTTTACGCCTGACGTGCGGATCCTGCGAAGGTGTCCGCCACCACGGCGGCTAGGCCGGTCCCCGCCAGCCAGGCCCCGACCACCTCGAGCCCGGGCTCCGCGGCGCACAGGCTACGCACCGTCTCCACCCGCTGCTTGTGCCCGACGGCGGCGAACGGCAGCGCCCCAAGCCAGCGGACGACGTCGTGGTCCAGGACATCGCTGCTGCTCAGCGCGACGCCGAGCAGTTCGCTCGCGTCGGCCAGCGCGGCGGCGAACAGTTCGCCATCGCTCTCCGGCACAGCGCGGGCGTCCCCCGCACCACCGTCCTGACGTCCGTAGCTCAGCCGCAGCACGTGCGTCCCCGGTCCGGCCAGCTCGGCCAGCCAGGGCCACTTGGCCGTCGCATGGGTCAGGGCCTTGGCCTGGATTCCTTCCACCTGCGGGGCCACCAGGATCCCGGTGCCGCGAGGATGGGCGTCCAGCTCGGGCTTGTCCAGCACCAGCGTCACCAGCTTGATCTCCGCGCCCGGCTCCGGCCGGTATGCCGCCAGCGAGGGCACCGCCGAGGCCAGCAGATCCACGGCACCGGGGCCGTCCAGTGCCACCACCAGGCGGTCTGCCGTGAGCACCTCCGGAGCCTCGGCTGGGCCGTGCTCCACGGCCCATTTGCCGTCACAGTCGCGGATGGCGGCAGACACGCGGGTTGAGGTGCGGATGTCCACGCCCAGTTCGCGGAGCCGCTGCTCCAGGGCCGTGACCAGCCGGTTCATGCCGCCGCGCAGGCCCGCGACGGCGGAACCCGCGCGTCGGGGTCCAGGACTGTTGGCGGCAGGCCCGTTGGCGGCCTGGCCGCCGGACGCCTGGCGCTGGGCCAGCACGGCGGCACCGAGGGAGCCGTGTTCACGCATCCGGCGCCGGAGTCCCGGCGCCACCATGTCCACGTCCAGGAGCGCCGGGTCCGCGGCGTGCACACCACCGACCACGGGCTCGACCAGCCGCTTGAGGACGCGGCGGCCCTGCCTCAGGCGCACCAGGCGGGCCACGCTGCTGACGCCGGATCCCGCACCCAGCGACGCGGGGAGGACGCGGTCCAGGCTGGCCCGCAGGGAACCCGCCAGGCCGAGAGTCCTGCGGACCTCCTCGTCCCAGGGGTCTGCAGGGATGCCGAGCACGCCGGTACGGGGCAGTTCGCGAGGGCCTTGCGGCAGACGCACCCAGGCGCCCGACGGGTCGGGGGCCACCACCTCGCCGGCCAGACCCAGCTCCTCCAGCAACGCCGGAATGGCGTCGCCGCGCGTCGCGAATGACTCCGCCCCGGCGTCGAGCAACAGCCCGCCCACCGTGTGCCGGGCCACGGCACCGCCCAGCACGGACCGCTCCTCCAGCAAGGTCACCCCGTGTCCCGCCTGGGCGAGGCGCAGTGCGGACAGCAGGCCGGAGACGCCACCGCCCACGACGACGGCGCGCTCACCCGTGGCAGGAGTCGTGGTCATGACGGGCTCAGTAGCCGATCGAGTGGATGAGGGAGACGAGCCGGGTGAGGACCTCGGGATCCGTCTCCGGCGGCACCCCGTGACCCAGGTTCAGGACGTGGCCCGGGGCGCTCTCGCCGGCGGCGATGACCTCGCGGACGTGGCTCTCGAGGACCTCCCACGGGGCGGACAGCAGGGCCGGATCGATATTGCCCTGCAGCGGCACGGTCCCGCCGAGACGGCGGTTCGCCTCACCGAGCGGCAGGCGGTAGTCCACGCCGATGACGTCCACGCCCACGCCGTGCATGGCGCCCAGGATCTCGGATGTCCCGGTGCCGAAGTGGATGAGCGGGGCGCCGAGGCCGCGGACCGGGTCCAGGGCTCGGGCCGAAGCCGGGGCCACGAAGCGCTCGTAGTCGGCCAGGCCGAGCGAGCCGGCCCAGGAGTCGAAGAGCTGTGCCGCGGAGGCGCCTGCTTCCAGCTGGGCCCGGAGGAACAGACCGGAGGCGTCCGCGGCCCACTGGGCCAGGGCCTTCCAGGTGTCCGGGTCGGCGTGCATCATGGTGCGCGGGCCCAGGTGGTCGCGGGACGGGCGGCCCTCCACCATGTAGGCCGCCAGGGTGAACGGGGCACCGGCGAAGCCGATGAGGGGGGTGCTGCCGAGCTGCTCCACCGTCAGGCGCACGGCCTCCCGGATGGGCTCCAGAGCGTCCCAGTCGAGCTTCGGAAGCTTCGCGACGTCGTCGGCCGTGCGCACCGGGTGCTCCAGCACCGGGCCGACACCCGGCACGATGTCCACGCCGACGCCGGCGAGCTTGAGCGGGATGACGATGTCGGAGAAGAAGATGCCGGCGTCCACGTCGTGACGGCGCACGGGCTGCAGGGTGATCTCCGCGGCGAGCTCCGGCTTCAGGCAGGAGTCCAGCATCGAGATGCCCCGGCGGACCTCCCGGTACTCGGGCAGGGAGCGGCCCGCCTGACGCATGAACCAGACCGGTCGCCGGGACGGCTTCCCGCCCCGGTAGGCGGTGATCAGCGGGGACTCTGATGTGGCCCCGGAGACCAGCGGATGGGCAGCCGGAAGGGCCTGGAGCATGGAAGGCATATCTCGATTGTGCCCACTCCGCAAGGCACCACTTGACGACACTCTGTCAGTGACACAGTGTCAGCGTTTCCCGCGCCATTGCTGGGATCCGCGGAATTCCGGGAAGTTTTTCTACAAGGGTGCGAAGTCGTAGAATAGGGAAACTGTGGTGCTCTTTTCGCTGACGGCCACGCATGCCGACCTGAACCTCGAAACCGTTGCTCGACTGAGCAAGGGCGCTTCCGCCGTTGCCGCGGGGAACGTCCATCCGCCGGTCCTCCCGCCGGCCTCCGGAGGCATGGCGCAGGCCGCCGTGGAACCGTTGCAGAGCCTGAACGGAGCGGTGGTCCTGTCCACCTGCAACCGCTTCGAGGTCTACGCCGAGGCTGTCACGGACCATGGCATCGACGCCGCCCGTGAGGAACTGCTGGCCGGGATCGCCGCACAGAGCGGCCTGGACCGCGGCACCGTGGACCAGGCCCTGACCGTCCGTCGCGGCTCCGACGTCGCCCGCCATCTCTTCGCCGTGGGCGCCGGGCTCGACTCCGCCGTCGTGGGCGAGCGCGAGATCGCCGGCCAGGTGCGCCGCGCCCTCATCAACGCCCAGGAGACCGGCACCGCCAGCCCCGGACTGGTCCGGCTCTTCCAGGCCGCCAGCCGGACCGCCAAGGACGTCGGCACGCGCACCGCACTGGGCAGCCGAGGGCTCTCGATCGTCTCGGTCGCGCTGGAGCTCGCCACGGATCTTTCCGAAACACGCGACTGGCCGTCCGCACGCGTGGTCCTCTTCGGCACCGGCGCTTATGCCGGCGCCACCATGGCGTTGCTGCGGGAACGCGGCTGCACCGACGTCAGCGTCTTCTCCGGCTCCGGCCGAGCCACGGACTTCGTGACCGCCCGCGGCGGCACCGCGCTCGACGGCGACAGCCTCTCTTCCGCGATCGCCCAGGCCGATGTGCTGATCGGCTGCAGCGGCTCGGACCGTCAGGTCTCCGCTGCCGAGCTGGCCGAGGTGCGCGGCGAGGACCCGAAACCGCTGGTGGTCATCGACCTGGCCCTGAGCCGTGACTTTGATCCGGCCGTGGACGAACTCGACGGCGTGGAGCTGCTGACGCTGGAATCCGTCCGTCTCGCGGCCCCGGAGGAGACTGCGGAGTCGCTCGCCGAGGCCACCCGGATCGTCGACGGCGCGGCACATGACTTCGAAGCGGAGCGCCGCTCACGCAGCGTGGACACCGCCATCGTCGCCCTGCGCAAGCACACCATGTCCGTGCTGGACGCGGAGATGGAGCGTGTCCGTGCCCGTCACGGCTGCACGGCCGCGGCCGAAGAGGTGGAGTTCGCGCTCCGCCGCATGGTCAAGCAGCTGCTCCACACACCCATGGTGCGAGGGCGCGAGCTCGCTGCCGCGGGCCTACAGGAGCAGTACGTGAACGCGATCGAGGCCCTGTACGGGATCGACGTCGTGGAACCTGCCGCTCCGGCCGTAGCCGCGGACAACTGCCCCGTGGACCACCGCGCCCGCGACCTCACCGCCTGAGACCTGACGGTTCCGGCGGGCAACAGTGACGCCGGAGGACGCGTCTCCTTGCCGCGCTCGTGCTCAACAACACCATGGACTGGCTCATCTCCGCGTCCGTATCCGTGGAGACGGGGCTCGCCCAGTTGCAGGCGCAGCGGGAGGGCCAGCCGGCCATGCCAGCCGGGCTCGCCGAGCAGACGGCGTACGACGACGGCGAGGTGCCTCCCGGATTCGACGCGCAGTCCTGGGCATTCCGCGCGGCGGAGCTCGCGCAACGCTCCATGGCGGCTGATCTCGCCGCCGGGTCCTCCCCCTAATGTGTCAACACAAAATGAGTCGCCCGCGGTTCCTTCGGATCACGAGATTCTCCGGCTGAAAGAAACAGGGAAAAGGGACCGCATTCAGGAAATTTCCACGCCTGGAGAACACCATTGACTGGGCCCCCGCGCGGTCGCAAAGTTTAATTCATGAACGCCATTGGGGGCAATGCAGAAATTCCCGCCGGCGACCCACCGGCACCTCAAAACACACGGCGCCCGCCCGCAGGCCGCGGCGCCCGGAATCCCGTGAAGCGCCCCGCAGGAACCGGCCCGAAAGTGGACCCGATGGATTTCCTGTCGACGAGTGCCCGGATTCTGTTCACGGTGATTCTTCTCGGGCTCACCATCTGGTGGCTCACCATCCTCGCCGGATACATCGGCGCAGCACCCGTGAAAGATGACAAGGGAAATACGGTCTTCGACGCTTTTCAACGGGGCAAGGACATCCTGATCGCGATCCTCCCGGTGCTGTCCGGCGCCCTCGGTTACTGGTTCGGTTCCTCCGGCCGTGAGAAGGCGGATCAGCGCGCGCAGGAATCCCAGACCACGGCACAAGAGGCCCGGGGGAAATCCGAGGCCCTGCTCGCGGCGGCAACGCCCGAAGTCCTCAAGGCCGCCAAGGAGTTCAACCCGGCGGCGTTCAAGGCCCAGCCGCCCGCAACGGGTCCTGCCGCCACGCCGTTGAGCCCTGCTCCGCCCGGCCCCACGCCGACCGACGACGCAGGCCCGACGGAACCTCAGTAGACCGGCTTCTCCGGCTCCACGTCCCGCACCCAGGCCATGACGCCGCCCTCGAGGTGGCTGACCTTCGTGTAGCCCTCACGCCGGGCGGCGGCCAGGACGTTCGCCGAGCGGGTGCCGCCCTTACAGTGGAAAACGATCTCCCGCTCGCGCGGCAGCTCGTCCCAGGCCTCGCCTGCCAGGATCCGGCCCTGCGGGATGAGCACGGAGCCCGGGATCGCCACGATGTCACGCTCCCCCGTCTCCCGCACGTCCACCAGGACGAAGTCGCGCAGACCGGCGTCGCGCGCGGCCAGCATGGTCGCCAGCTGCCCGGCGGTGACCGTGTCGTCCGCGGCCTCCGGCTCCGCCGTCGTCTCCTCCTGCGGCAGGACGCCGCAGAAGGCGGCGTAATCGCTCAGCTCGGTGATGGGCTGCGCCTCCGGGTCCTTCAGGACGTTGATCTCCCTCCAGGAGCCACCCAGGGCATCGAAGAGCGCCACGCGCCCCAGCAGGGAACGCCCGACGCCGGTCACCAGCTTGATCGCCTCGCTCACCATGAGGGAGCCGACGGCGGCGCACAGCATGCCGAACACGCCGCCCTCACCGCAGCTGGGCACGCTGCCGGCCGGCGGGGCCTCCGGGTACAGGTCGCGATAGGTGGGTCCGTGCTTCTCCCAGAAGACGCTCACCTGACCGTCGAAGCGGAAGATGGATCCCCAGACGTACGGCTTGCCGGCGATCGCGGCAGCATCGTTGACCAGGTACCGGGTCTCGAAGTTGTCCGTGCCGTCCAGGATGAGGTCGTACTGGCTGAACAGTTCCACGGCGTTGCTGTTGTCCAGGCGGATCCGGTGCTGCACCACGGTGACCAGCGGGTTCAGATCCGCGACGGCGAGGGCCGCGGACTCCGCCTTCGGCAGGCCCACCCGGTCCACCGTATGGATGACCTGGCGCTGCAGATTGCTCAGTTCCACCACGTCGTCATCCACCACGCCCAGGGTGCCCACACCGGCCGCGGCCAGGTACAGCAGTGCCGGTGCGCCGAGGCCTCCGGCGCCGATCACCAGGACGCGGGCGTTCTTCAGGCGTCGCTGCCCCTCGGAGCCGATCTCCGGGATGATCACGTGCCGGGAATAGCGTTCCAGCTCCTCGCGGGTGAGCTCGGCGGCCGGCTCGACCAGGGGCGGGAGGGTGGTCCGGGAATCCGTGGAAGGCATGCTTCCAATCTATGCCCCGCGCCTCGCGCCCGTCATATTACCTGCGGGTAAACTGACCTCACGCCGGACAGCCGGACGGCCCAGGAAGCAAAGGATGGAATGTGACTGTGAGCGATGCACGACCGGGCGCTCGCACGGCGCGCCTGCCCCGAGATGAACGCCGGGCTCAGCTTCTGCAAGCCGCGCAGGAGGTGTTCGTCGCCAATGGCTACCACGGTGCCGCGATGGACGAGATCGCTGAGACCGCCAAGGTCAGCAAGCCGGTCCTGTACCAGCACTTCCCGTCCAAACGTGAGCTCTTCCTGGCCCTTCTGGACAGTCATCTGGCGGTCCTGACGGACATGCTTCTGACCGCCATCGACTCCACCACGGACAACAAGCTCCGCGTCCAGGCCGTCATGCGGGCCTACTTCGAGTTCATGGCCAGCGACGATCAGGCGCACCGCCTGGTCTTCGAATCCGGCCTGACCAACGATCAGGACGTCAGCGAGCGGCTGGAGACCTTGAACAAGACGTTCGCCGACGCCGTCGCCAAGGTCATCGCGGACGACACCGGACTCCCGATGCTGGAGGCGCAGCTACTGGGCCGCGGCCTGTCCGGCCTGGCGCAGGTCAGTGCACGGTACTGGCTGGAGACGGACGGCAAACTGGACCTCGACGTCGCCAGTGACCTGATCTACCGTCTCGCCTGGCGCGGCATCAGCCGCTTCCCCAAGGAGAGCTGAGCGCTCATTCCCCGGGAGCGGCCCCGTGTTCGCTCCCAGCGTGCCCCGGCGGTCCTGTCCGTGGAGCGCGCGCGTATACGCTTGGAAGAGCTGTTGAAGCCCCGGCGGGACCGGGGCCTGTGAATCCGCCAGGAGGCGAACATGGAAGTGAAGATCGGCATCCAGAACGTGGCACGCGAGATCGTCTTCGAGTCCTCGGAGGACGCGGAGACCATCACGAAGGCCGTGTCCGAGGCGCTGGCCTCCGGCACCGTGCTGTCCCTGAAGGACGCCAAGGGCCGCAGCGTGATCGTTCCCGGTTCCGTCCTCGGCTATGTCGAGGTGGGCCCGGAGGAAGAGCGCCGCGTCGGTTTCGGCGCCCTCTAGGCCGCCATGCTGTCCCTGATCATCCCCCTTCTGGGCGTGGTCGCCTTCGGGGCGCTCGCCTGGGCCGTGAACCGGCAGCGCAGCACCCTGGGCGCCGCGCTCCCGGCCGGCGCAGGGGTGCTGGCCGCGGCGCTGAGCTGGATCGTGTTCATCGCTCTCGGACTGGGATACCTGCCCGGCTGGACCTGGGCCCCCTGGGTCCTTCCGCTGGTGATCGGCATCGCCGCGGCATTCGCCACGTCGTTCGTGCTCGGCGCACGCCGCTCCGCGCAGGACACCACGGCGGTCGAAGGCATCCTGCGCTCCTGAACAAGGCCGCCTACGACGACGGCGCCGCACCCTTCCGGGGTGCGGCGCCGTCGTCGTCGGGGCACGGCGGTCCGTCAGAGGAACTCCGCACGGCCCTCCATGCTGGAGGAGGCCAGGGCGTGCCGGCGTTTGGGGATCCGTCCGGCGGTGCGGGCCAGCCGGCCGGCCTCGACGGCATGGCGGAAGGCCGCGGCCATCCGCACCGGATCCTGAGCCCGGGTCACGGCGGTGGCCAGCAGCACGGCGTCGCACCCCAGCTCCATGGCGAGCGCCGCATCGGAGGCGGTGCCGATCCCGGCGTCCAGCACCACCGGGACGGATGCGCGCGAGACGATCACCTCGATGTTGTGCGGGTTCAGGATGCCCAGGCCCGTGCCGATCGGGGCGCCCAGGGGCATCACGGCCACGGCGCCCAGCTGCTCCAGCCGGAGGGCCAGGACCGGGTCGTCGTTGGTGTAGGCGAAGACCTTGAAGCCGCGGGCCACCAGCTGCTCGGTGGCGTCCACGAGTTCCACGGCGTCCGGGAGCAAGGTGTGCTCGTCCGCGATGACCTCCAGCTTCACCCAGTCCGTCTCCAGGGCCTCACGCGCCAGCTCGGCCGTGAGGACCGCGTCCCGGGCCGTGTAGCAGCCGGCCGTGTTCGGAAGGACCCGGATGCCGTGATCCACCAGGAGCTGGAACAATGATCCGCTCTCCGCGGGGGTGTACCGGCGCATGGCCACGGTGGTGAGTTCGGTCCCGGACTCCACCAGCGCAGCACCCAGTCCGTCCAGGCTGGGCGCGCCGCCCGTGCCCATGATGAGGCGGGAGCCGAGCTCCACGCCGTCCACCACCAGCGGGTCCAGCCCCTGGCTCTGAAGGATCTCCGTCATCTCAGCCTCCCTGCACTGCCGTGACGAGCTCGAGCTCGTCGCCGTCGCTCAATTCGGTCCCCGCCCAGAGGCTGCGCGGGATCACCGTGGAATTCCGCGCCACTGCCATCCCTAGGCGGCGGCCGTCCGCCGCCTGGCCGTTGGCCAGGACCTCCCGTCCGGTCACCTGTGCGACCAGTGTGGACACCGTGGCCCCCGGGGTGAGTGCCCGGCGCTCGCCGTTCACCGTGATGTTCATGCGTGTGCCTCCACTGTGTGTTCATTCAGAAGTCTGGGGGCCCGGCGCCCGGCACCGAACCGGTCAGCGCTGAACCGGTCAGCGCCGAATCGGTCGGGACGGAACGCGGCCCAGCGTCCCTGATCCGTGCCGTCCAGCAGTTCCTGGACCGCCCGCGCGGCCACCGGGGTGAGGAGCACCCCGTGACGGAAGAATCCTGTGGCGATGATGAGGCCCGGGAGATCCTGCCCGTCCGGCCCGCGCACCCGGCCGAGCAGGGGCGCGTTGTCCGGCGTCCCGGGCCGTGCCCGGGCCGTGACCTCCTGCAGTTCGAGTTCCGCGACCGCCGGCACCAGGGTCTGCGCGTCCCGCAGGAGCTGGTGCACGCCGCCGGCCGAGGCGCCCGCCATACCGTCCTCCCGCTGCGTCGCGCCGATCACCACGGTGCCGTCCTCGCGGGGCACCAGATAGACGGGGATCCCGCGGACCGAGCCGCGCACCGTGGCGGTGAGGAACGGCTGCAGGCGCTCCGGGACCCGCAGGCGGAGAATGTCGCCGTACACGGGCCGCAGGGGAAGCTTCAGGCCGTCGGGCAGCCCCTCGAGCTCCGGGGATGACAGGCCGTTGGCCACCACCACCTCGCCCGCGGCGACGGTGGAGCCGGAGGCGAGACGGACGCCGGTGACCCGCGCGCCGTCGTCGTTCCAGAGCAACGCCTCCGCGCGCTCCTCCAGCACCACGCCCCCGCGCTCACGGAACGCGGCCAGCAGGGCGGAATGCATGCGGCGCGGGTCCACCTGGTGGTCCCCCGGGGTGAGGAAGGCGCAACTGAGCTGAGGTGCCAGAAGTGGCTCCATCCGCCGCGCCTCGCGCAGGGTCAGGGGTTCGACGTCGAGGCCGTGGGCCTTCTGCACGGCGTTCAGGTCGGCGAGGGCGGTGCGGTCGGCCGCATCGAACCCCACCACAAGGGTCGGCGTGGCCAGGTAGGCGCCCGAGGCGCCGAACGGCGCGGCGAAGCCCGGCCACAGTCCGACGGATTCGAGGGTCAGGCCGAGGAGTTCCTCTTCCTGGTAGTGGTATTCGCTCACGGGGGCGAGCATGCCGGCCGCTGCGAAGGTGGCTCCCTGGGCCGGCGCCGGGTCGATCAGCGTGACGGAACGTCCGGAGTCCAGGAGGGTCCACGCGATGCCCAGGCCCACGATGCCCGCGCCGATGACGGCGACGTCCGCTGTTCCCTGGTGCATTCTCCCGTGTCCTTCCCTACGCCGGCATGAACCGGATCAGGTGTGGCGGTCGGCACTCAAGCCCTCTCAGCCGGGCGAATATGACCATCCGGGACCGGCTCCCGCAGTACCGCCCCATTCTAGAGGAACTACCCTGGTTCGCATGAGTACTTCTGCACATGTGACTGCCCTCGCCGCGGCCCGGCTGTACGTCTGCACGGACGCCCGCCGCGAGCGCGGGGACTTCGCGGACTTCGTGGATGCCGCGTATGCGGGTGGCGTGGACATCATCCAGCTCCGGGACAAGGCCATCGAGGCGGCGGAGGAACTGGAGTTCCTGGCCGTGCTGCGCAAGGCGGCCGAACGCCATGGGAAGCTCTGGGCCGTCAACGACCGCGCCGACATCGCATCCCTCTCCGGCAGCCCGGTGCTGCACCTCGGACAGAAGGATCTGCCCCTGCCCTCGGCGCGCAGCCTCCTGAACGACGACGTCGTGCTGGGTCTCTCGAGCCACGGCCCCGCGCAGGTGGACGCCGCACTCGCTGCCGCGGCACGCGGTGAGACGGACTACTTCTGTGTGGGCCCCCTGTGGGCGACACCCACCAAGCCCGGCCGCCCGGGCGTCGGACTGGACCTGGTCCGGTACGCCGCGGCCACTCAGACGACCATCCCCTGGTTCGCCATCGGCGGCGTGGACCACGGCAATGTGGCCCAGGTCGTGGAAGCCGGCGCACGCCGCGTCGTCGTGGTCCGGGCCGTGACCGATGCGAGGGACCCGGCTGACGCCGCACAGCGCCTGCTGGCGGAGCTCCCGGAACTCTGACGCGCATTTCGCGTTTCACGCCGAGGGCGCCGCGGACATTCCACGGCGCCCTCGTGCCGTTCACTTGTACTCGTACTGCATCCCTTCGGCTGTACTGGGCATCGCGTTCAGGACGATGAGGATGATCCCTCCCGCGTACGGGATGAGGCTCAGGAAGAACATGGGACCCGGATAGCCGGCGTCGTGGAGCCGCCGCCACGTCACTGCCAGGTACGGCAGGACGAGGGTCGCATCCGCCAGCCATGCGATCACAAACAGGATCGAGCCCACCACCATGGCCGCGGTGAAATGGATCACCGGCGGACCCCCGTGACTGCGGGAAAGGTGGGTGAAGGGCACCTGCTGGAAGAAGCCGAGGACGAACAGCGCCTCTCCGAGGAGGCCCGGAACAAAGACCGCCAGGAACTGGAACAGGTAGAACCACCAGTATTCGCTGCGGCCCGCACGGCCTTTGAAGTTCGCATAGTTGCGGAACGCCAGCTTGACCGCATCCACAAATCCGACGCGCGGCCTCGGGAAGAACGGCGGATACCACCCTCCACCGTGGAAGGGCTGCCCATACGGGCCCGGCGCCGGCCAGTTCGGACTCTGACCCGGCCGTAGCTGCGGATCGCCGTTCTGCCAGTCCGGCTGCTGCGTCATCGGCAGGCCCTCCCCCCATCAGCGGTGTCATATGACTGACTGAAGTCTGCACCCGATTTCCTCGCCACGCCAAGCACACCGTTCGTCACCGCGCACACCCCGGTGCGGGAATGGCGAAGCCCCCACGGAATCCCGTGGGGGCTTCGCCATCAGCTGCGGCAGTCCGCTACTGAACCTCGTACTTCATGCCTTCCGGCTTGCTGGGCAGGGCGCACAGGACAAGGAGAATCAGGCCGCCGACGTACGGGATGAGAGCCAGGAAGTACATCGGGCCGGGGAACCCGGCATCGTGGAGACGGCGCCACGCCACGGCGATGGTGGGTACCAGCAGCGCCAGGCCGATGAGACCGCCGATGATCAGTAGGATCACGCCGAAGACCATGCCGCCGGTGAACTGCACATCAGACGACGAGCTGTAGCCGCTGCCGTCCGACACCGCCGCCTGGCTGATGATCCCGCCGAAGAGCAGCCCATACCCGATGCCGGCCGGAATCGCGGCCACCAGGACCTCGAAGAGGTACCAGAACCAGAATTCGCTCCGGCCTGCGCGGCCCTTGAAGTTGGCGTAGTTGCCGAATCCGAGCTTGATGGCGTCCGCAAATCCGACGCTGGGGCGAGGCACGAACGGGGCGTACAGTCCGCCGCCGTAGGAGGGCTGGCCGTAAGGGCTCTGCTGCTGGTAACCCTGCTGCGGCGCGGTGTACTGCGGAGGCTGCTGGCCGTAGCCAGGTGCCTGGGGCTGACCGTACTCCGGGGCCGGCTGCTGACCGTACTGCGGCGCCTGCGGAGCCGGGTACTGGGGAGGCTGCGGCTGGCCCTGGGGCTGCTGCGCACCGGGGTTGTTGTTCTGCCAATCGGGCTGCTGAGTCATGGAGCTGTTCTTTCCCTCAGAGGTGATTCGGGTGATTCACTACATTCTGTACTTAATCCGGCCAGTTCACCATGGGGACGGCTCTCCATGTGACGAATGCCGCCGGCGGGATATGACACCATGGAGGCCCCCCGCGGCATTCCCCGGAGGCCTCCGGCGCCGTCCAGGCGTCACGTCCCCGGCGGCTGCGCCTACTGCGCTTCGTATTTCATGCCCTCCGGCTTGCTGGGAAGAATCGTCAGCACCAAGACGATGATGCCCCCGACGCCCGGGATGAAAGCCAGGAAGAACATCGGCCCTGGGAATCCCCCGTCATGCAGGCGTCGCCAGGTGATGGCCAGGTCGGGCAGCAGGATGGCCAGTTCGATGATCAGACCGATCACCATCAGGACCGTCCCGGCACCCATGGCGCCGGTGAAGACGACGTCAGGGGCCGTTCCGTAGCCGGAGCCGTACTGACGGTCCGTGGCAAGCTGGCTGACGATGCCACCCAGGAGCATCCCGTAGCCGATGCCCGCGGGGATCCCCACCACGATCAGGCGGAACAGGTACCACCACCAGAACTCACTGCGGCCGGCCCGGCCCTTGAAGTTCGCGTAATTGGCGAACCCCAGCTTGATGGCATCGACGAAACCCACCCTGGGCCGTGGCACGAATGGGGCATAGAGCCCGCCGCTGTAGCTGGGCTGGCCGTAGGGGCTCGGCGGCTGCGGCGGACGGGCGCCCGGCTGAGACTGCCCGTACTGCGGTGGCTGCTGCGGCTGGTGCTGCGCACGGTACGGCTGCTGTCCCTGAGGCGGCCGGCCGCCGTCGTCGTCCTGCCGCTCTGGTTGCTGAGTCATCGTCCTGCCCTTCCCATGCGCCGCGTAACTGCGTGTTCTTCTCCAGTCTGCACCGGGCGGACCCGCCACGCCATGGACAGTTTCCCCCTTGAGCTGGGTCAATACCCGTATTTCATCCCTTCCGGGCTGCTCTCCATGGCCAGGAGCGCCAGCAGCACGATCTTGCCGAACGGGATCAACGCGATCAGGACGAGCCATCCGCTGAAGCCGGCGTCATGGAGCCGTCGGACGCTGAGCGCCAGCCCGGGAAGCAGCAGCCCCAGTGCCACCAGGAGCAGCACGATCCCCATGATCAGTGCCATCACCAACGGCGGGTTCCACGCCAGTCCCCGCATCATGGGCCGGTACACCGCGATCCCGCGTCGCGGCATGACGATCCCGTTCCGGAGGATCAGCCCGATGAACAAGAACACATAGGTGAGGAAGCCCAGCACGCCGAGCACCAGCGATTCGAACACGAACCACCACCAGTACTCGGAATTCACGGCACGGCCGGAGAAGTTGGCGTAATTGCTGAATGCGGAGCTGATGGCCTGGGGGAACCCCACGCGTGGCCTCGGCTCGAAGGCCGGGAGCTGGTACCAGCCGGGCTGAACCGGCCCTGGGGCAGCGCTTGGAGGACCCGTGGGGGCGGCCTCCGCAGCCCCTTGTCCGGCGGCATCCTCCGGACCAGGTGTTGGCATCCCGGGATCGGGCTCCCGGGGAGTGGTTGGTGGCTGGCTCATGATCTTTCCTCTTTTCGCCTCGCCGTGGCTGAGCCGCGATGCGGTTCATGAGGCCAGTTTCGTCCTTTCCGGGGGCATGGAACAGCCGTCACAGGGAATTCCCTGCAACGGCTGAGCCGGCGCTTATCGGAGGTTCAGAAACGGGTCATCCGGCCGCCCCGAATGATGAGTTCTGAGGCTTGGACGGCAGCACCCAGAGAATCAGGACCACCAATCCACCGCCGGGGATCAGTGCCAGGAGCAACAGCCACGGGCTGAACCCACCGTCCCGCAGCCGCCGGGTGCCGACACCGATGAGCGCCAGCACGGAGAACAGTGCGCTCACGCCCCAGAGGACGAAACCGAGGATCATGGACGCATTGGACGTGACCTGGACCTGCGTGGTGCCGGGGATCTCCGTGTAGTCCCCGCCGGCCACGGCCTGGGACAGGCCCGTGGAAAAGAAGATCGCGGCGAGGGTGCCCACCACGGCGGCCGCGAGCGCCACGAAAAGGTACCACCACCAGAACTCTCGGCGGCCGGCCCGGCCGGAGAACTGGAACATCGTCCGGAACCCGGAACGGATGGCGGGGGCGAAACCGAAATCGATGCCCGGATCCAGCGGGCCCTGCGGATACGACGGCGCCGGGTGGCCGGGGTGGTTCTGCGGCAGGCCGAACGACGGCTGGCCATACTGGGCCTGGCCGTAAGGAGTCTGGCCATGCTGGGCCTGACCGTATTGGGCCTGGCCGTACTGGGGCGGGTATCCGGCGGGCGCGCCCTGGGCGGGATAGGCCTGCGGAGCCTGCGCATACGGGCTCTGCTGGAAGTACGGGCTCTGCTGCTGGTAATGCCCGGGCTGCTGCTGGTAATCCCCATACGGCGGCACGGGCTGTGCCGGCTGGTCGGGGGCTCCTTGTGGCGGAAGCGGCGGCTGCGCGGGCAGGGGCGGCCGGGCGTCCTGCCGGTTCTCGGCGGACGGCTCCGTGTTCTCCGGCTGGCTGCTCATGACCCGGCGTGCTCCTGACTGGCCCCAAGGCCCTGGTGTGCGAAGGCGTGTCC
The DNA here is from genome assembly GCF_030731045.1 of Arthrobacter horti. Classification (GTDB taxonomy): domain Bacteria; phylum Actinomycetota; class Actinomycetes; order Actinomycetales; family Micrococcaceae; genus Arthrobacter_E; species Arthrobacter_E nanjingensis. Next base: position 114,605 of record NZ_JAVALS010000004.1, on the reverse strand, counting down.
GTCCGGTGGCACGTCGCTGTCAGTATGTCAGAGCACCGCTTTCACGGCCGGGATGTCGCTGACCACGGAACGGTGCACAGGACTAGCCTGTGAGCTGTGACGCATACATGGATCCCCAAAGGCGGGGACGACCTCCAGGACGGGCTGGCCGGTGCCCTCGCAGCCCTGCGCGAGGAGTTCAAGATCCCGGCAGGCTATCCGGCCGAGCCTCTGGCGGAGGCGATCGACGCCATCCGCGCCCACGCCCTGCCGGAGTGGGACCGCACCGATCTTGAGCTGGTCACCATCGACCCGGCCACGTCGACGGATCTGGACCAGGCCGTCCTGCTGCAGCGGGCGGCCGGCGGATACACCGTCTACTACGCCATCGCGGACGTCCCGTCGTTCGTCTCACCCGGAGGCGCGCTGGATGCCGAGTGCCGCCGTCGTGGGCTGACGCTCTACGCCCCGGACGGCCGCATCCCGCTGCACCCGGAGGAGATCTCCGAGGACGCCGGCAGTCTCCTGCCGGGTATGGACCGCGGAGCCTTCCTCTGGGAGTTCGCACTTGACCCGGAGGGAGCGGTCACCCGGGCGAGCGTCCGGAGGGCCACGGTCCGTTCACGGGCCAAGCTCAGCTACCGCGGCGTCCAGGAGGAGATCGACGGCGGCCGCGCCACCGAGTGCCTAGAGCTCCTGCGTGAGGTGGGGCTGAAGAGGATCGAACTCGAACGACGGCGCGGCGGCGCCAGTCTGAAGCTCCCGGCCCAGGTGGTGGAGCAGGATCCTGTCACGGGCGCCTACCGCCTGGAGACGGAGACGCCGCTGCCGGTGGAGGACTGGAACGCCCAGATCTCCCTCATGACCGGCATGGCCGCGGCCACGATCATGCTGGAGGCCAAGGTGGGCATCCTCCGGACCATGCCGCCGCCGGACGAACACTCCCTCCAGACCTTCGCGCTGCACGCAGAGGCCCTCGGCAAGCCGTGGGCACGGAGCGGTCCCGGCTCGGTCAGCTACGGCGAATACCTCAGGACCCTGGACCCCGCCCTGCCGAAGGACCTGGCGATCGTCCACGCGGCGGCGTCGCTCTTCCGGGGTGCCTCCTATGTGGCGTTCGACGGTGAAGCGCCGAAAGAGACGGTGCAGGCCGCGATCGGCGGCGCCTACGCCCACACCACCGCTCCCCTGCGGCGTCTGGTGGACCGCTGGGTCCTGGTGGTCTGCGAGGCCGTCTGCCAGGGCGTCCCGGTCCCCGACTGGGCCCGGCAGAGTCTGCATGACGTGCCGGAACTGATGAAGACGGCGGACCAGCACTCGGCCCGGCTGGACCGCGCTGCGATCGACACGGTGGAGGCCGCACTGCTGCGGCACCGGATCGGCGAAGTGTTCGATGCCGTGGTGATCTCCGTCGGCAATGGCAAGAACGGCGGAACGGCTGCGGGTCCGGACGGACGCACAGTGCCGGCCACCGGCACCATCCAGCTCATGGAGCCGGCTGTCACGGCCCGCTGCACCGGAGTGATGGAGGCGGGCACGCGGATCAAGGCCCGGCTGGACTCTGCGGACATCGCAGCCCGCACCGTGCAGTTCAGCGCCGTGCAGGATGGAGACGCGGGCTGAGCTGAGAGCATCCGTGGCCCGATCCCTTAGAATGAAAGGCGTAGTCATGGATGCCCGGTCGTTGATTGACCCCTCTACGTTCCGCCGGGGCCCGCTCTCTGCGGCCCGGCACCCTCGCGGCCGCCCACTGCGGCCCACGCAGACCGCGATCGGCTTCCACCCGTAACTCCGTTCCTCCCGGCCTCACCCAGGCCTGACCGGCGCCGTGGCCTCGTGGCCCCGGCCCGGACGAGCGGAGCGATGCCAAGGAGGCACGCGTGAGCGAAACCCACAGCCACGAGATCCTGACGGACGCCGGCGGCACGGAAAGTGTCGAGCCCGAGGAGACCATCACCACCACCGCCGAACCGCATGCGGAGGTACAGAAGACGTTCGCCGACTTCGGCGTGCGCACGGAGATCGCGGAGTCCCTGGCCCAGGCCGGGATCCTTCACCCGTTCCCCATCCAGGCACTGACCCTCCCGGTCGCGCTGGGCGGCCATGACATCATCGGCCAGGCCAAGACCGGCACGGGCAAGACCCTCGGCTTCGGCATCCCGGCCCTGGAGCGGATCATCACCGCCGAGGAGGAGGGCTACGCCAAGCTCCCCGTCCCCGGTGGCCCTCAGGCTCTGGTGATCGTCCCCACCCGCGAGCTCGCGGTGCAGGTCGCCAACGATCTGGCGACCGCCAGTCGCCTCCACACGGTCCGCATCGCCACGATTTACGGTGGCCGCGCCTACGAGCCGCAGATCGAGGCACTGCAGCACGGCGTCGACCTGGTGGTCGGCACCCCGGGCCGCCTGATCGACCTCTACAAGCAGCGCCACCTGAACCTCGGCAACGTCAAGGTCGTGGTGCTGGACGAGGCGGACGAGATGCTGGACCTCGGCTTCCTCCCGGACGTGGAGACCATCATGGCCGCCACCCCCGTCACGCGTCAGACCATGCTGTTCTCCGCCACCATGCCCGGCCCGGTCATCGCCATGGCCCGCCGCTACATGACGCGCCCCACGCACATCCGCGCGGCCGACCCGGACGACGAGGGCCTGACCAAGCGCGACATCCGCCAGCTGGTCTACCGTGCCCACGCGCTGGACAAGATCGAGGTCGTCTCCCGGATCCTGCAGGCCCGCGGGCGCGGCCGGAGCGTCATCTTCACCAAGACCAAGCGCACCGCCGCCAAGGTGGCCGAGGAACTGGTGGAGCGTGGTTTCGCGGCCGCCGCCCTGCACGGTGACCTGGGCCAGGGCGCCCGCGAGCAGGCCCTGCGCGCTTTCCGCAACAACAAGGTGGACGTGCTGGTGGCCACCGACGTCGCAGCCCGCGGCATCGACGTGGATGACGTCACGCACGTCATCAACTACCAGTGCGTCGAGGACGAGAAGATCTACCTCCACCGCGTGGGCCGCACGGGCCGTGCCGGCAACAAGGGCACCGCCGTGACCTTCGTTGACTGGGAGGACATGCCCCGCTGGGCCCTCATCAACAAGGCCCTGGGCCTGGACTTCGCGGAGCCCGTGGAGACCTACTCCTCCTCCGCACACCTCTACACCGATCTGGACATCCCGGGGGGCACCAAGGGCCGCCTGCCCAAGAGCCAGCGCGTCCTGGCAGGCGTCGACGCCGAGGTGCTCGAGGACCTCGGCGAGACCGGCAAGCGCCAGCGTAAGCAGCCGGCGGCCGGTGGCCGCGGTGGCGAGCGCCGCTCCGCCGAGAAGCGCTCCGGGGAGGGTTCCGGCGACGGCGAGGGCCGCCGCCGTCGTCGTCCCGCCAAGCCGGCCGCGGAAGGCCAGGAGGCCCCGGCCGCCGAGGCCGCTCCGGAGCGGAAGAGCGACGACGACGCGCGGCGCCGTCGTCCGCGCAGCCGCACCCGCCGCCGCAACGGCGAGGTCGTGGACCGCGCCGAGGGCGGCGCGCCCGCGCAGGACGCCTGACACACCGCATGGCTGAACCGGCCGCGGCCCTCTGGGCGGCCGACGGCGGGAACCTGGTGGTCCAAGCGGACAACGCCGGGTTCCTGCCGTCCCTCCCGGATGAGTCGTTCACGCTCATCTACATCGATCCTCCCTTCAACACGGGGCGGACGCAGCGCCGTCAGCAGACCACCATGGTCCGCAGCTCCGAAGGCGAGGGCGACCGGGTGGGTTTCCAGGGCCGGTCCTATCAGACCGTCCGGGGGCAGCTGCACCGCTACGACGACGCATTCACGGACTACTGGGCGTTCCTGGAGCCTCGGCTGCGCGAGGCGTGGCGTCTCCTGGCCCCGGACGGGACGCTGTACCTGCACCTGGACTACCGCGAGGTGCACTACGCCAAGGTCATGCTGGACGCGATCTTCGGGCGGGAGTGCTTCCTCAACGAGATCATCTGGGCCTACGACTACGGCGCCCGTGCCACCCGGCGCTGGCCGGCGAAGCACGACAACATCCTGGTCTACGTGAAGGACCCGGAGGGCTACCACTTCGATTCCGAAGAGGTGGACCGCGAGCCGTACATGGCGCCGGGCCTGGTGACGGAGGCCAAGCGGAAGAAGGGCAAGCTGCCCACGGACGTCTGGTGGCACACGATCGTCTCCCCCACGGGCAAGGAGAAGACCGGCTACCCCACGCAGAAGCCCGAGGGCCTGCTGCGCCGCATGGTGGCCGCCTCGACGCGGCCCGGGGACTGGTGCCTGGACTTCTTCGCCGGTTCCGGCACCCTGGGTGCGGTGTCCGCGAAGCTGAAGCGCCGCTTCGTCTGCGTGGATGAGAACCCCGCGGCGGTGGACGTCATGGCCACGCGCCTGGACGGCAAGGCCGAGGTGCACCGGCTCTGAAGCCGGCCCGCCGGCCCTAGTGCCAGCTGGACACGAAGGAGTGCACGGCGTCGGCGATCATCTGCACTGCGATGGCGGACAGCAGCAGACCGGCGATCCGGGTGACCAGTTCCACGCCGTTCTCCCCGAGCACCCGCTGGACCACCGCGGCGAAGCGCATGGCCAGGTAGAGGCTGGCGAGCGTCACGGCGATGCCGAGCCCCACCGCGAGATACTGCGGGAATGCCGAGGACTGCTGCACTTTCACCATGACGGCCACGATCGCGCCGGGCCCGGCCATGAGCGGCGTGCCGAGCGGGACGAACGCCACGTTCTTGTACCGTTCGGCACTGCCCTCGTCATTCGTCTTGCCGGTCAGCAGCTCCAGGGCGATCAGCACCAGCAGGAGGCCTCCCGCGCCCTGGAGAGCAGCCAGAGAGATGTGCATGTAGTTCAGGATCGACTGGCCGAAGATCGCGAACACCACGATCACGCCGGTCGCCACCAGGAGCGCCTGCAGCGCGGCCCGGTTGCGGTCCTTCGCGGATAGCTGTGCCGTGAGGGACATGAAGATCGGCACGGTGCCCGGAGGGTCCATGATCACGAACAGCGTGATCACCGTGGACGCGAAAATCTGCAGGTCAAACCAGTTCACAGGAGAATTCTAGGGCCGGATGACCTTCCCGGACCCCTGCTCCTCGATCCGGGCGAACTGCTCCGGAGCGGTGAGGTTCTCGCCGAGATGATTCGGCTTGCCGCGGCCGTGATAGTCGCTGGATCCCGTGACGATCAGATCGTGTTTGGCCGCCATCCCCAGCAGGAACTCGCGCCCCTCCTGCGGGTTGTCCCGGTGCCAGATCTCCAGCCCGCCCAGCCCGGCGTCGATCATCTCGTGATAGGTGCGCTCCCCCACCACGCGGCCCCGCGCCGTGGCCACCGGATGGGCGAACACGGGCACGCCACCGGCCGCCCGGACCAGCCCGACGGCGTACGCCGGGTCCGGCGCGTAGTGCGGGATGAAGTAGCGGGAGCGGGAGGTGAGGATGGTGGCGAACGCCTCGGTCCGGTCCGCCACGATCCCGGCCGCCACGAGGGCGTCGGCGATGTGCGGGCGGCCCACGGTGGCACCGGGGGCGAGGTGCTGGGTGACGTCGTCCCAGTTGAGGGGGTAGTCCTCGGCGAGGAGGGCGACCATGTGTTCAGCGCGTCTGAGCCGGGCGTCCCGGGCCTTGGAGATCTCCTCCAGAAGTCCGGGGTGGGTGGGGTCGTGCAGATAGCAGAGGAGGTGCACGCTGATGCCCTCATGCGTGCGGCAGCTGACCTCCATCCCGGGCACCAGCGCGACGCCGTGGGCACGCGCCGCGGCGCCGGCCTCAGCCCAGCCTTCGGTGGTGTCATGGTCGGTCAGCGCGACGACGTCGAGCCCTGCCTCCGCGGCGGAGGCCACCAGCTCCGCGGGCGGCTGGGTGCCGTCGGAGATGTTGGAGTGCGCATGCAGATCGATCCTCACGCTCACAGCGTAGTCCCGGACGCCTGCTCAGGTGGCGAGGGGTGAGACGATTGGAAAGTGAATGACGCAGAACACATCACTGATGCCAGCACCCAGCCGCTCGAGGACCGTGTGAACAACCGTTCCCAGCGTCCGTCGTCGGACGCCTTCAAGGCCTTCATGGCCTCCCAGTGGGCCCCCGCCTCCCAGGACCTCCCCTCCCAGGACGCCGTCGCGGAGCACGCCGCCCGCCGTCGCCGGGAGATCTCGGAGGCGTTCACCGGCGAGCGCCTGGTGATCCCGGCCGGCCCGCACAAGGTCCGCTCCAATGACACCGACTACCGCTTCCGCCCCCACTCCGCGTTCGCCCACCTGACGGGCCTGGGCGTGGATCACGAGCCGGACGCCGTGCTCATCCTGGAGCCCACCGATGAAGGCAAGGGCGACGACGGCGGCAACCACCACGCCACGCTGTACTTCCGCCCGCTCGCCGGCCGCGACACCGAGCAGTTCTACTCGGATGCCCGCTCCGGCGAGTTCTGGATCGGCCCCCGCCCCACCCTGGCCGAGCTGAAGGCCCGTCTGGGCCTGGCGACCGCCCACCTGGATGAGCTGGAGGTGGCCATCACCAAGAACGTGGGCGCCTCCGAGATCGGCGGAATCTCCATCCGTCTGGTCCGCAAGGTGGATGAGAACCTCGACGCCCTGGTGGACACCGCCCGGTACAACACCGCGAAGGATCCGGAGAACCTGGACCTGTCCGAGCTGGACGCCCTGGATGAGAAGCTCACCGAGGCCCTCTCCGAGCTGCGCCTGGTCAAGGACTCCTGGGAAGTGGAACAGCTGCAGTCCGCCGTGAACGCCACCATCGAAGGCTTCCACGAGGTCGTCAAGGCCCTGCCGCGCGCCGTCGCACATCACCGCGGCGAGCGCGTCGTGGAAGGCGCGTTCTTCGCCAAGGCCCGCGAGGAAGGCAACGACCTCGGCTACGACACCATCGCGGCCTCCGGCAACAACGCCACCATCCTGCACTGGATCCACAACAACGGGCAGGTCAAGGAGGGCGAGCTGTTGCTCCTGGACGCGGGCGTCGAGGCGGAGAGCCTCTACACCGCGGATGTCACCCGCACCCTCCCGGTCAACGGCAGCTACACCGAGGTGCAGCGCCGGGTCTACGAGGCAGTGCTCGACGCCGCCGATGCCGCCTTCGCCGCGGCCAAGCCGGGTCTGAAGTTCCGTGAGCTGCACCAGATCGCCACCCGCGTGCTGGCCGAGCGCCTGGCCGAGTGGGGCCTGCTGCCCGTCTCCGTCGAGGAGGCCGTCGCGGACAGCGGCCAGCAGCACCGCCGCTGGATGCCGCATGGCACCAGCCACCACCTGGGACTGGACGTGCACGACTGCGCCCAGGCGAAGCGTGAACTGTACCTGGACGCCGAGCTGGTCGAGGGCATGGTGTTCACCATCGAGCCCGGCCTCTACTTCAAGGCCGAAGACCTGGCCGTTCCCGAGGAGTACCGCGGCATCGGTGTGCGCATCGAGGACGACATCCTCGTCACCGCCGACGGCGCCGTGAACCTGAGCGCGGCGCTGCCCCGCACCGCGGACGACGTCGAGGCCTGGATGGCCTCCCTCCGCGGCTGACGCCCCGATGGAAAGACCCCCGGCACTCGAATGAGTGCCGGGGGTCTTTCCATGTGGACCGTACGGGCTCAGCGCTCCCGGCCGTCGCCTTCCTGCGGGTGCTCCGGGTGCGAGTGCTCCGGATCCTGGCCCTCCTCCGAGGGCTGCTGCGGCTGAGGCCCCTGGCGCCGGGGCTGCTGCGGCTGCTGTTCGCCGGGGTGCGGGAGCCGCACGCCGTACTGCGGCCGGCCATCCGGGAGGTCCCTGTAGTCGGGGTTCGCGCTCTCCTGGGGCTGCTCCGGCGCCTGAGGCTGCTGCGGGCGGTGACCGCCGTGACCGTACGGGTCACCCCAGCCGTCCGGACGCTGGGGCGGCTCCTCCTGGCCATGCCCGTTCTGCCCATGCCCATTCTGATCATGCGTGTGACGGTGGAAGAAGCCCCCGCCGTCGTTGGATCCGCGCATCGGCAGCTGCTGCAGGAGGCGGCTGGCCTCCGCAGCGGCCTCGGGAGCCACGATCACGTCGTAGTTGCTGGCCAGCACCTGGCTGGTGGAGGTGAAGTCGCGCTTGCCGCGCTGCATGGCGTAGCTGACGATGCTGAACAGCGCGAAGAACGCGGCGCCCATGAGCACGGAGGTGACCACGGAGAACGAGCCGCCGGCCGGGGAGAAGAAGGACAGGAGCAAACCGACGAACAGGCCGAACCAGACACCGCTCAGCAGGCCGGACACCGCCACGCGAGGATAGCTGAGACGTCCCGTGACCCGCTCCACGAGCTTGAGGTCATTGCCCACGATCGACACGTACTGGACGGGGAACTGCTGGTCCGCCAGGTAGTCCACGGCCTTCTGGGCATCGAGGTAGGAGTTGTAGGAACCCACCGTCACGCCTTGAGGCACGGAACGGAGCTCCTCGGGGGTCCTGGGTGCACCAAACATGTTCGACATACCAACATTGTTGCCTATTCTTCTGTGGTCCAGATTGAATTCAGCCAAATGCGGACTGACTCGATAGCCTTGACGGGTGAGCAACCCTACCTCCCGTGTCTTCGTTGCCCGCCTCCTCGGCCTGGACGTCTTCGACCCCCTCGGTGACCGCCTCGGCCGGGTGCGCGACGTCGTGGTGCTCCGGCGCGCCAACCACGCACCCCCGCATGCCGTAGGCCTGGTGGTCGAAGTCCCCGGGAAGAAGCGCGTGTTCGTGCCCATGACCCGCGTGACCAGCATGGATCAGGCCCAGGTGATCAGCACCGGGCTGGTCAACCTGCGCCGCTTCGAGCAGCGCGGCATGGAGACCCTGGTGGTCGCCGAGATGTTCGACAGCCGCGTCACGCTCACGGACGGGTCCGGCTCCGCGACCATCGAGGACATCGCCATCGACCAGCACCGCTCCGGCGACTGGTTCGTGTCCAAGCTGTTCGTCCGGCGCGGACACTCCCTCTCCCCTCTCGCACGGCTCCGCCGCAACGAGACCATGATCATCAACTGGACCGACGCGGTACCGGCCTCCTCGATGGAGCCGCAGGCCGCCACCGCGTTCGTGGCCAGCCACGAGGACCTCAAGGCCGCCGACTTCGCCGAGGCCCTGCAGGAGATGAGCGACAAGCGCCGCTTCGAGGTGGCCAACGAACTGCAGGACGAGCGCCTGGCCGACGTCCTGCAGGAGCTCCCCGAGGAGGACCAGGTGGAGATCCTGTCCTCCCTGGACCGGGAGCGCGCCGCCGACGTCCTGGAGGAGATGGACCCGGACGACGCCGCGGACCTCCTGTCCGAATTGCCGGAAGCCCAGCAGGAGGAGCTGCTGCAGCTGATGGAGCCGGAGGAGGCCGAGGACGTGCGCCGCCTTCTGGAGTACGACGAGGACACCGCCGGCGGCCTCATGACCCCGGTTCCGGTGATCCTGCCGCCGGAGGCGACCGTCGCCGAGGCGCTGGCCCACGTGCGCCGGGAGGAGCTCACTCCGGCACTGGCGTCCACGATCTTCATCGCACGGCCTCCGCTGGAGACCCCCACGGGCCGTTTCCTCGGCGTCGTGCACATCCAGCAGCTCCTGCGCTATCCCCCGCCGGAGCCGCTGGGCAATCTGGTGGACAAGAACCTTGAGCCGATCGCGGATCAGGCCCACATCAGCGAGGTGGCGCGCACCATGGCCGTCTACAACCTCAACGCCCTGCCCGTGGTCAACGAGGCCGGCCGCCTGGTGGGCGCCGTGACCGTCGATGACGTGCTGGACCACCTCCTCCCGGAGGACTGGCGCGCGCACGGCGAAGACGAACCATTCAGGAAGCTGAGGGGCCGCAATGGCTGAGACCAGGGAACGCCGCACCGACACCCCCAAGTTCAGCCTCGACATGCCGCGGACGGCACGCTCGCGCCGGATGCCCCGCCTGGCACCGGACCCGGATGCCTTCGGGCGGTTCGCCGAACGTTTCGCCCGGTACATGGGCACACCCCAGTTCCTGGTCTACATGACGCTCTTCTGCGTTCTGTGGCTGGGCTGGAACACCATAGCTCCGGAGTCCCTGCAGTTCGACCCGAAATCGCTGAACTACACCCTCCTGACCCTGATCCTCTCCCTGCAGGCCTCCTACGCGGCGCCCTTGATCCTGCTCGCACAGAACCGCCAGGATGACCGGGACCGTGTGCAGATCGAACAGGACCGCGGACGCAACGAGCGCAATCTGGCGGACACGGAGTACCTCACCCGGGAGCTCGCCGCCCTGCGCGTCGCGCTCCGCGAGGTGGCCACCCGTGACTACGTCCGGGCCGAGATGCGCTCCCTTCTGGAGGACATCATCGAGGCGCAGCACGAGTTCAGCTCCGACGATGACTCCGCGGACGGAGAGAAGACGCCGGAGAAGGTCAAGGAGAAGATCCGCGACAAGAGGGACCGCCAGCGGGGCCCGCGCACCCAGCAGATCCCCAAGGTCCAGAAGAACAGGGCGGACGCGGACCGGCGGGAGCCGGGGGCATGAGCCGTCCCACGGAAGAGCAGCTGCAACAGGCCCTGGCCCAGGTCATCGACCCCGAGCTGCGGCGCCCCATCACCGAGCTCGGCATGGTGGACTCCGTCTCGGCGGACGACGACGGCGTGGTGAGCCTGCGCGTGCTGCTCACCATCCAGGGGTGCCCCCTGCGGGACACCATCACCTCGGACGCGACGGCGGCGCTGGGAGCCCTGGACGGGGTGACCCGCGTGGACGTCGAGCTCTCGGTCATGACGCCGGAGCAGCGGCAGGAGCTCAAGGACCGCCTGCGCGGCCCGGGCGGCGAACGCGGCATCCCCTTCTCCAAGCCCGGCAACCTCACCAAGGTCTTCGCCGTGACGAGTGGCAAGGGCGGCGTGGGCAAGTCGTCCGTGACCGTGAACCTGGCCTGCGCATTGGCCGCCAAGGGGCTGCGCGTGGGCATCGTGGACGCGGACGTCCATGGCTTCTCCGTGCCCGGCCTGATGGGCATCACCCAGTCCCCCACCCGGGTGGACGAGATGATCCTGCCGCCTGTGGCCCACGGGGTGAAGGTCATCTCCATCGGCATGTTCGTGCAAGGCAACACCCCGGTGGCGTGGCGCGGCCCCATGCTGCACCGCGCCCTGGAGCAGTTCCTCTCCGAGGTCTACTTCGGTGATCTGGACGTCCTCTTCCTGGACCTTCCCCCGGGCACCGGCGACATCGCCATCTCGGTGTCCCAGCTCCTCCCGGACGCCGAGGTGCTGGTGGTCACCACGCCCCAGGCGGCCGCGGCTGAGGTCGCCGAGCGCTCCGGGTCCGTGTCCACGCAGACCGGCCAGCGCGTCGTCGGCGTCGTGGAGAACATGTCCTGGTTCGACGCCCCTGGAGGCGAACGGCTGGAGGTCTTCGGTTCAGGCGGCGGAGAGACGCTCTCCCGGCGCCTCACCGAGACGCTCGGCTACCCGGTGCCGCTGCTGGGCAGCCTGCCGCTGGAGATCAGCCTCCGCGAGGGCGGCGACGCCGGTCTGCCGGTGGTCCTGGGCCACCCGGAGTCCACGGTGGCCCGCGAACTGCTGAAGGTGGCGGAGCGCCTGACGGCCCGCCCGCGTGGCCTCGCCGGCCTCTCGCTGGGCGTCACACCGCGCGGCTGACGCCCGGAATGCTCCCGGCCGCGGTACGACGTCGGCCCCGCACCTCAGGTGCGGGGCCGACGTCGTGACTGAAGGAGGGGACCGGAAGGGCCAGCCTCAGGTGGCTTCGGTGTCGAAGGGGGCCGCCTCGCCGGCGGCGAGGCGCTGCACGTCGCGGACCGGAGCGGCCACTGCGGGGACAACGGCCGGGACGGCCGAAGGGGTCTCCGGCTCCAGCAGCGCCTCTCTGATGATCCTGCGGGGATCGTACTGACGGGGATCGTACTTGCGCCAGTCGACCTCGTCGATGTCGATGCCGACTTCTTCCTTGATCTGCTCGCGGGCACCGGATGCCATCTTGCGGACACCGCGGACCAGGTTCATCAGACCCTGGGTGTATTCGGGCAGACGCTTGGGGCCGATCACCAGAACACCGATGACCAGCAGGATCAGGAATTCTGGTCCATTAATACCGAATAGCACGTTGGTAGATTACCCTCTCCGGGCCTCTCCCGGCGATCCGGGGCGCCGCTGGTGAACACCGGGGAAAGGCACGGTGATCAGTGGGCTCCGGCCACACGCGGAAGCTTGAGCGCAGGCTTGGAGCCACCCGCTCCGCGACGAGGGTCCCGGTCGGCCAGGGCGTTGCGGAGCAGCGCCCGTCCACGGTGGATCCTGGAGCGCACCGTCCCGAGCTTGATACCCAGCGAGGTGGCCACCTCATCGTAGGAGAATCCTTCGATATCGCAGAGGATGACCGCGGTCCGGAACTCCACGGGGAGCTTGTCCAGAGCCGACTGGATGTCCGCATCCAGATTGTTGAACTCGAAGCTGCGTTCCGGGCTGGTCTCATTGCCGGGGATGCGCTGGTCCGCATCCTCCGGAAGGCCGTCGAAGCGGATCCGCGCCTTGCGGCGGACCTGGTCCAGGAAGAGGTTGGTGGTGATGCGGTGCAGCCAGCCGTCCAAGGTGCCCGGTTTGAAGCGGTCCAGCGATTTGAAGGCGCGGACGAAGACCTCCTGGGTCAGATCCTCCGCATCGTGCCGGTTACCGGTCAGGCGGTACGCCAGCCTGTAGACCTTGGCCGAGTGATTGGTGACGACCTCTTCCCAGCTGGGACGCTTCCAGTCGTCAGGCGTGGCCCCCTCCGTGCCGGAACCGCTCCCGGCCGCAACGGTGTCGGGGGTCTTCGTCATGTCCAGCATGTCCTGTTCCCTTCCCGTGGTTCCCCATGGTGGCTGCGCTCGGGCCGACCGCACTGTGAACAGCGCGGGCGGGCGGTGATGACGCCGCTTCAGCCCTCTGCACTTCAGCGGCTATCATGTCAAGGTTCCCTGTGAGATTCATGGAGAACTGCTTCCCGTACACCCCATTCCGCAGAGGGCGAAATCCATGAGCACCGACAAGTCCGCCAGCTGGTCCTTCGCCGAAGGCCTGCCAGACGAGGACCCGGTACTGCTCCGGGCCCGGGAACGGGCTTTCGAACTCGGTGTGCCGTCGGTCTCCCCGGGCACCGGCATGGCGCTGTCCGTCCTCGCCGCCACCGCCAAGGCGCGAACCGCGGTGGAGATCGGTACCGGTGCCGGCGTGTCTGGCGTCTACCTGCTGCGTGGGCTCTCCCCTCAGGCCGTACTGACCTCGATCGACCACGATGTGGAACACCTCCGTGCGGCCCGGGTCGCTTTCGCCGAGGCCGGCGTTCCCGCCAACCGTACCCGCACCATCTCCGGGAAGGCCCAGGACGTGCTCCCGCGCCTGACCGACGGCGCCTACGATCTGGTCTTCGTCGACGCGGACAAGCCCAACGCCCCCCTCTACGCCCAGCAGGCGGTGAGGCTGCTCAAGCCCGGCGGAGTGCTCCTGCTCAACGACGCCCTGGACCGGGACCGCGTGGCCAATCCGGCCGGCCGCGAGCCCGTCACCGTGACCCTCCGCCAGCTGATCAAGCGGCTCCGCGAGGACGATTCCCTGCTCACCACCGTCTTCACGGTGGGCGACGGGCTGCTCGCCGCCGTCAAGCGGTGACAGGGAAGCTGACTTAAACGACGGACGGGGTGGCCGCTGCACAGCGGCCACCCCGTCGGCGTCGTGCTCAGTTCCCGGTCACGCCCTCAAGGCACTGCCGCAGTTCCGCGGCCTCGTCTGCATTGAGCTCCACCACGAGCCGGCCGCCGCCCTCCAGCGGGACCCGCATGATGAGACTGCGTCCTTCTTTGGTCACTTCCATGGGTCCGTCCCCGGTCCGGGGCTTCATGGCGGCCATAGGAGATTCTCCTTGCGTTCGTCGAGTGCGTCAGCACCCATTATCCCCCGAGTCGCAGGTCACAGGCCAATCGATGGAGCAATGCGGGTGCCCGCGCCGCCACGGGTCAGGGCGGATAGTCCCCTCCGCCGGGCAGCTGGGCCCACGCCCAGAGCCAGACGATCCACACGATCTGGAGCAGGGAGAACATGACCACCACGCTCCAGCGGTACGCCGTGGAGCGGGATACGAACGCCGTGGCGAGGCCCAGCGGGAAGAGCGGCAGAAGCATCCTGAACGTGCTGGTCTGCGGCTGGAGGAAGGCCAGGAGGTAGACCATGTAGCAGGCGCACCAGAGACGCAATTCCACCCCGATCCGGCGGACCGGGAAGGCTTTGAGGAGGACCCAGGCGAAGCCCGCCAGGAAGGCGGCCAGGGCGAAAGGCCCCAGCACGGGGCCCAGGGTCCCCACGGCCATGTCCCACCACGGCTTGAACGGCACCAGACCGCCGCCGCGCCAGACCGTCTCGGTCTTCGTGTACGCTTCCGGATCGCCGGTCCTGGCCCAGGCGAGCGCGGGCCAGGCGAGTGCCGCTGCGCAGGAGAGCACGGCCAGCGCGCCGTGCCACAGAAGCGAGGGCAGCTCCTCGGCGCCGGGGCGCCGTCGTTCCTTCAGCAGCGTCCAGAGCCGGTGTGCCCAGAGCAGGCCGACGACGGCGGCGAACGGGACACCGGTGGGGCGCGAGAGCGCCGCGAGGACCACGAAAGGCATGGCGGCCACATAGCGCCTGCGGACGAGGGCCAGCATCGCGGCGGCGAGGAACAGGAGATTGAGGGACTCGGCATAGGGCACCTGCAAGATGCCGGACACCGGGAAGGACGCCACGAAGACGGTGCCCCACAAGGCGGTGCGATGGGAGGCGAAATGCCGGAACAGGCGGAAGACCACGAGAGCTGCGAGGAGCCCGGCCACCATGGCGATGACGGTCATCGAGGCGATCACCGGGATTCCGAGCAGTCCGGACAGGCCCTTCCCCAGCACGGGGAGCACGGGGTAGAAGGCCCAGGTGCTCTCCTGGACGTTGCCCATGGCATCCACGGGGAGCACTGACGGATACCCGTGCTCGGCGGCGTTCAGGTACCAGCGGCCGTCCCAGATCGTGATGAAGTCCCAGTAGCCCGGGGCCTCCGGCATCCAGGGGTTGGGTCCCTGTTTGAAGGCCGCGCCGGTGAACACCAGGAAACTGAAGAAACGCGCCGCGGCGTAGGCCGGCGAGACCTGCAGCCACCAGGGCCACTGCGCCGGGCGAAGGAGGACGCCGGCCGGGCGGGGACCTGCTGTCAGCTCGTCCTGGCCGAGGGCGCTCACGGCCGCTCGTCCGCGGCGGGCGGCGGCACGACGCCGGACTGCTGCGTCTGCAGCCCGGCCAGTTCCGTACGGAGGCGGTTCAGTTCGCTCTGCTGCACGGCCAGCTGGTCGCGGAGGCGGTCCAGGACCTCGTCCACCTGGTCCATGCGGTAGCCGCGCAGTCCCAGGGAGAAGCGGAGCCGGTCCACATCCGCTGCTGTGGGGCGGTCCGGGAGCAGCACCGGAGGAAGGTTCGCCACCGGGTCCTCGAAGCCGTCGTCGGCGTTCAGGCCACCGCCCACGCGGACCATCCGGCGCAGGAACGGCGTGGCCAAGACAGCCGCGCCGCCCAGGACCAGTACGGCCAGGAACACCAGGAGGAAACTCATGCCTCCATGGTGCCAGAGCCGGGCTTGGGCCGGGCCCTCATGACCAGCTCCTGGAGAGCCTCCAGATGGCCCGACAGCGCCCGCCGGCCCCCTGCGGTCAAGGACGCCCAGGTCCTGGGCCGGCCTCCGAGGCCCACCGGCTTGCGCAACGCCACATACCCCGCTTCCGAGAGCACCTTCAGATGCTTCGAGAGCACCGAGTCCGCCACGGTCAGTTCGTCCCGGAGAAGGGAGAACTCGAGTTCCTTCACGGAGGCCAGCATGACGCAGATCTGCAGCCGGACCGGTGCGTGAATGGTCTCATTGAACTCCACGCTCAGCGGCCCGCACGCAGCAGGGCCGCGCGGCTGCGCTCATAGAGGCGCATCACCAGGACTCCGAGGACCGCGAGCAGCGCGGCAAGGACCCATCCGCTCCACTCCGGCAGCTGCCCGAAGCGCACCAGAAGCCCTCCCAGATACCCCAGAAGCAACAGAGGAACCAGCCCGGCCAGCGGCCAGAGATCGGACGGCCGGAACCGCTCCCTGAACCGCTTCCTCCTGTCCGAGGCGACGAACGCCGAGGACGCCGCGATGAGACCGCCGGACAGCGCGGCCAGGGCCGGCGGGAACCAGGCGGTGCTCACCACGCTCAAGACCATCCAGCACGCCAGGATCCCGTAGTACCAGCCCGGCGCTCGCACTCGCGACGCCACCGAGGAACGGGCGGAGTCCACGTCGGTCAGAGCGTCCGCGGCGGAATAGTCACTTTCCATAGTGGAAAGTTATGCCGCGGGCAGACTCCGGTCAAGAGCCACACACGGAGGCGGCTACTCCGGGCGCTGGTCCGAGTCCGCGAGGCGGACGCCGTGAAGCACCCGGCATACCGCGTCCTCCGGATCGTCCACCAGCTGGATGAGGTTCAGGTCCTGAGGGGACACCATCCCGTCCTTGACCAGCGTCTCCCGGATCCAGTCGATCATCGGGCTCCAGAACTCCACCCCGACCAGGACGATCGGGAAGGACGTCACCTTGTGGGTCTGGACCAGGACCATGGCCTCGAAGAGTTCGTCCAGGGTGCCGAGACCGCCCGGCAGCACCACGAAACCCTGGGCGTATTTGACGAACATGGTCTTCCGGGCGAAGAAGTACCGGAAGTTGATCCCCAGATCCACCCACTCGTTCATCCCCTGCTCGAACGGCAGCTCGATCCCCAGCCCGACCGAGACCCCTCCGCCTTCCACGGCACCCCTGTTGGCCGCCTCCATGGAACCGGGACCGCCGCCCGTGATGACTGCGACGCCGCTCTGCGCGAGCCGGCGCCCGATCTCCACGCCCAGTTCATAGAAGGGTGTCCCGGGTTTGGTCCGGGCCGAGCCGAACACGCTGATGGCCGGCCCGAGGTCCGCGAGTGCCCCGAAGCCCTCCACGAACTCGCTCTGGATCCTCATCACGCGCCAGGGGTCCGAGTGGACGAAGGCGCTGGGCGTCCCGCTGTCCAGCAGACGCTGGTCGGCCATCTGGATGCCGGCCTGGCCTCGGCGGAGTTCCACCGAGCCGCGGCGCCGGGGCTCATTGTCACGGGGGGACGTGAAGTGCGTGCTCATGGTGAAGAGCCTAGACCCGCGAAGCAGAAGTTTGCCCAGTTCAGGGAGGATCACAATCGGGACGAGATTGCTCCGCACGGTTCACTTTCGGCAAATCTTGTGACTAAGGTCATAAACATGACCGCACATGAGGAAGGGGAGACCCTCGTCTCCCTCACGGGCGTAAACAAGCACTACGGCTCCTTGCATGTACTGCAGGACATCAACCTCCAGGTCAAGCGCGGCGAAGTGGTGGTGGTCATCGGACCATCCGGCTCCGGCAAGTCGACCCTGTGCCGCACCATCAACCGTCTGGAGACCATCGACGAAGGCACCATCACCATCGACGGCAAGGAACTCCCCGCCGAAGGCCGGCAGCTGGCACAGCTGCGCGCCGATGTGGGGATGGTGTTCCAGTCCTTCAATCTGTTCGCACACAAATCCATCCTGGACAACGTCACCCTCGGCCCCATCAAGGTCAACAAGCAGGACAAGGCCGGGGCGGAGAAGGACGCCATGGCACTCCTTGAACGCGTGGGCGTGGGGAAGCAGGCTCCCAAACTTCCGGCCCAGCTCTCCGGAGGTCAGCAGCAGCGTGTGGCCATCGCCAGGGCGCTCGCCATGAAGCCGAAGGTGATGCTCTTCGACGAGCCCACCAGCGCGCTGGACCCGGAGATGATCAACGAGGTCCTGGACGTCATGGTTCAGCTCGCCAAGGACGGCATGACCATGATCGTGGTCACCCACGAGATGGGCTTCGCCCGTAAGGCCGCGGACCGTGTGGTGTTCATGGCGGACGGGCAGATCGTCGAGGATGCCGAGCCGGAGGAGTTCTTCACCAATCCCAAGAGCTCGCGCGCCAAGGACTTCCTGTCCAAGCTGCTGTCCCACTGACGTCCCGGGTTCACCACCGACACTCAGAACCCATGAGGCGGACCCCCTGGTTCGCCCCACATCCCCGGCCCCGGCCGGACACGGAAAGGGAAACAACCATGAAGGCATTCTTCACGCGCCGGAAGGCGGTCTACGGCGCCGCCGCGGCGGCGCTCGCCCTGACGCTCTCCGCCTGCGGCGGAAGTGGCGGCAGCAGCCCGAGCGGCAGCGCGGGCGGCGGCGACACGAGCGCCCCGTTCACGGTGGCCACGAACGTCTCGCTCAGCGGCAGCCCCACCTTCGACAAGATCAAGTCCAATGGCAAGATCCGCATCGGCGTCAAGCAGGACCAGCCCGGACTCGGCTTCAAGGACGCGGCCACGGGCGAGTACACCGGCTTCGACATCCAGATCGCGGAGTGGATCGCCGCCTCGCTCGGCTACGACAAGAGCAAGATCGACTTCAAGCCGATTCCCTCGGCCAACCGCGAATCCGCCCTGCAGAACGGTGACATCGACTACTACGTCGGCACCTACTCCATCACGGACAAGCGCAAGAAGCTGGTGGACTTCGCCGGACCGTACTTCATCACGGGCCAGGGCCTCCTGGTAAAGAAGGACAACACCACCATCACCAGTGAGAAGGACCTCTCCGGCAAGAAGGTCTGCTCCGCCACGGGCTCCACCCCCATCCAGAACATCAAGGAGAACTTCAAGAGCGCCACCCCGGTGGAGTTCGACACGTACTCCCAGTGCGTCGACTCGCTCAAGAGCGGCTCGGTGGACGCGGTCACCACGGACCAGGCCATCCTCCTCGGCTACGCCTCACAGGACCCGGACAATCTGAAGGTGGTCGGCCAGCCGTTCACCACGGAGAAGTACGGCGTGGGCCTGGCCAAAGGTGACGCCGCCCTGCGCCACTTCATCAACAAGATGTTCACGGACGGCAAGAGCACCTGGGAGAAGATCTACGACGGCACCCTCGGCTCCAGCGGCACCAAGGTGATCCAGCCCGCCGTCGACGACTACCAGTAACCACATCACGGTGGCGCGGGAGCCCCTCCCGCGCCACCGCCTATGACACTGCGAGCGAAAGCGGTCTGACATCGTGAGTACCCTGCTCGATAATCTCGATCTCTTCACCGAAGGCTTCAAGAACACGATCATCCTGTTCTTCTTCTCGGCGATCTTCGCCGTGATCATCGGCATGATCGTCGGCGCCATGCGCGTCTCCCCCATCCCTGCCGCGCGAGCCGTGGGGACCGTCTACGTCAACCTGGTGCGCAACACCCCGCTGACCCTCATCCTGTTCTTCTTCGCCCTGGGCTACCCGAAGCTCGGTCTGCCGCAGATCTCCTTCATGGTGGCGGCCATCGTGGGGCTCAGCCTCTACACGGCCACGTACATCGCGGAGACCATCCGGTCCGGTATCAACACCGTCCCGGTGGGGCAGGCGGAGGCAGCGCGGGCCATCGGTCTTGACTTCGGGCAGACGCTGAGCCTGGTGGTGCTCCCCCAGGCGCTCCGGGCCGTCATCCCTCCCCTGTTCAGCGTCCTGATCGCGTTGCTCAAGAACACCACGGTAGCCGCGGGCTTCTCCGTGATGGAAGCCGGCGCCATCCGGGCCAATCTCTCCGAGCGCGGCGAGCCGGCCATGACGGGCCTGCTGTGGGTGGCGCTGGGCTTCATCCTCCTGGTGGCCCTGCTGTCACTCCTGCAGCGGTACTTTGAGACGAAGTGGAAGGTGGCACGATGACCTCGGTCCTGTTCGACGCGCCCGGGCCCAAGGCGAAGGCCCGCAACCTGCTGGGCGGGATCATCACCCTTGTGGTGGTGCTGGCGATCGTGGCGTTCATCATCATCCGCTTCGCGGACACCGGTCAGTTCACCGCCGCCAAGTGGAAGATCTTCACCTTCCCCCTGGTCCAGGGGACCATCGTCGAGGCCACCGGCGCCACACTGTCCGCCTTCGCCGTCGCGGCGGTGTTCAGCGTCCTGTTCGGCGCGATCCTGGCCGTGGGCAAGCTGTCCGATCGCCGCTGGGTGTCGGTGCCGTGCTTCTGGATCGTGGAACTGTTCCGTGCGGTCCCGCTGCTGATCCTCATGATGATGATCTACTACGGCCTGCCCACCTTCGGCATCGCTCTCCCGCCCTATGCGGCGGTGGTCGGCGGTCTGGTTCTTTACAACGGCTCGGTCCTCGCGGAGGCGTTCCGTGCCGGCATCGAGTCGCTGCCGAAGGGGCAGAAGGAAGCCGGCATGGCGATCGGTCTGCGCAAGAGCCAAGTCATGAATCTGATCCTGTTTCCCCAGGCGTTCCGTGCCATGCTCCCCTTGGTCCTGGCCCAGATGGTGGTCATTCTGAAGGACACCGCGCTGGGCTTCATCGTGACCTACAACGAAATCCTGTTCCAGGCCAAGTACTTCGGTTCCCAGGGTCAGTACGGTTCGCCGATCATCCCGGCCGCCATGGTGGCCGCGGCGCTGTACGTGGGCATGTGCCTGATCCTCTCCGGCATCGCCAAGCTCGTCGAGATCCGGCTGCGGAAGGGCGGCAAGGGCAAGGTCATCGAGGCCAATCCGGCGCCGGGTTCGGCCCTCGAAGGCGAGGCCGGCGCCTGATCACCCGCCTACGCAAGGAGGCCGTGACCCACCGGGTCACGGCCTCCTTCGCGTCCTGCTCAGGCGATCGGCGAGAGCCACGCCGTGAGCGCGGCCAGGCAGGCCCGCACCGCGTCGGCGTCGACCCGCTCGTCGTCCTTGTGGGCCAGAAGCGCGTCGCCCGGGCCGAAGTTCACGGCCGGGACCCCCAGTTCGGAGAAGCGCGCGACGTCGGTCCAGCCGTACTTGGGCTTCGGCTCGCCGCCCACGGCGGCCACGAAGCTCGCGGCGGCCGGGTGGGTCAGCCCCGGCCGGGCGCCGGAGGCCGCATCCGTGCGGACCACCTCGAAGCCGTCCATGAGCTCCCTGACGTGGCGTTCGGCGTCGTCCGGCGTCTTGTCCGGGGCGAAGCGGTAGTTGATCTCCACCACGCAGCGGTCCGGGATGACATTGCCCGCGGTCCCGCCGTTGATCAGGACGGCGTTGAGGCTCTCGCGGTAGTCCAGGCCGTCCACGGAGACGGTCTTCGGCTGGTAGGCGGCCAGCCGGGCCAGGACGGGCGCCACGGCGTGAATGGCGTTCTCCCCCATCCACGCGCGGGCCGAATGGGCGGCCACGCCGTGTGTGGTCACCTCGAACCGGCTGGTCCCATTGCAGCCACCCTCCACCACGCCGTTGGTCGGCTCGAGCAGGATGGCGAATTCGCCCTCCAGCAGGGCGGGATGGTTGCGCACCAGGCGGCCGAGCCCGCTCTTGGTGGCCTCGACCTCTTCGTGGTCGTAGAAGACGAAGGTGACGTCCCTCGCTGGGGTCAGCTCACCGCGGCCGATGGCCGCAGCCAGCGCCAGCTGCACGGCGACGCCGCCCTTCATATCGACGGCGCCGCGGCCGTGGAGGACGCCTTCGCCGGGCGCGCCGTCCCAGCTGCTGGGGACGGTGCCGCGGGAGCCCTCGGTGGTGGGCAGGGGAACCGTGTCCAGGTGCCCGGCGAGGATGACCCGCTCGCCGTGGCCCGCCGTCGTGCGCGCGACGATCGAGTCGCCGTCGCGCGTGATCTCGAAGCCGTCGAGCTCCCGCAGTGCGGCCTCCACGGCATCGGCGATGGGGGTTTCAGCGTCGGAGACGCTGTTGATGTCGATGAGGGCCGCGGTGAGCAGCGAGACGTCCTGGTGCAGGTCGAGAGCGGTCATTTCCTCACTTTACCGAACGTGGCGGCCGTTACTTTTGAGGCGTCCCTGCGCGGCGTTTAAACTGCAGGCATGACTTCCGCAGCCCCTGAGAACGCTTCCGCCCTGCCCCGGACCGCCCACGGTTTCGGCATCGCCACCATCGCCGTCCGCGGCGAGGAGGCCACCGTCCTGGACGTCTGGTTCCCGGCCCCCGCACTCGGTGAAGCCGCCGAGTCCCTCCGAGCCGTGGAGAACGCCCCCCAGGAGCTCATCGACGCCGCGGCCGCCGGCGACGACGCCGACCGTGGTGTCCAGCAGCAGGTGGTGTTCGCCCAGATCGACCTGGACGCCCCTATCGCCGACACCGCCGACGCCTACCTGCGCCTGCACCTGCTCTCCCACCGCCTGGTGGAGCCCAACAGCATCAGCCTCGACGGTCTGTTCGGCAAGCTCGCCAACGTCGTCTGGACCAACTTCGGCCCGGCCCTGCCGGAAGGCTTCGAGACGGTCCGCGCCAAGCTGCGCAAGCGCGGCAATGTCACCGTGTACGGCGTGGACAAGTTCCCCCGCATGGTGGATTACGTGGTCCCCGCCGGCGTGCGCATCGCGGACGCCGACCGTGTCCGCCTGGGCGCCCACCTGGCCGAGGGCACCACCGTCATGCACGAGGGCTTCGTGAACTTCAACGCAGGCACCCTGGGCGTCTCCATGGTGGAGGGCCGCATCTCGGCCGGTGTGGTGGCGGGCAACGGCACCGACGTCGGCGGCGGCGCCTCCATCATGGGCACGCTGTCCGGCGGCGGCAAGGAGCGCGTCGAACTCGGTGAGCGCGTCCTCCTGGGCGCCAACTCGGGCGTGGGCATCAGCATCGGTGACGACTCCGTCGTCGAGGCCGGCCTGTATGTGACCGCGGGAACCCGCGTGCGCCTGCACGGCCCCAAGGACGCCGACGGCGAAGAGGTCCAGCAGATCGTCAAGGCCGTGGAGCTCTCCGGAGTGCCGAACCTGCTGTTCCGCCGTAACTCCAGCACCGGCGAGGTGGAGGTCCTCCCGCGCAAGGGCCAGACCGTGGAGCTGAACGCGGCCCTGCACGCCAACTGACGCACGGGGGACGCTGCGCTCCCCAGTACCATGGAAGGGCGGGGATTCTCCCCGCCCTTTCGCGTCCCTGTCCCCCACCGGAAGCCTCCACGTGTCACGACGTCGCCACATCCGGCGCTGGATCACCCTGACCCTCCTCGCCGCGCTGGCCGTGGGCGGCGTCTGGGTCGCCGTTCAGCTGACCCGCTCAGTCCGCGCCGACGGCCCGGATCTCTGCACCGCCGATGTCTCGGGGCAGCAGTTCCACCTCACCCCCGAGCAGGCGAAGTATGCGTCCCTGATCGCAGCCGTCGGAGTCACCAAGGGTCTGCCCCCGCGGGCGACGTCCATCGCCATCGCCACCGCAATGCAGGAGACCCAGCTGCGGAACCTGAACTACGGCGACTCGGCCGGCCCGGATTCCCGCGGGCTCTTCCAGCAGCGCCCGTCCCAGGGCTGGGGGACGGAAGCGGAGATCATGGACCCGTACTACTCAGCCTCGACGTTCTACGCCGCCCTGGTGAAGGTCCCCGAATACCAGTCGCTGCCGCTCACGGTGGCCGCGCAGAAGGTCCAGCGTTCGGCGTTCCCGGAGGCCTACGCCGATCAGGAGAGCGAAGGGCGGGCGTTCGCCTCGAGCCTGACCGGACAGTCCCCGGCGTCCTTCAGCTGCAGCCTGGCCCCCGCGACGGGCGCGGGCGATCCCGCAGCCGTCCGCAAGGAACTGACCACAGCCTTCCCCTCGCTCGCTCCGGAGATCTCCGGGCGGGAGGTCCACGTGAAGGCCACGGACTCCCTCGGCTGGGCCGTGGCCCAGTGGGCCGTGGCGAACGCCAAGGGCTTCGGAATCGACCGGGTGGACTACAGCTCCCAGACGTGGCTGCGGGAGAACCGTGACGGCTGGCGCACCACCCAGGCGCCGGCGCGGGAGATCGTCATCACGCTGGCCTCCGGGCCCGGAGCGTAGACAGGGCGGTCAGATCAGCAGTTCGAGGATGGGCTCCAGGTAGTTGCGCAGAGCCGCCGGATGGCTCACCAGCTGATGGCTCACCAGGACCAGATCCGGCTCCCTGAACCAGGCCCGCGGCTCGGCGAGCGGCAGGATCACCATGCTCAGCGTGAAGGACCTCGCCCGGCGGCGCAGGGTCGCCTCGCGGTCGCGGATGATGCTCTCCACCACCGTCTCCACCGCTCCGGAGTTCCGGGCCTGCTGCTGGGTGTGCTCTCTGACTCTGTCCTCGGCCCAGCTGAACGCCGCGCCGCGGTGGGCGCTCGCCACCCGGTAGAGGGCCGGCGATCCGACGAACTCGGCAGTCTCCGGCAGCGAGGGGGCCTGGGAGTGCTCGGCGTGGGTCTTGAGCAGATGCTCCCACCAGGCTTCCCATTCGATCCGCAGGGCATCATGGCCGCCCACCTCGGAGATCAGCTGGTGGTGATCGCTGCCGTGAACGCGCGGCTCAACGGGAGCCAGCGTGGGCAACCCGGCACCGAGCATCTCCGCGGAGTCTCTTAGATACAGCGCCACGAGCATGGGAAAAGACGTCCCCACGCTCAAGGTCCACGGTCCGGGCCGTTGCGGTTCCCGGGGCCCTTCTCCGGACGATTCAGCTGTACTCATACGGACCTCCTGGGCACGCCGTTCTCTCGGCAGTCGCCCATATACGTCCAGTTTAGATCCCGCCCGGCACGGTGTTAATGAGTCGCCGGGAGGAGATCACGGAGGTGGTTCACCAGCACCGCACGGCATGTGGCGGCGTCGAGCCACCGGCTGTGCACCAGGGCGTGCAGCGAGAGACCGTCCAGCAAGGAGAGAAGCCGCTCCGCCTCCACCACCAGATCGTCCAGTTCGCCTTCGGGGCGAAGCAGCTGGATCAGGTGCCCGACGACGGCGGCCGTCGCCCGGTAGCCGCGCTCGGCTTCGGTCTGGAGATCGGGATTGCCGCGGGAGGCCAGGCGGAACTCGATCCGCGCGCTGCACTCCGCCGCGGCGTCGCCGTCCAGGGGAAGGAACTGGGACAGGAGCAACACGGAGGACTCCAGAAGCTCCTCCGTGTCCCCGGCGTCGGAGGCGGCGTCGAGGGCGGGCAGACGTTCCTGCAGCCGGTCCTCCAAGCGCTCATTCGCCGTCGCGAAGGCATGCCGCAGGAGTTCTGCGCTGTCGGAAAAATAGTGCCGGACCGACCCGACCACCAGACCCGCCTCCGCCGCCACCTCGCGGAGTGACACCCGGGCCAGGCCATCCGTGACGATGATGCGGAACACCGCATCGGCGACATCGGCTCGGCGGGCTGCTGCATTCACGACTTTCGGCACCCGATCTTTGTAGCACGGTCGAGCTGAAATAATCCACTGCGATACCGTTGGACGCATGACGATCTTGGTTACCGGCGGTGCCGGCTACATCGGCTCGCACACCGTTCTGGCACTCCTGGAGGCCGGGCATGACGTGGTGGTGATGGACAACCTGTCCAATGCCAGCGAGGAGTCCCTGCGCCGCGTGGCGGAACTGACGGGCAGGACCGTGCCGTTCCACCGTGTGGACCTCACCGACCCCGAGGGCCTGGACCGCCTGTTCAGCAGCCACAGCTTCGACTCCGTGATCCATTTCGCCGGGCTGAAGGCCGTGGGCGAGTCCGCGGAGATCCCGCTCGAGTACTACTACCGCAACGTCGCCGGGACCATCAATCTGCTCCGCGCCATGGATGCCCATGGCGTGCGGAGCATCGTGTTCAGCTCCTCCGCCACGGTCTATGGGGACAACCACCACGCGCCGTTCGTCGAGAAGATGGAGATGGGCGCCAACAATCCGTACGGCCGCACCAAGGAACAGATCGAGGACATCCTCACAGACCTGGGTGCCTCGGACGAGCGCTGGTCCATCGCGCTCCTGCGCTACTTCAACCCGGTGGGCGCCCACGAGTCCGGCCGGATCGGCGAGGATCCCTCCGGCATCCCGAACAACCTGATGCCGTTCATCGCCCAGGTGGCCGTGGGCCGCCGCGAGAAGCTCATGATCTTCGGCAATGACTACCCCACCGTGGATGGCACCGGCATCCGCGACTACATCCACGTCGTCGACCTGGCAGCCGGGCACGTCGCGGCGCTGAACTACCTGACCGCGCACGGCGGCGTGCACCGCTGGAACCTGGGCGCAGGCACCGGCTCGAGCGTCCTGCAGGTCCTGAACGCGTTCTCCCGTGCCGTGGGCCGCGAGCTGCCGTACGAATTCGCCCCGCGCCGCCCGGGCGACATCGCCGAAAGCTACGCCGACGCCTCGGCCGCCCTGGCCGATCTCGGCTGGTCCACCACCAAGACACTGGACCAGATGTGTGAGGATCACTGGCGCTGGCAGAAGAACAACCCGAACGGCTACGCCGACTGAGCAACGCGGGGTCAGATGTCGCCGACCCCGCGTTCCTGCCTGTACGACGACGGGCCCTCACCTTCCAGCTGGAAGGTGAGGGCCCGTCGTCGTACAGGAGACCCGCGATCAGATCGCCGGGTAGTTGCGCTCCGGGTACCCGGTGTAGAGCTGACGCGGGCGGCCGATCTTGGTGGCCGGGTCCGTGATCATCTCACGCCACTGGGCGATCCAGCCGGGGAGGCGGCCGATGGCGAAGAGGACGGTGAACATCTTCTCCGGGAAGCCCATGGCCTTGTAGATCAGGCCCGTGTAGAAGTCCACGTTCGGGTACAGCTTGCGCTGGATGAAGTAGTCGTCCGCCAGGGCCTTCTCCTCCAGGCGCATGGCGATGTCCAGGAGCTCGTCGGTGCCGCCGAGCTTGCCCAGGACCTCGTGGGCGGTGGCCTTGATGATCTTGGCACGCGGGTCGTAGTTCTTGTAGACCCGGTGACCGAAGCCCATGAGGCGGACGCCGTCCTCCTTGTTCTTGACCTTCTCCATGTAGTCCTCCGGCTTGATGCCGTCGGCCTGGATCTGGCGGAGCATCTTCAGTACGGCCTCGTTGGCGCCGCCGTGGGCAGGGCCGAAGAGGGCGTTGATGCCAGCGGAGACGGAGGCGAAGAGGTTCGCGTTGGCGGAACCGACCAGGCGCACCGTGGAGGTGGAACAGTTCTGCTCGTGGTCCGCGTGCAGGATGAGGAGCAGATCCAGGGCCTTGACGATGGTCGGGTCCATCTCGTACTGCTCCACGGGCAGACCGAAGGACAGGCGCAGGAAGTTCTCCACCAGGTTCATGGAGTTGTCCGGGTACAGCATGGGCTGGCCGATGGACTTCTTGTGGGCGTAGGCCGCGATGACCGGGACCTTGGCCAGAAGGCGGATGGTGGACAGCTCCACCTGCTCCTGGTTGAAGGGGTCCAGGGAGTCCTGATAGAAGGTGGACAGCGCGGAGACGGCGGAGGAGAGGACCGGCATGGGGTGCGCGTCACGCGGGAAGCCGCCGAAGAAGCCCTTGAGGTCTTCGTGCAGCATGGTGTGACGGCGGATCTTCTGGTCGAACTCCTCCAGCTCCGTGGGGGTCGGGAGTTCGCCGTAGATCAGGAGGTAGGAGACCTCCAGGAAGCTCGAGTGCTGAGCCAGCTGCTCGATCGGGTAACCCCGGTAGCGCAGGATGCCGGTGTCGCCGTCGATGTAGGTGATCGCGGAGGCGGTGGCGGCCGTGTTCATGAAGCCCGGGTCGTAGGTGACGGCGCCGGTGGCCTTCAGGAGCTTGGAGACGTCGTAGCCGTCGTTCCCCTCCACCGCGGGGATGCGGGGAAGCTCCAGCTCGCCGTTGTCGTGGCGGAGCGTAGCGCTCTTGTGCTCGGTCATGGAGTCTCCTTCGTGGGGCGTCACCCCGGTAGAACTCAAAGGCGGCGACTTCGGGGGAGACGGGTTGGCCGCTCCCAACAAAGTCCGGGCGGATTTCCCGTAGGAAGTCGCCTGATGCTCAGTAACAAACTACAACCATCGGCAAGCGCCGCCCTAATCGGCGGCTTTCTCAAAGGTCGCGTTGCGATTCATCCCGGAGGCCTGTAATAGACCTCCGGTTCAAGCAGAAAGGCGCCGCACCGCGGCGTCGACCCTTTCGTCCGACGCCGTGAGGGCGATCCGCACGAACCCTTCGCCGCGGGTGCCGTAGAAGGTGCCGGGACCACAGACGATGCCGCGCTCGGCCAGACGTCCCACGGTGACCCAGGTGTCCTCGCCCGCGGTGCACCAGAGATACAGGCCCGCCTCGGAGTGGCGGATGTCCAGCCCGAATGCACGCAGGGCCGGGAGCAGGCGCTCACGGCGCGAGCGGTACAGGTCCTTCTGCGCCTGGACGTGCCCGTCCTCCCCCAGCGCCAGGCGGAGAGCGGACTGGATGGGAGCCGGGACGATCATTCCGGCATGCTTGCGGCTGTTGACCTGGTTGGCGATCAGGACCGGGTCGCCCGCGGCGAACGACGCGCGGTAGCCGGCCAGATTGGACTGCTTGCTCAGCGAATACACGGCCAGCAGCCCGGCCACGTCACCGCCGCTGACGCGCGGATCAAGCACACTGGGCACGGCCTCGCCGCCGCGCTGCGCGTCCCAGGCGTCCCAGCCGAGCTCGGCGTAGCACTCGTCGGAGGCGACCACGGCGCCCTGGGCCCGGGCCTGGTCCACCACCTTCTTCAGGCTCTCCGCGGAGCGCACCTCACCCGTGGGATTGCCGGGCGAATTGAGCCACACCAGCCGGACCTTGGCGCGGGTCGCCGGGTCCAGCTCGTCCAGATCGTCCACGGCCACCGGGGTGGCACCCACCAGCTGCGCGCCGATGTCATAGGTGGGGTAGGCGACGCTGGGACGGACCACGACGTCGCCCGGCTTCAGGCCGAGGAAGAACGGCAGCCAGGCCACCATCTCCTTGGAGCCCACCGTGGGCAGAACGGCGTCCGGGTTCAGTCCCGGGACGGCGCGACGGCGGGCGAACCAGTCCACGACGGCCTCCCGCAGCGCGGGCGTCCCGTGAACGGTCGGGTAACCATGGGCGTCAGCTGCCGCGGCCAGCCCTTCCTGGATGAAGGCGGGCGTGGGGTCCACGGGGGTGCCGATGGACAGGTCCACCACCCCGTCCGGGTGCTGTGCCGCCTGGGCGCGGTACGGCGCCAGGGACTCCCAGGGGTATTCGGGCAGGCTCAGGCCGAAATCGTCCGAAGGAAAAGCCATGTCGCGGAGGCTCAGTCCTGGTTCTGCGGCGGCAGGGCGGCCACGAACGGGTGGTCCGTGCCGGTGTTCCCGACCTTGGCGGCGCCGCCCGGGGAACCGAGCTCCACGAAGAACTCGACGTTGGCCTTGTAGTACTCGCTCCACTCGTCGGGGACGTCATCCTCGTAGTAGATGGCCTCGACGGGGCATACCGGCTCACAGGCGCCGCAGTCCACGCACTCATCGGGGTGGATGTAGAGGGAACGCTCGCCTTCGTAGATACAGTCGACCGGGCATTCCTCGATGCAGGCCTTGTCCTTCACATCAACGCAAGGCTGTGCGATTACGTACGTCACGTTCCGTTTCCCTTCAGCTACGGTGCCCGTGTCCCTCGGGCGTTCATCCGCTGCTCCCACTGTATTACCCCTGGCACCACTTCACCGAAGCGCATGACGCCCGCCTACCATGGTGGCGTGTCATCATCCTCGTTGCGGGGCGTCCCGCTCCTGCTCAGCGCTCCTTTGGGCACCCGCGTGGTGGCGCGTTTCAGGCTCGACGACGGCTCGCTCAGCGACGCTCTCGGCGAGCTCAGCGCGCGGGAGGAGGGCGCCGTCGTCGTTCTGGGACGCCGTGGTGAGATCCGCGTGCCGCTGGACCGCGTGACGGCCGCCAAGCCGGTGCCCCCTCCCCCGCCGCGGAGGGCCCCGAAGACCCCCTCTTAAACGGCAGAACCGCCGCGGCACGGATGCCACGGCGGTTCTGTGACCGGCGTCAGGCGCGGGCGCGGGCCCGGTTGGCCTTCAGGCGCTCGTTGTTGTCCAGGATGACCTTGCGGATGCGGATGGCCTCCGGGGTCACCTCGACGCACTCGTCCTCGCGGGCGAACTCCAGGGACTCTTCCAGGGTCAGGGTCCGCGGCGGGGTCAGGCCCTCGAAGTTGTCCGCGCTGGCGGAGCGCATGTTGGTGAGCTTCTTCTCCTTGGTGATGTTGACGTCCATGTCGTCAGCACGGGAGTTCTCACCCACGATCATGCCCTCGTAGACCTCGGAGGTCGGCTGGATGAAGAAGCTGCCGCGCTCCTGAAGGTTGATCATGGCGAACGGGGTCGCCACACCGGCGCGGTCCGCAACCATGGAACCGTTGAGGCGGTACTCGATGGGGCCGGCCCACGGCTCGTAGCCCTCGGAGATGGAGGAGGCGATGCCGGCGCCGCGGGTGTCCGTGAGGAACTTGGTGCGGAAGCCGATCAGGCCACGGGCGGGGACGATGAACTCCATGCGGACCCAGCCGGTGCCGTGGTTGGCCATGTTGGTCATCCGGCCCTTGCGGGCGGCCAGGAGCTGCGTGACCGCACCGAGGAACTCCTCCGGCACGTCGATGGTCATGTGCTCCATGGGCTCATTGACCTTGCCGTCGATGGTCTTGGTGACCACCTGCGGCTTGCCCACGGTGAGCTCGAAGCCTTCACGGCGCATCTGCTCCACGAGGATGGCCAGGGCGAGCTCTCCACGGCCCTGAACCTCCCAGGCGTCGGGACGCTCGGTCGGGAGAACGCGGAGCGAGACGTTGCCGATGAGCTCCTTGTCCAGCCGGTCCTTGACCTGACGGGCCGTGACCTTGGCGCCCTTGACCTTGCCGGCCAGCGGGGAGGTGTTGATACCGATGGTCATGGAGATGGCCGGGTCGTCCACCTGGATGAGCGGCAGCGGCTGCGGGTTCTCCACGTCGGTCAGGGTCTCACCGATGGTGATGTCCTCGATACCGGCGACGGCGACGATCTCACCGGGGCCGGCGGACTCGGCCGGCACGCGCTCCAGGGCCTTGGTGGCCAGGAGTTCGGTGATCTTGACGGTCTTCAGAGTGCCGTCCTGGCGGGCCCAGGCGACCTGCTGGCCCTTGCGCAGGGTGCCGTTGTAGATACGGAGCAGTGCCAGACGGCCCAGGAACGGGGAGGCGTCCAGGTTGGTCACGTGGGCCTGGAGGACGCCCTCCGGGTTGTACGTGGGAGCCGGGATGTGCTCGATGATGGTCTTGAAGAGCGGCTCCAGGTCCTCGTTGTCCGGAGCGGTGCCGTCGGCCGGCTGCTCGGTGGAGGCGCGGCCGACCTTGGCGGCCGCGTAGACCACGGGGACCTCGAGGACCTTGTCCAGGTCCAGGTCCGGAACCTCGTCGGCCAGGTCGGAGGCGAGACCGAGCAGCAGGTCCATGGACTCGTGCACGACCTCTTCGATGCGAGCGTCCGGGCGATCGGTCTTGTTGACCAGGAGCACCACGGGCTTGTGCGCGGCGAGGGCCTTGCGCAGCACGAAGCGGGTCTGCGGGAGCGGGCCCTCGGAAGCGTCCACGAGCAGCACGACGCCGTCCACCATGGACAGGCCGCGCTCCACCTCGCCGCCGAAGTCGGCGTGACCCGGGGTGTCGATGACGTTGATGGTGATGGTCTCGCCGTTGGACGACGGGCCGTTGTAGGCCACGGTCGTGTTCTTGGCCAGAATGGTGATGCCCTTTTCCCGTTCGAGGTCGCCGGAGTCCATCACGCGGTCCTCGACCTCGCCGTGTGCGGCGAAGGAGTTCGTCTGGCGGAGCATGGCGTCCACCAGAGTGGTCTTGCCATGGTCAACGTGGGCGACGATCGCGACATTGCGCAGATCGGTGCGCGAGGCAGTGTTTTCGGACATGCGTTATTCGACTCGTTTCGACGTTCGACAGGACTTGGTTCCGCACCCGCGGGCCGTGGGGCGCACAGCGGGCACGCTGGGGAAAAGGCCACAGCCCTCCTCGACAATTCTACCGGCTCGGCAAGCCTGCGGCGCACAACCGCGGACGGCCCCTTTTACGGCACGACCGTGATGGAAAAGTGACTAGGTAAATAACCACTGCAGCCCCACACTGGTGGGAGGATTTCCGTCATCCGTCGAAGGACCCCATGAACCGCCTGCCCCGCCGCACCCTGCTGTCCGCGGCAATGCTCACCCTCATCGCCGCCGGTGTGGCGTTCTCCCACGACCCCACTCCCGAAAGCCGCCCTAGCGTCCAGGCCGCCACGAGTGGCGGCGCCGCCCGCCCGGCCTCCGCCGAAGGATCGGTGACCGGCAAAGGCACGGCCCTTCTGATCGGTGATTCCCAGTCAGGCGGCGCAGCAGGTGTCGGCCCTGCGGACACCTGGCCCCAGCGAGGCCTGGCCACCCTGGGCTACAAGGTGACCTGGGTCGGAGCCGGCGGGACCGGATACGTCGCCGCCCGCGGAGGAGACCACCCGGCGGACAATTACCTCCGTTCATTCCAGAAGCAGGCGTGGAAGCTCCCCTCGGTCGCCCCGGAACTGGTGGTGGTGGAGGGCGGCGGCAATGACGCGGGCCAGCATCGTCCCCTGGACCAGGTGCAGCGGAACGCCCATCTGCTGATCCAGCTCCTCAAGCAGCGCTACCCCGCCTCGCGGATCCTCGTGGTGGGCGTCCTCTCCAAGTCCGCGGCCGAGGGCGGCGAAGCCCGGCTGGCTGTGGACTCCGCCGCCGCTCAGGCCGCACGGGACCTTCACGTCCCCTTCGTTGACCCGGGCGGCTGGGTGACCCGCTACGGTCTGGAGAGCCGGATGGCCGACGGCGTGCACCTGAAGGCGAGCGGCCACAGCTTCCTCACCCCGGTC
Source organism: Arthrobacter horti (assembly GCF_030731045.1). Lineage (GTDB taxonomy): Bacteria > Actinomycetota > Actinomycetes > Actinomycetales > Micrococcaceae > Arthrobacter_E > Arthrobacter_E nanjingensis. The sequence goes on along the minus strand of NZ_JAVALS010000004.1, from coordinate 82,011 downwards.
TTCGCGGACGCAGTGCGCACCGCACTGCGCTGAGCGCCTTGGCCCCATCACTGACGACGACGGCGCCCTACCTATGGTGGGGCGCCGTCGTCAGTTCAGCAGCCGTGGAGGTCAGGCGACCTCGGGCGGCAGCAGCAGCCGGGCACCGGGGATGGCGTCCAGCAGCTTACGGGTGTACTCCTGCTGCGGGTTCTCGAACACGTCGTCCGTGGTCCCGGTCTCCACCAGGCGGCCCTTCTCCATGACGCACACCTCATCGGCGATCTGGCGCACCACGGCCAGATCGTGGGTGATGAAGAGGTACGTCAGACCCAGGTCCGACTGGAGGTTGGCCAGCAGGTTCAGCACCTGGTCCTGCACCAGCACGTCCAGTGCGGACACGGCCTCGTCGCAGATGATGACCTCGGGGTCCAGAGCCAGGGCACGGGCGATGGCCACACGCTGACGCTGACCGCCCGAGAGCTCGTTCGGGTAGCGGGTCATGGTGGACTGCGGGAGGGAGACGTGGTCCAGGAGCTCCCGGACCTTCTTCTCCCGGCTGGCCCTGTCGCCGACCTTGTGAGTCCGCAACGGCTCCTCGATGGTCCGGTAGATGTTGTACATCGGGTCGAGTGAACCGTACGGGTCCTGGAAGATCGGCTGCACACGGCGGCGGAACTTGAAGAGTTCCCGCGAGTTCAGCTTGGAGGTGTCGACTCCGTCGAAGATGATCTTTCCGCTGGTGGGATCCAGGAGATTCAGGACCATCTGAGCCACCGTGGACTTGCCCGAGCCGGACTCGCCCACGATCGCCGTGGTGGTGCCGCGCTTGACCGTGAAGCTCACGTCGTCCACCGCGGTGAAGTCGGTGGAGCGGCCCAGACCGGAACGCAGCTTGAAGATCTTCTTCAGGTTCTCGATCCGCAGGACCTCGTCCGGCTTGCCCTTCTCATGCACCACTTCGGTGCTGGCCAGCAGATCGGTGGCTTCGACACCGGCTTCCTTGGCCACTTGGATGCGGCGGGAGGACAGCGACGGCGCGGCGGCGACCAGGCGCTTGGTGTACGGGTGCTGCGGGTTGTTCAACAGCTCCAGGGACGGGCCGGACTCGACCACCTGTCCCTTGTACATGACCACCACCTTCTGGGCGCGCTCGGCGGCGAGACCCAGATCGTGGGTGATGAGCAGCACGGCGGTGCCGAGCTCGGTGGTCATCCGGTCCAGGTGGTCCAGGATCTGGCGCTGGACGGTCACATCCAGCGCCGAGGTCGGCTCGTCGGCGATGAGCAGGCGCGGCTGGCAAGACAGGCCGATGGCGATGAGCGCGCGCTGGCGCATGCCGCCGGAGAACTCGTGCGGGAACTGCTTGGCGCGCCGTTCCGCGTCCGGCAGACCGGCCTGGGAGAGGACCTTGGCCACGTCCTTGGGTCCGCTCGGCAGGCCGTTGGCCTTGAGCGTCTCCTTGACCTGGAAACCGATCTTCCACACGGGGTTCAGGTTGGACATGGGGTCCTGGGGAACCATGCCGATGGAGTTACCGCGCAGTTCGATCATGCGCTTCTCACTCACATGAGTGATGTCCTCGCCGTCGAAGATGATCTGGCCGGCGGACACGCGGCCGTTCCCGGCCAGCAGACCGATCGCGGCCAGCGCGGAGGTGGACTTGCCCGAGCCGGACTCGCCCACGATCGCCACGGTCTCGCCCGGCATCACCGTGAAATTGGCGTTCCGGACGGCGTCGACCTCGCCATGGCCGGTCGTGAACGTGATGGCGAGATCCTTGATCTCCAGCAGGGGACGCTTCGAGTCCATTCCCGCCTCGCGGATTCTGATGTTGTCAGTCATGGGAGTTCCTGTCACCGCTTCCGGGCCTTGGGATCAAGCGCATCACGCAGGGCGTCGCCCAGCATCATGAAGCTCAGCACCGTGAGAATCAGGGCGAACGACGGCCAGAGCAGCGGCCACGGGTTCGACCGCAGCGACGCCTGGGCGCTCTGGATGTCATTGCCCCAGCTCATGGCGCTCGGCGGAAGACCGATGCCCAGGAAGGACAGCGTCGATTCCGCGGCGATGAAGGTGCCGAGGGAGATGGTCGCGACGACGATCACGGGAGCCATGGCGTTGGGGATCACGTGACGCAGGAGTGCCCGGAATCGCGAGACGCCCAGCGAACGGGCGGACTTGATGAAGTCCGCGTTGCGGACCTCGATCACGGCGCCGCGGGTGATACGTGCCACCTGGGGCCAGCCGAAGAGCGCCAGGATGATGACCAGGGTCCAGGCCGTACGGGAGGTGCGGAACATCGGCAGCTGCATGACGACGATGGCGCCGAGGATCATGGGCAGAGCGAAGAAGATATCGCTGATGCGGGCCAGGACCGCGTCCACCCAGCCGCCGTAGTAGCCGGCGAGGGCACCGATGGCGCCTCCCAGGAGAACCACTGCCAGCGTGGTGAAGACACCCACCGTGACCGAGTTCTGCGTGCCGAAGATGACACGGGCGTACACGTCGCAGCCCTGCTGGGTGAAGCCGAGCGGATGCCCTGCGGCCGCGGGACCGTTCGAGTTCTGCAACTGGCAGACGTCATTCGCAGGGTTCAGCGGAGAGAAGAGCCCGGGGAACAGCGCCACCAGGATGACCAGGATGATCAGGAGCGCGGAGAGGATGAACAGGGGCTGGCGGCGGAGATTGCGCCAGGCCTCCTTCCACATGCTCGAGGGGGCTTCATCCTCGTTCACCTTGTCGGTCGCCTGCAGAGGGGTCTCCTCGAGCGGCGCGACGAAGTGCGGAATGGCTTCGGTACTGTCCATTTTCGGGTAAGAGTTCTCAGGAGTCATAACGGATCCTCGGGTCGAGCCAGGCGTACAGGAGATCAACCACGAGGTTGGCGATGACGTACACCAGTACCAGCAGCGTGACGATGGACACCACGGTGGGTCCCTCCCCCGAGAGGACCGCGCGATAGAGCCTGTTGCCCACGCCGGGCACGTTGAAGATGCCTTCCGTCACGATGGCGCCGCCCATGAGCGATCCGAGGTCCGCCCCGAGGAAGGTGACCACCGGAATCAGGGAGTTCCGGAGGATGTGCACGGTGACCACGCGGGAACGGGAGAGCCCCTTGGCGGTGGCGGTGCGGACGTAGTCGGCGTTCATGTTCTCGATGACGCTGGTACGGGTCAGACGCAGCACATAGGCGAAGGAGACGAGTCCCAGCACCAGCGCCGGAAGAATCAGATCGGGGATGGGCGCCCCAGCACCCACGGTGGGTTTGGCCCATTTGAGCTGGACGCCGATGACGAACTGCATCAGGAAGCCCAGCACGAAGATCGGGATGCCGATCACGATCAGGGACGCCACCAGGACGGTGCCGTCGAAGAACTTGCCCTTGCGCAGCCCGGCGAGGAGACCGAAGAGGATGCCGAAGAACGCCTCGAAGATCAGAGCCATGATGGCCAGACGGGCGGTGACGGGGAAGACCTCGCCGAGCACGGCGGCGATGGGACGGCCTGAGAAGTCCTGGCCGAGATCGAGAGTGAAAATGCCCTTGAGGTACAGCAGGTACTGGACGATGAAGGGCTGGTCCAGGTGGTACTGAGTCCGGAGCTGAGCGGCGACGGCCGGGTTGACCGGCTTGTCGCCGAACAGTGCCGCGATCGGGTCGCCCGGCAGGCTGAAGACCAGGTAGTAGACCAGGAACGTGGCGCCCAGGAAGACCGGGATGAGCTGCAGGAAACGCTTGAGGATGTAACTAGCCATGGATGCGGCCCGCCTCTCCTGAAGTGCTCCCCGGGGTGTGGGGGAAAGATCTGTTCATCAAGGAACCTTAATTCGCAAACATGCGAACGACGGCGGAGCCTGCCGCACTGCGGCCCGCAGGCTCCGCCGCCGTTCTATTCAGGTATTACTTGGCGGTGATGTTGTAGTACAGCGGGACGCCGTCCCAGCCGTAGTCCACATTGGTCACCTTGGTGCTCCAGCCGCCCTGGGCCACCTGGTACCACAGCGGGATCGCCGGGAGGTCCTGGAGGAGGATCTGCTGAGCCTGGTTGAAGATCTTGTTGCCTTCGTCAACCGAGGTGGCGCCGAGACCCTTGTTCAGCATCGCGTCGAACGCCGGGTTGTCGTAGCGAGCGTCGTTGGAACCGGCACCCTTGGCGTAGATCGGGCCGAGGAAGTTGTACAGCGACGGGTAGTCGGCCTGCCAGCCGGCACGGATCGCGCCGGTGAGGGTGCCCTTCGTGGCGTCGTTGCGGGCTTCCTTGAAGGTGGCGTAGGGCTTGCCCTCAGCCTTGATGCCCAGGTTGTTCTTCAGCTGGTTGGTGACAGCCTCGACCCAGGCCTTGTGACCGCCCTTGTCCGCGTTGTACGCGATGGTGAAGGTCTGGTTCGGGTCCCACTTCTGGATGGCGTCGGCCTGTGCCCAGAGCTGCTTGGCCTTGGCGGCGTCGAACTTCAGGTTCTCGGAACCCGGCAGGTTGGCGTCATAACCGGAGAGCACCGGAGCGGTGAAGTCCGTGGCGGGCTGACGGCCATTGCTGAAGATCACCTTGGTGATCTCCGGCCGGTCGATGGCCATGGAGATCGCCTGGCGGCGGAGCTTGCCTGCCTCGCCGGACCAGCCCGGCAGGTAGTACGGGATGGCGATGGTCTGGTTGCCGGCGTACGGCTTCTCGATGGTCCGGTCGCCCAGGTCCTTCTTGAAGTTGGCGATGGCGCTGGTGGGGATCGTCTGCAGAACGTCCAGGTTGTCCGAGACGAGATCCTGGTAGGCGGCGTCGTCGTTCTGGTAGATCTTGAAGACCAGGCCGCCGTTCTTGGCCTTGCGCGGACCGTCGTAGTCCGGGTTCGGGATGAGCTTGATCTGGACATTGTGCTGCCAGCCGCTGTCATCCATCTTGTACGGACCGTCGCCCACCGGCTTCTCGCCGTAGGTCTTGGGGTCCTTGATCGCGCCGGACGGCAGCGGCATGAAGGCGGAGTAGCCGAGGCGCAAGGGCCAGTCGGATTCCTTCTGGGTCAGCGCCACGGTGAAGGTGGTTTCATCCACGACCTTCAGGCCGGACATGGTGTCGACCGTGGAGCCTTCCTTGTTGGCCTCATCGAAGCCCTGGATGCCCTCGAAGAAGATGGAGCTCAGCTGGGCGTTCTTCGCCGCGGCACCGAAGTTCCAGGCATCCACGAAGCTCTTGGCCGTGATGGCCTCACCATTGGTGAACTTCTTCCCAGACTTGATCTTGATGGTGTAGTTCTGGGCGTCGGTGGTGGTGATCGAGTCGGCGAGCTCGTTGACCTTCTTGCCGCTCGAGTCGTAGCTGACCAGACCCGCGAAGATGAGATCGATGATCTTGCCGCCGCCAACTTCATTGGTGCCGGCCGGCATCAGGGGGTTCTGCGGTTCAGAACCATCCACAGTGATCACGGCGCTGGCGTTGCCGCCACCGGAGCCGCTGTTGGTGCTGCCGCCGCCGCATGCCGTGAGGGCGAGTGCAGCGATGGCCGCCAGGCCCAGTGCTTTGGAAGTGCGCGAAAAACGCATTCCGCCTCCTTTGGAGTTCCTAAGTAGAGAGTGGGCGTCGCGTGGACTCCCATACTGAGATCCAGACCACTGGTGTGACCTGGCCTACACAACGTGAAAGCATAGCTTGATTTTGTCCACCAGGTGGGCGTCCGTTGCCAAACCGTGACCGTCCAGAAGGGCATTTGTTACAGATGCGTAGCCTGTGACTTGTCTGTCAATCTCATGACTGATATCGCCGACCACGTCCCTATTTATACTGAAGGCGATGGTCTCCTCTCCTCCCCCGGCGCCAGGACGCTCATCATCCCGCCGTCGCGCCGTTTTCGTCGACAGCACCGGGAACCGCCTGCGCAGGTCCCGGACCGCTGTCGTGCTCGGAATCCTGGCCATCGTGGGATTCTTCACGGTCCTGTGCGTTGCCTTCCTCTCCGGCCCCGCCGTCAACGCGCCGGTCTTCGACCTGCTCGGCAGACCTGTAGCCCCGGCCCCCGCGCCGGCGAAGACGCCGCAATCGCCATCTGCCACGACGCCCGGCGCCACCTCCTCTCACGGATCCCAGGCGACGCCCGGAACCCAGGGTCCCGCAGGACTCGCGCCGGGAGCCGCACCCGGCGGGGCTGCTCCCACGGACGCCGTCACCACCGGGCACACCGCCCCGGACACGCAGCCCCAGACACCGGGGCAGGGCCAGAGCACCGGCAGCACATCGCCTACGACGGCTCCCGGCCAGTCGAAGGGTAAATCCGCCGATGCCCCTGGCGCGTCCCACCGCGCCACGCCACCGCCTCACCCATGACAGGCACCCACCGCGCACCACGAGGTCGCAGACGCCGCAGGCCCCACACTGTCAGAGCGCATTGGGCCATCCTGACAGTGTCGCTCATCGCACTCCTCGGCGCCCTGCTGGTGCAGGGATACGTCCGGCACCTCAGCAGCATCGGGGATGATGCGCTGCCTGCGTCGGCGGACGCCGGCAGAGTCCCGGAAACACTCCTGAACGGGGGTCCCGTGGTGGACGCCCGGAACGGCGGGCTCCAGACCACGGCCCCTCCGGCGAAGACCATCGCTTTGACTTTCGACGACGGCCCGGACCCGCGCTGGACGCCCGGGATCCTGGACATCCTGAAGAAGCACGGTGCCCACGCCACGTTCTTCGTGGTGGGGACGGAGGCCATCGACCACCCGGACCTGGTGCGCCGGATCGTGGCGGACGGCAATGAGATCGGTGTTCACACCCTCACCCACGTCGATCTGGGCACCGCGCCGCCCTGGCGCCGGGCCCTGGAGCTGCGGACGTCAGGCGCGATCCTGGCAGGCATCACGGGCCGCTCCCCCACACTCCTCCGGCCGCCGTACAGCTCGGAGAACAGTGCTCTGACCGATTCGGGCTATGACGCCATCCGCACCGCCGCCGACGCCGGGTACCTCACGGTGCTGAGCAGCATTGACAGTCAGGACTGGCAGCGGCCGGGGGTCGAGGCGATCGTCCGGAACGCCACGCCGCGGGCCGATGCCGGGCAGGTCCTGCTCATGCACGACGCCGGCGGAGACCGGAGCGAGACCGTCACGGCACTCGACCGCGTTCTGGACGTCTATTCCTCCCGGGGGGTGCGGGTCACCTCGGTGGGCGATGCCCTCCACCTGAACACCATGCCGGCGGTGAGTCTCATCGACCAGGTGCGCGGCGCCGTCGTTGAATGGGGGATCCGGCTCAGCGGCCTGGTGGTCACCGCACTCGGCTGGGCGCTGCTCGCCAGTGGCGTGGTAACGGTCATCCGCGCCGTCCTGGTGCTGGCGTTCGCCGCCAGGCACCGGCGGGCCGCGGTCCGGAAGGCCGCCGCGGGCCGACCGTGGGGCTTCACCCCCGGTCCGGTGACCGTGATCGTTCCGGCGTACAACGAGTCGGCGGGCATCGAGGCCGCCGTCCGTTCCATCGCCCTGTCCGAGCACCCGGTGGAGATCATCGTGGTGGACGACGGATCCACCGACGCGACCGCTGACCTCGTGGAGGCCCTGGATCTGGAGGCGGTCCGCCTGATCCGCAAGGAGAACGGCGGCAAACCGTCCGCCCTCAACGCCGGCATCGCTGCCGCATCCCACGAGCTGGTGGTGATGGTGGACGGCGACACCGTGTTCCAGCCGGACACCGTGGGCCGCCTCATCCAGCCGTTCAGCGACCGCACGGTGGGCGCGGTGTCCGGCAACACCAAGATCGCCAACCGCGGCGGCATTCTGGGCGCCTGGCAGCACATCGAGTACGTGGTCGGGTTCAATCTGGACCGCCGCCTCTTCGACGTGGCGGAGTGCATGCCCACCGTGCCCGGCGCCATCGGCGGCTTCCGGAAAAGTGCCCTCGCACGGGTCGGCGGGGTCAGCAACGACACTCTTGCGGAGGACACGGACCTGACCATGGCACTCTGCCGCGACGGCTGGCGCGTGGTCTACCAGGACGACGCCCTGGCATGGACCGAGGCCCCGGCGAGCCTCGGCGCCCTGTGGAAGCAACGGTACCGCTGGTGCTACGGAACGCTGCAGGCCATGTGGAAGCACCGCGCCGCCCTGGGACAGGGTGGGCAGGCCGGCAAGCTGGGGCGCCGCGGCATCCTCTACCTCCTGGTGCTGCAGGTGCTCCTGCCGCTCCTCGCCCCCGTGGTGGACGTGTTCACCATCTACGGGCTCATCTTCCTGGACCCCGTGCACATCAGTCTGCTGTGGCTCGGGTTCCTCGCGGTGCAGGTGCTGATGGCGGCATACGCCTTCCGGATCGACGGCGAATCACTCAAGCCGCTCTGGACACTGCCGTTGCAGCAGGTGGTCTACCGCCAGCTCATGTATCTGGTGGTCATCCGGTCCCTCGCCACGGCCGTCACGGGCATCCATCTGAAGTGGCACCGGATGGAGCGCTACGGAAGCCTGAGCGTCCCTCCCCCGCGAAGCTGAGACGAGGACGACGACGGCGGGTGGCTCCCGCCGTCGTCGTCCTCGTGTGGCCGGCTCAGACCGCCCGGCGGCGGAACGCGAGGCCGAGTACGGACGCGAGGGCGATGACCGAGAGGACCGTGGCGGCAAGGAATCCGGCGCGCCCACCTGGGTAAAAGTCACCTGGAACGGCGACGGCCGCGTAGACGGAGGCGACGATGGCCAGGCCGATCGCGCCACCGAGTTGCTGCATGGTCTGGAACAGGCCCGAGGCGGAGCCCGCCTCCTCGCTCCCGACATCGCGCAGGGCGAGCGTGGTGAGCGGCATGAAGGTCAGACCCGCGGAGACACCCGTGAACGCCAGCGCCGCGACCACGACGGCGAGCGGGGTGCCCGGACCCAGGATGGTCAGTGGGACGAAGGCGGCCACCCGGATGGCCGCGCCGAGGTTGACGAGCCGTTCCGCGCCGAAACGCTCCACGAGCCGGGGCACGATGCGGGACATGGTGAAGACGCCCAGCGGCATCGGCAGGAACATGAGGCCCGTGATCAAAGGCGAGTAGTGCCGTGCATCTTCCAGGTACTGGACCATCAGGAAGAACATGGCGAGCATCCCGGCATAGGTGGCGGCCATGGCTGCGAGGGCGGCCACCCGGCTGGGGCTGCGCAGGAGCTGTGGGCGGAGCAGCGGGTGCGGGACCCTGCGCTCCGTGAGCGCGAGCGCCACCAGGAGAAGCGCTCCGAGCGCCAGTCCGGTGATGGTCAGCGGGTTGGACCATCCGGCGTCGGCGGCTTGGATGAGAGCCCAGACGATGGCCACGGCACCGCCGGTGGCTGTGACGGCACCCAGGATGTCGAAGTGGCCGGGCTGCCGCGGCGTCTCCTGGACCAGGCGGGGCACCGTCAGCAGCACGACGATCCCGATGGGGACGTTGATGAACAGCGTCCACCGCCAGTCGCCGGTGGAGGTGAGGATGCCGCCGAGGATGAGGCCCAGGGCGCCACCCATGGAGGAGATGGCGGAGAAGAGGGCCAGCGCCTTGTTGCGGGCGTGGTCGTCCCGGGCGCTGGTGGTGATCAGCGCGAGCACACTGGGGGCGGCGAATGCCGCACCGACGCCCTGGAACGCCCTGGCGATGACCAGGAACAGCGGGTCCGTGGCGACGCCTCCCACGAGGGAGAAGAGGGTGAAGACCGCGACGCCGGCCAGGAAGGTCCGACGCCGGCCGAGGACGTCGCCAACCCGGCCGCCGAGGAGCAGCAGGCCTCCGAAGGCGAGGGCGTAGGCGTTGAGAACCCAGCTGAGCTGGGCGGGTGAGAAGTGCAGATCGGTGGCGATGCGAGGCAGCGCCACGTTCACCACCGTGGCATCGAGGACCAGCATGAGCTGGGCGAGCATGACAAGGCCGAGCCCGAGGGAGGCCCGGCGAGCGGTACGGGATGTGGTGGCCGCGGCGGGGATGACGGGGGTGTCCGTGAGGGAAGCCATGGGGAGTCCTGTTCTGAACCGAGGAACCGGCGTAGACTAATCGGAGAGTCGCTCCGCTTATGACTATACGGAGACACTCTCCGCTTTTGCAAGACCTTGTCGAGAGGAAGTCGTCCAGATGCGCGCAGACGCCCGCCGGAACCGCGACCGGATCGTGGAGGTGGCCCGCGATCTCATCCGGGCCAAGGGCTACGACGCCGTCAGCATGGACGAGGTGGCCCGCACCGCCGGGATCGGCGCCGGGACGCTCTATCGCCACTTCCCCACCAAGGACGCCCTGCACGACGCCGTCATCGAAGCCTGGGCGGACAAGGTGAATGAGGCGGTGGATCAGGCGATGGAGCTCGACGTGCCGGCCCGGGATCGCCTGCTGCAATGGCTGAAGGACTACACCGCGATGCTCACGACGCACCAGGGCGCCGCGGCGCGCATCACCGCGTCCCTGGGCGTCGCCGGTTCACCGTACGAAGCCAAGTGCCAGACCTATCTGCAGGCCAATCAGCGGGTCATCGACGCGCTGGGCGGCCAACTGCGGCCGGATGTCCAGGCCATGCAGATGTGCCGCCTGGTGGGTGGCGTGGCGGCCGTGGCGGACAACAGCGAGCTGCCCCCCGAGGCCGTGTCTGCGATGCTCGAGGTGCTGACCGACGGCTTCCTGGCGCCCAAGGCCGCCTGAGGCTCAGACCCGGGTCAGCGGGAAATGCGGCGCTGGAGGCAACGTCACGGTTATCGGGTCACCGGACGAGACCACGCCCCCGCGGGAGACGATTCCCATCACACCGGCCAGCCGGACCGTCCGGCCGTCCTCGCCCTGCGACACCAGCTGTTTCAGCAGTCCCGGCCGGAAGTCATTGATCTGCTGGCAGGGGTTCCTGAGCCCCGTCACCGTGATCACGGCGTCGCCGAACGTCAGGCGGGTGCCGACCGGAAGCCCGAGCAGGTCGACGCCCCGGGTGCTGAGGTTCTCTCCGAGCTGTCCCGGCAGCACCGTGAAACCGGCTGTGGCGAGGTCGTCGAAGAGCTCGGTATGGATCAGGTGCACCTGACGGACATTCGGCTGCGACGGATCAGCGGCCACGCGGGAACGGTGCTGAACCGTGACACCGCAATGAGCGTCGCCTTCCACTCCGAGGCCCTCCAGCAACGTCACCGAGGAGACGGTGAGCTTGGAGAATCCGTGCCGCGGGCTCAGATGGACGGCCTCGACGACGGGTGACTGGTCCGGGTGCACGGGCTGACTCTGGCTCACGGCACCACCCTAGCCCTCCAGGAGCTTCCCCTTCAGCCTCGCAGCAGCCCTTCGGCCAGTTCGGTCCGGCGGTAGAAGACCTCGCGGCCACGACGATGGGTGCCCAGAAGGCCGGCCGCGGCGAGCACCTTCAGGTGCTCGCTCGCGGTCCCGGGCGAGATGCCGAGGTGCTGCGAGAGATAGGTGGTGGTCATGGGGATGTCCAGTTGCTGAAGCACCGCGGCACGCGTGCCGCCCATGAGATCCGCGAGCGCACAGCGATCGCGCTCCTGACCGTCACTCTCCCAGAGGGCTCCCACGCCGCGCGGTGAGTATGACAGCGTGGGCGTGTACGGCCGCGCGTTCAGCAGCAGCGTGCCCGGCCAGGCGAACACGCAGGGGATCAGCGTGAGCCCCGGTCCGCCTGAGGCGCCCGGGCCGGCGTCGCACGTCTTGCCCACGAACTCCAGCCCTTCCTCGACGCGCTGAATCTGCGGGTGAAGAGTCTTCAGCACGTCATCGAGACCGCCACGGGCCAGAAGCCTCAGGCGGTAGTCGATGTCCGCCGTCTGCAGGGCGTGGATCCTGTCCCAGTGCGGCCTGACGGCGGTCTCCCACACCCAGGTGACGGCGTCGCACAGTTCCTCCGTCACCGCGGCGGGGTCGGCGGCGAAGGCCTCCAGAATGGCCGCCGACGCCGGACGGTCGGCGACAGAGCGGATGATGTCCAGGTCGTGAAGCAGGACGTCCGAGTCCTGTTCCAGCACATGGGAGCGGCTCTCTTCGAAGCTCTCATCGCGGGACGGGGTGGGCGTGAGGGCATCCAGGATGTGCCCGTTCCCGGTGATGAAGGCCCGGAGCACGTCCCATCTCCGGCCTGCCCGAGGATCGGAACGCAGCTTCGGCTCGGCATCTTGAATCCAGACCCGGTGCATCTGAGTGCCGCGAGCCAGCGTCAGCACGGAGGTGACGGCCTCCCACCAGGGGGAGACACAGAAGCGGATGCGCGTCAGATCGGTGGGGTTCAGCTGCAGCAACATGCCTTGAGAGTACTCACGCCGGGCGACACTTCGGGATGATTCGGGCCTGGCCGAATCGAGGACAGTGGTTTCCGGCGCTCGGAGACTGAGGTCATGTTCACTTCACTGACTCCAGGAATCCCCGCCCGCCGCCGCTTCCCCCTCGCCCGCCTGATCGGCCGGGTCACCGCAGCCGCCCGGCCTGCCCCCGGTGACGATGAGTCCCGGGACCGCCTGCTCCTGGCCTACGCGGCCCGCCAGGAGGCCCAGGCCGCCCGGCGGGCCGTGGAACTGGCCCGGGCGCAGGCCCAGATCACGATCAGATGAGGCGGTCACCGAGCGCGGCCACCCACCCCTCCAGGAGCGCCCGGACCGCGGCCGGCTGGTCCAGGTGCACATTGTGTCCGGCCGCGTCCAGCACCGCATAGCTGCCGCGCGGGAAGCTGCGCGCCAGGGTGAACTGGTCCTCAAAGCCCACCACGTGGTCCTGCCGGCCCGCCACGATCAGCACCGGACCCGCGAAGGCGCGCAGCGCGCCGTCGTGGGCTGCGTTCAGGAAGTAGCGGGCGGAGAGCCGCTCCAGCGCGGCGGGATCCGCCGCCTTCATGCCGGGCAGCACGGCCTTCCGGAAAGCCTCCCAGGTCTCCGGCGACTGCACCACGGTCATCTCCGCATACTTCATGGCCTCCCCGCCCTTGAGACTGCGCAGCAGCTCCGGGTCCCAGCGGAGCACCACGCGCTCAGGCAGCGTCCGCCGTGCGCGCTCGGTGTGCACCACGGGCGCCAGCAGCGCCATGCCGAGGACCTGCGTGGGCCGCCGCGCGGCCAGCTCATATGCCAGCAGACCTCCCATCGAATTGCCGACGACGGCGAACGGCCGCTCCCCCAGCAGCTCACCGACCGTCCGGTCCAGCCAATCGGCCAGCTCAGGCAGGCCGCCCGCGCCAGTGAGCGCCGGGGTCCGGCCGAAGCCGGGAAGATCGAAGTGGAAGCGCTCGAAGCCGTTGCCGAAGACGTCATCGAGTCCCAGCAGGATTCGGTGGTCGACGCCGTTGCCATGGACGAAGATCACCGGCGTGCCGTGACCGTGGCGGAGAAGATGAGGGAGTGGCAAGGGGTCTCTTTCGCTGGGACTGGCCGGCCGGTTCAGGAACGGTATCCCGGATGCACTTCAGCGTCGAGTCCGCGGGCGGCGCCCAGTGCCGAGAGCAGTTCGAAGAGCGCGGTCTTCTGTTCCTCGGTGAAGCCGGAGGTGAGCTGCTTCTCCTGCTCTTCCGCGGCCTGGCGCAGTCCCCCGAGCATGGATTCCCCCGCATTGGTGAGGGCGAGCAACTGCATCCGGCGGTCGGATTCGCTGCGGGTCCGGCTCACGAGCCCGGCGGACTCGAGCCGGTCCACGAGTGTCACGACGCGGCTCTGAACGGCACCGAGGCGATCCGCCAGGGCCCGCTGGCTGATGCCCGGATTCCGCGCCACGATGCGGATCACTCCCGCCTCGGATGGAGTGATCCCGAGGCTCCTGGTCTGCTCGGCGAAGATGTCCGCGGCGTGTGCGCCCAGCTGGGCGAGCAGGAAGCCGATCCGGGCGGGGCGCTGCGGCATGGTCATTCCTTCAGAATACATCATTGACTTAATGATTCACCAAGAGAATGATTGCGAACATGACGGAAATGACGCAGCCCTCCAACTCGGCCGAGACCCCGCGCCGCCGTCGTCCCGACGGCCCCAACGCCGGCATCCTGGCACTGATCTCCCTGCTGCTGAGTCTGGCGGCGGTTCTCATTCCCTTGCTCCTGAGCGGCACCCGGTATCCGGCGCCGTCCGATTCCTCCGCGGTCACAGCGGACTACTTCATCTCCCATCCGTTCGCCGCCACACTGACGGGAACGCTCGTCTTCGGCGCCTCGGTCCCGCTCGGCATCTATGCCGCCACCGTCAACGCCCGCCTGCTTCACCTGGGAGTCAGGGTTCCTGGGACTGGCATCGCGTTCTATGGCGGCATCGCGGCATCGGTCCTGCTGTCCGTCGCGGGCCTTCTGAGCTGGTCCCTGGGCCAGGCCGCCGCGGGCGTCTCGCCGCGGACCACCCACCTGCTGAACGACTTCGTGTTCGCGGTGGGCGGGGTCGGTTTCGTCGGCGGCCTGGGGCTCCTGATCGCCGGCATCGCCGTCCCATCCCTCATCCTCAGGCTGGTCCCCCGCTGGCTCGCCTGGACAGGTCTGGTGCTCGCCGCACTGAGTGAGCTCTCGTTCTTCGGACTGCTCTGGCCCGTCCTTGACATCCTGCTTCCGATCGGCAGGTTCGCGGGCCTGCTGTGGCTGTCCGTGATCGGATTCCGCCTGCCCCGCACCCGTCACGAAGTGCCCCGGCGGCCCTCAGACGACGGACGCCGCTGACCTGCTCCCCGGAAAGGAGAATCATCATGGCACGCGACATTCAGATCACAACCTCCCTCACTGGCCGGGTGGCTCTGGTGACGGGCAGCTCCCGGGGCATCGGCGCGGCCATCGCGGAGACCTTCGCGGCGCACGGCGCGCGAGTGGTGCTTCACGGGCGCGACGCCGGCGCGCTGGAGAGCGTCCGCCTGCGGATAGCAGGCGACGGAGGCCAGGTGATGACCGCCGTCGCCGATCTGACCCGCTTCGAGGAGATCGAGGAGATGCGGATGCTCATCGAGCAGCGCTTCGGTGCGGTCGACATCCTGGTGGCCAATGCGGGCGGCAATCCGGTACCGCCGGGCGACATCGAACTCATCAGCCCGGAGGGCTGGCAGGCGAGCCTGGACGCGAACCTGACCAGCACCTTCCTGACGGTGAAGAGCTTCCTGCCGGGGATGAAGTCCCGCGGCCACGGCTCCATCATCACGCTGGCGTCCTCGGCGTCGCGACGCCCGACGGCGCATTCGCCAACCGCGTACGCGGCGGCCAAGGCAGGTGTCGAAGTGCTCACACGGCAGCTCGCGCTTCAGGCCGGGCCGTTCGGCGTCCGCGTCAACGGGCTGGCACCGGGCACCATCCTGACCGAGCGGAACCGGGACCGCATCCCGGCGGCGGTTCAGGAGGCCCTGGCCCGGGAGCACCCGGCACAGCGGCTGGGCGTCCCGGACGACGTCGCAGAGGCGGCACTGTTCCTGGCATCCGATGCGGCGTCCTGGATCACAGGCGTCATCCTGGACGTCGCGGGAGGCTCGGTCCTGGCGTGATTCACGGGAGGCGTTCGAGGTCCGGCCCCGGTGCACCCCGGTAAGGTGCGTGGGCGATCGCTTCGGCGACGGCTTCGGCGTCGTCCCCGACGCCCCAGATCAGGGCGGAACGACGGCGGGTGAGAAAGTGGACGCCGCAGAAGTACAGGCCCGGGCTGCCTGGCACGGCCCCGGCGGACGTGATCGGGAATCCTGTCGGGTCGAACACCGGGAAGTCGATCCAGCGGTAGTCCGGGCGGAACCCCGCTGCGAGGATCACGGCGGCGCAATCCCGCAGATCGAGCTCAGGCCTCGATTCCGGCGGGATGAACGGTTCAGGGTCGCTCATCTCGGGAACATCGAATCCGAGAGCGGGCAGGCGGTCGGTGAGGAAGCGGCGGACGTCCGCCCAGCGAGCATCGCCGAAGGCCACGGAAGCCGCGAGGTCGTCCGCGAAGTGCGCCACGCCGTCGTCGACCCCCAGCAGACGGCCGCGCTGGAGGACGCCCAGCGACTGCAGGGTGCGGAAGTTCAGATCCCGCCCGCCGTCGGCGCCGGTGAACTGCGGCGTCGCGATCAGGCGCGCATCCGCCGTGATGTCCTCGAGACGCTGTTCGAAGAAGGCGGCCCGCTGGAGCCAGGTGATCGTGTCCAGGCCGCCGAGCCGCCGCGGGAACCAGGGAGCGCGGCCGCAGGAGAGATGGACCTCGCGCCCTGCGAGGTGGAGCTCCTCGGCGATCTGGCAGCCGGTCTCCCCGTTGCCGATCACCAGGACCCTGCCTTCGGGCACAGATCCGGGGTTGCGGTAGTCATGAGGGGTGAGGATGGGCAGGCCCACGGGAAAGTTCCATTCCGGCCGGCGGTGCGGCGTTTGGAAGGCGCCGGTGCAGACCACCACGTTGTCCGCCTCGAGCGGGCCGTCCGAGGTCTGGAGGGCGAAGCGCCCGGCCGCTCCAGCGGACAGCCGGATCACCTGGACGCCTTCCCGGACCGGGACCTGCCACCGCGTCCGATACTGCTCCAGATAGCGGATGATCCCGTCGCGCGGGACGTGGCCCTGAGGGTCGGTGCCGTCGTAAGGGCTGCCGGGAAGTGAGAGGGTCCAGTTCGGTGTCACCAGGGTGAGGCTGTCCCACCGGTCGCGCCACGATTGGGCCACCCGTGACCGTTCCAGCACCACGTGTTCGACCCCGCGGATCGTCAGCCCGCGGCTCACGGCCAGACCTGCCTGGCCCGCTCCGATGACGAGCGTTTCCATAGCTGAATTTTATCGGCGGAAGGTCCCGGGGAACCCTTACAGAAGTTTCATATCCGGGGCGCCCCCTGCAGTCACCGTCAACGGCCGGCGGGCCGGGGCGGGAGCAGCGGCGCTCGCGTCCCGGCCCGCCGGGTATGCCGATCTCTGGACTCAGCTGCCGCGGTACGTCGAGTACGCGAACGGGCTCAGCAGCAGAGGCACGTGGTAGTGCTGGTCCTTGCTGGTGATGGTGAAGTCGATGGTGATCGACGGGTAGAAGGTGTCGACCTTCTGCTTCTCGAAGTACCCCGACGTCTCGAAGGTCAGGCGGTACACGCCCGGTTCGAGGGCCTTGGGACCGAGGTTGTCGATACGGCCGTCATTGTTCGTGACGCCGTCGGCGACCTTCTGCCAGCCGTTGCCCTGGCCCTTGCCCATCTTGGCCTCCAGCGTGACCGGCACGCCCTCGGCGGGCTTGCCCTTCCCGGTGTCCAGGATGTGCGTGCTGATGTGGCTGCGCTCCGCGGCCGAGATCGCTGCGGCAGGAACCGCCTTCGGCGCGGCAGGCACGGAGGCGGCGGCGTTCCCCCCGGAACACGCGGCCAGACCCAGAAGCAGGGGTGCTGCGACAAGGGCGACGGCGAAAGGCTTGCGTACGGTGATCATGTGGTTCATCTCCTCATTCAGGTGTCGGTGAAAGCGATCCGGCAAGCCTAGAGAATTTGGTAGACCAGAACGAGTCACACGGAATGTTGCTATTTGCGGAGTTGGATCTATTTCGCGACATCGCCCTGAACTCTTCTCGCCGCCTCCAGAAAGGAGTGCGTAGCATTGGAATACCAGTTCAGGCATCTGGACATCGACATTCTCGGGAGTAGAATCCGGACAGATATTCTGCTGACCGGTATGTTTTTTGGGGGAGCCGCGGTGCATCTGTCCACGCCTCGACGTCGAGGACCATTGATCAAAGCACTCACCGTCGTGGGGGCCACTGCCGCTTTGTGCTGCGGAGTCCTCGCACCCCTGAGTCCCGCAACCGCCGCTCCGGATCCCACACCGGACGTGAACACCACGGCGGTGACGTCGCCGGCGGCCATGCCCACCACGGCCGCGGACGTCACCGGCTCACCGAAACCGCCTACGGCTGCGACGACGCCGGCCGCTCCCGCCACCACGGCGGTCGCACAGTCTCCCGCGACGGCTTCCGCGGTCCCGGTCGGGAGTGCCTTCACAGCTTGGTACGGAATCAACGGGAACTCGGGGACTTTCGGAGAGCCGATCGCCGATCAGGTCTGCCCGTCCGCCGGCTTCTGCACGCAGGACTTCCAGAACGGCACCGCATACTGGAAACCGAGCCTCGGAGCGCACGGAGTGCTGAAGACCTCGGATCCCGGCGCGAAGTACTTCGCTGACGGGGGCTATGCGACGTACGGCATGCCCGATGGTGAGATCGGCTGGTTCCTCGCCGATGATGCCTTCAACGTCCCCGAGTCCCACCAGCAGAGCTTTGAGAAGGCGATCATCGTGGTGCCGTCGGGATCTCCGGCGTTCACCCTCGATCACAGTCAGCCGATCGTCAAGCAGTTTCAGCCGGTGGGGAGCTACGGATTCGTCCAGTGGCTCGGGCCCGTCACCTGCGGCCTGCCTCAAGGCGCCTGTTCCGCGGATTTCCTTGGAATTTTCACCAGCGCGATGCCACGTTCCATTGTGCGGACCTACTCTTTGGGCACGTCCACCTTGGGATCGATCGCCGTCAATGGCCCGGAATGGAATCGATGGAAGTCACTTGGCGGAGAGGCCGGATGGGCCGGGTATCCGCTGAAGACGAACTGCCAGTTCTATAATGCGCCCGGCTATTGCGAGACGAAATTCCAGCAGGCGGCCATCTACTCCACGGCCCAGAAAACAGTGCTGGTCAAGGGTGCCATGCTCCGCTGGGACGGCGACGTCTGGAATCTCGGCTTGTATGGTGTGCCGCTGGCGGATGAGCAGTGCGGTCTGACCCAGGGTGGCTGCCGTCAGGAGTTCAGTGGCGGGACGATCATGTGGACCCCTGCCACGAACTCGCAGCCGGTCAAGGGCGGGATCCGCACCAAGTGGAAGGCCATGGGTGGTGAGGCAGGCCGCCTCGGGTATCCCACCGGTCCCGAGCAATGTTTCGGATGGAGCAGCTCCACCTGGGATCAGTCAGGCTGCTACCAGTGGTTCCAAGGCGGCATCATCTGGTGGTCGCCGGCTACCGGAGCGCATGCGGTGTGGGGTGCCATCATGGGTGCGTACCAGCGGGCCAACTGGGTGTGGTTCGACCGGTATTCGGTCACCTATGCCGGTCAGTCACTCGGATACCCCATCAGCGAGGAAAACTGTTCCGGTCCGGGTGGCGGCTGCTACCAGTGGTTCCAGTACGGCATCATCTGGTGGTCCCCGACAACCGGTGCGCAACGGGTCATGAACGGGGACATGAAGGTCTACGAATCACTGAACTGGGCCTGGGGACGACTCGGTTACCCGACCAGCGAAGAGCAGTCATGGCTTCCAAGCACCGTCTACCCGTACAACGTGTGGGGCACTCGCCAGTACTTCCAGCGCGGCTACCTCACCTGGCACCCTCGCTACGGGATCACCGTCACCTACTACTGACAGCGCCTCTGCCTGAGCTGAACCCGTACGTTGAAACAGTCCTCCAGGAGGCAAGTGACCGTGGCGCCATCTCGCGACCCAATCGTCCACGGTTCTGCCGCCATGAACCTGTCGCGCAGGGTGGGCGTCGTCCTGAATGATGGCGGCTGGAGTGAGCAATGAACGAGACGACCGTCCTTGGACCCGGGCTGGAGGTTCGCGCCTCCAAACCATTCGGGGACACACCGGCGCGCGAGGTCGACGGGCTCATGGCACAACGAATACGCAGCGCCCGGATGCGGACGGTATTCGTGTCCTTGGTTTTCATCGTTGTGGCGTTCGGGCTCTGGCACGAGGGCAAACCGATCTGGGGATTCTGGCCCGAAGCAAACGCTGTAGTCATCAGCCAGACTGAATCCGAAGGCAGGTATGGAAAAGCCTGCGACCTCGGCTTGAAGTACTCCGTCTACGGTCAGCAGGTGCGCAGCCATTCGGCGGTCCCCATGCCATGTGAGTCGGCCCCACGGCCAGGGGCGTCCGTGACGGTCCGCCACGATCAGTTCGACTACCAGTGGGGCGAAATCCGCGACTACCCGAGGCCAGCCGGGATCTGGGTGATGGGCCTAAGCGTCATTATGTTCGTACCCCTGGCGCTCCTCGCACTGTACTTTGGGGTCGCCTTGCGCCGTGTCATCGCCGTGCGACGGCTCAGAGAAGCGCCATGGTTCGAGATCACTGCGACAGTCAAGGCCAGCACCCTGACCGCACAGTCTCTCCTTCGCCTTACTCTCCAGCTCACCGGGCCTGATCAGCCGGAAGTCGAGCTTCTCTTCGGAATCAGACCGATCTCGTTCTTCCCGATCCCTACCACGGGGAGCCCGTTCAGCGCGCGGGTCGCCGGCACGGGCGACGGGAAAGTCCTCGTCGCCCTCCCTGGCCACACGGGTGTCGCCTTCGGATCCGTCGCCGCAATGAAACCCTGACGTCAGCTGCGCAGCCGAAGTGCGGAAGAGGCGATGTCTCCTTTGCCTTCACGATGATTCTCGTCGTAGCCGGTACCTGGTCCATCGTCGCGGAATCGGCGCCCCCACGCGCGCGACCGCACCCTTCGCGCACTGGCGATGGGTGCTGTCGTTCACCGATCATGGCAATGCAGCGTGCTGATCGCTTCACAGGACGACCACGAGTCCGGATTCGGCCGGGTGAGTGCCGGGTTGTTCAGCCAAGGTCCACACTGACGTGAACGGCCGTAGACTGAGCTCGCAGAACGATTCACGTCCGTGATTGAGGAGCTGCGATGTCCCTGTACATCATCTACTTCAACCAGCAATGGGTCGGCGACCACAGCCCGGAGTGGTTCGCGAGCCGCGGCCCGATGGCACGCGCCGTCGTCGAAGAGGCGAAGACGTCCGGTGTGCTCGTGGCCGCCGCCGGCGTCGATGAGGACGCCAGTCGAGCGTTCACCGCGGACGCGACGAGCGGAGCCCTGGAGATCACATCCGGGCTGTTCGCACCGAAGGAGCAGTACATCGGCGGACTGACCGTGGTCGACGTCCCTGACGATGAAACCGCGATCATGTGGGCCGGAAAGATCGCCGTCGCCTGCGGCTGGCCTCAGCAGCTCAGGCGCCTCTACTGACACGGCGGAACCATTGGCAGGCCCGGGGCCGTGGCCGGTGAAACTGTCCACGAAGGCCGGAATGCCTTCGTTCAGGCGACCTTCAACGGGATGATCTCCGCGATCTTCCCTCGGAGCAACCGTCGCTCAATCCGCAGCTCATAGTTCGACTGGAGGTTCATCCAGAACTCCTCGGACGTTCCGAAGTACCTTGCCAGACGGATAGCCGTGTCGGCCGTGATCCCACGCTTGCCGTGCACGATCTCGTTGATACGCCGCGGCGGCACTCCGATCGAGACTGCCAGCTTGTTCTGGGTGATACCGAAGCCCTCGATGAAGTCCGCCATCAGAATTTCCCCTGGGTGGACGGGTTCGATCAATTCCATCTCAGTGATAGTCGACGAGCTCGACATCTTCCGCACCTCCATCTCTCCAGACAAAGCAGAGTCCCCACTGCGCATTGACACGAATGCTGAACTGTCCGCGACGGTCACCGACAAGTCGTTCCAAACGGTTTCCCGGAGGAGCGCGGAGATCCCGCACGTCCTGTGCCGCATGGATCAGTTCAAGCATTCGAAGCACAGCCCTCTGCACGAGCGGATCTACGCCCCTGACATACACCTCATGCCAGATCCTCTCGGTCTCCTTGTCTGCGAAGGATCTGATCACAGGACAAGAATATAACGGAGCGCGTTATTGACGCTAGGCGTCATATGCGGGGCCATCCGCATCAGCCGATCTCATAGACGAAACCGCGTCCCTCATCGGCCAGGGCTGAGACGAACTTTTCCGCCTGTCGCAGGTAATACAGATGGTATTCAAGGCTTTCTGAGGGCGTCTCATCATCCACGTCCGGAGCCACTTCGTCCAAAAGCTCACGTAAATCCTCAGCGATGGCGGCAACGTCAGCCGGCGGCACCGCCCGAACGCAGGCCTCCCAGCCGTCGTGGTGCATGACCACCTGACCTTCGAACATCCTGTGCGACGGACGTGCAATGCCGCCGCCGGACTCCGGACCGGTGAGCCGCTGAAGGCCGCCCCACGCCTTGTCGAGGTAGAGCATGTCCCGTTCGGAGGACGTCTGTTCCATCGATGCCGGGCCCCCAGCTGACCCGGGCTCGAAGCCCCAGGCGTCGGCCAGCGGGTCGGCGGACATGCCTCTTCGCGGGTCTGCGAGGATCCATTCGGTGGCATCGGCATTGAAAGCGTAGGCGTAGTATCTGATTCCCATGCGGCCAGTGTCTACGCTGCCAGAGGGCCGTGAATCGCCCGGCTTCCGTATGTGGACAAGTCACGCCATGAACGAAGGAACCCCCGCACCTCAAAGGTGACGGGGGCTCCGGACGCGGCGCAGATCAGACGTTGAAGCGGAACTCCACCACGTCGCCGTCGACCATCACATATTCCTTGCCTTCGATGCGGACCTTGCCGCGCGACTTGGCCTCGGCCATGGAGCCGGCGTCCATCAGGTCGTTGAAGGAGACCACCTCGGCCTTGATGAAGCCGCGCTGGAAGTCGGTATGGATCACGCCGGCGGCCTGCGGCGCGGTGTCGCCCTGGCGGATCGTCCAGGCGCGGGCCTCCTTGGGACCGGCGGTCAGGTAGGTCTGCAGGCCGAGGGTGTGGAAGCCGACGCGGGCCAGCTGGTCCAGGCCGGACTCCTCCTGGCCGTTCATCTCCAGCATCTCGCGGGCTTCCTCTTCGGAGAGTTCCACCAGATCGGCCTCGAGCTTGGCGTCAAGGAAGATGCAGTCGGCGGGGGCCACCATCTCGCGCAGCTCGGCCTGCTTCTCCTCGCTGCCCAGAATGGCCTCATCGGCGTTGAAGACGTAGATGAAGGGCTTGGCGGTGAGCAGGCTCAGTTCGCGCAGCTTGTCCAGGTCCAGCTTGTCGGAGGCGATGGAGGAGAAGATGGTGTCGCCGCGCTCCAGGACCGCCTGCGCGGCCTTGATGGCGTCCAGCTCGGCCTGCTCGCGCTTGCGGGCGCGGATGTCCTTCTCCAGGCGCGGGATGGCCTTCTCGATGGTCTGCAGATCGGCGAGGATCAGCTCGGTGTTGATGGTCTCCATATCGGAGCGCGGGTTGACCTTGCCGTCCACGTGGATGACGTCCGGGTCATCGAACACACGGATGACCTGGGCGATCGCCTCGGCCTCACGGATGTTCGCCAGGAACTGGTTGCCCAGGCCTTCGCCCTCGGAGGCGCCCTTGACGATGCCCGCGATGTCCACGAAGGACACGACGGCGGGCAGCAGACGCTGGCTGCCGAAGATCTCCGCCAGCTGGGCCAGACGGGGATCCGGAAGGTTGACGACTCCGACGTTCGGCTCGATCGTGGCGAACGGGTAGTTCGCCGCGAGGACCTGGTTGCGGGTCAGTGCGTTGAAGAGCGTTGACTTGCCGACGTTGGGCAGTCCGACGATGCCGATAGTAAGAGCCACGGTCATTCATCATACCGGGAACAGGACCGCCTCCCGGGCCTGGAAATTAATGTCAGTCCCCCGTGACACAGTGAGCGCATGGACAATTTCCTGCTCGTGCTCCTCTTGGTGATCCTCTCCCTCGCGGCCGGCGCTGCCGGCGGCTTCCTCTGGGGACGGTCACGGAACGACGACGGCGCGCCGCAACTGCGTGCCCAGCTGCGGGACTCCGAGCAGCAATTGGGGGCTGCTCGGGAATCGCTGGCGGACGCTCGGGCCCGGGCCGAGCTGCTGGAGCGCCAGAACCTGGCGCTCAGCAGCTTCGATGAGCAGGAGAACACTGTGCTGCACGCGCTGGCCCCGGTGGCGGAGAAACTGGCCGCCGTGCAGCAGCATGTGGCCGTTCTGGAGCGGGACCGCCAGCTCCAGTTCGGCCAGCTCTCGGAACAGCTGAATTCCGCCCGTGTGACGGATCAGGCCCTGTTGGAGAGCACCCGTTCCCTGGCCTCGGCGTTGCGCAACAACGCCAGCCGGGGACGGTGGGGTGAGGTCCAGCTCCGCCGGGTGGTGGAAGCGGCGGGCCTGCTGGATCATGTGGACTTCCATGAACAGTTCAGCTCCGCGACCGGCGAGGCGTCGGTGCGCCCTGACCTGGTGGTCCAGCTGCCCCAGGGCAAGTATCTCGTGGTGGACTCCAAGGTCCCGCTGAGCTCCTTCCTGGAGGCTCAGGAGGCCGGACGGTCCGCTCATTCGGAACGGAGGGCCGATCTCATGAAGGCCCATGCGAAAGCTGTTCGCACGCACATCGACGCCCTGGCCGCCAAGCGCTACTGGGATGCCGTCCCTGCCAGCCCCGAACTCGTCATCTGTTTCCTCCCGGCCGAGTCGTTCCTGGCGGCGGCCTTGGAAGCCGATCCTGGGCTGCTGGACTACGGCTTCGGCCGGAACGTCACACTGGCCTCGCCTGCCACGCTCATGGCCGTGCTCAAGGCCGTGGCCGTGACATGGCGGCAGGAGCTCCTGACGGAGAACGCCAAGGACCTCTATGAGCTTTCCCAGGAGCTCTACACGCGGCTCGGCACCATGGGTGGACACATCACCAAGATGGGGTCCTCCCTGAAGTCCAGCGTGGAGCACTACAACCGCTTTGTCGGAACCCTGGAGACCCGGGTGCTCACCACGGCCCGCAAGATGACGGCCCTGAATCTGGGCGACGCCGAGCAGTTCGCCCCGGCGCCCGCCCTGGACTCCACGCCGCGCGTCCTCACGGCCGCGGAACTGCTGGACGATGCACCCGCTCTCAAGGATGAGGAACGCGCCGCCTCCTGAACAGGGCTTCCCGGGGACGGATCCCGAATGGCGCGCGGGCACCCGTCCTCCGGTGGTGGCCGTCAGCCGCGGAATTCGCCGCTGAAGACCACGGTGGCCGTGCCTCCCACCCAGAGGGTGCCATCAGGGCCGGGGTGTCCGGCGGAGCCGCTGAGGTGGATGCGTCCGTCACGTCCCATGGCGGTTCCCTGCCGGTTGACGAACGGCAGCGATGCCCTGCCGGTGTCGATCATCCACTGGGACCCGGACGCGTTGAGGCTGCCTGTGACCGGATCCTCCCAGAGCGGTCCGGCGCCGTCAGTGAAGAACGCCCGGACTTCGAAGGCGTCGGGGCTTCCCAGGGCGCAGGGCCCGAGCACTCCGATGTCCCAGCGTCCAGGGTGACGGGAGGCATCAGGCGCCAGATCCAGCACAGCCCGGTCGTCGCGCAGCAGCACGCCCACCCAGCCCGGCCCGTTGTCGATCCAGCGGGACTCCACCACGTCCCCGGGGCCGATGCCCAGGATCTCCGTGACCTGCTGCAGGTACGCGTCTTCCACCGGACCGCCCCGGAGCAGCTCCGGGGCCGTGAAAGCCAGGCGGCCGTCCTTGTCGCGGACCTGGACGAGTCCCACGCCGCACTCCTGAACGATCACCCCCGGGGTTCTGGGCACTCCCCCGGCATCCAGCCAGGCCCGCGCAGTTCCGAGCGTCGGGTGCCCGGCAAACGGCAACTCGGTACCCGGGGCGAAGATCCGGACCCGGTAGTCGGCCGCAGCGTCCTCCGGCGGCAGCACGAAGGTGCATTCGGACAGATTGGTCCACGCCGTGAACCGCACCATGTCTTCGGTACTCAGCCCCTCGGCGTCGAGCACCACCGCCACCGGGTTGCCGCCCAGCGCGGACGTCCCGAACACATCAACCTGTCTGAATCGCCTGCTCATGCCGCGAGGCTATCAGCCGCACGGCACAGGATGCTCAGCTCAGCGGCCGGTTCCCGCGCCCGCCCAGACCACGGCTCGAGTCACC
This sequence comes from Arthrobacter horti, assembly GCF_030731045.1. Taxonomy (GTDB): domain Bacteria; phylum Actinomycetota; class Actinomycetes; order Actinomycetales; family Micrococcaceae; genus Arthrobacter_E; species Arthrobacter_E nanjingensis. Next base: position 56,447 of record NZ_JAVALS010000004.1, on the reverse strand, counting down.
GGCCTGTTTCAGGGTGGCGCGCAACTCCTTGGGCAGGGAGAACAGCAGGTCCTCCTCCGCCGTGACGACCTCTTCCACGTCCGCGTAGCCATACTCAGCCAGCAGACGCAGTACGTCCTGAACCAGCACCTCGGGCACGGACGCACCGGAGGTGACACCCACCGTCGCCACGCCTTCGAACCAGGCCTCGTCGACCTGGTTCGCATAGTCCACGCGCTCGGAGCGCTTGGCTCCGTACTCCAGGGCGACCTCCACCAGCCGGACGGAGTTGGAGGAGTTGGCGGAACCCACCACGATCACCAGATCGGCCTGCGGCGCCACCTTCTTGATGGCCACCTGACGGTTGGTGGTCGCGTAGCAGATGTCGTCGCTGGGCGGGTCCTGCAGGGTGGGGAACCGGTCGCGGAGGCGCCGCACGGTTTCCATGGTCTCGTCCACGCTCAGAGTGGTCTGGGAGAGCCAGATGACCTTCTCCGGATCCCGGACGGTGACCTTGTCCACCTCATCCGGGCTGTTGACGATCTGGATGTGCTCGGGGGCCTCACCGGAAGTGCCCTCGACCTCTTCGTGCCCCTCATGGCCGATCAGCAGGATGTCGTAATCGTCCTTCGCGAATCGCACGGCCTCGCGGTGCACCTTGGTGACCAGGGGGCAGGTGGCGTCGATGGTGCGCAGGCCACGCTCCTCAGCCGACTGGACGACCGCCGGGGAGACACCATGGGCGGAGAAGATGACCAGCGCACCCTCGGGCACCTCGTCGTTCTCCTCCACGAAGATCGCACCTTTGGCCTCCAAGGAGCTGACCACGTGCACATTGTGGACGATCTGCTTGCGCACGTAAACGGGCGGGCCGTAGTGCTCCAGGGCCTTCTCCACCGCGATCACGGCACGGTCCACGCCGGCGCAGTAGCCGCGCGGGGCGGCAAGGAGAACCCGCTTGGCCCCCTCCACGGGGGCGGCGGCTTCCACCTCCGCACGGCTGCGCCGCTTGCGGGGAATGGAGGGCATGGGCACGGAGACGGCGGCCGAAGTCATGGCGTTCATTCTACTGACTCAGGCTGACCGCCTGCCGTGTGAGGCGGAGCAGATGGACGACGCCGGCCGGCGGCTCAGGTGGTCCGTCTCCCGGGCGCCGGACTCAGACTCCCGGCGCGACGCCGTCGTCGGGCTGCTCCTCCCAGGCGTCCTCGAGCGCTTCCCGCTGCCGGGCGGCGGCGATCTCGTGCCGACGGCGAATCGACTCGATCACGATTCCGGCCACGAACATGACCAGGCCCGCCACCAACAGCACCCAGAACACCTGGTCGATCTGCCCGGACACGACATTTCCGATCCGGGCGACCACCATGCCCTCGAGTTCGTTGCCGAGGCGCTGCCCCAGAATCCCCACACCCACGAATGCCGCCGCTTTCCACATGGCGGCGATGATCGCAGCACCGATCCCCATCACCATCAGGAAGGCACCACGGCGCCGGGCACTCACCAAGGCGAGGAGGAATGCGATGCCTGCGCCGATCGCCAGCGCGACGCCGTACCCGGACGATCGCAACACGGGATCGATCATCTGCCGCTGGTCCAGCGTGCCGAAACTGATGACGGCCACCTTGGGACCGGTGAGCTTGACGGGCAGCTTCTTACTCGCCTCGCCGGCCACGAGGTCCACGAGCGGCGCCACATCGAGGTTGAAAGCGCTCGTGGTGGACGCCGCCCCGGGGCCGATGCTCAGATCGTGGCTGCGTTCCAGCGTGCTGCGCCACGCCTCGGGGAATCCGGGCAGCTGGAACATCCCACGGGCGGCGGCCGTGACGGTGCCGTCCACCACGGGCTGGAGCTTCTGCGGGACGTTGATGTCCGTCGCCACTCGCCGCCCGATCGCCACGGCGAGGTCCTCGCGGAAGGTCTCATCCTGGCCCAGAGGCATCATGGTGGCGACGAAACCGTCCCGGTTCACCACGTTCCGGTCGAGCCAGACCACCGGTCCTGCCGCCAGGGTGAGGACGAAGGACAGGATGGCCGCGAGCACGGCGATGGTGGTTCGCACCGGGACCTCTCTGGTAGCTGTCAGGGGACGCGGCCGTCATGGCCGGCCCGGTCCGTTCAAGCCTATCGTCACGAGCGCTTCTGGCCGGTGGAGGCCCACGGTCCGGCCCCGGCAGGAACAGCGCCCGCAGGAAAATGTCCGCCCCGCTCGATAGGGTGAAGTCATCGGGAATCCCGGAGCAGGCCACAGGAGGAGCGGACATGAGCGAAACGCAGGACACCCCGTCCGTCCTGCCTGCCACGGCGGGCGAGACCTCCCCGGAGAATCCCTGGCCCTTGCGGCTCCTCTCCGAGAAGCTCAAGGCCCATATCGACCGCACCCCCAGTTGCTGGGTGGAAGGCCAGGTCATTGAGCTCAATCACCGCGGGAACGCCTCCTATCTCACGCTCCGCGATGTGGATGCGGAGGTCTCCCTCCCGGGGTCCATCTGGGCCACCAATCTGAACCGGATCGAAGCGCCTCTGGAGCGAGGCTCCCGCGTGGTCGCGCTGCTCAAGCCCGAGTTCTGGCTCAAGACCGGCCGGCTGAACATGTCTGTGAAGGACATCCGGCCCGTGGGGCTCGGGGACCTCCTCGCCCGGATCGAGCGTCTCCGTCAGGCTCTGGCCTCGGAGGGTCTCTTCGACGAGGAGCTCAAGCTCCCCCTCCCCTATCTCCCCCACCGGATCGGACTCATCACGGGCCGCGACTCGGACGCCAAGAAGGACGTGCTGCGCAATGCGGCGCTGCGCTGGCCCGCCGTCGAATTCGAGATCCGCGAGGTGGCCGTGCAGGGTGTCACCGCCGTGGGGCAGGTGATGGCCGCGCTTGCCGAACTCGACGCCCACCCGGACGTGGACGTCATCGTCATCGCCCGCGGCGGCGGATCCCTGGAGGATCTGCTCCCGTTCAGCAATGAGGAGCTCATCCGTGCGGTCTCCCGCGCCGCCACTCCCGTGGTGAGCGCCATCGGGCACGAGGCGGACCGGCCCCTGCTGGACTACGTGGCCGATCTGCGGGCCTCGACGCCCACGGACGCGGCGAAACGGATCGTCCCGGACGTGTCCGAGGAGCTCGCCGGGCTGACCTACGCCCGGGAGCAGATGCGCCGCGTCATCCATCAGCGCGTGGACCGTGAGAGCGACCGGCTGGAGCAGCTGCGCTCCCGCCCGGTGATGGCCAACCCCTTGGTCATGGTCGACTCCCGCGCGGAGGAACTCGCCAGGCTCCGGCAGAGCGCGACGACGACGCTCGGCACCGCTCTGGTGCGCGCCCAGGACCGCATCACCCACCTGAAGGCCCAGCTGCTGGCGCTCTCGCCACAGAAGACGCTGGACCGCGGCTACGCCGTGGTACACCTGGACGACGGTCCGGACGCCGGCGCGATCGTCCGTGATCCCGCCCAGGTGCGCCAGGAGCGGTCGCTGCTGGTGCGCGTGGCCGGCGGTAAGTTCACGGCACGCTCGGTGCCCAAGGCACCCGAGAAGAGCAGCACCCGCAGCAGGAAGACCACTCAGGAGAAGAGGACCGCATCATGACCGCAGCAGAACAGCAGGACGTCGCCACGCTCAGCTACGAGGAGGCCCGCGAGGAGCTCCTCATGGTGGTCCAGCGCCTGGAAGCGGGTGGAGGAACCCTGGAGGAGTCCCTGTCACTCTGGGAACGGGGGGAAGCCCTCGCCGCACGCTGCGAGGAGTGGCTGGAAGGCGCCCGGGCACGGCTCAAGGCCGCCCAGCCGGACGCCTGAGGGCCGGAGGTCCAGCGAAGGGCCTCGCCCAGCTGACGACGTCGTTCAGGAAGCGCTGACCGCCGCGATCTGCTCATCCACGTCGAAATCGGCCGCCGGCCATTGCGGGCCGATCCGTTCGAGCGCGTCGATCAGCAGTTGCTGAACGGCGATCCGGGCGTACCATTTCCTGTTCGCCGGGATCACGTGCCACGGGGCCGCAGCGGTGGATGTCTTCTCCAGCATGATCTGGAACGCCGCCTGATAGTCGTCCCAGAAGCCGCGCTCCGCGAGATCGTTGGTAGTGTACTTCCAGTGCTTCGCCGGGTCATGAAGGCGGGCCAGGAGGCGGTCCTTCTGCTCGTCCTTGGAGATGTGCAGCATCACCTTGACCAAGGTGGTCCCCTGCTCCATGAGCCGTGACTCGAAGTCATTGATGGCGGCGTAACGGCGCTCCAGCTCAGCCTCATCGGCCCAGCCGTGCACCCGGTGGATCAGGACGTCCTCATAGTGGGAGCGGTCGAAGACCCCCACCATGCCCGCCTCCGGCACCTCCTTCTCGATCCGCCAGAGGAAATCGTGAGCCTTCTCCTGGTCCGTGGGCGCCTTGAACGCCTTGAGGTGGACGCCCTGGGGGTCCATGGTCCCCACCACATGGCTGACGATCCCGCCCTTGCCGGCCGTGTCCATGGCCTGCAGGACCAGCAGCACCCGCTGGTCCGAACCGCCCTTGGACGCCGCGAAGAGCCTCTCCTGCAGATCGTCCAGCCGGGCATCCTGACGGTCCAGATGCCGGGCGCCGTCCGCCTTCCGCCCGTCGTAACCCGGCGTCGATTCCGGGTCCACGGCGTCCAGGCGGAAGCCCGGCCCGGCCCGGAGCGTCTCCCCCGGGTCCAGGTAGAAGTCCACCCCGCGTTGCTGCTTGGTCTTCATCATTCCGTCCTTCCGCCAGAGGGGATCCGGGCCGGGCCCGGGAGTCAGTTGCCCGGGTACCTGCTCAGGAAGTCCGCCATCCGGCCGATGGCCTCCTCGATGTCCTTCACCGCCGGGAGCGTCACCATGCGGAAGTGGTCCGGGCGCACCCAGTTGAAGGCGCGGCCGTGCGAGACCAGGATCTTCTGTTCCTTCAGCAGGTCCAGGACGAACTTCTCGTCGTCGCGGATGTGATAGACCTCGGGGTCCAGCCTGGGGAACAGGTACAGGGCGCCACGGGCCTGCTCGGTGCTCACGCCCGGGATGGCGTTCAGCAGCTCATAGGCCTTGTTCCGCTGTTCCAGGAGCCTGCCCCCGGGGAGGATGAGGTCGTTGATGCTCTGGTATCCGCCCAGGGCGGTCTGGATGGCGTGCTGGCCCGGCACATTGGCGCACAGGCGCATATTGGCCAGCAGGTTGATGCCTTCCAGGAAGTCCTTGGCATGGGCCTTGGGCCCGGAGATCGCCATCCATCCGGCACGGTAGCCGCACACGCGGTAGGCCTTGGAGAGACCGTTGAAGGTCAGGCACAGGACGTCGTCGCCGGCGATCTTGGCCGTGTTCACGTGCACGGCGTCGTCGTAGAGGATCTTCTCGTAGATCTCATCGGAGAACACGATCAGCCCATGCTTGTCCGCCAGCTCCACGATGGCGCGGACGGTGCTCTCCGAGTACACGGCACCGGTGGGGTTGTTCGGGTTGATGATCACCACGCCCTTGGTGCGTTCGGTGATCTTGGACTCCAGATCGGAGAGGTCAGGGGCCCAGCCCTCCTGCTCGTCGCAGAGGTAGTGCACGGGGCGTCCGCCGGCCAGGCTGACGGAGGCGGTCCACAACGGATAGTCCGGGGTGGGGATCAGGACCTCGTCGCCGTCGTTCAGCAGGGCCATGAGGGAGAGCGTGATCAGCTCACTGACGCCGTTGCCGAGGTAGATGTCATCCACCCCGATCGACTGGATGCCGCGGGTCTGGTAGTACTGCGAGACTGCGGTACGGGCGGAGAAGATGCCGCGCGAATCGCTGTAGCCCTGGGCGTGCGGCAGGTGGCGGATCATGTCCACCAGGATGGCGTCCGGTGCTTCGAAGCCGAAGGGCGCCGGATTGCCGATGTTCAGCTTCAGGATCTTGTGCCCCTCGGCCTCCATCTGCTGGGCAGCTTCCAGAATGGGTCCCCGGATGTCATAGAGGACGTTGTGAAGCTTGGTCGACTGCCTGAATTCTGCCATTCACCAAATATGCCATACGAGCTCGGGCTATTTGAGAATGCCCTTGTCCTGGAGCCAGGCGCCGGCCACGTCATGGGGCGTCCCGGCCTGGTCCCCCTGGATGGCCCGGTTCATCTGGACCAGGTCGTCCGAGGTGAGCGTGCGGGAGAGGGAATTGATCACGTCCCGGGCCTGCGCCGGCAGCAGGATGCCGTCCACCAGCGGCAGAACCTGTTCCGGGAGCAGCGCCTTCTTGTCGTCGTCCAGGACCACCAGGTCGTTGTCCGCGATGGCCGGGTCCGTGCTCAGCATGACCGCAACCTGCACATCGTCCTGCAGGAGCGCCTTCAGCGGCTGAGGGATCGTGTAGCGGTTGTCCGCGTCGGCCGCCGGGACAGTGGGTCCGCCGTCCGGGCCGCTCGTCACGCCGTAGGTGACCGTCTTTTTGGGCGTGCAGGAGTAGTCGCCCTTCAGAGCCACCCCGCCGTACGGGTCCGAGGAGAAGTCCGCAGGCGCCGCGAACGTGGTCTGGGAGCAGACTTTGCCGAGGTCGCTGAGGGATTTCAGCTGGTACCTCTCCGCAGTCACCTTGGTGACCACGATGACCTCCCGGTCCTGTGCCCCGGAGGCGTCCAGCGCGGTGACGGGCTTGGTCAGTGCCGCCACGGCTGCCGCCCTCACGGTGTCGTCCCCGGTGTCCTTGGCCGTCGTGCCGAGCGCCCGCAGGAGACCGCCGGTATACGTGGGCACCAGCTGGACGGCGCCCGACTTGAGGGCCTCCAGGGACGCCGCGCGGCCGCCGACACCGGTCTTCACTGAGCTCTTCAGACCCGCCGCTTGAAGCGCACCGGAGTACAGCTCGGCCAGGATCTGCCCTTCCGCGGTGTCCGTGGCGCCGACGACGACGGGCCGGGCGGGGATGCTGCTGCTCGGCACCGGCGTGGGCGTGGGGCCGGCCGGGGAACAGCCTGCGAGCGCGGGCAGGCCGGCGAGAACAGCGGCGGCCGCGGCCATCCTGCGGATGGCGGCCTGGCGCGTCGGAATCATCGAGGGCGCTCCTTCGGAAGGACGTGCTGAACGGTGCGAGGGGCTCATTCAGCTTATCGGCCTCCTGGCCCGCGGGTTCCCTCCGCGACGTTTCAGGCGAGCTCCGCCGCCGCGATGGCGCCTGCGCTCAGCGTGCCGAGCGAGTGCTTCTCTCTCAGCTCCAGGGTCCCGCCCGTCTCCCCCAGCTCGAACACGTGCACCGTATTGACCCCTGGCCGCAGCAGCGGGGCCGGGACGTACAGGGTCTCCTGCGGCCCGATCTCCCAATAGCGTCCAAGCAGGAACCCGTTGATCCAGACGAAGCCTTTGGTGGAGCCGGGAAGTGCCAGGTAGGTGTCCGCGGGCTCGTCCACCGGGAACTCCGCGGACGGCAGGCCCACCAGCCGGGTGGCGTCCCAGTGGCTCGGGTCAAGGCCCACGTGCTCCCAGCCGAGCGTGAACCGCTGGTTGACCAGGACACCGCCCAGCAGTCCCTTTCGCTGGCCGGTGTGCGGGCCGTAGTTGATACGGCCCACGTTCTCCACCAGGATCTCCAGGACCGCTTCCCTGCCGTGTCCCTGAACCAGAAGGCCCTCGGCCGCGGTCGTGTCGTCCAGGATGCCCAGAAGTTCTCCGTCCACCCAGACGTGGGCACGGTCGTGGAGCCCGGGGAGCTTGATGCGCGCCTCCTGCGGCGCGTCCTCGCGGCCCGGGAGGACTGCCGTGGCTCGCTGGAAGAGCAGGCCATGGTGCAGCCCGAGTTCCTCGAAGCTGAGCGGCCGTTCGCTGGGACGGTGCGACCCGGCGTCGACGGCGGCATCCAGCCGGGCGCGCAGGAAGTCCAGGAGCGGGAGCTCCGCCGCAGGGAGGGGCACAGTGCGCGGGGGAAGGACGGCGGCCGGTTCGAGCAGGGCCGCAGGCAATGCAGGCCATTCGTCTTCGGCGAGACCCTGGGCACGCAGGAACTCGGCGCGCAGGGCGTGGAACTTCTCGGTGAGGGCGCCGTTCTCCGCGATCGGCGCGTCCGAATCGTAGCTGGTGACGGTGGGCTGGATCCCGTCGTGTTCATTCGCTCCGGCTCCGAGCCCGAAGTTGGTGCCGCCGTGCGCCATGTAGACGCAGACCGAGCCGCCGGCGTCGAGCATCTTCCGCACTTCGGCCGCGGCCTCCTCGGCCGGGCGGACGTGGTGCTCCTCGCCCCAGTGGTCGAACCAGCCGCCCCAGAACTCCACGTTGAAGAACGGCTCGTCCGGTCGGCGGCGCTTCCAGACGTCGATCGCCTCATCGCCCCGGGAACCGAGCGTCGCCGTCGCCCAGATCTCCGGCACCGCACCGCCGTCGAGGTAGTAGTCGGTGCCGCCGTCGGCCGTGAAGAGCGTCTCGGTGATGCCGCGGTCCCGCAATGCGTGGGCGTTCCACCGGATGTACTCGGCCGAGTCGCCGTAGCTGCCGTACTCGTTCTCCACCTGCACCGCGACCACGGGACCGCCGTTGCAGGCCTGCCGGGAAGCGATGACGGGCACCAGCACGTCCAGCCACCCTGCCACGGGCTCCCTGAAGCGGGGGTCGGTGGAGCGGAGCATCACATCGGCCTGCCCGGTGAGCCAGGACGGGAAGCCGCCATTGTCCCACTCGGCGCAGATGTAAGGTCCCGGACGGACGATCACGTCCAGCCCCAGCTCTCCGGCGAGGTCGATGAACCGGCCCAGATCCCGCCAGCCGCTGAAGTCCGCCGGATCCTCGCGCCGCTCCTGGTGGAAATTCCAGGCGACGTAGGTGTCCACCGTGTTGGCGCCCATGGCCTTCAGCCGGGTCAGGCGGTCCTCCCAGAGGTCCGGATGGACGCGGAAATAGTGGATGGCGCCGGCCAGGATGCGATGCTCGCGGCCCCTGCGGAGGAGGCGCGCGTCGGAGATGCTCAGGATGGGTGCGGGCATGGCTCCATCCTAGGTCTCATTTCACACTTAATCGATACAAATCAAACATTTACGCACAGAGCTAGAGTGAGCGTGTGACGAACCTCGATCCGGCCCCCGTCCAGCAGGCCTGCCCCGCCCTCGGCTCCGTCCCGGACCCGGCACTGGAGATCCTGCCCGAGCGCGCCGTTCCACTGGGCGGCGTCCGTGCCATCACGGTGAACCGCACGCTGCCGCTGAAGGAACTCCCGACCATCGGCCCCTGGTGCTTCCTGGACCGCTTCGGCCCGGACCGCTCCGCCATGACCGTGCTCCCCCATCCGCACATCGGCCTGCAGACCGTGACGTGGCCCCTCAAGGGCGAGATCCGCCACCGCGACAGCCTAGGCAGCGATGTGACGGTACGTCCGGGCGAGCTGAACCTCATGACAGCCGGGCACGGCATCTCCCACTCCGAGTTCACCTGCACCGACGGCGATGAGGTCCCCGTCCAGGAGGGGCTCCAGTTCTGGGTGGCGCTCCCGGACGGTCACCGTCACCAGGAGCCGTCCTTCGAGCGTCATGTGGATCTTCCGAAGGCGTCCGGACCGGGCTGGGAGGCCACCGTGGTCATGGGCACCTTCGCCAGAGTGACGTCCCCTGCGAGCGTGTTCAGTCCGATCGTGGGCGCACAGCTGGAGGGCTCCGGCGGGCTGGATCTTCCCCTGGACCCCGGTCATGAGCATGCCCTCCTGGTCCTGAACGGCGGCCTCTCCGTGGAAGGAGTCGGCATCACCCCCGGACCGCTCCTGTACCTGGGCGGCCGGCGTGAAACGGTGCGCGTCATGGCGGATCCGGACACGCGATTCTTCTTGCTGGGCGGCGAGCCCCTGGGTGAGGATCTGCTGATGTGGTGGAACTTCGTCGGCCGCAGCCACGAGGAGATCCTCCAGGCCCGTCTGGACTGGGAGGCCGACGGCGGCCTCTACACCTCCGACGGCGTGGAGCCCGGCGCCGCTGCGATCGCCTCCTCGCGGTTCGGCTGGGTCCCCGGTCATCAGGGCGGCCCCGCCGAGGCGGACCGGACGGAGGCCGGTCACATCCCGGCGCCTCCGCTCCCCAGCGTCACGCTGAAGCCGCGCATCCGCCGGCGGTGACGGCGCCGGCCGCCGTCGTCGTGAGTCAGCGGCTGCCGGCCGCCGGCTCAGGCCGGAGCGTCCAGGAGAGCGGCCGCCCCGAAGACCGGCTCCTGCTCGAGGATCCGCACGTCGTGGTAGCCCAGACGTGCCAAGCCCTCACGGAAGCCGTTCTGAATGGCGGACACATGCTGCCCGAGCCCTCCGCCGAGCACCACGGGCCCATGGATCCCGAGCCGCTCCAGGACGGAGGCGGCGAGCACCACCAGATCCCCGGACGCCTGCGCCAGAATGCCCTGGGCACCCTCGTCGCCCTGCTCCGCCGCTTCCACCACGATCCGGCTCCGCCCGGCCCAGTACCGCCGGCCCTTCTCCGGGTCGTGGAAGGCCGCGATGAGGCCTGCCACGTCGGCCGCGTCCACCGAGGCGCAGAGCGCGAGCGCCAGGCCTGTCGCGTCCAGCCCTGAGTTCATCCGGCGCAGTGAAAGGCGCACGGCCTCCCGGCTGAGCCAGTATCCGCTGCCTTCATCGCCCAGGAGGTAGCCCCAGCCACCGGAGCGGGACTCCTCCCCCGCGTCGTTGCGTCCCCAGGCGGCGCTTCCCGTGCCGGCGATCACGGCGACCCCGGTCCGGGCGCCGGCGGCGGCGAGGAGGAGCTCGGAGTCGTGGACGACGGTGATCCGGGCGCCCGGGGCGTGAGGGGCTACGAGGGACGCGAGCGCCTCCTTGTCGGCCTCGGTGTCCGCTCCCCCGGCTCCCACCACGACGCGGTCCACGGCGGAGGGTGACAGCGCGGCGAAGAGCTCGGCGAACGCCAGCTCGGCCTCCTCACGGCTGACATTCTGGGTGTTGGCACTGCCCACCGTATGGTCGGCGGCCACCATGCCGTCGCGGAGCAGGAGTCCGCGGGTCTTGGTTCCCCCGATGTCGATGGCGATGCCCTCCCGGGTACCGGCTGAGGGGGTTTCTGAGGCGGGAACGCGCGGTGTGGTCACCGGAACAGCGTACGCAGGACGAGGCGCGCTGTCAGGAACCCGACGCCCGGCGAACGATCCCACACTCCGAGCCGCCATTCCGTCAATGAGCCACCGGCCGTATCATGTAGTGACTTTCAAAGTGGAGGAACAATGGCCGATTCAGCGAAGAATATTCGCCACACCGCTGCGGGCAGCGAGACCCTGGACGACGTGGACCGGAAGATCATCAGAATCCTTTCGGAAGATGCCCGGATCTCCAACAAGCAACTGGCCGAGGACGTCGGGATCGCACCCTCCACCGCCCTCATGCGCACCCGCACGCTGCAGGAGCGCGGCATCATCAAGGCGTTCACCGCGGAGCTCAACCTGGCCTCGATCGGCCGCAGCGTCCAGGCATTGATCGCCATCCGGCTGCGGGCCCACGACCGGGACCAGATCGACGACTTCACCTCACGGGTCCCCCGCCTGCCGGCCGTGCTCTCCACCTTCCACACCTCGGGATCAGTGGACTATCTGCTGCACATCGCCGTGGGGACCACGGAAGAGCTGCGGGACTGGGTGCTGGACAACCTCGCCACGGACCCTGTGGTGGGCCATACGGAGACCACCGTGGTCTTCGAGCACATGGACGGGAACGCCGGGCTCCTCGACTGATCCCCGGCGGCTCCCAAGCTTCGCTTCGCTCAACTCGGGGCCCTCGCCACCGTGGGCCCACCCAGCGGCTCCCAAGCTTCGCTTCGCTCAACTCGGGGCCCTCGCCACCGTGGGCCCACCCAGCGGCCACCCGGCCGAGCTACTCGGAGCGGGCGCCCTTCAGCGAGAGCGCCCCGAGGAGGAGCGCCGCAGCCGCGGCCAGCAGTGTGAAGCCGAGCGCCGCCGTCGTCATCCCCACCAGGGAGGCGACGACGCCGAGCCCCAGCACCGGGACGGCGCTGCCGAGGTAGGTGGCCACGTAGACCGTGGACACCATGCGTGCGTGCTGCGACGCGGGCACAGCCGTGGCCGCCTGGTTGAACACGGTGCGGAAGGCGAGGCCCTGGCCCACACCGATCAGGATGGACGCCAGGGCCAGGAGCCACACATTCGACCAGGCCGTGGCGGCGGCGAACAGGAGCAAGGATCCGCCCATGACTCCCAGCCCGACGGGCACGGTGGCGCGTCCGGAGAATGCCGTCAGCTGGCTGAGCGCCGAGGCGCCGAGCGACAGCCCGGCGAGCACACCCACGAGCGGCGCGGCCGTGATCCCCAGGGTGTGGGCGAAGTAACCCGGGGCCAGGGAGAGCTGGAAGCCGAACACTGCGAAGCTCAGGAAACCCACACTGGCCGCCCGCCAGAAGGGTCCGCGGGCGCCCGCGGGGATCCCCAGACCGCGGGGCGCCAGGGCACGGTGGTCATAGCCCTGTTCCGCGCGCATGATCGCCGGGCGGGCGCGCACCAGCCACAGCGGCACCAGGATGAGGAGCAGCAACGCACCCTGGACGGCGAACGGCGCCTGCCGGCCGCCGGGGAGCCAGGACAGGAGGCCTCCGAGCACGGGCCCGAGCGCGACGCCGCCGGAGGAGGACAGCAGGGTGAAGCGGGCGGCCCACTCGGGGCGGCTCGGCAGCAACTCGCGGAGGGCGGCCGCGCTGGCGCCGGTGGCCAGTGCCACCGAGACGCCCTGCAGCACACGCCCGGCGCACAGCATGGTGAGGTTCTGGGCCAGGCCGAAGACCAGGGTGCCGCCGAGGCCGACCAGGACGGAGACCACCAGCGCCGCGCGGCGGCCGATGTGATCGGACCAGTGCCCGGCCAGGGCCAAGGTCCCGATGAGGGCGAGCACGTAGCTGGAGAACGCCACCGTGGTGCCGAAGGGGCCCAATGCCAGTTCGGCCTGGAGCGCCGGGTAGAGCGGGGTGGCCAGATTCGCTCCGATGAGCAGGAGGAAGATGACCACGCCGGACAGGACCAGCCGTGCCGTGGTGGAGGCCTCCCAGCCCCATTCGCGGGAGGCGGGACGCATGCGCAGCTCGTTGATGACGCTCATGGGCGGTCTTTCCGTTCCTGACGGTGGGTGTCCCGTCGCGAACCCTTCGGCCCGGGGTGTGGGCCTGTTCACAGGATGCGGCATTCCCGTACTATCGATCAGTGCATTCGCCTCCGTTTGCGCAAAACCTCCAATACCCACCTCGAGACCTGAGCCGGAGTGCGCACGTGAACAATCTGGACGCGACGGATCTGAAGATCCTCCTGGAGCTGGTGAAAGACCCCCGGGTGCAGATCAGCGAATTGAGCGAGATCCTGGGAATCGCACGCAACACGGCGCAGGCTCGCCTGCGCCGCTTGCAGCGCAACGGAGTCCTGGAGGGCGGCGGCCGGGAGATCGACCTTGCCGCCGTGGGGTACGACGTCGTCGCGTTCGTCACGATCGAGGTGACCCACCGCGAACTGGACGCCGTCATCGCGGCGCTGCGCGTCATCGCCCAGGTGCTGGAAGTGCATGAGATCTCCGGGCGGGGTGATCTGTGGGTGCGGCTCGCGGCCACGGACACCCGTAATCTGCAGTCCGCACTGCGGCAAGTGCTCCGGATCAAGGGTGTCATCCGGACGGAGACCGTCCTGGCCCTGCACACCCACATCCCCTACCGCACAGGCCCTCTGCTCGCGCGGGCGGCCGAAGTCCAGGCCGCCGCTCCCCGTGGCGCCCGCGCCTCCGGGCCCGAGTCGCCCATAATGTAGCCGTGACTCTCATCGACAACGCCATCTACCGTGACGGCCGCAGGATCCTGGAGCCCGCCTCGGTCCTGCAGACCAGCGAGTGCATGGACGAGACGGGCGGCATGGCGTGGCTGGGGCTCTACCGGCCGAACCAGGAGGACATGAAGGACATCGCGGCCGAGTTCGGCCTGCACCCACTGGCGGTGGAGGACGCGGTCACGGCCCATCAGCGTCCCAAGCTGGAACGGTACGACTCCACGCTCTTCACCGTGCTCCGGCCGGCGCGCTACGTGGACTCCTCCGAGACGGTGGAGTTCGGCGAGCTGCACATCTTCACAGGACCCGACTTCGTGGTGACCATCCGCCATGCGGAGACCCAGGGTGTGGCGGCCGTGAGGCGCCGTCTGGAGGACAATCCGGAACTGCTGTCCATGGGCCCGGAAGCCGTGCTCTACGCCCTGCTGGACAAGGTGGTGGACGATTACGCCCCCGTGGTGGCCGGCCTGGAGAACGACATCGATGAGATCGAGGACCAGCTGTTCTCCGGCGATCCCGCGGTATCCCGGCGCATCTACGAACTCACCCGTGAGGTGATCCAGTTCCAGCGGGCCATCCAGCCGCTGCCGGCCATGCTGGAGAGTCTGGAACGCGGCTTCTCCAAATTCCAGGTCAACCTGGAACTGCAGCGCAACCTCCGTGACGTCAAGGACCACGTGGATTCGGTGACCGCAAGGGTCAATTCCTTCCGCGAGATCCTGCAGAACGCGCTCACACTGGATGGGACGCTCACGGCCAATCGCATGAACGAAGTCACTCTGGCCCAGAACGAACAGGTCAAGAAGATCTCCGGCTGGGCGGCCATCTTCTTCGCCCCGTCCTTCGTGGCCGGCGTCTACGGCATGAACTTCCACGAGATGCCGGAACTCGCCTGGCCTTTCGGGTATCCGATGGCCGTGGGCATGATGATCGGCCTGGCCGGCCTGCTCTACCTCATCTTCCGCAAGAAGGGGTGGATGTAGGCCGGCCGGACCGGTCCGTGGATCAGCTGATCTTCTTCCGGTAGATGGCCACGGCGAATGCGTAGGCCACCACCAGGATCCCCACCAGCCAGGCCAGCGCCACCCAGATCCCGTCCCCCACGGGCTGCTGCGCGAACAGGTTCCGGATGGTGTTCACGATCGCCGTCACGGGCTGGTTCTCGGCGAACCAGGCCACCGGGCCCGGCATGGAGGCCGTGGGAACGAATGCCGAGCTGATGAACGGCAGGAAGATGAGCGGGTAGCTGAACGCACTCGCCCCGTCCACGGTCTTCGCCGTGAGGCCGGCGATGACAGCCACCCACGTCAGCGCCAAAGTGAACAGCACCAGGATGCCCGCCACCGCCAGCCAGGCGCCCACCGAGGCTCCCGTCCGGAAGCCCATCAGAAGGGCCACTCCGGTGACGATCACCACGGAGGCGAGGTTGGCGGCCACCGAGGTGAGGACCTGGGCCCACAGCACGCTGGACCGGGCGATGGGCATCGACTGGAATCGCTCCACGATGCCGCCCTGGAGATCCAGGAACAGCCGGTAGGCCGTGTAGGCGATGCCGGAGGCGATCGTGATGAGCAGGATGCCCGGCAGGAGGTAGTTGACGTACGCCTCCCCGGATCCCGTGTGGATGGCGCCACCCAGGACGTAGACGAACAGGAGCATCAGGGCCACCGGCGTGACGGCCGTGGTGATGATGGTGTCCGGGCTGCGCAGGATGTGCCGCAGCGAGCGGCCGGTCAGGACGGCCGTGTCGGCCATGGCATGCGTGCTCATCGGATTTCCTTTCCAGCGAGGGCGCCGTCTTCGGCGGGCCCGTTGTCCGCGGAGGTCTCCCCCACCAGTGCCAGGAAGACGTCCTCAAGGGACGGCTGCTTCTCCACGTACTCGACCGTGGCGGACGGGAGGAGCTTCTTCAGTTCGGTGAGGGTGCCGTTCTGGATGATGACCCCCTGGTGGAGGATCGCGATCCGGTCGGCCAGCTGCTCGGCCTCGTCGAGATACTGGGTGGTGAGCAACACCGTGGTGCCGTTCCGCGCCAGCCCCTGTACGGTCTGCCAGACCTCCTTGCGCGCCTGCGGGTCCAGGCCGGTGGTGGGCTCGTCCAGAACGATCACGGGCGGGTCGCCGATGAGGCTCATGGCGATGTCCAGCCGGCGCTTCATGCCACCCGAGTAGGTGCCCGCCCGTCGGCCACCGGCCTCGGTGAGGGAGAAACGCTCCAGCATCGCGTCCGCGACCGCGCCCGGGTCCTTGAGGTGCCGCAGCTTCGCCACGAGCACCAGGTTCTCCCGGCCGCTGAGCACCTCGTCCACGGCGGCGAACTGCCCCGTGAGGCTGATCGCCTGCCGCACCGCCTCTGGGGCCGACCCGACGTCGTGCCCGTTCACGGACGCGGCGCCCGCGTCCGCCGTGAGCAGCGTCGCGAGGATGCGCACCAGGGTGGTCTTGCCGGCTCCGTTGGATCCGAGGAGGGCGAAGATGCTGCCCGCCTCCACCGTGAACTCGACGCCCCGCAGCACGTGCAGGTCCTTGAAGGACTTCTCAATGCCCTCCACCCGGATGGCGACGTCCGTGGTCATTGGAATTCACCCCGTTTGGCCTCATCGACCGACTGGATCAGGCGCTCGCGCTCCTTGTCGATCCAGCGCTTGCCGCCGTAGGCCTGGGCGAAGGTCTCGGCGAACTCCACCGGATCCTCCCCCACGATGTCACCGATGGGGGTCCCGTCCACGGCGGCACGCTCCCAGAGGTCGGCCAGATCCTCGAACATGCGGACGATGGTGTCCCCGTCGGTGACGCCGCCGTAGTACATGAAGTACCGGTTGAACGCCTCCGCGGCCTTGCGGTACGACTCCGGCAAGGCCTCCAGCCGCGCTTTGGCCTGCTTGTACTGCTTCTTCTGCTCCAGAGGTCCGGTGAGGGCCTCGATCCACTTGGCGGCCATGGTCATGCTCCTTCGTCGATCGCTGTTGCGGTGTGTCCGTGGAGCTGTTCGATCCGTTCTGCGAGGAAGCTCCAGGTCCCCCAGAACGTGGCGAGCTGGTCCCGCCCCTGCTTGTTGAGTGAGTACACCTTGCGCGGAGGGCCCTTTTCAGACGGGACCTTCTCCACGTCCACCAGGCCCTTCTGCTCGATGCGCACGAGCAGCGCGTAGATGGTGCCCTCGGCGATGTCGGTGAACCCCTCGTCCCTCAGCCGCGCCGTGATCTCGTAACCGTAGGCGGGGCGGGCGGACAGGATCGCCAGGACGATGCCTTCCAATGTGCCCTTGAGCATCTCCGTCATCTGGTTGCCCATCGGGTCACCCCCTTTCTCTACTCTGTATTGCTGACTACCACTAAAAAGTAACACTAAGTACCGGTAGCTGGCAATACTGAGTAGTGGATCCGGGCCGGAGTTTTTCAGGCCTCGGCGCGGCAGGAAGCCCGGATACGACAAAACCCCCGGGCGACCAGTGCTTTCACTGATCACCCGGGGGTTTCACGGATGTGGAGCCTAGGGGAGTTGAACCCCTGACCTCTTCGATGCGAACGAAGCGCTCTACCAACTGAGCTAAGACCCCGTGGGCCTCACCCGTGGTGAGGCCAACTGCTTCAGACTACAGAGAAACAGTCACAAGTTCAAAACGTGCCTCAGGCCCGGCGCCGCTTGAGGACGGCGTCCAGATTCTTCAGGGCGGGCTGTCCAGGATTGACCACCGTCACGGTCGGATCGCCGTCCTGCAGCGCCTGCGCCAGGTCCGGCTTGAGCGCGTCCTTGATGATCGGCTTGCCCTCCGGCTTGGGCGATTCCGGGAGGTTCAGCGGCTCCGGCGAGGGGCGTTCCGCCTTCGGTGCGTCGACGTAGAGCGGCTTGGGGACCTCCACCGGTTCCCAGGTGGTCTCCTCGGCCGGCAGTGAGTCGCCGATCTCCCGGGCCACGGCTAAGGCGGCCTCCCGCAGCTCCGCAGCGGTCAGCGGAGGAGGCGCCGCCGTCGTCGCTTCCGGCGCGCCGTCGCGGTGGTCGAACGGAGCGATCGGCGAGTTCCGCGGGCGCTCAGGCACGACGGCGCCGCGCACCTCCTGCGAATCCGGTGCCATGGCTTCTTCGAAGGCCCGCTGCACCCGGCGCAGCCGGTCGCGCTTGGCCAGGGTGCGCAATGAGGCGACACAGGCCGCGGTGACCGCGAGACAGATCACCGGCGCGCCGGAGGAGACCACGGAGAAGACCGCCAGGAGCGCCATGACGGGCGCCGCCACGAGGGCCACAGCCCCCAGCAGGGCCACGGAGGCGCGGCCGGTACGGATCCTGGGCTTGCGAACAGCCGGGCGTGGGAGGGTCACCTTCTCCGCCTCGTCCATGGGCACGGTCTCGTCCTCCTTGCTGCCGGCGTCTTCGGTCCCCGGTGGATCCGCGGCGGGCAGGACCTGTGGCCCGCCGTCGGTGACCACCGTGGGAACGGCCCGGGCAGGGATCCGTCGGTTGAGCACGGTGGGCGCAACCCCCAGGAGCCAGAACGCGACAACGGCCACAAAGACCACTGAGCTGCTCAAGGGGAAGTCCACAGTCTTCACGTTATGCGGTGGGCGCAACGGCCACGACCATTTGACGTCGTGTGTCGCCGAGTTCAGGGGGAAAACTCCAGGCCGGGCTCAGACGCCGGCCAGCCAGCGGTTCAGCAGGCCCTGCGGCACTTCCTCGGCGGTGAGCGCGTAGCTGCAGTGATCCGCCCAGGCGCCGTTGATGTGCAGGTACGAAGGCCGGATCCCCTCATAGCGGAAGCCCAGTTTCTCCACCACGCGCAGGCTCGGGATGTTCTCCGGACGGATGTTGATCTCCATCCGGTGCATCCCGAGCTCCTGGAAGCAGAAGTCGGTGGCGAGCGCCACCGCCGTGGGGACGATGCCCCGGCCGGCCCTCTCCCGGTCCACCCAGTACCCGATGCTCGCCATCATGGCCGAACCCCAGAGGATGTTGGACACCGTGAGCTGGCCGATGATCCGCGGGGCTTCCCCGGCACTTTGCCGTTCCGTGATGACGAACGGCAGCGCCGCCCCTTGGCGGGCCTGGGACCGCAGGGAGGCCACCATGTCCCGGTAGCTCGGAAACCGTCCGCCGGGGATGGGATTGCTGGCCTCCCAGGGCTCCAGCCACTCCCTGTTGCGCTGCCTGACCGCCGTCCATTCGGCCTTGTCACGCTGACGGATGGGACGCAGGACGATGTCACCGTGTTCCAGCGTGACAGGCCAGTAAGGGACCCGATGCACCGTCTGCGCGTTCTAGAAAGTGGCTGTGAAGTCGCCGAGCCAGGTCCGCAGGCCGGGACCCAGGTCCTCGCTCTCGGAGGCCAGCTGGATGACGGCCTTGAGGTAGCTGAGCTTGTCGCCGGTGTCATAGCGGCGGCCACGGAAGACGACGCCGTAGACGCCGAATCCTTCGCCCTCGCCGGCGGCGAGAGTCTCCAGGGCGTCGGTCAGCTGGATCTCGCCACCGCGCCCCGGGGGCGTGTTCTCCAGCACCTCGAAGACGGCGGGGTGCAGCACATAGCGGCCGATCACGGCGAGGTTGGACGGGGCGTCCTCCACGGCCGGCTTCTCCACGAGCTCGTTGACCCGGACGAAGTCCTCACCCTCGACGACGGTGACGTCGGCGCAGCCGTAGGCGCTGATCTGCTCGGGCTCCACCTCGATGAGGGCGACGACGGAGCCTCCGGTCTTCTGCTGGACCTCGATCATGGTGGACAGCAGCTCGTCACGGGCATCGATCAGATCATCACCGAGCAGGACGGCGAAGGGCTCGTCACCGACGTGCTGCTGGGCGCGGAGCACCGCGTGGCCCAGGCCCAGGGGGTCACCCTGACGCAGGTAGTGGATGTCCGCGAGGTTGGTCGACTCCTGGATTGCGGAGAGCTTCCGGTCATCACCCTTCGCCTCGAGGGTGGCCTCCAGAGACGGGACCCGGTCGAAGTGGTCCTCCAGGGCCCGCTTGCTGCGGCCGGTGATCATGAGGATGTCGTTCAGTCCGACGCTGGTGGCTTCCTCCACCACGTACTGGATGGCGGGCTTGTCCACCACCGGCAGCATTTCCTTGGGCATGGCCTTGGTGGCGGGCAGGAAGCGGGTGCCCAGGCCTGCGGCGGGAATGACGGCTTTGCGGATCTGCTTCTTGAGGGTCACAGGACCTAATCTAACTGATGAACCGCCCGGGCCGCTGGCCTGACATGGATGAGACGAAAGGGCACATCCGCCGCCATGACCGTATCGAAACCCGCCGTCCGCTCCGCGATCAGACTCCGGCGGCGCCTGGAGCTCAAGTCCAGGACGGCCACGGAATCCGTGCTGCTCGCCCGCGGCTTCGCAAGCTCCACCGGGAGTTGGATTCAATCCTTGCAGGCGGCCGGTGCCGCCCGGCCGGCCGGGTTCACTGTGGCGTGTTACCTCAGCGGAGCCACCGAGCCTCCCACCACTGCCGTCCTGGACGCCCTGCATGCGCGGGCCGTGACGGTCCTCCTTCCCGTCTGCCGGCCGGAACACCGGATGGACTGGGTCGTGTGGGAACCGGGCCTCGCCATGAGACGCAGTGACTACGCCCCGGTGGACGAACCCGTGGGTGACGCCCTGACCACGGAGCAGCTTCTCTCCGAGGGCGGTCCCGGGCTCGATGCGGTCCTCCTGCCGGCCACAGCCGTGGACGCCGTGGGGAACCGTCTCGGACAGGGCGGCGGCTACTACGACCGCTTCCTGGAGGTCCTGGCCGGCATTGGTCACCGGATCCCGACGGCGGCCCTGGTCTACTCCGCCGAGGTGCTCGCAGAGAAGGCGTTCCCCGTGGAGCGGTTCGACCGGCCGATGGATGCCGTCATCTCGGAAGCCGGGTGGGCGGCCTTCCCTCTGGCCGACCCCTCCGGGTGGTTTGACGGGTCTGGTGTGCGCCCCGGATCACTTTGATAGAATTGGCACTCGGAACCTGACAGTGCTAACAGCCTGGGCCGTGAGGTTCCCAGAGCCTGAGGAGAATCCGTGCCCACTTATGCGTATGCCTGCAAGGACTGCGGTCACGATTTCGAGATCGTCCAGTCGTTCAGCGACAGCTCCCTGACCGCCTGCCCCGAATGCGGCGGCAGCCTGCGCAAGAAGTTCAACAGTGTGGGCGTGGTGTTCAAGGGTTCCGGTTTCTACCGTACGGATTCGCGTGGCTCCTCCGGCACCAGCACGGTGCCGTCGGCTCCTGCGGCGTCCACTCCCGCACCTGCCGCCGCCGCGGCCGGCAGTGGAAACTGACTCCGCACACTCATCCACATAGGCCGCTCGTCCAGCCGTGACGGAACCGCGCCGGCCTTAGCGTCGGGGCATGACACCCTCACCATCCGCCCGGCACCGGCCGGCCCGCACCGGCCGATGGATCCTCCGGCACCGCCGCTTCCTCGCCGCGCTGTTCCTCTCGCTCTCCGTGAGCATCGCGGTCTATCAGCTCACCCCTGCGCCGGCCGATGACCAGTCGCTGGTGACCGCAGCCGTGGAACTTCCCGCCGGTGCCACCTTGTCCCGGGCCGATCTCCAGACGGCCGCCGTGCCAGGCCGGTCGGTTCCGGCCGGCAGCTTCCGGGACCCTGGGACGCTGGTGGGCCGGCAGCTCGCCACACCGTTGCGCAAAGGCCAGTTCCTCAGCGACAGCTCCCTCCTGGGCCCGGGCCTGCTCGGCGGCACCGACCCTGGGACCACGGCGGTCCCCGTCCGGCTGGCAGATCCGCAGACCCTGAAGATCCTGACCCCGGGCCAGCTCGTAGACGTGGTCGTGAACCCGGAACGCGAGCCCGGCCAGGCGAGAAGTCCGTCCGTGATCGCCACCAGGGTGGCCATCCTGTGGGTGGCCAGGGAAGGCAAGGACTCCGTGTGGCCGGGAGCCGGCAATCCCGACGGTCTCCTGGTTCTGGCCGCCTCGGAGAAGCAGTCCCGCGCCATCGCCGAGGCCACCGGCCAAGGACGCCTCTCGGTGGTCCTGGTCCGCTGAGATGGCGAATCAGCCGGGACGGTGCCTCACCAATGCGGTGGCCGTTGCTCCTTCAACCAGTCCTCACGGGCGCCACGCTCCGGCGCATCTCCCCATGAGACGGCCTCATCCTCGCCAGCCTTGTCCGGGAGCACACTCCCGGCCCGCGGTGCCGGGGCGACCGGTACCGGCCGCCCCGACGACGCCGCGATGCCGGCTTCGGACGGCCCCGTCCGACGAGCGGGGGTGTCCATCACGGGCGAGACACCGGGTGCCGGTTCCAGATGCGTGGCCTGGACCGTGGCGCGGCGCGACTTCCGGGGGCGGGTCATTCCGCACCGTCGTCGTTCACGGCCACCTGACGCATGAAACCGGTGCTGCTGCCCCCTTCATCGTCCATGCTGGTGCCGTCCAAGTGGAGGTAGGCCGCGATCCGGTCCGCGCAGAGCGACGGATCCGTGAAGACCTCGATGGTCCACAGGGAGACGTGGCGCCAGCCCCGACGCTCCAGGTGTTCGGGACGCGTCCGGCTCCGTTCCCTGATGCTCAGGCTCCGGTAGGCCGGGGTGCCGTCCGAGTCGATGGCCACGGGGGTCGGGATGTCCGCGTCGTCCTTGCCCATCGTGTGCAGCGGATCAGCCGCGGCCACCACGTCCACGGCACCGTCGTACTGGTGCCACACCCGCGCGCCGCGGACCCGCAGCCGGTCCGCCAGATCGACCACCAGAGCGTCCTCGCCCAGCGTCGGATCGGTGGACGCCGCGCGGGACGCGTGACTTCCGAGAGAATAGTTGCCGCCCAGTTCCCGGTCCAGCAGGTCGTAGAAGTCGGCGGCACCGTGATTGAGCCGGCCCCGGTCCAAGTCCTCGGGCCGGAAGCAGCTCAGCACGTGCAGCTGCTGACGGGCGCGGGACATCGCCAGCGCGAACCGCGCACGGCCTCCCGGTGCGGACAGCGGCCCGAAGCTGTGCAGGGCCCGCCCATGCGGGGTCCGGCCGAAGCCGAGGGAGAAGATGATGTGGTCACGGACCAGGCCACGGGCCCGTTCAAGGTCCACCACCCGGAACGACTCCTGACCGGAACTCTGGAAGAAGTCGGCCAGCAGCGGATGGTTGGGCAGTTGCAGACGGATGGCCTCACCGATCCGCGCCGCATGGGTCAGCGTGCTCGTGACCACGGCCAGAGACCTCCGCGGCCGGGTCCGGGCGTGTTCGAAGACCAGATCCACCACACGGTTGACCTCGGCGGCCACGGATTCCACGGCCTCCTTGCCGGGCACAGGCAGCCCCGTGCCGTCCGCCAGGTACTCCACCACGATCGATCGGTCCAGGCCGGTCACCGCATGCCCGTCCGGGAGCCGGTTGAGGCGGTCCCCGTAGAACGAGCGGCTGAGCTGCAGACTCAGGTCCTCGTCCACGGAACGGTAGGCGTTGCGCAGCTCCACCCCCGGAAGGACGGGTTCCAGCGCCTGAAGTGCGCTCGTCACGGTGAGGTGTCCGCCGTCGTGCTCTCCAGGCCGTTCGACCGCCACGGAGAACGCCCGAGGTGTGCCGATGCTGGAGTCCCCGAACGCCACCACCTGAGTGGCGCGGGCCACCGCAGGCAGCGCGCTGGCGAGGGCCATCGACTCGGCGTCGAGGAGGACCACCGCATCGAACCGGATGCCGGCGGGCAGAGCACGGGACAGGGCGTGGGGGCTGATCGTCCAGACGGGGACCAGGCTCGAGAGCAGCTGTGGAGCCTGTGCCCAGAGCGCGGCGACACTGACCCGGCCGTCCTTGAGAAGACTGCGGAGAAGCTCGGACTGGCGCGTCTCGCTCTCCAGCAGCCCACGCCAGCGCTCCGCCAGGGCCCAGCGCAGGCGGGCGGCGCCGCTGGCGATGTGCGTGCTGTCGGCCAGGCGGAACTCGCCCTCCGTCTGCCTCAGGCTGTCGCCGTCGGACATCGCCAGGTAGTCGTCGCCGCTGATCATGGCTTCCAGGACGGACTGCCACCAGGCCAGGTCCAGCTCGGCGCTCACGGCCTCCGCCGGAACCTCGCGGGCCGCCAGGTCTTCCAGGAGCTCGTCGAGCCCCTGGCCCTTCAGGCTGTCCAGGATGAGGGTCCGTTCCGGAAGCGCCTCCAGGGACTCGGTGTCCCCGGCCAGCGCGGCCAGCCTGGCCTCCAGGGTCTCGAGCGGGGTGGACAGGAGATCGTTGCCGCCCCGCGTGCCCTTCAAGGACTGTTCCAGGGACGTGAGGTCCTTCAGGACCTCGGCGTACCGGGTCTCAAGGTCCGCCAGACCGGAGGGCACCACGGGGTGCCGGTGCGAGGCCGAGTACTTGGACCAGTGCTGCCGCTGAGTCTGCACCTCTTTGAGGCTCTCATGCAGGTCCAGGATGTGCACCCCGGGGCGGACGAACTCCTTGGCGTACTTGCGGAGCTTCGCCCGGCCCAGGCTGGTCATCTCAATGCCGCGTTCCCGCCGCCACGCCGCAGGGGCCGTGGCGGCGATGAAATCGTGGACATCACGGTCGAAGATCTCCACGGAGAAGCGGCTCAGGCTGTCACGCATGCCGAGGAAGAGCGTCAGCTGCTCGCCCCATTCGGTGAAGTCGGCACCAAGGTGCAGCTGGGCCTCCCCGGCGAACTCCTCCATCCGTGTCCGCAGCGCCGGCACGGACTCGTGCAGGCGGACGGCCGTCTCGTGCGCCTCCTGCGCCTCCTTTCGGGTGAGGAGCCGCGCACCGTTCCATTCGCTGGTCACCGTGCCACGCGTGAAGCTGCCGAGCTCGGCCGCACGGACCAGCTGCGACGCCGTCGCGTCCCGGTCCTTGATGCTGTCCAGCACACTGCGCTTGAGCCGGACCGTGGTGCCGGGAGCGGTGTCCGTGGCCACGGCCCCCGCCAGCGCCTGCATCGCCTGGTAGGGCGAGCAGCCCCAGCGCGGCCTCACATCGTGCAGGGAGGCGACATGCTCGGCCAGGGCGTGACGGCGCGAGCGCAGGGTCTCATGCACCTGCTCAAGCCGCGGCTCCTCGGACTTCTCATTCCTGACGATCGCCTGGATCAGCTGGGACTTCAGCTGGGCGGGCGAGCTGTTGGCGCCCAGTGGCAGCAGCAGCGACCCCAGTCCCAGGGATGCGAAGCGCTGGCTCAGCTCCAGCAGGGTGCTGCGGCGCTCCCCCACCAGGAGGACGGACTTGCCCTCCATGGCCAGAGTGCCGAGGGCGTTGACGACGGTTTGCGTCTGGCCGGTCCCCGGCGGCGCGGAGACCACCACCGACTCCCCGGAACGGATGACGTCCAGGGCCAGTTGCTGGGACGGGTCGGCGTCCAGCAGGAGGAACTCGTCCTCCGGGTCTCGCTCGTCCAGCGGAGTGAACTCCTCCGCGGTGACCGGCACGCGGGGCTCCACGGACCCGGGATCACGAAGAGCGGCGAGGAGGGCGTTCCCGTCATTGATCCACGGGTCGTCGAGCTCCTGCGGGAGGTCCGCGAAAGAGGCCACCACCAGCTCGGAGTGGACCTCCGCCCCGTGGATCGGGGAGACCACGGACTGCATGCGCTCCAGGACCGGCTGAGGATCGAAGCGGGCCGTGCTGTAGGCCATGCGGGCCAGGGCCGAGGCGTCGAAGATGATGCCGTGCACGGTCTTGAGATGGCGCACCAGTGCCGGGTTGACGTACGCCTGCTCCATCATCTGGAGTTCGTAGTCATCGCCTCCCGGGCGCAGGCTCAGGCTGATGGACGCCAGCAGGACGGGCGCGCTCACCCGCTGCGGCTTGCCGCCCACCGCGGACGTCCAGACGGCGGTGCCCGCCGCAAGGAAGCCGACGTCGATCCCCCGCTCGTGGGCCATCTCGTAGATCTTGGCGCGGAGGTTCCGGGCGGCACGGGCCGCCCGGTTGTACTCCTGGGGCTCCCGGATGAGGGTGGAGAGCCGGGTCTTGCGGCCCGCCATGAGCTGGGCCAGTCCGGAGGGGTGCGCCTGTGCCAGGTCGACGAAGCCGTCCGCCGTGCGTGAGAAGCGCAGGAGCGTGTCCGGGCCGGACACGGACGGGAACCCGGCGAGCCAGCGGCTCAGCTCCTCGGAGCGTTCTTCGGGCTGGGATGTCTCCGTCACGGAATCCTTCTTCTTCTCTGCACTGGCACGCGAGGCTTTTGACCAGATGGGCATACCTTCGAGGGTATCCGCCCCGGGGCTCCCGCGCGGCCTTCAACACCCAGGAGCCGCAAAGATCCGCGGGAATCCGCAGAATACGGCAGTGGCCGGCCCGCTGTTCAGCGGACCGGCCACATACCTCAGACCGAGGGGATCACTCCCATTCGATGGTTCCCGGCGGCTTGCTGGTCACATCGAGCACGACGCGGTTGACGCCGTCCACCTCATTGGTGATCCGGTTGGAGATCCGGGCCAGGAGGTCGTACGGCAGGCGGGACCAGTCGGCCGTCATGGCGTCTTCGCTGGACACCGGACGGAGGACGATCGGGTGACCGTAGCTGCGGCCGTCGCCCTGGACGCCCACGCTGCGCACATCGGCGAGCAGGACCACCGGCATCTGCCAGACTTCACCGTCAAGGCCGGCCGCGGTCAGCTCGGCGCGGGCGATCGCGTCGGCCTTGCGGAGCAGCTCCAGACGGTCGGAGGTGATCTCACCGACGATGCGGATACCCAGGCCGGGGCCCGGGAACGGCTGGCGGCCGACGATCTCGGCCGGCAGGCCCAGCTGGGCGCCGACGGCACGGACCTCGTCCTTGAAGAGGGTGCGCAGCGGCTCCACGAGCTCGAACTGCAGATCCTCGGGGAGGCCGCCCACATTGTGGTGGCTCTTGATGTTGGCCGTGCCCTCGCCGCCGCCGGACTCGACGACGTCCGGGTAAAGGGTGCCCTGGACCAGGAACTTGATGCTCTCACCCTCGGAGGCGGCCTCCGCGATGATGGCACGCTCGGCCTCTTCGAACGCGCGGATGAATTCGCGGCCGATGATCTTGCGCTTGGTCTCGGGGTCGCTGACCCCGGCCAGGGCGTTCAGGAATCGCTCCTGCTCGTTGGCGACGTACAGCTTGGCGCCGGTGGCGGCGACGAAGTCGCGCTCCACCTGCTCCGCCTCGCCTTCACGCAGCAGGCCGTGGTTGACGAACACACAGGTCAGCTGGTCGCCGACGGCGCGCTGTACCAGGGCAGCGGCCACGGCGGAGTCGACACCGCCGGAGAGGCCGCAGATCACGCGGGAGTCGCCGATCTGCTCGCGGATCCGCTCCACCTGCTCGTCGACGATGCTGCCGGTGGTCCAGTTCGGCTCCAGGCCGGCACCGTTGTAAAGGAAGTTCTCCAGGATGCGCTGGCCGCCCTCGGAATGCTTGACCTCGGGGTGCCACTGCACACCGTAGAGGCACTTCTCCTCGTTGGCGATGGCCGCGACCGGGGCGCCCGCAGTGCTGGCGAGCACCTCGAAGCCCTCCGGGGCGCGGCTGACGGAGTCACCGTGACTCATCCAGGACTTGTGATCGCTCACGCCCTGCAGCAGCGGGTTCTCCTGGCTGAGAATGGTGGTCTCCGTGGAGCCGTACTCGCGCAGGCCGGTCTGTGCGACCTCGCCGCCCATCGCGAGGGACATGCCCTGGAAGCCGTAGCAGATGCCGAGAACCGGGACACCGGCCTCGAAGAGGTCACGCGGGACCACGGGGGCACCTTCGGCGTAGACGCTGGAGGGGCCGCCGGAGAGGATGATGGCGGCGGGGTTCTTGGCCAGGAGTTGTTCGGTGCTGAGGGTGTGCGGAACGATCTCCGAATACACCTTCGCCTCCCGCACGCGACGGGCGATGAGCTGCGCGTACTGGGCACCGTAGTCAACAACCAGCACGGGACGCTGGGAAGTCTGAGCGGCGGGGGAAATGGTCACCCATCCAGGATACGTGCCCGCGGGCCGTGCCCGCACGCCGGCAGCCCGCTGAGTAGCGCGGCTCACAGTGCTCGGACGACGGCGCGCGCCCCGCCGACGTCGTCAGTTCACCTCGGCGAGGCCGGCGCCCGCCGTGTGAGCGGTCAGTAGCGGCTGACCGACTGGGGGTTCGCGGCGATCTCGGCCTCGACCTCCACGTGGGTCTTCTTCTCCACGATGAAGGACAGGAACGGCACCACGCCGCCCAGGGCCAGGACCACGAGCTTGGCGAACGGCCAGCGCATGAGGCTCCACAGACGGAAGTTGGAGACCAGGTACAGCACGTACATCCAGCCGTGGATGATCAGCACTGTGAGGGAGAGGTTGACGCCGCCGATCACCCCGGCAGGATCCGCGGAGGCAAGCCCGAAGAGGTGGGCCTGACCGGTGGCCGCGTCGGTGCCGCCGGCGTAGAGGAACTGCCCCAGGCCGTAGCGCAGCACGAGTTCCACGCAGAGCAGCAGCAGGAAGGTGCCGGTGATGTACGCGAACACCTTGTAGAACTTCAGCGCGGCGCGGATCTGCTGCGCGGTCCCGCCGAATCGGCGCGGACGGGACGTGGGGGTGCCTGCCGGCTTGGGGTCGATCATTTATTGCTCCTGTGATCCATGAGAGTCTGCTCCGGGGCCGTCTGCCGGCGGGCGTCCTCCGCCGCGTCCTCGGCCTCCTCAAGCTGCCGCTGGTGGTCATCCTTGACCAGGCGCCACCAGATGAAGAGTGCGAAGCCTGCGAAGACCACCCATTCCACGGCGTAGAAGATGTTGAGCCAGTTCACGCTTTGGTCCTTGGGGGCGGCCTTCAGGCGGAGCGGCTTCAAGGGGCTGCTGTCGGAGGCTCCGATCACCTGGCCGGCGGACTTCTCCTGACTGGCCCCGACGAAGCCCTGGTAGCTGGACACGTCCCAGACGTTGATGAGTTCGGCCACGGACAGGTTCGCGTAGCTCTGCTCCGGAAGATCGTGGGTGACCGTGGGCGCTTCCGAGGGCACCAGTCGGCCGGTGAGGGCGATCTCGCCAGACGGGGCCTGCGGAGCGTCAGCGGGCGACGCCACCCAGCCGCGGGCCACGGGGATCCAGGTGGCCTCCGTGGACTTGGTGCCGGCCAGCTTCGGGGCGCCGTCCACCGCGAACGCCGTGACCACCCAGTAGCCGCTGGTGCCGTTCAGGAGGCGGTCCTTGACCAGAACCTGCTTCCGGGCGTCGTAGTGCCCGCTGAGCGTCACCATCTGATCGGCCGCGCTCGACGGGAAGAAGGTGCCCGGCTTGAGGACGGAGGTCAAGGGCCGGGAGGTCTCGAGCGAGTTGTCCGGCGCGTCCTGGCCGTCATGTTGCGTGGACCGCCCGAACTGCCACTGGCTCAGCAGCACGAACACGGTGGATACGACGAGCGCGAACAGCAGTCCGGCGATCCAGCGCGGCTTGAGGGCGGTTTTCAGCACCATTCCACCGTACTTGCTGAACCTCGGAATTCCCCAAAAGCGAGGAGCGCCCCGGACACCCTCGCGACACCCCGCCCAGAGCGGTCGGAGCGGCGGCCGAACAGGCCCGATCCGTTATTCAAGATTTTCCCGAAAGCAATCTTTCACATGAGCTTCCCATGTGATCTTCACCTCATTAAGCTGACGCTGTGCGAGAGTACCCTTACCCCCGGCCTGATGACCCCTTCGGGCTCTCCCCGGGCGGTTTCCTGCTCTGGATGGGCCGCCGCCAGCTGCCCACGCTCCTGGGCGGTTTCTTCTTCGGCATCGTGTGGATGTTGTCACAGGCCTTTGCACCGTTCGTCATCGGCAGGGCCCTGGACCTCGGCGTGGTCGGCCAGGACTTCTCCGCCCTGCTGCTCTGGACGAGCGTCTTCCTGGGCCTTGCCGTGGTTCAGGCCATCACCACCACCGTCCGGCACAGGCTGGCCGTGAGCAACTGGCTGCAGGCGGCCCTCACCACGAAGGAACTGATCGGCGTCAAGGTCGCCCGCGGCGGGGAGTCCGTGGGCAGGGCGGTGCCGACCGGGGAGATCGTCACCGCCGCGTCCAACGACGCCCCGAGGCTCGGCCAGCTGTTCGACGTGACGGCACGCCTGTCCGGCTCGGTCATCTCCTATCTTGTGGTCTCAGTCCTGGTGGCACAGATCCACCTCCC
The DNA here is from genome assembly GCF_030731045.1 of Arthrobacter horti. Taxonomy (GTDB): domain Bacteria; phylum Actinomycetota; class Actinomycetes; order Actinomycetales; family Micrococcaceae; genus Arthrobacter_E; species Arthrobacter_E nanjingensis. The sequence continues at coordinate 26,733 of NZ_JAVALS010000004.1, read as the reverse complement.
GCTCGGCATCGCGGTGCTCATCGGAGTGCCGGCCCTCGGCGCCCTTCTGGTCTTCGTGGTGAGGCCGTTCCAGCGCCGCCAGCAGGCCCAGCGTGAGGCCACGGGCAGGATGACGTCCGTGGGCGCGGACACGGTGGCCGGGCTGCGGGTGCTCCGAGGGATCGGCGGCGAACGGATCTTCGTGAACAGGTACCGCGAGCGCTCACAGCACGCGCGGGTGCACGGCGTGGAAGTGGCCCGCTCGGTGGCCACCCTGGAGGCATCCCAGCTCCTGATCGGCGGCGCGTTCAGCGTCTTCTTCACCTTCTCCGGGGCGGCCCTCGCACTGGACGGCACCATCACCGTCGGTGAGCTCATGTCCCTCTACGGGTTCTCCGTCTTCCTCGTCGCCCCCATCCGCACCGGTTCGGAGGCCCTCAACGTCGGCATCCGCGGCATCGTGGGCGCGCGCAAGGTGAGCAAGCTGCTGGCAGCCGCACCCCTGGTGGCGGACCGCGGGACGGTGGCCGAGCCGACGTCGTCGTCCCTGGTGGATGGCGTGACCGGCGTGACCGTCCCGCCGCACGGGCTGACGGCGCTGGTGTGCGCGGATCCCGGCCGTTCGGCCGCGGTGGCGAAGCGTCTGGGGAGGTTCGACGACGGCGAATCACGTCAGGCGCGCTGGGGTGACGAACCCTTGACCTCCTACCCCCTGGAGGCGGTGCGGCGACGGATCGTCTTCAGCCAGGCGGAGGCGCAGCTGTTCACCGGGAGCCTCCGCACCGCCTTGGACCCCCAGGGCCGGCACGACGACGGCCGCATCATCGCGGCGCTGCGGACGGCCGCGGCACTGGACATCCTGGAGGCCGTGGACGAAGGCCTGGACCATGAGGTCGATGAGAAGGGCCGTAGCTTCTCCGGTGGCCAGCGTCAGCGTCTCTCCCTGGCACGTGCCTTGCTGAGCGACGCCGAGTTCCTGCTGCTCGTGGAACCCACGAGCGCCGTGGACGCCCATACGGAGGCGCGGATCGCGTCCGGGCTGGCAGAATCGCGCGGTGGCCGCAGCTCCGCCACGCTCGTGACCACGGCGAGCCCGCTCCTGCTGCACGCGATGGACCGCGTCGTCTTCCTTCCCGCCACGGGCACCCCGCTGACCGGCACGCACGCCGGGCTGCTGGACTCCTGCCCCGAGTACCGGACAGTGGTGATCCGCAGTGAGTGACACGATGGAGTCCTTCGAAGGGCCGCTCCTAGACCAGCCGTACACGGAAGGCGACGAAGCCCGGCTCAGTGCCCCGGAGGCCGCGGGACCCACCCCCGCCCCGGGCAACCGTCTGCCAATCGCCGGCTCCCTCGCCGTACGGGCCGAGGCATGGCGCCTGGTCAAGCGCAACCGCCAGTCCCTGGCCTGGGTCATGGTGTTCTACGCCGCAGCGGCGGTGACGGGCCTGGTGGGCCCGTACATCATCGGGCGCCTGGTGGACACGGTCTCGGGCGGGACCACCATGTCCGCCGTCACCGGACTGAGCCTGGTGCTCCTGGGCGCCGTGGTGGCTCAGGCGTTCCTGCAGCGCTTCGCCTCCTACCGCTCGATGGTGCTCGGCGAGAAGGTCTTCGCCGATCTGCGCGAGGAGTTCATGGGGGATGTCACCTCCCTGCCGCTGTCCACGGTGGAGCGCGCCGGCACGGGTGATCTGCTCTCCCGCACCACCAACGACGTCGAGGCGCTCTCCCACGCGGTGCGCTTCGGGGTGCCGCGGCTCCTGGTGGCCCTGGTCACCCTGGCGCTGACCCTCGCCGCCGCATTTGTCGTCTCGCCGCTGCTGGGGCTCGGGCTTCTGGTGAGCGCGCCGTTCATCGCGCCCGTGACCCGCTGGTACCTGAAACGGTCCGGTCCGGCCTACCAGCGGGAGCACGCGGCGTACGGCACCATCGACGGGACGATCTCCGAAGCCGCGGACGGGGCCCTCACCGTGGATGCGCTGAGCCTGGGTCCGCAGCGCATCGGCCGGACCCGCGCCGCCATCCGGGAGGCCTTCGAGGCCGAACGGTACACGCTGTGGCTGCGCTCCATGCTGTTCCCCGTCACCGAGCTGGCACTCTGGCTCCCCGCGGTGGTGGTGGTGCTCTGGGGCGGCTGGCTGGTCTCCGTGCACTCCGCCTCCGCCGGCGAGGTGGCCGCGGTTGCCCTGTACTCGGTGTCCCTCACGGAGCCCGTCAACACCCTGATCCTGTGGCTGGACGAGCTGCAGTTCGGGGCTGCGTCGCTGGCCCGCATCGTAGGGGTGAAGGAGGTGCCCGCGGACCGGACCGTCAGTGGGGAAAGCCCTCGAGGCAGCCGGATCTCCGTGCGGAACGTGACCTTCGCCTACCGTGCCGGCCGGAACGTGCTGCACGGGGTGGACCTGGAGCTGGTGCCGGGCGAACGGCTGGCCATGGTGGGCCCGTCCGGTGCTGGGAAGTCCACGCTGGGCCGGCTCATCGCGGGGATCAATCCCCCGTCCGCGGGGTCCGTGACAGTGGGCGGGGTGCCGCTGGTGGACCTGGCTGTGGAGGAGCTGCGCCGCGAAGTGGCCCTGGTGACGCAGGAGCATCACGTGTTCGTGGGGACCCTGGCGGACAATCTGCGGCTAGGCAAGGAGGACGCCGGGGACCAGGAGCTTCTGGAGGCGCTGCGCGACGTCGGGGCCGAGCCGTGGTTCCAGGCCCTTCCGGACGGGCTGGAGACGGAGCTGGGGTCCGGCGGTCATGCACTGACCCCGGCACAGGCCCAGGAACTGGCGCTGGCCCGGCTGGTCCTGGCCGATCCTCACACCCTGGTGCTGGACGAGGCCACGAGCCTGATCGACCCGCAGGCGGCCCGGAGCGTAGAACAGTCGCTCGGTGCGGTGCTGAGCGGGCGGACGGTCGTGGCGATCGCCCACCGGCTGCACACCGCGCACGACGCCGACCGGGTGGCCGTGGTGGAAGACGGGCGGATCACGGAGCTTGGCAGCCACGACGAGCTGCTCGCGCTGAACGGTTCCTACGCGGCGCTGTGGCGGTCCTGGCGGAGCGAGTAGAGGCGGGCCTCTCCCCTGTAGCGGCTCAGTGGTCGAAGAACACCAGGGACGTGTTGATGAGCTCGGAGATCACTTCGGTGTCGCCGGCCCGCCGCAGGGATTCCCGGAAGCTCTCCTTGGACAGCGAGCGGGCCAGGGTGGCGAGAACTTCCAGGTGCTCGGAGAACGACTGGGCCGGGGTGGCGATGAGCAGGACCAGGTTCGCGGGGCCGTCCGCGGCACCGAAGTCCAGTGAGTGCCCGTAACGGGTGACGCCGACGGCGATGGACGGCTGGGTGACGAACTCGCTGCGGGCATGGGGCAGGCCGATGCCCCCGGGCAGCCCGGTGGCGAGCTGATGCTCCCGTGCGTTGACGCTCTCCAGGAAGGCGTCCAGATCGGTGACCCGGCCGGCGTCGTACATGGTGCGCGCGAGCTGCGCCGCCGCGTCCGCGCGGTCGGTGGCCTCCATCTCCAGGATGACCATGGTGGGGAGCGTGAGCTCGGCGTCGTATCGGTTCAGGTCCTCTGCCATGGGGCGTCCTCTTTCCTCAGGTCTGTCATGCCGGCGGCCACCCCGCGCCACCGCTGGGCCGGATGCGCCGGCCTGTCGCTCAGCGGAGCGGAGTGATGTCGTCCACGCCCAGACGGGCGGCGTCGGCGGATTCGTCGTCCGGCTGCTCCTGGGAGAGCCGTTCGGCCTCCACCCGGGCCAGATAGTGCCTGACCTCGCTCTCCTCCTGGACGGGGCTCCATCCGAGCACCTCACCCATGAGCTGTGCCACCACCGGCACGGCGGAGACGCCACGGTCCCAGGCCTCGATCGAGATGCGGGTGCGCCGGGTCAGGACGTCATGCACGTGCCGGGCGCCCTCATGGGTGGTCGCATAGACCACCTCGGCGCCCAGATAATCATCCGCTCCGGGCAGTGGTTCCGCCAATTCCGGGCGCTCCCGGATGAGGTCCAGCAGATCCGTGGCCATGGAGCCGTAGCGGTTGAGCAGGTGCTCCACCCGCGCCACGTGTACTCCGGCCTCATCGGCGCTGCGGTGCCGGCGGTTCCAGGCGGCCTTGAAGCCTTCGGCTCCGAGCAGGGGGATGCTGTCCGTGCAGCTCGGCGGGACGCGCTCGTCCAGGCTGCGGGCGGCCTCGTCCACGGCGTCCTTGGCCATGACGCGGTAGGTGGTGAGCTTGCCGCCGGCCACCACCACCAGGCCCGGGACGGGATGGGCGACCACGTGCTCACGAGAGAGCTTGGCGGTGGAGTCGTTCTCCCCCGCCAGCAGCGGCCTCAGGCCCGCATAGACGCCTTCCACGTCCTCCCGGGTGAGAGGACGCTTCAGGACCTTGTTGACGTGCTCCAGGAGGTAGTCGATGTCCTGGCTGGAGGCGGCCGGGTGGGCCTTGTCCAGCGTCCAGTCGGTGTCCGTGGTGCCGATGATCCAGTGCCGGCCCCAGGGGATGACGAACAGGACGCTCTTCTCGGTGCGGAGGATGAGGCCCACCGTGGACTGGAATCGGTCCCGGGGCACCACCAGGTGGATGCCCTTGGAGGCCCGGACCTTGAGCTGGCCGCGGTCCGTGACCAGAGCCTGGGTCTCATCCGTCCAGACACCGGTGGCGTTGACCACTTGCTTGGCGCGGACCTTGAAGGTGCTGCCGTCCTCCACGTCCTCCAGGCGTGCGCCCACCACCCGCTCCCCCTCGCGGAGGAAGTCGACCACCTTGAGGCGGTTGACGGCGTGGGCACCGTACGACGCCGCGGTGCGGACGATGTTGACCACCAGCCGCGCGTCGTCCACCTGGGCGTCGTAGTAGCGGATGGAGCCGACCATGGCGTCGTCCTTGAGGCTCGGGGCGGCCTTGAGGGTGCCCCGGCGGGTGAGGTGCTTGTGCATGGGGACGCCGCGGGAATTCCCGCTGGTCATGCCGAGGGTGTCGTAGAGCATGATCCCTGCGCCCACGTAGGGGCGCTCCACGAAACGCTTGGAGAGCGGGTAGAGGAACGGGACGGGGCGGACGAGGTGGGGGGCGATGCGCTGGATGAGGAGGCCGCGTTCCTGCAGGGCTTCGGTGACGAGTGCGAAGTCGAGCATCTCCAGGTAGCGGAGGCCGCCGTGGATGAGTTTGGACGAACGGGAGCTGGTGCCGGAGGCCCAGTCGGTCATCTCCACGATGCCCACCTTGAGGCCTCGGGTGGCGGCATCCAGGGCGGCGCCGGCGCCCACCACGCCGCCGCCGACGATCAGGATGTCCAACTCCTGGCCCGGGTTGACCGTGTCCCGGAGAGCCTGAAGAGAACGCTCGCGCTGCTCCGGACCGAGGACATTGCTGCTGTCATGCTGGCTCATGGAGGCCTCCGAGGTGCGTGGCTGCGACTTGGGAGCAAGCTTAGTGTGCAAGGGGTCGCCGGGCGAGGAATGAGCCCAGGGACCTCTGAGCACCTGGTCTTTCAGCTGCACCGCGGCATTCAGCTGCACCGCGGCTTTCAACTGCACCGCGGGCAGGGGCGCGCGCGGTGGTCAGGACTTATCAAGAGGCAGATCCGTGAGTCACGCTTGGACGTCGATCTGCACCCGGTCGTCGTAGAAGCACAGCATTCCGGTCACGGGTACGGCGTCGTGAAGCGGGTGCTCGTAGGACCAGGCGACATCCTCGATGCGCCGCTCTCCGCTCCGGAACGACCAGTACGACGCGTCGCCCTTGTAGGCGCAGGAGGTGGAGGTCGGGCTGGGTTCGAGCAGGTCCATCCTGATGTCATCGCGTGGCACGTACCAGCGGCGCTGAAGGCCGGTCTCCAGGAGAAGCACCGCGCGGCGCGTGTCGGCGAGGGTTTCGCCGTCCACGGTGACCACCACGTGACGGTCCGAGGTCAGGCAGTCGATCCGCTTGAGAGGATCGTGCGGATGAGAGTGGACCACCTGGTCCTCCTCTCGCCATTCATCGAAGGCCCTCCAGTCCAGAATGACGTAATCGTCGACGTCAGGGTCCTGAGGCGTGAAGCCGGCTCCCTTGATCACTTGACGGCCATCAGCCGGCCCGAAATCCCACGCCGTGCCCGGCACCGTGTGGACGCCGAAGGGCACCGCCGGAGTGAGCACCGGAGGATGAGAGTCCGCGGGCGCCACCGGACCCGCATCCAGCAGCTCCGTCAGCACGTCCTCGCGAGGCACGGCGTAGGACCCGACCACCCGGTGCGGCTCCCAGACGAGCCGGACCCGGGTCGAGTCGACCACGGCGGCGCCCCCTGCAAAGGCCCGTACACGCTGGAGGACCGGGGCCCACCGCAGTTCGCCGAGCTGAGACCTGATGAGTTTGTCCATCGCAAGTGCCATGTTTTTGTTGTACTCCGGTCAGCGGTGGTTGTCACCGGTGCCGCGGCGCAGATCCCTGCGATATTCGTCCAGGAATGAACCGCCCTCCCAACTCAGCTCAGCGGCGCTGCAACCGATCATGCCTGAATTATCGCCCGCTCGGCCCAGACTGCTCGAATTCGGTTCCTCGGGTCAGCCAGGATTGCGCGGGACGACCCCGCAGGTGCGGGGAGCATTGCCAGTCCCCGCTTTGCGCAGCTCACACGTTGGGCTCATCCCCACAGGTGCGGGGAACATCCGGTGGACGTCCTGCAGGTAGCCCAGGTCCGGGGCTCATCCCCGCAGGTGCGGGGAGCATGGCGTGGCCAAGGGCGGCGTCAAGCCCGCTCGCGGCTCATCCCCGCAGGTGCGGGGAGCATATCAACTTCAGCCCGTTGGCGCGGGTTTACACGGGCTCATCCCAGCAGGTGCGGGGGAGCATTCGTCTGCCGCCGCGTGAAGCATGAAGGAGGCGAGCTCATCCCCGCAGGTGCGGGGAGCATGTCCAGAACATCGTTCCGATCATCAACGGCGTGGGCTCATCCCCGCAGGTGCGGGGAGCATACGACGATGCCGCGGCCCACCGTCACGGCCTTGGGCTCATCCCCGCAGGTGCGGGGAGCATCGCACAGTTCAGCTCAGCGCACCCCCTGATTTCGGCTCATCCCCGCAGGTGCGGGGAGCATGCCCCCTACACGCCGCGCCGCCGGCCGGGCTTGGGCTCATCCCCGCAGGTGCGGGGAGCATTCCCTGGGTGGGTGTGTGACGATGGCGGGAACGGGCTCATCCCCGCAGATCCGGGGAGCATACGGACACGGCCGCTGCACTATACAGCCTCGCGGGCTCATCCCCGCAGGTGCGGGGAGCATGCCTGAATGTAAGGCACGGACGAGCCCGGGGTGGGCTCATCCCCGCAGGTGCGGGGAGCATCCGGCGACAGGCACGAGCGCAGACAGACCCCAGGGCTCATCCCCGCAGGTGCGGGGAGCATTAAGGCGCTTGAAGAGCCGGCTACCGCGCCCAGGGCTCATCCCCGCAGGTGCGGGGAGCATGACATCTTCATGATTGCGGTCCAGTCGCCCTCGGGCTCATCCCCGCAGGTGCGGGGAGCATACGCCATCAGATTGACCAGCTGCGGTCCGTCAGGGCTCATCCCCGCAGGTGCGGGGAGCATTTCGTTGTCTCGATCTTCAACCAGATCGCCGGGGGCTCATCCCCGCAGGTGCGGGGAGCATGGGTTGAACGCCGCGCTACAGGAAGGCCAGCAGGGCTCATCCCCGCAGGTGCGGGGAGCATCCCATGTTCCTCATGCGGAAAGTCTGCGCCGCGGGCTCATCCCCGCAGGTGCGGGGAGCATCCGCCGGAGACAGCTCCTCAGCCGGGGCTTCCGGGCTCATCCCCGCAGGTGCGGGGAGCATGTGTGGGCCTTCGGCTCAGGGGATGATGTCTTGGGCTCATCCCCGCAGGTGCGGGGAGCATGCGTTGACACCAGGACCAAGGGAGTTCCCGGCGGGCTCATCCCCGCAGGTGCGGGGAGCATGACTCCAACTGTTGGCCGAGCGGCTCGGCTGCGGGCTCATCCCCGCAGGTGCGGGGAGCATGGTCTAAGCAGGTGGACCAGCTCCAGGCCCTCGGGCTCATCCCCGCAGGTGCGGGGAGCATTACCAGACCGGCGGTGGCGGATTCCTGACGCCGGGCTCATCCCCGCAGGTGCGGGGAGCATAAGAATCGCCAGGCGACGATGAAGAATGCAGCGGGCTCATCCCCGCAGGTGCGGGGAGCATGGGTTCGGTGAGACGGCGCAGGCGTTCCTCCAGGGCTCATCCCCGCAGGTGCGGGGAGCATCCGGTCTCGCGGTGAATATCGAGGCTGGCGCCGGGCTCATCCCCGCAGGTGCGGGGAGCATGTGACCGGGTTGTTCTCGTTGAACGGCCCGTCCGGCTCATCCCCGCAGGTGCGGGGAGCATACCGCCAGCATGGCCTTCGACCGGACCAAGGAGGGCTCATCCCCGCAGGTGCGGGGAGCATCCCACCCCGCCAAGAGGCTGGGCGAGCATGACGGGCTCATCCCCGCAGGTGCGGGGAGCATATGCTCCAGGACCGCTGCATCCCCATCCTCCAGGGCTCATCCCCGCAGGTGCGGGGAGCATAACGTGCACGTCCTCGCCGGGCAGCGCGTCGAGGGCTCATCCCCGCAGGTGCGGGGAGCATGGTCCACACACGGGTGAGAGCCGACGCCCTGCGGGCTCATCCCCGCAGGTGCGGGGAGCATCTGGGTCAGTCGCTGCTCCGGCCGGCATACAAGGGCTCATCCCCGCAGGTGCGGGGAGCATTTGCCGGAGGTGTTGTAGCGGGGGACGGGGAAGGGCTCATCCCCGCAGGTGCGGGGAGCATGGCATCGGCCCGGACGGGCTCATGGTGTCCACGGGCTCATCCCCGCAGGTGCGGGGAGCATCGCCACACGTACCCGTCGAAGAAGATGGGTTTGGGCTCATCCCCGCAGGTGCGGGGAGCATGTGGGTTTGGGTTTGGAGACCAGGGTCGCGAAGGGCTCATCCCCGCAGGTGCGGGGAGCATGCGGGCTGGCTCTGGCAGAACGTGCTGGGACCGGGCTCATCCCCGCAGGTGCGGGGAGCATATATGCCACACCGCCCGCGGCGGCAGGCTCGTGGGCTCATCCCCGCAGGTGCGGGGAGCATGGCCTCTCTGGCGTGGGACATGGCCAGTCTCCGGGCTCATCCCCGCAGGTGCGGGGAGCATCTCCACGACTTCGCCACCGAACTCAACTTCGAGGGCTCATCCCCGCAGGTGCGGGGAGCATGCGGTGAAGGTGACGGCAGCGGTGCCGGCGGTGGGCTCATCCCCGCAGGTGCGGGGAGCATGCCCGACGCCTCGCGTGGCGTCAAAAGCCCGCGGGCTCATCCCCGCAGGTGCGGGGAGCATAGTCCGGTGAACAGGCTTCGGCCGGCCGCGGAGGGCTCATCCCCGCAGGTGCGGGGAGCATACGGTTCACGGTGTGCAGAGGTACTGGTACAAGGGCTCATCCCCGCAGGTGCGGGGACCATCGCACGGACCGGGAAGGCGTTCTGCATTCTCGGGGCTCATCCCCGCAGGTGCGGGGAGCATCAGCCGGCCTTGATGACGGTCGCCGGGTCGCAGGGCTCATCCCCGCAGGTGCGGGGAGCATAACCAGTCGAGACCGTGCTGGTTGGCCCAGTTGGGCTCATCCCCGCAGGTGCGGGGAGCATATTCCCAGGACCTGGCCGTTCGTGCCGGAGCCGGGCTCATCCCCGCAGGTGCGGGGAGCATCACCAGCTCGGGGAACACGCAGGCGGGCATCATGGCTCATCCCCGCAGGTGCGGGGAGCATGTCTTCCCCAGCAACCAGTCAGTCACAGGGCCGGGCTCATCCCCGCAGGTGCGGGGAGCATGGCTTCCAGGGTGTCGGCGGCGATCTGCACGAGGGCTCATCCCCGCAGGTGCGGGGAGCATCACCGCAGACTGCCCTAACCCTTGTCTGAGACGGGCTCATCCCCGCAGGTGCGGGGAGCATGCACCCGTCGCGTCGAACTTCGTGACCTGGGTGGGCTCATCCCCGCAGGTGCGGGGAGCATCGTGTATCTGATCACGGGGGCGTGTACGAACCCGGCTCATCCCCGCAGGTGCGGGGAGCATGGCCGGCGTCTTCTGTGCAGGGGGGCTAACCGGGGCTCATCCCCGCAGGTGCGGGGAGCATGCTGGATTTGAGTTTCGGGGATGTGCCGGAACCGGGCTCATCCCCGCAGGTGCGGGGAGCATCTGGTTCACGGTCTGGTTCCCGCCAGGGACCAGGGCTCATCCCCGCAGGTGCGGGGAGCATAACACCGTGCACCTGTCCGTGATGAGCCCCCCGGGCTCATCCCCGCAGGTGCGGGGAGCATGGCCAATTGTCTCGTGGACCCGATGCGGAACGGGGCTCATCCCCGCAGGTGCGGGGAGCATCCATGTGCCCGGTATCCGTGGAGGGTCCGGGCGGGCTCATCCCCGCAGGTGCGGGGAGCATAACGATCCGGAAGAGCTGACGAACCAGGCCGAGGGCTCATCCCCGCAGGTGCGGGGAGCATTTCGCCGCTTACGACCACCTCTGCCTGTCCCAGGGCTCATCCCCGCAGGTGCGGGGAGCATGTGGGTGAAACGCCTGGTGACGGATGCTCGGGGGCTCATCCCCGCAGGTGCGGGGAGCATGACGAAATGCCCGTGGAGCGTTTCGCGCGTCAGGGCTCATCCCCGCAGGTGCGGGGAGCATTCACAGCTTGATCCCTCCCAGTGCGTGCAGCCGGGTTCATCCCCGCAGGTGCGGGGAGCATAAGGGTTCGTGGTTGATTAGCCTGGGCTAGAAGGGCTCATCCCCGCAGGTGCGGGGAGCATCCCGGGTTACCGGTCCCGGTACCTGTGGAGGCGGGCTCATCCCCGCAGGTGCGGGGAGCATCGGTACTCCTTGTCGACGGGCAGGTCCGGCTCGGGCTCATCCCCGCAGGTGCGGGGAGCATAGGCGCCGGGGGTACTCTACGGGCATGGGACTGGGCTCATCCCCGCAGGTGCGGGGAGCATTGGGGCCGCCGCCCCGCCCCGCCCGCGTACGCGGGCTCATCCCCGCAGGTGCGGGGAGCATCACCGCGGATGCGCTCATGGACTTGCTGGACGGGGCTCATCCCCGCAGGTGCGGGGAGCATCTATGTGGTCCGTGGATGGTCGGCCTGTGGTCGGGCTCATCCCCGCAGGTGCGGGGAGCATTCCCTGCCTTGTCCACCTGGCCCTCATGGGCTGGGCTCATCCCCGCAGGTGCGGGGAGCATGACACCTTCGGCTACCTGGTGGGTGCCTCTCTGGGCTCATCCCCGCAGGTGCGGGGAGCATAGCTTGCGTGTTCCCGCTATTCGTGTTGAACAGGGCTCATCCCCGCAGGTGCGGGGAGCATACTTATTGACCTGCGAAAACATCAGGCCGAGAAGCGATGTTGCTTCAACTCTAGTCAGATTCTGAAGCTTTCGGGCGTCCGGCCCTACGATAGCGACTCGCGTTACTCCATCCAGGACGAAGTTCTACTGATCCTTGACCTTCAGATTTGGGCGACGGTCGGAGGATCAACTTCAGTCCGTCAAGATCAATCGGAACCCATTGGTTCCTGTGGACTCGAAATTCGAGCCGTTGCTCATTTCTGGCCGAGTAGACCATGATGGCTCGCCCATCCTTGGCCAGTTCTACCACGCGTTCCCACAAAAGCTCCCGGACGCGTGCGCTCACCCTACCTACGAAAACGCCAGCGCTAATCTCCAGTAACCATTTTGTAAGGTCCCCACGAAGACCCTCTGGACACGCTGAAAGAACGAGCACAATCATTCAGTTGCCGTATCGTAGTTCTGTCCGGCTGCCACAGACCCGGATGCCTCATCCCAGAGGTGCACCACATCGGCTTCCCACTCAGTTTCTACGCCGATCTCGTCATCAGGAAGAAGTAGAGCCCTGATGTCCCTCGCACATCTCGAAAGAATTGCACCGTTCTGGACTGCATCCCGCACAGCTCGTCTGGTCTGTCCAGAAGGGCTATCGTTCAACGACGCAGCCACGTCAAAAGCGACTGGAATCGTCACTTCAGCTTTGTACAAGTCGGCAACGTCATATACGAAGGACCGAGCGTGCCCTGTGTGAACGAATCCGAGCCCAGGCGAACACCCCAGCGCGACTATCACTGAATGCACAATTCCATACAGGCAGGCATGTGCCGCCGACAAACACTGATTGATCGCATCGCCCGAACCGAAATCGTTTGGATCGTAATCTCGCCTGCTCCACGCAACTCCTGTGCGGTCCGAGTTCTCCTTGTAGATCCGCCGGACACGGGCTCCCTCACGGCCCCTCAGCTGCTGCATCGTCAGCATGGAGACATCTTCGTTAGGAAACCTAATGGTATACATCCGACGCGCTACATCTAGCCGAAGCCTCTGATTCGACACCCTGGCTGCTTGGGCTTCCAAAAGGCGGGATGAACGAGCCAGCGAGCGCCCGTGAGCGTAATAGCGGACACCGCGTTCGCCCACCCAGACAGCGGTTGAACCGCTGTCTGCAAGCAGGCACATGGCTGCATAAGTCACGCGTGTCCCAGGCCCCAGGAGGAGCGCGCCCAATGTAGCCGTCGGTATATGAACAACCCCACGCTCATCCGTTGCAGTGATCGCGTTCGAGTCCCGATGGACAACGCACCGCTCGAGGTAAACGAAAGAAAGCCGATCTTCTGACCGAACAAGTTCGGTTAAATCCGGCGGTTTCGCCCCAAAACTTCCTGCCATGCGTTCACTCTGCTCTCATGAGAGTCATCAAACCGCATCCATAGGCCTTGCCTCGGCCAAACCCAGAAACCAATGCATCCCGAAACTTTTCGCGGTCGTTGACAGTGAGCACACCGTCGAATTGGACTCGGACCAAGGTGACACGTGAAGATCTACCTCCACGATGAGGATCACTCCGCGAGAAAGAATCCTTGCTTCGAGACGACACCATTACGGCAGGAGTTCCGTCAGAAGTCTCAGAGATCCGGAACCCATTGCGCCCCGCTCGATCCGCAAGCCAAGCCGCCTGTTGCGCCGAAGTCACGTGAGCCAAGCGCATCCCCTTGGTCTCAGGTGCGAGGGATTGCTTGACAGGGTTCGCCGTCAGCCGAAATGACCAGGTCTGGCCCTCTGAGATCCGATCCAGAAACGGGCGGTAGTCCCGGGTAGCCCACGTTGCAGTGGACCAGCCAGCCTGCTCGTTCAAAGCTGAGAGGTCAGGTTCGTCCGGGCTCACCACGTAGAGAGCAGTATGTGGACCATTGCGATCGACCCTCCACAGCACCCGCCCCTCCCCCGCGCCCGTCGGCCTGGGCGGAAAGGATGAGAGCACCGCCGCATGAAACGCCTGCGGATTACCGAGCAGATACCTTGCTCCGCGTCGCGCAGCGTTGATGTCGAACTTTGTCAGATACATCATGCACCTCCCAGTTCCGCCATGGGGTCGTGCTCGTTGTCCCGTCCGAACATATTGACCACCACCTGAGGCATAGGACGAACGACTGTCCGCCAGGTGTACTGTCTGTTTTCCGGAGAGAAGCTCAAAGGAACATCCCGCACGGTCTCCCCTTCCTTCTGTTCATCCATGGTCACCGCATCTCTGACGATCTCCAGTGATACGTTTTTAGAGCGTTGCCTCTTCTGATACCAAGAAGCCGCAAGCCATGGCTCCGAACGGAGTGCAGCATCCAACTCTTCATCACTGATCCCGATCTTGACGTCGCCGCTTGGAACACACGAGCGCCTGCCGAGGTAGAGCGGGTATGCAGGGTCGGTAAGGGCCTTCCCCAGGCCTTCGATCAACGATCTGGGCCCCTCGACAACTGCGAGAAAGACTGCGTCCACTAGGTAGTACCGGTACGAGAGCGGCATCGATTCCTTGCCGTCCAACGACCTCGCGGTCTGAAAATCGCGGAGCAAACGCCCTGGCTGATCTATTCGGACCCCAAACCTCAGCTGTGCAAGATCTTCGACCGGGTCGGAACGCCGTCGCCCTTCTGCCGCAGCCAAGAGACCGAGGACTCCACTCTTGGTCGGTTCCTGCCTGGTGTTCCTGTTTACGAACCGGCTGCTTGCGCCCCAAGCCTGCATCGGTCCCGCAAGACGCATCTTGAGGACAGCCACTAGGCCTCCTCAAGCCAGGCGTGCAGATCAGATTCCAAAGCCAGAAGCAGGTCGTCAAGACTGACCTGCTCGCCCAAACTGACCAGCGGAGCGACAGAGCTGGTCGGCGCAACGACGAGCGTCCTCACAGCACTATTCCCGTAGCCGGCTTCGAGGTCAGCCGAGTGCTGGGCAAGCCTTTCGGCCGCGACCCTCAGCCGGCTCTTCCCTTTCTCAGCCGTCACGGCTTCTTCAAACGCTCCGACGAGGTTCACCGGCATCCTGTTCCTGACCGTCACCACGACGGCATCCGGCAGCGTCCTATTGGCGAAAGTGTTCTGCTTTCCAGTCGGCATGGACTCCACGAAAGAACGGACAAAACTGACCACTGCCTTGACGGTCACGTCCGAATCGCCAAGATTCTGGGCAAGGCCCCGGAGGTTGACGGTCGCGTACCGGTAAAGCGTCGAGGAATTGAACTCGACGGTTCCGATCATCCCTGCGCCGGATTCCTCTTCCGTGTTCTTGTCATCGACTGCCGTAAAGTAATCGAACTCGGTCTCGACGGCGTGCACGCTGATCGCATGCGCAACTTGCGTACTGGCATCAACATTCAGGTCGGCGCTGTCTGCGATCATCCGGCCGAAAAGTGCGACGTCGACGCTGTGGTCTGAGTTCAAAGCGGCTTTTACCTGCTTCTTGTCAAGCTTCTCTCCCTTGCGGAAGGCCTCGATCGCGAGCTCGGCCAGCCTCCGCGCCTGAACGTTGCTGACGAACAACAGGTAGCTGGTCTGAGCTGGCTTTCCGGCTCCTTCGCCGTCCTTGGTCTTGGACACGTCCACCTTGAAGCCACCGGCCTCAATGGCTGCAACCGCCAGTTCGGTTGCGCTCGGCTCCAGTTCGGGAGAAAGGTCCCGGATGTGTTGTGACACCACCTCCACAAGGCGCTTCGTCCGGATTCCGAGCTGTGTGGCGTCGAGATGCCGTGCAAACTCTTGCCGGATTGCGCGCTTCCAGGACTGGCTGGATACCCGCGCCCGGCGAACGCCGCCATAGATGGCCGTCTTGGGAGAGCCTGTGTCATCACGGTTGATGTTGCTCGGCGGAACGGTCTGAAGCGCGTGGATATCCAGGTAGATGTGCTTCATGATGCATTTCCTTCCTCATGTTCGAACGATGTGATACGTGCTTCGGAGCCAAACTCTTCAAAGGCATAGTCCCGACCCCAGCGAAGCTGAACCCCGTTCGCCGTCACCTGGCTCTGGAGGAGCCGGATATCTTCCGCAAGGCGCCCGTAGTCCAACGGAATGTCTGCCGCCCTGAGTTGCTGAATGAGCCCTCGGGCATGATGTTGAAGCTCGTTGAAGGTTGCCGAGGACATCAAGGCATCGAACCGTCGCTTGACCGCGTCCGACGCCCCGCCTGTCCCCCGTACCGCCCCGAGCTGCCTGATGGAACGCCCCATCGACGGACCCGGCCGATGCATAGGCATGGTCTTCGACTGCTGGTGCACTGCATAGAGCGTCAGAGCCACGTATGCGGCCTTCTCACCCGATGTCGCCGAGTCGGTCCGCCCGAGATACTGTTTCGGCAGCCCGTCAACCACATGTCCCCAAGCCCACGTGTCTGCTCCAGGCTCCTTGGCGACTCCCCTTCTCAACTTCGCGAGAACAGCAGCTGCATCAGAGCGCTGATGGCCGAAGTACATCCCTTGGATTCTTGAAATCTTTGCGCTCACGTACCGTACAAGATCCGGCTGCTCGTTCATCTCTTGGCTCCTTCCGGCCGGTGCATTTTCAGATCAGCGACCGCGCGCAATCGCTCGCGCTCTTCGATTTCGTGTTTCAACGGGAGATGTTTCCGCAGGCTGCGATTCAACCAGGTTTCCGCCGTTGCTGCGGAAATGAACTCTCCCCCGACCGACCGTCCGATCAAAGCCAACTCCCCGGCAACTGCCAGGAGCTCGGTTGCGTATTCCTTCAGGATGCGTCTGGCCTCAGCATTCCACCACTCAGCGGCAACATCTCCAGGTTCATCACCGAGAAGATCTGACACCCAGCGTCTGAATGGCTCATTCAGCGCAAAAAACACCGATTGCCTGGCTTTCTCTCGCTGCGACTCTGGTTCGCCTCCTGCAGCTCGGCTCAGTTCTCCGGCGAACCGGCCAAACGCCCAGACGGCAGCCTCAGTCTCCGCGGCTGCCACTCTGACCACATTGCGGATTGTCACCGAACGATCCGACAGCAAACTCAAATGGAAGGCCAACCCATCGTCGAGAATCTCAGAAATCACGGAGCTCTGCGTGCCGTACTCCGCGCCGATCAGACGCACGTTGAACAAGCGGCTCGAATCGATCGCACCGAGCTCGCCGAGCCTGGCCACCCACAAAATCATTGGGGCGACTTTGATCGGTACAGGCTCTCCATCCGTCGATGCCTCTTTCTCAGTCTGGATGAGCAATGACCCCACTCCGCTCCACAGCGTCCGCTCCGGGTCGTGCTCACGCGGCATGTAGACAGCCTTTCTGAACTTGGCCGTTTGCGGTTTACTGAATCGCTGAGCGGTCATCGGATCGAGATCCATGTTCTGAATGGCAAGGGGATCACCGTTGCTGACGATCACGCTCCTAACCCGTCCCTTTTCCGGGAACAGACGGACCCGGCGAGACGGCCAGGTGAAGACGTCCACCGGTCCAGTCGGGCGCGGTTGTCCCCCAACCCTTTGCTCCTCCGCGGCTCCAAGCGGGTCCCGTTCCCAGACTGGAACATCGATTCCATCCACGTCCGCAGCAATAGATGGAAGGTGCAGGTTGAGATGAATAGTCTCCGACATACTCGCGCCTTCGAAGAAGATCCCACCCGTGGCCCCAGTCCATCCAGTTCCGATGGGGTACCCCTTCCCTCCTTTGACCCTGGGATCACCTACCGCTCCGGACTTGATCCCTGACGGATCATAGGCGTGCGTATGGATGAGCCACCGCGCCGCCTCCGCGAACGACAAGGAATCCAGCCCGCTCCCTGCCCGAGTGGTGAAATACTGATGGCCGCTCGGCACATCGGCGATGAGGCGGCGCACACCGTCAACCTTGCCGCTTGAAGTGTGCAGACCAGCGACTTGCATGAAGGGCCGAACTGCATCGAAGAGTTCAAAGTCCTCTCGCGATTCCTCGAGGTATTCCAGCACCATCCTCGTCAGCTGTGATTGATCGCGCCACAACACTCCCCACACCTCAGAGACATCTGCCGCGTCCACATCGGGAGCGCTCCGGTAGGCGATCGCAAGCAGCAGGCGGAGTACCGCATAGTCTTGTGTCGGCAGCTCGCCGGCCAGCCTGCGAATCGAGGAGCTTCGCAGAAAAAAGTCATTCAGGGATAGCGTCTGAATCGTCCCGTCAATCATGAGGCAACTCACCCACGGATCATGCACCAGATTGAACTGAGGATTTTCTTCCATCAGCAGGTATCTCCTTCCACTTCATAAAGACCTATGCGTTGGTCGTAACGGAGTCTCACTCCGTCCAGAGAAGCCGTCATTGAGTCATCCAGGAAGAGGACCAAGAGTCCCCTCAGCCAAGGAGACTTCTGCCATGCTGCAATCCCTTGACGTTCGAGTTCGTTCAACACTGCTTCTACCCGTTCAGGCCGGCAAAATTTCGCGGGGAGCCTGACCGTGCAGGAGCTCAATGCACGTGCTAAGTAGTGCTCTGGCGGTGCGTCCACCGGCACCGCGCGCGAGGGGAATCGCATGTGATGAGGAACAAAGGTGACCACGCCGTCGCGACGGCACGCCAGAATCACTTCAAGTGACTAATCCGTATCTCTGACGCGTGCAAGCCCAGATGCCTCTTGCGCTCCCTCGTCAGCAGAGCTGGTATTTCGTTCCAGAAGATCTATCGCCAAACCATCCGTGAACTCCGAAACCGTTTTCAACAGGAAGAGCTCTGCTCCATTGACCTTCTGTTCTACTTCAGCCTCACGTTCAGCCTCAGCCTCAGCGAATTCTTCCCGCCAGGAATCCGGTACTGCAACAAGCTCGGCGTAGCTTGCCTGGACCAACTCGCTGATATCCGGTGGAAGGTACAACGGCTGTTCGCTTGCCAGCTGCGTCCCGAGAACCGCCAACGTACGGAACAGAAGTGACTTGCCGTAAACCGCTGCCGAACCGTCTTCCAACGCCGGAGGTTCGCTCACCCAATCCTTCACGCCTCTTATCAAGCACACTGGTTCCTCGAGATGCGCTGGCCGTGGTCGTGAAACGGTGCGCCGGCGGTGCAACCTCCCGATGCGTTGCAGAAGGAGGTCAACCGGCGCAATGTCCGTGATCATCAGGTCGAAGTCCACGTCCAAAGACTGCTCCAAGACCTGGGTCCCAACGACGATGAGACGGTGAGGCCTGACCATTCCCGCAGCTTTGACCACATCGTCCCGGCCGAGAAGCTCACGGATCCTTCGTTCCAGCTCCATTCGGTCGGGAGCCATGAAACGGGAATGGACCAGAATCAGTTCATCCGCGGTGAAGGCGGTCGCAAGTTCTTTGAAGATGCCCTGTGCCCTGCCAACAGTGTTGCAGATGATCCCGGCACACCCGCCTTGCAGCCGAATGGGTTCGAGGGCATCCAGGAGGGCCGTTGCACTCTCCTCGAGGGGACGAATCGTGACTTCCAAGAGGCTCCCACTCGTCTCCGGCGTCGTCATCACTGGACCGTCAGGAGAACTGGCGACGATGAGGGGGTATCCCGGGTCTCCATCAAGCGGCGAGTCCGTCTGTTCGGCCGGCTTCCGACCACGTCTCGATCTCCTGTGAAGCGCCGTTCCTTCCGCTGACGATCTTCCGTTCGGTCGGCCAGACTCATAGGCATGCACGAGTTGCTTCCGGGTCTCCGCTGGCAAGGTGGCGGAGAGAAGGATCACTGGAACTCCATAGGCAGCCAACCAGCTCAGCACCTGGTGCAGATACCGGTTCATGAAAGCGTCATAGGCGTGGCATTCGTCGATGATCACCACTTTCCCTGCCAAGGCCAGATGCCGCAGGACCACATGTCTGCTCTGAAGCGCGGCGAACAGCACCTGATCGATGGTCGCCACCACGAAGTCAGCCAGCATTCCTTTCTTCCGCCCGGATAACCACTGATGCGCGACTGCCGCGTGCCTCCTCGCACGACCGTCCGGACCGTCGTCGTAGACCTCAGCGATGGGGCCCTCGGCGGCGCCACCGATGGCGTCCTCACGATAACGCCGGCGGAAATCATCATTCAGCTGGGATTTGGAGTGCGCCAGATAGATGGACCGTCTCCCGCTACAGGGCCCCTTGTCAGGTAACTTCTCCACCCACGACGGGAAGCGGGTAAACATGGCATCACTCGTGGCCTGCGTGGGCAGAGCGAAGATCGCTCCGCCCAATCCCCATTTGGCAGCGAAGACCTCTGCTGCAGTCAAGGCAGCCTCAGTCTTCCCTTCCCCCATGGCTGCTTCGATGATCAGCACCCCGGGGACCTTCATGGCCATTGCCGCCTCAAAAGCGCTCCGCTGCATACTCGACGGGCGGGAGCCAGGAGGCAGGTCAAAGCGCGACGCGAAAAGCTCATCTGGATCAGAAGGAGGGTCCGGCGCGGACCATGACTGTGCCAGATCCAGCTGGGTCCACGCCCGCGCCAGACGCTGCTCGGTGGGGCTGCAGTCTCCGTACGGGAAGAGATCTGGATTGCTCGCAATCCAGTCGGCCACGATGACGACCGCGGTCAGCAGCATCTGAGCCTCGGGTGTCAGCCTCCTTCCCCTCCATTGACGAAGATAGTCCGCCGCTCCGGTCATTTCGGCGCAAGCCGTCATCAATTCGTTTTGCACTTCGTGCCAAGACCGGTCCAAGGCTTCGGTTGCTTCCCTGGCCGTCTTGACCTGGACCGTCGTCGGCGGAACTCCGTGATGCCCACCGGAGACGGTCGCATGGCTCATGGCGACAATAGGGGGAAAGCTACATTCGGATGTCAACCAGCGACTGACAATCGAGTAGCCCAATACGGAATGGGGGATCCTGCCGTCCGGCGTGACCTCCAGGGGGATGTCCAAGCCACAGTCCCTCATCTTCTCCGCGAGACCGTAAACCTGGAACGCGAACAACGGGTGAGCTTTGCCCGCGTCATGGGTGGCGGCGAGCCAGGTCACGAGTGTCCGCACATCGGATTCATCGTCTGAACAGCACGCCGACTGAAGGCGATTCTTCACCGCCCAGGACAACCATTCATCCCAGAGCTTGCCCGCGACGGCCGCTGAATCTTGCATGTGGCGCCATAAAGACATCCACTCTCCAGTGTCCCGATCGGACTTCCCCCACACGGACTGCGCCGCTGCTGAAATCATCAATCCCCCCGATTGTGATTCGGCGAGCCCGAACTCGCCTTGATGAAACGCTAATCGAGCCACGTGATTCCCGGAAGGCCCCGGCGGCTCGAGTAGTCTGGAATGACTTCCTGCACTCGCGGGAATGAACCCTTGGATGTACAAGTAGTCAAGGTGCTCCCCCAAGCTTCATCTGGGGGAATCCCTTGGAAATAAACTTGGATGTATCTGTAGTAGACGCTTCAAGATCTAGCGTAAGCCCTCCACTGCCCGAACGCTAGCCCTTGACTCCGACAGAAATTCGAGCCCAAGGCCAAGCCCAAGATGCCTTCCGGGCGTGAAAACGCCGACGGCGCGGTCCCCAGAAGGGGAACCGCGCCGTCGCGCGTGATGAGGGAGGCGTTACTGGCGCGGGCGCACCACGACGTCCACGCGCTGGAACTCCTTGAGGTCCGAGTAACCCGTGGTCGCCATCGAACGGCGGAGCGCGCCGATCAGATTGGACGTGCCGTCAGTGTGGTGCCCCGGGCCGAAGAGGACCTCCTCCATGGGACCCACGGTGCCCATGAGGGCGCGGTCGCCACGCGGCATCTCGGGGTGGTGCGCCTCGGCGCCCCAATGCCAGCCCTTGCCGGGCGCCTCTTCGGCGAGCGCCAGCACGGAACCCAGCATGACGGCGTCGGCGCCCATGGCGATCGCCTTGACGATGTCCCCGGAGCTGCCCATGCCGCCGTCGGCGATCACGTGCACGTAGCGTCCACCGGACTCGTCAAGGTAGTCACGACGCGCGGCGGCCACATCGGAGATGGCCGAGGCGAGCGGCGAGTGGATGCCCAGGGCGCGGCGCGTCGTCGTCGTGGCGCCGCCACCGAAGCCCACCAGCACACCGGCCGCACCGGTGCGCATGAGGTGCAGCGCCGGGGTGTAGCCCGCCGCGCCGCCGACGATCACGGGGACGTCGAGCTCGTAGATGAACTGCTTGAGGTTCAGCGGCTCCGTGGTCTTGGAGACGTGCTCGGCGGAGACGGTGGTGCCACGGATGACGAAGATGTCGACGCCGGCAGCCACCACGGTCTGGTAGAACTCCTGAGTGCGCTGCGGGGTCAGCGAGCCGGCCACCGTGACACCGGAAGCCCGGATCTCGGCGAGACGCTGCGTGATCAGCTCGGCCTTGATGGGCGCCTGGTAGATCTCCTGCAGGGTGCGCGTGACGAGCGGACTCGGGGCCTCATCCTTGAGCTCGGCGATGCGGTCCAGCTGTGCCTGCGGATCCTCGTACCGGGTCCAGAGGCCCTCGAGGTCCAGCACACCCAGTCCGCCCAGTCGTCCGAGGAGGATGGCCGTGGCCGGGGACATGACCGAGTCCATGGGGGCGGCGATCACCGGCATGTCGAACTTGTACGCGTCGATCTGCCAGGAGACGCTCACGTCCTGCGGGTCACGGGTGCGGCGGTTGGGGACGATCGCGATGTCGTCGAGTCCATAGGCGCGGCGCGCGCGCTTTCCACGGCCGATCTCAATGTCAGTCACGGTTCAAGCTCTCCTCGGGGCTGAGTTTCGGGCGATCTCATCACAACGACGGCGACGGCCACCCGTCCCATTCTAGGCAATGCCCGCGCGGTGCGGGCGCGGGGTGTCCGCATTCGCACCGCGCAGCGGTCGGGTCCCCAACCCCGTGCATCGCGCTATCGCCGCCCTCCGTCAGTCATCTCGCCCATTTCTCCAGACATTGGCTATTCTTCACAGAGGAACCCGGCCCATGGGCACCCCTCCCCATCGCGATCTTTTGGCAAGGTGCTTAGGCTGGCAACGATTCTTCGTACCCGACTCCAGAGGAGGACGCCCATGGCCCCCGGCTTCTACGGCGCCGACGTCGAGCAGTTGAAGGCGCTGTCCAAGTCCATGGGCCTGGCCGGTTCCCGTCTCAAGAACACTGAGATGCAGGTCAACAGCCTCGTCTCCGGCGCCGCGTGGAAGGGCGAGGACAGCGAGCGCTTCCGGCGAGAGTGGAGCAACGAGCTCCGTCCCCTGCTGCACCGCGCCACGCAATCCCTCGACGACGCCTCCAAGGTGCTCCTGCAGAACGCCAAGGAGCAGCAGGACGCCAGCGTGGCGGCCGGCGGGGCGAGCGGCGGGGCGAGCGGCGGCGGAGGGAGCGCCGGCGGTTCCGGAAACAATGGCTGGCTCAGTGGTCTCCCCGGAGCGGTCGTGGGCGTGGCCGGAACGCAGCCCTGGTTCTGGTCGAATGCCGCGGCGACCACTGCAGGCCTGGCCACGGACAAGATCCTCGACACCATGTGGAAGGGCGACCTCCTGAAAAAGGTCACCAATTGGCCTTTCCTGGAGGCGCAGTATGCGGAGAAGGCCGGGGTGGGCTACGTCAAGGGCACCCAGGTCCTCAACGGCACCTCCATGCTCGGCAGGCTTTCCGGCGGTCTCGGGGTCGTCACCGGCGGGATGCAGATCATCGACGGATTCCAGAAACATGACACGGGCGTCATCGTCGACGGCACCGTGTCCACGATCCTTGCCGGCGGAAGCCTGGTTCCGGGTGTCGGACCGTTCTTCGCCGTCGCGGGCATCGCCTGGGGCGGGCTGAGTCTCCTTGCCTCGAGCAACGGGTACGGATCAACGACCGAAATGCTCGGCGATTGGGGCAAACACATCGGCGAAGGTGCCGCGAGCGCGGCCAATGCAGTGGCGGATGGCGCCAAGAACGCCGTCAATGCGGTGGCCGACGGCGCCAAGAAGGTGTGGGGATGGCTCGGCGGATGAGACCACTTTCCTAGACTGGACACAGACCCGCTGAAGAAAAGGCAGAGATGACCACGCAAACTGAAGAAACCCAGCCGCTTCCCATCACCGAACACGAACTCATCGCTCTGGTGGCGCTGGCCAACACTCCGGCCGCTCTCACGTGCCAGACCCTGTTCCGGCTTGACCATGTGGCAGGTGCGCCACTGGAGCAGGCCGGCGTCACCACGCTTCTGGAACGCGGACTCCTGACCATCGATCAGAATGCTCTCCTGCCGGTGGGCCCTGCCGTTGCGGTCACGGGCGTCCTGGCCGAATCCGACTCCTGGCTTGAAGTCGCCCTGGTCACCCCTGAAGCCGAGCACGTCTACTTCCTCTTCGGCTCTGATCACGGCGCGCTGGTCCTGAGCCTGAGTAAGTACGGCGTCCACGAACTCCGGCCCCTGGTGAACATCGAGGGAATGTTCACCACCGCGATCGAGATGGTCAACTACTACCTGGGCACCAGTCCAGACGGGCTCCCCGCGGCCGCCACACTGCGCCGGCATCTCGGTGACAAGCGGTCCCACGCGGTTCATCTCAAGGCTGAGCCCGACGGGTCCTTGGCAATCGCGCATGGCGAAGGTGAAGATCTGCCGTCCGCCCCTGTAGCTAAGAGCGACCTCGGCCTGAAAATTCGCGAAGGACTGAGCCTTCATTCGGCATGACCGTCTTCCCAGCTCCCTTGCCTGAGCCCGCCCATCCCCTGGACTACTGGCTCGCCCCCGGGCTTTCGCAGATCAGCCCTGATGAGGCGAGGTCGCGGCTGCGCGATCTCGCCGACGCGCAGGGCACCATCCTCGCCGCGTGGGGCTCGGGAATCTCAGGGGGAGCGGTCTTCCTCATTGCCGGGATCTTCCTCACCACCGTGGGGGCTCCCCCGGGATGGGCCATCACCCTGGCGGGACTCGGAATCTGCGTCCTGCTCCTGAGCCTCGCGGGCACCCGCAGGACCCGCTCTCGCCTTCCGAACACGCGAAAGACCCGTTCAACGCGTGGCCCTGGCTCCGCGCGGGGAGGCATCCGCCTGGTCCTCTTCTTCGCGGTCGCCCTCGGAGTGCCGTTCGCAGCAGGAGCCCCGGGAGTCGCGGCTCAGAACGACACCAGATATTTCGTGGGCTACGTCGGCGGCTTCGTGCTGCTGATGCTCTTCCTGGTCGCCTGCGTCATCGTTCCGTCCAGCATCATGGGCCGCTCCCGCGAAACGTTCCGCCGCAGGGCCACCACGGACCCCGCGTTCCGAGCCCTCTTAGAGCAGGACCTCGCCACCTGGCGCGATCCCATCGGCAACGCAAGCTACGGCCCCCTCTGACCACCGCTTCGGCGGAATGGTGTGCGGCTGGGCTCACCTCCCCCGCGAGATCACAGCTCACGCCCCTAAAACTCGGTTTTAGGGGCGTGAGCTGTCACTTCGGGGGTGGATCAGGCGCGTGCGCCCCGCCGCTGCGGAAGGATCGCGATGACCAGGCCGGCGACCGCGACCACCATGCTCAGCACCAGACCCGGCTTGAACTGCGCGAGCATCGCCGCGGCGTCGTGCGTGGGAGAGGCACCGTGCGAACCCGAGGTGACGATCGCCGTCGTGACCGCCAGCACCAGTGCCGCGCCCACCTGGGTGCTGGACTGGATCAGACCCGCGGCGAGCCCCTGCTCGTCGTCCTCGATCCCGGCCGTGGCCTGGACGTTGATCGCCGGGAAGCCGAGCGCGAAGCCCACGCCGAGCAGCAGCACCGACGGGAGCACGTCCACCACGTAATTGATCTCCGGGCCGATCCGCAAGAACCACAGGTATCCCGCCGCCAGCGCCGTCAGACCCACCACGATCAGCCGGGTGGCACCGAAGCGATCGATCAGCTTGTCCGCGAACGGCGCGCTGCTGACCACCAGCAGCCCGGCCGGGAGCAGCGCCAGTGCCATCGCCAGCGGTGCCCAGCCGAGAACAGACTGCAGGTACAGTGTGACGATGAACTGGAAGCTCAGGTAGGAGCCGAAGAGCGCGACGGCGGACAGATTGGCCCGGGCGACCCAGCCCTCCTTCAGGATGCCGAAGCGGATGAGGGGGTGCCGCGTGCGGGTCTCGATCACTCCGAAGAGCGCCAGGATCACCGCCGACAGCACGAATCCCCCGACGGTCTGAAGCGAGACCCAGCCGGAGTCCGGCGCCTGGACCACCGTGTACACGAGGCCGAGCATGCCGAGCGCGAGCGTCAGGGCGCCCCACACGTCATGCCCGCCGTCGGCCGCCGGACGGTCCCGCGGGATGAAACGCAGCGCCAGAATCAGCGCCAGAGCCGCCACCGGCACGGAGACCAG
Source organism: Arthrobacter horti (assembly GCF_030731045.1). GTDB lineage: Bacteria > Actinomycetota > Actinomycetes > Actinomycetales > Micrococcaceae > Arthrobacter_E > Arthrobacter_E nanjingensis. The sequence continues at coordinate 1,232 of NZ_JAVALS010000004.1, read as the reverse complement.
GAAGGTCCAGCGCCAGCTGAGCTCCGTCATGAAGCCGCCCACTACCAGGCCCAGCGAGTACCCGCTGGCGCCGAAGGTGGCGTAGATGGAGATCGCCTTGTTGCGGGCGGGGCCTTCGGCGAAGTTCGTGGTGATGATGGAGAAGCCGGCCGGCGCGGTGAACGCCGCAGCCAGGCCCTTGATGAATCGCGTGGCGATGAGCAGGGTGGGATCACTGACCAGGCCACCGAGCAGGGACGCGAGGCCGAAGATGCTCAGCGCCACCAGGAACACCTTGCGGCGCCCCAGGAGGTCCGCCATGCGGCCTCCCAGGAGCAGAAGTGCGCCGTAGCCGAGCACATAGGCGGAGACGATCCACTGGAGGGCGCCGGTTCCCAGTCCGAGTTCATGGCCGATGGAGGGCAGCGCCACGCCCACCATGGAGACGTCCAGGCCGTCCAGGGCCAGGACGATGCAGAGGGTGACCAGGAGCAGCCAGGTGCGGCGGCTCCAGATCAGATCGGAGACAGCGGGACGGGGCGCCGAAGTACGCGTCCCACCCGCTGTCGCGGGGACGGTGCTGAGGGTGCGTGCTGAATCCATGACGCAAACTTATATGACTCATCATTGAATGACAAGGAAAAAGTTTCTATGGAAAAATATTCCGTCATCGACTAAGATCGGGGCATGTCGACTTCGGAGCCTGAACCCCTCGTCGAGCAGTGGCGCTCGGTGCAGAACTGCTATCTCAAGACGTCCAACGCCCTGGACCGCGAGCTCAGCTCCCACTTCGGCATTGGGCTGAACGACTTCGAGACCCTGGATCTCCTGGCCGAGTACGGTGACTCCGAGTGCCGCATGAAGGACCTCACCCAGGTTTCCCCCATGACGCAGAGCGCCTTGAGCAAGATCGTGGACCGGCTGGAGAAGGGCGGCTACGTCCACCGCTCGGCCTGCAGCACGGACCGCCGCTCCCTGGTGGTCGGCCTCACGGACAGCGGCGTGAAGCTCCACGACGACGCCGCGAAGATCCACCGCGACGTCCTGCAGAACACGCTGATGGCCTCAGCGCACCCCGCCTGAGTGCCCCGCCTCTCTCCGCGAGAGCGCAGCTGACGCCCCTAAAACTCGGGCGGTTTCAAGGGGTTAGCGCAACACTGTCGATCAGTTGGGTCAGTCTTTCACGTGGGGTGTCCCAGTGGAGGGTTTTGCGGGGCCGGATGTTCAACAGCCGTTCGGTCTCGGCGAGTTGT
>NZ_JAVALS010000003.1:324542-353704 GCF_030731045.1 Arthrobacter horti | reverse complement strand
AACAACTCGCCGAGACCGAACGGCTGTTGAACATCCGGCCCCGCAAAACCCTCCACTGGGACACCCCACGTGAAAGACTGACCCAACTGATCGACAGTGTTGCGCTAACCCCTTGAAACCGCCGCGGTTTTAGGGGCGTCAGCTGTAACTTCGCGGGTGGGGCGGGGCCGTTGAACACGAAAGCCGCCGGACGTCGTCGTCCGGCGGCTTTCCGTGATCCTGGGGCGGATCAGACCGCCTGAAGCTGGGCCGCGCGGCTGGAGCGACGGCGCCACACCGTGGCCTGGCCATTCACCATGGGAAGGACGTGGCCCTCCGGGATGAACTGCTCGTGCTGGGGATCGCCCTCCGGGACCCAGATGCCGGAGACCGGGCAGTGCGCCCCGGTTTCCGCGCTGGGAACGGCACGATCATGGACCAAGGCGATGCGCTTCATCGTTGAAACCCCTCGTTGTGTCTTACTCTCGGCCTGATGGCCGATGGAACCTAGGCTTTGAGCCTAGTCAAAATCGTCTGATGGATTCCCTGTGCAGATGTACAACTGTGATCTGAAACGCTGTTCGTCGGTCCGGTGCAATGGCGCCCGGAAATTGATATGTGTTCTTGGTCACACCGCGATGACCCGCCGTCCACGGCAGGAACGTCACCGCTTCTCAAGCCATTCATCGAAGGTGCGCTCCGCCAGCACCGCCCCCGGACGCGGCAGCAGGGACCCGTCCCGCTGAGCCCGCCCGAGCGCCCCGGGCACGGAGATCTCCGGAACCTTCCGCCGGTACCCCTGTGCACGTGCATAGTCCTGGACCATCCGGGCCAGGCTCTCCTCCCGCGGTCCGGCGAAGTCCGGGGCGATGCCCTGCGGCTCCCCCTCGGCCAGCACCACGAGGTACTCCCCCAGTTCCCCGGTATCCACCGGCCGCACCCGTCCACGCGGCGCGAACCGGAACGGCCCGGCGTGCAGGATCCCGTACATGAGCGCCGCGAAATCGTGGAACTGCGTGGCCCGCTGGACGGTCCACAGCACCGAGCCTGCCGCCACCGCCTGTTCCTGCGCCAGCTTCGCCGCGTAGTACCCGTGCGGCGCACGGTCGATGCCGACGATCGAGAGCGCCACGTGATGCCGCACGCCCGCCTGCGCGCCGGCGTCAAGCAGCGACATGGTCGCCGCCGTGAAGAAGCCGGTGGCCTTCCGTGCGCTGGGCGTCATGATGTTCAGGACATCGACGACGGCGTCCACACCATCCAGCGCCACGCGCACCGCGGAGGTGTCCAGCACGTTCACGCCGGACGCCCGCGTCAGGGCGACCACCTCATGCCCGCGCTCCGTCGCCGCCCGGACGGCATGCCGCCCCACGGTGCCACTCGCTCCCGCGATCGCGATCCTCATGCACCCTTCCCCGCCGGGCGCCCTGCCCGGAACTTCCGTTGCCATTCTGCTCCCGGCGGCTCCGGCACGTTACTGCACCGCCCAGTATAGAATTCCGGTACCCGCCCGCTTCCGGGCCCGGAAACCCAGGAGAAACCATGGCCGACGCGTCCCGCACCGCCACGCTGCACCACGTCCCGGACGCGTCTTTGGAGCATGAGCCGCTCCCTACGGAGCAGGTCCTGGCCGGGTCGCCCACCGCGGGGATCCTGGAACTGGAGGACCTGGCCGGCTGCGGCGTAGGCGTCTGGGAGATGACCCCGGGCACCGCCACCGATGTGGAGGCGGAGGAGGTCTTCGTGGTACTCAGCGGCTCCGCCCGGGTCGACTTCCTCGACGCCCAGGACACCGTGGAGCAGTCGCTCGAACTCACCGCCGGTGACCTCGTCCGCCTGCGCGCGGGCCAGCGGACCGTCTGGGCCGTCCGCGAGACGCTCCGCAAGGTGTACCTCAGCGCCTGAGCCGCGCGGCGTCGTCGTCGACTCACGTCGAGGTGACCCGCCCCGGAAACCCCGTCGGAGGCTCCCCCCCTAGAATGGCTGGCATGCCTATCCTCCGCCCCGCCGGCCCCTGCCACGACGGGACCGCTTGACGTGGCCAAACTCTATTTCCGCTACGGGGCCATGAACTCCGGCAAGTCCACGGCGCTGCTGCAGGTGGCGTTCAACTATGAGGAGCGCGGTCAGCGCGTGCTGCTGGCGAAGCCGGGGATCGACACCAAGGGGGACAGCTCCATCGTGTCCCGGCTGGGCGTGGAGCGGGAGGTCGACTTTGTGATCCCGCAGGGCGCGGACGTGCGCGCCCTGGTTCGCCAGTACGGCGCCGGCGACGATCCGGACGCGCTCCTGGAGCACGTGGACATGGCTCCCGTGGCATGTCTCCTGGTGGACGAGTCGCAGTTCCTCAGCCCGGAGCAGGTGGACGACCTCTTCCGCATCGCCGTGCTGGACGGCATCCCGGTCCTGGCCTACGGCATCCGCACGGACTTCCGCACCCAGGCCTTCCCGGGCGCCGCACGCCTGCTGGAGATCGCGCACTCGCTGGAGGAGCTCAAAACCATCTGCCGCTGCGGCCGTAAGGCGGTCTTCAACACGCGGATCGTGGACGGCCGTTTCGTGTTCGACGGCGGCCAGGTCGCCATCGACGGTGAGGACGTGGGCTATGAGTCGCTGTGCGGGAGCTGCTACCTGGCGGAGACCGGCGGCTCGCTGAACCCCTAAGCCGGTTTCAGAGGAGCTCACCGCACGGCGTCGAGCGCCTCCATGATGTGGCCCAGCATGGCCTTGAGGCGCTCGGCGTCACCTTCCTCCAGCGAGATGGCGGAGGCCAGGCGCTGCGGGACATCGGCCACGGTGTCCCGCAGCGCCAAACCTTGCGGCGTGACCGTGATCAGGACCTTCCGCTCATCGCTCACGGAGCGGCGGCGCTCCAGGTGGCCGGCGGCCTCGAGGCGCTTGAGCAGCGGGGTCAGGGTACCGGTGTCCAGGCGCAGCTTCTCACCGAGCTCACCGACACTCTGCGGCGCGTCATCCTTCCAGAGGGCCAGCATGACCAGATACTGCGGGTAGGTCAGGCCCGATTCCGCCAGCAGTGTGCCGTAGGCGCGCGTCACGGCACGTGCGGCGGTGTGCAGGGGGAAGCACAGCTGGGCGTCGAGATCGAGCTGTTCATAAGACATGCCCCAATTCTAGCTTGCGCATTCATATTGTGCACAATACAGTTGTGCGCATGAATACTCCAGCGCTCTACACGGCCACCGCCGTCGCCCATGGAGACGGCCGCAACGGCCACATCCAGTCCTCCGACGGCCTCCTCGACGCCCCCGTCCGCACCCCGAAGGAACTCGGCGGCGCCGGAGGGGCCACCAACCCGGAACAGCTCTTCGCCGCCGGCTACGCGGCCTGCTTCCACTCCGCCCTCAAGCTTGTCGCCTCGCAGGAAAAGCTGGACGCGAGCGATTCCGAAGTGGTGGCGGACGTGTCCCTGCACGCTCTGCCGGGCGGCGGCTACGGCCTCTCGGCCCGCCTCGAAGTGGCGCTTCCGGCCCTGGAGAACGACGACGCGCAGCGGCTCATCGAGCGCGCGCACCAGGTCTGCCCGTACTCGAACGCGACGCGCGGCAATATCGACGTCCAGCTCGCGGTGGCCTGAGATGCTCACCGTCGCAGGCCTCGTCCTGGCCGGCCTCGCCGCCCTGGTGCACGTCTATATCTTCCGCATGGAGTCCCTGACCTGGACCTCCGCTGCCACCCGTAAGGTGTTCGGCGCCAGCGAGAGCGAAGCCGCCGCCACTCGCGAGATGGCCTTCAACCAGGGCTTCTACAACCTCTTCCTGGCGATCGCCACAGCCCTCGGCATCGTGCTCTTCGCGGCGGGCCAGTTGGCCGTGGGCGCCACCCTCGTCTTCACGGGCGCCGGTTCCATGACCGCCGCCGCCCTGGTTCTGCTCCTCTCCAGCCCGGACAAGCGCTCCGCAGCCCTCAAGCAGGGCGTCATTCCGGCCCTCGGCGTGCTCAGCCTCGCGCTGGGTCTCTCCCTCTGACAGCTCTCCCCCGAAGGAACCCATGACTACTTTCACCAGCACCGAGATCCAGCTCATCCGCCGCCCGCAGGGCTGGCCCGTCGCGGAGGACTTCCGCACCGCCGTCGTGGATCACCCCGCACTGCAGCCCGGTGAGGTGCGCGTCCGCAACGAATTCATCTCCGTGGACCCCTATATGCGCGGCCGGATGAACGACACCCGCAGCTACGTCGCCCCGTACCCGCTCGGCGAGGCCATCAAGGGCGGCGCCGTCGGCCGCGTGGTGGAGTCCGCCTCGGAGGAGCTGCCTGTCGGCACCGCAGTGCTGCACCAGCACGGCTGGATGGACGGCGTCCAGGCCCACGCGGACACCTTCCGTGCCGTCCCGGAGATCCCCGGGCTGCCGCTCTCCCTCCGCCTGCACATCCTCGGCATGACCGGCCTGACCGCGTACGTGGGCCTCACCGCCGTCGCCGGCCTCAAGGAAGGCGACACCGTGTTCGTCTCCGGCGCCGCGGGCGCCGTGGGGTCCGCCGTCGGGCAGATCGCCAAGCTGCTGGGCGCGGGGCGCGTGATCGGTTCCGCGGGTTCGGCGGAGAAGGTGACGCTGCTGACCGAGAAGTACGGGTACGACGCCGCGTTCAACTACAAGGACGGGAACGTGCGGGAACTGCTCGCGGCCGCAGCGCCGGAGGGCATCGACGTGTACTTCGACAATGTGGGCGGTGACCACCTGGAGGCCGCGCTGGACGCGTTCAACGACGGCGGCCGGGCGGCTTTGTGCGGCGCGATCTCCGCGTACAACACCACCGATCGGGTGACCGGGCCGGACAATATGGCGAACCTGATCACCCGCGGGCTCCGTCTGCAGGGCTTCACGCTGGGCTCGTACCTGCACCTGGGCCAGGAGTTCTCCGAGCGCATGAACGGCTGGTTCGCGGATGGGAAGATCGCGTTCGACGAGACCGTGGTGGACGGGATTGAGAACACCGTGGACGCGTTCCTGGACATGATGCGCGGCGCCAACACCGGCAAGATGCTGGTGCGGGTCTGAGCCGACGAGGGCCAGTGGCTTTCCCCGGCCTTGTGGACTTTCCCCGCCGCTTCAGCGCAGGGGAAATTCCACAAGGCCGGGGAAAACCCGCACCGCCTTCGCAGGCAGAACGAGGCCCTCGGTGTTTTCATACGTCGGAGCGCATGCCCTCCCCCGCTCGGGCCCAGCCGCGGCCGGAGCCCCAGAGGGAATGGAGCCCCGTGAGGATCGCCTCCAGCCCCATGCTGAACACCAGGTCCCGCGGGCGGGCGTCCTGCGCCTCGACGGAACGGGAGAACGCCTCGTAGCTGCGGGCCAGCAGCGGCGAGTGGGCCGCGTCCGGCGGGGCGTAGGCGTCGTCGGGCGACGTCGAGTCCAGGGCGGCCCCGAAGATGAACGTCTCCAGCACACTCAGGGACGCCACGGTGCTCTCCTCCGGCCAGCCGGCGGCCGCGAATCCGGCCACCACCCGTTGATAGACCAAGGAGCTCCGCGGGGCCTGCGCCAGCGGGACCTCCACGATCACGGGCACCAGTTCCGGCCTGCGGCGCAGCGCGTGCAGGTAGCTCCACGCCCAGCGGGCCAGGGCCTCCCGCAGGGACACGCCGCCGAAGCCGCTCACGTCCAGCTCCTCGGCGAACCGCTCCTGCACCGTGGCCAGGACGGCCGCGCGGGACGGGACGTGGTTGTAGAGGGCACTGACCGAGACCCCGAGCCGGGCCGCCAGCGCCCGCATGGTCAGGCCGCGCAGGCCCACGGTGCGGAGCAGCTCCAGGGCGGCCTCGTGGATCAGCCCGGCATCCACCACCGCGCCGCGGGGACGGCCGGGGCGACGGGAGGGAGCGGCGGCGTTCATGGGCCGATGGTATCCCGCTAAATGAACACTTCGCAGATCATCAGAGCCTGATCTGCAGTTCATAGATGGCTTTAAATGAACCTTTGGAGCGATTTCCTCGCTCCTGCCCCGGGCCGCTTCTAGCATCGTCTGGCGACCTCCGGCACTGTGAGCCGGATCACCGACACCGTTAGGACCGCCCGTGACCACGACTGACCCCACCACCCCCGAACCGCACGCCGGAAAGAAGGTGCTGGAGCGCGACGTCGTCGTCATCGGCGCCGGCATCTCCGGCCTCATGACCGCCCGCCGCCTGACACAGGCCGGGCGCAGCGTCGCCGTCCTGGAGGCCCGCGAGCGCGTGGGCGGCCGCACCTGGTCCGACACGATCGACGGCGAGTTCTTCGAAATCGGCGGCCAGTGGGTGTCCTCGGACCAGGACGCGCTCAAGGCCCTGCTGCGGGAGCTCGGCAAGGAGACCTTCCAGCGGTACCGCGAGGGCGACTCCGTCTACATCTCCCGCGACGGCGCGCGCCACACCTTCCAGGGCGACTTCCCGGTGGGTGAATCCACGCTGGCCGAGATCGACCGGCTGGTGGAAGCCCTGGACGAGCTGGCCTCGCAGATCGACGCCGCCGCGCCGTGGGAGCACCCACGCGCCGCCGAGCTGGACCGGATCCAGTTCAGCAGCTGGCTCCACTCCCTCTCCGAGGATGAGGAAGCCATCCGGATCGTGGACCACTACATCGCGGCCGGCATGCTCACCAAGCACTCCCACACCTTCTCCGTGCTGCAGGCCATGCTCATGGTGGCGTCCGCGGAGAAGTTCGAGCACCTCATCGACGAGGGCATCCTGCTGGACGAGCGCGTGGTGGGCGGCATGCAGTCCGTCTCCGAACAGATCGCCGCGGAACTGGGCGACGACGTGGTGCACCTCGGCACGCCGGTGCGGCGCCTCGAGTGGGCGGCCGGCGAGGAGGGGGCGGCAGCCGACGGGCAGCCGGGCCGGGTGACCGCCCACGGCGACCGGGTGACCGTGACGGCGCGCTTCGCCGTCGTCGCCGTCCCGCCGAACCTGTACTCCGCCATCGAGTACGTCCCCGCACTCCCCCGCCCGCGCCTGGTGGCGCACCAGCACCAGTCGATGGGCCTGGTCATCAAGGCGCAGGCCGCATACCCCACGCCGTTCTGGCGGGAGGACGGGCTGTCCGGGACCGGGTTCGCATCTCATGAGCGCGTCTGCGAGGTGTACGACAACACGGTGGCCGGGGACGAACATGGAATGATCGTGGGCTTCATCGTCGGCGAGCGCGCCGAGGATATCTGGGCCCTGCCGGAGGAGGAGCGCCGCCGGGCGGTGCTGGAATCCTTCGCCGCGTACTTCGGGGAGCAGGCGCTGGAGCCGATCGCGTTCTACCTCTCGGACTGGGGTTCCGAGGAGTGGACCCGCGGCGCGTACGCAGCCAGCTATGATCTGGGCGGCCTGAGCCGCTGGGGCCATCTGCAGAACGAGCCCGTGGGGCCGCTGTTCTTCGCCAGCTCCGACATCCAGGGCGCCGGCTACATGCACGTGGACGGCGGTGTCCGCATCGGCACGGACACGGCGGCCCGGTTGGACACGGCGTTCCGGGCGGCCGGCGTGGAGCCAGCGCTGCTGTCCGTCTGACGGAGCCCCTTTTCGCTGAGCTCGCTATCGAGGGTCTGAGATCGCTGCCGAACGTAGCGATCTCAGACCCTCAGCAGCGTGCTCGGTCATACGGCTTGGCTCAGGAGCAGCGCCACGGTCCCCACCAGGAACACCAGCAGCACACCGCCCAGCACCGCCCCTGCCGGATGGCCCAGATTCATGGTCCAACCCACCCCATAACGGCGTGGGACCAGGAACCTGGGGTTCTCCTTGTTCACGTAGAACACCTTGGCCTTCCAGTGGCCGTCATCGGTGGCGCTCAGGACGGACGGCGTGCCTTCGGGCCGCTCCCGTTCCAGACGGCCCCACTTCCGGAGGAAGCGCAGCAGCAGCACGGCCACCGCCACCAGGAGGAGCGCCCCGCCCACGGTGATGGTCCACGGCCGTTCCGGCAGCACCCAGGACGCCATGCTGATCCAGCACATCGAGGCGACAATGCAGAACATCAATTGCCCCAGCAGCGACGACCCCGATTCACGGGCCACCGTCAACCGCTGAGCGTCCCAGGCGGGATCCCCGGACGGGACTCCCCGAACCGGCATGGCCGGGATCACGAGGGTCAGAAGGACAATGAACAGCCCGGTCGCAGCTGCCATGATGAGCGGGCCGAACACACTCCACACGCTTTTGGCCGCAAAGCGGTCCGGCCGCCCATCGGCGCCCCAGTGCGTCGGCACGGTGGCCGGCAAGGAGGCATACACGCCGATCCCGACGGCCAGCGCCACGAGGATCAGCAGCCCGGCACCGGCGAGCCACCAGAAAGGAATCATCACCTTCGCGGTGCCTGGCGCTCGTTCCATGGTCATGTCTTTCCCCCGAATCCGCGGGCAGGGCTGCCCGACCGCCCCAGCTTATGCCCGCCGGAGCCCGGCCCTCGCCTTGGACCGGGCACTGACAAACGCCGCGCCACGGAGTAGATTTCCCCCATCGATCAAGGGGGAGATCATGAAGATTTCACGCCATCCACTCCGGGGCGCAGCCACCCGCTTCGCCATCCCGCTCCTGGCCGTTCCGCTGCTCGCCGGCTGCGGGGGCACGCCCGCCGGGCCCTCCAGCGCAACCCCGCCCCGCGCAGACTGCACCACCTTCACTCCCGACGCCCCCTGCGGTTCCTTCGCGAGCGTCGGAGGCACCACGGGAGGCAAGGACCTCACCTGGGCGGCCAAAGGCGCCGTCGTCGTCAAGCTCGAATCGGTGAGCGGCCAGCGGATGCTGTCCGTCCGGACCCCCTGCAATCCGCTCTCCGGGCCAGCCGATGTCACGGACGGTGTGCTGACGGTCAAAGAGCTGGCGTCGGGGGCCATGGGCTGCGCCGGGGAGAACTCCGCGCAGGAGAAGTGGGTGACGGACCTGCTGCACAAGCCGGTCACCCTGAAGTACGACGCCGGTAAGCTCACCTGGAGCAACGGCGAGGACTCGCTGGTGTTCGCACCGCAGTCGTGAGCAGCGCGGCGATGAAGGAGCGGACACTACAAGGCCCCGGGACCGCCACGGTCCCGGGGCCTTGCTGTCACGGCTCGCCCTCCCCAGTGCGGCCGGGCCTGTGGGGCGGGATTACTTGGTGCCGCCCAGGTGTGCCGCCCACGGGTAGTAGACGTAGGCGAAGGACGCCGGGGCACCGCTGATCCGGTTGTTCATCCAGACGTTGTTGTGGAGCTCCACGCCCGGGAACATCGGGTTCATCTCATCGTTGAGCTTCTTCTCCACCTGGGACACCAGCTTGGCGCGCTCGGTCGTGTCCTGGGTGGCCCGGGCCTGGGCGAACAGGGTGTCGATCCCGCTGTAGCCGGACTGGTTGAACGTGCCGCCGGTCACCGCGGTGGTGGCCAGCCAGTCCAGCGGGTTGGGGATGCCCGGCCAGAACTGGGTGTAGAGCAGATCGGTGTTCCCGCGGGTGGCCGGGTCATACAGGTAGTTCGAGTAGCCGGTGGCCGGCACCACGTTGAGCTTGAACTTCAGGCCGATCTTGTCCGCGGCGTCCTTGATGGAGACGCCCAGTTGCTGGGTCTCGGCCTGCGCCGGGACCACCAGGCTGATCTCCTGGGCCTTCACGTCCGCGGGGACATTCGCCAGCAGGGCCTTGGCCTTGTCGATCTGGGCGGTTCCGTCGGCGGGGACGGAGTCAGCCAGCTTGTTGAGCTCATCCTTGGCGAAGCCGAAGGCCGACGGCGGGGTCTGCAGCTTGCTGGGGACGCCGAGGCCGCCATAGACCTGGGTGCCGATGCCCTTCCAGTCGATCGCCATCTGCAGTGCCTTCCGGACGTCGGCGTTCGCCATGGCGCCCTTCGGGTTGGCGACCACCAGCGTGGTCTCCAGGGGCCCCGGGCCCTCGTAGTACTTTCCGGCGGAGGAGGCCTTCAACTGGGTCAGACCGGAGGTGGGGACGTTGTAGGTGCCGTCGATCTGACCGGCGAGCAGGCCGGAGGTGATCGCGTTGTCATCCGTGAGGAAGGTGAAGTCGATCTGCTTGACCTTGGGCTTGAGGTCCTTGTTCCAGTAACCGTCGTACTTCGTCGCGGAGATCGACTGGCCCTGCGTCCACTTGCTGAACTGGTAAGGGCCCGTGCACATCAGTCCGGTGTCCGGGGCGCCGAACTTCTTGCCGGCCTTCTCATGGAAGGCCTTCTCCACCACCACTCCGGCGGAGCTGGCCATCTCCTCGTTGAAGAGGTAGTCCGGCTTGCTCAGCTTCACGGTGACCTGGTGTTCGCCGGTCTTCGCCACGGAGGCGACGTTGACGTACAGGTAGTTGGAGAAGGACGTCTTGTCCGTCAGGTTCAGGCTCAGGCTGTAGGCGACGTCGTCCGCGGTCATCGGCTTGCCGTCCCAGAAGGTGACGTCATCGCGCAGATCGTAGACCCAGGTCAGCGGGTCCGGGTTGGTGAACGCCTTCGCCAGGCCCGGCTGGATCTTGAACTCCGGGGTCTGCTGGAGCAGGTTCTCACACATGTTCGAGTTGATCATGTTCGGCGTGTAGTCCGCCGCGTGGTATGGGTCCACGGTCTGGGGTTCGCCCTCGAAGACGTTCCAGATGATCTTGTCGACGTCGCCGTTGCCGGCGGGGCTGAAGGTGGTCAGCCCGCCGCCCGCCGCCGTCGTGGACTGGACTGCCTTGCTGCTGCAACCGGCGAGCGCCGCGACGGCGATCAGGCCGGCGGCCAGCGCCGCGCTGCCGCGCCGCAGGCCGGGGGAGGTTGAGATGTGCATGTGCTGCTCCTGATCAGGATCGGGTGGTGCTGAGGGCGGGGTCCCAGCCGTCGCGCGGCACGCTGTCGCGCAGCAGGCGGGTGTAGGGATGTTGCGGCGCGTCGAGCACGGCGGCGGTGCTGCCGTGCTCGACGACGGCGCCGTGGCGCATGACGATCGTGTCGTCGCACACCTGGCGGATGACCGCGAGGTCGTGGCTGATGAACAGGTAACTCACGCCACGCTCCTCACGGATGTCGGAGAGAAGGTTGAGGATCTGCGCCTGAATGGAGACGTCCAGGGCGGAGACGGCCTCGTCGAGGATGAGGATCTCCGGCTCGGCGGCGAGCGCCCGGGCGATCGCGACACGCTGCCGCTGGCCTCCCGAAAGGGCCTTGGGCAAGGAATTGAGCTGCCGCTCGTCCAGGCCCACGAGTTCCCCGAGTTCCCGGACCCGTCGCTTGGTCTCCTCTCGGTCCAGGCGGAAGTGCACGCCGAGCACCTCGGCCAGGCAGTCGCCGATCCGCTGACGGCGGTCCAGGGAGGTGTACGGGTCCTGGAAGACGATCTGGATGTTCCGGCCGCGCTCCCGCAGCTCCTTCACCCCGCGCGCCGGCTGGGTGCGGTCCTGGCCCTTGAACAGGATGCGGCCCTCGCTGGGCGCCTCCAGGCCGATGATCATGCGGGCCGTGGTGGTCTTGCCGGAACCGGACTCCCCCACGATGCCCAGGGAGCCACCTTCGGCGAGCTGGAAGCTCACATCGGCCACGGCGGTGGTCTGGTGGCGGCCCTTGCCGAAGCGCTTGCCGAGATGCTCGACGGCGAGCAGCGGGGTGGTGTTCACGGCGTGACCTCCTGGGTGGTTCCGGCGGCGGCCAGCAGGCTGCCGTGCAGCTCCGGCATGCGGACGCAGCGGCTGTCGCCCTGCTCCCCGATCCGCAGCAGCGGCGGGACGGACACGCGGCAGGCGTCCTGGGCGAAGGCGCAGCGTGGCGCGAAGGCGCACCCGTCCGGGGCCTCGTACGCCGTCGTCGGGTGTCCTGGGAGGGCGGGCAGACGGCCTGCGCGCCGCTCGATCTCCGGGCGGGCCCGCACCAGGGCGGCCGTGTACGGGTGGAGTGGGTCCCGGTGGAGGCGGGAGGCCTGCTGCCGCTCCACCACCTGGCCGGCGTAGAACACGATCGTGTCGTCGCAGACCGAGCTGGCAAGTTCCAGGTCGTGGGTGATGAAGAGCATGGCCATGCCGTATTCGGACTGCATGCGCTTGAGGATCACCATGACCTCCGCCTGAGTGGTGACGTCCAGGGCCGTGGTGGGCTCATCCGCCAGGATCAGCCGCGGCTTCACGGCCACCGCGGCGGCGATCATGACGCGCTGCAGCAGCCCGCCGCTGAGCTCATGCGGGTACTGGCGCAGGCGCTGCTCCGGGTTGTGGATGCCCACTTCGGCGAGGAGTTCGACGGCGCGCGCCTCGGCCTGCTTCTTCGGCATCCTCTGGTTGGTGCAGAGGGCCTCGGTGAGGAAGTCTCCGATGCGGCGCACCGGGTTGGTGTGGGCGCGGGCGTCCTGGAAGATCATGGACACATCCCCGGCGCGGTACTTCCGCAGGGCCTCGCCGCGCAGGTCGAACACCTCGGTGCCGTCGAAGCGGACGTGGCCGGTGACGTCGGCGCCGGGCGGCAGGAGCCGGGCGATGGTGCGCACGGTCATGGACTTGCCGGAGCCGGACTCTCCCACCAGGCCCAGGGCCTTGCCGGGTTCCAGCTCGAAGGAGACGTCCTTCAGGACGGTCCGCATTTCGCCGGCCACCGGGAGTTTCACGGTGAGGGAGTCGACGGAGAGGAGAGACATCGCGGTCATGAGAGCGCCTCCGAACGTTCGGTGAGCCGGTCGCCGAGCACATTGACGGCGGCGACCGTGATGACGATGAGCGCACTGGCGAACAGCGCCTCATCCGGGAAACCCTGCAGGATCCCGGACATGCCGGTGCCCACCATGGCGCCCCAGTCCGGCGTCGGCGCCTGAACGCCCAGGCCGATGAAGGACAGCCCGGCCAGGTCCATCAGGGCGAAGCCGAAGGCGAGCGTGGCGTTGGCGACGATCAGCCCGGAGATGTTGGGCAGGATGTGCTTGAGCGAGATGAGCACGCCGTGCACGCCCTGCACACGCAGAGCCGCGACGTAGGGCAGATTGCGTTCCCGCAACGCGGCGCTGCGCACGATCCGGCCGATGTACGGGATGTAGGCGATGGACAGGGCGGCCACCGCGGCGGTCAGGCCGGAGCCGAACAGGGCCGTGGCCAGAATGGCCAGGAGGAGCCCGGGGAAGGCGAACACGGCGTCCATGACGCGGACGGAGACCTGGTCGAACCAGCCGCCGAACCACACCGCGGCCAGGGCCAGGGACGTTCCGAGGATGGTGGAGACCAGCACCACCAGGAAGGGGCCGGTCAGGGCGGTCCGTGAGCCGTCCACCAGGCGGGCGAACAGATCCCGGCCGTTGGCGTCGGTGCCCAGCAGGTGGGCGGCCGACGGGTTCTGGTAGGCCTCGGAGAGGCTGACCGCGTTGGGATCCACGCTGTTCAGCAGCGGCCCGACGGCGGCGATGAGGACGATGAGGACCAGGGCGCCGACGGCGGTCCAGCCGGAGAGCCCGAGGGCCCCGGTGCGGCGCATCCGGCGCGCGGTGCGGGCGACCATGCGCCCTTCGGCGGCGAGGGCGGTCATGAGGCGGTCCTTCCGAGGGAGACCCGCGGGTCCAGGAGCGAATAGAGGAGGTCGATGACGGTGTTCAGCACGATGAACGAGGCCACGTACACCATGCAGATGGCCTGGACCACGGGGAAGTCCTTCTGCTGAACGCTGGAGACCAGGAACTGGCCGAAACCGCCCAGCTGGAACACCTGCTCCACCACCACGGACCCGGCGATCAGGCCCGCGATGGTCAGGCCGGCCACGGTCAGCACCGGCATGGCGGCGTTGCGGATGACATGACGGCGGACGATGAACCGGCGGGCCAGGCCGCGGCTGATGGCGGTCTGCACGTGGTCCGAGGAGAGCTCCTGGCGGATGGCGGCCTGGGACAGCCGGGCCACGAACGCCACGGAGGCCAGCGCCAGGCCGAGGGCCGGGAGGACCATGTGATAGACGGCGTCCAGGCCCGGGGAGCCCGCGCCGAACACGGGGAACCAGCCCAGGTTCACGGCGAAGACGAGGATCAGGATCACGGCGGCCACGAAGGTCGGGACGGCCATGGTGGCGGTGGCGACGGCCATGACGGAGCGGGACAGGAAACCCGGCTTGAGCCCGGCGAAGACGCCGATGGCCAGACCGAACACCAGCACCATGACGGCGGCCATGACCACCAGCAGGAGCGTGGACTGCATGCGGGTCTCCAGGAGGGCGCCCACCGGCTGGTTGTAGATGATCGAGGTGCCGAAGTCGCCGTGCAGCACCCCGCCGAGCCAGCGGAGATACTGCATCCAGAGCGGGTCGTCCAGGTGGTACTGGGCCTTGAGCTGGGTGATCGCGTCCGGGGTCATGGAGCGGCCGTGGGTGAGGAAGGTCAGCGGATTGCCCGGGGCCAGGTACAGGGAGCCGAACACCACCAGGCTGGCGACGAAGAGAGTGGCGAGCAGCCCCGCGACGCGCTGCGCGACGAACTTCGCCACCGCCTTGCCGGACTCACCGCGCGGGGCGGGCTTCGGCGTCGTCGTACTTGCGGGAGCCGCGTCCTGCGCGCTCATGCCGTGACCCTGTCCGCGGCCGCCTCGTGGACGGTGCGGCCGCCGACGACGGTGCGCACCACACGCGTCTGCAGCAGTTCGTCGACGGGGCCGGTGAACACGTCCCGGTCCAGGACGATGAAGTCGGCGTGCAGGCCGGCGGCCAGGCGGCCGTAGGCGTGCTCGGCGCGGCAGGCCCAGGCGGCGTCGCGCGTGGCGTGCTCGACGGCGTCGGCGAGGGGCAGCGCGTAGTGCGGGAGGTTGGGCTCCAGGCCGGGTTCCAGGGCGGAGCGGCGGGTCGCGGCGATGAACATATTGGGCAGCGGGGCCTGCGGCGAGGTGGGCGAGTCGGTGCCGAACACCAGGGGTGCGCCGGCGTCGGTCATCTCGGGCCAGGGGAAGCCGCGGTCCACGCGCTCGTCGCCCAGCTGGCGGCGCCAGTTCTCCTGGATGGCGGGGTCCGAGTGGACGGGCTGCATGCTGGCGGTGATGCCGAGGGCGGCGAGGCGTTCGATGTCCGCGGCCTCCACGACTTCGAGGTGCTCGATCCGGTGGCGGCGCTCGGCGGGCCCGTTGGCCGCGACGGCGTGCTCGACGGCGCCGATCGCGATGCGCACGGCCTCGTCGCCGATGGCGTGCATGGCCACCTGAAGGCCGGCGGCGTCGGCGGCCGCGACCACGGGGGCGAGCTCGTCCAGGCTCCAGATGGGTGCGGCGCTGCTGCCGTCCGCGTAGGGGGCGCCGAGGGCGGCGGTGCAGCCGTCCACGGTGCCGTCGATCATGACCTTGACGCCGGTGACGCGCAGCCACTCGGAGGAGTGCCCGGCGGCGAGCTCCGCGGCGCGGTTCACCTGGGCGAGGTTGTCCTCGAGGTTCCCGGTGGGCTGGACGCGCCAGTGGGCGGCGATGCGGGCGGTCAGGGTGCCGGCGGCGTCGGCGCGCAGCATGGCGGCGAGGTCGCCCTCGTCCAGGGCCATCTCGGTGCTGGCGGTGACGCCGATCTCCCGGTAGCTGGCGAGGGCGGCGGCCAGGGCGGCGTCGCGGTCCGCGTCGGTGACGGCGTCGTCCAGCTTCGGCCAGACGAGGCGGTGCATGGCGGTCTCATCCACGTAGCCGGTGGGCTGCCCGTCCGGGTCCTTGTGGACGGAGCCGCCGGGCGGGGAGACGGTGTGCTCGTCGATGCCGACCTCGGCCAGCGCCGCGGTGTTGAGCCAGATGGAATGGAAGTCGTAGGTCTGGGCGTAGACCGGGCGGTCCGCGACGACGGCGTCCAGCTGGGCGCGGTGCGGCATGCCACCGGGGATGGCGCCGTGGTTCCAGCCGTGGGCGCGGATGACGGTGGCCTCGGGGTGCGCGGCGGCCCACTCGCCGATGCGGCGCTGGATCTCGGCGACGTCGTTGGCGCCCCAGAGGTCCACTTGGGTGGCGGCCTCTCCGGTGCCGACCACGTGGGCGTGGCCGTCGACGAAGCCGGGGAGGACGGTGCCGCCGTCGAGGTCGATCTCGGTGGCGGCCTGCGCGCCGGCCGCAGCGGCACCTGCGGCCAGGCGGCGGGCCGTGGCGAGGGAACCGGTGTAGACGATGCGCCCGTCACGGACGAGGAGTGCCTCGGCCCATCGCCGCTTGTCCGCGGTGAAGAACCGGGCGTTCCAATACAGTTCGGATGACAACGCGCTCTCGCTTTCCTTCGGGTCCTGCTGCCGGCACGGACTGTGATCTGTCTCACGACTGCCGTGCTCTGCCCAAGAATCTAGGGAAGTAAAATGTTTTACTCAAGAGGCTGCCGAGATTTATTTCTCAGGTGATCAATAAGAGGTCTGGTGCAGCGGGTGTGAGGTGCGCGGCCCGGCTCACGGCCCAGCCGGGTTTCCCCAGGTCCACGGACGTTCCCCGGCGCTGTGGCGGCGGGGAACGTCCACATGGGCGGGGAAAGTGGCACGGGTGGTGTTTGCTGTCCGGGCAACGCAAAAGCCCCGGAGCCGACGGCTCCGGGGCTTCGTGAAGAGTGGGCCCTGAGGGGATCGAACCCTCGACCTATGGATTAAAAGTCCACTGCTCTACCAACTGAGCTAAAGGCCCTCCTGTCCCAGCTGGGACGGCACTACTCTACCGCAGCCCCGGCCGCCGTCGTCGCGGATTTCCACATACCAGCCCAGGCAGTTCCGCGCCGCCCCCACCAGGCGTAGCGTAGGCACATGAGCGAGAACCAGGGGGCCCCGCGCCCCCGCAGGCCAAAGCCCTTCGCGCCTATCGACTTCGAGCCGTTCGCCGGCGGCGCCGATCCCGCGCGCGTTTCCGAGGCCGCCCATCTGGCGGCCCACGCACTGGTCAAACACGGCCGGGCCGCGGACGATCCCGAGGTCACCAAGCGCCTGGTCAAGCTCGCGGATAAGCAGGGCATCGAGGTCATCGCCGAGCTCTGGGCCGAAAGTCCCGCGCATTCGCTCCCCGGCGCCCTCTGGCGGCTCTACGCCCTCCGCACCGCCATCGTCCAGGACCCGGACCGCATGGCGCTCTACTTCAACGCCGGCAAGGAAGGCGCGCAGGTCTCACACATCGTCGCCGGCGCCGCCGAGCCTCCCGGAGCGGACGAGATCCGCCACATGTCGGACGCCATCCTTTCCGGCGCGTTCGACGGCGAGTTCGACGTCGCGCTGGAGCGTTTCGCCGCGTTCTGCCGCGTGATCGCGCTCGGCCAGGCGCGCCTGGCGGACGCCGCGGACCTGTCCAACGAGGCCAATGGGAGCAAGCTGACGAACGACTCCCACCGCCTGGTGCGCACCGCGGACGACCTCGAATTCTCCGCGCAGGCCTGGCGGAACGGGCACTTGGACTAACCACTCTCCCGGCCGTCTGTCAATGTTGACTCCGGACCCCGGAGGGTGAAAACTGAACTTGGTGTCGGGCCGCGAAACCCCCGGGCTTCAACAATTCGCCGCTTCGAGCGGCCTACCGCCGAGAGGCGTATCCGGTCCGGCACCATCATCACGTTGGCGTGAACGCCCTTAGACCCTCCGCCAGCCAAGGACACCGGTAGACCGTGAAACTCAGCCTCTTCCCGCAGGAGACTGCAGGCCTCAAACTTCTCACTGAGCTGGCTCGCCAGGTGGTCCTCGGCGCAGGAACCCTCTCAGAACTCCTCGGAGCCCCCGCAGCGGACTTCGAGCGTCTGGTCGAGGAGATGCACGAGCACGAGGGTGAGTCGATGAACATCCACTACCGGCTCCTGACCCACATGCGGACCAGCTTCATCAACACCCTCCCACGCGAGGACATGTTCACCCTCTCCCGGTACCTCAACGACGCCATGGAGAAGCTGGACGGCGCCGCCGAGCTCATCGCCCTCTACAAGCTGGAGCGCCTCACCCGCCGGGCCGCGGACCAGCTGGAGATCATCACCCGCCAGGCCGAACTCACGGTGGACGCCATGCGCCGCCTGGACAATCTGGACGAGCTGGAGGACTACTGGATCGAAATCCTCCGCCTCGCCAAACGCGCCGAGCGCTCTCACCGGGTGTGGGTGGCGGAGATGCTCCAGGACATGAAGTTCGCGCAGTACATCCGGCACCGCGACGTCGCCAACCAGCTGGTGGAGGTCACCAAGGACATGCGCCGCGTCGCCACCGCCGTGGGGGCGATCATCGTCAAGGAATCCTGAGTGATCCCCGTCTTCCTGACTGCGACCGTCCTGCTGACGGCCGTGTTCACCTTTCTCAACGGCTTCCGTGATGTCTCCTCCGCGGTCGCCTTCGCAGTCCGCTCCCGCGCCCTGACCGCCAGCGTCGCGGTCCTCCAGGCGGCCCTGTTCAACCTGATCGGCGTCGTCCTGGCCTTCCCCGTCGCCGCCGCCGTCGGCACCGACTGGATGCACCTGCCCTCCGGGACGTCCGGGCTGAGCCTCCTGGTCTCCGCTCTGGCCTCCGGGATCGTGTGGAACATCCTCACCTGGTGGAAGGGCATGCCGTCCTCCTCCACCCACGCCCTGTTCGGCGGGCTCTTCGGCGCAGGCCTCGCCGCGACCCTCAAGGGCGGCAACGACATCCCGCAGGCCGCAGACGCCCTCTGGACCGCCGTCGGGCTCCCCCTCCTCGTCTCCCCCGTGGCCGCCTTCGTCCTGTCCTATGCGCTCGTCTGGCCCGTCATGTGGATCGCCCGCAACATCCAGCCGAGCGTGGTCAACCGGCGCTTCCGCCGCGCTCAGGCCATCACCGCCGGCGCGGTGGCGTTCGGCCACGGCCTGCAGGACGGGCAGCGCACCTTCCTGGTCATGCTGGCCGCGCTCCTCGCGGCCGGTTACGACGACGGTCAGTCGCTCGCGCCGATGCTGGTGGCCCTGGTCGCGGGCGCCATGACGGTGGGCACCCTCTTCGGCGGCTGGCGGATCTCCCACACGCTCGGCCACCGCATGATCCGAGTGGACCCCCTGCGCGGTTTCGTGACCCAGGCGGTCGGCTTCGCCCTGCAGTTCGCCGGTGCCATCGGCCTGGGCTGGCCCATCTCCACCACCCACACCATGACGGCCGGCATGTGGGGCGCCGGAAGCAACCAGCGCTTCCCGGAGACCAACCGCAAGGTCATGATCCGCATCCTCGGCTATTGGGTGGCCACCCCGCTGGCCACCGTCGCCATGGCCTTCATCGTGCAGATGGCCCTCACAGCGCTGCTCTGAGCCCCTTCGTCCGCGGCCCCGTCCGCCTGCTCCTCCGCGGCCTCCTCCCGTGAAACAGCGGGTTTCAGCTGAAACAGTGGTCTAAACCCACTGTTTCAGCGGAGGGGCCCACAGCGGCGAGGGGCCCGGGCCGAGCGAAGCGAGGCCTGGGAGCCGCTGGGGACCACTGTCTCGGCACAGCCCACAGCCCGCCGCGCGACGTCGTCCCCATCCGCCCCCAGGTACGCGAAAGCCCCCAGCCTGATCATGGATGGGGGCTTCCGGACCTCCTGAGGGAGGATGCCCGCCGGGGAAGGGCCCGGCGGGAGTCTGATCACCCGAAGCGGCCGGAGACGTAGTCCTCGGTCGCCTTCTGGCTCGGGTTGTTGAAGATGGTGCTGGTCTCGGCGAACTCGATGAGCTTGCCCGGCTTGCCGGTGCCCGCGATGTTGAAGAACGCCGTCTTATCGGACACACGGGCGGCCTGCTGCATGTTGTGGGTCACGATGACCACGGTGTAGGAGTCCTTGAGCTCATTGATCAGGTCCTCCACCGCCAGGGTCGAGATCGGGTCCAGCGCGGAGCAGGGCTCGTCCATGAGCAACACGGCCGGCTCCACCGCGATGGCCCGGGCGATGCACAGACGCTGCTGCTGGCCACCGGAAAGGCCGGAACCCGGCTTGTCCAGACGGTCCTTGACCTCGTTCCACAGGTTGGCGCCCTGCAGCGACTTCTCCACCAGGGCATCGGCCTCGCCCTTGGAGATCCTCTTATTGTTCAGCTTCACGCCGGCCAGCACATTGTCCCGGATGGACATGGTGGGGAACGGGTTGGGGCGCTGGAACACCATGCCGATGTTGGAACGGACCGTCACCGGGTCCACGCCTGCACCGTAGATGTCCGCACCGTCCAGCAGCACCTCACCCTTGGCGTAGGCGCCCGGGATGACCTCGTGCATGCGGTTCAGGGTCCGCAGGAAGGTGGACTTGCCGCAGCCGGACGGGCCGATGAAGGCCGTGACCGACTTGGCCTCGATGTTGATGTTGACACCCTCCACGGCCAGGAAATTGCCGTAGTAGACGTTCAGGTCCTTGACGTCGATGCGCTTGCTCATTGCGTGGTTCCTTCGAAAGTTTCTCTAACGGCCTTTTTTGGGGGCGAAAATACTGGCGATCAAGCGGGCGATGAGATTCAGCAGCATCACCAGGATGATCAGCACCAGAGCGGCGCCCCAGGCGCGCTGATCCGACGGGCCCGGGTTGGAGGGCGAGGTCGGGTTGAGGATCTGGGTGTAGATGAACGTGGGAAGGGAGGCCATCCAGCCGCCGAACACGTTGTTGTTGATGGCGGTGGCGAAGCCGGCGGTCACCAGGATG
This sequence comes from Arthrobacter horti, assembly GCF_030731045.1. Classification (GTDB taxonomy): domain Bacteria; phylum Actinomycetota; class Actinomycetes; order Actinomycetales; family Micrococcaceae; genus Arthrobacter_E; species Arthrobacter_E nanjingensis. The sequence goes on along the minus strand of NZ_JAVALS010000003.1, from coordinate 333,271 downwards.
GGCGCGGTCTCACCGATCACGCGGGCGATCGCCAAGGTGACACCGGACGCGATGCCGGAGATCGCCGTCGGGATCACCACCTTGAGAATGGTGCGCCACTTGCGCACGCCCAGGGCGTAGGCAGCCTCGCGGAGCTCGTTCGGCACGATCTTCAGCATCTCTTCGCTGCTGCGCACCACCACGGGGATCATGAGCACGGAGAGCGCGACGGCGGCGACGGCACCGGTCTTGGTGCCGGGCCCCATGACCAGGAAGAAGAACGCCGCGGCGAACAGACCGGCCACGATCGACGGGATGCCGGTCATGACGTCCACGAAGAAGGTGATGGCCTTGGCCAGCGGGCGGTCGTTGCCGTACTCCACCAGGTAGACGGAGGTCAGCAGGCCCACTGGCACGGAGATGATGGTGGCCACCGCGGTGATCTGCACGGTGCCGATGAGGGCGTGGTAGACGCCGCCCAGGACCTTGGTGCCGTTCTCCACGGCCCGGTTGTCCGCCGCACCCGTCACGCCGTTCATGGACGTGCCCAGGAAGCCCGGCGTCAGCAGGCCGGGGATGCCGTTCACCAGCGCGGTCCAGATGACGGAGACGAGCGGCAGGACCGCGATCAGGAAGGAGCCCACCACCAGGCAGGTGGCCAGCTTGTCCTTGGCCTTGCGGGCGCCTTCCACGGCCCCGCTCCAGGCCACCAGGCCCACGGTGAACAGCACGGCGGTGAAGATGCCCCAGCCGAAGGCGTTGAAGCCGATCAGGTTGATGAGCGCGGCGCCCAGGACCAGGGCGACGCCCAGCACGGCCCAGGGGGCGTACTTGGGCAGCTGGCCCTTGGTGAGATGGGAACGACGGCGCGTGGGAGTCATGGTCGCGGTCATGTCAGTTGGCCCCCGAGAATTCCTTGTGCTTGGTGATGATCCACCGCGCCACCATGTTGACGGCCAGCGTGATGACGAACAGGACCAGACCGGCGGCGATCAGCGTGTTCACCTGGACCCCGGAGGCTTCCGGGAAGTTCAGGGCGATCTCCGCCGCGATGGTCTGGTTGCCGCTCTGAATCAGGCTGGCGGTGAGGGCGCCGGAGGAGAGCACCAGGGCGACGGCCATGGTCTCGCCGAGCGCGCGGCCCAGGCCGAGCATGACGGCGCTGATGATGCCCGGGCGGCCGAACGGCAGGACGGCCATGCGGACCATCTCCCAGCGCGTGGCGCCGAGGGCCAGGGCGGCCTCCTCGTGCAGCTTGGGGGTCTGCAGGAAGATCTCCCGGGACAGGGAGGTGATGATCGGCAGGATCATCACAGCCAGCACAATGGCGGCGGTGAGGATCGCCTTGCCGGTGGCGGAAGCCGGTCCGGCGAAAATCGGGATCCAGCCCAGATTGGCGGCCAGCCAGGCGTAGCCCGGTGCGATCGCCGGGGCCAGGAAGGCGGCACCCCAGGCGCCGTACACCACGGACGGGATGGCTGCCAGGAGGTCGATGACGTAACCCAGGCCGGAGGCCAGACGGCGCGGCGCGTAGTGGGAGATGAAGAGTGCCACCCCGATGGCCACGGGCGTGGCGATGACCAGGGCGATGGCGGCGGCGATGAGCGTGCCGATGACGATGGGCGCGATGTAGGCCCAGAATCCGGCGCCGCCCTGGATGTCGGCGGGCTTGGCCACGAGGGCCGGGAAGGCCTGGACCACCAGGAAGGCGGCCACGCCGAACAGGACGAGGAGGATGAGGATTCCGGCGCCCATGGCGGTGCCGGAGAAGACCTTGTCGCCGGCCCGTCCTGAGGCCGAAGATCCGGTCATGGTGCTGCTGCTCACTAAACTGCCCTTCCAGTCAGTGGGTTTTCCCGCCCGGCCGGTTCGCCGGAAGCGGGTGGATACCGGAAGGTTCCCGTCCGGCGGATGCCGGGCGGGAACCAACCGGTCAGCTCAGGATGATCAGCCCTGAACCTTGATGCCTGCGATGGCGGCCTGCGCCTTCGTCTGGAGAGCCTTGCTCAGCGGAGCGGACTTGGCGGCGTCGGACGCGGCCTGCTGGCCGGCGTCGCTCACCACGTAGTTCTCGAACGCCTTGACGAGGTCCACGGTCGCCTGATCCTTGTAGGTGGAGCAGACGATGTGGTACGAGGCCAGGGTCAGCGGGTAGGCCGTGGCGTCGGTGCTCTTGCGGTCGATCGTCATGGACAGGTCACCCTGGGCGCGGCCGGCCACGGCCTTGCCGGACTCGACGGCCTTGGCGGCGCCGTCGGCGGTCGGCTTGACGAAGGTGTCGCCCACCTTGATGGAGGCCACACCGAGCTTGCCGGAGACGGCGGAGTCATCCGCGTACACGATGGCGCCGGGGGTGTCGGTGACGGTCTTGACCACGCCGGAGGTGCCCTTGGCGTTCTCACCCTTGAGGGAGGACGGCCACAGGCCGCCGGCCTTGTCGGTCCACACGGTGGAGGCCGCGGCGCTCAGGTACTGGGTGAAGTTGGTGGTGGTGCCGGAGTCATCGGAGCGGTGCACGGGGGTGATCTTCAGGCTCGGCAGGGTCACACCGGAGTTCAGCGCGGCGATGGCCGGGTCGTTCCAGGTGGTGATCTGGCCGCGGAAGATCTTGGCCAGCGTGTCGGCGTCGAGCTTCAGCTCCTTGACGTCCGGCAGGTTGAAGGCCACGGCGATCGGGGAGATGTACACCGGGATGTTGATGGCGCCGTCGGGGCCGCACTTGGCCTTGGAGGAGGCGTACTCGTCGTCCTTCAGGTAGGCGTCGGAGCCGGCGAACTGGGCGGAGCCGTCCAGGAGGGCCTTGCGGCCGGCACCGGAGCCGTCCGGGGAGTACTGCACGTTCGCGCCCTGGTTGGCGCCGGAGAAGCCGGTCTTCCAGGCGTCCATGGCGGCGCTCTGGGAGGTGGCGCCGACGCCGGTCAGGGTGCCCGTGACCTTGGGGCCGCTGCTGGCCGGGGCGGAGTTCTGGGTGCCGGTGGCGTTATCGGAGCCACACGCGGTCAGCGCGAGAGCGCCTGCTGCGACAACTGCGAGTGCCGCGTGGCGGCCGAAGCGGAGAGCCTTCACTTTTGTTCCCTTTCAGGGTTCCTGATTTCGCGCCGGCCAGGTTCAAAGCGCCGGCACCTCCTGGGTGCCCTGCGGTCCGCCGACGATCACGTACGTTTTTCTGTACCTTCAACGAAGTTAGGGAGCGCAGGTAACGGGATCCGTGGTTAAAAGTGAACGGAGGGTTAACCGGCCATGGACTCTGCGTGACATCTGCCCGGGTCTCATTGCGTTCGCCGGATCTCAGCCGTAATGACACTTACTGAACCCACACCGAACTCCCAGTGAACGGCGGAGCGGCCGCGCGCCGTCGTCGGCCATTAAGCTGAAGAGCATGATGCGCGTGTCGTCGTTTGGCAAAGAGCTGAAGGAGCGCGCCACCACCGGTGCCATCCGGGCCCGGGAGTCCCTCGTGCCGGCCCTGCAGATGACGCTCTGCGCCGTCGCGGCCTATTCCTTCTCCGAGTTCGTACTGGGCCATGTGGGACCGCTGTTCGCAGCCACCTCCTCCCTCATCGCCTTGGGCTTCGCCCGCGGTACCAAACTCCGCCGCGTGCTGGAGGTGGGCATCGGCTGCACGCTGGGCATCGTGGTGGGAGAGCTCTTGCGGCTCTGGCTCGGATCGGGGATCTGGCAGGCGGCGATCGTGCTGCTGTTCTCCATCCTCCTGGCCCGCTTCCTGGACAGCGGGGTCATCTTCGTCACCCAGCTGGGCCTGCAATCGGTCCTGGTGGTGCTGCTTCCCGTGCCACCGGGCGGCCCGTTCACCCGCAGCATGGACGCCGTGGTGGGCGGCACCTTCGCCCTCCTGGTGGCGTTCCTGACGCCGCGGGACCCGCGCGAGGAACCGCGCGTGGAGCTCCGCGCCCTGATGCAGCAGACCGCCGAAGTGCTGCGCGAATGCGGCAAGGCGCTCATGGAGAGCGACTCCACCCTGGCCTGGCACGCCCTGGTCCGCGCCCGGAACTGCCAGCCGCAGCTGGACGCCCTGCGCCTGACCCTGCGCGCCTCGGATGAGGTGACCACCATGTCCCCGCTGTACCGGCGGCACCGTTCCGAGGTGTCCCAGCTGGGCGACGCCGTGGAGTTCCTGGACCTGGCCCTGCGCAATTGCCGGGTGTTCGCCCGGCGCCTGACCAGCGCCATCAACCACGCCGCCCTCAGCGATGACGCCACGCACAGCATCGCGGAAGTGCTGCTGGAGACCGCGGACGCGGTGGACGTCATGGCCATCGGCTATGCGGGCGACGACGGACGCGGACGCGACTCCGCGCTGCGCAGCGCCCGGCATGATCTGGCCGCCCTCAGCACCCGCCTGCACCCGCGCCTGCTGGGCGTGAACCGGCTGGAGGGCGAGACCGTGGTCATGCTGTTCCGGCCGCTCATGGTGGACCTTCTGGAGACCGCGGGCGTGGAGGCGTCCGAGGCGCGGGACTACCTGCCGGATCTGTAATTCGTGTCAGACCCCGCCGATAGGCTTGGGGGCATGGCAGGCAAGACCGCCCGGGGCAGCAAGGCACCCGGCTACAAGTGCAGCGAATGCGGCTGGACCACCGTCAAGTGGGTGGGCCGCTGCGGTGAGTGCCAGGCGTGGGGCACCGTCACGGAGACGGGCACCACGGTGGCGCGTACGACGGCGGCCGCCACGGTTCTGGAGCCCGCCCTCCCCATCGCGTCGGTGGACGCCGCCGCGGCGGCTTTCCTGGCCACCGGCGTCGACGAGCTGGACCGCGTGCTGGGCGGCGGGCTGGTGCCCGGGGCCGTGATCCTGCTGGCCGGCGAGCCGGGCGTGGGCAAGTCGACCCTGCTGCTGGACGTGGCCGCGCGCTTCGCCAGGACCGGGCAGGACGTCTTGTACGTCACGGGCGAGGAGTCCGCGGCCCAGGTGAAGCTCCGTGCGGAGCGGATCGACGCCGTGGCGGACACCCTCTACCTGTCCGCCGAGACGGATTTGTCCCAGGCCCTGGGCCAGGTGGAGCGCGTGTCTCCCCGCCTCCTGGTGGTGGACTCCGTGCAGACGCTCAGCAGCCCGGAGGTGGAAGGGTCCGCGGGCGGCGTCTCCCAGGTCCGGGAGGTGGCCGCGTCCCTCATCGCGGCGGCCAAGAAGAGGAACATGACCACGCTGCTGGTGGGGCATGTGACCAAGGACGGTTCCATCGCGGGTCCCCGGCTGCTGGAACACCTGGTGGACGTGGTGTGCCAGTTCGAGGGCGAACGCCACTCCCGGCTGCGCCTGATCCGGGCCGTGAAGAACCGCTATGGTCCCACGGATGAAGTGGGCTGCTTCGATCTGAACGAGGACGGGATCGTGGGCCTGGCGGACCCGAGCGGGCTGTTCGTGTCCCGGACCAAGGAGCCCGTGTCCGGTACGTGCATCACCGTGACGCTGGAGGGCCGGCGGCCCCTGGTGGCCGAGGTCCAGTCCCTGCTGGCTACGTCCTCCAACGCCCAGCCGCGGCGGGCCACGAGCGGGCTGGACTCCTCCCGTGTGGCGATGCTCCTGGCGGTGCTGCAGCAGCGCGCCGGCTGCCAGCTGCACAAGGACGACTCCTATGTGGCGACGGTGGGCGGCGTGAAGCTGAGCGAGCCGGCCACGGACCTGGCCGTGGCGCTGGCGGTGGCCTCGGCCAAGGCCGGCAAGGCGCTCTCCAGCCGGCTCATCGCGTTCGGCGAGGTGGGCCTGGCCGGCGAGGTGCGCCCCGTGCCGGGCATCAACAAGAGGATCCAGGAGGCCAGCCGCCTGGGCTTCACGCACGCCGTGGTCCCTGCAAGCCCCAACGGGCCCGGCCCGGTCCCGGCCGGATTCACGGTCAAGGAAGTGGAGCACCTGGCACAGGCGCTGGAGCTGCTGTTCCATGGCTGAATGGCGTGACTCTGCAGACGATTCCAGCACTGAAGAAAGGCGGAAGGCCATGAGCTCTCCCGACATCTCCGAGACCACGCCCGGAGTCTTCCTGGTCCGCGGAGCCTCCGCCAATTGGGTGATCATCAAAGACGCGGACGGCCCGGCGTTCACACTCATCGACAGCGGGTATCCGGGTGATTTCCCGCTGCTCCTGGAGTCGTTCGCCCGGCTGGGCCTGAAGCCGTCCGACTGCACGGCCCTTCTGGTGACGCACGGGCACGTGGACCACATCGGCGGCGCGGCCCGGCTGTCCGCGGAGTACGGCGTCCCCGTGTGGTGCCACGAGGCGGAGGAGGCCAATCTGGTGGGTCCGCGCCGGGAGCAGGTCACCTTCGGGCAAGTCCTGGGCCAGCTCGTGCGGCGGAAGGTCCGGAACTGGCTGCGCATGGTGATCAGCCTGGACGCACTCAAGCCTCTGTCCGTCACACCGGCCCGGACCTTCTCCGACGGCGATGTCCTGGACGTCCCGGGCCGGCCCACGGTGATCCACTGCCCCGGGCACACCTCAGGCTCGGCGGCGTTCCTCCTCGGCACCGCTTCCGGCCGCGTCCTGATCAGCGGCGACACCCTGGTGAGCGACCACGAGCTCCTCTCCGGCCCCGTCCAGGCTCAGCTCCTTCCCGCCTTCTTCACCCACGATCACGACGGTGTCCGCCGGAGTTTCGAGCAACTCAGCTCCCAGCCGGTGGATGTGATTCTGCCGGGCCACGGCCCGGCCCTGCGCCCCTCCCGTTCCGGTTGAGTGCTCAGTTGTGGTGGCTTGCGGGGGCGGAAAGTCACCACAACTGAGCAGTCAACGAACACCGTCACCGCTCCCACTGACCCCGGAACCACCGACAAGGAGAAACCTATGACTGAGAACACCTGGACCCCGGACAACGCCCTGATCAGCCACGAACTCGCAGAGACCTCAGTGCGGCTCGCCCGCCGCTTCCCGCACCCCGTCACACGCGTCTGGGAGGCCCTCACCGCTCCGGATCTCCTGGCCCGCTGGTGGGTCCCCGGCGACATCGCACCGGTGACGGGTCACCGCTTCACCCTGGACATGGGCGCCTGGGGCCCGCAGCAGTGCGAAATCCTTCACGTCGAGCCTGGCGTCTCACTCCGCTTCCTCTTCGCCAAGGACGTCCTGGACACCACCGTGACCTGGACGCTGGAAGCCATCGACGGCGGCACCGTCCTGCACCTGGAGCACGCGGGCTTCACACTGGACTCCCCCATGGGCAAGCAGGCCTACAACGGCATGGGCAACGGCTGGCCCGCCGTCGTCGGGCGTCTGGATGCTGTCCTCGCCGGCACCGCCTGACGCGCACACCGGCGGGAGGGTGCGAAAGCCGCTCTCCCGGCGTTGGGGCATGTGGCACTTTTCATGCTGTTCCGCGAGGGTCCGGATGGCCCATTTTGCGGCGTCCTGATGCGGATTTCGCGCTTCCCAGACCCTATGATGGTCACAGCCGCGAAAGGTGCACTTCGCGCCACCGGGCGCAGGCACTTCAGAACCGCCCATCACGGGAGCGGCACGGAAGGGGAACGCCACTCATGGCCCGCACACCTGAAGAGACGCTGCGGGCGACGCTTTCCCGCGTCGCCCCGGGAACCGCATTGCGGGATGGCCTGGAACGCATCCTCCGCGGCCGCACCGGTGCCCTGATCGTCCTCGGCTCGGACAAGACGGTGGAGTCCATCTGCTCCGGCGGCTTCGAGATCGGCATCGAATTCTCCCCCACGCGCCTGCGGGAGCTGGCCAAGATGGACGGCGCCATCGTCTGCGACAAGGACGCCAGCAACATCATCCGGGCCGGTGTCCAGCTGGTCCCGGACTCCAGCATCGAGACGTCCGAATCGGGCACCCGGCACCGTACCGCGGAACGGGTGGCCAAGCAGACCGGCTTCCCGGTGATCTCAGTGAGCCAGTCCATGCAGATCATCGCCCTCTACGTCAGCGGCCTGCGCCACGTCCTGGAGGGCTCCGAGAAGGTCTCCGCCCGTGCCAACCAAGCCCTGGCCACCCTGGAGCGTTACCGCTCCCGCCTGGACCAGGTCACCGCCGCCCTCTCCTCCCTGGAGATCGAGGCCATGGTGACCGTGCGCGACGTCGCCGTCACCCTGCAGCGCCAGGAGATGGTCCGGCGCATCTCGGAGGAGATCTCCCAGCTGGTCCTGGAGCTCGGCGTGGACGGCCGCCTCCTGGCCCTGCAGCTGGACGAGCTGACGGCCGGACGCGGCCCCGGCAGTGAGGTGATCCTGCGGGATTACGCCGGACCGGACGCGAGCGCCGAGGACATCGAGCACGCGGCCCACCTGCTGCGGGAACTGAGCGCACAGGACCTCGTGGACCCGCACCGGATCGCGGCGATCATCTCCGGTGCCGGCGGCGAGGCGTCACCGGACGCCGTCGTCGAGCCGCGTGGTTACCGCCTGCTGTCCGGGCTGAAGGCCGTCCCCGGCGCCGTCGCGGACCGCCTGGTGGACCACTTCGGTGGGCTCCAGTACCTCATGGCGGCCACCATCGAGGACCTCATGGAAGTGGACGGCATCGGCGAGCAGCGCGCCCGCAGCGTGCGCGAGGGCCTGTCCCGCATGGCGGAGTCGAGCCTGCTGGACCGCTACATCTGACGCTGGGAGTGCGTGGGTGGGCCCACACGCACGAGGGCCCCGAGCTGAGCGAAGCGAAGCTTGGGAGTGCGTGGGGATCACCCCAGCTGGAAGATCGCCTTCGGGCTGGTCACCTGGCCCAGGGTGGCCTGGAAGACGTATGTGGCCCCGCCGGCGCCTGGCACCGCGGAGACCACCTTGCAGC
>NZ_JAVALS010000003.1:287771-324442 GCF_030731045.1 Arthrobacter horti | reverse complement strand
TGGGAGTGCGTGGGGATCACCCCAGCTGGAAGATCGCCTTCGGGCTGGTCACCTGGCCCAGGGTGGCCTGGAAGACGTATGTGGCCCCGCCGGCGCCTGGCACCGCGGAGACCACCTTGCAGCCCTCCACGGAGCGGTTGCGCTGCCACACGAAATTGGCAGTCTCACTGGCGCCGGGCGCCAGGGTCTTGGTCAGATCGGTGGGCTTGTCCGCGCAGTCCTGTGAGCTGAATACGCGGTCCTGACCGCTGGAGATCAGGAACTCCATCTGGGAGGTGCCCACGTTGACCGGGCACGCCACGGTCCCGTCGTTGGTGACCTTGAGCGTCAGGACGGGGTTCTCCTTCGGCCCGTAGACCTTCTTGTCCGTGCCGGCGGTGACCCTGATCTTCCCCAGATCGCAGACCGGGGTGGCGGAGGTGGGGGACGGCGTCGCGGAAGCGAACGACGTCGGCGAGGCGGCCGCCGTCGTCGTGGTCGGGGAGGCGGCGGCGTCGCTCTTACCGGCGCCCTTCACGAGCGACACGACGCCGAAGAAGCCCCAGGCCACCAGGGCCAGGACCACCAGGAGCCCGCCGAGCACCACCACCCGGCGTCGCCGGTACACGGCAGGACTCGCCTTGCGAGTCGTGCCCGTGCTTTTGCCCTGTCCCGTCGCCATGATGTCCATCTTAAGGAATCCGGACGGGCGTCCCACGCAGCCTCACCGCTACAGTGGATTCCGCCATGAGCACCGAGATCACCGACACCAGCCGCCGCCTCGCCCCGCGCCTCATCGAGGACTGGTTCCTGGCCAACGGCCGCGACCTCCCCTGGCGCACCGCGCTCCCCCACTCCAGCGGCTGCACCCCCTGGGGCATCATGATCAGCGAGTTCATGCTCCAGCAGACCCCCGTCATCCGCGTCCTGCCCGCCTGGGAAGCGTGGATGAACCGCTGGCCCACCCCCGCGGACCTCGCCGCCGAGCCGGCGTCGGAGGCCGTCCGGGCCTGGGGCCGCCTCGGCTACCCGCGCCGCGCCCAGCGGCTGCACGCGGCCGCCGTCGCCATCGTGGAGAAGCACGACGGCGCGGTGCCGGACACGCGGGAGGCCCTCCAGGAGCTCCCGGGAGTCGGCGCGTACACCTCAGCGGCGATCGCCGCCTTCGCGTTCGGGCGAAGGGAGAGCGTGGTGGACACGAACATCCGCCGCGTGCACGCGCGGCTGTTCTCCGGCAAGGCGCTGCCCGCGCCGTCGTTCACCGCGGCGGAGGCGCGCCTGGCGGAGGAGCTGCTGCCGGAGGACAGGGCCGAGTCCGTGACCTGGAACGCCGCGGTCATGGAGCTCGGAGCGCTCGTATGCACGGCCCGCTCCCCCAAGTGCGAGGAGTGTCCGGTGGCGGCCCAGTGCGCCTGGCTGGCCGCCGGTTCGCCCGAGCCCGAGTACACCCCCAGGGGCCAGGCGTGGCACGGCACGGACCGGCAGGTGCGCGGGGCGATCCTGGCGGTGCTCCGGGAAGCCGGTACTCCTGTCCCGCGGGAGCTGTTCCTGGAAAGGCCGGACGGCTGGGACGGACCGGCCGGCACCGGTTCGCCGGACCTGAGCTGGGGCGGCAGCGGCGTTCTGCACCACCTGGACGCCCTGCACCGCCTCAAGGCCCCGGCCGAGCAGCGGGAGCGCTGCCTGGCCGGCCTGCTGAAGGACGGCCTGGCCAGCGAAAGCGACGCCGGCCTCACTCTCTGAGCGGATCAGAGCTCCCCGAAACCACTCCGGCACTGCTCGGCGATGAAGTCCATGGCCCGTCGTGCGTCCGGCCCGCTGGCCTTCACATGCAGGACGCTGCCCTGCGCGGCCGCCAGGGTCATGAGCATCATGACGGACTGCCCGTCGGCGCCGTTGATGTCCACCGCCACATCCAGGCCGCCCAGGTATCCGGCCAGCACGGCGGCCGGACGGGCATGCAGGCCCAGCTGATTGAGCACCTCGAAGTCCTCCACGATGACGCCACCCACGCTCCGGCTCGGCTCCGGGCCGCTCGCGCTGCGCACCCCGGCGCCGTTGAGCAAGACCGTCCCGTCGATGCGGGCCTGCACCTGCAGCGCCAGGGCCGACTCCGCGGCCGCCTTGACCGCGGCAACGCCCGCACCGCCCTGGGCCGCCACGGCGGCGGCCACCAGGCCTTCGATGAGTGGCGCGTCGGCCAGTGCCACATCGGACGGGTCGCCCAGGAACTCCAGCGCACTCTCCGCCACCATGACTGCCGATCCCAGATCGCAGAGGATCACCGCGCCGTCGCCGGTGTTCGCGGCGTCCACGCCCGCCATGACCTTCTCCAGGCTGGTGCCGATCCGGCCGTCGTCGGTGCCGCCCGCAGCTTCGAGCCGGACGTCGGGCGCCATCTGTGCTCCCAGCTCACAGGCCCCTTCGGCGATCTTCGCGCTGTGAGACACCACCAGGATTCCTACTGTCATGGCACCATTCAAGCATTGCCGGCGGCGTCGGCGGCCGCCCTCAGAATGAACGACGTCGACTGGGCGCCCGGGTCACGGTGCCCGGCGCTGCGCTCACCCAGGTAGCTGGCCCGGCCCTTGCGCGCCACGAGCGGTTCGGTGGCCTCGGCACCCAGCGCCGCGGCGTCGGCGGCGGCCCGCAGAACAGCGGCCGGCCCCTGCCCGACGGCGGCTCCCGCCGCATCCACGGCGGGGGTCCAGGCGTCGATCATGGTCTTGTCCCCGGGATCGGCCTTGCCACGCGCCACGATCCCGTCCCGGGCGGCCGTGAGCATCGCCAGGAGCGCGGCGTCGTCCAGCTCCTCCGCGTCTCCCAGGGCGGTGGCAGCACGCAGGAACGCCGTGCCGTACAACGGTCCCGCAGCGCCGCCCACCGTGGACATGAGCGTCATGGCGACGGACTTCAGTGCCGCCCCGGGCGTCGCCGGCGGGGCCGCCTCAAGCTTGGCCAGGGCCGCCGTGAAACCGCGTTCCATGTTCTCGCCGTGGTCGGCGTCGCCGATGACCCGGTCCAGCTCGATCAGGGCCATCCGCTGCTCCGCGAGGACCGCACCCGCGCGGTGCAGCCAGTCGAGAGCCCAGTCCAGTCCCAGGGTCGCAGCCATGGTCACACGCCCCAGCGGAGGGCCGCGGTGTGGACGGGCGCGTCCCAGAGTTCGATCATCTCGTCATCCAATGCCAGGACGGTCAAGGAACAGCCCTGCATCTCCAAAGCGGTGACGTAGTTGCCCACCAGGCTGCGCTCCACCTGCAGCCCGGCGTCCTCCAGGATCTGTGTGGCGGCACGAAACACGATGTACAGCTCGCTCTGCGGGGTTCCGCCCATCCCGTTGACGAACAGCAGCAGGCGCTGTCCCGGGGTGGGCAAGAGGTCTGCCAGGATCGGCGAGAGGAGCCGGGCCGTGATGGCGTCCGCACTCTCCAGCTTGAGGCGGTGGCGTCCCGGCTCACCGTGGATGCCGATGCCGATCTCGATCTCGTCCTCCTCCAGCTCGAAGCTGGGGACCCCGGCATGCGGCACGGTGCAGGCGGTCAGAGCGACGCCCATGGACCGCACGTGTGCGTTCACGCGCTTCGCGATCTCCTCCACGGCATCCAGTGAGTCGCCCCGCTCCGCGGCGGCGCCGGCGAGCTTCTCCACCAGCACCGTGCCGCCCACACCACGCCGGCCGGCGGTGTACAGCGAGTCCTCCACCGCGACGTCGTCGTTGACCAGGACGGTGCGCACATCCACTCCCTCGGCCTGTGCCAGCTCCGCGGCCGTCTCGAAGTTGAGCACGTCGCCTGTGTAGTTCTTCACGATCAGCACCACGCCCGCTCCCGTATTCGCGGCCAGCGTGGCCGGGAGGACCGCATCCGGGGTGGGACTGGTGAACACGGCGCCGGGCACGGCGGCGTCGAGCATTCCGCGCCCCACATACCCGGCGTGCAGGGGTTCGTGCCCACTGCCGCCGCCGGAGACCAGACCCACCTTGGTGACCACGGGTGCGTCCTTGCGCACCACATACATCGGATCCAGGCTCACGGTCACCAGATCGGCATGCGCCAGGCCGAAGCCCTCCATGGTCTCCTCGACCACCGCGCGCGGGTCATTGATGAGCTTCTTCATGGGACTCCCTGTCTGGTTCCGGACCACCTGCTACGAAGCTACTACCGCGGGCAGACGGAATGACAGGGAGCTGGGAGAACGTGCGTCAGAGGGTGCGGATCATCCGGGTGTTGCCGAGCGTGTTGGGTTTCACGCGAGCCAGGTCCAGGAATTCGGCCACGCCTTCATCGTGGGAGCGCAGGAGCTCGGCGTAGACGGTCTGGTCCACGGTGCTCTGGTCCTCCATGACCTGGAAGCCGTGGCGCTGGAAGAACCCCACCTCGAACGTCAGGCAGAACACCCGGCCGACACCGAGCGCACGGGCCTCCTCCAGGAGACGCTCCACGATCGCGTGGCCGATGCCGTGCCCGCGCCAGGAGTCCGCGGCGGCCAGGGTGCGGATCTCCGCCAGATCCTCCCACATGACATGCAGGGCGCCGCAGCCGATGAGCTCGCCTTCCGGCGTCTCGGCCACGCGGAGCTCCTGGATGCCCTCGTAGTAGGCCACGGTCTCCTTGGCCATCAGGATGCGTTTCTCCGCCAGGGGCGCCACGAGTCGCTTGATGCCCGGGACGTCAGAGGTGCGTGCGGGGCGGAGCGTGAAGGCGGGCGCTGACATTCCTCCATCGTAGGGCCTGGCCAGGCCCGGTATCGCGCCACGGTGCGTCACGTGACTTGGCAGGGGGCGGCTAATTACATAATGTATGCATGCCGTAATTAACTTAGTATTACCTAAGGAGCCTTATGACCACCGAGACACTCGCACCTCTGCACCACACGGCCCGCCCCGCCTCCGGGTCGGACCGTCTCCCGGCCGCAGCCCTGGCCGTCCTCCGGATCCTTCTGGGAGCCGTGTTCGCCTGGGCCTTCCTGGACAAGCTCTTCGGCCTGGGATTCTCCACCCCCGCGGCGCGGTCCGTTCTGGCCGGGTCCAGTCCCACCAAGGGCTACCTCGGCCACCTGGAAGGCTGGCTCGCAGGGCCTCTCGGCTCCCTGGCCGGGCAGTGGTGGGTGGACGTGCTGTTCATGGGAGGCCTGCTGGGGCTCGGCGTGACCCTGCTCGGCGGTTTCGCACTGCGGGCCGCGGCCGTGGGCGGCAGCCTGCTGCTCGCCCTCATGTGGCTGAGCGCGCTGCCACTGCAGAACAACCCGGTCCTGGACGAACACGTCGTCTACGCTGCGGCGCTCTTCGGCCTCGCCGCCACCGACGCCGGACGGCGCTGGGGCCTGGCCCGGCCGTGGCGGGTCTTCCTCGCCGCCCGCGCGCCGAAGCTCCTGCCCGCACTGGGCTGACCCCGCCTGCCCGGGCGCTGAAACAGTGGGTTTCCGCTGAGACAGTGGGTTAACCACACTGTTTCAGCGGAAACCCACTGTTTCGGCGAAGTGCAGGCGCACATGACAAAGGGCCGACGACGGCGGGTCTCCCCTGCGCCCAGCGGGCTCCCGAAAATCGCTTCGCGATTCCCGGGGCCCTCGCCCGCTGGGCTCGTCGTCGGCCCTTCTCAGCGTGCAGCCGGCTCAGCGTCAGGCGACGCCGTGGCCCAGCTCGCCGGGCTTGTCCTCGCCGTGACCGTGGGAGCTCGGAGCGAGCTCCGGGACCACCGGCTTGGCGGTCCCGGCGAAGGTGAACTTCGCCTCGTCGCCTTCGCCGTCCACATCCACCAGGACGATGTCACCGGGCTTGAGGTCCCCGAAGAGGATCTTCTCGCTCAGCTGATCCTCGATCTCGCGCTGGATGGTCCGGCGCAACGGGCGGGCGCCCATGGCCGGGTCGTAGCCGCGGGTGGCCAGCAGGACCTTGGCCGCGGGCGTCAGCTCGATGCCCATGTCCTTGTCCTTCAGGCGGCCCTCCAGGCGGGTGACGAACAGGTCGACGATCTCGATGATCTCCTCCTGCGTCAGCTGCGGGAACACCACCACGTCATCCACACGGTTCAGGAACTCGGGGCGGAAGTGCTGCTTGAGCTCCTCCGTGACCCGGGCCCGCATGCGGTCGTAGCCGGTCTTGGTGTCCGTGCCGGACTGGAAGCCCGTCATGACGCCCTTGGAGATGTCCCGGGTGCCGAGGTTGGTGGTCATGATGATCACCGTGTTCTTGAAGTCCACCACGCGGCCCTGGGAGTCGGTCAGGCGGCCGTCCTCCAGGATCTGCAGCAGGGAGTTGAAGAGATCGGCGTGAGCCTTCTCCACCTCGTCGAACAGCACCACGGAGAACGGACGACGGCGGACCTTCTCGGTCAGCTGGCCGCCCTCTTCGTAGCCGACGTAGCCGGGAGGGGCACCGAACAGCCGGGACACGGTGTGCTTCTCCGAGTACTCGGACATGTCCAGCGTGATGAGCGCGTCCTCGTCACCGAAGAGGAACTCGGCCAGGGCCTTGGCCAGCTCGGTCTTGCCGACGCCGGTGGGGCCGGCGAAGATGAACGAGCCACCCGGGCGCTTGGGGTCCTTGAGGCCGGCACGGGTGCGGCGGATCGCCTGGGAGAGCGCCTTGATGGCGTCGTCCTGGCCCACCACACGCTTGTGCAGCTCGTCCTCCATCTTGAGCAGACGGCTGGACTCCTCCTGGGTCAGCTTGAACACCGGGATGCCGGTGGAGTTCGCCAGAACCTCGGCGATGAGCTCCTCATCCACCTCGGCGATCTCATCCGGACCGCCGTTGCGCCAGTCCTCTTCCTTCTTGTGACGCTCGGAGACCAGCTTCTGCTCGCGGTCACGCAGGCTCGCTGCACCCTCGAAGTCCTGGGCGTCGATGGCCGACTCCTTGTCGCGGCGCACGGCCTCGATGGCGACGTCCATCTCCTTCAGCTCGGCGGGCGGCGTCATGCGGCGGATGCGCAGGCGAGCGCCGGCCTCGTCGATCAGGTCGATGGCCTTGTCCGGCAGGAAGCGGTCCGAGATGTAGCGCTGAGCGAGCGTCGCGGCGGCCTCGAGCGCGCCGTCAGTGATGCTCACACGGTGGTGCGCCTCGTAGCGGTCACGCAGACCCTTGAGGATCTGAATGGCGTGCTCGACGCTCGGCTCGGCCACCTGGATCGGCTGGAAGCGGCGCTCCAGGGCGGCGTCCTTCTCGATGTGCTTGCGGTACTCATCCAGCGTGGTGGCGCCGATGGTCTGCAGCTCACCACGGGCCAGCATGGGCTTCAGGATGGAGGCCGCGTCGATCGCGCCCTCGGCGGCACCCGCACCCACCAGGGTGTGGATCTCGTCGATGAACAGGATGATGTCGCCCCGGGTGCGGATCTCCTTGAGGACCTTCTTCAGGCGCTCTTCGAAGTCACCGCGGTAACGGGAACCGGCCACCAGGGACCCGAGGTCCAGGGTGTAGAGCTGCTTGTTCTTGATGGTCTCCGGGACGTCTCCACGGACGATCGCCTGGGCGAGACCCTCGACGACGGCGGTCTTGCCGACGCCGGGCTCACCGATCAGGACCGGGTTGTTCTTGGTGCGCCGGGAGAGGATCTGCATGACGCGTTCCATCTCGTGCTCGCGGCCGATCACCGGGTCCAGCTTGTTCTCGCGCGCGGCCTGGGTCAGGTTGCGGCCGAACTGGTCCAGCACCACGGAACCGGCCGGGGTGCCTTCCTGCTGGCTCGGGCCGACACCGGCGCCTGCCGCTTCCTTGCCACCCTGGTAACCGGTCAGGAGCTGGTTGACCTGCTGGCGGACCTTGGAGAGGTCCGCGCCCAGCTTGACCAGGACCTGGGCCGCAACGCCTTCACCCTCACGGATGAGGCCCAGCAGGATGTGCTCCGTGCCGATGTAGTTGTGGCCCAGCTGCAGCGCCTCGCGCAGGGACAGCTCCAGAACCTTCTTGGCACGGGGGGTGAAGGGGATGTGACCCGAGGGGGCCTGCTGGCCCTGCCCGATGATCTCCTGAACCTGCTCCCGGACGGCGTCGAGCGAGATTCCCAGGGACTCGAGAGCCTTCGCGGCGATGCCGTCCCCTTCGTGGATGAGACCCAGCAGGATGTGCTCGGTCCCGATGTAGTTGTGATTGAGCAGGCGGGCTTCCTCCTGTGCAAGGACGACTACCCGGCGTGCCCTATCCGTGAATCTCTCAAACATTTCGCCACACTCCTCGATACGACGTATTTAGATGCTACGTGCGTGGCCCGGCCTTGTGGGGCGTGTTCGCCAGAGGGGGAATCACCCCTTAACGGAAAGGACCCGGCCGCAGTGCGACCGGGTCCTTCCGTGGCTGCGGCTGGCGCGCGCAGCTGCTACGGCGTCACAGCTGCTAGCTGATGGCCTTGTGGTAAGCCTCGATGATGTCCGCGTGGACGCGTCCACGGGAGCTGACCTTGTACCCGTTGTCCAGGGCCCACTTGCGGATCTGCGCAGTGTCCTGGCTCTTGGCGGCAGCTCGCTTGGGAGCTTTGCCCCCACCGGTCACGCGGCGTGCAACGGAGAGGTATTCCTCGAGAGCGCCGCGGAATTTCTGCGCGTTCTCTGCGGAGAGGTCAATCTCATAGCTGTTGCCGTCCAGTCCGAAACGGACGGTTTCGTCTGCGGTTCCGCCGTCGACATCGTCAACCAGAATGATTTTGACTCGCTGTGCCATGGATGAATGCTTCCCATCGTGTGGTCGTGTGACAGACCCCGAAAGGCCTGCTTGACTGAGCCCCCGCGTAAAGTATGCAGAAGAATTACCGGCGAGTCAATTATTCAATTATCCGGCGGTGGAATTCTCCGATGAATCCGGCGATTCGCCGTCGCTATTCTTTGGCTCCGCCGTGAGTTCTTCCTCCGCCTTGGCCAGCGCTTCACGCTCCGAACGGTCCGCGTTCATGATGGCGCGAATGGCGAACCAGAAAAGCAGGCCCACCACCAGGGACGGAAGGATGACGGCGATGTATTCCATGGTCAGTTGACCTCGGGCTTGAGCAGGGGGAAGAGGATGGTCTCGCGGATGCCGGCGCCGGTGAACAGCATCACCAGACGATCCACGCCCAGGCCGATGCCACCCATGGGCGGGGCGCCGTACTCGAGGGCCCGGAGGAAGTCCTCGTCCAGCTGCATGGCCTCGTCGTCGCCGGCCGCGGCCAGCCGCGACTGCTCGGTGAGACGCTCGCGCTGGATCACGGGGTCGATCAGCTCGGAGAACGCGGTGCCGCGCTCCATGCCGCCGATGATCAGGTCCCAAGCCTCGATGAGCCGGTCGTCCTCACGGTGCTGACGGGCCAGCGGCTGGGCGGACGGCGGGTAGTCGTAGACGAAGGTGGGGTTCAGCAGCGTGGGCTCCACGATCTCGCCGAAGAGCTCAACCACCAGCTTCTCCGCGCCCCAAGCCGGGTCCACCTTGACCTCGTGCTTCTCGGCCAGAGCCCGGAGCTCCTCCGCCGTGGTGTCCGGGGTGATTTCCTGGCCGACCGCTTCGGAGAGTCCGGGGTATACCGCAACCCAGGCCCATTCGCCGTCGAGGTTGATTTCCCCGGCTTCGGTCTGGATCACGCGGCCGGCTCCGATGGAATCGGCCGCGTCCAGAATGATCTCTTTCATGCGCTGGGCCATGACGAACTGATCCGCCCATGCCTCATAGCATTCCAGCGTGGTGAATTCGGGGCTGTGCGTGGAATCGACACCCTCATTGCGGAAGACCCGGCCCATGTCGTAGACACGCTCAATGCCGCCCACCACGGCGCGCTTCAGATAAAGCTCCGTGGCGATGCGCAGGGTCATTTTCTGATCGAAGGCATTCAGGTGTGTTTCAAACGGGCGGGCCGCGGCGCCGCCGTGCACCAGGTTCAGAATGGGGGTCTCCACCTCCACATATCCGTGGCGGTTGAGCGTCTCACGGATGGAGCGGGTCACGGAGGCGCGGGTGTAGACCATCTTGCGGGCCTCTTCGCGGACCAGGAGGTCCACGTAGCGCTGGCGGACGCGGGTCTCCTCATTGAGATCGGCGTGCAGCACGGGCAGCGGGCGCAGGGCCTTGGAAGCCATGGCCCAGGACTCGGCCATGATGGACAGCTCGCCGCGGCGGGAGGAGATGACCTCACCCTTGATGAACACGTGGTCGCCCAGGTCCACCAGCGCCTTCCACTGGCCCAGGGCCTCCTCGCCGACCACGGCGAGGCTCAGCATGGCCTGCAGGCGGGTGCCCTCGCCATCCTGGAGGGTGGCGAAACAGAGCTTGCCGGTGTTGCGGACGAAGACGACGCGGCCGGTCACGCCCACCACGTCGCCGGTGGTCTCATCGGCTTCCAGGTGCGCGTACTTCTCGCGGATCTCCACGAGGGAGTGGGTGCGCTCAACGCCCACCGGGTAGGCCTCCATGCCGAGCTCGAGCAGCTTCTGGCGCTTCTCCTTGCGGACGCGCATCTGCTCGTTGCTGTCGGAGGCCTCGGGAGTGGTGGGGTTTTCTGCAGTCACAGTCCTCTAGTTTACGGGACGCCCGGAATGTCAATCCCTTGGTTCAATGGGCACCATGAAGTTCACGGAGGCTTTTCAGGTTCCGCGCAGGGAGAGCCGCGTGCCCACCTCCGACGGCCTGACTCTGGCGATGGACAGCTACGGCGAGCCGGACGCGGGACGCGGCCTCGTCGTCGTCGGCGGCGCCTTCCTCACTGCGGCGCTCTACCGGCCGTTCGCGCAGGCGTTCGTCGCGGCACTGAATGCGGAGGACGACGGCGGATGGGCAGTGCACGTCTACGACCGGCGGGGGCGCGGCGGCTCGCCGGAGCAGGGGCCGGACTACGGGATGGACACCGAGGTCGCGGATCTGCTGGCGGTCCTGGAGCACACCGGTGCCCGGCACGTGCTGGGGCATTCGCTCGGCGGTGCCGTGGCGCTGAACACGGCCAGGCATCTGGGCCCGGCACTGGAAGGCGTGCGGCTGTCCGTCTACGACCCCGCCGTCAACATCGACGGCAGCGCGCCGGTGGACTGGCTGCCCGCCTTCGCCCAGGCGGTGAACGACGGCGACGTCCCCCGCGCACTGGCCCGCATGCGGCGCGGCATGCTGCCGGGCACGGTCCTGGCCAGGGCGCCGGAACCTCTCCTCGCGCTGCTGTTCACGGCGCTCAGCCGGACGAAGGCCAACCGCGTGTTCGCGGATCTGATGCCGAGTGCGGTCGGGGAGCTGAAGGCGGCGCTCGAGGAGGAGGCCCATGCCGCGGACTTCGCGGACCTGGCCACGGACACCGCGATCTTCTACGGCGCGCGGAGCCCCGCATACTTCCGCGCCACCGCGGAGCGGCTCCACACGGCGGTCCCCGGACCGCTGCGGCGCGTGCCACGCTGCGTCCACGGGTCCGTCCCCGCGGTGGGAAAGCGGCTGGTCAGCGCCCTGGCGGAGTTCCACGTCCACGGCACCTCCGCGGGGCGATGACGCATCCGGACGACTCGGATAGGCTCGTGGGATGAAGCGTGAGTTGGTCCGCACCCCCGACGGTGCCGAGCTGGAGCTGTTCACCTCGGAGGAAGGCGCCGAGGCCGGCGCGCCCGGCGTCGTCGTCGTGATCGGCTCCCTGGTGACGGCCGCCGACTACGCCAAGTTCGCCAAGGCCCTCTCCGAGGCGCTCAGGCGTCCCATCCACGTCCTGAACCGCCGCGGGCAGGGCGATTCGACCCCGCAGACCGACTCCTACTCGCTGGAGCAGGACGTCGCGGACCTCCGGGCCGTCCTGGAGCACACGGACACCCGGGACATCTTCGGGCACAGCTTCGGCGGCGCCCTGGTGCTGCACGCGGCGCGGAGCATCGCCGTGGACCACCTGGCCGTCTACGACCCGGCCGTGTCGATCGACGGCAGCGTGCAGGCCCCGTGGATCGACGAGTACCAGGCCGCCCACGACGCCGGGGACACGGACAAGGCCCTCGCCATCGTGCTGCGCGGGCTGGAACCCCGCGGCCCCATCTCCCGTATCCCGCTCCACATGCTCACGCTGGGCAACAAGCTCACGGCCGGCACCGACTTCGGCAAGGAGCTGCGCGAGCAGCTGCCCAACGGCGTCCGGGAGATCAAGGCCGTGATCGCCGCGGACATGTCCGCCGAGCCGTTCCTGGAGTTGCCGCTGGAGACGCTGATCCTGGTGGGCGAGAAGAGCCCCGCCTACTTCGGCGTGGCCTGCGGACGGCTGCATGACGTCCTCTCCGGTTCCTCCTACAGCGTGGTCCCGGGCCTGGGGCACGACGGCGTGAACCGTGCCCCGGCCCGCCTGGTCGAACAGCTCGCCGAGTTCTTCGCCGGCTGATGCTCCGGCCTCGATCCGCACGCCGAGAGTGCATTTAATCGCAGTGTTCGCGCCTACGACTGCGATTAAATGACGGTTCGCGTGGGGCTGGAGGGTGTCACTTCACGCAGGGCACCCCGCCGCCGCTGAGCGTGGTGTTCCAGTCGCCGGCGTTGTAGCTCCCGCCCGGAGCCGACGACGACGGCGCGGGTGCAGGCGCCGCGGGCTGCTGCTGGGCGGGGTCCTGCTGGGTAGGGTCCTGCTGCGGGGGCGCAGCGACGGTGCCCGCGCCGGCGGAACCCTGCCCACCCGATCCCTGCCCACCGGAACCCGAGCCGTCCGCGGCAGGGGGCGCCGCCGTCGTCGGCTCATCAACCGGTCCGCCGCCCAGCACCCGGGCGGCCATCTTCCGCACGGCGTCCTGGTCCACCAGGTTGACGGACTCGCCCGTGTCCGAGGTGCCGTAGCTGAGGATCGGCAGCGTGACGAAGCGCGCGTGATTCGCGCCCAGCTGCTTGGCCTTCATGCCGAGGTCCACCAGGTTCAGGCCCTGGTCCACGGCGATCTTGTCCTTGAGCGCACCCACGATCCCGTTGATCTTGCCCAGGTCCGTGAACGTGCCCTGCTGCTTGAGCTGCGTGGCCAGGGAGGTGATGAACGCCTGCTGGCGGCGGGAGCGGTCCAGGTCTGTCAGATCGTAACCGGACCCGGAGGTGTCCCGGCGCTGGCGGACGAAGGCCACGGCCTGCTTGGCGTTGATCTCCTGGACACCGGCCTTGAAGTCGGCGCCGGAGAAGGTATCCGAGGTGTCGTGCTGGAGGCAGACCTTGATGGGCGCCACGGCCTCGGCCACGGAGAGGAACGCCGCCATGGTGACCTCCACGAAGTGGTCCACCTTGACGTTCAGGAACTGTTCCACGGTGGAGATCTCCTCCTTGCGGCCCTCGTCGCGGGCGTCCTGGTAGATCTGGTCCTGGCTGCGGCCCTGGGGATCGTTGGTGAACTTCTTCATGGCCTGATCCATGGCGAAGCCGTACGCCTCTTTGATCTTGCCCTTGTCCATGCCGTCCGGCTGGCCCGGAAGGTCCACGTAGTCGTCGCGCGGGATGGACACGATCTGGGCGGTGCTGCCGTCCTTGGGGATGTGCAGGAGCATCAGGACGTTGCTGTTGTATCCGCCGATGCCGGAGTCCCCGGCGTGCAGCGCGTCGTACTCCTCCTGGGAGAGCGGCTTGCCGTTCTCGTCGAGCCGGCTGTCCAGGCCCATGAGGAGGATGTTGGTGTCCTGGTCCAGGCCCTTGGAGCCGTCCAGGGCGTTCGAGCGGCGGATGTCGCCTTCCAGGCCGAAGTAGGTGCTGGCCACGAACACCCCGGCCAGCACCACGGCCACCGTGACCAGCAGCCCGGTGAGGACCATGACACGGCGGCGGAGGTAGACGCTGCGGGGATGGCGTGCTGAAGCACCCTTCGCCAGCAGACGAGGGGGTGATGCGGGTGCGTCAGTCGCCTTGCTGGCGGCGAAACTGTCGCGGCGGTCGTTCTTCATGGGGTCTCCTGGGGACAGGCCTCGTAGGCACAGTTCTCAGGCCAGGCCCTGGGGGGCAGGCCGCCCTCCGGAGTGCGTGTGACGGGCCAATGCTACTCAGAAGATCTGAACATCCCGCCCAGGGACGCTCCGGAAACACGGCGAGCCGCGGCCCGCACCGCACATTTTCCGTGGGTGGGGACGCGGCTCGCCGGTGGCGTCATCAGTGCTGGGAGGGTCCCTCCACCTTGCGCATCATGGCGGAGAGGACGACGGCGAGGACCGCCACGCCGGCCGCCGTCAGGAACGCGATCCGCGTGCCGTCGATGAGGTCACCGTGGAGCGCGACGCCGGCCGCGAACAGGGAGACCAGCAGGGCTGTGCCGGCCGCTCCCGCCACCTGCTGCAGGGTGCCCAGGATGGCGGAACCGTGCGAGTACAGCTGCGGCGGGAGCGGGTTCAGGCCGTTGGTGAACGCCGGGGTGAAGAGCATGGCCAGGGAGAAGTTCAGGACCGTCTGGATCACCGTCACCCACCAGATGGGAGTGGAGGCGCTCATCAAGGAGAACTGCCACAGGCACAGCACCATGAGGACGGAGCCGGTCACCGTGAGCGGACGCGGCCCCACTTTGTCGTACATGCGGCCGATGAACGGGCCGGAGAGGCCCATCGCCAGGCCACCCGGCAGCATGACAAGGCCGGTGACCAGGGGCTCCGCACCCAGGACCTTCTGCAAGAACAGCGGGAGCAGAATCACGGTGCCGAACAGGGCCACCATCGCCACCACCAGCAGGAGCACGGACACCGTGAACATACGGTGGCTGAAAGCGCGGAGATCCAGAAGCGGGGCGTCGGTGCGCTGCAGGGCCAGCTGCCGCCAGACGAACAGGCCCAGGGCGATCACTCCCACGGCCAGGGCTGCAATGGCCCCAGCGGACGGCCCGCTCTGTCCGCCGTGCCCGCCGCCGATCTGGCTGAGACCGTAGACCACGCCGCCGAACGCGGGGATGGTCAGCAGCACGGAGAGCATGTCCAGCCTCTGCCGCCCCTGCTCCCCCACATTGCCCAGGTACTTCGCGCCCACCAGGAGGGCCAGGGCGGCCACCGGCAGGACGAAGATGAACATGAAGCGCCATTCGAAGTGCTCCAGGATGAGCCCGGACACAGTGGGCCCGAGCGCCGGCGCCACGGACATCGCGATGGTGATGTTGCCCATCACCATGCCCCGCTTGTTCATGGGGACCAAGGTCAGGATGGTGGTCATGAGCAGCGGCATCATGATGGCCGTGCCGGACGCCTGGACCACGCGGCCCAGGAGCAGGACACCGAAGCCGGGGGCGGCCGCGGCGATCAGCGTCCCGGTGCTGAACAGGCCCATGGCCAGGAAGAACGACTGCCGGGTGCTGAGCCGTTCGAGGATGAACCCGGTGGTGGGGATGACCACGGCCATGGTCAGCATGAAGCCGGTGGCGAGCCACTGCACGGTGCTCTCGGAGACGTCCAGAGCGGTCATGAGGCGCGGCAGGGCCACATTCATGATGGTCTCGTTGAGGAACACGGTGAAGGTGGACACCAGCAGCACGCTGATGATCACGACGACGTCGCGCGGCAACTTCTCCGGGGCCTCCGCCGCGGGTGCGGGGCCGGGCACGCCGGCGAGGATCTCAGGGGCGATCGGCGCCTCTGGCGCCGCGCCGGGGGATACAGGGGTCTCGGGGGTCATGGTCACGTCCTAGCGAGTGGATGGACGGGGAGCCTGGTGGGCCGGGGTCCGGGTCCCACGCGGTGGCATGGTTCACGGCTGGTGGTTCACGGGAAACAACGCGACGAGGCATCCGATTCCCTCTGATCCCGGACGGCCTGAACGGATGATCCGCACGGCAGGCACTCCCCTGACAGGGGTTGGTGGACAAGGCTGGCCCGTGCGCACACGAGAGTGCTCAGACGCA
Organism: Arthrobacter horti; assembly: GCF_030731045.1. Lineage (GTDB taxonomy): Bacteria > Actinomycetota > Actinomycetes > Actinomycetales > Micrococcaceae > Arthrobacter_E > Arthrobacter_E nanjingensis. The sequence continues at coordinate 308,714 of NZ_JAVALS010000003.1, read as the reverse complement.
CTCATGGCAGGGCCTCACACACCGCACAGCGGGCACCGTCAGCCGGGGATCCCGGCGCACACAGGTGGCCGCTCAGGCAGAAAGCGGTGTGTTCACAATCAGACGCACACTCTCAGTTTACGCACAGACCCCCGGGATAAGCACCCTTCGCCCCAGGCCTCACCAACAACGCCGCGCGGAACCCACAGGGCGTCGCGCCGACGGCTTTCCGAAAGCGACGCATCGCGCATCGAAGCGAGGAACGAGCGCAGATGCGTGTCTAAGTCGCGTGGAAAGCCGTCAAAGCGACGGCGCCAACGTCAAGAACTCAGCACGGCGTTGTCGATGAGCCGCACCGGCCCTACCTTCGCCGCAACAATCGCCAGCCCCTCCCCACGGAACGGCGTGAACTCACAGTTCTCGGCCAGCGGTTCCAGGGTCCGGGGGTCCACCACCTCGAAGTAGTCCAACTCCACACCGGGAGCGGACTGGACCAGGGCCACGGCGGAGTCCAGGTCCAGGGGTTCGTGGGCGGCGGCGCGCTCCTCCAGCAGGCGCAGGGCGCGGGAGAGGACCAGCGCGGACTCCCGCTCTGCCTCGGAGAGGAAACGGTTGCGGCTGGACAGGGCCAGCCCGTCCGCGTCGCGCACGATCGGCACGGGGACGATCTGGACGTCGAGGTTCAGATCGTCCACCATCTGCTGCACCAGGGTGAGCTGCTGGGCGTCCTTCTGGCCGAAGTAGGCGCGGTTCACGGGCACAGGGGCGTGGGCCAGGTGCAGGAGCTTGGCCACCACGGTCAGGGCGCCGTCGAAGTGGCCGGGGCGGGAGGCACCTTCCCACTTGGCGGCGAGCGGCCCCGCGGTCACGCGGACACCGGGTTCGCCGTAGGGGTACATCTCCTCGACGCTCGGCGCGAAGGCCAGGCGGACACCGGCGGCGTCCAGGAGCTCCAGGTCGGCGTCCAGGGTTCGCGGGTAGCGCTCCAGGTCCACGGCCTCTCCGAACTGGAGGGGGTTCACGAAGATGCTGGCCAGCGCCAGATCGTTCTCCTCGGCGGCGCGGCGGGCCAGGGCGGCATGGCCGGAGTGGAGGGCACCCATGGTGGGGACGAAGCCTGCGGACCTCAGCCGCTCCGCCTGGGACAGCTCCGCCAGCCGGGTGCGCAGTCCCTCGGTGGTGGTGATGAGTTCGATGCCCATGGCTGCTGTCCTTCTCGTTCTTCAGTTCTGTGTTCCGGCCCCGCGCTCAGCCCAGGACGTCGCCCAGGGCCGCGGCCTGTTCCGCGCGGAGGCGGTCCTGCCGGACCGCGCGCTGCAAGGTGGCCCGGGCCATGGCGAGGTAGGACTCCAGAATATCGTCACCGGCGCCGGCGAGGTGGCCGCCGGGGCGCGGTCCGCCGTCGTCCTCCGAAGCCTGCCGCAGCAGCGCGTCCCGCCCGGTCAGAGCCTCGCGGTGGGAGGCGACCGTGCCGGCGTCGCCGCGGGAGACCGGGCCGGTGAGGGCGGACTCGCCGGAGGCCAGGGCGTTGTCCAGCGAGGCGCGCAGGAGGGGGGCCAGGAGCCGTTCCGGCTCGGCGACGCCGATCTCGGCGAGCAGCTGCGCCGCCTGGGAGGCGAGCGTGACCAGGTGGTTGGAGCCGTGCGCCAGGGCCGCGTGGTACAGAACGCGCTGCTCCTCCGGGATCACCACGGGCTCGCCGCCCATCTCGATCACCAGGGCCTGAGCGATCGGCAGCATGGGGGCGTCGGCCGTGACGCCGAAGACGCAGTCCGTCAGGCGTCCCAGGTCCAGGCTGAGGCCCGTGAACGTCATGGCCGGGTGGATGGACAGAGGGATGGCTCCGGCCGCGCGGACCGGCTCCAGGACGCCCACGCCGTAGCGTCCGGAGGTGTGGGCCACCAGTTGGCCGGGCTTCCACGCGCCCAGGGAGGCCAGGCCCGCGACGAGCTCGGAGAGGACGTCGTCCGGGACGGCCAGGAGCACCAGATCCGAGCCGGCCACGATCTCGCGGGCCTCCAGGACCGGGACGCCGGGCAGCAGGTTCTCCGCCCGCTCGCGGCTGGCCTCGGACACGGCGGTCACGCCTGTCACTGCGTGCTCCGCGGCCCGCAGGGCGGCGCCCAGCACGGCGCCGACCTTGCCGGCGCCGATCACGCCGACGCGCAGCCTGCCGGCCCGGGGTGCGGATCCGGACGGTCCGCCCAACTGCTCACGCATATTCGCCCTCGGTTCCCTTGCCGCGCTCGTCGCGCTTTCCTTCCGTGCCGTCGTCCTCCGGGGGGATCCGGCAGAAACGTTCCACGATCAGGCCCACCGCCAGCATGACCGCGCCGCCGCCGCACATGATGGCGCCATTCACCACATGATCCACGGCGCTGGAGTATTCCAGGTACTGCAGCTGCTCCAGGACGATGCCCAGGTGCCAGCCGAACAGGACCGTGCCCGCGTAGGCGCCGGCCTGCGCCAGCACCAGCGTGCGGGCCGCCACGATGGGGTCCAGGTGCTTCTTGACCTTGGCCGTCTTCCAGCGGTGCACCCGCCAGCCGAAAGCGAAGATCAGCGCGGACATGGCCAGCATGCTGAACAGGGCGCTGACCGGCAGGACCGGGACCGCCAGGCTGTACCGCTGCGAGATCACGGACATCAGATAGCCGATCACCAGGAAGATGACGCCGAGGGCCACCAGCCGGCCAGGACGCATGAGACGCATGTCAGTACTCGTCGAGTTCTTCGGCGTCCGGGTAGTCCGCTGCGGCGATGGCCAGTTCCTTGACCGGTGTGCCGTTCAGCTCGGCCGTGGGGTCCATGGCGGCCCACGGGACCAGCACGAAGGCACGTTCCGCGGCGCGCGGATGCGGCAGGGTGAGGGCCGGGTCGTCGCTGCGGAGCTCGCCGAACACGATCACGTCCACGTCCAGGGTGCGCGGGCCCCAGCGGACCTCCCGCACCCGGTGGTGCATCCGCTCCACGGCCTGGCAGTGCGCCAGGAGTTCCAGCGGCGTCAGCTCGGTGTCCACGGCCATGACCATGTTCAGGTAGTCGGGGGAATCCTCCGGGCCACCCACCGATTTGGTCTGGATGATGGGCGAAATGTCCACCAGGTGGACCTTCGGGTGGTTCACCAGATCGGCGACGGCGGCGGACAGGATGCCCTGACGCTCACCGAGGTTGCTGCCGAGGGCCAGGATCACACGCGTGGTGCTCATGAGGCGCCTCCCCCGAAGCCGGTTGTCCCGAGCCCCGGGAAGTCCTCGCGGCTGCGGGAGACGACGACGGCGACGTCGCCGAACGGCACCTCGATGGGCGCCTTGGGCTTGTGCACGGTCACCTCCACGCTGGTCACGTCGAATCCTTCCAGGACGGCGCGGGCGATCATGACCGCAAGCTTCTCGATCAGGTTCACGGGCGGGCCCTCGATGACGGCCGTGACGGCCTCCGCCACAAGCCCGTAGTGGGCGGTGTCCGCCACGTCGTCGCTCGCGGCGGCCCGGGTGAAGTCGCGGTGCATGACCAGGTCCACCACGAACGGCTGGCCCTCGCGGCGCTCGAAGTCGAACACCCCGTGGTAGCCGGTGGCGGTGACGCCGCGCAGTTCGATGCGGTCCAGCGGGCGGATGTGCCCGCGCACCCCTCCCACGCTCACCACGCTCACGCCGAGAAGCGCGCGGCGACCTTGACCGCGTCCAGGTTGGGGCCGACGTCGTGCACGCGGACCGCCCAGGCTCCGCGCCCGGCGGAGAGCGCCGTGACGGCCACGGTGGCGGCGTCGCGCTCGATGGGGGCCGCGGCCTTGCCGGCCGTGGTGAGCAGTTCGCCCAGGAAGCGCTTGCGGGAGGCGCCTACCAGGACGCGGTGGCCCAGGCCCGTCAGGCGGTCCAGGCCGCGCAGCAGCTCCCAGTTCTGGGCGCCGGCCTTGGCGAAGCCGAGCCCCGGGTCCAGGATGAGGCGCTCATCAGCGTGGCCAGCGGCGCGGAAGCGGCCGCGGAGCTCCTCGAGTTCCGCCACCACCTCGCCCACCACGTCCGTGTACACGGCCAGGGAGTCCATGGTCTGGGAGTCCCCGCGGGAGTGCGTCAGGATGTACGGCACCTTGCGGGCCGAGACCAGCTCGATCATCTCGGCCGTGACCCGCTGGCCGGAGACGTCGTTGACGATCAGCGCACCGGCATCCAGTGCCGCGGCGGCCGTGGAGGCGTTGACGGTGTCGATGCTGACCAGGGCGCCGGCCTTGACCATCGCCGCGACCACGGGCAGGACGCGGCGCTGTTCCTCCTCCGGGGTGACCGGATCGGCACCGGGCCGGGTGGACTCACCGCCCACGTCGATGATGTCCGCCCCGCCGTAGAACATCCGCAGGCCATGGGCGATGGCGGAGTCCGCCGTGCTGTGGTTCCCGCCGTCGCTGAAGGAATCGGGGGTCACATTGAGCACGCCCATGACCAGCGTGCGGCCCTGGGCGAGGTCTTCGAATCGGGCTGCTGCTTTGGCTTTCCGGATCACGGGCAAGGGGTTCGTGGCCGGGCCGGTGCCCGGTGCTGCGGCAAGCGAGTCCATAGGGGTATTACCTTCCGAGTATCAGGCTCATGGCTTCGGCTCGTGTGGCTGGGTCATGCAACTGGCCCCGGACCGCACTGGTGACGGTCTTGGCGCCGGGCTTGCGGATGCCGCGCATGGACATGCACATGTGTTCGCATTCCACCACGGCGATGGCGCCGCGCGGCTGGAGGTGGGTGACCAGAGCCTCCACGATCTGCGTGGTGAGCCGTTCTTGGACCTGCGGGCGGCGGGCGATGATGTCCACCAGCCGCGCCAGCTTGCTCAGGCCGGTCACCTTGCCGTCGTGGGACGGGATGTACCCCACGTGCGCCACCCCGTGGAACGGGACCAGGTGGTGTTCGCACGTGGAGTAGAACGGGATGTCCTTGACCAGCACCAGTTCCTCGTGGTCCATGTCGAACATGGTCTGGAGGACGGAGCCGGGGTCCTGGTGGATGCCGGAGAAGGTCTCGGCGTAGGCACGGGCCACACGGGCGGGGGTGTCCACCAGACCGGAGCGGTCCGGGTCCTCCCCCACGGCCAGCAGGATCTCGCGGACCGCCGCTTCGATGCGCGGAAGGTCCATGGGGCTGTCGGCCGCGCCACCGCGGGCGGCGCCGGTGGGGACGTCGTCGTCGATGTGATTCACCTAAGCATCCTAGCCGGGCGCTACTGCCCCTGCTGGCCCTCGTCCGGGTATTGCGGGGCGATGATCGGCTGCGTGTGCTCGGCGGCGCCGTGCACCTGGGCGGCGACCTGCAGCGGCTCCTCGTCCTGCTGGTTGGCGAGCTGAGCGCGCTCACGGCTGGACTGGACCGGCGCGATGTGCTGGACCGGGCGGGACTCCTTGGAGAGCCAGATGGGCCGCTTGACGGGCTTGCGCACGTTCTCCGTGAGCCGCTCCACGTCCGCCTGGTTGATGGTCTCCTTCTCCAGGAGTTCCAGGGCCATGGCGTCCAGGATGTCGCGGTTCTCGGTGAGCACGGCGTACGCCTCGTCGTGGGCGGAGTCCAGCATGCGCCGCACTTCCTCGTCCACCAGGGCGGCCAGCTCGTTGGAGATGGTGGCACCGCTGTCATCGCCGCCGCGGCCGGCGCCCATGACGTTGGAGACGCCGCCGGCCACCTTGATGGTGCCGACCTTCTCGCTCATGCCGAGCTCCGTGACCATGCGGCGGGCCGTGCTGGTGGCCTGCTCGATGTCGTTGGACGCACCCGTGGTGGGGTCGTGGAACACGATCTCCTCGGCCACCCGGCCACCCATGGCCCAGGCCATGCGGTCCAGGAGCTCGTTGCGGGTGTAGCCCTGGGGATCGTCGTCCGGGACCACCAGCGTGTAGCCGCCGGCGCGGCCGCGCGGCAGGATGGTCACCTTCGTGACGGGCGGGGCGTTGTGCAGGGCCGCGGCCACCAGGGCGTGGCCACCCTCGTGGTAGGCCGTGATCTTGCGGTCGTGTTCCTTCTGCGTCCGGCTGCGGCGCTGCGGGCCGCCCATCACACGGTCCACGCCCTCGTCCAGGGCGCGGTCGTCGATCAGGTCCGCGTTGGAGCGCGCGGTCAGCAGGGCGGCCTCGTTCAGGACGTTGGCCAGGTCGGCGCCCGTGTAGCCGGGGGTCTTCTTGGCCACGGCGTTGAGGTCGACGCCGGGAGCCAACGGCTTGCCCTTGGCGTGCACCTTGAGGATGTCCTCACGACCCTTGCGGTCCGGAGCGTCCACCGGGATCTGGCGGTCGAAGCGGCCCGGGCGCAGCAGGGCGGGGTCCAGGATGTCGGGGCGGTTGGTGGCCGCGATCATGATGACGTTGGTCTTGGCGTCGAAGCCGTCCATCTCCACGAGCATCTGGTTCAGCGTCTGCTCACGCTCGTCATTGCCGCCGCCGATGCCGACGCCGCGGTGACGGCCGACCGCGTCGATCTCGTCCACGAAGATGATGGCCGGGCTGTTGGCCTTCGCCTGCTCGAAGAGGTCACGCACGCGGGAGGCACCCACACCGACGAACATCTCGACGAAGTCCGAGCCGGAGATGGAGAAGAAGGGCACGCCGGCCTCACCGGCCACGGCGCGGGCCAGGAGGGTCTTACCGGTGCCGGGAGGGCCGTACAGCAGCACGCCCTTGGGGATTTTGGCGCCGAGGGCCTGGAACTTGCCCGGCTCTCGCAGGAATTCCTTGATTTCGTGGAGTTCCTCCACGGCCTCATCCGCACCGGCCACGTCCGCGAAAGTCACCTGCGGCATGTCCTTGCTGAGCATCTTGGCGCGGGACTTGCCGAACTGCATGACCTTGGAGCCGCCGCCCTGCATACGGGACATGAGGAACCAGAAGAGGAGCACCAGGAGCAGGGTGGGCACCAGGAGGGAGACCAGGCCGGAGAGCCAGTTGCTCTCCACCGGCTGATCCTGGATGCCGTTGGACGGCTTGGCGTCGTTGACCGCCGTGACCACGGCGCCGGCGCGGGCGTCGACGTACTTGAAGTAGACGTCCTTGCCCTTGTCCTGGCCGTTGATGCTGAGAGAGTCCTTGAGGGTCAAGTTGACCCGGTTCTCGCCGTCGATGATCTTGGCCTGCTGCACTTCGCCCGACTGGGCGAGCAGGGCCAGGCCCTTGTCCGTATCGATCTGCGCCGAGCCGTTCGGGGCGAAGGTCGCGAAGGCCAGCAGCATGATCACCACTGCGCCGATGATCCAGATCCAGGGACCCTTGGCGATATTTTTGAGTTTCATCTACCGGGGCGTGTGCCCCATCCCTCCTGCGAAAGCTTTGCCCGGGCACGGCCGCCGGACCTGGTTCTCCATGTCCAGCATGACACCGTATGCATGTGTTGACGTACACGGCGGCCCAAAAGTTCCCTCAGGGCGAAAGTGGGAGCGGAAACACGAAAACCCCGCCGGGAGGACCTGCCACTGAACGTGGCGGGTCCTCCCGGCGGGGTCCGGGCGGAATGAGGTGCCGTCAGGCGTAGACGTGCGGGGCCAGGCTGCCCACGAAACCCAGGTTGCGGTACTTCTCCGCGTAGTCCAGGCCGTAGCCCACCACGAACTCGTTGGGGATGTCCTTGCCGACGTACTTGACGTCGATCTCCACCTTGGCGGCCTCCGGCTTGCGGAACATGGTGAAGATCTCCACGCTGGCCGGGCCGCGGGACTCCAGGTTGGCCTTGAGCCAGGAGAGAGTCAGGCCGGAGTCGATGATGTCCTCCACGATCAGGACGTGCTTGCCCATCAGGTCCGTCTCCAGGTCCTTGATGATGCGGACCACTCCGGAGGACTGGGTGCCGGAGCCGTAGGAGGACACGGCCATCCAGTCCATGGTGACGTGGCTGTGCAGGGCACGCGCCAGGTCGGCCATGACCATCACGGCACCCTTCAGGACGCCGACGATCAGCAGGTCCCGCCCCTCGTAATCCTTGTCGATCTGTGCGGCGAGTTCCTCGATGCGCTCCTGGATCTGCTCCTTGGTGCAAAGGATTTCCTTGAGATCTGCCTGGACGTCCTGCGAATCCACCCTGACTCCTGTGTCTGTGTCTACCGGTGCCGGGACGGGCCTGCGCGTCATGCGCGGGCGCCGCCGCCTTTCAGGACAAGTTTCCCATACTCGTTCCCGCCACGCCGTGCCCCCTTCGGGCGCGGGATGCGGCTCACACTCACCTTCCCGGGCAGCTGCACGGGGCCCGCGCTCCCCTGCCGTTTCAGGAGCCCGACGGCGGCCTGCATCCTCTCGAAGCTCGGCGCACCGCCCAGCTCGGTGACGGCCAGCGCCACGACTCTCACCCGCAGCGCCTCCGGAAGCTCACGCAAGCCGTCCTCGGAGAGCAGCAACGCGCCGTCGTCGTCCTCTTCGCGGAGGCGCGCGTAGTGCCGCTGAGCCTCCGCGTCCAGGGCCGCAGCGTCGGCGGCGAGAATGTACGCGGAGCGGTGCAGCGCCTCGGCCACGCCGGGTCCGAGGCGCTCCTCGAGGAACGGCAGGACCTGGGTGCGCACCCGTGAGCGGGCATAGGCGGGGTCGGCGTTGCTGGGGTCGTGCCAGGGGGTGAGCCCCTCCACACGGCAGATCTCCTCCGTGTCCGCCCGCTTCAGATCGAGGAAGGGGCGGAGGTAGGCGCCGCCGTCGAAGTCACGACGGCGCGGGATGCCGGCCAGGGATCGCGTGCCGGAGCCGCGGGCGAGGGCCAGCAGCACCTGCTCGGCCTGGTCATCCAGGGTGTGACCGAGGAGCACGACGTCGGCGCCCTCCTCCCGCGCGGCCGCCTCGAGGGCGGCGTGCCGGGCAGTCCGGGCCGCCGCCTCGGGGCCGTCGCCGGTGACGGGGACCTGGACGGTGGCGATCCGGACGGGGTCCAGGCCGAGTTCGCGAGCCTGTTGCGCGGCCGTCCGAGCCACTTCGGCGGAGCCTTCCTGGAGCTGATGGTCCACCACCACGGCGCCGACACGGAACATGCCGCCACGGGCATAGAAGGCTGCGACCGCAGCAAGGGCAAGGGAGTCCGGACCACCGCTGAGCCCCACGAGCGCCAGCAGGGGCGCGTCGCCGGCGGCATTGACGGCCTGGGCGCCCCGGGGCATATTCCGTGGGAGGAATCGTTCCTGTTCCAGCGCCTGGCGCAACTGCAGCCGCGCCGCACCGATCACCGGGGCCAGTCGGCCGAAACTGCGGCGGCCCCGGGCACCGTCGGGCACCGTCGCATCGGGGACGGTGCCCAGGTGATCCGCCTGAGAGCGGTCCGTCTCAGGCGGCACCGGGGAACCCCATGCGCCGCAACCAGGCCTGAGGATCGTGGATCTCTTCCTCGGTGGGCAGGTTCCCGGCGCGCTCCCACACCTGGTTGAAGCCCTCCATGCCCACCTCATCCACCACGGCACGGACGAAGCGGGCACCGTCCGTGTACTGACGCATCTTGGCGTCCAGGCCCAGCAGACGGCGGAAGAATTTCTCCAGGACGCCGCGGTCCTTGCCCCGGCTGCTGAAGCGCTGGCGGATGGTCTTCACACTCGGCACCACGGAGGCGTCCACGGCGTCCATCACCACATTGGCATGGCCCTCCAGCAGGCTCATGATTCCCGTCAGGCCGGACATGATGGCCTTCTGCTCCGGGCTCTGCAGCAGCTCCATGAGCGAACCGGACGCACCCTCTTCCGACTTGCCTTCCCGGAGCGAGACCACGGCACGCGTGGCCCTTTCCAGGAACGATCCCGCGTTCTCCACGAACGATCCGCTCAGCTGCTCGATCTGGGCCATCATGTGGTCCCCGAGCCATGGCGCGGCGGCGAACTGCACACGGTGCGTCTGCTCATGCAGGCACACCCAGAGCCGGAAGTCGTCCGGCTCCACATTCAGCTGACGCTCCACCTCCACGATGTTGGGGGCCACCAGCAGAAGACGCCCCGCGGACCCGGCACCAGGGCCGCCGGTGCGGTAGCCGGAGAAGGGCTCGTACTGGCCCAGCACCTTGCTGGACAGGAACGCCAAGATGGAACCCATCTGGGCCCCCGCCACGGCGCTGCTCACCCGGGCGCCCGCCGGGGACATCCCCTGGGCCAGGCGCTCCTTCAGTGCGCGCAGGGCGGGGTCCATCATGACGGAGAAGCCCTGGGTGTTGGCCTTGGCCCAGCCTGCACGGTCCACCACCAGGATCTGGGAGTCCCGCAGGTCCCGGGCCGCCTCCAGGCCGGTGATCCGGTGCACCAGGTCCACGGACGCCTCCGCCTTCGCGCGGATGTCCTCCACGGCCACGGCGATCTCCGCCGGGGCCAGGCGTGGCCCGGCAGGGGCCAGACGGGCTGCGGTACTGGCGGCCAGGTCCCAGTCGACGAGGGCGGGTGTGGACTGTTCGCTCATGGCACCATCCTGCCCTACCGGGCTGACAGGCGGCTCCAGGCCGGAAGTCCCCGGTGTTGTGGAGTTTCCCCTGCGCTCAAGGGCCGGGGAAACTCCACAGGGCCGGGGAAACTGAAGGCGGACCGCTCAGCGGCAGCCGCAGCCGGCCAATACGGCCGCGGAGGCGTCCAGGGCGGGCTTGTTGCCCGCGGCGCCCGGGGTGAGGCCGTTCCCGATGAAGGAGAAGAGGAGCAGCCGGCCATCCGCGTCCACCACGTAACCGGAGAGGCTGAGGACCGTGTTGAGCGTGCCGGTCTTGGCCCGGACCAGGCCCGCACCGGCCTTGCTGGAGGAGGCGTCGTACCGGCTGCCGAGCGTGCCGCTCACGGCGGCCACCGGGAAGCCGTCCAGCGCGGCCCGCAGGGACGGGTCATCGCCCGAGGTCATGAGCCGGATCAGGCTGGTGAACTGGGCCGCACTCACCCTGTTGCCCGGGGCCAGGCCGCTGAGATCGGAGATCACCATGCCGTGCGTGTCCACACCCAGCCCCTCGAGCTGGGACGTCACCGCCTGGATGGCGCCCGCATAGCTTCCAGGGCCGCCCGTGCCGAGGGACACCATGCGGCCCAGGACGGCGGCGAGGAAGTTGTCCGAGTTCTGCAGCATCCAGCCGACCTGCTCGGCCACCGTGGCGGAGTCGACGCTCGCCAGTTCCACGCCGGTTCCGGCCGCGCCACCGGCCACGAAGCTGAGGCCCGTGCCGCCCGCCACGGAATTGAGTGCGTCGGTGAAGGCTTTGAGGACCTCGGCGCCCTGGTCCTCAGGGCGCGGCGCGGCGGTGTCGGTGACCTTGAACCGTCCGGAGTTCAAAGCCAGGGGCGCCACGGGAGCGGTCTCCCCCGCGGCCACGTCGTCCTTCTCCACGGCGGGGTTGAGGGCCGGCCCGGTGAACAGTGCGGTGTCCACGGCGACACTCAGCCTGCCCTTGGCCCCCGATGTCTGAAGAGCGGAAACGGTCTGAGTGGCCAGCGTCGCCAGGCCCGCGTGCCCCATGACGGCGTCCGGCGCGGACTGGCCGGCTCCCAGGAGCACATCGCCCCCGCCCTTGATGACGATCGCTGACGGCCCACTCCTGAGCACCTGCGTCCTGAAGCGGCGCTCCGGCCCCAGGACGTGCAGCGCCGCAGCGGCGGTCAGGAGCTTCATGTTCGACGCCGGCATCCGCGGCGCCGTCGCCTTGTCGCCGAAGAGGACGGCGCCGCTGAGTGCGTCCACCACCTGCCCGGAGAAGTCGCCGCCGCCGCCGTCGGGCACCAGGGTCTTCGCCAGCTGTGCCGCGAGCGCCGACGACGACGGCAGGGGCGCCTCGGGCGACAGCGTCCCCTGGACGGTGGCCGGGGCGGTGGGCGGCAGCTGCCAGGGCGGGGTGCTCACCGGCGCCGAGGCGGCAGCCTGTCCCGCGGTGGCCCAGTGGATGCCGAGCGGGACCGCAAGGAGCGCCAGGACCAGGACCAGCAGAACAGAACTCGCTGCGCGCGCCGGACGGCCCATCCCCTGCTGAGTCCCTTTCTGATGTGGAAACCATGCTCGAAAAGGTGTTCTGGGCATGTTTTCACGGCCGAAAATATCGTTCGAAGCATGTTGGTAGCTATTCTCAATACTAGTCGGCGGTTGGGTTCCGGCCCGCCGCTTGGATACGCCCTGCCGCCTGGCGGCACAAGAGCTATGGAGTTCCCATGAAGCACGATGTCACGATCGAGATCCCGCGCGGTTCCCGCGTCAAGTACGAGGTGGACCACGAGACCGGCCGCGTCCGCCTGGACCGCGTCCTCTTCACCTCGATGCAGTACCCCACCCACTACGGCTTCTTCGACAACACCCTGGGCGAGGACGGCGATCCGCTGGACGCCCTGGTGTTCTACCCGGATGTGGACCTCTTCCCGGGCATCGTCCTGGAGGCCCGCCCCATCGCCATCTTCAACATGGAGGATGAGTCCGGTGGAGACGCCAAGCTGGTGTGCGTCCCGGCCGACAAGCGCTTCGACCACATCCAGGAGGCCTCCGATCTGGACGAGTTCCTGATCAAGGAGATCGAGCACTTCTTCACCACGTACAAGGACCTCGAGCCGGGCAAGTGGGTCAAGCCGGACGGCTGGGCCGACCGCGCCGCCGCCGAGGCCGAACTGCAGGCCTCCATCGACCGCTTCCAGGCCGAAGGTCACTGAGCTCAGCTCTGATTCACCACGTCGGCGGGTCGCCGTACGACTGTCACCGACAGCGTGCGGCGGCCCGCCGATGTCGTTGATCCACATGGAGAGCCCTCCCCATCGCGCCTCGCACCGCTCGCGTCTAGGATCGCCGTAAGACCAATTGATGGAGGAGAGCGTTCACGTGGCAGGTTTCTACGGCGCAGACCCGGCCCAGCTTCGAGCCTTGGCCCAGAATTTCAAGCGAGGCTCGACGGCTCTCCAGTTCCAGGGAAAGCAGCTCAACGAAGCCGTCATGTCCGCCTCCGCCTGGAAGGGACCCGATGCGGAGGGCTTCCGCTCGGACTGGAATTCACATCACCGGCAGGCACTGCTGTCCGCGAGCCGCTTCCTGGAGAGCTCCTCCGGCGTTCTGCTGCAGAACGCCAAGGAACAGGAGACGGCCAGCGCGGCGGCCGGCGGATCGACGGGCGGGACCGCTCCGGGCGGTAAAACTCCGCTGGAGACGGCAGTGGACCTCGGGAAGATGGCCGGGAAAGGCATCGGCATCACCCTCGGCATCCTCGGCTTCAAGGACAACCTGCTCAATTCAGCCGCCTTCATCCGGACCAAGAAGATCCTTGACTTCGCAGGCGAAGGCCTCAAGGACGTCCTGAAGCCCGCGAGTTATGCGATTGCGGACGGCTACAAAGCAGGTGAAGCGAGCAAACTCATAACAGCCTGGGGCAATATGGCCGGCGATATGGGCAAAATCGGAGCTGCGGTCGGCAAGTTCGGACGTTTCGCAGGCCCGGCACTGGCACCGTTCGCGATCGCAGGCGGCATCCATGACATGATCTCCCCCGAGCACTCAGGTGCCCGGGGCGTCGGGGACCGGATCGCCGGCGGCCTCTCGGTCATCGGCGGTGGTGGCACCCTCCTGATGGCCGCTGGGCTGCTGACCAATCCCGTAGGGATCGGCATCGTTGTGGGCGCGGGTGTCGTGGCCGGAGCATGGGCCCTCGGCAACATGGTTGCGGATAGCGCCTGGGGCAAGGCTACGGGCCACTGGATCGCGAATACCGCCAGTGACGCGTGGAATGGGGCCAGCCACGCCGTGTCGTCCGTTGTGAAGGACGCCGGTAGTGTGGTGTCAGGTGCGGTGGACGGCGCCAAGAAGTTCTTCTCGAACCCCGTCAAATCCCTCGGAGGCCTGTTCGGATGACAGAAAACCTGATCGAGTTCACAGAGCGCGACATCGCTGCCGCGCAGTCACTCCTCGCCCGGGCCGACGACTCGCCCACGTTGCCGACGCTCAGCGACGAGGAGATCGTGGCGCTTGACGGAATCAAGCATGAGCAGGTGGTGGTCCTCCCCTGGCTGTCGCAGCATCAGGACCAGCGGGAACTGCTCTGCAATGTGGCTCTCAGGACCCTCCTGACGAAGGGCATCGTTTTCCCACTCGCCGAATCCCCGGAGTCCGCGCCGAGTGGTCTGGGCACCGATGACGAACTGACCGCGGTGATGACACTGCGGCGCACCGGGCAGCGAGCGGTCATCGCAGAAGTCGCCCACGGAGATGATGACCGTTACTGGCTGTACAGCTACCTTCACGGGGAGTTCACCCTCCAGGAACTCATCGACTCGGCCGGCATCCACAGCTTCTCCCTGATCCCCACTGCCGGTGTCCCGTCCAGCATTCTGGAGCTCGCCGGAGCGCCGGGCGTCGAGTCGGAAACGGGCGAAGTCCTCGAGCTGTCGGAAGCCGACCTCGCCGCGCTCGCCCCGACACGCCTCGCAGACGTCCGCGCAGTGGCAAGTGTCATCGCCGTCGGGGAATCCGATGACGACCGGCCCAGCCTCGTGGTCTATGCGTCACCGAACGGCCTCGACGTGCTGAACGCTCGGGCCGCCGGCGACGAGGTCCGCCTCACACTCTCGCGGCTGAGCATGGACGACACGGCCCGGGCACTCAGCAGTCTCCTGGGGGACATGAGCTGAATGGCCCGCATCAAAGAAGACTCGGTCATCGCCACCGAGGACGGCAGGCTGATGCTGACGGCCAACATCGCTCAACTGCTCATCGGCTACGTTGCGGATGTCCTGGTGGTGGTCGGCCTGTTCTTCGGTACATTCATCGTCCTCGGCGACCGGTTCTTCTTCACTGGCGCGAAGCTGGTCTTCGGAGGCGTGGGACTGTGGCTCCTGCTGGTCCTGGCCTATGGATTCATCTGCTTCCACGGCTGGACCTTCGGTGGCCTGGTGACGGGAACACGCAAGGTCCGTGAGCTGAGCGGCAAGGCTCCGGGCCCTTTCCGGATGGCCTGGCATGCCCTGGTGGTTTACGTCTTCTTCGCCCTCCTCATCTTCGGCGCCGTCAGTTCCGGCTCCGGCACCTCTTCCGGTGGCCCCAAGGAGAGTTCCCTCAAGCGGCGCATCGCCGTCATCAGACCCTTCGTGTCTCAGGAGGAGATCCTGCAGTGGTACCGGCAGGAGGGAAAGGTGCCGCCCACCGGACCCCGGAAGCTCCAGCCGAAGGCATGACGAGCGAACTTCCCTCCAGCGACTCCGTCATCATCCTCGTGACGACGCCGGGCTGACCTCCCATGAACAGCTACGCTCTGCTGGTCCGGGCCGCGAACACCTCGGGGCCTGCGGTGGACCGCCTGGAGGCGCTGGGCGCCCGGCCCGCCTCGGTGCCACACACGTGGCGTCTCATGACGCAGAACGCCGACGACGCCGTGGCCGCGGCGCTGCTTGCGGCGCGCTTCCCCGGGATGCTCGCCTCAATAGGTGCCGCGCACGGAACCGACGGCACCTCGGAGCGCTTCGCCCGGGACCTCGCGACGGGCGCCCTGGTCTCCCTCGAGACTCACCCGGCCCGTTTCCCGGTGGGCGTGGCCGGTGAGTCCTCAGAGGCCGCGGTGGACGCCGAGGCGGCACTGCGGCTCGTGGCTAGGATCGTGGCGCACCGTTCCGAGGCCGAATGGCGGGTGGTCGATCTCCTGACCCCCGGCGTCCGGGGCCAGCACAAAGCGGTTGCCGAGGCACTCGGCATCAGCACGCAGGCCGTCAGCAAGGCACTGGCGCGCACCGGCTGGCAGGAAGAGCTTCTGGGACGGGGCCTGGCCGCCCGGCTCCTCCGGGACGCGGCAGGCGGGCCACGCTGAGTCTCAGCGCCCCTGCAGGACGTTCAGCAGGACGGCCGCGACGCCGTCGTCCTCCACCGTGCCGGTGACCTCATCAGCCACGGCGCGCACCTCGTCCGGCGCCTGTCCCATGGCGACACCGCGGGCCGCCCAGCTGAGCATCTCGACGTCGTTCCGGCCGTCACCGACCGCGATGGTGCGGGCGGCGTCCCAGCCCAGCGCGCCGCGCAGGCGTTCCAGGGCGCTGGCCTTGGTGACGCCGGCTGCGGCGATGTCCAGCCAGGCCGTCCAGCCCACCGAGTAGGTGACGCCGCTGAGGCCGATGCCGGCGATGGCCTGGGTGAAGTCGTCCGAGGTGTTCTCCGAGCTGAAGACCACCACGCGGACGGCCTCGGCCTGGAGCATCTCGCGAAAGTCGACCGGGATGGCCTCCACGCCGAAGCTGGCGTCCTGGAAGCGTTCCGTGGAGAGGAAGCGGCCCTGCGCGTCCTCCAGGGCGTACTTGGCGACGGGCAGGCGCTTCCGGAGCGCGGTCAGTGCGGGGGCGGGGTCGAAGGTCTCGCGGTGGATGACCTCGTAACCGTCCTCCAGGGCCGGGTCCAGGCGCAGGATCACGCCGCCGTTGCAGCAGACGGCGTAGCCGCGGTCCAGGCCGATGAGTTCGATGATGGGCAAGGTGGCGCCGAGGGAGCGGCCGGTGGCGATGATGACCTCGTGGCCGGCCTGGACCACCGCCTGCGCGGCCCCTCGGACGGCCGGGGACATGTGGCCGTCGTGGTCCACCAGGGTGCCGTCGACGTCCAGGGCGATGAGCTGCTTGAGGTTTCCGTTGGGCCGGTCTTCGATGCCGGCGACTGCGTGTTCAGTCAAAATAGTCATATTCCAGTGAAGCACCGGACCCGCCCCGCCGGTAGGAAATGCGTCACAGCCGGCCGTGAATTCACGGTGAACGGCGGGCGCAGGAGGTTAATACTCACAGCCTTGCACACAGTGTGAGTGTTTCCCTGAGGCGGCGGACACACCTCGACGGAAGGAACCGCATGCCGGCACCCACGGTCACCACGAAGCGTAACGGAGGGCTGTTCCCCCTGCTCGCGGGCCTGCTCCTGTTGCTCGCCGCACCGGCCGTCCTGGTCATCAGCATCGCGGTCGGTGCCCAGGAACGGGGGGCTCCTGGCGACGGGAACCCGCGTCACCGGGACGGTCCTGACGGTGGAGGACGGGCAGAAGGCCAGCCAGCGGCGAATCCAGGCCCGGTACCCGGTGCAGGACGGGCGGGAGCTGACCCTCTGGGCGCTCATCCCGGACGGCGCGCACCCCGCCGTCGGAGACCAGGTCCCGGTGGTCTACGACCCTGCGGACCCCTCCCGCGCCGTGGTGGACGGGTATGACACCTGGACCACGTTCGCCACGGAGGCCGGCGCGACCGGCTGAGCTGCCGCCGTCCGATCGGCGTTCCCCGGCCTTGTGGAATTTCCCCTACGCTCCAGCGGCGGGGAAATTCCGCAAGGCCGGGGAAATTTGTCAGCGGCGCGGCACGCCGGCCCTGAGCAGCTTCTGCATCAGCAGCTGGGGCTTCTTCACCTCATCCCAGACCCATCGGACCACCCCGTAACCCTCGGCCCGGATCCTGTCCTCCCGCAGCTTCTCTTCGACCACCACCTGGGCGGGGTCCTTGCCGCTGAGTTCCCGGGACCGGGTGTATTTCATGAGCCCGTCGAACTCCCCCACGAGCTTCCGGCTTCTCCAGAGGAAATCGGTCCGGGCGATCTCCCCGGCGGACCCCATCACCCGGAATTGCAGCTCCGGGACTTCGAATCCCAAGCGGTGAATGACCGCTCGGCTGTACGATTCCCCGACCGATTCCGAGGCACTGTTCGCAAAATCGAGCACTTCCCGCGTCCGGTTCCGTGCTGCTAGGGACGGCAGCACGGAGAAGCCGTCGACCAGGCCTTCCAGGCTGCACGGGCGCTTGATCCGCGGATCTTCTGCGGCGATGGCGTCCGCCACCACCACGGCGTCCGCAAACGGCATGCGGTGCAGGGTGTCCAGAAGCGCGGCGTCCAGCGACTGCATGGGAAGCACGACGCCGAGATGCGCCACTCGCAATCTGTTCGGCGCCGCGTCGGCTCCCGGCCGCCGCGCCTCCCGGAATCCTTGCGGCAGCCTTCCGCCACCACCCTGGCGGACCCGCTTCCAGGCCAGGGCCGCCTCGGACGGATTCCCGTACAGCACGGGCGCGGCCTTCCGCCCCCAGGCCGACCGGGAATCCGTCAGGTACTCCACGGTCTGAGGAACGTCCGCAAGCCGAAAGCCGTACAGCGACAGCGCAGTCTCCCGGCAGAAAACCGGCGGCGTCCCGGCGATGCCGAGCGCCGTCGTCGTCAATGCGTACCGGTCCCATGCGGTGCCGGACAGCCACTCATCGATGGGGAGGTAGACACCCCGGCGCAGCCGGACGAGCTTTCCAGCCGCGAACGCACTGCTGAGCTGCCGGGGTGACCGGAGATGCGGCCCGCGGCCCGCCGTGAGGAAATTGACGTCGGGAAAGTCCATACCGGTCAGTCAACGTGCACGGAGCATGGCCGACGTTGACCAATTCCTCCATGTGGAAAGGAAAATCCCCGCCCCTGTGGACAGTCCCTGCCGCTGAAGCGCGAGGGAACGTCCACAAGGCCGGGGATTCTCGGAGGATCCGGAACTACAGAACCGGGAACACCTCGAGGCCGCCCAGGTACGGGCGCAGCGCGGCCGGGACCGTGACCGAACCGTCCGCGTTCTGGTGGTGCTCCAGGATGGCCACGATCCAGCGGGTGGTGGCCAGGGTGCCGTTCAGGGTCGCGACGGCACGGGTGCCCTTGGGCGTGCCATCCTCGGCGATGACGCGCTCACGGATGTTCAGGCGGCGGGCCTGGTAGCCGGTGCAGTTGGAGGTGGAGGTCAGCTCGCGGTAGGCGCCCTGCGTGGGGACCCAGGCCTCGCAGTCGAACTTGCGCGCGGCGGAGGAACCCAGGTCGCCGGCCGCCGTGTCGATCACACGGTACGGCAGCTCGCACTTGGCCAGCATCTCCTCTTCCCAGGCCAGCAGGCGCTCGTGCTCGGCGGCGGCGTCCTCCACGGTGGTGTAGATGAACATCTCCACCTTGTTGAACTGGTGCACGCGGATGATGCCGCGGGTGTCCTTGCCGTGCGAACCGGCCTCGCGGCGGTAGCAGGAGCTCTGACCCGCGTAGCGGACGGGACCGGCGGACAGGTCCAGGATCTCGTCGCCGTGGTAGCCGGCCAGGGCCACCTCGGAGGTGCCCACCAGGTAGAGGTCGTCCTCGGCGAGGCGGTAGATTTCGGCGTCGTGCTTGACGTCGAAACCGGTGCCCTGCATGGTCTCCGGGCGCACCAGTGTGGGGGTGATCATGGGGATGAAGCCGGCCGTGATCGCCTGGTCCATGGCCATCTGCAGCAGCGCCATCTCCAGGCGCGCACCCACGCCCTTGAGGAAGTAGAAGCGGGAGCCGGACACCTTGGCGCCGCGCTCCATGTCGATGGCGCCGATCAGCTCGCCGATCTCCAGGTGATCGCGCGGCTCGAAGTCGGGGAATTCACGCGGCTCACCGACGGTCTTGACCACCACGAAGTCGTCCTCGCCGCCCTCGGGGACACCGTCCAGCACGAGGTTCGGGATGACGCGCAGCAGCTCGTCCTGGGTGGCCTGGGCGGCCTCGGCCTCGGCGGAGGCCGCCTTGACACTCGCGGCCAGCTCCTTGACCTCGGCCAGGAGGGCCTGCTTCTCCTCACCCTTGGCCTGGGCGACGCGCTTTCCGAAGGCGTTCTGCTCCGCGCGCAGGTTCTCGAAACGGGTCAGTGCGGCCCGGCGGGTTGCATCGGATTCGAGCAGCTTGTCGACCAGAGACTCATCGGCGCCGCGCGCACGCTGACTGGCCCGGAACTTCTCTGGGTTTTCAATGAGTTCTTTAACGTCGATCACGAGGTCAAGGGTATCGAATAGCCCTTGTCCCCCGCGAAGCGCCGGGCAGCAGAACCGATTACGCTGGGAGAACTATGGGGAACTCGGGGAAGCAGATTCTCTTCGCGGGAGGCGCGGCGGCATTCACGGTGTCGGCCGTGGCCAGCTGGTGGGGTGCCCGGCGTCTGAAGACCATCCACCGCCGCAGCACCGCTGCCGGTCCCGTCCAGGCGCCGCGCGACGGCACCCAGCGGATCGCCGTCGTCATCAATCCGGTGAAGAACCACGCCGACGCAGCGCGCGAGCAGATCCGGCACGCCCTGCAGACCGCCGGCTGGCCGGAGGCCATGTTCCTGGAGACCACGGTCGATGACCCGGGCCACGGTCAGGCGCGCCAGGCGCTGGAGGAGAAGTACGACGCCGTGCTGGCCGCGGGCGGCGACGGCACCGTCCGCGCGGTGGCGGAGGTCCTGGCCGGCAGCGGCGTGCCGCTCGGCCTGGTGCCGCTGGGCACCGGCAACCTCCTGGCCCGCAACCTGGACATGGATGTGGCGGATCTGCGCGGCTCGATCGGGACCGCACTGTTCGGCGGGGAACGGCGAATCGACACCGCCGCGGCGGAGCTGGAGAGCTCCGTGGACGGCACGGTCAGCCGGCACGTCTTCCTGGTGATGGCGGGTATCGGCATGGACGCCGAGGTCCTGGTGGACACCCGGGACGATCTGAAGAAGAGCATCGGCTGGCTCGCCTACACCGCGGCGGGCCTGCGGCATCTGGGCGGGCGGCGGAAGTCCGTCACCATCAGCCTGGACGGCTCCAACCCGCAGAAACGCAAGATCCGCAGCATCCTCTTCGCCAATTGCGGCCTGGTGCCCGGCGGAATCGACTTCCTGCCCGACGCCATGGTGGACGACGGCCTGCTGGATGCCGTGGTGATCAGTCCGCGCAGCCTGGTCGGCTGGCTCATCATGTACCTGAAAGTGGTGTTCAAGCACAGCGGTGTCCTGCCGATCATGCGCGCCTATCCGGTCAAGCGCATGACGGTATGGAGTCCGGAGCCGATGGAGACCCAGCTGGACGGGGACCCGTCCGGGCCCGTGACGCGGGTCAGTGTCGAAGTGCGGCCGCAGTCGCTCTCGGTGCGCGTGCAGCCGTCGGGCCTCTGCAGGCGGGTGGGGCCCCGGGCCGAAGAATGAGGCCTGGGAGCCGCTGGGTGGGGCCCCGGCGGCGAGGGTCCCGGGCCGATGCGAAGCGAGGCCTGGGAGCCGCTGGGTGGGGCCCCGGCGGCGAGGGTCTCGGGCCGATGCGAAGCGAGGC
>NZ_JAVALS010000003.1:0-287671 GCF_030731045.1 Arthrobacter horti | reverse complement strand
GAGGCCTGGGAGCCGCTGGGTGGGGCCCCGGCGGCGAGGGTCCCGGGCCGATGCGAAGCGAGGCCTGGGAGCCGCTGGGTGGGGCCCCGGCGGCGAGGGTCTCGGGCCGATGCGAAGCGAGGCCTGGGAGCCGCTGGGTGGGGCCCCGGCGGCGAGGGTCCCGGGCCGATGCGAAGCGAGGCCTGGGAGCCGCTGGGTGGGGCCCCGGCGGCGAGGGTCTCGGGCCGATGCGAAGCGAGGCCTGGGAGCCGCTGGGTGGGGCCCCGGCGGCGAGGGTCTCGGGCCGATGCGAAGCGAGGCCTGGGAGCCGCTGGGGTCAGTGACCGTTCTCTTCCTCGGCCGCCTGCTGGCGCGCGCGCCGCAGCGCCTCATCCTCTTTGTGTTCGGACTGTTCCTTGATCATGGCCTGCTCCTCGGCGAAGCGCAGGCGGTCCGCCCGGTCCGCCTCGTCGCCGTCCCAGTCCTGATTGTCGGAGTCCGGTTCAGGGTTGACGATCATGCCCTGTCCGTCGTTCTCACTCATGGTGTTTCCCTGCCTCCTTGCGGCCCGCTCCGGAACCCTCATCGAGTGGCTCCGTGAAATGTTCCAGCAAGCATACGCGCGTGGCGGTCAGGCGGACAGAGGACGCTGACAACAACGGCGGGCCGGGACGCTGCAGTCCCGGCCCGCCGTCGTCGTGGGTTCAGCCTGCGGCGCCGTCCCGCAGGATGCCGGCCACCCAGTGCTCGGCGGCGGCGAACGCCGCGTCCGAGTTGTGCGGTGCGACGACGGGCGGCTGGGCGTCCGCGCGGGCGTAGGAGCCGAGGAAGCGGGTGGCGGGGCTGATCCGGTGCAGGCCCGCGAGCGCCTGCTGCATGCGGGCGTCGTGGGCGTGCCCGTCCGCGTCGATGCTGAAGAAGTAGTGGCCCAGGTACTGGCCGGTGGGCCGGGACTCGATGCGGCTGAGGTTCACGCCGCGACTGGCGAACTGGTCCAGGATCTCCATCAGGGCGCCGGGGTGGTCCTCCGGCAGCGGGATGACCAGCGTGGTCTTGTCCGCACCCGTGGGCCGTGGCATGGGGCCGGGCCGGGAGACCAGGATGAAGCGGGTCACGGCGTCCGGGTTGTCCCCGATATTGTCCGCCAGGACCTCCAGCTCCGGGTGGGTACGGGAGACGATCGGCGCGCACACTGCGGCCTGGTGGGCGGCGCCGTCCTCCAGGAGCGCGACGGCGGCCGCCGCCGTGGAGGACGCCGTCAGATAGTCGACGCCGGGGTGGTTGGCGTCGAACCATTCGCGGGTCTGCGCCCACGCGTGGCCGTGGGTGGAGACCACCGTGATGTCCTCAAGGCGGGTGCCCTTGCGCGCCACGAGCTGGAACGTCACCGGGACCAGGACCTCGCGGATGATGCGCAGCTCCCCGCCGTTGGCGATGGCATCCAGCGTGGCCGGGACACCGCCCTCCACGGAGTTCTCGATGGGGATCATGGCGGCGTCCGCCTCACCGTGCCGTACCTTCTCCAGGGCGATCCGGGCGTTGCCGGCGGGGATCCGGACGGCTTCCTCGGCTCCGGGGACCTGGAGCAGGGCGGTCTCGGTGAACGTCCCCTCCGGGCCCAGGTAGGTGTAAC
Source organism: Arthrobacter horti (assembly GCF_030731045.1). Lineage (GTDB taxonomy): Bacteria > Actinomycetota > Actinomycetes > Actinomycetales > Micrococcaceae > Arthrobacter_E > Arthrobacter_E nanjingensis. The sequence goes on along the minus strand of NZ_JAVALS010000003.1, from coordinate 286,059 downwards.
GGGGGGCGGCGGCGCTCATGCGGGACCTCGGTTCGGCTGGTGGTGTCGGTGGGGCGTGGCAGTGACTACAGGACGCGCGGGGTTTCGGGACCGTCCGCCACCATGGGCTTGCCCGCCTCGAACCACTGGTCCATCCCGCCGGCCACGTTGATCGCCGAGTACCCCTGGCCCACCAGCCACTGTGCCGCCTGCCAGGAGCGTCCCCCGGTGCGGCAGATGATGTAAAGATCCTGGTCCGGGTCCAGCTCCTCGAAGCGCAGGGGGAGCGTGTTCAGCGGCAGGTGCAGGGCGCCGTCGACGTGTCCCGCGGCCCATTCGTAGTCCTCGCGGACATCCACGATCGTGGCACCCTCCGGGATCTCCTGGACCCGTACGGTCTCAACCTCGCTCACGCTGTGCCCTTCCTGTCATGCCCGGTGGCTCGTTGCCGGACACGTTCAGAGTACCCCCGGGCGGTTCGGCTCCCGAATCCGCAACAGGTGCGGATATTGCCGCGCCGGAACGGAATCAGGGCGCCGGAAACGCGATCCGGGCCGCGTGACCAAGGACACTAAATATGACTTTTGACACAGCCGATTGAGACGATGGAGGGATGAACCCCGTACAAACCAGCCCGGACACCACCGTGTCCAGCGACAAAGGCTTCTTCGGCCACCCCCGGCTTCTGGCGAATCTCTTCACCGTGGAGATGTGGGAACGCTTCTCCTTCTACGGCATGCAGGGGATTCTGGCGTACTACATGTACTACACCGCCACGGACGGCGGCCTGGGCCTGGACAAGACCCTGGCCCTGAGCCTGGTGGGTGCCTACGGCGGCGGCGTCTACCTCTCCACGATTCTGGGCGCCTGGCTGGCGGACCGCCTGCTCGGCTCCGAGCGCGTGCTCTTCTTCTCCGCCTGCGTCATCATGGCCGGCCACGTGGCCCTGGCCCTGCTGCCCGGCGTCGCCGGCCTGGCCCTCGGCCTCATCATGGTGGCCTTCGGCTCCGGCGGTCTGAAGGCCAATGCCACGGCCCTGGTGGGGACGCTGTACGACGCCAAGGATGAACGGCGCGACGCCGGCTTCTCCATCTTCTACATGGGCGTCAACCTGGGCGGCCTGCTCGGGCCGCTCGTGACCGGCTTCCTGCAGAGCAGCTACGGTTTCCACGTAGGCTTCGGCGCCGCGGCCGTCGGCATGGCGATCGGCCTGGCGGTGTACAGCCTCAAGCGCAAGGCGATGCCGGAGAGCGCCCACCATGTGGCGAACCCCCTGGCCGCCGGCGAACGCAAGCGCTACATGCTCCTCTTCGCCGCCGTCGTCGTACTCATCCTTTCCCTCCTGCTGACCGGCCTGATCACCCCCAAGAATCTGGCCACCTGGATGGCGTACGTGGCCATCGGAGCCTCCGTGGCGTACTTCATCATCCTGATCAGCAGCAAGAAGACCCGGCCGGTGGAGCGCAAGCGCGTCTTCGCGTTCATCCCGCTGTACGTGGCCTCCGCCGCGTTCTGGGCGCTGTTCCAGCAGCAGTTCACGTTCATCGCCGTGTACTCGGACGAGAAGCTGGACCGCCACCTCTTCGGGTGGGAGATGCCGGCCGCCTGGGTGCAGTCCATCAACCCCGTGTTCATCGTGATCTTCGCCGGCGTTTTCGCGGCCCTGTGGACCCGGATGGGTCACAAGCAGCCGAGCTCCCCGCTGAAGTTCTCCTTCGGCCTGGTGGTCATGGGCCTGGCGTTCCTGGCGTTCGTGCCGCTGGCCGGGCCGGGTAAGACCCCGCTCCTGGCCCTGGTGGGCATCCTGCTGCTCTTCACCTTCGCGGAGCTGTTCCTCTCCCCCATCGGTCTGTCCGTCTCCACGAAACTGGCCCCCGCCGCGTTCCAGGCGCAGATGGTGGCGCTGTTCTTCCTCTCCGTGTCGCTCGGCACCACCCTGGCCGGCATCCTGGCGGGCCTCTACAACCCGGCTGACGAGCTCCCCTACTTCATCGGTGTCGGTTCCGTGGCCGTGGTCCTGGGACTGGGGCTCATGGCGGCCACCCCGGCGGTCCGCAAACTCATGGGCGAGGTCCGTTAGGCGGCACGAAACCCCCATTTCAGAGCAGGCTCCCGAGTCTGCTGTCCGGAGGACCGGACGCCGCGCGGCGTCCGGTCCTCCGCGTGTTTCCGGGGTTTTCGGCGCCTTCCGGCGCCCTCGGAAGGTTTCCGTAAGGTGACAAGAGCGCGTCATTTTGGCTCTCACCCCCAAAGTGCCCCAGGACCGCGGGTAAGGTCATCCGCAAGGCCTCAGGGCCCGCCGGGCCGCAATGGGGCGTCCCGGGTTTTTCTCACTGTTGAGACCAGGGGATGGCAATGACGTTCGCACCAACGGCCGCGGGACGGTGGGGTGCCGAGATCGGGACTCCGGAAAGCGCATGGCGCACCAGGAAGGACACCTGGGAGTACCTCGGGTACGCCCTCTCCGGGATCCTTCAGCAGCGCCGGATGGGACAGCTGGAGACGGAGAGCTCCACCTCGTTCAACGGCATCCTCCAGCTCCTGGAATCCCTGGAACCGTACTGGGCCCTGCCCGGCCTGCAGGCCGTGAAGGACATCTCCCAGCTCATCTCCCTGGGACGCTACTCCGAGGCCATGAGCCGCGTGGAGAGCGTCAATGACATGCTGCGCACCGGCGTCCAGACGGCCGAGGACGGCGCTGAGAGCCCGGCGCTCGACGCCGATGCCGCCACCCCGTCCCGCCCCGCACCCCACATCGAGGTCCTGGTGGTGGACTCCGGCCCGGCCGACGAGCTGGAGCGCTTCACCCGCGAGCTCCGGGACCAGCGCCGCGGCATGGACAAGTTCGTCTACCACGTCAATGTGGTCCCGAGCTTCGCCGACGCCATGGTGGCCCTGGTGATCAACCCCAGCATCCAGTCCGTCATCCTGACCCCGCGCATCGCCGCCCAGTCGCAGCAGCGCCTGAGCAGTTCGCTGCGCCGTTTCGTGGAGCGCCGCGCCGGGGACCGCCTCAAGGAGACCCGCTCCATCCGCCGGATCCTGCACCTGGCGGACGCCCTGACCGAGATCCGGCCCGAGCTGGACCTCTTCCTCATGGCCGGCGTGGCGCTGGAATCCCTGGCCGGTTCGGTCAACGGCCGCTTCCGCCGGGTCTTCTCCCGCACGGACGCCATGGACCTGCACCTGTCCATCCTGGGCGGCATCACGGAGCGCTTCGAGACCCCATTCTTCGACGCCATCCAGGAGTACAGCCGGCGCCCCGGCGGCGTGTTCCACGCCCTGCCCGTCTCCCGCGGCGGTTCCGTCCTGGCGTCCCCGTGGATCGAGGACATGGCCGACTTCTACGGCATGAACCTGCTCCTGGCGGAGACCTCGGCCACCTCCGGCGGCCTGGACTCCCTCCTGGACCCGCACGGCGCCATCAAGGAGGCCCAGGAGCTCGCGGCCCGCGCGTTCGGCAGCCACCGCAGCTACTTCGCCACCAACGGCACCTCCACGGCCAACAAGATCGTGCACCAGTCGATCGTGGGCCCGGGCGACATCGTCCTGGTGGACCGCAACTGCCACAAGTCCCACCACTACGCCCTGGTCCTGGCCGGGGCCTCGGTCAGCTACCTGGACGCCTACCCGCTGGACAGCCACTCGCTGTACGGGGCGGTGCCGCTGGAGAGCATCAAGCGGCGCCTGCTGGCCATCCGCGACGCCGGCCAGCTGGACCGGGTCAAGATGATCACCCTGACCAACTGCACCTTCGACGGCATCGTGTACGACGCCCGCCGCGTCATGGAGGAGTGCCTGGCGATCAAGCCGGACCTGGTGTTCCTCTGGGACGAGGCCTGGTTCGCGTTCGCCGGCTTCCACCCGGTGTACCGCCAGCGCACGGCCATGCACTCCGCGGGCGTGCTGGAACACGAGTTCACGACGGCGGACTACGGCCGCCGCTTCGAGCAGCAGAAGGCGCTCCTCGCCGGAGCCGACACGGAGACGCTGGTGCACACCCGCCTTCTGGCGGACCCCACGGCGACCCGCCTGCGCGTCTACGCGACGCAGTCCACGCACAAGACGCTCACCTCGCTGCGGCAGGGTTCGATGATCCACGTCTTCGACCAGGACTTCGCGGAGCTGAACGAGGAGTCGTTCCTGGAGGCGTTCATGACGCACACCTCCACCTCGCCGAACTACCAGATCCTGGCCTCGCTGGACATCGGGCGCCGCCAGGTGGAGCTGGAGGGCTACGCCCTGGTGCAACGGCAGGCGGACCTCGCCATGAGCATCCGCCGCACCGTGGGGCGGCACCCCCTGCTCCGGAAGTACTTCCGGGTCCTGTACACCTCGGATCTGGTCCCGGACGCGTACCGGGTCTCCACCAGCCCCAACCCGGCCAAGGACGGCCTGGCCTCCTGGGACGAGGCGTGGGCGGAGGACGAGTTCGTGGTGGACCCCTGCCGCATCACCCTGGACATCACGGCCACGGGCGTGGACGGGGACACCTTCAAGCACGACTACCTCATGGACGGGCACCGGATCCAGGTCAACAAGACCAGCCGCTCCAATGTGCTGATCATGACCACCATCGGCACCACACGCAGCTCCGTGGCGTACCTGATCGAGGTCCTGGTGAAGATCGCCGAAGACCTTGAGCGCAAGAAGGCCCTCTCCCGGATCAAGGCACCGGCCCTGGCGTCCGGGCCGGACACCGCAGTCACCATCCCGCTCCCGGACTTCAGCCGCTTCGCCCCGGCCTTCCTGACACAGGACGGCGTGTCCGGCGACATGCGCTCCGCCTACTACCTGACCTACCGCAAGGGCACCACGGAGCACCTGAGCTCGGCGCAGATCCGCGAGCGCATGATCACCGGTGACGTGGTCTCCGCGACCTTCGTGACGCCGTACCCGCCGGGCTTCCCGGTCCTGGTGCCCGGCCAGTGCTTCTCCAAGGACATCCTGGACTACATGGACGTCCTGGACACTCGCGAGATCCACGGATACGACAAGAACCTCGGCTACCTGGTGTTCCGCCCGGAGGCCATCCCGGGCTGGGGCGCCGGCACGGAAGGCCTGCTCCCGCTCATCTGAGCGAGCGCTCCGGTGCCGCGATGATGCGGTGAGGTGAAAGCGCGACGGCGGATCCCCGCCGTCGCGCTTTCACGTCAGTGGGTGCCGTTGCACCCGCCGCTCAGCTGTATCTGCTGCTCATGGCTAGGAGGAACAGCCAGTACACGATCGTCAGGCCCACCATGATGTAGCCCGTGATCAGGCCCGCGATCGCCATTCCCCGGCCGGCCGGTTCCTTCTTCAGACCGATGTGCCCGAACACCACCGCGAGGACCTGGGGGAAGAAGAGCGTCCCGAAGCTCACGGCGCCCACGATGCCCAGGATCATGGCGGTGACGCTCAGGCCGGTGGGCCGCGGCGGTGCATAGGGCACGTAGTAGGGCTGGCCGTACGGACCGGCCGGCGGCATGCCCGGACCCGGACGGCCCTGCTGCGGGTACTGCCCGGGGAGCGGCTGGCCCCCGTAGGGCTGCTGACCATACTGCGGCTGGTTGAGCTGAGCTTGATTGAACTGTGGCTGCCCGAATTGTGGCTGCCCATAGGGCGGGAACGGCTGCGGAGCCCCCGGGTAGGTGGCCGACGCCGGTCCCGGCGGGACCGGAGGCACGGGCCTGCCGCGATGCGGATGAGGCGCCGCATGTGGCTGCCCGTAGTACGGCTGCTGCGGAGGAGCCTGCTGAGGGTACGACGGCGCGGGGTACTGAGGTTTCGGATACTGCGGCGCGTCATAGCGGGGCGCCTGGCTTCCCGGCTGCCCGCCGTCCTGCGCCCCGCCCTGGTCCGGCCGGCCGTCACCGTTTTCCGGTGTCTGCGTGCTCATGGTCCCCCCTCGAATGTTCAGTGACACCAGGCTACCGGCGCCGTGTGACAAAAGCTCCGACCGCCTGCGACGTCACAGCTGCGTAACCACACGGAATGTCATAGAACACGGTCGGCTTCTCTGGCATGCTGGCCCCATGGCTAACCGCGCGGGCACCGTGGCCCTTCCCGAAGACCTTGTCGATCTGACCGCCCTGCTGGACGCGTACTTCGAGGTGGTCCCGGACCCCTCCGACCCGGGGCAGCGAGTGGCTTTCGGGACCTCCGGACACCGGGGGTCCAGCCTCAAAGCGAGCTTCAATGAGCGGCACATCGCCGCCATCACCCAGGCAATCGTGGAATACCGCGCCGGGCAGGGCATCACCGGGCCCCTCTTCCTGGCCAAGGACACCCACGGCCTGAGCGAACCGGCCCAGAACACGGCACTGGAGGTCCTGGCCGCCAACGGCGTCACCGTCCTGCTGGACGCCCGGCATGGCTACACCCCCACCCCCGCGCTCAGCCACGCGATCCTGACGTACAACAATGCCGGCCACGCCGACCAGGCGGACGGCATCGTGGTCACCCCCAGCCACAACCCGCCCGCGGACGGCGGCTTCAAGTACAATCCGCCGCACGGCGGCCCCGCGGACACGGACGCCACCGGCTGGATCGCCAACCGCGCCAATGAGTATCTGGAGAACGGCCTGGCCGGGGTCCGCCGCATCCCGCTGGTGGACGCGCAGAAGGCTGAGAACGTCGGCACCTTCGACTACCTGAGCAGCTATGTGGACTCCCTGCCGTCCGTCCTGGACCTGGACGCCATCCGCGACGCCGGGGTGCGCATCGGTGCGGACCCCATGGGCGGCGCCAGCGTGGACTACTGGGGCGAGATCGCCGAACGCCACCACCTGGACCTCACGGTGGTGAACCCCACCGTGGACCCGCAGTGGGCGTTCATGACCCTGGACTGGGACGAGAAGATCCGCATGGACTGCTCCTCCCCCGCGGCCATGGCGTCGCTGATCGCCCGCATGAAGAACGACGGCGGCGCTGCGCCTTTCGACATCGCCACCGGCAATGACGCGGATGCGGACCGCCACGGCATCGTCACGGCGGACGGCGGGCTGATGAACCCGAACCACTACCTCGCCGTCGCAATCGACTACCTGTACCGCCACCGCAGCGGCTGGAACCCGGCGTCCGTGGTGGGCAAGACCCTGGTGTCCTCCTCCATCATCGACCGCGTGGCCGATGGTCTGGGCCGCAAGCTCGTGGAGGTCCCGGTGGGCTTCAAGTGGTTCGTCCCCGGGCTGCTCTCCGGCGAGGGCGCGTTCGGCGGCGAGGAGTCCGCGGGCGCGGCCTTCAACCGCAAGGACGGTTCCGTGTGGACCACGGACAAGGACGGCATCCTGCTGGCACTGCTGGCCTCGGAGATCACGGCTGTCACGGGCTCCACCCCGTCCCAGCTGTACCGCGGCCTGACCGATCAGTTCGGTGCTCCCGTGTACGCCCGGGTGGACGCGGCGGCCAACCGCGAACAGAAGGCCAAGCTGGGCAAGCTCTCCGCTTCCGACGTCTCCGCCACGGAACTGGCCGGGGAGACCATCACGGCCCGTCTGACCGAGGCTCCCGGCAACGGTGCGGCCATCGGCGGCCTCAAGGTGGTCACGGAGAACGCCTGGTTCGCCGCCCGCCCGTCCGGCACCGAGGACGTCTACAAGATCTATGCCGAGTCCTTCAAGGGTGCGGACCACCTCAAGCAGGTCCAGGCCGAAGCGAAGGCCCTGGTGGACTCCGTCATCGGCTGATCCACCCCGTATTCTCCCCAGGCCTCGCACCCGCCCGGCGCAGCAGCGCCGAAGAGGAGCACCCGCACCCCCTGCCGCCGCCCCGGATCCGTCCGGGGCAGCGGTGTTTAAGGCGAGCCCCCGCCGTCGTGCGCTCATCGATTGCTCCATAAGGTGCCAAAACCGCCAGATTTTCGCTGGTTCTGGCGTCCTATGGAGCGGTCGGTGAAGGCAGGTGACCCTGCACACCCTCCATTTACTTAACATGGCTAATTAGCTATGCTAAACATTGATGGATACCACCCCCGAGCTCCTGGAGCTGGCCGCCGAACTCCGCGTGGCCGTCATGCGCACCTCCCGCATCCTGCGGTCCGAGGCGAGCAGTGACGCGGTCACGCCCGGACAGAACACCGTCCTGGCCATCCTGAACAAGAACGGTCCTCAGACCATGGGACAGCTGGCCGAGGCCGAGCACGTCCAGGCGCCCAGCATGACCCGGACCGTTAACGCCCTGGCGGAGAAGGGCCTGGTCCGGCGTGACACCCGGCCGGAGGACGCCCGCAAAGTTCTCATCAGCATCACCCCCGACGGGGCCGAGGTCCTGGCGGAGTCCCGCCGCCTCCGGGCCGCCTGGCTCGCCGAGAGGATCGACGGCCTGGGCGAGACGGAGCGGCAGACCCTGCGCGACGCGGCCCGGCTCCTGGTGGACATGACCCGCACCGCCCCCGGCGGTTCCAAGCCAAGGAGGCGCACCCCCACCGTATGAGCAGCCGTATGTTCCAGTCCCTGAAGAACCCGAACTACCGCCTCTGGGCGGCCGGAGCCCTCGTGTCGAACATCGGCACCTGGATGCAGCGCGTGGCGCAGGACTGGCTGGTCCTGACGCAACTGACGGACCACGACGGCGCGGCGGTGGGCCTGACCACGGGCCTCCAGTTCCTGCCCATCCTCCTTCTGGGGCCCTATGCCGGGCTGCTCGGCGACCGGCTGGACAAGCGGAAGATCCTGCTCACCACGCAGGCGGCCATGGGCCTGCTGGCCCTCCTGCAGGCCGTGCTGGTGCTCACCGGAACCGCCCAGCTCTGGCAGATCTACATGATCGCCTTCGCGCTCGGCGTGGCCAGCGCCTTCGACGCCCCAGCCCGCCAGGCCTTCGTCTCCGAGATCGTGGGCCGGGACTCCGTGGCCAACGCCGTGGCCCTGAACAGCGCGTCCTTCAATCTGGCCCGCCTGGCCGGTCCTGGCGTGGCCGGCCTGCTGATCGGGCTCATCGGGACGGGCTGGGTGTTCGCGCTCAACGCCGTGAGCTTCGCAGCGGTGCTCGTCGGGCTCCTGCGAATGAACGTCGGCGCCCTGCAGCGGAGCACCCCGGTTCCCCGGTCCCGGGGCCAGCTCATGGACGGCGTCCGCTACGTGATGGGCCGTCCGCGAGCGCTCCTGATCATGGTCATGGCGGGCCTGATCGGCACCTTCACCATGAACTTCCAGCTCACCAACGCGGTCATGGCCGCCTCCGTGTTCCACGCCGGCCCGGACGCGTACGGCCTCCTGGGGTCCGTCATGGCCATCGGCACTCTGAGCGGCGCACTGCTCGCCGCACGCCGCCCCGCTCCTCGCATGCGGTACCTCGTGGTCGGAGCCCTGGGCCTGGGTGTCGCCACCTGCGTGGCAGCCTTCATGCCCGGCTACGTGCTCTACGCGGTGCTGCTGGTACTGGTGGGCCTGTGCGCCCTGACCTTCCTGAACAGCGCGAACACGCTCCTGCAGATGCGCACCGAGCCGGAGTACCGGGGACGCGTCCTGGCCCTCTACATGACGGTCATCCAGGGCGGAACGCCCCTCGGTGGGCCGCTGGTCGGCTGGATCTCGAACGAGTTCGGGCCCCGCTGGGCGGTGTTCGGTGGCGGCGCCGTCGCGCTGGTGGCCGGCATCGTCGGCCTGGCACTCGTGAGCCGCTGGGGCGAGGGGACGGTGCGCAAGCAAGTCCGCACCGTCTGGGCGCAGTGGCGGGAGGACCGCAGCCGCGTGAGCGCGTGAGGCGCCGCGCCGTCGTCGTCCACCGTCCCCGGCTGACTTTCCCCGCCCAAACGGACATTCCCCGGCGCTTGAGCGCCGGGGAATGTCCAAAGGCTCGGGGAAGACGAAGACCCCGGCTCCCAGAAGGGAGCCGGGGCCTTCGCCGCGACAGGGATCAGAGAACCGTGACGGCCTCGTCGAAACCGAACTTCGGCTTCGGGGCGCCCCAGGCGTCCTCGCCGGCCTGGCCGATGTTGACCACCAGGAAGCTCTTCTGGTCACCCTCCGGGAAGAAGGTGGAGTCGATGGCGGCGAAGTCGGCACCGGTCATCGGGCCGGCGGACAGGCCCAGGGCGCGGACAGCCAGGATGAAGTAGCCGGCCTGCAGGTGGGCGTTGTTGTTGGCGAAGGTGCTGCTCAGCTCCGCGTTGGAGGCGAACATGGCCTTCGGGGCGTCCCAGCCCGGGGAGAAGGACTCCCACTTGCCGTGCCACTCGGCGTCGTAGGACAGGACGGCGACGGCGGGGGCGGAGGCGGTCTTCGGCTGGTTGCCTGCCATCATGGCGTCGACGAGCTCGGCGCGCTTCTCCGGGGACTGCACGAAGGTCACGCGCAGCGGCTGGGCGTTGAAGGCGGACGGGCCGAACTTGGTCAGCTCCCAGATGGCCTTCAGCTGCTCCTCGGTCACCTCACCCTGGAAGGTGTTGGCCGTGCGGGCTTCGTGGAAGAGGGCGTCGACGGCGGCGGCGTCCAGGACTGCTTCTTCGTGCGCAATGCTCATGTGTATTTCCTTCGGGGAGTTCCGTGGGCTTCGATTGGTTTCAACTTCAAGTGATTGCCGGTTCTTCCCCGATTGAATGTGAAATGTGTCACGTCCTACGCGGCAGTCACAAGGATTCCGGCCCGTAAAATCAAGGGATCCCCTCTTTTTCTCCCCAGAAAGGCCTCGCGTGAGCCTGCTCGGAACCTCTTGGACGCTTCATGGTGACGGTAAGACCATCCGTCCCGGTGAAGTGGTCACCCCCAGTGAACGGCTCAGCTGGCCGAGGACCATCGGCATCGGCGCGCAGCACGTGGTGGCCATGTTCGGTGCCACATTCCTGCTGCCCATCCTGACGGGCATGCCGCCCGCCACCACCCTGCTCTTCTCCGGCGTCGGCACCCTGCTGTTCCTGGTCATCACGCGTGGCCGGGTGCCCAGCTACCTGGGTTCCAGCTTCTCCTTCCTGGCCCCAGTGCTGGCGGCCCAGCACCAGTTCGGTGTGGCCGGGGCCCTGGGCGGCGTGCTCATGGCCGGCGCCGGGCTCTTCGTGGTCGGTGTGGTGGTTCAGAAGGTCGGCACCGAGTGGGTGAACCGCATCATGCCGCCCATGGTCACGGGCGCCATCGTGGCTCTGATCGGCCTCAACCTGGCGCCGGTGGCCAAGACGGACTTCTTCAAGAGCCCCTTCACGGCATTCATCACCCTGCTGGCCACCATCCTGGTCACGGTGCTGTTCCGCGGCGTCCTGGGCCGCCTGAACATCCTCCTGGGCGTCCTGGTGGGCTATTTCGTGGCCATGGCCCGCGGTGAGGTGGACTTCACCGCCATCGACTCCGCCGCGTGGATCGGCCTGCCGCAGTTCCAGACCCCCACCTTCAACGTGGGCGTGATCGGCTTCTTCGTCCCCCTGGTCCTGGTGCTCGTGGCGGAGAACATCGGGCATGTGAAGAGCGTGGCCACCATGACCGGCGACAATCTGGACCCCTACGCGGGACGCGCGCTCATGGCGGACGGCCTCTCCACCATGCTGGCCGGCGCCGGCGGCGGTTCCGGCACCACCACCTACGCGGAGAACATCGGCGTCATGGCCGCCACCAAGGTCTACTCCACGGCGGCCTACTGGGTGGCCGGCATCGTGGCGATCCTGCTCAGCTTCTCCCCCAAGTTCGGAGCGCTCATCAACACGGTCCCGATCGGCGTACTGGGCGGCGTCGCCACTCTGCTGTACGGCATGATCGGGATCCTGGGCGTGAAGATCTGGGTCCAGAGCAAGATCAACTTCTCCAACCCGGTCAACCTGACCACCGCGGCCATAGCCCTGATCATCGGCATCGGCGACTACACGTGGAACCTAGGCGATCTGAGCTTCTCCGGCATCGCCCTCGGCTCCATCGCCTCGCTGGTGGTCTACCACGGCATGAAGGCCATCGCGAAGGTGCGCGGCACCGACGCGGACCCGGAGACCGAGTGAGTCTCCCCGTGCCTGACGCCGAAGCGCCGGCGCGTTCCGCCGTCGTCGGCGATGTGCACGGCGCGCTGCACCCGCTCATGGCCGCGCTGCGGCACGCGGGCCTCCTGGACGTCCACGGACACTGGGCCGGCGGCACCCGGACGCTGTGGTTCCTGGGTGACTACCTGGACCGCGGGCCGGACGGCGCGGGCGTGGTGCACCTGGTGCGGCACCTGCAGTCCGAGGCGGCCGACGACGGCGGCGCCGTCCACGCGCTGCTGGGGAACCACGAGGTTCTGGCGCTGGGCCGTCATCGCTTCGGGACGCGTCGGCTCGAGACCGCCGCGGGGCCACGCTCCTTCGAGGACTCCTGGCGGCGCAACGGCGGCCGGGACGGCGATCACCGCGAGCTGGACGAAGACGATTTCGCCTGGCTGGCCCGGCTGCCCGGCATGGCGCTGGCGCCGTCGACGGCGGGTCCGCAGCTGCTGCTGCACGCCGACACCACCGAGTACCGAGCCTTCGGCTCCACGGTGGAGGAGGTCAACGCGGGTCTGGCCGAGCGCCTGAGCTCGGACGACCCGTTACGGCACTGGGACGTGTGGGCCCGGCTGACCACGCGGCACGCCTTCCGCGGACGTTCCTCCGTGGCGGCCGGGTTCCTGCGGGAGTTCGGCGGCGTGCGCATGATCCACGGCCACAGCATCATCGGGGACGCCCTCGGCCACCCGGCGCCACTCACCGACGGCCCGGACGTATACGCGGAGGGCCTTGTGGTAGACATTGACGGAGGGCTCTACGACGGCGGCCCCTGCCTGGTCCTGCCGCTGCCCTGACCACCGCGAACGACCCGTTCACCGACCCACGTACCGAATGCGCCGATCCCTCCAGGACGGCGCCCAGAGGAGTATCACCCGCATGGCACGCACCGAACCCCCGGTCCTGCGCACTGCCCGCCAGTACTGGCTGGGCCTGTCTCTGGCCTTCGGCGTGTTCCTCGGCTTCTTCACCACGGTCCCGTCGCCGTGGCACCTGGTCAACGCCGGCGCGTTCCTGGTGTTCATCGTGGTGCATGCGGCCGTCTACGGCCAGGTGAAACCGGGACTCCAGGGCAAGCTCGCCATCAACTCGGCCAGTTTCGGCCTGCTCATCATGATCCTGATCGTGGCGGCATTCGTGTCCCGCGACTCGGCGTTCTCCCTGCCGTTGGGCATCGGCCTGGCCGTAGTGGGCGGGGCATCCATGTTCTGGGTCCTGGCCCGGCGCGGTCGGTTCTACCCGAAACAGCCGAAGGGCTGAAAGGACCCAGGCGTCCGCCGAACTCGCTATTCCCGGTGCGAACACGCTGCCGCTGACAGCGAGTTCTGACCCTCGGTGGCGTGCTCACGCTCCACCAGTCCCTGGGCAGCTCAGCCGCGGGCCTGCACCGCTTCCAGCAGCTGCTCCTCGGCACGGCCGAGATACTCACCCAGGTATTCCGCGGCGCGAGACCGGTCCCCGGATTCCAGGAGTGCCACGATCCGCTCATTGCCCTCCACGTACGGGGCGTGGAACCGCGGGTCCCAGCCCATGGCGGCGAACACCAGGCGCATCTCGGCCAGGACCTGCTCCATGAGCACGTCCAGCCGTTCGCTCCCGGAGGCGCTCACGATACTCCGGTGGAATTCCTGGTTCGCCCCGGCCATGCCCGGCACGTCCAGGGCGGTCACGGCGGCCCGGCCCCGTCGCACGATCGCCGCCAGCTCCGCCACATCCAGGCGCGTCGCCCAGAGCAGCGCGGCCGGCTCCACGAGTTTCCGGACCCGGTAGATCTCCCGGACGTCGTCCGCCGTCGGATGGGCCACGAACACGCCCCGGTTGGGGATCCTGGTGACCACCCGCTCGGCGTGGAGCGTGGCGAACGCCTCCCGCAGCGTGTTCCGTGAAACGCCCAGCGCCTCGCGGAACGGCTCCTCCGGGAGCTTGGTCCCCGGTGTCAGGCTGCCGTCGGCGATCCGCTGCCTCAGCACGGCCGCAACCCACTGCGCGGTCTCCGCATGTGCGGCCCGCGCCTCACGCCGCAGCCCTTCCAGGACCTCGTCAGAACTCACACGCCCACCTTATGTTCCAGGCCGGGGCATCCCGGCATCGCCGTCACGCTGCGACCCACCCCGCCGCTGCTGCGGGCCCGCCCCGAGACCCTGGTCCCCGGCTCGCCCTCCCGTGAAACAGTGGGTTTGCGCTGAGACAGTGGGTTTAAACCACTGTTTCAACGGAAACCCACTGTTTCACGGGAGGGGTGGCCTCGGAACGCGGCCCTCAGAGCTCACAGCCGCCATCCTCGGCCCGGACGAACCGCACCGCGCTCCCGGGCGGCAGCTGCGCCATCCGGTCCTGGTCCGCATCCAGGACCACACCGATCACCGGGTACCCGCCCGTCACCGGGTGGTCCGCCATGAACACCAGGGGCAGCCCGGACGCGGGCACCTGCACGGCGCCCCGCACGGTGCCCTCACTCTGCAGCTCACCGTCCACGGCCCGGGTCAATCCCCGTCGGCTCCCCGGCCTCGATCCGCTCCGCCCGGGACCCTCGCCGCCGTCGGCCCACTCACCGGCCAACCGGATCCCCACCCGGTTGGACTCGGCCGTCACCTTCCATTCCTGCGAGAAAAACGCCTCCACGGACTCGTCCGTGAACCACTCGGCCCGCGGGCCCGGCACCACGCGGAGCTCAGTCACCGCACCGGGCAAGGGTGCGGGCGCCTCGGGAGAACCCACCGCTCCGGAGATCGAATCGCACAGCACCCCGAGCCGCGTCCCGGCAGCCACCGGCGAAGGCCCCAGCCCGGACAGCACATCGCTCGCCGCGCTGCCCAGAACGGTCTCCGCCCGTACTCCGGCGCGCACGGCCACATAGCTGCGCAGACCGGCGTCGGCCATTCCGAGCTCCAGGGACTCCCCGGCCAGCAACGGGAACGGGCAGTCCATGGCCACGGAGGCCTCGGCGCCCTCGGCCGTGGTGATGGTGAGTGGCACCCGCGCGCCGGTCACCGCCAGGATCACATCTTCCGCGGCCCGCAGGCGAAGACCGCCGAGGAGGGTCTCCAGGCCCGGAGAGCCGGCCGGATTGCCCACCATGCGGTTGGCGCGTTTGAGGGCGCCGCGGTCCATCGCACCGGACTCGCTCACCCCGGAGGACGCATGCCCGGGGCGGCCCAGGTCCTGGATCAGGGTCTGCAGCCCGGGCGCCAGGACCTCCAGCGCGACAGGCCCGGAGTCCGCGCTGGTCACGGCGGACACCGCGGAAACCACCTCGCGCACGGCCGTGAACCGCACCCGGTCCCCGGCCTGGATGAGCGCGGGCTCCTCCCGCGACGGGTCCCACAGCGCGGCACCGGTCCGGCCGATCAGCTGCCAGCCGCCCGGAGAGTCATTCGGGTACACGGCCGAGTACTCGCCCGCCAGGGCCACGGATCCCGCCGGGACTCGGGTGCGCGGGGACGTCCGGCGCGGCACCGGCACGACGCCGGGCGCAGACAGATACGCGAAGCCTGGCGCGAAGCCGCCGAACGCCGCCGTCCACTCGGCCGCCGTATGCGCGGCCACCACGGCCTCCGCACTCACCCCGGTGAGCCGCGCGACGTCGGCCAGGTCCTCGCCGTCGTACACCACCTCCACGGTGACCAGCCGCCCGGCGGTCACCGGCGGCGCGGACAGGTCGACCGCGCGGATGCGTTCTGCAACGCCGGCGAGCGCGCGCGGCAGGCCGACGGTCACCAGCACGGTGCGGGCGGCGGCCACGACGTCGACGACGCCGGCCGGCGGCTCGGCGAGGAGCCCCGCCTGGAGTGCCAGCACGGCGTCCAGGCTGTCCAGTTCGGCGAGCACGGCACGGTCCCCCGCACGGCGCAGTCCCAGCAGTCGTCCCATGTCAGGCGAAACTCTGAACGGTGACGCCCTGTGCGGTCAGTTCACGGTGGATGTTCTCGGCCATGGCGACGGCTCCAGGGCTGTCGCCGTGCACGCAGATGCTCCCGGCGTTCACGGGCAGCACGGTGCCGTCCACGGCCCGGACGGCCCCGTCCACCAGGCGGAACACGTGTTCCAGGATCTGGTCCATGTCATGCAGGACGGCGCCCTGCTGGCTGCGCGGCACCAGCGTGCCGTCCGGCCGGTAGGCGCGGTCCGCGAAAGCCTCGGCCACGGTGCGCAGCCCGGCCTCGGCGGCCCGCCGCTCCACCACGGAACCCGGGAGGACCAGCATCGGCAGGGCGGAGTCCACGGCCCGAACGGCGTCCACCACGGCCTGCGCCTGCACCTCGTGGTGCACGATCGTGTTGTATAGCGCCCCGTGCGGCTTCACGTAACGGACAGTGGTGCCCTCGGCCCGGGCCAGGGCCTGCAGCGCACCGATCTGGTAGATCACATCATCCCGCAGTTCGCCCGGGTCCATGTCGATGAAACGGCGCCCGAAACCGGCCAGGTCCCGGTACCCGGGGTGCGCGCCCACGGTGGTCCCGGTCCGCACGGCGGCCCGGACGGTGGCGCGGATGCCCACCGGGTCGCCCGCATGGAAGCCGCACGCCACATTGGCGCTGGAGACGCTCGCCAGGATCGCGGCGTCGTCCCCGAAGCTCCAGTTGCCGAACGACTCCCCGACGTCGCTGTTCAGGTCGATGACGCTCAAGCCAGGGCCCCGATGGATTCGCGGGCGTCCCAGGCGAAGCTGGCCAGCCAGTGCGTGGACATGAAGTCGCCGCTGGCCAGGCCGTGCATGCCGGCGCGGAAGAGGGGCTCGACGGCGGCGCGCAGCACCGGGCGCAGGGCGTCCTCCGCGGGCAGTGCGGCGGCCACGCGGGCCAGCTGCCCGGCGCGGGTGAGGTTGAGGCCGTGGAGGTGGACCATGTAGCCGTCACTCTCGTCGGCCACGCCCACGACGGCGAGCATCCGGGACTCAGCGTGCAGCCGCGGGAGGAAACTGTGGAGCCACTGGGCGAACTCGCCGGAGGGCAGCAGCCGCTGCATGAGATCGGCCTCGCTCAGGCCGGCGGAGAGGAAGTCCTGGCCGCTGAGCTCCCACTCCGTGGCCCAGGCGCGGTCGTCCGCGAAGAAGCGCCGCCCGGCGTCGTCGCAGGCCAGCGCCGCTTCCTCGAGTCCCAGCGCGCGGAAGGCCGTGTGCAGATAGGACAGCCCGAAGGCCGAGTTGGTGTGCAGGCCGTGCCGCACGGGGTGCTCGGCGGTGGCGGTCCAGCGGATCAGGAGGGTGGCGACGGCGTCCACGCAGCCCTCCAGACGGCGGCCCCACTCGCGGAGCTGCGGGTCCCGGGCGGTGCTGCACGTGGCGGCCAGGCGGAGAAGCCAGGCCCAGCCGTACGGCCGCTCCCAGGACGGGTTGTCCAGGAGATAAGCGGCTTCCACGGCGAGGTTCTCTTCGGTCAGATTCGCCTCCAGCGCCGCGCGCAGCTGCTCCTGGACCCCCTCGGGGAGTTCGGCCTCACCGTTCGCAGCCGCTTCCACGACGCTCGCGCCCAGCCAGTGCATGTGGACGCAGGAGTGCCAGTCGAAGGAGGTGTGGAAGGCCGGGTGCAGCTCGGCCGGGGTGTGGAGGTCTTCGCGGGACCGTTCCACGTGGTGCGAGGCGTAGGGGTAGGCCCGGCCGAGGTTGTCCAGGACCACGGCGGCGCAGTGTGCGGCGGCGTCGGGGAAGAGCGTGTCCGTCATGAAGGGGCCTTTCTCAGAATGCCAGGAAGTACATGAGGCCGATGTTGACCACCAGCAGCGGGATGGCCGTGCCGACCTGCGCCGTGATGACACCGTAGCGGTTCTTCATCTCCAGCAGGGCGGACGGGACCAGGTTGAAGTTGGCGGCCATGGGGGTGCAGAGCGTGCCGCAGAAGCCGGCGAGCATGCCGATGGCGAACACGACGGCCGGGTTGCCGTGGAACTCCTGGATGAGCACCGGCCAGCCGATGGCCGCGGTCATGATGGGGAACGCCGCGAAGCCATTACCCATGAGCACGGTGAAGAGGAACAGGCCCACGCAGTAGACCGCGACGGCGGCGAGCAGGTTTCCATGCGGCAGGATGGCGCCGGTGATGGTCCCCACCGCCGTGCCCACGCCGGCCTGGGTGAACAGGATGCCGAGCGTGGAGAGCATCTGGGGCAGCAGGGCCGCCCAGCCGATGGACTCGAGGATGCGGCGGCTCTCCAGCACAGGTGCCAGCTTGTTCTTGGGCTTCAGGAGCAGGACGGCGATGACGACGGCCACGATCGCTGCGATCGCCAGCGCCACCAGGGTGGTGTTCTTGGGGTCCAGGACCGGCGTGGCGCCGATCTTCAGGTACGGCGCCGCAAGGACGAGGATGACGGTCACCAGGGGCAGCGCCAGGGCCGGGATGAACAGCTTGTTGCCGAAGCGCTTGGCGGAGGCGATGCGCTCCTGTTCGGTGGAGGACTTGGCCTTGCCGTCGGACAGCTGACCGGTGGCGGCCAGGGCCACGAGCACCAGGACGGCGATGCCCAGGACCCAGGCCGGGGCCTGCTTGCTCTGGACCCAGGTGCCGTAGAAGAAGCAGAGGCCCAGCAGGCCCCAGAAGGCTGAGCTGCCGATCCGGTGCCGGTGGTTGGCGTCCCCGGCGATGAGGGACGCCCAGAGGATGAAGAGGGCTCCGATGAACCAGTAGACGGCTTCGACATTGATCACTGGGCGCTCCCTGCGTCGGCGGTGGCGGCGTGTCCGGTCAGCTGGGCGTATTCCTTGTCCAGCTGCTTGTCCAGGCGGAGCAGGCGGAAGCCGTGGATGAGGAAGGCCGCGATGGCGGTGGGGATGGCCCAGAGCGCCACCTGGAGCGGCTCGAGCTGGAGGTGGTAGGTGGTGTCCACGAAGGTGGTGATGAGGACCACCGAGCCGACGGCCACGAAGACGTCCTCGCCGAAGAACACGCCCACGTTGTCCGCGGCGGCGGAGTGTCCCTTGATGCGCTCCTTGATGTGTTCCGGCACGTGCCCGTAGCGGCGCATGGCGGCACCCTCGGCCATGGGGAAGACCAGGGGGCGGACGGCCTGGGCGTGGCCGCCGATGCCGGTCAGGCCGACCGCGGCGGTGAGCTGGCGGATGGCCAGGTACGCCAGGAGTACGCGGCCCGCGGTGAGCTTTGCGAGCTTGCTGATGAGGTTCTTGGCCTGTTCCTGCAGGCCGAAGTACTCGATGATGCCGATGACCGGCAGGACCACCACGAAGATGGTGACCGAGCGGCTGCTGGCGAATCCAGAGCCGAAGGCGTCCAGGATCTGGAGCGGGTTCATCCCGCCCAGCAGCGCGGTCACGATCCCCGAGACGGTGACGACGATGAGTGGGTTCAGGCGGACGGCGAAGCCGATGATCACCAGCAGAACCCCGATGAGAACTAGCATGTGAGTCCATTCCGGGCGGGACCGTGCGGTCCAGAGGAGCTGATCGTGGCGGCCCTCACGAGGCCGCGTGACTCACATCATAGAAGATTGTTCAACAATCGAGCAAGGCTTTGTTGAACAATCCTGGGGGTGGCGGTAGTTCACCCACATACGCCGAAACAGTGGGTTTCCGTTGAAACAGTGGGTTTAAACCACTGTTTCAACGGAAACCCACTGTTTCGGCTGGGGTGGATGGCGTGGCGAGGGAGTGTGGGTGGCAGGACCTACACCCTGCTGAAGCGGAACGTCCGCACGGAGAACGGCGTCAGGGAGAGCGCGACGCCGGCGCCCGGATTTGTCTGTCCACTCGGCTCAGCGCCGCCATCGGGAGCGGTGAGGACGGGCGCATCCACCAACTCGTCCTCAATCAGGCTCACCTCGCGTCCACTCCCGAAGGCCGGGTCCACGTGCAGCACGGCGGCGGCGCGGCGGCCCTGCGGCTCATAGACTCGGACCACCAGGTCGCCGGAGCGGTCGTGGGCCAGCTTCACGGAGGACACCAGCACGCCTTCACCCTCGATACGGACCAGCGGCTCCACGGACGCGGCGCCGGAACGCGTGCGGACCGGGCTGTTGAGGTGGATGCCTTCCTGCGTCGCGATGAGGGCGTCCGCACCGATCACCAGGCCGTACGAGTGCTTGTGCGGGCCCTGATCCGTCTCCGGGTCCGGGAAGCGCGGCGCCCGCAGGAGGGACAGTCGCAGCGTGGTGGTCACGCCGGCGTCGTCGTCAGCGTCGCGCGTCATGTCGAAGCCATAGCTGGACTCGGTCACCAGCGCCGCGCCGAAGCCGGGCTCCTCCGCCAGCACGTACCGGTGCATGGAGGTCTCGAACTTCGCCGCCTCCCAGCTGGTGTTGGTGTGCGTGACGCGCTTGTTGAAGCCGAACTGGGTCTCCGCCGCGGTGTGCTCGGCCCGGACGTCCAGCGGGAAGGCGACCTTGAGGAACTTCTCCGTCTCGTGCCAGTCCGTCTCCTGGTCGATCCGCAGCGTCCGGGACCCTGCCGCCAGGCGCAGCACCTGCCGTACGGTGGAGCCGGAGAAGGTGCGCTCCAGGACCACCCGCGCCTCGCCGTCGCTCTCCTCCACGGTCAGAGAGGAGAGCTCGCGCAGATCGGTGACCCGGTTGCGGTAGTAGCGGTCCACATCCCAGGCATCCCACATGTTCGGGAAGTCCTGGTGCAGCTGCAGCACGTTCGCCTCGGCGCCCGCGGGGATCGCGTCGCGGCCGCTCGCCAGATCGACGGCGGAGACGATGTGCCCCTCAGCGTTCAGGACGATCTCCACCACGCCGTTGAGGAGTACGACGCCGCGCGCCTCCTCCGTGACGGACGCCGGCTCCGCGTCGCTCACCACAGCCGAGGCACCCAGTGCAGCGACGCCGTCGCGCATGAACGGGGCGGCGTTGAACGTGAGCGGCAGCCCGCCGTCGCCCGCGAGCGCATCGAGGGCAGCATCAATGAGCGCTTCCGCCTGGGAGATGAGGCGGCGATACGTCTCCACGGCCTCGCGGTGCACCCAGGCGATGGAGGTGCCGGGCAGGATGTCGTGGAACTGGTGCAGCAGGAGGTCTTCCCAGAGGGCGTCGAGCTGCTCGTGCGGATAGGCGAACCCGGTGCGTGCCGCTGCGGTGGCGCTCCACAGCTCGGCCTCCACCAGGAGGTGCTCCAGGCGGCGGTTGCCCTGCTTGGTGCGGTGCTGGCTGGTGAGCGTGGCCCGATGGAGCTCCAGGTACAGCTCCCCCACCCAGACCGGCGGCTTGGGCAATTCGGCCCGGGCCGCGGCGAAGAAGTCGTCCGGGTTCTCCCAGCGGACCGTGGCGCTGCCCTCCAGATCGGCCAGGCGGCGCGCCTTGCCGGTCATCTCACGCGTGGTGCCACCGCCGCCGTCGCCCCATCCGACGGGTGCGATGGAGCCGGAGGCCACCCGGGACTCCCGGAACTGGCGGCTCGCCTTGGCCATCTCCTCGCCGGACAGCTGCGCGTTGTAGGTGTCCATGGGCGGGAAGTGGCTGAAGATGCGGGAGCCGTCGATGCCTTCCCAGTTGAAGGTGTGGTGCGGGAACTTGTTGACCTGGTTCCAGGAGATCTTCTGCGTGAAGAACCACTCGAAGCCGGCGCGGCGCATGAGCTGCGGCAGGGCCGGGGAGTAGCCGAAGCTGTCCGGCAGCCACACGCCCTGGCACGCGGCGCCGAACTCCTCGCGGAAGAAGGACTGGCCGTAGAGGAACTGCCGGGACAGGGCCTCGCCGCTGGGCATCACGGTGTCCGACTCCACCCACATGCCGCCCAGCGGCACGAAACGGCCGTCCGCGACAGCGTCCTTCACCTTGGCGTACACCTCGGGGCGGTGGACCTTGAGCCACTTGTACTGCTGTGCACTGGACATGCCATAGCGGAAGTCCGGCTCCTGGCCGATCAGCTCAGTCATGGACGAGCAGGTGCGGGCCACCTTGCGGATGGTTTCCCGCAGCGGCCAGAGCCAGGCGGAGTCGATGTGGGCATGGCCGATCGCGGAGACGCGGTGGGCGCTGGCCTCGGCTGGGCGCTCCAGGAGAGGGGCCAGGACGGCGCGGGCGTCCGCGGCGGTGGCGGAGATGCGCTGCAGGTCCACGCGGTCCAGGGCGTCGTCCAGGCCCTGGAGGATCCGCATGCGGCGCGGCGAGGACTCCGGCAGCTCGGCCTGGAGCTCGAAGAGGACCTCCAGGTCCAGGCAGAGTTCGTGAACCTCGGCGTCGAAGAGCGCCAGGTCCATCCGGCGCGTGGTGTAGAGCTTCTTCGGGGAGGAGGTGCGGATGTCGCCCTCCTGGGTGGGCAGGAACGGGTGGTAGTCCAGGAGGACCGGGTTGGACGCCGCCTCCATGAAGTACTCCACCCCCTCACCGCCCTGGGCCTGATCCGCCACCAGGAGCCACTGATTGCGCGGGTTGATGGACTTCACGGGCTCGCCCTGGGGCGTGTAGACCAGCCCTTCGCACTGGAAGCCGGTCATGTTGGTGTCGAAGCCCAGGTCAACCAGGAGTTCCACGCGGCGCCCGGCCCAGGACTCCGGAATCTGGCCACGCAGGCGGAACCAGGTGGTCCCCCAGGCGGCGCCCCACACGGTGCCCACCCGGTACGGCGTGTACTCCAGGGCCAGGCCCTCCGCGGGCGGGACCGGCTCGCCGGGAAGCTCGTTCCAGGCCACGTCCAGGGGCACACTGTCCGGGTACACGGCCGGCCAGAGGCGTTCGATCAGGACGCGCCTGACCCGTCCGGTGGTCAGGTTGATGTCGTCGTGCATGGAAGTGCTCTAACCCCATATCCGGTGCGTTGAAATGTCCGGTCCCCACGGGAACGGCCGCACCGGCGGTGAAGGGAACCGTGCCGTTCGTGAGCGGCCTCACTCCACGCTATCCAATTTGGCAAAAGAGTGCACGAAACAGGTGGGATGACCTGAGTATCCACGGTTGAGTGCTCAGTCGTGGCGACTTCGCCGGCCACGAACCCACCACGACTGAGCACTCAACGCAAAGGAGAGCACGGCTCAGGTGACCGCTTCGCGCGTCTGGTAGGCGGGCGCCCGCCACAGCTCGTCGTCGAGCACGCGGCGCAGGGTCTCCACGGCGTCCCAGATGTCGGCGTATCCGAGGTACAGCGGCGTGACGCCGAAGCGCAGCACCTCCGGCTCGCGGTAGTCGCCGATCACGCCCTGGTCGATGAGCGCCTTCATGACCGCGTAGCCCTCGGGGTGGCGGAAGGAGACGTGGCTGCCCCGCAGCCGCTCCTCGCGCGGCGTGATCAGCGTGAGCGGGTGGCCGGGCAGGCGCTCTTCCACCAGCCGGATGAACAGGCCCGTGAGCTCCAGGGACTTGGCCCGCAGCGCGTCCTGATCCACGCTCAGGGCCAGGTCCACTCCCACCTCCATGGTGGCCATGGACAGGATGGGCTGCGTGCCGACCAGGAATTTCCGCGCATCGGCCGCGGGCGCGTAGCCGGGTGCCATGTCGAAGGGCTTCGCGTGGCTCCACCAGCCGCTCAGCGGGGAGACAGCACGCCCCAGGTGCCGGGAGGAGGCCCAGATGAAAGCCGGGGAGCCCGGGCCGCCGTTGAGGTACTTGTACGTGCAGCCCACGGCGAAGTCCGCGCCGTCGCCGGCCAGACTGATCGGCACGGCACCCGCGGAATGGCAGAGGTCCCACACGGCGAGCGCCCCGGCGTCGTGGATCCGGCGCGTGGTCTCCACCATGTCCCACAGCGCACCCGTGCGGTAGTTGACCTGGGTCAGGAGGACGACGGCGACGTCGGCGCCCAGCGCACCGTCCAGCTCGCCCGGGGCGTCGATGAGCCGCAGTTCGTGCCCGGCGCCCAGCAGCTCGATGAGCCCCTCCGTGATGTACAGATCCGTGGGGAAGTTCTCCCGTTCGGAGACGATCACCGTCCGTTCCGGGGCGTCCTCCGCTTGGATCCTCAGGGCCGCGGCCAGCGCCTTGAAGAGGTTGACCGAGGTGGTGTCCGTGGCCACGCAGCCGCCATCCCCGCCGCCCAGCAGCCGGTTGAGCTTCTCCCCGATCCGGACGGGCAGCTCGAACCAGTGGTTCTTGTTCCAGCTGCCGATCAGGTCGCGGCCCCACTCCTCCGCCAGAACGGTGCCGCCCCGCTCCACGGCGGCCCGCGGCAGAGCGCCCAGGGAGTTGCCGTCCAGGTAGATGACGCCCTCCGGCAAGGCGAACTCGGAGCGGTACCCGGCCAGTGGATCCTGCGCGTCGGCCTGTTCGCAGGCGGCGCGGGTGAGCGGCTCGGTGGAGGCGATGGTCATGTCGGTTTCTCCTCGACGACGGTGGGGCGGATCTGCCGGACGGGATTCGCCGGGGGTTCCTCAAGTTTCGCAAGGTTCCCCACGGCACGACTAGATTTCCGGCAAAGATTCACCCAGAGTGGGACAGGACGACAAAATGCCGGACCACGCACCGTCAGGAGGGATTTTTCATGAATCAGATTCAGCTCACGGAGATTGACCGGAAGATCCTTCAGGAACTCGCCCGCGACGGCCGCCTCTCCAACAAGGACCTCGCCGAACGCGTGGGGCTGCCGCGGTCCACCTGCCACGGGCGTGTGCGGGCCCTGGAGGAGTCCAGAGCCATCCGCGGCTATCGGGCGGACATCGATCCGGAAGCCGCCGGCGCGAGTGTCGAAGCGATGATCTTCGTCGGCGTCCACAGCCACGTTCGGAACAGGCTTCCGCAGATCGCCGCCCGTCTGAAGTCCGCACCGGGCGTCCAGCATGTGTTCGTGATCGGCGGGGA
Organism: Arthrobacter horti; assembly: GCF_030731045.1. Classification (GTDB taxonomy): domain Bacteria; phylum Actinomycetota; class Actinomycetes; order Actinomycetales; family Micrococcaceae; genus Arthrobacter_E; species Arthrobacter_E nanjingensis. The sequence continues at coordinate 261,491 of NZ_JAVALS010000003.1, read as the reverse complement.
CCACGACTTCGTCCTGCACGTGGCCTGCCGCAGCGTCCCGGCCTTGCGGGATTTCATCAGCCAGAACCTCGGCTCGGACCCGGACCTGGGGCCCACCCGGACCCAGATCATCTTCGAACACCACGCGGGGTCCTTCCCCGTTCCCGCGCCCTGACCCGCCACTCCACCAGGAATCGAGACCCATGCGCATCATCGACCTCAGCCCGCCCATCGGCCCCGGCACCCCCGGCTGGCCCGGCGACCAGCCCTTCGACGCCCGTCTCCGCTGGGGCATCGCCGACGGCGAGTCCGTCAACGTGCAGACCGTCACCACCTCCGCCCATCTGGGCTCCCACATCGACGCCCCGTTCCACGTGGATCCGGACGGCGCCGGCATCGAGGGCGTCCCCCTGGACGCCTGCGTGGGCGACTGCCTGGTGCTGGACGTGCACGGCCTCCTGTCTCAGGACGGCACGACGGCGGGGTTCGCACCGGCCGCTGAAGTGCGGGAACGCATCGGGTCACTGCTGTCCGTGGCCGGAGACGCGGCCGGGAGGGCGCCGGTGGAGCGCCTGCTTCTGCGTCACCGCTCGGCACCGCCGGCGCAGTGGGATCCGGGGATGCCGGGGCTGGACCCGGAACTGGTGGAGTGGTTCGGGGCGCAGGGAGGCAGGCTCCTGGGCATCGACCTGGACTCCTTCGACCCCACGGACAGCAAGGACCTCCCGGCCCATCATGCGGCGCTGAAGCACGGCGTGGTCATCCTCGAAGGCCTGGACCTGGGACCCGCCCCGGAGGGCGTGTCCGGGCTGATCGCCCTGCCCGTGCCGTGGGTGGGCGCGGACGCGGCCCCGGTCCGGGCGGTGCTGCGGGTTCAGGACTGAGGCGCCCCGGGGACCGCGGCGCCCGGCCGTCAGCCGAGCAGCCTCAGCGCCACCTCCGGGCAGTCCGTGACCAGGCCGTCCACGCCGAGGTCCAGGAGCCGCGTCATGTCCGCCTCCTCGTTGACGGTCCAGACGTGCACCTGCTTGCCCAGTTCGTGCGCCCGTTCCACGAACTCCCGGGTGACCACGGTGATCCTCCCGGACTTCTCCGGCACCTGGAAGGCATCCACCCCGGCCAGGAGGCTCTCCAGCCAGCCCGGCCGGAGCGCCTTGCCGAACAGGAGAGCGGCCGTGGAGGCCTTGCCGGCGGAGGTCGCCACGGGCCACGCGACCCGGTTGGTGACCGCCTTGCGGACTCCATCGGAGAACGAGGTGACCAGGACCCGGTCCTGGAGGTTCTTCTCCTCGATCAGGGCCGCCAGCGGCTGCGCCACCGCGGCGTCCTTGACGTCCAGGTTGAAGCGGGCGTCCGGAAGCAGATCGACGACGTCGGCCAGCCGGGGCACGGGGACACGGCCCCGGACGCGGGCCGTGCGGATCTCATCCCAGCTGAGGCGGGACACCACGCCGGTGCGGTCGGTGACCCGGTCCAGGATGGGGTCATGGAAGCAGAGGATCTCGCCGTCCGCGCTCAGGCGAAGGTCGGTCTCCAGATGGGTCACGCCGAGTTCCCGGGCGGCCCGGAAGGACTGCAGGGTGTTCTCCAGGCCTTCCAGCGGAACCCCGTCCAGGGTGCCGCGGCGGTAGCCGCGGTGTGCCAGGATCAGCGGCTTGCCCTCGCCCAGGGGATTCCGGAAGTATTCCTTGACGTTCATCTTCAACTCCCTGTTGATGCCCCTTCGGGCATATGTCCGGCGGACCCGCCGTTCAGCAGCCGCAGCTTGTTTTCCAGAACCTGCGCCACGCCGTCGTCCTCGCAGGCCGGGGCCTGGAAGCGTGCCGCGGCGAGGGCCTCCGGGTGCCCGCCGGACATGGCGTAGCCTTCGCCGGCCCAGGAGAGCATCTGGACGTCGTTGGGCATGTCCCCGAATGCCACGACCTCCTCCGCCCGGATCCCCCGCGCCGTGGCGTAGGCCTCCAGGGTATGCGCCTTGGTGATGCCCGGCGCGGAGATCTCCAGGAGGGAGAACCGTGCGTCGGAGTGCGTCACGTGGGCCAGGTCCCCCACCTTCTCCGCCACGCGGGCGTGGAACTCCTCCGCGGACAGGCTGGGTGAGAGGGCCAGGAACTTGACCACCTGGTCCTCCGGGCCGAGCGCCTCGGACAGTGGTGCCACCTCCTGCGCCAGGAGCGGGGAATCCCCGCGGGCCTCGACGAAACCGCGCTCCAAGACCAGGCCCCGCACGCATTCGGCCGCGAATCCGGCCTCCGGGTGGACCTCCCGGATGATCTCCTGCAGCCGCAGCACCTGCTCCCGGATCAGGGCGTGAACCCCCACCAGACGGTCCTCGGCCATGTCCCAGATGACTGCTCCGTTGGAGCAGATCACGGTGCCGTTGTGGCCGATCTGGTCGGCGAGCGGCCCCAGCCAGCGCGGCGGGCGGCCGGTCACGAAGACCACCTCCACCCCGGCGTCGCGCACCGCCGCGAAGGCGGCCCGGGTGCGGGTGCTGATGACGCCGTCGTGCCCCATGATGGTGCCGTCCACATCGCTGGCCACCAGACGCATGGCCGGCGTCCGGTGCATCATGCGCGCTCGTACCTCGCGATGAGGGTGGCGCGGCCGATGCTGTGGCTGAACAGGTTGAAACCAAGCAGGGCGGGGGCGTCCTCCGGGCTGACCTCCAGCGCCGGGACGTCCACGGCGTGGACCACCACGAAGTAGCGGTGCGGGCCGTGGCCGTTGGGCGGTGCGGCGCCCACGAAACCGGCGAACCCGGCGTCGTTGCGCAGCTGCAGGGCGCCCTTGGGCAGGAGACGGCCGTCCGGGGATCCCGCACCGGCCGGCAGGCTGGTGATCTCCACGGGGATGTTCAGCACGGCCCAGTGCCAGAAGCCACTGGCCGTGGGGGCGTCCGGGTCGAAGACGGTGACCGCGTAGCTGCGGGTGCCCGCCGGGGCGCCGTCCCAGCTCAGCTGCGGCGACTCGTCTTCACCGCCGGCTCCGAAGACCTTGCTGACCTGCGGCAACGCCAGGACTCCGCCGTCCTGGACATCGGTGCTGGTCACGTCGAACGCGGCGACGGGGGGAAGGGACGCATAGGGATCGAAGGACATAGTCCGTCTCCTTAAGTCTGTACGTGGACACCAGCCTACGGCAGGGCACTATGGAGTGAAGGAGGTGCGTGAATGCAGACCACGACTCAGACCATCCGCAGGATCCTGGACGCCGTGGGAGGTGACCCGGACTCCGTGGAGCACCTGGTCCTGACCGGCCCGGACGCCGTGCTGCCCTCAGCCTTCCCGGTCACGTCCCTGGCCACCTCGGCCGTCGCCGCGGCGAATCTGGGGCTCGCGGCCGTACTGCGCCGGGCTGCAAGCCCCGGGAACGCGACGGCGGGGCATCCGCGCGTCAGCGTGGACCGGGCGCAGGCGAGCGCCGCCTTCCTGTCCGAGGCCGTCTTCACGCCGCAGGGCTGGGACCTCCCCTCGCCCTGGGACCCGCTCTCCGGCGTCTACCGCAGCCGGGACGGCTGGATCCGGCTCCACACCAACTACGGCGCGCACCGGGCCGCGGCCACCGCCGCGCTCGGCCTGGCCCCGGACGCCACCCGGGAGGAGGTGGCGGAGCATGTCCTGGCCGTTCCGGGCGTGGAGCTGGAATCCGCTGTGCTCCGGGCGGGAGGCGCGGCGGCCGTGCTGCACAGCCGCCTCGGATGGCTGGAATCCGTGGCCGGGTCCGCGACGGCCCAGGAGCCGGCCGTTCACGCCGTGGTGGAGGGGACGTCGGCCTGGACGCCCGTCCCCGGTGGCCGGCCCCTGGAGGGCCTGCGCGCACTGGACCTGACCCGCGTGATCGCCGGACCCCTGTGCACCCGCTTCCTGGCCGCGCACGGTGCCGACGTCCTCCGCCTGGACCCACCGGGCTTCCAGGAGGTGCCGGCGCTGCTGCCGGTCACGACGCAGGGCAAGCGCCGGGCCTTCCTGGACCTCGCGTCACCCGCCGGGCGGGAGCGGTTCCTCGGTCTGCTCTCACGGGCACACGTCCTGGTCCACGGCCTGCGTCCGGGCGCCCTGGAGGCCCTGGGCCTCGACCAGGGCCTCCTGCGCGCTGTGGCGCCCGGGCTCGTGGTGGCACGCCTGGACGCCTACGGCTGGCATGGGCCGTGGGCCCGGCGTCGCGGTTTCGACTCCCTGGTGCAGATGAGCTGCGGGATCGCCGACGACGGTTCCCGGGCCGCGGCGTCGGACGCTCCCCACCCGCTGCCGGCGCAGGCGCTGGACCACTCCACGGGCTATCACCTCGCCGCGGGTGTGCTGTCCCTGCTGGGCCGCGGCGCGGCCGGCACGGTGACGGCGTCTCTGGTGGGGGCCGCGAATCTGCTGTACTCGATGGGGCCCGGCGGTGTTCCGGCGGTCGCCTCCCAGGCGGAGCTCCGGGCGCTACTGGACGGGCTCCGGGAGCCTGTGAACACCGCGTGGGGCGACGCCCTCGCGGTCCCGGTGCCAGGCACCGTGGACGGCGCCCCGGTGGCATTCGCCCACGACGCCGGGCCGCTCGGCGTCGACGACGCCGTCTGGCCCTGAACTGGGGCACACCGAGCGAAAGGACTTTCATGCCCGCAACCAAACGCATCGCCGTCGTGGGCGGTGGGATCATCGGTGCCGCCGTCGCCCGCGAGCTGACCCGGCGCCTGCCGGACGCCCTGATCACGCTCTTCGAGAAGGAGGAGGGCGTGGCCGCGCACCAGACGGGTCACAACTCGGGCGTGGTCCACGCGGGCCTCTACTACGCGCCGGGCGGGCTGAAGGCCCGGCTGTGCCGCCGCGGCGTCGGGCTGCTGGAGGACTTCGCGGCCGAGCACGGGGTCCCGTACGAGCGCTGCGGCAAGGTGGTGGTGGCCCTGGACGCGGAGGAGCGAGGACGGCTGGAGGCGATCTTCAACCGTGCCACGCGGAACGGGGTGCCCGGCGTCCGGCTGATCGACGGTGCGGAGCTGCGGGAGATCGAACCGGAGGCCCGCGGCATCGCCGCCATCCATTCACCCGGCACCGCGATCATCGACTACGTGGCGGTGACGCGAGCCCTCGTGGAGGACGCCCGGCAGGCGGGCGCGGACGTGCGGCTGGGCACGGAAGTGCTGGGACTGGACGCATTGCCCGACGGCGGGGTGCGGCTCCGCTCATCCACCGGCGAAGAGCGCTTCGACCACGTGGTGGCGTGCGCAGGGCTTCAGTCGGACCGGCTCGCCCGCCGTTCCGGGGCGGACGAGGATCCGTCGATCGTGCCGTTCTTCGGCCAGTACCTGGTGCTGGAGCCGCGCTTCGGGGACGTGACGCGTGGCCTGGTCTACCCCGTGCCGGACCCGAAGTACCCGTTCCTGGGCGTGCACCTGACCAAGCGCGTGGACGGCGCCATGACCGTGGGGCCGAACGCGTTCCTGTCCTTCTCCCGGGAGATCTACCGCGGGCTGGGCATCGACGTGCGGGATTCGCTGGACGTGGCCGCGGACCCGGGCTTCTGGCGCTTCGCGGGCCGCAATCTGGCCGGTGCGCGGCGGGAGCTGGCCGGAGTCCTCTCGGCCAAGCGGTTCATCCGGGCCGCGGCGCGGTACGTCCCGGCGATCGAAGGAGCAGCTTACGAGCGCCTGCCGCGCGGCATCCGGGCACAGGCCCTGTCCCGTGACGGCCGCCTGGTGGATGACTTCGTGATCCAGCACCTGGGCCCGGTCATGCATCTGCGCAACGCGCCGTCACCGGGCGCGACGTCGTCACTGGCCATCGCGGAGCACATCGTCTCGGAACTGGTGACGGAACACGGGCTCAGCGCGCGGGAGGCGGGCTAGGCCCTCGCGGCGAGTTCCTTCCGGCTGGGCGGGTTGGCGCCCGCGCGGGACACCGTGATGGCCGCGGCGCGCGCGGAAGCCGCCAGGAGTGACGTCAGTTCCTCCAGGGTGATCCGGTGCAGGCGCTCCCGGTGCAGCACGCCGTCGTACCCCGCATCGACCACGCCGGAGAGCAGCGCCGCCATGAACGAATCGCCCGCGCCCACCGTGTCCACCACGTCGACGCGCGGAGCCGGGACCTCCACCTCGCCGGCGGCGGCCACGCCCCACGGGCCGTCCGCACCGCGTGTGACCACCACGAACGCCGGCCCGTTTTCCCCGCCCAGGCTCAGCCACCGCCGCGCGGAGTCCTTGACGTCCACGCCGGGGTAGAGCCATTCCAGGTCCTCATCGGAGGCCTTGACCACGTCCGCAAGCACTACGAACCGCTCCACCTGAGTGCGGACCGCGTCCACATCCGGGGTCAGGCTGGGGCGGCAATTGGGGTCGAAGCTGATGGTCACGCCGGGTCGTGCGTGCTCGACGGCGGCGAGCACGTCCACGGCGCCCGGCTCCAGGACGGTGGCGATGGAGCCCGTGTGCAGCAGAGTGCCGCCCTGCAGGACCATGGGGAGCCGGTCCACCAGGCCGGGCAGCTGCCACACGAGGTCGAAGTCGTAGCTCGCCGCGCCGTTCTCGTCCAGGGTGGCCGTGGCGATGCTGCTGGGCAGTTCGTCGGGCGGGAGCGGAACCATGACGGAGGAGGCCCTGAGGTGGGCCGCGATGGCATCCCCGTACTCGTCGTGCCCGTACCGGCCCAGGAACTGCACGGGGTGGTCCAGACGGGCCAGGCCGACGGCCACATTCAGGGGGCTTCCGCCCACGTGGGACGAGGTTCCGGCGCCGCTGTGGACCACGTCCACCAGGGCTTCTCCGATGACGGTGAGCATGTCCTTCATGCTAGCTAACACGTGCCAGTCCGCGGAAGCAGGCGACGGCTCCGTGGCACTGCGTGACGCCGCCGGGATCGATGTCAGGCCCGAGGGATAGGGTTGAGTCCATGGCAAGCAATTGGGACCGGCTTGACGAAGACCAGCGCGCGCTCGTGCAGGAACACGTGGACCTCTACCGGAAGGTCCGCCCCTCGCTGAAGCTCGTGACGCAGGACGTTCTGCTCACGCTGCGCGGAATGCTGAAGGCCTCCGAGGTGACGCCGCTGTTCGTCACGGGCCGGACCAAGACCGTGGACTCCTTCCGGGAGAAGATCTCCCGGCTGGAGGCACCGCTGGAGCCCGGGGGCCGGCCGGCCCTGAAGTTCCCGGACCCGTTCCGCACCCTCAATGACATGGTGGGCATCCGGGTCATCACCAAGCTCCCGGCGGACAACGCCACGGTGGCCAATGTGATCAAGAAGCAGCGCCAGACGTTCGACTGCCGGGGTGACCGGGAGAAGGACATCGGCTCCATCGAGTCCGGCACGTACGGCTATTCGAGCCGCCACCTCATCCTGCGGACCATCCAGAACGACGTGGTCAAGGAGTACCAGCACCTCTTCAATCCGGAGATCCCGCCAAACGGCAGCTACTTCTTCGAGTGCCAGATCCGCACGGTGTTCGCGCACGCCTGGAGCGAGATCGAGCACGACATCCGCTTCAAGACGGACGACCCGCGTGCCTGGACGCCGCACTTCGACCGCCAGTTCACCGCGACGGCGGCCATGCTGGAGACCGTGGAGGGCGCCTTCTCCGATCTGCAGGAGAGCTACCAGGAGGTCCGCAGCTACTGGGACGAGGAGGGCAACGGCGCGGTGCCGCTGAGCCCGGACCGGGTGCGGCGGGTCTGGCAGACCCTCCTGCCGCATGTGGACCGGAAGGTCGACGACGACTGGGGCTGGGCCGCCGAGCTGCTGAACGCACACGGGCTGACCCGGACCATTGAGATGGCGGAGCTTCTGAGCCCCGAGCGGATCCGCCTGGTCCGCGACGCCCTGGACCACCGCTACTCCCCCGGACCGGACCGCCTCCTGGACGACCTTCTCCTGTGGAAGTACGGCCGGCAGCATGTGGAACTCACGGCGGAGGATCCGGAGACCACGCCGCACCCGCGCCGCGATTCCCTCGGCCGGCGCCTGAAGCAGATCGAGCGGTACCGGGCGGTCCACCCGGAGTAGGACCACGGAGGCCAAGGCCGCCCCGGCCATCGCGTGCGCACCCCATTCGCTGAAACAGTGGGTTTCCGCTGAGACAGTTGGTTTAAACCACTGTTTCAGCGGAAACCCACTGTTTCAGCGGCGAGAGGCGCAGGGCACTCTAGCAGGTTCCACCAGAAATGCTTCATCCGCCCGAAGCTGAGCATCAGCTCTACTGTTGCTCGCGGCACCGCTTCAGGGCCCATCGGTGAGGATCTTTAACCGCTGTGCCGAACGCAACAGGTGCCACGCCGCCCGGTGTTAGCTTGATCACCAACATCGTCCCCGCGATCACCTCACCTTTACTCTGAAGATCGCACTCCCCTGCCGAACCCGGTCTGTGCCGGTTCTTTCAGCATGCCCGCGTCCCCCTTCAGCACTACCTCACGGAGGATCCATGAGCGCTGCCCCGCTCCCCGAATCCGGCCCTTCGGATACCCCCGGCATCGTCGTCCAGCAGGGTCTCCGGCGGTCCATGGACACCCGCCACCTGGTCATGATCGGCCTGGGCGGCGTGATCGGATCCGGTCTGTTCGTCAGCTCCGGCTACACGATCTCCCAGGCCGGCCCGCTCGGTGCCGTGATCGCCTACCTGATCGGCGCCGTCGTCGTCTATCTCGTGATGGCGTGCCTCAGCGAGCTGGCCATCGCCTACCCGGTCTCCGGCGCGTTCCACATCTACGCGGCCCGGACCATGGGCCCGGCCACGGGCTTCACCACGGCCTGGCTCTACTGGCTGACCTGGGCCGTCGCCATCGGTTCCGAGTTCACGGCAGCCGGCGTCATGATGCAGCGCTGGTTCCCGGAAGTCCCGGTGTGGATCTTCTGCCTGGTGTTCGGCGCCGTGCTGTTCACCATGAACGCCATCTCCTCCCGCGTGTTCGGTGAGAGCGAGTTCTGGTTCGCCATGATCAAGGTCGCCGCCGTCGTCGGCCTCATCATCCTGGGCGGCGCCGCTCTGCTGGGCTTCCACCCCGCCGCGCAGGGCCACTACCCGCACCTGTTCGAGAACTTCAGCACCGCCCAGGGCCTGTTCCCCAACGGTTTCACCGGCGTGATGGTCACCGTCCTGGCCGTGCTGTTCGCATTCTCCGGTTCCGAGCTGATCGGCGTCGCCGCCGGTGAGACGGCCGATCCCATCCGCAGCATCCCCCGCGCCATGCGCACCACGGTCCTGCGCCTGGTGATCTTCTTCATCGGTGCCATCATGGTCATCGCCGCCACCATCCCGTATGACAAGGCCGGCCTGGACGAGAGCCCCTTCGTCACGGTGTTCTCCGAGCTCGGCATCCCGTACGCCGCGGACATCATGAACTTCGTGGTCATCACCGCGCTGCTCTCCGCCGGCAACAGCGGCCTGTACTCCTGCGCCCGCATGCTGTTCTCCCTGGCGGACCAGGGCCACGCGCCCAAGTCGTTCGCCAAGCTGACCAAGCGGGGCATCCCCATGGTGGCGCTCGTGGTGAGCCTCCTGGGCGGCCTGGCGTCGCTGGTCAGCAGCGTCATCGCGCCCACCACGGTGTACCTGGTCCTGATCTCGATCGCGGCGTTCGCCACCGTCGCCGTGTGGATGTCCATTGCGGCCGCGCACTTCTTCCACCGCAGGGCGTTCGTCCGCAACGGCGGGGACGTGTCCACGTTGCCGTACAAGGCGCCGTTCTTCCCCGTGGTCCCGATCCTGGCGTTCGCAGCCTGCCTGGGCTCGATGATCGGCATCGCCTTCGACCCCACCCAGGTCGCGGCCCTCTACATCGGTGTCCCGTTCACGGTGGCCTGCTACGTGTTCTTCCACTTCCGCTACGGCAAGGGCCGGAAGAAGCGCGCCGAGGAGGCCGTCCTCGAGGACGCCACCGAGGAGGAGAAGGTCCCCGCGGGCGTCTGATCCCGCCTGCACCGCCGAGGCCGCTGGTTTCGGTCGAGAACGCTGAGTGAACAAGCGTTTTCGACCGATACCAGCGGCCTCGGCATTTAAGGTGTCTTGTGGTGGGGTGCCTCAGCGGCCCTTGCGGCCCGACGACGGCGGCTTGCCGCGGCCCCGGCCGGAACCTTTGCCGCCGCCCGGCTTGGCCGTGCCAGGCTTCCCTGTACCCGGCTTCCCGCCGGACCGGCCCTTCTGGGCGCCGCCCTGGGCGCCGCCCTTGGGGCCCGCACCCTTGGAACCGGCCTTGGCCGCGCCGAATGCCCCGGCCGTCGCGCTCCGGGACTTCCGGGCCTTGGCGGCGTTCTCCTGCTGCTCCTTGTTCACGGACGGCTGGCGTCCCGAGTCGGCCTTGCGCCCCCGGACGATGCCCACGAACTCCTGCACCAGGTCCGAATCGGCGTCCTTGCGCCAGGCCAGCACCACCTCGGTGGGCTCGGCACCCTCCAGCGGGCGGGCCACCACTTCGGGATTGTTCACGTGGCGGGCTGCGGGCATCGGCAGCACCAGGAGTCCGGCACCACTTGCCACGACCTCCAGGGCCATCTCGAGCCCACCCAGGGCGCGCAGGCCCTCGGGCGAGTTGTCGAAGAAGGTCTCGCCCTCCAGATCCTCAAGAGAGATCTCCTCGAAGGCCTGGATCTCGTGGCCCTTGGCGGCCACCACGGCCTGCTGCTCCTCGTACAGGGGGATCACGAACCGTCCCTCACGCAAGGCGGCGGCCATGCCCACGGGGACGCGGAGGAAGGCGAGCTGCGCCTCACCCGTGTCAAGGGCGTCGAGGGCGGCCGCGACGTCGTCGTCCACCATGCGGAACTCCAGCGCGACGTCGGGCAGGCGCTCCTCCCAGCGGCGGATCCACTTCCCCGGGGTGACGCCGGGGACGTACAGGAAGGTCAGGGAGTCCATCAGCGGCGGGTTCATCAGTCCTGGTGCAGACGGATCAGGTTGCCGCAGGAGTCGTCCACGTCCACGAACGTCCCGGACGGGTGCACCACGGGCTCGCCGACCACGCGCAGGCCGAGCCCGGCCAGGCGCTCGGCTTCGGCGGCCACATCGTCCACACCGAGCACGATCGCGGGCATCCCGGCCTCGTAGACACGCGCACGGTAGTCCTCACCGATGGGGTTGTCGCTGGGCTCCAGGAGGAGTCCGGGGCCACCGGGGATGGACGGGTTCTGCACGATGAACAGGTTCGCCTCCGGCATGGCCATCAGGGAAGCGAAGCCGAACTTCTCCGTGTAGACGGCATGGGCCGCGGCGGGATCGGTCACATGGATGCTGCACATCTTCACTCGCATGCATTCAAGGGTACGCGGGCTCTCAGACAGAGTGACCGTGTAGCGTCTGGTCCAGCACTCGTCAGAACCTCGGAAGGACCCGCATGACTACGACCCCGTCCGCCTCCGTCAGCGGCGTCACCGTCCACGGCACCGCAACCCGCGGCTTCGAACGGACGCGCCAGGCGTTCGCTCAGGGGTTCGACGGCGCCCCGGACATGGGTGCCGCGGTCTCGGTGTACCGGGACGGGGAGAAGGTGGTGGACCTCTGGGGCGGGACCCGGGACGCTCGCAGCGCACTGCCGTGGGAGGAGGAGACGGCCGCCGTGATGTTCTCCTGCACCAAGGGCCTGGCCTCCGTCCTCATCGCCCGACTGGTGGAACAGGGCCTCGTGGACTACGACGCCCCGCTGGCGTCCTACTGGCCGGAGTTCGCCGCCAACGGCAAGGGCCGCCTGACCGTCCGTGAGGCGCTCGGCCATCGTGCGGGCCTGTCCGCGGTCCGGCAGGAACTGACCCGGGAGCAGCTGCTGGACTGGGACTTCATGACCGCCCTGCTGGCCGCGCAGGAGCCGCTCTGGGAACCGGGCACGGGCTTCGCCTACCACTCCATCACGCACGGCTGGCTCAGCGGCGAACTCATCCGCCGGGTCACGGGCCGGACCGCCGGCGCCCTCTTCCAGGAGGTCTTCTCCCCCGTCACCGCCGAGGCGTGGCTGGGTCTGCCGGCCGCGGAGGAGACCCGGGTGGCGCACATCGGCCTGTCCGAGGCCTACCGTCAGGGCGTGGCGGCCATGCAGCAGCTCCCCAACCCCTTCGCAGCGAAGGGCCCGCAAATGGGCGGGGCGCTGCCGCCGGAACTGGTGACCGAGACCGAGGGCGCCAACGACCGCTCCTTCCACGCCGCCGAGTTCCCCGCGGCGGGCGGCATCTCGACGGCCCGCGCCCTGGCGGCCCTGTGGTCGGCCACGGTCCGGGACACCGGGGGAACCCTCCTCCTCGGCACCGGCGCCCTGGAGAACGCGCTTCGGCCGGTGAGCGAGGGCCGGCCGGAACTGGGCTTCCCGGAGCCGTGGGCTGACCGTTTCGCGGCCGGCTTCCAGCTGCCCGGCCTGGACCAGGACCTGCTGAGCCCGGCAGGCTTCGGCCACTACGGCGCCGGCGGGCAGCTCGGCTTCGCCGATCCGGTGCACGGCATCGGCTTCGGTTACCTCACCAACTGGATGGTGCCCGACGCCGGCCGGGCCACCGCCGTCGTGCAGGCGCTGCGGGAAGACCTCGCGGCGCTCTGAGCGGCACGGTGGGCGGCGTTCCCGGCCACCGTGCGAGGTGAGCGACGACGGCGGCGCGGGGCGGCCGCCGCCGTCGCTCACCTTAAACACCGGCGCCGCACCGGGGAGTCAGCTCCGGTGCGGCGGGCGTGCCTGTTGCGAGGCGTGCCCCGGCCCCACAAAGGGTAAGAAGGGCCGGAGGCGTTTCAGAAGGATCCCCGGCGGCGGGCGGCGCCGGGGATCCTCAGCTGCGGGGGATCAGGCCTGGCTCAGGGCCGGCTCGGCCTGGCGCAGTTCCTGGTTCGCGGCGATGATGCGGTCCGCGGTCTTCTGACCCATGCGGACGGCGCCGTCCACGTGCTGGTAGCCCTCGGCCGCCAGGTCGGAGGAGGACCAGTAGATCGGGCCCACGGCGTCGTGCTGGGACTTGCCGTAGCGGCTCAGGCCACCCAGGTCGTAGCTGGCGGCGTACGCGCCGCGGGTCCACTCCTCGGAGCCCCAGTCAGAGAGGTAGAACACGGACGGGTTCTTGGCCTCTTCGCCCAGGTACTCGGCGATGGCGCCCAGGATGGCCTCCTTGCGCTCCTCCTCGCTCAGCTCGAACATGGCGTCGGCCTTCTCGTCGGAGACGAAGCCCACCAGGGTGCCGCGGGAGTCACCGTGGTTGGTGTTGTCGTACACCTCCTGGACGATCGAGTCGGCGCCGAAGCAGGTGCCGGACAGGCCGTTGTCACGCCAGAACGGGGTCTCGTAGACGGCGTGGACCTTGATGACCAGGCCCAGGGACTGGTGCTGGTGCATCTGGTGCTGGCGGCGGGGCAGCGGCGGGTTGAAGGACACGCGGCTGTAGAGGTTCGGCGGGACCGCCATGATGACGAAGCGGGCGTTGACCACTGCACGGTCGGATTCGGCGATGACGCGGTAGCCGCCCTGGCCGTCCTCGGTGTAGTTGATGGTGCGGACCGGGGAGTCGAGGATGACGTCCTCGCCCAGCTCCGCGGCCTGGAGAAGGGAGACCTGCTGCATGCCGCCGATCACGCGCTTGTCCAGGATGAAGTCCTCATCCGTGAGGTTGGTGAAGGAACCCGCGGACGCGGCCATGAGGATGGCCTGCAGGGCGGAGAAGGCGTGGGCGGGCTTGGTCAGCATGCCGCCGGCGATGAACAGACCGATGTTGTTGCAGGCCTCCTCGTTGGAGGAGTTCTGGCGCAGCCAGTGGTGGAACGAGATGGTGTCCAGATCGCGGGACTTGGAGTGGGCCCACGGCTCCTCGGCGCCGATCTCGGCGGCCAGCTCGTCCATGATCGCCGTCAGGCGGTCCATCTCGGCGGCCGTCTCCGGGCCCACCGGGAAGGAGGCTCCGGTGTAGCGGGAGAGCTTGCCGTCGGCGCCCAGGTAGATGGACTCGCCCTCGCGGTAGCGGGAGTACATCTCGAGGCCGAGCTCGTCCAGGAGCTCCATGAGGACGGTCTGGTCCGGGGAGACCCACTGGCCGCCGATCTCCAGCATGGCGCCGTCGATGGTGTCGGTCCAGGTGCGGCCGCCCACGCGGTCACGTGCCTCCAGGACGGCCACGCTGAGGCCGGCCTTCTTGAGTCGGCGGGCAGCAGTCAGGCCAGAGGGGCCGGCGCCCACGATCACGACGTCGCGATCCAGATTGAGCATTTTTCCTCCAAGGAAGGGGATGACGGGCGGTGCCGTGACCATGGTCACTAAATGAACACCATTCATTTAGTAATGACTATAACCCACATGACGCACCGCGCGAAAGACCCCTGCACGAAGAAGCCGGACCGCTACAGTTGTTCCAGCCCCCGGACCACCCGAGCAGAGGACCCCTATGACCACCCCCAGCACCCCCGCAGAGGCGCCCCGCCGACGTGTGGGCCGCCCCATCAAAGCCGTTCTGACGCACGAATCAATCGTCGGGGCAGCGCTGGAGCTGGTGACGGACAAGGGGTACGAGGGCCTCACCATGTCGGCCATGGCCAAGAAGCTCGGCGTCTCGCCGTCGGCCCTCTACAACCACGTGACCAACAAACAGGAGGTGCTGATCCTCATTGAGGACCACCTGGCCGCCCAGGTGGATGTCAGCGCCTTCGGCACGCAGCCATGGGAGGAAGCCGTCCGGCACTGGGCCTGGAGCTACCGCGAGGTGTTCGCCCAGCACACGCCGCTCATCCCGATCATCGCGGTCCTGCCGGTCACGAACGCCCCGCGCACCCTGGCCATGTATGAGGCGGTCAGCGCCGGCTTCCGCCAGGCGGGCTTCCCGCAGGAACGGATCGTGCCCGCCGTCGTGGCTCTGGAGTCCTTCATCTTCGGCTCGGCCTACGACGCCACGGCGCCGGAGGACATCTTCGACACCGGCGCCTCCGCCGCCAGCACCCCGAACTTCACCACGGCGGTCAACCGCTTCGAAGAGGCCGAGGGAGGCAGCAACCCGGACCGGGCATTCACCATGGGGCTGGACGCCCTGATCGGCGGCTTCCGCAGCTTCCTGCCGCTTCCCGTGGCCTGAGAGACTCGGCGGTACTTCTAGTGCAGCCCCGGCAGGGGCAGACCGGTGGGCAGCTGCGTCGGCAGCAGCGGGCCGGGCAGCAGCTTCGGAAGGGCCGGGAGGATCCCCGGCTGCTCGGGTGACTGCGGGCTCGACGGCGCGGGCGCAGGTGCCGGAGTGACAGCGGGTGCCGGTGCCGGGCCCTCCGGGGTGGATGGCGGAGCGGACGGACTCACGCTCGGCCGTGGTTTCGCGGAGGCCGGCGCGGGAGCCGGCAACGGGTCCTCCGTGGCCGGCTCCGGGGGTGCGGGAGCCTCGGCCGGCTGGCCGGTGATGATCCTGATGATGCGCGGCAGGCCGCCGTCCTGCGACGCCGCTGCCACCCCTGCGGTCGCGGCGGTGACCGCCACCGCGGCGACGGCGGCGAGGACCACGGCCCGACGGCGGCGCGGCCGGGAAGGGCGCACGGCGGAGGCACCGCGCGTCGCACCTCCCCTGCGGGCCGCACGTGCTGCGTCGAGGTCCACCACCTCAGCCACCTTCTCCGCGACGATGGCGATGGGTTCAGTGGGGGCCGCAAGCCGCGAGGCGGACCCGGCCAGAAGCGCTGCGAGTTCGGCGTTCGGGGTCACGGGGGGCGCGCTGGAGAGCGATCTCAGATCCTCAAGGACGGGCCGCAACACTGCGGCGTCCTTGGAGTCCAGGCCGTCGAGCAGTTCGTCGACGACGTCGGTCCGATCCGGGGGGAGTTCGGTGGTCATGGCATGCTCTTCCGGGATGACACGTGGGCTTTGAGGTCTTTGAGGGCTCTGCGCTGAAGCTGTTTGACGGCGCCCTGGGACCTCTCCATGATGGCGGCCGTCTGTTCGATCGACAGATCGGCCACGATGCGCAGCAGAAGGACCTCCCTGTGGTCCTCGGGCAGGTGGTCCAGGAGTTCCTGGGCTCCCTGCCCGGCCAGGACGGTCTCCTCGGGGGTTCCGGGGGCGCGCCTGGGGTCCGTCTCCTGCTCGTGCGGGACCAGGAACGGTGTCCGGGCCCTGTGCCGGTGGTGGTCCACGGCACGGCCGTGCGCGATGGTGAAGGCGAGGGACTTGGCCCCGGCGAGCCCTCCGCGGAAGGCGGGGACCGCGGACCCCTCCGGCGGCGTCATCCGGGAGTAGAGGGTGAGGAAGACGTCGTTCGTGACGGCGTCGGGATCATCCACTCCGCGGGCAGCAAGATATCCCCGGACGGGTCCGGAGTAGGCACGATACGCGTTCGTGAAGAGAGCTTCCGGGCCGTCCTCACCGTCCGTGACGGTGAGCGGCCCCTGGTCCTCTGACGTCTGCAAGCAGTGGATCCTGTTCGTCGACGGCATGGCCCGGGAGTGGGGGAACGTCCCGGGCCATGCCTGGCGATCACACCAGGTGTTCGAAGCCCTGGCGTCTTCGGGCAGACAGGCTACCCGAAGTTTCTGTCAGCCACCCAGACCGGGGAGCTGAGGAACGGAGACGCCCGGCACGCTCGGCAGAGCGGGCTTGGCGGGGAGGGCGGGCAGCTTCGGGGCGGACGGAACGGTGACGTTCACGGAGGTGCCCCCGTCGGCGGAACCCTGGACGGAGACCTGCTGGCCGGCCAGGTCGGCGCAGAAGGTGCCGACGTTGCCGGCGCCGCCGGCGGCCACGGAGAGGCTCTTGAAACCTGCGGAGGAGGCGTCGATGGTGCTGGCCGCGTCTGCCTTGCAGAGGTCCAGGAGCTGCAGGCTGCTGAGGCCGGAGACGGCCTTCTGGGCGGCGGCGGTGGCCTGGTCGACGACACCCGCGGCCTTGCCGTCGACGGCGGCGGCCTTGTCCTGCGCGGCGGTGAGCGCCTTCTGCGCGGCGGCCTTCACGGCGTCGGCCTTGCCGGCGACCTTCTGCTGCGCGGTCGCGGCCGCGTCGGTGGCGGTGGTCTTCACGTTCTCCACCTGGGCTGCCGGGGCGCCGATGATCTGGTGGGCCACATCCTGGGCCTGGGTGGGGAGGGAGCCGGTGTAGGCAGCGGTCCCGACTCCACCGACCGTGAGGAGGCCGAGGGCGGCGACGGCACTGGCGGCGAGCTTGCTCGTGGCGACTGCGGTGAACAACGACATGTGATGCGCTCCTTGGGGGATGAAAGATACGGGAGGCCGCCGTGGCGACCTGTACCCCCTGAACCGGCACGGTGGGCCGGAAGGTTACGCGTCGTGTGAAATTTTTTTCCGGAAGGACGGTTCCGCGGCTCAGGCGGCCACGGCCGCGTCCAAATGGAACAGTGCCGCGAAGCGCTCCAGGAGCCTCACATCGCCGTCGAGCACTTCCGCCGCGCCGGACGCCACAGCGTCCGCCGGCGTCACCGTTCCGGCGATGAGATCCCGGATCCCGGGTGCCGCGGCGAACTCCAGGCGGTCCCCGTCGCCCATGGGAGTCGCGACAGGCACCGGCCCCCGCGACGGCGCGACGACGTCCAGGCGCCCCGCGTCGGAGCGTGCCACGAGCGTCACGTCCCCCACATGGAGGGTGAAGACGGTAGCGGGCACGCGGCGGGACGCGGCGGGGTCAAAGGCCGTGCGCAGGGCCATGGTGAGGGAATCGGCCGTGACCTCCTCCCCCTCCCGGGGCCCGGTCATGGCCTTGAAGCCCCAGCGGCCGAGGGCCAGGATCACGTCCTCGAGTTCCCGCCCGTACGGGGTCAGCTCGTAGACCAGGCCGCAGCGGGCCACCGGGACCCGGTGCACCAGGCCCGCGGCCTGAAGGTCCTTCAGCCGGTCGCTGAGGATGTTGGTGGGGATGCGGCTCAGGCCGCTTTTGAGGTCGGAGTAGCGGCGCGGGCCCACCAGCAGGTCACGAACGATCAGCAGCGCCCACCGTTCGCCCACCAGTTCCAGGGCCCGCACCACACCGCAGTACTGGCCGTAACTACGCGCGGCCATGCGACTCTCCTCCTCAGTCTTCTCTTAAGAGGACGCCGTCACTCGGCGGCCTGAGCGGCCACGTGCTCGCCGGGGCCGTTCTCCACGGCCTGAGGCTCCATGTAGACGAACTCCAGGATGTTGCCGTCCGGGTCCTCCAGGGACCGGGAGTACATGAAGCCGAGGTCCTGCGGATCGCGGTGTTCCTTGCCGCCGTTGGCGAGGCCCGCCTCGGTGGTGCTGTCCACATGCTCGCGGGAGTCACGGCTGAGGGCGTTGAGGACCTGGATGTGGGTGCCCGGGTCCACCAGGTCACGGCTGGTGAAGGTGGAGAAGAACCCGCGGGTCAGGATCATGAAGAAGACGTTCTCATCCACCACCACGCAGGCCGCGTTCTCATCGGTGAAGAGCGGGTTGATGGTGAATCCGAGGGAGGTGTAGAAGGACTTGGCCCGCTCCAGGTCGCTGGTGGGCAGGTTCACGAAAATCATGGTGCTCACAGGAAACTCCGATACCGAGGATCTGCTTGCTTTTTGCAAGTGATTCCAGCGTGATCCGGGCCGGGGTGCTTGTCAATAGCAAGCAGGTGGTCCCGGTGCTCGAGCACCGGGACCACTCCGGGCTTTCCCGATCAGCGGGCCGCCGTGAGACTCATCGTCGCCGCAGCGTCGGACAAGCCGGCGCCGCAGCCCAGGGAACAACCACCCGGCATGGGACGCGCGCCTTGTTTGAGCAAGCTCTCCACATCGGTGGGGGTGAGGCCGGGTTTGAGGCTCTTCATCATCGCGGCCAGGCCGGAGATGTGCGGCGCGGCCATCGAGGTGCCCTGGTACCAGGCGTAGCTCGGCGCCCCGGGCACCGTGGTCCCGGCGTTCAGTGTCGAAAGGATTCCACCGCCACTCTTGCTGGTGTCCCCGCCTGGCGCGGTGACGTCCACCGTCGTCCCGTAGTTCGAGTAGGACGCGAGCTTGCCATCCTTGTCGCCAGCCGCCACTGCCACCACATTCTGGCAGTTGGCGGGCCTGCTGCCGGAGGCGTCCGCCGCGCTGTTTCCAGCCGACACCACCACCGTGACCCCGCGCGCCACGGCGGCGTTGATCGCGTTCTGGTACGTGGCTGAGCAGGTGCCCGTCCCGCCGAGGCTCATGTTGATGACCTGCGCCGGGTAAGGGTTCACCGGGACCCCGGCCACCGTCCCCCCGGAAGCCCACACGATCGCATCCGCAATATCGGATGTGGCGCCGCCGCACTTGCCGAGCACACGAACCGGGACCACCTTGGCCCCCGGCGCCACTCCGGCCACGCCCACGGCATTACCGGTCACCGCCGCCACGGTTCCCGTGACATGGGTGCCGTGCCAGGACGAATTCTTGGCCGTCGTCTTGCCGCACTCGCCTGCCGCGTACCAATCGCCCTCATCCTGCGGATCGGAATCCCGGCCGCCTCCGTCCCGCGCGGTGGCCGGATCCGAAATGAAGTCATAGCCCGAAAGGATGTTCGCATCCAGGTCTGGGTGCCGCGTGATGCCCGTGTCCAGAACCGCGACCACTGCGCCCGATCCGGTGGCGACATCCCACGCCCCCGGGATCCTCATGCCGTTCGCGCCCGTGAAGTCCCACTGTTCGGCGTAGCGGGGGTCATCCGGGGAGAGCTCGGGCCACATCCGGGCGTCGGGTTCGGCCGATTCCACCGCTCCGGACGCGAGCAGAGCGGCCACCGCGGTGTCCGCTTCCTGTGCGCTCACCTCCCGCCCCAGTGACACCAAGGTGGACCCGACGGCGAGATGGCGCACCTCGCGCGGGCTCACCCCGAGCATCCGGGCCACGACGCCCCAGGCATGAGCCACGGCATCACCGTGGGATGAGTTCTCTTTATACGTGACGATGATGCCGGAGACCGTCTCCTGGCCACGCCCTGCCGCGACCGCGGAGACGGAGGCGGCCGCCTCTGCGCCGGACGGACGGCCGTGAGCCTCTGCCGCCGGGACGAGGCCCGCGGCACCCAGCCCCAGCGCGGCGAGTGCCGCGACCGCGAAAGAACGGCGGTGCCGCCGCCGATGGTCGGTGTTTCCCATGAAGGTGTCCCTTCCTCAGACCCGGACCCTGCTCCGGATCGTGTGCCAGTGAATGATCCGCGGCTTTTCGCGGCGGAGTCCTGGCAATCTAGAAGGTATTGTCGTTTCAAGTAAAGATGTGACAAATGTGACGGGCTCAGGCGCCGTTTCCAGGCAACAAAAAACTCCCGGTTCACATGAACCGGGAGTTTCGATTTGTGCGCGAGGGGGGATTTGAACCCCCACGCCCTTTCGGACACTGGCACCTGAAGCCAGCGCGTCTGCCGTTCCGCCACTCGCGCGCACTTTGCCTTCACCAGCGGTGAAAGCAACGGGATCAATAATAACCATGTTCTGCCCGGAAAGTGAAATCGTGGTGGACGGGGAGGTTTTCCCGGCGCCCGGAACGGGCTCCGGGCCCCGCCGGAACAGGGCTCCGGACTTCTCCACTCCAGGTCTGAGCCCCGGTGAGAGCCCGCTGGGAATTCCCCCTCCGCGACCCGTCCGGACCGTCCCGGGGTAGGGCCGGAACGAGCCTGGACAGTAGTATCGGAACAACCGGCAGGCATCCCGCCACCGGCCGTCATGGGGCCGCACCCCGCGATCATCAGGCAGGAAGGAGAACGGCATGGGTCTGCTGGACCGTGTGGAGCGGGGCCTGGAGAAGGCCGTCCGTGGTGTGTTCTCCTCCGGCGGCAAATCACAGGTGCAGCCCGTGGAGATCTCCAGCCGTCTCCGCCGGGAGATGGACAACAAGGTCCTCACGGTGTCCACGAGCCGCAGCATCGCACCGAACAGCTTCGAAGTCCTGCTCAGTGACATGGACTACGCCCGCGCCGAAGAGTGGGGAACGGCCCTCGCGGAAGAACTGTGCGACGTCGTCATCGCCCATGCCCGAAGTCAGGGCTACACCTTGCCCGGCCCCGTCCGAGTCGCCTTCGTCCGGGAATCCTCGCTGAAGGCGGGCGCATTCACGGTGACGTCGCGGGCAGACAAGACGGAGACCTCTTCCGGCGCCCCACGGCGCCCGGCACCGGCGCGGCAGCCCGCGCCCGCCAGGCTGCAGCCCGTCCTCGACGTCGGGGACCAGCGCTACTCGCTGAACGCTCCGAGCATCGTCCTGGGCCGGGCCTCGGACGCGGACATCCCGGTCGAGGACACCGGAGTGTCCCGCCGGCACCTTGAGATCCGCACCCAGGGCGACACCGCCTGGGCCGTGGACCTCGGATCCACCAATGGCAGCTACGTGAATGGCCAGCGCCTGGACGGCAGCATCGAACTGACGGACGGCTCCGTCATCACCATGGGGCGCACGCGCCTGATCTTCCGGCTCATTCCGGCCGGCCCGGGGAGGAATGCATGAGTGAACTCAGCGACCTGACGGTCACCGCGCTCCGCTTCGGATTCCTGCTGCTGATCTGGGTCCTGATTTTCAGCATCGTGGCCGCCATGCGCAGGGACCTCATGATCGGCGGAACGGCCAAGACCGGAGCCCCCACCGCACGCCAGCTGCGCAAGCATCCGGAACTGGCCCAGGCGCAGCCCCCGGCTCCCAAGCAGCACGCCCGGCTCCTGATGGTCACGGAAGGACCGTTGGCCGGAACCCAGGTGGAGCTCGCCGCGAGCCCCGTCCTGCTGGGCCGCGCCCAGGAGGCCACCCTGGTCCTGGAGGACGACTACGCCTCGGGACGTCACGCCCGCCTGTTCCCGCAGGGCAGCCGCTGGTTCATCGAGGACCTCGGATCCACCAACGGCACGTATCTGGGTGACCAGCAGCTCACCCGCGCCCTTCCGGTGGAGCTCGGAGTCCCGATCCGGATCGGCAAGACGGTCATCGAGTTGAGGCCCTGACCTTGGCATCCGACAAGAAGACGCCAGCCCCGGCGCCGGAACCCTCCACGCCTGAGCTGGTCATGCGCTATGCGGCCCGCTCCGATGTGGGCCTGATGCGCGCCAAGAACGATGATTCGGCGTACGCGGGCCGGCACCTCGCCGTCGTCGCCGACGGCATGGGCGGCCACGCGGGCGGCAATGTCGCCTCCGCGTCCACCGTCCTGGATCTGATCCACCTGGATCACGACGACTACGACGGCGACGCGGGCACCGTCCTGGCCGACGAGATCCAGACGGCCAATTCGATCCTGTCCCAATTGGTGCACGTGGACCCTCTGCTGGCCGGCATGGGCACCACCGTCACCGCACTGCTGCTGTCCGAGGGCGAGCTGCACTTCGCCCACATCGGCGATTCCCGCGCCTACCGTCTCCGCGACGGCAAGTTCGAACAGCTCAGCGTGGACCACACCTTCGTTCAGCGCCTGGTGGATGAGGGCCGGCTCCGCCCTGAGGAGGCGGAGACCCACCCGCACAAGAACGTGCTGATGCGCGTCCTGGGCGATGTGGACGCGAGTCCCGAGCTGGATCTGAGCACCGTGGACATCCGCGAGGGCGACCGCTGGCTGCTCTGCTCGGATGGCCTGAACTACGTCCCGCACCACATGGTGGAGGCCGTGATCCGCGGGACCGCCTCGGTGGCCCGCGCCGCCGACCAGCTCGTCGAGCTGACGCTCGCCGCGGGAGCCCCGGACAACGTCACCGTGATCGTCCTGGACCTGGTGCCCGACGACGACGGCGGGGCCACCGCCGTCGTGCCGCCCGCAGCGGCGGAAGCCGCGGCGCCCGCTGACGCGGCCGGGGAGCCCTCCAAGCAGGAGGATGAAGATGGGAAGACCCCGGCGGACCCCCCGTCCACAGGGCTGACCACCAGCACCGTGCTCCTCGCCCCGCCGGCGGCGGACGACACACGGACGGATCCCAATCTGGGCGCGCACCTCACGGCCGAGGTCCTGCGCCTGGAGCTGGAGAGCCGCCCCCACGAACTGGTGGGCGCCGCCGCCCTGGCCCTGGAGACGGGGAAGGTCCCGAACATCGCGGGCCGTGCCGTCGCCCGGCGGGCGGCCTCCATCCTGACCCACCGCCAGGAACGCGAGGACATCGAGCTTCCCCAGGACGCGGTCACCCAGGGGCGCCGGCGCAGGCACTGGTTCCGCTGGGTGGTGGCAGGCCTCCTCGTCGCCATCGTCGTTCTGGGCGTGTGGTTCGGATACGCGTGGACGCAGACCCGCTACTACGTGGGAGAGGCGGACGGGCGAGTGGCCATCTACAACGGGGTGTCTCAGCAGCTCGGGCCCATCAAGCTCTCCACCGTCCACTCCATCACGGACCTCCAGGTCAGCAGTCTGCCCCCGTTCTCCCAGCAGCGGGTCCATGAGACCATCGCGGCCAATGATCTCTCCGATGCGGAACAGATCGTCAAGAGCCTGACGCTGGATCTCAACTTCGACGAACGCGGATGCCCCGGCCCGAGTGGCAGCCCGACGGCCAGGCCCTCGGCGTCTGGAGGGGCCACCGCCACGCCCACCGCCAGACCCACCCCATCCCCGTCGGGATCCCCCGCCAACGCCTGTGGAGGTGCCGGATGAGTACAGCCCTCACCGACTCCGTGGTGGTCAAGCCGCGCCGCAACATCGAGCTGGTCCTGCTCGTCCTGGCACTCCTGGTCGGGATCGGCGCCAGCGTGCTGTCCAGCGTCAACAACCCCGGCTCGCTCAACGGGTCCTTCTGGTTCCAGTCGAGCCTCCTGGCCGTCGCATCCCTCGCGATGCATATAACGCTGCGGATCAGGGCTCAATATGCCGATCCGTTTATACTTCCGGTGGCCGTGGCCCTCAATGGTCTCGGTCTGGCCATGATCCACCGCTTGGACGGTTCCAAGGGCACGGCCGGGGATAACCAGCTCCGCTGGACGCTGATCGCCGTGGCCTGCACCATCGTCCTGATCTGGGTGCTCAGGGATCACCGGCGGCTGCGCGGATTCACCTACATCTCGCTGGCCGTCAGCGCCGTGCTGCTGGTGCTTCCAATGGTCCCCGGCCTGACCGCCGGCGACATCAACGGCGCCCAGTTGTGGATCCAGATCGGCCCCTTCACCTTCCAGCCCGCGGAGATCGCCAAGATCACCCTGGCCATATTCTTCGCAGGGTATCTTTCCGTGAACCGGGACCTCATCCTGCTGGCCGGCCGCAAGATCGGTCCGCTGCAGCTGCCCCGCTTCCGGGACATGGGCCCCATGCTGGCGGCGTGGGCCGTCAGCATCGGCATCCTGGTGCTCCAGCGGGACATGGGCACCTCGTTCATGTTCTTCAGCCTCTTCATGGTCATGATCTACGTGGCCACGGGACGCGTCAGCTGGGTGGTCATCGGGCTGATCCTCATCGCCGTCGCCGGAACGGTGGCGGCCCAGCTCTTCACCCATGTGAAGTTCCGCATGGAGAGCTGGTACGACGCGTTCGACCCCGTGATCTACAACCGAGATCCTGGAGGAAGCAGCCAGATCGTCAACGGCCTCTTCGGCATGGCGGACGGCGGTATCTTCGGCACCGGCCTCGGCCAGGGACAGCCGTATCTGGTGCCGTATGCCAACAGCGACATGATCATCGCCTCCTTCGGCGAGGAACTCGGCTTGATCGGCCTGGCCGGCATGATCCTGCTCTACCTTCTGCTCATCACCCGTGGTTTCCGGGCGGCTCTCGGCGCCCGCGATTCCTTCGGCAAGCTGATGGGCGTGGGGCTCTCCTTCGTCATGGCCGTGCAGTGCTTCGTGGTGATCGGCGGCGTGACCCGCCTGATCCCGCTCACGGGCCTGACCACCCCGTTCCTGGCTGCCGGCGGCTCCTCGCTGCTGGCCAACTGGATCGTGGTCGGTCTGCTGCTGATGATCTCCAACACCGCCCGCGGACCGGTGGACACGAGCCCCCTGCACCATGGGGATGACGATTCGGCCGGCGCGTCCGCACCGCCGTCCGGAGACACCGCTCCGATCAGGGACACCCACGTCACCCAGGAGGTGAGCTGAGTGAATCAAGCCATCCGCAACGCATGGATCGCCACCGTGGTCCTCTTCGCCCTCCTCTTCGGCGCCGTCAGCTACATCCAGGTGATCGGTGCCAGGGATCTGAACACCAATCCCCTCAACACGCTGGCCCTGACCCGCAGCCTGTGCAACGACCGCGGCACCATCCTGGCCGGCGGCCAGCCCATCGCGGAGTCGGTCGCCGGCAATGAGGCCTGCAAGTCCAAGCGCAGCTACCCGGACGGCGCCGTCTACGCCGGCATCACGGGGTACTACTCCACCAATGGTTCGCAGGGCTCCACCGGCATGGAGCGGAGCATGAACAGCGAGCTCACGGGAGCGTCTGATCAGCAGTTCCTGGACCGTGTCCGGCAGCTCTTCCTGGGCAAGCAGCCCCAGGGCGCCAATGTGGAGACCACCCTGGACCCCAAGATCCAGAAGCTGGCCTACGGCCTGATCCCGGACGGCGTCCAGGGCTACATCGTGGTGCAGAACCCCAAGACCGGTGCCATCCTCGCCATGGTCTCCAAGCCGTCCTATGACCCGAACACCGTGGCCACCCTGGACCGGAGCGCGGCAGCGGCCGCCAAGGCCCAGCTGGACGGGACACAGGGCATCAACCTGTACCAGAACGTCTCCGGACCCACGGGTGCACTGCTGTCCCCGGGCTCGGTGTTCAAGCTCGTGGACACCGCCGCGGCGCTGGAGTCCGGGAAGTACAACAAGGACTCGGTGCTGCCGAACCCGGCGCAGATGTCCTTCCCCGGCATCGACTACAAGCTGCCGAACTACGCCGGCGGCCAGTGCTACACACAGACCCAGGCCAGCTTCGCCTTCGCCCTGGCGAACTCCTGCAACACTCCGTTCGCCGGCATCGCCCTGGATCTCGGCGAGAACAAGATCGCGGACAAGGCCAAAGCCTTCGGCATTGGGCAGGATCCCGGGGATCAGCTCCACCTCGACTATGGGAAGGGCAAGTTCCCCACCGGCCTGAACCAGCCGCAGCTGGCGCAGTCGGCCATCGGGCAATTCGACGTGCTGGTCACGCCGCTGCAGATCTCCATGCTCACCAGCGCCATCGCCAACGGCGGCGTCCAGATGAAGCCGGAACTCGTCAAGACGCTCCGGGCGCCCGATCTCCGGGTGATCACCGAATACCAGCCCGAGGCCCTGCGGACCGCCACCACCCCGGCTGTGGCCCAGCAGATCAATGACTGGATGGTGGGCGTGGTGGACAACGGTCTCGCCGCCGGTGCGGCGGTCCCCGGCGTCAAGGTCGCCGCCAAGACCGGCACGGCCGAGCTTGGGAACGGCCTGAACAACTCCTGGTTCACCGGGTTCGCCCCGGCGGACAATCCCCAAGTGGT
The DNA here is from genome assembly GCF_030731045.1 of Arthrobacter horti. Classification (GTDB taxonomy): domain Bacteria; phylum Actinomycetota; class Actinomycetes; order Actinomycetales; family Micrococcaceae; genus Arthrobacter_E; species Arthrobacter_E nanjingensis. Next base: position 235,306 of record NZ_JAVALS010000003.1, on the reverse strand, counting down.
CGTCACGATCGCGATCCACGGCGTCGACGTGGCCACCGGGGCACAATTGACCAGTCCAAACGCGAAAAAACTCTTTGAGGCGGTGTTGAACAAGTGAGGCCCACGTCTGGAATCACTCTCGGCGGGAGGTACCGTCTGACCACGCGCATTGCGATCGGCGGCATGGGCGAGGTCTGGAGTGCGCAGGACCAGGTCCTGGGCCGCACGGTCGCCATCAAGATCCTCAAGGAGGAGTACACCGGGGACCCCGGCTTCCTGGAGCGCTTCCGCAATGAGGCACGGCACACGGCGCTGCTGAACCACGAGGGCATCGCCAACGTCTTCGACTACGGCGAGGAGGCCGGCTCGGCGTATCTCGTCATGGAGCTGGTCCCCGGAGAGCCGCTCTCCACCATCATCGAGCGTGAGCACGTCCTCACGCCGGATCTGACGCTCAACATCATCGCCCAGACCGCCCGGGCCCTCGCCGTCGCGCATGAGAAGGGCCTGGTGCACCGCGACGTGAAGCCGGGCAACCTGCTCATCACGCCGGAACGGCAGGTGAAGATCACCGACTTCGGCATCGCACGCCTGGCCGATCAGGTGCCGCTGACCCAGACCGGCCAGGTCATGGGAACGGCCCAGTACCTCGCACCGGAACAGGCCACCGGACAGACCGCCACCGGATCCAGCGACATCTACTCACTGGGCATCATCGGCTACGAGTGCCTCACGGGGCACCGCCCGTTCTCCGGGGAGTCACAGATCGCGATCGCCCTGGCCCAGGTCAACGATGCACCGCCGCCGCTGCCGGATTCCCTGGCCACCCCGATCCGCGCGCTCCTGATGTCCATGCTGGCCAAGGACCCCGCCAACCGCCCGGCGAACGCCGTCAAGCTGTCCGAGGCCGCCGAGGCCATCCGCCGGGGCGACATCTCCACGGCACACCGGGCGGTCCCCGGCATGTTGCTCTTCGAACAGAGCACGGGCCCCATCACGGCACCGGTGGACGTCCAGCAGACGGCGGCCACCACTGTGGTTCCGCAGTCGCGCACGACGCCGGCCACCTCGGCCATGCCGGTGGTCCCCGCAGCGGAGATCGCCGCGGAACACAGCTGGCTGACGCAGGACGAGGAGGACTACCAGGAGCCCACGCCGGAACCGCGCCGTAAGCAGCGCAGCCCGTGGGTCTGGCCGATCGTCGCCCTGGTGGTGCTGCTGGTCCTGGCACTTCTCGGATTCTGGCTCAACGCGATGGGCCTGTTCGGAGGAGCCACCCAGCAGACGTCGTCGGCGCCGCCGTCGGTCACGCAGACCACGCAGAGCGAGACCCCCAGCGCGACTCCGTCCACGGTCGCCATCAATCTCGCCGACTACGTGGGCCGCCCTGTGGACGAGGTCCAGACGGCCCTGGAACGCCTCGGCCTGCAGGTCAGCGTCGACAACGTCGCCTCGGACAAGCCCGCCGGTCAGGTCACCGGAGTCAGCCCCACCGGCGTGGTCGAGAAGGGCAGCCTGATCACGGTGACCGCCTCCAAAGGCCCCGCACCGGTCAACGTGCCCTCCATCCCGCCCGGACCCAGCGGTTCGGTCACGGATGCGCAGGTCCAGGCGGCGCTCACGGCGGCGGGGCTGGTTCCCGAACCGACCCAGGGCTCGGCCCGGTCCGGCAGCCTCACCTTCATGAACCCGGCTGCGGGCGCGCAGGTCCCCGCAGGGTCGAAGGTGAGCTACACGATCACGGCGCCGGAGCAGCCGAGTGCGACTCCGAGCGCTCAGCCGACTCAGACCCAGCCCGTCCCCACCCCCAGCAAGTAGCGTATCCGCGCCTTCCTGACGAAACAGAGCGAGGAGATTGACCTGGCCACCGGCACCCGCGTCCTCAATGGGCGCTACCAACTCGGCGATCTGATCGGTCGCGGCGGCATGGCCGACGTGTACCGGGGTACAGACCTGCGCCTGGGCCGGGACGTCGCCGTGAAGGTCCTGCGCGCCGATCTGGCCCGGGACCCGCAGTTCCTGGCCCGTTTCCGCCGTGAGGCTCAGGCCGTCGCGGGGCTCAACCACGTCTCCATCGTCGCTGTGTACGACTCCGGTGAGGAGTCGCAGGGAGACGGCCAGGACGGGGTCCGTGCCCCCTACATCGTCATGGAGATGGTGAACGGCCATTCCCTGAGGGATCTGCTGAGGCAGGGCCCGCTCTCCGTGGACCAGGCCATCGAGTACACCCTGGGAGTCCTGGCCGCGCTGGAGTACAGCCACAAGGCCGGCATCGTGCACCGGGACATCAAACCCGGCAACGTCATGGTGGTGGGCGAATCCGGTGCCGTGAAGGTCATGGACTTCGGCATCGCCCGGGCCGTGACGGATTCCTCCGCCACCATGACGCAGACCCAGGCCGTGGTGGGCACGGCCCAGTACCTCTCACCGGAGCAGGCTCTCGGCGAGAAGGTGGACGCGCGCAGCGACCTCTATTCGGCCGGCTGCCTGCTGTACGAACTGCTGACCGGCAAACCCCCCTTCCAGGGAGACAGCCCGGTCTCGGTGGCCTATCAGCACGTCCAGGGCATCGCGTCCCCGCCCAGCAAGCTCAATCCTGACATCGACGGCGCCCTCGACTCGGTGGTCGCCAAGGCGCTGCGCAAGCGCCGCGAGGACCGTTTCCAGGACGCGGCGGCGTTCCGGCGCGCCCTGCGTGCCGCGCGCGGCGGTGTCGCCGTGCACGACGTCGATGCGGACGCGACGGCGGCCCACGCCGCGCTGCCGGCGGCCGCCGCCCTGGCCACCGAGGCGCTGCCGGCGGTGGCCGCGGAACAGCCGTCCGCCCCGGCCACCCAGACGCTGAGCGGGGTCCCCGACGACGGCCCGCTGACCCTGACACACGATCAGCTGCGTGGCCTGCTGCCGGAGATCCGCAACCTGCCCGAGGTCCAGCAGGCGCAGCGCAAGCGACGGCACCGCCGCGGGCTGATGGTGACCGTGTGGATTTTCGTGCTGATGATCCTGGCCGGCGCCGGCTTCGGCGTGTACGCCTGGCTCACCCGGCCGATCCCACCGGAGATGGTGGCCGTGCCGTCGGTGACGAACCTCAGCTCCTCCGAAGCCATGCAGAAGCTGTACGACGCCCATCTGCAGCCCAAGTCGCAGTTCGTCGCCGACCCCACCGTGCCGAAGGGCTCCGCGATCAAGACCGATCCGCCGGGTGGACAGAGCGTCCAGATCAACTCTTCGGTGAAACTGTTCGTCTCCAACGGCCCGTCGTCGTTCCAGATGCCCACGGATTTCGTGGGCCAGACCGAGGCCACCGTGCGTGACCGGCTACGGGATCTCGGGCTGAGCACGATCATCAAGACGACTCTGTCTTACAGCTCCACGGTCCCTGCCGGCATCGTGATCACCACCAAACCGGCCCCGGGCCAGACCGTGGGAGTCAACGACCAGGTGGAGATCATCGTGTCCAACGGCCGGGTCGAGGTCCCGTCCCTGCTCGGGAAGACCCTTGACGAGGCGACCGCCGCACTGAAGGATCTGGGCCTGCAGGCCGTCCCGAACTACGTAGACAGCACAACCCTCCCGGCCGGCCAGGTCACGGCGCAGAGCGTCGCGGCGAAGGGCTCCATCGAGCAGGGTGGCACCGTGACCCTGACCGTGACGCAGAAGCCGACACCCACCCCGACACCGACGCCGTCGGACACCACCACCTCCCCGCCCCCGGGGAACAAGAACTCCCAGGGCTGAGCGCCCAGGACGGAAGAAGCCCGGCTCCTTCGGAGCCGGGCTTCTGTCATCTCACCGCGGAGAAGATTACTTCCTGATCAGCGGGGACAGGCTCGTGGCGCGCTCCGCGGCACCCGTGAGGCCCACCGACTCGAGCCAGTTCCCCAGCATCTGGTAGCCGCCCTCGGTCAGGACGGATTCGGGGTGGAACTGCACACCGCAGAGCGGCGCGGTGCGGTGCCGCAGCCCCATGATGACGCCATTGGCGGTCTGGGCCGTCACCTCCAGCACGGGTGGGATGGAGTCGTTCTCGGCGGCCAGCGAGTGGTAGCGGGTGGCCGTGAACGGGGACGGGACACCGGTGAAGAGCCCGTCGTCACCGTGCTCCACCTGGGAGGTCTTGCCGTGCATGAGCTCCGGCGCATGGGAGACGGTCCCGCCGTAAGCCTCAGCCAGGGCCTGGTGGCCCAGGCAGACGCCCAGCATGGGCTTGGCATTCTCGCCGCACCAGGTGATGAGGTCGATGCACACGCCCGCCCCTGCGGGGTTGCCGGGGCCCGGCGAAACGAGCACGCCGTCGCGGGAGGAGGCGAGTTCGATGGCCTCCTGAAGCGAGACGTCATCGTTGCGGACCACCGTGGTCTCCGCGCCGAGTTCCTGGAGGTATCCCACCAGCGTGTAGACGAAGCTGTCGTAGTTGTCGATGACCAGGATTGAAGTGCTCATGAGTGCTGCTGCGAACCAATCGTCGAGTCGGTGAAGGAGGTGAAATGGGCCATCCACGGGAAGAGGTACTGGACCATGAGGAAGAGCGCCGCAGTCACCAGGATCAGGGACTGGATGATCTTCAGCCAGAGGGGGCCGGGCAGGTGCCGGAAGATCCATGCGTACATCCGCGTCACCCGTTCCCTGCGTTGTGCGCCACCCGGGCGGCGATCTCCTGGGGCGGGCCCGCGCTCAACGGACGCCAGCTCTCCAGGGCGGAGTAGGCGATGATGCGCTCCTCCGAACCGAATCGGGGATTGCAGCTGGTCATGGTCATCAGGCGCTCCTTCGGCCGGGCCTGGGGATCTGTGGGGACGGGCAGCAGGACGTCCACGCGCCGGGGCAGCACGATCTCCGTGTTCCGGTAGACGTAGGTGTAGTACCCCTGGCGGGTCTGCACGTAGACGTGGTCGCCGGGCTGCAGGAGGTGGATGTTGTCCAGCACGGCACCATGGGTCTGCCGGTGCCCGGCCAGCGCGAAGTTCCCCACCGCACCGGGCATGGACGTCTGGTCATAGTGGCCCAGGCCCAGCGTGTCCAGGACATCCTGACTGGTCCCCTCGATGAGAGGCCGGGAGTAGTCGGCGCCGAAGCGGGGGATGTAGACCACCCCGATCATCTCGCCGTGGCCCGCCGGCTGAGTCACGGGGATCTGGCCGAAATCCTCAGGGGACCCGGGCTTGGGGGGCTTCACGGGGGCCGTGGGACCCTTCAGGTCCCGGGCGAAGTTCTGCACCGCCTGGTCCTGCTGGTGGTCCGCCACCACGTTGGTCCACCAGAGGTCCCAGCCCACGAACAGCAGGAGGATCACGCCGACGGTCAGAAGGAGTTCGCCAAGCACCTGAATGGTCTTGCGCACCAAAGCCTCCTTACGTGACCGATCGTTCCACTTCACGTCGGCTGCACGCCCTGAGAAGGCGTCGGCTCCAGCGGCTACCATGGAGAACAGACCGCTCGCGCCCCGGCGTCGGCGGCCGGTCCTTTCGTGTCTTTGCAGGATACCAAGACCGGCCATTCGCCCGGGTATGCATGAAGCACTGAACATGTGTCACTGAAGGAGATCCATGCCCGAGTCCAAGCAGCGCCGCCGGCCCAAGAGCCAGGGGTCCCCGAAACAGGAGAAGGCGATCAAGCCGACCCCCGGCTGGTACAAGATCCTCATGTTCGGTCTGATGATCGTGGGGCTCCTGTGGATCATGACCTTCTACATCTCCAACGGCGTCTATCCGGTGCCGGCCCTGCAGATGTGGAACATCGGCATCGGCTTCGGCCTGCTGCTCCTCGGCTTCCTCATGACCACCCGCTGGCGCTCCTGACCGTCCGCCTTCCTCCGGACGCCGTTCCGGCCGTATCCAGGCCTGGGACGGCGTCCGGCGTTTAACGACCGCCACGGGTGAACGGTGGGAATCCACAAAACCACAGGCGGGTTATCCACAATGGGGACAAAACTGTGGGAAAACCATGTGGAACCGTCCGGACCATGCGCGGAGAGCCGCTGAGCATCGCGCGACTTACACGGGTGTAAGTTACCCACAGTGGGGAAAAGCTGTGGAAAAGAACACACTCCCCCTGGCCGAATAAGTTACTGGTCAGTAACATAGAGCTGTGAACCACAGCGCCTCGGACACCGCCTACCCCCTGCTCTTCAGCCCGCTGACGGTGGACGGCGTGCAGCTGAAGAACCGCATCATCATGGGCTCGATGCACACAGGGCTGGAGGACCGCCGGAAGGATGCTTCCGCACTGGCCGCCTTCTACGCCGAGCGTGCCCGGGGCGGCGCGGGCCTGATCGTGACCGGTGGATACGCACCCAGCATCAGCGGGTGGCTGGCACCGTTCGGCTCCAGCCTCCACTCACGCGTGCAACTGGCCCAGCATCGCCTGGTCACCAAGGCGGTACATGCGGCCGGTGGCCGGATCGCACTCCAGATCCTCCATGCCGGCCGCTACGGTCATCACCCGCTCATCACCGCGCCGTCGCGCCTGAAAGCGCCCATCACCCGCTTCACCCCGCGCGAGCTGAGCGAACGCGGCGTCCGCCGTGAGATCCGCTCCTTCGTGCGCACCGCCCGCCTGGCGCAGGCCGCAGGATACGACGGCGTGGAGATCATGGGCGGTGAGGGCTACTTCATCAATCAGTTCCTGAGCGCCTCCACCAATCACCGTACGGACGCCTGGGGCGGCACTCCGGAACGACGACGCCGGCTGGCCGTGGAGATCGTCTCCGGCATCCGCGCAGCGGTGGGCGGCGGCTTCATGGTGATCTTCCGCCTCTCCATGGCGGATCTGGTGCCCGGCGGGCAGACCCGTCACGAGATCCTGGACCTGGCCCGTGAGCTGGAAGCCGCGGGTGCCGGCATGTTCACCACGGACATCGGCTGGCACGAATCGCGAGTCCCCACCATCGTCACCTCCGTCCCTCGTGCGGCGTTCACGGAATTCACGGACGACGTGGCACGCGCAGTCGGCGTCCCGGTGGCCGCATCCAACCGCATCAACATGCCGCGGGTGGCGGAGGACATCCTGCAAGGGACCGCCATCCGGGCCGTGTCCCTGGCCCGCCCCATGCTCGCGGACCCGGACTGGTCCCTCAAGGCCGCCGAGGGCCGGGAGGACGAGATCAACACCTGCATCGGCTGCAATCAGGCGTGCCTGGACCACGCGTTCGCCGGCCGGAAGGTCAGCTGCCTGGTCAATCCGCGCGCGGGCAGGGAGCTGAGCCTCATCCTCGGCCCCACCGTGCTGGCCAAGCGCGTGGCGGTGGTCGGGGCCGGGCCGGCCGGACTGTCGGCGGCGGTCACCGCGGCCGGCCGCGGCCACCGGGTGACGCTGTTCGAGGCGGACCCGGTGATCGGCGGCCAGTTCGGCATCGCGCGGGAGATCCCCGGCAAGGAGGAGTTCGAGGAGACCCTCCGCTATTACGGACGGCAGCTGGAACTGCGGAACGTCGAGGTGAGGCTCGGCACCCGGGTCACGGCGAAGGAACTCGCCGGCGCGTTCGACGAGGTCATCCTGGCCACGGGGGTGACCCCGCGGATCCCCGCCATCCCAGGCATCGAGCATCCCAGCGTGATGAGCTACGCGGAACTGGTCCGTGGCACCCGCCGCGCCGGGGACCGTGTCGCCGTGATCGGGGCCGGCGGAATCGGTGTGGACATCTCGGAGTTCCTCACCCACGCCTCCTCGCCCAGCCTCGACGCGCCCCTCTGGCGCCGGGAGTGGGGAGTGAGCATGGACGCGGAGATTCCGGGCTCCCTGCAGGCGCCGGAACACGCTCCCAGCACCCGCACGGTCTATCTGCTGCAGCGCCGGGCCGGGAAGATCGGTGCCGGACTGGGCAAGACCACGGGCTGGGTGCACCGCGCCTCGCTGCGGGCGAAGGGCGTGGAGCAGCTGAGCGGGGTCAACTATGAGCGGATCGACGACGACGGCGTCCACCTGAGTTTCGGGCCGGAACGGAAAGACGCGCGCATCCTGGCCGTGGACAGCGTGGTGATCTGCGCCGGCCAGGAGTCCGTCACGGAGCTGGCCGCCGAGCTGAAGGAGCTCGGGCAGAAGACCCACCTCATCGGCGGGGCGGCCCTGGCCGCCGAGGTCGACGCGAAACGTGCCATCCGCGAAGGCACCGAACTCGCGGCATCGCTCTGAGGGACCGTTGTGCACACAAGTGAGTGCCCACTCCGAGTTGCCCACACCCTCTGCATAGATCGTGACCAAGTTATCCACAGCTGTGGACACAATCTGTGGGAAACCGCCGCGTCCCGCGTCATTCCGCGGATTCAGAGGGCAAAACATACCCATTCCCCGTCCACATGAAGCTCCAAATGTGGATATCTTCTGTGGACATCCCCGTGGATCATGGCCCGGGCCGGCGCAGAGAGATGGCAGGGGATGCTTGTCTCTGCCGTGCGTCCCCCAAATACCCACCCGCCTCATCCACAGTGTGCACAAGGTAATCCCCATGGGTTGTCCACAGCAGTGGATAACCCATGGGGATTACTCCGCCGGAGGCTCCATCCAGGAGAACTTCCGGTGAACTACAGACCTGTAACTTATTAACACTGTGGATAAGCCCTGTGGATCATCGCCGCGGGTGTACGGCCTGCAGGGAAATGACGAGCGCCCGTCCCCAACGGGAACGGGCGCTCGAAGCTCATCGCCGGATCGGATCAGATCACCGTGGAGGCGTCCCTCCATACGGTCAGGAGAGCCAGTGCGATCACGACCACCGCCAGGCCGGCCCATTGCAGGACGGCCGGACGGCGGGTGTGGCCGGAGCCGACCAGGATCCCCGCACACGCTGCTCCGGTGGCCAGACCGCCGAGGTGCGCCTGCCAGGCGATGCCGGGGACCATGAAACCGAAGGCCAGGTTGATCGCCAGCAGGACCCACAGCTGAGTCATGGCGCCACCCATGCGGCGCTGGATCAGGAGAGCGGCACCGAACAGGCCGAAGATGGCGCCGGAGGCGCCGATGACACCCACATTGGATGTCACGGGCGTCAGAAGCATGTAGCCGACGGAGCCTCCGACCGCCGAGATCAGGTACAGGGCCAGGAAACGGGCACGGCCCAGCAACGGCTCCAGCATCTGTCCGAAGATCCAGAGCGTGTACATGTTCAGGCCCAGGTGGAGGATGTTCGACTGGGAATGCAGGAATGCCGAGGTGAGCATCCGCCAGGGCTCATCTACGGCGGCCATATTGGCGAAGGCGAAATTCTGGAAGACGTAGTCGCCGGGGATCGCCAGCTGCAGCACGTACACGGCCACGCAGAGGCCGATGATGCTCCACGTCACCACGGGACGGCCTCGAGCGGCGCGGCCGCCGAAAACGCCACGGGCCCGGGGCGCGGCCGCGCGGGCCTCCCGGACGCAATCGACGCATTGGACCCCGACGGCCGCGGGCCGCTGGCATTCCGGGCACGCCGGCCGTCCACACCTCTGGCATCTCACATAGGAGACGCGATCAGGGTGGCGGGGACAGACGGGGGCCTCTTCGGCCGCCGGGGTTCCAAAACTCATGACCGGATCAGAGCTGCTCGATCTCGATGCTGCTGATGACGACGTCCTCGACGGGGCGGTCGGCCATGCCGGTGCGCACACCCTCGATCGCGTCCACGACCTTCTTGGACTCCTCGTCGGCGACCTCGCCGAAGATGGAGTGCTTGCCGTGCAGCCAGGTGGTGGGGATGGTGGTGATGAAGAACTGGGAACCGTTGGTGCCACGGCCCATGCGGATGCCGGCGTTGGCCATGGCCAGCTTGTAGGGCTCGTTGAAGCTGAGCTCCGGGTGGATCTCATCGTCGAAGTTGTAGCCGGGGCCACCGACGCCACGGCCGAGGGGGTCGCCACCCTGGATCATGAAGTCCTTGATGATGCGGTGGAAGATGGTGCCGTTGTACAGGGGGGTGCCGGTCTTGTCCTCGCCGGTCTCCGGGTGGGTCCAGCTCTTCTCACCCGTGGCGAGACCCACGAAGTTGGCGACCGTCTTGGGAGCGTGGTTGCCGAAGAGGTTGACGACGATGTCGCCCAGGTTGGTGTGAATGGTGGCCTTGGCCGTTGCGATACTCATGGTGTGATTCTCCCATGCGGGTCTCGGCGCACCCTGTGCGTGAGCCGTGGTTCCGCGCGCGGTGAAATCCCCGGGACGCCCATGACGGGTCCCTCGCCGGTGCGGGCCCCCGCGTAATAGGCTGGGGAGCGGACACCATGGAGACACACGCGTTGCGTGCTGATGCTAGGAGGCACCATGAAGAAGACCGTCAATTCCCCGCGGGAACTTGAGCAGAGCGTGACCCAGGGCATCGAACAGGCCCGGGACTGGGCGGCCCCGCGCGTCGAAGCCGCGGTGCATTGGGCCGTGCCGAAGATCCAGCAGGGCATCGAGACCGCGTCCCCCCTCATTCAGGAAGGCCTGAAGAGCGCCGCCAGCAATCTGGCCGACGGCGTCGCCACCGTGACCCCCAGGATCCAGGAGGGCCTCGCCCAGCTGGGCCCCAAGATCCACGACGCCGTGGAGGAGGCCTCTCCGAAGATCCAGGAGGCCCTGGACAAGACCACTCCGGCTCTCGCCATCGCCCGGGACAAGGTGGTGGAGGAATATCTTCCCCTCATCTCGGAGCAGCTCGGCAAGGCCTCGGAGGCCGTCCACCAAGGCCTGGGGAACGCCCCGGAGCAGATCGACGCCGTGGCTCGCCGCATCGCCGAGTCTCCTGTGGTGACGCAGCTCCAGGAACAGGCCGCGGATCTCGGCCACCAGGGCCAGCAGGCCGCCGCGGCCGCGGTGGAGGCCGTCACCCAGGAACTGGCGAAGCCGGAGAAGCGCAAGAAGAAGGGCCTTCTCATCGTCGCGGTGATCGGTGCCGCGGTCGCCGCCGGTGTCGCGGCCTGGAAGGCCGCCCGTCCGGTGGAGGATCCCTGGAAGGTGCCGTCGGAACGTCCGGAGCCCGCCGCGCCGTCGTCGGCCGACGACGGCGCGGTCGCCGCCGTCAAGGAGAAGGCTGAGGAGATCATCGCCGCCGTCAAGGAGACCCCGGCGGAGGTTGCGGACGACGTCGTCGAGGCCGCGGAGGAGACGGAAGAGGCGGCGACCGAGGCCGCGGACGCAGCCGAGGAGGCCGTGGAAGCGGCTCCGGTGAAGGCCGCCGACGTCACCGACAAGGCCAAGGACACCGCCCGCCGCGCCGCCGCCCGGATCCACGAGGCGGCCCAGAAGGCCGGCGACGCCGCCAAGGAAGGCGTCTCCGAAGCCAAACACGTGGCCACGGAGGCCGTCGACAAGGCCGAGGGCTCCGCCAAGGAGTGAATCCAGAACAGCGACTGCCCCGTCCGCCATCCGGCGGGCGGGGCAGTTGCTATGTTTGGAGGAGTCAGAGACTCAAGACACGCGGATCCGCCTGTCTGGAAATCGAGGATTGAGTGAACCGGCCCAGTGTGTCGATCGTGATCCCCGCCTACAACGAGGAAAGCGTCATCCGTCAATGCCTGACGGCAGCCGTGTACCAGAGTTCCCCGGCGCACGAGATCATCGTGGTGGACAACAAGTCCACGGACCGGACGGCGGACATCGTCCGCTCCATGCAGGAGGAGTACCCGGAGTCCCCCATCCGGCTCATCCGGCAGGACGCCGTCCAGGGCCTCATCCCCACACGGAACGCCGGGCTGGATCACGGCACCGGCGAGATCCTGGGCCGGATCGACGCCGACTCCGTCCTGGAACCCGATTGGGTGGAGCAGGTGCAACTGGCCTTCCTGGATCCCGAGGTCCAGGCGGCCACGGGCCCCGTCCTCTACTACGACATGCCGCTGCGCCGCTGGGGGCAGAAGGCCGATGACAAAATGCGCCAGCTCATGCTGCGCCTGGCCCGGCACGAATACCACTTCCTGTTCGGGTCCAATATGGCCCTGCGGAGGAGTGCATGGCACATCATCCGCGCGGAGACCTGCCTGGATGAGAAGGACGAGATGCATGAGGACATCGATTTGTCCCTGCACCTGGCCGAGCACAGCCTGCGGGTCCAGTACGTGCCCACCATGGTCTCCGGCATGTCGGCCCGCCGGCTGGAAGACTCCCCGCGGGACTACAGCTACTACGTGACCCGCTTCGATCGCACCTACAAGGCCCACAACATCCGCAAGATCGCCCTGAAAGCGCCCATGGTGGTGTTCTACTCCGTGTATTTCCCGGCCAAACTCCTCCGGGCCATCCACAGCGTCACCGCCACGGTCCCCGAACGCGGAGGCGTGGACCAGAGCACCGGTCTGTGACCTAGTCGATCTGAGCTTCGAGCAGCGGCGTCCTGTCCCCGCGCTGCCCCACGATGACCACCACCAGGCCCACGAGGATCAGCGCCAGCCCCAGATAGGTCCCGGCAGGCGGAACCTGGTCCAGGAACACCACCGCCAGAATCGCCGCTCCGGGAATCTCCAGCAGTACCAGCGTGGACACCACGAGGGCGCTCAGGTGCCCCACGAGGTGGTTCAAGGAGGTATGGCCCAGCAGCTGTGCCGCCACGGTGATGGCCACGATGCCCAGCCAGCCGTTGAAGGAGAACCCGAGCAGCGGCTGCCCCGAGGCCACGGCCATCACCAGGACCGCAGCGGCGCAGATGCCGTAGCAGATCCCCGTGTAGGCGCCCGTGGTCATGCTCTCCCGGGCTTTGCTCCCGGCCAGGGTGTAGACACCTGCCAGGACACCGCCCAGAATGGCCAGGATGTCGCCCCAGAGCGCGTGCGGGGACGTGCCCAGGTCGAAGCCGGTGATGGCCACGACGCCCAGGAACGAGATTCCCAGGCCCACCAGGACGTGCCAGGAATGCCGGGCTCCACGGAACAGCTGGATGATGGCGATCCAGCCGGACTGCAGGCAGACGAGCGCGGTGGAGGCCGCCACGCTGGTCAGGGAGAGCGAGTAGATGAAGCAGACGAAGTGAAGCGCGAGCGAGAATCCCGCCAGAGCGCTGTAGCCCAGCGCCCTGCGGCCCAGCTGCGCGAACGACTGCGGGCGGCGCACCACCTCGGGCCCGCCCATGACGACGGCGGCGATCGCGTTGCGCCAGAAGGCGATGGCCAGTGCGCCCACCGTGGTCCCTGCCAGGGTGCCGGAGATCAGCGGCCCGGACGCCGAGACTCCCAGAATGCCCAGCGTCGCCACCAGTGCGTTCATACGCCGCCTCCCGCCGTCGTCGTTCCGGGTGACTGCCCCGGACATGACAAAAGGACCGTCCGGAGACGGTCCTTCTGTTCGGTGGAGGCAAGGGGACTCGAACCCCTAACCCCCTGCTTGCAAAGCAAGCGCTAACAGACTGTACCGCCTGGTCAGACATGGTTTCAGATTCCGCCCGGGCGCATCCAGGGCGCACCAGACTTTTTGAGTCGCGCACTGCCTCAGGCATTCGAGCTGCCCGGGGGCTCGATCTTGCCCTTCACAACTGCGCCCACCACGGATACGACCGCGCCCACCACGATCGTGCCGACGACGGGCTTGCCCTTCTCCCAGGCAAGCGAACCGCCCTCTCGCAGGCCGTTCCTCCACTGCTGCAGCTGCACGAGCGCCTCGCGCCACTGGACCGGGTCGATCGACTCCCAATCGACCTCCACCCCGAGCGCGTCGTATACCCTCCTGATGAGGCCTCGCGCCATCTCGATCGAGTCGAGGGCCTTGGGCACGCCCCGTCTGTGGAAGAGCTTGTTCTGATTCGCGGTCCTCGCGGATTCGTCCATGCGCTGCAGCAGAACAGTGATCCCCTCGTCGAGCTGGACCCGGTCGTCCTGCCGCTCGACATCGAGCGTCGCTCGGCGGGCATCGAGCCGGTGCGGTTCGAGCACGGACAGGTAATCCAGTTCCAGGACCGCCAGCTCGTCGAGCGCCGTCACGCAGCGCGCGACGGCCGAGAGCCACACTTGGACCTCGCCCCTGGCCTCGTGCAGCCGCTGGCTGAGGTCGCCGAACCGCTTCTGGGTCGCCAGGTCGTCCGCGATCCCCTGGAGCTTCAGCAGCGCCTTCTCCTGGACCTGCCGCAGCCCGAGCGAGGTGCCGAAGAGGGTCGACCACGTGACGGCGTCGATCTCGCCCTCGGCCTCGAGCCGCCTGCGGGTCGCCCGTATCTGGCGCTCGATGCCGGCGAGGTCGCCGAGGATCTCGTCCTTCTGGCCACGTATCACCTGGTCGAGCTTCTGGTCGAGCGACTCGATCAGTTCGCGCAACTGCGCAGCCTCGTGCTGGCGGGCGGCCTGCGAGAGCGCGCCCGCAGCGCCGGAGAGGAAGCCGGGGTTGGCGACCTGGGCGCGCGCGCTCGTGTCGACCTTGATCCACTTCCTGATGTCGCCGCGGGTCCCGGCAATCGCGTAAGCGACGCCTGGGACGGCGCTGTCGGTCAGGCCGAACTCCTTGATGGCCTCCGCGGATTCGGGCGTCACCTTCAGCCACAGGCTCGACTCCGCGACCGCGTCGGAGACGGTCTTCAGCACGTCGGCTGACGACCGGAGCGCCGGGACGAGCTGGTGGCGGCCGAGCTCGCGCGCCTTCTCGAGCAGGCCCCTGTCGCGGAGGAAAGACTCGACGCCACGCCGGTTCTTGCCGATGACGAGGAAATTCTCGCCATTGCTGACGATCTTGACCTCGGCGGTCGGCTCCAGCTCGTCCTCGGCGTCGTCGTCCATGTCTTGAAGATTATCGGGTCGGGACACGACTCCTTCCCGTTCCGCTGGTTCGCTCGGCTGTGTCATGCGGCCTTCGCGAGCGGGGCGACGAGCTCGTCGATCTTCGTCATGAGCGGACCCAGGCCGGCGGGTGCGAGGTGGCCGTAGCGGTCGAGGGTGATGGACGGACGGGCGTGGCCCATGGCCCGGGAGACGGCCAGGAGGTCCGCCCCGGCCTCGGACAGAGAGATTGCGGCGAACGTGTGGCGCAGCGCGTGAGCGGTATAGCGCGGGATCGCCTCGTCGCAGCCCTGGTTGGCTCGAGCGACGGCGCGAGCCAGCGCTTGGTTCGCATACTGCTCGGCGATGGACGAGTCCTTCTTGCGAGGGCTCGCGAAGAGCCACGCGGTGCTCGGCCGGTCATCGACCAGGGTTTCGAGCCATGGCAGGACCGTCGCCGGGACAGGGAGCATGCGCCGGGAGGCCCGGGTCTTCGTCGTGTCGGTGCCGGCTCCGCCGTTCTTCACCGACAGGACGCCGCCGCGGAGGTCTCCGATGAGCAGCGAGCGGGCCTCGCCGGAGCGCAGGCCCATGAGCCCGAGGACGCCAAGCAGTGCCCGGTCGAAGTCGGTCGAGGCCGCGGCAAGGATGGCCATGAGCTGGGCGGAGGAGTAGGCCGGACGCTCCCGGTGACCGAGGGAGACGACAATGCCCTCAGTGGGGTCTGAGTCGACGAGCCTGTCGCGGATGCCGCGCTTGATCGCGGCTCGGAGGATCTCGACCTGCTTCTTCCGCGACTCGGCGGCGACGCCCGGACGCGCTGACCAGATCTCAACCTCCGTGGTGTCGAGCGTCGAGACGACCCGGTCGCCGAAGGCGCGGCGGACGTGGCCCGCGTGGTTGCGGTCGACCTCCACCGTGCCGGGCGCGCGATCGGCCTTCGCGGCGAGGTGACGGTCGAGCAAGGTTCCCACCGTGACCGAGCCCCGGACTAGCGAACGGGCCTTGGGGCGTCCCATCTGGGCAGCGTCGTCCTGGTACGCCTGAGCCTTCTGGTGCTCCTTGTACGACTGCTTGCGCTGCGGGGCCTCGCGGCCGGTGCCCTCGCGCCAGCGGCGCTGCCAGCGCGGGGCGTTCTTCGCGCGCTTCTCGGCGATCTCGGCCTTGGACAGGCCGGCCCACAGGTCGTGGACGGTCATCGCGCCTCCTTGCTCCTCCGCTCGATCTCCGCCTGGAGCTCAGCAGTGCTGAACGCGGCGAGGACCTGGCGGGCTAGGGCCGCCCTGCCGGCGACGGACGCCTGCGCCTCCTGGTCGGCCTGGAAGGCGGTCGGAGCCTCGTCGGCGCTGGCCTCGGCGAGCAGCTCGGCGGCTCTCTGTCGGTCGTAGGCGCGCAGGACGTCCGGGTGGATCCCGAGCACGGAGGAGAGCTTGACCAGCGTACGATCCGGCGGTACGGCGGCCTTGCCCTTGCCATCCCGGTAGCGGATGCCGCTCAGCGCGATGTGAATGGTACCGACGCTGAGCCCAGTCGCTGCCGCGAGGTCGGCGACCGTGAGACCGGACTTCTTGTAGGCGGCCTTGAGCATCACGGACTCGGCGGGGACGTCGATCTCGGGCGCTTCGGATTCACTCACACACCACAGCCTACTACACGCTTATACCGATCTGCTACCATGACACATGCCAGACTCTTCGGAGCCGAACCGTCAAGGGGCCGCCGCCGAGCGGCCCGCGCCTGAGCGCAGGCGAGTGAAACCGCCGGGGACGGCGTACGGGACCGAGCGCGCCGGACGCGCGCGGGGCATCGGGTCTTCGAGACGAAGACCGAGAGGCGGTCCCAGCAATGACCAGCACCACCCTGACCGGAGCCCTCAGCCAGCTGGCGCGCGAGCACGCGCTGCTCGACGTCAAGGACGCCGCGGTGGCGATCGGCGTGACTCCGTGGTGGGTCCGCCGGCTCATCGCCGACGGAGAGCTGCGCGGCATCAACGTCGGCGGCCACGACAAGGCGGCGCGGTGGCGCGTCGACCCCGAGGACCTGGCTGCGTTCCTGAGGACTCGCGAGAACCGGCCGCGGGACCTGTTCCACGGCCGCCGGAGCGCCTGATAGCCCCGACGACCTTCGGCTCCTTCGGGAGGCGTAGCGAAGCAGGCGATCAGAGAAGGGGCCTCAGCACGTGCTGGGGCTCCTTCTATGTGTCCGGCGGGCCTCAGTGCCGGCGCTGGTCGGACTGATCTGCGGTCGGCAGGCCTCAGGCACCGTCGAGCTGCATCCACGTCGAGGCGCGGCCTCCGGCCGGCCCAGCCAGGTCCTCGCCCGGGCCCTGGTCAGGCAGGTGGGCGCGGGCCGGAGGACAAGCGACGGATCTTGGTTCGGTCGCAAGCAGGGGCGCGGCTGACGGCCGCGCAACGCTCAAGGGAGGGCGGACCGCGCCTCGTTCTCCGGTCATACACATCAAGCTGTGTGGCCGGGTGTGTGACTAGGTGTGTGACCGGGTGTGTGACCACTGTTTTGCCTGGTCAGAAGCGATTCAAAGGATGGAATCAGGTAATAGTCACACACCTGGGGGTCAGAAAACCTATACGCGGGCGCATGCACGCACACGGGGCGAAATTGGAAATGGTGTGTGACTGTGTGACTGAGGGGGTTAGCGGCCTCCGGCCAGGAGGTTCGCAGTCACACATGGTGTGTGACTGCCCTTCCGGGTGTGACTGCCCGCATCACCCGGTCCGCTTCCAGGCCGACCAAGCCCGGCGGCGGCCAAGCCTGGGAGCGGGCCGCGCCACGCCCGACTCGCCCCTTGAGGATCGCAGGCAGAGCCCTCGAGCGGGGAGTCACTCCAGCAGGCCCTGCTTCCGCGCCCGCACAATCCAATTCGTCGCGGTGCGGGTCTGCAGCCCGAGCGCGTCGGCCACCGCCTTGGCCGGCGGCTCCCGAACGACCTCTGCCAAGCGGTAGACGGTGGCAGCGTCCTCCAGTGCAGCCTCGGGACGCGGGTCGGTCGCCTGGGCTGCGACCTCGGGCGCGATGAAGGCGCTGACCCAGACGCTGAGCTTGTCCTGTTCGACCTGGAAGGTGCGCGGGAGGACCCACCGCATGATGCGCAGCGGAGCGATCTCGCGCAGCAGCACGCCGGTGACCTCTGAGCCGTCCGGTGCCTCCACGGTCAGGCTCCGGAGCAGGTAGCAGCCGCGGTCCCGATCGAAGCGCGCCTCGAGCGCCACCTGGACGTCGAGATCGGCCCCGCCTGCTTCACCAGCGCTCTGCGGCAACGTTCGGAAAGGGCCTTCAGCCCTCATCCACTCGGGGCCGACGACGCCCGGGATCAGCTGCACGGCGTCAGGTCCGTCAGGCAGCTTCTGGTCCCAGGTCAGCTGCGGCTGGACCATCCAACCGCGCTGGTCGAGGTCCGTGAGAGGCGTGATCGGCACGTCTACGAGTCTACTTCCCTTCCGTGACATAGACGAGAAATACCACCTTCTGACACAGCCTTCCTTCTGTTGACACCACTAGGAAATCCGCATAGATTGGAGATATTCCCACATGTGACATCAGGAGGAACTAATGACGATCGAGGAGCTGGAACGAGACTTCATCGGCGAGGCCGAGGCGGCCGAGATCGCCCACGAGACCGAGCGGACCTTCCGTCAGCGTCGCTACGACGGCAACGGCCCGGCATACATCAAGAAGGGCAAGACGCCGCTCTACCGCCGCAGCGCCGTCGTCGAGTGGCTGCTCTCCCTCGAGAGGCCCTCCGGCGCGTGAGGACGTTCCGTCTGACGACATGAGAAAAGCCCCGCCGAGGCGGGGCTTCTCAAGCAAATCAACCATCTGGATCGCGAGTTCGCACCTCGCGCCTGACCCTGAAGGGATGCCTCCATGGTATCTGACCCCGACACTCCGATCAACGAGCCGGACGACCCAGCGCCAGTGTTCGATGACGACCTCGATGTGGTCGAGGAGCGCCCCAGCAACCCGCTGGCTGACGTCTTCGACGCGGCCATGAGGCACTTCGCCGCTGCAGGAACCGCTCTCGCCACTTCGAACGAGGTCGTCCGCGTCACCACCGACCTGTACCTCGATGCGTTCGACGGTCGGCTGCCGAGTCCGAGCACAGTCGAGAAGCAGCTGCTGACGATCGTCAACGGCGTGTGCAAGGCCGAGAACTCCAAGACCAAGATCGCGACCGAGAAGCTGCCTCTGCTGAAGTGCCTCGCGAGCCAGCAGATCGCCAAGATCCTGCTGCGCCGCCACGTGATCAAGGAGGTCGTCCCGCACGGCATGAGCGAGACCGCCGGCGTCGGCGTGCTGGCGATCTATCAGGCGGAGGGGCCCGATCGCGGCATCTACCGTCCGGCCGAGTTCAGCGGAGCCTCCAGCATCGAGAGGCTCGTCCAGGAGTACAACCCCTCGATTGACGAGAAGGGCTTCAAGGAGGTCAAGCGCCTCGTGCGACTGTACGCGGAGCGTCGGCCGGAGACCGTCGACCAGGACCTCATCCCGATGGACGACGTGATCTACAACTACGCCACGGACGAGCGGATCGAGTACTCCCCCGACTACGTCTTCCTCGCGAAGTTCCACACGGCCCTTCCCGCCGCGCGGCCGGATCTGCCCGTGATCCACGACGACCGCTGCGAAGGCGGCTTCTGGGACATCGAGTCGTGGACCGAGCAGATGCACCCCAGCGAGGGAATGGCGGACTACATCTGGAAGGTCCGGTGCGCGATGCTCCGCAACCGCGTGAACTGGAAGAAGGCGTTCCTCTTCTACGACCCGCTGGGCTCCACCGGCAAGGGCACGGAGAACGAGCTCATCCGTGGTCTCATCGGCTCCGACAACTGCGTGAGCGTGCCGCTCTCCGACTTCGGCAAGCCCTTCGGTACCGAGCCGCTCGTCGGAGCCCTGGCGAACATCGTCGACGAGCTCGCCGTCGGCGGCTACTACCGCGATCTGTCCGACTTCAAGGCCACCGTCACCCACGACCGGATCACGATCAACCGTAAGCACAAGGAAGCCATCAGCTACAAGCCGAACATGGGCTCGCTGTTCAACCTCAACGAGCACATCGACGCCAGCGACAAGACCGGTTCGCTGCTCCGTCGCTTCGCGCTGATCCCGTTCACTCAGCGCTTCCTCGGAACGACGGACAACGCCTCGATCAAGGAGGACTACATCCTCCGCCGCGAGGTGCGCGAGTACATCGCTTACAAGGTCTTGGTCGACATGCCGAAGTTCTGGGACATCGCGGCCGACGAGCCGCCCCTCATGAAGCAGGCCATGGACGAGTACCGCCTGGAGTCGCAGTCGGTTGCGGCGTGGGCCGACGAGTGCCTCGATCAGTTCGTGGGCAGGATGGTCGCCTTCGCGCAGGCGCACGCGCACTATTACGCCTGGACGAAGGAGCGGAATCCCGCGTCGAAGCCGGTGGATCAGCCACAGTTCACCTTCGACATCAAGCAGCTGCTCGACCCCGACGAGTGGATCGTCCCCGCGGTGACCGGCAAGAACGGCCGCGTGACCGACAAGCAGCTCGTCACCCGTACCTGGATCACCGAGCCCGAGCCGCTGCTCGACGAGTTCCACTACATCGACGCGGTCACGAAATGGCAGCCGCACAAGGCGTATCCGTACAAGGGCGACGACGGGTGGGAGCTCCCCAAGGCCGCGCCGCGGCTGACTCGCGGCTTCGTCCGCCGCGTCGCGTGGGAGTCCTACGAGGCGGGGACCGCCCAGCCGAGCGACACCCCGCCCTGCGCCCTCGACCACACCAACGCCGCCGCGACCACCACCAAGGAGGACTGACCCATGTTCACCACCGAGGCCACCCTGTACGGCGACCGCGTCCCGGGCCACCCGCTCGACGCGGTCCCCTCGGACTGCTGGCGCAAGATCACGCTGCTCTACCCCGACGGCGGCACCGTCTTCTTGGCGTTCGTGCGGCGCGGGCCTGGGACGGAGGACAACTACCGGGAGACGATCCTGCGCACGCAGCTGCGCGCGCCGTCGAACGTGCGGTGCGTTGTCACGCGCGAGGACGGCTCCACGTCCGAGGCCGAGACCTGGGGCGACCCGCTGTGAGCGCCGCCGGCCACGAGCGCCGCGCCGAGGGCCTGCGCTCCTGGGCCGCAGGGATCCTCGCCCAGGAAGCCGCGGTGGAGCTGCTCATCGCGTTCAGCCGCAGCCGCCTGCTCGACGGCCCGTGGGTCCGCGAGGGCGGCGGGGTCGGCTCGTTCTGGTTCGATGAGGACGTCGCCGCGGAGGCGGGCGGGTACCTCAGCGGCGGCGAGAGGCGTGTGCTGGATATCGCGTCCTCGCTCGCCAGCCCTTCGCACCCCCTCGACCTCGGCGACGCCATCACGGGACTCGATCCCGAGGCGCTGCGGTGTGTTCTCGATTCACTCGCGCACGCCGGCGGGATCCACCAGCCGTCCATTCCAGGCTGACCGAGAGCGGGCAGGAACCAAGCCCAGCGAGCAGAGCGAGCACGACATGAGTTCTGATCTCCGCATCCCCACCATCCCGGTCGGGCCTCGTTCAGGTCCCACGTGGGCTTGCGGCGACGCTCTGTGGCGACCCTGCGCGGACCCCGACGAGACCCG
The DNA here is from genome assembly GCF_030731045.1 of Arthrobacter horti. Taxonomy (GTDB): domain Bacteria; phylum Actinomycetota; class Actinomycetes; order Actinomycetales; family Micrococcaceae; genus Arthrobacter_E; species Arthrobacter_E nanjingensis. Next base: position 214,101 of record NZ_JAVALS010000003.1, on the reverse strand, counting down.
AATCAGGCCACGCTCGCGGGCCACATTCGCCCAGGGCTACTTCGGGTCCAGCCTTGGGCTTCGCTCGGGCTCGCCGAGGGCTCGATCACTCCTCGTCGGGACCCGACGGAGACCCGAAGGAGACCCGGTCTTCCTCGGGTCTCGCTCGAGCCATCGGCCGAACCTCCTTCGGCCCCGCTCGAGACCCACGCAGAGCCGGGATGAGACCCAGGGGGACCCGCAAGAGACCCGCTCCACCCCTGGCACCTCTGCTGGTCGCTTTCAGGTCTCCCCCTGGCGTCGACATGGCCCTCACCGGACCTCGCGGAGCCCGGGACGAGACCGGATCGGGCCCCGCGGCGGTCAGCCTCACGGCTCCTGGTCCCTCGTGGCGCAACGAGGCATCGTCCGCAGCGTCGTGGTGCTCGGTCGTGGAGAGGCGTCCGCGCACCTGGCCCGAGCGCCTGCGCGAGGGGTCCATGCCCGGGGGTCCACGGGGGCGGAGCCCCCTGGCCGGCAGCACCCCGAATCGCGCGAAGCGCGGGCGAGCGGAGCGAGATGTTTACGGGGGTGCTTGCTGGCTCCCTGGCCGTACCCCTCTAACTCTGGTAGTATTTCGGTAGTAGCTAAATTGATCGCACATCCATATCGACGACTCGGGAAGGTGAGCCGGATGACGACGAAGAGCGCACCGAAGGTCGTGTCGATCGCGGCTCGCATCACGCTCGAGCAGGCGACGCGTCTGGACGAGGTGCAGGCGATGGAGCCGCCTCTGCGCGGCCGTTCCGCAGCCGTGGGTCGTCTCCTCGACCTGCTCACCGACGACGATCTCGCAGCCTCCGACGCCGCCGAAGGCAAGGAGGGCCTTCCCTCCCTCCGCCCCGACGACGTCGCGGCGGTGCTCGCCGCGCTCGACGAGCGCACCCGCGCCTACTCGGAGCTGTCGAAGCAGGTCCGGGCCGTCGGGCACCTCCTCAACACCCTGACGAAGCTCGGGCACCAGATCGCGAAGTACGGCAGGGCGGGGATGATCCCGACGGCCGCGATCGAGCTCGCGCAACGCCGGCTGGAGCCGGCTCTCGAGCGGATGGCGACGATGGCCGAGCAGGACGCGCACGTGGAGGCGGTGGTCCGAGCATGTCGGCCACGGTGAAGCACATCCCGACGAAGTCCTCGCCCAACCTCGACGACTACCTCGGCCGGGAGAAGGAGGGCAACGACCTCCCGCGTGTGCTCTACGAGGCGGGCCAGCACTGCCGCCCCGAGACGGCCAAGGCGGAGTTCCGCGCGCTGCGCGAGGAGCACGGCCAGCAGGGCGCGATGCGCACAGTCGCGGCCCGGTACGCCGAGCCGGACGATCCCTCCGACGCCACCCACCTCAAGGTCGGGAAGAACTGGCGCGCCGCGAAGCCGAACGAGACGGCGACGCACCTCAGGATCGAGCCGCAGGTGCCGTTCGAGAAGCGCGACGAGGCACACCACTTCATCTACTCCTTCGATCTCGCGACGGTGAACCCCGACGACCCGGACCAGTGCCTGCGGGCGTTCGAGGCCGTGGTCGCCTTCCGCGAGCAGGACACGCCGGGCACCCAGAGCAAGTTCGTCGCGCACGGCGACGCGAAGGGCTCGAAGGCCGCGATCGAGCGCGGCGAAGGCGGGAAGTTCCATGTCCACGAGGCGATGAACGCCGTCGTGCACACCGACATGGTCGTCGAGGGCAGGGAGTTCAAGGCGGGCCAGCGCGTCGCAGGCGCGATTACGCACGTCGACAGCTACCGCGCGCGGTGGGACAGGTTCCTCGAAACCCGCGGCCACGAGTTCGGCCTGGCCCCGCAGGACCGCGCAGTGCTGCCGGAGGTCGGCAGCCCCGAGTACCGTGCCAAGCGCACCACCGACAAGGACTTCTGGTCCCGGGAGCGCGGCGAGATCTCCGACCACGACAGGGCCCGCCGGGGCATCGAGGCGGCGTTCGGCGAGCTCTGGGAGGACCGAGACTCGTTCGCGCTGCTCGCCCCAGAGGATCGCGTGGCACGGCTCGCCGCGGTCGCGAGCACCTCCGGTGACGTCGAGCTGAAGCTGCGCTCCACGCAGAAGGGCGACCGCATCCGGTCGTTCGTGGTGCCCGGCCGCGCGCAGGCGATCGGCAGCACGAAGCTCGGAGACCGGTACTCGAACATCGGCATCGCCGAGCAGCTCGAACTCCTCGCACAGGGCGACTGGAAGCCGCTCGAGCGGCGCTCTGTCGGCCCCGCGAAGGAGGTCCCCGAATTGCCGGACGCGACGATCGCGTCGCTGCAGGAACGGGCCGAGCTGATGGCGCTGGACGAGCAGCAGGAAGCAGAGCTCGACGCGTGGCTCGCGGACCGGGCCGCCGAGGACGGCACAACGGTCGAGGAGCTGTGGGCGGCGCGCGGGATGACCGGCACCGAGCGGGAGCGGCACCTCGCCCACGGCTGGAAGGCGGACTGGGAGACCGCGCAGGCCGAGCGCGAGGCAAGCGCGGCCGCCCTCGCCGAGCAGGCAGCGACGCAGTCACTGGCTCCCGAGGCGCAGAAGCCGTTCGAGCGACGCCGCTTCGAGACGACGACCGCTGACGCCGCGCAGGCGGCTCCGCCGTCCTCGGCGGGCACGACCGCCACGAAGCCGGTCCCGCTGCGGCGCGAGCGCCAGGTCGGCGTGCTCCGCGGCGAGCAGATGAAGGACGCCGAGCTCCTCGCCGTCGTCCGGGCCGAGCGCGAGGACGGCGGGGCCTACGTCGACTTCCAGCTCTCGGCGGCGGACCCGGCGGCGCAGGGCCAGCGCGGCCTCCACCTGCACGCCTCGAGGCAGAAGCGCCTCCGCGACGGCCGCGAGGTCGAGGGCACGAGGACGGTCCAGCAGCTCACGCCGTCGCAATACCGCGAGCTCCGCCAGGCCGCCGGCGACAACGCCGTCGAGGTCGAGGGCAGGGAGGTGCTCGCGGTACGGGGCAACGTGATGCCCGCGACGCGCGGCGGCTACACGGCGAACACGAAGTCGCTGGGCCCGTCGCATCGCGGCCCCATCGGACCCGACGTCCTCGAGAAGCAGCGCGCCTCCGAGGACCTCGCCCGCGAGGCGGAGGCACCACGCGCCTCGGACAAGTTCGCGCAGGCGGTGAGCACATCGAAGAGCCGTGGCGACGGCGACCGCGGGCTGGGCTGACAGGAGTTCCTCGTCGCTGGCCGGCGAGGCACGGAACCGACGGAGGACAGGAAGGAGGTGAAAGCGATGGACAAGATCACGCAGATCGAGGTAGCGAGCCTCGAGAAGCGCGCCGCCCTCTACGAGGAGCACGCCGATGAGCGCGAGGCCCGGGCCGCGGTCCACTTCCGCTTCGGGTCCAGCGCCTACGTCGACTCGCTCGACAAGGTCGAGCAGATGCGCGCCCAGGCCCGCAACTGGCGCGACGAGGCCGACGAGCTGCGCCGGCGGAGCGCCTGACCGAAACGGACGACAGAAACCAGCGAGAGGAAAGAACGATGGCACAGCAGACCCAGGACGACGTCGATCGCGAGAAGGCGGCGCAGATCCGCCACCTGCTCGCGACCGAGAACAAGGAGGCCGTGGCCCACCGCTTCGGCGAGCAGGAGCTGAACTCCCCCGAGTTCCGGAAGGCGGAGAAGGACCTCGCGAAGAGCCGCGACCAGGCGCGCCAGCGGCGCGAGGAGGCGATGGCCGGCGACGTGGACGTCGCGCAGGAGCAGGTGGCCGAGCGGGCCGCTCAGCAGCAGCGCGATGCCCAGATGGAGGTCCAGGCCGAGGCCCAGCGCCAGGCGGAGCTCGAGGCGCAGCACCAGGCCGAGGCCGAGAGGCAGGCCCAGCTCGAGCAGGACAGGCACGCCGCCGAGCAGCAGCGCCAGGTGGAGCAGCAGAGGGAGGTCCAGGAGCGGGCACAGACCCAGGACCGCGATCGCCGGGAGGCCGAGCGGGAGCGGCACGATGACGCGACCGAGAAGAGGGACAAGGAGGTGGAGCAGAAGGCCGAGCGGCGCGAGGCGAAGGAGCAGAGCGCCTCCGACAGGTTCAGCGCGAAGGCGAGGGCCGCGTGCGAGCGCGACGCCCAGGACCGCGGCCTCGGCCGGTGAGCCCAGCCTTCCCCTCAGGCACGAGAGAGGCCGTGGACACGATGTCCACGGCCTCTCTTGTGCGCCCGGTCAGGCGGCGTAGTCCCAGATGCCCGGCAGCTGGACCCTCTTGCCCTCCTTGCCGTAGAGCAGCAGCCTGCCCTCCTCAACGCCGTCGGGGAGGAGGTCGGAGACGGTACGCCTCGGTGCCTTCTCCGCCGCCGTCGTCCTCGTCTGGTCGGCGTTGATCGTCTCGCGCAGCACGTCGTGCTCGCCGCTCCACTTGCTCGCCAGCTCGAGCGCCGCGAACTCAGGAGCGCCGTCGAGGATGAGGAACGCAGGGAAGACCTCTCGCAGGACAGCAGCACCGGTCTCGCCCCAACGCAGCTCCATCTGCTTGGTGCTCTGGACCGCGATCACGCAGGCCACGCCGAGGCCGCGCGCCTCGGTGATGTACGTGGGCAGCTTCGGCAGCGGGGCCGTGTTCACGGCCTCGTCGACGCTGAGCAGCAGACGCGGCAGTCCGCGCTCGATGCCGCGCCGCCAGTGCCGGATCACCGTCTCGATCGCTCCCACGGCGGCACCGGCGGCGACGCCGTCCGCCGGCGCGATGATCGCCAGGGTCGGCTCGTCCGGGCCCTCGAGCATGGACGGGGAGAACGCCGTCGCGCCCCGTCCACCGCGGACGTTGGTCAGCAGCCACGGAGTCAGGCCGGACTTCATCGTGGCCGTGATCGAGTCCTTGAGCTTCGCTTCCATCTGCACGACGGCCTGCAGGTCCGCCGCGTGGAAGGAACTCGTCTCGATCAGCTCGTAGGCGTTCGCCCACGACGGGGAGACGTCGTTCTCGTCCTCCTTGTCGGGCTTGCCCGCGGCTCGCACCGTCCACGAGATGCCTTCGCCGCTCGCCTTGCCCGCCAGCAGTAGGGCAGCAAGTGGCTGCGCGGCCAGCGTCTGCCAGAAGGCGTCGTTGGAACCGCCCCCGTCAGCGCCGTCGGACGCGCCCAGCGCGCCGACCTTCATCAGCAGGGAGGCCATCGCCAGGGCATCGTCGTCGTTCTCGATGAGCGCGGTGGGGTCCGAGACCACCCGGGTGTAGTCGATGCCCCGCAGCCAGCCGAACGAGTCGTCGAGCTCTCCGGCGAGATCCATGACATAGAGCGGACCGAAGCCGCGGATCCCCTTGATGACCAGCCACCTAAGAAAGTCCGTCTTCGAAGAAACCACCACCCGCGGGCCGCACCAGAGCATCGCCCCCATGGCCAGGACCCTGGTCGTCTTTCCGCGCCCCGTGGGCCCGCTCACCAGGACGTGCGGGGCGGTCTCGACCGCGACGCCGTCGATGGAGCCGGCATAGGGGGTCTGCTGCGAGTGGTCGCCCGAGGTCGCGGCCGCCGCGCTCTTCTTGGCCTTCGTCGTGAACATCACTTCGCTCCTTCATCGCCGGCCCAGCGCTGCTGAGCCGCCGCGCGGGCACCCTCACGGATGCGGTCCTTCGTCGCCGCCTTCTCGTCGTCGATCCGGCGCTCGACCGCTGGCTCTCCGAGCCGATCGAGCCCGTCCAGGAGCAGGGCCCGGGCAAGCAGCCCGCTGCCGATGCCCCGCTTCCTGGCCTCGGTCCGGAACGCCTGCTGCTCGTTCTCGGCCAGTGGCGCGTACTGCTTTGCGCTCAGCTGCTTCATGTGTTCTCTCCTGCCTGTTGAATGCGTTGCCCGACTTGGGATAGTATTATGGTAGCAAGTGGAACACTACCAATCCAGCACGAGAGATAGGGAGTGGCGAGATGAACTTCGGCTTCGTCTTCAAGGCGATCGCCTTCCTGGTGATCGTCGGCGGCATCTTCCTGGCGGGCGTGATCGCAGGAGGGTCGTTCGCCACCGGGATGGTCCAGGACGGCGTGATCCAGCAGGTGCAGCAGTGCATGCCGGCGCAGACGGCAGAGGAGCTGCGCCCGTGCCTGACTACGACCGACGGCGAGGCTCAGCCGTGAGCGCCGTCAACCGCCACGAGCGCGTGCGCGCCGACTGGCTCCTGGCCCACGAAGCGCACTGGCACCTGAGCGACCGGCGCATGGCCAACGACCTCAAGCGACGCGCGGCGCAGAAGAGCAACAAGGACGCAGGCGCGGCCGACTCGTCCTTTCACGAGGGCAGGATCAAGCCGCTCCACGCCCGGTTCGTCGCCGGGGGCGAGGACTCCAAGGAAACGATGGCCCGCGCCTGCTTCCTCGCGCTGATCATCGTCCCGACGGTGGTCCTCGCGACGGGGCCGGCTCTCGGCTTCTCGCTCGTCGCGTACCGCGCGACGACGGAGACCGCTCTCAAGCGCGGCCACGTGCCGCGGTGCAGGCCCTGGCTCTTCGCCGCGGCAGGGGCGGCCGTGCTCGGCGTGATCGCAGCGCTGATCTTCAGGTCGCTGCTCGTCCTCGCGACCGCGCACTTCTACCCGGCCATCACCTTCGCCGTCCACTGGTCGAATGTCGGCCTGGTCTACGGGTGGTCGCAGCTCGTACTGGGGCTGCTGCTGACGGCCTGGCAGATCCGCCGCCACGGCTGGCCGGGGGTCGTGCACAAGGGCAAGCCGAAGTCTCCGATGGTCCGAGGCCGGACCCCGGCTCCGGCCGCCTCTGCCGTGCCTCAGCGCAGTGCAGCCGTCGACGAGCCGGAGCCGCCCGCGGAGCTGGGCGGAGCACCGTTGGCACCGGCGCGACCGAAGGCACCGACCAGGTCGGCGCAGCCCGATCAGCCGACGGTCATCGACCCGGACGAGGACTTCGACGACGAGCCGGTGTTCGACGACGAGGTGCTCGTCGCGGCGGACGAGTCAGGGAGCACAGGCTCCAACTGACCAGCCAAGCACGACCACTACGCGGAGGCGGCGCGCGGAATCAGCCGAGCGAGCGGACCGGGACCGACCCGGGCGAGAAGCCGCAAGAAGGGATGGACAAGAAGGAGATTCAGCGATGAGCACCATCGACAGGCCGGGGCAGGTCCCGGCGAGCGAGCCCGACCCGAAGGGCGAGGTCCACGTGCACAACACCACGGTCAACTTCGGAGGGGACAAGGGCTGGAACATCCTCGTCACTCTGTTCATCTCGGCGGGTCTGACGATCTTCGCCTGGCAGCTCTCGCTGTCCGGCTTCGCCGAGATGGCCGCCTCGGGCGTGACGATCTTCCTCGTAACCCTCGTCGGCTACATGTTCAAGGCCGGCATCCTCCGCCTGCCCGAGAAGCCCGGGGACGACGACCTCGCCTTCACGAAGTCGACGCTGCGGCGCATCTACGACGAGATCCAGGCGGCCATCGTCAAGTCCTCGCTGTTCAAGCTCGTGGTGTTCGCGCTGGCCTACACGGTCGGATTCATGGTCCTGAGGACCGCGGTGGCGTTCGGCATCGGCCTCCTCACCACCTGGTGGATCGCCCTGGCGGTCGGACTCATCGTCGGCGGCCTGATCATCGCGCAGGACCAGATCCTCGCGTGGGTCCGGGCCAACATGATCCGGAAGTCGGGGCAGTGATCATGGAGTTCCTCATCGGAGCCCTCGTCGGCGGCGTCATGACGACGCTGCTCCTCCCCGAGGCGATCTCGCGCAGCGTGCGCAGCCTTGCCTCCCGTTCGATCATCTCTGCCCGGAAGGACGGTGCGCGATGAGCACCACGACCAAGATCACCGGCACCGTCGCTGGCCTGGCACTAGCTGCGGTGGTCCTGACCGGCTGCGGTGGTCCTGACCGGCTGCGTCGTCGTCGAGCCCGCGCCGAGCGAGGCCGACGGCAGGCCCAGGAGCAGCGCACCGGCCGACCCGGTGCCCTCCGAGAAGCCCTCGCCCGCGGCCAGCGCCGAGTCGACCGCGCCGCCGGAGCCGACCGAGAGCGCCAAGCTGAAGCTGCCGCTCGTCGACCTCGATCCCGAGACCGGCACCAGCTACGTCAAAGCGATGAAGCCCGGCGGGCTGCTCTCGCCGAGCAGGGTCGTCGGGCCGTGGATGCTGCAGTGGCACGTTGACGGCGACCAGGTCACGTACCGAGAGGTCCTCTGTACCGGCACCGCCGCTCGAGAGGCGAAGGCCACGTTCGAGGGCACCGGCAAGGACCGAACCGTGAGGTGGCTCGACAACGGCGACGGCGAGAAGGACGACCCATGGGTGGGGAACGCCCCACCGAGACGACCCGGGCCGAGGTGACCGATAAGGCGATGCGGGTCGGTCTGCTGGAGACCGCGACCACCGACGTCGATGGTGAGAAGGCGAAGTTCCAGCAGTACTGCGTCGACGCAGGTGAAGATGTCGCCGGGTACTTCAAGTGACGATGCGCGAGCAAAAGGTCGAAGCCCACCTCCTGGCCCGGTGCCGCGAGGTGGGCTTCCTCTGCTGGAAGTTCACGTCCCCCGGCCGGGCCGGCGTCCCCGACCGGGTCGTCGTCGCGCCCACGGGCACCGTGTTCGTCGAGACGAAGCGACCCGGCGGGAAGCTCCGCCGGCTGCAGGAGCAGACCATCGAGAAGATGCGCCGGGCCGGTGCCGAGGTCCACGTCGTCGACACGGTCGCCGGCGTCGACGTGCTGGTGGAGCGCCTGGTGTTGAGGACGCCCACTGCGGTGTCCAGTTGACGACCGTCTCGCGGACACCGCCGGGGAGCCGAGGGTTCCCCGGCCGTGCTGCACGACGGAGTGTCCAGAAACCCTGTCCAATTCAAATCTCAATGGAGGCCGGAGATATGAGCACGAAGATCGGCTATGCACGAGTGAGCACCGACGAGCAGGACCTCGAGGCCCAGCGCGAACAGCTCGCCCGGCTCGGCGTGGAGCCCGAGTATCTGTACTTCGATGAGGGGCTGTCCGGGAAGAGCCGGCAGCGGCCGGGACTGGAAGGCGCGCTGAAGGCGCTGCGTCCCCACGACATGTTCGTCGTCACCAAGCTTGACCGGCTCGGCAGGTCCGCCCGTGACCTCGGCGACATCGCCCAGGAGCTCCAGTCGCGAGGGATCACCCTCTCGCTCGGCGGCAAGCCCTACGACCCGACCGACCCGATGGACAAGTTGTTCTTCGGCATGCTCGGCCTCTTCGCCGAGTTCGAGCGCGACCTCATCTCCGCGCGGACCAAGGAGGCGCTGGCGGTCCCCGAGCGCCGGGCGAAGATGACAGGCAGGCAGCCCAAGCTCTCCGCCGCGCAGAAAAGGCAGGTGGTCCGCCTTCACGCCGAGGGTGAGCACTCGCCCGCCGAGATCGGCGCGATGTTCGGCGTGAGCAGGCAGACGGTCTACCGCGTCGTCGCGGATGCTGCGGGCTGAGCTCAGTCTTCGCCGCGGAGGCGCTGGAACTCGGCCTCCGCCTCGTCCGCCTCCGCACGGAGCAGGTCGACCAGCTGCTGAGCGCTCCGGGTCGGATCTTCGGCGAGCAGCTCGGCGGCGCGGCCGGCGGCGAACCTCTTGCCCGCGTAGCTCGTGCCAGCGTTGAACACTCGGTCTGAGAAGAGTTCCTGGATTGACAGGTCCATGCCTCGATTTTACGGCAGCGCCAGACATACGCTTGGACGATGGATTTCGAGCGGATCAACGGCCCGGACGGGCTCGAGATCCGCGTGCCCAGCGATGAGTCGTACAGGACATGCGCTGAGTGCGGCGGAGACTGCGAGCCCGACCCTGCGGTGTGCGCGGACGGCTTCGGTGTGCGCATCGCCTGGATCTGCCCGCGGCACGGCCTGCAGACGATCGCCGACCCCTTCGAGGACCTGCGGTAGAGCCCGGGGCAAAGACGATTCCACGGGCCCGAACTGAAGGGCTCCAAGCGGCGCGAGGCATTACACCATCGAGCCTCAGCGTGACGTTACAGCAGCTTCGTACCTGCCGGTCGCACGTCGCCTGCATCGCAGATGTCGGTCTTGCTTGCGACAATTTGCCAATGAGCAGGTGTTACGACTTGGAGACTTGGCCGTGAGCGGGGAGCTTTCGCGGTATTCAGTTCTGGGTACTCTCGTCGATCGCGCGGTGTGCATGCCATACGCCAAACCGCAGGTGCTCCAGGACGGGCACCGGTGCGACTGGATCGGGGAGCACCGTCGATGGTCGAGAATCGCCACCATCCGCGAAGACGTGCGCGATGCGGCGAGGTTCCTCGCTTCGAGCCTCCAGTCCCCGAAAGCTGTCGAGGACTGGTCAGAGGCTCAGCTCTCAGTGGACCCCGCCGGCCCGTGGTGGTCGAAGACCCTTTACGACTTCCTGGCCTTGGACGACCGTACGCAGTGTTGGGTCATCGACCGTCTCGAGGTCACTGCCAATCTGGCCGCTGAGTGCATCCAGGAAGAGTCCGTAGAGCAACAATGGACCTGGCTGTGGTCGCAGCCCTCGTTCGCGATGCCAGGACGGGAGCGCCCGCGGATCACGCGGCCGGACCTCGTGGCCGGTCTGGATCGACATCGATGCGCAATCATCGATCTCAAAACGACCAGCAGGACCGATCTGAGCTCCGTCGTCGCAGACGACCAGGCCCAGGCATTCAGCACGTGGTCGGCGTCGCTGGTCGCAATGGGCTTCTGGCCGGTCGAGCGCTGGGTCCTCTCCGTGTCGACACAGGAGCAGCGCCAAGAGTGGATCGAATTCTCCTCGTCCGACGACCGCGAGGAGCACGGATGACCAAGAGGGGGAAAGACCACCTCGCCGAACTCCCCGTGGACCGTGGACGAGTCGAAGCGCACAAGCGGAGGATGCTGGCCGAGATCCGTGGGCAGTGGCTCCGCGAACGGCGCGAGGGACTCGGCCTGACGCAGGCGCAGCTGGCCAAGAGCATCAGCGTCGGCGCGCGCCTGGTCTCCCGGATCGAGCGCGGGGACCTCGACGGCGTGAGGATCGGGATCCTCCGCGCTCATGCCGCAGCTCTGGGCGCGGAGCTGTCCGTCAGCTCGGTCGTCGGCGACGCGCGTACGCGTATCGGCTGATCCGGAGCACTGACGACCGCCTGGTCGTCGAGGTTCAGACGGGTTGTTGGCGCAGCTGGCGCGCTTGCGCCTCCATCTCAACGAAGCCGGACGCCGAACGTGCCGTCAGCCGTTCCCGGCTCGGTGCCGGTAACGACGCGTCTTCCGCCGCTTAAATGTCAGTGGCTGTTCCTACTGTCATCGAAGGGGGCGAGAACCGCTCGCCCTCGGAGAGCAAGGAGCCGGCGGTGGCCACCAAGACAGTGTTCTACTCGTTCCACTACGAGCGCGACGTCAATCGCGTCCAGCTCGTCCGCAACATCAACGCCCTGGAAGGACAGGCACTGCTCAACGCGCAGGACTGGGAGGCCGTGCGGCGACGCGGCCAGCAGGGGATCGTCGACTGGATCGACGAGCAGATGAAGTACAAGCGCGCCGTCGTGGTGCTCATCGGCCAGGAGACCGCCAGCCGCCCCTGGGTGATCTACGAGATCCAGAAGGCGTGGAGCGAGAAGAAGCCCCTGGTCGGGATCCACATCCACGGCCTGTCGTCCTTCGGCACCGCCGACCGCAAGGGGGCGAGCCCCTTTGACAAGGCGTCCGGAGTGAGCGGCATCCCCGTGTTCGATCCGACCGTGACCGACTGGCAGGGAAGGATCGACACGAAGCAGACCTACGCGAACCTGACCCGCAACCTCGAAGGCTGGGTCGCCCAGGCGAAGGCGCGCTGGTGACGGGCGACGTCTGCGAGTTCTGCGAGATCGTCGACCGAGACGACCCGGACGTCCGCGAGGTGTACCGGGACGAGAACGTCGTGGCGTTCTTCCCCACGGAGCCGGCCGTGCTCGGGCATGTGCTCCTGGTGCCGCGGCGTCATGTCCCGGACATCTGGTCGCTCGGTCCCGACGAAGCCGCGCAGCTCTCGCGGGCAGGGCTGCTGCTCGCCGACGCCATCCGCGACGCCATCCACCCGGAAGGCCTCAACGTCATCCAGTCCAACGGAGCGGCCGCGACCCAGACCGTCCCTCACCTGCACGTGCACCTCGTCCCCCGCTGGTCCGACGACCGCATGGGTCCCATCTGGCCGGCGGAGACGGACTACTCGGAGACCGCCAAGGAGCGTGCGATGCTCGACGTCCGCACCGCCGTGGGCCGGCAGCGGACCACGTCAGAGCCGCCCATCGCGCCGGAGGACCGGCGCAAGCACCTCGACTACATCCAGGCGATCGTGACCAGGCAGTCGGCGGCCTCCGCCGCGGCGAAGGGCTGGCTTCTGCCCATCGTGACGGCGACGTTCGGGTTCGCGTTGACGCAGTCCTCCTGGCAGCTCGCGGCGCTCGGCATGGCGGCCATCGTCCTCTTCGCCTACCTCGACGCCAACTACCTCAAGAGCGAGAAGCAGTTCCGCCGCCTCTACAACACGGTCGCGCGGTCGAGCCGGAGGGTGCCTCTCTACACGCTCGACCCGGTCGACGCCGACGAGCCACTAGCCTCGCCCACCCCCAGACTGTCGACCTGGAGGAAGATCCGGCGCGCTTATCTGCCCGAAGCCTCGATCTGGGCTTCGTGGTCGATCGCGCCGTTCTACGCCGCGCTGCTGCTGGTCGGCATCGGGGTGCTGATCACCGCCATGAACTAAGACGGCAGTCGGGCTGCCCCCTCGACAAGCCGGGTGAGCGCGAGCAGAGTTATTAGTTCTTGTAGTTCTATTGGAACTAAGAGGTTTGCTAGGCTGAACCCGTGGTCTCAGACCAGGTGGTGTGGTACGGACCCCGTGCCCTTACGAAGGTTCGGCAGGTGTGTATCCCTGTCGAGCTCTTGCGCGCCCTCGACGTCGATGCAGGGAGCGAACTCCAGTTCGCGCTCGACGAGGCCCGCAACGAGATACGCATTCGACCGACGGGGCGCTCCCGGGCGGCCCAGGACGAGAAGGAGGCACCATGAGCGCCACTGGCCTGGAAGAGCTCTACTCGTCGCCGTTGCCCGCGGCCAGGACCGGCGCTCTCTACAACGCGTTCTCGTACCCCACGAAGATCTCGGCGGAGAGCGTCGCGCTGTTCATCGCGTGCCATACGGAACCCGGCGACCACGTCCTGGACGTGTTCGGTGGGTCCGGCACCACCGGGATCGCAGCGCTGCTGTGCGAGCGGCCGACCCGGCGGATGGTCGAGCTCGCCGCCGAGCGGGGCCTGAAGCCCCAGTGGGGAGCCAGGGACGCCACGGTGTACGAACTCTCGGAGATCGGGACCCTGCTGTCGCGTGTGATGACGCATGCACCGGAGCCGAAGGCCTTCGCGGCCGCGGCGCGACGACTCGTGGACGCTGCCACGAAGCGGGAGCCGACGCTCTACGACGCGGAGGGACCGGACGGACAGGCCGGTGCCGTCCGACAGATCATCTGGAGCGACGTCGTGGCGTGCCCGCGCTGCGGGACCGAGACGACGTACGCCGACACGCGCGTGCGCTACGGACCCCTGCGCTTCGACGACCAGTTCACCTGCTCGTGCGGGCACACGGGCTCACCCGACGACTGGAAGCGCGTGCTCGAAGACGTCGTGGACCCGTGGACCGGGGAGGCCTACACCCGACGCCGCCGGGTGCCGTGGAAGGTGTACGGCAAGTCCGCGACAGGGAACTGGAGCCGTGCGGCCACTGAAAAGGACGCCGCGGCAGAGGCCGACGCCCTCGCGCGCGACCTGCCGGCCGGCGCACCGATCGTCCCGCTGCGCTGGGGAGACCTCCACCGCAGCGGATACCACCAGGGGATGTCCCATCTGCATCACCTGTACACCGCCCGCAACTTCCGGGCGCTCGCGACGCTGTGGCAGCTGATCGAGGAAGAGTCCGAGGAGCTGCGCGAGGCCCTGCGCCTCCTGGTCCTCTCCTACAACGCGGCCCACTCCACGCTGATGACCCGAGTCGTGCTCAAGAAGAACTCGAAGGACTTCGTCGTCACCGGTGCGCAGTCAGGGGTCATGTACGTCAGTGGGCTGCCCGTGGAGAAGAACGTGTTCACCGGCGTCCAGCGCAAGATCAAGACCTTCGCGGCAGCGTTCGAGGTACTGCACGGTCTGTCAGGCGAAGCGACGATCGTCACGGGGAGCAGCGCCGACCTCCACCTGGGCGACGAGTCGATCGACTACGTGTTCACCGACCCGCCGTTCGGGGGCTACATCCCCTACTCGGAGATCAACCAGCTCAACGAGCTCTGGCTCGGGAAGACCACGCGCATCGAGGACGAGGCGATCATCTCGCCCGCGCAGGGCAAGGGAGTCGGCGAGTACCAAGCCCTGCTGACGTCGGTGTTCTCCGAGGTCGGCCGGGTCATGAAGCCGAGCGCGGAGGCCACGATCGTGTTCCACTCCTCCCAAGCCTCGGTGTGGCAGGCGCTGGCATCGAGCCTCGCCGACGCGGGGCTGGTCGTCACCGCCGCGAGCATCCTCGACAAGACCCAGGCCAGCTTCAAGCAGGTCAACGGACACGTCGCGGTCAGCGGCGACCCGCTGCTGCGCGTGAAGAAGCGTGCCCTCCAGCTCTCGCCGCCCGTCGCCGCGACCATGCGCGACCTCGCGCTGGCCGAGCCGCGGCCCTCGGGCCGCCTCCCGATGACCCCGCGCCAGGAGCAGCACCGCTACTCTGAGCTGGTCGGCGCAGCCCTCGTGGGCGGCGTGCCGATCACCATGGACGCGCGGGCGGTCTACCGGATGAGGGGTGCCGGTTGACGGTCGAGGCCCTCCTAGACGCGGCCCGTAAGAAGCAGCTTGGCCAGTACTTCACGGACCAGCGCGTCGGCAGACTGCTCGCGGCGCTGGCGGACGCGGGCTCCGCGGCGTCCATCATCGACCCGATGGTCGGGTCCGCCGACCTGCTCCAGGCGTGCCTCTCGGTCGGAGCCCGCCCCGAGAGGCTGGTCGGGATCGAGCTCGACCCGGTGGCCCTCGACCGCGCCCGTACCGCGCTCGACGGCGTGGAAGGCACGGAGCTCACGCTCGGCGACGCCTTCTCGGCTCCCCTTCCCTCGACGCAGTTCGACCTGGTGATCACCAACCCGCCGTACATCCGCTATCAGTCCCGGTCGCAGGTGGATGGCATCGACGTGCCGACGAGCGCCGGCGTGCGTGCCGGACTGATCCGCGCGATCTCGGGTCGGCGGGATCTATCAGAGGACGACAAGGGGCTGTGGCTCCGTGCGGCCAAGGAGTACCCCGGCACCTCGGACATCGCCGTGCCGGCCTGGCTCCTCAGCGCCGCCCTCGTGCGCCCTGGCGGCGTGCTCGCCGTCGTCGCTCCACAGGCGTGGCTGAGCCGCAACTACGCCCACGCGGTGCGCACGCTTCTGGACGCCGCCTTCGACATCGAGGTCATCGTCGAGGACGGAGACGCGTCCTGGTTCGACGACGCGCAGGTCCGCACGCAGCTGGTCGTGGCGAGACGCCGCGCTCTGACAGCGCAGGGAGCAGGCGGCGCGACCGTGATGGCGCGTGCCACACGCCGCCTGGCGGCGGGCGGCGATCTGCGCGGAACCCTCGGATCGGAAGCGGAGGTCGCGGAGGCCCTGCGCTCGGTCACCTCCAGCACTCCGGTCGTCGTCACGGTCGGCCTCGACGCGCACCTCGAGCACGGCCTTTCCGTGTCCGCTTCTGGCCAGGGCGCTCAGGTGCCGCCACGGGTCGCCGCCACCCTCGGCCCCGAGGCGGACCGCGCCCTCGTCCGGACGCTCGAGTCCTACGGCTGGCGCACCGGCCAGGGACTGCGCAGCGGTGCCAATGACTTCTTCTACGTCAGCGTCGTCGATCCCGACGTGCGCCCTGCACGTCGTTGGGGAATCGACTCGCTCCCGCTCCCGCCCGAGTGCCTGCTGCCGGCGGTCCGGCGGCAGAACGAGCTCGGTGAAGGGTTCGCGGTCGACGAGTCACTGCTGCCCTCCCGGCTGGTCTACCTCCAGGGCTGGGTGACCGCGTCCGATCTGAAGCGCATGGGGCCCGGCGACGCGGAGGTCCTGCCATCGCCTGTGGATAAGTGGATAACCCAGGTCGCGTCGACCCCGCTTTCATCCAAAGACCCAACGAAGCTGTTCCCCGAGCTCGTGGCCGTGGCGACGAACAACAAGACGGACCGGACCGGTCGCCCGGTGAAGTTCTGGTACCAGCTACCGGCCCTCGCCCCACGTCACCGCCCGGCCCTCTTCCTCGGTCGTGTGTGCGGCGGCCGGCCGAAAGCGTTCCGGAACGGCTCCGGGGTCGTCGTCGACGCCAACTTCTCGACGCTGTGGCCCGTCGAGCCGGGAGCGTTGCCGGCGGACGCGCTGCTCGCGCTGCTGAACTCGAGCTGGACGTGGGCCAATCTCGAATCGACCTGCACCGTTCTCGGCGGCGGCGCGCTGAAGGTCGAGGCGACGGACCTGCGCCGTCTGGCCCTCCCGGACCTGTCCGCAGAGGCAGTCGATCGGCTGGCCCAGCTCGGGCGCTCGCTCGTGGAGAGCCCCTCGGACGCGGTCAGGGAAGCGATCGACCAGGTCGTCGCGGACTCGGTGGTGCCGGCCGACGTCACGTCCGACCTAGCCCCGGCGCTCCGCGTTCTCGCGGAGCGCGCCATGCAGCATCGATCACGGGACGGCTCGTCCGTCGGTGGTCACCCATAGTGTTGACGCGAAGGAGAGGTGGATCCGATGGAACTGGCGCTTGAGACGATTCGTGTGCTGCGGAGATTCAAGAACG
This sequence comes from Arthrobacter horti, assembly GCF_030731045.1. GTDB lineage: Bacteria > Actinomycetota > Actinomycetes > Actinomycetales > Micrococcaceae > Arthrobacter_E > Arthrobacter_E nanjingensis. The sequence continues at coordinate 197,412 of NZ_JAVALS010000003.1, read as the reverse complement.
CAGTCCTGGAAGGTCCGCCCGGAACAGGGAAGTCACATGTGGTGGCGGCAGTCGCCGACGCGTGGGAGGCAGAGACAGGGAGACCTCTCGCCGGCGACGGGCGCGGCCGTTACGCGATCACTCTCCACCCCAACACCACGTACGAGGAGTTCGTCGAGGGGCTGCGGTACGACGACGAGAAGGCCTCCTTCGTTCGCAAGGACGGCTTCCTGCGCGACGTGATCAGCAGAGCGATCGCGGCTCCGGAGTCGGACTTTCTGGTCTTGATCGACGAGCTCAACCGGGCGAACGTCCCCAAGGTGTTCGGCGACCTGCTGCTGACGATGGAATCCAGCAAGCGCGGCACTCCCAACGGGACAGAAGTCGTCGGCGGCATGCAGGTCACGCTTCCCTACTCCGGGCAGCTGTTCTCCATGCCGAGCAACCTCTACCTGCTCGGCACCATGAACACGTCGGACCGCTCGATCGCACCGCTGGACTCCGCGCTCCGCCGGCGGTTCGGCTTCGTCCGTGTCGAGCCCCTGATCGGCGACGCACTCCGCGCGCAGATCGTGAAGACGGACGGTCGAGAAGCCGCTGACCGGGTCGAGCGCTCAATCGAGCAGCTGACCAACCTCAACGAGGCGCTACGGCGCTGCCTGGGGCCGAACGCGATGCTCGGTCACAGTTACCTGTTCGGCGTCGCGGCCACCGAGGGCTCCGTCGCTGACCTGAACGACCCACTGGCGGAACTGCGGCAAGCCGCTTCAAAGCCAACCGTGACAGGCGCGTTCTGGCTCGAAGCCCGCAAGCTCGACGGCGGCAGCCACACCCAGCTCGGGCTCCCCGACTCCACGCCGGGCGGCAAGCGCGGGATCATCGACTCCTTCTACCCGATGGCCTCGAACGGCGTCCCGAAGATGTCGCGCTCGACACCGGACACGCACGACAACCTCGAGATCACGTTCGAGGGCGAGAAGTACCTGGACAACCTCATACGCCCCAACCCGAGTGGGAACAACCACAAGCTTTATTACCAGGGGCAGTCGGCCTCCGGAGAGCCCTTCAGCGCGGCGATCAGCGGGTTCAGGCTCGACAACAAGGTCCACGTGTGGCTCCGCCACAGCGATCACACCTTCGAACTCATTCTGATCGACAACGTCGGCCAGGCGGTCAAGGCCCTGAAAGCCATCAGTATCGGCCCGGACGGCTGGCACGAGGAGACTCGAGCCTCACAGCATGGCCCCGCACGTCCGTACGGCGTGATCGACCTCGCGAAGCTCAAGGAGACCGGTGAGGCGCGACGCGACGTCGACGAAGACGCCGAATGGATGGTCTGGCGCTACGCGATCCTCCCGCAGCTGATCGACACCGCCATGCAGGTGGGAGCGTCGAACCTGCTCACCAAGGAGACGCGACAGGCGTGGCTCGAATCCGCCAAGGCCTCCGACACCGGCGATCGCTGGGCAGCCTTCGACGACTTCCTCGCTAGTCTCTCGATCGCGATCGTCGAAGAGGGCCATGGGCTCACCCGGGGTCTCAGCGTCATAGACATCCCGGCTGGAGCGATTTCGGAGTACACGTCTCCGGAAGAGCCCGACGATGCCGAGGACGACGATGACGGTGATCAGTAGCGCCCCTCGGCTCTGGATTAAGGCGAGCCCGCGCGGCACCCGCTCGGGCTTCGCCGTCCTCCCGGACGGTGCCGGCGGGCGCGTGACCGTGACGGTGCTGCCCAAGCCGTGGGCGTCGCAGCCCCGGCTCGTTCAAGAGCACGCGCACTCCCCGGGAACGACGACGCACGTCGTGGTGCACGAGACGGGGCTGACCGCGATCAGGACCTCCGCCGAGTGCATCGGCTCACTGGCCGTGAGCCTCGCTGAGGCCTCGAGGACCCAGGCCGACCTGCTCGCGCTCGGCTCCCCCTCGGACGAGCCGGTGCGTGAGACGATCGGGCACGCGGAGCCGTTCGGGCAGCTCATCGATCTGATGCTGCTCGCGGAGCGCGGCAGCCTGATGGACAGCCCTCTGACGTTCGAGGGAGCGTTCGCGCCGTCGCTGCTGCGGCTGCTGACGCACGAACGTCTGCTGGCCACGGTCGAAGAACTCATCTTCCGAGCCCGCCCGAGGTACGACGAGCGCACCGAGACGCTGGAGATGCCCCGTGGCCGGCTGGGGGCGAAGAGTCTCTTGTACTCACTCGCCACGGGCACGCCGCGGGTGGAGTCGACGTTCGACGAGCTGACGACGGACACCCCGCTGCTGCAGGTCGTGGCGGCGGCCCTGCGGGTCATCGGCAGCGATCACCTGCCGCCGAAAGTGGCGGTGCTCCGTCCGGGTCTGCAGACCCGAGCCGTCCACCTGCTGCGCCACCTCTCGGGCGTCACGCAGATCGAGCGCGAGCGCGCCATCCTGCTCGCAGAGAGCCTCTGGCTCGGCCCGCTCGACCAGATCTGGAAGCCTGCCGTCGACGCAGCGCTGCCGGTACTGCGTGACTGGGCCGTCCAGCCCGAGGCTGGGACCAGCTCCACGGATGCCCTGTTGATCCACGTCTCGACGGAGAAGTTCTGGGAGCAATGCTTGGAGATGGCCCTCGAGAGCGCCTTCAGCGCGCTGGCGGTCAGCCGGGACGCGCAGCCCGGGGAGGGCGTGAGCGTCCCCGCACCCTGGGCTCCGCCGGCCGCCGAAGGGGACCGGCCGGGCGAGCCCGACACCGGGTCGTTCCCGGACTTCATGCTGCGAACCGGTCGACGGGTGGTCGTAGCCGACGCGAAGTACAAGCTCGGCACCGGTCGGGTCCCGGGGTCGTCCGACGGCTACCAGCTGTTCGCATACAGCCACCTCGCCACGCTCGACGGGCGTCCCTCGGATCTCGCGGTCCTGTTGTATCCGACTCGCGACGGCGGCCGAGCTCGGCAGGCCGAGCTCCGACGGCTACGGGATGGCCGCTACCCGCTCTGGCTCACGCACCTGCCGTTCCCGCGCGCGGCCGATCTGCGAGGACAGCAGAACTGGAGCGTCTACATCGCCAGCTTGGCCGGACATCTCCGAGGCTTCGCCGGGGAATGGACCCAGGGATGACAGCGCTGCGACGCGTCTCGGCGGCAGCGCGAACGGGCCTGGGCCGCTGCGCGCGACCGACTCACGCCCCCGTCGGCTGAATCGCGACGTTGCCGGCTCCCATGCGGAGGCTCCCGCCCTCGTGCTGCTGGAGGAGCTCCGGAGCCAGATCGTAGACGGAGCTACCCGGGCTGTGGCGGTGCGCGATCCGCTGCCATCGCGACGGATGGGACGGACGGTCCCCGTAGGTCCACGGCGCATGCCCGCTCGAGGTCAGCAGATCAGCGAGCCAGTGGAGCTGCTCCTGGTACTGCGTGCGCTGCGGGCCCGCCGGGGATCGCACTCCGTACCCCAGCAGCACCGCCTTCGTGTCGGAGCCACGGACCGCCCTTTCGATCTCACGGCGTCCCTCCTCCCATGCCGGGGAGGGCGTGGCCAGATCCAGAGAGCCGGAGGTCGGCAGCTCCGCCGCGTACAGGTTCACGATCTCGAATGAGTCGCAGCCCAGCACGGCGCACACGCCTCCGACACGGCCGCGCGTGATCGTTCCTGGACCAGTCGGACGGCTGTGAAGCACTGCGACCAGCCGACCACCCATGCTGCGCCCCTCGTTCTCTGTCGCCTCGGCCGGCCAGCGGCCCTCAGCTGCTGGGGAGGCCCTCGGTTCGGACCTCTATCTAAAGTCTGGCATCAGAGCAGGGCGTGCCCTGCGCGAGAACGCGGCGCGGCGCGCCGAGGCGGATCGGTCCGCGTGAATACCCATACAGCGCTCACTTCCTCTGCAGGCGCTCCACCTCTGCCTCAAGTTCGGAGACCTTGGCCTGGAGCTCCGCCTTCGTTGGCTTCCTCGACCGCCTGGCCGCCCTTGGAGCACCGGTTCGTGGAGCGCCCGGCGGTTCGGCCTTCAGCCCGACGGCCGCTCCATCGACGATCGTCGCCGGGTCGAGGCCGCACTCAGGGCAGGACGTCGCCCCGGAGAACGCCGCGTGGAGCGTCTTGTGGGTGTAGTGGGCCGTCTTCTCGACGACGTGTCCGCAGTAGAGGCGCAGCCGCCATCGCATCAGCTGCTGCGGAGGCGTCGGGCAAGAGAAGAGGCGCAGGATCAACTCCCTCTGCTCCGGAGACATCGGGGGCGGTGGGCAGCACCTGCCGCAGTGGGTCGTCAGCGAGCCGGACACCTTGTGGCGCATCGCATGGCAGTCGCCGTGGCGCTCCTTGAAGAGCTCCCCCTCGGCCTCGTAGCGGGCGCGCTCCTCGTCGGTGAAGTGCATCGTCCCCTTGGACTCCCAGCGCTCCTCGTCGCGGTACGACCGCCCACAGCCAGGGCAGGGCTCCCCGGCCGCGAACTGCTCCCACGTCAGGGACGGGATCTCGCACCTCACCGCCGCGCGGATCTCCTCGCTCTGCCTCTGCGCCTTCTCCGCCTTCTTGGTCAGCTCGAACGGGGCGTCCAGGTCCCCGCGCCGCTCGTAGTCCGCGATCTCCACCATTCATCGACGCTAACCCACTCGTACGACAGTCCGGCAGAGGCGAATCGACCCCCTGGGCGGACCGGATATCGAGGGCGCACCGGGCGCACGCGGACGAATCCGTGCGCGTGGCCCCGCCTGTTTCCGCAGGACGACGAGACGCACGGGGCGCACCCGACCAAACACAAATTACTACCTAGTTTCGCCATACTGCTACCAGCAGATCTGGTGGTCAGGGGCTCGGTGCTCAAACGGAAGAAGCCGCTTCCTACACGCGGAAACGGCTTCTGACCAGGGATTCTGTGGAGCCTAGGAGATTCGAACTCCTGACATCCGCCTTGCAAAGGCGGCGCTCTACCAGCTGAGCTAAGGCCCCTTGAAGGGTCAATATGAAGTTGTGGACTCCTGCTTGCAAAGCAGGTGCGCTACCAATTGCGCCATGCCCCCGGAGTTCCTGATCAGGCCACCGAATCGGTGCCCTGTTTCCAGGAGCCCTTCCGGGCTTCGGACTCACGGGTCTTCTTCACGATCACGATGGAAGCGATCGCCAATGCGATGACGAGCAGCTTCTTCATCGTTACCTCGGTGAATCGAACTCGATGGTTCCGTGGGCGTACCAGGACTTGAACCTGGGACCTCTTCGTTATCAGCGAAGCGCTCTAACCGCCTGAGCTATACGCCCCCACGTCCGTTACAGGTTCACCCCGAACGGCCGAGATAAGACTCTATCAGCACTTCCCGCCCTGTTCCAAATCGAGAAGACCCCCCAAGGATTCATCCCTGAGGGGTCTTACCACGAAGCGCTGGGGATCAGTCGTCCGTGAGGGTCACACCGACGCCGCCCACCAGGGTCGCGGCGAGGTTGTACAGCACTGCGGACAGGGTGGAGATGGCGGTCAGGAGCACCACGTTGACCACGGCGATGATCGTGGAGAAGGACACCACCTGGCCCAGCGAGGCCACCTTGCGCAGATCGAAGCCGCCGCTCTCACTGCCGGCCACATCACCCACCAGCTTGTTGACCTGGTTGAAGATGCCGGTCAGGTCCAGCACCGTCCACAGGACCAGTGCCGCCACCACGGTCACGATGCCCAGGGCCACGGACAGCAGGAAAGACATCTTCAACACGGACCACGGGTCGATCTTGCTCACCATGAGACGGGCGCGGCGGACCTTCGCCTTGGGTGCGGGCTTCACCAGGCCCGGCACTGCGTCCCCGCTCTGACCGGCCGGCGCCTGGGCCACGCGGGGCCGGGCGCTCGACGGCGCCGCGGCGGGACGCTGCTGTGCCTGCACGGGACGGGTGGCCGCCGGCTGGGCGGTACCCGACTGAGCAGGTGCGGCCTGGGGCCGCGGCTGCTGCTGTGGTGCGGGGAACGGAGACGCCACCGGACGCGGCGCGGGTGCTCCCTTGGCCGCAGAGCCACCCGACGGGTTCCTGGAGCCGTCTCCGTGGGGCTGCTGGGGGCGGCTCTCAAAAGGGCTCGGGTTCGAGGAGCTCACGCGTTACCTCCACTGGTCTCATTGCTCTGCGGCTCGGCCGCTCCGGCATCACCGGATGCGGTGTCCTGGTCGGGGACGGAGTCGTTCGACCCGTCCGTGTTCTCACTCAACGTTACGTCATCGCCCTGGGAGTCTTCCGGGGAATCCCCGGAATCCTCGCCTTCCAGTCCGCGTTCGCTGTTGCGGGCCACCCCGATGATGCGGTCGTTCTTGTCCGGCTTGGCGAAGATGACGCCCATGGTGTCACGGCCCTTGGCGGGGACGCCTTCCACGGCGGAACGGACCACCTTGCCGCCTTCCATGACCACCAGGACCTCGTCGCCTTCGCTCACGATCAGCGCGCCCACCAGGTCGCCGCGCTCCTCGGCGAGCTTGGCCACCTTGATGCCCAGGCCGCCACGGTTCTGCAGGCGGTACTCGTCTGCTGCGGTGCGCTTGGCGTAACCGCCCTCGGTCACCACGAACACGAAGGAGTCCTCGGTGACGACGTCGGCGGCGAGCAGTTCGTCCTCGTCACGGAACTTCATGCCGGTCACACCGGAGGTGGCGCGGCCCATGGGACGCAACGCCTCGTCGTCGGCGGTGAAGCGGATCGACTGCCCCTTGCGGGAGACCAGGATCAGGTCGTCCGTCTCGCTGACCAGCTGGGCGGAGACCACTTCGTCGTCGTCGCGCAGGTTGATGGCGATCACGCCGGCACTGCGGTTGGTGTCGTAGTCCTCCAGGCGGGTCTTCTTCACCAGACCGCCCTTGGTGGCGAGCACCAGGTACGGGGCCTGGGTGTAATCACGCAGGTCAAGGACCTGCGCGATGTGCTCGTCCGGCTGGAAGGCCAGGAGGTTCGCCACGTGCTGGCCCTTGGCGTCGCGGCCGGCCTCGGCCAGTTCGTACGCCTTGGCGCGGTAGACGCGGCCCAGGTTGGTGAAGAACAGCAGCCAGTGGTGCGTGGTGGTGACGAAGAAGTGCTCCACGACGTCGTCGCCGCGCAGCTGAGCGCCCTTGACGCCCTTGCCGCCGCGCTGCTGGGAGCGGTAGTTGTCGCTGCGGGTGCGCTTGACGTAACCGCCGCGGGTGATGGTGACCACCACTTCCTCTTCAGGGATGAGGTCCTCGATGGACATGTCCCCGTCGAAGCCGCGCAGGATCTGGGTACGGCGGTCATCGCCGTACTTGTCCACGATCGCGCCGAGTTCCTCGCCGATGATCTCGCGCTGGCGGTCCTCGGAGGCGATGATCGCCTGGTATTCGGCGATCAGAGCCTCGAGCTCGGCATGGCGTTCCTGGATCTTCTGGCGTTCCAGGGCGGCCAGGCGGCGCAGCTGCATGTCCAGGATGGCCCGGGCCTGCAGTTCGTCGATGTCCAGCAGCTGCATCAGGCCGTCACGGGCGGCCTCGGTGGTGTTGGAGGCACGGATCAGGGCGATGACCTCGTCCAGCATGTCCAGGGCCTTGAGCAGGGCCCGCAGGATGTGGGCCTCCTCCTCGGCGCGGCGCAGACGGTACCGGGTCCGGCGGGCGATGACGTCCATCTGGTGCGTGACCCAGTGACGGATGAACGCGTCCAGGCTGAGGGTGCGCGGCACGCCGTCCACGATGGCCAGCATGTTCGCGGAGAAGTTCTCCTGCAGCTGGGTGTGCTTGTAGAGGTTGTTCAGCACCACCTTGGCCACGGCGTCGCGCTTGAGGACGACCACCAGGCGCTGGCCCGTGCGGCCGGACGTCTCATCGCGGAGGTCCGCGATGCCCTGGATCTTGCCGTCCTTGACCAGTTCGGCGATCTTCACGGCCAGGTTGTCCGGGTTCGCCTGGTACGGCAGCTCGGTGACCACCAGGCAGGTGCGGCCCTGGATCTCCTCCACGTTGACCACCGCGCGCATCGTGATGGAGCCGCGGCCGGTGCGGTAGGCGTCCTCGATGCCCTTGTGGCCCAGGATCGTGGCACCGGTGGGGAAATCCGGGCCCTTGATCCGCAGGAGCAACTCCTCGAGCAGCTCCTCGCGGGTGGCCTCGGGGTTCTTCAGGTACCACTGCACGCCGTCCGCCACTTCGCGGAGGTTGTGCGGGGGGATGTTGGTGGCCATGCCCACGGCGATGCCGGAGGAGCCGTTGACCAGAAGGTTCGGGAAACGCGCCGGCAGGATGGTGGGTTCCTGGCTCTTGCCGTCGTAGTTGTCCTGGAAGTCGACGGTCTCCTCGTCGATGTCCCGGACCATCTCCATGGCCAGCTGGGCCATCTTGGTCTCGGTGTATCGCGGGGCGGCCGCGCCGTCATTGCCCGGAGAGCCGAAGTTGCCCTGGCCGAGGGCCAGCGGGTACCGCATGGTCCAGTCCTGGATGAGGCGCACCAAGGCGTCGTAGATCGCCGAGTCGCCGTGCGGGTGGTACTGGCCCATGACCTCGCCGACCACGCGCGCGCACTTGCTGAACGACTTCTCCGGGCGGTAGCCGCCGTCGTACATCGCGTAGATCACGCGGCGGTGCACGGGCTTCAGGCCGTCGCGCACATCGGGAAGGGCGCGGCCGACGATCACGGCCATGGCGTAGTCGAGATACGAGCGCTGCATCTCGGTCTGCAGGTCCACCTGCTCGACGCGGTCCACCACGGTGCCTTCCAGGGCACTCTCGGTGCTGTTCACGCCAGGGACTTCGGGGGTTTCGTCACTCATCGTTCCGTCTTTCGTTTCACGTTGATCGGTTCCGGATCAGGCGTACGACGGCGGCTGGCAGCCGCCGTCGTCAACGGCCTAGATGTCCAGGAACCTGACGTCCTTGGCGTTCTGCTGGATGAAGTTGCGGCGGGATTCCACATCCTCGCCCATCAGGACGGAGAAGACCTGATCGGCGGCGAGGGCGTCGTCCATGGTGACCTGCAGCAGGGTGCGGTGATCCGGGTCCATGGTGGTGTCCCACAGCTCGCTGTAGTCCATCTCGCCCAGACCCTTGTAGCGCTGGATGCCGTTGTCCTTGGGCAGACGCTTGTTCTCCGCCTGTCCCCTGGCCAGGGCGGCATCGCGTTCGGCGTCGCTGTACACGTAGTCGTGAGCGGCGTTGGACCACTTGATGCGGTACAGCGGCGGCTGCGCCAGGTACACGTAACCGTGCTCGATGAGTGGCCGCATGAAACGGAACAGCAGCGTCATGAGCAGGGTGGTGATGTGCTGGCCGTCCACGTCGGCATCGGCCATGAGCACGATCTTGTGGTAGCGCAGCTTGGACATGTCGAAGTCCTCGCCGATGCCCGTGCCGAAGGCCGTGATCATGGACTGGACCTCGGCATTGCCCAGGGCACGGTCCAGGCGGGCGCGCTCCACGTTCAGGATCTTGCCGCGCAGGGGCAGGATGGCCTGCGTCTCCGGGTTGCGGCCGCGCTTGGCGGAACCGCCGGCCGAGTCACCCTCCACGATGTAGACCTCGCAGCGCGATGGGTCCTTGGAGGAGCAGTCGGAGAGCTTGCCCGGCATGCCGAAGGACTCCAGCGGGCTCTTGCGGCGCGCGTTGTCGCGGGCCTTGCGCGCTGCCATGCGGGCCTGAGCGGCGTTGATGGCCTTGCGGATGATGTCCCGGGCGGGGCCGGGGTTGCGCTCCAGCCAGTCGCCGAGCTGATCCGTCACCGCACGCTGCACGAAGCCCTTGGCCTCGGAGTTGCCCAGCTTGGTCTTGGTCTGGCCTTCGAACTGCGGTTCGGACAGCTTGACGGAGAGGACGGCGGTGAGGCCTTCGCGGATGTCGTCACCCGTGAGGTTGTCGTCCTTCTCCTTGATGATGTTCTTCTCCCGCGCGTAGCGGTTCATCAGGGTGGTCAACGCCGCACGGAAGCCCTCTTCGTGGGTGCCGCCCTCATGCGTGTTGATGGTGTTGGCGTAGGTGTGGACGCTCTCCGAGTACGCGGTGGTCCACTGCATCGCCATTTCCAGCGTGATGTTCTTCTCTGTGTCCTCCGTTTCGAAGGAGATCACATCCGGGTGGACCAGCTCGATCTTCTTGCTCTTGTTGAGGTGGACCACGTAGTCCAGGAGGCCGTTGTCGTACTGGTACACCACGGTGCGCGGGCCGCCCTCGGCCTCTTCGGCGTGGAGGTTGTCCAGATCGAGATCCTCGTTCTCCTGCACGGACGCACGCTCGTCCGTGAGCGTGATCCGCAGGCCCTTGTTGAGGAAGGCCATCTGCTGGATGCGGGCCCGGAGGGTCTCGAAGTCGAAGACCGTGGTCTCGAAGATCTCCGGGTCGGGGTAGAACGTCTGGGTGGTGCCGGTGGCCTCGGTCTCCTCACCCTGCACCAATCCGCCGACCGGCTTGCCGCCGTTCTCAAAGGACATGCGCCAGACATGGCCCTGGCGGCGGATCTCGGTGTTGACCCGCCGCGAGAGCGCGTTCACCACGGAGATGCCCACACCGTGCAGACCACCGGAGACGGCGTACCCGCCGCCGCCGAACTTGCCGCCGGCGTGCAGGATGGTCATGACCACCTCCACGGTGGGCTTGCCTTCGGTGGGGTGGATGTCCACGGGGATGCCGCGGCCGTCATCGACGACCTTCACGCCGCCGTCCGCTTGCAGCGTCACCTCGATATGCGAGCAGTAGCCTGCCAGAGCCTCATCGACGGAGTTGTCCACCACTTCCCAGACCAGGTGGTGCAGACCACGGGGCCCGGTGGAGCCGATGTACATGCCAGGGCGTTTGCGGACCGCTTCGAGGCCTTCGAGGACGGTGATGTCACTCGCCCCGTATTCACGGGGTGCAGCAGCTTCATGTTCGGCGTTCTCAATGGCCACAGGCGTGTCTTTCCTTCGGTGCTCTCGGTACCGCCCTCGGAACCGTTGCCGGGGCAACGGCCGCGAGGCGCTGACGTGTGTGGTGCTCGCCCCCGCCCGTGAAAGTCTCCCGCACAGGGGTCATGACATGGAATGAGCGCCCGATCCGTCTCGAAACGGCGCTCTGCTCCGCGTTCATTCTACCCGGTGGAGCACTTCGATTCCTGTTTCAGAACGACGCTGTGAGAGAAAAAGTGCCCGTGACCGGCGAGTAATGGCCTCTTGCCGGGCTCCGGAGACCGGTTCACAACCCCGTATTCACTTCTCGGCCCTCTCAGGGCTCCTGGAGGCCGTGAGCGACTCACCCGTAGGTGTCGCGCGGGCCGCGCCCGGGCACGCTCCGAATCCCCCGTTTCCAGGAGGGGGCGCTGGGGCCGTGAATCTCGATGACGGTGACGATGCCGGGGCCGACCTCGGTCCGGAACTTCTCCAGCAGGCTGGGACGGAGCAGCCTCATATTGGCCGCCCAGGCGGTCGAGTCGCAGCGGACCGTCAGCGTGGTGCCGGCGAATCCGGTGGCTTCGCAGTGGGCGGCGACCTCCGGGCCGACGAAGGACGCCCATTGACTCACCACCGATCCGACCGCCACCGGGGAGGACCAGCCGCGGTCCTCGATCAGGCGGCCCATGATCGCGCCGACGCCTTGCGGGTCACGGCCTCCGGTGAACTGCTGGCGTCCCGGGCGTTCCCGCTTCTTGCCGGTGCGGGGCCCTTCGAGGGAGCCGCTGGTGCTCCGGCTGCGGACCTCGCCTCTCAGCTCCGCGGCGCGCCGTGCCCGGCGGAGTGCGTCGGACGCGGCATCCGGCCCGTCCCCGGGACCGCCGTCTCCCTGACCCTGGCGCGGGTCATCCGCCATGAGTGCCGTCCAATTCCACGGTCCCCGGCAGCACCCGCACCCGTGCGCCGTGCAGTTCGGGCGGGATGTCCCCTTCGACGGCGGCCGTCACCAGCACCTGCTCGGCTCCGGCGACGATGGTGGCCAGCCGGGACCGGCGCTGGGCATCGAGTTCGGCGAAGACGTCATCCAGGATCAGGACCGGGGCCTGCGTCCCGCTCAAGTCGTCATCCAGGAGCACGTAGTAGGCGGCGAGCCGCAGCGCCAGTGCGAAGGACCAGGTCTCACCGTGGGACGCGAAACCCTTCGCCGGGGCCGGTCCCAACAGCAGTTCGAGCTCTTCGCGGTGCGGGCCGACGAGCGTCAGCCCGCGTTCGGCCTCCTGCCGCCGGCCGGCGCGCAGCGCCTCGACGTACAGTGCGCTGAGCTCCTCCACGGTCGCATCAGCCAGCAGCGCGGCGTCGTCACCTGAGTCCTGACCCACGACGGCGGCGGGAGCCTCCGCAGACGCCACCGCGCCGTCGTCGTCGCTCACCACATCGGCGGGGCGGGCGGCGGTGGAGCGGTAGTGCGCACGGGCGATCTTGGAACCGTCGGTCAGGGAGGCGTAGGCGGTGTCGATGTGCGGCTGCAGGCGTTGGACCAGGTCCAGCCGGGCCCGCAAGAGCTCCGCCCCGGTGCCGGCGAGGTGGTGGTCCCAGACATCGAGCGTCGATTCCTGGGCCTCGTTCAGCCGGCCGCCCCGTGCCGATTTCAGCAGGGCGTTGCGCTGCTTGAGCACGCGGTCGTAGTCGGCGCGGGTCGCGGCATGCCGCGGTTCCAGGGTCACGAGCAGTTCGTCGAGGAACCGGCGGCGGACGGCCGGCTCGCCCTTGACCAGGGCCAGGTCTTCCGGGGCGAACAGGACGGACCGGACCAGGCCCAGGATCTCGCGGGCCCGGACCGGATTGCCGCGATTGATGCGGGCCCGGTTGGCCCGGGTGGCGTTGATCTCCAGCTCCACGCTCGCCTGTTGCTCGCCGCGGACCAGCCGGGCGCGGATGAAGGCCTGCTCCGTGCCAAACCTCAGCAGCGGCTGATCGCTGGAGACCCGGTGGGAACCCAGCGTGGAGAGATAGCCGATGGCCTCCATGACGTTGGTCTTGCCGACGCCATTGGACCCGACCAGGACCGTCACCCCGGGCCCGAGTGGAAGCTCGAGTCCGGGGTAACTCCTGAAGTCAGTCAGCGAAAGATGCGCCAGATACACGCGGGAGCGTCACTGCGCCGGCTCTGCGCCGGCCTGCTTCACGGCGTGACCGCCGAACTGGTTGCGGAGAGCGGCCACCATCTTCATGGCCGGGGAGTCCTCCTGGCGTGAGACGAAACGGGCGAAGAGTGCCGCCGTGATCGCCGGGGCAGGGACGGCGTTGGCGATCGCCTCCTCGACGGTCCAGCGGCCTTCGCCGGAATCATCGGCCCAGCCGGTGATCCGGTCCAGGCCGGGATCCTCCTCGAGGGCGTTGACGGCCAGGTCCAGGAGCCAGGAACGCACCACGGTGCCCTTCTGCCAGGCACGGAAGGTTCCGGTGACGTCTTTGATGATGTCCTTGGCGGCGAGCAGTTCGTAGCCTTCGGCGTAGGCCTGCATCAGGCCGTACTCGATGCCGTTGTGGACCATCTTGGCGTAGTGGCCCGAACCGACGTCGCCCACGTGGACGAAACTGTCCTCGCGGGGGCCTTCCGGACGGAGGGCGTCGAAGAGCGGCATCGCGGTGGCGACGTCCTCCTCGGTGCCGCCCACCATGAGGCCGTAGCCGTTCTGCAGCCCCCAGACACCTCCGGAGACGCCGCAGTCCACGAAGCGGATGCCCTTCTCCGTGAGCAGGGCGCCGTGCTTCTGGTCCTCCGTGAAGCGGGAGTTGCCGCCGTCGATCACCATGTCGCCGGCGGAGAGCTTCTCCGAGAGTTCGTTGATGAGCGCGTCCGTGGGACCGCCTGCCGGGACCATGACCCAGACCAGGCGGGGAGCCGGAAGCGCGGCGATCAGTTCGTCCACACTTGCGACGTCGGTCTTCTCCGGATTGCGGTCGAAACCGGTGACGGTCAGACCGCCGTCACGCAGGCGCTGACGCATGTTGAAACCCATTTTGCCGAGGCCGATCAGACCGATGTGCATGGTATCCACTTTCTCCCGTGGCTGGTTGTCGGTGCGCCCGGCGGCTTCTAGTTGGGGAGCCGGACGGGCATCACCAGGTAGCGGTAATCATCCGAATCCTCGCCATCGAGCTCCGCCTGAGCCGTCAGCATGGCCGGCTTGGGAGCAGCGGTGAAGGAGAACCGGACGAATTTCGTCTCGATCACGCTCAGGCCCTCGATCAGGTACCCGGGGTTGAAGGCGACGGTGATGTCTTCGCCTTCAAGGCGTGCTTCGAGTTCTTCGGAAGCCTGGGCATCTTCGCCGGTTCCAGCGTCAAGGTGGACCTGTCCTTCGGTGAAGGCCAGTCTCACGGGAGTGTTGCGTTCCGCCACCAGGGAGACACGACGGACGGCCTCCACCAGCTCGGAGGTGCTCACGACGGCGTGAATCGCGGTCGTTTCGGGGAACAGTGAGCGGATCTTGGGATAGTCGCCGTCGACCAGGAGGGAGGTGGTGGCCCGGCCGGCACTTTCGAAGGCGATGAGCCGGGAGTCGTCTTCGGTGATGGCGAGCTTGAGTTCGCCACTGCCGCCGAGGGTCTTGGCGACCTCATTGAGGGTCTTGGCTTTGACCAGGGCGGACATGGACTGACCCGGGGTGGAGGGGGCCCAGCTGAGTTCGCGCATGGCCAGCCGGTACCGGTCGGTGGCCAGGAAAGTGATCAGGTCATTCTCGAACTCGAGGCGCACGCCGGTGAGGATCGGCAGGGTGTCGTCCTTGCTCGCGGCGATGATCACCTGGCTGACGGCCTGGGAGAACGCGGCTCCGTCCACCACACCGTTGCCGGCAGGGAGTGCCGGCAGGGCCGGGTACTCGTTCTCCGGCATCGTGGCCAGATGGAACGAGCTGCGGCGGCAGGTGAGTGTCACCTTGGTGCCGTCGGTCTCCACGTCCACCGGTGCGGAGGGAAGGCTGCGGCAGATGTCCGCCAGAAGGCGGCCGGAGACCAGGATGGTCCCCTCCTGAGTGATCTCAGCAGGGATCTCCAAGCGTGCGGAGGTCTCGTAATCGAAGCTTGAAAGGCTGACGGTTCCGTGTTCGGCCTTCAGCAGGAGGCCAGAGAGGACCGGTACCGGAGGCCGGGGAGAGAGCGAGCGTGCCGCCCAGCTCACTGCCTCGGCGAGGACGTCCCGTTCGACTCTGAACTTCACGGAAGGGTGCCGCCTTTCATCAACGCCGGGTTCGATGCGCCCAGCTTAGTCGGGTTCAGCTTGCAAGAATACCCGGCCCGGGAGACGCCTGGGTTCCATCGGCCGTGGTGGGGCGGGCCTGGGCACCACCGGTGCCCACCCGTCCGGTCCTTGGCCGGGCGGCCCGGGTCGGTGGAGGGAACTTGTTATCTGACGGATTCCAAATTTTTTGGGATTCGTAGTGTTAATAACTGCTGTGGATTCTGTGGATAACCGCATCCTGCCGCGGAATCCCGGTGATCCGGGCTGTTGACGTGCTGTGGGCGTTAATGCCGACAACCCGGGTTCCCCTGTGGGAACAGATTCCGCGCCCTGGCGCGGATCCACAGCCCACTACGGAGTTTTAAGGGCATGCCCGGCGCTTCTCCACTTAACTGTCCCCAGGTTTATCCACAGGTGTTGTTAAGTTAATAAGGAGTGGGTCTCAGGCCTCGCGCTGCTGTTGCTTGATCTTGTTGGTCAGCTCGGTGACCTGATTGAAGATCTGGCGGCGTTCGCTCATGAGTTCACGGATCTTCCGATCGGCGTGCATGACGGTGGTGTGGTCACGTCCGCCGATCTCCTGGCCGATCTTCGGCAGGGACATGTCCGTGAGCTCCCGGCACAGGTACATGGCGATCTGGCGTGCCGTCACCAGCGTCCGGGTGCGGGACTTGCTGCAGAGCTCTTCGAGGGAGAGCTTGAAGTAGTCGGCCGTGGCATCCAGGATCTGGGACGCGGTGATCTCCTGGGCCCCCTCGTCCGTGATGAGGTCCTTGAGCACCATCTCCGCCAGGGCGACATCCACGGGCTGCCGGTTGAGGCTGGCGAACGCGGTCACGCGGATCAGGGCGCCTTCCAGCTCACGGATATTGCTCGAGATGCGGGAAGCGATGTACTCGAGGGCCTCGTCCGGGGCGGAGAGACCTTCGCTGAGAGCTTTTTTGCGCAGAATGGCGATGCGGGTCTCGAGCTCCGGCGGCTGGATGTCCGTCAGAAGACCCCATTCGAAGCGGGACTTCAGCCGGTCCTCGAAGCCGTCCAGGGCCTTGGGCGGCTGATCGCTGGTGATGACCACCTGCTTGTTGTTCTGGTGCAGGGCGTTGAACGTGTGGAAGAACTCCTCCATCGTCGCGTCCTTGCCGGCCAGGAACTGGATGTCATCGATCAGCAGCACATCCACGTTCCGGTACATCTGCTTGAAGCTGGTGCCCTCGTCGTCGCGGATGGAGTTGATGAAGTCGTTGGTGAACTCCTCGGAGTTCACGTACCGGACCCGGATCCCGCTGTAGAGGCGGCGGGCGTAGTGGCCGATGGCGTGCAGGAGGTGCGTCTTGCCCAGACCCGAGTCTCCGTAGATGAACAGTGGGTTGTATGCCTTGGCCGGGGCCTCGGCGACGGCGACGGCGGCCGCGTGGGCGAAGCGGTTCGACTGTCCGATCACGAAGGTGTCGAAGAGGTACTTCGGGTTGAGCCGGCCGAACTCCTGGGAGGTGCTCGGAGGAGTCGGCTGAGGGCGGACGCCGTGCGCCGGGACGTCGATGTCCTCGTCCAGGACCGGGGCGGCCGCCACGCTGGGAGCCGGCGCTACGGGGGCCAGATTGGTGTCCACGTCGATGGCGCAGCGGATCTCGTCGGAGAACACCTCACGCAGGGCGGCGTCCAGGGAGTCCTTGACCTGGTTGATCAGGACGTCACGGGTCATCTCGTTCGGAACGGCCACCAGGAGGGTGGATCCGACCAGGGCTTGCGCCTGAGCCAGGGAGACGAAAGCACGCTGCCGCGGGGAGACCTGGGGATCGCGCTCCAGCAGGTGCACCACCTGCCGCCAGGGACCGCCCACCGTATCCGCGTGACTGCTCTCGTCCATGCCCACCTGACTTTCCCTGTTACGACGCGTGAGGATCCCCGCTGAAGGCCGCCACGAAGGTGATGGGCGACACTTTTCCACAGTGTTATGCACAGTCGGTGGAAAACGGCTACTGGGACACTGTAGACGATCGAAAAACCAGAAGATAGCCAGCCAGGAGCCTGTGGATAATTACATCGGTGTCGTTCCGCTCCAGGCCTGGGATCCGCGCTCATCCACAGTTTCCACAGCGATTTGTCCATGGCCTTGTGGATGACTGTGGATATGCCCTAGATTTGACTGTTCGCAGTTCCGCGCCCTAGTGTTGACTAGTCCCTTGTGTCCCCACAGGGGCTCCTGCCTACAAACAGGTGCGAACATGGCACACACGCCGTTCCGTTCGTTCCGTGGGCAATTGAACACTTAGCGTCGGCCTCTGCTTCCCGCGATCCAGGTAGACGCGCCCCGTCGAACAACTGGAGCAACCACCGTGAGCAAGCGGACTTTTCAGCCGAACAACCGCCGTCGTGCCAAGAAGCACGGCTTCCGTCTTCGTATGCGTACCCGTGCCGGCCGCGCCATCCTGGCCGCTCGCCGTGGCAAGGGCCGCACTGAGCTCTCGGCCTAAAGCCGACTAGTCGACCCCGAGCCAGGTCTGGCGTCGCCGTGCTTCCCGCACCGAACCGACTGAGGCTCCCTGCCGACTTTTCCACCACACTTCGTTCCGGTGTCCGGGTAGGGCGCCGGAACTTAGTTCTATCTGCACACCTTTCCCCGGGCGGGACGCGGAGCCGCATCGGCTTCATCGTCTCCAAAGCCGTGGGGAACGCAGTGACCCGCAACCTCGTTAAGCGGAGGTTGAGGGAGATCGGCGCGCGACTCCTGACGGATCACCCGACAGGAGTCGACGTCGTGGTGCGGGCTTTGCCCGCCGCGGCACAGAGTGAGTGGGAGGAACTGGTGACGGAGACCGAGCAGGCATTCGCGCAGGCGCTGCGCCGTCTCGCGGCGCGCGCCGCCGGTAAGCAGCAGCCTGGTCCGGAGCGACCGGCGGCGAGCGGAGAGCGCACGTGAGCGCGCCCGTCGTCGTCCGCGCCGTCACCGATCTGCCGCGAAACCTGCTGATCGGCGTCCTGAAGCTGTACCGTCTGGTGGTCTCGCCGCTCTACGGGCAGGTGTGCCGGTACTTCCCCAGCTGTTCCGCCTACGCCCTGGAGGCCGTCACCGTACACGGTGCGGTCAAGGGGAGCTGGCTGTCCGCGAGGAGAGTGCTGCGATGCCATCCCTGGGCCGAAGGCGGCCTGGATCCGGTGCCGGACGGCGGCCGCAGCTGGCCCCGCGAGCGGACTCCGATGATCGTGAAGCTCAACCACCCGCACGATTTCCTGCCGCCGGACGGGCAGAGTGCGCCGGCCATCAAGACCACTGAAGAAGAGCGCCGCTCAGCGGCCTGATTGAGGGACAGATATGGACATCTATGGGGCGATACTGGCGCCTTTCAAGTGGCTGGTCAGCATTGTCATGCTGGGCTTCCATGAGGCTTTCAACTTCATCGGCCTGCCCAGCAGCTCCGGCTGGAACTGGACGCTGTCCATCATCGGCCTGGTGCTGGTCATCCGTGCCGCGCTCATCCCCGTGTTCGTCAAGCAGATCCGTGCTCAGCGCGGCATGCAGCTCCTGCAACCGGATCTGAAGAAGCTCCAGGCCAAGTACAAGGGCAAGACGGACCAGCTCTCCCGCCAGGCCATGGCTCAGGAGCAGATGGCGCTTTACAAGCGGCACGGGACCAACCCGTTCTCGGCCTGTCTGCCCATGCTGATCCAGATGCCGTTCTTCTTCTCGCTGTTCCAGGTGCTGTCCGGCATCTCCACGGCGAGCCAGAAGGGTGAAGGCATCGCTGCGATGAGCCACGATCAGGTGGTTCAGTTCGAGAAATCCAGTATCTTCGGTGCCCCGCTGTCCGCTTCCCTGCTGCACGGCGGTGGCGGTGACAGCCAGGTGACCGTGTGGGTCCTCTCCATCATCATGATTCTGGCGATGACCGCCTCGCAGTTCATCACCCAGAAGCAGATCATGGCGAAGAACATGTCCGAGGAAGCCCTGGCGAGCCCGTTCATGCGCCAGCAGAAGATGCTCCTGTACATCCTGCCCGTGGTCTTCGGCGTGGGTGGCATCAACTTCCCCATCGGTGTGCTCATCTACTGGACGGCCTCCAACCTGTGGACCATGGGTCAGCAGTTCTACGTCATCCGCCGCATGCCCACCCCTGGTTCCCAGGCCGCCCGTGAGCTCAATGAGCGCCGCAAGGCCAAGGGCCTCGCCCCCATCGACGTGACCACCGGCAAGAAGATGAGCGAAGAGCAGATCAAGGCCAGCGAGCCGGAGAAGCCCAAGGGCCAGCGCTACCAGCCGAGCCGCAAGAACAACCGGAAGAAGAACAGCCAGTGAGTGTCGAGACGCCTGCCGAAGAGACCGTCGAGAGCAGCGAGACCGTCGCCCCCGTGAGCCGCCTCGAAGAAGAGGGCGACGTCGCGGCGGACTACCTGGAGGAACTCCTCGACATCGCCGACATCGACGGCGACATCGACATCGAGGTCCGCAACGGCCGCACCTACATCTCCATCGAGGCGGAGGGTTCGGACCACGGCCTGGACAGCCTGGTGGGCCAGGACGGTGAGGTGCTCGAGGCGCTGCAGGAGCTGGCACGGCTCGCCGTGCTGTCCGCCACCGAGACGCGGTCCCGCCTGGTGCTGGACATCAACGGATACCGCCGCGGACGCGCGGTGGAGCTGGAACGCATCGCGAAGGACGCCGTCGAGCGCGTGAAGAACGACGGCGGCACCGTCGCCCTGACGCCGATGAGCGCCTATGAGCGCAAGATCGTGCACGACGCCGTCGCGGCGCTCGGCCTCGTGAGTGAGTCTGAGGGCGAAGGCGCCCGCCGGCACATCGTGGTCAGCGCCGGCTGACACACCCGACCCGCCCGGCCCGGAAGGCCGGGCGGGTCACTTTTTTGCAGCTTTCATCACGCGCGCTCCCGGGCGCCGCCCATGCCATCAGGAGAAGAACGGATGTCCCCCATCGACGAGGAAGCGGTGCAGCAGTCGGCCGGAATGGACGGCGTGCCGGAGATCCCTGCGTTGAGCGAAGCGGAACACGCTGCTGCCGCGAAGATCTTCGGCGACCGGCTGGGTCTCGCCGAGCAGTACGTGGGACACCTGGCCACGTCCGGAATCGAACGTGGCCTGCTCGGCCCGCGCGAGGTTCCGCGCCTGTGGGGCCGCCACGTCCTCAACTGTGCCGTGATCGAAGAGTGCATCCCTCAGGATGCGGTGGTGGCCGACGTCGGATCCGGCGCCGGATTGCCGGGTCTGTGCCTGGCGATCGCGCGCCCCGACCTCTCCCTGACCTTGATCGAACCGCTGGAACGCCGCTGCATCTGGCTCCAGGAGGTCATCGACGACCTCGGCCTGGACAACGCGGTGGTGTGGCGCGGACGGGCCGAGGCGGCCGTGGGCCTCGCGGACTTCTCCGTGGTGACGGCCCGCGCCGTGAGCGCGCTGGACAAGCTGGCCCGGCTGACGCTCCCTCTGCTGTCCGGCCGCGGTGAGCTCGTGGCCATCAAGGGCCGGAGCGCGCAGGAGGAGATCGACAAGGCCGCGAAGGTTCTCCGCAAGCTCGGTGCGGTGAGCACCGGGATCCAGAGCTGTGGCGAGGATCTGCTGGAGGAGACGACCACCGTGGTCCGGGTGACGGTGGGGCGTTGAACCCGGGCTGTGGCCCGTCCGGGCCCGGACGTACCCGTTAGGCTAGAAGTCGGTCAGAGATTGTCATGAGAAAGAGATTGCCCCGTGAGTGAACGTGAGAGCGCCGTGCACAGGATCCCGCCCTTCGTCCAGTTGGGTTCTGCGCGCTCCACCGATGTCCGCGCGGGTGGCCCCTTCATCGGTTTTCCGAAACCTATTTTGGTTGATAGCGCATCTAATGCAGATGTTTCACATGAAACCTCGGCCCGAGAGGCGAGTACAGTGATCGATTCCATTGACGAGTCCAGCCCCATCGCCAGACAGCTGGCGAGCGAAAACCGCAGGCGCGAACTGCTGGCCGGCAGGACACTGCCCAAGCCGGAGTCGACTCGCATCTTCACGGTGTCCAATCAGAAGGGCGGTGTGGGAAAGACCACCACCACCGTCAACATCGCCGCAGCACTGGCCAGTGCCGGCCTCAATGTCCTGGTGATCGACATCGACCCCCAGGGCAATGCCTCCACGGCGCTGGGCATTGAGCATCACGCTGAGGTCGACTCGATCTACGACGTTCTGATCAACGACCTTCCCTTGGCGGAGGTGGTGGCCGACTGCCCCGATATCGAGCGGCTGCTGTGCGCCCCGGCGACCATCCACCTGGCGGGTGCGGAGATCGAACTCGTGTCTCTGGTGGCCCGTGAGCAGCGCCTGCGGCGGGCCATCGATGTCTACGCCAAGCACCGAGAGGCCCAGGGCATGGAACGCCTGGACTTCATCTTCGTGGACTGCCCGCCGAGCCTCGGCCTTCTGACGGTCAACGCCTTCTGCGCAGCACAGGAAGTGCTCATCCCGATCCAGTGCGAGTACTACGCACTGGAAGGCCTGAGCCAGCTGCTCAAGAACATCGAGATGATCCAGAAACACCTGAACAGTGATCTGCGTGTGTCCACCATCCTGCTGACGATGTACGACGGCCGGACCAATCTGGCGGCCCAGGTGGCGTCCGAAGTCCGGGAGCACTTCCCCCAGGAAGTACTGGCCGCGGTCATCCCCCGATCGGTGAGGATCTCTGAGGCGCCGAGCTACCAGCAGACCGTGCTGACGTACGATCCGAATTCAAGTGGTGCGCTGTCCTACCAGGAAGCGGCTGCGGAGATCGCGGAGCGCAGTTGATGTCCATGGGCATCGTAGGCATTTTGAACCCGGCAGCGATTGCTTTCGCGCCATCTGACGGATGGAGGAACCCTGCATGACTGAGAAACGACGTGGTCTAGGCCGCGGCCTGGGTGCACTGATCCCCAACTCCCCCGACGCCGGCGAAGCACCCACACGGCCTGTGGACCTGTTCTTCCCCACACCACCGCGCGAGAAGCCCGCTGTCAGCACGGCTTCATCCGGGGCTGCGACGTCCCTTCAGATGGCCCCGGTCAAGAGCGTGAAGGCATCCAAGCCGGCCGCGTCCTCCAAGGCTGTGAAGGATCCGGCAGACGCCGACGCACCGGCTTCTGCAGGCCCTAGGGCTCGCAAGTCCGCTCCGAAGGTTGCGCCGTCGGCGGCGCGTCAGCGTCCTTCGGCAAAGAGTGATCCGGAGCTGCCGATCGCGGAGATCGTCGCTGAGACCATCGAAGCGGACGGCCTGGTTCCCGTTCCAGGTGCGCGCTTCGCCGAGGTCCCTGTCACGGAGATCACCCCGAACCCGCGCCAGCCGCGACAAGAGTTCGATGAGCAGGACATGGCGGAGCTGGTCCACTCCGTGCGTGAGATCGGCGTTCTTCAGCCGATCGTCGTACGGGAGAAGGCACAGGGTTCCGGTTATGAGCTCGTCATGGGTGAACGCCGCTGGCGTGCCGCTCAGGAGGCGGGCCTCTCGGCAGTTCCTGCAATCATCCGGGTCACCACCGATGATGATCTGCTGCGGGATGCCCTTCTGGAGAACCTGCACCGTAGCCAACTGAATCCGATTGAAGAAGCAGCCGCCTATCAGCAGCTTCTGGAGGACTTCGGGGCTACGCATGAGGAGCTGGCGGACAGGATCGGCCGTTCGCGTCCGCAGGTGTCCAATACGATTCGCTTGCTGAAGCTCCCGCCGCTGGTTCAGCGCCGAGTCGCAGCCGGAGTGCTGTCAGCCGGACACGCGCGGGCACTCCTGGGCCTCCCAGACGCAGCAGCGATCGAACGGGTGGCTCAGAAGATCGTTGCAGAGGGTCTCTCCGTCCGTGCCACTGAAGAGGCGGTCGTTCTCTTCCAGGCACCGGAAGAGCCGAAGAAGAGCACGACTCCTCGGAACACTGCGCGGCACGAGCGTCTCGATTACCTGGCGTCCTCCCTGTCGGATCGGCTGGATACGAACGTGAAGATCACGCTTGGTGCCCGTAAAGGTCGTGTGAGCATCGAGTTTGCGAGCGTCGACGATCTGAACCGCATCATGGACGTGATCAACCCGTCTTAGCGGCTCATTTTCTGCTCAATGAGAGCCCGCGTTTCACGTGAAACATCACGTGGGACGCGGGCTCTTTTGATTCCTACAAACTCCGACATGGGGAACGAAGAGCTCAGGCTGAAGGCCTTTGGCCGCCTGGGGCTGGACGGCTCTGAAACATGACAAGGACTGCTGGATGTCTGCGAATGGGACGCAGCGACGCTGTTTTCGCATACCGCGCCTGTGGTTCGACGAGCACTGTGAGCCTTCTGGAGCTAACGGTACGCAATCAGAGACGGATGACGTCGTCGATCGATGCAGACACCCACACTTCTATCGAATCGTGTTTCACGTGAAACACAAGGTAGAAGGTGCGGGCGAACCGAATGGGCGCCGGTCATAGGTCCAAGTGGACCTCGGCGATAGCAGCTCTGATCCGAGTCCCGGTTGCGGGCGAGCGTCCACAAAAATTCTTCAAAGGGTTGAGTCCATGCAGTGCCCCTGCTGTCGAGGTTGGGACCGGAAGCTCTAGCGTTTCACTTCCAAGAGGCGGGAGGAGCAACGTGTTCTCGGCACGAAGGCTGATACGCCTCGGTAGGGTGGCCAGTTTCCCGCTCCCCTTGGGCCGTGTTTCACGTGAAACATCGAGGGGCTGCCGTTCTGCGCTGATGTAAGGTCTTCAGGCTTGGGAAATCCGTCACCCAAGTCCTCTTCCGTGGGGAAGCGAGCGAGGCCCGGCCCGTGGATGCGAGGGTGGGTGGAGGACTCAGGTGGCGGACCTCCTAGACTCCGCCGGCGTCGGCCGCCATGGCAGTTCGGCCGCTCTGCATTCCGGCGGCGGAAGTCAGGTCGGCCGCCAGCCTCGGATTTGATTTACCCGGCCCAACGGGTCGAACTCAGGGCCGCGAACCGGGCGGGTTGGGCGGGGTGACGGGATGGCTCACGTGGGTATTGGGGACCCTCTCTCGTTCTGAGTCCATGAATTCGCCCGAAAGGGTACGACTAGATGAGGTTGCAGCGGCCGGAGTCGGTCGACCCGCGCCGGCCGAAGTCGGTGCAGATCAGACGGTGCTGTGTTTCACGTGAAACACTCCAAGCAGGGCCGTGCGGTCACGCCGTTCATCAGAGCACTGGACCTGATGTGCGATCCATGGACCGCCACCGGGAAGTCCAGAGTGCCGGAAGCTGGTCGGGGGGCCGGGGCAGACCGCCAGGAATGGCCTGCGAGGGCGCACAGGTGGATTCTAGGCCTCACTCCCCCGGCAGTGTCCGCGAGGGAGTGGTGAGCTTGCAATGCGCCGCCCGTAGGCGGGTGTGGGCGCTGCCGATCACGAAGAGTGCGCAGAGTGTCCAGGCTGCTCACCAAACTCGTGGAGCTGGGCTACACAACCGGGGCGCCAAGGGTCGTTGGGCGTATGCTCGTCAGGCAGGGCGTCTCCACCGCGGCTTGGCCGTGGAGCGGGCCTGGAGCCGGCTCGGCCTTCAGGATCTCAGCGCTGAGGGCCGCTGGAAAGCGAGTCAGAGCATAGCTGACGCACTCTGCCAAGTCCCCCGGGACAGTGCACCGGAGTTCGAGGCGGGGCTTGGATCCGGTACCCCGAGCCACACACGTTTCACGTGAAACTGCGAACCGGGGTGGCCGAGCCACACACGTTTCACGTGAAACTGCGAATCGGGGTGGCCGGGGTACGGGCGACATCGCGGTGATCAGTGGAACGCGAGGGTGGTACCGATACGTCCAAGTCCGAAGGTGGCGACCGCTTCCCCAACTGAGAGGGCTCCGCCAGTGCACCTCAGCGGTGGCTGGCGTCTACATGACGAGCAGCGTGGGCCGCTACAGTGGCTCTGCCGAATATCGTGTGGTAGCTGGCTCTGCTTCGCGGCGGTCCCTTCTCGGACGAAGCCCGGCAGACTACGCCCGGCAGCCGATGTACCGGCACCGTCTGTCGAGCAGGACCGATGTGGGGCGCGACGGAGGTAGCGATGGCTTCCGTTGAGCAGACGATCTTCAGTGTCATTCGGTCGCCTTGGTCTCAACGAGAATTTATTACCAGCATGCCGGGGCCCGTGCATAAGATCTGTGGATATCTTTGTGGATATCGGTGGCTCGCCGGAGGAGAAGCCGGGCACCGTCGCGGTCCGGTCATTGAAGTCTTCGGCGGAAAAGCATTCCCGACGTAAGGCCCACCGGCCTGGCGTCCCTCTCCGGAAAACCGTCGAGGTGGGCCGGTAGGCTCCGGGCCGTTTCGATGTCTGGTCTCCTGGACACGCTTCTCATGCCGAGCCGCGAGGTGGATTTTCCGCGGAATCATGCGGTCCAGTTCACTGTGAAGTAGCTCATCGCATGGACGTCCAATTGCCGAGACTGGCGTCTCATGCGACGACCGGCGGGGTCGCGAGGAAGCGCCAGTCCCGAACGTAGCGGACGTCTCACGTGAAACAGGATTGCAGACTCTGACGACCGCGGTGTGGACAACCCTGGCGGGTGTCGCCTTAGAACAGGGAGGCGCCCTGTGGATACATCTGTGGATAAAGGATGTGGATGAACGTCCACTCTTGAGGACGGCGAAGACCGCTATCGGCAGAGTATGGGCGGATGCCGGGAAGAACAGGTGCCTCAGTGAGGCACCGGTCCTGTCGGGACCTCCGGGTACGACATGGAACGTCCACGGGCTGCCCGTGCGTTCGCCAAAAGTCCAGGAGTGCAAGGCAGCTGGGCCAAGCATCGCTGGAACGAGCCTCCGGACCCCTTGCCCGTTGGGAGAGCGGGTGGTGCCAGACCCGAGGGAGGACCAGGAGGCTGCGTGACGACACAGTTGGTGTCTGCCGGCCTCTGCACGCTTGGGAGAACGTACGCGGGCTGGCTTGGAGGCAGAGGCACCTGACACTCGTCAGGGACCGTGTAGCAGCGAGCTTGGGAGGTTACGCTGACGATCGAATGCTGCCTGCGGCAACCCACCGGGGTCTGGCTGCAATGTGACACAGGGAAGAGGCGGAGTGTCCTGGACCGGTCGCTGAAGCCGACCCTGAGTGAGCATTCCTTCGCAGAGTAGCAGTTGCCGGCTGTCGTGTCGCAGGACAGGAATGCCGGTTCTGCCTCAGCACATCGGTGACACTTCCAGGGTGTTTGCTGGGGACACTTCTGAGGTTGGGATGGGTGGACGCAGTGAGATGTGCCTGTCGATCAACGCGCCCGTTGAGCAACCGGCGGCTGGCCGCAAGATGTTCCATGATGGTCAGTGACGACGTTCTGCGCTGGGTCTGGAACCTCTTGGAGGACGTTTACCTGATTCGCGGCTGAGCTGGTCTGAGGGCCCGGCCACGGCGCTGGATCAGCACCCCGGTACACTCCGTACGGCCCATCCCGGATCATGGAGGATGTTCAGGAGCTTACCTGGCGGTGTGCGTGGCAAGAACCTGAGAGGCGACGCCGGTCGGAGAAAGACCGTGAGTGACGGCTGCGTTGATCCACTCCGTACTGTGAGTGCCCGAGCCGGCTGGGGCACCAGAGGCCGCCCGGTACGTCATGAGCTGGGGAAGCCATCCACGCTGCTTGTGACCCGCAGGGGTGGTCGTCATCGTCGGCCAGTGCGAAGTCCCCGCAGAGCACCCTTGGTCAGTCAAGGCATCCACCAGGTGATCAACGGCAATCCCGGCGGAACCACCTCCAGCGGTCACCGATGACCTGATCCATCAGCTGTCCCATGCCCGAGATGTCTCAGCGATGGTGGCTGTTGCCGCTGGAGTACAACGGGTGCGTTGAGCCGGGTTCCGGCACGTCGTGGGGCTGGCCGGAGCTTTGGTAGTGGACGGACTATTGACGGTGGACAGGGCATTGGTGGCGGACCGGGCATTGGTAGTGGACATGGGCTCTGATCCTGCGGTCCTGTTTCAAGCCCCGGACTTCTAACGAGAGCCTGTTCATCGACGTGCCGTCCAGGAGCGTCAGCTGCCGCCTGTCCGCTTCCGCAGGCCTCACCGGCATCCAACTCCCAGCTCTGCCTAGCCGGTCTGAGAACACCCTGTCCGGCCAGTCTGATGGGTGCCTGGCCCGAGGCTCAGGGCGCCGCGTCCGCTCGCGAAAGCGATGACGTGTTGGTACCCGGGAGCTCGCTCAGGTGGCTGGGCCAGGTGCGCTGACTGGGCGGCTGTGCCGGCTCAGCACGGTCTGCTACGGAGGCGGCCCCGCCGAGGTCCCCAGCCCATGGAGGAAGCCTCAGCAGTGCAGGACGGTGCCACTCCGCCTGCCCGTGTCCGATGAGGCAGCAGTTCGTCGGCAGTGGCCTTCGTCCGGCGTGATAGGCGGGCGTGTAATGCAATCGCTAGGACGTACCCCTGGGGTGATGACAGAATCCGCCTCCGGAGTTCTTCGTACGTCATGGGTCTCTTCTCCAGCTTGTCGGTCGGAGCAGCTCAGCGGATGGATCAACTGGGCCGCACACAGATGGGACCTGAACCGAATGAACCTGGGGAGACGAACCGATGACCTTGCACGATGCACGATCTTCTTTTCAACGCCGCACCCGGGTCCGCAGCAGTGGAGAGGCGGTCGACCCGACGAGCGGGAGTTTCATTGAGTGTGTGAGGGGCCGGTCTCCAGCTGGGGTGTGACCGGCGGTTTCACCCTTGAAAGGACGGGCCTTTTGGCCGACAAGAACACGGCTATCAACCCATTCAAGGGCGTTGTGATCGCCGAGCAGGCGGCTTCCTCCTCACCCGCGGCGCAAGACCTCGGAGAAGGCTGTAATGGGTTTGAGGAGTTGCTGTCCGGGACGACCAAGGCCGTGCTGGAACGGTCCCTGGAGACCGAGCTGAGTGATCACCTCGGCCACGAGGCCCGCGACCCGGCCGGGCGCGGCACGGGGAAATCCCGTAACGGCAAGACCACCAAGTGCGCGCAGACTCTCCAAGGGCCGGTGCAAATCGGCATTCCGCGGGACCGGAACAGTTCCTTCGAGCCTGTGATCGTACCCAAGCGGTCCCGTAGGCTGGGCCAGGTTGCGGACATGATCCTCTCCCCCTACGCCCGTGGAATGAGCACCCGGGACATCGGCTCACATGGAGGAGATCTACAGAGAACGGGTCTCCGCCGCGACGATCTCAAGGGTCATGGACGTCTTCACCGAAGAGGTCGCCCACTGGCCCGGACGGCTTGGCGGATCCGGGCGTTGACGGATTGACACGCGTTCGTGGTGCACACGATACGGTGGATCTCTCGGTCGAAGCCGAGGAGTGGGACGAACTCGGCCAGGCGTTTTCCCATGACCGCACGGTCACCGGGTATTTCCGGCCCCATTCTTTACGGAATTCCAGGAACCGCTGAACCGCTCTTCCTTCGGAGACCGGGGCGGCTTGGCAGACGGGCTTCAATGCCCGGGAGACCTTGTCCCAGTCTTGCCTGGGCGGAGTACTTGGAGCTGTTACGCATCATGGGCACGATGCTTGTCTGGACCAGTGCTTCGGACCTACCGTGGCAATGGAGTCCGGCAGTCCCTTGAGCCCATTGCGGACGCGCATGAGTACGTCCTCGACGCCGCGGTCCTTGATCTCGGTCAAGACCTCCAACCAGTACTTCCCACCGTCCCCGCCGTCGCCGGCTCACAAGCCCAGGATATCCTGACTCCCCTCGTCCGTGACGGCCAGGGCCACGTCCATCGGCCGGTTCGAGGCCTGCCCGTCTACGGACCTTGACATGAATGCAGTCCACGAACACCATCGGATCCAGGGGCCGGTTCTGCCACTCGGCCATCCGTCCAGGACCTTGCCCGTAATCGTGGAGATCGTGGCCTTGGACACCTCGGAGCCGTACGAGTCGGTCAGATACGCACCGATGTCCCGGTACGTCATACCCGGGCCGAGAGTGAAAGGACGATGTCCACGATCGAACCCAGCCGGCGCAGCCGCTTCGCGACGATCCGCGGCTCGAACGTCCCCGCCCGGTCCCGCGGGACCGCAATCGACACCGGGCCGGCCTCCATCAGCACCGTCGTGGACCGGGACCCGTTACACGTATTCGCGTCGGCCGAGGCACCCTTCTGGCGCTTGTCGTACCCGAGGTGATCGGTGAGCTCACCCTCCAACGCGGACTCCAGCACCGGTCGGTCAGCTCGGCCAGTAAACCACCCTCCCCATCCACGGGAAGGCCTTGTCGTTGGGCCTCACTCACGAGCCGAGCGGACCAGCCCAC
This sequence comes from Arthrobacter horti, assembly GCF_030731045.1. Classification (GTDB taxonomy): domain Bacteria; phylum Actinomycetota; class Actinomycetes; order Actinomycetales; family Micrococcaceae; genus Arthrobacter_E; species Arthrobacter_E nanjingensis. The sequence goes on along the minus strand of NZ_JAVALS010000003.1, from coordinate 168,206 downwards.
GATCAACCGCCAGCGGCTCCTGCACCTTCATCACCACCGCCCCTCCGGCCTCCTCCGCCACGGCCACCGCGACCGGCTCAAGCTGCCTGCCCATCAGGTTCCTCCATCATCGGAGTCGCACCGTCCAACGTGCAGAGCGGTTCTTGGAGCATGGAGTAGCGGCTCATCATCGATGAGCGGCCGTGGACTATTACTGGACTCTCGATCCCAACAGCCTGGTGGGTATCCGGGCGTCTTCCATGCCCAGGCCGCTGACGGACGCCCGAAGGCTACGCCCGGGAAGTCGCAGTCAACGCGGCTGAGCCTCTCCGAACTGGGCGGTGGGCATGAGACATCAGGACGATCACACTGTCCACCGGCACATGACTCATGAGCGTCCGGCAGCACATCCGCAGACCGCCCGAGGCTCGTTGACCCGTCTGCCGGGCGTGTACGCGTCAGACGGGATCAGTGAACGAGATGGGCTTTCCGGTGGTCTGTGCGTACGCGATCTCCCTGCTGGTGGCATCGCCGATGTATCCGCCGGGGTTGACGACCAGAATTCTGTCCGCCAGATCGATCTTGTGCCGGTGCAGGACGTCCAGTGCGGCCTTCTGGTCGTTGGTGATCATCCTGCCTGCTTCGCTTGGCGCGACGACGATGACCCCTGCATGACTCAGTTCACGGTTCGCGCTGCGGATCTCCTCCACGAATCGGGTGGAGCCGCAGATACAGACAATCTCAGGTCGGTTGGGCATGGGACACTCCTTCGGTCCGGCGGTGGGCGGTCGACGGACAGGGGGATCGCAGACAGCCACTCGAGCCCACAGCCTACGCCAGGTCGCCCAGCTCGGTGACCAGGATCTGACATGAGGATCTGACATGGGTGAAGCCTGGACCGTGCTCGGCGCAGTTCACCAATCTGCTGGCAGGGTGAAGACCGTGGTCGTTCCGCAGCGTCGCGGCGCAGGCGCCCGACATGATGGGCGCATGACCATCAACGTCACGTTCGCCGGACACATCCGATGCCGGCGCTCCGGCGGATCTGCTCTGACGAGTTCTACACGGTTTCCCCGGGAGCGCCTCGTCCGGGACACCGAACACACCCCCTCGGTGGGCGCGGTGAGCATGTACCTGGTTGAGGCGGACGAGGAGGTTGCTGGCCGTGCCTACCCCGATTCCACATCCGCTGCGCCCTTCAATCGGCGAGCGTGGCATACGCCATTGATCAGGACCATTCAGGGTGGGGTACTGCGACCAACGCTCGTGGGGAACTGTTCCGGGTCGCTTTCAGAGAGCTGAATCTGCGCCGTCTGTGGAGAGGTTCTGGTGGACAACCGCAGCTCCCAGAGTGTTCCCACTCGCTGCAGCTTGGGCACTACGGTGCCGCACCATGTTGTTTGCGGACCCAAGAGCGACTGGCAGCCGCGTGAGCTGTATCAACCGACGACGACCACTGGAACGAATGAGCTCCCCGATGTGCGCTGTGAGCCGATTGCCCGCGAATATCCTGGTTCAGGAACGCTTCGTTCGGCATGGTCTCGCAGGGCGCTTCAGAAGAGTCCCTGTCATCCCGGTTTCACGTGAAACATCCGAGCAGTTGGAACGAACGTACTGTGGAGGTTGTTTCTAGGGAGTTTTCCAGTACTGATCAGCGCGAGAGCCGGACATGATCGACCGCTGTACGACGGGCCGGGCCTCCCCCGGCCACATTCTCCACCATGCTAGGGCCTTCGGGAACTGTCATGTTTCACGTGAAACACCGGAGGCCCGGCGCAGATGCGCCGGGCCTCCGGATGGCTCCTCAAGGAGCAATGAGGTGAAATCAGCCGATGACGTCGGCGAATTCCTTCTCGAAGTACTGCTTCGGGTAAGCGCCGGTCACCGTGTGCTTGACCTCGCCGTTCTGGAACAGGAAGACGGCGGGGATGGAGGTGATGCCGTACTTGGAAGCGACGGCCGGGTTGTCGTCCACGTTCACCTTGACGACCTCGACCTTGTCCGCATTCTCTTCGGCGATCTGGTCGAGGATCGGGCTCAGGCGGCGGCACGGGCCGCACCACTCGGCCCAGAAATCAACGATGACGGGCTTCTCAGCCTGGAGAACATCGCTCTCGAAGCTGGCGTCGGTAACGTCCTTGGCGTTGCTCATGGTGTTCCTTCTTTCCTGGGAAATCTCAGTGGTTCTGGAGGTAGTGCTCGACGTCGATCGCCGCAACACAACCGGAAGCGGCTGCGGTGACCGCCTGGCGGTACTTGGGATCGATCACGTCGCCGGCTGCGAAGACGCCCGGCAGGCTCGTCAGGGAGGTGCGGCCATCGACCGCGATGGTGCCCTCTGCGGTCAGGTCAAGGACGCCCTTGAAGAGTTCGGTCCGCGGATCATTGCCGATGGCGACGAACAGACCGGTCACTGCCAGATCCTGCTCGATGCCGTCGATGAGGTTCCGGACGCGGAGGCCGCTGACCTTGTCACCGCCCAGGATGTCCGCGACCTCGCTGTCCCAGACGAACTCGATCTTCGGGTGGGTCAGGGCGCGGTCCGCCATGATCTTGGACGCGCGCAGTTCCTTGCGGCGGTGCACCACGGTGACCTTGGAGGCGAACTTGGTGAGGAACAGCGCCTCCTCCATCGCGGAGTCACCGCCACCGATGACTGCGATCTCCTGATCCTTGAAAAAGAAACCGTCACAGGTTGCACACCAGCTGACGCCGTGGCCGGAGAGCCGCTTCTCGTTCTCCAGGCCGAGCTCGCGGTAGGCGGAACCGGTGGAGACGATGACGGCGCGGGCCTGGTGCTTCTCACCGTTGCCGAGCGTCACGGTCTTGATCTCGCCGTCGAGGTCGACAGCCACGACATCTTCGTATTCGATGCGTGCGCCGAACTTGCTGGCTTGCTGCTCGAGGTTGTCCATGAGCTCCGGGCCCTGGATTCCCTCCGGGAAGCCCGGGAAGTTCTCCACCTCGGTGGTGTTCATCAGCTCGCCACCCGCGGTGACCGAGCCGGCGAAGACCACCGGGCTGAGCTTGGCACGCGCCGTGTAGATGGCGGCCGTGTAACCGGCGGGGCCGGAACCGATGATGATGACGTCGTGGACCTCGGGGGCCGTGGTGTCTTGCGTGCTCACGTGGGTGGGATCCTCTTCCTCGTTCGAGCCGTACGAATGCAGCTGAGGACACAACGGAACGGCGGAGTGAACTATTCCGCCGACGAAATGGCCCCAGGTCTCTTCTCAGAGTACCTGGGGCCATTCATTCACCGAACTTGGTCAGTCATCTATTGAATCTTGATCTCCGACAGCCGCAGCCCGTAGGGGTACTGAGTCCGGGGCGCCGCGAGGCGGGGCAGAGCCGTGATGTCGATGATGACGTACTGCGCCGTGACGTCACCGGAGACGGCCATGGTCAGGCTGGGGCCCGTGAAGGAGTTGCTGGCGACCTGCTTGGCACCGTCCAGGCTCGGCTTGTCATTGGTGTACACCGTCAGGGAGCCACCGGAACCACCCAGCTGGTTGAGGGTGATCGACTTGATGGCGGCCGGCTCCTTGAGCTTGACGGCCAGGGCGACGTCCTTGGTGGCACCGCCCCAGTTGTCCGAACCGAATTCCATATTGGACCAGTACGTGGCGTTGTTCCCGTCGATCGCCTTCGGAAGGTCCTTGTCGAACTCGGCGGCGAAGTCGAACGTCCCCAGCCGGGTCAGCGAATCGATCACGGGGGGAGCGGCCACAGGTGCGGACGGCTCCTGCGAAGGCGTGCCCTCACTCGGATTGCCCGAGGCGACCGAGGTGGTCTTGCCGGCCTTCGGCCCGCTCGGTGCGGAGATGCCACTCAGATTGATCACGGCGAACACGAGGGCGGCGACCAACACGGCCACCAGGACTCCGCCGACGATCCACCGGGTGCTGCGGTTCTCCGTGGCCGGGGTCTCCTCGTCATCCACTTCGGTGTCGAACCCCAGCACCTGGTTGCGTGCGCCGGCCGGGAAATGGCTGGCCTGACGGCGGTCTTCATCAGCGTCGGCCGCGGAGACTGCGGGTTCTGCGAACGCCTCCGTGGCAGGTGCCGGGAAGGAACGGTCCTGGGGCGGATTCGCCGGGCCCCGCACGGGCTCCACTGGGGCGGAGGGTTCCACCGCGCGCTGCACGGGCGCCGTGGCCGGCGTGGCCGGCTCCTGCCGGGCCGCCGGGGTGGGCCGCGTGACCGGGCCGGCCGGAGACGCCGGTGCGTCCTCCTGGGAGGCGTAGTCGATGAACTCGCCCTCGGCGTCGTCGTACCGTCCGCCGTAGGTCTCCGGCTCCGTGGAGCGGGCCTCGCCGAAGATCTCACTGCCCAGGGTCTCCGTGAAGAACGGCTCCACATACGGGCCGTCCGTCGCGACCAGCAGATCCAGCAGATCCGGGGCGCTCGAGTGGCTCGTGATGAGGTAGGTCAGGCCGTCCGTGACGCCCAGATCCAGCACCTGCATGGACCCCGGACGCTCCCCCGTGGCCACCTCACGGGCGCTCAGCGAGAGCTGTTCCGCGTTCTGCGTGCTGGCCACCAGGATGCTGACGGGGCGGTTCAGAACCTGATCCACTCCATCCAGGACCTGGTCCTGATCGTGGGAGAGCAGCACCGAACCGGTGACCTTGTAGCGGCCACCCAGAACGGACCCGACCTCGAGCTGCTGGGACATCAGTACCTCCTCAGGCCCCGGACGACGCGGGGTTGTTTCGAATTCCGATCCTATCGGAGGCGGCTTCCACCTGGCGCCTCATTGCAGACCGGACGGGAAGTGGGGGTTCTCCCCCGATTTCCCCTGGTAACTGTGCCTGCCGATGCGCGGCGGTGCGGACGGCGCCCAGAGCCAGGAACGGAAGCGTCCCAGCAGTCCGGTGGCGGGCGCCGCGGCGGCGGTGGGCTCCACCCCGTAGTACGGCGCGGCAGGATGGCCGGCGGTCGTGGAGGGGACGCTCTCCCCCACGTCTTCGGCGCTTGGAACGGCCCGGAACGACTCGGCGTCGAATCCGCCGGAGATCCTCGGAAGCACGCCGGTGTCCATCGACACGGCGGGCAGGGCACCCGTGGCGGCCTGCTCCTCCCGGGTCCCGGCACGCAGGCGCCGTGGCGCGGTGCCCGACGGCGGGGTGCTCGACGGCGTGTGGACGGACGCCACCGCAGGCGACGGTGCGGTGGCGGGCGACGCCGCGCCGCCCGCCGTCGTGCCTTCTGCGGCTTGGGTGGCGGGCGCCGCGGCCGGCCGGATGAAGCGCGCCAGCAGCGGCCGCAGCAGATCCCGTAGCTCCTCCACACGGAAGACCCGCAGCAGCGCCACGTAGGCGGCGAGCATGAGGGGTGCGGCCACGATGATCGCCAGCAGCGCGGAGAACTGGTTGTGCCAGAGGAATCCGTCCGAGCGGTAGCCGCCGAACAGCCAGAGGACCAGGCCGCCCACCAGGGCCGAGCCGATGCCCGCGTACCCCATGCGGATGTACGAGTTCACGATCCGGGGACCGTCCAGATGGCCCAGGAAACGGCGCAGGAAGAAGGCGCTGATGAGGACGGAGAGGATGTTGCCGATCGAGTAGAGCACCGCGATGGAGTAGATGATGTGCTCGGGCGGCAGGAACTGGATGATGAGGGCGCCCACCACGTTCACCACCGCCAGCGCGGCCTGGATCAGGAACGGCGTCTTCGCGTCCTCCCGCGAATAGAACACCCTGGTCATCATGAAGTTGATGCTCAGGCACGGGCTGGTCAGGGCCAGGATCGAGAGCGTGATCGCCAGCAGTGCGCCGTCCTGCGGCTTGCCGGCGGAGAAGAACATGCCGATGGGACCTGCGAGCACCAGGAGCGCGATGGCGCTGAAGACGATGGCCACGGCCACTGTGCGGAGTCCGTTGGACAGGGCTGAGCGCAGGGCAGGGAGGTTGTTGTCCAGCGACGCCTGCGCCATGCGGTTGAACATCACAGTGGCCAGTGAGAGGGCCACGATGGAGTGCGGCAGGAAGTAGAGCTGGCTGGCGATCTCCAGCACCGCGTTACCGGCGATCGGCGCGGCGTCCGCCGGCGCCTCCGCGCGCATGGCGCCCGGGATCGTGGCGACCTTCATGACGTACAGGAACGCCAGCTGGCTCACCACGGTGGTCAGGAGCGCCCAGCTGCTCAGCCGGGCGGCGTGGCCCAGGCCCACTCCGCGCCAGCCGAAGCGCGGCCGCAGGCCGAGTTTGAGCTTCATGACCGGCAGGAACAGGAGCGCGGTCTGCACGGCCACGCCCAGGGTGGAGAAGCCCGCCACCAGGATCGTCTGCCCCGAACCCCAGTTCTCCACCGTGTGCGGATGCACCCGGCTGGACCCGAAGACGACGATGAACATGCCCAGGCCGCCGATGGCCACCACATTGTTCACGATCGGCGCCCACATGGCGGGCGCAAACGCCCCGTGGGCGTTGAGCACCTGGGTGAGCAGCGCGTACAGGCCGTAGAAGAAGATCTGCGGGAGGCAGAACACCGCGAAGACGACGGCCAGGTTCAGCTGCGCCGGGCCGTAGTCCGAGGTGGTCAGCTGGATCAGAGGACGAGCGAGCACCGTGACCACGGCCGTGAGCACGAACATGACGATGACGCCCAGGGTCAGAAGTCTGCTCAGATAGTCCGCGCCGCGGTCCGGGGCGCGGCTGGCCTTGATGATCTGCGGCACCAGGACCGCGTTGAACACACCGCCCGCCACCAGCACGAACACCATGTTCGGCAGGTTGTTGGCGTTGATGAAGGTGTCCGTGACGCTGGACCCCAGGCCGATGGCCAGGATGAGGAGCCAGGACTTCACGAATCCCAGGACGCGGGAGATCAGCGTTCCGGCCGCCATGAGGGCGCTGGCGCGGGTGTCCCCGGCCCGGCTCGGCGCGGGCCTGGCTGCAGGCTCCGGCCGGTTCGGGGCCGGAGGGGCCTGGGTGGGGTTCTGGGCTGCGCCGGGGGCGTTCTTGGCGGAAGACATCCCTAGTATCGTCTCACTCCGCACCTGGCGATCGGCTGAGGCGTGTGCCGTCGGGCCAGGTCACGGCGGGCCGCCGGGTGGGCGGGGAACGACGACGGCGCCACCTCGGGCGGGACGGTTCAGCCGTCCAGATGGCCGGGAAGCAGCTCGCGGGCCAGGTCCGCGATGCGCCGCTCGTTGGGGAAGGAGAGCCGGCGCGCCAGCTCCGCCAGAGGGACCCAGGCGACGTCCACGGCCTCATGGTCCGGATCGTTCTCAATGGTCAGCTCGCCGCCCGTGGCGCGGAGGAGATAGTGGTGCACGGTCTTGTGGACGCGGTGGCTGCTGACCGTGAACCAGTAGTCGATGCTGCCGAGCGGGGTGAGGATGTCCCCCTCGATACCGGTCTCCTCGGCGATCTCCCGGACCGCCGCAGCCTCGTTGCTCTCCCGGCCCTCGGGGTGGCCCTTGGGCAGGCACCACTCGAGCCGGCCGCCGCGGTTGATGCGGGCGATGATGGCCACCGGCAGCTCGGGGGACGTGGTGTCCACCACGACGCCGCCGGCGGAGACCTCCTCCACCGTGGGCAGGGAAGACGGGTAATTCTGTGTGGCAGGCGCAACGTGGGCACCGATCGCCGAAGGCAGGGGCGCGTTGGGCCGCCTGTTCGGAGCGCTCGGTACTGGATTGGCCATGCCCATAACTCTATCGAGTATTCCGGGGAGGCGAGGACGTGTCCCACGGTCGCGGCGGCTCGGCATGGCCGCGGCGGACGGCGGGCGAGGTGGGGGATGAAGGGGAAAACGTGACAAGCTTGAGTCACTATGGCGAATGAATTTCAGGGCGGCCCGGCCGACTCCGTGGGCTTCGAACTGGACCCCGTGATCCTGGAGCTGGGACAGCTCTTCCAGGATGCCGGGCACGAGCTTTCGCTGGTGGGCGGCCCGGTCCGGGATCTGTTCCTGGGACGCGAATCCCTGGACCTGGACTTCACCACGGATGCCACCCCGGACCGCACGGTGGCCGTGATCAAGCCGTGGGCGGACACCTACTGGGAGATCGGCAAGGCGTTCGGGACCATCGGCCTGCGCAAGGCCGGGTTCCAGATCGAGATCACCACCTACCGGGCCGAGTCCTATGACCCCGAGTCGCGGAAGCCCGCCGTCGCGTTCGGCACCTCCCTGAAGGACGACCTCTTCCGCCGCGACTTCACCATCAACGCCATGGCCCTGCGCCTGCCCGGCCTGCAGCTCGTCGACCCCTTCGGAGGTCTGAAGGACCTCCGTGCCGGGATCCTGGCCACCCCCGGGCGCGCCGAGGACTCCTTCTCCGACGATCCTCTGCGCATGATGCGCGCGGCCCGCTTCGCGTCCCAGCTGGACGTTCGGGTGAGCGCCGACGTGCTGGCCGCCATGACGGACATGGCGGAGCGGATCACCATCATCTCCGCCGAACGCGTGCGGGACGAGCTGGTGAAACTCATCAACGGCGCGCGCCCCCGCGTGGGTGTGGACCTCCTGGTGGAGACCGGGCTGGCGGACCGGATGCTGCCGGAGGTCTCGGCGCTCCGCCTCGAGGCCGACGAGCACCACCGCCACAAGGACGTCTACCAGCACTCGCTGCAGGTGCTGGAGCAGGCGGCCGCCCTGGAGACGGGCGACGACGGCGCGGTGCCGGGTCCCGACTTCGTGCTGCGGTTCGCGGCGCTCCTCCACGACATCGGCAAGCCGTCGACGCGGCGTTTCGAAAACGGCGGCGCCGTCAGCTTCCGTCACCACGACGTGGTGGGCGCCAAGCTCGCGGCGAAGCGGATGAAGACCTTGCGCTTCGACAACGACACCATCAAGGCCGTGGCCCGGCTGGTGGAACTGCACATGCGTTTCTACGGCTATGGGGACGCTGGCTGGACCGACTCCGCGGTACGCCGCTATGTCACGGACGCCGGTCCCCTCCTGGAACGCCTGCACCGTCTCACGCGCTCTGACGTGACCACCCGGAACCGCCGGAAGGCCGAGCGCCTGGCGTTCGCCTACGACGATCTGGAGAGCCGGGTGACCGAGCTGCAGGAGCGTGAGGTCCTCGACTCCGTCCGTCCCGATCTGGATGGGCAGAGGATCATGGAGCTGCTGGGCCTGAAGCCTTCTCCCGTGGTGGGCCGCGCTTACAAGCACCTCCTGGAGCTGCGCATGGAGCACGGCCCCCTGGACCCTGAGCGTGCCGAGGCGGAGCTTCTGGCATGGTGGGCGGACCAGCCTGAATCCCGGGCGGAAGAGGCCGGCCCACACGGTGACGGTGCCGACGCACGCCCTGACACCGACGATGCCGACCCGAGCCGCGAAGACTCCTGAGAGCTGAAGGACCGCCATGGACTCCTCCCTGAACGCCGATCTGCCGCACCTCTGGCTCCTGCGCCACGGCGAGACCGAATGGTCCCGCAGCGGGCAGTACACGGGCCGCACCGATCTCCCGCTGACGGAGGAGGGCGAGCGGCAGGCATTGCGCGCCGGTGAGGTGCTGCGCGGTGTGCAGTTCCGGCAGGTGCTGACCTCGCCGCTTCAGCGGGCGCGGCGGACGGCCGAGCTGGCCGGCTTCCCCGGTGCCGAACGGGAGCCGGACGCCATGGAATGGGACTATGGGGACTATGAGGGCGTGGACTCCGCGGATGTACGCGCCAAGAACCCGTCGTATCTGATCTGGGACGACGGCGTCCCGAACGGCGAGACGATCCGCGAGGTGGCCGCGCGGGCGGACAGGATCGTGGAGCGGGTGCGTGCCGGCGGTGCCGGAAACGTGCTGGTGGTGGCACACGGCCACTTCTGCCGCATCCTCACCGCGCGGTGGCTCGATCTGGATCCCGGAGAAGGCCGGCATTTCCTGCTGGGCACGGCGCGCGTGTGCACCCTCGGCTGGGATAAAAGGACTCCCGCGGTGATGTCCTGGGGCCTCTGAACGGTCCCTGGAAAACAAATTCTCAAGAAAATTCGTAAAATCACCCGTTCTGGGGTGGTGATTGCTGAAAACATCCTGTACGTTGTTAAACGTTCCCTCGTAAGAGGGAGCCCACCCAGTAATGGGGCCCTGTATGCAGACCCGCAGCATTGCTGTGCGCGGTCCTTCGCGGGGCTGGTCCCTGTAGACGTCAAGAGAAAAGGAGGTTGCGACATGAATATCACCAAGAACACTGCAGCAAACACGGATGTGTACGCGTTCGGTGGAGCGGCAGCCTCCCGGCCTTGGCGTCGTAGCGCAGCGTAGTACTGCGCCTCGTCCCACGTTTTCCGTGGGACACGTCTCCCTCGGCCAGGATGGCCTTGCCGCACCACTGGCGGCTCACCCACTGATCGCATCCGGGTTCGACTTGTCCTCACCCGTGAATCCGCGCCCAGTTCCGGTGAATTCTTTCTGAATTCCTTGAATGGAATTCTCCCTGCCCGGAGAAAGAATTCTCACCTTTATCTCCCTCCTGTAATTCATCGCGCCCGAAAACAGAGGAAATCGTGATCATCCTGACTTTTGGCGACCCCAAGCCTGCCTCAATGGAACACACACAGCGTGTCAGAGAGGCGCCGTCCACGTCTCCCGACCTCACGGAACGGAGATCCACGATCCACCACACGAAAGGGGGTGTTCCCTCATGAAACAGTTCCCGAACGAGGTCCTCGTCTTCCAGCAGCAGAGTCGCCGGAAGAACCAGGAATCCGGCGGCCGGAGCCTGGAGAAGACCCGCGACGACGTGTTCGTCCAGCTTCACCTGATGAACGCCATCCGGTGAAACGACGCCGCCGGTTTCCGGCGGCCTGCGCGGCTTCCCTGACGCACACGGCCGGCCGGCCGGGGGAAGCACCGGAGTCCGTGCCGGGCCCCGGGTGAATGCAGACACCCGGGGCCTGGTCCTGCCGGAAACAGGCCCCTGCGACGGAGGACCCGGCCGGTAGGCTCATGTCATGGAGGAGCAGCACCGACACAAGACCCGGGCCCGGCTGGTGGTTCCCACCCGCAGCGACGCTCTCCTCTCCCGGTGGACGGAACTGGTGGGCGGACGCCTGGGCTTCCGGACCGCACCCGGGGTGGTGACCCCGGGGTTCTTCACGGTGGACCGGGTCCTGATTCTCCTCACGGTGGTGGCCGCGCTCATCGCGATGGCTGCCACCTCATACTGCCGCCTGAACGGCTGGGACGCTGCGGCCGCCTACTACGCCACCTGCTCCTCCGGCATCCCCACCGCCTTGTCCGGGGCGGCGTTCGCCCACGGTTCCCTTCCTTTGTTCACCCCGGGGGCGCCGTTCGGTCATCCCGTGCTCCTGTCGCTGGTGGCGGCCCTGACGTCGTGGGCCGTCCCTGGTGCAGTCCCGGCCCAGCGGGCCCTGAGCTATTTCGATCTGAATGCGGTCCTGATCGTGGCGCTCTGGATGGGGACCGTCATCCTGGTGGCACGCCTGGCGCGACGGCGGGCCTGGGACGCGGCCATGGTCGCTCTGGCACCGGGCATCATCACCTCCGCCTTCCTCGGCTGGGACCTGTGGGCCGTCTTCGCCGTGACGGTGGCCATGCTCTGCTTCGCCCGCCACCGTCCGGCGTGGGCGGGGATCTGGATCGGCCTCGGCGCCGGCTTCGCGCTCTACCCCCTGCTCCTGCCGGTGGCGCTCCTGCTGCTCGCGGTGCGCAGCGGGCGGTTCCGTGAGCTCCTGTTCACCCTGACGGCCACCGTTGTGACGCTGCTGGCAGTCAACGCCCCGGTGGCCGTGGTCAACCCCGGCGCGTTCCGCGCCGTCGTCGGCTCCGTCATCCCGGGTGGGGCAGGGGCCTCATCCATCTGGGAGGCCTGGAATCTGATCGCCGCACGCCTCGGCCATCCCGTGCTGGGCACCACGCAGGTGACGGTGGGGACCCTGGCCGCCTTCCTGGCGCTGCTTCTGGTGATCGCAGGCGTCACGCTGACCGCTCCCCGGAGACCGCGTCTGGCCCAGGTGCTGTTCCTGCTGGTGATGGCGGCCGTCCTCTGCGCTCCGGGGTATCCGCCCCAGGCCGTGCTCTGGCTGGTGCCGCTCGTGGCTCTGGCCCGTCCAGTCTGGCGTGACTTCCTGCTCTGGCAAGCCGCGGAGATCCTGCGCTGGGCCGCACAGTCGATGCATCTGGCCGCGGTGACCGGTGGTGCCGGTCCGCAGCACACCATCGACGACCCGTACTACGCCTGCGCGATCCTCCTGCACCTCGGCGTCGGCCTCTACCTCATGGTGCGAGTCGTCGGGGACATGCTGAGCCCCGACGGCGACATCGTGCGCGCCGGCGGCGCCGACGACCCCCAGGGAGGTGTCTTCGACGGCGGTCCGGACCGTGCCTTTGTGCTCCGCGCCCGCCGGGCGCCTTCCTCCCGGACGGCCGGCACGGCGAGGCGATCAGGCCACCGCCACGGCCCTGCGGCCCGGCCATGAACACGATCCTGCGCTCCGCCACCACCGCGACGTTCGTGGTCTTCGGCATCAACGGCCTGGTCTTCGCCAGCTGGGCCTCCCGCATCCCGGCCGTCGCCGCCACGCTCGGCCTCTCCCCCGGCGAGATCGGCGGACTGCTGCTCTGCATGGCCGTGGGTTCGCTCACCGCGCTCCCCAGCGCCGGCTGGTGCGTGAACCGCATCGGCGTCCCGGGAACCATCCGTCTGGCCGGCCTCATCGCCGCCCTGGCGGTCAGCGGCATCGCCGTGGGCCTGGCCTTCCACTCCGTGCCGGTCACCGGGGTCAGCCTGGTGTTCACCGGAATGGGGATCGGGCTCTGGGACGTCGCCCAGAACATCGAAGGGGCCGACGTCGAACACCGGCTGGGGCGCACGATCATGCCGCAGTTCCACGCGGCGTTCAGCGGCGGGGCCTTCCTGGGCGCCCTGCTGGGTGCCGGCCTGTCCGCCGCCGGCGTGCCGCTCCCTGCGCACATGGCCGGGATCGCCGTCCTGGTCCTGGTGATGAGTGCCGTCGCCCCGCGGTACTTCCTCCCGCATGAGCCGGAGCCGGAACACGGGAAGCCCGCAGGCGACGGGCTCTTCGCCTGGAAGGAACTGCGGACGCTGCTGATCGGCGTCGTGGTCATGGGGGCGACCCTGAGCGAGGGCGCCGGCAACGACTGGATCGCCAAGGGGGTGGTGGACGGGCTGCGCCAGACGGAATCCACCGGCGCCCTGGTGTTCGCCGTGTTCGTGGGCGGTATGACCGCCTTCCGGGTGCTCGGGGCGCGGCTCATCGACCGTTTCGGACGGGTGGTGGCGCTCCGTGCCAGCATGGTGGCCGCCGCCGTGGGACTCCTGCTCTTCTGCTGGAGCCCGGAGCTCTGGAGTGCCGTGCTGGGCGCCGTGCTCTGGGGTGCGGGGGTGGCCCTGACCTTCCCCATGGGCATGTCCGCCGCGGCGGACGACCCCCGGCGGGCCGCGTCGCGCGTGTCCGTGGTGTCCACGGTGGGGTACATCGCCTTCCTGGCCGGTCCCCCGGTCCTCGGCTTCCTGGCGGATCATCTCGGGGTCCGCAACGCGCTCCTCTTCATCGGCGTCCCGATCGTGCTGGCCGCCGTCCTGGCAGGCGCCGCGCGCCCGCTCGCCGTGGAACGTACGCCCTCCAGAGGTGAGGAGTCCGTCTGAGGGCGTACCGCCGTCGTCGGTGAATCATCCGCCGGACAGAGGTGTCCGCGTGGCCCCCTGACTAGCCTGGAAGTACGGCGTACGCCGGGCGTCCCTCGCGGAGGCCGACCCTGACCGCACTCACCGACAAGCGAGGACCAGGCATGATCCAGGCAGAAGGCCTGCGCAAGCACTACGGACCCAAGACCGCAGTCGACGGCATCAGCTTCACCGTCCAGCCCGGCCGGGTCACCGGCTTCCTGGGTCCCAACGGCGCCGGCAAGTCCACCACGATGCGCATGATCATGGGTCTGGACCGGCCCAGTGCCGGCCACGTGACCGTCAACGGCAAGCCGTTCGCCCAGCACAAGGCGCCGCTGCGGGAGGTGGGCGCCCTCCTGGACGCCAAGGCCGTGCACACCGGGCGCAGCGCCTACAACCACCTGCGCGCCATCGCCGCCACCCATGACATCCCGGTCTCCCGCGTCCACGAAGTCATGGCCATGACCGGACTGACCGAGGTGGCCAAGAAGAGGGCCGGCGGGTTCTCCCTCGGCATGGGCCAGCGGCTCGGCATCGCCAACGCGCTCCTGGGCGACCCCCAGACCCTCATCCTGGACGAACCGGTCAACGGCCTGGACCCGGAAGGTGTGCTGTGGGTGCGCAATCTGGTCCGCTACCTTGCGGGCCAGGGCAAGACCGTGTTCCTGTCCTCCCACCTCATGAGCGAGATGGCCCAGACCGCGGACCACCTGCTGGTGATCGGCCGGGGACAGCTCATCGCGGACATGTCCGTCCAGAACCTCATTGCGAGCGTCCAGCAGAAGAAGGCCCTGGTCAGGACGCCTCAATCGGCTGAGCTCGCGGCAGCCCTCGCGGCGCCCGGCGTCTCCGTCACCCAATCCGCGCACGAGACGCTCGAGGTGGCCGGTCTGGACACCAGGTCGATCGCTCAGATCGCCCTGGAACGCCAGATCCTGCTGTACGAACTGACGCCTCAGGAGGCCTCCCTGGAGCAGGCCTACTTCGAATTGACGCGCGGTGCCGCCGAGTACCAATCGGACTTCTCCATGGCCACCGCCACCCACAGCCAGGCCACGGGGATGCCCGGTCAGCCGCAGAACTACAAGAACTAAGGGGGACTGACACATGAGCACTCAGACTGTGAACCCGGCACATGCCGCCGCATCCCGCCGGGCGGCGGAGACCGGACACTGGAGCTTCGTGGGCCTGCTGCGCAGCGAATGGATCAAATTCTGGAGCCTCCGCTCCACCCTCTGGCTCCTGGTGTGCACCGCCGTCGCGGCCGTGGGCGTCGGCGCCCTGACCGCCTGGGTCCGGCACACCATCTTCCAGCAGGTGCTGGAGCAGGCCACCAAACACGGCGCCACGCCCACCGGAGCCCAGCTCGAAGCGACCGTGCCCCCCGGTTCCGGGATCGAGCTGTACAACATGCCGAACGCAGGCCTCCAGATCGCCGTGCTGGTGCTCGGCTCCCTGGCCGTGCTCTTCCTGTCCAGCGAGTACGCCACGGGAATGATCCGTTCCACCATGTCCGCCACCCCCACCCGCCTGCCGGTGTTCGGGGCCAAGGCGCTCATCCTGGCCGTGATCGGCTATGTCCTGGCCACGGTCACTGGCGCCATCACCTTCCTGATCACCTTGGCGATCTTCTCCGACATGCCCGAGTTCAACCTCAGCTGGAATACGGGCGGTGTCCTCCAGGGTGTCTTCACCGGCGGCCTCTTCGTGGCGGCAGTGGCCATCATGGGCCTGTCCCTGGCGGCACTCCTGAAGAGCTCCGCCGGCGGCGTCACGGTCCTGATCGCCCTGATGTTCGTGCTGGACTTCGCCGGCGGCTTCATCAAGCTCATCCCCGGTGACTTCTGGAAGTACGTCCCGGACTACTTCCCCGGTTCGGCCGGCGGCCGCTTCCTGGCGATCGGCCACGTGGACGGCATGCTGGACCCGTGGATCGGTGGCCTGGTGCTGCTCGGCTGGGTGCTGCTCCTGGCCGTCCCCGCCCTCATCGTCCTGAAGAAGCGGGACGTCTGAGACGGTGAACCCGAAGGATCCCACGGCGGCGCCGTCCCCTCAGGGGACGGCGCCCGCGCCGCTTTCACTGGCGGAAATCAACGCCCGGCACCGCGGCAGGGTGCGCCGCTACTTCGCGACCCATCCCCGCCTCATGGACGTGGTGGTGGTCCTTTGCTACCTGCTGCTCTCCCTCGGCACCGTCATCTCCCAGGCCGGGGCCGGCAATTGGGCGGCCCTGGCCGCCGTCGCCGGCATCTGTGCGGCCCTGATGTTCCGGCGCCGCGCGCCGCTGCTCGTGTTCGCCTCGGTGGCGGTGCTGGAACTGGCCCTGTCCTTCGCCTATCTCTGGGCGAACAACCTGGTGGCCGGGCTGTGGTTCGCCCTGTACGCGGTGGGTTCCACACAGCGGCGACGGGTGTCCGTGGCCGCCCTGGTGCTGGGCCCGCTCCCGCTGGTGTTCCGGTACGTGTTCGGCGTGACCGCGCAGGCGTATGCGGAGGTCTTCAGCAGCAGCGCCATGCCGAATGAGGTGTCCTTCCGGCTCTCCGTCATCCTCACCACGTACCTCAGCTGTGTCATCGCGGTCGGCTTCGGCATCTCGGTGCGCCAGCGCCGCCGCTACGAGGCGGCGCTGGCCGCGTGGGCGGAACAGTCCACCCAATGGGGAAGGTCAGCGGAACGGAGCCGGATCGCCCGGGAGATGCACGACGTCGTGGCGCATTCCCTGACCGTGATGGTGTCCCTGGCGGACGGGGCGCGGACGGTCCTGACCAAGGATCCGGAGCGGGCCGGCCGGGTGCTCGAGGAGCTTTCCCGGACCGGGCGGGCCGCACTGGCAGACACACGCCGCGTGCTGGGCGTTCTGCGGGAGGAGGGCGGCGCGGCGCCGCGTGCCCCGCTGGACAGCCAGGAGGAACTCGAACGGATGGTGGCCGGGTTCCGCACCGCCGGGTTGCCCCTCAGCTTCACCTACACCGGCCCGATGCTGCCGGAGGACACCACACTCCGGCTCTCCATGTACCGGATCCTGCAGGAGTCCCTCACGAACGTCCTGCGCTACGGCCGCTCGCTCTCCCGGGTGGAGGTGTTCGTGGACCACACGCCGGGGCTGGTGAGCCTTAAGGTGATCAACGACGGCGTCGGCTCCGTTCCGCTGCCCGGTGCGGCGGGTGCCGGTGCACCCGGCGCGGGGCCGCAGGGCAGCGGTCAGGGCATCCCCGGGATGCGCGCCCGGGCCGCCATGTACGGTGGCACTGTGACGGCCGCGCCGCTGGCTGGTGGCGGCTGGCGCGTGGCCGCGGACCTGCACTACGACCAGACGGGACACAGGAATGCCTGACACCACTGCACGGGATACGGACCCGCAGCACCCCACCCCGGTCAGGCTGCTCCTGGTGGATGACCAGCCGCTCCTGCGGGTGGGGTTCCGTCTGGTGCTGGAAGGGGATGAGAGCCTTCATGTGGTGGGCGAGGCCTCCGGCGGCGCCGAGGCGGTACGCCAGGTGGCCGCGCTGAAGCCGCACGTGGTCCTCATGGACGTCAGGATGCCCGGGATGGACGGTATCGAGGCCACGCGTCTGATCGCCGCGGCGCATCCGGAGACGAAGGTCATCATCCTGACCACCTTCGATCTGGACGAGTACGCCTTCGCAGGGCTTCAGGCCGGTGCCTCCGCGTTCCTGCTCAAGGACGTGGCCCCAGAGGAGCTCATCCACGCCGTGCACGTGGTGGCCAGCGGCGACGCCGTCGTGGCTCCGCGCGTGACCCAGCGGCTGCTGGAGACCTACGTCCGGGGTACGCACCGGGGGCGGGGCGACGGGCAGGCTGCGCCGCGGGACCCCATGCTGGAGGAGCTCACGCCGCGCGAGACCGAGGTGCTCCTGGCGATGGCGGAGGGACTGACGAACGGCGAGATCGCGCTGAAGTTCTTCCTGTCCGAGGCCACGGTGAAGACCCATGTGCGTCGCATCCTGGCCAAGCTCCATCTGCGGGACCGGGTCCAGGCCGTGGTGTACGCCTACGAGACGGGCCTGGTGGTCCCGAGCAACCCGGACTACTGAGCCGCCGCCTTCAGAGCTCGATCCAGTAGCGGCGCATCGGCTCGGTCAGACCGAACGACGCGGGGTACCGCTCCACCGGCCGGACCTCCTCCAGCACGCCCCCGGCGCCTTCGATGGTCCGCACGGAGCCGGTGTTGGAGTCCCGGCAGGTCACCAGGACACGGTCCAGTCCCAGGTCACGGGCCTGCTGGAGGGAGGCCTGCAGGGCGAGGGTGGCCAGCCCCCGGCGGCGCGCGCTGGGCCTGATCCCGTAGCCGATGTGCCCACCGGCCTCGGCGAGGTATTCATTGCTGAGAACATGCCGGAGGCCGACGGCGCCCAGGTACTCCCCGTCCTCCACCACCCAGAGGGTGCTCTGCGGGGCCATGCCCTCCGGCGGGGTGGCGCCGGGCCGGCCCATGTCCACCAGGACGCGGACCCACTCGGCGAAGTCCTCCGGCTTACGGAGATCCAGGCCGAGCTTCTCCGCCAGGAAGGCGCTGGCGCCGTCCTGGTCCAGGGTCCCCCATTCGTCCCAGCTGGCGAGCCAGGAGTCGTGAAGGCCGGCGGTCGGCGGGACAAGGGTTATGGAGGTCATGGAGTTCAGCCTAAGCGGGTCCGGACCCCGGCGTGTGTGCCGGGCCACAGCCTCCGCGCCGCGTACTAGCCTTGAAGCATGTCTTCCACAGCCACCGCTTCCGAACACATCCAGGACCTGGGCGCCTACGTGAGCGCCTCGCCGTCGAGCTATCACGCCGTCCATGAAGGCGCCCGCCGCCTCGAGGCGGCAGGATTCACCGCGCTCGATGAGCGGCAGCCGTGGGTGGGCGGCGCGGGCGCTTTCTTCGTGATCCGCGACGGCGCGCTGATCGCCTGGGTGACGCCGGAGGGAGCCGGGGCGACCACTCCGTTCAACGTCCTCGGCGCGCACACGGACTCGCCGTCGTTCAAGCTGAAGCCGCGCCCCACCACGGGGCGATTCGGCTGGCTGCAGGCCGGGGTGGAGGTGTACGGCGGGCCGCTGCTGAACTCCTGGCTGGACCGCGAGCTGCGCCTGGCTGGACGGCTGGTGCTGCGGGACGGCTCCGAGCACCTGACCGCCACCGGTCCCGTGCTGCGCTTCCCGCAGCTGGCCATCCACCTGGACCGCGGTGTGAACGACGGGCTGAAGCTGGACAAGCAGCACCACATGAACCCGGTGTTCGGCCTGGGTGATCCGGAGCAGGAGGACCTGCTGGCGGTGCTCGCGGCGGCCGTGCCGGGCGGTGGGGTGGCTCCGGAGCAGATCGGCGGGTACGACGTCGTGGTGGCGGATTCGCAGGCGCCTGCGGTGTTCGGGGCGAAGGGTGAGTTCTTCGCGTCCGGGCGGCTGGACAATCTGTCGGCCACGCATGCCGGCCTGGTGGCGCTCATCGCGCATGCCGAGGCGGGTGCTCCGGCCGGCGGGCCGGTGGCCGTGCTGGCGGCGTTCGACCACGAGGAGCTCGGTTCCGGGTCCCGTTCCGGGGCGTGCGGGCCGTTCCTGGAGGACATCCTGGCCCGGATCTCCGACGGCCTGGGGGCTTCGGCGAGCCAGCGGCGGCAGGCGATGGCGGCGTCGTTCTGCGTCTCGGCCGATGCCGGCCACGCGGTCCACCCCAACTACCCCGAACGCCACGACCCGGTGAACAAGCCGCTGCTGAACGGCGGCCCGCTGCTGAAGATCAACGCCAACCAGCGCTACGCCACGGACGCGCAGGGTGCGGCGTTCTGGGCGCGGCTGTGCGGCGAGGCGGGTGTCCCCTACCAGGAATTCGTCTCCAACAACGACGTCCCGTGCGGCTCCACCATCGGCCCCCTGACCGCCACGCGACTGGGCATCCGGACCGTGGACGTCGGCGTCCCGCTGCTGTCGATGCACTCGGCGCGCGAGCTGTGCGGCGTGGAGGACCCGTACCGCCTGGCCGTGGTGGCCGAGTTGTTCTTCCGCACAGCCGTCTGAGACGACCTGAACCGTCATTTCACGGCCTGTGGCCCTCACCGCGTACGGTGAGGGCCACGGTGTTTTAAGAATGCCGTGAACTCTCATGGGGGGAGAGAGCAATACAAGGTGTGAGCACAGACAGCGAGATCATTCTCAGAGCCCGGGACAGACCCGCGGCGTTCGCGGAACTCTACGACCGCCACGCCGCCGTCGTCCACCGCTATGTGGCCCGGCGAGCGGGGCAATCCGCCGCGGAGGACGTCACCTCGGAGACGTTCCTGGTGGCCTTCGAACGGCTCGACTCCTACGACGTGAGACGGCCGGACGCCAGACCGTGGCTCCTGGGCATCGCCACCAATCTGCTGAAGAAGCACCACCGGGCGGAGGCGAAGATCCTCAAGGCCGCGGCGCGCGCGGCGGCGCCGGAAACGGTGGACGACGACGCCGATCTCGTCACCGCGCGGGTGGACGCCTTCGCGGCCACGGGAAAGATCGCGCGAACCTTGCGGGGCATGGCGAGCGTGGACCGGGACACCCTGCTGCTCTACGCGTGGGCTGACCTCAGTTACGAGGACATCGCCCAGGCGATGAACGTGCCCATCGGAACCGTGCGCTCCCGGCTGAACCGCGCCCGGAAGATCCTGAAGAACAAGCTCAGCCTTTCCACCCTTGAGGAAGAAACGGAGAACGACCGTGGACGATTTGCAACTGCTCCGTGAATTCCGGCGCGAGGCCGGAACCGTCTCCCCCGCGGCCCTGGCCGAAAGCCGCGAGAAGCTGGTGCGGGCCCTTGGCGCCCAGACCGCCACGAAGGTCCGGTGGCGGACCGAACGGAACCGGACCATTCGCCGTCGTTTCCTCCTCGGTGCTGTGGCAGCGGGCGTGGCCGTGGCCGGCGTCGTCGCGGTGGAGGCCTTCCGGCCGGCACAGCTGACGGCGTCAGCGGAGGCCGCTGCCGTGTTGAACGAGGCCGCCGCCTCGATCGGATCCTCGGACCCGGTGCTGACCCCCGGGCAGTACTTGAAGATCGAGCAGATCGACCGTTCGCAGATGGGGCTCGGAAATACTCCTGAATCCCAGGTCCTCGTGCCCACCATGACGACCAACACGTTCTACATCCCCCAGAACCAGGATGGGATCTGGACGTGGGAACGGAAGGGCGCGGGTCCGACGTCATTCCCCAGTAAGGAAGCGAAGGAGGCCTATGACGAAGCCGAACGCAGGCACCCGGGCAGCACTACGTTCAACTTCGTCGAGCGGGCTGCTGGAGGCAAGTTCTTCAACGGTGGCGGACAGACGCTGATCAACGGAATCCCCCTGAAGGATCAGGCATCCATCCCGCGTGATCCCAAGGCGCTCCTGAAACTGATCGAAGAGCGCACGAAGGGGGCCGGTAAGTCACCGGACCGTGAGGCGCTGGTGACGGTCGTGGACACGCTGCGGACGGGGCTGGTCCCGGCGGATCTCAGGGCAGCGCTGTACCGGGCTGTGGCACTCATCCCGGGAGCGGAGATCTCCGACCGGCAGGCCACTCTGGATGGCCAGACCGGGGTGGCGATCGGAGTGACTCTTCCGGATGGAATCCACCGGCAGGACATCATCGTGGATCCGTCCACTGGCCGGATGCTCGGTGAAAGGGAGGTCCTTCTCAAGGACTACCCGGAGGCTCCGGCGGGGACCGTCATCAGTTCGATCTCACTGAAGACCACGATCGTCGACTCCGCGCCCTGACGGTCCTTCAAAACGGACGGAGCCCCTCACCGTGGCGGTGAGGGGCTCCGTCCGTTGAGGCGGCGTCACTGCGCCATGCTGACCACCAGGTTGATCGTGGTGGCCAGGACCAGCGTCCCGAACAGGTAGGACAGCAGTGCATGACGCAGTGCCTGGCGGCGGATCAGGCTGGTTTCGATGGTGTTGTCCGAGACCTGGTAGGTCATGCCGATGCTCGTGGCCATATAGGCGAAATCCGTGTAGCAGGGCAGTTCATCGGGGTTGTTGAAGCCGATCCCGCCCTCCTTCTCCCCGTTGTAGTACAGCTCGGCGTAGCGGAGCGTGAAGAGGGTGTGGATCAGCATCCAGGACAGCGCCACCGTCACGAATCCGAGCGCGGCGTCCACGAGCCGCTGAACCTGGTCGGTGTTCTGGTGCGAGGAGATGATCAGGACCGCGACGGCGATCATGGAGGCCACATTGGCGGTCAGGACCAATACCTCACCCACCGGCCGTGACGGGTCCTCGATCGTGGCGTGCTCGCGGGTGCCCGCGCCGTCGAGCTTCACCGTCCGGCTCACCACCCAAGCGACGTACGACGCCGCGGCGGCCGCCCAGCCGGCCGCCGGCGCCTCCAGCGGGTGCCCGGTGGCGAGGGTGATGAGCCCTGCGGCGAGGCCGAATGCGGCCATGATGACGATGCGGAGGCGGGCCCGGTGGATGGTCCTGGTGGCGGTCATGAACTCAGCGTAACGGCGCAGCACCGGCGCGGAGGTGTGTTCCCCGGGGACCGTGCAGTGTGTGGAAAAAGCAGTGTGTGGAAAAAACGGGTAGGGACTACGCGTGCGTCACAGGGGTCTTGGTTTGTACGCTCCAGCTATCACCGCCGCAGGCAGCAGGCCGTCGGTGGTGAGAGCAGGGGGATCTGCTCATGGAGACCAAGGGAATTCCACGGGTCGGCGGCTCGTCCGGCGCCCGGCTGAGGAGGGGGTACGCGCGTCGCAGTGCCGTCGCCGCGTTGCTGACCGTTGCCCTGGCCGGAGTTGCGCTGATGGCCGGGCCGGCGGTCTCGGCCGACGTCGTCACGGTCGACTCGGACACCATGCGGACGGGGTGGGACAGCTCCGAGAGCGCGCTGTCCCCGGCCGCGGTCGCCTCAACCGGCTTCGGCGCGCTGTTCTCCGCCGCCGTGGACGGTCAGGTGTACGCCCAGCCGCTCGTGGTGGGGAACACGGTGGTCGTGGCCACGGAGAACAACGCCGTCTACGGGCTCGATGCCGGGACGGGGGCGGTGCAGTGGACGCGGACCGTGGGCCCGGCGTGGCCTTCGGCCACGGTGAGCTGCGCCGATCTTGCGCCGAATGTGGGCATCACCGCCACTCCGGTCTTTGACCCTGCCACGAACAGTGTGTTCTTCACGGCGAAGACGAACGACGGCGCGAGCGCGCAGCTGCCGCACTGGTACATGCACTCGCTCGATGTCACCACCGGTGCCGAGCGCGCCGGGTTCCCGGTGCTGATCGGCGGCGCGCCGTCGAACGACCCCACGCATCCGTTCAATGCGATGACGGCCATGCAGCGGCCCGGTCTGCTGCTGATGGGCGGGGTGGTGTACGCCGGATTCGCAAGCCACTGCGATACCGCGCCGTTCGTCGGATACGTGGTCGGCGTCTCGACCGCCGGACGGCAGACGACCATGTGGGCCACTGAGACCGGCGTGAGCAACGCCGAGGGCGGCATCTGGCAGTCCGGGGGCGGGCTGGTGTCCGACGGCCCGGGACGGATCCTGTTCGCCACCGGCAACGGCATCGCCCCTCCGCCGGGGCCGGGGACTTCTCCGCCGTCCACACTGGCGGAGTCCGTGGTGCGGCTGCAGCTGGGAGCGGACGGCAATCTCACGGCACAGGACTTCTTCAGCCCCGCGGCCAATGTGAAACTCAACCAGAATGATGCGGATCTCGGTGCGGGCGGCCCGATGGCCGTGCCGGACGGTTACGGCACCACTGCACACCCCCATCTGCTGGTGCAGAGTGGGAAGGACGGTCACGTCTATCTGCTCGACCGGGACGCCCTGGGCGGCATGGCGCAGGGGCCGGGCGGGACGGACGCCGTCCTGGACACGGCCGGACCCTTCAACGGGGTGTGGGGAAGGCCCGCGTTTCTGGGGACGCCTCAGGGCGGGTATGTGTACCAGGTGGAGAACGCGGGATACTTGCGGGCGTTCGAGCTCACACCCACGAGCACGGGCGGGGTGAAGCTGTCCTCGGTGGGAACGTCCGGAGGAACGTTCGGGTTCAGTTCCGGGTCGCCGATCGTGACGTCTTCCGGCACGGACCCGTCCACGGCGCTCGTGTGGGTCGTCTACACCGACAACGTGACCGGTGCGAACGGGCAGCTGCGGGCGTACCGGGCGATCCCGGACGGCACGGGCACGCTGGAGCAGGTGTTCAGTGCTCCGATCGGCACTGCCGCGAAGTTCGTTTCGGTCGCCACGAATGCGGGCATGGTCTATGTGGGGACCCGGGACGGGCACGTCCTCGCCTTCGGCTCCCCGACGACGGCGGCGGTCGGGACGGCAAGTGGCGATCTGGGCCAGGTGGCGGTCGGGGCGAGCGGGACCACGACGCTGACCGTCACCGCGACCCGGGCAGTGACCGTCAACTCGATCACCTCGGCCGCCCCGTTCGGCATCGGCGCCTCAGCCACCTTCCCCCAGACGCTTGCCACCGGCGCGAGCCTGGCCGTCCCCGTGACCTTCTCCCCCACCGCGACCGGGGAATCGGACGGCACCTTGACGGTGAAGACCGCGGACGGCGAGACGGACCTGCTCGGCGTACACGGGACCGGCACGAAGGACGGCCTCGGTGCGACGCCGTCCGCCGTGACGTTCACAGCTGTTCCGACCGGCTCGGCCAGCAGCAAGACCGTGAACATCGTCAACACGGGCACGACGGCCGTGACGATCACCGGGGTCACGCTGCCGTCGGATCCGGCACTCGCGGTGGACCCGGCAACAGTCCCCTCGGTGGGGGCGACCATCCAGCCGCTCGCTTCGGTTCCCGTGTCGATCAGGTTCACGCCGACGGCGGCCGGGTCGCTCAGCGATGCCCTCACGGTGGGCAGCAGCCTCGGGGGAGTCACCGTGCCGATCACCGCGACGGCCATCTCCGGGGCGGCGCACCTGACGGTGCCCGCGTCCCTTGATTTCGGCAATGTGCCGGTCGGAGCGTCGTCGACGAGCTCGTTCCAGATCCAGAACACGGGCAACATCCCGATGACGATCACGAAGGCGAAGGCCCCGTTGGGCGTGTTCTCCACGACGACACCCGTCTCGGAGGGCCTGACCATCCCGCCCGGCGACTCGGTGTTCCAGAGCGTGACATTCGCCCCGACGGCGGTGGGCCAGGCCGGCTCCGCGACGAGTTACTACCTGATCACGGCCGACGACGGCTCCGGTGCCCAGGAGGTCATGCTCACCGGGTACGGGGTCAACGATCCCGTGGCCGCCTATGCTCAGAAGATCGGTGCCGGAACCGCGTCTTCACCGCTGGGTCAGGTCGTTTCGGCCGAATACGTGGTCGGACCAGGCACCTGCCAGGACTACACCAGGGGCATCATCTGCTGGTCTCCCACCACCGGGGCCCACGAAGTGAACGGGGCCATCTACACCCGCTACGCCGCCGCCGGCGGGCCCAGCGGCTTCCTCGGTTTCCCGGTCACGGATGAGCTCGCCACCCCGGACGGCATCGGCCGTTACAACCACTTCAACGGGACCGGCGGCTCGTCGATCTACTGGACCCGGACGACGGGCGCGCACTCGGTGCAGGGCGCCATCCGGGCCGCTTGGAGCGCAAGCGGCCGGGAACAGGGACCCTTGGGTTACCCCGTCACGGACGAGCTGGGCACGGCGGATGGGGTTGGGCGGTACAACCATTTCTCCAAGGCGGGGTCGATCTACTGGACCCCGGCGACGGGTGCGCATTCTGTACGAGGCGGGATCAGAGCCGAATGGGCGGCCTCCGGGTGGGAGAGCGGGCCGCTGGGCTACCCGACCACGGATGAGCTGGGCACCCCGGACGGTATCGGCCGTTACAACCATTTCTCCAAGGCGGCGTCGATCTACTGGACCCCGCGGACCGGGGCGCACTCGGTGCTCGGTGCGATCCGGGCCACGTGGGCCGCGATGGGGTGGGAGCGCAGCCGGCTCGGGTACCCCGCCTCGGATGAATTCTCCGTCCCGGTAGGGCGCAGGGAGAATTTCCAGAACGGCTCACTGACCTGGAATTCCACTACAGGGCGGGTTGCTGTCGGCTGAAGCCGGGGACCGCGTTGTCCACAAGGCGGGCGCGTGCCCTGGCGGGGCTTGAACCTCCCCGAATAGGCTTCAGGGCACGGATGGACTAACATTGTGAAGTCTGTGCTATGCCCAGCCCTCCCAACGGGGGCCGGCCAGTCCTTCCCGGAAGGACTGTTTGGCAGGCACATCGCAATGAACCTCCTGTTACGGAGAGACCGTAACCGTTCAGCCCAAAGGAGGTGGGTTCACATATGCGTCCTTACGAATTGATGGTGATCTTCGACCCCGAGGTCGAAGACCGCGCCGTTGAGCCGTCGCTGCAGAAGTTCCTCAATGTCATCACCACTGACGGTGGAACCGTCGACAAGGTGGACATCTGGGGCCGTCGCCGCCTGGCCTACGAAATCAAGAAGAAGGCTGAGGGTATCTACGCAGTGGTCAACTTCACGTCGACCCCGGCTACCGCTCAGGAACTGGATCGCCAGCTCGGTATCAACGAGACCGTGCTGCGTACCAAGATCATCCGTCCGGAAGACCAGAAGGTCTCCGCAGAGTAATTCTGCGGGACTTCACGGTCCTCCACATTTCTCACAGGACAACTCAGGAGGAAGCAGATGGCAGGCGAAACCCCAATCACCGTTATTGGTAATCTCACCAACGATCCCGAGCTGCGGTTCACGCCGTCCGGTTCGGCGGTGGCGAACTTCACCATCGCTTCCACCCCGCGGACCTTCGACCGCCAGAGCAACGAATGGAAGGACGGGGAGACCCTGTTCCTCCGTGCGTCCATCTGGCGTGAAGCCGCCGAGAACGTCGCGGAGTCCCTGACCAAGGGCATGCGCGTGATCGTCAGCGGCCGTCTGAAGAGCCGGTCCTATGAGACCAAGGAAGGCGAGAAGCGCACCGTCGTGGAGCTCGAGGTCGATGAGATCGGCCCGAGCCTCCGGTACGCCAACGCGAAGGTCAACCGCACCCAGCGCTCCGGCGGTCAGGGTGGCGGCGGCTGGAGCGGCGGTCAGTCCGGCAACGGCGGTGGCGGCGAGTCCTGGGGTAACGGCGGAGGCAACTCCGGTGGGAACCAGGGTGGCTGGAACAACGGCGGCAACAGCCGTCCCCAGCAGCAGCCGCGCCAGGCTCAGCAGCAGGACGATCCGTGGGCGACCCCGGGTGTGTCCGAGGGCTGGGGCAACGGTCCCGACTCCGAACCGCCTTTCTAAACACCAACATTCACCATCCCGTGGATCACTCCACGGGCTCCCAGGAAAAGGAGCTCCACGATGGCTAAGGCTGAAATCCGTAAGCCCAAACCAAAGTCCAACCCCTTGAAGGCCGCTGACATCACCGTCATCGACTACAAGGACGTCGCACTGCTGCGCAAGTTCATCTCTGACCGTGGCAAGATCCGTGCCCGCCGTGTCACCGGTGTTTCCGTTCAGGAACAGCGCAAGATCGCTCAGGCTATCAAGAACGCCCGCGAAGTTGCTCTGCTCCCTTACTCCGGCGCTGGCCGCGGCTAAGGAAGGGAATCACAACCATGGCAAAGCTCATCCTTACCCAGGAAGTGTCCGGTCTCGGCGCTGCTGGCGACGTGGTCGAGGTCAAGAACGGCTACGCCCGTAACTACCTCCTGCCCCGCGGCTTCGCTCTGACCTGGACTCGCGGTGGCGAGAAGCAGGTCGAGAGCATCAAGGCTGCTCGTGCTGCCCGTCAGCAGGCCAGCCTCGAGGCCGCTCAGGCCCAGGCTGCCCAGCTGTCCGCCAAGAAGGTCGTTCTGAAGGCGAAGGCCGGCGTCGCCGGTCGTCTCTTCGGCACCATCAAGCCGAGCGACGTCGTCGCCGCTGTCGAGGCCGCCGGCCTGGGCACCGTCGACAAGCGCGCCGTGCAGCTGCCGGTCCACATCAAGTCCACCGGTTCTTACACCGCGAACGTCCGTCTGCACGACGACGTCTCCGCTGTGGTGAACCTGGAGATCGTGGCTTCGAAGTAGTAGCAACGGACTTCGGAAGGCGCTCCACCCTCGGGTGGGGCGCCTTCCGCCGTTAACGCACCGCCCGGCCCAGGGCGATGTGGAACACTGGACGCCGTGACCTTCCCGAACCTGACCGCCGTCGACGTCGTGTGCTGGGACTGGAACGGGACGCTGCTGGATGACGTGGAGATCGCCCGGGCCGCGATGAACTCGGTCCTGTCCGAACGAGGGCTGCCGGTCCTTCAGGATCCGGTCTCCTACCGGAGGGCTTTCGGGTTCCCGATCCGCGACTTCTACGCGCGGCTCGGCATCGGAGAAGATGACTTCCGCCTGGCTGCCTCCCGGTACCTTGAGCTGTTCGCCGCGCAGGTCGGCGTCGCCGCCCTGCATGCGGAGGCGCGGAGCACCCTGTCCGCCGTCACCGCCCTGGGCGTCCAGCAGGTGCTCATCTCGGCCACGCTGGAACGCACGCTCGCCGAACAGATGGCCCCGCACGATCTGACCGACCACTTCGCGCAGGTCCTCGGCATCGCCGACGCCTACATGCCATCCAAAGCCGACGTGGTCCACGCCTGGCTGAAGGCATCCGGCCATGACCCTGGCCGAGTGCTGATGATCGGCGACACCAATCATGACGAGGAGATCGCGCAGGATCTCAACGTCCGCTTCCTCCGCTTCGCCGGCGGGCATCAGCAGCCCAGGGATGATGCGCAGGGTCCCATGGTGCACCGGCTCAGCGACGTCCTCCAGCACCTTCGCCGCCTCCCCTAAGGGCGGTGGAGCTCCGCCATGGTGTACGCGTACCCGCGCCGTGCGAGCTCGCCCAGGACGTCCAGGTCCACCTCGGACAGCTTGTTCACGTACAGGCACCCCACGCCTCTGCGGTGCTTGCCCAGAGCGGCCAGGAACTCCCCGGCATCGTCCGTGACCAGGAGGCCGTAGAGGGCGAAGGTCCCTTTGCGCGGCGAGAAGCCCAGCGCCGGGGCATCGCCCTGACGGCCGCTGTCGTAGCGGTAGTGGTAGCTGCCGAAGCCGATGATCCGGCCGGTCCACAGCACGGGCTCCTGGCCGGCGATGCCGGCGAACAGCTTCATCAGCAGGCGGGAGTCGTCGCGCTGGGCGGCTTTCTCCAGGGAGCCGAGCAGATCCTCCACCAGGAGGGCGCCCGGATCCGGGCCGGAGACGGGTTCCATAGTCCCATCCAAGCATCCAGGACGGTCCGGGAATAGATCTTCACTCTCCGCGTTAAGGAAAGTAAATGCAAATGCATGTACTATGGGAGAGTGGAACAGATGGAGTCAGTCATGAAGCCCCGTAAGATCATGGTTCTCTCGGCCGGCCTGGGAGTCCCCTCCTCCAGCCGCCTCCTGGCCGACCAGCTGGCCGTCGCCACCCAGACCTCGCTCACCGAGCTGGGGGTCGGTGCTGAGATCCACGTCGTCGAGCTGCGCGACTACGCGGTGGACATCGCCAACAACTTCGTCACCGGCTTCGCGGCTCCGCGCCTGGACGACCTCATCAAGGACGTCGAGACGGCGGACGCCATCATCGCCGTGAGCCCCGTTTTCAGCGCCAGCTTCAGCGGACTGTTCAAGTCCTTCTTCGACGTCATCGACCCGAAGGCCCTCGAGGGCACCCCGGTGCTGCTGGGCGCCACGGCCGGCACGGACCGGCACCAGATGGTCCTCGACTACGCCATGCGCCCGCTGTTCGGTTACCTCCGGGCGCGCGTGGTCCCCACCGCCGTCTTCGCCGGGCCGCAGGACTGGGGCTCCACCGACGACGGCCGCCAGGGCGGCATGCTCGCCTCCCGCGTCACGCGGGCCGGGCGGGAGCTGGCCGGCATCGTCGCCGAAGCCCCGGCGCGTGAGAAGGCCGACGACATGGTGTCGCTGCCCTTCGAGCAGCTCCTGGCCGGGATCACCGCGGCCTGAGGTTCCAGGCTCTGAATCCGGCGTCCCGCGCCGGATTCAGAGCAGTGCGATGAAGTCGCGCGCTTCATCGAGAGAGACCGTGGAGTGGCGCACCAGCAGGCGTGCGGCCTCCTCCTTCTCCCCGGCCTGGGCCAGGTCCCGGATGTGCCCGTAGATCTGGTCGTTGAGCATATTGCTGCTGACTTCCAGCGTGGTCTCGCCGCGGCTGGCGATCGCACGGTAGCGGTAGCCGAAGACCTCCGGCCGCTTGTCATCGGTGGGCTCCGGCACGGGGGCGGCCGGACGCGGCGCCTGATAGGGCTGGGGGTATTTGACCATGGCCAGCACGGTGTCCTTGGCGGCCCGCAGGCCGACGCCGGTGGCTTCGCGGTAGATCTTGATGGCCCCGATGAGCTGTTCCTGCGCGATGAGCGAATACAGTGCCCGGTGCTGCTCCGCGGTCAGCTTGCGGGAGGCTTCCCGGGCGAGTTCGCGGGGATCTTGCTGCGCGGCAGGCGCCTGCCTCTCCGCGCCGCGGAAGCGGCGTGCCGTGAACAGGACGATGACGACGACGGCGGCCAGGATGAGCAACGGGATCAGCAGCGGTTCCACAGGATCAAGCTTAAGCGGCGAGGGGATTGGTGCAGGGCGCGGCGGTGCCAGGAAGACTACCGGCAATGCGCGACGAGACTTTGGGCCTTCTGCACGAGCGTCTCGAGTCGGCTGCTTCCCAGCGTTACGCTGACCGTGTTTGTGGTGAGATTTGCTCTCGCCCGGCACTCGGACACTTGGGAGTCGATGGTCATGTCAGCTGAGATGTTCGCCCTGTACTTGCGCGATCTCGGAGATCTCGTCGTCCGGCAGGCGGTCGAGGCCAAGGAAGCGCGCCTCGCGGCTGACCCGGTCGATGAGCAGTATTCACTGGGACGATTATTCGCTTATCACGAAGTTGTGTCACTGATGCAACAGCAGGCGGATGCCTTCGGCCTCGACCGACGAGCGCTCGGTTTAGGGGATATCGACCCTGACCGAGATCTGCTCTGATCCGCATCTGGGTTGCCGAGATCGCTCGGATGCCATTGCCGCGTTGTTGGCAGGGCCGCGCGCAGAACGCAGGGCGGACTCCGCCCTGCGTTCTGCTGTGTGCTGCGTTTCCAGTGGCCACGCGCCTCGCGGCCTGTTATCCACAGAAGGTCCTATGGCCTGTGGATGAAAAAATCTGAGAAAAACTTCCCCTCCACACGATGTAGACAGAGTTATCGCAGGTCAGAGTGCAATTGGTGCGACTCCCTCCTCAACTTACCCACAAGTGGATCGGCGATTCGCACAAGTAATCCCCGGTCATCCACAAGTTATCCCCAGAGCTGGGGATAACTGGGCTTGGAGTCTGTGGAAAACCCGGCTAGCGTAGCTGGGTACCCCCAGATCCGCGGCCCGTCTCCGGGCCTGCCGCACCACGCCGTCATGGGCCTGAGAGCCGGCGAATTCCTGTCAGGGTCGGGGTGCAGAATCACATGACAGGACAGCAGTACGGTGAAAGAAGGCAATCGTGTCGGCAGCCCCCATCGAAGCCATGGACGGCCCGCGTCATGATGACGTAAGAACTCCCCCGCAGGACATCGCGGCGGAGCAGTCGGTGCTCGGCGCCATGATGCTCTCCAAGGACGCGATCTCCAGCGTCAGCGAGGTCATGCGGGGTGCGGACTTCTACCGCCCGGCGCACGAGGCCGTCTTCGACGCGATCCTGGACCTCGACTCCCGCGGCGAACCCGTGGACGCGGTCACCGTCTCTGACGAACTCACCAAGCGCGGCGAGATCAACCGCATCGGCGGCCCCGCCTACCTGCACGAACTGCTCCAGACCGTGCCCACGGCGGCCAACGCCAACTACTACGCGGACATCGTGGCCGAACGTGCCGTGCTGCGCCGCCTCATCACGGCCGGCACCAAGATCGTCCAGCTCGGCTACGGCCAGGACGGCGAAGTGGAGGACCTGGTCAACCAGGCCCAGGCCGAGGTGTACGCCGTGGCCGAGCGGACCACCACCGAGGACTACGTGGCGCTGAAAGACGTCATGGAGCCCACGCTGGATGAGATCGAGGCCGCCGGCACCCAGACCGGTGGCATTTCCGGGATCCCCAGCGGCTTCCGCGAGTTCGACGAACTCACCCACGGCCTGCACCCCGGCCAGATGATCGTCATCGCCGCCCGTCCCGCCGTCGGCAAGTCGACCTTCGCCCTGGACTTCGCGCGGTCCGCCGCGATCGCCAATCACCTCCCCACCGTCTTCTTCTCCCTGGAAATGGGCCGGAATGAGATCGCCATGCGTCTGATCTCCGCCGAGGCGGAGATCAATCTGCAGGACCTCCGCCGAGGCACCGTGAAGCAGGACCAGTGGGACAAGATCGCCAGCAGCATGGCCAGCATGAACGAGGCCCCCCTCTTCATCGACGACAGCCCCAACATGACCCTCATGGAGATCCGCGCCAAATGCCGGCGCCTCAAGCAGCAGCACGGTCTGAAAATGGTCATTCTCGACTACCTCCAGCTGATGACCAGCGGCAAGAAGGTCGAGTCGCGTCAGCAAGAGGTCTCCGAGTTCTCCCGTGCCCTCAAGCTGCTCGCCAAGGAGCTCCAGGTCCCCGTGATCGCCCTGTCCCAGCTGAACCGTGGTTCGGAACAGCGCACGGACAAGCGGCCCATGGTCTCCGACCTCCGTGAATCCGGCTCGATCGAGCAGGACGCGGACATGGTCATCCTGCTGCACCGTGAAGAGGTCTATGACAAGGAGACCCCGCGCGCAGGCGAGGCGGACATCCTCATCGCCAAGCACCGTAACGGTCCCACCAAGGACCTCGTGGTGGCCTTCCAGGGCCGGTACTCGCGCTTCAAGGACATGGCCGCAGAGCAAGAGGGCTTCTGATGTCCCGGGACGTCGGCACAGGGCAGGCCGCCACCGCTGAGCGGCACATCGGCCGCGAGATCCTTCGCCTGGCCATCCCGGCGTTCGGCGCCCTCATCGCCGAGCCGCTCTTCCTGCTTGCCGATTCGGCCATCCTGGGCCACCTCGGGGTCTCCGAACTGGCCGGCGCGGGCCTTGCGACGACTGTGCTGCAGACGGCCGTCGGCCTCATGGTGTTCCTGGCCTACTCGACCACTCCCGCCGTCGCGCGTCTGGTGGGTGCGGGAGACCCCGCGCGGGCCCTCGCGGCCGGCCGCGACGGCCTCTGGCTGGCCGGAGCCTTGGGCGTGGTGCTGGCTCTGGCGGGCGCCTGGGCGGCCCGTCCTCTGCTCACCGTCATGGGAGCGGGCGACGACGCCGTGCTGGGCTTCGCGGTCGAGTACCTGCTTTGGTCTCTCCCGGGGCTGGTGGCGATGCTGCTGGTGTTCGCCGGCACCGGTGTGCTGCGGGGCTTCCAGGACACCCGCACGCCTCTTGTGGTGGCGGGCGCCGGATTCGGGCTGAACATCATCCTGAACTGGGTCCTGGTCTACGGTGCGGGGATGTCCGTGGCCGGATCGGCTCTCGGCACCAGTATCGCCCAGTGGCTCATGGCCCTGGTCTACATCGTGATGGTCGCCCGGAGGGCCTCCCGCCTGGGCGTATCCATGCTCCCGCATCTTCCGGGTGTCCGGGCGCTGGCCCAGGTGGGGTCCTGGCTCATGCTCCGCACCGCGTCGATGCGTGGCGCCATTCTGGCCACGGTGTTCGTGGCCAGCGCCCAGGGCCCCGTCAATCTCGCCGCACATCAGCTGACCATGACCATGTTCAGTTTCCTCGCCTTCGCCCTGGACGCCCTGGCCATCGCCGCCCAGGCGCTCATCGGCAAGGAGCTCGGCGCGCAGCGCCTCACAAGAGTCCGTGAACTCACCCGGACCATGATGCGCTGGGGCCTCGGCTTCGGCGTGGTGACCGGTGTGCTGCTCGCCCTTGCCGCCCCCTGGGTGGGCTGGCTGTTCACGCCGGACACGCAGGTCCACCAGGCCCTCACCGCCGCGCTCTGGGTCCTGGCGCTCGGGCAGCCCGTGGCAGGCTTCGTCTTCGTGCTGGACGGCGTGCTGATCGGCGCCGGCGACGCCCGGTACCTGGCCTTGGCCGGTGTGGTGAACGTGGCGATCTACGCTCCCCTCCTGCTGGCGGTGTTCCTGACTCATACGGGTGGGCCGGGTGGGCTGTTCTGGCTCTGGGCCGCATTCGGTTTGGGGTATATGTCCGCAAGGGCATTGACGCTCGGGGTGCGGGCTCGAGGCGACCGTTGGATGGTGGCCGGGACCTGACCCTGCCGGCCTGACCCCGCGCACAGGCGCCCGATTGGGTCCGTGGGGTCCGCGGCTTTAAACTGGGCAGCGTGACCAAGGACCAGGAAAACCCCCAGCCCGCGCAGGACGCCGCCCCCCGGATCCCCGCTGAGACCGGGCGCCTCTGGCTTCCGCTGATGGTCCGGGCGCTCGTCTGCCTCGGCTTCGGTGCGCTCACCATCTTCTGGGGTCAGCCCAGCCTGGCCGTGTACCAGGGCGCCGTTCTCGCCTACCTGGTCCTGCTCGCGGCCGTCTTCGCCTGGGCCGCGCAGCTGGCGACGCCGGACTCCCGGCTCCCCCTCCGTGTCGCGGCGGGTGCGCAGCTGCTGGCCGCCGTCGTCGTTCTGCTGGTGAATCCGGTGACGGATTCCGGCGTCACCATGGCACTGTCCGCGGGGCTCGCCCTCGCCGGCGCCGTGGAGGTGGGCCTTTCGCTCAAGAGGCGCGGCTCCGAGGAGGCCCGAGTCCTGGGCCGGGACCGGCTGATCGCCGGCGTGATCGCGCTGGGCACGGCCCTGCTCCTGCCGTTCTTCATCTCCCTGGGGGCTCACGCGCTGCTCGGTGTGGCCGGCGGCGGCGCCGTCCTGACCGGCGTGCTGTGGGCTCTGGGGGCCCTCTCCCTGCGGCACGACGTCCGGGTACAGGCCGCCGCGGCGGAAGCGTAGACTTAATACGGTTCTACGACCGGTAGAACCACGCCGCCGGTGCGGCGCCGGGGCAGCCCAGAGGCTGCCAGGATCAGCACGACACGAGCTCAGGAGCGGACGCGTGGCCCAGAAACACCCGGAGGAACAGCGATCGGTGCGGTCGTCCATCAAGGGTCCCCTGATGTTCTCCGCGTTCTGGACCGTGCTCGCGTTCTTCGCCGTCCTGATCTTCGCCTCCGGTGGCAGCGCCAAGACCCCGCGTTTCGACCTGGCCTTCACCGGCGCGGGGATCGCCTTCATCGTCACGCTCGTCATGGCTGCCATGCTGTCCCTGACCCACAAGGACAACGCACCTCATCTGGGCGAGGGTTCCGGCGTGAACCGGTCCGCCGGCAAGCCGGACGCTTCTGAGAAGCCAGAAGACGAGGAACCCTCCTCTCACTAGGGAGAAGACCCTGGACTCGTTACACTGGCTGCACCGCGCTGCTGGCAAGTACGCAGCCCTGGACGGTGCCACATCCGGGCGCCGAGAACAGACGAGGTGTCCCGGCCATGTCCCGAGCCCCCCAGGCCCCCAAGGCGTCCCGCACACCCGGCGGTTCGCGAGGGAGTAAGCGATCAGGCGGCCTCGGCCTTCCCTCCCGGAAGACCCTGGTGACCGCGGGCGCAGTGATCGCCGGCGCCGTCGTACTCGTCCTGCTGGCCATCTGGTTCCGGTCCACGACCGCCGGCCAGGACTTCATCCGCACTTATCCCGGCCGCGCTGAACTGCCCGCCGGCACGGCTGACGGCCTGCCTCTCTGGCTGAACTGGCAGCACTTCCTCAATGCCTTCTTCCTGTTGCTGATCGTGCGCTCCGGCATCCAGGTGCGCACCGTACAGCGGCCCGCCGCATACTTCACGCGCAACAACAAGGGCTTCATCAAGACGAAGAACCCGCCCACCAAGATCTCCCTGGACCTCTGGTTCCACCTGTGCCTGGACGCCCTCTGGGTGCTCAACGGCGTGGTGTTCGCGGTCCTGCTGTTCGCCACCGGGCACTGGGTCCGGATCGTGCCGACCAGCTGGGACGCGATCCCCAACGCCGTGTCCGCGGGCATCCAGTACGCCTCGCTGAACTGGCCCACGGAGAACGGCTGGGCCAACTACAACGCGCTGCAGATGCTGACGTACTTCGTGACCGTCTTCATCGCCGCCCCACTGGCGTTCCTGACCGGCCTCCGGATGTCCGGCGCCTGGCCCAAGAAGGCGGCCGTCAACAAGGTCTACCCGCTGGAGCTGGCCCGGAGGATCCACTTCCCCGTCATGATCTACTTCGTGGCCTTCGTGGCGGTGCACGTGTTCCTGGTGCTGGCCACCGGTGCGTTGCGGAACCTCAACCACATGTACGGCAACCACGACGGCGGCGACTGGCTGGGCTTCTGGCTCTTCGTGGTCTCGCTGGTGGTCATGGCGGGTGCCTGGCTGCTCGCCCGCCCGGTCTTCCTGCGCCCCATCGCCTCCCTGATGGGCAAGGTCGGACGCTGATTTCCCAACTGGTCGGGAGCAACTGTCGTTCAGAGTGCCTGGAAGCGACACATGGTCCCGACCAGTTGGTCCGCGTTCAGCCCCGTTGCCGCGCCCGGTAGGCGGCCACGTGCGTGCGGTTGGCGCAATTGCCCGTGTCGCAGAAGCGCTTGGAGCGGTTCCGGCTCAGATCCAGCACGACGGCGTCGCAGTCGTCCGCGGCGCAGACCAGCAACCGCGAGAGCTCCTGTGAGCGGATCACGTCGAGGATGGCCATGGCGGCCTCCGCGCCCATACGGTCGGCCAGGGGAGCCGCGTGGGTGGTGCCGTGCAGGTGCCAGTCCAGGCCGTCATGCTTCATGAGCTGCGGCAGGGCATGGACGTCCCGGAGGATGCCGTTCACCAGCTCCGCGGCCTCGTCCGCCTCGGATGTCCACAGCGTGCGCAAGGTGCCGCGCAGCCGGTGGATCGACTCCAGCTCGGCGCCCTCATGGGTCCGTGAACCGTAGAACCCCTCCCGGGCCAGGAACTGAGTCAGTTCCGCGTCGTCGTCCAGCAGCTCCGCGCCGTTCGCACCCGAGTTGATGAGATTGACGGCCGTGCGCAGCGCCGACTCGGTGTCAGGGGTGAAGATCACGTTGACTCCTTACATCGCCTCCCGCTACTGTCATGAGTAAAGCACGTTTCACTCCTGACAGGAACTCTGATGTCCCGCACCACCTCTGTGCCCCGGAAGGCGCCTTCGGCATTCGTCGGGGTCCCTGTGGCACTGCTCTCTTCGGCCGTGTTCGGGACGTCGGGGGCCTTCGGCAAGTCGCTCCTGGAGATCGGCTGGTCCCCCGGCTCAGTGGTGGCCATGCGCCTGAGCGGTGCGGCCCTGATCCTCCTGGTGCCCGCCCTCGTGACGCTGCGCGGCAAGTGGCACCAGGTCCGGGACAACTGGCTGACCATCGTGCTGTTCGGCCTCTTCGGGGTGGCCGCGTGCCAGCTCTTCTACTTCAACGCCGTCCAGACCCTCTCCGTCGGCGTGGCGCTCCTGCTCGAGTACCTGGCGCCCGTGATGATCGTGCTCTGGCTCTGGCTGGTCAAGCGCCACGCCCCGCGCCGGCTGACCATCACCGGCACCGGTGTGGCCGTCGCAGGACTTCTTCTGGTGCTGGATCTGGGCGGGGCGCGCGTCGATCCCGTGGGCGTCCTCTGGGGTGTCGCCGCGGCGGTGTGCCTGGTGGCGTACTTCTTCATCACGGCACGGCAGAACGACCAGCTGCCGCCCCTGGTCCTCGCCTCCGGCGGCATGCTCGTGGGCACGGCCGCCCTCTGGGCCGTGGTCTTCAGTGGCGTCATGCCTCCGCGATTCGTTTTCACCGAGGCGCACCTGGGCGGCGTGGCGGTGCCGTGGTGGGTCTCCCTGGCCGGCCTGGTGGTTCTGTCCACCGTCATCTCCTACGTCACCGGCATCTACGCGGCCCGCGCGCTCGGTTCCAAGGTGGCGTCCTTCGTCTCCCTGACCGAGGTGCTGTTCGCCGTGCTGTGGGCCTGGCTGATGCTCGGAGAGCTGCCCGCGCCGATTCAGATCGCCGGCGGCGCACTCATCGTGGTGGGCGTCCTGCTGGTCCGCGTGGACGAGCTGAAGGATCCGGACTTCGCGGACGAATCCGCCATGGTGGCCGAGGCCGTGCCGGTGGAGCATTCCTCCGCGTGTGCGGCGGCGGATCAGCGCGCGGGCGTCTGACGGACTGGACGACGACGGCGGCCGGCTTCCCTGCGGGGAGGCCGACCGCCGTCGTCGTTCAGAAAAGGCGGCTCAGGCGCGCTCGGCGACCACCACGTAGCCCGCCTCGGCGATGGCCTCGCCGATGTCCTCCGGCGACAACTCATGGCGGGAGGAGATGGTGACGGTGGAGATCCCTCCGGCGTTGAGGTCCACCTCCACCTTCTCGACGCCGGCCACGGACTCCAGTTCCTCGGTGACGGAGGAGATGCAGTGGCCGCACGTCATGCCGGAGACGGGGACCTGGGTGGTGATCAGGGGTGTGGGGGTGTTCATGGCTGCTCCTTCGGTTGGGGTGGTGTCCGGCTCAGCGCAGCAGGCGGCCGATGGCGTCCGTGGCTTCCTTGACCTTGGCGTCGATGTGGTCCCGACGGCCCTCGCCGTCCACCTCTTCCGCGGCGCCGACCACGCAGTGCCCCAGATGCTCCTCCACCAGGCCGAGGCTGACGGCGTGCAAGGCTTTGTTGACGGCGGCGATCTGGGTGAGGATGTCGATGCAGTACTTGTCCTCGTCGACCATGCGGGCGATGCCGCGGACCTGGCCCTCGATGCGCTTCAGGCGGCGCTGGTACGCCTCCTTGTTGGCCGAGTAGCCATGCTGGGCGTGGTCGTGGACCGGGGTCTCGCTCATGCCTTGAGACTATACCCCCTAGGGGTATGTGGCAAGGGGTCGGGAATTGGAAAGCCCCGGAGCGCGTCATTGGGGGATACGCGCTCCGGGGCAGCTATGGGGGCGACTTCTTCGTCGCTTGATCGAGTTTATAAGCTCGCGACCTGTTTTTGCCAGTTATGGAAAAAATAAATGGTGATGATTTTCGTGACACCGAAATCGTGACCGCGAAGTGCGCAGATGCGGTGAATTTTGCTCGATTTTTCCGCACCATTGCGAGGCTGGTGACCCGGTGCTTGCATGGAACCATGTCAATGGAGACGCAGTACCTGGTGGCGATCGGTACGAAGAAGGGTCTGTGGCTGGCCAGAAGCCAGGACAGACGTGAATGGACTCTCGACGGGCCGCACTTCCTGATGACGGAGATCCCCAGTATCGGGATCGACTCCAGGAACGGCACCCGCATCATGGTGGGCATCCGCTCGGAGCACTGGGGGCCCACGGTGGCCCACTCGGACGACCTGGGTGCGAGCTGGACCGAACCGGAAGGCGGCGGCATCGCCTTCGGCGAGGACGACGGCGCCGCCGTGGAGCGCATCTGGCAGCTCCAGCCCGACCGCGCCGGCCGGCCCGGCGTCGTCTGGGCGGGCGTGGAACCCATCTCCCTCTGGCGCTCCGACGACGGCGGGGAGCACTTCACGCTCAACCGCGCGCTCTGGGAGCACCCGCACAAGCCGGAGTGGGGCGAAGGGGCCGGCGGCGGCGCCGTTCACTCGATCGTCCCCGGGCGCGAGGACGGAACCGTGCACGTGGCCATGAGCACCGGCGGCGTGTACCGGACCCTCGACGGCGGGGCGAGCTGGGAGGCCCGCAGCAAGGGCATCACGGCGTCCTTCATGCCGGATCCGCTCCCGGAGTTCGGGCAGTGCGTGCACAAGATCGCCGGCGACGCCGACGTGCCGGGCCGGCTCTACGCTCAGAACCACGGCGGAGTGTTCCGCACGGACGACAACGGCGACAGCTGGCGGGCCATCGAGAACGGCCTGCCGGCCAACTTCGGCTTCGTGATGCTCAGCCACCCGCGGACCTCCGGAACGGCATGGGTGATCCCCTTGCGGGCCGATGTGGAGCGCATCCCGGTGGACGGTCATCTGGCCGTCGGGCGGACACGGGACGGCGGGGACCACTGGGAGATGTTCGATTCGGGCCTCCCGGAGCACGACTACAACTCGATCCTGCGCGACGCGGCCGGCCTGGACACCGCCGAGCCGGTGGGGGTCTACTTCGGGACCCGCGGAGGAAGTGTGTACGCCAGTGCGGACGAGGGTGCGACGTTCCAGGAGATCGCCTCACACCTGCCGGACGTGCTGTGTGTCCGCGCGGCCGCGATCCAGCCGACCGCCGGCACGGAGGGCTGAATGCCCGTCGTCTCCGTCGTCGTCCCGAGCGTGCTGAGACCTCTGGTCCAGGACGCCGGCTCCGTGCGGGTGGAGCTGCCGGGGCAGGGGACGGTCACCGTGGGGCAGGTGCTGGGTTCGCTCGCGGGCAGCCATCCCCTGCTGGGGCGGCGTCTGCGGGACGAGACCGGTGCGCTCCGCCGGCACGTGAACGTCTACCTGGGCCCCGATGAGGTCCGGCGTCTTCAGGGGCTGGACACGCCTGTCCCGGACGGCGCCGAACTGCTCATCATCCAGTCGGTGGCGGGCGGCTGAGCCGTCCCGTTCAGGCGAGACGCCACAGCTGGTAGTCCTGGGAGTCCAGAACGCGACGCTGGCCTGTCTCAGCGTCCCGGATCCACACGACGCCCAGTCCCGGCGCGATGTCCTGCACTCGTCCGCGGCGGACGAAGGTGGTGCGGGGCTGGAGGTGGAAGCGTTCAGCTTCCACCTCATCGCCCCGGCGCAGCTGGTGGAGTGAACTGATCAGGGTTCGTGTGGTCATGTCTCTCGCCTCCAGGGAATCGATTCTCGGTGATTCCAGTCAAGCGCTGAGGTGTTGCCGGGGCGTTTCCGCGGTGTAAGACCTGGATGAGAAGACGACGACGCCCCGGGAACGGCCGTCTCACGGCGTTCCCGGGGCGTCGGGTCAGGCTGCGTCGGGCGGCCGTTTACTTCAGGTAGTCGACCAGCGAGGCGGCCACGCCCGTGTAGCTGCCCGGGGTCAGCGCCAGCAGTCGGGCCTGTGCGTCGGCGGAGAGGCCGAGGCCGGAGACGAATTCCTTCATGCGCTCGGCGTCCACGCGGTGGCCGCGAGTGAGGTCCTTCAGACGCTCGTAGGGGTTCTCCATGCCCGGGACGCCGGCGATGGCCTCGGCGCGCATGACGGTCTGGATGGCCTCACCCAGGACCTCCCAGTTCTGGTCGAGGTCTGCGGCGAGGACGTTCTCGGAGACCTTCAGCTGGCCCAGCCCCTTGACCACATTGGAGATGGCCAGCAGGGAGTGGCCGAAGGCGATGCCGATGTTGCGCTGCGAGGAGGAGTCCGTGAGGTCGCGCTGCCAGCGGGAGGTGACCAGGGTGGAGCCCAGGACGTCCAGCAGGCCGGAGGAGATCTCCAGGTTGGCCTCGGCGTTCTCGAAGCGGATCGGGTTGACCTTGTGCGGCATGGTGGAGGAACCGGTGGCACCGGCCACGGGGATCTGGGCGAAGTAGCCGATGGAGATGTAGCTCCACACGTCGGTGCAGAAGTTGTGCAGGATGCGGTTGAAGCGGGCGACGTCGGCGTACAGCTCGGCCTGCCAGTCGTGGCTCTCGATCTGGGTGGTGAGCGGGTTCCAGCTCAGGCCGAGTCCTTCGACGAAGGACTTGGAGACCTCGGTCCAGTCGGCGGCGGGGACGGCGGAGACGTGAGCGGCGAAGGTGCCGGTGGCGCCGTTGATCTTGCCGAGGTACTCGGTGCGGGCCACGCGGTCCAGCTGGCGGGTCAGGCGGTGGGCCACGACGGCGAGCTCCTTGCCGAGCGTGGTGGGCGTGGCCGGCTGGCCGTGGGTGCGGGAGAGCATGGGGACGTCGCGGTTCTCCGTGGCCATGGCGGAGATCTTCTCCACCAGTGCACGTGCGGCCGGAAGCCAGACGTCCTCCACGGCGCCCTTGATGCCCAGGGCATAGGAGAGGTTGTTGATGTCCTCGGAAGTGCAGGCGAAGTGCACCATGGGGGTCAACGCCTCGATGCCGATGGCCGGCAGGCGGCGGCCGATGTAGTACTCCACGGCCTTCACATCGTGGACCGTCACGGCCTCGATCTCGGCCAGCTCGGCGACGGAGGCGGCGTTGAACTCGGTGACGACGGCGCGCAGCTGCTCCTGCTGTTCCGTGCTCAGCGGGGCGGAGCCGGGGAGGACGGAGTTGGAGGTGAGGTGGATGAGCCACTCCACCTCGACGGCGACGCGGTCACGGTTGAGCGCGGCCTCGGAGAGGTAATCCACCAGGGACGCCACAGCGGCGCGGTATCGGCCGTCCAGGGGACCTAGGGCGATCTGGCCCTCGCCTGCAGCCAGGGAGAGACGTCCGGACGGGATGCGCGCAGTGGTTTCAGCCATGGCCCCATTCTTTCACGGGCGCGGTGACGCTCTCATCCCGGCGAAGCCATGTGGACGGAGCGTGACAGCGCCCGTCCACATGGGCGATCCGGGGCCTCGCCCCGGTGGTGCCGGTTCTTAGCCTGGAAGCCT
Organism: Arthrobacter horti; assembly: GCF_030731045.1. GTDB lineage: Bacteria > Actinomycetota > Actinomycetes > Actinomycetales > Micrococcaceae > Arthrobacter_E > Arthrobacter_E nanjingensis. Next base: position 126,237 of record NZ_JAVALS010000003.1, on the reverse strand, counting down.
GAACACCCGCTCGAGAACAAGGAGCCCACCATGGCGATCACCGGCCCATTCGCACCGTTGCCCCTGGACGACGCGGCGCCCGCCGGCGACGGATACCGGGTCCTGGCGGGGTACCTCGTGGCTCAACGGCAGGAGCTTGCTGACGTCCTGGCAGTACTGCGCGTCTCTGAGGCTCCCTCGTGGCGATCACAGGCGGGAACCGAGTTCCGCCGTGTGGTGGGTGAGCGGCGGCAGGAGATCCTGAGGGCTTTCGATCTGATGGATGAGGCCGTGGTTGCGGCAAGCCTCTACGCGCGGAAGTTCGACGAGGACGCCCAACGCAAGGCAGCCCAAGAGGTCGCCTGGCAGAAGTGGCGGATGGAACACCCCGCCGACATGGAGCGGGCCGATCTGTCCCAGTACGCGGGTCTGTGATGGCGGACCACGAGGGCGCGTGGATCAACGATTCCTACACTCTCATCAATGTCGACCTGGACGAGCTGAGGAGTGCCGGACTGAGGCTCGGGTCGATCGCGGACCGGCTGAGTGGGATCCGCATGGGGATCATCAATCACGCGGCATCGGCGCGGGATTCCGCCCCGATGGACTGGGGGGCCGGCGGCACACGCCTTCACCAGCTGTACGCCGGGTGCGATGCCCTCCTGCAGGCGGTGAGCGGCTTGCAGGCCCTTTCCGAACACGTTGCGACGACGGTGGCCTCCTACGCTGATCGTGAAGGAAAGGCCCAAGGGGCCTTCGATGGTCTGGGAGCAGGTCTGAACACCGTCCTGCCAGCCCTCTCGAGCCCTCTGAGCTTTCTCCTGATAGGCGGTCCAGCGCTGCAGGCCGGGCTCGAGATGCGGATGAAACTGACAGGGCAGAAGGACCCGGTCAAGGCGCTGACCCAGGTGCTCGCGGAGCAGTTCGGGGGAGAAAAGGTCGCCAGGGAGCTGGAGGGAAGGATGTCCGTGGTGGCCCGGCACTCCACGGTCGCGCCGGGCGTACCCGGCAAGGGTGACCTCCTCGGTGGCACCCTCCGCACCGTCCAGACCTCCTATGGGACTGCGGAGCCGCTCAGAGACGGAACACCGTTCCAGGGGAAACAGAATCAGATTCCGGAATCGTCCGTGATCGTGGACAAGGCGCTCCGCAAGGATGGGAGCTGGGCCGTATTGGTCAGTGTCCCGGGGGTGCAGAACACGGGCCAGAAGTCAGCCCGGACCACCAACGATCTGTACGCGGCTGTCATGACCGCCAATCAGGAGAACAACCCGGGAAAGTACCTGACACAGTCTCAGGTGACGGTCATGAAGGCGTTGGAGGCGGAGAAGATCGGCAAGAAGGACCAGATGGTCATCACCGGCCACAGCCTGGGCGGCATGAACGCTGTCGCCCTTGCCACGGACAAGGACTTCAGGGAGAAATACACGGTCCGCGCCGTGACGACCGCGGGCAGCCCCGTTGGGAATTCGGTGGGCCGGATCCCCGCGGATACGAGTGTTCTCGCCATGGAGAACGATCAAGATCCGGTGCCGGCTCTTGATCACGCCGTGAATCCTGGCAGAGACCACGTGACGACGGCGACGATGGAGGTCGCGTCCTCGGGCGGACCGCTGGGTCCGCACCAGATCGCGAGCTACATTCCGACCGGGGAGGCGCTGGACGCGAGCGGCGATCCGGCCATCGAACGGCACCTCAGCACCTTGGAGGACGTCTTCGGAGAAGACCAGCTGGCGCGGGATCCTGAGGGCAGGATCATCACCTCCCGTGCGGTCTACACCGGCACGGTGATGGAGGACCCCTGCAAGGTCGCTCCACCGGTGGCCTCACCGGACGTGATCCAGAACAGTGCCGAGTCCTTCTCTCGGGGGAAGCCCAGAGTCGCCCCGGTGAGGTGACTCAGCGCTCGTCGCGGTCCTGCCGCACCAGAGGCTCGGCCAGCATGGACACGATGCTGACGATGAGGGCGGCCAGGATCGCCGTCCAGAAGAAGCTGTCGATGCCCAGGTGCACGGGCGTGAATCCGGAAATCCAGGAGGTCAGGTAGAGCATTCCGCCATTGATCACCAGGGTGAAGAGACCGAGCGTCAGGATGGTGACCGGAATGGACAGGACCTTCACCACCGGGCGCACCCACGCGTTCACCGCCGCGAAGATCAGGCCGATGAACAAGTACGCCAGCACGGTGCCCAGCGCATCCGCCGGTGCGGGCGGCACCGCCCCGGGAATGAGGCCTTTCGTGGCGCCCGTGGACAGGGTGAGCCCGGGCAGGAGCCAGGTGCCCACCCAGAGGGCGAAGCCGTTGACGACGACGCGGATCAGGAACCTTCCCATGGCTCCATGCTGACACACCGCCCTGAGAAGCGTTCCCGAACGAGGCCGGACTTCAGGGCCCACCCAGGCCGAGGGCACTACGCTTTAAGCCATGAGCCCGCATGAGTCGCCCGTCACGGGTGCGTCCGCGCACCCCGCCCAGGAAGTCTTCCCCCGTCCCGCCGTCGGACGGCTCCCCAAATACTCCGCCGGCAAGCCTCCCCGCGTTCTGGACGGGCTGACCAGCTACAAGCTCTCCTCCAACGAAGTGGCGCTGGCGCCCCTTCCCGAGGTCCGCGAGGCCGTGGCCGGCTTCGACGCGTTCAACCGCTACCCGGATCCCCTGGTGAGCGGGCTCAGGGCCCGCATCTCCCAGGAGTTCGGCGTCCCGGCCGACGACGTCGTCACCGGCGCGGGCAGCCTTGGCGCGCTGATCCAGATCATCTCCGCCTTCGCGGGCCAAAACGAGGACGGCAGCCAGGACGAGGTCCTCTACGCCTGGCGGTCCTTCGAGGCCTACCCCATCTGTGTGGGCCTGGCCGGTGCGCGGAGTGTCCAGATCCCCCTGCTGGCGGACGGCCGCCACGACCTGGCCGCCATGGCCGCCGCGGTCACGGAGAACACCCGCATCATCCTCCTGTGCACCCCGAACAACCCCACGGGCCCGGTGCTCCGCACCCAGGAGACGCACGACTTCCTGGCCCGCATCCCGGAGAACGTCCTGGTGGTCATCGACGAGGCCTACGTCGAGTTCGTCCGCGACCCGGATGCGGTGAAGGGCCTCGAGTTCCTGGAGCGCTACCCCAACGTGGTGGTTCTGCGGACCTTCTCCAAGGCGCACGGCCTGGCCGGCCTGCGCGTGGGCTACTCGGTCTCCCACCCGGAGATCACCCAGTACCTGCGCCTCTCCGCCACCCCGTTCGCCGTGTCCCAGGTGGCCGAGCACGCCGCCATCGCCTCTCTTGACCACCTTCCCCAGGTGATGGAACGCGTCGAGTCGGTGGTCCAGGAGCGCGAGCGGGTGGTCTCCGCGCTTGCGACGCAAGGCTGGGAGCTGCCGCAGGCCCAGGGCAACTTCGTCTGGCTGCCCCTGGGGGACCGCTCCGCGGAATTCGCCGAGCTCGCCGGGACCCACGGCCTCTCCGTGCGCGCCTTCCATCCGGAGGGCGTCCGTGTGAGCATCGGTGAACCGGAGGCGAACACCCGTTTCATCGGCCTCTGCGAGAGCTTCATCGCCTCCTGAGCAGGGCAGAGTATGCCCCGGCGTGCACGTCTTAAATCTGACGAACGCCGGGTTGTCCGGCTACAGTTGTCCCCGGACACCGTATATTCCGAGAACGGAATACATACCACCACTGGAATATATCGGTTCATTCCCATATCCACGGACCGAGGCAAGGAGACGGCATGGGCGTTGGTCAGCTGCCGACCACCGAGTTCAACGACGAGGAACTGGACGAGTATCCCGAAAGCCACCTGGGCCCCGTGCCCCGGCCCGGCGGCGAGGACATGATCCAGCTCCTGGACGCCGAGGGGCGCCGGCATGACCACCCCGTCTTCGGTGCCTATGCCGAGGCGCTGGACGCGGAGAAGCTCCGGGGCTTCTACCGTGACATGGCCGTAGTGCGCCGCTTCGATCAGGAGGCCACCGCGCTGCAGCGTCAGGGCCAGCTGGCCCTCTGGGTCCCGTTGACCGGTCAGGAGGCGGCCCAGATCGGTTCCGGTCACGCCACCCTCCCCGAGGACTTCATCTTCCCCACCTACCGCGAACACGGCGTGGCCCTCACCCGCGGCATGGACCTGGCACAGCTCCTGAGCCTGTTCCGCGGCGTCTCGCACGGTGGCTGGGACCCCCGGGAGAAGAACTTCAACGTCTACACGCTGGTGCTCGCCGCCCAGGTGCTGCACGCCGTCGGCTACGCGATGGGCATCCAGCGCGACCGTAAGGCCGCCCTGGCGAGGGGCGAGCAGCCCGAGGACGCCGCCGTCGTCGCCTACTACGGCGACGGTGCCAGCAGCGAGGGCGATGTGCATGAGTCCATGGTCTTCGCTGCCAGCTACCAGGCCCCCGTGGTGTTCTTCTGCCAGAACAACCACTGGGCCATCTCCGTCCCCACGGTCACCCAGACGAAGGTCCCGTTGGCGCACCGCGCCCAGGGCTACGGCTTCCCCGGCATCCGCGTGGACGGCAACGACGTCCTGGCGGTCCACGCCGTGACCCAGTGGGCCCTGGACCGTGCGCGCCGCGGTGAGGGCCCCGTGCTGATCGAGGCGTTCACCTACCGCCTGGGCGCCCACACCACCGCGGACGACCCCACCAAGTACCGCCCGGGCTCTGAAGAGGAGCAGTGGCGTGCCAAAGACCCGCTGACCCGCCTGGAGGCCTATTTGAAGGCCGAGGGCCTGGCGGACGAGGCGTTCTTCGACGACGTCGCCCGCCAGGGTCAGGAACTGGCGGACCATGTCCGCGAGACCGTTCTGGCGCTGCAGGCCCCCACGCTGGAGGAGGCCTTCCAGCATGTGTACGCCCAGGCCCACCCGCTGGTGCAGGAGGAACTGCGCTGGTACCAGGAGTATGAGGCGGGATTCGTGACCGAGCAGCAGAGCGCAGAGGGCTGAGCATGACCACCATGACCATCGCCAAGGCGATCAATGAAGGCCTGCGGGCCAGCCTCGGTGCGGACGAGACCACCCTGCTCATGGGCGAGGACATCGGCGCCCTGGGCGGCGTCTACCGCGTCACCGACGGGCTCCAGCAGGAGTTCGGCGAGGACCGCGTGGTGGACTCCCCGCTGGCGGAATCCGGCATCATCGGCACCTCCATCGGCCTGGCCATGCGCGGCTACCGCCCGGTCTGCGAGATCCAGTTCGACGGCTTCGTCTTCCCCGGCTTCAACCAGATCACCACCCAGCTGGCCAAGTACCACGCCCGCACCTCCGGCAACGTCACGCTGCCAGTGACCATCCGCATCCCGTACGGCGGCGGCATCGGCTCCGTGGAGCACCACTCCGAGTCCCCGGAGGCGCTCTTCGCCCACACCGCGGGCCTGCGGATCATCACCCCGTCCAACGCCCACGACGCCTACTGGATGACCCGCCAGGCCATCGAGTGCCCGGACCCGGTGATCGTCTTCGAACCGAAGAAGCGCTACTGGCTCAAGGGTGAGGTGGACACGCAGGATCCCGGCGCCAGCGCCGACCCGTTCAGCGCTCATGTGGTCCGTGAGGGCACCGACGCCACCATCGTGGCCTACGGCCCGCTCGTGCCGGTGGCCCTGGCCGCGGCGAACGCCGCCGCCGAGGAGGGGCGCAGCGTGGAGGTGCTGGACCTGCGCAGCATCTCCCCCATCGACTTCGACGCGATCGAGGCCTCCGTCCGCAAGACCGGCCGCCTCGTCGTCGCACATGAGGCGCCGACGTTCGGCGGCATCGGCGGCGAGATCGCCAGCCGCATCTCCGAGCGCGCGTTCCTCAGCCTCGAGGCCCCGGTCATCCGCGTGGGCGGCTTCCACATGCCGTACCCCGTGGCCAAGGTGGAGGAGCACTACCTCCCGGACATCGACCGCATCCTCGACGCCCTCGACAAGACCTTCTCCTACTAGGCCAGGAAGGCCACACGCATGAGCACGCAGACATTCACCCTGCCCGACGTCGGTGAAGGCCTGACCGAGGCCGAGATCGTCTCCTGGAAGGTCAAGGTGGGGGACACGGTCGCCATCAACGACGTCCTCTGCGAGATCGAGACCGCCAAGTCCCTCGTGGAGCTTCCGTCGCCGTACGCGGGCACCGTGACCGCGCTGCTGGTGCCCGAAGGCCAGACGGTGGAGGTCGGCACCCCGATCATCTCGGTCGGTTCGGGAGCCGACGACGCCGCGCTCGCGCCTGCCGCCCCCGCCGCAGCGCCGCAGGAGGCGGCTCAGCCCGCTGCCGCGGCGCAGGATGACTTCAAGCCGGTGCACGGCACGCTGGTGGCCGACACCGAGCAGGGCGCCGGGCCACTGGCCGACACCGAGCAGGGCGCCGGGCCACTGGTCGGCTCCGGGCCCAAGGCCGACGCCGTGAAGCGCCGCGCGCGCAAGGCCCCCGCGGGAGTGGCGCCCGCCGTTCCCGCGGCGAGCACGCCCGCCCCGGCCGCCCGCTCGCAGGCCGCGCCGTCTCAGGCCCCGGCCGCCGTCGTCGTGCCGTCCGCCGCGTCCTCCGACGACGAGCGCCACGGCCTCGGCGGTGCTCTCAGCGGCCTGGTCAACCGGGTGCTGGCCAAGCCGCCGGTCCGCAAGATCGCCCGCGACCTCGGCATCGACCTGGCGCTCGTGACCCCCACGGGCGCGCGTGGCGAGGTGACCCGCGAGGACCTGGTCAGCTACCAGGCGCAGCGTGAGGCCGAGGTGGCCCAGTCCGGGTCCTTCTGGGGCGCATCGGCCAAGAGCCAGGAACGCCGGATCGAACGGATCCCCGTCAAGGGCGTCCGCAAGGCCACGGCCAAGGCCATGGTCGATTCCGCGTTCCAGGCCCCGCACGTCTCGATCTTCGTGGACATCGACGCCAGCCGGACCATGGAGTTCGTGCAGCGCCTGAAGAAGTCCCGCGACTTCGAAGGCATCAAGGTCTCCCCGCTGCTCATCCTGGCCAAGGCCGTCATCTGGGCGGCCGCGCGCAACCCCAGCGTGAACTCCGAATGGGTCTCCACGCCCGAGGGCGATGAGATCCACGTCAAGCACTACATGAACCTCGGCATCGCCGCCGCCACCCCGCGTGGCCTCCTGGTGCCGAACATCAAGGACGCCCAGGACCTCTCCCTCAAGGAGCTGGCCATCGCCCTGAACGAGCTCGCCACCACGGCGCGCTCCGGCAAGACGAAGCCCGCCGACATGCAGGGCGGCACGCTGACCGTTACCAACGTCGGCGCCCTCGGCATCGACACCGGTACCCCGATCATCAACCCGGGAGAGGTGGCGATCGTCGCCTTCGGCACCATCAAGCAGAAGCCGTGGGTGGTTTCCGGCGAGGTCATCCCCCGCTGGATCACCACCCTGGGCGGTTCCTTCGACCACCGCGTGGTCGATGGCGACCTGTCGGCCCGCTTCATGGCCGACGTCGCCGCGATCATGGAGGAGCCGGCGCTCCTGCTCGACTGAGCGGGGCGGGGTCGTGGCGTTCGGGCTGGGTTCGCTGGTGAAGCACCACATGCTCTGCGTGCTATCCCCGCGTCCGGCTATGGCTGTCTGCGGCTGACGTACGACGCGGGGCCCCTTTACGCACGCTGCCGCATGTCCTGCTTCACCAGCTTGATTGTGCCTCGCCTACGACGACGGCGGCCCGCTCATCGACATGAGCGGGCCGCCGTTGTTTAAGGATTTCCCGTGGGAGGGGTGGGTCCTCAGCCTTCGGTGGTGTTGACGATGTAGACGTCGCACGGGGCGTTGTGCGCCACGGTGTTGGCCACGGAGCCGAGGACGCGGCCGATGCCGCTCATGCGGCGGTTTCCGACCACGATGACGTCGGCGTTCAGGCGCTCGGCCTCAGACAGGAGGGCGTCCGCCGGGCGGCCGCGGGAGGAGAGGTATTCGACGTCGGTGCCGAGGCTTTCCGCGACCTGCTTGGCGACGCGCTGGGCGTCATCGGCGTCGGACATGATGAAGGTGTCGCTGCCGCTGCCGAAGACCTCGACGTTGTCCTTGTCGAACGCGGTGATCACGTGAAGGCGGGCCTCCAGACCCTGCGCCAGGGTGTAGGCGGCCTTCGCCGCGCGGGCTGCAGTCTCGCTGCCGTCGACGCCGACAATGACAATTCCGGACATATCCGCTCCTTTGTGGATGCTATAGCTGTGTTACCTAAGCGTAATATGTGGGCGGAGCGGAGAGAAGCGCGGATCCCTGCCCGATGCCCATCATGGCGGACTGAGAGAAAACGGTCACTTTACCGTCCGGTTCGCGGGGAGTCCACTCCCCGTGTTACCGATGGGTAGCTCAGATAACAATCTGATTGCCAAGGAGTGAAAGAGCTCTTTCACACCCTGTGATCCATGGTAGTTTTCCGTTGAAATGTGACGCGCCGCACATCTGGTCACGAGCCTGGTCGGCAGTCTGGAAGGAAACCCCGTGCTTCAACCCCCCACGGCCACCGCCACCCGCGGATGCCGGACGCCTTCCCGCGCGCCGTCGGCGTGCAGGACGGGCGGACGCCAGTGATCAAGTATCTGCTCAAGCGAGCCGCGACGTACGTGGTCATGATCTTCCTGACCACCTCGGCCGGGTACTTCCTGGCCGTTTCCACCATGAGCCCGTCCCTCATCGAGCAGGAGAAGATTCCGCGGCCTACGCCGGAACAGGTCGCCCGCTCTCTGGCCTCGAAGAACCTGGATCCGGCGATGAACCCCTGGGACCGCTACGTGCAGTGGCTCACCGGTGTGGTCACCCGCTGGGACTGGGGGCTCGGCCCTGACGGCGGGTCCGTGAACTCCGCGTTCGGTGACCGTGTGTGGGTCTCCACCCGCTTGTTCCTGGCCGCGATCATCCTGACCCTCGTGATCGGAGTTGCACTCGGTGTCTTCACCGCGGCCCGCCAGTACAAGGCCTCGGACCGGGTGATCACCAGTTACTCCTACCTGACCTATATCGTCCCCGCACCCATCGCCTACTTCCTGGTGCAGCTGGCGGCCATCAACATCAATGACGCCAGCGGCCAGACGATCTTCTACGTCACGGGCATCTCGACTCCCGGGATGGATCCAGGCTGGCCCACCTTCGTGGACTTGGTGGCCCACTACGTGGTCCCCACCTTCGCCATCACCCTGGTGGGCTGGGGTGCCTATCAGATCGCGCAGCGTCAGTACCTGCTGGACAACGTCAATGCCGACTTCGTCCGCACCGCCCGGGCCAAGGGCCTCACCCGGAACCAGGCGATCCGCAAGCACGCCCTGCGCGTCTCCTTCATCCCGGTGGCGCAGACGATCGCATTCGCAGTGCCGGCCATCTTCGTGGGCGGCTTCTTCGCCGAATCGATCTTCGCGTGGCCGGGCATCGGATTCTGGAGCATTGACGCCATCGGCAAGCAGGACGTCAATGCGGCCACCGCCACCCTGGCGTATGGTTCCGTCATCTTCGCTGTCGGTGCCGTCCTGGCCGACCTCGCCACTGCACTCGTCGACCCGAGAGTGAAGGTCTCCTGATGTCCGTCGTCAACGAAGTCACTGCCGAGATGCAGGCTGAACGCCTGGAGCATGACGGTGTGGTCATCTCCAAAGGGCGGATCATCTTCCGCCGCTTCCTGCGCAACAAGACCGCGGTGGCAGGCCTGACCCTGTTCCTGTTCCTGGTGGTCTTCTCCGTGCTGGGCCAGTTCCTCACTCCCTGGACCAAGAACGACATCGACCCCGCCTACATCGGCGACGCGCCGTCCGCCGAACACTTCTTCGGTACCACGCAGGCCGGTGTGGACCTCTACATCCTGATGGTGGAAGGTCTGCGCACCTCCATCGTCATCGGACTGGTGGTGGGCCTGGGTTCCATGCTCTTCGCGGCCGTCTACGGCTGTGTCATGGCCCTGTACGGCGGCAAGGTGGACAAGGTGATGCTCTTCATCCTCGAAGCGCTGATCATGATGCCGTCCCTGCTGGTGGTGGCGGTGGTGACCAGCGGTGGCTCGGTGGGCAAGGCCAGTCTCCCGAGCTGGCTTACGCTCACCATCGTGCTGCTGGTGTTCAACTGGATGGGCCCGGCCCGTCTCATCCGCTCCATTTCCATGTCCCTCATTGAACGGGACTTTGTGAAGGCCGCCCGCTACATGGGAGTCCCCACCCGGGACATCGTCCGTAAGCACCTGATCCCCAATATCGGCTCCCTCCTGGTCCTGGAGATCACCCGCGGCGTGACCCTCGCCATCCTGCTGGAGGTGTCCTATTCCTTCATCGGCGTCGGCATCAAACCGCCGGACATGAGCCTGGGCATCCTGATCGGCCAGGCCAGCCAGCAGGTCAGCAGCTTCCCTTGGATGTTCTGGTTCCCGCTGCTTGCCATGTTCGCCCTCACCGGGTCCATGGCCATGATGAACGACGGCCTGCGTGACGCCTTCGACCCGAGCTCCGCCTCCGTGGGCCGGACTCGCAAGCGCAAGGCCCGCACCGCACAGGAGAAGACCGCATGACCACCGTAGAACGCCTCCACGTGCCCGGCACCCGGGCTCCCGGGGATGCCGTCCTCTCCGTGCGGGACCTCAACGTCCGCTTCAACTCGGAGAACGGCGTGGTGCACGCCGTCCGGGGTGTTGACTTCGACTTGATGCCCGGCAAGACCCTCGGCATCGTGGGCGAATCCGGCTCCGGCAAATCCGTGACCTCGATGGCCATCATGGGCCTGCTCCCGGATGCGGCGGAGATCGACGGTTCCGTGATGCTCAAGGGCCAGGAACTGCTGGGCCTCTCCGACTCCCAGATGTGCAAGTACCGCGGCAGTGAGCTGGCCATGATCTTCCAGGACCCGCTCTCCTCCCTGACCCCGGTGTTCACTATCGGGGACCAGATCGTGGAGGCACTCACCGTCCACAATCCGAAGATGAGCTCCAAGGCCAAGGCGGCCCGCGCCGTCGAACTCCTCCGCCTGGTGGGCATCCCCAGCCCGGAGGCACGGCTGAAGTCCTTCCCACACGAGTTCTCCGGCGGTATGCGCCAGCGCGTCATGATCGCCATCGCGATCGCCAACGACCCGCGCGTGCTGATCGCCGACGAGCCCACCACGGCCTTGGACGTCACCATCCAGGCGCAGGTGCTGGAGGTCATGCACAAGGCGCAGGAGGAGACCGGCGCCGCGCTCATCATGATCACTCACGACCTGGGCGTGGTGGCCGGTATGGCGGACGACATCATGGTGATGTACGCGGGCAAGCCGGTGGAGACCGGCACCGTGGACCAGCTCTACTACAGCCCTCGCATGCCGTACACCATGGGCCTGCTCGGCGCCGTGCCGCGGGTGGACAAGTCCGCGCAGACCTCGCTGGTGCCCATCGAGGGCATGCCGCCGAACCTTCTCACGGCCCCCACCGGCTGCTCCTTCGCCCCACGCTGCCCGCTGGCGGGCCCGGAGTGCCTGGATGGCGAACCGGCGCTGCTGACGGTGGCCGACGACGGCGGCGCAGGCCACCGCGCCGCCTGCGTCAAGCTGGCGCAGCTCGCCGACGTCGACGTCCACGAGGTGTTCAAGGCGCCCCCGGTTCCGGTGTCCCGCTTCGCCGGGGTGCCGCGCGAGGAGCGCGGCACCGTCCTGCGGCTCAACGACGTCAAGAAGCACTTCCCGCTCATGAAGGGCTCCCTGTTCAAGAAGCGCATCGGCACGGTCAAGGCCGTGGACGGGATCAGCTTCGACGTCCGCGAGGGCGAGTGCTTCTCGATCGTGGGTGAGTCCGGCTGTGGCAAGACCACCACGCTCCTGGAGATCATGGAGTTCAACAAGGACCAGCCCGGAGAGGTGGAGATCGGCGGGCTGAACAGCAAGTCCGCCGTGTCCGGCTCCCAGAAGCAGGCCATGCGCAAGGAACTCCAGATGGTGTTCCAGGACCCCACGGGAGCCCTGGACCCGCGCTTCACCGTCTATGAAGTCCTGGCGGAGCCCCTGCAGAACCAGGGCATGCCCAAGGAGCAGATCCGCAAGCGGATCATGGAGCTCATGCGCCTGGTGGGCCTGCAGCCGGACCACGTGAACCGTTTCCCCAACCAGTTCTCCGGCGGTCAGCGCCAGCGCATCGGCATCGCCCGCGCGCTCGCCGTGAACCCCAAACTGGTGGTGCTGGACGAGCCCGTCTCCGCACTGGACGTTTCCGTCCAGGCCGGGGTCATCAACCTCCTGGACAAGCTCCGGGCGGAACTCGGTCTGAGCTACCTCATGGTGGCCCATGACCTCTCAGTCGTACGTCACATCTCGAACCGGGTGGCTGTGATGTATCTGGGGAAGATCGTGGAGATCGGGGACGTGGACAGCGTCTTCGATTCCCCGCGGCATCCCTACACCCGCGCCCTGCTTTCCGCGATCCCCGTCCCGGATCCGGAAGCCGAGCGCACCCGCGAACGCATCATCCTCTCGGGGGACCTGCCCACACCGCTGGATGCCCCCCAGGGATGCAACTTCGCCTCCCGGTGCCCGATCTTCGCCGCGCTTCCCGAGGAGAAGAGGTCCACGTGCCTGGACCTCGAACCTCCTCTGGAGAGCGGCGGAACCGACCATCGGTTCGCGTGCTTCTTCCCCGACAGGGAACTGGACGCGGACATGCTGGTGCAGCACGAAACCGCCGACGCCGGCGGCCTCTGAGGCCCCGGGTCCACCGTGGAACTCAACCACCTCGCTCCTTTGAAGGGAACACCATGAAGAAGAAAGTGACTCTCGGCATCGCCACCCTGGCGGCCGTGACGCTGGCGTTGACCGCGTGCGGTGGCGGCAGCAAGGGGCCGGAGGCCGCAAAGGCCGAGGGAGCCGGCGGCGACACCTCGAAGCTCGTCCAGACGGATCCCAAGGACGTGAAGGATCTGGATCAGGGAGGCACTGTCACCCTGCCGCTGGGCAACATCGGCCCGGACTTCAACAACGCCTCCAACTCCGGCAACTCCTCCGATAACCGGGCCCTCCTGGGCCCGATCAATGAGGCCTACACGAACGGCTGCTGGACGCCGACCACTCAGGGCGACTATGTCCTGGACAAGAACTTCTGCGAGGACTTCAAGTCCGAGGTGAAGGACGGGAAGCAGACCGTCACGATCAAGATCAACGACAAGGCCACCTGGAACGACGGTACTCCGATCGACTGGAAGACCTTCGAGAACACCTGGAAGGTGCTCAACGGCTCCAACAAGGACTTCGACATCGTCGATGCGGGCGCTTACCAGTACATCGATTCCGTGAAGGCGGGCGCCTCCGACAAAGAGGTCGTGGTCACGCTCAAGCGCCCCACATTCCCTCTGTTCCAGATCTTCGACCAGCTGATCCACCCGAAGGTCAACACACCGGACGTGTTCAACAAGGGCTTCAGCGGCAATATGCACCCCGAGTGGATGGCGGGGCCGTTCACGGTGGAGAAGTACGATTCCGCCGCGCAGACGGTCACGGCCATCCCCAACGACAAGTGGTGGGGCGCCAAGCCGGTCCTGAACAAGATCGTCTTCCGTCAGATGGAGAAGAGCGCTCAGGTCGCCGCCTTCAAGAACGGTGAGATCGACGCCATCACGGCCAACTCGATCAGCTTGTACAAGCAGGTGGACGGCACCAAGGACTCCGACGTCCGCCGCGGTCAGCGTCTCTTCGCCGGCGGGATGAACATCAACGCGAAGAGCCCGGCCCTCTCGGACGTGGCGGTGCGCAAGGCCGCCTTCGTGGCGGTGGACCGCGAGGCGGTTCGCAAGGTCAAATTCAACGGCCTGAACTGGGAGGAGCCCAACACCGGGTCCATGATGCTCCTGCCGTTCTCCAAGTACTACCAGGACAACTGGCCGGTCACGGAACAGGGCGGAGACGCTGCCAAGAAGGTTCTGACGGACGCAGGCTACAAGGTGGACGATAAGGGCTACATGGCCAAGGACGGCAAGGAGGTCGCCTTCACCGTCGCGAACTTCGGCGATGATCCCACCAACCTGGCCGTTGCCCAGACGCTCCAGAAGCAGCTTCAGGCCGGTGGCATGAATGTCACCATCGCCCAGCACGGCGCCTCCGAGTTCGGCAAGGTGGTGGGCAAGCGCCAGTTCGACATCTCGCTCTCGGGCTACACCGTCAGCGCCGACGCCACGCAGGCCGTCAGCCAGTACTACTCCACGGCGTCTGACCTGAATGGACTGGGCAACGCTGATCTGGACAAGCAGATCGCGGATCTTCAGTCCGTGGCGGACGATGCGGCTCGCAACAAGGCTGCCAACGCTGTGGAGAAGTCCTACCTGAGCCAGTACTTCACGCTCGGCACTCTGTTCAACGGTCCGGAAATCGCCTTTGTGCACAAGGGCCTGGCCAACTACGGGCCCACCCTGTTCGCGAACCCCACCGACACCCTGGTTGGCGACTGGACCACTCTCGGCTGGGAGAAGGGTTCCACCCACAAGTGATCCCGAGCCGCTGAACGGCACGGTTCCTGAACGGTGATCCTCGGTGAGGGCCGGTGCGTCGCACGACGCACCGGCCCTCCTCGTTCTTGCCCATCTGGTCGGGACGATCTGTCGGAATGGGCGGTTCATAACGACAAATAGACCCGACCAGTTGGACCATGGAGGCATGGAATCCTCACCTCTGCGCACCGCGGTGGTGGGCTACGGCCTGGCCGGCCGCGCCTTCCACACGCCTCTCATCCACCACAGCCCGGGATTCAGCCTGGACCTGATCGTCACAGGCAACCCGGAACGGGCCGCGAACGCCACCGCACGGTACCCGGACGCCACGATCGTCCCCGCCTTCGATGATGTCCTGTCACGGGCGGCGGAACTGGACGTGGTGGTCATCGCCACCCCGCCGGAACTGCACCACCCGCAGGCGAAGGCGGCGCTGGAAGCCGGGCTCGACGTCGTCGTGGACAAGCCGTTCACCGTCACCAGCACGCAGGGCGAGGAGCTCGTGGCGCTCGCGGCGCGGCTGGGCCGCCGGCTGACCGTGTACCAGAACCGGCGCTGGGACAACGCGCTTCTGACGGTGCGGCGGCTGCTGGAGGACGGGACGCTGGGGGAGGTGCACCGCTTCAACGCGAACATGGAGCGCTGGTCCCCGGGCTTCTCCAAGCAGTGGAAGGCGTCCTCCGGTGTGGAGAGGGGCGGCGGGCTGGTGTTCGACCTCGGCACGCACCTGGTGGACTGCGCGCTGCAGCTCTTCGGGCCGGCGCGCGTGTTGCACGCGGAGATCGCGGCGCGGCGCCCGGGTGAGCCGGCCGACGACGACGCGTTCCTGGTCCTGGAGCACGCGCGCGACGGCGCGGGGCGGCCGGTGCTCAGCCACCTGTCGATGACGCTGACGGCGGCGCAGCCCGGGCCGGTGTTCGATGTGCGGGGCAGTGGTGGGAGTTATGTGAAGTTTGGCTTCGATCCGCAGGAGGCGCAGCTGTCCGCGGGCCTGACGCCGGCGGATCCCGGCTACGGTGTGGAGGCGGACGAGGCGTCCGGGATCCTGAGCGACGGCACCTCGAATCACGTGGTGCGCAGTGAGCCGGGCCGGTACCAGGAGTTCTACCGCCTGCTGGAGCTGCACCTGCGCGGCGAAGGCCCGGCCCCCGTGGATCCGGCGGGGGAGACGGGCCCATTGGCCGGTCTGCGGCTTATCGAGGAGGCGCGCCGGATCGCCCGGTGAGCCCCTGAACCCAACTGGTCGGGCCTAACTGTCGGAATGAGAGCCTCAAAGCAACAGTTAGGCCCGACCAGTTGGAGTGCGCGGGACCGGACCTACCGGGCCCGGTCCACGCGCTTCTCGTCCCAGACCGGCTCCTCCGACTCGTAGACCTTGCCGTCCGAGCCGAACACCAGGAAGCGGTCGAAGGACTTGGCGAACCAGCGGTCGTGCGTGACGGCCAGGACGGTGCCCTCGAAGGCGTCGATGGCGCGTTCCAGGGCCTCACCGGAGTGCAGGTCCAGGTTGTCCGTGGGCTCATCCAGGAGCAGGAGCGTGGCGCCGGAGAGCTGCAGCAGCAGGATCTGGAACCGCGCCTGCTGGCCACCGGAGAGCGAGTCGTACTTGTTCTCCGCCTGCGCCACCAGGCCGTAGGCGTCCAGCGCGCCGGAGGCGGCCTCGCGGCCCAGACCCGAGCGGTGCTCGTCGCCGCGGTGCAGGATGTCCAGGAGCGTGCGGCCGGAGAGGTCTGGGCGGGAGTGCGTCTGGGCGAAGTAGCCGGGCCGGATGCGGGCGCCGAGCTTCACGGTGCCCTCGTGCGGGACCTCGCGGATCTGGATGTCCGAGACCGGCAGGTGTTCCCGGTCCGGGTCCGTGCCGCCCGCGGCGAGCAGCCGCAGGAAGTGGCTCTTGCCGGAACCGTTGGAGCCGAGGACGCCGACGCGGTCGCCGAACCAGATCTCCGTGGAGAACGGCTTCATCAGGCCCGTCAGCTCCAGCTTCTCCGCCACCACGGCACGCTTGCCCGTGCGGCCGCCGCGCAGCCGCATCTGGACATTCTGTTCCAGGGGCAGCGCCTCCGGCGGACCGGCCTCCAGGAACTTCGCCAGACGAGTCTGGGCGGCCTGGTACTTGTTGGCCATGTCGGAGCGGAACGCGGCCTTGGTCTTGTACATGTTGACCAGTTCCTTGAGCTTTACGTGCTCCTCATCCCAGCGCTTGCGGAGCTCCTCGAAGCGGGCGTTGCGGTCCGCGCGGGCCTGCACGTAGGAGCCGAAGCCGCCGCCGTGCACCCAGGCGCCGGCGCCGTTGATACCCGGCTCCAGGGTCACGATGCGGTCCGCACCGTTGTTCAGCAGTTCACGGTCGTGGCTGATGAAGAACACCGTCTTCTTGGACTCCTGAAGCTTCTCCTCCAGCCAGCGCTTGCCGGGGACGTCCAGGTAGTTGTCCGGTTCGTCCAGGAGCAGCAGCTCATCGGGGCCGGAGAACAGGGCCTCCAGCACCAGGCGCTTCTGCTCGCCGCCGGACAGGGTCGACGCCGCGCGGTGCGCCGCCTTGTCGAACGTCACCCCGAGCGCGGCCATGCAGACCTCATCCCAGACGGTCTCCAGCTCGTAGCCGCCCACATCGCCCCAGTCGACGATCGCCTGCGCGTACCGCATCTGGGTGGGCTCGTCGTCGTGCTCCAGCATGGCCTTCTCCGCGTCCTCCACCGCCTTGCCGGCGGCCGCGAGGGCGGGCGTGGCAGTGGTCAGGAGGAGATCTCGGACGGTGGACTCGTCCCGGACCTGGCCCACGAACTGCCGCATGATGCCCATGCCGCCAGAGCGGCCGATGACGCCTTCGTCCGCCTTGAGGTCACCGGAGATGATCTTGAACAGCGTGGTCTTGCCGGTGCCGTTGGGCCCGATCAGGGCCGTCTTGGTGCCGTCCGGGACCTTGAAGGTCACGCTGTTGAGGAGCTGGGTGCCGTCCGAGAGGAAGTAGTCGATTCCGGCGACGTCGATATGGGCCATTGTTTCAGTTTAAGTGCGCGACGGCGGGGCGCGGGTTTCGTGGGTGGGCGGCGCGAGAGTCGGCTGAAGACCAACTGGTCGGGTCTATCTGTCGCTTGACCACAGTTGAAGCGACAGATAGACCCGACCAGTTGGACAGGGGGCGAGGGGCGGACTAGACCAGATCGCGCCAGTCGGACAGCTCCAGACCGGAGGCGTCAGAGACCGAGTGGTGCGCCACCTTGCCGGCGGCGACGTTGAGGCCGGCGGCCAGGGCGGCGTCGCGCTCGAAGGCGGCACGGACGCCCAGGTTCGCCAGGGCCACCGCGTAGCGGAGCGTGACGTTGGTCAGGGCGTAGGTGGACGTGTTCGGCACGGCACCCGGCATGTTGGCCACGCAGTAGAAGATCGAGTCATGCACCTTGAAGGTGGGGTTCTCGTGCGTGGTGGGGTGGGTGTCCTCGAAGCAACCACCCTGGTCCACGGCGATGTCAACCAGGACGGAGCCCGGCTTCATCTTGGCCACGAGCGCGTTGGTGACGAGCTTGGGGGCCTTGGCGCCCGGGATCAGGACGGAGCCGATGACCAGGTCGGCCGCCACCAGGGCGCGCTCGATCTCGAAGGAGTTGGAGGCCACGGTCTTCAGGCGGCCGCCGTAGAGGGCGTCCAGCTCGCGCAGGCGGTTGATGTTGATGTCCAGGATGGTGACATCGGCACCGGCGCCCATGGCCATGACGGCCGCGTTGGTGCCGGCCACACCTGCGCCGAGGACGACGACGTTCGCCGGGCGGACACCCGGAACGCCGCCCAGGAGGATGCCCTTGCCGCCGTTCGGGGCCAGGAGGGATGCGGCGCCCACCTGCACGGACAAGCGGCCGGCGACCTCGGACATGGGGGCCAGGAGCGGCAGGGCGCGGCCTTCCTGGACGGTCTCGTACGCGATGGCCGTGACGCCGGACTCCACGAGTCGAGTGGTCAGTTCCGGTTCGGCGGCCAGGTGCAGGTAGGTGAAGAGGATCAGGCCCTGGCGGAAACGGTGGTACTCCGCGGCGATGGGCTCCTTGACCTTCATGACCATGTCGGCGCGGGCCCAGACCTCATCGGCGTCGGCCAGCAGGGTGGCGCCGGCCTCCTTGTACTCGACGTCCGTGATGCCGGAACCCACGCCCGCGCCCTGTTCGATCAGGACCTCGTGGCCGTGGTTGCGCAGCTCGTGGACGCCGGCGGCCGTGATGGCCACGCGGAACTCGTTGTTCTTGATTTCCTTGGGGACGCCGATGATCATGGGGGACTCCATAGAGGTCGTGCCCTGGGCCTGGTGAGACCCGGCCGGGCGGGGAAGTTCTCTGTGCAAAAAAGCATAGGTCCGGTGTGAGCCAGCCGACAGAAGCGCCTTCGGGCCGGACGGCGGGCTTCCGCGGAATTCCGGGGATCACGACGGGCAATAGTCTACATTTGTCCAAGCCCATGGCGGCATGTGTCGCCTGCTGTAGGGTTTGACTCGAGTACTCTGGTGTGCATGCAGCAACCCGATGTGGAACAGCTCGTGGAGCAACTCGCCGCCAGGCTGGGGCGTGGCCTCTCCCTGGAGGACCTGGACGGACTCCTGGTGGCCTACAGCTCCAACCAAGACCAGAGCGACAGGGTGCGGGTGAATTTCCTGCTCACCAAGCGCGTTCCGCCGGATGTGAGCGCCTGGCAGCTGTCACATGGCATCGCCAACGCCGTGCGGCCCGTGGTGGTCCCCGCGAATGAGGATCTGGGCATGCTGGGACGCGTCTGCGTGCCCATGCTGGTCCGCGGTTTCCGCGTCGGATACCTCTGGGTGCAGATGGGGCCGGAGGAGACCAGCGCCGCGCCGCTCCTGGGGGAACTCTCCGAGGTGCGGCACGAGATGGAGCTCCTGGCCTCCCTGCTCCTGGAGTCCAACGCCGCCGAGTCGGAGCAGCGCAAGCGCCGCGAAGCCGAGTTCCTCACGGCGTGCGCGGGAGACCGCAACGCGCTCGGCGCTCTGGCCAATTGGCCGGAGGTGCATGGCAAAGGGCCGTGGCAGATTGTGACCGTGCTCGACGCCGGCGCGCGCCACGAGCCGGAAGACCCCCTCGCCGCGTCGCTCACCCACCGTTCGGCGGCGCTGCAGTCCACCGTCGGCGTCGCCGAGGCGCTGTTCAGCGCGGGCCGCCCCAGCCACTCCGTCCTGCTGTTCCGTTCCTCGCAGGGCCGTGCGGTGCACGCCCAAGTGCTGGTTCATTACCAGCTGGAACTGGCCAAGCGGTCCGGGCAAGGAAGACCCCGGATCGTGCTGGGGATCAGCGAGGCGTTCGCTGAGATCCGCAGGCTGCCCCGTGCGTACGGCGAGTCGCGGACGGCGGCTCTGGCCGGCGTCGTCGAGCCCTCTCTGGGTGAGCTGGTGGACTGCCGCGACACCGGCATCTACCAGTTCTTCGCGACGGCGGCGCAGGGGCCCATGGACTGGGGCGGGGCGAGTTCGCTGAACTTCACGGCCCTGGAGGCCGGGGACAAGAATCACGAGCTGCGGCCGGTGCTGGAGATGATCTATGACACCGGCGGGACCGTCCAGGATGTGGCGGACCAGCTGCACCTGCACCGGAGCACCGTCTACAACCGCTTGGCCAAGGTCCGGCAGATCATCGGCGCGGATCCGCTGAAGGGGTCCGTCCGGCTGGAGCTGCACGCGGCGCTCAAGGCGGCCCGCTGGCACGAGCGGCCGCGGATCTAGGAACGGCCCCACAACGACGCGTGGCCCGAACGGCCGGTGGGCCGTTCGGGCTGCGTATGGGGAGGCGCTCAAACACATCGAGCCGGAGGAGACCGCCTCAGAGTTGGGGGTGAAGCGGTGCGCAGCCGGCTCGTGGCGCGCACGCCTCCTCCGGAAGCGTCAGGTGCCCGGGAAACGTCCGTCCTCCTGGAACCGTGGGCGTCGCTCCGCCGTCCGGGGGTGCGGATCGGGGGATCCGCTGACGGTGGAACGTGATGACGTCCGGGCTCCTGCAGCACCTGTTGTCCCGATGCTATGTGGGGAATCCGGCCCGGACGGCGGATCTTAACGCGATCTTAACGCCCTCTCGCCGCCTGGCCGGGCGCCGGGGATCAGTCCTCGGGCGTTCCTGCGTCCCGGCGCCGGGACTCCTTGCGCTCCTCCTCGAGACGCTCCAGAGCACGGGAATCGAAGTGGTGGAAACGGGGTCCGTCGTCCTCCGGATCGCCCGGATCCCCCGTGCCGGCATGGCGCTTCTTGAGGAACTCGGCCGCGATCACGGCACCGGCCACGTACGCCACGATCACGAAGGCGACCTGAATCACCCCGCTGATCCCCAGCAGCCCCAGGACGGCGCCGACCAGCACCGCCGCGAGGACGCCGAACAGGGTGTGAAGACCGATGAGTTTGGGCACGGTTCCAGCCTAGTCCGCGGCGGGGTCTGCGGCTGCCGCCGCGTCACTCTTCTTTTGCACGGCCGTCTTTTGCGCGGCCAGCCAGGCGAGGATGTCACCGCGCCGGATCCGCCGGTGCGTGCCGCGGTACTGGACGGGGATCTCGCCCCGGTCCGTCATGTTCCGCAGAAAGGTGTGGGAGATGCCGGCCAGCGCCGCCGCCTGGCCCGTGTTCAGGAGTTCGTCCGCACCCGGCTCCTCCTGGCCGGCGCCCGCGGCACCGTCCACGGTGCTCACCGTGACCGCCTCGCCCTGCGCCAGGCGGGACAGCAGGTCCAGCACGGCGTCCCGCGCGCCGTCGGGCAGTCTGAAGACCGTGCCGTCCACGAAGACGGTGACGTCCTGCCCGCCGTCCAGCGCCCGCCGAAGCCCGGCTGCGGCGTCGTGGGGGAGGGGTTCAGTGGTGTGTGGCGCGGTCATGACCACAGCTTAAACATCGATTGTCCCCGCCGCCTCCCCAACCTCGCAAGCTCGGTTCGGGTCCCTCGGCGGCGGGGGCCCACCGTAGGTGTCGTTCTGAGCGCTCAAAACGACACCTACGGGGCAATCGATGAAAGGACAGTCTACTCAGACGGCGTCCAGGTCCGTCTCGACCAGGGCGGCGAGCTTGTCCAGGGCCTCGTCGGCGCCGGGGCCTTCGGCGCGCAGCACCACGGTGTCACCATTGCCGGCGCCCAGGGTCATGAGGGAGAGGATGCTGGAGGCGTCCATGGCCTCGTCCTCGGGGGTGCCGTCCAGGGCGATCGTCACCTCGACGTCCAGGTCTCCTGCGGCCTCGGCGAAGAGCGCGGCGGGGCGGGCGTGCAGGCCGGAGGCGCTGGCGACGACTGCTTTGCGTTCGGGCATGGGGTTCTCCTTCGAAAAAGTAGGTCTGGTGAAAGCTTAGAGCCCGAGCTCGGCGAGCATCGGCAGGCGGGAGCGGACGGCCTCGCGGCCCTCGGCTGCGGTGGGCGCGTTCACGGCCAGCGCCGCGAGCTCCTGTGCCTCGGGCAGGGACACCGACTTGAGCACGGTGCCGACGGCGGCGAGCGAGCGGGCGGTCATGGACAGCGTGTTCACGCCCAGGCCGGTGAGGACGACGGCGAGTGCCGGGTCCGCGGCGGACTCACCGCACACGCCCACTGCCTTGTCCCCGGCCGCCTTGGCGCCCTCCACGGTCAGCTGCACCAGGCGCAGCACGGCCGGCTGCCACGGGTCGTTGAGGCCGGCAAGCGGGCCGAGCATGCGGTCCGCGGCCATGGCGTACTGGGTGAGGTCGTTGGTGCCGAGTGAGGCGAAGTCGACCTCCTGCAGGACGCTGCCCGCGGTCAGGGCCACGGACGGGACCTCCACCATGACGCCCGGGGTCTTCAGCCCCGCCGCGGCGCACAGACCGGCGAAGTGGGCGGCCTCCGGCCGGGTGGCGATCATGGGGGCCATGACCCACACGTCCGCCTCGGAGTCCTCGGTGGCCTGGGCGATCGCGGAGAGCTGGCGCTCCAGCACGCCCGGGGTGGTCCAGTCGGTGCGGTAGCCGCGCACGCCCAGGGCCGGGTTCGGCTCGGTGGCGTCCGTGAGGAACGGCAGGGGCTTGTCCGCGCCCGCGTCCAGGGTCCGGACCACCACCTTTCGCCCCGGGAACGCGGCGAACACGGCCCGGTAGGCGGCAGCCTGCTCGTCCACGGTCGGCTCGGTGTCGCGCTCCAGGAAGCAGAATTCGGTGCGGAACAGGCCCACACCCTGTGCGCCGAGCGCGGCGGCCGCCTCGGCGTCCTTGGCGTTGCCCACATTGGCCAGCAGCGGCACCAGGTGACCGTCCGCCGTCGTGCCCGTGCCGTCGAAGGAGGCCAGCGTCGCGGCGCTCGTGGCCCACTTGGCCGCGGCCTCGCGCTCGGCGTCTCCGGGAGCGTCGACGACGACGCCGGCCGCGCCGTCCACATACACTTCGCTGCCTTCCGCGATCGCCTCGATGCCCGCTGCCGCGACGACGGCGGGCAGGCCCAGGGAGCGGGCGATGATGGCGGTGTGGGACTGCGGGCCGCCGCCGGAGGTGGCCAGGGCCAGGACCACGGAGGTGTCCAGGGTGGCGGTGTCCGCCGGGGCGAGGTCCTCGGCCAGGAGGATGAAGGGGGTGTCCGAGCTGGGGATGCCCGGTGCCGGGACGCCGCGCAGCTGCGCGACGATGCGGGCGCGCACGTCCAGCACGTCCGTGGCGCGTTCGGCCATGTAGCCGCCCACCGCTTTGAGCTGGGCGGCCACACCGTCGGCGGCCTCCCAGACGGCGCGTTCCACGCCGGTGCCCGCCGTGATGAGCTTTCCCGCCGCCTTGAGCAGCATGGTGTCCTTGGCCATCAGCGCCGTGGCCTCCAGGACGGCCTTGCCGTCCTCCCGGGCCCTCGTGGCCCGCTCCTTGAGCTCGTCATGCACGGCCGCGGCCGCGGACTTCAGACCCGCGATGGCTTCGGCCGGGTCCGTTCCGGCCGGCAGGGTCTCTCCTGCGGGCGGCTCGGCGAGCGGCTCCGGCATGTGCTTGACAGTTGCGATCACGCGGCCGGGGTTGACCCCGACTCCCTGGAAGGTCATGGGCGGAACTCCTTAGGCTCACACGATTCAAGTGCGGGAAACATGCTGGAAATGGTAGTGGGCGGGCCTGGGGCCCGCCCACAAAAAGACGTTTACTTCATGCTTTGTGTCCAGGCTTCATGCCTGGCTTTGTGGTGCGGTGAGCGCCTCACGTAGAGCCAGGCGATCACCAGGATCACGAACCAGATCGGCGTCACGAGCAGCGCCGTCAGGGTGTCGGGCTGGGTGGTGAGGGCCCAGATCAGGAACAGGAAGAAGGCGAAGACCACGTACACCATCGCCACGCCGCCGGGCATCTTGTACTTGCTCTGCGCGGCCAGTTCCGGGCGCTTGCGGCGGTAGGCCAGGTAGCTGAGCAGGATGATGGTCCAGACGAACATGAAGCAGACGGCGGACACGGTGGTCACCATGTCGAACGCGGCGCCGATGTCCTTGCCCGCGTAGAGGAGCACGACGCCGCCCAGCAGCAGGACGCAGGAGAGGAACAGGGCGTTCTGGGGCACCTTGCGTCGGGACAGCTTGCCGAACACGGCCGGCGCGTCGCCGTCCTGGGCCAGGCCGAACACCATGCGGGAGGTGGAGTAGATGCCGGAGTTGGCGCTGGACATGGCGGAGGTCAGGACCACCAGGTTGACCACGGTGGCGGCGATGCCGAGGCCCGCCAGGGAGAACATGCCGATGAAGGGGCTGTGGCCGGCCATGAACTCGGTCCACGGGGTGACGGACATGAGGATGATCAGGGCGCCCACGTAGAAGAGCATGACGCGGACCGGGATGGCGTTGATGGCCCGCGGCAGGTTGTGCTCCGGGTTCTTGGTCTCCGCGGCGGCGGTGCCCACGAGCTCAATGCCCACGAAGGCGAACACGGCGATCTGGAAGCCGGCCACGAAGCCCATGAACTCCTTGGGGAAGAACCCGCCGTGGCTCCACAGATTCGTGAAGGAGGCGGTGCCCGCGGGGGACTGGAAGCCGGTGAAGATCAGGATCAGGCCGGTGATGATCAGGGCCACGATGGCCACGATCTTGATGAGGGCGAACCAGAACTCGGTCTCACCGAAGGCCTTCACGGTGGGCAGGTTCAGGGCCAGCAGGATACCGATGGTCACCAGGCCCGGGATCCAGAGCGGGATGCCCGGGACCAGCTCCTTGGCGTACCCGGCGATGGCCACCACGTCCGCCACGCCCGTGACCACCCAGCAGAACCAGTAGGTCCAGCCGGTGAAGAAGCCGGCCCAGGGGCCCAGGAGATCGCCCGCGAAGTCGCTGAAGGACTTGTAGTGCAGATTGGAGAGCAGCAGTTCACCCATGGCGCGCATGACGAAGAACAGCATGAAGCCGATGATCATGTACACGAAGATCACGGACGGCCCGGCCACGGAGATGGTCTTGCCGCTGCCCATGAACAGCCCGGTGCCGATGGCGCCGCCGATCGCAAGGAGCTGGATGTGCCGGTTGCTGAGGGCGCGTTCCAGATGTGGTTCGCTGGAGACCCCGGCCTCCGGGGCCGTGCTGCTCGCAGGAGCGGTCGGTTGCTGATTGCTCATACTGGACCCTTCGTTCGCATTGTCGCCAAAGTGAGCTGGCTAACATTTGGCCGCTCACAGCGTAGCGCGAATGAGATCCGGGCTGGATAAACAAATGTCGAACGCTTGAGTGGTCCAGGGCGTGAAGTGTCGATCTTCGTACGGCATCCGCCGGAGAACTTTGTAATTAGGCAACCTAACTGTTAGGATGCCTAATTATGAACAAGGAAACGGATGAGGCGCTCGAGCTGGCCCGCAGTTTCCGCGAGGCCCTGCGCCAGGCCGTCTACGTGACGCGCCGCCTGGACGTCGGGGAGACCGAGCTGACCGGCACGCAGCTGAGTCTGCTCACCCTCCTGGCCGACGGCGGTGCCCGCGTCAGCGACGTCGCCCGCAGTCTGGGCGTGCGGACCCCCACCGCCACCGAGCAGATCACCCGCCTGGAAGGCCGCGGTTACGTACGCCGGGAGAGCGACCCGGACGACTCGCGCGCCGTCGTCGTCCGCCTCACGGACGGCGGCTGGGAGGCCGTGGAGCGGGTGAACCTCCGCCGCAACCGCGCCATCGCCGCGGTGATCGAGCGCCTGGAACCCGCGGACCGCACCGCCCTCGAGTCCGCCATTCCCGTTCTGACCAGCATTTACGACCGTTTGCGCGAGGAGTGACCGGGACCGCCCCGGCACCCTCCACAGGAGAGAAGCGAGCATGAGCAGCCAGCTGGATGAGTCCATCCACAGCAGTCACACCGTTCTGGAAGAGGAGAAGGCCTCCTTCTTCCGCCAGCCGAAGGCCGTGTGGGCCACCGCCCTCGCCGCCGTGTTCTCCTTCATGGGGATCGGCCTGGTGGACCCCATCCTCCCCGCCATCGCGGAGAACCTGAACGCGAGCCCCAGCCAGGTGTCCCTGCTGTTCACCAGCTACTTCCTGGTCACGGCCGTGGCCATGCTCATCACCGGTTACGTCTCCTCCCGCATCGGCGGCAAGAAGACCCTGCTGATCGGCCTGGCGCTCATCGCCGTCTTCGCCTCCCTTTCCGGCCTTTCCGGCTCCGTTGAGCAATTGGTGGGCTTCCGCGCCGGCTGGGGCCTGGGCAACGCGCTGTTTGTGGCCACCGCGCTCGCGGTGATCGTGGGCGTCGCCTCCGGCGGCTCCGGCGTGGCGATCATCCTCTACGAGGCGGCCCTGGGCCTGGGCATCTCCCTCGGCCCGCTCCTGGGCGCCCTCCTGGGCGGCTGGCAATG
Source organism: Arthrobacter horti (assembly GCF_030731045.1). Lineage (GTDB taxonomy): Bacteria > Actinomycetota > Actinomycetes > Actinomycetales > Micrococcaceae > Arthrobacter_E > Arthrobacter_E nanjingensis. The sequence goes on along the minus strand of NZ_JAVALS010000003.1, from coordinate 100,117 downwards.
GCGCGCCCCGTTCTTCGGCACCGCTGCCCTCATGGCCGCCGCGTTCATCGCCCTCTTCTTCATGCTGCCCACCTTGCCCAAACCGGCCAAGAAGGTGCAGCTGAAGGACCCGATCCTCGCACTCGGCCACGCCGGGCTGCGCACCACGGCCATCGCGGGCCTGTTCTACAACTTCGGCTTCTTCACCGTCCTGGCCTTCACCCCGTTCATCCTGCACATGAACGCCTACGGAATCGGCGCGGTGTTCTTCGGCTGGGGCGTGGCCCTGGCGGTGTTCTCGATCTTCGTGGCCCCCATCATGCAGCGCCGCTTCGGCACCACGAACAGCGTCATGACCGCACTGGCCGGCCTGATGGTGGTCCTGGGGGGCCTTGGCGTGGCGGCCCTGCTGCACTCGGTGGTCACGGTGGTGGTCCTGGTGATCGTCTCCGGTGCGCTGCTGGGCATCAACAACACCCTCTTCACGGAGCTGGCCATGGAGGTCTCCGACTCCCCGCGGCCCGTGGCCTCCGCCGGCTACAACTTCGTCCGCTGGATGGGCGGTGCGCTGGCCCCGTTCATCGCGGCCCAGCTCGGCGAGCACTTCGGGGCTCAGGTGCCGTTCTTCGTGGCGGCCGTGATCATGGTCCTCTCCATCGTGGCGATCTTCACCGGCCGCAAGTACCTCAACGCCCACGAGCCGCACATCGTCTGAGTCTCTTCCTCCGGTTGAGTGCTCAGTTGTGGTGATTTCCCCGCTCGAAATCCCGCCACAACTGAGCACTCAACGTGTTTGGCCCGGCATAGGATGAGCCTCGTACGGCCTTGCGCGCGGGCGCGCTGGGCGAGCCACCTTGCGGGGATCGAGGAGTCGAATGTCCGTCGCGCACCAGGGACCGGCCACCGGCGAAGCCGGCCAGGAGCCAACCCGTCCCGTCACGCCGCTGTGGATCACCGGCGTGGTGCTGGTGAACCTGGGGATCAACGCCGCGTTCTTCGCCCCGCTGCAGGTGCTGCTCGGCCTTCAGGCCGCGGTTCTGGACCCTGGGCAGAAGGAGGGCATCCTGGCCCTCGTCACGGGGGCCGGCGCCGCCGTCTCCCTGGTGGCCAATCCCATCTTCGGCGCCTTCAGCGACCGCACCGCCAGCCGCTTCGGCCGCCGCGTGCCGTGGGTGGTGGGCGGCGCCGTCGTCGGTGCGCTGGGGCTCATCGCGCTTGCGGGCGTCCCGGACGTCGCGCTCATGACGCTCGCCTGGTGCCTGGTGCAGGCCGGCTGCAACGGCGCCTACGCCGCCATCACGGCCGCCATCCCGGACAAGGTGCCCGTGGCCCGGCGCGGCACGGTGGGCGGCCTGGCCGCGATGGGCCAGACCGTCGGCATCCTCCTGGGCGCCGTGATCGCCGCCGTGGTCAGCGGCAATCTGTGGCTCGGCTACGGCCTGGCCGCCCTGGCGCTGGTGCTCGGCGTGGTCCTTTTCGCCCTGCGCTCCGACGACCGGCCCATCCACCGTGGCGATGTCCCGCCCTTGGCCTGGGGCCCGTTCCTCCTGGGCTTCGTGCGGCCGCTGGCGCATCCCGACTTCCGCTGGGCCTGGATCACGCGCCTGCTGGTGAACATCGGCAACCACATGATCACCCTGTACCTGCTGTTCTTCCTCACCGACGCCGTCCGTCTGAAGGAGACCGAGGGCATCGCGGCGGAGACCGGCGTCCTCATCCTGACCGGCCTGTACGCCGTGTTCGTGATCGTCACCAGCGTGATCGGCGGGCGGATCAGCGACCGCATGGGCCGCCGCAAGCCCATGGTCATCCTCTCCTCCGCGATCATCGCGACGTCGGCCCTCATCCTCGCGTTCTCGCCCACCTGGGTGGGTGGCCTGGTGGGCGCGTCCGTGCTGGGCATCGGCTTCGGCGCCTACCTGGCGGTGGACTTCGCCCTCATCACCCAGGTCCTGCCCAATCCTGAGGACCGCGGCAAGGACCTGGGAGTCATCAACATCGCCAACTCGCTGCCCCAGGTCATCGCGCCGGCCATCGCCTGGCCGTTCGTAACCCTCTGGGGCGGCTACCTCTCCCTCTATGTCGCGGCGGCGGTGATCGGTCTGCTGGGTGCGGTGTTCGTGGTGCGGATCAAGGGCGTCGCCTGACCCATGGCTCCGTCGCCGCCCATCCACCAGGACGCCCGGGACATCACGCCGTTCGTGGGCGTGGTGTTCCAGGTGTCCGTGCGGAAACTGGCCAGTGGCCTGGGCGAACGCGTCCGGGCCTCCCGCGGGCTGGACCCGGTCCATCGCTTCAGCTTCCGGGAGGGGCCGGGCCGGCTGCCCGGGTTCTCGAGCAAATTCGCCAAAGCGTTGCACGCCGAACTGACGGCGGGTGGCGGGCCCGAACGCTTCCTCCGCCTGGCCCACGGCCACAGTGGCTTCGCCGGGCTCTGCTTCGTCCTGGCCGGTCTGCGGGCGTACCAGGGCCGTCAGTATCCGCAGGCCGCCGAGCTGTTGCGGCGGGGCCGGGAGACCCTGGTTGACGACGCCGCGCACCGCTTCATGGAGCGCCATCTGATGGGCCTGGTGGTGGAGGTGGAGCTCGGTGACGGGGTCGCAGCCCGCATCCTCTACTCCGACGAGGCCCTCCGCTACGCCACCGCGCACGCGCTGCGCGAGATCGGTGACCTGCCGGCCGCCGTCGTGCAGCTGGATGCGGTGCCGTCGTCCCCGGCCAAGGCGCTCGCGCTGGCCCATCTGGCGGGCCTGCGGGAGGACTACGCCTCCGTGATCGGTCTCAGCGAGGGGGTGCGCAACGGCGAGGACCTGAGTGCTGGCCTCCTGCTCCTGCGCGCCCGGGCTCAGCGCCAGACCGGGCGGCTCACGGACGCCCAGTCCACGCTCGGCGAGATCCAGCGGCGCAAGGGGACGGCGCTGCAGCTGCGCAATGCCGCGCTCACGGAACAGGCGCTGCTGATGCTCGACGGCGGGGTGAAGAGTCTCCGGCGCGGCGGCATCAAGCGGGTGGAGGCGAAGCAGCGGGCCACTGAGCGCAAGGCGGAACGCGAGGCCCACCGGGAGTTCGACACGACGATGAAGCGGCTCAGCCGCCGGAAGAGGGGCGGCGATGGATGAGTGGATGGAGTGCGGATCCAGAACCTTTCCGGCAGGGATATTCGAGCGGTACAATAAGTGGTACCACTTGAGGAGGTGCTGAGGACATGGCAATCACCACCAGTGAAGCTCGCAGAGACTTGTTCGGGCTGATTGAACGCGTCAATCTGGACCACACGGAAATCGAGATCACGTCGCGCCGGGGCTCGGCTGTCCTGATGTCGAAGGACGAGTATGACTCCCTCGTGGAGACGAGTTATCTGCTGCGCTCTCCGGAGAATGCCCGCAGACTGCTGTCCTCGCTTGAAAGCGCTCGCAAAGGCACTGCCGAAGAGCGGGAGCTCCTGGAGCCGTGACAGGGCGGAAGCTCGCCTGGACCGACGAGGCCTGGGAAGACTATCTGTACTGGCACAGCCAGGACCGGAAGACGCCGCGGCGCATCAATCTGATCATTGCGGACATCCTCAGGGATGATCCGTTCGAAGGCATCGGTAAGCCGGAGCCACTCAAGCACGCCCTGGCCGGTGCATGGTCCCGCCGGATCGACGAGAGCAACAAGCTCGTCTACCTGGCTGATGCCACCCACGTGACGGTGCTTCAGGCCCGCTACCACTACTGAGGCGGCGCGTTCACGCCCGCCGGCGCATGAGCGCGCGGCCCGGCACGCCGTCGTACACGTGCTCGAAGCCGCCCTGCTCGAACAGGGACACCGTGCCGTGGAACAGACCGGACGACGTGGCCTTCGGCCGCGCCGCGACGTCCACGGGGTAGCCGTCCACCCAGTCGGCGCCGTGCTCCCGGGCGAAGCCGACCGCCGCATCCAGCAGCGTGCCGGCCACGCCCTGGCGGCGGTGGGTCCTGGCGACCACGAAGCAGGTCACCGCCCAGAGCTCGCCCTCCGGGGTGGGCGCGTGCTTCCGGCTCCGCTGCACCAGCTGCAGATGGTCCAGCCGCGGGTAACAGTCCTGAGGCGCGACGGCGGCCCAGCCCACCGCCTGGCCGTCCACGAAGGCGAGCAGGCCGGGAGGCCGTTCCTCCTCGGCGAACTGGCGGCGCATCAGGTCTTTGCGCTGGGGGACTTTCATGGCTCGCCATTCGGGCGAGGTGAGCCTGAACCACTGGCACCAGCAGCCCGCGGCGTCGCCGCCCAGGCTGAAGAGGCGTGCCACCTCCTCCCAGTGGGCGGGTGCGGTCTTGATGGCGTTCCGGGGTTCTTGCGGTTCCACGGTGGTCATGGGACCACTGTGGCAAGGGGTTGTTCCTCCTGTCGAGAGGAAGAGCGCGGCGGATGGGGCTACTGCCGGGTAACGGGAGGTCATAGAATCGGGGCAGTGGGGGCCCACTGGTTTGCCTGGCAGGACTCAGCAACGACGGACAGGGCTCAGGTATGGCGCTTGAATTGATCAACAAAAGCTGGCTTGAAAGCGATCGCGAAGACCGTGCGCTCTCCGCGTTGCACCTTTTGCGCGAGTTCCGATTGGCGGAGCGGGGAACCCGGGAAAGCCTCAGATCAGACCTGAAGATCAACAACAACGATCTCTCGGCCCTGCGCTTCATCCGGGAGGCGTCCGCCGACGGCCCCGTGGGCGCGCTCATGCTGGGCCGTCATCTCGGCATCACCTCGGCCTCCACCACGGCGCTGGTCAATCGGATGGTCGCGGCCGGGTATCTCGTGCGGGAGCCGGATCCGCGCGATCGGCGCGCGGTGGTGCTGACCGCGACCCAGAGGGCCGTCGAATTGCTCGACTCCAGCCTGCAGCGCCAGGTCGGCGCGCTTCTGACCGCGGCCGGGGACTTCGACGACGACGAGCTGGCCACGGTGGAACGGTTCCTCACCGCCGTGATCGAGGCCCTGAAGATCTGACGGTTTTTCCCCAGGACTCCCGGCAGTACGCGGCGGTGTGGCGGGTGGCCCGCCGGGTCATGCCGGGCTCGGCGCGGCGTGGCCGCCGCGATCGACCCGGGTGTCCCAGAGCCGGAGTTCCATGTGCTCCTTGAAGGAGGCGAGGTCCTGGCGGATGCCCTCGGCCTCCTGCCGGAACAGGGATCCCGAGTGCTGTGACTGCGCGGTGCCGTCCCAGTAGACGGACATCTCCACGTGGCTTCGATCGTGCGACAGCGATTCGAGAGTGACTTCGCAGAACGTGGAGCCAACCGTGCTGCTCCAGCTGATGGCGCGGTCCGGCCGTTCCTCAAGCATCCGCACGATGAATTCCCGGCGCATGGCGCCGGTCTTGGTGACGAAGCGGACCTGATCCTCATCGATCCGGTTCGCGGCCAGGACGTGGCCGAGGAACTCGGGGAAGTGGTCCGGCCGCGTCCATTGTTCGTAAGCCGCCCAAAACGGGACATCGACGTCGATGCCCTCCTGGATTTTCGGCATGAAAACTCCTTTCCTGCATCTTCCCGGGGACGCCCGGGAGCCCTGCGGTTGAAGAGGGGATGCCCGCCGTACCGACGGTACCGTTCCACTTCAGCAGACCGGGCACCGAAACAAAAGGTCTTGATTAGTTAGTCAAACTAGATATAAAATCGTGCGCCCGCGGCGCGGCGAGAGCCCTCTGTGAGGCCTTCTGCCGGAGCGCCGGCCAGGCGACACCGCCTGCTTCGCTATGCTCGACTCGATCACCCGAATTGAAGGAGAGCGCATGCCGTACGTCGTGGATTTCGTGAACGTCTCCACTGCAGGGTTGGAGTCGTCCCCCGTAGCCGAGGCCCTCGCCGGGCTGCGCGCCAATGAGGCACGCTACTTCAAGAACAAGTACGACCACGTGTTCACCACGGTGCCCGTTGCCGAAGCGCCGGAGATCCTCGAGCGGATCCACCACATCCTGGCTGCCGAGCGCGAGATCGTCATCGCGTCCACACCGCTGGAGGTGTCCTCCTTCGAGGTGGAAGGCATCCGCATGGACTACGTCTTCTACGAGTCCGGCCTGTCCATCAACGTCATGTACACCCTGGCCGACTCCGGCAAGCGTGCGGTGGGCTTCAAGCTCTCCATGGGCATGGAGGTCCCGGAGGAGCTCGCGAGCCGCTTCAAGTTCGCCCGCCAGAAGTCCAAGCTGGCCGGCGAGATCCGCGGCTCCTTCTTCGTCATCAAGGGTGAGTACTGAGGCCGGTCCAGCCCCTGAAGCGACCTCAGGCATGATGCGCGCGCCCTCCAGAACCACGGCCCACGGCCGGATGGCCCCCCTGCACCTGGACCCGAGGGCGATCGCCTGGGTGTTCGGAGGCGGGGTGTTCGGGGCGCTGGCGCGCTACGGTCTGGGTCTCGCGATCCCGGCCGTCGGCGGCTGGCCGCTGGCCACCGTCGTCATCAACGTCGTGGGTGCCTTCCTGCTCGGCCTGCTCCTGGACAGCCTGGCCCGGCGGGGCCCTGACGTCGGCTGGGCGCGCCGCTTCCGCCTGCTCGGCGGCACCGGATTCCTGGGCGCCTTCACCACCTACAGCACCTTCGCCGTCGACGCCGTCCACCTCCTGAGCGCCGGCCGCGCCATGGAGGCGCTCGGTTACGTGGCAGCCACCCTCCTGCTCGGGGGTGCGGCCACCGCCCTCGGCATCTGGGTGGCCGAGGTGGCGCACCGGGTGAGCGCCGAAGAGCACCGCGCGCCGGGCGGCCGTCGGTGATCGGGCTGTGGCTGGCGCTCGCGGGCGGTGTGGGCGCCGTCGCGCGTTTCATGCTCGACGGCGCGGTGAGGCGCCGCTGGCCCACCGACTTCCCCTTCGCGACGCTGCTGATCAACGTCACCGGATCCTTCGCGCTGGGACTGCTGGCCGGTGCGGTGGCCGCGCATCATCTCGGGCCGGAGGCGCTGCTGATCGCCGGCACCGGATTCCTGGGCGGATACACGACCTTCAGCACGGCCAGCCTGGAGACGGTCAGGCTCCTGCACAACCGTGAGCCGCTGCGCGCCGTGCTCTACGGGATCGGCGGGGCGGGAGTGTGCCTGCTGGCCGCCTGGGCCGGGATCCTGCTGGGCTGAGCGGCTGGCACCCGCCCCACTCCTCGGCCGGTGACGAGATCCAGGGTGATGCCCTCATGCTAAACGCCGCGAGACGGCAGCAGATCGCAGTGTTGCGGGCGGACGCTGCGATCTGCTGCCGTCTCGCGGACGGGGAAGGGGACGTCAGGCGCAGACGATGCGCTGGGCGCCGAGACCGGGCGCCTCGATCTCCACGACGTCGCCGGACTTGAGGTACTCGAAGCGGCCGGACATGGCCACACCTTCCGGGGTGCCGGTGATGATGACATCGCCCGGCTCCAGCGCCATGAACTGGCTGACGTGGTGCACCAGGTGAGCGGCGCGGAAGACCATGTCCGCCGTCGTCGAACGCTGGCACTCCACGCCGTTGACGCGCGTGGACAGCGGCAGCGAGTCGACGTCGAAGTGGGAACCGTCCGGGGCGACGGCCGGGACCAGCCACGGGCCCAGCGGGGTGGAACCGGGCAGGGACTTGCCCTTGGTCCACTGGCCGCCGGCGCCGCCGAGCTGCAGTTCGCGCTCGGAGAGGTCGTTGGCCAGGACGTACCCGGCGATGGCCGCCTGGGCCTCCTGCTCGTCGGCCAGCAGGTGGGCGTGAAGGCCGATCACCAGGCCGAGTTCCACCTCCCAGTCGAGCTTGCCGGCGCCGGGCAGACCCGGGAACTCATCGTAGGGACCGGCCACCGAGTTGGACGGCTTGAGGAAGACGACGGGCGACGCCGGCGGTTCCAGGCCGGACTCGGCGGCGTGGGCCGCGTAGTTCAGGCCGATGCCGACGAGGTTGGCGGGGCGGGCCAGCGGCGATCCGACGCGGCCCGAAGGCACGACGCGCGGCAGGTCGCCGGCGTCCAGGGCGGCCTGCGTGGCGGCGACGAAGTCACCGGACAGGAAGGCCGAGTCGATATCACGGGTCAGGGGCAGGAGGCTGAAGTACTGAGCGTGGCCGTCGGCGTCGTCGACGATGACCACGGGTTCTTCGGTTCCAGGGGCTCCAAAACGGGCGAATTTGAGGCTCATTTCACCAGTGTCCGGGTGATGGGCACTGGGCGGAAATGTGACTGGTTCACAATTGCGCCGTGTGACACGGCACCGTGACGTGCGCTCACTGCCCCCGCAGTCGGTCCATCTCCCGGCGGTCCTTCTTGGTGGGGCGGCCCGTGCCGCGATCCCGGACCGGAATGCCGAGCATGGGCGCCACCGGCCGCGGCGGGGTACGGTCCGTGAACGCGTGCGATGCCGCTTCAGCACCCACGCGCTTGGCGATCAGCTGGCGGACCTCAAGGATGCGCTCGTAGCCGGGCATCCTGATCTTGACTTCGTCACCGGGGATGACGATCTGCGCAGCCTTCACCGGGTTGCCGTTCAGGCGTACGTGCCCGGCCCGGCAGGCCGCGGTGGCCGCGGAACGGGTCTTATACGCACGGACGGCCCACAGCCACGCGTCCACGCGGACGGCGTTCGGCTGGGATTTGGAGAGTGAGGAACCGGGCTGTGCTGCCATGGGTACTGATTATGCTCCCTTGGCGTGCTGTTCCTCATCGTCCCGGGCCGGGCGCAGCAGCCCAGGCATGTTCTTGCGGGCGATCCCGTCCTGGCGTCCCGGCTTCAGGCTCAGCCGGGGAGCCTCGCCGGCAGCGTGGATCGCGGTGGGCTTCGCCGCGGGCCGGTCCTGGGTGCTGAGGAGTTCCTGGGCCTTCACGTCCGCGGTGGGAGAGGGGTTGCTGACCTTGGCCACGGTGGGGAGGAGACCGGAGTCGGTGGCCTTGGCCAGGGCACGCGCGTCCGCCTCGCGGACGGCCTGCTGCCAGCCGGTGTTCATGACGGGCTTGGGCTTCTCGCGGGACGGAGGAGTCTCACGCACGAGTCGCGGCTTCGCATCGGAGGCCGGGGCCTTCCGTACGGCAGGCGCGGTCCGCGTGGAAGGCCGCGCGGCTGAGGCGGCCGCGAGCTCGACCAGGGCGGCCGGCGCGTGTTCCGCGGCGTCGTCGTCGCGGTGGAGACCGGGCACCACAAGGCGGACGAGGCGCTCCCCGCCCACATAGACAAGCCGGCCCAGACCCGTGACCGCAAGAGCCACGCACGCGAAGAACAGGACCACCGAGGCCAGCAGGCCGCCGATGATCATGGTCCCCAGGAACGTCAGGTTCAGGACCAGAGTGGTATCAGAAGTCATGCGCCATCATCCCCTTGAGGCGTTTGTCCATTCACGAAAACCGGCGGCCGATGGCCCCCGGCGGAAACTCTGGCTTCCACGCTAACCACCGGAGGCTCCGGTGGGGAAGATCCGCCCGCAGTGTTGCGGAATCGTAGTTGGTTCGTGATGAAAGGCGCGCGGCGGAAGCCGTTCCGTGTCACGCGTACCCTTAAAGCTGGCCATTTTCGAGCAGTGGACGGGCGCCGGCCCGCCGGACCAACAGGGAAACGGGGTGCGCACGGGTGGACGCAACGGACCTCACGCGGCGTCTGGGCACCCTGGAGACCCTGACCAAGGGGCCCGCCTGGGCACTGACCCGCTCCGCCCCTTGGGTGATCGCCGTCCTGCAGTCCACCTTCACCCGCACCCGGCCCGGCGTGGTCCTGGAGGAGTTCCACGCCGAACTGGACCTGGCCCTGGAACAGCTCCGGACCGCCGACCCCACGCTGGGCGGCTCCAACACCGGCCGGACCGTGGCGGATGAGTGGACCCGACGGAAGTTCATCACCCGGCGTCACCACTCCGGCCGGATCATCTACGAACTCACCGAGGCCGCGTCCCGCGTGCTCGCCTTCCTGGAGAGCCTCAGCTCGCCCCGCTCCACCCTGACCGGATCCCGCCTGGGCACCCTGCTGGGCGACGTGGAGAAGCTGGCCCATGAAACCAACCCGGACCAGACCGCCCGCCTGGACTCCCTGCGGGAGGAGATCCGCGAACGCGAGGAGCTCATCCAGGGCATCACCTCCGGCGACCTGGACGGGCTCCTGGACGAGGATGAGGCGGTGGAGGCCGCGGAGAACATCCTGGACCTGGCCGCCGGCCTGCCCGCCGACTACAAGAAAATGCGTGACAGCATCGAGGAACTGGTGGGCAAGCTCCGCAACCAGATCATCGAGGAGTCCCTGAGCAAGGGCGCCACCATGGCGCAGGTGCTGGAGCAGGACAAGGTACTGCGGCAGAGCCCGGAAGGCCGCACCTTCCGCTCCTTCACGGCATTCCTGGAGGACCCGCAGCAGCAGTTGCGCTTCCGTTCGGCCATCGCCGAGGTCCTGAGCCGCCAGTTCGCGGACGTGCTCGCCGCGGACGACCGGGAAACCCTGAAGAACCTGGTGGCGGAGCTGCGCACCCAGCACGGCCAGATCCAGCGGATCTACGGCAAGCTCTCCGAGAGCCTGAACACCTACGTCCAGAGCGACGACTTCCGTCACTCCCTCCGGCTGCGGAAGGCCCTGCGCGAGGCCGAACAGGCCATCCGCGTGCTGCCCTACGAGCGGGACCGGCCCGGATTCGCCGCGGCGCCGGAGTTGTTCGGCGGGGTGTTCGAGTCCGTGTCCATGGTGCAGCTGTTCGACCCGGACGAGTTCGAGGAGCCGCCGCGCCTGGCGGACCCCATCGACTTCGCGCAGGACGCCCGTGCCCGCGCGCCGCGGACCCCGAAGGCCAAGCCGGCCCTGGTCCGGGCGGCGCTCGCCGGTGCGGACACCGTGGGCGGGGCCTGGGACGCGCTCCCGCCGCAGGAACGCCACCTCAACTCGATCCGCGCGTTGCTGGCGGAGGCCCTGAACTCCGGGGCCGTGTTCGCCGCCGACGGCCAGGAACGGCTGGAGTTCGAACAAGTCGACGGCAGCCTGCGCGGTGCGACCCTGCCGCTGGTCACCCTGCCGAAACCGCTGAGTGCTCAGTAGTGGTGACTTACGAGGCGCGCAACCCACCACAAGTGAGCACTCAGCACGGAGAGGATATGGAATGAGCGAGCAGATCCACGGCGTGGACGCCCGGGACACCTTCGTGGACGGCGCGGAGCTGTACCCCGGCGACACCGGGGTCCTGCCCCTGCGCCTCCGCCAGGCCCTGGTCCGCCTCCTCAAGGGCCCCTATGTGGACGGCGGCCGGGACGAGAAGCTGTGGACCACCCTCACGGATCACCAGCAGATCCTGCGCTCCCGCCTGTCCGAGATGTTCCTCAGCCTCCACCTGGACCACGAACGGAAGATCGCGCTCCTGCGTCCCGTGGACCCGGAACTCCTCGGAGCCAACGCCCGGTCCAGCCTCCTGCGCCAGCAGCGGGCCCTCAGCCGCGTGGAGACCATCATCGTGCTGCGCCTGCGCCTCCTCCTGGACCGTCACACCGAGGCCCAGACGGAGCCCACCGTGACCCAGGAGGAGATCGCGGAGATCGTGGCGCACTACCAGCCCGCCGCGGAACAGGACGCCTACCGGGACGCCAAGACCGTCCAGGCCGCGGTGGAGAAGCTCCGTGCCCGCCAGCTCCTGCTTCCCACGGGCCTGGAGAACGTCTACGGCATCAGCGGGGCCCTCCCGCTCGCCCTGCCCTTCGACTCCATTGTGGAGATCACCGCCCAGCTGGAGCGCCTCAAACATGCCACGGAGGACGCCGTCGGCACACAGGCGCTGCTGGACGTCGACGACAGCGGCGACGAGGAGACGGACGACGCCGAGGCGAGTGCCGCCGTCGTGCGTGCCGCTGAAGACGCCGCCGCTGAGGAGACCGAGGAGGAGCGCGCATGAGCATCCCCGTCCTGCTGCCGATCGGCGACGAGGTCAACCCCGGCCAGATGCGCCTGGCCCGCGTGCATCTGGTCAACTGGGGCACCTTCCACGGCGCCCACGTCATGCACGTGGACCGCCGCGGCACCCTCCTGACCGGCAACTCCGGCGTCGGCAAGTCCACCCTCTTCGACGCCATGCTCCGCGTTTTCGACGCCCGCCCCCGCTCCAATGAGGCCGCCGCCGCGCGGATGGGCGGCTCCGTGGACGACCGGCGCACCACCTACACCTACATGCGCGGCAAGGTCGGCGACCGGGCCACCTCCGACGGTGCCACGAGTGCCTTCCAGCGCCCCGGGGCCACCTGGTCCGCCGTCGCGCTGACCTTCGACAATGCCGCCGGTACCGCGGTCACCCTCTCCGCCCTCTTCGACCTGCCGAAGAACGGCACCGAGGGCAATGTGGGCCGGCACTACATGATCGACGCCAGGCCGCTGGACCTGGACGTCCTGGAATCCCTGGCCCACAAGCGTTTCACGCGGGCCGCCCTGGAGGATGCGTTCCCCGGCTCCCAGGTGTTCGACGTGCACCGGAACTTCGCCGAACGCTTCCGCCGCATCCTGGGCATCGGCAGCGACCAAGCCCTGCCCCTGTTGCGCGTCATCCAGGCCGGCAAGGGCCTGGGCGGCAGCGTCAACACCTTCTTCCGGGACCAGGTCCTGGACCCGCCCGCCACGCTGGACGCCGCGGACGCCGTGGTGGAGGAGTTCAGTAATCTGATCTCCATCCGCCAGCGCCTGGAGGACGTCCGCAAGCAGCGCGACGCCCTGGCGCCCGTGCCCCAGCTCAACAAGGACTACGCCCAGCATTTGCTGGAGGCCAACCGCCTCCGCACCCTGGCCGGCACCGAGTTCGACGCACAGCGGCAGGCGCTCGCCGTCGTCGTGCATGAAGGCACCGTGGCGCGGCTCAAGGCGCTCGCGGTGGACAAGGCGCAGGCCCTCAAGGCCGAGCGGATGAGCCGCGACGCTCTCGCCGCCCAGCTGCGCGAGCTGGAGCTGGACTACAACAACCAGGGCGGCAACGCGATCGCGTCGATCGAGGCGGGCCTGGAGAACGCCCGCCTGGCGCAGCGGCTGCGGCGCGACCTGGAAGCCGGCGTGCAGAAGCAATTGCGCGACGCCGGCCTGGACCTTGAGTGGTCGGCCGCCGGATGGGCGCAGGCGCACCAGCAGGCGGAGCAACGGGCCGCGGAGCTCACCGGGGACGCGGAATCCCTCAAGGCGCTGCGCTTCGAGGCGTTCGACGCACACGCCGCGGCCAAGCGCGAACTGGAGGAGGCGTCACGGGAGCTGACGTCCCTGCAGTCCGGGACGTCGCTGATGCCGCAGGCCGCGCTGGAGAACCGGGCCGCGATCGCCGCCGCGCTGGATGTGGAGGCGTCCGAGCTGCCGTTCGCCGGCGAGCTGATGGACCTTCTTCCGGCGGAGGACGCCTGGCGGCCCGCGGCGGAGCGCGCGCTGCGGAACCTGGCCACCACGCTGCTGGTCCCGGGGTCCTTGTTCGGGGCCGTCACCGAGTTCCTGGACGGAACCACCGTGCGCGGAGCCATCCGTGCCGTGGACGTGTCCCGCGTGCTGCCCGGCGCGTCCGGAGCCCTGGCTTCCGTGGAGGACGGGGATCTGCTGACCAAGCTGCAGTTCCTCTCCGGCTCCCTGACGCCCGCGCGGGAGTCCGCCGTGGAGTGGCTGCGGTCCCGGATCGCGCTGGACTACGCGTACCCGTGCGTGGAGGACCCGGCGCGGCTGGCCGGGCTGGAGCGAGGCCTGTCCCTGGGCGGCGTGGTCAAGCGCAACAGCCACACCGTGGAGAAGGACGACCGCTTCGCCGCGCGCCGAGACTTCGTCCTCGGCTTCGACAACGCCAGCAAGGTCCTCATGGTCCAGGAGCGGATCACCGAGCTGAAGGCGTCCCTGAAGGCCGCCGAGACCGAAGCCCAGGACCGCGAGGACTCGCACCAGGGCGTGGCCCGGCAGCTCGAGGCACTGCGCCGTGTGGCCTCCGATCATCGTGAGTGGACCGAGGTGTCCGCGCAGGTCGCCGCCGAGGAGGTGGCCCGTCTGGAGCGGCGCCTGGCCGATGCCCTGGCCGCGCAGGCCGATCTGGAACCGCTGCGCGCCCGCCTGGAGCAGACCCGCGGACAGCACCAGGCGAGCACCGAGGCCGCGGCCGTGCTCCAGAACGAGTACAAGGCCCTGGACGTCCAGCTGGTCGCCGCGGACAAGGCCCTGGGCGCCGCGCTCAAGCGCGTGGAGGAGAACCCGCCGGCCCCGTCCACGGTGGAGGCCCTGGCCCCGCGGTTCGAGGCGATGGGTGAATTCCTGGACATGTCCGGCCTGGACCTCGCCGCCGTCCAGGTGCGCGCGCAGCTGCAGGACGAGCTGCACCGGGCTGAGAGCCTGGCGCAGAGCACCGCGGAGACGCTGACCAGGATCTTCGACGTGTTCAGCCGGGCCTGGGGTGGGACGGTGTCCGTGGACCACGGCACCGGGATCGGCGCGGCGCCGGAATACGAACAGCGGTACCACGCGATCGTGCGCGACGGCCTTCCCGCCCAGGAGGAGGAGTTCCGGGCGTTCTTCAACCAGCGCACCCACGAGTCCTTCTCCACGCTCCTGCACCTCCTGGACGAGGAACGGCGCGCCATCACCAGCCGCATCCTGCCCCTGAACGGCATCCTGTCCGGCGTCGAGTTCCACGAGGGCAGCCATCTGGAACTGGACATCAAGCAGACCGTCCCCGCCAGCGCCAAAGCGTTCAAGGACGCGATCTCGCGGGCCCTGCGCGTGCGGGCCGGGCGCGCGGCGGTGTCCTCGGAAGCGCACGACGGCGCCGCGGCCGGTGGTGAGGACGAACTCACCATCCGCTACAAGACGCTGGAGAACCTGGTCACCCGGCTCTCCTCCCAGGCGCCCGAGGACCGGCGCTGGCGCGCCGAGGTGCTGGACGTGCGTGGGCACCTGTTCATCGCATGCAAGGAGCACCGGACGGTGCGCGTGGACGGCGGGGCGCCGCGGGCCGAGGTGTTCATGCACTCGGACACGGGCTCCATGTCCGGCGGTGAGCGTCAGCGGTTCACGGCGTTCATCATGGCCGCCGCCCTGAGCTACCAGCTGGGCATCGCGGAGCAGGGGTTCACCAGCTACGGCACCGTGATGATGGACGAGGCGTTCGTGCTGGCCAGCGAGGAGTTCGCCGGCCAGGGGATCGCCGCGCTGCACGAGTTCGGCTTCCAGCTGCTCCTGGCCGCGCCGGAGAACGTGATCGACCTGTCCCGTCACCTGGGCTCCGTCACGGAGATCCTGCGGGACCGCCGCACCAACCGCTCCGGAGTGCTCCCGCTCGGAGGCAAGGCCGCGCCCGGCGAGCCCCGGAGCGAGGCGAACCCCGTGGACATCCGGCTGGGGTAGAGCGGCTTCGCTGGGGCTTGTCCCCGGCGGGCTTCTCCGCTGAAGGCCCCTCCGCCGAAACAGTGGGTTTCCTCTGAAACAGTGGTTTAAGCCCACTGTTTCAACGGAAACCCACTGTTTCGCGGGATCCGGTGCCTGGGGTGCACCTCCGGATGAGAGGTCGACGGCGGTGGCCGATCTCACCTCAGGGCCTTGCCGTCCCATGGGACAATGGAAGGTGATGGCTTCCTCTCCTCGTACCCCCGGCTCAGATTCCCCCAGCAACGGCAAGGCCTCCGCGCAGCCGCCGCGCGGCGTCGTCGTACGCGAAAAGACGGCCGGGAACGCTCATGGCGAGGCCGTCGCCAAGATGGCCATGACGGAGAGCCGCCCGCAGGTCCGCCCCGCCGCGGAGGGCTGGGAGCAGGCCCGCACCACGGAGGGCCGCCCGCTGCTGCAGTTCGCGTCGCCGCGCGTGAAGCAGCCGCCGCAGCACCTCGCGGACCTGACCCTGGACGAGCGCGCAACGAAGCTCAAGGAGCTCGGCCTGCCCGCATTCCGCGCCAAGCAGCTCTCCACGCACTACTTCCAGCACTGGACCACCGACCCCGAGCACATGAGTGACCTCCCCAAGGCCGGCCGCGAGGACCTGGTCTCGGAGCTGTTCCCGCCGCTGCTCACCGAGGTCCGCCGCCTCCGCACGGACGACGGCAACACCATCAAGTTCCTCTGGCGGCTGTTCGACGGCGCGCTCGTGGAGTCCGTCCTGATGCGCTACCCCGGCCGCATCACCCTCTGCGTCTCCTCGCAGGCCGGCTGCGGGATGAACTGCCCGTTCTGCGCCACCGGTCAGGCGGGCCTGACGCGCAATATGTCGACGGCGGAGATCGTGGACCAGGTGGTGGCCGCCAACCGCGTCATCGCCGAGGGTGCGCTGGGCGAGAAGGAGCACGACGAGGAGCGCGTCACCAACATCGTGTTCATGGGCATGGGTGAGCCGCTGGCCAATTACAAGCGCGTCATGGCCGCCGTGCACCGCTTCGCCGACCCGGTCCCGCAGGGCCTGGGCATGAGCGCCCGCAACATCACGGTCTCCACGGTCGGGCTGGTCCCGGCCATCCGCAAGCTCGCGGACGAGGAGGTCCCCGTGACCTTCGCGCTGTCCCTCCACGCCCCGGACGACGAACTGCGCGACGAACTCATCCCCGTCAACAGCCGCTGGAACGTTGACGAAGCCCTGGACGCCGCCTACGACTACTTCCGCAAGACCGGTCGCCGTGTGAGCATCGAATACGCGCTCATCAAGGACATGAACGACCACGCCTGGCGCGCCGCCCTACTGGCCAAGAAGCTCAACCAGCGTGGCCGCGGCTGGGTCCACGTGAACCCCATCCCGCTCAACCCGACGCCCGGTTCCATCTGGACCGCCTCCGAGCCGGAGATCCAGGACCAGTTCGTCGAGACCCTGCGTGCCGCCGGTGTGCCGACCACGCTGCGGGACACCCGTGGCAAGGAGATCGACGGCGCCTGCGGGCAGCTCGCCGCGGCGGAATAGGCCTTTCGTGACGCGCGGTGCCGCCCCGGACGGAGCGTACGACGGCGCCCGCCGCCCTCGTGCGGACGGTGCGGGTGCCGCCGTCGTCGGCTTCCTCCGGGAGACGCTGTTCAGCATCGGCCCCGCGCGGCGTGACCACCTGCCCGCCGCGCGCGTGGCGCTGGGGCTGTTCCTGCCGCTCCTGATCCTGACGCTGACGGGCCGGCTGGACCTGGCGATCTTCGCCAACTTCTCCGCGTTCACCGGGATCTACGGGCGCAACGAGCCGCATCGCATGCGCTTGGTGACCCAGGCCAGGGCCGGGCTGCTCATGTTCGCCGTGCTCCTGGCGGCCACCCTGGTGGCGCGGCTGAGTCCCGGAGGCGCCCTGGACCCGTGGATGAGCGTGGCCGCGACCAGCGTGGTGGCGTGGGCGTGTTCGATCATCGCCGGTCTCTGGCATCTGCGGCCAGCCGGCTCCCTGTTCTACATCTTCGCCTTCGCCGCGGTGGCGTCCGTGCCGCATCAGCCGCCGCTGTGGGAGGCCATGCTCACCTCCGTGCTGGTCATCGCCCTGTGTCTGGGGATCGGGGTCCTGTCCCGGGTCAGGGCCTCCCACCGGACGCCGCTGAGCTGGAAGGAACTGGCCCGGGTGCGGCGGATCCGGGTGGCGCCGGCTGAGCGGCGGATGGTGTGGGTGGAGTCCATCGGGTACCTCGTGGCGCCCGCCCTGGCCGGCTGGGCGGCGACGTCCGTGGGCCAGGCGATGGGCTTTGGGCACAACTACTGGGCCATGGTGGCCGCCGTGGTGCCATTGGTGGGTCACTCCACCCGGCACCGCGTGACCCGGGGCCTGCAACGTGTGCTGGGCACCGTGGTGGGGCTGGGACTGCTCTGGGTGATCGTGGCCGTGCGCCCGGAGGCGTGGGTGATGGTCATCCTGATCGCGATCTGCCAGTTCGGGGCCGAGCTGCTGATCGCACGGCAGTACTTCCTGGCACAGGTCTGCGTGACGCCGCTGGCTCTGCTGTCCTCCCTGCTGATGGCGCGCGTGGAACCGGCCACGCTCCTGCACGACCGGTTCATCGACACCGTCATCGGAGCCGCGGTGGGCCTGCTGGTGGTGCTGGCGCCGGCGGTGTTCCGGCGGCTCGCGACGCGCTGAACGGGGACCCCGTTTCCCGGGATCCCGCCTGGCCTGCGCCTGCCGGACCTGCGCCTGACGGGTTCCTCCGCTGAAACAGCGGGTTTCCGTTGAAACAGTGGGTTTAGACCACTGTTTCAACGGAAACCCACTGTTTCAGCGTCCTGGCCGGGGCGTTTGCCGGTTAGAGGCCCTGCACCCGGTCCAGGAACAGCCGGGCGCGTTCCTTCAGGCCGGCGATGCGGTCCAGGACCACGACCGCCGGGTCCGGATTGATCTCATTCTTCGGCGGCTCCACGCGGACGTTGGCGCTGCACACGAAATCGGCGCAGATCAGCGTCCCCACGGTGTTGCCGTCACGGCCTGACTGACCCGCGCGGCGCGCCACCCAGAGGAACACGTCGTTCTTGGCGTGCACGGCGCGGCACAGTTCGCACAGGACGGAGCGGTTCTTCCGGGCGCCGCCCTCGGGTGCGCGGAGCAGAACGGAGGTGACTAGGCCGTCACCGGAGGGGAACACCAGGTACCCGCGCAGGGGCATCTTGGGGTCCCGCCAACCGAGGACGTCCAGGTTTTCCCAGTCCAGGGAGTCGAAATCCTTGGGGAGGTTGAGTTTGGAGGTCTCGGAGCGGCTGGCGTTGATGAACGACGCGCGGATCTTCTGGGCGCTGAGTTGCTGCATGGTTGTGGGTACTTTCACGAGTCGGTGAGGAACCGCCGCGGGATGATGTTGCCGGGCGCGCTGCTGTAGGCGCACGAATGCCCGGGAGGGAACCGTGACGGCGGTTCAGTGAAGGGTGAGGGAGGACCCGGGTGCGCAGCAGGCCAGAACGGCCACCCCGCGATCCGCGGCGCACGGCACGGTGCTGGTACGCATGCTCGCCTCCTCAAAGGCCCGGTCTCCGGGGCGTGAAAGTGTCATTTCCGACTTTCCCAGTGTAGCGCGGGTGTCGCGCGCTCGGCCCGGAGCCCTCGCCTCCGTGACCCGTCCGCTGAGACCGTGGCCCCCGCGGCCCACCCCCGCCGAAACAGCGGGTTTCCGCTGAAACAGTGGTTTAAGCCCACTGTTTCAGCGGAAACCCGCTGTCTCAGCAAGAGATTGCGCGGGAGCTCGAACCGCGGAGTCGCCCGGCCCGACTTGCACCACTCCTGGCATTAGGTGATAAAACCTTAACGTATTTCACCAGAAAGTAGCTTAGCCTTGCCTAAGTACGTCACGCCGCGCCATGAGGAGACCCATGTCCACCGACTTCACCCAGCCCAGCCGCCGCACCCTGCTCCGCACGGGGGCCGGCCTCGGAGCGGCGGCGCTGTCCGCCGTCGTGCTCGCCGCCTGCAGCACGGGGACCGCGAACGGTGACGCCGCCGGGACTCCGGCCGTGAGCGGCGGCACTTTCCCCGTGACCGTCAAGCACGCCTTCGGCGAGACGGTCATTCAGAAGCAGCCGCAGCGGGTCGCCACCGTGGCGTGGGTGAACGACGACATCGCGATCGCCCTGGGCGTGGTCCCCGTGGGTCTGCCGAAGATCGAATGGGGCGGCAATGACAAGGGTTCCAGCCCGTGGAAGGACGCCGCCCTGGAGAAGCTCGGCGCCTCCTTCGGCTCCGCCAAGGCCCCCGCCCAGTACTCCGAGGCGGACGGCATCAACTTCACCGAGGTGGCCAAGACCAGCCCGGACGTCATCCTGGCCGCCTACTCGGGCCTGAGCCGCGAGGACTACGACAAGCTCTCCAAGATCGCCCCCGTCATCGCCTACCCGGAACTCGCCTGGGGCACCCCGTGGCAGGAGGCCACCGCCCTGATCGGCAAGGCGATGGGCAAGGAGACCGAGGCCGCCGGGCTCGTGAAGAGCGTGGAGTCCCAGATCAAGGACAAGGCTGCCGCCCACTCGGCCATCGCCGGCAAGAGCTTCATCTTCGGCAACCTGGAGCCCGGCAAGGGCGACGGCGTCAACGTCTACACCGCCAGCGACAACCGCCCGCGCTTCCTCACCGCCACGGGCATGACGCTGGCGCCCGTGGTGGCGGACAAGGCCAAGGGCAGCAAGGAGTTCTTCATCCCGTGGTCCGCGGAGAAGGCGAACGAGCTGGTCAGCGACGTCTTCGTCACCTGGGTCCCGGATGACAAGACCACGGACGCCATCAAGAAGGATCCGCTGCTCGGCCAGATCCCGGCCATCAAGAACGACGCCCTCGTCGCCTTCGCGGACAAGACCGTCACCCTCTCCCTCTCCGCGTCCTCGCCGCTCAGCCTGCCCTGGGCCCTGGACAACGTGCTGGACCAGCTCGCCGCCGCGGCGCAGAAGGCCGGCAAGTAACCCATGTCCCTCACCCAGGAGCAGCGGGTTCCCCACGCCCCTCGCGAGGTAGCAGCTGACGCCCTTAAAACGGGCTTTTCAGGGCGTCAGCTGCTACTTCGCGGGCCGGGGGGAGGCCGGAATGTGCGACGACGGCGGGGTGCCTCCGCCGGGCGGGCCATCCTGCTCCCGCTGATCCTGGGTGCGGTCCTGCTGGCGGCGGCGTTCGCGTCGCTGGCGGTGGGCGCCCGCGCGGTGCCGCTGCCCGACGTCCTGGACACCCTCGGCCGGGCGCTGAGCGGCGCCCCGGCGGCACCTGGGGCCCCGGCCGGCGGCACGGGGGACGAGGCCGTGGTCCTGTCCCGCATGCCCCGCACGGTGCTGGCCGTCGTCGTCGGGGCCGCGCTCGGCCTGTCCGGTGTGCTCATGCAGGGTGTGACCCGCAACCCCCTCGCCGACCCCGGCATCCTGGGTGTGAACGCCGGGGCGGCGTGCGCCGTCGTGTTCGGGATCCAGTTCCTGGGCCTGGCGTCCGTGGGCGCGTATCTGTGGGTGGCGTTCCTGGGCGCGGCCGCCGGCATGGTCCTGGTGTACGTGCTGGCCGGCGTCGCGAGCCGGGCCCAAGGCGCCTCCGGCCCCACGCCGCTGGCCCTGGCCCTGTCCGGTGCGGCGCTCTCCGCCGGGCTGTACTCCCTGATGAACGCGGCGCTCGTGACCCACCAGGACACCCTGGACCGGTTCCGCTTCTGGCAACTGGGCAGCGTGGCCGCGCGCGAATGGGACACCGTCCTCCCGGCTCTGCCCTTCCTGGCCGCCGGGGTCCTCCTGGCGTTCGGCCTGGCCCGCCCGCTGGACGGGCTGGCGATGGGCGACGACGCCGCGCGCGCCCTCGGCCAGCGCGTCGGGCTCACGCGGGTGGCGGCCGGCGTCGCGGTGGTGCTGCTGTGCGGCGCGTCCACGGCGATCGCGGGGCCGGTCGGCTTCGTGGGCCTGGTGGTGCCGCATGCGCTGCGCCGTTTCACGGGACCGGACCACCGCCGCCTCCTGGTCTCCACGCTCCTGGCCGCGCCCGCGCTGGTCCTGGTGGCGGACGTCCTGGGCCGCGTGATCCTGCTGCCGGGCGAGATCCCGGCCGGAGTCCTCACCGCGCTGGTGGGCGCGCCCGTCTTCGTGGCCCTGCTCCGTCGCGGCAAGGGGGTGGGCGTCTGATGCGGATCCGTCCCCTGACCCTCACACTCGCGGCATTGGTGCCGCTCCTGGTGTTCGCGTCCGTCCTGCTCGGCTCCTACGTGGTGACGGTCCCGGACCTGATCACGATCGTCTCCCGCCACCTCAACGGCGAACGCGGCATCCCCGGGGCCAGCTTCATCGTCCTGGACACCAAGATCCCGCGGGCCGTCCTCGCGGCGTTCGCCGGCGCGGCGTTCGGGCTGTCCGGCGGCACCTTCCAGACCCTTCTGCGCAACCCCCTGGCCAGTCCCGACGTCATCGGCGTCAGTTCCGGGGCGAGCGCCGGTGCGGTCGCAGCCATCGTGCTTTTCGGCGCGAGGGGCATCACAGCGTCCCTCTCCGCCCTGGTGGGCGCGCTGCTGGTGGCGCTGCTGATCCACTCGCTGTCCCGGGGTGAAGGAAGTGCCGGTCTCCGCCTCATCCTGGCCGGCATCGGGGTGGGCGCGGCGCTCCAGGCCGTGGTCCAGTTCCTCATGTCCCGCACGGACATCCGCACCGCCTCCGACGTCCTCCTCTGGGTCTCCGGTTCCCTCAACCCCGCCTCCGGCGACCGCATCACGGTTCTGTTCGTCGCGATGCTCGCCCTGGTCCCGGCGCTGGCCCTCCTGGCCCGCCCGCTGCGGGTGCTGGAACTGGGCGACGACGCCGCGGCCGGCCTGGGCGTGAACGTCTCCCGGGTGCGGCTCGGCCTCCTCGTGGTGGCGGTCGCGCTCGCGGCCTTCGGCACCGCTGCGGCGGGACCGCTCGCGTTCGTGGCGTTCCTCGCCCTGCCGCTCGCCCGCCAGCTGGACCCCCGCGCAGGCCTGCTGGCGGCGGCACTGAGCGGCGCCGTCGTCGTCCTCGTTGCCGACTTCGTGGGCGCGAACGTCGCGCCGCTGCTCCTGGGCGGCTCGGTGCTGCCGGTGGGCATCGTCACCGGCGCGCTCGGCGCCCCCTTCCTGCTCTGGCTCCTGGTCTCTCCGGCGGGCCGCACCCGACGAAAGGTGGCATGATGCCGCAGCTGAACGCCCGGGGCCTGACGCTCCAGTACCAGGACCGGGCGATCGTCCAGAACCTGCACCTGACCCTGCCGGAGGGGCGGATCACCATGATCGTGGGCGCCAACGCGTGCGGGAAGTCGACCCTGCTCCGCGGCCTGTCCCGGCTGCTCAAGCCTGCGAACGGCGTGGTCAGCCTGGACGGCAAGGACATCCACGCCCGGCCGGCCCGGGAGCTGGCGCGGGAGCTCGGCCTGCTGCCGCAGCACCCGCTCGCCCCGGACGCCATCACGGTCCGCGAGCTGGTGGGCCGCGGCCGCTACCCGCACCAGGGCTTCTTCCGCGGGGCGGACGCGGACGACGACGCCGCGGTGCAGCGCGCGCTGGACGTCACCGGGACTGCGGAGCTGGCGGAGCGGCCGGTCAGTGAGCTGTCCGGCGGGCAGCGGCAGCGGGTGTGGATCGCGATGGCGCTGGCCCAGGAGACGGACGTGCTCCTGCTGGACGAGCCCACCACGTATCTGGACCTGGCGCACCAGGTGGAGGTGCTGGACGTGGTGACCGAGCTGAACCAGCGGCGCGGGACCACGGTGGCGATCGTCCTGCACGACCTGAACCTGGCCGCCCGCTACGCCCATCATGTGGTGGCGATGAAGGCGGGGCGGATCGTGGCGCAGGGTCCGTCCCGTGAGGTGTTCACGCCGGAGCTGGTGTCCGAGGTGTTCGGGCTGTCCTCGCAGGTCCTGGTGGACCCCGTGTCCGGCACGCCGCTGATCGTCCCGATCGGCCGGCATCACAGTCTCAACCCTCAGGAGGTTCCCGCATGAGCGGCACCCAGAGTGCGGCCGGCATTGCCGCCGTCGAGCCCATGGCCATCGCATTCCCGGTCCGGGTGACGGCGGTGCGGGAGGTGGGTGTCGACTACCGGCGCATCACCTTCGGCGGCTACAGCCTGCGGCAGTTCGGCGTGCACGGTGAGCTGCTGGACACGCGCATCAAGCTCATCATCCCGCCGCGCGTGGACGGGGGATGGGGTGAGCCGGTGGTGATCGACGCCGTGGATGACGGCTGGTACCGGCAATGGCTGGCCTTGCCGGAGGACGTGCGCGGGTCCATGAGGACCTACTCGGTGCGGGCGGCGCGGCTGGATGCGGCGTACCCGGAGATCGATGTGGACTTCGTGCTGCACGGGGTGAGGGACGACGGCGCGGGGCGTGACGGCGGGGGGTACGGTGCGAGCGTGCACGGCGCGGCCGGGCCCGCGGCCGCCTGGGCAGCGGAGGCGCAGGTGGGGGACCGGATGACCGTGATCGGGCCGAACAACCGCGCGGCGCACTGCATCACGGCCCAGACGTACGGCGGGATCGAGTGGCGGCCGGGTCTGGCGCAGCGGATCCTGCTGGCGGGCGACGAGACCGCGGTGCCGGCGATCTGCGCCATTCTCGAGTCTTTGCCGGCATATCTGAGCGGGCAGGCGTTCCTGGAGGTGCCGGAGGCCGGGGACTTCCAGGATGTGCGGACGGACGCCGACGTGGAGATCACGTGGCTGGCGCGGGGTGCGTCCCGGGGCCGGGCGCGGCCGCACGGCGAAGTCCTGCAGGAGGCGGTGCGACGGGCGGTGCCATTGCCCGGGCACAGCTTGTTCGGCGGTCCGGACGCGGCACGGGCCGGTGCAGGCGCCGAGCCCGCCGAGGTGGACGTGGACACCCAGATCCTGTGGGACACGCCCCAGCTCCTGGACCCGGCCGAGGTGAAGGCGACTCGCGTCCCGGGCGCCCCGTCCGGTGCGCTGCCGTTCTACGCCTGGGTGGCGGGCGAGGCCGGCGTGGTCAAGGAGATCCGCCGGTACCTGGTCCGCGACGTCGGCCTGGACCGCAAGCAGGTGGCGTTCATGGGCTACTGGCGGCACGGCAAGGTGCTCGACTGAGACGGACCGGCCCCTCGCCGCCCCGGCGGTTCCCCTCACACGCCCACGCCGAAGGCCCGGGTGATGACGGCGTCGAACGCGCGGTCCGGCAGCAGCCTGCGGAGCACCGCCACCGGCTTGGCCCCGAAGCCGATCAGGTACCGGGTGCGTGGGCGGCGTGTGGTGGCCGCCTTCGCCACGGCGCGGGCGACGACGCCGGGGCCGGAGGTCATGCGGGCGCCGGGCCGGGAGGTATTGGCCAGGGTGGTCCCCACAGCGGCCGCCAGGGCGCTGTACGGGCCGTCGCTGGAGACGGCCTGCAGATTGCCCGCGGCGATCGCCCCCCATTCGGTCCGGATGGAACCCGGCTCGATGACCACCACGTCGATTCCGAACGGCGCCACTTCGATGCGCAGCGCATCGCTCAGCGCCTCCACGGCGAACTTGCTCGCGTGGTACCAGGCACCCAACGGGGCGGCGAAACGCCCGCCCATGGAGCTGATGTTGATGATCCGGCCCGAGCGCTGGGCGCGCATCTGCGGCAGCACCAATTGCGTCATCCGGGCCAGGCCGAGGACGTTGACGTCCAGCTGCGCCTGCGCCTCGCTCAGCGGAACTTCTTCCAGGGCGCCGTAGGATCCGTAGCCGGCGTTGTTGACCAAGACGTCGAGGCGGCCTTCCACCGCGATGATCTGCTCGACGACGGCGCGCGCGGACCCATCGTCGGTGACGTCCAGCGAGACAGTCTTCACGCCGTCGTCCGCCAGCGCTGTCATCCGGTCGACGCGCCGGGCGGCCGCGTAGACGGTGAAGCCGGCCTTCCGCAGGCTGTGCGCCGTGGCTTCGCCGATGCCGGAGGACGCTCCGGTGACGAGTGCGATCTTCTTCTCCATGGGGCTGCCTTTCTTGGTGGTTTCTGGCCCGCGAAGTATCGGACCGCTGGTCTTCAATCTAGGAGAGCGACGATGCTCCTGGGACTGCCAGCCGGCCGAGCCGAGGTCCCGAACCGTCAAGGGTGTCCTGCTGAGACAGTGGGTTTCCGCTGAAACAGTGGCTTAAACCCACTGTTTCAGCGGAAACCCACTGTTTCACCGGAGGGGGCCGCCGTGTCTGCGCGCAGTTCTTGCCCTCCGCGAATTCACCCTCCGGTTCCACCCGCGTTCCGTCCCCGTTCTTCAAACGGACTAGCCTGCCACTGTGACCGAGCGGAAGACCGTGCGCCGGTACCTCGCCCTGGGGGATTCCTTCACCGAGGGCGTGGGGGACCGCCACCCCTTCATGCCCAACGGCGTCCGTGGCTGGGCGGACCGCGTCGCGGAGAAGCTGGCCAAGGCCGAACCGGGCTGGGAGTACGCCAATCTGGCCATCCGCAGCAAGCGCCTGCGGCACATCGTGGACGAGCAGCTGGAACCCGCCCTCGCCATGAAACCCACCCTGATCAGCCTCTACGCCGGCGGGAACGACATCCTGGACCTCGGCACGGACATGGACCGGCTCCTGGAGGAGTACCGGGACCTGGTGGAGGAACTCGCGGGCACCGGCGCCCGGCTCATTCTCTTCACCGGCTACGACGTCAAGGTCTCCGCCCTCCTGGAACCCCTCAAGAAGCGCAACACGTACTACAACCAGCGCGTCCGCGAGATCGCCGAGGAGTTCGGCGCCGTCCTGGTGGACTACTGGTGCTTCGACGCCTACGCGGACCCCCGCATGTGGGACACGGACCGCCTCCACATGTCCAAGGCCGGCCACAAGTACCTCGCCGCCCGCGTCCTGGAGCAGCTCGGCGTCCCGCACCGCATCAAGGAGAAGGACTGGGACCCTTTGAGCCGCCGCAGCCTCCGCGAGTGGGAGGCCGCGCAGCGGCGTTGGGTCCACGACTGGGTCCTGCCGCTCTTCCGCCGCAAGCTCCGCGGCGTCACCTTGGGCGACACGCTGCAGCCGCGCTTCCCGGAACCGGTGAAGGTGCCGCGCAAGGGAGGTCTGCGCAAGCTGGTACGACGCCGGCTGGAGGCCGAGAAGCGCGGGCTCGCCGCAGCGCCGGGACTGGAGCCGGGGGAGCGGGACGCGGGATGATCCTGGACTCCGCCTCTCCGGTGCGATTCGTGGCCCTGGGCGATTCCTTCACGGAAGGCGTCGGCGACACGGCACCCGGACGCCCGCACGGCGTCCGCGGCTGGGCGGACCGCACGGCGCAGGAGCTCAGCCGCCTCGATCCGGCCACGCGTTACGCCAATCTGGCCGTCCGCGGCCGCCGCCTGGACCGCATCATCGCGGATCAAGTGGATGCGGCGCTCGCCATGAACCCCACCCTGGTGAGCTTCTACGCCGGTGGCAACGACCTTCTCATGGCCCGGCTGGACCTGCCGGCCCTCCTGCACAGGCTGGAACGCGCCGTCGTGCGTCTGCGGGAGTCCGGCACGCAGGTGCTGCTGTTCACGGGCTACAACGTGCCCCTCTCGCCGCTGCTGGAGCCGCTCAAGCTGCGCAACGCCGTCTACAACACGCGGGTCCGGAGGATCGCCCGGGAGCTGGACTGCCCGCTGGTGGACTACTGGTGTTTCGAACGGTTCCAGGACCGCGCGTTATGGGCCCCGGACCGGCTGCACATGTCCCCGGCCGGCCACGAATACATGGCCGCGAAGGTCCTGGAGGTGCTGGGTGTGCCCGGGCCGGCGGCGGAACCCGGCCCGGTGCCGCGGGACATCCCGCGCCTGGGCGCACGCCTGAGGGACGACGCCGCGTGGCTGCGCCGTGATTTCTCGCCGTGGCTGCTGCGCAAGGTGCGGGGAGTCTCCAGCGGCGATGCGCTCCAGGCCCGCTGGCCGCATCTCAGCCGGGTGGACCCGGAGACGGGCCTGCCGGCGGAGGAACGCTTCGCCTACTCGGTGACGGGCAACAGCGCCTCGTACCCCTCGGCGACGCGGGTGGGCACGAACTCTTCGATGTCGAAGGCGGCCACGCCGTTGACGTTGAAGGGGTCGCGCTCCACGGCGGCCTGGACCTCCTCCAGGGTGGCGGTGGACAGGAGGATGCCGCCGGTGCGCGGGGATTTCCGGCCGGAGGCCACGAACAGGCCCTTCGCGTAGCCGTCGTTCACCCACTCCATGTGGGCCGGGCTGTGGAATTCCACCACGTCAAGCGGGACTTTGTAGCTCAGAGACACCACGATCATGCCTCCAGGGTAGGCCGAACACTGTCCGCGCGCCGGACTAAACTCTCCTGTATGACGGACGTGCGGTGGCTGAATCCTGCCGAACGGCGTGCCTGGCTTGCCCTGGTGAGCATGAGCACGCTGCTCCCCGCCGCCCTGGACACGGATCTGAACGGCCGGGGCCGGCTTTCCCTCTTCGACTACAACGTGCTGGCAATGCTCTCCGAATCGCCGGGCCGGTACCTTCCCATGAGCGAACTCGCCGCACGCACCTCGGCGTCCCTCTCCCGGCTGTCCCATGTGGTGACCAAGCTGCAGGGCAGGGGCTGGGTGGAGCGCGAACAGCATCCGCAGGACGCCCGCGTGACCGTCGCGCACCTGACGGATGAGGGGCTCGCCACGCTGGAACGCCTGGCCCCCGAGCACGTGGGCGTGGTGCGCGAGCTGGTGTTCGACGCCCTGGACGAGCAGGACGTGGAGGATCTGGCGCGCATCGGCGAGCGGATCGTGGCGCGGCTGAACGATGAGCACTGGATCCTGCGTGAGAACCACGATCTGCGCTCCCCGGACGGAGAGGGGCGGCATGCCTGACTTCACCACCCGTTACGTCGCCCTGGGCGATTCCTTCACGGAGGGCGTGGGGGACGTCGACCCCGCGCGGCCCAACGGCGTGCGCGGCTGGGCCGACCGCCTGGCGCTGCTGCTCGCCCAGGAGTCCATGAGCGACGACGGCGGCACCGCCGCTGCCGGGGACGCTGCGGCTTCCAGCGCGGTCGGCTATGCGAACCTGGCCATCCGGGGGCGGAAGATGCGAGGCATCCTGGCCGAGCAGATCGAGCCGGCGCTCGCGCTGAAGCCCACCCTGGTGACCCTGTACGCCGGAGCGAACGACATCCTCCGCCCGCGCATCGACGTGGACGCGCTCCTGGCCGAATACCGGCGGGCCGTAGCCCGGCTGCGGGACTCCGGGGCCGAAGTGCTGCTCTTCACAGGCTTCGACGCCCGCTCCTCCAAGGTGTTCGGGACCATGCGCGGCCGCACCGCGGTGTACAACGAACTGGTCCGGGGCATCGCCGAGGACCTGGGTGCGCGCGTGGTGGATTACTGGCGCTTCGACGAATACCACGACTGGCGGTTCTGGGGTGAGGACCGCATGCACATGTCCGCCCTGGGCCACGGCAATATGGCGGAGCGCGTGTTCCACCGGCTGACGGGGCGCCAGGTGCCCTCCGCCACCGCGGGCCGCTTCCAGGCGCCGGAGCTCCCGGCCCTTCCTCCGGTGCCGCGCCTGGACCAGCTCAAGGCGAACGCGGAGTGGACGCGCGCCGAAGCGCTCCCCTGGATCAAGCGCCGGCTGACCGGCACCTCCTCCGGTGACGGGCTCAGCCCGCGCTACCCGCAGCTGGTGGACGCCGCGACGCTGGGCTGATCCGACGCTGGGTGAGTGAAAAGCGCGGCCCGGGCCGCCGTCGTCGTGCGCTTGAACCGGTTCCAACACGCCGATTGGCCTTAATTGACGGGCGTCGGTAGACTTGATAGGCGCTCAGTTGTGTGAAGTGTGCCTGATTGCTCCGGCTTGCAGCGGACCTAACGGTCTAGCTCGCCGGTAGTTAGGGGCTCAAGTCAGCCATTTCTCTTTTCGCCGGATACGTCCCTTACGGGGACGTGTGTGCGGACGCAGCGGCGGCGCCCGGGATGGAACACCGTCCCGTGTTCGCAAAACATCGAGGAGTCGATCATGGCAGCACACTGCCAGGTGACTGGGGCCGAGCCGGGCTTCGGGCACAGCATTTCGCACTCGCACCGCCGCAACAAGCGTCGGTTCGACCCGAACATCCAGAAGAAGCGCTACTGGGTTCCGTCCCTGCGCCGTAACGTCACCCTTCAGGTGTCCGCCAAGGGCATCAAGGTCATCGACCAGCGCGGCATCGATGCTGTCGTCGCTCAGATTCTGGCTCGTGGGGTGAAGCTCTAATGGCAAAGAAGGACAAGGACGTACGTCCGATCATCAAGCTGAAGTCCACGGCCGGCACGGGTTACACCTACGTCACCCGCAAGAACCGTCGTAACGACCCGGACCGTCTGGTCCTGAAGAAGTACGACCCGGTTGTCCGTCAGCACGTTGAATTCCGAGAGGAGCGCTAAAAATGGCTAAGAAGTCCAAGATCGCTCGCAACGAGCAGCGCAAGGTGATCGTTGAGCGTTACGCGGCCAAGCGCCTCGAGCTCAAGAAGACCCTGGTCGACCCGAACGCCACCGATGAGGCCCGCGAAGAGGCCCGCCTGGGCCTGCAGAAGCTGCCCCGCAACGCCTCCCCGATCCGCGTCCGCAACCGCGACGCCATCGACGGCCGCCCGCGTGGCACCTTCCAGAAGTTCGGCATCTCCCGTGTCCGCTTCCGCGACATGGCCCACAAGGGCGAGCTGCCGGGCATCACCAAGTCTTCCTGGTAAGACCGTGACCCTCTGAGGGTCTGCTTGCCTGAGGCTGAAAAGGCCCCCTCCGCGAGGAGGGGGCCTTTTCGTGTCTGTTCTCCACGTTGAGTGCTCAGTTGTGGTGGGTTCGAGGGCGAAAATGCCGCCACAACTGAGCACTCAACGCACGACGACGGCGCGCGGCCGGGAATGCGAAAAGGCCCCCACCCGGTGAGTGAAGGCCTTCCATCGGAGCGGGCGACGGGAATCGAACCCGCGTATCAAGCTTGGGAAGCTAGCGCTCTACCATTGAGCTACGCCCGCGTCGCTTCACCCGTATTAGGGGGTGAGACGGAAGCCAGCTTAGCGCAGCATCCCGGCCTGTGCGAATCCGCACCCGCGCCCCCGCCGTCGGCCCTTCACCTCATAACCATTCGGTCACACCTGCCCGCCAAAGCTGGTTGAAGCTGAAAGTGAACCGTAGTCTTTTTGTGCTCGCGACCTGTTTTCACGGTTCGCGATGGCTCAACAGGAAAGCTGGCTCAACAGGAAAGGGGACCGGCCGTGGTTCACGCTTCGCGCGACGTGCTGGTCCACTGTGATGCCCTCACGGTGTTCGACTTCCTGGCCGACGGCGCCAACAACCGGCTGTGGCGCGAGGGGCTGCGTTCCGTGGTCCTGCGAGGCGGGGCGCCCGGCAAGGTCGGCGCGGTCTACCAGCAGTCGTACTACCCCGGCCAGAGCAGCATCATCCCCGGCACCTACCGCATCACCAACTCGCGCAGCGGCGCCGAGCTGGAGTTCTCCGTGCTGTACGGCCCGGTGGGCGCTCGTGGCGGTTTCTACCTGAGCACCGAGGGCGACTCGACCCGCGTCCGCTATGCCCTCGACTTCACCCCGCGCGGTCTGCGCCGCTTCTACTGGCGCGATTCCCACCGTCTCCTGGAGCAGGAGGTCTTCCAGGTGGAGCGCCTCAAGGCCGTCCTGGACACCCCGTCCCAGCAGGTCGCCTGACCCTCCCGCCTTTCGTCCGCCGCGGCCCCGTACGGTATTTTTGACCCTGTGCTGATCTCTGACCGCGACATCCGGACCGAACTCTCGTCCGGGCGGATCTCCCTGGACCCCTTCGACGCCTCCATGGTGCAGCCGTCCAGCGTGGACGTGCGGCTGGACAAGTTCTTCCGGCTGTTCGACAACCACAAGTACGCGCACATCGACCCGGCGCTGGAGCAGCCCGAGCTGACCCGCCTGGTGGAGGTGGACCGGGACGAGCCGTTCATCCTGCACCCGGGCGAGTTCGTGCTCGGCTCCACCTATGAGACGGTCACGTTGCCGGACGACATCGCCGCCCGCCTGGAGGGCAAGTCCTCCCTGGGCCGTCTCGGACTGCTGACCCACTCCACGGCCGGCTTCATCGACCCCGGCTTCTCCGGCCACGTGACTCTGGAACTCTCCAACGTCGCCACCCTGCCCATCAAGCTCTGGCCCGGCATGAAGATCGGCCAGCTCTGCTTCTTCCGCCTGACCTCCGCCGCGGAGCACCCCTACGGCTCCCAGGAGTACGGCAACCGGTACCAGGGCCAGCGCGGTCCGACCCCCAGCCGCAGCCACCTGAACTTCCACCGCACGGACATCTGAGCATGACCGTCACCCTCCTGGACGGCGGCATGGGCCGCGAACTGGCGCGCCGCGGCGCCCCGTTCCGGCAGCCCGAGTGGTCCGCCCTGGCCCTCATCGAGGCCCCGGAGCACGTCCAGGCCGTCCACCGCGACTTCATCCGCGCCGGTGCGCGCGTGGTGACCACCAACAGCTATGCGCTGGTGCCTTTCCACCTGGGCGAGGAGCGCTTCGCCGCCGACGCCGGGACGCTCGCCGCACGGGCCGGCCGTCTGGCGCGCGCCGCCGCCACGGCAGCGCACGACGCCGGCGTGGCCGGCGTCCGCGTGGCAGGCTCCCTGCCGCCGCTGTTCGGCTCCTACCGGCCGGATCTGTTCGACGCCGCCCGGGCACAGGAGGTGCTTGCGCCACTGGTCGCCGGGCTGGCCGAGCATGTGGACGTCTGGCTCGCGGAGACTCAAAGCTCGATCGTGGAGGCCCGCACCATCCGGGCCGGGCTTCCCCTGGACGGCAAGCCCTTCTGGCTGTCCTTCACCCTCCGCGACGACGACGCCGGCGGACCCGCCGTCCTCCGCTCCGGTGAGAGCGTGGCGGACGCCGCCGTGGCCGCCGTCGAACTCGGTGCCGCCGCCCTGCTGTTCAACTGCAGCCGGCCCGAGGTCATGGGCGCGGCCCTGACCGAGGCCCGGACCGCCGTCGAACGGCTCGGGGCGCAGCTGGAGCTGGGCGTCTATGCCAACGCCTTCCCGCCCCAGCCCGAGGACGCCACCGCGAACGACGGGCTGGACGAGCTCCGCGAGGACCTGGACCCGGTGGGGTACCTGGCCTGGGCGGAACGCTGGCAGGAGCAGGGCGCCGGGCTGATCGGCGGCTGCTGCGGCATCGGCCCGGAGCACCTGGAGGCGCTCCGGGACCGCCTGGGCTGAGGCCTTCCGTTTACCCGGCCTTCCGGTCTCAGGAACCGATCTCGGTCCGGACCGCGTACAGCTCCGGGAAGAACGTCAGGTCCAGGGCGCGCTTGAGGAAGTCCACGCCGGAGGAGCCGCCCGTGCCCACCTTGAAGCCGATGGTCCGCTGGACCGTGCGCAGGTGGCGGAAGCGCCAGGCCTGGAAGTTGTCCTCCACGTCCACCAGGTCCTCGCACGCCTCGTACAGGCCCCACGGGGTGTCCTCGGCCTCATAGATCTTCTGGAACACGGGCACCAGGTCCTTGCGGAAGACCCAGGGCTCGCTGACGTCACGGTCCAGGATGTCCAGCGGGATCGCGTAGCCGGCGCGGGCCACGAGGGCCAGGAACGCGTCGTAGAGCGTGGGCTCGGCCAGGAGCCCGCTGAGCAGGGCGTGCGCCTCCGGATCGCTTTCGAAGACCTTGAGCATCCCGCGGTTCTTGTTGCCCAGGAGGAACTCCACGGCACGGTACTGGTGCGACTGGAAACCGGAGGAGTTCCCCAGGAAGCCACGGAACTGGGCGTATTCGCGGGGCGTCAGGGTTCCCAGCACGCTCCACTGCTCCGTCATGGTGCGCTGGATGGCCTTGACCCGGGCGATGCACTTCAGGGCCTTGCCCAGGCTGTCCTCGCCGAAGAGCCGCCGGGCCTCCAGTAGCTCGTGCAGGACCAGTTTGAGCCAGAGCTCGCTGGTCTGGTGCTGGATGATGAACAGCAGCTCGTCGTGATGCTCCGGCACACTGACGGGGTGCTGTGAGCTGAGCAGCCGCGGAAGGTCCAGGTAGCTGCCGTAGGACATCGAATGCCGGAAGTCGGTGTGCACCGTCTCCTCGATGGGCCGGACGCTGCGGGGTGAATGGTCCGGGGTGGTGCCCGAAGGCGAGGTGTTCTCCATAGCACTGACGGTAGCCCCTCCGGCGGCCGTTGAGTGCTCAGTAGTGGTGGCTTCCGGCCGGATCATCCCGTCACGACTGAGCACTCAACGGGGCGGAGGGGTGGAAGAGCGGAAGGAGGCCCGACCTTACTATGGTCAGACCACAGGGTGGTCGGCGTGCCGCGCCGTTTCCCCGCCCCGCGAGTGGAAGGACGCCGTCCATGAGCCGACCCTGGAAAGCACCCCGGAGTGCCACCGCGCCGCCGCCCGGCCTCGCCGCTGAGTTGGCCACCCTCCTGGGCGAGCAGGCCGTCAGCACCCGGCCACTGGACAGGTACGCCCGCGCCCATGACGCCTCGCACTACCTGCTGGTGCCCGACGTCGTCGTCACGCCTTCCAGCGACGCGCAGATCGCGGGCCTCCTGGCCGCCTGTGCCCGCCGGGGCGCGCCCGTCACCTTCCGCTCCGGCGGCACCAGCCTCTCCGGTCAGGCCATCACAGACGGCGTGCTGGCGGACACCCGCCGGAACTTCGGCGCCATCGAGGTGCTGGAGAACGGCGCAGCGGTCCGCGTCCAGCCCGGAGCCACGGTGCGCGCGGTCAACGCACGTCTCGCCCGCTTCGGCAGGGCGCTCGGGCCGGACCCGGCCAGCGAGATCGCCTGCACCGTCGGCGGCGTGGTGGCCAACAACTCCTCCGGCATGCACTGTGGCACGGAGGCCAACACGTACCGGACGCTGCGCTCGATGCGCTTCGTCCTGGCGTCCGGCACCATGATCGACTCTGCCCTGCCGACGGCCAGGGCCGAATTCGCGCTCCGCGAGCCGGACCTCCACGAGGGCCTGTTGCGCCTGCGCCGCCGGATCCACGCCTCCGCGGACTCCGTGGCCACCATCCGGCACCAGTTCTCCATGAAGAACACCATGGGGTACGGGATCAATGCCTTCCTGGACTTCGAGGATCCGCTGGACATCTTCACCCACCTGGTCATCGGCTCCGAGGGAACCCTGGCGTTCGTGGCCGAGGCCGTGTTGGGCACCGTCCCCGTCAAGACGCACGTCACCACGGGCCTGCTGGTGTTCCCGGGCGTCCGGGACGCCGCGGGCGCCGTGCCGGGGCTCGTGGCCGCCGGCACGGACACCGCCGAGCTCCTGGACACCGTCTCCCTGCGGGTCTCCTCCCGCCTGCCGGGCTGCCCGGAGGAGATCACGTCGCTGGACCTGAGTTCGCCCCGCCAGAACCCCGCCGCGCTCCTGGTCGAGTTCGCGGCGGACGGCCCGGAGGAGCTGGACCAGCGGGAACGCGACGCGGAAGGCCTCTTCGCAGGCCTGGGGCTGGTCCGTCCCGTCCGCATGACCCAGCACGCGGGCGAACGCGCCGCCCTGTGGAAGGTCCGCAAGGGCCTGTACTCCACCGTGGCCAGCGCCCGGCCCTCCGGCACCAACCAGCTCCTGGAAGATGTGGCCGTCCCCGTGGATCGCCTGGCCCGGACCACGGAGGACCTGGGCGCGCTCCTGGCCCGGC
The DNA here is from genome assembly GCF_030731045.1 of Arthrobacter horti. GTDB lineage: Bacteria > Actinomycetota > Actinomycetes > Actinomycetales > Micrococcaceae > Arthrobacter_E > Arthrobacter_E nanjingensis. The sequence goes on along the minus strand of NZ_JAVALS010000003.1, from coordinate 65,291 downwards.
ACCATTACCGGGAGCCCGTGATCTTCGGCCACGCCAAGGACGGCAATCTGCACTTCATGCTCAACGAGGACTTCGGCGGCGGCACGGACACCGGCCGCTACGAGGAGTTCACGGAGGACCTGGTGGATCTGGTGCTCGGCGCGGGCGGCACTCTCAAGGCCGAGCACGGCACGGGCCGCATCATGGCGCCGTACGTGCGGCGTCAATTCGGGGACGAGCTGTACCAGGTGATGCAGGAGATCAAGCGGCTCGCGGACCCGCACGGCATCCTGAACCCGGGCGCCGTCCTCTCCGACGACCCGCGCTCCTACCTGGACCACCTCAAGACGGCGCCCACGGTGGAGGAGGAAGTGGACCGCTGCGTGGAGTGCGGCTACTGCGAGCCGGTCTGCCCCTCCCGCACCCTGACCCTCACCCCGCGCCGCCGGGGACGAGGACCTCGCCCGGGCCATCATGGACGGCTACGACTACAGCGGCGTCTCCACCTGCGCCGCGGACGGGATGTGCGGCACGGCCTGCCCCGTGGGCATCAACACGGGCGATCTGGTCCGCCGCCTGCGCGCCCAGGAGGCGGGCGCCGTCGAATCCGCAGCCTGGAACGGTGCCGCGCACGCCTGGGGCGCCGCAAGCCGCGCGGGCGGCGCGGCTCTCAGTGTGGCGAAGGCCCTGCCCGCGGCGCCCGTCGAAGGTGCCACGGTGGTGGCCCGGAAGCTGCTGGGCGACGGCATCCCGGCGTACGACGGCGGCCTGCCGGGCGGCGGTGCGCGGCGTCCCGTGCGGGACGACAACCGGGCGGAGGCGGTGCTGTTCTCCGCTTGCATCGGCACGATGTTCGGCCCGGAGGAGGGCGGCCACACCGGGGGCGCGTCGGGTGCGTTCCTGGAGCTCTGCGAACGGGCGGGTGTCCCGCTGAGGACGCCGGAGGGGCTCGGCTCGCTCTGCTGCGGCACCCCCTGGAAGTCCAAGGGCATGACGGCCGGCTGGGAGCACATGCGCTCCCTGGTCATCCCGGCGCTCCTGAAGGCCGCCGACGGGGGCAGGCTGCCCGTCGTCGTCGACGCGTCCTCCTGCGCGGAGGGGCTGACCGTCATGCTGCGTTCCGCCGCGGAGGGGGAGGGGCTGCGCGTGGTGGACGCGGTGGAGTTCGCGGCGGGGCTTCTGCCGCGGCTGCCGGTGCGCACGCCCGTGGAGTCCGTGGCGCTGCACCCGACGTGTTCCGGGACCGTCGCCGGGACCACGGCGCAGCTGCAGGCGATCGCCCGGCACGTTTCGGGGGACGTCTTCACCCCACTCGACGCCGGATGCTGCGCCTTCGCCGGTGACCGCGGCCTGCTGCACCCCGAGCTGACCGCCGCGGCCACCGTTCCGGAGGCCGCCGGGATCGAGGCGGCGGAACGGGAACGGGGCCGGCCGTTCACCGAATACGTCTCCTCCAACCGGACCTGCGAAATCGGCCTCACCCGCGCCACGGGCCGCCCGTACCGCCACATCCTGGAGCTGCTCGCCCGCGCGACGCGCTGACCTTCTCCGTTGAGTGCTCAGTTGTGGCGGGATATACCGCCTGGAAGCCACCACAACTGAGCAGTCAACGCGCAGTCAGGCCGTCAGGCGGTCCAATTCCTCCCGGTCCCCGATCAGGCGGACGGCGTGGATGACGCCGCCACGCAGCTGGAACGTGAACGCCACCTGGACCACGCCGCGGTACTGCCACACCAGGCCCGGCTCGCCGCCCAGCATCGCGAAGCGCGCGGCCTTGGCCTTGCCGTTGAAGAATCCGGACACCTCGTCGCGGCCCAGCTTGAGGGCGGGGGAGCCCATCGCGGCGGCCGCGTCGTCCGAGGTCATGACCACCTCGGGGTCCAGGAGCTTCACCAGGGTGGCGAGGTCGCCGCCCTTGGAGGCCTCCATGAAGGCGAGCACGACGTCGCGCGGGGCCCGCGCGGTGGCGTCGCCGGCGTCGTCGTCCGCCTCCGTGGTGACCATGGGCGCCTGCCCGCGCACGCGCCGTCGGGCACGGCTGGCCAGCTGCCGCGCCGCGGCGGAGGTGCGGCCCGTGGCGGCCGCGACGTCCTCGAAGGGGGCGCCGAACAGGTCGTGCAGGACGAACGCCACCCGCTCGGCCGGGCTCAGCGTGTCCAGAACCACCAGCAGTGCGACGCTGAGGGAATCGTCCAGCTGGGCCTGTTCCTCCGGACCCGGAATGGCCTCGTCCAGACGGTCGGCGAGCTGCTCGGCGAGCGAATCGCGCCGTGCCTGGGAGCGCAGCGCGTCCAGGCAGATCCGGCTGACCACGGTGGTCAGCCAGGCGGGCAGGCTCTCGATCTCCGGCTCCGCCGTGCGGGCCAGCCGGAACCAGGCCTCCTGGACGGCGTCCTCGGCGCCGAGGGGCCCGGATGCCCCGAGGATCCGTGAGGCGATCCCGATCAGGCGGGGCCGCTCGTGCTCAAAACGCGTGGCGAGCTCCAGCTCGTTCTCCATGGTGTTCATGCCCTTCTGACGTTTCAGCGCACGCCGATGTGACCGCACTTTTCGGAACAATCCCCGTGGCCATGTCACATTCGCGGCGGCACCGGCGTCAAGAGGGTGAATGCGGGAAACGCCCGTATCGGTTTCAAGGAGTTTCCAATGCGCTACGCCAAGAGCATGTTCTACGTCTCCAACGCCAAGGACGTCGCCGAGTTCTTCACCGCCGCCTTCGGGTTGAAAGCACAGGTGTACGGGGAAGGCTATGCGGAAGTCGCCACGGGCGACACCAAACTGGCCTTCGGCACCCTCGAGGCCGCCGGGAATCACCTGCCCGGCCAGCCGCTGGCGGCCGCGGAGGCGGACCGCATCACCGGTGTGCTCAGTTTCGTGGCCGACGACGTCGACGCGGCCTTCCAGCAGGCCGTCACCGCGGGTGCCGAGACGCTGCGCGAGCCGGCCGACCGCGAATGGGGCCAGCGGGCGGCCTTCGTGCGCACGCCCGGCGGGCTGGTGCTGGAGCTGGGGAATTTCGCCTGAAAAGCCACCGGCCGTGGTTCCCACCGTGCGTGGCGGGGACCACGGCCTACGTATGCCCTCCTACGGCCGGGCTTCTCCCGCGGGGCGCCAGGTGGAATACTCGCGCCCGTGACCACTGAATCTGAGGAGAAGCGATGACCGCGGAACAGCTCGGCCTGCGGCCCATGCGCGCCCGCGATCCCCGGGAGGCGTTCCGGGCCGCCAGCCCGCTGGAACTGTTCTTCGACCTGGTCTTCGTGGTGGCGGTGTCCACGGTCTCCGGGCAGCTGCACCACTTCTATGCCGCCGGTGAGGCGGCGGCCGGGGTGGGCGTCTATGCCATGGTCTTCTGCGGCATCTGGTGGGCGTGGATGAACTTCACCTGGTTCGCCACCTCCTTCGACACGGATGACTGGCTCTACCGCGTCCTGACCATCCTCCAGATGGGCGGGGCCCTGGTGATGACGGCGGGCATCGCCCAGGCCATGGAGCACCAGGACTTCCTGGTGATGACCCTCGGCTACGTCATCATGCGCATCTCCATGGTGCTGCAGTGGCTCCGGGCCGCGTTCTCCGACCCGGCGCTGCGGTCCACCGCCCTGCGGTACGCGGGCGGCATCACGCTGGTCCAGGTCTTCTGGGTGGCCCGCCTGGCGCTTCCGGGCCAGGGCGGGATCCCGGTCTTCCTGATCCTGATGGCCGCCGAGGTCATGGTGCCCGTGCTGGCCGAGCTGTCCCGGAACACCCCGTGGCACCCGCAGCACATCGCGGAACGGTACGGCTGTTTCACCCTGATCGTGCTCGGCGAGTCGATCCTGGCCTCCACCACGGCGGTCATCGACGCCGCGGGTCACCAGAACCGCTCGGAAGCGCTGCTCCCGCTGGCCGGCTGTGCCCTGGTCCTGGCCGCCGGTATGTGGTGGGTCTACTTCTCCCGCGAGCATCACGAGCACTTCGGGAACATGCGGGACGGGTTGATGTTCGGCTACGGGCACTACGTGATCTTCGCCGTGGCGGCGTCCTTCTCCGCGGGCATCGAGGTGGCCATCGACGTCGTCTCAGGGGAGTCCGCGCTGAGCACCGCGGCGGCCGCGGCCACCCTGACCGTCCCCGTGGCGCTCTTCCTCGCCACCACGTGGTTCATCACGCTGCGCAAGTCGCTGCCCCGGAACCTCAGCGTCGCTTTCCTGGGCCTGACCGCCGCGCTCGCCGCGTGCGCCCTGGTCCCCGGCGAGACGACGGTGGGCGCCACCGTCGCGGCCGCCGTCGTCATGGTCCTGCTGGTGGTCCTGCTGGAACTGCCGTCCACCGTGGCGGCCTCGCGCGGTGAGGACTGAGAGCGCTGCCCTGGGGCGTACGACGGCGCGCGGAACCTCAGGCGTCGACGTCGTCCAGGCGGGCGATCACGACCTCCAGGAGGCGGGCGAGCTCGGTCACCTCGGGCCGGCTGAGGTCCTTCAGGACGTCCGATTCCACCACATTGGAGCCCTGGATGGCCAGGGTGAACAGCTGCCGGCCCTCCTCCGTCAGGCTCACGAACACACGGGTCCGCTTGCTCTGATCCGGGGTGCGCTCGATCAACCCCCGCTCCGCCAGCTTGTCCAGGCGGTGCGTCATGGAGGACGGTGCCACATTGCCCAGATCCGCCAGCTGCGTGGGCGTGAGGGGCTCCTTCGCCTTGACGAGGGCCGTCATCACGCCCCACTCGCCGGCGGAGAGGTCCAGGTCCGCAAGCTGCCGGGCGTACCACTGGTCCAGCTTCCGGCTGAGAGACTGCACGGCCGTGATGACCCGCTGCACGGTCTCCTCGCCGCCCGCGGAGACGTACGCCGCGACGCTCTTGCGGTGCTCTTCCTGGGCGCTGGACTGCTGTGCGGGCATGAAAATCATCCTCCCACGGTTCTTCCATCTGATAATATTTCGACATCGAAATATTAGACGTCGAAATAGAAGTGATGCCGCTCTCATCCTGACCGGGGAGGGTGGCCGCACTTCGTTCAGCAGGCGTCGTCCACCGGATCCAAGGGGGTGCCCTCATGCGCGCGAAACTGCTCATTCTCGCGTCCGCCATCGGTTCGCTCGGCTGGGGAGCCGTGCTTCCGTACCAGTACGCGTACGCTGCGGACACGCGCGGCTGGGGCGCTCTGACCGCAGCCGGTGCCTCCTCGCTCTTCTCCCTCGGCGCGCTCGTCGCCTCGCCCCTGGCCGGACGACTGGCGGACCGCTTCAACCCGGTGGCGGTGACCGTCGTCGCACAGCTGTTCGGCGCCGTCGCGGTCGGATCACTCATGTTCGTCCAGAGCCCCGTGCCGTTCCTGCTCGGCATGCTCGCCTTCGGACTCGGGCTGTCCGCGTCCGTGCCGGCCAAGCAGGTCCTGGCGCTGCAGTGGTCCTCCAGCGGCGACCGCCGCAAGGTCTTCGCCTACAAGTTCACCGGTGAGTCCCTCGGCATGGCCGCGGGCGCCTTCCTGGCCGGCCTGGTGGTGGACCTGGGGCGTCCCGACGGTCTGGCCGCCGGCTTCCTCATGGCGGGCGCCGGTTTCGTCATCTCCTCGGCGCTCATCGCCGTCGCGGGATGGCTCCCGGCGCAGGTGGCCGCCGGCGCGGAGCTGGAGAGCCCGGACTTCCCGGACGAGGCCCCCGGCAGCGGCCGCGGTGCTCTGAGGACCATCTTCGCCACCCCGGCGATGCGCTGGACCGCCGTACTGACCATCGCCCTGGCACTGGGCTTCTACGCCCAGTTCGAATCGGGCCTCCCCGCCTACGCCCTCACGGTGCTGCACGCCGAACCGTCCGTGATCGGCACGGCCGCCGCGGTGAACTGCCTGGTCATCGTGGCGCTGCAGCTCGTCGTCGTGCGCCTGACCGCCAAGCGTTCCGCGCCCGTCCTGCTCATGGCCGTGGGCGGCGTGTGGGTCCTGTCGTGGCTGATCCTGTCCACGGCGCAGTTCCTGCCGGGTGTGGCGCCCGCGCTGTTCGTGTTGACATACGGCGTGTTCGCTGTGGGTGAGACTGTCTACAGCCCGGTGCTCAGCCCGCTGACGGCGTCGCTGGCACCCGCGGGCATGGTGGGGCAGACGCTCGGCGTGGTCGGTGCGCTGCAGACGGCGTTCTCCGCCGCCGGCCCGCTCATCGCGGGTCTGCTGCTCGGTTCCGGCCTGGGCGACGTGTTCCTCGGCATGCACCTGGCGTTCAGCGTGCTCGCGATCGTGGCCGCCTGGCGCATCCGCGGGCTGCTGCGCGGGAAGTCGACGGTGATGGACGACGCCGCCGGCCCGGCCGCCGTCGCGCCTTCCACCGGGCGGGACGCGGTCACCGCCTGAGGCTCAGGTGGCTCCACCCGCGTTCGCCACGGCCGCCTTGCGCGGGCGGATGAACGGCTTGGCCCAGGTCTCGATGTAGCGGGCGATGAGCGGCCCCAGGACGGCCATGATGAGCACGTAGGACGAGGCCAGGGCGGCGAGCTGCGCCGGCACCGCACCGGAGGTGACGGCGAGGCCCGCGATGACGATCGAGAACTCGCCACGGGCCACCAACGCCGCCCCGGCGCGCACCTTGCCCGGCTTGCCGATCCCGGCACGCCCCGCGGCCCACCACCCCGTCACCATCTTGGTGAGCGTGGTGACCAGGGCCAGCAGGAGTGCCCAGCCGAGCACCGGCGGGATGGTGGTGGCGTCCGTGCTCAGGCCGAACGCCACGAAGAAGATGGCCGCGAACAGGTCCCGCAGCGGTTCCAGCATCCGGGTGGCGTTGTGCGCCGTGGCGCCGGAGATCGCGATGCCCAGCATGAACGCGCCCACCGCGGCGGACACCTGCAGGGCGGAGGCGATGCCTGCCACCAGGAGGGCCGCGCCCAGGACGGTCAAGAGGAACACTTCCGCGTTCTCGCTGTGCACGATCGCGGAGACCCGGTGGCCGTGCTTCATGGCGACCAGGAGCACCACGCTGATCACGGCCAGCGCGATCGCCACGGCCTGCAGCCCGCCGAAGAACCCGACGCCGGCCAGTGTGGCGGTCAGGATGGGCAGGTAGACGGCCATGGCCAGGTCTTCGAACACCAGGACGGAGAGGACCGTGGGCGTCTCCCGGTTGCCGAGGCGGCCCAGGTCCGTCAGGGTCTTGGCGGCGATGCCGGAGGACGAGATGTAGGTGACGCCCGCCATCACCAGCGCGCCCACGGGGCCCCAGCCGAGCAGGAGAGCGACGGCGGCGCCCGGGATGGCGTTCAGGACGGCGTCCATCACACCGGCTTTCCAGGACTTCTTCAAGCCCGTGAAGAGCTCGTCCGCCGTATATTCCAGACCGAGCATCAGCAGCAGGAGGATCACGCCGATCTCTCCGGAGAGGTGGCTGAAATCGCGGATGCCGCCCAGCTGGATCACGCCGCCTGCGCCGAAGCCCAGGCCGCCCAGCAGGTAGAACGGGATGGGGGACATGCCGATGCGCCCGGCGAGGCGGGCCAGGAGGCCGAGGACGAAGACCACGCCTCCCAGCTCGATCAGGGTCAGGGCGAGCTGGTCCACTCCTACCCCTTGCGGAGGATCTCGGCGGCCTTGTCCAGGCCTTCGAGAGTGCCCACCGCGACCAGGAGGTCACTGGCGTGGAGAACGACGTCGGGGCCCGGGGACGGGATCACCTCGCCTTCCCGCATGATCGCCACGATCGACACGCCGCTGCGCGTGCGGATCGACGCGGTGCCCATGGGGCGGTCGCGGAAGGGGGACTCGTGCAGGATGGAGAACTGGCGTGTCACGATGCCCGGGACGTCACGGTGCTCCTCCGTGAGCTGGTTGACGATCAGCTGGCCGCCCAGCAGCTGGGCCAGGGTGGTGGTCTCCTGGCTGGTCAGCGGGATGGAGGCCTGGCAGGTGTCCGGGTCGTCCCAGGTGGAGAGGATGAATTCCGTGGTGCCATCACGGTGGACCACCACGCCGATCCTGCGTCCGCTGGCGGTCATGAAGTCTTTCCGCACCCCGAGGCCGGGGAGTTCGGTTTCTTCCACGTGCATGACTCCAGCCTAGTCCTCTCCACCCGACGTTGAGTGCTCAGTTGTGGCGGCTTCGGCGCCCCACAAGTCGCCACTACTGAGCACTCAACCGGCTCATTCCGTCCATCCTGCGCGGAGGAGCGCCCGGCGGACCTTTGGCATCATGGAGGGCCACTTTCCCCGAAGGTCCCCAGCGCTCACACGGACCTCCTCCCAGCCGAGTTCCGCGGTAAGGGCTGCCCGTCGGATGTCCCTTTCGTACTGCTGCTCCTCGCCGTGGACCTTGCCGTCGTACTGGAGACTGATCCGGAACTCGGGGTAAGCGACGTCGGGCCATACGACAGGCCTGCTCCACTCCCCGTACAGGACGACGTTGAGCGTCGGTTCGGGCATCCCGTGATCCATGAGGACCCGGCGCATCTCGGTCTCTTTCGGCGAGTCCGCACCGACGCGAATCAGGTCCAGTGCAGCCAGTGCGTTGCGCTTGCCCTTCTTCTTCGGGTGAGCCATCGTGGTGCGGCGGAGCTGTTCCAGGGTGCAGATCGCTTCGCGCGGATGCGGATGGTCCGGGCCATGCTCGTTCACCAGATGGTCTCCGGCCGCCACGAGATCCCAGAGTGGCAGATGGTGCGCCAGATCCAGCCAGGTCCGGGCCGGCGACGTGATCCTTACGCCGTCGAGGTGCTCCACCTCGTCCGGCAGAAGCAGGGTTCGGTGCCCGACGACGCCGGCGCGGCGAGGGTGCGTTCCTCCCTTGGTGCGTGAGAGATGGATGGTGTCGTCCACCCAAGGGGGAAGCGAGATACCTCTCGCGCGTGCCGCTGTCAGCTCGGAGACGACCGAGGCGTCATCCAGCGCGGTGTAGCCCCGGAGGCGCTGAAGCAATGATGAATCGTCGCGCAGCGGCACGCGGATACCCCGTGACGGGGCGTCCAGGTCGCTCGCCCGCAGACGGCTCCGGGACAGGCCCGCGCCGTCCGCCTCGACGGTGGTGAAGGATCCGGACCGGAATTGTTCGGGCAGTCGGTGCGCTCTCATCCGGCCATGGGACCAGCTTGGGCGGTGCGAGATCCCTCGAGACTTCCGGCATGTGGAGAATCTGGCCCGGCACCCGTGTTGACTGCTCAGTTGTGGCGGGATTTGACCGCTTTAAGCCGCCACAACTGAGCACTCAACGGGAGGAAGACGGAGCCTTGACCGGGAGCAGGACCAGGAGGCCGGCCAGGAGCACCACCATGATGCCGAGGATGCCCCAGCGCTGTGCCTGCCCGGCCGGGACCAGCTGGGAGGCGATGGCGATCGAGATGCTGAAAAGCATCGGCGCCAGGAAGGAGACCGCCCGGCCGGTGGTGGCGTAGAGGCCGAAGAGCTCGCCGACCTCGCCGTCGGGTGCCAGGCGTCCCAGGAATGCCCGGGCGGAGGCCTGGGCCGGGCCGACGAACAGGCACAGGAGCAGGCCGAACACCCAGAACGTCAGGGTTCCGTGCCACTGCATGCCGCCCAGGGAATACGTCTCGTTGCCGAGCACCAGGATGGCGGTCCCGGCCACCAGGAGCCCCAGCAGGGACAGGACGATCACGCGCTTCGGCCCGATCCGGTCGTCCAGGAACCCGCCCAGGATCGCGCCAACGGCGGCGACCACGTTCCCGAAGACGGCGAAGAAGATGACCTCCTTGAGCTGGAACCCGAAGGTCCCGGCCGCGATCACGCCGCCGAAGGTGAACACCGCCGCCAGGCCGTCACGGAACACCGCACTGGCCAGCAGGAAATAAATGGTGTGCGGCGCCTTGCGATACAGGGCCTTGATCCGCCGGAACAGCAGGACGTAGGACTGCAGGAAGCCGATCCGGGCCTCCGCCGGCACCTTGGGCGGCTCGGGGATCCGGAAGAACACGGGCAGTGCGAACAGCCCGAACCACACGGCGGAGAACAGGGCCACGAGCCGGATGTTGAGCGAATCGTCCGTGCTGGCGCCGAACCAGTGGAAGGCCGGCTGGATGAAGAGCTGCAGCACCAGCAGCAGCGCCACGATCCCGCCCACGTAGCCCGCCGCCCAGCCGATCCCTGACACGCGGCCGATGGTGGCCGGCGTCGAGATCTGCGTGAGCATGGCGTTGTAGTTCACGCCCGCCAGCTCGAAGAACACGTGCCCCACGCTCATGAGGATGACGCCGAACAGCAGGTACTCCGGCTGGGGCCGGACGAAGAAGCAGAGCGCCATGAGCAGCACCACCACCCCGCTGTAGACACCCAGCCAGAGCTTCCTCCGCCCTCCGGCGTCGGCCCTCTGACCTGTGACGGGCGCCAGCAGGGCGATGGCGAGCCCGGCGAAGCCGAAGCCGGCGGACAGCACGCCGGAGGCGTGGTCCTGCCCGCCGAACGCTGAGGACGTCAGGTAGACCGTGAAGACGAAGGTGGTCATCACGGCGTTGAAGGAGGCGGAGCCCCAGTCCCACGAGGCCCAGGCCAGCACCATGCTGCGCTGCCTGCGGGGTTCCAGGACGGCGGTGTCGCTCAGGGCGGGCGGGAGGGCATCGGCGCTCATAGGACGAATGGTAGCGGTCCATCGGGTCGGAAAGGCGACGAAATCATTTCGAAACCATCCACTTGATAAAATGGAAAGACACCTGTTCAAGGAATCATTCCGGACGACAGGACTGCCCGCGGCCGGCGACACCGGAAGGTGAAGACCACGTGATTCTTGTCCTCTGTTCCCTCTTCGCGGTCGCCGCATTGGCGCCCGTCTTCTTCGCAGGGATGGGCAGGAACGCGTTTTACGTGCTGGCCGCCGCACCGGCCGCCGCGTTCGTGTGGCTGATCTTCCAGTACCCCGCCGCCTACGGCCAGGGCCTGACGGAACATGTGGACTGGATCCCGGAGCTCCAGTTGGATCTGACGTTCCGGATGGACCCGCTCTCCTGGGTCATGTGCCTGCTGGTCTTAGGTGTCGGTGCGCTGGTCCTGGCCTACTGCGCCCGGTATTTCAAGGACAAGGACGCGAACCTGGGGAGCTTCGGCGCCCAGCTGCTGGCCTTCGCGGGCGCCATGTTCGGCCTGGTCACCGCGGACGACCTCATCCTGATGTTCGTCTTCTGGGAACTGACCACCATCCTGTCCTACCTGCTCATCGGCTACGCGCGCGCCAGGATCTCCGCCCGCCGCTCGGCCCTCACGGCGCTGATCGTGACCACGGCCGGCGGCCTGACCATGCTGATCGGGCTCATCATGCTCGCCCAGCTCACGGGCACCAGCCGCGTCTCCGGCCTCCTCGAGCGGGCGCCGGCTTTGCTGGCCGCACACGACGGCGCCGCGATGGCGGCGCTGAATGTCGCCGTCGTGCTGGTGCTGGTGGGGGCCATCACCAAGAGCGCGCTGGTCCCCTTCCACTTCTGGCTGCCGGGCGCGATGGCCGCGCCCACCCCCGTGAGCGCGTATCTGCACGCCGCCGCGATGGTGAAGGCGGGCATCTACCTGGTGGCGCGCCTGGCTCCCGGGCTGTCCGGCGCGGACAGCTGGCTGCCGGTGATCCTGACGCTCGGCCTGGCGACCATGCTGGTGGGCGGCTACCGCGCCCTGCGGCAGAAGGACATCAAGCTCATCCTGGCGTTCGGCACCGTGTCCCAGCTGGGCTTCCTGACCATGGTGGTGGGCCTGGGAACGCCGGAGGCGGCACTCGCAGGGCTGGGGCTCCTGCTCGCCCACGGCCTGTTCAAGGCGGCGTTGTTCCTGGTGGTGGGCATCATCGACCATCAGACCGGAACGCGCGACGTCGGCAAGCTCTCCGGCGTCTTCCGCTCCTCCCGGGCGCTGGGCGTGGTGGCCGTGGTCGCCGCGGCGTCCATGGCGGGCATCCCGCCGCTGGCGGGGTTCGTGGCGAAGGAGAGCGTGTTCACGGCGTTCGTGGAGTGGGCCGGAGAAGCCGGCCATGCGCCGTGGGGGCCGGTGGTCCTGGCGGGCATGGTGCTCGGATCCATACTCACGTTCGCATATTCCGCGCGGTTCATATGGGGCGCGTTCGCCATGAAACCGGGCGTTCCGCCCACCCCGTTCAAGCCGATCCGCTTCTCCTTCCTGGCCGCACCCGCCCTTCTGGCCGTTCTCAGCGTGGTCTACGGCGTCTGGCCGGCACCGGTGGATTCCTGGATCCAGCCGTACGCCGCGCTCTTCGCAGCGGGCGCGCCGGGTGACGCCGGTGGTCACGGGGGAACCTCCGCCGGCCACCTGGAACTCTGGCACGGCGTCACGCCGGCCCTGGGCCTGACCGCCGTGACCTTCCTGGTGGGTTCATTGCTGGTCTGGGGCCGGGACGCGGTGAGCCGGTTCCAGTCGTCACTGCCGAAAATCCCGGAGGCGGACAAGGCCTACCAGAACGTCATCGGCGCCCTGGACGATGTGGCCGTCTGGGTCACGGGCCGCACGCAGCGCGGTTCCCTGTTCTTCTACCTCGTGGTGATCCTCGCCGTCGCCGTGGCCGTACCCGTTGGGGTGCTGCTCTGGAACGGGAAGCCCATCCCGTCAAAGCTCTATTGGATCGACCCGGGCTCGCCGCTGCAGTGGCTGATCGGCCTCGGCATCGTGGTGGGCGCGTTCGGCGCGGTCAAGGCCAACAAGCGTTTCATGGCCGTCCTGTTCGTCTCCGTCACCGGCTACGGCATGGCCCTCATCTTCGCCCTGCAGAGCGCGCCGGACCTGGCCCTGACCCAGATGCTCGTGGAGACCGTGGCGCTGGTGGCGTTCGTGCTGGCCATGCGCCGCCTTCCCCCTGAACTGCGGGACCGCACGGGCGGCCGGTACCGGGTGATCCGCGTGGTCCTGGGCCTGGCGTTCGGCGCGGCCATGGTGGTGTTCGCGCTGTTCGCCGCGGACGCCCGCGTGGCCACTCCCATCTCCCTGGACTTCCCCAAGCTCGCCTACGAGCAGGGCGGCGGCCTGAACGTGGTCAACGTGACCCTGGTGGATCTGCGGGCCTGGGACACCTTCGGCGAGATCTCCGTGCTGGCCCTGGCCGCCACGGGCGTGGCCAGCCTCATCTTCGTCCGTTCGATCGGGCACAGCCTGGGCCGCAGCGCCGGGGTGGAGACCGGCAGTGTGGGCCGTGTGGCCAAGCAGCCGACGGGTTCACTGGCCGCCGCGGCACTGGCCACGGCCCGCCGCTTCGGCGCCTCGCCGAGCACGGTGGGTGGCGTGCGGCGGAACCCGTGGCTCGTGGCCGGCCGCACCTTGGCGCCCGAGCGCCGTTCCATCCTCTTCGAGGTGGTCACGCGGCTGATCTTCCACACCATGGTGGTGTTCTCCGTGTACCTGCTCTTCGCCGGCCACAATCTGCCCGGCGGCGGCTTCGCGGGCGGCCTCATGGCGGGCATGGCGCTGACCATCCGGTACCTGGCCGGTGGCCGCTTCGAGCTCGCGGAGGCGCTGCGGATGAGCCCCGGCCTGGTCCTGGGCCTCGGCCTGGCCCTCGCCGCCGTCTCCGGACTGGCGCCGTTCCTGCTGGGCGGGAACGTGTTCCAAGCGGCCATCCTGCACTTCACCCTGCCGGTGTTCGGCGACGTGAAGTTCGTGACCAGCACTTTCTTCGACATAGGGGTCTACCTGGTGGTGATCGGCCTGGTCCTGGACGTGCTCCGCGGTTTCGGGGCCCAGATCGATGTGGAACTCGAGGAGGAAAGCGAGGTGGCCGCACGATGAGCGCTGAGACGGGCCTGAGTGCCAATATGACCCTCCTGCTGATCATGGGCGTGCTCTACGCCTGTGGGATCTACCTCCTGCTGGAACGCAGCCTCACCCGCGTCACCCTGGGGCTCATGCTCCTGGCCAACGCCACCAACCTCCTGATCCTGGTCACGGGCGGCTACGCCGGGCTCGCCCCGCTCTTCACCAAGGGCACGGACCCCAAGGACTACAACGACCCCCTCCCGCAGGCCCTGATCCTGACCTCGATCGTCATCAGTTTCGCGGTCACGGCGTTCATGCTCGGCATCATCTACCGCACCTGGATCCTGGGCCGCCAGGACGTCATCGCGGACGACACGGAAGACCGGAAAGTGGCCAACACCCCCAGCTTCGACGCCGAGGATGACGCCCCCATCCCGGACGAGACCACCGAGTTCCCGCTCGGCAGCGGCGCGGATGGCCGCGGTGACGCGCACGACGGCGGCATGGCCGACGACGGCGCCGCGGCGGCCGCCGTCGTGCCCTCCAGCGACGCAGTGCCCTCCAAGGGGGCGGGCGGCGTCGTCGCGCCCCCTGAGGGCGGAAGCCGCGGCGTGGACGGGGGCCGGGCATGAACCTCGCGCACCTCGCCCCGCTGGCCGTCCTGTTGCCCATCCTGGGCGCGGCGCTGGCGTTCACCCTCATCCGGCACCCGCGGGCGCAGCGCGCGGTGAGCGTGACCGTGCTGTCCCTGACGCTGACGCTGGAATCGCTCCTCCTGGCCTCCAGCTGGGACGGCGGCACCACCGCCGTCCGGCTGGGCGCCTGGTTCCCGCCGTTCGGGATCGTCATGGTGGTGGACGCGTTCTCCTCGCTCATGCTGGTGGTGTCATCCGCCGTGAGCCTGTGCGTGCTGATCTACGCCTCGGCCCAGGGTGCCAGCGAGTCCGGCTATGACGGCCCGGTCTCGATCTTCCATCCGAGCTATCTCATCCTGATCGCGGGCGTCTCCAACGCGTTCCTCTCCGGCGACCTCTTCAACCTGTACGTGGGTTTCGAGATCCTGCTGACCGCCAGCTATGTCCTCATGACGCTCGGCGGCACTGAGCAGCGCATCCGGGCCGGCGTGACGTACGTGGTGGTGTCCGTGGTGTCCTCGTTGCTGTTCCTGATCGCCATCGCCATGATCTACGCCTCCACGGGCACCGTGAACATGGCCGATCTGGCCGGGAAGCTGGCCCAGCTGGACCCCGGTATCCAGACGCTTCTGCACGTCATGCTGCTGGTGGCGTTCGGCATCAAGGCCGCCGTGTTCCCGCTGTCCTTCTGGCTGCCGGACTCCTACCCGACCGCACCCGCGCCCGTCACCGCCGTGTTCGCGGGCCTGCTGACCAAGGTGGGCGTGTACGCGATGGTCCGGACGGAGACCCTCCTGTTCCCCGGTGACACCCTGAACCAGCCGCTCATGATCGTGGCGCTGCTGACCATGGTGGTGGGCATCCTCGGCGCCGTCGCCCAGAACGACATCAAGCGTCTGCTCTCCTTCACCCTGGTCAGCCACATCGGCTACATGGTGTTCGGGCTGGCGCTCGGCTCCGCGGCCGGGCTCGGGGCGGCCGTGTTCTACGTGGCGCACCACATCACCATCCAGACCTCGTTGTTCCTGGTGGCGGGCCTGATAGAACTGCGGGCCGGAAGCTCCTCGCTGGACCGTCTGGGCGGGCTGGGCAAGCTCTCGCCGCTCCTGGCGGTGCTGTTCTTCGTGCCCGCCATGAACCTGGCCGGCATCCCGCCGTTCTCCGGCTTCCTGGGCAAGCTGGGCCTCCTGCAGGCCGGTGTGGCCCAGGGGACCGGGCTGGCGATGGTGCTGGTGGTGGGCGGCGTCCTCGCCTCCCTGCTGACGCTGCTGGCGATCGCCCGTGTGTGGAACCGGGCCTTCTGGCGCACCACGGACGACGCCGAGGACCCGGCCCCGGAGCTCCTCGCCACGGGTGCGGCAGCGCGCCGCCTCATGCCGCGCGGCATGGTGGCGCCGACAGCGGCCCTGGTGGTCTTCGGCGTCGCGCTCACCGTGTTCGCGGGGCCGCTGTTCGGCGTCGCCGACCGCTCGGCCGCGCAGATGCTCAACCGGGACGCGTACATCCACGCCGTGCTGGGCCAGCAGGCGGTGGTGCCGGCAGTTCCTGGAGCGCCGGCCGCTGAAGGAGGTGCCCGATGAGCCCGCACCGCCGCAAGATCCGCCTCCTGCAGGAGATCCCGCTCCTCATCTGGCTGGTGCTGGTGTGGGCCGTGCTGTGGCAGGACTTCAGCCCGGGGACGCTGCTTTTCGGGGCGCTCCTGGCGCTCGCCGTGACGCGCGTGTTCTATCTGCCGCCCGTGCAGCTGTCCGGCAGATTCAACGTGCCTCGCGCGGCGCTGTTCACGCTGGAGGTCCTGAGCCGGACGGCGTGGGCATCGTTGCAGGTCACCTGGGTGGCGCTGGTTCAGGGGCCGAAGGTGCGCAATGCCGTGTTGCGTGTTCCGCTGCGCAGCCATTCGGACCTGATCCTCACGGCCGTGGGGCACGTCAGCTCCTGGATCCCCGGGTCCATGGTGGTGGACGTGGACCGTTCCACCTCCACCCTCTACCTGCACGCGCTCAATGTGCACACGCCCCAGGACGCTGCGAAGGTCAGGGCCGATGTGCGGCGGATCGAGGCCAAGCTCATCCTGATCATGGGGTCCAAGGCCGAAGTGCTGCGGCTCAAGGCGGAGAAGGCGGAACAGGCCGGGAAGGTGCAGGCATGATCAACCCCGTGTTCGTGACCGTGGCGGAGGTGGCACTGGGCCTGGCCGCCGCGGCCGCCATCTACCGGATCGCCAAGGGGCCGTCCCTCCTGGACCGCATGCTGGCTTCCGATGTGCTGCTGAGCATCGTGGTGACGGCACTGCTCCTGGACATGGCGGTCAACAGGAACCTGAACAACCTGGTTCTGGTGATCTCGCTGGCCGTGGTGGGTTTCATCGGGTCCGTGACCGTGGCGCGGTTCGTGCAGGACCGGAGTGTGCCGGACGACGGCACCGGGCGGAGGGAGACTGAGGATGACCGCTGAGAACTGGGATTCCGTGGTGGACGTGGCCAGTGGGATCCTCCTGGCCGCGGGCGCCCTGCTGAGCCTGGGCGCCGCGATCGGCATGGTGCGGTTCCCGGACCTCATGAGCCGCATGCACGCCGCCTCCAAGCCGCAGGTCCTGGGCATGTTCCTGGTCCTGGTGGCGCTTGGGCTGCAGCTGCGCACCTGGGTGGTGTGGCCGGTACTGCTGCTGGCCTGGCTGTTCCAGCTGCTCACCGTGCCCATCTCCGCGCACATGATCAGCCGCGCCGGCTACCGCACCAAGCACCGGCACCCGGAGCTGCTCAGCGAAGACGAGCTGGCCGCCGTCGTCGCCAAGGCCGGTGAGAAGAAGACGGCGGAGTAGGCCTCTCCCACGCCCCCGCGAAACGCCATTTAATCGCAGTGTTTGGCGCAAACACTGCGATTAAGTGCCGTCTCGCGAAAGGGAGCGGGGCGGGGCGCCGAGGTGACGGTGTCAGAGCACCGAGTCCGCGTCGCGGTCGTCCCGGCGGGCCTGCTTGATCCCGTCGCGGACGCCCGCCCTGATGGTGAAGTACAGGAGATACAGGAAGATCGCCCCGAAGACGACCGTCAGCACGAGTTCGTTCATTCCAGCATCCTAGGCGCCGCGCCCAGGGCGGCCGCGGCGTCGCGCATGGCCTGTTCCGCCGACGCCACGGTGATGAGGCTGTTCCCGGCGGTGATGTGCAGGCCGTACGCGTCCTCGAGTGCCACGAGGTTCATGGCGAGCGTGTCCGCCGGCAGCCGCAGCGTGAAGTCACCGCTGGCGATGCCGCGTTCCAGGATACCGCGGTAGGTGGCGAGCTGCCGGAGGTACATGCCCTCCACCAGCTCGTGGTGGAGGGACGAATTGCCGGCCAGCACGTCGAATTCGTAGAGCAGGCGCATCAGGGCGTCGTCCGGGCCGCTCGGCAGGCCGCGGCGGATGGCCTCCGCGAGCTGCCAGGCCGGGTCCGGAACGGTGGCGACGGCGTCGTCTCTCGCGTCGCAGAAGCGCGCGACGCCGGCGCGGTGCGCCTCCACCAGCAGCTCATCCAGGTCTTCGTAGTAGTAGAGGACGGCGCCCCTGGTCAGCCCGGCTTTCGCCGCGACGTCGGTCATCGAGATGGAGCGCAGACCGCGCTCCGAGGCCGCGTCCAGGGCGGCCGCCACGAGCTTTTCGCGTCGCGCTGTCTGGGTGCTGGGCCGGGCCATGCCTTGACGTTAGCAGAGCGGTGATGTTCCACTGGAGGAGTTCTTTGACAATAGCGTCAAAAAACTCCTTCGACCTCCTGACGGGACTCCCATGCTCGACCTGCTCCTCACCCGTGCCACCGTCCGCACCTTCGACCCCGCCCAGCCCTGGGCCGAGGCCGTCGGGGTCACGGACGGCCGGATCAGCTACGTCGGCAGCGCCGCTGACGCCCCTGCCGCCCGGCACACCAGAGACCTCGACGGCGCGCTGCTCACCCCCGGCGTCATCGACTCGCACAACCACCTCCTGCTCGGTTTCGACGCTGATGCCGTGAGCCTCGAAGGTGCCGAGACGCTCGAAGAAGTCCGCCGCCGCATCAAGGAACTGGCCGACCGCCGCCCCGAACTGGACTGGATCTGCGCAGAGAACGCGGTCTACTCCGTGGTCTCTGGTCGCCGCCCGAACGCCCGGGATCTGGCCGGGCTGACGGACCGCCCGGTGTTCGTCACCACCTACGACCAGCACTCCGTCTGGCTCAACGAGGCGGCACTGCGCGTGCTGGGCATCGGCGATGGCGGGGACATCCCCTGGGGCAATCCAGAGCGTGACGCCGACGGCCGTCCCACCGGTTGGGTCACCGACTTCTACACGAGCGCCATGACCACGGCCGGCCTGGCCGGGCTGCAGCGGGACATCCCCATGTACTCCCCGGACCGCCGCTACCGGAAGTTCCTCTCCAGCCTGGAAATGGCCACCGCCACCGGCATCACCACCGTGGTGGAGCCGCAGGTCCCGCTCGCCGAGGTGCCCCTCCTGGACCGCGCCATCCGCGAGGGCAAGCTGTCCTCCCGCGTGATCGCGGCGCTCTTCCACCCCGTCGACGCCGATGACGCCTTCCGCCGTGAGCTCCGCGACGCCGTGGATCACGGGCCGTCCCATGACCGCCTTCGCCTGGGCCCCATCAAGCTCTACGCGGACGACGTGATCGAGCCCCACACCGCCTGGATGCTGGACGACTACGCCAACCGCCCCGGTCATCGCGGCCACCCCTCGGCGGCCCTCGGCGAGCTGACCAGGATCGTCACCGAGCTGGACCGGCTCGGCTTCCAGACCCACACGCATGCGACCGGCGACGGTGGAATCCGCCTGGCGCTCGACGCGATCGAGCACGCCGCACGCGCCAACGGGACGAGCGACCGCCGGCACGGGATCGTACACGTCGAATGCCTGGACCCGGCCGATCTGCCGCGCTTCCGGGAGCTCGGCGTCACGGCGGCCATGCAGCCGCGGCACTGCTCGCCGGACCTGGTGGCGGGCACCTGGATGGAGAACGTGGGCGAGCAGCGCTGGGACCGCGCCTGGCGGTTCCGTTCCCTCGTGGAATCCGGCGCCCACGTGGCACTGTCCAGCGACTGGCAGGTGGGGGAGATGGACCCGCTGGTGGGCTTCTACTCGGCGCTGACCCGGGCCGGCCTGGACGGTTCGGACGCCTGGACCCCGGCGGAGCGTCTCACCCTGGACCAGGCCCTGCGGGGCTACACCGCCGAGGGCGCCTGGGCGTGGCACTCGGAGAACGAGCTCGGCGTCATCAAGGCCGGTGCGCAGGCGGACCTGGTGGCCTGGAGCTCCAACCTTTACGAACACGAGCAGGACCCGGCCGCCCTCCTGGAGCAGCGTGCGGACCTCACCCTGGTGGGCGGCGAGGTGGTCCATGACGCCTCCGTCGACGCCGCTCCGGTCCCGGTCTACGGCGGCCAGCAGCACTGCTCAGCGCACGGAGACGGGGCGCACTAAACCAGGGGGGCGGGCGAAGGTGCGGCTAGACCATGTCCCGGGTCTTGTTGAACTTGGCGATCGCCCGCTGGGTGCCGCGGCTGGTGAGCACCTGGATGGCCGCGCTGACCGTGGCCGAGATGATCGCGAAGGCGAGGGCGCCGCGCAGGCTGGCCTCGGCGTCGTCGCCCTTCTGCGGAGGCTTGTTGCCCGTGGCCTTCTCCCAGCCGGCGTTCACCAGCTTGGAACCGAGGAGGCCCGCGCCGATGCTGACGGCCGTGCCGAGCAATTTGAACAGAAGCTGCATGCTGTCTCCTCAGGGAGTGGCTGACGTTCCTGCCCCAGCCTACAAGGCGCGGGGCATCGCTCCGTCAAAACCGTGGGGCCCCGCCGCATCCGGCAGGGCCCCACGGGATCGTCAGCGTCCGGCGCCGACGGAGTCCGATTCCTCGTCCTCCTCGGACGGCTCCGGGGCGGACACCACCGGGATCATGCCGGTCTCGATCAGGCGCTCCCGCTGCCGGGCCTCGCGCCGGCCGCCCGGCATGGGCGAACCGAGCTCCGTGGGGGTGGCGTCGGGCGCCTGGATGAGCGCGTGGGAACCGGTCAGCGCCGCAGGTTCCTCCGGCTCCTCCACGGCGGCGCGCTTGCCGCCGGCGGACGGCGCGTCGTCCTCCCCGGAGTCCACGACGACGCCGGCGCCGGCCTCGGCGGCCACCGCCACGACGGCCGCCTGGTTCAGGCGAGCGCCCTCCACATCGACGTCGGGCAGGATCCGCTCCAGCCAGCCCGGAAGCCACCAGGCGCGCGCGCCGAGCAGCCGCATGGCGGCCGGGACCAGGGTCATGCGGACCACGAACGCGTCCAGCAGCACACCGAACGCCAGGGAGAAGCCGAGCGGCCGGACCATGGTCAGGTGGTTGAAGATGAAGCCCGCGAACACGCTGGTCATGATGATCGCGGCGGCGGTGACCACCACTGCGGCGTGCCGGAAGCCGATCCGCACGGCGTTCTTCGCCTCGGCGCCGTGGGCGTACGCCTCCCGCATGCCGGAGCCGATGAACACCTGGTAGTCCATGGCCAGGCCGAACAGCACGCCGATCAGGATGATGGGGAGCATGCTCAGCACCGGTCCCGGGTGGCTGACGTCGAACACGGCGCCCAGCCAGCCCCACTGGTACACGGCCACCACGGCGCCGAAGGACGCGGCCAGCGAGAGCAGGAAGCCCAGCGTTGCCAGGACCGGCACCCAGACGGACCGGAACACCAGGAGCAGCAGGATCAGGGACAGCCCCACCACGATCGCCAGGTACACCGGCATGGCCTCGACGAGCTTGTTGGACACGTCGATGTTGGCCGTGGTCTGCCCGGTCAGGCCGATGGTGACGCCCAGGTCCTTCTGGATCTGCGCGCCCTCGGCCCGCAGGTCCGAGACCACCTTGACGGTGTCCGGATCGGCCGGGCCCTTGGACGGGATGACCTGGAACAGGGCGGTCTGGTGGTCGTCGCTGAGCAGGGCCGGCACGGCCGCCACCACGCCGGGCACGGAGCGGAGCTTGTCCGCCACGTCAAGCTGCTTGAGGGCGGCGTCCTGGTCGCTCAGCCCGGCCGGGAACTCGCCCACCACCACGATCGGCCCGTTCATGCCGTCGCCGAACGACTGGCCGATCGCGGCGTACGCCTTGTACGCGGCGGAGTCGGCGGGCTCGGAGCCACCGTCGGGCAGTGCCAGGTGGAGGTCCTTCGCGGGCAGCGCCACGGTGCCGAGCACGACGACGGCCAGCAGCACGGCCAGCCACGGCCACTTGGTGACCCACGCGCCCCAGCCGCGGCCGGCGGCGTCGTTCTCTTTCAGGGTGTGGGCGTCCGGGTCCGCCTCCGAGGCGGCGGCGCGCGCCCAGGCGCGCTTGGTGGCGACCCGGCGGCCGAGGAAGCCCAGCATGGCGGGCGTCAGGGTCAGGGACACCAGGACCGCGACGGCCACGGTGGCCGCGGCGGCCAGGCCCATCAGCGTCAGGAACGGCAGCCCCGGGACGGCCAGGGCCGCGAGGGTGATGACCACGGTGACGCCGGCGAAGAACACGGCGTTGCCGCTGGTGCCCGTGGCGCGGCCGATGGACTCCTCCAGTTCCATGCCGGCCAGCAGCTGGCCGCGGTGCCGGTTGACGATGAACAGGGAGTAGTCGATGCCCACGGCCAGGCCGAGCATGAGGGCCAGGATGGGGGTCATGCTGTTCATCTGGATGGCGCCGGAGAGGGCGAAGGTGCCGCCCACGCCCACGCCCACACCCGCGATGGCCATGAGGAGCGGGAGGCCGGCCGCCACGAGGGTGCCGAGCATGATGATCAGGACCAGGACGGCCACGCACAGGCCGATGATCTCGCCGGGGCCGGCCAGGCTGCCGAGGTCCTCGGAGAGTTCCTTGCTGGGGTAGACGTTCAGGCCCTTGGACTGGGTGGCCTCCAGGGTGCTGACCACCTGGTCGCGGTCCTCCGTGGAGAGCGCGGAGAGGGCGACCTTGAAGGACACCTGGGCCACGGCCGTGGCGCCGTCCTTGGAGACGAAGCGGATGCCCTGCGCCGCGGACGCCTTGCGCTGGGCCACGTCCAGTTCGGCCTGGTGGGAGGCCAGTTCCTTGCCGGCGGCGTCGGCCTTGGCCCGGCCGTCGTCGTACGCCTTCTGCGCCGCGGCGATCTGCGCGGCCGCGGCGGCGGCCTGAGCGGCCGGGATGTTCGCGCCCGAGGCCTGCGCGGCGGCCTGCTGCTGCTTCGCCGTGTCCAGCTGCTTCTTGGCGTCATCCAGCTGGGCGTTGGTGGCGTCCAGCTGCGCCTTGCCCGCGTCGAGCTGCTTCTTGGCGTCGGCGAGCTTGCCGGGGCCGGCGTCCACCTGGGCCTGGGTGGCGAACGGGTCCACGCTGGACTGCACCTGGTTCTTGCCGTTGAGACCGGTCAGGGCGTCCTCGACGGCCTTCTTCTGGTCATCCGTGAACGCCTTGCCGTCCGAGGTCTGGAAGACGACGGAGCCCGTGCCGCCCGACGCCTCGGGCAGGGCGTCCTTGAGGTGGTCCAGGACGCGCTGGGTCTCGGTGCCGGGGATCTTGAAGTCGTTGGTGAGCTTGCCGTGGAAGGCCAGAGCGGAGCCGCCCACGGCCAGCAAGGCGACAAGCCAGAACGAAAGGACCCACCAGCGGTGCCGGTAGGAGAACTTGCCGAGCCTGTAGAGCAGGAGTGCCATGGTCTGATGCCTTTGTCGATGCCGTTGGTGCCGGTGGGCAGGATGGGTGGTCAGGGGTGCTCAGGCGAAGCCGTTGCGGAGGTGTTGCAGGGCCTGCGTGATGAGCCGTCTGAGGGCTGCGCTGTGGGCGTCGGTCACCTCACCGTTGCGGGGTGCCTCGTGCTCCAGCCAGAACTCCATGGCGGCTTTCCCGGCGCCGATGATGGCGCCCACCATGGTTCTGACGAAGAAGGGGTCCGCTTCGGTTCCCAGACGTTCGACGGCGGCCGCGCTGAGTTTGCCGGTGGCCTCGTCCCACGCCATGAGCTGCCAGCGCTGGACCTGGGGCTGGTTCTCCGTCAGGAGGCAGACGCGGGCCATCCGGGACAGGGCGCCCGGCTCCACGAGGGCCGTGACGGCGGCGATGGCGGAGTCCAGGACGCTTTCCTGGTGGGGGCGGTTCCGGAACTCCTCGATGGCGCCGTCCAGGAAGATCTGGACCGTGGCGGCCAGGGCGGCCTCCGGGCTGGGGAAGTAGTTGAAGAAGGTCCGGCGGGAGATGCCGGCGGCGTCCGCCAGGTCCTCCGCCGTGAATCCGCCGAGTCCGTGCTCGGAAAGCAGGTTCACGGCCGCCTCGATGATGGCGGCGCGCGTGGCCAGTTTGTTCAGCTCACGCCGGGAGGTCTTCTCTTCCCGGTCCTCCACGGGGGTCCCGGCGCGCACGAAGGCCGCGTCGGGGGTGGTGGAACTCATGGTTCCATGCTACGCGCCATGGTGCACGGAGTGCAATCTTGCATTGAGTGAAGAAAGTCTCAGAAAATGCTGAGAATGGGGCATGCGTGGCCGGCTCTTGACCGTCCCTGGAACCGGCCCTCCGGGCGCTCGCGGCTCTCGTGGCTCTGCCGGCCTTCGTGGCCCTGCTGAAACAGCGGGTTTCCGCTGAAACAGTGGTCTAAACCCACTGTTTCAGCGGAAACCCGCTGTTTCGGCAAGAGGGCGACGACGGCGGTGCCGGTTGGTACGATCCGCCCATGGAGATCGTCGTGCTGTACACCCTGCGCGAGGGCGCGGACCGGGCCCGTGTCCTGGACGTCTTCCCGCGGCACCAGGCCTACTACCGGGACTTCCAGGCCGCGGGCGGTGGGCTCATCGCGCTCGGGCCGTTCCTCACCCCGGACCGTGCCGGCGGATCCATGGGTGTCTTCACCACCCGGGAGGACGCGGAGCGGTTCATCGCGGGTGACCCGTTCGTCCTCGAGGGTCTGGCCTCTCCGCGCCTGCTGGAGTGGAACGCCGTCCGTTTCGATTGAGGCACCCGCTCGGCCCTGGTCCGGCGAAACAGCTGGTTTCCGCTGAAACAGTGGTTTAAACCCACTGTCTCAGCGGAAACCAGCTGTTTCAGCGGCGCAGCGGCGCGGCGGTGAACGCACAACGCCCCGGCTCCCCTGTGCGGGGGGCCGGGGTGCCGTGGCCGGGGCGGGCGAACCGGTGTCAGTGGACGTCGGCGGCCTCGAGGTCCTGGACCGGGGCGGCGGTCTGGTCCTTGCGGATGCAGAGCAGGACCAGGAGGACGGCCACGGCTTCCACGGCGGCGATCATGGCCAGGCCGCCCGTGTAGGCGCCGGTGGTGGACTTCAGGGTGCCCAGCAGCTGCGGGGCGAAGTAGCCGGCCAGGTTGGCCACGGAGTTGATGACGGCCACGCCGGCCACCAGGGCCGTGCCGCTCATGAACTTGGCGGGCAGGTTCCAGAACACCGGGATGGCTCCCATGGTGCCGGCGGCGGAGAGTGACAGCGCGGCGACCACGCCGAACAGGCTGTGCTGGCCCAGGAACACGGAGGCCAGCAGGAGGCCGAGAGCGCCCAGGCCGGCCGCGACGGCGGTGTGCCAGCGGGATTCACGCTTGCGGTCGGACAGCCAGCCGTTGCCGATCATGCCGAGCCAGCCGAACGCGTAGACCACGGACATGAGCCAGCCGAGCGTGGTGACGTCCTTGACGCCCACGGCCTGGACCAGGCTGGGGCCGTAGAAGGTCAGGGTGGCGTTGCCGGCCACGATGCAGAAGAAAGTGAGGATCAGGACCCAGGAGCTGGGCTTGCGCAGAGAGCTCCAGAACTTGTGCTCGCGGTGCCCCAGGACCTCGGCCTCCTGAGCGAGCTCGGCGGCGATGTGCTCCTTCTCCGTCTCGCTCAGCCACTTGGCCTGGGCGGGCTTGTTGGTCAGGACGAACACGGCGAGGATGCCGACGATCACGGAGGGGATGCCCTCCACGATGAACAGCCACTGCCAGTTGGCCAGGCCGCCCACATTGTTGAAGGCGTTCATGAGGAAACCGGCCAGCGGGCTTCCGATCATGAGGGACATGGCCGAGGCGGACATGAAGAACGCCATGGCCTTGCCGCGGCGGTGTGCGGGCAGCCAGTACGTGAGGAACAGGATGACGCCGGGCTGCAGGCCGGCCTCGAAGGCGCCCTGCAGGAAGCGCAGGACGTAGAACTGCCACGGGTCGTGAACAAAGGCCATGAGCACGGAGACCACGCCCCAGCCCAGGGCGATCCGCATGATGGTCTTCGGGGCGCCGATCTTCTGGAGCAGCAGATTACTGGGCACCTCGAAGAAGAAGTAGCCGAGGAAGAAGATTCCGGCGCCGGCCCCGTAGATGGCCTCGGACCAGTGCAGGTCATCGATCATGGTCAGTTTGGCGAAGCCGACGTTCACGCGGTCGATCCACGCCAGGAACCAGACGAGGGTCAGGAACGGGACCAGGCGGAAGATCACCTTGCGGAAGGTGCGGTCGCGTTCCTCGGGCCGGAACGCGGCGGCCGAGGGTTGTGGGGATTCCACGGAAGAGGACATGGTTGACTCCGGGTTGTGGCCCGGCATACCGGGCTGCTTCAGGGAAGTGAGAGGGGATTTCTCGAAAAGCCGCGGAACACTGTGCGCGGCTCGGAACCGGGTGGGTGACGCCTCAAGATCGTCGTGCTGCCAGCCGCCCGGGTCACGGTCCGAGAAATGAATATGCGAGGTGCTGAAACTGTAGGAAGTGACCTGGGGCACGGTCAAAGAATGGTGAACATAGCAACTGTAATAACCGACTGTTAATAATCGTTCTCATATGGGATCCCAAACCTGGAACTCCGGACGCGGCGCCTCCGGTCGTCGCGCAGACGTCGGCGGCCCGGGTTCGTCCTGTCGTTGTAGTTTTGTCTCATGACCGACGCCGCCGTGGAGCCACGGGTCCCGTTCTCCCGCCTGATGTCCGCGGCGCTGAAGACCCTGGCGATGGGGCTTCTCCTCACGGCTCCGCTGACGCTGTGCGCCATGGTCACGAGCCAGGTCCTGGCGGACGAGTTCTTCCGGACAGGACCGGCAGAGACCGTAGCGGCGGGAGTCCGTGCGCTGATGGGAATCTTCACGCTGCTTCTGCCCCCGGCCTCCCTGCTGTTCTTCATCGCAGCCGGGCTTGCGCGGAGACCGGATCGGGCGCGCTCGAAGGCCTCCCTTGCGAGCACCGCCGACGACGCCGCAGCCGACCACAGTGCCGCCGCCGACGACGCCGCAGCGGACCGTCCGCACGCGAGCGCAGGCCCCGGTCGCCCCACTGAACGGCGGGCCGGGATCCGGATGTCGGGCAGGGTGGCGATGTCCGGCGTCGTCGTGGCCTGCCTGGGCGGCCTGCTGACCGTGGCCGGACTGATCATCAGGAAGCCGGGCCGCGGCGCGGCCGCGCAGACGCTGACGTTCTCACCCGGCAAGGAGGCGTCCCTGCACGGGCAGTTCGTCTGGGGGCTGTCCCTGTCCGCCCTGGGTCTGTGCATCGTCCTGGCCGCGCTGACGGTGATGTCCGTTCTGGCGGCCAGACGGCTGAGGCGCTGGACCCGGGAGGACGCGGCCGCAGAGGCGCCGGGCATCACGGACCGGGAGGCGGCTTCGGCGTCGAAAGTGGTGTCCCGGATCCCGCTCATGGTCATGGTCCTGTGGCAGTGCCTGGGGGCGGTGGCTGTCGCCTGCGCGCTCGCGGCCGGGGACGGCGGCGACTCGGTGCCGCCCGGGCTCGTGATCGCCGTCTGGGGGACCGGCACGGTGGCCGTCATGGTGCTCGCCGGATTCCAGGAAGCCCGGTCCGCCCCGCTGCGGCAGCGAATCTCTTCCGGTTCCTGACTCGGCGCCCCGCGGCGCCCCAGCCCCGCCCCGCGGATTGTGACGCCCAGGCCCCGCCGCGGACCCGGGCGCGGGTATAAACTGGGCTGCACCAGAAACGACAGGGGAGCGCCGCCGCCGCAAGGTGAGTGGGCGCTGAGAGTGCGGAACAACCGCAGACCCTCGAACCTGATCCGGTTAGTACCGGCGATAGGGAGTCGAGCATCTCAGAACGTGCCGCCAGGCACCTCCCCTCCTGAAATCCCAGGAGGATGACATGACTACTCAGGCAATCGCGACGCGCCGCAACTGGCGCGTGGTGGACATCGTGGTGGCGGCCCTGATCGCCGTCGCCGGCGGTGTGATCTTCTGGGCGTGGGACCAGGGCGCCAACCTGATCACCGCCTTCACCACGGCCTTCCCTCCCGGCGGGGGCCTCTACGTCGGTGGCTGGCTGCTGCCCGGCGTCCTCGCCGGACTCATCATCCGCAAGCCGGGCGCGGCCCTGTTCGTGGAGGTCATCGCGGCCTGCTCCGAGCTCGTCATGGGCTCCCAGTACGGCCTCACCGTTCTCGCCTCCGGCGCCATCCAGGGCCTCGGCGCGGAGATCGCCCTGGCGATCTTCCTCTACCGCAAGTTCAACCTGCCCGTCGGGATCCTCTCCGGCGCGCTGGCCGGCCTGGGCTGCTCCATCAACGACAACTTCATGCCGTGGGGCTGGAACATCGAGTGGGACGGCGGTTCCAAGGCCCTCTACACCGTGTTCTGCATCCTCTCCGGCGCCGTGATCGCCGGCGCCCTGTCCTGGCTGGCCACCCGCGGCCTGGCGAAGACCGGCGCGCTGTCCGCCTTCGCGTCACGCAAGGCCGGCTCCGAGCCCGCCTTCCGCTGATCCGATGACGTCCACGGAAGTCCGGCCCGCCAGGGTCACCGCCCGCGGCTGGGGCTGGCGGCACGGCGGCCGCGGCCGCGCCGCCGTCGCGGGCCTGGACCTGGACATCGAGCCGGGGGAGAAGGTCCTCCTGCTCGGTCCGTCCGGCGCGGGCAAGTCCACGCTGCTGCACGCCCTGGCGGGGGTGCTGGGCTCTTCCGAGGACGACGACGCCGATGAGACCGGCGCGCTGCTGGTGGACGGCCGCTCGCCGCGGGAAGCCCGCGGCCGCGCCGGGCTGGTGCAGCAGGACCCGGAGACCCAGGTGATCCTGGGCCGGGTGGGCGACGACGTCGCCTTCGGCGCCGAAAACCTCGCCGTTGCGCCGGCGGAGATCTGGGGCCGTGTCCGGCAGGCGCTCGACGACGTCGGGCTGGGTTCCCTGCCGCTCGACCACCCCACCCACGCGCTCTCCGGCGGTCAGAAGCAGCGGCTGGCGCTCGCCGGCGTCCTGGCCATGCGGCCCGGCCTGGTCCTGCTGGACGAACCGACCGCCAATCTGGACCCCGCCGGCGTCCTGGAGGTCCGCGACGCCGTGATCCGCGCCGTCGCCGCCACGGGGGCCACGCTCCTGGTGGTGGAGCACCGCGTGGAGGTCTGGAAGGACGTGGTGGACCGTGTGGTGGTGCTGGGTTCAGGGCGTCAGGGTTCCACGGGTGCCGGTCCGTCCGGCGTCGTTGCTTCCGGGCCTCCGTCCGCCGTGCTGGACGCGCGGGGGGATTCCCTCGCGGCCCAGGGTGTCTGGGTGCCCGGCCGGGTGCCGGCCCTGAAAGGCACCGCGCCACGTGGCGCCGGCGAAACGCTCCTCGACGCCCGGCACCTGGCGGTGAGCCGTGCCGCCGCCATGCGCCGGGGCTTCGGTTCCAAGGCTCCCGCCCCGGTGCTGAGCGACGTCTCCCTGACCCTCGAATCTGGCCGGGCGCTCTCCGTGACCGGCCCCAATGGGGCGGGCAAATCGACCCTGGCCCTCACCCTGGCGGGCCTGCTCGCCCCGGTGCGTGGCGCCGTCGTCGGCTCTCAGGCGCTGCTGGCCGCGGGCGGTTCAGTGCCCCGGCACCCCGAACCGCACCGCTGGAGGGCCAAGGAGCTCATCACCCGGATCGGCACCGTGTTCCAGGAACCGGAGCACCAGTTCGTCACCGGCACCGTCCTGGACGAGTTGCGCTTCGGGCCACGGCAGCTGGGCCGCGGCGAGGACCGCGTGGACGAGCTCCTGCAGCGCCTCCGTCTCGAAAACCTGGTGGACGCCAATCCGTACACGCTCTCCGGCGGCGAGAAGCGCCGGCTCTCCGTGGCCACCGTCCTGGCCGCCCACCCGCGGCTGCTGATCCTGGACGAGCCGACCTTCGGGCAGGACGCCAACACCTGGGCGGAGCTCGGCTCGCTGCTGCTGGAGCTGCTCGCCGACGGCGTCGCGGTCCTGTCCGTTACGCACGACGCCGACTTCACCCGCGCGCTCGGCGCCTCCGAGTTCGCTGCGGGTTCCCCCGCCACGGCTGAGCGGTCCGTCACCGTGGGAAAGGAAGGCGCATGAGTGCCGTATCCGCACCGACGACGACGGCGGCCGCCGTCGACCCGTATGCCTCCGCGCGCGCGGCTCAGCCGCTGCTCGGCCGGGTGAACCCGCTCGCCAAGCTCGGTGCGCTGGTGGTCATCACGGTGGCGCTGGTGTGGTCCATCGACTGGCTGTCCGCCGGGATCGCCGTGCTCGGCGAGCTGCTGGTGCTGCCGCTGGCGGGACTCAACCTCCGAACGCTGTGGCTGCGTGCCTGGCCACTGGTCTGCGGAGCCCTACTGGGCGGCTGGAGCACGGCCGTCCTGGCGCCGGACAAGGGGCCGCTGATCTTCAGTGTGGGGATCTGGACCATGGGCGAGCACTCGCTGCTGCTGGGCGTGGGCTTCGCGCTGCGTGGTCTGGCGATCGCGCTTCCCGCCGTCATCATGATGGCCTGCACGGAACCGACCGAGCTGGCCGATGCGTTGGCGCAGCTGGCCCGCCTTCCGCACCGCTTCGTCCTGGGGACCCTGGCTGCGCTGCGCCTGGTGGGGCTCATGGTGGAGGAGTGGCAGACCATCGGCATGGCGCGCCGGGCCCGTGGTGTCGGGTCTTCGGGTGGCTTCCTGGCCGGGATCGGGGCCAAGCTGGGTCAGAGCTTCGGGCTCCTGGTCCAGTCGATCCGCCGGGCGTCCCGCTTGGCCGTGACCATGGAGGCCCGCGGCTTCGGTGCCGGCCCCCGGAGCTGGGCCCGGCCGTCGAGGATGGTCCGGGCGGACGCCTGGGTGCTGCTCGGGGCGGTCCTGCTGGCGGGCCTCGCC
The DNA here is from genome assembly GCF_030731045.1 of Arthrobacter horti. Classification (GTDB taxonomy): domain Bacteria; phylum Actinomycetota; class Actinomycetes; order Actinomycetales; family Micrococcaceae; genus Arthrobacter_E; species Arthrobacter_E nanjingensis. The sequence goes on along the minus strand of NZ_JAVALS010000003.1, from coordinate 35,006 downwards.
GTGGGCACCTCGCTGCTCACCGGCGCCTGGCACGTGGTGTACTGACGGCACGCCGCCTGCCGGTTTCGGCCCCCGCGGGGCTCTCCCCGGGGTCCCTCCGGGGTCAACGGCCGTCTGTGACGGCGCTCAGATGGTATGCCATGTTGCGGGCGCGGAACCTTGTGATTCCGCTGGTCAGGGCGCTGATCGAGGCGTCCGGTTGGTATACCCGGCGCTGAATGTGACACAGGTAACTTGAATTCATTTTCCACCTCCTTGTAGATTTCCGGTATCACTCGCGCTTCTGGAATTTATATTTCGGATCGTGAAAGTGGGCGCCTGGTGGGTGCGCCTGCTCCGAACCGAGACGCGGAGGCGTCCCGGGAAATCAAAGGAGATTTCCATGTCCACACCTCAGACCGCGGCGGTCACTCCCGCGCTCGCTGAGAGCATCTACCGGAAGGTCTTCTTCCGGCTGGTGCCGTTCCTGATGCTGCTCTGGATCGTCGCCTGGATCGACCGCGTCAACATCGGCTTCGTCAAGCTCCGCATGCTGGACGACCTCGGCTGGAGCGAGGCCATCTACGGCCTGGGCGCCGGCATCTTCTTCATCGGCTACTTCCTCTTCGAGGTCCCGAGCAATCTGCTCCTGCAGAGGATCGGCGCCAAGAAGACGATCATGCGTATCACGCTCGGCTGGGGCGTCGTCAGCATCCTGATGATGTTCGCCACCACGCCGGAGATCTTCTACGGCCTGCGCTTCCTGCTCGGTGTCTTCGAAGCCGGCTTCTATCCCGGCATCATCCTGTACCTGACCTATTGGTTCCCGGCCAACCGCCGGGCCAAGGCGTTCGGCATGTTCATGTCCGCCTCCGCGTTCGCCGGCGTCGTCGGCGGCCCGCTCGCCGGCTGGATCATGACCAGCATGGGCGGCGTGGCCGGCCTGGCCGAATGGCAGTGGGTCTTCATCATCGAAGGCATCCCGTCGATCATCCTGGGCATCGCCACCCTCTTCTACCTGACGGACCGCCCGCATCACGCCAAGTGGCTGACCCAGGCCGAGCGTGACTTCGTGCAGGGTGAACTGGACAAGGAAGAGCACGCCGAGGGTCGCCAGCACGGCATGCTCGCCGCGCTCAAGGGCAAGACCATCTGGCTCTTCATCCTCATCTTCTTCTGCATCATCGCCGCCAACTCCTCGCTGACGTTCTACGGTCCCTCGTTGGTCGCCACGGTCGGCTTCAAGGACCCGCTGGTGGTCGGCTGGATCATGGCGGGCATCAACCTGCTGGGCGCCGCCGGCATGATCTGCGCCGGGTTCATCTCGGACCGCACGGGCGAATCCCGGGTCCAGACCTCCGTTTCCGCAGCTCTTGGCGCTCTCGGTCTGGCCGGTGCGGCCCTGCTGATCACCGTCAGCCCGCTCGGCGCCATCGCCTGCCTCGCCCTGGCACTGGTCGGCACCATGTCCGCCATCCCGGTCTTCTGGCAGATGCCCAACCGCTTCTTCGCCGGGGCTGCGGCCGCCGGTGGTGTCGCCCTGATCAACTCGATCGCCAACCTCGCCGGTTTCGGCGCGCCGTACATGCTCGGCTCGCTGAAGGACTCCACCGGTAGCCTGGCCCCGGGTCTTCTCATCGTCGCCGGCGTGGAGATCTGCGCCACGATCCTGATTCTGCTGCTGGTCCCCAAGTTCCGTGAGGCACCGAAGGCCGGCGCCGACTCCATCCCCGTCGAAGAGCCGGCGGGGCGGTAACTCCGACACCAAGAAAGCTGAGACGAACTCATGACCGAGACCACCCTGAACGACGTCAATGCGATGGACCGGGAGGCGTTCGTCGCCGTCCTCGGCCCCATCTTCGAGAACTCCCCGTGGGTCGCCGAGGCGGCCTGGGACTCCCGGCCGTTCGCCGACGTCGACGCGCTGCACCGCGCGATGTTCGCCGTCGTCGAGTCCGCGGACCGCCAGAAGGTGCTCGACTTCCTCAACGGCCACCCCGCCCTGGCGGGCAAGGAGGCCCAGGCCGGCGAGATGACGGTGGAGTCGGTCGGTGAGCAGTCCAGTGCCGGTCTCGACTCCCTCAGCCCGGAGGAGTTCGCCCGGATGTCCACGCTGAACCGCGACTACCAGGCGCGTCACGGCTTCCCGTTCGTGATCGCCGTCCGCGGCCACACCAAGGACTCGATCTTCGCGGAGTTCGAGCGCCGGATCAGCGCCGATACCGAGGCAGAGCTGCAGGCTGCGCTCGGCCAGATCGCGATCATCTCGCGCGGTCGCCTCGACCGCGCCGTCGCAGCCTGATTCATCACACGCACCCCAAGGAGAGATATGACCAACCACGAAGAGCACGTACGCCAGGCCCTTGAGCAGGCCCGGATCGCCGAGGCCGCCGGGGATCACCCCTACGGCTCCGTCATCACGGGCCCGCGCGGGACCGTCGTGGTGCGCAACTCGGTGGAGAGCACGCAGGACGTCACGGCTCACGCCGAGCTGGCCGCCGTCCGTGCCGCGAACGCGCAGTGGGGCCTGGACCTGTCCGACTCCACGCTGATCACCAGCTTCGAGCCGTGTGCCATGTGCGCCGGTGCGCTGCTGAACGCCGGAATCCGGCACTTCGTCATCGCCGTGCAGTCCGTGCCCGGCATCGAGGCGCCCGGTGGCTACAGTGTGGAGAAGCTGCTGGACCTGGTGGGTCTGCGCGATGAGGTCACCATCGAGCGTGGTGTCCTGGGCGAGGAAGCCGCGGCGTACTACACCGCGCTGAACGCCTGAGCGCCTGAGCGCACAGCACGCCTGAGGCGAGCCGGGGGCCGGTGGGAGACGGGGGTCTCCCACCGGCCCCCGGTGTTTCCTGCGATGGTTTCGTGTGGCGCGTCGGCGGGGGTGCAGAATATGCGCGAATCGACTCAGGTATCCCAAATTTCCCACGAGGGCGCGCCGGTATGACGGCTAAGCGAGGTGCGTAACTCATATCTGATATATTCGAGCCCATGACTGAGACGATGGATCACCTGGCCTCCTGGCTCCGCGACGCGCGCAGCGACAAGGGCTGGACGCAGGGCAAGCTGGCGGAGGAGCTGGGAACCAGCCAGAGCGCCGTGGCCCGCATGGAGACCGGCAAGCAGAACCTGAGCCTGCGCATGATCCGCCGGCTCGAGGACCTCTTCGAAGCCACGCTCGTCACCCCCGCGAGGCCGCGCCAGACGCACCTGCGGGTGCAGGGCGGACAGCAGCTCAGCGGCGCGGTGGACGTCAACAGCAGCAAGAACGCCGGCGTCGCGCTTCTGCTCGCCAGCCTGATCAACCGCGGCACCACCACGCTGCGCCGCCTGGCGCGCATCGAGGAGGTGAACCGAATCGTGGAGGTGCTGGCGTCGATCGGCGTCGAGTGCACCTGGCTGAACGACAACGACCTGCGCGTCCGCCGCCCCGCCGTCCTGGACCTGGACGCCATGGACGTCGACGCCGCGCGGCGCACCCGCAGCGTCATCATGCTGCTCGGCCCGCTCCTGGACGAGCGCGAGGAGTACCAGCTGCCCTACGCAGGCGGCTGTGACCTCGGCACCCGCACCGTGGAGCCGCACATGCAGGCGCTGCGCCAGTTCGGGCTCAGCGTGGAGGCCAAGTCCGGCTTCTACTCCGTGCAGGCGCCCGCCGCGGACACCAAGGACCGCACCTTCGTGCTCACCGAGCGCGGCGACACCGTCACGGAGAACGCCATCATGGCGGCCGCGCACCGCACCGGCACCACCGTGATCCGTAACGCCAGCCCCAACTACATGGTCCAGGACCTGTGCTTCTACCTGCAGATGCTCGGCGTGACCATCGAGGGCATCGGCACCACCACGCTGCGCATCACAGGCCGCACCAACATCAACGCGGACATCGAGTACTACCCCTCCGAAGACCCCATTGAGGCCATGAGCCTGATCACCGCGGGCATCGTCACCAATTCCGAGGTGACCGTGCGCCGCGTGCCGATCGAGTTCATGGAGATCGAACTGGCATTCCTGCAGCACATGGGCCAGGAGCTGGAGATCTCCGGCGAGTACGTGGCGCACAACGGCCACACCCGCCTGGTGGACGTGACCACCAAGCCGAGCACGCTGCACGCGTCCGTGGACAAGATCCACCCCATGCCGTTCCCGGGCATGAACATCGACAATCTGCCGTTCTTCGCCGTCATCGCGGCGAACGCGCAGGGCCAGACCATGATCCACGACTGGGTCTACGAGAACCGTGCCATCTACCTGACGGAGCTCAACCGCCTGGGTGCCAACGTCCAGCTCCTGGACCCGCACCGGCTGTACGTGAACGGCCCCACCAAGTGGCGTGCCGCGGAGATCGGCTGCCCGCCGGCCCTGCGCCCCGCCGCCTGCATCCTGCTGGCCATGCTGGCGGCCCGCGGGACGTCCACGCTGCGGAACATCTACGTGATCGAGCGCGGCTACGCGGAGCTGGCGGACCGCCTGAACTCCATCGGCGCCCGGATCGAGTACTTCGAGGACTGATCTCTCCTCCCCGCGAGAGCGCAAAAGTTGCCGCTTGCCGTCACGGTGAGCGGCAACTTTTGTCTTCTCGCGGGGAAGATAGGGCCATGAGTTCCCTGCACCGGCGTTTCTGGGCCCTGCCCGGGGTGATGCGCAAGCACGTCGGCCGGCTGCCCTGGTGGGTGGTGTTCCTGGTGGGGCTGCTCTCGCTCGCCGGTGGTGTGTGGCTCTTCGTCCATCCGCTCAGCGCGCTGACTCGCATCGAGGTGTACGCGGGGGTGGGGTTCGTGCTGTCCGGGCTCGACGACGTCGCGGACGCCGCGCAGGAGGCGCGTTCAGACGGCAGAGCGCAGGAGGCGCGCTCAGCTGATCCACGACGACGGCGCCTCTGGCCCATGCTGCTGGGCGTCTGCTGGGTGGTGGCCGGCGTCGTCGTGCTCGCCGTGCCGCTGCCCGCGGAGGTGCTGGTGTATCTGACCGCGCTCGTGTTCCTGTCCAGCGGGGCGACGCGCTTGGTGGAGGTGGCGCGCGGGCATTCTGAGGCGCGACGGCAGGACCTGCTCCGCGGCGTCCTGGACCTGGCGCTCGCAGTGTTCTGCGCGGTGCTCCCGGCATCCGGTGCCGCGGTGCTGGCGGTCGCGTTCGGCCTGCGCAGCGTGCTGGTGGGCCTGAAGATCGTGGTCCTGTCCACCACCACGCTCCGCCGGGCGCAGACTTCCGCCCCCACTCCTCCGCGAGCCGCCACTTGATCGCAGTGTTTGACACAAACACTGCGACAAAATGACGGTTCGCGGAAGGAGAAAGGGAGAGCTTAGCTCTCGGCTCCGGCGTGCAGCGGGCCCTGGAGGCAGCTGGTCTCGGAGACCAGGGCGCGGTCCCGCTTGCGGAACCAGCCGATCGTCTCGCGGGTGAAGAGGAACATCAGCACCGCGCAGAGCAGCATCGCGGCGGCCATCACGTACAGGCCCACCATGTAGCCGGAGGCGTCGTGGAATCCTCCTCCGGCGGCGATGAAGGCGCCCACGGCGATGGGCCCGATCGCGGCGATCATCTGACCCGCCACGTTGAAGCCCATGGCGAGTCCCACGGCGCCCGGTTCGATCGAGTCCGCGGCCATGGCGTAGAGCACGGGGTACACGCCGTTGGTCGCGAGGCCGAGCAGCAGCTGCAGGCCCACCAGGGCGATGATGCCGAGGCCGATGTACTGCATGAGAACCAGGGCGATCGCGAGCCAGATGAAGAGGACGATGAGGGTGAGCTTCCGGCCGAGCTTGTCGGAGACCGAACCCCAGAGGATCTGCCCGACGCCGCCGGTGATGGTGAAGACCACGCTGAGCGCTGCCGTGTCCGCCAGGTTGAAGTTCGCCACGAAGGCCAGGTAGAGCGGCAGCCAGAAGCTGATGCCCGTGTACACCGCCAGCGCCAGGCCCATGATGAGAGAGGTGATCATGACGTTCGGGTTCTTCAAGGCCCGCTTGAGCGCGCCGGCCGGGACCTTGTCCGCCCCACCGTGACCGACCGGAACCGTCTGCCCACGGGCCAGGGTGTCCGCGGTGAACTTGTCGTAGTTCTTCTTGCTGGAGAACTTCCAGAACATCATGAGCAGCGGCAAGCTGATCAGCGGGAGGATGAGGAACACCATGCGCCACTGATCCTGGCCGAACGCGCTCAGCATGCCTGCGATGATCAGGCCGCCGATGAACGTGCCCCACGGGTAGGAAGTGTGGTGCAGGCCCTGTGCGAAGCCGCGCTTTTCCACCGGCCACCACTCGGTCACATTGGTCACCTCCAGAGCCTCCCCGGCACCGCTGAACACCTTCTGCAGGAACTGCAGGATGAAGACGGCCAGGAGACTGACGGTGAAGATGTTCACGCCGGTCAGGATGGTCAGGACCACGTAGGCGAGGACCACTGCGATGTACCGGTACTTCCTGCGCCAGCCGGCTCCGCCCTTGTCGGACCAGTGCGCGATGGGAATCGCGAACAGGCCCTGCGCCAGGGTGACGAACCCGGCGAACAGGCCGATGGTGGTGGGATCGACGTTGAATTCCTTGACGATGGCCGGCTGCAGGCTGCCGATGGCCCAGGAGCGCATATTGCCGTTCATGGCGAACAGGCCCCACAACAGGCCCATGGCGATCCAGGATTGCTTGTTTCCGATGCGGCTGAAGAATCCCCGCGGCTTGGTCGCCGCGATGTTGGTGGTGGTCATGGACATGACTCTCTATCTTTGTTTCCGGCCGGAAGGGGCCGGATGAAGGCGTGGTGGGATGGCCCCCGGACGCATGACCGGGAGCTGAGGAGGGCGGTGCCCTCGGTGGGAAGTGAGAAGTGGGAAGGCGGCGGGCGGTCAGCCGGCCATGAAGAGCCCGCCGTTGACGTGGACGGTCTCTCCCGTGATGAACGACGCCGCGTCGGAGCAGAGGAAGCCGACGACGGACGCGACTTCGGACGGGCGGCCGTTGCGGCCCAGTGGGGTGTTGGCCAGCATCGACTCACCGCGGTCGCGGATCAGGCCGATGGTCATGGGTGTTTCGATGGTGCCGGGGGAGACGGCGTTGACGCGGGCGCGGGAGCCGAGCTCCATGGCCAGGCTGCGGGTCAGGGCGATGATGCCCGCCTTGCTGGCCGCGTAGTGGGCGTGGCTGCGGCTGCCACGGTGGCCGGCGACGGAGGCGAAGTTCACGATCGCCGCGTTGTCGGCGAGGTGCGGGATCACACGCTTGAGCAGGTAGAAGACACCGTCCAGGTTGATGGACTGCACCAGCCGCCACTCGTCGTCGCTCATGTCTTCGACATCGCGCTCAGGGTAGATGCCGGCGGCGGGGACCACGAAGTCCAGCCCGCCGAAGGTGTCCACCGCGGCGCCGACGGTGGCGGCGATGTCCTCCGGGTCCGCGCCGTTGGTGGCGCGGCAGAGAATCCGCCCCGGGCCCTCGCCGAGCCCGGCCGCGACTTCCTGCAGGGCGTCCTCATTGAGGTCCGCCAGGACCAGGTTGGCGCCTGCGGTGTGGAACAGCTTGGCGATTTCACGGCCGATGCCTCCCGCGGCACCTGTCAGCAGGAGCGTACGGCCGGTGAAGTCAAAGTTCATTGTCAATCCTTAGGGAAGATCTCCGGATGCTCGGCCAGGGCGAGCCTGGTCCTCCGGATGTGGCTGCGCAGGATGCGCTCACCTTCGTCGGTGTCGCGTCTGCGGATGGCGTCCACAAGCAGCTTGTGCTCGTAGTGAATGGTCCAGTGCCCCCCGCTGCCGGGGAGCTCGTAGTAGGCGCGGCGGTAGTGCTGGGTGGTGTTCCAGTACCGCAGAACCATGGCCTCGAGCGCGGGCATGTCGGCCCGACGGTACGTGGCGAGGTGGAATTCCCGGTCCAACCGGAGGAAGGAATCCGTGTCCTCCACGCCGTCGATGGCGTCGGCGAGACCCGAGATCTGGTCAATGTCGGCCTCGGTGAGACGAGGCATGCTCTCCGCGAGGGCGAGGGGTTCGATGCGCTCGCGGATCTTGTAGATCTCCGTGGCCTCACGGAGGTTCAGCTGGGCGACCCAGGCGCCGGTGTTGGCGACCATGGTGACCAGGCCGTCGGCGGCGAGAAGCCGGAGGGCCTCACGGACGGGGAGCCGGCTGGCGCCGAACTCGGCCGCGATCTCCTCTTGCCGGATCCGCTCCCCGGGCTTGAGCTCGCCCCTGAGGATCGACTCGTGCAGGGCCTGAGCGATCCTGACGCTCGCGACGGTAGGGCTGGTCATGGCATCTCAATTCATGGTCCGTGAGACGGCCTCCTCCCTGGAGGTCCATCCCCCAGTATCGCGGTCATCAGGCGGTGCCCCGGGGATCCCAGAGCAGGACCTCGCTCGTGGCTTCGTACTTCTTGCCGCCGGGGAAGCTGACCAGCTCGAACTGCATCCCCCAGGGCGAGAGGAAGTACAGCCAGCGCTGTCCTGCACTCGGCCCGCTGCTCGCCGTGGGCTCACCCAGGACGCGGACTCCGCGGCTTCTGAGGTATTCGGCCGCTGCGTCCAGATCGTCCACGTAGAACGCCAGGTGATGACCGCCGACGTCGCTATTGCGCGGCTGGACGGTGGCCTGGTCCGGTGAGGTGTAGGAGAAGACTTCGAAATTGGGGCCGTGCTTGCACCGGAAGAAGCGGAGCTCCTTCATGACGGCACGCGGATGCACGTTGAGATGCTCCTGCATCCAGTCCCCGTCGTCCCGGAACGGGCCCAGGGAATAGACCAGCTCGCATCCGATGACGTCCACGAAGAAACGGGTGGCCTCTTCGAGATCGGGGACCGTGAATCCGATGTGTTCCGTTCCGGCGAGCCCGGGGATTCCGGTCATGATCAGTACCAGTTCCCGTCCACGGTCATGCCGCCGTCCACCAGGAGGGACTGGCCCGTGATGTAGGAGGCGTCCTCGGAGACCAGGAAGTTGATGGCCGCGGCGATCTCCCGCGGGTCCGCGAGGCGGCCCAGCGGTGTGCGCGCCACGAGCGGCGAGACGTCCAGCTTCCCTTCCGCCATGAGCTTCTCCGTCAGAGCGGTCCGCGTGTAGCCCGGCCCCACGGCGTTGACGCGGACGGAGTCCGGTGCCCATTCCACGGCGAGAGTCCTGGTCAGGCCCTCGATGCCGGCCTTGGACGCGCAGTAGCTGGCTCGCGCCGGCATCCCGGAGGAGGCAGCCACAGAGGAGATGTTGACGATGGATCCATTCGACTCCTTCAGGAGCGGATAGGCGGCCTGACAGGCGCGCATCGTGCCGTGGAGGTGGATGTCCACCAGGCGCACGAAGTCCTTATCGCTCACCTCCGACGACGGCGCGGGGCGGGCGATGCCGGCGCAGTTCACCGCGGCGTCGAGCCGTCCCTCCTGCTCGGCGATGCTTGCGAAGGCGGCGGCGACGCTCCGCGCGTCGGTGACGTCGACGGTGCAGCCCCGCGCCTTGTCGGGGCCGCCCAGATGCTCGACGGCGTCGTCGAACGCGTCGGCGTTCAGGTCGAGCAGGACGACTGCACCGCCGTCGTCGACCCAGCGCTGGGCGAACGCGAGGCCGATGCCGGAGGCGCCCCCGGTGACGCTGGCGATGCGTCGGGGATGAGTTGGCCGGACCATGGGGACTCCTTGGTGTTGATGTGATTCGGATCTCAGTAAGGACTGTAATGGATACATTCGAGCGGATTCAAGAGGGATATTTGAAGAAATCCACTTGCATTGGATCCAATTGACACTTACCGTGAATGTGGCAGACATCACGCGGAGGCCTCTGAGGAAGGCCTCGCGGCACAGACAACCATCGCCAAGCAAAGGAGCCGGGCCGTGTCCGACAACACCCAGAACGCCGTATCCACCGAGGTCCCCAAGTTCGTGGACCTGCTCAAGGACTCCCCTAAGAACTGGGGGAAGTGGGGCCCGGAGGACGAGGTCGGGTCCCTGAACTACCTGACCGATGAGGAGGCTCTCCGGGGCGTCCGCGAGATCCGTTCGGGGAAGTCCTTCACCCTGGGCATCCCGATCGCCAACCCGGAGGGCGACCCGATCTGGCCGGGCCGGCGCACCGCACAGCGCATCAACGTGATGGACCGCGGCGACTACCTCGCCGGGAACGGCCCGCACTACAACGGCGACATGGAATACGCCGACGACATGATCATCATGTACCTCCAGGGCTCCAGCCAGTACGACGCTTTGGGACACGTCTGGTACGGCGACCAGATCTACAACGGCTACTCCGCTGACACCACCACGAGCGCCGTGAAGAAGGCCAGCATCTTCCCCATCGCGGAGAAGGGCGTGGTGGGCCGAGGCATCCTCATCGACATGGCCCGTCACCGGGGCAAGGACGTCCTGGACCGGGGCGAGACCTTCACCCATGAGGACCTCATGGAGGCCGCCCAGGCACAGGGCGTCGAGATCCAGAAGCGGGACGTCCTCCTGGTTCGCACGGGCTGGATCGGTTCCTACTACCGCACCCCGGAATCCGAGTTCTACCGGGACTTCATCGAACCGGGCCTGACCTACAGCCCTGAACTGGTGCAGTGGTTCCAGGACATGGAGATCCCCAACCTCGTCACGGACACGATCGCCAATGAGGTCACCCGTGACCCGGTCACCGGCGTGGATCTGCCCCTGCACAACGCGCTCATGAGGAACCTGGGCGTGGCGTTCTCCGAAATCATCGCCCTGGACGAACTGGCCGAAGACTGCGCCCGGGACGGCCAGTGGACCTTCCTCTACACCGCGGCGCCGCTGAAGATCGTCAACGGCTCGGGCGCCCCGGTCAACCCCGTGGTCATCAAGTAATCGCGTAGGAGCAGAGAAGCATGAGTACGACGTCGCCCCTCACCGCCTCGGTGCCGTGGACGCAGCTGAGGACCACCCCGGAGGACTGGGCAGCCGCTGATCCGAAGCTGCTGAAGAGCATGCTGGTCCAGATCCAGGTGATCCGGTCCTTCGAGGAGACCGTCCTGGACCTGGCCTCCCAGGGCCTGGTCCACGGGCCGGCCCATTCGAGCATCGGCCAGGAGGGCGGGGCGGTCGGTTCCGCCATCGGCCTGCGCGCCACGGACGGCGTGAACGGCACGCACCGCGGACACCACCAGTTCCTGGCCAAGACCCTCGGCTACGTCTCGCCGGACGGCTTCGACCCGGCCGCTCCGCTCAGCGGTGAGGTGAAGTCGCTGCTGCAGAAGACCCTGGCGGAGATCCTGGGCCTGGACCAGGGCTTCAGCCACGGCCGCGGCGGGTCCATGCATCTGCAGTGGCACGAGGCGGGCGCCATCGGCACCAACGCGATCGTGGGCGGCGGAGCCCCGCTGGCCGCCGGCAACGCCTGGGCGCAGAAGCACAGCGGCGACGGCGACCTCACGGTCACGTACTTCGGCGACGGTGCCACGAACATCGGCTCCGTCCTGGAGTCGATGAACCTCGCCGCCGCGTGGAAGCTGCCCCTCTGCTTCTTCATCGAGAACAACCAGTACGCGGTGTCCACCCATGTGGCCGAGGTGACCGGCGAGGCGCGGCTTTCCGCGCGCGGACCGGGTTTCGGCATCCGTTCCTGGCACGTGGACGGAATGGATCCACTCGCCGTCCATCTGGCCATGGAGGAAGCCGCCGAGGCACTCCGCGCCGGAGACGGCCCCGTGCTGATCGAAGCCGACGTGTACCGCTTCTTCCATCAGAACGGCCCCTTCCCCGGCAGCGCCTTCGGGTACCGGACCAAGGCCGAAGAAGCCGAATGGCGTGCCCGGGACCCGCTGCTGCGCATGGGGACCGAACTGGAAGCTCGCGGCCTGATCGATCAGACCGGGCTGGAGCAGCTCGCCCAGACCGCCCGGGACGCCATGGCGGAGGCCGTGGACGCCCTCACCGAAACCGACCCGGCAGGCAAGCCGGGAGCCCGGAGCATCCGCCCCGAACTGTGGCCGGCGCCGTCGTTCGCGGACGTCGGGATCCGCGGCGACGCCTCCGAACTCGCGGACGCGCGGACGCTGGAGGCCGGGGACGCCGGCCCGGTCGTCACCCGCCGCTTCGTGGACGCCATCGCGGACGTTCTGCACCGCCGCATGGAGACGGACCCGCGCGTCGTGGTCCTGGGCGAGGATGTCCACCGGCTCAAGGGTGGCACCAACGGCGCCACCCGGGGCCTGAAAGGTGCGTTCCCGGAGCGCGTCCTTGGCACCCCGATCAGCGAAAACGCGTTCGCCGGCCTGGCCGGCGGCCTGGCCATGGACGGCAGGTTCCGGCCGGTGGTCGAGTTCATGTACGCCGACTTCATGTGGGTGGCCGCTGACCAGCTCTTCAACCAGATCGGCAAGGCCCGCCACATGTTCGGCGGGGACGGGACCATGCCGCTCGTGCTGCGTTCCAAGGTGGCCATGGGAACCGGCTACGGATCCCAGCACTCGATGGACCCCGCCGGGATCTTCGCCACCCAACCCGGCTGGCGGATCGTGGCCCCGTCCACCGCGCACGACTACATCGGTCTCATGAACGCGGCCCTGGACCTGGAGGACCCCGTGGTGGTGCTGGAGAACGTGGACTTGTACGGAACCACGGGAACCATCCCGGACGGGGACCTGGACTACCAGATCCCTTTCGGTAAGGCCGCCGTCCGCCGTGAGGGCTCCCGTCACACCGTCCTGACCTACCTGGCCATGGTGCAGCCCGTGCTGGATGCTGTGGACGAGACGGGTGTGGACGCTGAGGTCATCGACCTGCGCTGGCTGGACCGCGCCTCCCTGGACTGGGACACCATCGGCGAGTCGATCCGCAAGACCGGCAGCGTTCTGATCGCCGAGCAAGGCGCCGTGGGTACGTCCTACGGCGCCTGGCTGGCCGATGAGATCCAGCGCCGCTTCTTCGACTGGCTGGACCAGCCGATCCAGCGCGTCACGGGCGGTGAGGCCTCCCCGAGCATCTCCAAGGTGCTGGAGGCCGCCGCCATTGCCGGACGCGCGGAAGCCGCCGCCGCACTGACCGCCCTCGACGCCGCTCTCGGCGCCTGAGCTGGAAGGACCTGACCATGGCGACACTGATCACCATGCCCGCCATCGTGGCGGACTCAACGGACGCCGTCCTCTCCCTCTGGCTGCGCAAGCCCGGGGACACGGTGTCCGCGGGCGACGCCCTGGCCGAGATCGAGACTGAGAAGGCCAGCGTGGAGATGGAGGCGGAAGCCTCCGGGATCCTACGCCGGCTCCTGGTGGAGGAAGGCTCCACCGTGGCCGTCGGCGCTCCGATCGCCATCCTGGGCGGTGCGGAGGAGACGGAGGCGGAGCTGCTCGCTGTGCTGGGTGAGGCGGCCGCTCCTGCGGCAGAGCCGACGACGGCGGCCCCCGCCGCTCCGGCACCCGTCACCACGGCGCCCCTCACGGCAGTCGACGAGCCCCGCGTCTTCGCCTCGCCGCTCGCACGCCGCCTGGCCCGCGAACACGGCCTGTCCGTGGACGCTCTGCAGGGCAGCGGACCCGGCGGACGGATCGTCCGCTCCGATGTCCTCGCCGCGGCAAGCGCGGCCCCGGCTCCGGTGACCACTGCTCCGGCCCCCGTGACGGTAGCCGAGGCGCCCGCCCCGGCGGCCGCGCCGTCGTCGGCTATCACCGAACTCCCCGAGGGTGCCGAGCGCGTCCCGCTCAGCCGGATGCGCGCCACGATCGCGCGGCGCCTGAGCGAGTCCAAGAGCACCGTCCCGCACTTCTACCTCAGCCGGGACGTGACCATGGACGCCCTGCTGGCGCTGCGGCGGCAGATCAACGAGGCCGCATCCCGAAAGGTGACGGTCAATGATCTGGTGGTCCGCGCCGTGGCGCTCGCGCTGCAGGATGTGCCGGAGGCGAACGTCAGCTGGGGCGGCGACCACGTGGTGCGGTACCGCGCGTCGGACGTCTCGGTGGCCGTGGCGATCGACGGCGGCCTGGTCACGCCGGTGCTGCGCGGTGCCGAGTCGCTGTCCATCGAGGCCCTCAGCGCCACCCTGGCGGACAACGCCGAGCGGGCGCGTGACGGAAAGCTGGCGCCCGCCGAGCTCAGCGGCGGCAGCTTCACGGTCAGCAACCTCGGCATGTTCGGGGTGCGCGAGTTCGCCGCGATCATCAACCCGCCGCAGGCCGGGATCCTGGCCGTCGGCTCCGCCGAGCAGCGGGCCGTGGTGGTGGACGGGGGGCTGACCGTCGCCACCCGGATGACTGTCACGCTCTCCGCGGACCACCGCTGCGTGGACGGGGCCGTCGGCGCCCGCTTCCTCGCGGCTTTCGCCCAGCGCGTGGAGAACCCGCTCTCCATCCTCCTCTGAGGGGCCGTCCGCCGCCCGGATTCGACACGAGCCGCCACTTGAGCACAGTGTTGTTGCGAAGCACTGCGATTAAGTGGCGTTTCGCGGCAGGGAAGTGATGAAGGGAAGCGGATGTTCGAGCTCGACGTGATCGGTGCGGGGTTGCCGTTCGCCGCGGCTCTGCCGGAGCTGCGCGCCGCGCTGAGCACCGGGCCGGCGGATGGCGGCGGGCCCGCCGCCGTCGTCCAGGCGCCTCCGGGCACTGGCAAGACCACGCTGGTGCCGCCGTTGGTGGCGCCGTTGGTGGCGAATCTTGCGGTGGCGGATCTCGCGGACGAGAACGACGACGCCCGCCCACCGCGCGTCGTCGTGACCCAGCCGCGTCGGGTCGCCGCCCGGGCCGCGGCGCAGCGTCTGGCCGCGCTGGACGGCAGCCCGCTCGGGACCAGGTCCGGCTTCACGGTCCGCGGCGAGCGGCAGGCCGGCCGGGACACCGTGGTGGAGTTCGTGACCCCCGGCATCCTGCTTCGTCGCCTCCTGAAGGACCCGGAACTGTCCGGGGTGGACGCCGTGATCCTGGACGAGGTCCACGAACGCGCCCTGGAGAGCGACCTCCTTTTCTCCATGCTCGCCGAACTCCGGCAGCTCCGCGAGGACCTGAGGGTGGTCGCCATGTCCGCCACTCTGGACGCCGCCCGCTTCGCCACGCTCCTCGGCGGCGACGCGGGCCCGGTGCCCGTCATCGACTGCCCCTCCGCCCTGCACCCGCTGGAGAAGGCCTGGGCGCCGTCGCCCGTCCCGCGCCTGGACGAACGCGGCGTGACCCGCGGCTTCCTGGACCATGTGGCGGACACGGCCGCGGCGGAGCACCGGGCCTTGCTTGATGCGGGCCGGGACGTCGACGCGCTGGTGTTCGTCCCGGGCGCCAGAGAAGTCCGGCACGTGGCCGAGCGGCTGCGCTCCCGCGGATATGGCACAACTGTGCTGGAACTTCACGGCCAGGTACCCCCGGCCGAGCAGCTCCGCGCCGTATCCGGCCGGGGCCCAGGGGAGGGGCCGCGCGTCGTCGTCTCCACGTCCCTCGCCGAATCCTCCCTGACCGTCCCCGGCGTGCGCCTGGTGATCGATTCCTGCCTCAGCCGAGAACCCCGGCGCGACGCCGCCCGCGGTATGAACGGCCTGGTCACGGTGGCCGCATCGCGCGCCAGCGCCGAACAGCGTGCGGGCCGTGCCGCCCGCCAGGGACCCGGGCGCGCCGTGCGGTGCTGCGACGAGCGCACATTCGCCGTGGCCCCGGCCCAGCCGACACCGGAGATCCAGACCGCGGATCTCACGGAGGCCGCGCTCGTCCTCGCCTGCTGGGGCTCCCTGCCGTCCGTACTGGCCGACGACGGCGCAACCGCCCTCCCGGACGCCCCGCCTGCCGCGGCACTGAAGGACGCCGTAGGCGCCTTGCGCGCGCTGGGAGCCATCGACGTCGCCGGCCGCCCCACCACCGAGGGCCGCCTCCTGGCCGCGATCCCCGCCGATCCCCGGCTCGGCCGCGCATTGCTGGAAGGCGCCGCGTTGCTGGGCCCGCGGGCGGCCGCCGAGGCCGTCGCGCTCGTGGCCCGTGAGTTCCGCGCGCCCGGCGCCGACCTGGGAAGACTCCTCTCCGGGCTCCGTTCCGGATCCGAACCGCATACCCACGCGTGGAAGGACGAAGCACGGCGCTTCGAACGCCTGGCCAGCGCCGGAGTGTCCGGCGGCGTCTTTGCCGCCGACGCCGAGGTGCCGCGCGGCGAGGAGGTGGGCGCCGTCGTCGCGCTCGCATTCCCGGCCCAGGTGGCGCGGCGCGTGCCGGGTGATGCGCCCGTGTACCTCCTGGCCTCGGGGACCCGCGCCGCCCTGCCGTCCGGCAGCGGGTTGGCCGGGCAGGAGTGGCTCGCGGTGGCGGAGGCCGGCCGGGCGCAGGGCCGTGAGGCCGCCGGGACGGGTGCCGTCATCCGGGCCGCCGCAGTACTGTCTGAAGAGACGGCGCTGTTCGCCGCCGGGCACCTGCTCGCGGACGCAGTGGAGGCCGCGTTCGACGCCGGCCGGGTCACCGCCCGGAAGATCCGGCGGCTGGGTGCGATTGTCCTGGCGAGCACGCCGGTGAAGCCGTCGGTCGAGGAGGGGCGCGCCGCCGTGCTCGCGGGCCTCCGGGCCGAGGGGCTCGGTGTCCTGACGTTCTCGCCGGGAGCGGAGGCGCTGCGCCGCAGGCTGGGGCTGCTGCACCGGGTGCTGGGGGAGCCGTGGCCGGACGTGTCCGACACCGCGCTGCTGGACCGGGCCGAGGAGTGGCTGGGGCCGGAGCTCGAGGCGCTGGCCGGCGGGAAGGCCGTGAAGAACGTGGAGCTGCTGGACCCGCTGCGCCGGCTGCTGCCATGGCCGGAGGCCGTGCGACTGGACGAGCTGGCACCCGCGGAGCTGCTGGTCCCGAGCGGGCGCGGGGTGCGGATCGAGTACCCGCCGGTCGAGTCGGAGGTGAGCGGCGCCGCGGCGAGCAGCACTGAGGCGGCCGCCGACGGTGGGACGGACGACGGCGCCGGGCGCCCCGCCGTCGTCGAGCAGCCCGTCATCGCGGTCAAGCTGCAGGAGTGCTTCGGTTGGGCGGAGACGCCGCGATTGCTGGACGGGCGGGTGCCGGTGCTGTTCCACCTGCTGTCCCCGGCGGGGCGTCCGCTGGCGGTCACGGGGGACCTGGCGTCGTTCTGGTCCGGGCCGTATGCGCAGGTCAGGGCGGAGATGCGTGGCCGGTACCCGAAGCATCCGTGGCCGGAGGACCCGTGGACCGCGGTGGCAACGGCCAAGACCAAGAACCGGATGGGGTGAGGCCGGAATTCAGGATCAGGATCAGGCGCAGGCCAGGCGCAGGGCGAGCCAGAGCCGGGTGGGGGCGTGGTCCAGATCGACGCCCACCTCCACCGGCAGCCGGCTGAGCCGGTACCGGACCGTGTTGTTGTGCAGATGCATCAACTCCGCCATCCGGGCGATATTGCCGTTGCACTGGAAGTACGCGGACAGGGTGGCCGCGAACTCGGTCCCGTGCCGCGCGTCGTGCGCCTGAATCCGGCTGAGCGGGTCATCCGAGGTGAGCCCGGAGCCTGCCAGGAACTCACCGACCCGGAGGATGCCCAGTTCCGCCTGGTGGTCCTCGGTGAGGGCGGCCCGGGAGGCCGGAACCGCCGTGGCAGACCCGTCCCGGGTCCCCAGGAGCCTGAGAAGCAGGTCCGCGCCGGCGCGTGAGGCCGCCAGCTCTTCGAGGGACCCCGCCACGGGCCCGGCCGCGGCCAGGAGCGGCGACTCCGAGATGGTCCGGGCGTACTGGACCACCTCCTCCGCCACCCGCCGGTGCGTCTGACGCTGGGACTCACCGCTCCCCGGCAGGAGCGCGTAGACCACGGAGTCGATCACGGCGGCGTGGCCGGCCTGGAAGTGGATCCGGCAGACGGTGGTGACCAGGTGGACCAGCTGACGGACGGCCCGGAGCGAATCCAGTGATCCGGGTTCCGGCTGGGCGAAGACGAATGCTCCCACCGCCAGCCCGCGGCTGCCGCTGACGCCCAATTGGGCCGCGGCGTAAGAGGCGTGCTCGGGGTCTTCGATGAGGGTGCGGATCAGGTCCGTGTTGCGCCGTTCTCCGAAGTCGGATTCGGTGCGGGCGTGCAGCATGTGCAGCCCGATCAGGGGGCTCATGCGCTCCAGCGTCTTCAAGGCGGGGCCGCGGGTGGATGGCCCAGGGTCGATGATCCAGACGGTGCCCAGCAGCTCTCCTCCGGCCCGCACGGCCAACGCCAGGCGCCCCAGGCCCCCGTCCTCCGAAGGGACTTCCACCGGACCCGAGGCGCCATAGACGGCCCGGAAATCGGCGTCCAGGCCGGGCGGTGTCAGCTCCCTCAGGGTCAGGGTGGTGGTCCTGCGGATCTCATCGATGGGCTGTCCCGCCAAGGTGGAGTACGCCAGGATCCGCCCCAGGGTGTCCACGAAGCTCACTGCGCCGCCCAGGATCGAGGCGAGGGCGTTCGCGAAGGCATACAGGTCTCCCAGCCGTACCCCGGATGCGGTGTCCCCGGCGGATGCGCCGGCCACCGAGGCGCGTGCCATGGACACGAAGTGGGCCCAGTCGCCGTCGTCGGGGATGACCAGGAGCGCGAGATCCAGGCTGGAACCCAGCCGCCGCAGCTCCTCCAGGGGAGTTCCGGCCGCCTTCAGCAGGACGGCCGCGGCGCCGTCGTCGGCAAGCCGCTGGAGGCGGTCGTGGAAGCCTCCGGCCTCCGGTGTGAGACCGATGGCGAGCACCAGGCGGCTCTCCCACGACGCCGGCGTGGCCAGCGCGTCCAGGATCACGGTGTCCTGGACGGGGCGGCGCAGCTGTAGCTCGCCGGGGTTCAGATGCACCACGCCGGGGCCCAGGAGTTGCAGGCAGTCGTAGAGCGTCACGGCGGCAGCGGCCGCCGCGCCCGAGGTGTCGTCCGCTCCCGTCATGTCTGGAAATTACCACAATCAGACACCTGATACTTCATGAAAACTCACATATATCCATCGAGTGAGCTGCATCACCATGGAAGGGAAGCGCCGGGAATGCCGGAGCAAAGAGGGGAGTGGCACAAACATGAAGGTCAAGGACATCCGCGGGCTGGTGGCGGCGCCGGCACCGGCGAAGAGTCTCGAGGAGCGCCTGGCGCGGAGCTGCTTCAGCGTGGATGACATGCGCCGCATCGCCCGCCGTCGCCTTCCCGGCAGCATCTTCGACTACATCGACGGCGGCAGTGAGGATGAGGCGTCCCTGCGCCGGAACCGCGAGTCCTTCTCCGATTGGCGCTTCCTGCCGAAGTGGGGCAGCGTGGACGGCCTCCATGCGGACACCACGGTGCTGGGCGGCCCGAGCGCCCTGCCGCTGACGCTGTCCCCCACGGGCGGCACCCGCCTTTTCCACCCGCAGGGCGAACTGGCGGTGGCCCGTGCGGCCCAGGCCGCCGGGATCCCGTACGGCTTGGCGCACCTGAGCACCACCACCTTGGAGTCGGTGTCCGAGGCGGCGCCCCGTCTGCGCAAGTGGTTCAACATCGAACCCATCGTGGACAAGGATGAGCTGGACGGCGTGCTGGAGCGCGTCTCGCGGGCCGGGTATGAGGCCTTGCTGGTCAACGTGGACTGCCGGGGCATCGGCCGCCGCGAGCGCGATTACCGCAACGGCTTCACGGCGCCGCCCACCATCAAGCCCCGCACCGTGCTGGAAGGCGCGCTGCATCCGCGCTGGTCGCTGGGCTTCCTGCTCAATGACGCCATCGCGTTCCCCAACTTGGAGGCCGAGGCCCCCGCCGGACCGCTCGCCAGCACCCCTGACATGTGGAAGAGCCTGCTGGCCGGAAGCTACGAACCCACCGACTGGGCCGATATCGAGGACCTGCGTCTGCGCTGGAACGGCAAGCTGGTGCTCAAGGGCTGCGTCAACCCGGACGATGTGGCCCGCGCGGCCTCGCTGGGCGTGGACGCCGTTCAGGTCAGTAACCACGGCGGCCGGCAGCTGGACCACATGGCCTCGCCCATGGACGTCCTGCCGGAGCTGGCTCATCGCGCGGACGGCCGGCTCGAGCTGATTGTCGACGGCGGCGTGCGGCGCGGCGTGGACGTCGTCAAGGCGCTCGCGCTGGGTGCCTCCGCGGCATCGATCGGGCGGCCGTACCTGTATGGTCTCGCCGCGGCCGGGGAGACCGGCGTGCGTCACGTGATCGGCATGTTCGCCGAGGAGATCGAACGAACCATGATCCTCCTGGGCGTCTCCAGCATCGAAGAGCTCCGCCACGAAGGCCCCGGCCTCATCCGCCACCGGAACGACGTCTTCGGACGCGATTCCTCCGCACTCCGGCCCGCCACGGACCGCTGAAGAACAGAAGGAACTGACATGACCACAGCAATTCGCAGGGCCGCGGGCCCCGCGGCGGTGGCACTCGGACTCGTGGTGAGCCTGGGAGCCTGCAGCCAGACCCCTGCCCCGGCAGCCACCGGCGCCGGTCAGGTGGACCTCAGCAAGATCAGCACGCAGGTCCCGCCGCTGGCCCAGGACGCCGCAGCCGCCGCGCTCCTCCCAGCCTCCATCCAGAGCTCCAAGGTGCTGAAGGTGGCCATCCCCACCAACGAACCGCCCACGCAGTTCTACCAGGAAGGCACCCAGGACCTGGTGGGCCTCAACCCGGACATGGCCAGGCTCCTCGGTGAGGCGCTGGGTGTGAAGGTGGAGATCTCCGTGGCCAACTTCGACGCCATCATCCCCGGCATCGCGGCCGGCCGCTATGACGCCACCGTGTCCTCCATGTCCCCCACGGCGGAGCGTGGCAAGGTCCTGGATTTCGTGGACTACGTGCAGTTCGGCAGCGGCGTGGCCGTGGCCAAGGGCAATCCGTTGGGCCTGACGGAGAAGACCCTGTGCGGCAAGAAGGTGGGGTTCCTGACCGCCTCCTACCAGCTGCGCACGGACGTTCCGGACTTCGACAAGGCCTGCCAGACGGCCGGCAAGGACAAGATCCAGACCAGCGAGTTCCAGGACACGCGCCAGGCCATCTCGGCCCTGGCCAGCGGCCGCCTGGACGCGGTGCTGGCCGACTCGCCGATCGTGAACTACGCCGCCACCCAGAACCCGGACATCGAGATCGGGGCCACCTACGGCGTGGCCGATGTGGGGATCGGCCTGGCCAAGGAACAGGGCCTGGTGAAGGCCGTGGCGAAGGCCATGGCCACGGTGATCCATAGTGACGCGTACGCCACCGTGCTGAAGCGCTACGGCCTTCAGAGCGGTGCCGTGACCGAAGCGAGTGTGAACAAGTTCCAATGAGCGGCGATCAGCTGAAAGACGCCGTGCACGGCGTGCCCATGGTGAGCGGCACGACGGCGGCCCCGACGACGGCGGCCAGCGCCACCGCGCTGGGCGTCACCTCCGCCGGCCAGACGCCGTCGTCGTCCGCCACTCACCAGGTGTCCATGCCGGTGGTCCCCCTGCGCTACCCCGGCCGGATCACCGTGGCAGTGATCCTGGTGGTGGTGGCGGCGCTCGCCGCGGCGGACGTGGCGCTGAACAAGCGCTACCACTGGGACGTGGTGGTGGGCTACCTGTTCGCCCCGCAGATCCTCTCAGGGGCGGGCCTGACCCTCCTGCTCACCGTGGTGTCCATGACGGCCGGCATCCTGCTCGGCACGGCGCTCGCGGTCATGCGGCTGTCCGCGAATCCGGTGCTGAGCACGGTCAGCCGCGGCTACATCTGGTTCTTCCGTGGCACCCCCCTGCTGGTGCAGCTC
The DNA here is from genome assembly GCF_030731045.1 of Arthrobacter horti. Taxonomy (GTDB): domain Bacteria; phylum Actinomycetota; class Actinomycetes; order Actinomycetales; family Micrococcaceae; genus Arthrobacter_E; species Arthrobacter_E nanjingensis. The sequence goes on along the minus strand of NZ_JAVALS010000003.1, from coordinate 13,453 downwards.
ATCTTCTGGTACAACATTGCGGCGCTGTATCCGGTGATCGCCCTGGGCCTTCCGTTCGGCGGCCCGTCCTGGGTGATCGGTTCCGCGAACGTGCTCATCACGCCGCTAGGTGCGGCCATCCTGGGCCTGTCCCTGAACGAGGCGGCCTACATGGCGGAGATCATCCGTGGCGGCATCGGATCCGTGGACAAGGGCCAGTATGAGGCGGCGCGGGCGCTCGGAATGAAGCGTGCCACCATGATGAGCCGGATCATCCTGCCGCAGGCCATGCGCGTGGTGCTGCCGCCCACCGGCAATCAGGTGGTCTCCATGCTCAAGGGCACGTCCCTGGTGAGCGTCCTGGCCATCTCCGATCTGCTCTACTCGGCGCAGATCATCTACGCGACCAACTATCAGACCATCGCCCTGCTGATCGTGGCGAGCCTGTGGTACCTGGCTCTGACCACCGTCCTGAGCTACTTCCAGGGCAAGCTGGAGAAGCGCTACGGGCGGGGCTTCGAGCTGACGTCCGGGAAGACCCGCAAGCGCAGGAAGAGGAGTGCGGCATGAGTACCGCCATGGTGGAGGCCCAGGGCGTCCGGAAGAGTTTCGGTCCCGTGGAGATCCTCAAGGGCATCGATCTGCGGGTTGAGAAAGGGTCTGTGACGTGCCTGATCGGGCCGTCGGGTTCCGGGAAGACCACGTTCCTGCGGTGCATCAACCACCTGGAGAAGGTGGACGCCGGCCGGCTCTCGGTGGATGGCTCCCTGGTGGGTTACGCCGAGCGGAACGGCAAGCTGTACGAGCTCAAGGAGGACCAGACGGCCCAGGCCCGGCTGGATGCGGGCATGGTGTTCCAGCGGTTCAACCTGTTCCCTCACATGACGGTGATGGAGAACATCCTGGAGGCCCCGGTCCGGGTCCAGAAGCGTCCGCGGGCCGAGGTGCTCAAGGAGGCCCAGGTGCTCCTGGACCGGGTGGGGCTGGGGCACCGGGGGGATTCTTACCCGCAGGAGCTCTCCGGGGGCCAGCAGCAACGCATCGCGATCGCCCGGGCCCTGGCCATGAAGCCCAAGCTGATGCTCTTCGATGAGCCGACGTCCGCGCTGGACCCGGAACTGGTGGGTGAAGTCCTGGATGTCATGAAGGACCTGGCCGAAGAGGGCATGACCATGGTGGTGGTCACGCATGAGCTGGCGTTCGCCCGCCAGGTCAGCGATCAGGTGGTGTTCATGGACCAGGGTGTGGTGGTCGAGTCCGGCCCTCCGGAGCAGGTCCTCGGTTCCCCGGTCCACGAACGGACCAAGTCGTTTCTCTCGAAGGTGCTGTGATGAAGACGTCGTTCTCAACCGCTCAGGCCCCCGTGCCGTCCGGTCCGTACTCCCAGGGGATCGAGGCCAACGGCTTCTACTTCACGGCCGGGCAGACCGCCCATGACGCCGTGACGGACGAGTGCGTCGGAGAGACCATCGAAGAGCAGACGGAACGGACTCTGGACAACCTCGCGGCGGTGCTGGCTGCGAGGGGTCTGGACCTGGGGCATCTGGTGAAGACCACGGTGCACCTGAAGTACCCGGAACGGGACTTCGACGGGTTCAACCGGGTGTACGCGGCGCGGGTGCCCGCTCCGTTCCCGGTCCGGACCACGGTGGGTTCCGTCCTGGGCGATTTCCTGGTGGAGATCGACGGAGTGGCGTACCTGCCCTGACCGGCCGGCCCCTGGGGGAGGGCCGCCGGAAACGCCCCGGAACGCGGGGTCACTCATCGGGCGATGAGTGACCCCGCGTTGTGGTGTCCGGGGCTCAGCGCGCCACGACGTGCCGCATGACGGCGTCGGTGTCCAACGCCGGGGCGGCGGCCGGCGTCGTCGTGGTCCGGCGGCGGACGGCCTCGACGGCCCGGTGGCCGGCATAGCCGAGGGCGGTCAACGTGTACACGAGCACCACCACCAGGAGGATGGCGAGGGCGCCTGCAGTGACCACGGCCAGGAAGAGAAGGGAATCGATCAGCTCGATCTGCATGTGAAGCTCTTTCATCAGTGAGTGGACTAACCCCCACTGATGAAGTGCACAGGTGGTGCTGATCGTGACGCGATTCGGTGAAAGTCACGCGATACGGTTCCGGAATGACGGTCCTGACCGCTGCCGACGCTCGCGGCACGGACTGCGGGACCGGGAAACGCTACCCGTTCCGGCTTGTCGCGACGGCGCCGACCCTGTACGTGGTCCCCATCTCCAGGCTGTCCGGGACAGCGCGGCTGAGCTGGGAATCGCAGTAGACCACGTTCCAGTGCAGATGCGGGCCGGAGGCCATGCCGCTCTGGCCGGAGTAGCCCAGGAGCTGGCCCTGCGCGATGGGGGTCCCAGCCGTGACGGTGGTGCTGCTGAGGTGCGAATAGTCGGTGCAGCGGTTGTCACCGTGGTCGATCCGCACCTGCAGGTTCCCGCCGTAGCCGACGCCCGCGAACACCGCCAGCCCGCTCGCGGCGGCGTCGATGGGCGCGCCGTATCCGGTGCCGAAGTCGACGGCCGTCTTGTTGTACTCGGGCAGCGGCCCGCGGGCGTGCTCGGCCGGGCCCTGGAGGATCGTGTAGGACTTCCCGAACGGGAACGGCAGCTTGTACGGGTGCATCCCCACCGTGTTCGCGGCGACGACGGTCGCGGCCGAGGTGCGCGTCACGGGGATGAATCCTGCAGCGGTCCCGCCGACCCGGACGGACAGCTGTGCGCCGGTGTGGGCGCTGCTCAGGGCGAGGGTGGGGCCGGTGGCGCCGGCGATCGGCACACCGTTCCGCAGCCATTGGTAGCTGAGCGTCACGGCGCCCGGACCCCACGTGCCAGCGATCGCCGTGACCGTCTGACCTGCGGCGATGTAGCCGCGGATGACGGGGACGGGGGATGGGCTGAGCAGCGCGCGCGTTGTGAGGCCCGTGGAGGTGCGGACCGCCGTCGCGTATCCGGCGAGGGACCCGGTGACACGGAAGGTGATGGAGGTGCCGGCGTCGGCGGTGGTCAGGACGTAGGCGGTGCCGGTGGCGCCGGCGATCGGCGCGCCGTTGCGCAGCCACTGGAAGGCGAGCTGCGGTGCGGGCGCCCAGGCGCCGACCGTCGCAGTGAGGCGCGCGCCGACGTCGAGCCCTCCGGAGATGGCGGGCGTGGGCGCGGCGGTGAACTGCTTGCCGACGCGGACCGCGGCACTGACGGCCGACGCCGGGTTGTAGGCGGTGGCCGTGCCGGTCACCAGGACGGTGAGGTCGGTGTTGAGGTCGGCGGCGGCCACGAGGTAGCCGGCGGCGGTGGCGCCGGTGATCGGCGCGCCGTTGCGCCGCCACTGATACGTGTACGACGCCGCGGGCGACCACGCGCCGGGGCTCGCGGTGAGCGTCTGGCCGGGGATCGGGGTGCCGGCGATGCTGGGCACGCCCGGGACCAGGGTGCCCTTGCCGAGGGCCGCGGTGGCGGCGGAGGTGCGGGTGGTGGCCGCGAAGCCGGGACGGGTTCCGGTGACGCGGACCGAGACGGCCTTGCCGAGGGCCGTGGCGGGCGGGGTCCAGGTGGCGGCGGTGGCGCCGGTGACGGGGGCACCGGCCAGGAGCCACTGGTAGCTGAAGGTGGCGGCGGGGTCCCAGGTGCCGGGGTTGGCGCGGAGGACCTGGCCGATGGCGGCGGTGCCGGTCACGCTGGGGTTGGGGGCCGTGGTGAAGGGGTCGTTGCAGGCGGGCGTGATGGGGGAGTTCGAATTGGTGTTGATGTCCACATCGGCGACGAACCCGCCGTCGCTGGTCTTGTACCAGTAGTCGTCGAAGCCGCCGTTGGGCAGCCAGGGGCTGTAGTAGCCGGTGACGGCCTGGCCGCGGGAGTAGCAGCTGAGGGTGAGGGTCTGGCCGGCGTTGTACCAGCCGAGCTGGGTGCTGTTGAGGGTCGGCTTGGCCATGCGCTGCGTTGTGACGGCCACCTTGGCGGTGGGTGCGGCGGCGTTGGCGGAGGGCGCCACCACCAGGAGGCCGGCGCTCAGCAGTGCGACGGCGGAGGCCGCGGCCAGTGAAGTCTTCATGGTCCCTGTTCTTGAGTGGGCCCGGAGGCCGGGATGTGCGAGTGAGTTCCCGCCCTCAGGATAGGTGTTGTCGCAGGTGAGAAGCGAGGGTTTGGTCTGGGCTGTTCTGACCCTGCGTTCCGGTCACTCGAAGTACAGGTGCGTGTGGAGGCGGCAGCGTTCGTTGAACAGGCTGCTGCAGGAGGGGCAGCTTTCCGTGGCGAGGTACGCGCTGATGGTCAGTTCGGTGCCGCAGACGCCGCAGAGTATGGCGTTGGAGTCCCGCTGGTCCCGGGGCCATTGGCGGGTGGGGTGGTCCGCAGTCTCCTCGTGGCAGAGGTGGCAGGGGTAGTAGTCGCCGCAGCAGAAGAATTTGATGGCGACGATGTCCACTGGGGTCCGGTAGTGGATGCAGCGGGTCTGGTCATCCACGGTGGGGCCGAGGACGGGTGGGCGCGTTTTTGCCATGGGTCGATTACCGGGCGATATCCGACCCCGCGTTGCGTCCCGCGGCTGCGAGCACCGGGCCTTCGCGACGCTCCCGGTTGGAGGCGATCAAGGACGCGACGAACTCCTGGTCGGCCTCCGGCCGGGCCGGGGTTCCCGCGTCGAACGGAGGTTGAGGATCGTATTCCAGGGCGAGCTGGATCCGCCGAGCGACGTCGGGCCCCGCGATCTCGGCAGCGAGCGTCAAGGCGAAGTCGATGCCGCTGGTCACCCCGCCGCCGGTGATGAGGTTGCCGTCCCGGACCACCCGGGCCTGCTCGGGAATCGCACCGAAGTGGGAGAGCATCGCGTGGGACGCCCAGTGGGTGGTGACGCGGCGGCCCTTCAGGAGGCCGGCCGCCCCGAGGACGAATGCTCCGGTGCACACGCTGGTGATGTACCGGGCGTCTCGGGCCTGGGCGCGGACGAAGTCCAGGGCGACGGCGTCCTCGAGGAGATTGAAGGCGCCTTGACCGCCCGGGATCATGATGACGTCTGCCGGCCGCGCGTCGGCGAAGGTGGTAGTCGGCAGGATGGAGAACCCGCAGTCGGTGGGAACGGGATCGGTGGAATGCCAAACGAGGTCCACCACGGCGCCGGGAATGCCTGTCAGGAACTGCACCGGGCCGGTCAGGTCCAGCTGGGTGACATCCGGGAACACGAGGGCATTGATGCGAATTTCATCCGTCACAGGCTCATGATGGCAGGTCCGCCCGCGGCTGGGCGGATATGACCCTCGCGACGTGCTGTCTGGGCAGGCCGCCTATTCCGGAGGCAGCCGTTCGCGGCCATCATGGAGCCATGACCTCTTTCATCCTGCTGCCCGGCGCCGGTGGCACGTCTTGGTACTGGAGCCGTGTGATCCCGCTGCTGGAGGCGGCCGGGCATGAGGCGGTGGCCGTGGACCTGCCGGGCGACGACCCGGCGGCGGGCCTGCCGGAGTATGTGGAGCTGACGCTGGAGGCGATCGGGGAGCGGCGGGACGTGGTGCTGGTGGCGCAGTCGCTGGGCGGCTTCACGGCGGCCGCGGCGTGGGAGAAGGCGGGCGTGGCCGAGATCGTGCTGGTCAACGCGATGATCCCGGAGCCCGGCGAGACGGCAGGTGCGTGGTGGGGGAACGTCGGCTGGGAGGAGGCGCGCTCGCGGGCCGCGCGCGACGGCGGCGAGTACCCCGAGGAGTTCAGCTTGGAGGAGTACTTCCTGCACGACGTCGCGCCTGAGGTCGCCGCGGAAGGCGAACCGTTCCAGAGACCGGAGGCGGAGGCCGTGTTCGGCTCGGTCTGTTCGTTCAGCGGGTGGCCGGAGGGGCGGACCCGGGTGATCAGCGGCGCAGACGACCGTTTCTTCCCGGTGGAGTTCCAGCGTCGCGTGGCGCTGGAACGCGTGGGCGTGGAGCCGGTGGCGGTGCCCGGCGGGCACCTGGTGGCGCTGGCGAGGCCGGAGGAGCTGGTGAGGGCGCTACTTGGATGACTGACGGCATGAATTTGGACTGACGTCGACGATCACGTCAGCCCCAAGTCCGCTCCCTGATCAAACGATCAAACTCTTCCCCGGCGGGGCATGGACGATCATCGACAGGGCAGATGTTCTGCTCGAGGGCCTTCGGCCCGACGACTTCGATGCACATGGAGCAGATGATCTCGGCGTGCAGATTGACGTGGCCGGTCTCGGCTCCGCAAAAGCCGATCTCCCAGGACCTGTCACGGCAACAGACGAGGTGAGTGATCTCGTCCTTGTCGTTGATCACCAGGAGGACCTCCGGTGCGACGTGTCTGGCCTCTTGAGCGTGCTGTTGCTGATTCATGAATTCCCCCAGGCGTGTGAGCCCATCCTAGGGGTCCAGTGGTCGCGTCACCAGATTTCGGCATTCACCGGTGACAACGCCCGCCCCGCCCGGTAGAACTGGAACCACCGAGCCGGTCACACAGGGGGTACACATAGCCAGGTCCGTTCCGGAGGAACCGCTCTTCGGCGAGGGGCGCGACGCCGAGCGCCGCGTCTGGGCGACGCTGCTGCGGCAGCTGCCTGACGACGTCGTGGTCTGCCACTCCGTGCAAGTGCGCGACGGCGCCGCGGAGCACGAGATTGACCTCCTGGTGCTGTGGCCGGGCGTGGGGATCGCGTGCCTGGAGGTCAAAGGCGGCCGGGTGAGCGTCGACGGCGGGCAGTGGCTCCAGGCGGACCGCAATGGGAAGCACCGCATCGCGAGTCCGGTGGCGCAGGCGCAGTCGGCGATGCACGGCTTCCTCAACATGGTGTCGCAGCGGCTCGGCACGCCCCTGACCAGCAGGATCATCTACCTGGGGGCATTCCCGTACACGGCGGTGGCGCCGGGCTGGGAGATGGCCGGGACGCCGCGGGCGCTGATCCTGGACGAGGCGGAGCTGGCGGGGGACGCGCTCGCCGAACGGATCCGCGGGGCGATCCACGCGGAGGCGAAGGGGCACTCGTCGCTCGCGCCGCCGTATGCGGAGCGACTGGAGCAGTTCATCGCGGGCGGACTGCCCGACGACGACGGCGCGGCGTTCGCGAGCGGTGACCCTTCGGCGTCGTCGGAGGCTGAGGATGCGCAGGAGAGGCTGACGGAGAAGCAGCAGCTGCTGCTCACGGCGACGCGGTCGCTCAAGCACGTGAGGTTCGTGGGTGGCGCGGGGAGCGGCAAGACGTGGCTGGCGGTGGAGAAGGCGCGGAGGCTGGCCAAGGCCGGCAAACGGGTGGGGCTGTTCTGCTACAACAAGGGGCTGGGGCAGCACCTGGCAAGGCAGGTGGCCCGCTGGCGGCACCGGAAGCCGGTGTTCACGGGGGAGTTCCACGCGTTCGCGCTCCAGCAGGGCGTGCCGGCCGGCGTGGGGCAGGAGTACTTCGACGCGGAGATGCCCCGGAGGCTGAGCGAACTGGGGGTGTGGGCGGATCCGGCGGACAAGTTCGACGCGATCGTGGTGGATGAGGCGCAGGACCTTGCGCCGTCCTGGTGGGAGGCGCTGCTGTCCTGGGTGAAGGAGCCCGCGCGGGCGGAGGTATATGCGTTCATGGACGACCGGCAGGACGTGTACCGGCGCTGGGACGGGGCGGATGTGGCGGCGGTGGGCGATCAGGTGGTGACGTTCGCGCCGATCCATGTGGACGAGAATCTGAGGAATTCGCGACGGATCGCGGAGAGTTTCGCGTGCTTCGCCGGGGAGGGGTTCACGCCGAGGACGGACACGGGGCTGCCCGTGCGGATCGTGGCCTGCGCGGCGGGAGGGGAGATCGGTGCGGCGGATGACCTGGTGGATCCCCTGCTGGAGGAGGGCTGGGCGGCAAACCAGATCGCGCTGCTGACCACCAAACACCGGCACCCGGTGCACCAGGAGGCGTACGACGGCGGGGACGCCGCCGTTGCGGAGTACTGGCGGGATTTCCACGACGGCCGGAAGGTGTTCTACGGGCACGTGCTGGGCATCAAGGGGCTGGAGCGCAGCGTGGTGATCCTGTGCATGGACGGGTTCAAGGACATGGACCGGGCGCGTGAGCTGCTGTACGTCGGCATGAGCCGGGCGAGGAGCCTCCTGGTGCTGGTCGGCGACCCGGACGTGATTCGCGAGGCGGGTAGGGAGGAACTGGTGAAGGTGCTCGCGGAGAAGGGGGTGAGGCGGTGACGAATTTAGCCGTCGGCCTGGGCGCGCACCGAGAATGTTCGATAATGTACCTAGCCAGTAGAGATGTAATGCCGGCCAAAGGAGCAGTTTTGTTGGCTATGGGGGAAATAACTGAAGAAGCTCGGGCTCTTGACGTGTTCCCTGCTGTAGATGTGGAGAGGACTAAGGAGCTCTATGAGCAAAGCGACGCCAGCTGCGCGGGATTGCAGCGCTCCCACGTTCCGCGGCAGATTTCGGGCGGTGCACCTACCCTTGGGCGTCACACGGTCAGTCTCTCTGACGTTCACCGGACCTATGTGCAAGCACCCATCTACAGGGACAATTCACGACGAGCGTTGCTGTGGAACAACTTCACTTCGCTCGTGACTCAAGTTCGACGAATCACGCCAGCAGCTTCTGTCTACATCGGAGGCTCATTCGTCTCATGGAAGCGTAAGCCCGACGATATCGACTGCGTATTCGTACTCGACAAGGCTTTTACCAGAGCAATCACCAACGAGAAGCATGTCCGGTTGCTCCGTTCTCTCGGACGTGGGAAGAACGGTAGCCTGTTCAAATACGGCATCGATTCCTACACTCTCGATTGGGAGGCGATCCCTATCACCCAGCCGGAGAACAATCTGCATCACCGTTATCTGATTCATCGAGGTTATTGGGACGATTGGCTGCAGAGAAACAGCGTCAAGAATGAAGACCCTCACCCTGTGCACGCGCTGCCCGGGCATGGTTACCTGGAGGTGATGCTCGATGGCTACGCGGTCAGCCTTTGACGCATTCTGGGACGAGTGGAACGAAGATGACGCCGAAGGATACCCTGACCCGCTCCAAGACCTGGACAGTCTCGGCGCGTGGAGCATGCGCCAACACATGCTGAACATCGGCCGTGATCACTTTCTCCGAGCGTACGGAGGAAGTGATCTCTGGATTACTCTCACTTCAGCTTTGGTTGAAACGGATGGGCTGTGGACATTTGAGCGAATTCGAAGTCACGTTATCGGCGACAACCCTCAGTTAGTTGATCTCTTCGATCTCCATCAAGGCCCACGTCAAGCCGAACTAGACCTCCACCTGGAGGGCGGCGGAGTCGCCGGGCATACCACGGACGCTAAGCACTTCCTCGACTTCACCTCAAACCTTGTTCATGCGATCTCGTCCGCGAGTAAGCATGTGCAAGGATATGCTAAATCAAGGCTTCCTCTTCTAATTGAGGGCGCATCGCCAGGGTCTGTCCGCGTTGTGCTGAAATCCGCAGATGCGTTCGTTCCAACCACCCAGATGATCGGCGCCAAGCCACTGTTCGAAGACATAAGGTGCGACACCTCAGACTCCGTCGCGCTCCGTGAAGTCGCGTACGCGCTCACAGGTGCGTCTGACGCGGACGACATTGGAGACGAAGCTCTTGGGAATGCACTGCACCGGTTACCTTCAAGTGCGCATAGGCCACTTAAGAATGCCATTGAGACTGCACTCACCGCAGATTGGGAGATTAGCGGGACCGTTCGTCAGCGCGGTATCGGTCGGCGGCCTGTCAGCCTGACTAAGCGTGGAGCAAACCGACTTAAGGCTGTTTTATCGCCGGCTCGTGTCATCGAACAGACTGAGGTTCTTGAAGGGCTCTTTGACGGATACCGGATTTCCGAATCTCGGATGTGGCTGCATCACGCGCGACGTGCTAGTGCATTACCCATTCTGGTTCCGACCAATGATTTGCTGCAGAATGTTATTAGGCTTGGCAGGCTTCGAGAAGCTGGAAACGATGTGTCTGTAAAGGTGATCGTAAAGATCACTCAGAAGTTTTCGCAGTCGTCAGGAAAGGTGATGAGTACTGCGAGGGAACTCGTGTCGATTGTGCAGGCTCAGTGAGCCTAACAAGGAGCTCCTAGCCCTTTAATTTGCCTCAGAGTACGGGTTGAGTCTCCAAACGTGTCCGACTCGCGGTCGCACCTTAGGCTGCGTGGTTGATGACTGAGATGGAGGATCCAGGTGCAGACAGTAGTTGCAGAGTTCGTGCACGATCCTGGTAAATCATTTGGTTCTCGTCGTCGTATCTTTAGTGATCGAATTTTTGGGAGAAGTAGGCGAAGAACCCTGTGGGCACTGGATTCATAAAATTGAGATTCATTCGGACGACTGGCAGCCCCTCGGCCCCGGCCATATGTGCGTCGCGAGCGTCCCAGGACTTCGCCCGCCCTAGGTAGAAGAAGTCGGTGCCGTGGTTGTCGTCCTTCTTCACGAAGACGTGGAGATCCACTTCGTTCGCGAGAATCGGCGCGAGTTCTGCGCTCTTGAGGGTGCGGCGGCTGCGAGTGAACCAATGCATCGTCGAGGGGTCGATCAGTTCGTCGCCGTAGTCGGTGCTCGCGGTGACATCGTCGGCCTTCTGATAGGTCACGAAAATCGGGCAACTCTTCGTAGGGATGTCGACCTTGTACCCGAAGACGTTGCCCATCTGGTTCTTCTGCCAGTTCAAGAGCCGACAGGCGTCCTTGCGTGAGTACTGCTTGCCGACAACGAATGGATCGCCCTCTGAGTACTTGTCAGTGATGAGCGTTTTGCCTGTCGCGAGCAGATCGTCCACTTCGACGGCGAAGTCTTCCGAAGACTGGTAGTTGCCAGCCAACTCAGATGACAGCTCGATGCCGTCATCCACACGAACCGCAGCCGGGTATCGGTACTTGTCTCGTTCCCCTTCAACATTGAATTCCAGCGTCAGTGTGCGGATCGCACTGTCCACATGCGCGGAACCAGAAGCGATCCCCGCGACCTCAAACAGCCTGCGGATGTCAGCGAGCTCAAGCCGTCCGGTCTGCAGCAGTTCCTCCAGCAGCATCGTCTCGTGCAGGCGCTTCGCCGGCAGGACTTCGTTCGATAGCAACGTCAGTAGCCGGTCCTGCACTTCGGTGAGCCCGCTCGGCTCCTTGACGATCTTCGCCACGAGCCGCGGATAGTTCTCTTCCTTCGTCGCCATCAGCACCGGATCCACCGACTCAAAGCGGTAGAAATCCATCAGCCGCGGTGTACCTCCGAGACGGTTCTGCATCGACTCGAACGCGGCCTTGAGATTCTGCATTTTGTCGAGCTTGGTATCGACGATCGACTGCAGCACTCGCTCCTGTGAGATCTGATCGAAGCGGATGCTCGACAGTCCCGGAAGCACTCCGCTCTCCTCGGCGGCGATGAGATTCTGCCGCAGCGATTCCTTGTTGAGCGATTCGTCTCCGAACAGCGCGATCGGGATCAGGTAGTTATTGGCGTAGTTCCCAATGAAGTCGATCACCACGACATATTCCTTGTCGTCGTGCTTCCTCAGCCCTCGTCCGAGTTGCTGCACGAACACAATGGCGGATTGAGTCTGCCGCAGCATGATGACCTGGTTGATCGACGGAATATCGACACCTTCATTGAAGATATCCACAGTCAGGATGTAGTCGATTTCGCCGGCTTCAAGGAGCTTGACTTGCTCTTCCCGCCGGGCGATCGGGTCGTCACCGGTGAGCGCCACCGTCCTCAGCCGGCGTCCCCGGAGCGATCTCTCATTGAGGAGCTCTGACAACCGAGCAGCCTCGTCCTTGCGGCTGCAGAAGATCAGACCTCGAGGCTCGATGCCGGCCTGCCCGTACAGCGAAATCGCACTGAGAATGTGCTCCACACGCTCATCGCTCGTGAGCCGGGCGAGCTGGGCAAAGTTATTTGAGGACGTATCGCCGACAGGCTCAATATCGGCCACCCCGTAGTAGTGGAACGGACTGAGCATCCCTTCTTCGAGCGCGTGATTCAGCCGAATCTCGTACGGCACGTTGAAGTCAAACAGCTCATACACGTTCGTGCCGTCGGTACGTTCTGGCGTCGCCGTAATTCCCAGCAGGAAGTTCGGGCGGAAATGGTCCAGGACCCTTCGGTAGCTCTCTGCGCCCGCTCGGTGCACTTCGTCGATCAGGATGTAGTCGAACTCGTCCGGATCGAACTGGCTAAGGACGTCCGGCTGCGAGAGCGTCTGAACAGTGGCAAAGGTGTACTTCGCATCAAACTGCTTCGAGCTGCCAGCGAGCTTGCTCAGCGCCTCGTCGTCGACATTCAGCACCCGCTGAAACTCACACATCGCTTTGTCGAGAATCTGTTCCCGGTGGACCACGAACAGCATGCGCCGGGGATTGACCTGTCTCACGTCCAAGGCAGACAGGATCGTCTTGCCCGTCCCGGTGGCCGAAATGACGAGTGCCTTGTCCTTGCCATCCATCCGCATCGCTTGGATCGCCTCAAGGGCCGTGCGCTGCATGGCATTCGGCTCGATGACCTCGGGCAGGCCTTCGGAGGCAGCCTCCTGGGGCGCTATTCGTGGAGTGAGTCCACGACGACGTCCTCCCCCTGAGCGTGCTGGCGGCCGGACGTAGTGCTTGCGGTACTCTTCGATCCACTCAGCAGTCAGTGCATCAGACTGGTGAAGTTCGCTGTCGAGAAGGCCTTCAATTTGGCTCGCCAGGTCGCTGTCATGCCCAGCTGCGACTTTCAGATTCCATTCGTGATTCCGGACCAAGGCATTCTCGGTCAGGTTCGAACTGCCCAGGACTGCCGTCACATTCTCCGTGTGATGAAAGATGTAGCCCTTCGGATGAAAATCCGTTCGGCGGTGAAGCCGCACATCGATCGATGCCTGCGAAAGTGCATTCGGCTGGGCGAGATTGAGCAATTCCGAGAATGCGTGAGGTGAGTTGAAGCCCAGGTAGTCGGAGGTGATGATCCGTCCCTTGCCTGAGAACTCGGCGAGTTCCTGCTTCAAGAGGGCGATCGCGCGAGGCGATACGAAGGCCACTGAGAACGTGAACGATGTGCACGTCCTCAGGTTCTGACGCAGGGTGCGCAGCATGGTGCTGCCCTCGGAATTGAAGACAATTTCGGGGTTGAATTGTTTGCTCGCGGAGAGCCTGCGGTCGAGGTACCCGAACCGCACGTCTTGTTCAAGAACGGGTGGCGCGGGCGGCCAGTAGAAATCAGCCATTCCTGGCGAGGGCGCCCTGAATCAGTTCCACGGCTGGGATGTCGGCCGGTGCCCAGTCGAGGCTCCCGAGTTCGTCGGGTGACAGCCACACGACGTCGGCGTGTTCCGTGAGCTGCGGTTCGCCGGAGACCAGTTCGCAGTAAAACGTGGTGAGGTTGACCGTGCCGAAGTCGTACGGATGAGCTGTGGTGGTGACTTCGAGGGTGTCAGATGGTTTGTGTGAGGGGCGGTGCTCCTGATTGATCGGAGACACTGATGACCATGATCGATAAGCAGGCGCGTGAGGCGCGTCGCCGTGAGCAGCGTGCGGGTGTGGAGGCGC
>NZ_JAVALS010000027.1 GCF_030731045.1 Arthrobacter horti | reverse complement strand
GAGCCTGTCAAGTTGTTTGTGTAAGCGGGGCGTTGCCGGGTTTCTAGAGGTAGGGCTGGATTCGGTCGGGGTAGGCCAGGGCGAGTTGGGCGAGGGCTTGTTTCCAGTTCGTGGTGATCTGTCCTTCGACGAGCCGGCCTTCGGCGTTGCGTTTGGCTCCGCGGGGCCTGCCGCGTTCCTTGAGGCGGTCGCGGGCGCGTTTGTCCTCGATGTTGCAGATCGCGAGCCAGAGCAGTTTCACGGCCGCCTCATCGGAGGGGAAATGCCCCCGGTTCTTGATGATCTTGCGCAGCTGGAAGTTCAGCGACTCGATACTGTTCGTGGTGTAAATGACCCGGCGCAGCATGGGCGGGAAGGCCAGGAACGGGGTGAATCGGTCCCAGGCGTCCTGGAATACACGGACCGTGTTCGGATTCGCCTGGCCTAGCTCGGAAGCGGCGAATTCAGCCAGCGCGGCCAGGGCTGCGTCCTCGTCCGCGGCCTGGTAGATCGGTCTGAGCGCGGCGGCGATGGCCTTGCGGGATTTGTAGTTCACGAACCGCATCGCGGAGCGGATCAGGTGCACCACGCAGGTCTGGACCGTTGATTCCGGCCAGGTCGCCTCGATCGCCTCGGGGAACCCGGTGAGCCCGTCACAGCAGACGATCAGGACGTCCTGGATGCCGCGATTGGCCAGGTGTGCACAGACCCCGGCCCAGAACCTGGCACCCTCGCTGGCCTGGATCCAGATCCCCAGGACGTGCTTGATCCCGTCCATATCCACGCCCACGGCCAGGTGCGCGGCCTTGTTGCGCACATGCGCCCCGTCGCGGACCTTCACGATCAGCGCGTCCAGGTAGATCACCGGGTAGAACGACTCCAACGGCCGCTGCTGCCATGCCAGGACCTCATCAAGGACTTCGTCGGTGATCTTGCTGATCGTCTCCCGGCTGACCTCCGTGCCGATCGTGGAGACGAGGTGATGCTCGATATCGCGGACAGTCATGCCGCCGGCGTAGAGCGAGATGATCATGTCATCGAGCCCTCCGACCCGGCGGGAGCCCTTGGGCACCAGCAGGGGCGTGAACGAGCCGTCACGGTCCCTGGGGATCGCGAGTTCGACGTCGCCGACGCTGGTCGCGACGGTCTTCGCCGAGGACCCGTTGCGTGAGTTCGGGAAGAGCCCGGCCTCGGGATCACCCTTCTCATATCCGAGGTGCCCGGTCAGCTCAGCCTGCAAACCCCGCTCCAGGCCGGCCTTGATGAGCTGCTGGATCAGCCCGTCCTTGCCATCCAGACGCACCTGCCCGGCATCAATCATCGAGTACAGCTCATCCAACGCACCCGACGCTTCAAGCGCCTCCACACCCGCACGCTGCTCACGGCGACGCGCCTCACGCGCCTGCTTATCGATCATGGTCATCAGTGTCTCCGATCAATCAGGAGCACCGCCCCTCACACAAACCATCTGACACCCTC
>NZ_JAVALS010000026.1 GCF_030731045.1 Arthrobacter horti | reverse complement strand
CCCCGCCAGCACCCCGGAAAAGGGCACAGGAATAGTGAAAGAATTTCACAGGGAAGGAGAATTGAAGACCGCCGCCAGAACCGGAGACCGGCCCGGCAACCCGATCAACTTTACACACTCCGACGCCCGGGCACAAGTCGGCCTCGACGGCGAGGTTCGGGACGGTCAGTCGCCTGCCCTGTACGTCTCCACAGCTCCGTGCGCCCTGACTCCGGCATCCGCGCCCCGCCGATGCCACGCCAGCGCAGGAGTCACCTTGTGGTCGAAGGGCCGGCACTCCACTCCCTTCGGGGGAACCAGCCAAGCAGCAGCCAGCCTCCGGGCAGCAGGACCCTGTCGAACTCCTTCAAGGCCGCAGCCACCCCGTGAACGTCCAAGTGACGAGTGAGTACCACGCCAGCACTCCGCCGAAGCATCCCGCCTCGAACGGCAGTGCGGTCAGATCGGCGTGGAGGAAACGGATCGCCGGCCAGCTCCTCCGCGCATGCTTCAGGAAAGCCGGCGTGATGTCCACGCCCGTCACCGCACATCCCAGCTCCTCAAGCTCAGCGCTCCAGTGGCCCGGCCCGTATCCGGCGTCGAGCACCTGTCCTGATACGCCTGAGCCCCAGTGCCGGATGAGCCGGCGATCATCCGGATGCGCGAGCTCCGCGGCGCCGAAGAGCTCGATGTGCCGGGTACTGAGCCGGCCGCACGCCGAGGCGAGCCCAACGAGGTCTCCCAGCCCGTGCCGCTGCCATGCAAGAAGTCCCTCCACAGGTCATCGGGCGCAGGTCCGTCGGGGTGGGCCCCATCCATTCATCACATGTCCCCCAGGTTCTCAGCGCACCGGCCACAACTTCATCTCCGGGCGGTCAAAGTCGACCAGGTCTGGATCCTGCTCGAGAAGTAGGTCCTCGAATGCACCCCAGCCGTGGTGCCAAACGAAGTCCGCTTCGCCGGTGCTGATCGGAACCAGCCAGGCCACGACGACATCACCGTCGTCGTCGGTAAACGTCGCGAACTCATCAGGGAAGTAGACCGGGCTGGCTACGTACAGCGCCGTCAACTCCGAACCCGGAACGAGTGCATTCGCAGGACCGATCACGTTCCCGCGGAGCAACGCCTTATGCGTCCCAAGAACCATCGAGCCAAGCTGATGAAGCAGGCCTACAGGGAAATCCGGTTTCATCTTCTTGGGAGCCAGCATCAGAAGCTCCTGGCGGATGGTTCGGTCAGAGGCCGCCGACTCCAACAGATGTCTGCTCAGACCTAGCGTCGCGTACCCGACTGAGTCCTCATCGGATCCACTGGCGAACTGGACGATCTGAAAAGGCATCTTCACCCTGTCGGGATCGACGGACCATCCGCGTTGGATCAGCCCCAATGTGTACTCGAAGTGCGCGATCAGATCAGGCGCCTCGTGCTCAGACGATGATGTCATTGCTGTCCTCCAGAGAACGCAGTCGGTGCAGCCGCTGAACCCTTAAACACCGGCAGGGCACCGGTCCATGACCGATGCCCTGACAATGTGCGGGATGCTTACTTCTTGGAAGCAGCAGCCTTCAGCTTGGAGCCCGCGGTCAGCTTGACGCTGTGGCCGGCCGGGATCTGGATGGTCTCGCCGGTCTGCGGGTTGCGGCCGGTGCGAGCGGCACGGTCGGTGCGCTCGACTGCAAGCCAACCCGGGATGGTGATCTTCTCGCCGGCGGCGACGGAAGCCTCGAAAACCTCGAACAGGGCGTCGAGCGCGGTGTTGACCTGAACCTGGGTGAGCTCAGCCTTCTTGGCAACTTCGGCGACGACGTCGCTACGGTTCTTAGCCATGGGTGTCCTCCTGGACGTATCGACTATGGGGAATTACCACGCGGTTCGCGCGGGAACCACTGCTTTGAAACTTACCAGCAGACGCGTGCCAACACTGCAAATTCCGCGTGTTTTCGGTGTTTTTTGCATGATCTGACCCACTTTCCAGGGGTTTCGCAGCTCTCACGCAGCGTGCGGGGCAGCGTTGGAGGACCAGCCGGCCTCGAAGATCGCATCGACCGGTGCCGGCCGGCTGCCCTGAAGACTGCTTCCAGGCGTCCCGATGCGTCTCCCGGCGGAGCACGCAATGCCGGCTGCTCACCGGCGGCAAGGGCATCTGAGGCAACGACGTCGCGTGGGCGGCCACGGTTCGGCGGGTGCTGCCCTTCGGTGTTCGTGACGGGTCTGTGTGGCCTTGCCGGGCGGTCGTGTCCCGGGTGTTAAATGCAGCGGCCCCGGGAGCGTCGTT
>NZ_JAVALS010000025.1 GCF_030731045.1 Arthrobacter horti | reverse complement strand
GGTTGTGTCCGGCGGTGTCCTACTCTCCCACACTCTCTCGGGTGCAGTACCATCGGCGCTGTGGGTCTTAGCTTCCGGGTTCGGAATGGGACCGGGCGTTTCCCCCACGCTATGACCGCCGTAACTCTTTTCCGCTCACCCGTGCACCGTGGTGGTGTGGGTGGGGTGGTTGAGGGTTACTAGTGATCTGACACTAGGTTATTCAATTATGTGGTTCCCTGGCCCAATGGTTGTGTTGGGTTTGTTGTTTGGGGACCGCATGGTGGACGCGTAGCACAGTTTTCTTTCAACCCCCCGCCACCATGGTGGGTGGGGGTGTGTGGTCAGGTTGTCGGCTTATTAGTACCAGTCAGCTTCACCCATTGCTGGGCTTCCACGTCTGGCCTATCAACCCAGTGGTCTGCTGGGGGCCTCTCACACACGAAGGTGTATGGAAATCTTATCTTGAAGCGGGCTTCCCGCTTAGATGCTTTCAGCGGTTATCCCATCCGAACGTAGCCAATCAGCGGTGCACTTGGCAGTACAACTGACACACCAGAGGTTCGTCCGTCCCGGTCCTCTCGTACTAAGGACAGCCCTTCTCAAATTTCCTGCGCGCGCAGCGGATAGGGACCGAACTGTCTCACGACGTTCTAAACCCAGCTCGCGTACCGCTTTAATGGGCGAACAGCCCAACCCTTGGGACCTACTCCAGCCCCAGGATGCGACGAGCCGACATCGAGGTGCCAAACCATGCCGTCGATATGGACTCTTGGGCAAGATCAGCCTGTTATCCCCGAGGTACCTTTTATCCGTTGAGCGACGGCCATTCCACAATGTACCGCCGGATCACTAGTCCCGACTTTCGTCCCTGCTCGAGATGTCTCTCTCACAGTCAAGCTCCCTTGTGCACTTACACTCGACACCTGATTGCCAACCAGGCTGAGGGAACCTTTGGGCGCCTCCGTTACTTTTTGGGAGGCAACCGCCCCAGTTAAACTACCCATCAGGCACTGTCCCTGACCCAGATCATGGGCCGAAGTTAGATGTCCAAAGTGACCAGAGTGGTATTTCAACGATGACTCCACCGGTACTGGCGTACCGGCTTCACAGTCTCCCACCTATCCTACACAAGCCACTCCGAACACCAATACCAAACTATAGTAAAGGTCTCGGGGTCTTTCCGTCCTGCTGCGCGTAACGAGCATCTTTACTCGTAGTGCAATTTCGCCGAGTTCATGGTTGAGACAGTAGGGAAGTCGTTACTCCATTCGTGCAGGTCGGAACTTACCCGACAAGGAATTTCGCTACCTTAGGATGGTTATAGTTACCACCGCCGTTTACTGGGGCTTAAATTCCCGGCTTCACCCCTAAGGGTTGACCGGTCCTCTTAACCTTCCAGCACCGGGCAGGAGTCAGTCCGTATACATCGTCTTGCGACTTCGCACGGACCTGTGTTTTTAGTAAACAGTCGCTTCCCCCTGGTCTCTGCGGCCCTTACCCGCTCCAGCACGCGTGGTGCTTTCACGGTCGGGGCCCCCCTTCTCCCGAAGTTACGGGGGCATTTTGCCGAGTTCCTTAACCATGATTCTCTCGATCGCCTTAGTATTCTCTACCTGATCACCTGTGTCGGTTTAGGGTACGGGCGGCTGGAACCTCGCGTCGATGCTTTTCTCGGCAGCATAGGATCACTGAATCCCCCACCAAGTGGGGTCCCATCACGTCTCAGCCTCATGTTCCGCGGATTTGCCTACGGAACGGCCTACCTGCTTAGACCGGGACTACCATCGCCCGGCTCAGCTACCTTCCTGCGTCACACCTGTTAATACGCTTACCTCCCCCGATCAGTTCCCAGCCTCCCCACACAACCCACGCCCCGAAGGGCACTGGCAGGTGGTTTGGGTGGTTAGTATCCCGGGCTCAGTATGGGCGGTTCTTCGCCGGTACGGGAATATCAACCCGTTGTCCATCGACTACGCCTGTCGGCCTCGCCTTAGGTCCCGACTCACCCAGGGCAGATTAGCTTGACCCTGGAACCCTTGATCATCCGGCGGACGGGTTTCTCACCCGTCTTTCGCTACTCATGCCTGCATTCTCACTCGTGTGGTCTCCACCACTGGTTTACACCGCGGCTTCACCGTCCACACGACGCTCCCCTACCACTCCACGCTCCTGAACCCCAAAGGGCTAGGACAATGCGTGAAATCCACGACTTCGGCGGTGTACTTGAGCCCCGCTACATTGTCGGCGCGGAATCACTTGACCAGTGAGCTATTACGCACTCTTTCAAGGGTGGCTGCTTCTAAGCCAACCTCCTGGTTGTCTAAGCAACTCCACATCCTTTCCCACTTAGCACACGCTTAGGGGCCTTAGTCGGTGGTCTGGGCTGTTTCCCTCTCGACCATGAAGCTTATCCCCCACGGTCTCACTGCTGCGCTCTCACTTACCGGCATTCGGAGTTTGGCTGACGTCAGTAACCTTGTAGGGCCCATCGGCCATCCAGTAGCTCTACCTCCGGCAAGAAACACGCAACGCTGCACCTAAATGCATTTCGGGGAGAACCAGCTATCACGAAGTTTGATTGGCCTTTCACCCCTACCCACAGCTCATCCCCTCCATTTTCAACTGAAGTGGGTTCGGTCCTCCACGACGTCTTACCGTCGCTTCAACCTGGCCATGGGTAGATCACTTCGCTTCGGGTCTAGATCACGCCACTCAAACGCCCTATTCAGACTCGCTTTCGCTACGGCTTCCCCACACGGGTTAACCTCGCGACGTAACACTAACTCGCAGGCTCATTCTTCAAAAGGCACGCCATCACAGGAACAAGCCTGCTCTGACGGATTGTAGGCACACGGTTTCAGGTACTATTTCACTCCCCTCCCGGGGTACTTTTCACCTTTCCCTCACGGTACTGGTCCGCTATCGGTCATTAGGTAGTATTTAGGCTTATCAGGTGGTCCTGACAGATTCACACGGGATTTCTCGGGCCCCGTGCTACTCGGGCATCATCCCTCCAGCGGTGCAACAACGCGACGATTACGGGACTCTCACCCTCTACGGTCCGCCTTCCCAAACGGTTCATCTACGTCAGCACACTCACACCAGACCAGAACAGTGATCCTGGTACAGAACAACCCCACAACCCCGGCCATGCAACACTCACTGGCTATCACACATGAACCGGTTTAGCCTCTTCCGCTTTCGCTCGCCACTACTCACGGAATCACATGTTGTTTTCTCTTCCTGCGGGTACTGAGATGTTTCACTTCCCCGCGTTCCCTCCACACAGCCTATGCGTTCAGCTGCGGGTGACTACCCATAACAGGCAGCCGGGTTTCCCCATTCGGACATCCTGGGATCAAAGTTCGGTTATCAACTCCCCCAGGCTTATCGCAGATTCCCACGTCCTTCATCGGCTCCTAATGCCAAGGCATCCACCGTGCGCCCTTAAAAACTTGGCCACACAAAAACCAGGCAAACCCCACAACCCACACACACGCAACCCCGAAGGAGCAGCCCGTGTACCGGCCATGACGCTCACCTATAAGATGCTCGCGTCCACTATGCAGTTCTCAAACAACAACCCCATCACCACCACCCACACCCACCCCACAGGGCAGACGCTTCGAATGGCTGGGAACAACCAGAAACAACAAGCCTGTTGTTTCAGGACCCAACAGTGTGTCAACACCACCCGCACCACCACAACCACCAACCCATTCCAACCGTCTCACCCGAAGATGAGGCAGCGTACTAGGATCCGTGGCCATGGCACCCGTGCAGGCACCGCACCCCCCACCCGTCACTCCAAGGAGCAGCCGGCCTACGGGGATGTGTTCTTTTGATATTCCACCCATGAGCACCACACCCCAGGAACGATCGTCCTGGCAGGCGGGCAGTCAACAATCCCTCCCCCACCACCATGCGGTGACGGTATCGGGTCTTGTTTGCTCCTTAGAAAGGAGGTGATCCAGCCGCACCTTCCGGTACGGCTACCTTGTTACGACTTAGTCCCAATCGCCAGTCCCACCTTCGACAGCTCCCTCCCACAAGGGGTTAGGCCACCGGCTTCGGGTGTTACCAACTTTCGTGACTTGACGGGCGGTGTGTACAAGGCCCGGGAACGTATTCACCGCAGCGTTGCTGATCTGCGATTACTAGCGACTCCAACTTCATGGGGTCGAGTTGCAGACCCCAATCCGAACTGAGACCGGCTTTTTGGGATTAGCTCCACCTCACAGTATCGCAACCCTTTGTACCGGCCATTGTAGCATGCGTGAAGCCCAAGACATAAGGGGCATGATGATTTGACGTCGTCCCCACCTTCCTCCGAGTTGACCCCGGCAGTCTCCCATGAGTCCCCACCACTACGTGCTGGCAACATGGAACGAGGGTTGCGCTCGTTGCGGGACTTAACCCAACATCTCACGACACGAGCTGACGACAACCATGCACCACCTGTGAACCAGCCCCGAAGGGAAGCCCTGTCTCCAGAGCGGTCTAGTCCATGTCAAGCCTTGGTAAGGTTCTTCGCGTTGCATCGAATTAATCCGCATGCTCCGCCGCTTGTGCGGGCCCCCGTCAATTCCTTTGAGTTTTAGCCTTGCGGCCGTACTCCCCAGGCGGGGCACTTAATGCGTTAGCTACGGCGCGGAAAACGTGGAATGTCCCCCACACCTAGTGCCCAACGTTTACGGCATGGACTACCAGGGTATCTAATCCTGTTCGCTCCCCATGCTTTCGCTCCTCAGCGTCAGTTAATGCCCAGAGACCTGCCTTCGCCATCGGTGTTCCTCCTGATATCTGCGCATTTCACCGCTACACCAGGAATTCCAGTCTCCCCTACATCACTCAAGTCTGCCCGTACCCACTGCAGAACCAGGGTTGAGCCCTGGCCTTTCACAGCAGACGCGACAAACCGCCTACGAGCTCTTTACGCCCAATAATTCCGGATAACGCTTGCGCCCTACGTATTACCGCGGCTGCTGGCACGTAGTTAGCCGGCGCTTCTTCTGCAGGTACCGTCACTTTCGCTTCTTCCCTACTGAAAGAGGTTTACAACCCGAAGGCCGTCATCCCTCACGCGGCGTCGCTGCATCAGGCTTTCGCCCATTGTGCAATATTCCCCACTGCTGCCTCCCGTAGGAGTCTGGGCCGTGTCTCAGTCCCAGTGTGGCCGGTCACCCTCTCAGGCCGGCTACCCGTCGTCGCCTTGGTGAGCCATTACCTCACCAACAAGCTGATAGGCCGCGAGTCCATCCAAAACCACAAAAGCTTTCCACCACCACCCCATGCGGGGAGCGGTCGTATCCGGTATTAGACCCAGTTTCCCAGGCTTATCCCAGAGTCAAGGGCAGGTTACTCACGTGTTACTCACCCGTTCGCCACTAATCCAGGATGCAAGCACCCCTTCATCGTTCGACTTGCATGTGTTAAGCACGCCGCCAGCGTTCATCCTGAGCCAGGATCAAACTCTCCATCAGAAAATTCAAAACCCGGCAAACACCAACCACCACGGGGTGATGA
>NZ_JAVALS010000024.1 GCF_030731045.1 Arthrobacter horti | reverse complement strand
CAACTCGCCGAGACCGAACGGCTGTTGAACATCCGGCCCCGCAAAACCCTCCACTGGGACACCCCACGTGAAAGACTGACCCAACTGATCGACAGTGTTGCGCTAACCCCTTGAAACCGCCCGTGCTTTAGGGGCGTGAGCTGTCACTTCGCGGAGGAGCGGGGGATATGAAGCGCTGCGTCAGCCCCGGCCGAGCGGCTCCACCACCAGGACCACGCGGTCGTCGCCGATCCGGGTGAGGACAAGGGTGGCGTGGGCGCCACCCTTGCGGGCCTTGCCGGGAAGGATCCGGCGGCGCAGTTCCTCCGGCGTCACGGCCGTGCCGCGCTTCTTGATCTCCACGCTGCCCAGCTCCTGCGCCTTCGCCCAGGCACGCAGGGCCTTCACGTTGTAGGGCATGGTCTGCAGGATCCGGTAGCTCCGCGCGAACGGGGAGTCCACGGGATCCGGGCTGCACAGATAGGCGATGTGCGGGTCCAGGAAGTGCGCGCCGATCCGCTCTGCCAGATCGGACACGAGCCCGGCACGGATCACGGCGCCGTCAGGCTCGTGCAGGTACCCCTCCACGGGACCGCTCTGCGCCTCCGGGCTTTCCCCGAATCCGGCGGCGGAGGTCAGCTCCGCGGATCCGGTGGCCCCGGTGACCAGGGCCGCTCGGCGGACGCCCGGGCGGGCCAGGGCGTTGAACCAGAGGGCCACCTCCGTGACATCGCCGTCCACGGACACCCACTGCGCCTCGCAGCCGCCCGGGATGGACTCGTGCGGCATGCCGGGGCCGAATTTCACGCCGACCGCCTTGCTCTGAGCCGCAAGACCCTCCACAAAGGACAGGGGAGGCGAGAACGCCTCAGGATCCCAGAGCCGTGCTGAACCGGACGACGAGACTTCGCGGCGCGCGGGGTCCAGCCACACGCCGTCGAAGGGCGCGAGGTCCAGGGTGGTGGCATCGGCCTGCACCACCTCCGCCTCGGGGAAGGGGCGCAAATTGACGGCCGCGCAGGCGGCTGTCTCCTCGTCACGCTCGACGGCGGTCACCGACACGCCGAGCGAGGCGATGGCGAGCGAGTCGGCACCGAGGCCGCAGCCCAGGTCGATCACGCGCGACACGCCGGCGCGCAGATAGCGTTCGGCGTGCAGGGCGGCGACAGAGAGACGGGTCGCCTGCTCCAGGCCGGCCTGGGTGAACAGCATGTCCTGCGCGAACTCGCCGAACTTCGCCGTGGCCTTGGCCCGCAGACGGCTCTGTGTCAGGAGCGCGGACACCAGCTCAGGGGCGTGCCCATCCTTGCGCAGGCGCAGGTTCATGGCCAGGGAGTCCTGTTCCGAATACGGCTCCAGGGCGTTGAGGAGGGCGAACGCCTCCGGGGTCAGGAGCGGGGCGATCTGGCTCACGGCGGCAGGCATGATCTCAAGCCTACGCGGCGGCGGCGTTCCGGCGGCGGACGGCCGGAAGCACTAGGCTGAACAGTATGAGTGCCCAGAAACCGGCCCGGTCCGCATCGAGTTCGCGGAAGGTCTTCATCGCGCTGCTGGGGGAGTATTCCAGGGCACTCCTGGCGGTGGGTGTGGTGGTGCTGCTCGTGGCGCTCGTGGTCCTGGGCGTCCTGTGGATCCTGGACACGTTCAACGCCGCCGTGTACTCCGTGGACGGCAAGAACATCAGCGACGCCACGGATGAGGCCAGGTCCCTCCGTGACATGTACGGCCCGGCCCGCGGCGGTGCCATCGTGGTCATGGTGTTCGCCGCCGTGTTCGCCGCGCTGGGCGCGGTGGGCCTGTATCTCAACCGGGACGCCCGCGCCGCCCAGCAGCAGGACGACGACGGCGACGTCGGCGTCGAGGACATGCTGGGGTAGTCAGGCGGCCGCCTGACCCGCCTGCCGCCGTCGTCGTGCGTGTTCACCGATGACGGAACGCTGGCACTCACCTTGACCGAGTGCTAAGCCGCCCCTACAGTTTGTGTTAGCACTCGAACCCTTCGGGTGCTAAAGCCCAAGGTTGCTGCCGGCACCCGCGACGACGGTTGGCTCCCAGGCTGAATACTTCTGAAATCTCATTGCAAAGGAGAGATCCGAGTGTCGGTCTCCATCAAGCCCCTTGAGGATCGTATTGTCATCCGCCAGCTCGCCGCTGAGGTGACCACCGCCTCCGGCCTGGTCATCCCGGACTCCGCCCAGGAGAAGCCGCAGGAAGGCGAAGTCGTCGCTGTTGGCCCCGGCCGCGTCGATGACAATGGCAACCGCGTGCCGATCGATGTCGCCGAGGGCGACGTCGTCCTGTACTCCAAGTACGGTGGCACCGAAGTCAAGGCCGGCGGTGAGGAGTACCTGGTGCTGTCCTCCCGCGACGTCCTGGCGATCATCGTCAAGTAACTCTTCAGCGTGACACGCATCCCCGTGCCGCCCGGGACCCGGGGTCAGGTCACGGGGATGCGTTTTTGAAAGGACACACATGGCAAAGCAACTTGCCTTTGACGACGCTGCCCGTCGCGCCCTTGAGGCCGGCATCGACAAGCTCGCCAACACCGTCAAGGTGACCCTCGGCCCGCGCGGCCGCAACGTGGTGCTCGACAAGAAGTGGGGCGCCCCCACCATCACGAACGACGGCGTGACGATCGCCCGTGAGGTCGAGCTGGACGATCCGTACGAGAACCTCGGCGCTCAGCTGGCCAAGGAAGTCGCCACCAAGACCAACGACGTCGCCGGTGACGGCACCACCACCGCCACCGTGCTGGCCCAGGCCCTGGTCAAGGAAGGCCTCCGCAACGTGGCCGCCGGCGCCGCCCCGGGCGAGATCAAGCGCGGCATCGAGGTGGCGGTCGAGGCCGTCGCCGCCCGCCTGCTGGAGAACGCCCGCGAGGTCGAGGGCAACCAGGTGGCCAACGTCGCCACCATCTCCGCCCAGTCCGAAGAGGTCGGCGAGCTGCTCGCCGAGGCCTTCGGCAAGGTCGGCAAGGATGGCGTCATCACCATCGAGGAATCCTCCACCACTCAGACCGAGCTGGTCCTCACCGAGGGCATGCAGTTCGACAAGGGCTTCCTGTCCCCGTACTTCATCACGGACCAGGACCGCCAGGAGGCCGTCCTGGAGGACGCCTTCATCCTGATCAACCAGGGCAAGATCTCCAATCTGCAGGAGCTGCTGCCCCTGCTGGAGAAGACCCTGCAGGCCAACAAGCCGCTGTTCGTGATCGCTGAGGACGTGGACGGCGAGGCGCTCTCCACCCTGATCGTGAACCGCCTGCGCGGCACCCTGAACGTCGTGGCCGTCAAGGCTCCCGGCTTCGGTGACCGCCGCAAGGCCATGCTCCAGGACATCGCCATCCTCACGGGTGCGCAGGTCATCTCCCCGGAGCTGGGCCTCAGCCTGGACCAGGTGGGCCTCGAGGTGCTCGGCACCGCCCGCCGCATCACCGTCACCAAGGACTCCACCACCATTGTGGACGGTGCCGGCACGGCCGAGGACGTGGCGTCCCGCGTGGCTCAGCTGCGCGCCGAGCTGGAGCGCACGGACTCCGAGTGGGACCGTGAGAAGCTGCAGGAGCGCCTGGCCAAGCTGGCCGGCGGCATCGGTGTCATCAAGGTCGGCGCCGCCACCGAGGTGGAGCTGAAGGAGAAGAAGCACCGCATCGAGGATGCCGTGTCCTCCACGCGTGCCGCTCTGGAAGAGGGCATCGTCTCCGGCGGCGGTTCCGCCCTGGTGCACGCCCTCAAGGCCCTGGACGAGTCCCCGGAGGTGGCCGCCCTTCAGGGTGACGCCGCTGCCGCCGTCGGTATCGTGCGCCGCGCCCTGGTGCAGCCGCTGCGCTGGATCGCCCAGAACGCCGGGTTCGACGGCTTCGTGGTGGCCTCCAAGGTCGCCGAGCTGGAGAACAACCACGGCTTCAACGCCAAGAGCGGGGAGTACCAGAACCTCATCGAGGCCGGCGTCATCGACCCGGTCAAGGTGACCCGTTCCGCTCTGCGCAACGCGGCCTCCATCGCCGCCCTGGTGCTGACCACGGAGACCCTGGTCGCCGAAAAGCCGTCCGAAGAGGACGAGCACGCAGGTCACCAGCACTGACGCCGTCACCAACTGGTCGGGTCGATCTGTCGTTCTGAGGTGATCATTCCGACAGATCGGCCCGACCAGATGGCGTGAAGGCCCGGATCCCCCAACGGATCCGGGCCTTCCGGCGTCTTGGCGCTACTTCCGGCCGCTCGCCGGGGCGGTGGCGGACGACGTCGGCGCGGCCGGCCGAGGTGTCGCCGCGCCGCTGGGAGACGGCGAAGGTGCGTTCAGGCTGGGTGCGGGGGCCGGCGTCGAGGGGCCGGATACACCTCCGGCACCATCCGGGACCGGGGAGGCCCCGTCCGTGTTCCGGGGCGCGGTCCGCCAGGGTCCCGGGTCCCCGGGCTGTGCGAGATCGATCGGCACCGCGGAGCCGGAGGGGTCGAAGAATCTCACGTCATTGATGCGGGTCCCGTCTGGGCCGTACACGTAGAGGGGGCCGGTCACGGACCCGTTATGGCACACGCCGTCATACAGGCTGCACATTCCTCCGGGAGTGGTGTAGCCGGTGTACTCGGGAACCCTGTTCGCCGCCGCGATGGCCCACGGGACCATGAGCAGGGACAGTGCGGCTGCGACTACATTGAATCCCCGGAGCAGCCGGGGGAGTACGGGGCCCTTCGCGAGGTGTCTATTGCTCCACCCCACGCTGAGCAGCACGCACAGGATGAAGAATCCCCAGGTGAGCAGCCCGTGCGGGAACACGAAACGGGGCACTCCGGCTCCCTGGAGGGTGGCCACAGCCTGGTACAGGACCCATGCTCTGAGCACCCACCAGAGCGGGCGCAACAGGACCAGGAAGTCCCAGGCTGCACGGATCGCCGGATTTCTGGCCGCGACCGTGCGGGCTTTCCGCTCAAGCTCCTGCTGCCAGGACCGCAGCCGCCCCGGCCCGGCCACCGAGCCACGCGCCGCGAACCCCGCCGACGCCCTCAGTTCGGCCGCATAGGCCGCCGGGACCTCCGTTGGAACCGTCCCGGACTCGCGGTACTGCTCCAGGAGGTCGGCGTCGAGACCTCCGGTGAGCTCGTCGACGTCGTGCGCGTCCAGATCATCCAGTGCGCCGCGCACGGCCGCCGCGTAGTCGCTGACGGCCGGCGGGGTCCCCGTGGTCTCCATGATGCTCATTCCCCCTCCTGGGCGGTGTCGGTGGTGCGGTGATCGGGGAGGGGCCGGTCTGAGAGCAGCAGGTCCATGCTGCCGGCGAAGTCCCGCCAGCCCTTGGCCTGGATCTCCAGCTGTGCCCTCCCCTGGGCGTTGATCCCGTAGTACTTGCGGTGCGGCCCGCCGTCGGACGGGACCACATAGCTGGTGAGCGCACCCCCGTTGTAGAGGCGCCGCAGCGTCCCGTAGACCGAGGCGTCCCCGACCTCGGCCAGGCCGGCGGCCCGGAGACGGCGGACCACGTCATAGCCGTAGCCGTCCTGGCGGTTCAGCACGGCGAGGACCGCGACGTCCAGGACGCCCTTGAGCAATTGCGTTGATTCCATGCGCTCTCCTTGGATCTGTGCACACGACACTACTATGCAAAGCGCAGTAGTGGAAGGCGGGCAGGACTCCCTGGCCGGCCGGTCTCCCCGAGAAGTCTGGGATGCCATCTCGGCTAGAATTGATGGCTTGCACGAAGCGACCCACTGGATAGGCATGTCCCAACAGACTCTGAGCACCTCGCCCCAAAGACCTTCGCAGCCCGCATCGGCTGCCCGGCCGGTGGCCGGGCAGAAGAACAGCGACCGGTCATTCAGGCCGGAGATTCAAGGGTTGCGGGCACTGGCCGTCCTCATGGTGGTGTCCTATCACGTATGGTTCGGACGGGTGTCCGGCGGTGTGGACGTCTTCCTCTTCATCTCCGCGTTCCTGATGACCCTGCAGTTCGTGCGGCGTCATGATCGCGGCGCACCGGCCGCCCTGGGACGCCACTATCTTCACGTCTTCTGGCGGCTTCTTCCGATGGCCGCGCTGGTCATTCTGACCGTGATCCTGGCCGGATGGGCGTTTCTTCCCGCCACGCGGTGGGGCGGGCTGATCACGCAGGCCTGGTCGTCTCTCTTCTATGTGGAGAACTGGACTCTCAAGGCCCTCGCCGTGGACTACTATGCGGGCAATCATGCTCTGGCCAGCCCGCTGCAGCATTTCTGGTCCCTGTCGATCCAGGGCCAGGTGTTCATCCTCTGGCCGCTGATCTT
This sequence comes from Arthrobacter horti, assembly GCF_030731045.1. GTDB lineage: Bacteria > Actinomycetota > Actinomycetes > Actinomycetales > Micrococcaceae > Arthrobacter_E > Arthrobacter_E nanjingensis. The sequence continues at coordinate 5,563 of NZ_JAVALS010000024.1, read as the reverse complement.
CCTGGCGGCCTCCTGGATCGCACGACGGCGCGGGCTCGGCTACAAGAAGCTGCTCACCTGGGTGTTCGGGGCGGTTTTCGTGCTCTCACTCGCGTTTTCGGCCTGGTACACCGCGACCAGCCAGGGTGAGGCCTATTTCGACACCTTCGCCCGTCTCTGGGAGTTCGCGCTCGGTTCCCTGCTGGCGCTCGGCCTCAAGTTCCTGAATCTGCCGCGCGCGCTCCGGGTGGTCCTGGGCTGGGCCGGCATCGTGGCCATGCTGTCCTGTGGCTTCCTCGTCGACGTCCAGGGTGCCTTCCCCGGTGTGATCGCCCTGTGGCCCACGTTGTCCGCGGCGGCCGTCATCATCGCCGGGGACACCGGGTCCCGCTTCGGTGTGGACCGGGTGCTCAGTTCACGGCCTCTGCGCTCCCTGGGTGGCATGTCCTACGCCCTGTACCTGTGGCACTGGCCCATCCTGGTGCTGGCTCTGACGCATTTCGACCGTGAAAACGCGGACGGGAGGCTCGGCGTCGCCGTCGTCCTGCTCGCCCTCGTCCTCGCCTACCTGAGCTCCAGGTTCGTCGAGAAGCCGCTCCGGAGCTGGACCTGGGCGGCCGCACGGGTCCGGCACGCCGCGCTGGCGTGCGTGGCCGCCGTCGTCGTCGCCGCCGCCCCGCTCGGCGGCTGGCAGCTGATCTACAACGCCAAGCTGTCGGCCCCGATCACGGCGAGTGAGCGCGACAATCCAGGCGCCCTGGCGCTGGAGTCGGGCTACATCGATCAGGTGGGGGAGGATGCGCCGGTGCTCCCGTCGCCCGAGCAGATCGCTCAGGACTGGGTGAGCCTCGCCGGGAAGTGCGACGGGCCGTTCGCGCCAGATGCCGGTCAGGACCTCAACGAGCGCTGCGCCTTCCAGGGCCCGGCCGATGGCACCGCGACCAAGACCGTCATGGTCCTGGGCCACTCTCACGCGGAGCAGATCATGGCGGCCATCAAGCCGGTGGCCGAGGAGCGCAACTGGAACCTGGTCTCCGCTCTGAGGGGAGGCTGCGCCTTCTCGCCGGTGGAGCCCACGGGGAATGACGAATGCGATTCCTTCAACCAGGACGTGCGCGGCTATGTGGACAAGGTCAAGCCGGATCTGGTCATCACCATGGCGACCGAATCGGTCCCGGACTCCCCGGATGAGGAGCTCGGCCGCGGGTTCGAAAGCATGGTGGAAGACCTCGGTGAGATGGGTGTGAACGTTCTGGGCATCCGTGACAACCCCCGGTCCGCCACCAACATGGCCGAGTGCGCACTGCAGAGGGGCGATGACAGTCCGGACTGCGCCCTGGTGCGGTCCCAGGTGCTGGCGAAGACCCCCGCGTACGCCGGCCTCGACGGCGCGCATCACAATGTGCGGTTCATGGACCTCTCGGACCGGATCTGTCTCCGGGAAAGCTGCCCGCCCGTGCTCGGCAATGTCCGGGTCTACCTGGACGCGAACCACCTCAGCGGCACGTACGCCACGACGCTCTCCACCGCGTTCGCACGGGATTTCACCCGCTTGTACGGCGGCTGAAGGGAGGGACTGTGACCCCGGCCGGGCCATCCCTGGGCAGGGTCACAGCTCCAGCACAGGATAGAATGTAACGGTGAGATAACGGAATGAGACCTGACGCCTACGAGACGATACGACGCAACGACCCATGACGAGTACTGCAGTGAGCACACCGGAAAACACCCGCCCAGCCCGCGGACAAGCGGCCCGCGAGGCGACGGAACGGACCTTCAGGCCCGAGATTCAGGGCCTGAGGGCGATGGCGGTTCTCATGGTCGTCACGTACCACGTCTGGTTCGGACGGGTGTCCGGCGGCGTGGATGCCTTCCTCCTGATCTCCGCGTTCCTCATGACGCTGCAGTTCACCCGGCGCTTTGAGAACGGCCGTCAGGTCAACCTGCCCAAGCACTACCTGCACGTCTTCCGGCGTCTGCTGCCCGCCGCCGTGCTGGTCATCGTCTCAGTGCTGATCGCGGTCCGATTCCTCATCCCGGCCACGCGCTGGGCGGAGATCATCGGACAGGGGCTGGCGTCCGTCTTCTATGCGCAGAACTGGGCCCTTCAGGCGCAGTCGGTGGACTACTACGCCTCCGACCATTCGCTGGCCAGCCCGTTCCAGCACTTCTGGTCCCTGTCCATCCAGGGGCAGGTGTTCATCCTGTGGCCGCTGATCTTCGTGCTCTGCGCACTGCTGGCCCGCAAGACCGGATGGAATCACCGCTGGATCCTGACCGCCGTGTTCTCCGCGATCTTCCTGGCGTCGTTCCTCCACTCGGTCGAGTACACCGCATCCCACCAGACCCTGGCGTACTTCGACACCTTCTCCCGCCTGTGGGAGTTCGCCCTCGGCAGCCTCCTGGCCTTGCTGCTCCCATACCTCCAGCCGTCCAAGCGGCTGCGCGTGATCCTGGGCTGGGCCGGCGTGGCGGCCATGCTCAGCTGCGGCTTCGTCCTGGACGTCCAGGGCCTGTTCCCCGGATATGTGGCGCTCTGGCCCACACTGGCGGTCTCCGCGGTGATCGTGGCCGGTGACACCGGATCCCGCTGGGGCGTGGACCGGATCCTCAGTTCCGTGGCTCTGACCCGTCTGGGCGACAACTCCTACGCGCTGTACCTGTGGCACTGGCCGGTCCTGACGCTGACGCTCGCCGTGGCGGACCAGGACTCCGCCGGGTTCCTGCTGGGCCTGGGCGTCATCCTGTTCTCCGTGGGCCTGGCGATCCTGACCACGCGGTATGTGGAGAAGCCTCTCCGCAGCTGGGCGTGGGTGGAGAACCGGACCCGTAACACGGTGGCGGCCACCGTGGCGCTGGTGCTGTGCGCCGCGGTCCCGCTGACCGCCTGGCGCGCCGACTACAACGCCAAGGCGCTCACCCCGGTGAGCGTGTCCTCGGTCACCAATCCCGGCGCCGCGAGCCTGGACCCCGGCTACATCCCCAGTCCGGCGGTTACGGCGACCGCCACGGTGGTCCCGCGCCCGGAACGCGTGGGCAGCGACTGGGCCACGCTGGGTGGCTCCTGCGAAGGGGAGTTCCGCCCCGCCGTCGGCGATGAGACCATCCGCAACTGCGGCTTCCAGGCGCCCGAAGGCACGCCCACCAAGACCGTGCTGGTGGTTGGTCACTCGCACGCCCAGCAGATGCTGGCGGCCATCAAGCCGCTGGCGGCAGCCAAGAACTGGAACCTGGTGGCGGAGGTGAAGGGCGGCTGCCCATACTCGCCGGAGGAGTCCAGCGGCAATGAGGAATGCGATGAGTTCAACCAGGGCGTCAAGGCGTACATCGCCCAGATCAAGCCGGACCTGGTGATCACCATGGCCACGCAGTCCACTCCGGACTCCGCGGATGAACAGGTGAGCACCGGTTTCACGGGAGCCGCGGAGGACCTGGCGAAGCAGGGCATCCAGCTCCTGGGCATCCGGGACAATCCGCGATCCACCAAGAACGTGGCGGATTGCGCCCTGGTCAAGGGCAGCAACAACCCCAAGTGCCTTCTGGCACGCAGCCAGGTCCTGCCCGCCGTGCCGGCCTATGCCTCCTTGGAAGGCAAGTTCACCAACACCTCGTTCATGGATCTGAGCAACTACATCTGCCTGCCGGACAGCTGTCCGCCGGTGGTCGGCAACGTCCGCGTGTTCCTGGACTCCAACCACATGACGCAGAGCTTCGTGGAGACACTCGCCGGCCCGTTCGCCACGGAGTTCTCCCGCCTCTACACGTGGTGAACATCACGGTCCTCTCGAGGAACGTGGGGACCCGGAGGCGCGTTTAGAATTAAATCCATTACGCACGGACCAGACCCGTAATGACTGGCTGGTCATCTGTTGCACACCCACCCGGTAACCCCGAAAGAGTCGCACTCATGACCACCCCCGAACACGATCCGTTCGCATTCATCGGCCTCACCTACGACGACGTCCTGCTCCTCCCCGGGCACACGGACGTCATCCCCTCTGACGCCGACACCTCCTCCCGCGTCTCCAAGCGCATCACGGTGCAGACCCCGCTGCTCTCCGCGGCCATGGACACCGTGACCGAGTCCCGCATGGCGATCGCCATGGCGCGCCAGGGCGGCCTGGGTGTCATCCACCGGAACCTTTCCATCGCCGATCAGGCCGACCATGTGGACCGCGTCAAGCGCAGCGAATCCGGCATGATCACCAACCCGCTGGTCATCGGCCCGGACGCCACGCTGCTGGAGCTGGACCAGCTCTGTGCCCGCTACCGCGTCTCCGGCCTGCCCGTGGTGGACACGGACAACCGTCTGCTGGGCATCATCACCAACCGCGACACCCGCTTCGTGCCGGAGAGTGAGTACCCGAACCGTCTGGTGCGCGACATCATGACGAAGATGCCGCTGGTCACCGGCCACGTGGGCATCAGCCGGGAAGAGGCCTCCGACCTCCTGGCCAAGAACAAGATCGAGAAGCTCCCGCTGGTGGACGCCGACGGCCGCCTCCAGGGCCTCATCACCACCAAGGACTTCACCAAGGCCGAACAGTACCCGCTGGCCACCAAGGACGACGAGGGCCGCCTGCGCGTCGGCGCCGCCATCGGATTCTTCGGCGACGGCTGGGAGCGCGCCATGACGCTGGTGGACGCCGGTGTGGACGCCCTCTTCGTGGACACGGCCAACGGCCACTCCCAGGGCGTGCTGGAGATGATCTCCCGCTTGAAGAAGGAGAAGGCCGCGGCGCACGTGGACATCATCGGCGGCCAGGCGGCCACCCGTGAGGGCGCTCAGGCGCTGATCGACGCAGGTGCCGACGGCATCAAGGTGGGTGTGGGCCCGGGCTCCATCTGCACCACCCGTGTGGTGGCCGGCGTCGGCGTCCCGCAGATCACCGCGATCTACGAGTCCGCCAAGGCCGCCATCCCGGCCGGCGTCCCGCTGATCGCCGACGGCGGCCTGCAGTACTCCGGTGACATCGGAAAGGCCCTCGTGGCCGGCGCCGACACCGTCATGCTCGGCTCGCTGCTGGCGGGCTGCGAGGAGTCCCCGGGCGACCTGATCTTCGTCAACGGCAAGCAGTACAAGAGCTACCGCGGCATGGGCTCCCTGGGCGCCATGCAGACCCGCGGCAAGAACACCTCGTACTCCAAGGACCGCTACTTCCAGGCGGACGTCTCCGGCGACGACAAGCTGATCCCCGAGGGCATCGAGGGCCGCGTGGCCTACCGCGGCCCGCTGTCCTCTGTGGCATACCAGCTGGTGGGCGGCCTGCGCCAGACCATGTTCTACGTGGGCTCCCCGACCATCCCCGAGCTGAAGGCCCGCGGCAAGTTCGTCCGCATCACCGCGGCCGGGCTCAAGGAGAGCCACCCGCACGACATCCAGATGACGGTCGAGGCCCCGAACTACACCTCGCGCTGAGTCTCACCTCCTCACCTCCTCGCGAAGTAACAGCTGACGCCCCTAAAACCGAGGCGAGTTCAGAAGGTTAGCGCAACACCCTGATGGTGGAGGGTGTGCGTGGCGAAGAAGATCGCGTGGGAGGTCCGGGCGGAGGCGTATCACCGCTTGTTGGCGGGTGAGTCC
>NZ_JAVALS010000023.1 GCF_030731045.1 Arthrobacter horti | reverse complement strand
CCTGCCCGGCCTCCCGGGTCTGCCGGGCGGTGACAACGGCGGCAACCCGGGCAACCCGGGAACCCCCGGCGTTCCCAACCCGTCCGACCTGCTCGGCAACGTCGTGAACACCGTCACCGGCCTCATCCCCGGTGGCACCCCGAGCCTGCCCGGCCTCCCGGGTCTGCCGGGCGGTGACAACGGCGGCAACCCGGGCAACCCGGGAACCCCCGGCGTTCCCAACCCGTCCGACCTGCTCGGCAACGTCGTGAACACCGTCACCGGCCTCATCCCCGGTGGCACCCCGAGCCTGCCCGGCCTCCCGGGTCTGCCGGGCGGTGACAACGGCGGCAACCCGGGCAACCCGGGAACCCCCGGCGTTCCCAACCCGTCCGACCTGCTCGGCAACGTCGTGAACACCGTCACCGGCCTGATCCCCGGTGGAACCCCGAGCCTGCCCGGCCTCCCGGGTCTGCCCGGCGGTAACAACGGTGGAACCCCGAGCCTGCCCGGCCTCCCGGGTCTGCCCGGCGGTAACAACGGTGGAACCCCGGGCCTGCCCGGCGTTCCGACCCTCCCGGGTCTGCCCGGCGGTAACAACGGCGGCAACCCGACAAGTCCGGCATCCGGATTGGCCAACACAGTTCTCGACCTGATCAAGGGTGTCGCCGACGCGACAACGTCGAACCTCCCCGGTCAGCCTGGCTCTGGCGGGACCAATCCAACCGGCAGTCTGGCCGATACGGTCCAGAATCTGATTGGCGGGCTCAACGGTAGCAACGGCGGAACCCCGACCCTCCCGGGTCTCCCGGGCCTGCCCGGCACCGGCAACGGCGGAACCCCGACCCTCCCGGGTCTCCCGGGCCTGCCCGGCACCGGCAACGGCGGAAGCACTGGCTCGCCCGCAGGTGATCCTCTTACCGCAATTTCTGATGCGATTGGCGGCCTCCTCCCCGATGGAGACGGCACGACGGGCAATCTGCCGGGTCTTCCGGATCAGCCCGTGTCCAACCCCGGTGACCTTCCGAGCGCGTTGCTCGGAGCGGTTCCCGGTCTGCAGTCCATCGTCCCGGTTCTGCCTGGCGGTGGGACCACGACACCGGGCGGCTCCAACTCAGGTGCTCCGACCGGCGCCCTCATCAGCCCGCTGAGTGCATTGGTAACCACGGCTGACAACCTCGTCAGCCCGGTCACCAACACCATCGGCAACCTCACCCAGGGTCTCACCGGCGGAACCACCGGCGGCAACACCGGCGGGACCACCGGCGGAACGACCGGCGGGACCACCGGCGGAACCACCGGCGGCAACACCGGCGGAACGACCGGAGGGACCACCGGAGGGACCACCGGAGGAACCACCGGCGGCAACACCGGAGGCACGACCGGCGGAACGACCGGAGGGACCACCGGCGGGACCACCGGCGGCACGACCGGAGGAACCACCGGCGGCACGACCGGCACCGGCATCGGAGGGGTCGCACCGGTCCTCGCACAGGAGCTCGGTCAGGCTCTGAACGCCAACGCCAACGCCCTGACCGGCACCGACACCGGCAGCAACGCCGCCGCGGATGCGGGCCGTGAGCTCGCCTCCACGGGCGCAGGAAGCCTTCTCGCCACCTTGGCCACCGGCCTGGTGACGATGGTCGGCGGCCTGTTCCTCCTGGGCGGCTCTCGCCGCAAGCAGGGCTGAGACCAGCCCTGGGAGGGCGGATCACCCCGGATCCGCCCTCCCAGGGCCCCGTCCCGGCTTTCCCGCATGACATGTCCCGCGCAGAAAGGAGGGATCATGCGACGCGCTTTTCGCCATCTGACCGTTCGCCTGGCCCTCGGCTGCGCGGCGGCATTCGTCGCCTGCCTGTTCTTCAGCAACTCCGCCTCAGCAGCGGAGAACCCCCCACCCAGCACGCCTCACCAAGGTGAGGCCCACCCCGTCGCCCCGACGCCGCGTCGCACCGCACCGCCCGCCTCGCACCGCGCCGTCGTCGACCACCGGCCCGCAGCGCGCGGCCTGGTGCCCGGCCTGCTCCATCGGGTCGCAACCACCACCTCCCACACACTTCCGGCGCTTTCATCCACCCTTGACCGCACGCTTCGCTCCACACCGTTACTCACGTCGGTGACGACGACGGCGACCGACCGCCTCCTCGCACCGACGCTGGAGTCGGTGGGTCGGCTGACGACCTCGGTCTCCGCTGTCACAGCTCAGGTCACCGGCGCTGCCGGCTCAGCGCTTCGCCCGCTGGGTCTCTCGCAGGTCCCGGCGACCACACAGACAGCGGTCGGCGCAGTCCTCGGCCCGGGAACCCCGGTTGCCGCCGCGCCGGCGACAACCCCGGCCCCGGCCAGGCCGACGACGCCGGCCCAGCCGACACCGCCCCTGCGGGCGGTCGTCCGCGCCGCCCAACCGGCCCCCGCACTTCCCCACATCGAACCGACGACGACGGCCAGCGCGCCCCGCGCTCTGAGCGCACCGACTGCGGTTTTCCACGTCGAGTCCCCAGGGCTGGGTTTCTCCGTGGCTGCGCCACCGGTCGCGCAACCGGCGCTGAGCCCCGGCAGCGGCACGCCGCAGGCTCCGGCACCGCCCGCTTCGCCGGCCCAGGATCTGATGTCCGCCGGATTCGGTTCACAGAGCTCAAGGCAGGACTCGGGCGGACCCACAGGCTTCTTCTCACTGACGTTCATCCCCCTTCCGGCGGCGTCCCCCCACGAATCACTCGGCTACTCGTGGCTGCCACCGGCGTCCCGCACCGCTGATCCCGACTACTCCCCCGACTGAGCCACCCGTCATGGCCGGTTTCAGGCCTTCACGAGGCCGCGGCCACCTGACCACACGTTTGCTCAGTAACAGTCATTGCTTCCCCACGCCCGAATTGGTGCCTTGCACGTCCCCGGGCCTGGAACATCAGATTGACAAGGAGTAGAACCATGTCCCGCACAACCCAACGCGGACGGCATCGCGCAGATGCCCCCGTCGCCTGGGGAGCGTTCGCTCTCCCCCAGCGCAGCGTTGCATCTCTCGCAGCCAAGACTGCTGCCGCCCTGGCCGTTACGGTCACCGCGGCGATCAGCGTCAGCGGCACCGCGTTCGCAGCCCCGGGAGCCTTCCCGGCCGCCCAGACGGTGTCCACGACCAGCCAGCACACCACGACGACGTCGCCGGTGAGCTCTCCCGTTCCGGGTCTTCCCGGAGTGAACCTGCCCGGTCAGCCGGGCGGCACGAACCCGGGAACCCCCGGCGACCCGAACCGGCCCGGCGCGGGTGGCATCCTGCCCACGCTTCCCCGGCTCAACGGCCTGTCCCTGACCAACCCGGACCCCAACCGCAATGTGTGGACTCCGGGCGCAGGCGGCACCACGACTCCCGGCGCCAGCTACGGAACCGCTCAGGTGGCCGTCCCTGGCGCACCGAACGTCTACCCGGGCGCGGGCGACTGGCAGGGCTACCAGGAGTACTCACCCTGGTGCTGGGCCCGTGGTGTGACCTGTGCCAACTGGAACTTCTCGCACCCGAATGCGGGAGGCCCCAACGGAGAACCGTTCTACCGGGTCAACGGAACCTCACTCGGCGTGGCCCCGTGCGTCCCCAACACCTCGGTGGGTCGTTTTAACTCACCTGAGTTCCTTTACAACACCGCCGGTGCGGCCAGCTGGAAGGTCGACTTCGATCTGCGGCAGACCAATCTGGTGGTGGGTGACGGCCATTCGTCGTTCACCGTTCAGATCCTGGACGACGCCGGCCGGGTGGTCACCACCGCGTACGGCCCCCAGGGCACCATGCCCACCAACACCTGGAACCATGTCTCGGCAGGGTTCGACGGCTCCAAGCTGGTGTTCGGCAAGAAGTACCGGATCAGCGTCATGGTGGACGTCATCCACGCCGAGACCGCACTGAACTGGGGAAACATCGATTTCGCCAATCTGCGGATGACCGCCACGCCGGGTGCCGCCGGAGCTCCGGTCCCCGCAGCCGACGCCCCGCTGAACCCATGCCGTGTGGGGACCGGCGGTGGTTTGGACCTGTGCCCGATCACGAACCGCGTCGGCCAGCTGGGCCGTCCCGTGATCGACCCGGCACAGAAGCTGGTGGGTCAGGGCCCACTGAGCGGTCTGGTCGACAAGACCAGTGGCGCCACGGACGTCCTGAATCTGCAGACCACACAGTTCCTGGGCTATCTGGTCCCGAAGGAAGCGCTGCCGAGCACCGATCCGCGTGATCTTCTGGGTTACGTCGAGGACGGGACCATCGGCAGCGTTCCAAACGGCGCCGTCAACTACGTCAAGGGCACTGTCGGCGGCGCTCTCGGCATCGTGAAGAACCCGGTTCCCACGGCCGTCAACACGGTCAAAGGTCAGCTGGGCAACGCCACCGATCTGCTGGCCGATCCGGGCCGCCTGACCAGGATCCCCCTGGACTGGCAGCTCAATAACGCCCAGTGGCTGGTGCAGACCGCCGTCACGCCAGTCCTCAGCAATCAGTCCCGGGACACGGCGATCGGCGGCAAGGTCTGGAAGGACACGAACAAGAACGGAATCATGGAAGCCGGCGAGCCCGGGGTCCCGGGCGTCCGCGTGATCCTCAGCGATGCCAACGGCACGGTCTACGGGACCAAGGTCACCGCAGCTGACGGAAGCTACCGTTTCAGCAACGTGGCGCCCCGTCAGGATCCGTCCGACTACTTCCTGACCTTCGATAAGTCGTCTCTGCCGTCCGGGACGGCGTTCGCCCCGCAGCACGTCCCCGGCTCCGTCCACGGGACCACCTCGGATGCGAACCCGGCCAACGGCAAGTCCGACCGTATCCGCATCACCCGGTACCAGCAGGATCTGAACTGGAATGCCGGCCTGGTGCCCGCACCGGTCACGAACCCCGGCACCCCGGGCGACAGCGGCACTCCCGGCCAGCCCGGCAACCCCGGAACCCCCGGCAACCCCGGAACCCCTGGCACTCCCGGCACCCCCGGCACCCCTGGCACCCCCGGCACCCCGGGCCAGCCGACCGGCACCACCGCCATCGAGCTGAGCGGCCTGACCGTCAACGGCCAGCCGATCAGCCAGGGCGTCCTTCCGGTCACCCCGGGGTCCACGATGACCGTCCGCTTCACCATCACCAACACCGGCACCCTTCCGGTGAACGGTCTGGGCGGCACGCTCCCCTCCGGTAACGGCAACCTGTCCTGTGCGGCTTCCACCCTGCAGGCCGGTCAGAGCACCAGCTGCACCCTGACCAGCACGGCGGCCACGGGGACCCATCAGTTCACCATCCGCGTCACGGCCACCTCGCCGTCAGGCGCTCAGACGGTCCGCACGCTGACCTTCAGCTACACCTGCGGCGCCGTGGTGACCCAGGGGACGGGCACCACCACCCCGGCCCCGTCCACCGGAACCACCGCTCGCACGGGTGCGGTCTCCGGCGTCACCCACCTGGTGGGTTCCCTCACGGGAAGCCTGCTCGGGAGGTGACGGACAGCCCGGTGGAGGGCACGCACCACAGCGCGGCCCCACCACCGGCGTCGTCCACCTGAATCGTCTGGAGCCCCCGTCCGGGGAACGGTCTGCCGAGCCCGTTCCCCGGTCAGGGGGCTCCGGCGTCCCGCTGTCCCGGCCGGCGTCGCCGGGCATCACCTCATCTCCGCACCGCCATCAGACCACTGGAGGCCAGCATGGACTTTCTTCGCACTCCGGGGCGCGCACGCCTCGCTTTCCTGGCCGGCATCGCCCTGGTCTTCGCCGGCGTCGCCCTTCACCTGCCCATGTACCTCATGGCCTCCCACATGGGCTTCATGCTGGCGGGGATGCCGATGGACCCGCTCATGATCGTCGGGATGGTCCTGGGCGCCGCCGGCCTGCTCCTCTGTACCGCCGCACTGCTGGCACCTCCCCGGAAGGACACCGGCGCGGACGCTCAGCAGACGGTGGCCCGCGGCGTCACCCACACCGTCACCGACCGCATGCAGGCACGGCACTGGCTGCTGGTCCTGGTCCTCATCTTCGCCGTCGCCATCGACACCCAGAAGCCGTTCACCTTCAGCCTGATCCTGCCGTCCGTCGCCGGAGAGTACGGGGTATCCAGCCCCGGCCATCCGGTCCCAGGTGCTCCGCCCGTGGCCCTGCTGCCGTTCATGGGCATCCTGGGCACCGTGATCGGGTCCCTCCTCTGGGGCATCCTCGGGGACCGCTTCGGACGCCGGGCCGCCATCCTCCTGGCGGCCGTCCTCTTCGTCTACACGTCGGTCTGCGGTGCCATGCCGGACTTCTGGGGCAATGTGGCCATGTGCTTCGTCATGGGCATCAGCGCCGGCGGGATGCTGCCCGCCGCTTTCGCGCTGCTCGCCGAGATCATGCCCACGCCAAGTCGCGGATGGCTCCTGGTCCTGGTCTCTGGTGCGGGCACCGGTCTGGGGTTCGTGATCGCCAGCCAGGCTGCGCAGCTTCTCATGCCGGTCTACAGCTGGAGGATCCTCTGGCTCATGGGGGTCGGCACCGGAGCCGTCCTGCTTCTCGCCGGACGGTTCATCCCGGAATCGCCCCGTCATCTCCTGGCTCATGGGCACCGGGCCGAGGCCCTGAAGGTCCTGCAGCATTACCGCGCACCGCTCCCGGTGGCGCAGCCCGTCCGGACCGCCGGGCTGCAGGACGTCTTCGCCCGCCCGTTCACCGGCCTGACCAGCGGCCTGGTGGCCTGCGCCGCAGCCTGGGGCGGCATCTCCTTCGGTGTACTGGTCTGGCTCCCCACCAACCTGACCCGCTCCGGCGGCACCTCGGTGGCCGAGATCAACGGGATCCTCGCGCAAGGCGCCCTGTTCGCCTTGCCGGTGAGCGCCGTCGTCGCCTGGATGTACTCCCGGTGGAGCGCCCGCCGGTCCCTACTGCTGTCCACCTCCCTCACCGCGGTGGTGCTGCTGGCCTATGTGATCGCGGGCGACCACATGGCCGGGAACCGTCCGCTCCTGGTCACGCTGGTCAGCCTCCTGCTGGTGAGCAGTTGGGCGGCCACAGCGGTCATCACGCCCTATTCCGCGGAGATCTACCCCACCGGCATTCGCGCCCGGGGGGCCTCCGTGGTGGCGGGGGCCGGCAAGCTCGGCGGCGTGCTGGCACTCGGCATGTCCGTGACAGGCATCGTCCCACCCGGCATCGGAGTGTCCGCACTGATCTCGTTGATCCCCATGATCCTGGGCGTCGGCATGCTGGCCGTCTACGCGGTGGAGACCAAGGCGCAGGCCCTCGAGGCCGTGGTCGTCACGGAGCGCTGAAGCATGGGACGGCGCCGCGAACCTCAGCCACGGGACGCCGTGGTGGTCTCCATCGGGGGCGGGCTGAGCTCCTTCGCCCTGGTGGACCGCCTCCGCATCGGCGGCGTGCAGAAGGCGGACATCCGGGTGGTCTCTTCGGGGGCCTGGCCCTGGGAGGGGTTTCAGGCCACTTGCCGGGCCTCGGGCATGCTGGACGACAGCCCCCTGCGCTCGGACTCCTCCTCCCGCATGGACAACATCTGGGGGTTCCCCGGCTATGCCATGACTCAGGCGCTCCGGGACCACTCACCCCTGCCGATGCTGAAGACCCTGGGCGAGCCGCTCCTGAACCAGCCCTACACCCCGCCTCTGGGCCTGTTCACGGACACCCTGGAGCGGGAGGCCCGGCGCATCGGCTGGCCCTCCATGCTGGTACGCGGCCAGGCCACCGCCGTCGACCGGCTGCCGGATGGCCGGTACCGGGTCCTGGTACGGCGGCAGAAAGGCCGGCCCATGGCCCTCACCTGTACCCATCTTCATCTGGGACTGGGCGCCACAGGGCCGCGGGTGGCTGAGGACGCGGGCGGATTCCGCGCTGAGCACGGGGCGGAACGGGTGGTCCACGCCTACGAGCCGCACGATCACGTCTACCGCGAGCTCGCCGCCCGCGGCGGGTCCGTGTTGCTGCGCGGCAATGGCATCGCGGCCTCCCGCGCGCTGCACCGGCTGATCCAGGCCAAGCGGGAGGGTGGCGTCGACCTTCAGATCTGGCACGTCTTCCGCAGCTACCGGACGGACTCGCCGCAGCCCGGCGGCCCGGAGGAAGAGGCGCACGACGCCGGCCTGGCCCGCACCGGGGACGGCTTCCGCTACCAGCCGTTCAGCTTCCCCAAGGGCGCCTTCAGTGGTCAGCTGCTTGACCGCACCCGGGCGCTGCCGGAAGAGGAACGGCTGGACCTGCTGGCAGAGCTGGGTGCCACGTCCACGCCATACCGGCGGGAGTGGGTGCAGGAGCTCCGGCAGGCCCGTTCGGATGGCTGGTACCGGGCCGTGCGCGGGGAGAACACGGCGTTCACCGAGTTCCCAGACTGCGTGCAGGCGAGCATCTCGCTGAGCAATGGCCGGCGCCTCAGCCTGGAACTGGATTTCGCGGTGGACGCCACCGGACGCAATGGCCGGGCGGTGGATCATCCACTCGCGGCGCAGCTGGTGGATGCCGGGCTGGCAGAGGCCAATCCGCTGGGATCGCTGAGGGTGGACGACGACTTCGTGGTCCAGGGTTCGCGGGGCCCCGGGCTGCTTCTGGCGTCCGGGATGATCACCCGCGGCGCACCGCTGGGCCCGGTGGATTCGTTCTACGGGATGCAGAGCGCGGCCCTCGGTATGGCCGATGCGCTGGCGGAGCGGGGCGTCGGCCGACGGCTCGGCTCTTGGCGTTCCGTGAGCCAGTGGCTGCGCTGGGTGGGAGGGCGGCAGCCATGATGCTCTCGCTGTCCGGCCGCCTGCAGACGAGGCTCCTGCTGGCCGTGTTCGTGGCGCTGCCCTGGGCGCTGCTCGCCGGAACGTGGTTCGGCGTGAGCCGGGCCGGAGCGGTCCTCATGGTCCTGCTGATGACCGGGCTGGGGCTGCTGTGGGAACTCGTGTACCACGGGCTGCAACAGCGCCGCTGGGACAAGGACTGGCCGAGCCTTCTCGCGCTGCTGTCCGGGGCCGCCGAGTACGCGGCGCTCCGGCTGGTCCTGCTCCTGCTCGGAGTGGACGAACCCGCCGCCGGAGCCGGATGGTTCTTCGTCAGCGCGTGGCTGCTTCTCTGGGTGATCCAGCAAGGTCCGCTGCGGGTCCTCGCGCCGCGGTGGCGGTTCCAGGGCGGCCGCGCAGTGCAGCTGAAAGCACGACGGCGCCCCACCGGACGGCGGGCGGCGGTCCGGCACGCTACGGCCGTCGATGCCGGGGTCAGCGGAGCTGAGCGCCGACGGACCGAGGCCGGCTGATAGCCGGTCCCGCTGACCCGGGCCACCACTGACGCAGGCCCCCGACGCAGCCCCTCGCTGACGAAGGCCGGCGCAATGGGCGACGGCGGCACTCACTCGAGTGCCGCCGTCGTCGTGCGTCCGCGCCGCCTCTTCTGCGTGAGGCGCGCTCTCATTCCGCCAGCATGGCGTCGATCTGGCCCAGCGCCTCCTTCATTCCTTCTTCCATACCCATCTCGATCAGTTCCTGGAGCTGCTCGACCGTGTCGTTGTGGGATGCGATGGTCATGCGGGTGCGGCCGCCACCGAGGTCTTCGACGGACACTCGCATCCTCCCGGAGGGCTGGCTCAGGTCCGGCTCGCCGTTCGCGTCGGCGAAGCCGTCCTCGATCTCCAGGCTGGCGGGCCGGCCGATGGCCAGGAACCTCCACCAGCCGTGGGCCTTCTCACCCTCCGGACCGGTCATGTGATACCTGGCCTCGCCGCCGACGGTGAAATCGAAGTCCGTGAAGGTGGCCGGCCAGGTGGGCGGCCCCCACCAGCGCTCCAACTGGCGAGGATCCTCCCAAAGCTGCCAGACGCGGTCCACGCCGGCGTCGAACTCATTGACGATGGTGAGGGTCAGGGCCTCGAGGTCCTTGACCGAGCTGACGACTGTCATGTCATTCCCTTCCTGTCCTACGTGGTTTCCCGCGGCGTTTCGGCGAGGATCCGGTCCATCCGGAGGGAGCGCTCCCGCCAGATCTCTTCGTAGCGGTCCAGCGCCTGGCGGGCCAGGGCCAGCCGCTCGTGATCGGCACTGACCATCTGCTCCCTCCCCCTCTTGTCCTTCCGGACGAGCCCCGCGCGCTCCAGCACGGCGACGTGCTTCTGAACGGCGGCGAAGCTCATGGCGTAGAAGGCGGCGAGCCCGGACACGGAGCGCTCCTGAAGCGAAACGCGCGCGAGGATGTCACGCCGCGTAGTGTCGGCGAGCGCCTGGAAGAGCCTGTCCAGTTCTTCCGGCTCGGGGGTTCGGAGCTGATCTACAACCATTTGGTTGTACGTTATCGCGATGACGACGGCGCGTCAAGGGTTCTGCGCGCAACGGTCCAGGAGGGACAAACAAGGGGCCGCACCGGAGACTCCGGTGCAGCCCCTTGCGGAGAGGGCGGTCTGAGCGTTAGACCGCGCCCTCCAGGTCGACCTCGGTGAGGTCATCGCCCTGGGTGCCCGCGTCGGCTACAGCACCAGACCGCCGCGCACCTCCCATGACGAAGTAGTAGGCCAGCCCCGCACTCACCAGTCCGACGGGCCAGGCGAAGGCGGCCGCGGCACTGAAGGCCGGGACGAGGGCCAGGACGGCGGCCACGACGGCCGTGGGAATGAAGACCGCGACGGCTTTGGGGTTGACGCCCTTGCGGTAGAAGTACTCGCCGCTCTCATCCGAGCGGTACAGCGCCTTGATGTCCACCACTCCGCAACGGACCAGGTAGAAGTCCGCGGCCATGATCCCGAACAGCGGACCGAGGAAAGCACCCAGACCGCCCAGGAAGTAGTTCACCACCACGGGATTGGAGTACAGGTTCCATGGCATGACCAGCAGCGCCAGCACGGCGCTGATGAGACCGCCGCGCTTGAAGGTGATGTGCTTGGGCCACACATTGGCCAGGTCGTACGCCGGCGAGACGAAGTTCAGGACCACGTTCACGCCGATGGTCGCCACGATGAACATGACGGCGCCCACCACCAGAACAGTGGTGTCCGGAACCTTGGCCAGGATGAGCGCCGGGTCCGTGATCGCCTTGCCGAACACCACTACGGTGCCGATGGTCATGGTGATGCTGATGGCCGCGAAGGCGGCGAAGTTCACCGGGATGCCCCAGAAATTGCCGCGGACCACGGCCTTGGCGGAGACGGCGAAGCGGGTGAAGTCACAGTAGTTCAGGAGCATCGTGGCATAGGTGGCCACGAGCAGGAACGCGCCGGTGAGCACCCCCAGGAACGCATCCCCTCCGGACAGCGGGGCGATGGAGAGATCCATCGGGATGTTCCAGTGCGCCTGGGAGAGTAGCCAGATGGCCATGGCAAGCATGACCACCCACACGATGGGGCCGGCCCAGTCCTGGAAGCGGCGCACGGCCTCCATGCCGCGGGTGATGACCACCAGCTGCAGCACCCAGAGCAGGAGGAAGCAGACCCAGCCGAGCAGGGACAGGCCCAGGAAGCTCTGATCCTGCCAGCTCTGCAGCGCCGGATCGATGCGGAGCAACAGGACCACCACGGCCATGGACGCCAGATAGGTCTGGATGCCGTACCAGCAGATCGCAATGACTGCGCGGATCAGGGCGGGGATGTTGGCACCCCAGACCCCGAAGCTGATGCGTGCCATCACCGGGAACGGCACCCCGGTGCGCTGGCCCATGCGGCCGGCCCAGTTCATGCCGAAGAAAAGGATGCCGGTGCCGATCAGGATGGCGGCCAGGACCTGCCATCCCGTGAGGCCGATGACGAAAAGGCCGGCCACGAACGTGTAGGTGCCGATGTTGTGGATGGCGGACATCCACACGGCGAAGAAGCTGTACGTGGACCACTTGCGCTCGGTGGCGGGGGCGAGGTCTTCGTTGTACAGGCGGCCGCTGGGGTCGAGCGCGGCCAGAGTCTGGTGGTCGGTCGCCACGATGTCTCCTGATGTCTCAATATTGGGATCCCATCCCGGGATCCCAGATTGAGTGTCCTGGATCACAGGGCCGCGCGTCAATGCCCTGCCGTAAATGACTGCCGACGACGGCGGGCGGCCGCCGGGCGCGCCCGGGCGAGTCGCCGTCGTCGTCGGACATCCATTGCCCCTGTCCAGCGGCGGCAGTAGCGTGACAGAACCGTCAAGTTGCATGACTCAATGAGGAGGAATCACGTGAATCGGTTACCCAGACGCGCCGCGGCGACAGTCGCGGCGCTCGCTTTGTCGCTCACCGCCGGGACGGTCTCCACACCCCTGGCCCAGGCGGATCCACGGCCCACGGCGAAGACCCCTACGGCCACCGGTTACGGTGGAGCCATCAGCACGGTGGACCCGGAGGCCTCCGCCGCGGGCCTGGAAGTGCTCCGAAGGGGCGGCACCGCAGCAGATGCCGCCGTCGCAGCCGCGGCGACACTCGGCGTCACCGAGCCGTACAGCGCCGGCATCGGCGGTGGCGGGTACTTCGTCTACTACGACGCGAAATCCAAGACCGTCAGCACGATCGACGGCCGTGAGACGGCGCCCGCGGGCATCACCCACGACGCCTTCATCGACCCGGCCACCGGGCAGCCGTACCCCTTCACCCCGCAGCTCGTGACGAGTGGCGTCTCCGTCGGCGTGCCCGGCACGGCCGCCACCTGGGAGCGCGCGCTGGAACGCTGGGGCACCATGAACCTGGGCGAGGCGCTCAAACCGGCCATCAAGGTGGCGGACCGCGGCTTCGTGGTGGATGACACCTTCCGCCAGCAGACCCTGGACAACAAGCAGCGCTTCGCGGCGTTCACCTCCACCAGCAAGCTGTATCTGCCCGGCGGCGACGCCCCGGCCGTGGGCAGTGTGTTCCAGAACCACGATCTGGCGGCGACGTACCGGCTGCTGGCGAAGGACGGCATCAAGGCCTTCTACACGGGTCCGCTGGCGCAGGAGATCGCGCAGACGGTGCAGGCTCCGCCGAAATCCCCGGACACCACCCTTCCGGTACCGGTGGGATCCATGACGGCGGCGGATCTGGCCAAGTACTCGGTGGTGGACCAGGATTCCACGCACGTGAACTACCGCGGCCTGGACGTCTACGGCATGGCGCCGTCCAGCAGCGGCGGGACGACGGTGGGCGAGGCCTTGAACATCCTGCAGAACTTCTAGCTGTCCGGGATGGACAGTACGCAGGCGCTGCACCACTACTTCGAGGCGAGCTCGCTCGCGTTCGCGGACCGGGGCAAGTACGTGGGCGATCCGGCCTTCGTGAACGTCCCGACGGCGGCGCTGACGGATCCGCTGTTCGGCAAGGAGCGCGCGTGCCTGATCGACCCGACGAAGGCGCTGCCGAAGCCGGTGGCGCCGGGTGATGTGAGCTCGTACGACGGCGTATGCCCGGGCGGCGCGGCGCCACTGGCCCGGGAGCACGACACGGAGAACATCTCCACCACGAATCTGACCGTGTCCGACCGCTGGGGGAACGTGGCCGAGTACACGCTCACCATCGAGCAGACCGGCGGCTCCGGCATGGTGGTTCCAGGGCGCGGCTTCCTGCTGAACAACGAGCTGACCGACTTCTCCACGGTCTGGAGCGCGAGCGACCCGAACCGGATCGAGGCGGGCAAGCGGCCGCGTTCGTCCATGTCGCCGACGATCATCCTCAAGGACGGCAAGCCGTTCCTGGCGCTGGGTTCGCCGGGTGGGTCCACGATCATCACCACGGTGCTGCAGACCATTCTGAACCGGGTGGATCTGGGGATGGACGTCTCCCAGGCGATCGCGGCACCGCGAGCCGCCCCGCGGAACGGCGCCACGGTGGTGGCGGAGCCGGCGTTCATCTCTGAGTACGGTGCGGG
Organism: Arthrobacter horti; assembly: GCF_030731045.1. Classification (GTDB taxonomy): domain Bacteria; phylum Actinomycetota; class Actinomycetes; order Actinomycetales; family Micrococcaceae; genus Arthrobacter_E; species Arthrobacter_E nanjingensis. The sequence continues at coordinate 4,405 of NZ_JAVALS010000023.1, read as the reverse complement.
GCTGACGGCGCTGGGGCACAAGCTGGTTCCGTCGGGTGACTCGTTCACCTCGGCCTCGGAGATCGGGGCGGAGACGGCCATCGAGTTCCGTCCGGACGGCAGCCTCGTCGCGGCAGCAGAGCCCGTCCGCCGCGGTGGCGGCTCGGCGATGGTGGTGTCGCCGACGCGCTGACTCAACCGGCTCAGTAGCGCGCGACGGCGGCGGGAGGCTCCCGCCGCCGTCGTCATGTGCGGAGGCAATACGACGTCGGCAACCACATTGCAAGCTTTAGGATCCTTTATTAGATCTACATAAAATTGCCTAAATCTCATAAGATCGTCGAGTTCGAAGCCAGCAAGCACGACGACAGCCAGTTCAGGAGCATCCTGTACTCGAAGCTTCGTACGGTACTCTTCCAGATCTCCCCCGCAGCCAAGTGGAATGCCAAACTCAAGGATGCCGCTCGGATTCTGAAGTCATTCAGCCTGTCAATTGATCCGTCATCCGGCGCTCCCACGATTGCCCTTGACGTTGATGCTGCCGAAGGCTTTGGGGATCACAACAATCTCTCACTGGATCTCACCGACGTCCTCGTCGCGTTGGGGGAGGCCGCGAAGGAACAGAGGACCGGAGTGGTTCTACTTTTCGACGAGGTTCAGTTCCTGACCCAGACTCAGCTCGAGGCGGTGATCCAGGCCATTCACAAGACAGTGCAGCGAAAGCTGCCTGTGGCTTTTGTGGGCGCCGGATTGCCGCAGATCGCAGAACTGGCCGGAGACGCCAAATCCTATGCCGAGCGACTGTTCCGCTTTCCGAGTATCGGCCGATTGAGCCGGCCGGACTCCGGCCTGGCACTGGTCAAGCCCGCCAGCGAAGAAGGCGTGTCGATTGAAGCCGAAGCACTGCCTTTGGCCTTCGAACTGACGGACGGATACCCCTACTTCCTCCAGGAACTCGGGTACCAAGTATGGGGGATATCCAACGGGCCATCGATCACGCTGGAGGACGTAAAGGACGCGCAGAACGCCTATGAGGCCAAGCTCGATTCGTCATTTTTCAGAGTCCGGCTGGATCGGGCGACACAGCTGCAGATCGCATATCTGAGGGCGATGGCCGAGCTGGGCCCCGAGCCTCAGAAGGCGTCCGACGTCGCCTCGCTCATGGGCCGCGAGTCTTCCCAGTTGGGTCAGACCCGCGCCGAGCTGATCAGCATGGGCCTGCTCTACACACCGTCCCACGGTTACGCCGCATTCACTGTCCCGCACTTTGACAGATTCATGATGAGGGCCGTTCCCGTGCTCGACATCCCTCCAGTCAAGAAGCGGCGCCGCAAGACGGCCTAGTCCACACACCGATGCCGCGTGGCCCGCCGCCGCGAAGCGGCGATTCGTCGTCATCTGCGGGCCCAAGCTGTCAGTTCCCCGGGAGTTGGGCGGACAGCGGTGAGCCGGCGGCGGAACAGGGAGCGAACTCTCGGTGCACATTGCCCGCGAGCGCCCTGGCGTGCGTGACGGGTTGTCAGAATCGCCAAGGGGCCGCCCCCGCGGCCCGTCGATGACATCCCCGTTCCGAAAGGAATCCCCGTGAAGTCCTCCCCTCAGCGCGTCGCCGCGGCAGCACTCGGCGTCGCACTCGCCACCGCCGGAATCGCCACGGCAGCCGTCGCCGCCCCGTCGGCCACGGCCCAGAACGCCGCCCCGCAGAAGGCCGCCTCCGGCAAGCACGTCCTCCTCCTCTCCGTGGACGGCCTGCACCAGTCTGACCTCGACTGGTACGTCAAGGCCCACCCGGCGTCCGCACTGGCCGCCCTGGTCAACCGCGGCACCAGCTACACCCAGGCCCAGACCCCGGTCCCATCCGATTCCTTCCCCGGCATGGTCGGCCAAGTCACCGGCGGCAACCCGGGCACCACCGGCGTCTACTACGACGACACCTGGAACCGAGCCCTGTTCCCGGCCGGAACCACAGACTGCTCCGGCACCGCGCCGGGCGGCGAGGTCAGCTACACCGAGGCCGCGGACCGCGATCCGAACGCGCTCGACGCCGGTCAGGGCCTGGCGAATCTGCCGAACAGCATCCTGCAGATGACCGGCACGCCGCGCAGCCTCCTGGATCCGGCGCAGCTGCCGGTGGACCCGAAGACCTGCAAGCCCGTGTACCCGAACCAGTACCTCAAGGTGAACACCGTGTTCGAGGTGGCCAAGAAGGCCGGTCTGCGCACGGCGTGGTCGGACAAGCACGCCGCCTACGACATTCTCAGCGGCCCGTCCGGGCAGGGCATCGACGATCTGTTCGCGCCGGAGATCAACTCCTCCGCAGCCATCGCGGGCTTCAATGGCGACTGGACCAAGGACAACGCGGCCACTCAGCAGTACGACTCGTACAAGGTCCAGGCCGTGCTGAATGAGATCGGCGGCAAGGATCACTCCGGAACCACCAAGGTGGGCGAGCCGGGCGTGTTCGGCATGAACTTCCAGAGCGTCTCCACCGCACAGAAGCTGCCGAAGTCCGACGGGCTCGCCGGAGGCTACCTGGCCGACGGCACCACGCCCGGCCCGCTGCTGTCCAAGGCGCTGGACTACATCGACACCCAGGTGGGCGCGCTGACTTCCGCGATCGCCGCGAGCCCGGACGCCAAGAAGACCACGGTGATCCTCTCCGCCAAACACGGCCAGTCCCCCATGGACCCGGCATCGCTCAAGCGCGTGGACGACGGCCCCATCGTCGATGGGCTCAACACGGCCTGGCGCGCCGCGGGTCACGCGGGCGACCTGGTGGCATTCTCCACCAACGACGACGTCATGCAGCTCTGGTTCACCGAGCACACGCAGGCGGCCGCAGACTTCGCCAAGAAGTACCTCGAGGCGAACGCGGCGGCGGGCAACGACATCAACGGCGCCCCCCTGAGCGTGCAGGCGTCCGGTCTGAGCACGGTCTACGCGGGCGCCGAGGTTGCGTCCTACTTCCACACCTTAACCACGGACGAGCGCATCCCGGATGTGTTCGGCATCGTCCAGCACGGCGTGGTGTACACCGGCGGCAAGGGCAAGATCGCCGAGCACGGCGGCGCCGATGCGCAGGACCGTCACGTGCCGATCGTCGTCGCGAGCGGCGTCGGCGGCGCGGCCCGGACGGTGACCTCCGCGGTGGAGACCACCCAGATCGCGCCGACCATCCTGCGGGAGCTGGGCCTGAACGTGAACGATCTGCAGGCGGTCCGCATCGAAGGGACGCGCGTGCTGCCGCAGCACTGATGCTCGCCGCATTAAACGGACGACGACGGCGGGAGGCTCCCGCCGTCGTCGTCCGTTATGCCGATACTGTGAGCCGGCGGCTCAGCTGCAGGTGTACGTCACGCCGCCGACCACGTGCGTACCCGGGCCGAGATCGGCGCAATGCGAGGCCAGGCTGCCCAGCACGGAGACCATGACGACGATGCCGATGATGATCGACAGGGCGCCGATCACGATGCCGGCGATGGCCAGTCCCTTGCCTCGCTGACCGGTCCGCTTGATCTGGACCAGGGCGATGATGCCGAGGATCACGCCCACGATGTTGATGATGAAGGCGCCGATCAAGGACAGGATCGCCAGAACGTTGGTGCCGCTCTTCTGCGGCGTGTATTGCTGCTGGGCTTGGTACTGCGGGACTTCACTCATGATGATCTCCTCTGCGGTGGTTCGGGCGGGCCGGTCATCCTGGGCGGATCACCGGGAAAAGCTGGTGTCCGCCTGTGAGCCTACCGGCCCGGCAGCTTCCCGGGAATGGGGAGCGCTCACCATGGCCGGCGTCGCCCCCGGTTCCTTTCATCCGACGTGAGCGCCATGGGCAATTCCCTCCATTCCTGCTTGACTGAGCGCATGGCGCATCCTCTGGTGTACATCCACTTTCCGGGTACGGCGCGGCAGGCGCTGGAGTTCTATCAACGCGTCTTCGGCGGTGAGCTGCAGCTGAACACTTTCGCGGAGTTCGGGCGCGACGACGGGCCGGGAGACTCGATCGCGCACGGCATGCTGAGCGGGCTGGTGGAGCTCGGCGGAGCCGACGCGGCGGGTGAGGACCGGCCGCTGCGGTCGGAGGGGCTCATGCTTTCGCTGCTGGGCACGGCTCCGGCGGAGAAACTGACGGCCTGGTTCGGGCAGCTGGCCGAGCATGGACGGGTGGTGGAGCCGCTCGAGGTCCGGCCATGGGGAGCCACCGACGGCCAGGTGGTGGACAGGTTCGGCGTTCATTGGCTGGTGGGGTTTGAGAATTGACCTTTTTCTGACTGAGAAAACTCTGTCAGACCCCTCCTAGTAGGATGAGCCTGTCAAGTTGTTTGTGTAAGCGGGGCGTTGCCGGGTTTCTAGAGGTAGGGCTGGATTCGGTCGGGGTAGGCCAGGGCGAGTTGGGCGAGGGCTTGTTTCCAGTTCGTGGTGATCTGTC
>NZ_JAVALS010000022.1 GCF_030731045.1 Arthrobacter horti | reverse complement strand
ACCGCCGGGCAGACCCGGGAGGCCGGGCAGGCTCGGGGTGCCACCGGGGATCAGGTTTCCGATGGTGTGGGTGAGGTTGCCGAGCAGGTCGTTCGGGTTGGGGACGCCGGGGGTTCCGGGGTTGCCCGGGTTGCCGCCGTTGTCACCGCCGGGCAGACCCGGGAGGCCGGGCAGGCCCGGGAGGGTCGGAACGCCGGGCAGGCCCGGGGTTCCACCGTTGTTACCGCCGGGCAGACCCGGGAGGCCGGGCAGGCCCGGGAGGGTCGGAACGCCGGGCAGGCCCGGGGTTCCGCCGTTGTTACCGCCGGGCAGACCCGGGAGGCCGGGCAGGCTCGGGGTGCCACCGGGGATCAGGTTTCCGATGGTGTGGGTGAGGTTGCCGAGCAGGTCGTTCGGGTTGGGGACGCCGGGGGTTCCGGGGTTGCCCGGGTTGCCGCCGTTGTCACCGCCGGGCAGACCCGGGAGGCCGGGCAGGCCCGGGAGGGTCGGAACGCCGGGCAGGCCCGGGGTTCCACCGTTGTTACCGCCGGGCAGACCCGGGAGGCCGGGCAGGCCCGGGAGGGTCGGAACGCCGGGCAGGCCCGGGGTTCCGCCGTTGTTACCGCCGGGCAGACCCGGGAGGCCGGGCAGGCTCGGGGTGCCACCGGGGATCAGGTTTCCGATGGTGTGGGTGAGGTTGCCGAGCAGGTCGTTCGGGTTGGGGACGCCGGGGGTTCCGGGGTTGCCGCCGTTACCGCCCGGGAGGCCGGGCAGGCCCGGGAGGGTCGGAACGCCGGGCAGACCCGGGGTTCCACCGTTGTTACCGCCGGGCAGACCCGGGAGGCCGGGCAGGCTCGGGGTTCCACCGGGGATCAGGCCGGTGACGGTGTGGGTGAGGTTGCCGAGCAGGTCGTTCGGGTTCGGGACGCCGGGGGTTCCCGGGTTGCCCGGGTTGCCGCCGTTGTCACCGCCGGGCAGACCCGGGAGGCCGGGCAGGCTCGGGGTGCCACCGGGGATCAGGCCGGTGACGGTGTTCACGACGTTGCCGAGCAGGTCGGACGGGTTGGGAACGCCGGGGGTTCCCGGGTTGCCCGGGTTGCCGCCGTTGTCACCGCCGGGCAGACCCGGCAGACCCGGGAGGCCGGGCAGGCCCGGGAGGGTCGGAACGCCGGGCAGGCCCGGGGTTCCGCCGTTGTCACCGCCGGGCAGACCCGGGAGGCCGGGCAGGCTCGGGGTGCCACCGGGGATCAGGTTTCCGATGGTGTGGGTGAGGTTGCCGAGCAGGTCGTTCGGGTTGGGGACGCCGGGGGTTCCGGGGTTGCCCGGGTTGCCGCCGTTGTCACCGCCGGGCAGACCCGGGAGGCCGGGCAGGCCCGGGAGGGTCGGAACGCCGGGCAGGCCCGGGGTTCCACCGTTGTTACCGCCGGGCAGACCCGGGAGGCCGGGCAGGCCCGGGAGGGTCGGAACGCCGGGCAGGCCCGGGGTTCCGCCGTTGTTACCGCCGGGCAGACCCGGGAGGCCGGGCAGGCTCGGGGTGCCACCGGGGATCAGGTTTCCGATGGTGTGGGTGAGGTTGCCGAGCAGGTCGTTCGGGTTGGGGACGCCGGGGGTTCCGGGGTTGCCCGGGTTGCCGCCGTTGTCACCGCCGGGCAGACCCGGGAGGCCGGGCAGGCCCGGGAGGGTCGGAACGCCGGGCAGGCCCGGGGTTCCGCCGTTGTTACCGCCGGGCAGACCCGGGAGGCCGGGCAGGCCCGGGAGGGTCGGAACGCCCGGGAGACCCGGGGTTCCACCGTTGCCGCTGCCGGGGATCAGACCGGTGATGGTGTGGGTGAGGTTGCCGAGCAGGTCGTTCGGGTTGGGGACGCCGGGGGTTCCGGGGTTGCCCGGGTTGCCGCCGTTGTCACCGCCGGGCAGGCCGGGGGTGCCGGGGAGGTTGCCGGTGATGCCGCCGAGGCTGGGCAGTTCGATGTTCAGGTGCGGTTTGCCGGACTTGAGGGGGGCGTTTGCGTCGACGAAGACGTTGGTGGTGTCGGTGCCGATGCGGTCGGTGGTGGAGGCGCCGTTGGGTCCTGCGCTGAGGTCCCAGAGGTCCTTCACGCCGGCGACGTTGAGGTTCTTTCCGACGGAGACGCCACCGTTGGGGGTGGTGCCTGCGCGGACGGATCCGATGCCCGGAACGGGGAGTTCGACGCCGCTGGGGGTGCCGTTGTCACCACCGGGGATGACTCCGCCGGGGGTTCCGGGGTTACCCGGGTTGCCGCCGTTGTCACCGCCGGGCAGACCCGGAACGCCCGGAACGCCGGGGACGCTGGGGAGGTTTCCGGTGATGCCGGAGAGGTCCGGCAGTTCGATGTTCAGGTGGGGTTTCTGTCCGTTCAGGGGCAGGCTCGCGTCGACGAAGACGTTGGTGATGTCGGTGCCGATGCGGTCGGTGGTGGAGGCGCCGTTGGGTCCTGCGCTGAGGTCCCAGAGGTCCTTCACGCCGGCGACGTTGAGGTTCTTTCCGACGGAAACCCCACCGTTAGGAGTGGTGCCCGCACGGACGGTCCCCACCGCGGGGATCGGCAGCTCGACACCGCTGGGGGTTCCATTGTCACCACCGGGGATGACACCGCTGGGGACGCCCGGGGTTCCCGGATTCCCGGTCCCCGGCAGGCCGGGAACACCGGGAACGCCCGGCAGACCGGAAACCGCCCCGCCGATGACCTGCGGCACGGTGCCGAGGAGCCCTCCCGGCGTGGCGCCGGGGATGACTCCCGGCAGGCTCGGCAGCTGAACCGGCAGCTGTCCGATCAGGTCTCCAGGGTTGCCGCCCGGGAGGTTCGTACCCGGCGTACCGGGAGTGCCCGGCTCCACGCCGCCCGTGCCCGGCAGAACGGGAAGCCCCGGCACATTGAGCGGAAGGGGGATGGGGAGCTGGGCCGGCAGCTGGCCGACGGCGCCGCTCGTCACAGTGCCGAGAACCGGGGTCACCAGCGGGTCGACGGCATCGGCCACGGTGTGCGCCGGGCCGGTGTGGCCGTTCGTGCAGGTGCACGGTGCGCTCGGGGTCACCGGGTCAGTCCCGGCCTGCGTGGAGACGGAGCCCGACGACGTCGAACCGGCCGTCGTGTTGCTGCCGCCAATGGTGGTGGAAACGGAGGTTCCGGGGACGGAAGGCGTCCCGGTCACCGAGGCGACCGGGAGGCTCGGAACTGCCGACGGAGCCGGGGCAATGGCCACCGGCGCGGCCGGAATGGGCAGCGACACGGGAGCCGGGAGGTTGGTTACCGGGGACGGGGCGGTCACCGCGGGTGCCAGGACGGGAGCCTGACGGGGTGCCGGCGCGGCCGGCTGAGGAGCCGGGGCCACGGCGGTGGTGCCGGCGAGTGAAGAAACGGTCTGGTTGACCGTGCCGGTGACGGTGTTGACGGTCTGGCCCAGCAGGCCGGTGACGCCCCCGAGCAGAGACGACCTGGGGGTCTGTCCGGCCGTGGAAGTTGTCGACGAGTCAGTGGATGGTGCGGGGTTCGTGGTGCCGGTGTCGGCCGATGCCGCCGCCTGTCCGATGCCGTACAGGCCGCAGGCGAAGACCGTGCCGAGAAGAGCCCGGCGAGTGTTCTTGTTCACAGCGATACTCCTGAATGATCACAAAGGAAGCGCAACTATGCGCGGGTTGGAAGGTCTGCCCGCCCAGAGATGGCAGGCGCTTCCTGTGATCAGTCAGGAGTGGAGCCGGGGTCGAACGATGCGGTGGCGGGCGCGATGTCAACCGCGCGAATACCCCGATCGCTGCCGTCGGCTGCGAGGATTTCGAGAGAGGCCGGTGCCACGGCAGCCATGGAGCCGAAGCCCGACTGCCCACCGGAAGAAGAGGAAAGACCGGCGCCGGCATTCAGCGGGCTGGGGTCCTTGAAAGGTGCCTGGTGCTCCGTGCCGGAGGCACCGGCGGCGGAACTCGCGGGAGCCGCAGTACCGCCGAGGAAGGCGGTGCCGGAACCCGGGAACCCGTACGGCACGGAGGCGGGGGGAGTGCCCGCCGGGAAGTCTGTGAGGATGCCTGCCGGGACGCCCTGAACGGCCGCCGTGGACGGCGAAGTGAACGGGCCTGCGGGCTGCGCCGGGAGTACCCCCGTGGGGAGCACCGCGACCGGCGTGGTCGTGATTCCTGACACCGTGCTCGAGCCGATCCCGGTCACGCCTGTGGTGATCTGGGTGACCGGGTTGGTCAGCTGGTCGATGGGCAGGGTGGTGACGGTGGTGCCGAGCGTGGAACCCGTGCTGGTCACGGTCTGCGAGACCGTCGACGTCAGTGAGTCCACCACTGGGGCGAGTGGAGCCAGCGGGCCTTGGAGGACGCCGTCTGCGATCGTGGTGACGGCCTGGACGCTCCCGGTCACCGTCTGGGTGGCGGAAGTGGCAGTGGAACCGACCAGCGTCTGTGCCTGGGGCACAGCCGCCGTCACTGCCTGGATCGTCGAGTCGACTGACGTCAGCGTCGAGTTCACCGTTCCGGCGACAGCGCCGATCGTGTGCTGGACGGTCGTGGAGGCCGGTGCCACCGCGACTGGGCTCACGACCGGTGCCGTCAGGGATGTGGCCTGAGTGGATCCGGTGACTTGTGAGACGACTCCGGCCACCTGGCCCGTGGTGCTCTTCAACGTCGTGGACACCGTCTGAGTCAGGCCTCCGAGGAGTCCTGGAGACGGTGCCGGTTCCGACGTCGCGGCCGAAGCCGGGGAACTCGAAAGGAGGAGCCAGCCCACACCGGTGCCCGCGGCGAGAGCCGCGTAGCGCAGGATGCGCAGCGCACGTGATCCTGAAGCGGATGCGTGTGGCATGTTCCCTCCCCTCGGTCATACCGGATTCAGCTTTTTCGAACGACGGACGACAAAGTCATCACGACGCTCTCATTACACAAGTGCGTGACAAGTCTGTCAATGGTTGATTTCGAATCGCAGCGATGTCATTCCGCTGACCCGTTTCCGAAGGTCTGAAAGGACCATTTCACGCATGGCGGAAAAGGATGCCAGAAACATTCTTAAAGCTTGTTTAGCACAGTCTAGCTAAAATAATATGCTGGCTGAACTGGCAAAACAGCGAATGAACGTCGAGTAACGCTCTTTCGGGCGGCATTGATTCTTCCGGGATGCGGAAGTGGCCCAAAACGGGAATGCCCGGCGTCCTCCATCGCTTATGTCTGGTGGCCGCAAAAAAGTCCCGCGGCCGGAAAAAACTCGCTTCGTGTCACAGTGTGCGGAGACCGGTCACACGACTGATCATCGGCAGGAGCGCTTGAACATGTCCGGTTCATCCACAGAACGGATCGCGGCGGACCGCCCGGACCCGGAGCGGGGCCTTCGACGGTCCCTCGGACTGCGGCAGCTGATCGGCAACGGCCTGGTCTTCATCGGTCCGGCCGCCCCGGTGGGCATCTTCGGTCTCCTCTACGCGAAGAGCGGTGGGGCCGTGGTGACGGTCTACATCATCGCCACGCTCATCATGACGCTCACCGCGCTCTCCTACGCGCAGATGTCGCGGGTGATCCCAGCCGCCGGATCGGTCTACTCCTATGCCACCGCAGGCATCGGCAGGGGAGCCGGCTTCGTGGCCGGCTGGATGGTGCTGCTCGACTATCTCCTCATCCCCAGCGTGGCCTTCCTCTTCACCGGCCTGGCGATGCACTCCTTCCTTCCCGCAGTTCCGGCCTGGATCTTCACGGCACTGGCCGTCGTCGTGACCACCGGGCTCAATCTTTCCGGAGGCAAGAGCCTGGCGCGCGCCGCCATGGCCGTGGTCATCGCGGAGGTGACAGTGCTCGTCGTCGTGCTCGTCGCCGCAGTGGCGGCCATCGCCGCGAACGGATCCCGGCAGGCGCCGCTGGCCCCGCTCGTGGGCGCAGACGGGTTTTCCGCCGCGGCCGTCCTGGGCGCCGTGTCCATCGCGGCCATGGCGTTCCTGGGCTTCGATGCCATCGCCACGTTCGCGGAGGAGAGCGCAGGCAGCAGCCGGATGATCGGCAAGGCCATGCTCGCTTGCCTGGTGATCGCCGGGGTGCTGTTCCTGGTGCAGAGCTACGTGGTGGAACTGGTCACCGTGCCCACCCCCGCGAGCCTCGCCGCCGCACCGGAATCTCAGGGCACCGCGTTCTACGACGCCATTCGCTCCCAGGTGGCCCCATGGCTCGCCACGCTGCTGGGCATCGCAAAGGCGCTCGGTGCCAGCTTCGCCGGGATGATGGGACTGGCCGCCGGCAGCCGCGTGGTTATGACCATGGCGCGGGAACGGCGCTTCCCGAAAGTCTTCGGGACAGTCCGGCGGAATGGCTCCTCGCCTGCCCTGGCCACGGTCCTGGTCACTGCGGCGACCCTGGTGCTGGCGGTCTGGGCGTCGATCGCCCCGGATGGACTGGACCTGCTGTCCTCCACCGTCTCGATCGGTGCGATGAGCGCCTTCATCCTCCTGCACGCCTCCGTGGTGGGGTACTTCATGATCCGTCGCAGGAGCCGGAACCGGCTCCTGCACCTGGCGGTTCCGGTACTCGGCGTCCTCTTCTTTCTGGTGGTCATCGCCTTCGCCAATGCGAGTGCGCTGACGGTCGGCGCGGTGTGGCTGGCGGTGGGTCTGGTGGTCGCCGTGATCCAGGCACGACGGCGGGCCGCGGAGTAGCGTGGGGACATGACCTCTGCATCGCCTCGCGACGGGCTGGAGGCCCGCCTGGAACGGGCCGCCTCCTTGCGTGCGGGCGCCGGAGGCCCGGCCCTCACCGAGGAGGAGCTGGCGCACGAGGCCGAACAGGAAGCGCTGCGGGAGAAGCGCGCGAAGGTGGACACCGCCGCCCGCGCCGACTACCTGGTCCGCGAAGCGATGGCGCAGGGCAAGTTCGACCACCTGGAGTACTCCGGCAAGCCAGTCCCCGGACTCGACGGCGCCTACGATCCCGACTGGTGGCTCAAGGGACTCATCCGCCGGGAGAATCTCAGCGGCTTGGGCCCGGAGGCCATCCTCCTGCGCACCGTGGACCGGGAGCTGGATGCCACCCTGGATTCGTTGCCCTCCGAGCGGCAGGTCCGGGAGGCGTTGGAGGAGTTCAACCGCCGCGTGATCAACGCCCGCCGGCAGCTGCAAGGTGGACCGCCCGTGGTGACCCCGGCCCGGGACGTCGAGGCGGAGGTGGAGCGGTGGCGCGAGCGGCGCGCCGCCGTCGTCGTCGTGGCTGAAGAGGAGACCGCGACGGCGGAGCGCGGCCCGCGCTGGTGGCGCCGCGTGTGGCGAGGCGGGAACTGAACGGTTCAGAGAAGGTCGTGCTCCACCGCGAACAGGGTGGCGGCGGCCCGCGACGAGCAGCCTGTTTTGGTGTAGATGTGCCGGACGTGATGGTCGGCGGTGCTCGGCGAGATGACCAGCGCCGCGGCGACCTCCTTCTTGGTGGCGCCGCGGCAGATCAGCCGCAGCACCTCCACCTCCCGCTCGGTGAGGCCCGCGGGCCAGGCCGGGCGTGCCCTCTGCCCGTGGACGCCCGCCGCCGCGAGGACGGCATCGACGGCGTCGTGGTCCAGGCCGTGACCCGCATCCCGGAGCAGCTGGGCGGTAGCCTGGGACGCCGTCGGCTCCTGCCCCGCCTCGGTGACCGAAAGCTCGCGGAAGGCGTCGGCCGCGGCGAGGACCCTGGCCTCCCACGGCAATTCTCCCGCGACGGCGCCGCGGTAGTACCCGGAGCCGTCCAGCCGCTCATGATGCAGTCCGGCGAGACGGCCGAGGGAGGCGAGTGCGGGGACGTGGGCCAGGATGCGCTCACTGTAATAGGGGTGCAGTCTCAGCCGCTCATCGTCCGGCCGGTCCGATCCCGGGCCGGAGGGCACGGCGGCCCGGCCGAGGTCCTGTACCAGGGCCGCCGGCCGGAGCGTGGCGGCCAGGGTGGGCGCGGCGGCGCAGGCCAGGGAGGCCACGTCCCGGGAGAACCCGGCACGCCGGGGGCTCTTGAGATCGGCGAAGTCGGCGAACACCGTCAGGGTCTCCTCGACCGACTCCGCCGGGACCTCGGCGTGGGGGAGCGGCTCGCGATGCAGGATCTCATCCCACGGCTGTTCGGTCCGGGCCACGTCCACGAGGCGGTCCAGATGCCGGAGGGCGGCCTCGGCCAAGGCCGGGTCCAGGGAATGCCCGGCGCGGGAGCGCAGCACCTCTTGGAGGGCTTCTGTGCCGTGCAGGCGGGAGACCACCTCCACGTCCCGGGCCAGGAAGACCACCCGCGCCGCGAGGGGGATGTCCTCGCCGGCCACTCCGTCCGGGAATCCCGAGCCATCCCAGCTTTCGAAGGCCGCACGCAGGGCCGCTCGCGTGCCGTCCGGAAGGCCCAGGCGCAGAGCGAGAGTCTCGGCGGCCTCGCAGTGCGCGCGGACGCCGTCGCGCATCCTGGCCGGTCCACCGGTGAGAAAGGCGGAGACGACGACGGCGCGCGACCGGAGGGAGGATCCGGCACCGAGCGTCGGCAGCACGGCGGAGAGGAATTGCCGGGGCGGGGCGCCCAGGACGGGCGCGATGGCCGCTCGGAAAGCGATGTCATCGCCGCCGGCGATTCCAGCCGACTCCTGCGCATCGGCCGTGCAGCCGAGGAAGCGCAGCAGCGCCGCGTAGTAGATCTCGCGCCGCAGGCCCGGCTCCACGCCGGCGGCGTCGGCCAGCTCGAGAGCGGTGAGGCAGGTTCGCAGACCCTGCTCCAGAGGCTGCCCCATGCCCAGATCCGTCGCGAGGGAGATCGCGGCGATCACTTCGGCGAGGCGCAGGGGGCGCGTCATGGGACGAATATCGCACAGATCGCGCGAACGCGCGATGTGCCGGGGGGCGGTTCGGCGGGACCCTGGAGTCATGAACACCACGGCAGCACACAGAGTTCTTCTCCTCCCCGGCAGCGTCCTGCCGGCCGGGCCGGCATATGGGCCCCTGCTGGAGGTCCTGCGCACACGGTCCGGCGGTGCGGTGGACGCCGTGACCAAGGACCTGGAGGTCTACGCCGGCCCCGCCCCGTCCGCGGACTACTCCCTGGACACCGAGATCGCCGGCATCCTCCGCGAGGCCGATGCCCAAGGCTGGGACACATTCCACCTGCTCGGCTACTCCGGCGGTGGTGCGTCCGCGCTGGCATTCGCCGCGAAGCACCCCGGGAGGCTCGAGTCCCTGGCGCTCCTGGAGCCGGCCTGGGCCGGGTCCTGGGGGTGGAGCCCCGCCCACCGTGCCCTCTGGGAGCAGTACCGTGACCTCGACGGGCTTGGACCGGACGAGTTCATGGCCGGCTTCGTCCGGCTCGGCGTACGCCCAGGCGTCACCGCGGGGCTGCCGGTGCCGGGTGGCGAGCAGCCTCCTTGGATGGCCCTGCGGCCGGCGGGGATCCGGGCCTTCCTGAAGACCTTCGCCTCCTATGATCTGGACCGGGACGCCCTGTGCCGCTTCGCGAAGCCCGTGTACTTCGCCCTCGGCGGGCTCTCCAATCCGGACGACTACGGGGAGATCGCCGAGCGGCTCTCCGGCGTGTTCCCGCGCTTCCGCCTGGAGGTCTTCGCCGGCCGTCACCACTTCGATCCGCCGCACCGCGTGGAGCCGGAACGACTGGCGGACTCGCTCCTGGAGCACTGGGAGTCCGCCGGATGAGACGGGGGATCCGTCAGCGGTAGTGATGGGCGGCGTCAGAGCTTCAGGGTCATGAAGACGCTGTGCGGGTCTTCGGCGTATCCGCCGAACGGCCCGCACTCGCGGAAGCCGTGCGCACGGTAGAGCGCCCTGGCGGGCTCGAAGAAGTCCGCACTCCCGGTCTCGAGTGAGAGCGTCAGGACGTTCCGCCGTCGCGCATCCTCCAGGAGGAAGGACAACAGGCGACGGCCGAAGCCCTGGCCGCGGTGGCCGGGATCGGTGCGCATCGACTTGAGCTCCTCGTGGCCGGGCTCCAGCTCCTTGAGCGCGCCGGTGCCCACCAGATCGCGGCCAAGCTGCGCCGTGAACAGACGGACCGAGGGCGCCAGCAGACCGTCCAGGGCGAGCGCGTGCCGGCTCTCCGGTGGCGCGGTGGGGGCCATCTCGTGGTGGTGCGCGGCGAGGAAGGATTCCAGTTCCTCGGTCCGGACCCGGACGCGTTCAATCATGAGTTCCACGGGGCCAGCATCCCAGGCGGAGGTTTCCCCCGTGTTTCGCCCGGAGGTCAGGAGTGTTCGGTGGCGGCGAGGGCGATCCGCCCCAGCCAGGACTCCAGCTCGGCTGGACTCTTCAGGATCAGGACGGGAGGTGCCGACGGATCCGCGGCCCAGGCGTGCAGCCGGGCCCTTTTGCCACGGAATGAGGTGAGGTGCCAGATCAGGATCGAGTCGCGGGAGAGTGCCTGCCGGAGCGTTTCCACATTGCCGTTGCACACCGATTCGTGGCTCCGGATGCGATGGATGGTCCGGCGAAGGAGGCGCAGGAAGGTCAGAAGCCGCGAATAGTCCAGCCCCACCACCAGCTCCGCACGGGCCAGCACCAGATCCGTGAAGTGGCCGTAGGCGCTGTCCAGGATCCAGTCGTCCTGGGCACAGATACCGGCGGCGATGGCACGCATCTCCTCCGGCGCGCGGTTGGTCCAGGGAGCGTCCGCGGCCGGCATCCAGCCGATCTCATCGTCCGCGCTGTGCCAGGGGATCCCGGCCAGCTCGGAGAGGCGATTCGCCGTCGTGGTCTTGCCGGTTCCCGTGACACCGTGCAGCAGGATCCGGCGGGGCAGGGGCGTGTCCAGGCCGGCGTGGCTCATTGGGTCACCAAACGCTGAACCCGGGGAAGCCGCCGCTCGGTTCCTCCAGCTGCGCCTCCACCTCGCCCACCCGTCCGGGGGTGTCGCCGGACCGCAGCCAGTCGAGAAGGTCCGTGACGGCGTCGCGCGTGCCCTCCGCGATCACCTCCACCGTCCCGTCCGGCAGATTGCCCACACCGCCGGTCAGCCCCAGACCCTCCGCCTCGGCGCGTGTCCAGTATCGGAATCCCACGCCCTGCACCGTGCCGCTCACGATCGCGTGAAGGCGGACCGGGATCCCGGACACCATGCCGCTCAGTTCACTCATGGCTTCTGCCTCTGCGGATAGATGGTCTCCTGCCGGGCCAGCATGGCCACGTACTCGGAGATCTTCCGGGCCCGGGTCTCCGCCCGCTTCACGGTTCCCACCCGGTAGATCAGCGCGAAACGGTTGACCGAGGTCAGCACATCGAACATCGCCTGCGCGGCCGGCACCGCGGCGATGGCCGCGGCCAGATCCTCCGGGACCTCCGCCGTCGCCTGCCCCGAGTACGCGAGCTCCCAGCGGCCGTCGGCCTTGGCGGCGTCGACGACGGCGCGTCCGGCGTCCGTCATCAGTCCGGCGGCGTCGAGGCGCTGCACATTGGCCACATTGTTCTTCGACCAGCGGCTCTTGGGCCCGCGCGGGGTGAAACGGGTGCGATAACTGCCCTCATCGCGGCGGCCGATCTGCCCGTCCACCCAGCCGAAGCACAGGGCATGGTCGAGTGCCTGCTCGAACGCCAGCTCCGTCACAGTGCCGCCCTTCTTGTGCAGGACCAGCCACACCCCGGGGCTGCCGGCGTGGTGCTCCGCCAGCCAGTCGCGCCAGGCCGGGGCGTCCGGCAACAGCAGCTCAGGAAGCTCGATGGCCATGGGTATCAGGGTAGCCGGGCCGGCTGACCTCGGCGAGGGATGGGCCGCGGGAGCGGAACAGACGGATCGTTCGTCACTCAGCGAGGAGCGAGGGTCTGATACACCGTCGTCCCCAGCGCCCAGACCGTGTACAGGCTCACCGGAACCAGCAGGAGCCATTCCCGGAAGGATCCCGCCTTGCCCAGGAGCGGGACCGCCATGTAGCCGCCCTGTGACCAGACGGAGGCGAGGACCGGGATCTTCCGGAACGCCTTCGGGGGGCGGAGGGACAGCGGCCAGAGGAGATTGACCCCGCCCACCGTCAGCGCATCCCCTACGATGTGCGCGGCGACGCCCAGGAACATGGCCTGCGGGAACCAGCCCTCCTCCTGCGGTGCTGCGAGGGCGATGAACCCGCCCACCAGGATCCCCACGATCCACGGCGTGATCCTCAGCCGGTCCGGGACCAGTTTCAGGGCCTTGGCGGCGAAGGACACGAGCAGGATGGACAGGATCCCGGCGCCCACACCGACCGGACCCAGGCCAGGCACCGGGACCCGCCACAGCCCCGCCACCCACGCCGTGGCCGTGAACAGGGCCAGTCCCAGCAGTGAATGGGTGCCGTGCCGATGCCCGCCGGCCAGTTCCTCCATGCCGATGCACAGGGCCTTCGAGACGGGCGGCAGTGAGTGCGCGATCGTCGCATTGCGGTGATCGGCGTCGGGGACCAGGGCCGCCCCGGCCGTCACGAGCGCACCGGCCACCACACCGAGTGGGCTGACGTGCAGGAGGCCCAGCCCGACGTCGAACGTCACAGGCCCCAGCGGCGTGTGAGAGGTGACCGCACTCAGATCCACGTGCAGTCGTGTGGTGACGGCGAGCCAGACGGCGGCTCCCGTGGCGGCGTGATGCCCACCCATCATGGGGAATTGCTCCTTGAACTAGGACCTGAAGAGAACCCTCCAACACTAGTGAGTCCCACTGACAAAGTTTCGGCGGGCAACCATGGTGCTCCTTTCCGGGCTGTGATGTGCTGGGCGGAGGGAACCTCGACGGAAGGCTGACGCATGACCGACGAATACGACGTGATCGTGCTGGGCGGCGGCCCGGTGGGGGAGAACGTGGCCGACCGCGCCGTGCAGGGAGGCCTGACCGCCGTGATCGTGGAGAGCGAACTGGTGGGCGGGGAATGCTCCTACTGGGCGTGCATGCCGTCCAAGACGCTGCTGCGCTCGCCGCAGGCGCTGCGGGCGGCCCGGCGGGTGGGTGGCAGCGCCGAGGCCGTCACCGGCCGGCTGGACGTCGGGGCGGTCCTGGCCAGACGCAACGAGTTCACCAGCCATTGGAAGGACGACGGCCAGGTGTCGTGGCTGGACTCCGCAGGCATCGCTCTGGTCCGCGGGCACGGCCGGCTCAGCGCCGAGCGTCAGGTGACCGTGACCCTGGCCGGCGGCGGGGAACAGATCCTCACCGCACGGCACGCCGTGGCTGTCTGCACCGGGTCCGACGCTGCGGTCCCCGCCATTCCCGGCCTGCGGGAGGCGGCGCCGTGGACCAGCCGCGAGGCGACCAGCGCGCAGGAGGTCCCGCCGTCGCTCGTGGTGATCGGCGGCGGCGTGGTGGCGGTGGAGATGGCGACGGCGTTCGCGTCCCTCGGCTCGCAGGTGACGGTCCTGGCCCGGAGCGGGCTGCTCTCCTCCCTGGAGTCTTTCGCGGCGGAGCTGGTGGCCGACGGCCTGCGGGAGCTCGGGGTGGACGTGCGGACCGGGGTGGACACCCTCGCGGTGGTGCGCGACGACGACGGCGTCACCGTCCGCACCGACGGCGGGGAGGTGCGCGCGGCGGAGATCCTCGTGGCCACCGGCCGCAGGCCGCGGAGCACGGACATCGGGCTGGACGTGGTGGGGCTGAAGGCCGGGGCACCCATCACGACGGATGACACGCTGCGCGTGCCGGGCATGGACTGGCTGTACGCCGTGGGTGACGTCAACGGACGGGTTCTGCTGACCCACCAGGGGAAGTACCAGGCGCGGGCCGCTGGCGATGTCATCGCGGCCCGCGCTCGCGGGGAGGCCGCGGACGTGGCCGCCTGGGGGCGCCACATGGCCACGGCGGACCATGCCGCGGTCCCTCAGGTGGTGTTCTCCGAACCGGAGGTCGCCGCCGTCGGGCTCACCGAGGCGGCGGCCCGGAGGACACGGCACCGGGTCCGGGCGGTGGATGTGGAGTTCTCCTCCGTGGCCGGGGCGTCCCTCCACGAGGACGGCTACCGCGGACGCGCCCGGATGGTGGTGGATGAGGACCGCCAGGTGCTGCTCGGGGTGACGCTGGCCGGTCCGGATGTGGCCGAATTGATCCATGCGGCGGCCATCGCCGTGGTGGGGCAGGTCCCGCTCAAACGGCTCTGGCATGCGGTGCCGTCCTACCCGACGATGAGTGAGGTGTGGCTGCGACTGCTCGAGGCCTATGGGCGTGACTCAGCGTGAACGTCTCCTGCGGATGTCGGGGGTGCGCGGTAGGGTCGGAATCAACCCGACGAAGGACAGGCCGATGATCGAGTTCCGTTCCGTGTCCAAGACCTTCCCCGGTGGCGCGCGTGCCGTCGAGGAGTTCAGCTTGGTGATCCCCGCGCGCCGCATCACCGTCCTGGTGGGCTCCTCCGGATCCGGCAAGACCACCCTGCTGCGCATGATCAACCGCATGGTGGAACCCACCTCCGGCACGGTGGAGATCGACGGCGCAAGCGTCCTGGAGCGGGACCCGGTGACGCTCCGACGGAGCATCGGGTATGTGATGCAGAATTCCGGGCTGATGCCGCACTTCACCGTGCTGGACAACGTCGCCACCGTCCTGCGGCTGAACGGCACCTCGCGCCGGGACGCCCACGCCCGGGCCCGCGAGCTGCTGGGCACGGTGGGCCTTGACCAGTCACTGGCCGAGCGGTACCCGAGTCAGCTCTCCGGCGGCCAGCAGCAGAGGGTCGGCGTGGCCCGGGGACTGGCGGCGGACCCGAACATCCTTCTCATGGACGAGCCGTTCGGTGCCGTGGACCCGATCGTCCGCACCGAATTGCAGCGGGAACTCCTGCGGCTCCAGCGCGAACTGGATAAGACGGTGGTGTTCGTCACGCATGACATCGACGAGGCGTTCCTGCTCGGTGACCGGATCGTCATCCTCGGCGCGGGTGCGCGGATCGTGCAGGAGGGAACCCCGGAGGAGATCCTCACGGCCCCGGCGAACGACTTCGTGGCCGCGTTCATCGGTGCGGACCGGGGCAAGCGGGCGTTGCGTGTGGAGCAGCGGGCACACGGCACCGTGGTGGTCGACGCCGACGGGCGGGTCCAGGGGACCTTGTCACCGGAGTCCGCGCCGGCTTCGCCGGGCACAACCGCCGGAGGTATGGACTGACATGACCTGGATCGGCGCCAACCTCGGCCTCATCCTGGACCTCACCGCGGTGCACCTCTGGCAGAGCGTGGTGGCGTTGGTCCTGGGCGTCATCCTGTCCGTTCCGCTCGGCCGGCTGGCATGGCGGTACCGGCTGGTCCGTGGGCCGTTGATCCTGCTGACCGGGCTGCTCTACACGATCCCCTCGCTGGCTCTGCTCATCCTGCTCCCGGCGGTGCTGGGGTATTCGGCCATCAGTGAGACGAACCTGGTGGTGGCGCTGACCGTCTACGCCGTGGCGATCCTGGTCCGGGCCGTCGCGGACGGCCTGGACTCGGTGGACGACGACGTCCGGCGCGCGGCGACCGCCATGGGCTACGGTTCAGCACGGAGGTTCTGGACGGTGGAGCTGCCGCTCGCCGGGCCCGTGATCCTGGCCGGTGTCCGGGTGACGGCCATGAGCACCATCGCCCTGGCCACGGTGGGAACGCTCATCGGTGTCACCAACCTCGGGTACCTGTTCACCAACGGCCTGGACCGCCGCCTCATCGAGGAGGTCTTCGCAGGGGTGGCCGCCGTCGTCGTGCTCGCAGTGCTGGTCGATGCGCTCCTGGTACTGGCCGGACGCCTGCTCATGCCCTGGCAGCGCGCGGCCACAGGCCGGGGGCGGGCAGCCCGGACTCCAGCCGAGGAGGTCTCCGCATGAACTTCTTCGCCGACGCGATCCGCTGGCTCGCCGACCCCGAGCAGTGGACCGGGAGCTACGCCCTGCCCGTGCTCCTGGGGCAGCACCTGCTCTACACCGTGGTCTCCGTCCTGATCGCGGTGGTGATCGCGGTGCCCACAGGCTGGCTGATCGGCCACACGGGGCGTGGCCGCGAGATCGCCGTGGCCGTCTCCGGTGCCGCACGCGCCGTCCCGTCCTTCGGGCTGCTGATCCTGCTGGTGCTGCTGTTCGGCGTGCTGCAGGTCCCGGCGGCCGCGCTGGTCACCTTCGTCCTGCTGGCCATCCCGTCCCTGCTCGCCGGGGCGTACAGCGGGATCGAAGCGATCGACCGCCGGGTCCTGGACGCCGCGCGGGCCGTCGGGATGACCCCGTGGCAGGTGTTCTGGAAGGTCGAGTTCCGGCTCGGGCTGCCCCTGCTCATCGGCGGCCTCCGCGCCGCGACGCTGCAGGTCATCGCCACGGTCACCATCGCCGCGTACGTGAATCTGGGTGGGCTCGGCTGGCCCATCATCCAGGGCATCCCGTTGCGCCGCTTCGACGAGGTCCTCGCCGGGGCCATCCTGGTGGCCGTCCTGGCGCTCGTCGTGGACCTCTTGTTCGCGGTGGCCCAGCGTGCCGCCGTCCCGGCCGGAGTACGCGCCGTGGCCACATGACCCGCCACCCACCAGCTCCTGTTCAGCGACCCGCTGATCGCAGACTTCAGAACCCTCGTAGACCATTGACCAGAGGAGACATCATGTCCACCACCCCCATCACCCGCCGGGCCGCGCTGTCCGGGGTCGCCGCGGCGGCCATGCTCGCGCTGGCCGCCTGCAGCTCCGGCAACCCGCTCTCCCAGTCCAGCAGCTCCTCCGGTTCAGGGTCCGGCTCAGCCATCGTGATCGGCTCCCAGGCGTACTACTCGAACGAGATCATCGCTGAGATCTACGCCCAGGGCCTGGAGAAGCAGGGCCTGAAGGTCGAGCGCCGTTTCAACATCGGCCAGCGTGACGCCTACATGCCGGACGTCGAGTCGGGCGCCATCAGCCTGTTTCCGGAGTACACCGGGAACCTGCTCGAGTTCCTGCAGAGCTCCGCCACGTCCACCAGCCCCGACGCGGTGTACGCGGATCTGAAGAAGGCGCTGCCGAAGAACCTCGTGGCCCTGGACTACGCCAAGGCCGCGGACCAGGACACCTACACGGTGACCAAAGCCTTCGCGGACAAATACGGCCTGAAGACCATCGCCGATCTGGCCAAGGTGCCCACCAAGGTCACCATCGGAGGTGCCCCCGAGTTCCAGAAGCGCCCCTACGGCCCTGACGCCGCCAAGAAGGACTACGGCGTGGACCTGGCCTTCTCTGCCACCGGCCCCACCACGCTCGAGGCGCTCCGGGCCGGAACCGTGCAGGTGGCGGACATCTACTCGGCCGACCCCGCCTTCGAGCAGGGTGACCTGGTGACGCTGGAAGATCCGAAGAACATGATCCTGTCCTCCAATGTGGTTCCGATCGTGAGCTCCGGTGTGGCGGACAAGGTCTCCGCGACGATCAACGCCATCAGCGCCAAGCTCAGCACCCAGGAGCTGGTGAAGCTGAACGTCCAGAGCACCGTGGATAAGAAGCAGCCCGCAGACATCGCCAAGGCCTGGCTGTCGGCCAACGGCCTGGCCTGATCAGAGCGGGCCGGTGGGTCCCGCCGAAGCGGGGGAGACCGGACCACTCACCGTCAAGAGCTTCACCGGCTCGGCGCAGGAGGCCGGGACGATGGCCTCGTCCCGCCCATCCTCCCGGCCGGCCCGGTGGTTGGTGTCGAAGCACGTGCCGAGCTCATACGGCGTCGCGCTGACCAGATACACACCCGGGGCGAGGGACTGGGGGAGGGTCATTCTGGCACTGAACCCGCCGGCGTCGTTCATGGGCGCCAGGACCCGGGTGAGCTGGTGCTGGTTCGCGTCCAGCAGCCGGACCTCCACCTGGGCGTTGTGACCGTAGCGGGGATCGCAGCTCGCGTCCGGGGCCTCGACCACGACGTCGGCTCCTGCACGCACGTGATCGGCTTGCAGGTGGTAGGCGGGCGGTTCGCAAGGAGCCGGCGGCGGGAAGCCTCCCGAGGATGACCAGATGTTCCACACCAGGCCCAGGCCCACGAGCACCGCGAGCCCGCCAATGCCCACGTTGAACCACCGCCACGCCCGCGAGAGCGGGTCCGTCCGAGTCCCCATGCGGCCATTCTGCCGCGCGCGTGCCAAGCCGCCGGTGACGGTTCCATCACGATCGCCCGGGAAATTCCCAGGAGGATCTGGGAGAATAGGTAGCTTCCCGAAATGAAAGGTATTCATATGGCCAGCAACCTGCACCTCGTCCGGCACGGCCAGACCGACTGGAATCTCCAGCACCGCTACCAGGGACAGACCGACATCCCGCTCAACGACACCGGCCGTGCCGAGGCCCGCGACGTCGCCGAGCGGCTCGCGCGACTGCCGCTCGCCGCCGTCGTCACCTCCACTCTGGGCCGTGCCCACGCCACCGGCCGCGCCATCGCTGAGGCACAGGGACTTCCCCTGCCCGCCACCGACGCCCGCCTCATGGAGCGCACCTTCGGCGAGGCCGAAGGCCTGTTCGACCACGAAGTCAAGGAGCGCTTCCCGGAGCGCGACCTCATCCCGGGCCGCGAGAGCGACGAGGACCTGAAGGCGCGCGCGCTCGAGGTCCTCGAAGAACTGGCCGCCGCGTTCGACCAGGACGACGTGGCCGTGGTGACCCACGGTGGATGGATCGCCATGGTCCTCCGCGAGCTGGTCGGCGCGGACTACGACTACTCCACCATCACCAACTGCTCCGTCCACACCCTCCGCTGGGATGCCGCGACCCGGGAGATCCAGGTGATCGGGCACGACGCGTTCGAGGCGGCGGCGCTCAGCTGAGCGCTTGAGCGCCCTGGCGAGGGCGGCTGGCCCTTACAGCAGCCCGGTCTGCCCGAGCTGCTCGGCCAGCCCCGCGCCGTCGGGCGCGTAGACCCACGGGATCTCCGAGCCCGAGTGGTCCACGTCAGGGGTGTGGCCGCCGGCCAGCACCGCCTCACCGACGGACAACTGGCGGATGGCGACGGCGGCCACGTTCTCCGGGTGCCGCCGCGCGAAGGCGGAGTAGATGGCCTCGTCGTGCTGGCCGTTGTCGCCCACCAGAAGCCACTTCACCTCAGGGAATTCGGCGGCCAGGAGCTCCAGATTGTCGTGTTTGTGCTCCGGCCCGCTGCGGAACCAGCGGTGCTCCGTCAGCCCCCAGTCGGTGAGCAGAAGAGGGCCCTGGGGGTACATGTTGCGGTGCAGGAAGCGGTCCAGCGTGGGGGCCGCGTTCCACGGGCCCGTGGAGAGGTAGAACACCGGGGAACCCGGGTGCGCGCGCAGAATCCGCTCGTACAGCACGGCGATGCCCGTGGTGGCCATGCGAGCCCGCTCGTTCAGGACGAACGCGTTCCAGAACGCCAGCAGAGGCCGGGGGAGCGCGGTCACCATGACGGTGTCGTCGATGTCGGACAGGATGCCGAAGCGGACACCGGGCTCCAGCACCAGGACCCTCGCCTTCGCGGAGGGCGTCCCGGAGGCGCGGATGGTGGCCGTGTGCCAGCCGGGCGTCAGATCGACCGGGACCGTGGTGTCCACCAGACCGCCGCGGTCCGCCGTGACCCGCACCGCGGCGTCGCCGATCTCGATGTCGACCTCACGCTCCGGGATCGGGACCGAGGTGAAGGCGCGCCAGCCGCGGATGTTCTGGTTCCCGGCCTTGGCCTTGCGGTCCGCCTTGCTGCCCGGGATCGGGCGGGGCGCCAGCATGATGCGTGCCAGGATCCGTACCTGCGTGGTGGAGCCGTAGCCCATGTAGGGCACCGTGGCGGGCTGGAAATGCGTCTTCCGGGCCATCTTCAGCCGTGCCGAATTGATCACGGAGGAGATCCGGTGGGCCGCCTGGAAGAGCGGGTTGCCTGCCCAGGAACGGCGGGCTGGCTCGTGCTGCATGGGCTTAACTGTGTCACACGCGCCCGGCGCACGCCCGCCGCGCGGGAACATGACCTGGGCGCGGCGGAAAAACCGGTGTGATCCGCACTCTTCCTCTGAAGCCATCCCTTCAGATATGCTCCCCGCTGGGGAAAGTTAACTCGCATTTCCGGGGGCATTACATCTGAGTCAGTGGATTGACCTAAGGAGTCAATGTTCCATGAAACGATCTCTTCTCAGTGCCACCGGTTCCGTCCTGCTCCTTGCGGCGAGCCTGGTGGCCTCGGCCGCTCCGAGCTTCGCAGATCCGGGGCACGGGCGGGCCACAGGGCACTCGGTCCGCGTCTGTTCGGACCCGGCTCCCGGGCAGGCCGCCTGCCAGTCCTACAAGATGACGGACAAGACGGGCAAGCCCCTCGCCAGCTCCACCCCTCCTCCCACGGCCCTCACTCCCGCGGGGCTGCAGGACGCCTACAAGCTCACCGGCCTGACCTCCGGCGGCCGCACCGTCGCGATCGTGGACGCCTACGGATACCCCAGCCTGGAGCGTGACCTGGGCGTGTTCCGGAGCCAGTTCGGCCTCCCGGCCTGCACCAAGGCCAACGGCTGCCTGAAGATCGTCAACCAGACCGGCGGAACCTCGCTGCCGGCGTTCAACTCCGGCTGGGCAGGGGAGCAGGCGCTCGACGTCGACGCCGTCTCCTCCGCCTGCCCCGACTGCAAGATCGTGGTGGTCCAGACCAAGTCGGCCTCCATGACGGACCTCGGCACCGGCGTGCAGACCGCGGCGAAGATGCCCGGCGTCGTCGCGATCTCCAACAGCTACGGCGGCGGTGACTCTTCGGACGCGTCCTACGGCAAGTACTACAACTTCCCCGGCATCGCGGTGACCGCCAGCGCCGGCGACAACGGCTACCAGGGTGGCTCCTACCCGGCGTCGTCCAGTTACGTCACCGCCGTGGGCGGCACTTCGCTGAACAAGGCCTCCAACACCCGCGGCTGGAGCGAGTCCGTCTGGAGCGGCACCGGATCCGGCTGCTCCACCGTCAACGCCGCGCTGCCGGCCCAGGCCGGCCTGAACACCGGCTGCTCCAAGCGGGCCATGAACGACGTCGCAGCGGTCGCCGACCCGTCCAACGGTGGCCTTGCGGTCTACTACCCGACCACCAGCACCTCCTCCACCTGGGGCCAGTTCGGCGGCACGAGTGAGGCGTCCCCGATCATCGCCTCCGTCTACGCCCTGAGCGGCAACACGGGGAGCGCGGGCCAGTACGCCAACGCCCTGCCGTACGCCAACCCGGGCGCCCTGTTCGACGTGACCGGCGGCAGCAACGGCACCTGCCCCACCACCATCTGGTGCAACGCCGGAACCGGCTGGGACGGCCCCACGGGCCTCGGCACGCCCAATGGGACCGCAGGCTTCTGACCTGGTCCGCGGCGCACCGGTGCTTCATGCGAGTGCCGGTGCGCCGCACCTCCCTGTTGCCTCATGTCAATACCTCCGGGAGTGGGGAGTCGTTGCCTCGTCTGGCGGCCTCCGGATGAGGGTGGTTCCAGGTGGTGTTCACGGGTGGTTTGACGGGGGCGGGTTTCTTGGCGGT
>NZ_JAVALS010000021.1 GCF_030731045.1 Arthrobacter horti | reverse complement strand
GGTCCTGCTTGTTTCACGCTCCAGCGGGTGTGGTGTTTCAGGACGTGGTGGCGGCGGCAGAGTCCGGCGAGGTTGCCCAGGGTGGTGGGGCCGCCGTGGGCGGCGTCCTGGGTGTGGTCCAGGTCCAGCTCGTTGGCGGGGAGGTTGCAGCCGGGGAAGCGGCAGCGGGAGTCCCGGGCGTGCAGGAGCCGTTGGAGGTCTTCACTGGGACGGTACCGGTCCACAGCCAACACCGCCCCGCTGATCGGGTCGGTCAGGACCCGGTTCCACGCGGACACACCACCGGCCAGGAGACGTGCGGTGTCCGGGTCGATGGGATGCCGGCCGTTCAGCTCCGCCGCCACCGGCTCATGAGTCTCGTCACCAATCAAGGTCAGCAC
The DNA here is from genome assembly GCF_030731045.1 of Arthrobacter horti. Lineage (GTDB taxonomy): Bacteria > Actinomycetota > Actinomycetes > Actinomycetales > Micrococcaceae > Arthrobacter_E > Arthrobacter_E nanjingensis. The sequence continues at coordinate 34,619 of NZ_JAVALS010000021.1, read as the reverse complement.
CGGCACCGTGACCTCGACCCGGGCGCTGATGCCTGCCAGGAGCCCGTCCGGGGTGTCGTGACCGCTCGGGGCGCCGTGCAGGAGCAGATCTGAGAGGAGGTCGGCGCGGAGCTGATCCCGGGTCCGGGACTCTGCGGTGTCTGCCCCAGAGGCGGTTTCTTCACGCACCTTGGCCAGGGTGGTCAGCCGTCCGAAGACTCCGTGCGCGAGGGTGGCGGGCAGCACGGCCCCGAGCTCGGCCATTCCATCCGGCAACGGATTCAGCCAGACCCGGCGCTGTTCGCAGGCGCGCTCATGCCGGATGTTCAGGGGTTCGGGTTGGGCTTTCTCGGCTTCCCGGGCCGCGTGCCTGCGCACCCGCCCGGGTGCCTGGACCTCGGCCACGGGCAGGACCGCGGCCTCGTACCGGGCCCGGGCGGCCGGGTCCTCGATCACGGTCCCGGCGTCCCGGATCACCCGCACATGCGCGGCACTGATCCGCCCCTGAGAAAAGGCCTGAAGGGTGGCGGGGAAGCGCTCCACGAGCTCCACGGCGGCGCCCATCTGGTGCTGGATGGCCCGGTCACTGGTCCGGGTCGCGGTGGCGATCTCCGCCGCGACCGAACGCTCCGCCAACTCCACCGCCCGCGCCGCCCCGAACGGATCCCCGCCCGGCCCAGCCGCGCCGTCGTCGTCGATCAGCCCGTGGGAAAGTTCCACCGCCATGGCCAGCAGCAGCTCCCGGCCCGCCTGCAACTGCGCGATCCCCCGATCCGCCGCCACGATCGCCGACGTCAGCGCACTGAGCGAGCCCAGCACACCCGAATCCCCGGGTGCTCCCGTGAAACCGGGCACCTGCCCGGCCCCCGGAACCCCGCTCGTGCTGCTCTCCGCTTCCATGACCCCATCATCCTCAGGGCGACTGACATTGTTTACACCAGCCACACCAGCACCACGCGGAACCCCTTACGACAGGCCGGGCAGCTCCGTCTGGACCTCGCCGTCCGCCGACGGGAGGACGCGATCCAGCTCCGCGAACTTCGCCGCCATGGTCGGGTTGCCACGCGTCAGCTTCTTGATGGTCACGTCCTGCGCCTTGTCATTGGCGAGCCGCAGATTCCGCTCCGAGCCCTGCAGCGATTCCTTGACCTTCTGGAGCTGGGCGATGGACTTGTCGATCTGGTCGATCGCCTCATGGAAGCGGCGGGACGCGAGCTCATAGTTCTTCCCGAATCGGGCCTTGAAGTCGTCCAGCTCATTCTCGAAGTTGGTGATGTCCACGTTCTGGGCCTTCACCGATTCGAGCTCCTGCTTGTACTTGAGCGAACTGAGCGCGGCGTTCCGGAGCAACGAGATCATGGGGATGAAGAACTGCGGACGGATCACGTACATCTTCGGGTACCGATAGGAGACGTCCGCGATGCCGCTGTTGTAGAACTCGTTCTCCGGCTCCAGCAGGGAGACCAGGACGGCGTACTCGCAGCCCTTCTCCGTGCGGTCCTTGTCGAGTTCCTTGAAGAAGTCCTCGTTCTTGTGCTTGGTGGCCGTGGTGTCGTTCTCGTTCTTCATCTCGAACATGATGGAGACGATCTCCGTGCCCGCAGGGTCCGAATCGCGGAAGACGTAGTCGCCCTTGCTGCCGGAGCTGGCGTCGTTGTCCTTCTCGAAATAGGCGGTGGGGAACGCCGTGGACCGGATCCGGTTGAATTCCGTTTCGCAGTGCTGTTCCAGGGTCTCGCCCACCATCTTCGTGGAAAGGCGCGCCTTCATGTCCCGCAGCCGCTCGATCTCCGATTCGAGGTCCTTGCGGTCCAAAGCGAACTTCTCCGTGAGCGCCTGTTCGGACAGCTGCTTCTCCATCCGCGCCAGCTCCAGGCCGGTCTTCAGCTCGTCCCGCTCCTTCTCAACGGTACCGACCGCCTGCGTGACGGCCAGCTGCTTAGCCGTCTCTCCGGCGTCGAGCCTTGCCTTCAGCTCCTGGATCTGGGAGTCCTTCGCGGAAGCCGTGGCCTGCATCTCACTGCGGAGCTTCGCCTCGGCGAGCACCAGCGCGGTCTGGCTCTCCTGCTTCGCCTGTGCCAGCGCTGCCTCGAGTGCGTCCCGCTGCCTCTCCGCCGCGCTCACCGCCTTGGTGACGGCGATCTCCTGCTCGCTGCGGCCGGCGTCGAGCTTCGCCTTCAGCTCCTGGATCTCGGCGTTCTTGGCAGCCTCCGCCTGCTGAAGCTCACTGGCGGCCTTGGTCTCCGCGAGGGCCACGGCGTCCGACTTCTCCCGGGCCGCGATCTCCAGGCGCTCGTGCAATGCCGTGTCGAACTCGCGGTCCCGGACCTGCTTGACGATGTCCGCGTACCCCGCCTCATCGATCGTGAAGGCCTTATCGCAGTGCGGGCAGATGAGTTCATGCATGTCCGGGAGTCCTTTCGCCGTCGTCTGCTCCACTGTATCGATCCCGGCCGACACCTATACTTGGGGAAGTACAAAGGGTCCGGTGCATCGGGTGGTAGGGACGGTGCACACTGCTTTGACGCATCACTTCCCTCAGGAGCCCAGCCCTCATGACAGCGCCTTCGCGCACCCCCTCCGACGTCCACACCCCGCCCCCGTCCGTCTCACCCTGGGAACGTGTGGCCGGGATGTTCCGGCAGTACGCCCAGCTTCCGCGCCTCAGCGGCGGTTGGTACATGCTCCTGACCATGTTCGCCCGGCTCCCGCTGGCCATGCTGACCATCGGGGCCATGAGCCTGGTCACCGCGGTCACTCACTCGTACGCCACGGCCGGCCTGGCCGCCGGGGCGGTCGGCATCGGGTCCGCGCTGGGGGCGCCCGTCGTCGGCATGCTCGCCGACCGGCTCGGCCAGCGCAGGGTTCTTCTGGCCTACGCCGCGGCCAATGTCGCTGCCCTGGCCTTCCTGCTGATCTCCTGCCTGGCCGGTCAGGACCCGTCCGTCCCCGCCGTCGTCGTGGCCGCCTTCGCCAGTGGCTTGACCTGCCCGCAGGTCGGCCCACTCTCCCGCGTCCGCTGGATCGCACTCATCGGCCGGCGCCCGGGCTCCCGTGCCGGAATGAACGACGTCGCCATGTCCTTCGAAGGCACCACCGATGAGCTGACTTTCGTCCTCGGCCCTGCCCTGGTGGGCGTCCTCGCCGCGTTCCTGGCTCCCTGGCTCCCGCTCGTTCTGGCGGCGGCCCTGACGCTCGTGCTCGTGCCGCTCTTCGCCCTCCATCCGAGCGCGACGGCGGCGCTCCCCGCCGGACATCCGGACGCCGCCGCATCGCCGACGACGACGCCGGAGGCTCCCGGCGCGGGACGCCTCCGTGCGCTGATGGTGCCGCTCGCCGTGCTCGCCATGGTGTGCATGGGCACCTTCTTCGGCGGAACCCAGGCTGCGCTGAGCGCCTTCGCAGGCGAGTTCGCCGACCCTGAACTGGCCGGTCTGCTGTACTCGGCCATGGGCCTCAGCTCCGCCGTCGTCGCGCTGTCCATCGCCGCGTGGCCGGAGCGTTTCGGCCACGGTGCCCGCTGGGTCACCTGTGCCGCGCTGCTCGTGATCGGCAGTGCGCTCTTCCTGCTGCCTCTGGACCTGGGGACCGTGATCCCGGTCCTGCTGGTCCTGGGCATGGCCGTGGGGCCCATGATGGTCACCGTCTTCGCCATCGGCGCGCAGGTGGCGCCCGCGGGACGCCTCTCCACCGTCATGACGGCGCTGTCCAGCGGCATCGTGGCCGGAACGGCGCTCGGCTATGCCGTGGCCGGCGCCGCGGCCCAGTGGGGTGGCTCCCACCCGGCGTTCCTGGTGCCCGGTGTGGCGTCCGTGCTCCTGGTCCTGCTCGGCGTGCTGGCAGCGCGGACCCTGCGGCGGGTGGTTTAGCGGGCCAGGAACTCCAGCGCCGCATCCTTGAACGCGCGGCTGGTGGTGGTGTTGGTGTGGTTCCGGCCCGGCACCAGGACCGTCTCGGCGTGACCTCCGGCGCCGTTGACCAGCGAGGCGAGCATGTCCAGCGAGGCCGAGCGGGGGTCCTCGGCCCCGGCCACCAGGAGGATGTCCTGGTGCGGCACGGCGTCGGTCGGGTCGAACGGCTCCACCTTGGCGGCCTCGATCAGGGTCAGGAACGCGAAGATGTTGTTGCTCGGCACCAGCTGCGCCATCTTGAGCAATGCGGCCGTGGAGGCGTCCGCGATCGGGGTCCCATCCGCCAGGTACTGCTGGGCCGCCACCACGTCGAACTCTGCGAGCGGGTCGTTGTGGCTCGGTCCGCCCAGGACCACACGGCGCACCAGGCCACGCTGCGTCCCGGCGATCTCCCAGCCGATCCGTCCGCCCAGTGAGTAGCCCACCACGTCCAGGCCGCTGGAGCGGTCGCCGTCCTGGATCGGACGGGCACCCGCGTCGGTGACGGCCTGCAGGAGATCCGCGCGGATCTTGCCGGGGGAGTAGGAGTCCATGTCCGCGGGGGCCTCGCTGGAGCCGTGGCCCGGCAGGTCCATCGCGATCGCCCAGCGTCCGGCGCGCTGCAGTTCCCGCACCCAGCCGGTGTTCACCCAGTTCAGCTCGATGCTGGAGGAGAAGCCGTGGATGAGCAGCACGGGCGGCAGGCCGGCGTCGTGCTCCGGGCGGAAGACCTGGACGTTCAGATGGGGGTCCACGCCCTCCACCGTGTGCGGATGACTCTGGCCGCTGTGCCGGGACATTCCGGTCTCCCTCCTGGATGGCTCGGACCGCTCCCGGCCCGTCATCCCCACTGTAGTCGCCGGGGAATCGGGGATCCACGTCACATTGTGCCGAGCCTTGGAGGAGCGATACTCTGAGTTAGAGTCAATGTGACCCTAACTAAGGAGGTGTGGTCATGAGCGAGTGGTATCAGCACGCGGCGGCCGTGCTTCCCAACCCGTCGGGCAACATCGCCGAGCGGCGGATGGCCCCGCCGGCCCTGGCGATCTCCACCGTCATCTTCGCGCTCAAACCGAGTGTGAACTCCGGCCGCCCCACCCTCTGGCTGCCACTGGTCCGCCGCATCCGCGAGCCGTTCAAGGGGCAGTGGGCGCTGCCCGGCGGCCCGTTGGTCCACGACGAATCCCTGCAGGAGGCCGCCTCCCGCAATCTTCTGGAGACCACTGGCCTGGCCCCGCGGTACCTGGAGCAGCTCTACGCCTTCGGTGGCCTGCACCGGTCCCCGTCCCAGCGCGTGGTGAGCATCGTCTACTGGGCCCTGGTCCAGTCGGAGGAGGCTGAGCTCCCTGGCGAGGAGGAGAACGTCCGCTGGTTCCGGGCGGACCGGGTCCAGGGCCTCGCCTTCGACCACCAGGAGATCGTGGACTACGCGCTCTGGCGGCTGCGGAACAAGATGGAGTACGCCTCCATCGCCTACCACTTCCTGGGCGAGTACTTCACCCTGGCTCAGCTCCGGGAGGTCTACGAAGCCGTCCTGGACCGCCCCTTGGACCCCGCGAACTTCCGGCGCCACGTCACCAACGCCGCCGGCATCGAGCCCAGCGACAGGTACCTCCAGGGAGGCAAACACCGCCCGCCCCGCCTGTACCGCTACACCGGCCCGGCCCCCAGCAGCACCACAGCACCGAACAGCACGTCAGCAGAAAACCGAGGAACCCCGTGAGCAGCGTCAACGCCACCATCCAGCTCATCACCCGCGCCGAGGCGGAGTCTGCTCCGGCGTCCGCGGGCACGTGCAGCACCGAACTCGCCGCGGGCCCTTGGGAGTACGACGCCGCCGAGGCCGCCGCGGGTGCCCCGGCGTACGGACCGGGCGCCTCCAGCGAGGACGTGGCGCCCGCCGCTACGCCGCGCCAAGCGCAGATTCCCGCCGAGTACAAGCAGGCCTCGGACGAGGAACTGCACGAGCGCATCGTCGCCGCCAAGCGCACGCTCGGCGACCGCGCCGTCATCCTGGGCCACTTCTACCAGCGTGACGAGGTCATCCAGCATGCCGACTTCGTGGGCGATTCCTTCCAGCTCGCCAACGCGGCGCTCACCCGCCCGGATGCCGAGGCCATCGTGTTCTGCGGCGTGCACTTCATGGCGGAGACCGCGGACATCCTCTCCACCGATGAGCAGGCCGTGATCCTGCCCAACCTGGCGGCCGGCTGCTCCATGGCGGACATGGCGGACATCGACTCGGTCCAGGAGTGCTGGGAGCAGCTCGAGGAGATCTACGGCACCGAGCCCGATGCTGAGGGCCGCGTCCCGGTCATCCCCGTGACCTACATGAACTCTTCCGCGGCGCTCAAGGCGTTCTGCGGCGAGCACGGCGGCATCGTCTGCACCTCCTCCAACGCCGCGACCGTCCTGGAATGGGCGTTCGAGCGCGGACAGCGCGTCCTCTTCTTCCCGGACCAGCACCTCGGCCGCAACACCGCCAAGGCCATGGGCGTGCCGCTGGAGAACATGCCTCTGTGGAACCCCCGCAAGGACCTGGGCGGCAACAGCGAGCAGACGCTGGAGGACGCTCGCGTGATCCTGTGGCAGGGCTTCTGCTCCGTGCACAAGCGCTTCACCGTGGCTCAGATCGAGCAGGCCCGCATCGATCACCCGGGCGTGACGGTGATCGTGCACCCCGAGTGCCCTATGGAGGTGGTGGACGCCGCGGACTCCGCCGGATCCACGGACCACATCCGCAAGGCGGTGGCCGCCGCCGCCGAGCCCACCACCTTCGCCATCGGCACCGAGATCAACATGGTCAACCGCCTGGCCGCCGAGTACCCGCAGCACACCATCTTCTGCCTGGACCCGGTCATCTGCCCGTGCTCCACCATGTACCGCATCCACCCCGCGTACCTGGCCTGGGTGCTGGAGGAGCTGGTGGAGGGCCGCGTGGTCAACCGGATCGTGGTGGACCAGGACGTTCAGGTGGGCGCTCGCGTGGCGCTGGACCGTATGCTGGCGGCGCGGCCATGACACGGCCCGCGGAAGCCGGCCTGATCGTCGTCGGCTCCGGGATCGCGGGCCTGTACGCGGCGCTGCTGGCCGCCGACGCCGGGCTGCCGGTCACGCTGCTGACCAGCGGCGAGCTGGAGGCGAGCAACAGCTTCGCGGCCCAGGGCGGCATCTGTGCCGTCCTGGGGGAGGATCAGCGCGCCGCGGGCGACTCGGTGGACGCCCACGTGGCGGACACGCTCGCCGCCGGCGCCGGGCTCTGCGACGAAGACGCCGTCCGGCTCCTCTGTTCTGCGGCCGCCCAGGACATCGCCACACTTGAACGTTTCGGTGTCCGCTTCGACCGTGGTGCCGACGGCGCCTACTCCCTCGGGCTCGAGGCCGCGCATTCGCACCCGCGCATCCTGCACGTCGGCGGGGACGCCACCGGTGCCGGGATGGTGCGCGCGCTGGTGTCCGCCGTCGTCCAGGAGGTCATGGCCGGAAAGGCGACGCTGGTGGAGAACGCCCGGGTCACCGGGCTGCCGACGACGACGCCGGGCGCCGCCGTGCGCGGCGTGCGTTACGAGCGCGCCGGGGTCAGCTACGAGCTGGCGGCGTCCGACGTCCTGCTCGCCACGGGCGGGGCGGGCCGCCTGTTCGCCCGCACCACGAACCCGGTCGGAGCGCTCGCCGAAGGCGTCGGCCTGGCGCTGGAGGCCGGCGCCGTCATCCGCGACGCCGAGTTCCTACAGTTCCACCCGACGGCACTGCGCCTGCCCGGCCAGGCCCAGGACGGCTGGCTGGTCTCCGAGGCGGTGCGCGGCGAAGGCGCGGTCCTCCTCGATGCCGACGGCGTCCGCTTCATGCCCGAGTACCACCCGCTGGCCGAGCTGGCCCCGCGGGACGTGGTCTCCCGAGCCGTCGCCGATCACCTCAACCGGCTGGGTGCCCCGGGTGGTGCCGTCTACCTGGACGCCCGGCCCATCGTGGAGCGCCACGGGGCGGGGTTCCTGTCCCGGCGCTTCCCCAGCATCAGCGCCGCCCTGGCGCTCGCCGGGATCGACTGGGAACGCCAGAGGGTCCCCGTCGCCCCGGCGGCGCACTACTGGATGGGCGGTGTGGCCACGGACCTGGACGGCCGGACGTCCGTTCCAGGCCTGTGGGCCGCCGGCGAGGTGGCATGCACCGGTGTTCACGGCGCCAACCGCCTGGCCTCGAACTCGCTGCTGGAAGGCCTGGTCTTCGGACGCCGCGTCATCGAGGCGCTGGTGCGGGGCGGAGCAGGCGCGGCCCACGGCGCGTTCGCTGACGTCGTCACTGCTGACCCCACCATCGCTGAACTCGCTGTCGCCGGGCTGAGCTCGCTGCCGGCGGTAGTGGGCTCAAACGTCCGGCAGCGAGCTCAGCGGGCCACGCTGGAGGCTCTGCAGGAGCTCATGACCACGCACGCCGGCATGTCCCGCACCGCGGAGGGCCTGGCCCACGCGGCCGCCACCCTGGACGCATGGCTGGCTGCCGAGGACGTGGACGACGCCGGCCTGCGGCTCAGCCTCCTCGCCGCCCGCGCCCTGGTGGCGGGCGCCCAGGCGCGCGCCGTCGGCGTCGGCGCCCACTTCCGCTCGGACGCCCCGGCCGGAGCAACGCCTGACCTCCGCCACCAGGGCTGGCTCCTGAGCCGGTGCGGTCACGCGATGCCCGCCTCGCCCGAACCCCTTGAGACCGCCGGCCGGAAGGTTCCCACCTCATGACCCAGACAGCCCTCATGACCCTGACAGCAGAGACCATGACTGCAGAACTCCGTAGCGCCGCCGCTTTCCTCGCCCTCCCGGAACCGCGTGCCGTGGACCGGATCATCCTGGCCGCGCTGGAGGAGGATTCCCCGCACGGCGACCTCACGGGCGAGGCCTACCTGCCCGTCGACGCCCGCGCCGATGCTCTCCTGCGCGCTCGCGTGCCCGGTGTCCTGAGCGGCGGCCCGGTCATCCGGCGCGTCTTCGAACTGGTGGATCCCGCCGTGCAGGTGGACCTCCTGGCCCAGGACGGCGCCGAGTTCCAGGCCGGGGACGTGCTCGCCCGGATTCAGGGCCCGGCCCGCTCGGTGCTGCTGGGCGAGCGCATCGCCCTGAACCTCTCTCAGCGCATGAGCGCCATCGCGACGGCGACGGCGGCCCTCGTCGCAGCCGTGACCGGCACTCGTGCAAGGGTGGCCGACACCCGCAAGACCACCCCGGGCCTGCGCGTCCTGGAGCGCTACGCCGTGCGCTGCGGCGGCGGTTCCAACCACCGCTACAGCCTCTCCGACGCGGTCATGGTCAAGGACAACCACCTGGCCGTGCTGACCGGCGGCGACCCGGCGAAGATCACCCAGGCCCTCCTGGACGGGAAGTCCCGGCTGGGCCACACCGTCCACGTGGAGGTGGAGGTCGACCGCCTGGACATGATCGAGCCCGTCCTGGCCGCCGGGGTGGACACCATCATGCTGGACAACTTCTCCCTGGAGGACCTTGCCGAGGGCGTGCGCTGCGTCGCAGGCCGCGCCATCGTGGAGGCCAGCGGGAACGTCCGCCTCGAGACGATCGCGGACATCGCCGCCACCGGGGTGGACGTCATCTCCTCCGGCGCCCTGACCCACAGTGTCGCGGCGCTGGACCTCGGGCTGGACATCGATATTTCAGCTGGAGAGAGCACACCGTGATCTACCTCGACGCGGCGGCCACCACCCCGGTCCGCCCCGAGGTCCTGCAGGCCATGTGGCCCGTGCTGAGCGGGACCTACGGGAACCCGTCGAGCCATCATGAGGTCGGCGAGGCCGCCCGCGCCGCCCTGGAGGACGCACGACGCCGCGTGGCCGCAGTGCTGGGCTGCCGGCCTGCCGAGGTGCTCTTCACCTCGGGCGGCACCGAAGCCGACAATGCCGGGCTGAAGGGCATCGCGCTGGCCCGGCGCGCCCGCGATCCGGAGCGGGACCGGGTGGTGGTGGGCGCCGTCGAGCATCCCGCCGTCCTGGAGTCCGCGGACTTCCTGGCGCGTGTGCACGGCTTCTCCGTCGACGTGGCGCCCGTGGACGGGCTCGGTGTGGTGGATCCCGACGCGTTCCGTGCGCTGCTGAGCGAGCGCACCGCCGTCGTCAGTGTCATGTATGCGAACAATGAGGTGGGGACCGTCCAGGACGTCGCGTCCCTGGCCGCGGCCGCCCGCGAGGCCGGCGTGCCGTTCCACACGGACGCCGTTCAGGCCGGAGGGGCGCTGCCCCTGTCAGTGAAGGACCTCGGCGTGGACGCGCTGTCCCTCTCCGGCCACAAGCTCGGGGCGCCGAAGGGCAATGGCGCGCTGTTCCTGAAGTCCCGGACGCCGTTCGAGGCACTCATCCACGGGGGAGGCCAGCAGCGGGGCCGGCGTTCCGGAACCGAAGACGTGGCCGGTGCGGTGGCGTTCGCCACGGCCCTCGGACTTGCCGAGGCCGAGCGGTTGAGCGGGGGAGCGGCCCTCGCAGCGCGCCGTGACCGCTTTGTGGCGGCCGTGCTCGATGCCGCCCCCGGGGCGCTGCTGACAGGCCATCCCGAGCGGCGCCTGCCCGGTTCCGCGTCCTTCTGCTTCCCGGGCGTCTCCGGGGAGACCGTGCTGCTGGAGCTGGAACGCCGGGGCATCGTCTGTTCAAGCGGTTCAGCCTGCGCCGCGGGTTCCACCGAGCCGTCCGCCGTGCTGACGGCCATGGGGATCGCCGCGGAGGTGGCCCAGACGGCCGTCCGGTTCAGCCTGCAGAGCGGGACGCGCCAGGAGGATCTGGACGTGGTTGCGCGGTCCGTCGGGGAGATCCTGGGCCGGTTCGCCCCGGCGTAGCGCTGAACGTTCCCCCAGCAGTCCTGGAATGGCCGCGGCGCTCATCCCCTAGGCAGGAGCGATTGCCGGCGATAAGCTGCGGAAACCGGGCCGGCCTCGGCTCGCAAGGACAGGGGGGACCACATTGAGCTCGTTCATTGTCGGCACGGATCTGATCGATCTTCTGGCGACTGTCGCCCGGAGAATCCGCAACGGTAAGATGCCGGACCACTACTTTGACTATGAGGACACTGCGACCGCACAGTCGATCGGGCAAGCACTGGCACACTTCAACCACGTGGCGGTGTCTGACTCCGACTTGGAAGAGTATGACGAGCCGGAATACACGTTCACCCCTGTCGAGGAGATCCTGAGTGGTCCGCTCGAGCCCAGGCATCTGGTCCAGATCTACTTGGCGGCGAGCTGCTACAACTACCAAACCGGTGAGGACCATCCCGGCTGGGCCTACAGCCTTCCGTGGGCCACAGTGAAGGCGATCCGTTTCTGGGCGGCGACCCGTCTCTATGGGCTCGAATGGCCGATCGTGAAGCTGCGGGGCTCCAGTGGGCATGATTGGGCCGGCATCGAGGACGCCGCCTGGGAGTGGACTCGCGAGCACGGCTTTCCCGATCTGCCGATCGATTCCGGTTCACTGGACGAAGACGAAGTCAGGCAGGCGATCTCAATCACGGAGCGGATGGCAGAGCAGATGCTTGAGGTACTGGGGATGACCAGAGTGTCGCTCCTGGCGCGCCTTGTCCATGCCCGCCATCCGGACGGGGTCTACGTGCTGCTCAAGCCGGTCGGTGGGCGATTCGTCAGCTGCGCCGTCGTGCGGGAGAGTGGCCAAGTGATCGCCGAAATCAGCTCTCCGGAGAAGACCGCCGATGGTACCGAGCCGGCCGATGGAGACGAGCTGCAAACACTTCTGGAGAATCTCGATCCCGGTGCGGCCAACCCGGCGTGGACAGAGTTCGCCCCTGAGGATTTCCCGTCGCATGATGACGGGGTTCGAGCGGTCGACGTGGCAAAGGCCTCGGCCTGGTCGCCGCAGATGACCCGTACGCGCCCAGCGAATCCTGAGGTGATTGGCCCTTGGACTTCACATTCGATGCCCTGGACCGGCGCCGTGAGCGTGTAACCCGCTCAGCCCTTGATGGCCCGCCGGAAGATCCACTGCCGGAACAGCACGAACCGCACGGCCGTGGCCACGAAGCCCGCCAGAGTGGTGGTCCAGAGTTCCTCCGTCACGGTGGCACCGGACTGCACCCAGTGCAGCAGGAGAAGGCTGGACGCCGTGATCACCCAGGCGATGCCCATCACCAGGAGGCCGCGGAACTGGTCGCGGGCGGCGCCGCTGCGGTCCGTGATCCCGAAGGTGGCGGCCCGGTTCAAGGCGGTGTTGAGCACCGAGGTGGAGACCAGCGCCAGAAGGTTGGCCCATTGCGGGCCGAGTGACGGACGCAGGAGGGCATACAGGCTGATGGAGGCCACGGTGCAGACGATGCCCACGGCGGTGAAGCGCAGCACCTGGCCGGCCAGGGGAGAGCGCAGCCAGGCGCGGAGAACCGCCCCCCGGGTCCCCTCCCTGACAGGGGTGGAACCCGAAGGGCGGTCGCCGGGAAATCCGGGGACCGGCCGGGTGCCGAGATCCGTGGTGCCGCTCATGGAATCAGTCTTTCACTTCGGGCCTGTGGGTTCCGTGGTGCAGGCTGTGCACTCGCTGTGACCTTGGGCGCACTTGAGGCGCGCAGGGTGCACGACGCCGGCTCAGCGGCTCCGCTGGCCCCGTTCGGGCAGGTTCGCGCGTAGCTTGGTGGTCAGCCGCCGGAGCTGCTCAAGCTCTTCGGCGTCCAGGGCGGGCAGCAGCAGCCCGGCGATGTCCCGGACGTGAGCGCGGCCCACCTCCTTCTGAGCGGCGATGCCCTCCTCCGTCAGACGGATCAGCACGCCGCGGCCGTCCTCAGGGGCGGTCATCCGCTCCAGGAGTCCGCGCTTCTCCAGACGCTCCACCATCCGGCTGAGGCTGGACTGGTTCAGCAGCACGCCTTCATTGATCTCGTGGAGGCGGAGCCAGCCGCTGGGGCAGCGGCTGAGGGTGAAGAGGACGTCGTACTCCTTGTCGCTCAGGCGTTCGCCGCCGGTGCGGAAGGCCGGACCCTCGTGGAGCCTGCTCATCACGGCGACCTGGGCGCGGAACAGGGCCTCCCAGCTCTCGGCGGCCAGACGGACGGATCCGCTCCGGCCGGGGGTCTCCTTCGATGCCATCTCAGGCCTCCGTTCCGGTGATCTCGGCGGCCTGCGCCTTGGCTTCCACGCGTGAAGCGTGTGTGGGGCCTTCGGGAGCCTCCGGGGCCCGGCCCTCGGCGAAGCCCTTGCGCAGTTCCGGAAGGACTTCCCCGAGCAGGTCGAGCTGCTCCAGCACGGTCTTCAGGGGAAGACCGGCGTGGTCCACCAGGAAGAGCTGGCGCTGGTAGTCCCCGAAGGTCTCCCGGAAAGACAGGGTCTTCTCCAGGAACTCCTGCGGGCTGCCGACCGTGAGCGGCGTCTGGGAGGTGAAGTCCTCCAGGGACGGGCCGTGGCCGTAGACCGGGGCGTTGTCGAAGTAGGGGCGGAACTCGCGCACGGCGTCCTGGGAGTTCTTGCGCATGAAGAACTGTCCGCCCAGGCCCACGACGGCCTGCTTGGCGGTGCCGTGGCCGTAGTGCTCGAAGCGCTCTCGGTAGAGCGTGACGAGCCGCTGGAAGTGCTCCTTGGGCCAGAAGATGTTGTTGGCGAAGAAGCCGTCGCCGTAGTAGGCGGCGAGCTCGGCGATCTGCGGCGTGCGGATGGAACCGTGCCAGACGAAGGGTGCGACGCCGTCCAGCGGGCGGGGTGTGGCGGTGAAGTTCTGCAGGGGGGTGCGGAAGCGCCCCTCCCAGTTCACCACGTCCTCGTCCCACAGCTTGCGCAGCAGACTGTAGTTCTCGATCGCCAGGTTGACGCCGTCCTGAATGTTCTTTCCGAACCACGGGTACACGGGGGCGGTGTTGCCGCGGCCCAGCATGATGTCCACACGCCCGTTCGCCAGATGCTGCAGCATGGCGAAGTCCTCCGCGATCTTCACGGGGTCGTTGGTGGTGATCAGCGTGGTGGAGGTGGAGAGCAGGATGCGCTCCGTCTGGGCCGCGATGTACGCCAGCGTGGTGCTGGGGGAGCTGGAGAAGAAGGGCCGATTGTGGTGCTCGCCGATCGCGTAGACGTCCAGGCCCACCTCTTCGGCCTTCTTGGCGATCGCCACGGAGGCCTTGATGCGATCGTTCTCGCTCGGGGTGACGCCGGTGGTCGGGTCAGCGGTGATGTCGCTGACGGAGAAGATCCCGATCTGCATTTGTGCCTCCTGGCTCCGCGGTGGTCTTGACACCACTCTACCAAATGCATGCATTTGCATCTAGTTGGCCGGCGTGAGATGCCTCTCCTGTGCCTTCCGCTCCCGGCGGCGTTCCCGGGTGCCTTCCACCAGGCGGTAGAGCACCGGCACCAGGACCAGTGTCAGCAGGGTGGAGGACACCAGGCCGCCGATCACCACGATCGCCAGCGGTTGCGAGATGAACCCGCCCCCGCCGGTGAGCCCGAGCGCCATGGGCGTCAGGGCGAACACGGTGGCGGCCGCGGTCATCAGGATGGGACGCAGACGACGGCGCGCGCCGTGCTCGATCGCCTCCGGCACGGAGAGCGCCTCCCGCCCGGGCGCAGGCCGCCGGTACTGGTTGATGAGGTCGATGAGGACGATCGCGTTCGTCACCACGATGCCCACCAGCATGAGCATGCCGATCAGGGCGGGCAGCCCCAGCGGGACGCCGGATGCGAGCAGGAGCGCGATGGCGCCCGTGGCGGCGAACGGGATGGACACGAGCAGGATGAGCGGCTGCACCAGGGACTTGAACGCCGCCACCATGATGACGTAGACGATCGCGACGGCGGCCAGGAGCGCCAGCCCCAGCTGGCTGAAGGAGGACGCCTGCTGCGTCGTCGCGCCGCCGAGCGCCGCCGTCGTGCCCGCCGGAAGCGTCACACCGTTCAGGCGCTTCTGCACCTCCGCGCTCACGGCTCCCAGATTGCCGCCCTCCGGCGCCACGGACACGACGGCGGTCCGCTGGCCATTGCTGCTGGTGATGCTGGTGGGGACCTCCACCTGGTTCACGGTGGCCACTGCGGAGAGCGGGAGCGGCGTGCCGGGGATCGTGCTGTCCTTGAGCTGCTGCACGCTCGTGAAACGCTGCGCCGTGCCGATGCGGACGGGGTAGTCCGTGACCCCCAGGCGAAGCTGGACGTCGAGGGGCGGATTGGCGTTGGCGGCCAGGAGCCCGCCGATCTGCTGTTCGGTCAAGCCGAGTGCGGCGGCCTTGGCACGGTCCACGGACACCTGGACCACCGGGACGGAGCCGGCCAGATTGGTGGTCACGCCGGTGGTGCCCGGGATGCCGGTGAAGGTGGCGAGCAGCTTGTCCGAGGCCTGCGACAGGGCCTGCGGATCGCCGGAGGAGATGGTCACGTCCACCGTGCTGGAGTTGCCGAAGCCGCCCTGCTGCTGTCCCACGCTGATCTTGCCGGCGTCCTTGACGCCGTCCAGCGCCCGGCGGACGGCGTCCTGCAGCTTGGCCTGATCCTTCTTCTCGTCCGTGGTGACGGTGAAGTTCGCGTCCGAGGTCCCGCTGGACTGCATGGCGCCGTAGCCGGTGCTCGCGTTGCCCAGGATCACCTGCACGTCCTGCACGCCGTCCACGCCCTTGAGGGCGCTTTCCACCTTGGCGGCCGTGTTGCTGGAATCCTCCAGCGTGGTGCCGGCCGGCAGCGACTGCCGGACGGTCATGCTGTTCTGGCCGGAGGCGCCCAGGAGGTCGGTCTGGAGGAGCGGCACCATGGCGAAGGTCCCGGCGAGGATCACGACGGCGGCGATCAGGGTGATCACGGGGTGGCGCTGCGTGCCGCGCAACACGGGGACATAGCCGCGCGCCAGCCATGAGCGCTGTTCCCGCGCATGCGCCTCACTCTCGATCTCCCGCTGGTCCCGGCCGGACGAGTTGCCGCCTTTGAGGAACCAGTAGGCGAGCACCGGGACGATGGTGAGGGAGACGAACAACGAGGCCAGCAGGGCGATGGTGACCGTCAGTGCGAACGGACGGAACAGTTCCCCGGCGATGTCGCCCACGAAGGCGATCGGCAGGAACACGGCCACCGTGGTGAGGGTGGAGGCGGTCACCGCTCCGGCCACCTCACGGATGGCGCTGAGGATGGCGGTGCGTTTGGACTCGCCGTAGCTCAGATGCCGTTTGATGTTCTCGATCACCACGATCGAGTCGTCCACCACGCGTCCGATGGCGATCGTGAGGGCGCCCAGGGTCAGGATGTTCAGCGAATACTTCGCGGCGCCCAGGGCGATGAACGTGATGAGGAGGGAGAGCGGGATGGAGATCGCGGTGACCAGGGTGGAGCGTACCGAGAGCAGGAACAGCAGGATGATGACGACGGCGAAACCGAGGCCCAGCAGGCCCTCCGTGGTGAGGTCCTTGATGGACTTCTCGATGAACGGCGCCTGGTCGAAGACGGCGGTGAACTTCGCCTCATGGCCGAGCTCCGCCTCGATGGCGGGGAGGGCGTCCCGGACCTCGTGGGAGATGGTCACGGTGTCCGCTTCCGGCTTCTTGGTCACCGACAGCGCGAGCGTTTGCACCCCGTTGGTGCGGGTGATGGAGGTGGCGGGGTTGTCCTTCAGGGATACGTCCGCCACGTCCGCGATGGTGGTGGGGGAGGACGCGCCCTTGAGCGGCAGCGACTTCACGGCGTCCAGACTGTTCACCGCAGTGCCCGCCTGAAGCGACAGCTCCTTGCCCTGCTCCTGGATGGTGCCTGCCGGGATCACGGCGCCGTTGTCCTTGAGCGACTGGCGGATGGTCTGGGCGTTCACACCGCGCGCGGCGAGCTCGGCGTCGCGGGGGACGATGGAGACGTACTGCCCGGAGGCGCCGCTCACATCGGCGCCGCGGACGCCGTCGAGCTTGAGCAGCCGCGGCACGGTGAGCCTGTTCAGCTGCTCGCTGAGCACGCTCAGCGGCTGATCCGAGGAGACCGCCAGGTACACGACGGGGAAGTCGCTGACGCTGCCGGCGAAGGACTGCGGGTCGACGCCGCTCGGCAGATTGCGGCGGGCGCTCGAGATGGCGCGGTCCACCTGGTTGCGGGCACGGTCCAGGTCGGTGCCGTAGGCGAAGCTCAGGCTGATGGTGGAGACGCCGCTGCGGGAGGTGGAGGTGATCGATTCCACGGCCTCCACCCCGGCCAGGGACTGGGAGAGCGGCGCGCCGAGCTGCTTGTCCACCACCTCGGGGGAGGCGCCCTGCAGGGTGCTCAGCACTGAGATACGGGGGAACTCCAGAGAGGGGATGAGCTCCTGCTTCAGCGAACCCATGGTGATCACCCCGAACACGGCGGCTAAGACCGTCACGAGGGCGATCAGGGCCCGGTTGGAGAGCGAGAGCTCGGACAGTCGGAACACGTGAGGACTCCTCGCGTCGGGTGACGTGGACGGGAAACGGCGAACCCCCGCACCAGGGCGGGGGTTCGCGATGGGTCGCCGGAGGTCACCCGGCGCCGGTGCTCAGGCCAATCCTACTGCTCGGCCTCGGCCAGCTGCAGCACCGAGGCCGTGTGACGGGCCAGCTCGGACGCGAGTTCCGGGTTGTCGTTCAGGCGGACGCCGTAGCCGGGCAGCAGCTCTTTGATCTTGCTCTCCCAGCCCTTGAACTTGGCCGGGAAGGAGCGCTGGAGCAGCTCCAGCATGATCGGCACGGCGGTGGAGGCTCCCGGGGACGCTCCGAGGAGGGCGCCGATGCTGCCGTCACGGCTGGTGATGACCTCGGTGCCGAACTGCAGGGCGCCGCCGCGCTTGGGGTCTTTCTTGATGATCTGGACGCGCTGGCCGGCGGTGATCAGCTCCCACTTATCGCCCTCGGCGGACGGGTAGTATTCGCGCAGTGCCTCGACCTTGGCGTTGTGGGTCTTGGTGACTTCCTTGACCAGGTAGGCCACCAGATCCAGGTTGTCCTTGGCCACGCCGAGCATCGGGACCATGTTGTTGGGGCGGATGCTGCCGGGGAGGTCCCAGTAGGAACCGTGCTTGAGGAAGTTGGTGGAGAAGCCGCCGTACGGGCCGAAGAGCAGGGAGCGCTTGCCGTCCACATAGCGGGTGTCCAGGTGGGGCACGGACATGGGCGGCGCGCCCACGGAGGCCTGGCCGTAGACCTTGGCGTCGTGCTGGGCGGTGATCTCCTCGTCCGTGCAGCGGAAGAACTTGCCGGAGACGGGGAAGCCGCCGTAGCCCTTGGACTCCGGGATGCCGGATGCCTGGAGCAGGTGGAGGGCACCGCCGCCCGCGCCGACGAAGACGAACTTGGCCTTGATGCCACCGCGCTCGTTGGAGCCGAGGTGCCGGGTGGAGATCTGCCAGCCGGAGCCGAAGGAGAGGCGCTGGAGGTCGGTGACGTCGTGGAAGTAGTTGACCTCCACGCCGGAGCGCTCGAGGTAGCCGGTCAGTTCACGGCTGAGGGCGCCGAAGTCGACGTCGGTGCCCTCCGCCACGCGGGTGGCGGCGAAACGGCCTTCGGGGCGGCCCTTCATGACCAGCGGCGCCCACTTGGCGATCGTGGCGGCGTCCTCGCTGTGCTCCATGGAGGAGAAGAGCGCATGAGGCTTGAGCATCTCATAGCGCTTCTTGAGGTAATCGGAGTGGCCGTCGCCGAGCACGAAACTCATGTGCGGGACGGTGTTGATGAAGCCCTTGGGGGAGCCGATCAGCTTCTCGGACACCAGGTGGGACCAGAACTGCCGGGAGAGCTGGAACCCTTCGGCGATGCCCAGCGCCTTCGCCGGGTTCACCGAGCCGTCCTTGGCCTGAGGGGTGTAGTTGAGCTCGCAGTACGCCGAGTGCCCGGTGCCCGCGTTGTTCCACGGGTCGGAGCTCTCCAGCCCGGCGGCGTCGAGGCGCTCGAACATGACGATCGACCAGTCCGGCTGGAGCTGCTTGAGGAACGCACCCAGGGTGGCGCTCATGATTCCACCACCGATCAGGACGACGTCGGCCGAGGCGGTCTTGGAAATGAAGGTCACGATGCACTCCGATTGCAGCAACATTGGGCACTAGCAGAATATCCTCTGCGGCGTGTCTGGTGAAAACGGCAGGCTCCCGTTATCCTTTGAGTTTCACCTTTGAGAAGACCTCGTTCAGCACGGGGGACGCGGGATAGCTGAGCACCCGGTCCGACATGGCCAGTGCGGAGATCGGATAGGCGATCGGCAGCGCCGGGAGATCCGAGGCGATCCGGTTGTTGATGGTGGTGTAGAGCTGGCTCCGCTGATCGCCGTCCGGCAGGGTGCGCGCCTGGGTGATGTCCTTGAACAGTTCCGGGTCGCTGAAGCCGAACTCTGCCCGGCTCGAACCGAAGAGCGGGGTCAGGAAGTTGTCCGGGTCCGCGTAGGAGCCGTTCCATCCGAAGAGGTGCAGGCCGTGATTCCCGGCCGAGGTGACCTCCCGCGCATAGCCGTCGGTCCACGGGACGGGCACCGGCTTGATGACCAGGCCCACGGCCGTCAGCTCCCGCGCGATCTCCGCGTAGACCTTCTCCGGGGCCGGCAGATAGGAACGGGTGACGTTGACGGGGTAGTAGAACGGGATCGGCTTCCCGTTGTATCCGGCGTCCTTCAGCAGGGCCTTGGCCTTGTTGGGGTCGTAGCCGAGTGCCGGTGCCTTGTTGTTGAACCCTGCCAGGCGCGGCGGAACGAACTGGGTGGCCACCCCGGTGCCGTCCAGATAGAAACGCCGGATGAGGGCGTTCTTGTCCACGGCGTACTCGATCGCCTGCCGGACCTTGATGTCGTCCAGGGGTGCCACGGACTGGTTCATGCCGAGGTACATGATGGAGAACGGGTCCCGCTGCACCACCTGTTCGCCCTTCTTGACCAGGGCCTCCATGGTGTCCACCGTGATGTTGTCGTAGGCGTCGATCTCGCCCTTGGCCAGAGCCTCGCGGCGCACCTCCGGGTGGCTGATGGTCACGAACCTGGCGGTCTTGATCTGGCCCCGGTCGCCCCAGTACGTCGGGTTGGAGGTCAAGGTGACGGTGTTGCCGGTCCAGGAGTCGAAGCTGAACGGGCCGGTGCCCACAGGGTGGAGCGCATAGGCGGAGAGGGAAGTGCCGTTCCGGCTCTGGTTCAGCGTGTCCGCGTGCTCCTTGGCCAGTGCCTGAGGCGAGGAGATCGCCAGGGACGGCATGGTGAGGGCCTGGAGGAATCCGGTGTACGGCTCGGAGAGGTCGATGCGCACGTGTGACGGGTCGGTGACGGTGCAGCCCCGGTACACGGACTTGGCCGGCTCATCGGAATAGGCACGGAACACATTGCCGAAAGTGCTGGCGCCATCCTTGCGCAGGGTGGGACTGAACTTGTACCAGCGCTGGAAGTTGGTGCAGACGGCGCTCGCATTGAACGGGGTGCCGTCCTGGAAGAGGACACCCTGCCGGAGGGTGAAGTCGTAGCGGGTGCCGTCGTCGGCGACTTTCCAGTCCGTGGCCAGCGACGCTGCGGGCTTGCCGGTGGTGGAATCGACCGTGACCAGGCCTTCCAGGACCTGCCGTGTCACACGGTAGGTCTCCAGATCGGAGCTCAGCGCGGGGTCCAGGCCCATGGGGGGTGCCGGGGTGCCGAAGGTGAAGGTGGCGCTCGGTTCCTGCTGGGAGGCCGTGGTGGGGGACGGCGTGGGTGCCGCCGTGCAGCCGGAGACGAGGACGACGACGGCGCTCGCCGCTGCGATCAGCTTCAGGGCGCGGACACGTGGCACTGCAACCACCTCACGGAAGGGATGGGCCGCCGGTTCTTCCGGCGGCCCATGGACTTGCTGGGTGTACTTCTTCTCGGCCACCGCTTGAACGGCGGTGCCGGCTGGTGCGCAAGGTGGGACTTGAACCCACACGCCCGAAGGCACAGGAACCTAAATCCTGCGTGTCTGCCAATTTCACCACTCGCGCCGGCCGGGCGCCCTGAAGAGGACGCCTCGGACAAGTGTAGACACAGTGTCCGGTCATTCGCCGGGACCGGCGCCGTGGCACAGGCCCGGGCCGGGGACTCAGGCGGGGAGCTTGAGATCCCGGCGCAGCTTGGCCACGTGGCCCTTCGCGCGGACGTTGTACTGCGCCTGGGAGATCAGGCCTTCTTCATCGATGACGAAGGTGCTGCGGATGATGCCCTGGTACGGTTTGCCGTAGTTCAGCTTCTCGCCCCACACTGCGAACTCGTCGGCCACACGGTGCCCTTCATCGGAGAGCATCGTGTAGCCGAAGTGCTCCCGGCCGTCCCACGCGGCCAGCTTCGCCACCGGATCGGGGGAGACGCCCAGGACGGTGTACCCCTCCTGCCCGAAGCGTGCCAGATTGTCGCGGAAGTCGCAGGCCTGCTGGGCGCAGGCCGGGGTGTCGGCCTGCGGGTAGAAGAAGATGATCACCTTGCGCCCGCGGAGATCCGTCAGGCTCACGTCAGCGCCGTCGGCGTTCTTCAGGGTGAACGCGGGGGCCGGGGTCCCCGGGGTCAGACGCGGATTGTTCGACGTGGGCACGGATTCCTCCTGAGCGGCAGGCGATGGATCGTAAACAAGAAGACCCCGCCCGGCTGGAGTGAACCAGCCGGACGGGGTCTGTCCGTGCACCCCCCGGGACTTGAACCCGGAACCCATTGATTAAGAGTCAATTGCTCTGCCAATTGAGCTAGAGGTGCATTGTCGCGGTTGTTTCATCCGGGCTTTTCTTCCCGTCTGCGTTCCCCGCAACGAGTAAGAACTCTACTGGAGTTTCCCGGAAAAGTGAAATCGGGGCGGCCGGGGAGGGTTCAAGGTGCCCGGAACCGCTGAATTCCGGGGGTTTTCGCCCGGGAGGGGCGTCTGATGTGGGGGAACGCGGCCGCGGGCGGTGTGCATTTGTGATGCACGTCATAGACTGTGCCTCAATGGGCCGGACGCTGCCGCCGGGTTTCAGGCGGATGGGTCGTGCCCCCGGGCGAGGAGGACTCAATGACCGATGCAACCACCCCTGACATCAAGCCCCGCTCGAGGGTCGTGACGGACGGGATTCACGCGGCGCCCGCCCGTGGCATGTTCCGGGCCGTGGGCATGGGGGATGAGGACTTCGCCAAGCCGCAGATCGGCGTCGCGAGCTCCTGGAACGAGATCACCCCCTGCAATCTGTCACTGAACCGCCTCGCTCAGGCCGTCAAGGAGGGCGTGCATGCCGGTGGAGGCTTCCCCATGCAGTTCGGGACCATCTCCGTCTCGGACGGCATCTCCATGGGGCATGAGGGCATGCACTTCTCCCTGGTCTCCCGTGAGGTGATCGCCGATTCCGTGGAGACCGTCATGCAAGCTGAGCGGATCGACGGCTCCGTCCTGCTGGCCGGCTGCGACAAGTCCCTGCCCGGCATGCTGATGGCCGCGGCCCGGCTGGACCTGGCGAGCGTCTTCCTCTACGCCGGATCGATCATGCCCGGCTGGGTGCGCCTGGAAGACGGTTCCGAGAAGGAAGTGACGCTGATCGACGCCTTCGAAGCGGTGGGGGCCTGTGCCGCGGGGCGGATGAGCCGGGAGGACCTGGACCGGATCGAACGGGCCATCTGCCCGGGGGAGGGGGCCTGTGGCGGCATGTACACCGCCAACACCATGGCCTGCATCGGCGAGGCGCTCGGCATGTCCCTGCCCGGCTCGGCCGCGCCGCCCTCGGCGGACCGTCGCCGCGACGACTTCGCGCGCCGCTCCGGCGAGGCCGTGGTCAACCTCCTGCGGCTGGGCATCACGGCGCGGGACATCATGACCCGCCCGGCGTTCGAGAACGCCATCGCCGTGACCATGGCGTTCGGCGGTTCCACCAACGCCGTCCTCCACCTTCTGGCGATCGCCCGGGAGGCCGGCGTCGAGCTGTCCTTGGACGACTTCAACCGCATCGGCGACCGCGTCCCCCACCTCGGGGACCTCAAGCCGTTCGGACGCTACGTGATGACGGACGTGGACCGGATCGGCGGTGTGCCGGTCATCATGAAGGCTCTCCTGGACGCGGGGCTGCTGAACGGCGATTGCCTGACTGTCACGGGGCGCACGGTCGCGGAGAACCTGGAGGCGATCAATCCGCCGGACGTGGACGGGAAGATCCTGCGCGCCCTGGACAATCCGATCCACAAGACCGGCGGGCTCACCATCCTCCACGGCAGCCTGGCGCCGGAGGGTGCGGTGGTGAAGACCGCGGGCTTCGACGCCGACGTCTTCGAAGGGACCGCGCGCGTCTTCGAGCGGGAGCAGGGCGCGCTGGACGCGCTGGACCGCGGCGAGATCTCCGCGGGGGATGTGGTGGTGATCCGGTATGAGGGGCCGAAGGGCGGTCCGGGCATGCGGGAGATGCTCGCGATCACGGGCGCCATCAAGGGGGCGGGGCTGGGCAAGGACGTGCTGCTTCTGACGGACGGCCGCTTCTCCGGCGGGACCACAGGACTGTGCATCGGGCATGTCGCCCCGGAAGCGGTCGACGGCGGCCCCATCGCCTTCGTGCGGGACGGGGACCGGATCAGAGTGGACATCGCCGCGCGGTCGTTTGATCTGCTGGTGGAGGAGGAGGAACTGGAGCGCCGCCGGGTCGGATGGGAACCGCTGCCGGCGCGCTTCACCACAGGGGTGCTGGCCAAGTACGCCAAGCTGGTCAACTCGGCTTCCACGGGAGCCTATTGCGGATGAAAAGGGGACCCGACGACGGCGGCGCGGCCCGCCGTCGTCGGTCATCCCTGCCCGGATCGCGGACCGAAATGTCCGAATAGTGAGACGCCCTGTCCGGCAGTTGACACAAAATCGGCCGGAGGGAAAACTGTAGCCATGACTGAAACCGTGATCGTCGTCCTTATTACCAAGCGCGTGGCATAAGCCAAGCTGGTAACGGTACGTCACGCGCAACCCCTCGCAGAGCCTCACGGCTGAGGGGTTTTTTTATTTGGCAGCACGGCCAGTCATCCATGTAAAGCGCCCCGCGAGGGGCACCAACGAGGAAGAGTCCGATGAGCAAAGGATCGCCCATCAGCCCCACGCTGTTGGCTGCAAAGTCCGCGAAGAACGCGGAGAAGTCCGAGCGCGCCGTCGCCGCTGCCGATGAGGCAGTGTCCCTCTCTCCTGTCCTCGGGCCGAACAACGTTGTACCCCCAACGGAGATGACCGGCTCGCAATCACTCGTCCGATCGCTCGAAGAACTCGGCGTGAAGGATGTCTTCGGTTTGCCCGGTGGTGCCATCCTGCCCACCTATGACCCGCTGATGGCTTCCAGTCTGAACCACATTCTGGTCCGTCACGAGCAGGGAGCCGGCCACGCCGCGCAGGGCTACGCCATGGTCACGGGAGAGGTGGGCGTCTGCATCGCCACCTCCGGGCCTGGCGCCACCAACCTGGTCACCGCCATCATGGACGCCCATATGGACTCCGTGCCCATGGTGGCCATCACGGGCCAGGTCTCCAGTGCCGTGATCGGCAGTGACGCCTTCCAGGAAGCGGACATCGTCGGCATCACGCTGCCGATCACGAAGCACTCCTTCCTGGTCACGAACGCCGACGACATCCCGCGCGTCATGGCTGAGGCCTTCCACCTGGCTTCCACCGGCCGTCCCGGCCCGGTCCTGGTGGACGTGGCCAAGGACGCCCAGGTCTCCAAGACCCTCTTCTCCTGGCCGCCCAGGATCGACATCCCGGGCTACCGTCCCGTGCTGCGAGGCCACAGCAAGCAGCTGCGCGAGGCCGCCAAGCTCATCTCCGCGGCCAAGAAGCCCGTGTTCTACGTGGGCGGCGGTGTGGTCAAGGCCCACGCCTGTGAAGAGCTGAAGGAACTCGCCGAGCTCAGCGGCGCCCCCGTGGTGACCACGCTGATGGCCAAGGGCGCCTTCCCGGACTCCCACCCGCAGCACGTCGGCATGCCCGGTATGCACGGCAACGTCTCCGCCGTCACCGCGCTGCAGCAGTCCGATCTGCTCATCACCCTCGGTGCCCGCTTCGACGACCGCGTCACCGGAGTGCTCAGCAGCTTCGCCCCGCACGCCAAGGTCATTCACGCGGACATCGACCCGGCCGAGATCTCCAAGAACCGCGTGGCCGATGTGCCGATCGTGGGCAGTGTCAAGGAGATCATCCCGGAGCTGACCGAGGTCCTCGCCGCTCAGTTCGAGGCCACCGGCAAGCCGGACCTGGGCGCCTGGTGGGCGTTCCTGGGCAATCTGCGGGACACCTACCCGCTGGGCTGGACCGAGCCTGAGGACGGTCTGATCGCCCCGCAGCGCGTCATCAAGCGGATCGGTGAGCTCACCGGCCCCGAGGGCATCTACGTGGCGGGCGTCGGCCAGCACCAGATGTGGGCCGCGCAGTTCGTCAAGTACGAGCGTCCCCACGCCTGGCTGAACTCCGGTGGCGCCGGCACCATGGGGTACTCCGTGCCCGCCGCCATGGGCGCCAAGGTGGGCAACCCGGACCGCGTGGTCTGGGCCATCGACGGCGACGGCTGCTTCCAGATGACCAATCAGGAACTCGCCACCTGCGCGCTGAACAACATCCCGATCAAGGTCGCGATCATCAACAACTCCTCGCTGGGCATGGTCCGCCAGTGGCAGACCCTGTTCTACGAGGGCCGGTACTCCAACACGGACCTCAACACCGGGCATGACACCGTCCGCATCCCGGACTTCGTCAAGCTGGCCGACGCCTACGGCTGCGCCGCCCTGCGCTGCGAACGCGAAGAGGACATCGACGCCACCATCCAGAAGGCGCTCGAGATCAACGACCGCCCCGTGGTGATCGACTTCGTGGTGAGCCCCAACTCCATGGTCTGGCCCATGGTGCCCGCGGGCGTCAGCAACGACCAGATCCAGGTCGCCCGGAACATGACCCCCGAGTGGGAAGAAGAGGACTGAGCATGAGCCGTCACACACTCTCCGTGCTGGTGGAGGACAAGCCCGGCGTGCTCACGCGCGTCTCCGGCCTCTTTGCACGCCGCGCCTTCAACATCAACTCCCTGGCCGTCGGCCCCACCGAGGTGCCTGGCACTTCGCGCATCACCGTGGTGGTCGAGGCCGAAGGTGACCTGATCGAACAGGTCACCAAGCAGCTCAACAAGCTGATCAATGTGATCAAGATCGTAGAGCTCACGAGCGACGCTTCCGTGCAGCGTGACCATATCCTGGTCAAAGTACGGGCCGATGCCGCAACGCGTCTGCAGGTCACCCAAGCCGCAGATCTGTTCCGCGCCTCCGTGGTCGATGTGTCCACCGACTCATTGGTCATCGAGGCCACCGGCCACCCCGAGAAGATCACTGCCCTGCTGTCCGTCCTGGAGCCATTCGGCATCCGCGAGATCGTGCAGTCCGGCACCTTGGCCGTTGGACGGGGACCCCGCTCCATGAGTGATCGCGCTCTGCGGTCCGCCTGAAGCCCTCACGACACCGTTCAATACCACCACTCCCAAGGAGAAAAATCCCATGACCGAACTGATCTACGACGACGACGCAGACCTCTCGATCATCCAGGGCAAGAAGGTCGCGATCGTCGGCTACGGCTCGCAGGGCCACGCCCACGCGCAGAACCTCCGCGATTCCGGCGTTCAGGTCGTCATCGCCCTCAAGGAGGGCTCCAAGTCCATCGCCAAGGCCGAGGAGGAGGGCTTCGAAGTCAAGTCCGTCGCCGACGCCGCCGAGTGGGCCGACCTCATCATGATCCTGGCGCCGGATCAGCACCAGCGCTCCATCTACGCCGACTCCATCAAGGACAAGCTGACGGCGGGCAAGACCCTGGCCTTCGCCCACGGCTTCAACGTCCGCTTCGGCTACATCCAGGTGCCGGAAGGCGTCGACGTCATCCTCATCGCCCCGAAGGCCCCGGGCCACACGGTGCGCCGCGAATACGTCGCAGGCCGCGGCATCCCGGACATCATCGCCGTCGAGCAGGATGCCACCGGCACCGCCTGGGACACCGCCAAGTCCTACGCCAAGGCCATCGGCGGCACCCGCGCCGGCGTCATCAAGACCACCTTC
Source organism: Arthrobacter horti (assembly GCF_030731045.1). Classification (GTDB taxonomy): domain Bacteria; phylum Actinomycetota; class Actinomycetes; order Actinomycetales; family Micrococcaceae; genus Arthrobacter_E; species Arthrobacter_E nanjingensis. The sequence continues at coordinate 7,833 of NZ_JAVALS010000021.1, read as the reverse complement.
ACCGAAGAGACCGAGACGGACCTCTTCGGCGAGCAGGCGGTCCTCTGCGGCGGCGTGTCCCAGCTGATCGAGTACGGCTTCGAGACCCTGACCGAGGCCGGCTACCAGCCGCAGATCGCCTACTTCGAGGTGCTGCACGAGCTCAAGCTCATCGTGGACCTCATGTGGGAGGGCGGCATCGCCAAGCAGCGCTGGAGCGTCTCCGACACCGCCGAGTACGGCGACTACGTCTCCGGCCCGCGTGTCATCGACCCGCGCGTCAAGGAGAACATGGCCGGCGTGCTTGCGGACATCCAGTCCGGTGCGTTCGCCAAGCGCTTCATCGACGACCAGGACAACGGCGCCGCCGAGTTCAAGGAGCTGCGTGCCAAGGCCGAGCAGCACCCGATCGAGGCCGTGGGCCGCGAGCTGCGCTCCCTGTTCTCCTGGAAGCAGCAGGACGCCGACTACGTCGACGGCTCCGCCGCGCGCTGAGAACCCCGGCCTTAGGGCCTCTTCACAATCGGGAATCCGATTCCCGACACGCCGATCCGGGAAAGTACTCTCGGAATCAGGCGTGTGAAGCAACGGCGCCGGGCCCGCACACTGTGCGGGCCCGGCGGCTCCGTGCTCAGGACACCTGAGAAATGCCACTGCAGTATCGATCGCCACAAAGAGGTCACCGGTGACAGACACCAAGCCCGTAGTACTCATTGCCGAAGAACTATCGCCTGCCACCGTGGCGGCTCTGGGACCGGATTTCGAGATCCGCCAGACCGACGGTGCCGACCGCTCCCAGCTGCTGCCCGCACTGGCCGATGCACACGCCATCCTGGTCCGCTCCGCCACCCAGGTTGACGCCGAAGCGATCGCCGCGGCCCCGAACCTCAAGGTCATCGCCCGTGCCGGCGTCGGCCTCGACAACGTGGACATCAAGGCCGCCACCCAGGCCGGCGTCATGGTGGTCAACGCGCCCACCTCCAACATCATCTCCGCCGCGGAGCTGACCGTGGGCCACATCCTCAGCCTGGCCCGCCACATCCCGCAGGCGTGCGGCGCCCTCAAGGCGGGGGAGTGGAAGCGCTCCAAGTACTCCGGCACTGAGCTCTTCGAGAAGAAGATCGGCATCATCGGCTTCGGCCGCATCGGCGCCCTCGTCGCCGCCCGCCTCCAGGCGTTCGGCACCGAGATCCTGGCCTACGACCCCTACGTCACCTCCGCCCGTGCCGCTCAGCTCGGCGTGAAGCTCGTGACCCTGGACGAGCTGCTGGCCCAGTCCGACTTCATCACGATCCACATGCCCAAGACCCCGGAAACGGTCGGCATGCTCGGCGCCGAGGCGTTCGAGAAGATGAAGGAAACCGCCTACGTCGTCAACGTCGCCCGCGGCGGCCTGGTGGACGAGGCGGCCCTGCACGAGGCCCTCGTGGCCGGCAAGATCGCCGGAGCCGGCATCGACGTCTTCGCCAAGGAACCCTCCACGGACTTGCCGTTCTTCGGCCTGGACAACGTCGTGGTGACCCCGCACCTGGGCGCCTCCACCGCCGAAGCACAGGAGAAGGCCGGCATCTCCGTCGCCAAGTCCGTGCGTCTCGCCCTGGCCGGCGAGCTCGTCCCGGACGCCGTGAACGTGGCCGGCGGCGTCATCCACTCCGACATCCGCCCGGGCATCCCGCTCATCGAGAAGCTCGGCCGTGTCTTCACCGCCCTCACCCACGACTCGGTCACGCAGATCGACGTCGAGGTGGCCGGCGAGATCGCCGCCTTGGACGTGAAGGTCCTGGAGCTCTCCGCGCTCAAGGGCATCTTCGCCGACGTCGTCTCGGAGCAGGTCTCCTACGTCAACGCGCCGGTCATCGCCGAGCAGCGCGGCATCAACGTCCGTCTGATCACCACCGAGAAGGCCGAGGACTACCGCAACGTCCTGACGCTGCGCGGCGCCCTGAGCGACGGTTCGCAGATCACCGTTGCCGGCACCCTCACCGGCCCCAAGCAGGTGGAGAAGCTCGTGAGCGTCAACGGCTTCGACGTCGAGATCCCGATCACCGAGCACCTGATCGTGGTCAGCTACCAGGACCGTCCGGGTGTGGTGGGCACGATCGGCCACATTCTGGGCATGAACAACATCAACATCGGTGGCATGCAGGTGGCACGCCGTTCCGAGGGCGGCGATGTCATGGCACTGCTGACGGTGGACTCCTCCGTCCCCCAGCAGGTCCTGGACGCCATCAAGGCCGGTGTCGGTGCCATCGCCGTGCGCGAGGTCGACCTGGAGTCCTGACACCAAGACGGCATGGGACCCTGTCGGTCCCGTGAATCCGGGCCGGTCTGCCTACAATAGTTACGGCGCTTTTTGCGCCGCAGCGGTCGGCAGATCGGCCCGAAGTCTTGGTACACCCCCCACCTCGAGCGATGCACAGCCATGCCCCCGGAGCATGTCCCGGTGCCTCTCTCAGCCCAGGAGCGCAATGAACGCCGTTGAACGGTTCATCAGAAGCCGAGTGCTGCTGCTGACCGCGACTGTCCTGATCATCACCATGGCACTGTCCATTCTGGTCCAGACCGGCTCGCAGGCCGCCCTGGTCAAGACCGTGGATCAGAATTCACGTGGTCTCTACGACATCCTGGTGCAGGCTCCGGGCAAGAGCGAGGACAAGCTCATGCAGCCGGACATCGTCACCGGGCAGGGCGGCATCAGCTTCGACCAGCTGGACAAGATCCGTCAGATGAGCGGCACCGCCGTCGCGGCCCCCATCTCGCTGGTCTCCCGCGTGACACAGAACCTCGAGGCCCCGCAGCTTCGGGCCGAGGACTACCTGGGCTACAACCAGGGCCTCGTCGGACTCCAGCAGACCAGCACCCCGGGGGCGACGGACGGCTCCAAGTGGCCGCAGCCCAACTCCGTGCTCAACGACAACCCCACCCGGTACCGGATCACGGCCAGTGCCACCAGCTCCGACGGCAAGACCGAGCGGCAGCTCTTCAGCACGGTGGGCGAGGGCACGCTGGGCAAGGCGAAGATCGTCCAGACCACCGTGGCCGGCGGCAATTCCGTGCAGATCGAGGCGCCCCAGGGCGAGTCGGGCATCAAGTTCCCGTCCCCGGCCGGCAGCTCCACCCACACACTTTTCAACGCGAACATCTCCTTGCCCCTGGCCCCGGAGATCAGTGAGTCCGTGGTCGCCATCGACCCGGTGGCCGAGCACGCGCTCCTCGGCTCCGCCGGCGACTTCCTGAATCCGCTGGAGAAGGCTCCGCCCGTGGACGGCCGCAACGCCGGCGCCATCGGCCGCTTCTTCCAGGAGAAGCTCTCCTCCGGCATGTCCCAGGAGGACATCCAGGACGGCCCCGACTTCCTCGGCGTGCGTCTGAAGTACTGGGCCCCCATGCTCATGCAGTACGAGGCCAGCGTCCGTGACAAGCAGCTCACCCCGGACTCCCAGGCGATCCCGCTGATCGTCCGTCAGGGGACCAGCCTCTCCGTGAAGTACAGCGTCAAGATCGAACAGCTGGACGACTCCGGCAAGGTGGTCAAGGAGATCGGGACGGTCTCCAAGGACCTCGGCAGCAGCTACGTGCCGTTCGTCTCCAAGTCCCCGTTCGTGCTGCAGTGGCCGGGTGGCACCGACCACTCCGATCTCCTGGGCGCAACCTCCAGCTTCGCCGCGGGCCTGTACGACCCGGCCACCTGGAGCACCCAGTTCGCTGCCGCCCCGCAGTACGGCTCCGCCGGGACCGAGGCCAACGGCTCCGAGAAGAAGCAGGCGAATCCCGGCGACTGGGTGACCATCAACGGCCTCCCGGTGCGTGCCATGGACGGCAGCACCGTGGACCAGGCCCAGCGCACCCCCGTGCAGGAACGGTCCTACCGCAAGGACCTGGCCCGCGGCGATGCCAAGGCCACCCCGCTACCCATGGTCTACGGCACCTTCGACCCCACCCAGGTCCAGAAGGCCGCCGGTGACATCAACCGTCTGCCGCTGGGCGGCTACGATCCGGTGCCCTTCACCTTGACCAAGGACGCCCAGGGCAACGGCGTCACGCCGACCGAACTGAAGCCGGGCCTGAGCGCCACCGGACTGGTCAGCCAGTCCGCGGGTGCCATCACCGACTACTACGGCCTGGCCGCCGCCCGCGGCTACACCAAGGACGCCGACGTCGTGGACGCCATCCGCGTCCGTGCCAAGGCGCAGGGCGGCTGGCGGGAAGCCGGCGGCGACATCGCCAAGCTGGCCGACCAGATCCGTGCCCTCGGCCTGCGCGCCACGATCGTCTCCGGCTCCGCCCGTGAGGACGCGAACATCTTCGTCCCCGGGTACAGCAAGGACTCCTCCGGTGCGGACCAGGCGCTCGGCACCGTCCAGCAGTCGTGGGTCCGTCAGGATGCCGCCGCCGCCGTGACGAGCTCCCTGTCCGGGACCAACATCATGCTGCTCTTCCTGGCGCTGCTCGGCGCCACCCTCCTGACGGCGGCCTCCACCGTCAGCTACATCCGCAAGCGCCGCGGCGACGCCGGGATCCTGCGGGCCATGGGCTGGAACCAGAAGCAGATCCGCCGCTGGGTGCTGCAGGAGTTCGCGGTGGGCGCCGCGGCCCTCGCCGCCGTCGGCCTCATCCTGAGCCTGATCAGCTGGAACGTGGCCACGGTCGTCGTGTCGGTCCTGGTGCTGGCGATCTACGCGGCCGCCGCCTGGCTCGCCGTGCATCAGCTGCGGCACAAGCACGTGGTGGACCAGGAGGCCGTGGACGACTCGCGTCTCATCGCGATCGACTCCCCGCTGACCTTCGCCAACCGTCAGCTGAAGACGCACCGCTTCAACACACTCTCGCTCGCCGTCGCGGTCGGTGTGTTCGCCGCGGCCGTCGGCGCCCTGGTCTCCGTCCTGGTGGACATCCCGCGTGCAGCGGGTGCATCGGCACTGGGTGGCGTGGCCGCCGCGAGCATCGTGCTGCCGGCCATCATCCTGGCGCTGGCCGGCACCGCGGTGGGGATGTTCCTCACCATCGTCACCGGACGCTTCGAGCTCACGGCCAAGCGGGACCAGATCGGTGTCCTGAACGCCATGGGCTGGAACCCGGACATGCTCAAGCAGGTCCGCTTCTTCGAGCACGCGCTCGTAGGCCTCTACGCACTGCCCATCGGCGTGCTCGGCGCCGCGCTCCTCGGCATTTTCCTCGCCCCCTACGCGGCCGTCTGGGCAGGCCTGGCCGGCCTGCTCGCCGTCGTGGTGTGGGTCCCCGTCGCGACAAGGATCATTCGATGACCACTGAACCCGAATCCCGGAAGAACCGCCGCGCCGAAGAGCGCGGTTCCCAGACTCAGGACGAGCAGGAGAACACGATGACCGCGGAGCAGCCCGTAGGGGACGCCGCAGAGCTTCAGACGCGCGCCAACACCATCATCAAGGTGGCGGATCACGAGACCCCGCTGCGCCTGGAGAACATCACCATCCGCTATGGCGGGGAGCGCAACGGCGCCGAGCGCGTCAGCGTGGTGGAGGACTTCGGCCTCGAACTGGGCGCCGGTGAGATGCACTGCGTCGCCGGGCGCTCCGGCTCCGGCAAGACCTCCATCCTGACGGTCAGCGCGGGCCTGACGCTGCCCACCGCCGGCCGCGTCTTCTGGGAGGACGCCCCGCTCGACACGATGGACGACGACGAGGTGGCCGACCGCCGTCGTGCGCTCATCGGTTACGTCGACCAGGGTGGCGCCCTGATCGAGGGCATGAGCGCGCTGGAGAACGTGCTGCTGCCCGCCGTCCCGGATGGCGAGGTGGAGCAGCGCACCGAGATGGCCAAGAACCTGCTGGAACTGGTGGGCCTGGGCAAGCGCATCAAGCACCGCCCGGAGCAGCTCTCCGGCGGTGAGCGCCAGCGCGTCGCGATCGCCCGCGCCTTGATCCTCGGCACCCGCGTCCTGGTGGTGGATGAACCCACCGCCAGCCTGGACCGGACCTCCGCCAACAAGATCATCGGCATCCTCAAGGACACCACCAAGGACGGCATCTCCGTCCTGGTGGCCTCCCACGATCACGAGCTCATCCGGGTCTCCGACTCGATGACCGAGCTCAGCTGATCCACCCCCTCACGAGCCAGCGCACCGCAGGAGAAGCCACACCGTGACGCAGCAGAAGCCGTCCTATTACCTCACCACGGCCATCACGTACCCGAACGGGGTGCCCCACATCGGGCACGCCTACGAGTACATCGCGACCGACGCCATGGCGCGATTCAAGCGCCTGGACGGCTTCGACGTCATGTTCCTGACCGGCACGGACGAGCACGGTATGAAGATCGCGCAGGCCGCCGAGAAGGAGGGCATCACGCCCAAGGAACTGGTGGACCGCAATGCGGAGATCTACCAGGCCGTACACGCCGAGCTGGGCATCAGCCACGACCGCTTCATCCGGACCACGGACGCGGATCACTATGCGGCCAGTCAGGACCTCTGGCGCCGTATGGAGGCCAACGGTGACATCTACCTCGGCAAGTACGAGGGCTGGTACTCGGTCCGTGACGAGGCGTTCTACGGGGAGGACGAGACCGAGCTGCGCGAGGACGGCAAGCGCTACTCCAAGACCACGGACACGGAGCTGACCTGGACGGAGGAGGAGAGCTACTTCTTCCGGCTCTCCAATTACCAGGAGAAGCTCCTGGCGCTCTACGAGGAGCAGCCCGAGTTCGGCTACCCGCGCAGCCGCTTCAACGAGGTCATCAGCTTCGTCAAGGGCGGCCTGGAGGACCTGTCCATCAGCCGCACCACCTTCGACTGGGGCGTCCCCGTCCCGGGCGATGACAAGCACGTCATGTACGTGTGGGTGGACGCGCTGACGAACTACCTCACCGGCGTCGGCTTCCCGGACGACTCCTCGGAGAAGTTCCAGCGCTTCTGGCCGGCCGATGTCCACGTGATCGGCAAGGACATCTCCCGCTTCCACGCCATCTTCTGGCCGGCGTTCCTCATGAGCGCCGGGCTCCCGCTGCCCAAGCGCGTCATGATCCACGGCTTCCTGCACAACAACGGGGTGAAAATGTCCAAGTCCCTGGGCAATGTGGTGGCCCCGGGTGACTTCGTGGCCCAGTACGGCCTGGACCAGGTCCGCTACTTCTTCCTGCGGGAGGTGCCGTTCGGCGCCGACGGCAGCTACAGCCACGATGCGATCGTGGGCCGGATGAACGCCGACCTGGCCAACAACTTCGGCAATCTCGCGCAGCGCTCGCTGTCCATGGTGGCGAAGAACTGCGACGGCGCCGTCCCCGCCCCGGGCGAGTTCAGCGCCGCCGATCAGGCGATGCTGGCCCAGGCCGACAGCTTGCTGGAGACGGTCCGCGGCGAGTTCGAGGAGCAGCAGTTCTCCCGCGCGCTGGAGGCCATGTGGCACGTCCTGGGGGAGTGCAACGCCTACTTCGCCGAGCAGCAGCCGTGGGTCCTGCGCAAGACCGACCCGGCCCGGATGAACACCGTCCTGTACGTCACGCTCGAGGTGCTGCGCCAGGTGGCCATCCTGAGCCAGCCCGTGATGCCGGGTTCCGCCGGCACCGTTCTGGGCCTCCTGGGCCAGGACTCGGAGGAGAGCCGCCTCTTCACCGCCCTGGGCACCCGCCTGGTAGCCGGCACGGACCTGCCCGCGCCGGCCCCGGTCTTCCCGAAGTACGAGGAGCCCGAGGTCTGAGCCCGCGCGCCTGACCCACCCGCGGCGCACGCGAGAGTGCAGATGATGCCGGAAAGAGCCGGGCGAGTTCAGAAGGTTAGCGCAACACCCTGATGGTGGAGGGTGTGCGTGGCGAAGAAGATCGCGTGGGAGGTCCGGGCGGAGGCGTATCACCGCTTGTTGGCGGGTGAGTCCGTGCTGG
>NZ_JAVALS010000020.1 GCF_030731045.1 Arthrobacter horti | reverse complement strand
AACGAAACACACCACACATGATGATCATCGAAGGATTCAAACCACCCGACTCCCGACCAGAAGAACCTCTCAGCCCCTCCAGCCCCCGTCGCGGCGACCTGATCAACTTTACACGCCACCGGCCGAGGAGACAAATCGGAGGAGCCTCAAGGCATTGTGACCCCGGGCACATGCCTGTAGGGTGCCTCCTTGCACGCTGGAACTCATGTTCCTGCGCCGCCCAGGGATGCCTCCTGACAACCGGGCCGGCCGTCAGTGCCGGGCCGTATGCTGAGCGCATGTGCGGACGCTATGTGATGGCTCAGAGCATCGAAGACCTCGCTGACGAGCTGGACGCCGAGGACATTCCGGAAGATCGCGAACTGGCACCATCCTGGAACATCCCTCCCACCAGTGACGTCCCCATCCTCCTGGAACGCTTTGTGGACGGTACGCTCCGGCGGCAACTACACATTGCTTATTGGGGCCTGGTGCCGCGCTGGGCGAAGGAACAGTCCATCGGCGTCCGGTCCTTCAACGCCAGGAGCGAGACCGCGGCGGAGAAGCCAACCTTCCGTCAGGCGCTCAAGTCCCGGCGCTGCGCAGTGCCGGCCGAGGGCTACTTCGAATGGCTCAAGGGGACGGGGCCGGCCAAGCAGCCGTTCTACGTCCATCCGTCCCAGGAGGGGAAACTCATCACCTTCGCCGGACTCTACGAATGGTGGCGGGATGTCAGCAAGGAACCCGACGCCCCGGACGCCTGGCTGCTCTCCACCACCATCCTGACCATGGCCGCCCCGGAGCCGGACCACAGCGTCCCGGTCCTCGCCGAGCTGGGCCGCCTCCACGACCGCTTGCCCATCCCCCTCGGCAAGGACTCCCTGGCCGCCTGGCTGGACCCGTCCGCCGAGGACGGCGCCGGGCTCCTGGAGATGATCCGCTCCCGCGGATACGAGGAGGCCGCCAGCTGGACCCTGGACCGCGCCGACCCGGCCGTCGGCAATGTCCGCAACAACTCCCCCGCTCTCCTGAAGGAGACGGACATCCTCTTCTGAAGGCTCCGTCACGGACCGTCCCGGTTTCCTTGGCCGTTCCTTGGAGCCCCTCCCGGAATCTTGAATAAGGACCCGAGGAAAGGCGATACGGACATGATTGAGATGAGCGGGACACACGGTGGTGCGGCATGATGGCCATGTCCGCGGGGCTGCTCCCCGACGCCGGGACCATGCTGCACGCCTTCGGGCCGTGGGTGCTCCTGGGAATCGCCGTGCTGCTCTTCATCGAATCCGGCGTCCTGTTCCCCTTCCTCCCCGGTGACTCCCTGCTGGTCACCGCCGCGATCCTGGCGCCCCAGCTGGGCATCGAGCCGTGGCAAGTGGTGCTGGTGGGTATCCCGGCTGCCGTGCTGGGCGATCAGGCAGGCTACTGGCTCGGCCAGCGGTTCGGACGCCGCCTCTTCCGCCCCGACGCCCGCGTTCTGAAGACCAGCCGGCTGGAGGAGACCGAGCACTTCTTCACCCGCTATGGGGCCATCTCCCTGGTGCTGGGACGCTTCGTCCCGATCGTGCGGACCTATGTCCCGCTCGTGGCCGGAGCCGTCCGCCTGCACCGTGGGCGCTTCTTCGCCTGGAACGTGGTGGGCGCCGTCCTCTGGGTGACCGGCATGACCGGGATCGGCCTGGCACTGGGCGGGATCCCGTTCGTGGTGAACAATATCGATACCCTCATGATCCTGATGATCGTGATCCCGACCCTCCCGGTGGCGATCGGCGCCCTCCGCCGTTACCTCAAGGCCCGCTCCAGTGGCGCGTCAGAGGCGGCCCCGGCCGCCACCACCCCCGCAGAACTCTCCGAAAGGCGCTGAGCACCCGATGACCGAAATGACGACGGCACACTCCGCGAGCTCAGGCATCCACCGCCGGGCCCGGCATCCCCTCACCGCGGTCGCGGTGTCCGTGGCGACGGGAGCAGTGCTCCTGGTGCTCGGGCTCGTGATGAAGGCGAACCCCGCGGATCTTCCCGTGGTGGTCGCCCTGAACCAGCACCACACCGGCCTGGTGGGCACGCTGACCAGCGGGATCTACAAGGCCCTGGAGCCCGTCTACGCCGTGGTCCTGGTGGCCGTGCTCGCAGCCGCGGTGTGGGCCGTGTCCCGGTCCTTCAAGACCGCCATCGCCTTCGGCGCCGTGGTGGGCCTGACCTGGCTGCCGTCCGCGATCCTGAAGTACGTGGTGGAGCGCCCGCGCCCCGAGCTGAGCGCCCTGAGCCACCCGTACTCCCCCTGGCAGACCGACGCGTCGTTCCCCAGCGGGCACACCGCATTCATCGTGGCACTGACCGTCACCTTCTGCTTCCTGCTCCGCGGTACCCGCTGGGTGCCGCTGGTGGCGGCCCTCGGCACGGTGGCGACCGTCGTCGTCGGGCTCGCGGTCATGGTGAACGGCCTGCACTACCCCACCGACGTGCTCGCCTCCATCCTGTGGTCCCTGGCCATGGCGCCGACGGCGCGCTGGATCGTGGTGGACCTCATCCTGGCCCGTTTCGGGGCGAAGGGGCGGCGCCGGGCGGCAGCCTGAGCCGACGGCTCCCGCACCGGGAGCGTCACGCGGGGGTGCCGAGCCGGTACCCCACGCCGCGGACCGTGGTCACCAGATCACGGTCCGTTTTGCGTCTCAGATAGTGCACATAGGTCTCCACCGTGGTGGGGCTCTCGCCCTGCGCGAAGACCGCGGTCAGCAGGTGCTCCCGGGTGAAGGTCCGTTCCGGCTCGGAGGCCAGCAGCTCCAGGAGCGCCGATTCGGCCTCGGTGAGCATGACACGGCCCGCGTAGGGCGACTCGATCGAGTGGTCCGCCGGGAAGAACAGCCAGCTTCCGATCTCGATCCCGCTCCCCCGCCCGGAGTAATCCCTGGTCAGGGCGCGCAGGCGGGCGTTGAGCTCCTCGAACTCAAAGGGCTTGACCAGGTAGTCGTTGGCGCCGGCGTCCAGGCCCGCCACCTTGTCATGCACCTGCCCCAGGGCCGTGAGCATCAGGACCGGGGTGCTGATCCGGCGCGAGCGCAGCTCCCGGACCAGGTCCTCGCCGCTCATGCCGGGAAGCCGGCGGTCGATCACCATGACGTCGAAGTAGCCGGCCACCGCGGCGTCCCGGGCCTCCTCGCCGGAGGGGCACAGCCGCACCTCCCACTCGGCGGACAGCACGCTCTGCATGATGGGGCCCAGCCGGGGGTCGTCCTCCACCAGGAGCAGCCGCCCGGTCATGCGTCCTCCCCGCTGTTGAATCCGTCGCCCGCCAGCGGCAGGACGAGTTCGAACACGGTCCCGTCCGGGCCCGTGCGCTTGACCTGCACGGTACCGCCGTGGCGGCCCGCGAGTTCCCGCACCAGCGCCAGGCCGATGCCGTGCCGGGTCCTCGACTCCCCGTGCGGGGTGGTGGGGGCGGCGCCATGGGCGAAGCGGTCGAACACCCGCGCGGGCTCGATCCCCGTGATGCCGCCGCCCTCGTCGGTGACCCGGATACTGACCATCGCGCCCCGCAGCCCGGCGTCGACGCTGACCGTGCCGCCTTCCGGCGAATGATCGATCGCGTTGTCCACCAGCGCCAGGAGGCAGCGGCGCAGCGCCGGAGCCGGGACCGCCAGCACAGCGTTCAGATCGGTGCCGCGCACGCTGACCCCGCGTTCGTCGGCCAGCAGCCGCAAATCGTCCAGCACCCCGTGCTGCACCTCGGCGAACGGAGTGGCGTACGACGACGGCGCCGTCGTCGCGCTGTCCGCCCCCGCCGTCGCGGTCTCCAGCATGTCGTCCACGATGCCTGTCATGATGCGGGTGTCCTCGCGCAAGGCGTCGGCGACGGCGCGCCGGGGGTCGTCGCGGGGCAGCAGGGCGGCCAGCTGCTGGGCGCGGGCGTTCATGACGGCCAGCGGCGTGCGGAGTTCGTGGCTGGCGTCCGCCACGAAGCGGCGCTGCATGTGGAAAGCCTCATTGAGAGGCCTCACGGCGCGGCGGGCGATCACCCAGGCGGCCAGGCCTGCGCAGATGACGGCCGCGGTGCCCACCAGCAGGCCGGCCACGGTGAGGTCCACCGGGTCCAGGAAGATGCGGATGTCCTCAGACTTGTGCGGTTCGCTCAATTTCGCGGGGCGGCTCTGCCAGAACACGTAGGCGATCGCGAGCGCACCACCCAGGAAGACCAACGCGGCGCACACCACGGCCACCTGGTAGCCGATCCGGGCCACGGACCGCCGGTACACCCGGTAGTCCGGCCCCTGCGGCACCTCGTCTCGCATGCTCCACGCCCTCTCATCCAGCCGGGTCTCTCAGTCAGCCGGGTCTCTCAGTCAGCCGGGCCCTCGCGCCCTGCCGACGGCTTCATTCTCCCGTAACCGGCCGTGCCTATTCTGAAGGGACCCGGTCCCTGAGATGAAGGAATCCCTGCATGAGCGAGAGCACCGTCCGGCCCGGCCGCCAGGGCTCGGCGTGGGAGGTGTTCCGGGCGTTCCTGCGGCTCGGCCTCACCTCTTTCGGAGGGCCGATCGCCCACCTGGGGTATTTCCGGGCCGAGTTCGTGGCCCGGCGCGCCTGGCTGGACGACCGCGAGTACGCGGACCTGGTGACGCTGTGCCAGTTCCTGCCCGGACCGGCGTCCAGCCAGGTGGGCTTCGGCCTGGGCCTGCAGCGGGCCGGGTTCGGCGGCGCGCTGGCCGCCTTCGCGGCGTTCACCCTGCCGTCCGCCGCGCTCATGGTGGCGTTCGCGTATGGGGCGAGCCTGTTCGCCGGGCCGGTCGGTGAGGGGCTGCTGACGGGCCTGAAGCTCGTGGCCGTGGCGATCGTGGCCCAGGCGGTCTGGGGGATGGCCCGCACGCTCACACCGGACCGGCAGCGCGCGTCGATCGCGGTGCTGGCCACCACGGCCGTGCTGCTCTTCGCCGGGTCCATGGCCTCGGCGAGCGCGGCCCAGATCGGGGCGATCGTCCTGGGCGCGGTGGCGGGGCTGCGGTTCTGCCGCAACGACGACGGCGGGGCGGCCGGCGGCACTCTTCGCTTCCCCGTGCGGCGGCGCACCGGCGTCGTCGCGCTGCTGCTGTTCGCCGTGGCGCTGTTCGGCGGGCCGTTGCTCGCGGCGGCCCTGACGAGCGGCGCCCTGAATCTGTTCGACGCGTTCTTCCGGGCCGGGGCGTTCGTCTTCGGCGGAGGACATGTGGTGCTGCCGCTCCTGCAGGCCGGGGTGGTGGATCAGGGCTGGGTGGGCGACCAGCAGTTCCTGGCCGGCTACGGCGCGGCGCAGGCGGTGCCGGGGCCGCTGTTCACCTTCTCCGCGTATCTGGGCACGATCGCCCAGGTGGGGCCGGGAGGGATTCCCGGGGCGGCGCTGGCCCTGGCCGGGATCTTCCTGCCCGGGTTCCTGCTGCTGACGGGCGTCCTGCCGTTCTGGGGCGGGCTGCGGCGGCGCGCCTGGGCCCGGGCGATGATGCGCGGGGCGAACGCCGCCGTGGTCGGCATCCTGGCGGCAGCCCTTTACTCCCCCGTGTTCACGAGTGCCGTCACCGGCCCCGGCCCGTTCTGCCTGGCGCTGGCGTGCTTCGCGCTGCTGGTGTCCTGGAAGCTGCCACCGTGGATCGTGGTGCTGGTGGGCGCCGGCGGCGGGGTGCTGCTGTCGGTCATCGGGTTCTGACAGCGAGCCGATCGATCACGGCCGCCCTCTGCGCCGGGCGAGCGCGCTGACCGACGCCGAGTTGTGCACCGAGAAGGAGACCGTCCCGGGCAGGAAGCGGTCCTCCGACCACAGCAGGGGCACCCCCGCCGGATCCGTGGCGCGGCGGATCTCCCTCAGGAGCCCGGTCCCCTCCGCGCAGCCCAGGGCCCCGGCGTCCACGGAATCCGCGGGCACCACGTCGATGGTGTGCTCACTGTCCGCGAACACGGCCCCGGAGGCGTCCAGGACCTCAGTGTGGGACAGGGAGTCCGGGGCGAGCCCGCCGATCACGGCACCGGTCCGCTCCGGGTACACCGTGCGCTCCAGCATGACGGGGACCCGGCCCAGGAGCCTGAGCCGGAGGACCTCGGTGACGACCGCGCCGTCGTCGAGCTGAAGCGCCTCGGTCTCCGCGGCCGACGCCGGACGGGACAGGCAGTGCAGCGTGCGCGCCCCGGGCTCCTCACCCTGTGCCCGGGCCCAGGCGGTGAAGCTCAGCAGTTCCTGGAAACTCTGCGTCCTGGCCGTCCCCAGGACCACGCGCCGGGTCCCACGGCGGGATGTGACCAGGCCATTGGCCCGCAGCAGCGCCAGCGCATTGCGCACGGTGCCCCGGGACACCCCGTACTGCTCGGCCAGGCTCTCCTCGCTGGGCAGCCGGCCGTTGTTGCCGAACTCGCCTGCTTCAATCTCCAGACGCATGCTGGCTGCCAACTTCCGGTACTGAGCCTTCTCCCCTGCGACGCCCGGCCGGCCGGCCCCCACTGCACTCTCAATCATCCCTCCACGGTACAGCGACCGCTCATCAGACCGAGCAAATCAAGGCCTTAACGCCGATCGTCCCTCGGCCGTTCGTCACGCGGCCGCCCGCCGTTCACCGGCCGTACACCCACGCCTCGGACAGTGATGGAGGCAAGTTGTGTAGCCAACTTTTTCTAGGAGTCCCGATGAACACCACCCTCCACCGCTTGAGCGCCCTCGGCGTCGCGGCCCTGCTTCTGGGCGGCCTGGCCGCCTGTTCGGCCGGCAACGCGGCCACCACCGAATCGAAGGGCGCCGGCGACTGGAAGACCGCCGCCTCCGCCGAGGCCGGCGGCGGCACGGACGCACTGATCGCGGCCGCCAAGAAGGAAGGGACGCTCAACGCGATCGCCCTCCCGAACGACTGGGCCAACTACGGCGAAGTCATCTCCACCTTCGAGAAGAAGTACGGCATCAAGGTCCAGGTGGAGAACCCGGACGCCTCCAGCGCGGATGAGCTCAACGCCGTGTCCTCCCGCAAGGGCCAGGACCGCTCCCCGGACGTGATCGACGTGGGGCACGACTTCGACACCCAGGCCGCCAAGCAGGGCCTCCTGGCCCCGTACAAGGTGGCGTCGTTCGGCAAGATCCCGGACTCCCAGAAGGAGGCCTCCGGCCTCTGGTACAACGACATGGGCGGATACGTCTCCATCGGTTGCGACGCCGGACGAGTGGCCAAGTGCCCCACCACCTTCGCCGAGCTGAACGACCCGCAGTACAAGGGCAAGGTGGCCCTGACCGGCAACCCGGCCAAGTCCTCCTCGGCCTACAGCGCCGTGGTGGCCGCAGCCCTCGCCAACGGCGGTTCCTTCGATGATGTGCAGCCGGGCCTGGACTTCTTCGCCAAGCTGAAGCAGAACGGCAACTTCAACCCGGTGGAGGCCACCCCGGCCACCATGGAGAAGGGCGAGACGCCCATCGCCGTCGTCTGGGACTACCGGAATGCGGCGTACGCCGACGAGCTCAAGGCCAAGGGCATCGACTGGAAGGTCTCCGTCCCGCAGGACGGCGTCTTCTCCCTCTACTACTCCCAGGCGATCGTGAAGTGGGCACCGCACCCGGCCGCGGCCCGCCTCTGGCAGGAGTTCCTCTACAGCACCGAGGGGCAGAACCTCTGGCTGAAGGGCTACGCCCGCCCCGTGCTGCTCCCGTCGATGATCGCCGACGGCACCGCGGACAAGACCTCCCTGGCCCGGCTGCCCAAGATCGCCCAGGAGAAGACCGCCTACCCCACCGAGGAGCAGGGCAAGAAGGCCAAGGCGCTCGTGTCCGACGGCTGGACGAAGGCCGTCTCCTGATGAGCTCCGCCGCACCCGGCGCCGTCGTGAACCGTGCGGCCGGCGACGGGACCCTGCGCCGGGAGCCCCAGGCTCCCGGCCGCCGGGCTTCCCGCCCCGCCGCCGGCTGGCTCGGCGTCGTCCCATTGCTGGGATTCGCCGCCGTGATGCTCGGGCTGCCCGTGGCCGCCATGGCGGCCGGCGCCTTCACCGCGAGCGACGACGCCGGCACCACCTCCGTCACGGCCGCCAACTTCGCGGCCACCCTGGACGGCCCGTACCTGGAGAGCCTGCTGGGCAGCGTCCGGCTGTCCGCCCTCACCGCCGCCGTCGCCACCGTGCTCAGCCTGCCGCTCGCCCACGCGGTGGTCACCTCCCGGATCCGTGGACTGCGCGAGGCGGTCCTGTCCGCGTCCGGCGTCATCGCCAACCTCGGGGGCGTGCCGCTGGCCTTCGCCTTCGTGGCCACCCTGGGCAACGCCGGAGTCCTGACCGGCGCCTTCGGGCTGGGCGAGAAGGGCTGGAGCCTCTACAGCTTCTGGGGCCTGTCCATCGTCTACCTCTACTTCCTGGTGCCGCTCATGGTGCTCACCCTCACCCCGGCACTGGACGGCCTCAGGCCGCAGTGGCGCGAGGCCGCACTGAACAACGGGGCAACGGGCCTCCAGTACTGGCGCCATGTGGCCCTGCCGATCCTGTGGCCCACGCTGCTCAGCGGTTTCGTGCTGCTGTTCGGCACCGCGTTCAGCGCGTACGCCACGGCCGCCGCCATGGTGGGAAGTTCCATCCCGCTGGTGACGGTCAAGATCGCCTCCGCCCTCACGGGCGACGTCCTGGTGGGCCAAGCAGGCATCGCCCTGGCTCTCGGCATGGACATGATCATCGTGGCGGCCCTGGTGATGGGCGTCCAGCTCCTGCTGCAGCGAAGGACCTCGGCATGGCTCTCCTGACCGCCTCCCGCCCACACCGCGGATCCCGGCTGGGACGCACCGTTTCCCTCTCCGTGGCCGGCGTCTACTTCCTGGTCCCGCTCCTGTGCGCCCTGGCTTTCACCGTGGGCATCGGGGACGCCCGGCAGACGCCCAGCCTGGGCGCCTACGCCGCCATCTTCACCACGGACGGGCTGGCGCAGAGCCTCGGGCTGAGCCTGGTGCTGGCGGGGGCCACCATCGTCCTGGTGTTCGGCCTGCTGCTCCCCGCGCTCCTGACCGTGCGCCTGGCGGCGCCCCGCGCGAAGGCCGTCGTGGCCGTGGTCTGCATGCTGCCGCTCGTGGTGCCCGCCGTGGCGCTGGGTGCTGGGATCACCACTGTCTTGCGATGGGCCACCGACTGGCTCTACGACAGCCCGGGGTTCCCCCTCCTCGCCGCGTTACAGGAACCGGGCTTCCCGGTGATCCTGGTCCTCGCCTACACCCTCATGGCCCTGCCGCTGGCCTACACCACCCTGGAAGCCGGCCTGAACGCCATCGACGTGAAAGTCCTGGTGGAAGCGGCCCGGTCCTGCCGGGCGTCCTGGTTCCGGACGCTCTTCCTGGTGGTCCTGCCCAATCTCCGGGAAGCCCTGCTGAACACGGCGTTCCTGACGATCGCCCTGGTCATCGGCGAGTACGCGGTCTCCGCACTGCTCGGGTTCCAGCCCTTCGCCGTGTGGACCGTGGCCATCAGCGGCTCCCACGCCCAGCTGTCCGTCGCCGTGTCCCTGGCCGGCCTGATCGGCACCTGGCTCATCCTCCTCGCGGTCGCGAAGTCCGGCCGTTCGAAAGCCCCCAAGGAGAAACCATGACCGCCTCCACCCTCGCTCCCCGCCCGGTGTCCGCCGGAACCGCGGGCGCCACGCTGGAATTCCGCGGGCTGCGCCGATCCTTCGGCGCCACCACGGCCCTGGACGGGCTGGACCTCAGCCTGGAACCCGGGGAACTGCTCGCCCTCCTGGGGCCGTCCGGCTGCGGCAAGACCACCGCCCTGCGCATGGTGGCCGGATTCGAAACCCCGGATGCCGGACACGTCCTGCTGGACGGCGCTGACGTGACCGCCACCCCGGCGCACCGCCGCGACGTCGGCATGGTGTTCCAGTCCTACAGCCTCTTCCCGCATCTGAGCGCCGCGGACAATGTGGCGTTCGGGATGCGCATGCGAGGCGTCCCCGCGGCCCGGCGCCGTGACCGGGCCCAGGAACTCCTGGAACTGGTGGGCTTGCCCACCCACGGCGGCCGCTACCCCCGTCAGCTCTCCGGCGGACAGCAGCAGCGCGTCGCCCTGGCCCGGGCCCTGGCCCTGGAACCCCGGGTGCTGCTGCTGGACGAGCCACTCTCCGCCCTGGACGCCAAGGTGCGCCAGTCACTGCGGGAGGAGATCCGGCGCCTCCAGCTGGAACTGGGCATCACCACCCTGTTCGTCACGCATGACCAGGAGGAGGCGCTGTCCATGGCGGATCGCGTGGCCGTCATGCGGGACGGGCGCCTGGAGCAGTGCGCCACCCCGGAGGAGCTCTACAACAGCCCCGCCACGCCGTTCGTGGCAGGGTTCGTCGGCACCATGAACCGGCTTCCGGGAACCCTCGGCGCCGACGGCGCGCGGGTGGAGGTGCTCGGCACCGGCCGGCCCGTCCACGGGAGCCTGCCCGGCGGACGCCGCACGGGCGCCGTCGACGTCCTGATCCGTCCCGAGGCCTTGAGCGTCGGTGCGGACCCGAACGGGACCGCACTGCTCGTGGCGTCCTCCTTCCTGGGCGCGACGACGCGGCTCACCATCCGCCTGGACGGCGGCCGCACGGTGCTGGCGGATGTGCCCAGCGCCGGTGCCTCCACACTTCCCCTGGGGGCGCGGGTCCGGCTCGGCCTGCCGGAGCGCCCCGTCCTGATCGACCAGGCCCGGAACGAGGAAACCAGCGCATGATGCCCGCAGCCGTACTTTTCGACATGGACGGAACCCTGGTGGACACCGAGCGGCTCTGGTGGGACGCCGTGGCGGATGTGGCCTTCGGCCTGGGCCACAGGCTCGGATCTGAGGACGGCCCCGATGTCCTCGGCCGGCCCTCGGGGCACACCGCGGCCCACCTGCTCGCCACCCTGCCTTCGGCGAGCACGCTCACGGCGGAGGAACTCTCCGAACGCCTGGACCAGGCGTTCACCGAGCTCGTGGCGCAGGAGGTGGTGCCCCGGCCCGGCGCCATGGACCTCCTGCGGCTCCTGGCCTCGGAGGGCATCCCCACGGCCATCGTCTCCGCCTCCCCGCGCCGCGTGGTGGAACTGGTCCGGGACCGCCTGGGCCACGAGCTGTTCACCCTGGTGGTCGCCGTGGAGGACACCCCCGCGTCCAAGCCGGCCCCTGACCCCTATCTGGAGGCGGCCCGCCGGCTGGGAGCCGAGCCGTCCGCGTGCGTGGTGGTGGAGGACTCCCCCGTGGGCCTCGCCGCGGCGGAGGCGGCGGGGTGCCCCGTCGTCGTCGTGCCGTCCACGGTGCCGATCGAGGAGGCACCCGGCCGGACCCTGCTCGGCTCCCTGACGGAAGTCACCCTTCCGGTCCTGGCCGGCGCACGCGCGGCGGCCCTCCGATGAGCCGCCCCCGCATCATCCTGCTGGGCCTGGACGGGCTGCGCTGGGACCTGGCCGCCGAATCCCCCGCGGCTTCCACGCTGCGCTCCCTCGCCGCCGACGGCGACCACCGCACCATGGTCATGGACGTGCCCACGCTCTCCGGGCCCGGGTGGTCCTCCCTGCTGACCGGGACCACGCATGCCGAGCACGGGGTCCTGGACAACAGCTTCGTGGGCCACCGGCTCTTCCGGTACCCGGACGTGCTGTCCCGGGCGTTCCACCAGGACACCTCCACCCGGACGTTCGCCGCGGCCGGCTGGCCGCCGCTGGTCTCACCGGAGGGTCTGGGGCCGGTGATCCATCAGCGGATGGAGCAGCAGAAGGCCGGGCTCCACACGGTGATCTCGCGGGACGGCGAAACCCACGGCTTCATCCGGATCGACGCCGAGATCGCCGATTTCACGCTGGCCGCCCTCGCCTCGCACAAGGTCCCTGACGTGTCCTTCGTGTACTTCTGCGATGTGGACGACGCCGGCCACGTGTACGGTGCGCTCAGCGCCCAGTATCAGGAGGCCCTGGCCCGCGTGGACGCTCACGTGGCGCGGATCCGGGACGCTGTGGCGCGCCGGGCCGCCGAGCACGGCGAAGAATGGCTTCTAGTGGTGGTGGCGGACCACGGACATGTGGACGCAGGTGGGCACGGCGGGGGCTCCGACGAAGAGCGTGAGTCGTTCATCCTCCGCTGGTCCACCGCCGGGACCCTCACGGAATGGCCGGCCGCCGTGGCGCCGCACGAGCTCTCCGGGCTGCTGCTGGCGGAACGGGCCAGGGGCCGTTGAACGGCGTCAGAACCGTGGATCGCACGGCAGAATGGATTCCATGAGCTTGATCCCCCAGGACATCGACACCCCGGCCACCCTGATCGACCGGGAGGTGCTGGAGCGGAACATCGCGCGCATGGCCACCACCCTGGGCGGCAAGGGCCTGGCCCTGCGGCCGCACGTCAAGACGCACAAGATCCCGCAGATCGCCGCCCTGCAGCTCGAGGCGGGCGCCATCGGGCTGACGGTCGCCACGATCGGCGAGGCCGAGGTCTTCGCCGAGCACGGCGCCGCCGACATCTTCGTCGCCTACCCGCTGTGGCTGAGCCCCGGCAAGGCCGAGCGGCTCCGCACCCTGAGCCGGAGCGCCCGGATCTCCTTCGGCACCGATTCCGCCGAGGCGGTGCGTGAGGCCGGCCGCCTGCTGGGCGACGACGCCGGACGGCTGAGCGTGCTGGTGGAGATCGACAGCGGGCATCACCGCAGCGGGGTGACGCCCGAGGAGGCCGTGCTGGTGGCCGATGCGGCCCGCGATGCCGGGTTCCCGGTGGCCGGGGTCTTCACGTTCCCGGGCCACAGCTACGCACCCGGAATGCCGGGCGCCGTGGTGGACCAGGAGGGTGTCGCCCTTCAGCGCGCGGCGACGCTGCTGCGCGAGGCCGGGCACGACGTCGCGGTCCTCAGTGGGGGCTCGACGCCGACCGCGCTGCTCACCGGCGGGTCCGTGGCCACCGAGCTGCGGCCGGGCGTGTACGTGTTCGGCGACGCGCAGCAGCTGGAGCTGGGACGATGCACGCTGGAGGACGTGGCGCTGAGTGTCGCGTCCACCGTGGTGAGCCGGCACGAGGGTTCTGGCGAGGTGCCGCGGCGGATCGTCCTGGACGCGGGCAGCAAGATGCTCGGCGGGGACCGACCGGCCTGGGCCACGGGGTTCGCCCGGGTCCTGGAGGAGGACGGCGCGCGGGTGACGGCACTGTCCGAGCACCACGCCACCGTGATCTGGCCGGAGGACTCCCCGCTCCCCGCCCTGGGCGAAAGGCTCCGGCTCATCCCGAATCACGTGTGCGTGGCGGTGAACCTGGTGGACGAGGTCACCGTGGTCTCCGACGGCGCCGTGGTGGACACCTGGGCGGTGGCGGCGCGGGGGCGGAACAGCTGATGAGCGGCGTGCCCGACGACGGCGGCCGCGCGCCGTCGCGAACCAGCAATTCGGCGTCGAGCACCGCCCGCGTGCTGAGGCCCTGGCACTTCGTGGTGGCGTTCGGCGTCGTCAGCCTCCTGGCGGACATGGTCTACGAGGGCGCCCGGAGCATCATCGGCCCGTACCTGGCCACGCTGGGCGCCTCCGCCACCGTGGTGGGCCTGGTGGCCGGCGCCGGGGAGTTCATCGGCTACGGCCTGCGCGTGGTGTCCGGGTATGCGGTGAGCCGCAGCCGGCACTACTGGACGTGGACCATCCTGGGCTACACCTTGACCGTGCTGAGCGTCCCGCTGATCGGCGTCACGGGCATCCTGGCGCCCGGGCTCCTGCTGTACGGCACCGAACGGCTCGGCAAAGCCGTCCGTTCCCCCGCCAAGGACACGCTTCTCTCCCACGCCTCCACCCAGACCGGCCGTGGCAGCGCCTTCGGTGTCCACCAGGCGCTGGACCAGACCGGCGCCATGCTCGGCCCGCTCCTGCTGGCCGCGATCCTCGGCTGGAAGGAGGGCGATTACCGCCTGGCGTTCCTCTCACTGGCCATCCCCGGCGTCCTTGTGCTGGTGCTCCTGTTCTGGCTGCGGCACCGGGTGCCGGACCCGCGCGTGTATGAGGAAGCCGCGCCGGCCGCCGTCGCGCCCGAGAGCGCCGCTGAGCCCGCCCCCGCACGCCGCCTCCCGGCGCGGTTCTGGCAGTACACCGGCGTGATCGCGGTGCTCTCGGTCGGCGTCGCGCCCTTCCCGCTGCTCGCTTTCCACGCCCAGACTCACGGCCTCCTGAGCGATGCCCAGGTCCCGCTGATCTTCGCCCTGGCCATGGCCGTGGACGGGGCCAGCGGACTCATCATGGGCCGCGTCTACGACCGCAGCGGACCTCTGACCCTGGTGGCCGTGCCGCTCGCCGCGCTCCTGTCCCTGCTGGCGTTCCTGGAGAACGCCGTCTGGATCTGGGTGGGCGTGGCGGTCTGGGGCGTGGTCAACGGCGTTCTGGACTCCACCGTCAAGGCCGTGGTGACGGAGCTGGTGCCCAGCACCTCGCGCGCCGTGGCGTTCGGCTGGCTCGCCTTCGTCCGTGGAGTGGGCCTGCTGGTGGCGGGCGGCGTGCTGGGCGCCGCGTACGACGCCGGGGTGCCGGTGGCGGTGGCCCTCGCCGCGGCCGCGAACGTGGTGGCGTTCGCCGGGCTCGCCGTCGTGCTGCGGCGGCTGAAGGGCTGAGGGTTCAAAGCTGAGCTGTCAGCGCGGCTGCCGCGCCTCCGCCTCCTGCTGAATGGCGGCGAGCCCGCCGCGGTAGGTGGTGACTGAAAACTCCGGGAACCGGGCGGCGAACTTGCCGGCGTCGAAGATGTTGTCCTGCGCATACCGGGGCAGCAGCTCGCGCAGTTCCCGCACCTGGGGGTTGAAGGCCCCCGCCGTGCTGAGGAGCCATCGAGGGAGCACGGTGTATCCGGAACTCCGCCCGAACGCCTCGGCAGCCAGCGCCGTGAAGTCACGGTAGCTGAGCCGCTCCGTGTCGACCGGGAGATGCCAGGTCTGGCCATAGGCGTCCGCGGTGTTGCCGAGCAGCGCGAGTGCCCGGCTCGCATCCGGGGTCCAGATGAGAGTGCGCAGCCGGCTCGCACTGACGGGAACCACGGGTCTCTTCCCGGCCTTGAGGCGGTCCAGGATCAGGGCGTTCGTGAAGCTCTGCGTGCGGCCGGGTCCGTAGAACTCGGGAGCCCGGGCGATCAGCACCGGGATCTCGCCCCGGGACATCTCCGCCAGGACCATCTCCGCCATCGCGGCCCGGACCCGGCCCTTGCGGCCCACCGGGGCGAACGGGGTGTCCTCGGTCTGCACGCGGCTGTCCTGGGGATACATGTAGGTGTTGTCGAAGTAGACGAACTTGGCCCCTGCCGCCCGCGTGGCGTCCAGTGCGTTCTTCAGCATCGCGGGGAATTGCGCCTCCCACAGTTCCGTCTTCGCAGGCAGCCCGGCGGTGAAATAGACGACGTCGCTGCCCGCCACGGCGGCGGCCGTCCGTCCGGCGTCGAGAAGATCCGCGCTCATGACGGTGTCCGATTCGTTGACCTTGCGGGGGTTGCGGCTGACGAGCCGCAGCTCGCCGCTGTGATTCCGGTTCAGCTCCCGCGCGAGCTCGACGGCGATCTGCCCGTTCGCTCCCACAATCGTCTGCATCGTGTGACTCGACTTCCTTCGGCCTAATGTTTACACTGCTTACATCAGCGTAGGAGGCGAAGTTAGCAGTGTCAACATCGAGTACGAGCTACCACCACGGGGACCTTCGGACCGCCCTGCTCGTGGCGGCGACCGAAAGCCTGGAGGCCGGCGAGCCGTTCTCCCTGCGCGCCATCGCACGTCGCGCAGGCGTCTCCGCGACGGCGCCCTACCGGCACTTCGCCGACCGTGAGGCGCTTGAGTCAGCCCTCGCCGTCGACGGCTTCCATGATCTTCGCGCGGAGCTGACCGCCGCCCTGGCCGAAGCGCCCGACGTCACGCGGCCCGCCGACGTCGTCACCGCCCTGGGGGTGGCGTACGTCGGGTTCGCGTTGCGGCGGCCGGCGGTGTTCCGGCTGATGTTCGGGCAGGAGTGCGACGCGGAGGACAGCGAGCGCGTCCTCGCGTCCGGCGGGCTGCATGAGGTGCTGAACGACGCCGTCGGGCGGATGTTCCCGGACGCCGACGCCGCGGCGCTGTCGACCGCGTTGTGGAGCCTGGCGCACGGCCTGGCGTTCCTGCATCTGGACGGCAAGTTCCGGCCCGAGCCCGCGGACGACGTCGCCGCACGCGTGCGAGCGGCGGTCACGGCGATCTTCGCACTGCCCACTTCTTCCCAGCGCACCACGGAGGACCACTCATGAACCAGCGCATCTTGCACGTCGTCACCAACGTGAGCCATTACGACGATCCGTCTCACCCCACCGGGCTGTGGCTGTCCGAACTCGTGCACGCCTGGGAGGTGTTCGAGGAGCACGGCTTCGCCCAGTCGATCGTCAGCCCGCACGGCGGGGCAGTCCCCCTCGAGCCGCGCTCGCTCAAGTTCCCCAGCTACGACAAGGCGGCTAGGGCCTGGCACACCGACCCGGCGCGGATGGCCCTGCTGGAGACCACGGCCCGCCCTGAGGAGATCGACCCGGCGGACTTCGATGCCGTCTACTTCACGGGCGGTCACGCGGTCATGTACGACTTCCCGGACAGCGAGGGCCTGCAGCGGATCACGCGGGAGATCTGGGAGCGGGGCGGCGTGGTCTCTTCGGTGTGCCACGGTTACTGCGGCCTGCTGAACACCCGGCTCTCCGACGGGAGTCTCCTGGTGGCAGGACGGAAGGTCACCGGCTTCGCCTGGCAGGAGGAGGTGCTGGCGCGGGTGGACAAGCTGGTGCCGTACAACGCCGAGGAGGAGATGAGGAGCCGCGGGGCGCTCTACGAGAAGGCCCGGCTGCCGTTCGTCAGCTACGCCGTGGCGGACGGACGGCTCGTCACGGGTCAGAACCCGGGCTCCGCCAAGGAGACGGCACGGAAGGTGGCGGAGGTCCTTCAGGCCCGCTCCAACCGCGGCCCGCGGCAGTGACCAGGGGCAGGAGACCGCCGATGGCGAAGAAGAACGGCAAACGCGCCCAGCAGAAGCGCTCCGATCAGGACCAGGCGGTGGTGGTCGTCTGCCGGGGCGGGGACTGCGGATCCCGGCACAAGCACCCCCAGACGGACCACCAGGGACAGCTGCGGCGCATCCGCGACGGCGTCGAGCCCGCCGCGCAGGTCATCGTCAGCAGATGCCTGGACGCGTGCGATCACTCCAACGTGGTCGTCATCCTCCCGGACGCTGCTGGACGTGCGGAAGGCGCCGGGCCGGTCTGGATCGGAGAGGCCAACGACGCCGACACCACCCAGGACATCATCGACTGGGTCACCGCAGGGCAGCCGGCGGGACCGGGCCGTCCCGCCTTGGTGGACATCCGGGAGTTCACGCCCACCCGTCAGAGCCGCCACGAACTGGACCATGAGGCGATTCCCTGAGCGGCCGCACTCAGGCGATGGGGCGCAGGGATGCGATGAGCTCCTCGACCCGGCTGCGGATCTCGTCGCGGATGGGACGCACGGCGTCCAGGCCCTGACCGGCGGGGTCTTCCAGGATCCAGTCCTCGTAGCGCTTGCCGGGGAAGAACGGGCAGGTGTCGCCGCAGCCCATGGTGATGACCACGTCCGATTCCTGCACGGCCTCGGTGGTGAGGACCTTGGGGATCTCGGCGGACATGTCGATCCCGGCCTCGGCCATCGCCGCGACGGCGGCGGGGTTCACGTGGTCCGCGGGCTGGGAGCCGGCGGAGCGGACCTCGATGGCCCCGCCCGAGAGGGCGGTGAGGTAGGCGGCGGCCATCTGGGAACGTCCGGCGTTGTGGACGCAGACGAACAGGACGGAAGGCTTCTTCGCGGGGGCGCCAGTGTTCATGAAAGGACCTTTCGATCCGCCGGTGCGGCGATGGGGAAGAGGAAACGGATGAGGGCGAACCCGAGCAGGCCGCCGACGAACTGGGCGGCGATGAATCCCGGCGCGGAGCCCGGGGCGATGCCGGAGAATGAGTCGGTGATGGTGCGAGCGACCGTCACGGCCGGGTTCGCGAAGCTCGTGGAGCTGGTGAACCAGTACGCGGCCGCAATGTACCCGCCGACCGCATAGGCCACCCTGTCGCCCCGGCCCGAACGGGTCGTGCCGAAGATGACCAGCAGCAGGCCCACCGTGGCCACCACCTCAGCCAGCCACAGTCCGGGGCCGGTGCGCTCATGCGTGGAGAAGGTGACGGCGTCCAGACCGAACATCAGATGCGCCACCACCGTCCCGGCCAGTCCGCCGGCCACCTGTGCCGCGATCAGGACCACCGCAGCGCTCCAGGCCAGACTGCCCAGGGCCGCCTCGACCAGGGTCACCACAGGGTTGAAGGACGCCGAGACCGGCTGCAGAGCCAGGATCAGCGCGACCAGGGCGGCCCCGGTGGCGATGCTGTTCTCCAGCAGCGCCAGGCCCGTGTCATGCGGGGACAAGCGGGAAGCCATGATCCCGGAACCGACCACGGCCGCCACCAGGAATCCGGTGCCGAGGACCTCCGCCACCACCGTACGGGCCAGGCCGCTGGCCTGGGGCGCCATGGCCGGCGTGACTTCGTGACTGCTCACACTGCTCCTGACAGGAATGGATTGCTGGATGGCGATGCGCGGGGTATCGAGCTATACATCGATGAATATCAATATACGTGAGAGGATGGCGCCATGAACACCTCGCGAACCCTGGAGCTCACGCCCGTGGGAGAGGCCTGCTGCACGCCCTCCGCCCAGCCGGCCCTCAGCGTCGAGGAGGCAGCGGACCGCGCCGTGGTGTTCAAGGCTCTGGCGGATCCGAACAGGCTTCGCCTGCTCTCGATTGTGAAGAACGCTCCCGGCGGGGAAGCCTGCGTCTGCGACCTCACCGAGCCCTTGGACCTCGGCCAGTCGACCGTGTCCCACCACCTGAAGATCATGGTCGACGCCGGGCTGCTGCACCGCGAGAAGCGAGGCACCTGGGCCTATTACTCCCTGGTCAACGGCGCCTTGGACGGCGTCAAGGATCTTCTGGACGGCCTCTGAGCCGCACAAGGCGTTGAGAACCAGCGCGAGGACGGCACGACGGCGGTCATCACCAGGCGCGCTTGACCGTCGCCTTCGGGCCTGCCACGAGGCTTGCGGCCGGAACGTCGTCCGCGACGATGGCACCGGCGGCGATCACCGCATCACGTCCGATACTGACCCCCGGAAGGATCGTGGCACCCGCGCCGATCCAGACGTTCTCCGCAACGTCGATGGGCGCGCCGGTGAGGTGCCGGCGCCGCTCGCCAGGGTCCACCGGATGACTCATGGTGATGAACGTGGCCCGCGGGCCGACCATGGTCCCTGCACCCAGCCGGATACCGGCGTAGTCGAGGAACGTGCAGTTCTGATTGATGAACACCCGCTCGGCAAGCTCCAGGTTCAGCCCGTGATCCGTGAAGAAGGGCGGATAGACGGTGACCCCCTGCGGGAGCGGCCGGCCGAGGATCAGCTCGAACAGTTCGGCCTTGGCCGCGGCATCGTCGAACGGGAGGACATTCAGCCGCGAGGTCAGGGCGGTCACCTCCAGGACCCTCCGGCTCATCGCCAGGAACTCCGGCCCGAGGGTCCGGTCGGCGCCCAGGTCCTCGTCCGAACGATGGATGGGCATGATGGGGTCGATCGGCATCGGCGTGGACTCCTTACTGACACGGAGGTGGCACTCAGCGGTTGGCGTGAATGAGTTGCACGATCGGATCATCGTCGATCCGGTCGATTCCGCCGGGACTGTCGATGACCATGATCCGCGCCTCATCGCCGTACATCGGCCATGCCGCGTCGCACGGCGCGCCTCCACGGGCGGAGGCGACCCATTGCTCCTGCACCCAGGCGGACAGCAGCCGGTCGGCGTCGTCGTTCCCGTCAAGCCTCAATCCCATTCCCGGCTCGCGCTATCATCGACAAATGGCGATTTTAGAAGAGGTGCGCGATTCTTCGCGCTCCGGACTCGTACCGGCGGCAGCCCTGTTCCGTTCGCTCGGCGACCCCGCTCGGCTGGCCATCCTTCGCAGCCTTGCCGGGAGCGAGAAGCGCGTGGTCGACCTTGTAGCCGAGCTCGGGCTCGCGCAATCAACCGTATCCAAGCACCTCTCCTGCCTTCGGGACTGCAGACTCGTCACATCCCATCCGGCCGGGCGGGCGTCGATGTTCACCCTTGCGGCACCGGCCTTGCTCGGGGTATTCCACGCCACGGAGACCCTCCTGGAGGCCACCGGTTCAGCCGTCGAGCTCTGCCCCGAGTACGGCGCCGGGGCCACCCTGTGAGCAGGACCGTGAGCTCCGGATGCGATTGCGCCTCGGACTGCACCGATGCGTGCTGCGCACCGGAAGTCCAGGTGGACGAAGACTGGCACGCCGCAGCACGCAAGGCCAGGGCACTGTCCTGGGCCTCCCTGGCCTATATGGGCATCGAGGGCCTCGTGGCAATCATCGCGGCAGTCTGGAGCGGATCTGTCGCCCTGCTCGGATTCGGGCTGGATTCACTGATTGAAGGGCTGGCCTCGGTCATCATCGTCTGGCGGTTCACCGGGGCCCGGACCCTGTCCGAGGCGGCCGAGGATCAGGCGCAGAAGGCCGTAGCCGTGACCTTCTTCCTTCTGGCGCCGTACATCACCTTCGACGCCGTCAAGTCGCTCATTCACGGGGACCACGCCGAGACCAGCTGGCTCGGCATCGCGCTGTCCGTCGCTTCGCTGATCATCATGCCGCTGCTGGGCCGGGCCAAACGACGGCTCGGAGCGGTCCTCGGGTCCGCAGCGACCACGGGTGAGGGAAACCAGAACCTCCTCTGCGCATACCTGGCGGCCGCCGTCCTGATCGGACTGCTGGGCAATGCGGCGTTCGGCTGGTGGTGGCTGGACCCCGCCATCGGACTTCTCATCGCCGGCCTCGCCGTCAAGGAAGGGTTTGAGGCCTGGAAGGGCGAAGGCTGCGCCTGTTGACCAGCTTGTCAGCCGCACTGCCCGGCCTCACCATAGTTGTCAGTCCGCGCCCGAACCGCGGGCCCTTGGGGAGTGGCGGCGCTTTCGCGTCAGACCTCCTCGCCGGCCTGCAGGCTTGCGATCTCCGCCCTCGCAGCCGCCACGAGCTCCTCATTGGTACGCGCGTGGCCCTTGAGTCCCCATCCGCCGGGGACGGCCTCGGTGAGGAGCACCCAGGTGCGCTCGCGAAGCCGTTCGTCACCGGACGCGGCCACCACCAGTTCAGTGAGGCGCTCGACGACGGCCAGCTGCTTCTCGCGGTCCAAGGCGCCCGCGTTGGTCAGGACCTGGACGCGCACGTGGTCGCTGCCGCCGTCGACGTCGGAGATCGCGGCGGCCGGAAGTTCATGGACGAAAGCCGCCGTGTTCCGGCGGAACATCGGGATGTCCGGGACCTGCTCGACGTCCTTGACGGTCGCGGCGGCGTCGGTCGCGAGCCGGTGGGGATCGGCGAAGGTGCCCGCCGGGGCGTAAATGTCGATCATGGGCATGATGAGCTCCTTTTATGTATGTCGACCGTCATAATTGATCATGAGCGCGCGATCCAGGCTCGTCAAGGGTCTGCGGAATTCGTCCCGGCGGGCCGGGAATTATGATCGAGGCATAGTCGTCGGAGGACGGGAGGCACGTGGCAGCGGACACCAGGAACCGGATGATCGACGCGGCCCTGCGCCTGCTCGCCACGAAGGGCCTGCAGGGCGCCTCCCTGGCCGACATCCTGGAGCTTGCCGGCGCACCCCGCGGCTCCGTCTATCACCACTTCCCCGGAGGGAAGGACCAACTCATCGCGGAGGCGATCGAACGGGCCGGAGGGCGTGCACTGACACTTCTGGACGGGCTCGACGGCGCGGCCCCGGCTGAGGTGGCAGCACTCTTCCTGGCGTCCTGGCGGGAGCTTTTGGTCCGGACCGACTTCCGCGCCGGCTGTTCGGTGCTCGCCGTGACGATCGCGGCTGATTCGCCGGAACTCCTGGATCACGCGGGCGCGGTGTTCGATCAGTGGACCCGGCGCCTGGCTGAGCTGTTCCGGGCCGGAGGCCTGGAGCCCGACGGCGCGGAGGAGGCGGCTTCGACGCTCATCGCTCTCAGCGAGGGAGCGGTGGTGATGTGCCGGGCGTCCCGGAGCCTGCGGCCGCTGGATCTGGCGGAGCGGCGGTTCCTGGCACCGCTTGAGAACGCATCAACGGCCCGCCGGCACGCACGGAGGCCCTCTTCAACCACCGCGTCCCTCAGATCCAACTGACAGAAGAGATGAGAAAGCTCCCCACGTCCGCAGACTGACAGCTTTGCTGAGACAACTGACAACTGTGGCGAGGCCGGACATGCGCCCCTGGAAATCCTGTCAGTGGGCTGTCGTAGACTGAATCCGTTCGAACACACGTTCGACCGATCAGGACACGGAGGTTCGTCATGGGCTCTTACTCGGAACGTCTCAATGTCACCTGCTCGGCGGGCAACATCCCCGCCGTCGTGTCCTATGACGGCCGGGATTACCGGGTCTGCGAGATCCCCAGCCGCAGCTATCCGAGCCCTTCGCAGCCCAGTGGATCCGTTCCCCAGGACTACGAGATCTGGCGTCTCCGACTGGTCCGCGACCTGACGGGCCAGGAGCTCACTCTGCACCTGGCTCACTACACCGACCCCGAGCAGTGGCGGCTCCTGGGGGACCAGGAGACCCCTGCCCAACTCCTCGGCCGGGCCGAGAGGCTTCCCCCGAACGTCCTCCCCGCCGACCTCAGCCGCAGCGCCTGAGCCGCAGTCCCGCCTCCACGAGCCATGAGCCTCGCGCCCGTGCCAGAAGCCGACGCCCACCCGGATCACACTCCTGAGCGGGCGCACGCCGTCGTGATCCGTGACGGCCTCCACGGCGCGGTGCAGCATCTCGGGGCATGCCAAGAGCGGGACCTGCCGGCGCTGCTCGGGGCGAGCCTGGACGTCTTTGACCGTGCCGTGGACGACGACGGAACGCCGCACTCCCAGCACCACGGCCGGGTGACTGTTCTCGCGCACGGTGGCGGAACGGCGGGCACCGGCACCCGGGTGGAGCCGGGTGCCGGGTACCGCGCCCTGTGCCGCCTGGTCTCCGAAGCGAACGGACGTCGTCGCGGTCCGGACGGCGAGGCGCCCGTGGGCGTGAGCCGCCAGCGGCTCGCGGCTCACGCCGTGGACCCGGAGACGGGGTTCCCGGTCCTCACCGTGCTCCTCGGCCTGGACTCGGATGTGGGGGCTGCCATGCACGGCCCCCGGTATCTGCGTCCCCGCACCCTTTTCAAGGAATGGGTCGCGGCCATGCCGAGTGGGACCGTCGCCGTTGAACTGCTCGGCCCGGACACAGACGCCGGGTCCGGCGTCGTAGTGAGCCATGCGGCCCGGCTGCTCAAGCTCGCCCGCGAGCATCAGGTGCCGGCCATCTTGCGCCTGGGTCCCCCCGCGTCTTCCCCCACCGACGACGGCGAGCGCGCCTCCCAGCGGGTGGTCGCCGCCGCCGGCCTGCGGCTGAGCGATCTGCAGCAACTCGGCACGGACAGGGACCGCCTCAGGGAACGGTGCCGTCTGGATCCCGTGCGCGATGTGGAGCTCCGCGGGACCGCGCCGGACACGGAGCCGGCGGAGATGGCCGGCGGTCTGCTCGCCGCCCTGCGAGAAGCCGGAATCCGCTGCGCCCCAAGGGCCGAGGAAGAGCACGTCCCGGCCATCGACGTCGACGCCCGGCTGATGCGCCAGGCGTACCGAGTGCTCGCCAGGCAGGCCGGGAAGGGACGCGTGGCGCTCTTCGGGCAGTACCCTGAGCAACCGGGCCCGGGTACTGGGGATCCTTCTCCTGAGGGGTTGCTGCCCGGCGGACTGGTCGACAGCGGGGACGGATCTGCGGCGCCGGATGCACCACCCGCCATCGGTTCAGAGCCTCTCGGCATCGTCCTCGCGGACGGCCTGGCGGACCGCGTCCCGCTGCAACGTGGCCACCTTGGCTTGCCCATGAGTCAGTATTCCCGGGCGGAACTGGACCTGCTCGGCTTGTTCACCGTAGAGATCCGCGGTTCCCGGGAGCAGAGCGTGATCGCCTACGCGGAGCATGAGATTGAACGTCTCAACCCTGGAACAGTGCTTCCGACGGTCCTGGACGCCGTCTGGCTTGAGGAGCACCATCCAGCCGCTCTCCTGGCCGGGCGGTGCGAGTTCGGCGACCTCGGCCAGGAGGCCCGGCAAGCCGAAGCGGACCGTCTGGGAATCGAGCTGCTGCCCGCCCACGTCGTCCACAGCGCTGTCGAGAGCCGCGCCGTGGAGAGCCAGGCTGTCGAAAGCCGTGCCGCCGAGAGCGTGACGGAGGAGCCGGCACCCGTCCGCCTCGGACTCGGCACCATTCCCGGCCTCTCCGGCACGGATGCCAAACGGATCGTGGCCGGGCGGCCGTACGCCTCGGTCACGGAACTGCTCGAGCGCGCCGGCCTGTCCCGGACCGCGCTCCAGCGGCTGGCGGAGGCCGGGGCGGTGCGGGGCCTGGCCGGCGGCGAGGGACCGGAGCTGGCCCGGACCCTCCAGGGCATGGATTTCCGCACTCACGCGAAGCGCCCAGAACAAGTGCAGGGCCAGCTGTCCCTGTGCCTGGGGGCCATCCCGTGACCGGGCAGGGATCCGTGCGGGCAATCGGCATAGCCGGAAACGGCCGAGAATCCCTTCACCTGATACTCATTGATACGGCGTATCATTACAGCATGGCAGTGATCGGGCATGAGCACGGGACCCAGCGAACCGGGGTCTACAAGGTGCTGGATGGCGCCAAAAAGGAACGCCACATCTCCATCGACAACGACCAGTTCTTCGCACTGGCCGAGGAACTTGCCGACGTCACCACGTCCCTCAGCCAGGGAGAGGTGGACTTCCTG
Source organism: Arthrobacter horti (assembly GCF_030731045.1). GTDB lineage: Bacteria > Actinomycetota > Actinomycetes > Actinomycetales > Micrococcaceae > Arthrobacter_E > Arthrobacter_E nanjingensis. The sequence continues at coordinate 13,584 of NZ_JAVALS010000020.1, read as the reverse complement.
GTAGGCGAGGCGGGGCTGCCTGCGGAGATGTTCGAGCGAACCCGCATTGCTGCAGCCGCCGTGAGCGTTCGGCGCGTCGCCGAGGATGCGGACCACCGCGGCCTCACCGGGCTCAGTACATCCCAGGTGTCGGTAATGCTCGGCAGGGCCCCGTCCAACGTTCGCCGCTCCGCCGGCACGAACGATCTGTACACGATCCACGCCCGCCATAATCGAGAGTTGGTCTTCCCCGAGTGGCAGTTCCCGAACGGCCGCCCATTGCCTGGTCTGCGGCTCGTTCTGGACTCCTTCAGGGTCGTGCTTCACCCGCTCGACCTGGAGACGTTCATGACGTCTCCCAGCGAGGAACTGGACGGCCGGAGTCCCGTTGACTGGCTGGCCGCCGGCGGCGCTCCCGAGCTGGTTGCCGAGCTGGCCGCGGAGATCGGACGCCTGTGACGGCGAAGAATCCCTTCAACCCGCCCGCACCGCTTGAAGGGTTGGTCCACGAGAACAATGTCGAATTCACTCACGTCCTCTGGACCATCCACCGCACCTCGGGCCCCTATCGGCGGCTCTGGAACGAACCCCGTATCTGGGGTCCGTTGAAGTCGTCCCGTTGGGACCCTCGCGACGGGCCGGCGGTCGACCAGCCGGAGCGCTCCGTTCTCTACGCCGCAACGGACTTTCACACCTCGGTGGCCGAGGTCTTCCAGAAGACCCGCTCCATCCCGCTGGACCCCGACTTCAGCGTGGCCTCCTGGCGCCCGAGCCGCCCGCTCATCCTCTTGGACCTGACCGGAAACTGGCCGATCCGGGCAGGCGCGTCGTCGTCGCTGCACGCCGCGTCGAAGGCAACGTGCCGCAATTGGGCACGAACCATCCGCCTGGCCGGGCCCCACCTCGACGGACTGCTCGTGAGGTCGACGATGACGGCAAGCAACAACGTGATCCTGTTCGGGCCGTCCCAGGACTCGTTCCCTTCATATCCTGGGTTCGCCAGGCCGTTGAACAATGTTCCAGAGACCTTGATCTGGGCCGTCCACAGAGAACTCGGCTGGCCCGTCCGTGCGATGAATTGACACCCCCGCCCGAATACCGGAGCGGCACAGCCCTCACCCGATCGTCAGGCTCGCGAGCGCGTGCTGGGCCTCGTCCCGGATCTGGATCCCCCGGATCGCCGACGGCTGCTGCGCCGTTGCGCCCGTGAGCACCGCCGTGCCCTGATACGCGGAGGAGCTCCAGCTCGCGGCCCGTTCCCAGCCGCCGTCGGCGTTGGAAACCCACACGCTGTACACGCCTTCACCCAGCATGCCGTGGCAGCTCAGCTCGAGCTCGGTCCCCCAGTTCTTGCGCACCAGGGCCACATCCACCTGCACCCCGTCCGCCGAGCTGAGCGTGTACCGCGCCACCGGAGCCGGCTGCGTCACGGCCGGCGCCGGGACGGCGATCGGGCCGGCCGGGTTCACCACCGGTCCCAGCGCCACACCGCCGACCAACGCTGCGGCGGCCACGGCGGCAGCCGCGGCTCCCCAGCGCAGGCGGTTCACGCGCCGTCGTGCACGGACTTTCGCCAAAAGCACCGGCGGGGCAACCGCCTCCACCGGCGCCTCCGCGGGCGCCAGGGCCATGGCCCGGCTCACCGGCACCGCGTCCAGCAGTGCCGGAAGCATCTCGAATCCCTCAGCCTCGGCCCGGCACTCGGCGCACGTCGCGAGGTGCGCCTCCACGGCGCGGGTCTCCTCGGCGTCGAGCCCGCCCAGAATGTACGCGCCCAGGGACAGGCGCATCTCCTCGTGACTCATGGCTCCACCCCCATCTCCTCCAAGGTGCTCCGCAGCGCCTTCAACGCGTAAAAACAGCGCGACTTCACGGTCCCCACCGGCACCCCCAGTTCCTCGGCCGCCTCGGCGACGCTCAGGCGCCGGTAGTGCAGCGCGATCAGAGCCTGCCGGTGCTCCGCCGTCAGTCTCAGCAACGCCTCTTCCATGACCACCCGGCCCAGGAGGACGTCGATCCGCTCGGCGTCGTAGGCCCGGTCGAAGCCGTCATCCAGGGAATCCACCACCCGTGGCCGCCGCGCCTGGTGCCGGTACTCGTCCACGATCAGATTCCTCACCGTCCGGTACAGGTAGGCGCGCAGCCCCACGGTGGTCTCCGGAGCCAGCTTCCACACCCGGATGATGGCCTCCTGGACGATGTCCTCGGCCTGCTGCTCACTGCCAACCGCACCCCGGGCGAAGCGGCGGAGGGCGGCGCCGTGATCGCGGTACATCGCCGCCACAGCCTCCTCATCCATCGGCATGTGCCGCCTCCCAGGTCTGCGCCAAGCACTGTCACCTCTCCAGACGACGGCCGCGCCGGATCGGTTCACGCCCCTTCATTCTCCCGCCGATTCACCGCGGATCAACCGGGAATGGACCGGGCGATGAACCGTCCTGCGCGGGCCGTCGTCTCACGGACAGGTGATGATTCACCGCCCCATGGGAAAGCCTGGAAAGGACAACAGTCATGAACAAGCGTCCAGCACTTCTCGTCGCCTCGCTCGCCGCGGCGGCGGGCCTCGCGCTCACCGGGTGCGGCTCGGGGTCCGGGTCCGGAGGCTACGGTGGCTCCGCCCCGACGTCGTCCGCACCGTCATCAATGGCACCGTCATCCATGGCCCCGTCCTCCAGCAGCGCTGGCGGTGGCTATGGAGGCGGTGACTACGGCGGCGGTTCCGGGAGCACGCCCGCTGCGGGCGCCCTGACACTCAAGACCGCCACGGTGGCCGGCAAGTCCATCGTGGTGGACGGCAAGGGCGACACCGTCTACATCTTCACCCCGGACGGCATGAACGCCACCAAGAGCGCCTGCCTTGGCGCGTGCGCCGCCATGTGGCCGGCCGTGGAGAGCGACAGCGCGCCCACCCTGCAGGGCGTCACTGCCAAGACCGGCAGCATCACCGGCTCGGACGGCAAGATGCAGGTCACCGTGGCCGGCATGCCGATCTACTTCTTCTCCCATGACACCGCCCCCGGCCAGGTCAACGGCCAGGGCGTCAACGGCGTCTGGTACGTCCTGGGCGCGGACGGCACCGTGATCAAGGATTCGCTCAAGTAAACAACGACGACGACGGCCCGCTCACCTCTGGTGAGCGGGCCGCCTGGAGCGCGGTGGCGCCGGCGCTCAGGCCCTGGCCACCGCCGCATCCGCCACGTCCAGCGCATGGTCGACGACGGCGAGCGCCTCCCGCAGCTGATCGTCCGGGATGTTCAGGGCCGGGACGACGTGGACGCGGTTGAAGTTGGCGAACGGCAGGACGCCGCCGGCCTTGATCTCCGCGATGACCGCGTTCATCTCCGGGCTGGAGCCGCCGTACGCCGCGAGGGGCTCACGCGTCTGCCGGTCCTTGACCAGTTCGATCGCCCAGAACACACCGGAACCGCGGACGTCGCCCACGCTCGGGTGTTTGGCCTTCATGGCCTCCAGCGCCGGGCCGATCACGTCCTCGCCCAGGCGCTTGGCGTTCTCCACCATGCGCTCATCCCGCATGGCGCCGATCGTGGCCACGGCCGCCGCGCACGCCAGCGGATGCCCGGAGTACGTGAGGCCGCCCGGGTAGGCGCGCTGCCGGAAGGTGTCGAACACCGGGTCGGAGATGATGACGCCGCCCAGCGGCACGTAGCCGGAGGTCACACCCTTGGCGAAGGTCACCAGGTCCGGCACCACGCCCCAGCGCTGGAACGCGAACCACTCGCCGGTGCGTCCGAAGCCGGCCATGACCTCATCCGCGATGTACATGATGCCGTACTTGCGGGTGATCTCCCGGACGCCCTCCAGGTATCCGGCGGGCGGGCCGAAGATCCCGGCCGTGCCGGGCACCGTCTCCAGGATCACGGCCGCCACATTGGAGGGCCCCTCCAGGACGATCATGTCCTCCAGGTGCTTCAGCGCCCGCTCCGTCTCCTCAGCCTCCGTGGTGGCGCCGAAGTAGGAGCGGTACAGGTAGGCGGGCAGGAAGTGGACCACACCGGCGTCGCCGTTGTCGTTGGGGAAGCGCCGGGGGTCTCCCGTGACGTTGATGGCCAGGTCCGTGCCGCCGTGGTAGCTGCGGTACGCCGCGAACACCTTCCGGCGGCCCGTGTGCAGGCGCGCCATGCGGATGGCGTGCTCCACGGCGTCGGCGCCGGCGTTGGTGAAGAACACGTGGTCCAGTCCGTCCGGCACCAGCTCCGTGATGAGCCGGGCGGCCTCGGAGCGGGCCTCGTTCACGTACTGCGGCGCCACGGTGCAAAGCTTGCCGGCCTGCGCGTGGATGGCGGCCACCACGCGGGGGTGCTGGTGCCCGATATTGGTGTTGACCAGCTGGCTGGACAGATCGATCAGGCGGCGCCCCTCACCGTCCCAGACCTCCGAACCGGCGGCCTTGAGGATGGTCATGGGCGTCAGGGTGTCCTGGGCGGACCAGGAGTGGAAGACGTGCGCGCGGTCCAGATCGTAGGCGCGGCGCCCGGCCTCGATCTCATCGGCGGTGGGTGGGAGTGTCTCCGTGCCGGGGAGGGTGTCGGCGCTCATGACGGTTTCCTTTGCTCTGCTGGGGTGGTGGAGGTTCAGGCGTTGGTGGGGAAGCCCAGGTTCAGGCCGCCGTGGCTGGGATCCTGCCAGCGCGTGGTGACCACCTTGCCGCGGGTGAAGAAGTGCACGCCCTCGGTGCCGTAGGCGTGGGTGTCCCCGAAGAGGGAGTTCTTCCAGCCGCCGAAGGAGTAGTAGGCCATGGGCACCGGGATCGGCACGTTGATGCCGATCATGCCCACCGTGACCTCGTTCTCGAAACGGCGCGCAGCCCCGCCGTCGTTGGTGAAGATCGCCGTGCCGTTGCCGTACGGGTTGGCGTTGACCAGCTCGATGCCCTCATCGAAGCCGTCCACGCGGACCACGGACAGGACCGGGCCGAAGATCTCGTCCTGGTAGATGGTCATGTCCGGGGTGACGTGGTCGAAGAGCGTCGGGTTGAGGAAGAAGCCGTCGCCCTCGGCGTCCGGGCTGGGGTTGCGGCCGTCCAGGACCAGCGTGGCGCCGGCGTCCTCACCGGCGTCGATGTACCCGGCCACCTTGTCCCGGTGGGCGGCGGTGACCAGCGGGCCCATGTCGCAGCCGCGGGTTCCGTCACCGATCCGCAGGGTGCGGGTGCGCTCGGCGATCTTGGCCACCAGTTCGTCCGCGATGGCCTCGACGGCGACCACGGCGGAGATCGCCATGCAGCGTTCACCGGCGGCGCCGAATCCGGCGTTCACGGCGGCGTCGGCGGCCAGGTCCAGGTCCGCATCCGGCAGGACCAGCATGTGGTTCTTGGCGCCGCCCAGCGCCTGGACGCGCTTGCCGGTGGCCGTGCCGCGCTCGTAGACGTACTTGGCGATGGGGGTGGAGCCCACGAAGGAGACGGAGGCGACGTCCGGGGAGTCCAGGAGGGCGTCCACGGACTCCTTGTCGCCGTGCACCACGTTGAAGACACCGTCCGGCAGGCCGGCCTCCTTCCACAGGGCGGCCAGCCAGTTGGCGGCCGTGGGGTCCTTCTCGCTGGGCTTCAGGACGATGGTGTTGCCGGCGGCGATGGCCACGGGGAAGAACCACATGGGCACCATGGCCGGGAAGTTGAAGGGCGAGATGATGGCGGAGACTCCCAGCGGCTGCCGGATGGAGTGCACGTCCACCTTGGTGGAGGCGTTCTCCGTGTAGCCGCCCTTGATGAGGTGCGGGATGCCGCAGGCGAATTCGACCACCTCCTGGCCGCGGGCGATCTCGCCGAAAGCGTCCTCCAGGACCTTGCCGTGCTCGGCGGTGATGATGGCCGCCAGCTCACCCTTGCGGGCGTTGAGGAGTTCGCGGAAGGAGAAGAGGACCTGGACGCGGCGGGCCAGGGAGGTGTCCCGCCAGGCGGGGAACGCGGCCGCCGCTGCGGCGATGGCCTCCTGCGTGGTGGCCGCGCTCGCCAGGGCCACGCGGGAGGTGACCTTGCCGGTGGCGGGGTTGGTGACGTCGCCGAAGCGGCCGGCGTCGCCCTCGGTGGCGGTGCCGTTTATCCAGTGCTGAATGGTCTGCATGGGGGTCCTTTCGGGGTTTCCTGATTCCATCCTGTGCCCTGGATCACAGCCACGCACCTGACAATCTGTTCTGCTTTGATGCCATGGATTTACACTGTGTCCATGCCTGCGCCCACGCCTCCCAGCACTCTGACCGTCCGCGACGTGCTGACCTTGGAGGCCCTCGCCGCCGGCCGGCCGGAGGTCCTGGCCGGGGAGAGCGGCCTGGACGCCCCGGTCCGCTGGGTCCACATCGCTGAGGACACCGAAGCGGGCGGCCTCCTGCAGGGCGGCGAACTGGTGCTCACCACCGGCCTCGCGTTCCGCCGATCCCCCGCCCTGACCACGGCGTTCCTGCGGCGCTTCCATGGGGCGGGCGCGGCCGCCGTCGTCGTCGAACTGGTGGACGACGACGGCGCCCCGGACACCGAGGCGATCGCCACCCTCCGCGCGGCTGCCGCCGTCGTGGACGCCCCGCTGGTGCTGCTCACCCGCCGCGTCCGCTTCGTGCAGGTCACCGAGGACGCGCACCGCGCGCTCATGGCGCAGCAGGTGACGCGCCTGGAGCGCGCCCGGCATGTGCACGAGGTGTTCACGGGACTGGGCCTGGAGAACGCCGGGGAGGCGGCGATCGTGCAGACCACGGCGGAGCTGCTGGGTTCACCGGTGGTGTTCGAGGACGCGGCCCACCTGGTGCTCAGCTACGCCACACACGGCGAGGACCCCACCCGGCTCCTGGACCGCTGGACCAACCGATCCCGGCACGTCGGGTATCTGAACCACACGGGGTTCGGCACGGGTGGCGAGCGCTGGCTGCAGACCCCGGTGGGGCTGAAGGGGCAGCGATGGGGCCGGCTGCTGGTGCCGGGACCGGCCATGCAGAACGACGACGCCGCGTGGAACCCGGACTCGTGGGAGCTGGACACCTGGGAACTGACGGACGCGCTGCAGGTCCTGGAGCGCGCGGGGCAGGCGCTGACCATGGCGCGCATGGCGGGCCGGGACCGGCGGGAGCTGCTCATCCAGGCCCGGGCCGGCCTGGTCCAGGATCTGCGTCAGGCCTCGCCGCCGCGCGAGGAGGAGGCGCGGGCGCGCGCCCGCGCGCTCGGCCTGGAGCCGGGCGCCGGGTACGTTCCCGTGGTGGCGAAGCTGGATGGCGGAGCGGAGGGGGCCGAGGACGCCACGGCGGTGCAGCTGAGCGAGCGCGCCTTCCTGGACGCGCTGCAGGAGTGGGCGGCGCGGGATCACCATTCGGTCCTTGCGGCCAGCCTGCACGCGGGGTCCGTGGCGATCCTGCTGCTCCTGCCCGCCTTGGAGCTCGAGGACGCCACCCTGCACCGCCTGGCCGCGGGGGTCCACGCCCCGGGACTGAGCTGGACGCTGGGCGTGGGACGCCCAGACCGCTCGCTCGTGGCGGCGGCGCGTGGGCTGGACGATGCGGATCAGGTGGCGGATACCGCGGCGACCCTGGCCTCGCGACGCCTGCCGTTCCACCGTTTCAGCGACATCCGGCTCCGCGGGCTGCTGTCCCTCCTGGGACAAGACCCGCGGGTGAAGGCGTTCGCCCAGGCGGAGCTGGCGCCCCTGCTGGACCCTCCGGCACCGGAACTCATAGAGCTTCTGCGGGACCACCTGGAGCACGGCGGGAACATGTCATCGCTGGCGAGGGCCCGGAAGGTGAGCCGTCAGGCCCTCTACGCCCAAGTCCGGCGGCTGGAGGAACGGCTGGGCGTCTCCCTGGACGAGGCGGAGTCCCGGGCCTCGCTGGCGGTGGCGTTGCTCTGGCACGAACTCGCGGGGCGGTGAAGGCGGCGTTTCCTGAGCAGTCGGATCGTACCGCCTGACATGAAATGCGCACTTTGAGCCGACGAAGCGTCGTACGCCCCGGGCCAGGACCAGGTCAAAGCCTCAGCCGCTCCGCAAGCGCCTTTGCGCGATCACGTACGGCGAAGAATTCGTCCTTGGGCAAATAGTCCGCACCGGCCTCCCGGATGACCTCCCCAAGGTACGGATCCCGCTGAGGAAGATCCTTTCTCCTTCGAGGAAGGGAGGTATACCCTTCGCGGGTCTCTGCGCGATCTTTGATTCCCGCCCAGGCCCGGATCACCATCATCGGCACGGCCGCCACCATGGCCGCTCCTACCAGCACGTCGGTGAACCATGACGGCTGGAGAATCTTCGAACTGGAAAGAACGGTGAGGGAACCCCAGGCGCAAACAGAAACCGTCGTTGCGTGGACGAGCCGCTTGTACAGGACGTAGGCGGAAGGGCCCGGCAATTTTCCCGCGTCTGGATCGGCCACGCCACCATCCTCGCGGACCACGACCGGAAAGTGAAGGATATTTGCCATGGGAAAGGCGTTTCGGAAGTCTGCAGATTTCCGAATCGGCCCGGAATGGCCGCTTCGATCTCTCCAGGAGGCCGATTCCGGTTCTCCCCCCCCGGACTTGTGCCGACCGTTCCCAGCGTCAGCCCGGCCAGACTCCGGCCTTCGCCACCGCCTTGCGGCGGGCCAGGCGTTCCGCGATCACCACCACCGCGACCAGCACACAAGCCATCGCGCCCAGTACCCACACGGCCGGGATCCAGGCAGCCCCCGCGGAAACGGCGAGCGGAAGGAGCACCGCGGGCAGCGCCCACGGGAGGATGACGCGCCACCGGTTCCCGTACCGGCGGGAGACGAGGGCGTTGGTGCCGTAGAACAGCGCGACGCCGGCGCCGAGGGTCACGCCGCTGGCCACCGGCAGGATCCCGGCCGGGGCGGAGATGGCGGCGGACAGGGCACCGGCCAGCATCATCACGCCGGCCACGAGGAGGTAGGGCAGGAAGGCGAACGTCTCCACCAGGCCGCGCGAGTCGTCCGCCCTCACGAGCCTCTCCAGGCCCGCCCGCATCGAGTCGACGCCGAACATGAACATGCTCCAGGCCAGGCAGGCCGTGATGACCAGTGCGAGCCCCGCCGCGAGCCCCACCATCGGAGACAGGGAAGCCGACACCGCGTTGACGATCGCCAGCACGGATTCGCCGAGCGCGATGATCACGAGAGTTCCGAACCTCTCTGCGAGGTGTTCCACGTTGACGGTCCCCAGCCGTCGCAGCAGCCCGGGCGCCGTGACCACGAGGAGCACGATCTCGACCACGATCGCCACCGCCCACAGCAGGAAGCGCCCGGGAGCAGGGACGAAGGCGGACGCGAGCCAGAGGATCCCGGTGGCGCCGTTGTAAGCGAGCACCCGGATCCGCGCACCCGCCCCCGCAGACCAGCTGCGCCGGACCCAGAGACCGAGCATCACGCCGCGCAGGGCCGCGTTGCCGAGAGCGAAGAGCCATCCCGAAGACGCCGTCGCCCCGGGTGCCGCCACGGCGATGGCCCCCATCGCGGCCATTGCCGCCAGCATGTAGCCGGCCAGGGCGCGACGGGAGAGGTGCTCCTGGATGTTGACCGAGAAGGTCAGGTTCACCCAGGACCACCAGACCGAGGAGAAGAGGGCCAGGAAGACCCCGACGTCGGCGAAGTCAGGATGGGTGCGCAGCCCTGCGGAGAGCTGGCCGACCAGCACCACGAAGACCAGGTCGAAGAACAGCTCCATCCAGTCGGCGCGGGAGGCGTCCCGGTCATCCACTGTGGGGGCCGGCCGCCCACGGCGCAGGGCGAGGGGACGATGCGCACGGCTCACGGCCTCTCCTTCCCCGCATGACAGCCCGGCCCCATGAGCCCGACAAGCGTCATCGTAGAGAGGCATCCGGGCCCATTCAATCCCCCGACAGGCCCGCGCGGCTCCCCGGAAACCATCCCCCACGGCTTCTTTCTGCAAAGTCTTGTGCAGAACAGCAGTTCTGCACATACAATTGCAGAAGAGACCTGGATCACAGCTGGACCGAAGGAGGAGAGATGGACGAGACGACGGAGTCCCAGACGCCCGGCAACGGCGGCTGGCTCGGCGACGCCATCCCCGCTCTCAAGCTCACCAAGGCCCAGGCCCGCGTGGTGGACGCCCTCACAGTCAACCCGAAGCTGGCCTCCTACGGCGACGTCACCGAGATCGCCCTCAAGGCCGGCGTGAACAGCTCCAGCGTCTCCCGCACCGCCCAGGCCCTCGGCTACCGCGGCTGGTCGGACCTGCAGCGCGAGCTCCGCGCCCGCTACCTGGTCCACATCGCCGACACCGCACCCCTGTCCCACCGCGTCGAGGTGCGCTCGCCCATTCACGACTCCCTGGCCCATGACGTGGAGAACCTGCGCCTGGCCATGGACACCGTGGACCCCCAAGCCGCGGACGACGCCGTGACCGCACTGGCCACCGCCCGCCGCATCATCGTCGTCGGGCAGGGTTCCTACTCGGCATCCGCCGTCGCATTCGCCCATCTCCTGGCCACCGCGGGCTACCCCGCGAACTTCGAGGGCCGCGCCGGCGTCCACCTCGCCTCCGCCGTCGGGTCACTGCGGCCCGGCGACGCCCTGGTGGTCTTCCACCTCTGGCGGCCCCTCAAGCACCTGACCATCGCTGCGCAGCTCGCGCGCCAGGCGGGCGCCACCGTCATCACCGTGACGGACCTGAAGTCCACCGATCTTGCCAAGGCGAGCAACCACCTCCTGCTCGTCCCCTCCGAAGGCGTCTATGCCTTCCAGTCGGCCACCGCCTCCCTATCCGTGGCGTACGGCCTGCTCGCTGGTCTGGAGGCGCGCGAACCCGAGCGCGTCAAGGCCGGCATCGAACGCACCTCGCAGTTCTGGGACGAGCTGGACCTCTACACCAACTGACGCCCCGCTCAACCACTCCGTTTCGACCTTTCCCCAGGAGCACCATGCCTTCCTCCGCCGCACCCACCAGCCAGCTCGCCCAGAACCTGGAGGCCGTCCGCCCCGCCGTTCTGGAGATGGCCCGCTTCATCCACGCCAACCCGGAGCTCTCCTTCGAGGAGGTCAAGGCGGCCGCCGCCATCACCTCCCTCCTGGAGGCGCACGGCTTCGGCGTGGAGCGCGGCACCGGCGGCCTGGACACCGCGTTCACCGCCACGATCGGCAGCGGTGAGCTCGTGGTGGCCATCTGCGTCGAATACGACTGCCTGCCGGAGGTGGGCCACGCCTGCGGCCACAACCTCATCGCCGGCTCCACGGTCGGCGCCGCCCTCGCCCTCGCCCCGCTCGTGGACGAGCTGGGCATCACCCTCAAGGCCATCGGCACCCCCGCCGAGGAGCACGGCGGCGGCAAGTCCCTGCTCCTGGACGCGGGCGCCTTCGACGGCGTCGGGCTGTCCCTCATGGCCCACCCGGTACCGGAAGGCCGTACCGCCAACCCGGCGGGCACCAGCTCTCAGGCCGTGGGCCGCTTCCGCGCCACCTTCGCCGGCCAGGCCGCCCACGCGGCCGCCATGCCGCACCGCGGCATCAACGCCGCCGACGGCGCCGTGCTGAGCCAGGTGGCCGTGGGCCTGCTGCGCCAGCAGCTGCCGGACGACCACCGCACGGCCCTCTTCGTCCGTGAAGCGGGCGTGGCCACCAACATCATCCCGGACCGCGCCGTCGTCGACTTCGAATGCCGCGCCTTCACCCTGCCGGAGTACGAGTCTCTCCTCTCCCGCGTCCGCGCCTGCTTCGAGGGCGCCGCCCTGGCCAGCGGCACGGAGCTGAGCATCGAAGACATCGAGCCACTCTACGAGCCGCTCAACCAGGACCTGCAGCTGTCCGAACACTGGAACGCGGCGTTCGGCTCCCGCGGTCACGACGTCACCCCCGCACCGGATTCCTCCGGAGGCGGGTCCACGGACATGGGCAACATCAGCCAGGTGATCCCCAGCATCCACCCCATGTTCGGCATCCCCGGGGCCACCGTCCCCATCCACTCCGCCGGCTTCACCGCCGTCGCGGACACCCCCGCGGCTTACGAGGCCATGTTCGACGCCGCATATGCCCTGGCCGCCACCGTGGCCGGCGCGGCATCGAACCCCGAGCAGAAGGCGCGCTTCACGGCCGCCGCCTACCACCCCGCGTCCGCAGAGGCACTCGCATGAGCAGCACCACCACTTCCCGTCCCACCCGCACCAAGACGCTCCCCCTTGCCGCGCTGGCTCTCGCCGTCGCGGTGGTCGCCCAGCTCATCGGCCCCCTGAAGATCCCGGTGGGCATCGGCACCCTCCTCATCCTCCCGATGGTCTGGGGCCTGCTCATGGGCCTGGTGATCTCGGTCCAGAAGATCAAGCCGCTGCCGGTCAAGTACCAGCGGATGGCCACCGCGCTCTCCGGCATCGCCGTCCTGGTGCTCTGCGCGCGCCTGTCCATGGACATCGGGCCCAGCCTGACCGCGCTGCTCAAGGCCGGCCCGGCGCTCCTCCTCCAGGAGGTCGGCCACCTGCTCGGCACCATCGTGCTGGCACTGCCGCTGGCCGTGCTGCTCCGCATGGGCCGCGCCACCGTGGGCGCCACCTTCTCGCTGGACCGCGAACCCGCCTTCGCCATGGTGTCCGAGCGCTTCGGCCCCAACTCGGACGAGTACCGCGGCGTGCTGGCCATGTACGTCTTCGGCACCATCTTCGGCGCGGTCTACATCAGCATCGCCGCGTCCCTGGTGGCGAACTGGAAGATCTTCGACCCGCTGGCGCTGGCCATGGGTTCCGGTGTGGGCTCCGGCTCCATGATGGCCGCCTCGGTCGCCAGCGTCACGGCCGCCTACCCGGCGGACAAGTCCGCGATCGTCGGCATGGCCGCCGTGTCCAACCTGATCACCAGCATGCTGGGCGTCTACGTGGGCATGTACATCGCCCTGCCGCTCGCGGACCGCTTCTACCGCCTGCTGACCCGCTCGGCCGCCGTCGCGCCGGCTGCCGTCGCGGTCTCCACGCCGGTCCCGCTCGCGGGATCCAATCCCGCCCAGTCGAGCGACGACGCCGGCAACGCCGCCTTCCGCGCACAGGTCGCCGAGGCGTCCGCCGCCGTGTCCGTGCCGCTGCGGACGTCCCTGCCGATCGTCGGCATCCTGGGCCTGACGACGGCGACCATCGCCGACATCGCCTCCGGCAAGGGTTTCAGCTGGAACACCGTGATCGGCTACGTGGTCATGATGCTGATCGTCCTGGCCGCCTTCGGCCTGGCCAAGCTGAGCCGCAACAAGGTCCAGGCCGTCGTCTGGGTCACCACGCTGGGCGCCTACCTGTCCTCTCCGTGGTCCCCGCTGGCCGCGTTCATGCACAGCACCGCCGACGCCGTGGACTTCGTGTCCATCACCACGATCGTGCTGAGCTTCGCGGGCCTGTCCCTCGGCAAGGACATCGGGCTGCTGCGCAAGATCGGCTGGAAGATCATCCCCGTGGGCCTGGTGGCCATCACGGCGTCCTTCCTCTTCGCCACCGTGATCGCCGAGTTCTCCCTGGGGCTCTGGCACTGACACCCCTCGCCGAGAGCGCAGCTGACGCCCCTAAAACGCGGGCGAGTTCAGAAGGTTAGCGCAACACCCTGATGGTGGAGGGTGTGCGTGGCGAAGAAGATCGCGTGGGAGGTCCGGGCGGAGGCGTATCACCGCTTGTTGGCGGGTGAGTCCGTGCTGGG
>NZ_JAVALS010000002.1 GCF_030731045.1 Arthrobacter horti | reverse complement strand
GCACCCCTTCATCGTTCGACTTGCATGTGTTAAGCACGCCGCCAGCGTTCATCCTGAGCCAGGATCAAACTCTCCATCAGAAAATTCAAAACCCGGCAAACACCAACCACCACGGGGTGATGATCAGCATCCACCAAACAAAACATTTGGTATCAAAAAAACATGACACACTATTGAGTTCTCAAACAACAGACTGCTTTCGGAGCTCGGAACCGTTTCATCAGTTCGTCGCCGCCGAAGCAACTTTTCAAGCTTACCACCCCGAATTCTTCGGCGCAAATGCCCGAACTTCAATCAATTTCTTGGTGAAATTCTTGCTCTCTGCGGCGTGTCCGGTTGAATCATCTGGAGGTTTCCTCCCCGATCAACCGCTCCCTGCGGTGCGGGAATAAACTCTACCACCGTTCCGCCCAGGCGCCAACTCCGCATCGGCACGGTGCTTCCGGACATGCTGAAGGCCTGGGAACCCGCGGGTTCCCAGGCCTTCAGCGCACCTCCCGGAGAGCTCTGCCTCGGCAGGCTCAGGACAGGATGCTCAAGACAGCCGGGTGAAGTAGACGGCCCCGAGCGGAGGCAGAGTGACCCGTGCCGAAGCCGGCTGACCGTCCCAGGCGCCGTCGTCCGCCACCACCGTGCCACCGTTGGTGACCCCGGACCCGGCGAAGTCATGGGAGTCGGTATTGAGGACCTCCACCCACTCCCCCGCGGACGGGAAACCCAGCTGGTAGTCGTGGTGCGGCCCACCGGCGAAGTTCACCACACACACGAGCGGCTCGCCCTCCGCGCTCCACCGCACGAAGCTGAGGACGTTGTGGTCCGCGTCGCCGCCGTTGATCCACTGGTACCCGGAAGCGGTGTTGTCCTGCTCCCAGAGCGCCGGCGTCTCCCGGTAGATCGCGTTCAGCTGCTGAACGAGCAGCTGAACGCCGCGGTGATCCGGTCCTTCCGCGAGCCACCAGTCCAGGCCGTGCTGCTCGCTCCACTCGGCTTCCTGGCCGAACTCGGTGCCCATGAAGATCAGCTGCTTGCCCGGGTGGGCCCACTGGTACGCCAGGAAAGCCCGCAGGTTGGCCAGCTGCTGCCATCGGTCACCGGGCATCTTGCGCAGCATGGAGCCCTTGCCGTGCACCACCTCGTCATGGCTGATGGGCAGGAGGAAGTTCTCCGTGAAGGCGTAGACCAGGGAGAAGGTGATGGTGTTGTGGTGCCAGCGGCGGTTCACCGGATCCTCCGCCACATAGGCCAGCGAGTCGTGCATCCAGCCCATGTTCCACTTCAGCCCGAAGCCGAGGCCTCCCTCTGCCGTCGGGGCCGTCACTCCGGGGAACGCCGTGGACTCTTCGGCGATGGTTACAGCCCCAGGATTGCGCTTGTACACCGTCGCGTTGGTCTCCTGAAGGAACGCGATGGCGTCCAGGTTCTCGCGGCCGCCGTACTGGTTCGGAACCCACTGGCCCTCCTCACGCGAGTAGTCCAGGTACAGCATCGAGGCCACGGCATCCACACGCAGCGCGTCGATGTGGAACTCCTCCAGCCAGTACAGGGCGTTGGCCACCAGGAAGTTCCGGACCTCCTTGCGGCCGAAGTTGAAGATGTAGGTGCCCCAGTCAGGATGCTCACCGAGACGCGGGTCGGCGTGCTCGTACAGCGGTTCGCCGTCGAATCGGGCCAGTGCCCACTCGTCCTTGGGGAAATGCGCCGGGACCCAGTCCATGATCACGCCGATGCCGGCCTGGTGGAGGGCGTCCACCAGGAAGCGGAACTCGTCCGGGTGCCCGAACCGGGAGGTCGGTGCGTAGTAGGACGTGACCTGGTAGCCCCAGGACCCACCGAAGGGGTGCTCCGCGACCGGCATGAACTCCACATGCGTGAACCCGAGCCATTGGACGTACTCCACCAACTCGCGGGCCAGCTCCCGGTACCCGAGGCCCAGCCGCCAGGAGCCCAGGTGCACCTCATACACGCTCATGGGCGAATTGTGCGGATCGTGCGCGGCCCGCGCCTTCATCCACTCCCGGTCCTTGAACTCATACGCGCGCTCCACCACCACGGAGGCTGTCATCGGCGGGACCTCGGTGCCGAAGGCGAGCGGGTCTGCCTTCTCCACCCAGTGCCCGTGCCGGGTCCGCAGGGCGAACTTGTAGCGGGTGCCGGGGCCGATGCCGGGGATGAACAGTTCCCAGACGCCACTGGATCCCAGCGAGCGCATGGAGTGCTGGCGGCCGTCCCAGGAGTTGAAGTCGCCGATCACGCGGACCGCCTGGGCGTTGGGTGCCCACACCGAGAAGGAGACGCCCGTGATGTCACCCATGGAGGAGCTGTAGTGCTGTACGTGGGCGCCCAGCACCGTCCAGAGCGCCTCATGCCGGCCCTCCTGGATCAGGTGCAGATCCAGCTCACCCAGTGTGGGGAGGTAACGGTACGCCTCATCCACCACCACGGGCTCGGCGTCCTCGTACCGGACCTCCAGGCGGTAGTCGGGCACATGCTTCCCATCCGGGGACGCGTAGGTTCCCACCCACACACCGAAGTCCTCGTGCCGCAGGGGGATCCGCGCGTCGTCGGCGAGGACGACGGCGACCTCCTCCGCCAGGTGCTTGACCGTGCGGAAGGTGACCACCCCGTTCTCCCCCAGATGGGCGCCCAGCACCGAGTGCGGTGCATGGTGCTCACCATGCGCCACCTGGCCCAGGGTCGCCTGGTCGACGGACATGGGGGCCGGGGAGGCCGCCTCAGGGGTGGGGTTCATGGGTTCCCTTTCACTTCAGGGCCAGAGAGTTCCTCCAGCGCGGAACGCGCCGCGAGTGCCGGGATCTCCAGCCACTCGGGACGGTTGTTCTGCTCATACCGGACCTCGTACAGGGCCTTGTCCAGCCACAATGCCATGAAAAGGGGCGAACGCTGGTCGATCCTCCCCGGCACAACACTTGAATACCCCTCGAGGAAGGCCTCGGAGCAATCCGCCACCCACCCGCCGGGGACCACCGCATCAGGCGCTTGGCGATGCGCCGCGCCCGCCGCGTAGTCGAACGAGCGGAGCAGGCCCACCACGTCCCGCAACGGGAGGTCCGGGAGCGAACGCTCCACGGCCGGGCGCAGCGGTTCGCCTTCGAAGTCCAGGAAGATCCACCGGTCACCGGCGCCGGCCGGGGAGTCCACGGAGAGGATCTGGCCCAGGTGGAGGTCGCCATGGATGCGCTGCGGGTGCGTCGGGACGGTGGTGAGGGACGCCAGGAGGCGTTCGATCTGTACGTCGTAGGGTCCGACGACGGCGCGTGCCTGGGCCCAGCTCTCACGGATCCTCTCCGCAAGGCGGTCCAGGACGCCCTGGGCGTCCCCGGCACTCGCTGCGGGCAATCCCTCGGCCAGGCGCCGGTGGATCCGTGCGGTCCCCTGCCCGATGGCGTGGGCCTGCCGCGCGAAGGAGGAGCCCTCCGCGGCGGAGAGGACCGCCGCCGCCCAGGCGTCCCGGCCTCCCGGCAGGAACTCATGGGTGACGGCGAGGTCGGTGCGGACCGTCCCTCTGTCCTCCCCCCACTCCGCCTGGAGCCAGCCCACGGTCGACGGGACGTCCTGAGTGCCCAGGCGGGTCAGCGCCTCGCCGAGCTCCACCTCCGGATTGCGGCCCGGGAACAGGGTGCGGAAGAACTTGAGGATGGTTCCGCCGGGACCCGGGTTCGCGATCACCGATGAGTTCGACTGCTCCCCCCGGATGGACTCGAGGGACAGCGGCCTGGTCAGTGTCTCCAGGAACGTCCGCCCGCCGGCGGCCGTCCGCCCGACGACGCCGGATCCCCGCCCGGTCCTGAGGATCCCGTCGCCGGCCATGAGAGACAGCACGGCCTCCACGAACTCCCGCCGCTTGGGCCCGTCGAAGACGTCCCATTCCTCGCCGGCCATATCACCCGGGATGGTTCCGATGAACCCGGCATGGAGGGGACCCGCGGGATCGGTGCCCCCGGTATGCGGCGAGAACAGGAGCGGCACCTGGAGGACGACGGGCTCGACAGCGCCACCGGAGGCCAGGCGGAACAAGCGGAACTCGCCGTGGAGGCCCTGTCCGAGGTCGCACGGCGTGACGGACACCGGAACCAGGCGGGTGTCCCGTCCCTTGGCGGGGAACCAGCGCTGCTGTGGCAGCCACCCCTCCAGGAGTTCCGTGAGGGCTTCGGTGCGGGAGATCATCAGCCGTCCTTGGACACGATCGGCATGGCCGTGGTCTGGGTCCCCGGGGCCGCCGCCCGGAAGCGGAGCCAGAAGTACCCGTTGCCGCTGAGCGTCAGCGACAGCGACCCGTCGGGAGCGACGCTGGGGAAGGCCTGGCCCCCGAAGACGTCCCGGAGGCCGCGGCCGGCGAACTCGGGCAGGTCCAGCGTCACCGCCAGCGGGCTCTGCGACAGGTTGAAGACACACAGCAGTGTCTCCGGTTCAGCGCCCTCGGCGTTTCCCGGGGCGAGCTCTCGGCGGTACGCCAGGACCGATTCATGGCTTGCCGGCACATGCCGGAAGGAGCCCATCCCGAAGGCCGGATGCGATTTACGGACCGCCAGGATCTGCCGGGTCCACCGCAGGAGCGAACCGGAGTGGGCGGCCTCGGCCTCCACATTGGCCATGTTGTAGTGGTAGACGAGGGACTGGATCACCGGCAGGTACAGCTTGCCGGGGTCAGACGTGGAGAAGCCGGCGTTGCGGTCCGGGTTCCACTGCATGGGCGTGCGGACGGCGTCGCGGTCCTGGAGCCAGATGTTGTCACCCATGCCGATCTCATCGCCGTAGTAGAGGAACGGCGAGCCGGGCAGGCTGAGCAGCAGGGCGTTGATGAGCTCGATCTCGGCGCGGGAATTGTCCAGAAGAGGCGCCAGACGCCGGCGGATGCCCACATTGGCGCGCATCCGGGGGTCCGGGGCATACCAGCCGAGCATGGCGGCGCGCTCCTCCGAGGTGACCATCTCCAGCGTCAGCTCATCGTGGTTGCGGAGAAAGGTCCCCCACTGGGTCCCCTGCGGGATCTCCGGGGTGTCCTGCACCGACTCGATGATCGGGGCGGCCAGCTGGTCCCGGAGCGCGTAGTAGAGCTTCGGCATGATCGGGAAGTGGAAGCACATGTGACACTCCGGCGCTTCCTGGGTACCGAAGTACTCCACCACCTCGTGCGGCGGCTGGTTGGCCTCCGCGATGACGATCCGGCCTGGGTACTCCCGGTCGATCATGGCGCGCAGCCCCCGCAGGAATTCGTGAGTCCCGGGGAGATTCTCGCAGTCCGTGTCCTCTTCCTCGAAAAGGTACGGAATGGCGTCGGCACGGAATCCGTCCACGCCATGATCCAGCCAGAAACGCACCACGTCGAATATCGCATCCACCACGGCCGGATTTTCGAAATTCAAATCGGGCTGGTGGGAGAAGAAACGGTGCCAGAAGAATTGGCGGCGGATCGAATCGAACGTCCAGTTCGATTCCTCCGTGTCCACGAAGATAATGCGTGCGTCCTGGTATTTCTGGTCCGTATCACTCCAGACGTAGAAATCACCGTAGGGGCCGTCCGGATTCCGCCGGGACTCCTGGAACCAGTGGTGCTGATCCGAAGTGTGGTTCAGCGGCAGATCGATGATGACCCGCATGCCCCGCGCGTGCGCCTCCGCCACCAGCCGCTGGAAGTCGTTGATGGTGCCGTACTCGTCCAGCACGCTCTTGTAATCCGCGACGTCGTAACCGCCGTCGCGCAAGGGGGACTGGAAGAAGGGTGGCAGCCACAGGCAGTCGATGCCCAGCCACTGCAGGTAGTCCAGCCGGTCGATCAGTCCGTTGAGGTCCCCCGAGCCGTCCCCGTTCGAGTCAGAGAACGCCCGGACGAGAACCTCGTAGAACACAGCCTTGCGGAACCAGTTCGGGTCATGGGTGAGCCCCGGCGCGTTGAAGTCGAAACGGTCGCGGCCGGTGATCCCGGACTGAGCAGACGGAAGGCTGAAGGTCATCAGGCTCCTCGGCGGATATGAAGGACATGGGCCGGTTCAACGTGCGGATCCAGGCGTACGTAGTTGTGCTCACCCCACTCCCAGCTCTGCCCGCTGATGAGGTCATCCACACGGAATCCGTGGGATGCCGTCAAGTCTCGAGCATCCAACGCCAGCGCGCCCAGGTCAAGGGACACCGTGCACTCTCGTGTCCCATGGGGGTCCACGTTCACGATGACGATCAAGGTGTCCTTGGAGCCGTCCGGCAGCACCTTGTGCTTGGAGAAGACCACCGTGGAGTCGTCCGTGGAGTGGTGCACCGTCAGGTTCTGCAGGTCCCCCAGCGCCGGGTGGGCGCGGCGGATGTGGTTCAGCCGGGTCAGGTACGGCGCCAGGGTCCGGCCGGAGGCCTCGGCACCGGCCCAGTCGCGGTCCTTGTACTCGTACTTCTCGTTGTCGATGTACTCTTCGGCGCCCGGACGGGCCACGTGCTCGAACAGCTCGTAGCCGGCGTAGACCCCCCACAGCGGGCTGCCCATGGCGGCCAGGACCGCGCGGATCTTGAACGCCGCCGGGCCCCCGTACTGCAGGTACCGGGTGAGGATGTCCGGGGTGTTCACGAAGAAGTTGGGCCGGAAGAACGCCGCGGAATCGCGCGAGATCTCGGTGAAGTACTCCTCCACCTCCTGCTTGGTGTTGCGCCAGGTGAAGTAGCTGTAAGACTGCTGGAACCCGGCGCGGCCCAGGGCATGCATCATGGCGGGACGCGTGAACGCCTCGGCCAGGAACACCACATCCGGGTGCTTCTTGTTGACGCGGCCGATCAGCCACTCCCAGAACCAGACGGGCTTGGTGTGCGGGTTGTCCACCCGGAAGATCTTCACTCCGTGGTTGATCCACAGCTGTACGACGCGCAGGATCTCCTTGGACAGGCCCGCCGGATCGTTATCGAAGTTCAGGGGGTAGATGTCCTGGTACTTCTTGGGCGGGTTCTCCGCATAGGCGATGGAACCGTCCACCCGCTGGGTGAACCACTCCGGGTTGCTCTGCACCCAGGGGTGGTCGGGGCTGGCCTGGAGTGCCAGGTCCAGGGCCACCTCCAGGCCGAGCTCCTGAGCCCGGGCCACGAAGGCGTCGAAGTCTTCGAAAGTGCCCAGGTCCGGGTGGATGGCGTCGTGACCGCCCTCGGGTCCGCCGATGGCCCAGGGGGAACCGGGGTCACCCGGGCCCGCCACGAGCGTGTTGTTCGGGCCCTTGCGGTGGGCACGGCCGATCGGGTGGATGGGCGGCATGTACAGCACGTCGAAGCCCATCTCAGCCACGGCCTCGAGGCGCTCAGCGGCCGTGCGGAAGGTGCCGGAGGTCCAGACGCCCGTGGCCGGGTCGCACCGGGCACCCTCGGACCGGGGGAAGAACTCGTACCAGGCGCCCTGGCCGGCAGCACTGCGCTCCACCAGAATGGGGTGGTCCTCCGTCTCGGTGACCAGCTCGCGGATCGGCGCGCGTTCGACGGCGGCCCCGACCTCGGCGGAGAAGCCGGCGCCAAGGCGCTGCTCCACGCTCAGCCGCTGATCGGCGAGCGCCTCGGCGGCACGGCGGAACGTGCGACGGTCCGCGGCGGTGCGCTTGACGTCGTCGTCGGCGGCCTGAGCGAGCAGTGCGGCTCCCTCGGCGAGCATCAGCTCGACATCGATGCCCGCGCCGATCTTGATCTCGGCGTTGTGGTGCCAGGTGCCGTAGCGGTCATGCCAGGCCTGGACCGCGAAGCTCCACAGGCCCGTGGCGCTGGGGGTGAACACGCCTTCCCAGCGGTCGGTCCCCAGACCGCGTTCGCCCTCCGGCGGGGCGAGACGGACAGTCTGGACGATCTTGCCTTTGGGGTTCTTCAGCACGGCTGTCACCCCGAGCTGGTCGTGGCCCTCACGGAAGACGGTGGCTCCGACCACGATCCCCTGCCCGGGGACCGCTTTGGCGGGGAATCGTCCGCCTTCCACCGATGGCTGCACCTCGGTGATCGGAAAACGGCCGAAACGCAGGCCGCTCGGAATCCCATGGGGATCGGGAAGTACGGGGGTGGTCTTGGTCCGGCTGCTGCTTCGTTTCGTGCTGCTCACAGGCACGACGGTAACGTGAATGGCAGCCGATTGCTAAGACGCGCGTCAAAGAGACAAAGGCTTACGCGTCATTTACCAAAATGACACTTTGCTCTGTTCCGATGGATGCCCGACTCGGTTAGTGTGGCCCAGGTGAAGGCTATCCGCAGATTTACCGTCCGTACCGTCCTGCCCGAACCGATCGCGGCTTTGGCCCCTCTGGCCACCAATCTCCGCTGGTCCTGGCACCTGCCGACGAGGGAACTCTTCGCAAGTCTGAACCCCGAACTGTGGGACAGGAGCCGCCATGACCCGGTGGCACTGCTGGGTGCCATTTCGGCCGAGGAATTCGACGCACTGGCCAAGGACGAGGACGTGGTGGCACGGATCCAGTCCGCCGCCGATGATCTGGAGAGGTACCTCACCGAGCCGCGCTGGTACCAGACCCTCACACAGGGGGCGCCGGAACGCATCGCCTACTTCTCCCCCGAGTTCGGCATCACCGAGGTGCTCCCGCAGTATTCGGGCGGCCTGGGCATCCTGGCCGGCGATCACCTGAAGTCGGCCTCCGATCTGGGGGTCCCCCTCATCGGCGTCGGCCTGCTCTACCAGGCCGGTTACTTCAAGCAGTCTCTCTCCCGCGACGCGTGGCAGCAGGAGACCTACCCGGTGCTGGACCCGGACAATCTGCCCCTGACCCTCCTCCGCGAGGAGGACGGCACCGCCGTCAGCGTCCGGCTGCCCCTTCCGAACGGGCGCCAGCTGCTGGCGCAGGTGTGGCGTGCCGACGTCGGGCGCGTCCCATTGCTGCTGCTGGATTCCAACGTCCCCGGCAACGACGACGCCGCGCGCGGCATCACGGACCGGCTCTACGGCGGTGGCGGTGACCACCGCCTGCAGCAGGAGCTGCTGCTCGGCATGGGCGGTGTGAAGGCGCTGCGCAGCTACGCCCGGATCACCGGCACCTCCGCCCCCGAGGTGTTCCACACGAACGAAGGCCACGCGGGCTTCCTCGGCATCGAACGCATCCAGGAACTCATGGCCGGTAAGGGCCTGAGCTGGGACGAGGCACTGGCTGCGGGCCGCGCCTCCACCGTGTTCACCACGCACACCCCGGTGCCGGCCGGCATCGACCGCTTCGAGCTGACCCAGATCGAGCACTTCTTCCGGGCCGGGCTGGCCCCGGGCGTCCCGGTGGAGAACGTCCTGGACCTGGGCCGGGAGAGCTACGAGGGCGGCGACCCGGGCAAGTTCAACATGGCCGTCATGGGCCTGCGCCTGGCCCAGCGCGCCAACGGCGTGGCGAAGCTGCACGGCGTGGTGTCCCGCGAGATGTTCGCCGGGCTGTGGCCGGGCTTCGAGAAGTCCGAAGTGCCCATCGCCTCCGTCACCAACGGCGTGCACGTGCCCACCTGGGTGGACCCGAGCATCGGCACCCTGGCCCGGGACGCCTTCGGCCCGGAGGCCGAGTCCCTGGGCCGCTGGGACCTCGCCTACAACGTCCCGGATGAGACCATCTGGGGCCTGCGCCGGGAGCTGCGCGGCAAGCTGGTGGCCGATGTCCGCCGCCGTCTGCGCGCCTCCTGGAAGAAGCGCGGCGCCGCAGACGCCGAGCTCGGCTGGACCGACGGCGTGCTGGACCCCGATGTGCTGACGATCGGTTTCGCCCGGCGCGTCCCCACGTACAAGCGCCTGACGCTCATGCTGCGCGATCCCGCACGTTTGAAGAAGATCCTGCTGGACCCGAAGCACCCGGTGCAGCTGGTCATCGCCGGCAAGTCTCACCCCGCGGACGACGCGGGCAAGAAGATGATCCAGGACCTGGTCCACTTCACCGACGACCCCGAGGTGCGCCACCGGATCGTGTTCCTGCCGAACTACGACATCGCCATGGCCCGGACCCTGTTCCCCGGCTGCGACGTCTGGCTGAACAACCCACTGCGGCCCCTTGAGGCGTGCGGCACCTCCGGCATGAAGGCTGCGATCAACGGCTCGCTCAACCTGTCCGTCCTGGACGGCTGGTGGGATGAGATGTACGACGGCGAGAACGGCTGGGCGATCCCCACGGCGAACAACGGCGCCTCCTCCGAGGAGCGGGACGACATCGAGGCCGCGGCCCTGTACGAACTGATCGAGAACCGGGTGGCGCCACGCTTCTACGGTTCCGTCGTGTCCGAGGACGCCGGCGCCGCCGGCCCGTCCCAGGCCGGCGACGGCGAGCTCCCGACAGCGTGGATCTCCATGATCAAGCACACGCTGGCTCATCTGGGACCGGCCGTCTCCGCGGAGCGCATGGTCAAGGACTACGTCAACCAGCTCTACACCCCGGCCGCGGTGGCAGGGCGCACCGCCGTGGAGGACGGCTACGCCGTGGCGAAGGACCTGGCCGCCTACACGGCCCGCGTGCGCTCCGCCTGGTCCGCCGTCACGGTGGAGCACGTGGACAGCAGCGGAGTGAGCGAGTCTCCGCAGATCGGCGACACGCTTCACGTGAGCGCCTACCTGTCCCTGGGCGGCCTGGAGCCGGAGGAGGTCCAGGTGGCGGCCGCGTTCGGCAAGGCCGGCAATGACGACGACATTCAGAACCCCCGCAGTGTGGACCTGGCGCCCTCCGAGGACCTCGGCAACGGCCGCTGGCTCTTCCGCGGCCCGATCCCCGTGGACCGCTCCGGTGCCTTCGGGTACACCGTCCGGGTGTTCCCGAAGCACGAGGCCCTGGCGAACCAGGCCGAGCTCGGGCTGGTGGTCAACGCGTAAACCGACGACGCGCCGAAGGGCCTCTCCGATCGGAGGGGCCCTTTTCGCGTCATCGGTACAATTCCGTATGCGAATCGCGGCGATCTCCGATGTCCACGGCAACGTCTTCGCCCTGCGGGCGGTGCTCCAAGCGGTCTCCCGGGACCGTGCCGACCTGGTGGTGAACCTGGGCGATCACCTTTCCGGCGGTGTCGCCCCGGCCGCCACCGCCGATCTCCTGATGGCCACCCCCATGGTCTCCGTCCGGGGGAACCACGAACGCCAGGTTCTGGAGACCCCTCCCGCACTCATGAGCGCCTCCGACCGTCTGGCCCACGCCGAACTGACCGGACGGCACCGGGCCTGGCTGGCTGCGCTGCCCCTTACCGCCCGTCCTGTGGAGGGCGTGCTGGCATTCCACGGGACGCCGGAGGACGACCTGGAATACCTGCTGGAGACGGTGACTCCGGATGGTGTCCGGCCGGCCACCGAGGATGAGGTCACCTCACGCCTCTCCGGGCATCTGGATCACGCACTCCTGCTCTGCGGGCACACCCATCTTCAGCGCGCCGTCCGGCTGAGCGGCGGCGCGCTCGTGGTCAATCCGGGAAGCGTGGGATGGCCGGCCTATGACGACGACCGCCCCTATCCTCACCTCATCGAAGCCGGTACCCCGCACGCCCGGTACGCGGTGGCCGATGACGCGTCCGGTCGCTGGGAGGTGGAACTCCGGGCCGTCGGGTACCCCTGGGAGGAGGCGGCCGCCCTGGCACGCGCCAACGGCCGGCCCGATGTGGAGCACGCCCTGCTGACCGGGACGAACCTCAGCGCTCTCTGACCGGGGCGCCTGATTCACGGCAGGACGGCCTCACCGCAGGACGACGACGGCGAGGTGCGGCGAAGCCGCTTCGGTGTCCCTGAGGATGGTGGTCACCGCATCCGCGGTCGGCCCGTCCAGGGTTTCCGCCTGCACCCAGACGAGGGTGGTGGGCCCTGTCAGTCGCTCAGACCAGTCCCACAGACAGTCGTTGAGGGCATCCAGATTGCGGCCGAAATGCGCCGGGAAGGACAGCGCGGCCGCGAAGGCGCCCAGCACGCCCGCCCGGTCCGCGGCGGCCGGGACGACGGCGGGTTCCCGGCCCTGGGAGAGCACCGCATGCGCGAGTTCAGCACCCGGGTGAGTACCGCCGTCGTACGTCCTCACCGGCCCTCCAGGATGAAGCGGAAGGTGGCGTAGTGGTCCGCCGTGTAGTACTTCTCGTGGCCGGAGCCCACAATGATGCGCCGGGCGCCCCGGTCATTCGACCCGGGTGTCGGCACGGTGTACTCCTGGTAGTAGCCGCCGTTCTTCTTCGGCAGCGCCCCCTCGAAGTTGCCGAAGTTGATCCCGTCCCGGCTGTACGGGTAGGGCCCGCCCTTGGCGATCAGCGCCAGCGTAGTCTGTGCCTCCGCAGGCAGCGCGGACTCCTTGACCGTCGCCAGCGAACTCGGGTTGGAGGGCGCCTGCCCCGCCCGGCCGGTGGGCGAGGCGGCCGCCACCGGGGAACCGCCGCCGTGGGCTGCCGGCCGGGAGCCGTTCCCCAGCCACAGGAAGCCGGCAAGCAGGGCCACCCCGAGCAGGCCGGCAAGGGTCATCAGGGTCTTCCGGTTCATCGGTGTCCTCAGAGTCGGTAGATGTTCATGGAGAAGGCGTCCACCAGGTCCGTGGTCCCCTCGGCCAGGCGGGTTCCCCGGCGCTCGTCCTGGACCAGGGACGTCGAGTGCCGCAGCTCGAACTTGTGCACGTCCCCCGTGGTGACACCCAGCTCGGTCAGGCGCGGCATGACGATCTCCTGGTCGGAGCCGCCGCCATTGATGACCACCAGGCCGTCGATCTTGCCCTTCCGCGAGCCCAGGAGCAGTTGCACCAGGCGCTGTCCGGGGTTGTTCCAGTCCTCCGGGGACATGAACTCGCCGTCCTGATTGAACCAGTGCAGGTACGAGTGCTCATCGCGTTGCGGGTAGTCGTACGGCTGGGCGGCCATGAACTCGCGGCGGATCCGGATGGCCCGCTGAGTGGCCCGGAGCATCTGGCGGCTCTCCTGGGTGGACCTCCAGTCCACCCAGGTCAGAGAGTTGTCCTGGTTGTAGGCGTTGTTGTTGCCCTGCTGGGTGCGGCCGAGCTCGTCCCCGGCCACGATCATCGGCACGCCGAGGGAGACCATGAGCGTGGTCATGAGGTTCCGGCTGGTCAGTGCACGCGCCGCCACGAGGGACTCCACCTCGGTGCGGCCCTCGTAGCCGTGGTTGTAGCTGAGGTTGCTGTCATTGCCGTCGCGGTTGTTCTCGCCGTTGGCCTCGTTGTGCTTGCGGTCATAGGACACCAGGTCCCGCAGCGTGAAGCCGTCATGGGCCGTGACGAAGTTCAGCGAGGCCAGGCGGTTACGGCCGGACCCTGCGAAGAGCGAGGCGGAGCCGGAGACCACGTCCGCCAGCGCCGAGACGCTGCGGCCCTGCCGGCCCGCCTCGATCGCGGCGCGCTCGCTGAGCCAGAAGGAGCGAACGGTGTCCCGGAAACGGTCGTTCCAGTCGACCCAGCCGTACGGGAAGCGACCGGTCTGCCAGGAATCCCCCTGCCCCACGTCCCAGGGCTCGGAGATGAGTTTGACCTCGTGGAACACGGGATCCGCGGAGAGCGCCACCAGGAACGGGTGCTTGGGGTCGAAGGCGTTGTTCGCGTCCCGGCACAGCGTGGTGGCCAGGTCGAAGCGGAAGCCGTCCACGTGGTACTCCTGCACCCAGTGGCGCAGCGAGTCCAGGACCAGCTGGACCACCCGGGGCTCGCCGAAGTTCAGGGAGTTCCCGCAGCCGGTGGTGTCGTAGTAGTTCCCGTGGCCGTCGTGGCGGTAGTAGACGTCATCCCCCAGGCCGCGGAAGCTGAGGGCCGGCTGGTCCTGGCCGCCTTCGGCGGTGTGGTTGTAGACCACGTCGAGGATGACCTCCAGGCCCGCCTCATGGAGCAGCTTCACCATGCCCTTGAACTCGTCCTGAACGGCCCCGGGCCCGGCGGCCTGGGCCGCCTGCGTGGCATAGGACGGGTGCGGCGCGAAGAAGGCCGCCGTGTTGTAACCCCAGTAGTTGGGCAGGCCCAGATTCTCCAGGTGCGCCTCATCCAGATGGAAGTGCACCGGCAGCAGCTCCACGGCCGTGATCCCGAGCGTCTTCAGGTAATCGATCATCACCGGGTGCGCCAGACCCGCGTAGGTGCCCTGCAGATCCTCCGGGATGTCCGGGTGCAGCTTGGTCAGTCCCTTGACGTGGGCCTCGTACACCACCGTGTCCCGCCAGGGCGTGTTGGGCCGGCGGTCCGCACCCCAGTCGAAGTCCTGGTGCATCCGCATCGACACGAGCGATCCGTCCACCAGATCCACACCCCGCCCGTAGGGATCCAGCAGCAGGCCGGGAGGCGCGCTGCGGACGGGCGCCCCGTCGTCGTGCTTGCGGCGCATGAGCTGAGCGCTGATGAGCCGCCCGGCCGTCTCCGGCCCCGTGAACCCGTAGCGGGTGCCCAGGGGGAACCGCGGCACGAGGCCGTGATGGACCCCGCCGCTCACCTCGGTGAGCCGTGTGCGGTGCCAGTGCCCGTCCGCACCCAGATGGTGGACGTCCACGGCGGAAAGGCCTGGGGCGAACACGGCCACATTGACCGTGTCCGGGGCGTGGCGCTCGACGTGACGGGCGGGAGTGACGCCCAGTGGGAACGGCCGGGAGGCCGTCACCAGGAATTCCAGGGGCCGGGTGATCGGTTCGCTGGTCATGAGGTTCAGGTCTCGGAGCGGCGGCGGGACACTTCGTACAGGGAGATGGCCACGGCCATGCCCGCGTTGAGGGACTCCATGGCGGAGTCGATCGGAATGGAGACGATCTGGTCGCAGTGCTCGCGGACCAGACGGCTCAGGCCCTTGCCTTCGGAGCCCACCACCAGGCAGATCGGTTCGGTGGCCAGATCCAGGCCGGGCAGGGATACGTCCCCATCGCCGTCCAGGCCGAGCACGAAGATGCCCATCTCCTGGAACGCCTTCAGGGTGTTGTTCAGGTTCCCGGCACGGGCCACGGGCACGCGGGTGGCGGCACCAGCACTGGTCTTCCAGGCGGCGGCGGTCACACCGGCGGCGCGGCGCTCAGGCACGACGACGCCGTGACCGCTGAACGCGGACACCGAACGGATGATGGCGCCCAGGTTGCGCGGGTCGGTGATGCCGTCCAGCGCCACGAACAGGGGCGGGGCGGCGATATGGCCCTTCTTCCAGGCCTCGACGGTCTCCATGGCCAGGTCGATCGGGTCCGCGTAGTCGTACGGCGGGATCTGCAGCGCCAGGCCCTGGTGGACGGCATCCTCGGTGAGACGGTCCAGTTCGGGCTTGCTGGCCTCCAGGATCGGCACACCGCGCTCGGCGGCGAGCTTCAGGACCTCCTTGACACGGTCATCCACGTCGATTCGGATGGCCACGTACAGGGTCTTGGCCGGGATACCGGCGCGCAGCGCCTCCACCACGGAGTTGCGGCCCGTGACCAGCTCCTCCATGGCGCGGCCCTTGGGGCCGCTGCCGCGGCGGGCGTCGCGGCCCGCGGAGGTCTTCCGCTTGGCGGCGGAACGCTCGGCGAGGACCTTGTTCTTGTACGCCTTGTGGTACTCGCGGTCTTCCGCCTTGGGGGTGGGCCCCTTGCCCTCCAGCGCCTTACGGCCATGGCCACCAGTGCCTACGCTGGTGCCCTTCTTGTGCTTACGGACAGCTCCGGAACGGCCGATATTGGCCATGTTTCACCCCTGCGGTAGTTTGCGGACCACCACCATTTTACGGTCTGACGCGTGTCAGGCGTTCTTCAGGCTCCAGGTGGCCCCCTGAGGGCCGTCCTCGACCACGACTCCGGCCGCCGCGAGAGCGTCGCGGATGGCGTCCGAGGCGGCCCAGTTCTTCTCGGCGCGGGCTTGTGCGCGCGCCTCAAGCTGGCTCTGCACGAGGCTGTCCAGGGCCGCGGTGGACGGGCCGTCGACGGCGGCCGATGACGCCACGTCGTCGAGCCCCAGGACGCGGGTCATGGCCGTGACGGAGGCCAGTGCCCGGTGGGCGGTCTCCAGATCGCCGGCGGCGAGGGCCGCGTTTCCGCTGCGCACCGTCTCGTGCAGGACGGCGAGGGCGGCGGGCACGTTGAGGTCATCGTCCATGGCGGCGGCGAAGCCGTCCGGGACCCCACCGTAGTCGAACCAGCCGATGGCGCCGTTCTGCGGGGCGGCACCATTCAGCTCCGCCGTGGCCCGCAGGGCGCGGCCGATGAATCCGTCGATCCGTTCCACGGCCGAGGCGGCCTCGGAGAGGGAGCCGGGGTTGTAGTCCAGCACGGAGCGGTACTGTGCCTGTCCGAGGTAGTAGCGCACCACCCGCGGACTCGCCTGGGCGAGCATCTCCTCCGGGCTGACGGTGTTGCCCACGGACTTGGACATCTTCTCGCCTTGGTAGGTGACCATGCCGTTGTGCATCCAGAAGTTCGCGAAGCCGTCACCGGCCGCGGTGGACTGGGCCAGCTCGTTCTCGTGGTGCGGGAAGCGCAGGTCCAGGCCACCGCCGTGGATGTCGAAGCGCGGGCCCAGGTACTTGGTGACCATGGCGGAGCACTCCAGGTGCCAGCCCGGGCGGCCCCGGCCCCACGGGGAGTCCCAGGCGGCGGTCTCCGGGTCGCCGTCCTTGTGACCCTTCCAGAGGGCGAAGTCGCGAGGGTCCCGCTTGCCGCGCGGGTCGGCGTCCGCGGCGGCCTGCATGTCGTCGATGTTCTGACGGGTCAGCGCGCCGTACTGCGGCCAGGAGCGGACGTCGAAGTAGACGTCCCCGGAGCCGTCCGGCGCCGGGTAGGCGTGACCGCGGTCGATGAGCCGCTGGATCAGGGCGTGCATCTCCGGCACGTGGCCGGTGGCGCGGGGCTCATACGTGGGCGAAGAGACGCCCAGGGTCTCGTAGGCGCGGCGGAAGGCCTGCTCGTAGCGGTACGCCAGCGCCCACCACTGCTCCCGGGGGAAGCGGTCCCCGTCCGGGATGAAGCCCTCTTCGAAGGACTCGGCGGACTTGGCCAGGATCTTGTCGTCGATGTCAGTGACGTTGCGGACCACGGTCACGTCATAGCCGCGGTGGCGGAGCCAGCGGGTCAGCTGGTCGAAGGCGATGGCGGAACGCACATGTCCAACGTGGGGAAGCCCCTGGACGGTGGCCCCGCAGTAGTACACACTCGCCTTCCCTGCTTCGAGGGGCTGGAACTCGCGGACCTGGGCCGTGGCCGTGTCATAGAAGCGCAATGTCACGGGCCCAGCCTATGCCGTCGGCCGGGGTGGGGGCTATTTTCCCCCGAGCGGATACACGAGCGCGGTCGCGACGGCCGTCAGGCCCTCCCCGCGGCCCAGGAACCCCAGACCGTCCGTGGTGGTGGCGGAGACGCTCACAGGGGCACCGGCCGCATCGCTCAGCACCTTCTCCGCCTCCAGCCGGCGGGGCGAGAACTTGGGCCGGTTGCCCAGCAGCTGCACCGCCACGTTGCCGATGCCGAATCCGGCCTCCCGGACGATCCGCGCGGCCTCGGTCAGAAGCCGCAGCCCGGACGCTCCCGCGTATTCTGGGCGGTCCGTGCCGAAATGCGTGCCGAGGTCACCGAGCCCGGCGGCGGAAAAGAGGGCGTCCGCGGCGGCGTGCGCGACGACGTCGGCGTCGGAGTGCCCGGCCAACCCCCTCTCGCCCGGCCACAGGAGCCCGGCGAGCCACAGCGGCCGCAGCGCGTCCTCAGGGGCGTAGGCATGGGCGTCGACGCCGATGCCGGTGCGGGGGATGATCATGCCTCCCCCATCCAGCGGCCGGCCAGGGGGCCTTCCAGCAGGCCCTCGGCGAGGATCAGGTCCACGGGCGTGGTGATCTTCAGCGAGTACGTGGACCCGGCGACCAC
This sequence comes from Arthrobacter horti, assembly GCF_030731045.1. GTDB lineage: Bacteria > Actinomycetota > Actinomycetes > Actinomycetales > Micrococcaceae > Arthrobacter_E > Arthrobacter_E nanjingensis. The sequence goes on along the minus strand of NZ_JAVALS010000002.1, from coordinate 447,847 downwards.
GTGCACCGGGACACCGCGGGATTCCAGCAGCATGGCGTCGTCCGTGATGGCCTCGGCCTGCTTGTCGTCCAGGTACTGGGCATCGTCGTGGGCGGCTTTCAGCGCCGCATAGCTGAAGCCCTGGGGCGTCTGGACCGCACGGAGTGACTCCCGGGCGATGTTGCCGGTGACCAGCTCCGGGGAGATGTCGGCGTCCGCGCCGTGGCTCGTGTGGACCTGCTTGATGGTGTCCACCACCGGGATCGCGGGGATGACGGCGCGCGCACCGGCGACCAGGGCGTCGGCGACCCGCTGGAAGACCTGGACGGGCACCAGGGGGCGGGCGGCGTCGTGCACCAGGACGCGCTCCACACCGTCCAGGGCGGACAGCGCCCGGGCGACCGAGTCGGCGCGCGTGGCACCGCCTTCGACCACGCTCAGCTCCCATTCGGCGTCCCGGTGCTCCGCGAGGAACACCTCCACCACCTCGTGCAGCGTTCCGGGCCCGGGCTTCTCACCGTGCGGCAGCGCCACCACGATGCGGTCCGCCACACTGGCCGCCACCACGCCGGCCAGGGCGTGCCGGAGGATGGGCTCCTCGCCGAGGAGAACCTGGGCCTTGGGGATGCCGAAGCCGAGACGCTGGCCGGAACCTGCGGCGAGGACCACGACGCCGGTGCGGGAGTCTGAAGTCATACACTCCACCCTAGTCCCCACTGCCTGCGCAGTAGTGCTCGCATTCCCCGCCCGGAGGCGGCATCCTCCGCTCAGGCAGCGGAGGAACGTGCCGGGCCCGGGAACGCGAAAGCCCGGACGGCATGCACCGTCCAGGCTTTCGTGAAACGTGACTCAGGAAGCGGTGACCTCGGAGCCGAGGACCTCGTCCAGGACGTTGGCCGCGTGCTCCTCATCCGTCTTCTCGGCAAGAGCGAGCTCGGAGATCAGGATCTGACGGGCCTTGGAGAGCATGCGCTTCTCACCTGCGGACAGGCCGCGGTCCTGGTCACGACGCCACAGATCGCGGACCACCTCGGCGACCTTGATGACATCGCCCGAGGCCAGCTTCTCCAGGTTCGCCTTGTAACGGCGCGACCAGTTGGTGGGCTCTTCCGTGAATTCGGCGCGCAGAACGTCGAAGACGTGCTCCAGGCCTTCCTTGCCCACGACGTCGCGAACGCCGACCAGGTCGACATTCTCGGCCGGGACCTCGATGGTGAGGTCGCCCTGCGCCACGCGGAGCTTCAGGTACATCTTCTCAACGCCCTTGATGGTGCGCATCTTGATCTCTTCGATCTTCGCAGCACCGTGGTGAGGGTAAACAACCGTCTCGCCGACTTCAAAAACCATGTGGATTATCCCCTTTCCCGACCTCCAGTTTATCACGGCGGAGGGGGCGGCCTTGCCGGAGCATGGGCCTGCATCCCTTGAAATATCAAGGATCCAGGCCCGCGCACCGGGCTGTCATGTGACTTGACGGACAGTCCGAAAGATGCATTGCAGACCGTCCGTGACGGTCGCCTCGGCCCCGGTGCCCGGGATGGCGTCTTTTATCGATAAACTGTCAGCAAAGAGCTCTCATTCTTCGTGCAAGGAGTTACGTAAAGTGCGTTCCACTGGCCTCAAGACCATCAAGCCCGGCAAGCGCGCGCTGGCCGCAGCCGCGATGGGCGTCGGACTCCTCGCCGCCACCACCGCCTGCTCCGCGACCTCCCCGCAGCAGACCACGCACCAGTACGCCGCCTCCGATGGTGTGAACGCGCAGTTCGCGGACCTCAAGATCCGCAACGCCATGGTGGTCAGCGATGGCGAGAAGAACCCGGGACGCCTGCTCGGCACCATCTTCAACGGCAGTGCCAGCGACGTCGTCGTCACGGTGAACGGCGCCGAGGGCTCCCAGACCCAGGTCCGCGTCAAGGCCAACAACGAGGTCTCCCTCGATGCCGGCGATCCCGCGGTCCTCAGCACCACGGGCGCCAAGCCCGGTGCCCTGGTGGACCTCAAGTTCAGCGGCGAAGGCCAGAACCTGACCGTCCAGGTCCCCGTGCTGGACGGCACCATCAAGGAGTACCGCCCGTTCCTGCCGACCCCGTCCCCGACGGCGACGCACGCCACGGCCACCCCGATGCCGACCGCCACCGAATCGGCCAAGTAGCACCAGGCTCACTGCGGCCGGCCGCGAGGCGGCCCACGACGACGGCGCGTGCCCCCGACGGAGGATGACCTCCCACCGGGGCGGGCGCCGTCGTCGTTTTAAGCATCACCCGCGATGTGAGCAAACACACAGCGCGGGAATGCTCCCGGACGGCATCCGGGATGCGGGAATGGGCAAGAATGGAGATGCGGCATCGCCGCGAATCCCACCCCCTTTCCCGAGGGACCCCCTTCCCTTTTTCAGAGTCTTCAGCAGAGGCGATCATGACGATCCTGAACTTTGTCCAGCCGCGCTCCGTGGTGCGTGCGCTGGACCGTCTGGACACCCCGGCCCGGTACTTCGGGGCCTACATCCTGGCGCTGGCCGCGCTGGCCGCGCTCATGACGGCCTTCGGCGCGCTCGGCGGCCTCGCCCTCAATCTCGGGGTCACGGCCGTCTTCCTGCTGCTGAGTGCCGAGCTGCTGCTGACTGTGGCCTTCCTGGCCATCGCCCTGGGCGGCCCGTTCTACTGGACCGTCCGGCACCGCGCCACGCGCCGCTGACAACTCCACGTTCCTGACAACGCGAGAGGCGGCCTCCCTGAGGGAGGCCGCCTCTCGCGTCATCCGTGCGGATCTGGTTGTCCGTGCGGATCAGGGCTCGAACTTGTAGCCCAGGCCGCGCACGGTCACCAGGTACCGTGGCGCGGACGGGTCCGGCTCGATCTTGCCGCGCAGGCGCTTGACGTGAACGTCAAGGGTCTTTGTGTCCCCCACGTAATCGGAGCCCCACACGCGGTCGATCAGCTGTCCGCGGGTCAGCACGCGGCCGGAGTTCCTCAGGAGCATCTCCAGCAGTTCGAACTCCTTCAGCGGCAGTGACACCTGCTCTCCGCCCACGCTGACCACATGCCGCTCGATGTCCATCCGCACCGGACCGGCCTGCACCGTGGTGGTGATGAGCTCCTCGGGCTCGCCCTGACGGCGCAGCACGGCCCGCACGCGGGCCACCAGCTCGCGGGAGGAGTACGGCTTGGTGACGTAATCGTCCGCGCCGAGCTCCAGGCCCACGACCTTGTCGATCTCGGAGTCCTTGGCCGTCAGCATGATGACGGGGACCGAGGAGCGCTGGCGGAGCTGCCGGCAGACCTCCGTGCCGGACTGCCCGGGCAACTGGAGGTCCAGCAGCACCAGATCGGCGCCGTTGCGGTCGAACTCGGTGATGGCGTCAAGGCCGTTGTCCACCACCTCCACCTCGAAGCCCTCCTTGCCGAGCAGATAGGACAGCGGGTCGCTGAAGGACTCTTCATCCTCCACGATCAGAATGCGGCTCACGCCTGAACTCCTTCTTCATGAACTTGGCCTGCGGCCAGACCGGAACGGGCATGCGCCGGCGCCGGCCCTTGCGGTTCCGTGGTGTCCACGGAATCCCGCCCTTCCAGCTCCGGCAGGCGCACGGTGAACGTGGACCCCTGTCCGGGCTGAGACCACACGGAGACTTCGCCTCCGTGATTGGTCACGACGTGTTTGACGATGCTGAGCCCCAGGCCGGTACCACCGGTGGCCCGGGAGCGGGCCGCATCGACCCGGTAGAAGCGCTCGAAGACCCGCTCCTGATCCTCCGGGGAGATCCCGTCGCCCTGATCCGTCACGGACACCGCGATGAGGCCCTCCCGGGAACGGATGCCGATGCCCACACGGGTGTTCTCCGGCGAGTACCGGACGGCGTTGTCAATGAGGTTGCGGAACGCCGTGGTCAGCAGATCCGGGTCGCCGTACACCTGGGCGTCCGTGCCGGCCCCGCCGACCACGATCTTGATGTTCTTGCTCTCCGCCGTCAGCTTGGACCGGTCCACGGCATCGGCGATCACGTGGCTCAGATCCACGGCCGTGCCCCGCTGGGCGATGTTGGCGCCCTGGAGACGGGAGAGTTCGATGATGTCCTGCACCAGGTCCGCCAGGCGGGAGGCCTCCTTGTGCATGCGCTGGGCGAAGCGGCGCACGGCCACTTCATCGTCGGAGGAGTCCTCCAGCGCCTCGGCCAGCAGGGAGATGGCCCCCACCGGGGTCTTCAGCTCGTGGGAGACGTTGGCGACGAAGTCGTTGCGGATCTCCTCGGTCCTGGTGATCTCCGTGCGATCGTCGGCCAGGAGCAGGACGTACTCATCCCCCAGCACCGCTGCCCGCACCTGCACCACGATGGAACCGGCGCCCAGCGGTCCGCGCGGGAGCTCGAACTCCTCTTCCAGCACGACGCCGTCGCGCCGCACCCGGGCGGTCATCCCCAGCAGCTGCTGGTGCACCACCGTGTGACCGCGCACCAGTCCGTAGGCATAGGCGGCAGGACTCGCCCGCACGACGCCGTCGATGTCGTCCACGATCACGAAGGCCCGGCCCAGCACGCTGAGCACCTCAGCCGCACCTTCGGGCAGCTGGGCCTCGTCGAGTTCGCCTTCCACCAGGGTCCGCTGCTGTTCACTCACCCGGAAGGCGAGCACGCCGAACACGCCCAGGCACAGGCCGATGAGCCCGGCGATGACGCCGACGAGCAGAGGATCCACCCACCCAGCTTACGGTCCAGAGCAAGGCTCTTTGCCCGGAATGATGGGCATGGACCACCGGTTCAACTAACGTTCACTTTCACGATGCAAAGTATTCATGGCCCACTGTCAGCGTAAGTAGCTGGACCGTCAGCGCGCCCGTCCACCCGTGACGGGCCGGACCGACCGGGCACGCAGCCCCAAGAAAGGACGCCACCGTGCGCAAGGTTTTCCAGGACGAGCTCGCCCAGGTCGGTGAGGAACTCGTCGAGATCTCGACGTTGGTGGCCACCGCCATCGAGAACGCCACCACCGCCTTCTTCACCGCAGACGTGGACCTGGCCCAGGATGTGATCGCCGCGGACGCCCGCATCGACTTCCTCCAGAACGCCCTCGACGAGCGCGCCATCGACATCCTGGCCCTGCAGGGCCCCGTCGCCACCGACCTCCGTATGATCGTCAGCTCCCTGCGTATGAGCGCCTCACTGGAGCGCATGGGTGACCTGGCACGGCACATCGCCCAGCTGGCCCGTCTCCGCTTCCCGGCCCAGGTCATCCCGGAGTCCCTGACCGAGACATTCGAGCGCTTCGCGGAACTGGACATCCAGATCGCCCGCAAGGTCGCCGAGCTTCTCGACACCCGCGACCTGAACCTGGCCCGCGACATCGTCAAGCTCAACCTGGAGGTCGACGAACTGCACGCCGGCGTGTTCAAGGCCGTAGCCGCGGCCGACTGGACCGAATCCGCCGCCACCTCCGTGGATGTGGCCCTGGCCAGCCGGTACTTCGAGCGCTTCGCCGACCACGGCGTCTCCGTGGCCCGTAAGGTCAGCTACCTGGTCAACGGCGAGTGGCAGCCGGAGGTCATCGGCGGCGCCTGAGATTCAGCCGACGACGGCGGTGACGCACCCCGGGTGGGTGGCGTCGCCGTCGTCGTTAAGCGCCGAGAGTACAGATGATGCCGCTTCCCGTGCTGGGAAGCGGCATCATCTGTACTCTCGCGTGGGGGGTGGGCTTTATTTCTTGCCCTGGTTGGCCACGGCCTTGATGGACTCTGCGGCGGCCTCGGGGTCGAGGTAACGGCCGCCCGGGTTCACGGGCTGGAAGTCCTCGTCCAGTTCGTAGACCAGCGGGATGCCGGTGGGGATGTTCAGGGCGGCGATGTCATCATCCGAAATGCCGTCCAGGTGCTTGACCAGGGCGCGCAGGGAGTTGCCGTGGGCGGTGACCAGCACGGTCTTGCCGGCCTTGAGGTCCTCCTTGATATCCGACTCCCAGTACGGCAGGAGGCGGACCAGGACATCCTTCAGGCACTCGGTGCGCGGGACCGCGTCGCCGAGGTCGGCATAACGCGGGTCACCCACCTGGGAGAACTCGGAATCGTCGGCGAGGGCGGGCGGCGGGGTGTCGTAGCTGCGGCGCCACTCCATGAACTGCTCCTCGCCGAACTCGGCGAGGGTCTGGGCCTTGTCCTTGCCCTGCAGTGCGCCGTAGTGGCGCTCGTTGAGGCGCCAATCGCGCTTGACGTCGATCCAGCCGCGGTCCGCCGTGGCCAGCGCCAGGTTGGCGGTGTTGATGGCCCGCTTCAAGCGGGAGGTGTAGAGGACATCCGGCAGGACGCCGTTCTCCACCAGCAACTCACCGCCGCGGGCGGCCTCGGCCCGGCCCTGATCGTTGAGGTCCACATCCACCCAGCCGGTGAAGAGGTTCTTGGCATTCCATTCGCTGTGGCCATGGCGCAGCAGGATCAAGGTGTACGTCATGGTGTGATTCTAGCGAGATCGTGGGACCGGCCGCCCAGTGAGTCTTAAACGTCACAGCCACCCTAAACTTGTCCGGTGGTTCAGAAATCCGAGCGCCTGCAGCTCCCCGGCCGTGGTTCAGGCCGGGCGGTCCGGCCGGTGGGCAATGTGACGCGCGGGACCACCAACCCCAATCGCATGCGCAGGGTGGACCGCTGGGTTACGGGGTCGCAGGCCTGGCGGTTCCGCCATCTGCCGGAGCCGCTGGCCGTGGACCTGGGGTACGGCGCCAGTCCCAGGACCGCCATCGAGCTGTTCGAACGCCTCCGCACGGTCAATCCGGGCTTCCGCCTGACCGGCTTGGAGATCGAGCCGGGAAGGGTGGCGCGGGCGCGTGAGGAGGCCCGGCCGGGCCTGGACTTCCGGCTGGGCGGCTTCGAGCTGCCGGTCTCCCACGCGCCGGTCCTGGTGCGTGCCTTCAATGTGCTCCGTCAGTACGACGAGGCGGACGTCCCGGGGATCTGGGCCACCCTGACGTCCCGGCTGGCCGCGGACGGCCTCCTGGTGGAAGGCACCTGCGATGAGCTCGGGCGGACCGCCGCCTGGGTGGCGCTCGACGGCGGCGGGCCGCTCAGTCTCCACCTCTCGGTGAACTTCGGGGCACTGGAGCAACCGTCACAGCTGGCGGAGCGGCTCCCCAAAGCGCTGATCCACCGCAATGTGCCCGGAGAGCGCATCCACGCGTTCCTGGCGGCCGCCGATCAGGCCTGGCTGGCGGCCGCGCCGCTGGCGAGCTTCGGCGTGCGGCAGCGGTGGATGGCCATGTGCCGGGCCCTGCGCTCCAGCGGCTGGCCTGTCCTCGACGGACCGCGGCGGTATCGGCTGGGCGAGCTGTCCGTGGCCTGGGACGCCGTGGCCCCGGACGGCGTGGCCCGCCGGGATCACCAGCTGTTGTAGCCGCCCCGGCGGAGTTCCCGGATGGCAGGGCGGACGTCCGCCAGGTACACGCAGGACGCGGTCACGGCCACGATGGCGAACAGTCCCATGGGGCTGACGCCACCGGCCAGCGACAGTACGCCCACAAGTGCGGCCCCGCCGGTGAGTGCCAGCCAGAAGCCCTTGCTGCGCTTCATGGTGGCCTCATAGTCGCCATGGTTGCGGCTCAGCGCATCGATGAAGGCCCAGGCCTCCAGGCCCAGGGCCACCACTCCCAGGACGAAATAGATGGCGGTGACGGCGTAATAGATGATCAGTTGTCCCACAGCACTCAGCCTAGTATCCGGGCGCTAGCCGCGTGGCAGCGCGTCCAGCGAGCGCTCAAGGTCGGCCCAGAGGTCCTCCGCATTCTCGATGCCGACACTCAGCCTCACCAGATTGTCCGGGACGCTGTGCGGCTCCGCGAGGTGGCGTCGTCGTCGTTCGATGAGGGACTCGACGCCGCCCAGCGAGGTGGCCGGCAGCCACAGCCCGAGCCCTGTGACCAGCGCGTCCGCGTTCTCCGCCCCGCTCCGCCCGCCGCCGGCGGCGACCTCGATGCAGAGAATGGAGCCGAAGCCCTTCAGCTGAGCTCGCGCGCGGTCGTGGCCGGGGTCCGAGGGCAGTCCGGGGAAGCGGACGCGCTCGACGGCGGGGTGCGCCTCCAGCCGTTCCGCCAGCAGCTGGGCGGTGACCTGGGACCGTTCAATCCGCACTGCGAGGGTCCGGATGCCGCGGAGCGCGAGCCAGGCCTCCCAGGGACCGGCGATGGATCCGTGGATGGTGCGGTGGTGCAGCAGCGTGGAGCGGAGCTCGGCAGTCCGTGGCACGAGAGCCCCCAGGACCACGTCCGAGTGGCCGGCCAGGTACTTCGTGACGGAATGGAGTACCAGATCCGCCCCGAGCGTCAGGGGCTGCTGCACCAAGGGGGTGCAGAAGGTGTTGTCCACCACCGTGAGGATCCCGGCCTCCCGGGCGGCCGCGAGCAGCACGGGCAGGTCCGCGACGCCGAGCATCGGGTTCGTGGGGCTCTCCAGCCAGAGGAGATCCGCGCTGACGCCTTCCCTCCGGAGCGCGGAGAGGACCTGCTCCGTGTCCGTGATGTCCACCAGACGCAGGCTGAGCAGGCCCTTCGCGGCAAGCTCGGCGGCTTGCTGGACGGTGCCGGCGTAGGAGTGCTCGGGCATGACCACGATGCCGCCGAGCGGCACCAGGGAGAGAGCGGCACTGACGGCGGCCAGACCGGAGGCGAAAAGCAGTGCGGGTTCGGTCCCGCCTTCGAGCTCGCCGAGCACTTCTTCGAAGGGCTCCCAGCTGGGGTTCGCGTACCGACCGTACCCCCGGTCCCCCGGGCCGAGCGGCCCGGTGCCAACGAAGGTGGAGGAGAGTACCACCGGCGGGTTCACGGCGCCGTCCCTCTCACGGGCGGGACGGCCGCCCGCCACGACGACGGAATCCGGGTTGAGGGGAAGGGAATGCTCCATGGCTTCACTTTAGGACTCGGCCGCCCCCGCCGGGCAACGGACAGCCGGCATGTGGGCCCAGCCGTCCACAAGGGTGTCGTCTCCCAGGCAAGGCCTAGCCTCTCCCGCTAGGCTTGGGTCCGTGACCAACAGCGCAGAAGGCCCCGGACTGTTCATCGCCTTCGAAGGCGGGGACGGCGCGGGGAAGTCCACGCAGAGCCGTCTGCTGGCTGAGGCCCTGCGGTCCCGCGGGATCACCGTGGTTCAGACGCGCGAGCCCGGAGGGACCGAGATCGGTGAGAAGCTGCGGTCCCTGGTCCTGGATCACGGGCAGGGCGAGATCGATGCCCGCACGGAAGCGCTCATGTACGCCGCCGCCCGTGCCGCCCACGTGGAGCAGCTCATCCGGCCGGCGCTGGCCCGCGGCGAGGCCGTCATCACGGACCGCTACATCGATTCCTCCATCGCCTACCAGGGCATCGGCCGCGGCCTCGGCATCGGGGAGATCCGGGACCTGAACGTCTGGGCGACGAACGCTCTGTGGCCGCACTTCACGGTCATCCTGGACGTGGATCCCGCCGCCGGCCGCGCACGCCGCGCCCCGGGTGGCGAAGACCGCCTGGAGTCCGAGCCCGATTCCTTCCACGCCCAGGTGCGTCAGGCGTTCCTGGACACGGCCGCCACCGCTCCGGAGCGCCACCTGGTGATCGATGGCCTGCAGGATGTGGACACGATCGCGGCACTCATCCTGGCCCGCGTGGACGAAGTCCTGTCCGAGCACGCCGGCAGCCCCTCGCCGGGGATGGACGCATGAGCGTCTTCGACGAACTCCGCGGGCAGGACGCCGTCGCGGCCCAGCTGCGGCGTGCCGCGGCCGGGGAGGGCATGACGCATGCCTGGCTGTTCACCGGCCCGCCCGGTTCCGGACGCTCCAACGCGGCCAAGGCCTTCGCCGCGGCCCTGAACTGCGAGCAGCCCGATCCGGCCCTGCGCGGCTGCGGCGAGTGCCACGCCTGCCGCACGATCGTGGGCGAGACCCATCCGGACGTGCAGCATGTCCGCACGGACAAGGTGACCATCGCCATCGACGAGGCCCGCGAGCTCGTGGCCACGGCCGGCAACCACCCGTCGTCGGGACGATGGCGGATCATCATCGTGGAGGACGCCGACCGCATGGCGGAGCGCACCACGAACGTCCTGCTGAAGGCCATCGAGGAACCCACGGCCCGGACCGTGTGGATGCTCTGCGCCCCCTCTCCGGCGGACGTCCTGGTGACCATCCGCTCCCGCTGCCGCAGCGTCGCGCTGCGACTGCCGTCCGCTGAGGACGTGGCCGAGCTGCTCGTGCGGCGCGACGGCGTCGAGCCCGCGCTCGCAGCGAGCGCGGCGAGGCTGGCGCAGAGCCATGTGGGGATCGCCCGTCGCCTGGCCCGGGACGCCGGTGCCCGGGAACGGCGTCTGGAGACCGTCCGCTTCCCCCTGGGACTGAAGGGGATCACCTCGGCCGTGCTCATGGCGGAACGGCTCATGAGCATCGCCGGGGATGAGGCGGACAGTTCCAACACGGAGCGCGACGCCGCCGAACGGCAGGCGCTCCTGAGCTCCCTGGGCCTGGAGGACGGCGCACCCATCCCCCCGGCCCTGCGTGGCCAGCTCAAACGCCTGGAGGAGGACCAGAAACGGCGTGCGAAGCGCTCCATCACGGACTCCCTGGACCGCACCCTGACGGATCTCATCTCGTTCTACCGGGACGTGCTCCTGCTGCAGGTGGGCACGGGCGAGTCCCTGGTGAATGAGGAGCTGCGGTCCGAGCTGGAGGGCTTCGCCGCGGCGGGGACCCCTGAGACGACGCTGGCCAGGATCGATGCGATCAATCTGACGCGGCGCCGGCTGGTGACCAGCAATGTGGCTCCGCTTCTGGCCCTCGAAGGCATGGCGGCAGGTCTGGTGTGATGAGCGGACGAGGAGGACTCAGACTCATGGGCATGGCCCGGAAGGCAGCACAGCGGATGACATGGACGGCGGACGGCACGACGGCGCCGGGAACGGCCGGGCGGCCCGGGAGCCGGCGGCCCGCCACCCGGGGGGGCCGGGCCGGGAAACTGGTCGCCGCCGTCGCGGCATCCGCGGCGCTCGCGCTGAGCCTCAGCGGTTGCGTCACCGTCACCCTCCCCGGCGGCAAACCCGCCGCGACATCCGGGAGCCAGGAGGGCCTGAGTACGGGCACACCCGAAGAGCTGAAGGACTACTACGGCCAGAAGGTCGCCTGGGCTTCCTGCGAACACGGCGCCGAATGCGCCTCCATCAAGGTTCCCGTGGACTACTCCAACCCTCAGGGTGGGAGCATCGAGATCGCGGTGATCAAGATCGCCGCCACCGGCAAGTCAGAGGGCTCACTCTTCATCAACCCGGGCGGCCCGGGCGGTTCCGGCTATGACTTCGTCAACGACTCCGCACAGTGGATCCTCAGCGACGAGCTGCGCAAGAACTACGACCTGGTCGGGTTCGATCCACGCGGCGTGAAGCGGTCAGCCCCCGTCACCTGCCTGACGGACCGCGAACGGGACGCTCAGCGGGCCGTGTACTACGACCCGTTCACGCCGGACGGCCTGGCGAAGTCCATCGACGAGCAGCGCCAGACCAACCAGGCGTGCGAGGCGAACACCGGACCGGTCCTGGCCCATGCGGACACCGAGAGCGCCGCCCGGGACATGGACATCCTGCGGGCCGCGCTGCGCAACGAGAAACTCGACTACCTGGGGTACTCCTACGGGACGTTCCTCGGATCCACCTACGCGACCCTCTTCCCGGACCGGGTGGGCCGCATGGTCTTGGACGGCGCCTTGGACTCGACCCTCACACAGTCCCAGCTCACGATCGGTCAGGCGAAGGCCTTCGAGCGCAGCCTGCACGTGTTCGTGGAGTGGTGCCAGCGCAATTCCGGGTGCCCCCTGAGCGGCAACGCGGACGAAGGGGTCCAGCGGATTCAGAAGCTCATGAACCAGTACGCCACGGACCCGCCCCAGGCCAATGACGGACGCGTGGTGACCGTGGCGAGCTTCGTGTCCGGGCTCATCGTCCCGCTCTACAGCACGGCGAGCTGGCCCAATCTCCGGCAGGCGCTGGCTGCGGCGCTGGTGGGCGACCCCTCCCCCATGATGCAGCTGGCCGACTTCGGGGCGGACCGGGACTCCTCCGGAAGCTACACCTCCAACAGCGCCTTCGCGTTCAACGCCATCAACTGCCTGGACTACTCCGTGGACTCCGCTCCGGAAGCCATGCGCAACGAAGCCGCCGAACTGGTCAGGGTGTCCCCCACCCTCGGCAAGTACATGGCCTACGGCGGGATCGCCTGCGACGGTCTGAAGACCACGGCCGTCCGCAAGGTGGCACCGGCGAACTACAGCGGCAAGGCGCCGGTGGTGGTCATCGGGACCACGGGAGACCCCGCCACGCCGTACGAGTGGGCCCAGAACCTGCGCAAGCAGCTCGGCAACGCGTCCCTCTTGACCTGGGAAGGCGAGGGCCACACGGCCTATGGCCGGGCGGGGAACTGCATCACCAACGCCGTCGACGACTACTTCGTGAAGGGCACGACGCCGGCCGACGGCCTGCGCTGCACGTAACGCCGTACGGTGCCGGGCACGGTCCGGACTGTCAGTTGAGCGCTGCGGGCGTCTGCACGCGTTCGCGCAGCAAGGTGGGGATGTCCCGGATGGACGGCACGACGGCGTCCGCCCCCGCCGCGCGGAGGGCGAACTCGGAGTGGGCGCCCGTCAGCACTCCGGCGACCAGCCCGGCGCCTGCACGAAGCCCGGACTGGATGTCCGCCGTCGTGTCCCCCACCACCAGGACTTCCCGCACGTCGCCCAGGTCCAGGGCGAGGACTGCCGTGAGGATCATGTCCGGCCAAGGCCGTCCGCGGCCCGCGTCTTCCGGGCAGAGGCTGAGGTCCGCCAGGCCCATCCAGCCGAGCGACTCCAGAATGGTGTTCTGCGTGTGGCGGCCGAATCCCGTGACCAGACAGAGTTTCAGGCCGGCGTCCCGGAGCCACTGCATGGCGGACTGCGCTCCCGGGATGGCCTGGACGCCGCCGCGGTCCACCAGTTCGTCATAGGCCTGCTCGAAGACGGCGTTCGCCTGCCGGGCCTGCCCGGGCCGGCCCTCGTACAGCTGCTGGAACACACTGAGTTTGGACAGTCCCATGGCATTGTGGGCGTAGTCCATCATCGAGGCGAGGCGGGCGCTGCCCGGCTCCTCCCCCGCGGCGCAGAAAGCGCGCCGGAGGGCCTCTTCGATCAGTCCCCCGTCGGTGACCGTGGTTCCGGACATGTCCACCACGGCCAGACGCAGCCGCGCCGGCCGTCCTGGGACCGGGAGGGTGTCCCGTCCGCCGCCCACCGGATTCACCGTCATGGTCCGTGCTCCTTGCTCGCGTGAGGGTGACGGCGCACCGTTGCGCCGCCGTCGTTCCCCTCAGCGTGACCGGTCCGGTCAACGGCCGGCTGAACCGTGCGGGACCGCAACATGAACAGGCGCAGGATGTTCCCCGGGACGCCGTTTTGACCCGCACCCCGGCGGCCTCTAGACTGTTCTTCTGTGCGGTCCGGCCAGCAGGCAGGGTTTCGCACGTGCTTCCTTAGCTCAGTCGGTAGAGCGTTTCACTCGTAATGAAAAGGTCATCAGTTCGATTCTGATAGGAAGCTCAGATGAAGAAGGCCCCCGGGAATCCCGGGGGCCTTCCGCGTCTCCGGTGTGGCTCAGGCGAAGTCGGAAACCGCGGGGTCCGGTCCGATGCGGCCCTCGGCGCCACGGTCGAGCCCGTTGAGCGCCACCACGTCGTTGTCATCCAGCGTGACGTTCAGCGCGGCGTAGTTCTCCGCGATGCGGCCGGGGGTGACGGACTTGGGGATCACGACGTTGCCGATGGCCAGATGCCAGGCGATCACCACCTGCGCGGGCGAGGCGCCGTGCTTCTCCGCGATGCGCAGCACCTCCGGGTCGCTCAGCAGCTCACCGCCCTGGCCGAGCGGGGACCAGGCCTGGGTGAGGATGCCGCGCTCCGCGTCGTAGCGGCGCAGCTCCGCCTGGTTGAAATACGGGTGCAGTTCGATCTGATGGATGGCCGGGGTGACGCCCGTGGCGGCGATCAGCTCGTCAATGGCCTCACCCGTGAAGTTGCAGACGCCGATGGACGTGACCCGGCCGCGCTTCTGGAGCTCCACGAGGGCCTTCCAGGTGTCCACGTAGGTGCCCTGCTTCGGCTGCAGCCAGTGGATGAGGTACAGGTCCAGCTTCTCCAGGCCGAGACGGTCCATGGATTCCTCGAAGGCGGCAAGGGTCTGCTCGTAGCCCTGGTCCGCGTTCCACACCTTGGTGGTGATGAACAGCTCTTCCGGGCCCAGTCCGGAGGCCTCGATGGCCCGGCCCACGCCAGACTCGTTGCCGTAGATCCTGGCGGTGTCGATGTGGCGGTAGCCGGCCTTGAACGCCTCGCCCACGGCGGCCTCGGCCGCGTCATCGGCCACCCGCCAGACACCGAAGCCGAGCTGAGGGATGGAATTGCCGTCGTTGAAAGACAAAAGGGGATTCACAGTCATGAAGCCATCCTTTCAAGCCCGGCCGCCTCCCACCAGGACCCGTCACACGGATTCACTGACGGCGAAGCCGGGAATAACCGTCAGCGCAGCTGCTCTTCGGCCTCCGCCACCAGAGAGACGACGACGGCGGCACGCCGGCGGACGCTGTCCACGTCAGTGCTGCCGAGCCGGGCCAGGGTGGCCGCCTGGGCGGCGGTCGCCAGGTCGTTGCCGGCACGCGACAGGATCCTGTGCAGGGGCGCCAGCTCTGGAGGGATGTCCAGCCCCTCGCTCGGGGCGATCCGTTGGGCGGTCACGCAGACGGCGCGGATCCGTGGCAGCAGGGCCGCGAGTTCGTCTGCCACCGGCACCAGCTGTCCATACAGCGCATCCCCGGAGACGCCTTCAAGCACTTGATGGAAGCGGTCCAGGCCACGACGGAAGCGGTCATGGGCTCGCCGCCAGAGCCCCTGGCCGAGTTCGGTGTCGTCCTTGCGTGCCTGGCGGAGATCGGAGAACAGACCCACGGTCAGAGGTACTGGCCCGGGCCGGAATCCGGTCCGTCATGCGCACCGGGCTGCTGCTCCTGCCGACGGAGGCCGGTCTGCGCCCGCTGCGGCTCACCGTTGGCACCGATGACCACCCCGGGGGCGATCATGGTACCGGGTGGAAGCTGATGGAACTGCGCCGCCATCTGTTCCCGGGCCGCCTGCTGCGCGGCGATCGCCGTCTGGATGCCGTGGAACAGTCCTTCGAGCCAGCCGACCAGCTGGGCCTGGGCGATGCGCAGTTCCGCGTCCGAGGGGGAGGAGTTCTCCGGGAAGGGCAGTGACAGCCGCTCAAGCTCCTCCACGAGCTCGGGGGCCAGGCCTTCCTCAAGTTCCTTGATGGAGCGATCATGGATCTCCGCCAGACGGCCGCGGGCCGCGTCGTCCAGCGGAGAGGCCTTCACCTCCTCCAGGAGCTGCCGGACCATGGTCCCGATCCGCATGACCTTAGCGGGCTCGTCGACGAGTTCCAGGAGACCGCGCGGCCGCGGCTCGGGACGAGTGTTCTCCCGGCGTTCGTCCTGGTCATCCACCGGAGTTCCTTCCACGGCGGGGCTGTGCTGGGGCTGCGGTTCCTCGGTCATGGCCCCATACTCTCACGCCTCAGCGGCATCGGCTCTGGGGATTTTTCTCCTGCCGGTCGGCACGGTCACGCCCCTGAGGAGGATCGTCGCCCGCGCCTCGCCCGGCCACCCGGCGGACGTCAGCTTCACATGGTCAACAGAATTTTTCCCACATGTTGACCGGTTTCGAAATAACGGTGCGCCTCGGCCACATCCTGGAGCGGGAAGCTGCGGGCGACCAACGGCCGGATGGAACCGTCCGTGATCAGCGGCCATACGACCTCGCGGACGGCGTCCATGATGGCGGTCTTCTCCTCGTCCGGGCGGGCGCGGAGGGTGGTTCCGATGACGGCGGCCCGCTTGGACAGCAGCTTCCCGAGATCCAGTTCCCCCCGGGCCCCGCCCTGGAGCCCGATGACCACCAGGCGGCCATGGGTGTTCAAGGCGTCGAGGTTCTTTCCCAGGTATTTCGCACCGACCACGTCCAGGATGACGTCGGCTCCGCGCCCGCCGGTGGCCTCGCGGAGCGCCTCCGGGAAGTCCTCGGCCTGGTAGTCGATGGCGATGTCCGCGCCGAGGAAACCGCGCGCGGTGGCGACCTTCTCCGGGCCTCCGGCCGTGGTGGCGACGGTGGAACCCAGGGCCTTGGCGAGCTGGATGGCGAAGGTGCCGATCCCTCCCGTGGCACCGTGCACCAAGAGGGTCTCCTCGCGCCGGAGACCGGCCGTCATGTAGAGGTTCGAGTAGATGGTGGCGGCCACCTCCGGCAGCCCGGCGGCCGTGACCAGGTCCACGCCGTCCGGCACCCGGAGGACGTGCCCGGCGGGAACCACCACCTTCTCGGCGTAGCCACCACCCGCCAGGAGGGCGACCACCTTGTCCCCCACGGAGAAGGGACGCGTCACGCCCGGGCCGAAGCCGGCGATGCGGCCGGACACCTCGAGCCCGGGGATCTCCGAGGCTCCCGCGGGCGGAGGGTAGTGGCCGCGGCGCTGCTGCACATCGGCGCGGTTGAGTCCTGCGGCGACGACGTCGATCAGCAGCTCACCGGGTCCCGGGACGGGGTCCGGCACCTGGCTCAGCTGCAGGACTTCCGGCTCTCCCGGCGCGGTGATCTGGACGGCTCGCATGGTCTCCCTTTCCTCAGGACTCTCACTTGGCCCCCGTCTATTGTGCACGGCGCGCGGGAAGGGCAGGTTTGGAGGCCGCCTCGGCGCTGTGAAACACTTTGACACAGGGAAGGTTGTCCGAGCGGCCGAAGGAGCTGGTCTTGAAAACCAGTAGGCGGTAACCCCGTCTCATGGGTTCAAATCCCATACCTTCCGCGTTACAAGGCCCCGGAGCCGATGCACATCGCCTCCGGGGCCTTCCCGTCTTCCGGGCCAGTTCACGCAATCCCCAGGCGGGGACCGTTGAATAATGTCAGACCCCCGGCATAGCGTCAGGAGTGTCAGCACCGGACCGCTCTCCCTACTCCTGCCGGTGCGGCCCGCCCTCATCCCGGGCGGAACCTTTTCTCAGAAAGAGAGAACACCATGCCCACCCCTAGCTTTGTCCCCGGCGACCCCTGCTGGGCTGATCTGATGACCGATGACGTCGAGGGTGCCAAGAAGTTCTACGGCGAACTCCTGGGCTGGACCTTCGAAGGCTCGGACGAGGAACTGTACGGCGGCTATGTGACCGCATCCAAGGACGGCAAGCAGGTGGCCGGCATCATGGCCAAGATGCCGGACCAAGCCGAGATGCCCAACACCTGGAGCATCTACCTGCGCAGCACCGACGCCGAGGCCACGGCTGCCGCCGTCGCTGACGCCGGCGGTCAGGTGTTCGTGCCCCCGATGACCGTCCCGGAGATGGGCGTCATGGCCATGGCTTCCGACCCCTCCGGCGCTGTGGTCGGAATCTGGGAGCCGCTGGGCCACGCCGGCTACCAGTTGGTCAATGAAACCGGCTCGGTCGGCTGGCACGAGCTCAACAGCCGCGGCTACGAGGCCGCGGTGGAGTTCTACCGGAAGGCCTTCGGCTGGGAGACCTCCACCATGGCGGACACCCCGGAGTTCCGGTACACCACTCTGGGCGAAGGCGAGGCCGCCCGTGCCGGGATCTTCGACGCGAACACCTTCCTGCCGGAGGGCGTCCCGTCCCACTGGCAGATCTTCCTGGTGGTGGACAACGCCGATGAGGCCGTGAAGAAGATCGCCGAACTGGGCGGTCAGGTCATCGCTGAGCCGTGGGACGACCCTCACGGACGCCATGCCCGCGTCACGGATGCCCAGGGCGCGCCGTTCATGCTGCACCAGTCTTTGCGCTGATCTCCGCGCGGACACCGCGTCCACACCGGCCGTGCCGCCGTCATCCACAAGGTGACGGCGGCACGGTCTTTTTCCGGCCGGATTTCTGAAAGAACAGTTTCTTTTCCCGTCAACCTCGAGTTAACTCTGTCTTGGTGGACTGGATCCTGAATCCTCGTGCGCCGCGGCCGGCCGGCCGTGGCGCACGAACTCTGCCCGGACGTCGCCTGCCAGTGGGGCTGGCTTGCGAGATCCCGAACCGGACTCCACACCAGAACAACTGAACAGAGACAACGACAGAAAGCACCCCCATGAATCACTCGCTTGCGAAAGCAACTTTGGGGAGTGCCCTGACAGCCGCCTTGTTGGCGGCACCCGTGGCGACCACGCCGGCCTTTGCGCTGGCCAGCACCGTCACCGCTCAGGGCACCTCCGCCGTCGTCATCGACGAGGCATACCTCAGTGGAGGCAGCGCCGGCGCCGCCTTCAAGAACAAGTTCGTGGAGCTCTACAACTCCTCGGACTCCGCAGTCTCCCTGGACGGCTGGTCCCTCCAGTACCGGCCGGCCACTGGAACCGGTGCGCCCGGCTCGGTGACCGCGTTGAAGGGCAGCATCCCTGCCAAGCGGACGTTCCTGGTCAAGGGCGGCACCAACAGTGCCGCCTCCACGGCACCGGAGCTTCCCACGCCGGACCTGGACGCCCCGGGCTTCAACCCGTCCGGGACCTCGGGAACCATCGTTCTGGCCAGGCAAGCCACCGCCGTGACGCTCGGGACCGACAGCCAGGTGGAGCCCGCCGGCGTGGCGGACCTGCTCGGCTACGGCACCAGCAACACCTACGAGACGAAAGCCGCCACCGCGCCGTCGTCGAACACCGACGTCAAGGCCCTCACGCGGAGCGGCCACGCGGACAGCAACGACAACTCCGCCGATTTCAGTCTCAGTGCTCAGATCACCCCGCAGCCGTCGGCCGGCTCCGGCACCCCGGACCCGGAGCCCACTCCCGATCCCACGCCGTCCCCCGGCAGCGGCGTGAGCATCGCCGACATCCAGGGCACCGGTGATGCCAGCCCCCTGGCCGGCCAGACCGTGACCACCAAGGGCAAAGTCACCGCCCGGTACGCCACCGGCGGACTCAACGGCTATTACATCCAGACCCCGGGCACCGGCGGAGACCTCACCGAGCAGAACCACAAGGCGTCCGACGCCGTATTCGTCTATTCGCCCGGCACCGTCGGCTCCGTGGCGATCGGTGACTACGTCCAGGTGACCGGCTCGGTCAGCGAGTACTTCGGCCAGACCCAGCTCAACGTGACGGCAGCGTCCGGGCTGACCAAGCTCGGCGAAGCCGCGCCCGAGGTGAAGCCCACCCATTTCGCCCTGCCGGCCTCGGAGGCTTTCCGTGAGTCCCTCGAAGGCATGCTCGTCGCGCCCGAGGGTGACTTCACGCTCTCCGACAACTTCTCCCTGAACCAGTACGGCGAGCTCAGCCTGTTCGCGGGGAAGACCGTTGCAGTGCAGCCGAACGCCGTCGCACCCTACGGCACCCCGGAGAACCAGGCCGTGGCTGCGGACAACGAGGCCCGCACCATCAAACTCGACGATGGCGCCACCACCAACTTCCTCTCCAACGCCACCACCAAAGCCCAGCCGCTGCCCTACCTCACCGCGCAGAACACGGTCCGGGTGGGCGCACCGGTGACCTTCAGGACCAACGTGATCCTCGGCTATGGCAACAGCTCCTGGCGTTTCGAGCCGCTCGAGCAGCTCACCCCGTCCAACGCGGACACCGTGGAGCCGGTCACCATCGGCAACACCCGTGCCGATGTGCCGAACGCCGTGGGCGGCGAGCTGAAGCTCGCCTCCTTCAACGTGCTGAACTTCTTCCCCACCACGGGTGACCAGCTCAGCGGCTGCACCTACTACACCGACCGCGCAGGCGCACCCGTCACCGTCAAGGGCGGCTGCGACGCCCGCGGTGCGGCGAACCAGGCCAACTACCAGCGCCAGCTCGCCAAGACCGTCGCCGCCATCAACGGATCCGGCGCCGACGTCGTGACGCTGATGGAGATGGAGAACTCCGCCAAGTTCGGCAAGAACCGGGATGACGCCCTCTCCAAGCTGGTGGACGCCCTGAACGCCGCGGCGCCAGGCGTCTGGGACTACGTCCGCAGCCCCTCCACCCTGCCGCCGCTGGCGGACGAGGATGTCATCCGCACCGCCTTCATCTACAAGAAGGCCGTCGCCGAGCCCGTGGGTGAATCCATCATCCACAACGACACCGTCGCCTTCGCAAGCGCCCGCAAGCCGCTGGCGCAGGTCTTCAAGCCGGTGGGCGGGACCTCCGCGCAGGAGTTCATCGCGATCGCCAACCACTTCAAGTCCAAGAGCTCCGCGGCCACCCCGGACGACACGGACAAGGGTCAGGGCGCCTCCAACCTCGCCCGCATCGCCGAGTCCAAGTCCCTCCTGGGCTTCGTGGACTCCCTGGAGAAGGCCAAGGGCACGGACAAGGTGTTCCTGATCGGTGACTTCAACGCCTACTCCAAGGAAGACCCGCTGAACATCCTCACCGACGCCGGCTTCGTCGACCAGGACGGCAAGGCCAAGAACGCCGACGGCAGCCAGAAGCACTCCTACCTGTTCAGCGGCCTGGCCGGTTCCCTGGACCACATCTTCGCGTCCCCCGCGGCCGAGACCATGGTCAATGGCGCGGACATCTGGAACATCAACTCCGTGGAGCCGATCTCCCGCGAATACAGCCGCTGGAACTACAACGTCACCGACTTCTACGAGGCGAACCAGTTCCGCAACAGTGACCACGACCCCGTGATCGTGGGCATCAACACCAAGCCTAAGGAGACGTCCACCACGCTGAACTTCCTGGGCGTGAACGACTTCCACGGCCGCATCGACTCCAACACGGTCAACGTCGCCGGAACACTGGAGAAGCTGCGTGCCGCGGCCGCTCCGGGCGCCACGGCGTTCGTCTCCGCCGGTGACAACATCGGGGCATCCCTCTTCGCCTCCTCCGTGGCGAAGGACCAGCCCACCATCGATGTGCTGAACGCACTCGGCCTGACCGCCTCCGCGGTGGGCAACCACGAGTTCGACGGCGGCTGGGCCGATCTGCGCGACCGCGTCGCCGCCGGCGGAGCCAACGCGAAGTTCCCGTACCTGGGTGCGAACGTCTACAAGAAGGGCACGCAGGAGCCGGTTCTTCCGGAGTACACGGTCCTGGACCTCAACGGTGTGAAGGTGGCCGTGATCGGCGCCGTCACGCAGGAGGTACCCACCCTGGTGACCCCGGCCGGCATCGCGGACCTGGACTTCGGTAATCCCGTGGACGCCGTCAACTGCGTGGCTGCGAAGATCAAGGCCGGCAAGCTGGCCGACGTGATCGTGGCCGAGTACCACGAGGGCGCCGGCGCGGGCACCCCGGACGGCGCCACCCTCCAGCAGGAGCTGGCCGCCGGCGGCGCGTTCGCCAAGATCGTCAATCAGACCAGCTCCGACGTCAACGCCATTTTCACCGGTCACACCCACAAGGAGTACGCCTGGGACGCCCCGGTGCCCGGTCAGGACGGCAAGACCCGCCCCGTGGTCCAGACCGGCAGCTACGGTGAGAACATCGGCCAGATCGAGCTGACCGTGGACCTGAACACTAAGCAGGTCTCCGCCTACTCGGCCCGCAACGTGGCCCGCACGAAGGACGCCGCGGCCGGTCTCATCGCCGCGTATCCGCGGGTCAAGGAGGTCGACGGGATCGTGAGGAAGGCACTCGCGGACGCCGCCGTCGTCGGCGGTCAGGCCATCGGCACGGTGACCCGTGACGTGACCACCGCCTTCACCAAGGATCCGGCCACCGGCAACCCGGTCCGCGATGACCGGGCCAGCGAATCCACGCTGGGCAACCTGGTGGCCGACTCCCTCGTGGCGTCGCTGAAGGATCCCACCCTGGGCGGTGCCGAGATCGGCGTGGTCAACCCCGGCGGGCTTCGCAATGAGCTGTACTACGGCACGGACGGCACCATCACCTATGCTCAGGCCAACGCGGTGCTGCCGTTCGTGAACAACCTGTGGACCACGTCCTTGACGGGCGCCCAGCTCAAGACGATGCTGGAGCAGCAGTGGCAGAGCAACGCGGACGGCACCATCCCCAGCCGCCCGTATCTGCAGCTCGGCCTGTCCAAGAACGTCAACTACACGTACGACGCCGCCCGGGCCGCCGGTGACCGCGTGACCTCCATCCTGGTCAACGGACAGCCGGTCGACCCCGCCAAGTCCTACCGGATCGGCACGTTCAGCTTCCTGGCCACCGGTGGTGACAACTTCCGGATCTTCAAGGACGGCACGAACACCCGCGACTCCGGCCTGGTGGACCGTGACGCCTGGATGGCCTACCTGAAGGGCAGCTCGCCGGTGTCCCCGGACTTCGCCCGCCGCAGCGTGGCCGTGAGCAGCTCCATCCCGGCGTCCGTGAAGCCCGGCGATGCGCTGAACGCCACCGTGTCCAAGCTGGACCTCACCTCTCTGGGAAGCCCGGTGAACACGTCTCTTACGGCGACCTTCACGGACGCCTCGGGCAAGGTCACCACGCTGGGCACGACGCCGGTCACCTCTGGCACGGCGAACGTGAGCCTCACGGTTCCGGCCGGGGCGGCCGCGGGTGCGGGCACGCTGGTGCTCAAGGCCACCGAGTCCGGCACCACCGTGACCCTGACGGTGATCGTGGAGAAGGTGGCGAACCCGAATTGCACGAAGCCGGAATACCCGAAGAACTTCTGGGCTCCGGGGCAGATGAAGAAGTACGAGCGGGCGCTCAAGGAATATGAGGCCTGCCTGAAGGGCTGATCACCGCGGTGTGACGCTCCGACCCACGCAAATGTTGGTGACCCACGGAAATTTCCGTGGGTCACCAACATTTAAGGGGGTGGAACGACGCCGGACTCCGGCGCACGGCGGGCCGGCGGCTCAGAGCGCGTCCAGGACCGCCCTGGCGATCTCATCGGCGTCGCGCAGGGTGCGCTGCCCGCTGCGGAACAGCTCCCGGCGTTCACCGCCCTCCTCGGTGAACGCCTCGGCCGCGATCGCCACGCCCCACTGCGTGGCGGAGAGCTGGAGGCTCAGGACGTGCAGGTCCTCCTGGACCACGCCATTGGCGGCCACGGCCCGGTACGGGTGCGGAGCCACGTCCAGGCCGGAGGTCTCCGTGGGACCGCCCTCGGGACGCATCATCAGCCGGGTCCGGACCAGGCCGTCCTCCAGAAGCTGGCGCAGCAAGGGGGACGCCGCCGCGGACACCCGGTTGGCGGGCGCCAGGGCCTCGATCATGGTCCGGGCCCGCACCTCTCCCCCGTCCACCCACGGCGACGCCGCGCGGAACAGTCCCTCGGCACGGTCCACCCCGAAGCGCGGCTCGGGCCCGAGGAAGCGCACCACGCCCGCCCGGGCCAGTGCCGCAAGCTGCTCGATCCTCAGTGCCGGCGGCCCGCTGGCCAGGCCTTCCACCAGGGATTCGAAGCGGCCCCGGAGCTCCGTGACCCACGATTCGTCGGTGATCCCACCATCGGCCACAGCGTCCTTGAGCAACGAACGCCCCGCATGCAGTGCCAGCACGGCGGCCTTCACCGGGTCAGACTCACCCGCCGAGGAGCGCCGGACGTCCGTGTCCAGCGTGGCCAGCACGGCGTCGTCGAGCTCCTGGGGCGAGCCGAAGCGCTGCCCGGAGAACGGCGCCGCGAGCGCACGGAGGTTCAGGCGCAGGGCCGCCGGGACCCTCTGCTCCAGCAGCGCGTTCACCGGTCCCAGCCAGTCTTCCGGCGCGTGGGCGTGCGGCCGCAGGAGTTCGGCCAAGGCGTCCAGGAACTCGGCGGCGTCCCGCACGGCATTGGGGTCCTGGAGCACCAGGGTCTCGTAGTAGGCCCAGAGGACGTCGCGCTGCAGCAGCGGCTGGAGGTCGTGGCCGAAACCGGGCTGCACGCCGTAGCGGCGGAAGCGGGCGACGGCCGTCTCGGTGAGGTACCGCAGCCTCCTGGTGCGGGCGTAGTAGCTGCCGATCCGCGCCTTGGCGTGGTACGGGCCGCCGCGGCGGCTGGCGGCGTGGATGACCGGCTCCCGGCCGCTGGGCACATAGCGCAGGCCGCCGCCGTCGTCCGTGTCGAAGCGGCCACCGCGGCCTTCCGTCAGCTGCCCCATGACATCGAAGAAGTTCAGGCCCATGCCGCGGATCAGCACCGGCTCGGCCTCCGGGACATGTGCCCAGTCCACATCGGCCGGGCAGGCGGGCGGGAAGTAGCTCAGGCCGAGTTCGCGGGCTGCCCCGTGCAGTTCACGCTGTTCCGGGTTCAGCAGGGCCGGGACGTGGCCGAGCGCCAGGACCACGCGGTCCGCCGGAAGCGTGCCGTCCCGCAGCTCCACTTCGAAGCCCGTGCCCTCGCGGCGGCGGACGGCGACCGCCTCCGTGCGGTGCAGGTGGACGGTGAGGCCTTCCAGCAGGGGGTCGGTCGCGATGCGGTGCACGACGGCGGCCACCGTGTCCTCGAGGTAGCGGCCGTAGATCGCGCGGCTGGGGAAGGCGTCCACGGCCAGAGCGGCCAGCTCGGCCCGCTCGCCGTCGCCGAGGTGGGACTGATCGCCGGCCACGGCGGCCTCACGCCACTGGTTGAAAGTGCCGCCCGCCACCGGCGGCGCCAGGTCCGGGTCTTCGGGGATCAGGGTGGGGAAGAAACTCTGCGTGTTCATGAGGAACAGCCGGGACTGGCCGGGCTGCCAGACGTGCCCCGAACCGGGTGGATACGGGTCCACCAGGTGCAGTTCCAGGCGGGCTCCGGAGAGCTCTCCGGCGTCGCGGCGGGCGCGCCAATTGGCCGCCAGACGCTCCAGGACACTGCTCCCGCGCGGTCCGGCCCCGATCACCGCCACACGCTGCGCCGCATCCCCTGCCATGGATCTAAGGGTAGTGGGTCGCACCGGCCCAGGGCGGTGGAGGGTTCCGTCCGGCCTGCCGCTTCCCTAGGATGGCCGGGACCATCCGGAACAGAAGGGCCCGCACCCACCATGAGCAGCAGCAACGCCGTGATCTCCGCTGGAACCACCTACTCATCCGATCCGGAGGACCTGCAGGCCGTGACGGATCTCCTCCACCGCTTCTTCTCCGCCTTCGTCTCCGGTCCGGGAGCGGTGACCGGCGGCGAGGTGCTCCGGGAGGTCTTGCTGCCCGGCGCGGTGATCGTGTCCACCTGCGGGGCCCCGGAGCCTCGGGTTCACAGCGTGGAAGAGTTCATCCGGCCGCGAGTGGAGCTGCTGAGCGGTGGGAGGCTCCAGGACTTCCGCGAATGGCCGACGGAGTGGCGGATCGAGCTGTTCGGCGATGTCGCCCAGATCTGGTGCGGGTACGCGAAGTCATGGTCCGAAGCCGGAGAACCCCACACCGGCCGCGGCATGAAGAGCTCGCAGCTGGTCCGCACGGCCGCCGGCTGGCGCTTCAGCGCGATCGCCTGGGACGACGAGCGTCCCGGCGTGCCGATGAGCTGAGCCCGGGGCTCTTCGCCCCAGCGTCTGTCGCCCTGACTAGGCTTAGCTCATGACGGCGCACAACACTGTGGACGAGAACATCTGGCTGGAGGACATTCACGGGGAGGAGCCGCTCGCCTGGGTGCGTGAGCAGAACGCCCGCACCGAGGACGTGCTGGACGACGACGAGTTCCAGGCCCTGCAGGGGCGCCTTCTGGAGGTCCTCGACTCCACGGACCGTATCCCCATGGTCGGCAAGCGAGGCACGTGGTACTACAACTTCTGGCGGGACTCGGCACACCCCAAAGGCCTGTGGCGCCGGACCTCCTGGGAGAGCTATCTGACGGCCGCGCCGGAGTGGGACGTGCTCCTGGACGTGGATGAGCTGGCGGCCGCCGAGGGCCGCGAGTGGGTGTGGCACGGCGCCACCTTCCTGCGCCCCGGGCCGGGCGGCGAGTGGCGGCACGCCATGATCGGCCTCTCCCCCGACGGCGGGGACGCGGCCTCCTACCGCGAGTTCGACCTCCAGACCCGCGAATTCGTCCCGGACGGTTTCGCCCTTCCCACGGCGAAGGGGCATGTGAGCTGGGAGGACGCGGACACGCTGCTGGTGAGCACGACGGCGGAGGGCCGGCCGGCCACGCAGTCCTCCTACCCGCGCACGGGCGTCCGCTGGCGGCGCGGAACGCCGTTGTCCGAGGCGGAGCAGCTGTTCGAGGTGCCGGAGGAGCACATGCTGGCCTCCGTGTCCTATGACCCCACGCCCGGTTTCGAACGCCTGGCGGCCGTGGACTACGTGGACTTCTTCAACGATGAGGTCTTCCTGTGGTGGAACGGTGCCTGGACGGCTCTCGAGAAGCCCGGAACCGTCAACGCCTCCTGGCACCATGAATGGCTGCTGTTCCGGCCGCGCGACCCGTGGACCGTGGAGGGTGTGGAGTACCCCGCCGGTTCACTGCTGACCGGCCGGCTGGACGACTGGCTGGGGGGTTCCCGCGACCTCACGGTCCTGTTCGCCCCGGACGCCCGGACGGCCCTTCAGTCCTACAGCTGGACCCGCAACCACCTGCTGCTGAACCTGCTGGTGGACGTGTCCTCGCAGATCCATGTGCTCACGCCGGGCGTCTCGGCGGACGGGTCCCCGGACTGGTCGTCCGAGGAGCTGGACGCCTGCCCGCCCCTGCACGACGTCAACGCCTACGCGGTGGACGACGAGGATGACGACGCCGCGGACGACTACTGGCTGGTGGCCACCGGCTTCCTCACGCCCACCACGGTCACGCGCGGCACCCTCGGCGGGGACCACACGGAGGTCAAGCGCGCGCCGTCGTTCTTCACCGAAGACGACTACCGCGTGGAGCAGCACTTTGCGACGTCGGCGGACGGCACCCGGGTGCCGTATTTCCAGGTCTCCCGCAGGGACCTTGTGCTGGACAGCGGGAATGTCACGCTCCTGAGCGGCTACGGCGGCTTCGAAGTGTCCCGGACCCCGGCGTACAGCGGGACCGTGGGCCGGGCCTGGCTGGAGCGCGGCGGCGTGTACGTGGTGGCGAACATCCGCGGCGGCGGCGAGTACGGCCCGTCCTGGCACACGGCCGCGCTGCAGGAGAAGCGGCACCGGGCGTACGAGGATTTCGCCGCCGTGGCCAAGGACCTCGTGGCGCGCGATGTGACCAGCCCGAAGCTGCTCGGCTGCGCGGGAGGCTCCAATGGCGGGCTCCTGGTGGGCAATATGCTCACTCAGTACCCGGAGCTGTTCGGCGCCGTGTCCTGCGGGGTGCCGTTGCTGGACATGCGCCGCTACACGCGGCTCTCGGCCGGTGCGTCCTGGATCGCGGAGTACGGCGACCCGGACGACCCGGAACAGTGGGAGTTCATCCGCACCTTCTCCCCGTACCACCTGCTCAAGGACGGGGTGGACTACCCGCACTCCTTCATCTGGTCCAGCACCTCGGACGACCGGGTGGGGCCGGTCCAGGCCCGCAAGATGGCGGCCCGCATGCAGGCGATGGGTGTGCCGAACGTCTGGTACCACGAGACGATCGAGGGCGGTCACGCGGGCGCCTCGGACAACCGTCAGGCGGCCGGGCTGCAGGCGCGGAACCACCATTTTCTGTGGAAGGCGCTGACGGGTCAGCTCCCGGGATGACGGAAGGCCCCGCCGTTTTGCGTTGCGGCGGGGCCTTCGGTACTCTTGCATGGCTAGCAAATAGCGAGGAGACGTGCCAGAGCGGCCGAATGGACTTCACTGCTAATGAAGGGTCGGGGTTAAACTCGACCGGGGGTTCAAATCCCCCCGTCTCCGCCAAACGAACCCCGGGTTTTCCCGGGGTTTTTGGTTTAACGACGGACACCCGTTTCTGGATCAGGAGGCGGGCGCCCGCAGTTCTCTCAGACGAAGCGCACGACGACGGCGCGCACCCCCAGCGCCGCCCCCTCGCCTTCGCCATCCGCCCCCTCAGCCGGCCGCAGCTCGGCGGCCAGGACACCGTCGTCGCCCTGCCGCCACCCGGCGAGCACAGCGTCCCCGAGCACCTCGACGGACGCGACCGTGCGGGACAGCGGGACACTGAGCCGCTCTGCGTCGCCGGACAGGTCCAGCAGGTTCAGGCGTCCGGGCTCCCCTTCGCGTGCGGGGGCCTCGGTCAGCCACCAGGTGGCGCCTGCGCCTTCCCGGGCGCCACCTTCCCACGTCTCGGCGAGGCCGTTGCCTGGCACCAGGCCTTCCGATACGGCTCGGGTGCCGTACAGAGCCTCCCCGAACACCCCGATCCAGGTGCCGATGGCCTCCAGGGCCGCGCGGATGGACGGCGGGACGGCTCCGGTGGGATCCGGACCGACGCCCAGGAGGAGGTTGCCTCCACGGGCCACGACCTTGACCAGCATCTCCACGACCTCGCGCGGATCCTTGGCCTGCTCGTCCGGGCTGAGGGAGGTCCAGTGCTCGGACAGGGTCACGCAGGATTCCCAGGGGTACTCGGGACGGTGGTCCGGGATCTGCTGCTCCGGGGTGCGGTAGTCCTCATTCGGGCCGTGGACCTCCCGGTCCACCACCAGGATGCCGGGCTGGAGTTCCCGGGCCCGGGCCGCCAGACGGTCGATGTCGATGGGCTCGAACGGCGCGAAGACCCAGCCGGCGTCGAGCCAGAGCACATTGAGTGGCCCGTAACCGCTGAGGAGTTCCTCGATCTGGGCGTGGGTGAAGTCCACGAAGGTCTGCCAGCGCTCCGGCTCGGCCGCGGCGTCGTAATTGTGGAAGCGGTCCACCGTGGTCCCGGCCGGGGACCAGTAGCCGGGGTGGTTCCAGTCGGCCTTGGAGAAGTAGACGCCGGTCTCCAGCCCCTCCGCCCGGAAGGAGTCGAAGGTCTCCTTGAGCACATCCCGGCCCAGGGGGACGTCCGGAGCGGTGACCTTGAAATCGGAGTGCTTCGTGTCAAAGAGGTTGAAGCCGTCGTGGTGCTTGGAGGTGAAGACGAGGTACCTCGCACCGGCCTTCCGGGACAGTTCCGCCCACTCCTCCGGGCGGTAGTCCTGCCCGGTGAACGACGTCCGGGCCGCCTTGTAATGGGCCTCCCAGGCATCGTCATCGCCGGAGAAATCCGCGGGCAGGAGCATCATCTCCTCATCGCGGGAGCGGCACAGGGTCCAGCTGTCGCCCAGCCCCTGGGCGGTGTAGATCCCCCAGTGCATGATGATGCCGAACTTGTGGTCCTGCCAGTCCTGAAGGCGGGCCCGGCTGAGCGGGTCGGAGGGCAGGCTGTAGCCGGGATCGTGGGCGTCCACGACGGCGCCGGCGGCCAGGCTCGGTTTGAAGGTCTGCGGGGCGGATTCATCCGGGAAGGACTCCGGGGAAACGTGCTCAGTCACGCTCATCATCCTTCACCCTCGCATCGGTTCCGTCACGGCCCTGGACCGGAATGAACGCGCCCGCACGCGGACTGGCCGTGGTCATCTGAATGCCCGCGGCAGATCGGTCACCCCGCCACGGCGAGCACGAACGGCAGGACCGCTCCCGCGCCGGCCTGGCGCAGCGCCCGGCCGGCCACCACCAGGGTCCACCTGGTGTCCACGGAGTCGTCCACCAGGAACAGGGATGCGCCCGGGTTCTGCTCCAGGAACTCCCGCACCGCGGCAGACGGGGCGAAGCGGTCCCAGACCTCAGCCAGCCGGTAGGCGCTGTTGCCGCGCCGGCCGGGCGCGTCGTGGAAGTGTGCCAGGTCCATGGAGCCCAGGTACGGCATGCGGCCGATCCCCGCCAGGCCCTGTGCCAGGGAATCCACCAGCTGCGGACGGCGGGCCGAGGGGATGGAGACCACGGCGGAGGGCCGGCTCTCCCCGTTCCACGGCTCCGCGCCGGGCACCGGTGGGCGTCCCCAGTCCTTCAGGACCGTCACGCAGGCCTGCAGCATGGCGTCCCGGACCGGCGCGTCGGGTGTGCCGTCCGCGAGCGCCTCCCGGAGCGGGCCGCCCCAGCCGAGATCGCTCAGCCGCGCCAGCGCACGGCCCTCCGCGACAGCCTCGTCCGCGGGGATCTTTCCCTTGACCGGAACACCCAGACGGTCCATGCCCGTGGGCCAGAGGGAACGGGTCTCCACGGACACGCCGGCCTTGTCAAGCTCGGCCGATGCTGCGTGCAGCGCCTCGGAGCTCACCCCGCTGGGATACCAGGACCCGGCGCAGTTGTCGCAGCGGCCGCAGGAATGGGCGTCCGGGTCATCCAGCACCGAGGTCACGAACTCCATGCGGCAGCCGGCCGTTTCCTGGTAGATGACCATGAGGTCCTGTTCCTGTACCCGCGCCTCCGCGATGCGCGCGTACCGCTCGGCGTCGTAGTCCCAGCCCTGCCCGGTGGCCCGCCAGCCTCCCTGGACGCGCTCCACGGCCCCGTCCACGGCCAGGACCTTGAGCAGCAGCTCCAGGCGGGAGCGCCCCAGGTCAACGCGGGGTTCCAGCGCCGGACTGGAAAGCGGCTTCGACGCGGTCTCCAGAGCGTCCAGGACGGCCATGGCCTTGTCTCTCTCAGGCATGGATGCCGTGGCGAAGTACTTCCAGATGTCGCGGTCCTCCGCGCCCGGGAGCAGCAGGACGTCCGCGTTCGCACCGCCACGGCCGGCACGGCCCACCTGCTGGTAGTACGCCACCGGTGAGCTCGGGGCGCCCAGGTGCACCACGAAGCCCAGGTCCGGCTTGTCGAATCCCATGCCGAGGGCCGAGGTGGCCACGAGCGCCTTGACCTGGTTGTCCTTCAGCCGCTGTTCCGCGAGCTCCCGCTCCGCGGTGTCCGTCTTGCCGCTGTAGGAGAGGACGTCATAGCCCCGCTCCGTCAGCATCCTGGCGGTCTCCTCCGCGGCGGACACGGTCAGTGTGTAGATGATGCCGCTGCCGGGCAGGTCTTTCAGATGCTCCGCCAGCCACGCCAGCCGGGTGGTGTTGTCCGGGAGCTTGAGAACGCCGAGGCGGAGGGAGTCCCGGCCCAGGGAGCCGCGGATGGTCAGCACGTCCGTGCCGAGCTGCTCCTCGATGTCGTGCACCACCCGGGAGTTGGCAGTCGCCGTGGTCGCGAGCACCGGAACGGTGTCCGGCAGCTGCCGGATGAGGTCCGCGATCCGGCGGTAGTCCGGCCGGAAGTCATGCCCCCAGTCGGAGATGCAGTGTGCCTCATCCACCACCAGCAGGCCGGTCCTGCGGATCAGCTCCGGCAGCTCCCGCTCCCGGAACACGGGGTTGACCAGCCGTTCCGGGGACACCAGAAGGACATCCACCTCATCGGCGGCCAGCTTGGCGGAGACGTCCTCCCAGTCGAGCTGGTTGGCGGAATTGATGGCCACCGCGCGCACCCCGGCACGGGCGGCTGCCTCCACCTGGTCCCGCATGAGGGCCAGGAGCGGCGAGACGATGAGCGTGGGACCCGCCCCACGGCGCCGCAAGAGCAGGGACGCCACGAAGTACACGGCGGACTTGCCCCAGCCGGTCCGCTGCACCACCAGGGCCCGGCGCCCGTGGTCCACGAGCGCCTCGATGGCCTCGAACTGCCCCTCGTGGAACTCCGCCTCCGGGCGGCCCACCAGTTCCCTGAGGACCTGTACGGCCTCCTGATGGCTCCGGGTCCTGGTCTCTGCGGGGTTGGTCTGCGTCATGACTCCAGTATTCCTCCCACCCCTGACACGATTACGCCCACGGCCTCGCATTGTGGACAAGCAGAGGGTCGCGTTGCCCACACCTTCCCCGCCCGCGACGGACAATCCGACGCCGACTCCGTAAACTGTCCAGGTGACTGAACAGCAGCAGACCGTCGACCTTTCCGCGTCCTTCAAGGCCTACGACGTCCGTGGCCTGGTGGGTGAGACCATCACGGCAGACATCGTGGAGGCCGTGGGCGCCGCCTTCGTCGACGTCCTGGGCCTGGCCGGCCAGACGATCCTGGTGGGCGGCGACATGCGCCCCTCCTCCCCCGAATTCGCCCAGCGCTTCGCCCAGGGTGCGGCCGCCCGCGGCGCCAGTGCCGAGCTGCTCGGCCTGATCTCCACCGATGAGCTCTACTTCGCTTGCGGCGCCCTGAACGCCGCCGGTGCCACCTTCACCGCCAGCCACAACCCCGCCCAGTACAACGGCATCAAGATGGCCAAGGCCGGCGCCGTGCCGATCTCCTCGGAGACCGGGCTGAAGGAGATCCAGCAGCGCGCCGAGCAGTACCTCGCCGCGGGCACCATCCCGTCCGTCGAGGCCACCGGCGCCATCTCCGAGCGCGACGTCCTCAAGGACTACTCGGAGTACCTCCGTAAGCTCGTGGACCTCTCCGGCATCCGCCCGCTGAAGGTCGTGGTGGACGCCGGCAACGGCATGGCCGGCCTGACCACCCCCGCGGTCCTCGGGTCCGAGCTCCTGACGGGCCTCCCGCTGGACATCACCCCGCTCTACTTCGAGTTGGACGGCACCTTCCCGAATCACCCGGCCAACCCGCTGGAGCCGGAGAACCTGCGCGACCTGCAGAAGGCCGTCGTCGAACACGGCGCGGACCTGGGCCTGGCGTTCGACGGCGACGCCGACCGCTGCTTCGTGGTGGACGAGAAGGGCGAGCCGGTCTCCCCGTCGGCCGTCACGGGCATGGTGGCCCGCCGCGAGATCGCCCGCGCCAAGGCGCTCGGCGAGGAGCAGCCGGTCATCATCCACAATCTGCTCACCTCCCACGCGGTGCCCGAACTGATCGCGCACGACGGCGGCCGCGCCGTCCGCACGCGCGTCGGCCACTCCTTCATCAAGGCCGTCATGGCCGAGGAGGGTGCCGTCTTCGGCGGCGAGCACTCCGCGCACTTCTACTTCCGCGACTTCTTCAACGCGGACACCGGCATGCTGGCCGCGATGCACGTGCTGGCCGCCCTGGGCGAGCAGGACGCACCGCTCTCCGAGCTGGCCGCAGAGTACGAGCCGTACGTGTCCTCGGGTGAGATCAACTCCGAGATCGAGGACAAGGCCGGCGCCGTGGCCCGGGTCCGCGAGGACTTCGCCGGCGAGGGCGTCACCGAGGACACGATGGACGGCAGCACCTTCAGCGCGGCCGACGGCTCCTGGTGGTTCAACCTCCGTCCGTCCAACACCGAGCCGTTCCTGCGCCTGAACGCCGAGGCGAAGGACCAGGCCACCATGGCCGCCGTCCGGGACCGCGTCCTGGCACTCGTCCGCCGGTAGCCTGTGCGGATCACGGCCTTCGCGGACGCGAGCCTGCGCGTCCTGATGCTCCTGAACGGGGTGGACAGTACGGGACCACTGTCCACCCGGAGCATCGCCGAAGGCATCGGCGTCCCGTTCAATCATGTGGGCAAGGTGGTCCAGCGGCTGCGTGAGATGGATCTTCTGGACGCCACCCGCGGCCGCGCAGGCGGCCTCGAGATCAGCCCCGCGGGCCGTGAAGCCACCGTGGGCCGCGTGCTCCGCGCCCTGGACCAGGACGAGGAGCCGGCGGCCTGCCACACGCCCAACGGGGACTGCCCCCTGGCCGGTGACTGCCGCCTGAGATCGGCTCTGTTCCGGGCCCGGGAGGCCTTCTACGCGGCCCTCGATGGGATCAGGATCGCGGATCTGCCGACCCCACGTCAGATGGGTCCGGTCCTGGTGCAGCTCGGCTTCGGCCCGCCCGCCACGGCCGGCAACTGACACCCGTCGGCCACCCCTGAAGCGGCGCCACAAGTGGCACGCCGTGCCACTATTTCCGGAGTACCGGACAGTGCCCGGTCACACACGAGCTCCCCCGCCCTGCCGGTGCGATTGGCTTATGCCAGGGATCACACCGCTTCACGCTCAAAGGAGAACGTGCCCATGACGGCATCCAACACCACACTCCGACGAGGCCTCTCGGCCCGCCACATCCGGTTCATCGCCCTCGGCTCAGCCATCGGCACGGGTCTGTTCTACGGCTCTTCAGACGCCATTCAGTCCGCCGGCCCGGCAGTCCTCCTCGCCTACGTGGCCGGCGGCGCCGTGGTCTTCATGGTCATGCGCGCCCTCGGTGAAATGGCCGTCCGCCACCCCGTGGCAGGTTCCTTCGGCCAGTACGCCTCCCGCTACCTGGGCCCCTTCTCCGGCTTCCTGACGGGCTGGACCTACGTCTTCGAGATGTTCGTCGTGGCTCTCGCCGACGTCACGGCTTTCGGCGTCTACATGGGCTTCTGGTTCCCGAATGTGGAGCGCTGGGTCTGGATCCTCGCCGCAGTGTTCATCATCGCGGGCGTCAACCTGGTGAGTGTGAAGGTCTTCGGAGAACTCGAATTCTGGTTCTCCATCATCAAGATCACGGCCATCATCGCCATGATCGTGGGCGGCATCGCCATCATCATGTTCGGCCTGAGCAACCAGACCCCCCACGCTGCGGGCCTGAGCAACCTGACCGACCACGGCGGCTTCGCCCCCAACGGGCTCTGGGGCCTGCTGACCTCCTTCACCGTGGTCATGTTCGCCTTCGGCGGCACCGAGGTCATCGGCATCACGGCCGGTGAAGCGCAGGATCCCAAGAAGGTCATCCCCAAGGCCATCAACTCGGTCCCGGTCCGGATCCTCTTCTTCTACATCCTGACGCTCGGCATCATCATGACGCTGCAGCCGTGGGACAAGATCAATGGCGAAGCGAGCCCGTTCGTCTCCATCTTCAGCTCGCTGGGCCTGACCGGCGCCGCCCACGTGCTGAACGCCGTCGTCATCACCTCCGCCCTGTCCGCGATCAACGCGGACATCTTCGGCGCCGGCCGCATGCTGCACGGCCTGGCCCAGCAGGGCCAGGCGCCCAAGGCCTTCATGAAGACGAGCAAGAGCGGCGTGCCGTTCATGACAGTCCTCACCATGGTGGCCTCCCTCCTGATGGGCGTGCTCCTGAACGTCTGGTTCCATGACCAGATCTTCTTCCTGATCGCCGCCTTGGCCACCTTCGCCACCGTGGTGGTCTGGCTGGTCATCCTGATCTCCCACGTCCGGATGAAGGCGGAGATCAAGCGGGACAATCTGCTCCCCTCGGAGTTCCCGGTGCCGCTGTGGCCGCTGGGCAGCTACATCGCCATCGCCTTCATCCTCTTCGTGATCGTCATGATCGGTGTCCTGCCGGATTCCCAGCCGGCCCTGGTGATCGGCGCGCTCTGGATCGTCATCCTGACCGCCGTGTACTTCCTCTTCGTCAAGGGCAAGGGCCGGACGCGGATCGAGCTGGTCGATGAGACCGGCGCCATCCCCGTGGTGAAGACCGGAGAACCCGCCGAGACCGCCACGGCGAGCATCACCGGCTGACACGGCCCGCGCCGTCGCGCCCCAGCCCTCCCGCCCCTTCGGAGCGGGAGGGCTTCCGCGTTCCCGGCCACACGTCGTCGGGCATCCTCCAAGTTGCCTTTTTCTACGAGTCGTAGAAAACTGGAATTAATCACGTATTTGGAATACATGATTAACCGTCAGTGAAGGAGAACCATGCTCTCAGCATCAGCCCGCCCGGTCATCGAAGCCACGCTCCCCCTGGTGGGCAGCCGGATCGGCAGCATCACCCCGCTGTTCTACAGCAAGCTCTTCGCGGCCCACCCGGAGCTGCTGAACGGCACCTTCAGCCGCGCCAATCAGCGCAACGGCGCACAGCAGCAGGCCCTGGCCGGCTCCATCGCCACCTTCGCGACCCATCTGGTGGAGCACCCGGACACCCTGCCGGAGACCATGCTGAGCCGCATCGCCCACAAGCACGCCTCCCTGGGCATCACGGAGGAGCAGTACCAGGTGGTGTACCAATTCCTCTTCGAAGCGATCGCGGAGGACCTGGCGGAGGTCATCACCCCGGAGATCGCCCAGGCGTGGACCGAGGTCTACTGGCTCATGGCCCATGCCCTCATCAAGCTGGAGAAGGGCCTCTATGAGCGCCGCCTCAATGACGTGATGTGGAGCCCGTGGACCCTGGCAGAGCGCACCCAGCTGGGCCCGGACACCGTCCGCCTCACTTTCACTCCCGCCGACGCCACGGCCGTGACACCCGGCGAGCCCGGCGGTTACCTGAGCGTGCGCACCGCCGTGGCGGACGGCCTGCTGCAGGCCCGTCAGTACACACTCTCCGGCGACGCCGCCTCCGTCACTCACCGCACCATCACGGTCAAGCGGGACGCGGACGGCGAGGTCTCCCCACAGCTCCACGACGCTCTCGCCGTCGGCGACACCGTGGAACTGTCCAACCCCTACGGCGACATCGTCCTCGAGGAGACGGACCGCCCTCTGGTCCTCGCCACGGCCGGCATCGGCTCCACCCCCAGCGCCTCCATCCTGCACGCACTGGCGGACTCCGGCTCGGAGCGCGAGGTCCTGGTCCTGCACGCGGACCAGTCCCCGGAATCCTGGTCCCTCCGCGAGCAGATGCTCGCCGATCTGGCCCGGCTGCCGAAAGCCAGCCTGCAGCTCTGGTACGAGAACCCCGGGGACGACGCCGCGGCTCTCCCAGGCTTCATGGACCTCTCCGCCGTGCGGATCCCCCAGGACGCCAGCGTCCTGCTCTGCGGCCCGACGCCGTTCATGAAGGCCGCCCGCTCCGCCGCGATCGAACAGGGCGTGTCCGCCGAACGCGTGCACTACGAGATCTTCGGCCCGGACGTCTGGCTCGCCTCCGCCTGACACTCGCCGAATGAGGACCTCCGCGGATGAGGGCGCGGGGTGATGAGCTCTTCACCCCGCGCCCCATCCGTGGTGCCATGGAGGCATGACGTTCACCACAGCACACATGTCCGTGTCCCTGGACGGCTTTGCCGCCGGTCCGGAGCAGAGCCTGCAGAATCCCATCGGCCGCGGCGGGATGCTCCTGCACCGGTGGCACATCGGGCCGGAGGCAGAGCGCCACGAGGTCGACGCCGACTGGACTGCCCGTCTGCTGCGCCCCCGCGGCGCCTATGTCATGGGCCGGAACATGTACGGCCCGGTCCGCGGTTCCTGGGACACCATGCCGGACTGGCGCGGCTGGTGGGGCGAGGAACCGCCGTACCACGCACCCGTCTTTGTACTGACACATCACGAGCACGAGCCGATCACCATGGAGGGCGGAACCATCTTCCACTTCGTGACGGAGGGATTCGCCAAGGCGCTCGAACTGGCACGCGAGGCCGGGGACGGGGACGTCGACATCGCCGGTGGCGCCTCGGCAGTGCGGCAGGCGCTGGAGGCGGGCGAGCTGGACGAGCTGACGCTGGACATCGCCCCAGTGGTCCTCGGCGGCGGAGAGTCGGTCTTCCCGGCCGACTCCTCCGGCTACCAGCTGGAGATCGTGGAGACCGCGGGCTCACCGCTGGCGACCCATGTGCGGTACCGCGTGGTGCGCTGACGCCCCCGGTGATGGACGACGACGGCGGGTGGCGCGCAGTCGTCGCCGCCCGCTCAAGCGGTGGGTTCAGGCCGTGGTGAGTTCCTCGGCGCGAAGCGACGACTCGTCGTAGGCGTCCCGGGCGGCGAGGATGCGCGCCGCGTGCGCCTCGGCCCAGATGCGGACGGCATCCAGGGGCTCCAGGAGGCTCTCGCCGAGGGCGGTGAGGGCGTACTCGACACGGACCGGCACCTCGGCGAAGACCTCACGAGTCACCAGGCCGTCGCGCTCCAGCGCACGGAGGGACTGTGTGAGGACCTTGGGGCTGACCCCGTCCACGGTCTGGCGGATCTCGCCGAAACGGCGCGCGCCGCCCTTAAGCGCCTGGAAGATGAGCGGGGTCCACTTGTCGCCGATCCTCTGCAGGACCACCCTGGATGGGCAGTTGTGGTCCATCACGTTGAAGGGCATGCTTTCCATCCGGTAACTATATGACGTTGAAGTACTTGCTTTCAAATAGATACTGTTGATTCATCAGGCACAACCCCGCAACTGATTCGAGGAATCCTATGAAGATCGCCGTCTACGGAGCCACCGGCATGGTCGGAAGCCGTCTCGTCGCCGAAGCACTGTCCCGCGGGCACCAGGTCACCGCCGTCTCCCGCAAGGGCACCGCGGTCGAAAGCACCACCGCCGTCGCCGCCGAACTGACGGACACCGCGACGTTCAGCCGCCTCGCCGGCGAGCACGACGCCGTCGTCATCTCCGTCCCGACTCCGCGCAACGGCGACTCGCACGAGCCGCTCCTGCAGGCACACCGCGACGTGATCGCGTCCCAGCCCCAGGCCCGCATCTTCGTGGTGGGCGGCGCCGGCTCGCTCGTGGCCGACCCGACCACCCTGCTCCTCGAAGCGCCGGGTTACCCTCAGGCCTATCTGGCAGAGGCACTGAGCTGCCTGGCCATCCTGGACCTCTACCGCGCGGCGCCCGAAGGCGTGGACTGGACCGTCCAGTCCCCCGCACCGGAGATCGCTCCCGGCGAGCGCACCGGGAAGTACACCGTGGAAGGCGACACCATCGCCGGCCCGTACATCTCCGCCGAGGACTTCGCCGTGGCAGCGCTGGACGAGCTGGAGACCCCGAAGTTCCGCCGGGCACGCTTCAACGCCGCCAACTGATCCGGATCCCTCCAGCCCTTCACGCTGAGCCCGCTGTGGAACGTCTGACCTCGCTACAGTCTGTAGCGAGGTCAGACCCTTTACAGCGAGCTCAGCGTGAGGAGTGGGCGTCGGTGAACCCGTTCAGGGAGTCCCCGGGGATGCCGTAGACGCGGTGACCGCGTCCCGGCGGGCAGAGCCCCCGGCGACCGACTCCTCGCTCACCTCCGGTTGTGGCCCGCGGGACAGCCCGGAGGCCGCCGTCGTGCCCGCCGTCCTGGACAGTGCGCCGCCCAGCTGCGTGACGGCCACCCCGCTGAGCAGCACCGCCCCGCCCGCCAGGTCCCAGACGCCGGGCACCTCGCCGAAGGCCAGCCAGCCCGCAGTCATCCCGACCACCGGGATCAGCAGCGCGAACGGCGTGACCCGCCAGGCCGGGTAGGCGTGCAGCAGGCCGTTCCACAGCGTGAAGGCCAGGAGAGTGGAGACGAGCACCGTGAAGAGCGTGCTGCCCCAGGCCAGCGGGGTCATGGCCGCCACGGCTCGGAACGGGTCTTCGGGGCCGTTCTGGACCATGTCCAGGATCAGCAGAGGCAGCGGAACCGTGGCGGCGGACCAGACCACCAGACCGAACGGGTTCACTCCCTTCGCGGCCCGGGACACCACATTGCCGATCCCCCAGCAGAGCCCACCGGCAAGGGTGAGCAGCACCGGC
The DNA here is from genome assembly GCF_030731045.1 of Arthrobacter horti. Lineage (GTDB taxonomy): Bacteria > Actinomycetota > Actinomycetes > Actinomycetales > Micrococcaceae > Arthrobacter_E > Arthrobacter_E nanjingensis. Next base: position 408,851 of record NZ_JAVALS010000002.1, on the reverse strand, counting down.
ACGAACGCCGCGAAGGACGCACGGCTCAGCACCACCACCAGAAGGCCTGCGGCACCCACCAGAACCCCGGCCAGCTGGACCCTTCCCGGCCTCTCCCGCAGGAACACGGCAGCCAGCAGGATCGTGAACAGCACCTGGCTCTGCAGGATCAGCGGCGCCAGGCCGGTGGGGAGGCCCAGGGACATGGCGAGATAGCTGAAGCCGAGGTGGCCCGCGTTCATGAACAGCCCCACTCCCAGGAGCACGCGCCAGGAGACCGCCGGACGCGGGACGAAAAGCATGAGCGGGAAGGCCACCAGGGCGAAGCGCAGGGCCGTCAGGACCAGGGGCGGCACATCGTGGAGGCCGAGCCGGATGGCGACGAAATTGCTGCCCCAGATCACGGCGACAAGGACGGCGGCGAGGACATGACGGCTTTTCACCCTCTCAGCCTGCCCGGGAAAACCATGTAGCTCCAGCAATGATTCGTACCAGATATTCGGTAGCATCAGTTCATGATTGATCTGCAGGCCCTTCAGGCCCTCGTCGCGGTTCAGCGGACGGGAAGCGTGGCCGCCGCGGCCGCTGAGCTGGGGTTCACACCGTCCGCCGTCTCGCAGCAGATCAAGAAGCTGGAACGGCAGTCGCGGACCGCGCTGCTCGAACGGAACGGCCGCGGCGTCCTCGTGACCGAACGCGGCCGCGCCTTGGTGGAGCACGGCGGCCGGATCCTCTCCGAGCTCGAGGAGATGGAGTCGGTGCTCAGCGCCGGTGAAGAGCCGAATGGGACGTTCACGGTGGCGAGCTTCTCCACGGCCGCGCGCGGCCTGCTGGTCCACGTGGCCTGCCGGCTGGCCGAGGAGGCGCCGGACATGCGGCTGGAGGTGGTGGCAGTGGATCCGGCGGAGGCCGTGGGCAAGGTGGCCCACGGGGACGTGGACCTCGCCGTGATCCACGACTGGAACTCCGTGGCACTCGAAGTTCCGGGGAACGTCGCCCTGGAGCCGCTCTGCGAGGACATCGCGGACATCATCGTGCCCGCCACGCACCGGCTTGCCGGCCTCGACGCCATTCCCCGCGCGGAGCTTCTGCCCGAGACCTGGTGTTCTCAGCCTCGCGGCGCCATCTGCCACGAGGCACTGCTCCGGCTGCTCGCCGAGGAGGGGGCGACGCCGCGGATCGCGTTCATCGATCCCGACTTCGCCACGCACATAGAGTTCGTGGCCCAGGGACTGGCCCTTGCCTTCGTGCCGAGGCTGGGCAGGGGCCCCATCCCGGACGGCGTGGTGGCCCGGCCGCTGGCCGGCGGACAGGCGCATCGCTCCGTGTCCGCCGCGTACCGCCGCACCATGTCCGCGAGCCCCGGCGTGAAACTTCTGGTGCGGCTCCTCCAGGAGGCGGCGGAGGCCGCAGGGCGTTGAACACGACGGCTTGTGCACGACGGCGTGGCGCGGCACCCGCCGGGCTCATCAGCCGTTCTCAAGGCCAGGCCACTCCGGGCCGATGGACGGCATGAAATAGCCCTCCTCGGGCACCGGGTCACCCACCGGCCCGCCGCCGGCAGCCGGACCGCGTCCGCTCAGGACGGAGGAGGGCTCCGTGACGACGTCGAAGAGCCACGCGGCCGCCGGAGCCACACGCGGGCGGTCCCGGTCGACGGGCATGACGGGATCACGATCCGTCAGGCCTTCTTCACGCGCCACGTCAGCTCGCCTTCCGTCAGCTCATTCGCCCTACCGGGTTCCGGGTATCACTCTCCACGATAGGCGGCCTCGACACCGGCCGCCCGCGCAGAGCGCTCACTGTCCCCTTAAACGGCGCCGCGTGGCCGCCCCGCCGGTTTCCCGGAAGGCGACCACGCGTCGTCGTTCTGCTGCGCGGAAGAATGTGAAGGCCGCCGCGCAGAGGCTCTGAGATCAGGCCAGGCGGTCCTTCAGTCCGTCCAGCTCGGCACGGAGGCCGGCCGGCAGGGCCTCACCGAAGTTGGCGTACCACTCCTCGATGCTGACGGCCTCGGTCTGCCATTCCTCGGAGCGGAAGGCCAGGGCGGCGTCCAGTTCCTCGGCGCTGACGTCCAGGCCGTCGGTGTCCAGGGACTCCGCGGTGGGGACGAAGCCGATGGGGGTCTCCACGGCGTCCGCCTTGCCTTCGATGCGCTCGATGGCCCACTTCAGGACGCGGGAATTCTCACCGAAACCGGGCCAGGCGAAGCCACCCTCCGGAGTCCGGCGGAACCAGTTCACCAGGAAGATCTTGGGGAGCTTCTCCGGGTTGGCCTTGGCGGACAGCGAGATCCAGTGCTTGAGGTAGTCACCGGCGTTGTAGCCGATGAACGGCAGCATGGCCATGGGGTCGCGGCGCACCACGCCGACGGCGCCGGCCGCGGCGGCGGTGGTCTCCGAGGACAGGGTGGAGCCCATGAAGATGCCGTTGGTCCAGTCGCGGGCCTCGGTGACCAGCGGGATGGTGGTCTTGCGGCGGCCGCCGAACAGGATGGCGTCCACCTGGACGCCCTCCGGCGCGAAGTACTCCGGGGCCAGCATGTCGATCTGGTCGATCGGCGTGCAGAAGCGGGAGTTCGGGTGCGCGGCGGGACGGCCGGACTCGGGGGTCCACTCATTGCCCTGCCAGTCGGTCAGGTGCGCCGGAGTCTCCTCCGTCATGCCTTCCCACCAGACACCGCCATCGTCCGTCAGGGCGACGTTGGTGAAGATGCTGTTGCCCTTGGCAATGGCGCGCATGGCGTTCGGGTTGGTGCCCCAGCCGGTGCCGGGGGCCACGCCGAAGAGGCCGGCCTCCGGGTTCACGGCCCGGAGCTCGCCCTCCTTGCCGAAGCGCATCCAGTTGATGTCGTCGCCCAGCGTCTCGACCTTCCAGCCCTTGACCGTGGGATCCAGGAGGGCCAGGTTGGTCTTGCCACAGGCGGACGGGAAGGCCGCGGCCACGTGGTAGACCTTGGACTCGGGGCTGGTCAGCTTCAGGATGAGCATGTGCTCGGCGAGCCAGCCCTCGTCGCGCGCCATGACGGACGCGATGCGCAGGGAGAAGCACTTCTTGCCCAGGAGGGCGTTTCCGCCGTAGCCGGAGCCGTAGGAGACGATGGAGCGCTCCTCCGGGAAGTGGACGATCCACTTGTCCGGGTTGCACGGCCAGGCGACGTCCTGCTGACCGGGAGCCAGCGGGGCGCCCACGGAGTGCAGAGCCGGGACGAAGAAGGCGTTCGTGGCGGTGAGCTTGTCCAGCACCTCGGTGCCGATGCGGGCCATGATGCGCATAGAGGCCACCACGTAGGCGGAGTCGGTGATCTCGACGCCGAACTTGGGGTCCTCGGCGTCAAGGTGACCCATGACGAAGGGGATGACGTACATGGTGCGGCCACGCATGGAGCCGGCGAAGAGGGAGTTGAGCTTCCCCTTCATCTCGGCGGGGGCCATCCAGTTGTTGGTGAAGCCGGCATCGGCCTCCTTCTCAGAGCAGATGAAGGTCTGCTCCTCCACGCGGGCCACGTCGGCCGGGTCGGAGAAGGCGGCGAAGGAGTTCGGGAAGGTCTCCGGGTTGAGGCGGACCAGGGTGCCGGCCTCAACCAGTTCGGTGGTCAGGCGTGCGTACTCGTCAACGGATCCGTTCACCCAGTAGATGGAGTCCGGCTGGGTGAGCTCTGCCACTTCCTCAACCCAGGCCAGCAGCTTCTGGTGGGTGGTGGGGGCGTCGGCCGTCAGACGGGACGTCGTCAGATTTCCCATAGTGAGTCCTTTTCGATGGGGTTCCTGGGCGGGTCTCTCAATCGTAGGTACGGACCACTGCAAAGATTCCCAGCAATATTTGACTCCTTGACCGGTTTCCTGGTGTTTTTCCTGGCAGTACCGGCATTTCACCCTCGGTTTTGTGATTAAGGTCACGTAGACCGGTATAGGTGCCGGACGTCACCAACCGTCGATTTGGACGTCACTGGAAGTTCGCGTAAAGTTTATTGAGGTTCGAACGGGATCGACTCCCGGAAGATGCCAAGCGCCCATAGCTCAGCTGGATAGAGCGTCTGTCTACGGAACAGAAGGTCAGGGGTTCGAATCCCTTTGGGCGCACAGAGTTTCAGTTGAACAGCAAAGTGCCCCGGTCCACAGGACCGGGGCACTTTGCTGTCCTTCCCGGCATCGGGAAGGGCTTGGAACCGGCCAGGAACGCCATTGTGCATCCGGCGGACTTTTCGGGTAAGGTTTACCGAGGTTCGAACGGGATCGACTCCCGGAAGATGCCATGCGCCCATAGCTCAGCTGGATAGAGCGTCTGTCTACGGAACAGAAGGTCAGGGGTTCGAATCCCTTTGGGCGCACAGAGATTGAACGATACGGAAAAGGCCCGGTCCATTGGACCGGGCCTTTCAGTTTCCCCGGCGCGGGGCCGCCAGGCCACGCGTTCAGTCCTCCCGGAACGCCCTTGCCAAGGGCACGATCGCCAGCACCAGGACCAGCGGCAGCGCGAAGCCGTAGCGCAGCGAGTCCGCCCCCACCAGGCCTGTCAGCACCGAACCGAACAGCGCGCCCACGTAGTTGAACTGATTGAAGCGCGCGATCACCGAGTCCACCCGGGCCCGCCGCACGCCGTCGTCCGCCGCTCCCCCGGCTGCTGCCGCGATGGCGCCGGCCGCGGAGAAGGACAGCGGCGCGATGATCCCCGCCCCGAAGCCCAGCAGGGCGAAGCCGACGACGGCGAGCTCCGCCGTCGTCGCCAGGACCACCACCGCCAGGGCGGCAGCGGAGAGGACGGCCGCCGCTCGCAGCAGCGGCACCGCCCCGAAACGCGCGACGGCGCGGTCCCCGGCCAGGCGGGCGAGCAGGGACGCGACGAGGTACGGGAGCGTCGCCACCGCGACATTGCCGACTCCGGTCCCGAAGAGGGTGTGGAGGTAGGCCGGACCCCAGGTGGACGCCGCGGTGTCCACCATGTAGAAGAGCACCAGCACCAGGCCCACCAGAAGCAGCCGCTTCCAGGGGATGGACACGGCGTGCTCCCCGCCCTCCACGGCCTGGCCCCGGTCACGCCGGAGGAACGGCAGGGCCATGAGCAGCAGTGCCACCGCCCCGAACGGTGCCACGGAGGCCGCCATCGGCACGTCCCCGAACGCGAGCGCCGCGAGCGTGGCCGCGATGCCGCCGGCCGTCCACGCCGCATGGAAGCCGGGAAGCAACGTGCGCCCCAGGCGGTGCTCAAGCGCCACGCCCTGCATGTTCATGGCGGCGTCCACGGTCCCGAGTCCCACGCCGTACACGGCCAGCGCGGCGCAGAAGACGGCAAGGCCCGGTGCAAGCCCGGCACCCACCACGCCGAAGCCGATCAGGCCGAGTCCCAGGGCGAGCGCCCGGGCCGAATCCGCCCGCCGGGCCACGGCACCGGCCAGGAACGATCCGGCGCCGGCCAGGATCACCATGGCGAGCAGCAGGAGGGACAGCGTGGCCGGGTCCAGGCCGAATTGACCCTGGATCTGCGGCAGGTGGGTGGTCATGGTGATGAACAGAAAGCCCTGCAGGAAGAACGCCGCAGCGCTGGCCACCCGGTGCCGGGTCAGCCGGGGACCGGACACCGGGCCACGACCGGGAGGTGCCTGGAGCCGGGTCTGTGAGGTGTGGCGGCCTCCGGGGCCGGTCTGCTGCGTCATCGCTCGCTCCTGCCGTTGCACTGCCGGGTGTCAGGCGCCGAAGATGCGGCGCGTGTGGTCGTTGGAGAAAAGACCGTGGGGGTCCAGTCTCCGCCTGGCGTCCTGGAACTCCTCCCAACGGGGGTACAGGCCGGCCAACCGGTCCGCGGAGAGTGTGTGCCTCTTCCCCCAATGGGGCCGCCCTCCGTAGGCGAGAGCCACGTCCTGGACGGCGCCGAAGAACTCCTGCCAGGGCATCCCCCGGTACATGTGTGCCGCGATATAACAGCTGTCCCGCCCATAGGCCGGGCTGAGGAAGGACTGCTCATCCGCCGCGACGAAGCGGACTTCGAACGGGAAGTTCACGTCCAGGCCGCGGGCCGTGACCACGCGGCGCATCTCCTTGAGTGCCTCCGCGCCCGCTTCCCGGGGCAGGGCCCATTCCGTCTCCGTGAACCGCACGCTTCTGCGGGTCACGAGCACCTCATGGCTCCTGCCGGTCCGGACCGTGGGGCTCACCAGGTCCGTGGCCAGGCGGTTGAGACGCGGGATGAGGCTCCTGCGGGCGCGGCCCAGGCGGCAGACCAGGTCCAGTGCCGTGTTCTCCAGGAGTTCCTCTTCCAGGTAGGCCTTGACCTTGCCTGCGACGGCGGCGGGTCCGGTCACGGTGTCCTGCCCCGCCGCCCGGCCCACGGGGACGTTCTCCACCCTGTTGGTGCGCTTGGCGATCACGGTGTCACTGTGCGGGAAGGAGAAGAACTCGAAGTGCCGGTTCGCATCCACCTCGGAGTCCAGTCGTTCCAGGACGTCCGCCAGCGGTGCGGGCTCCTGTTCGCAGCGCAGGGTGTACGCGGGCAGGATCTTGAGCGTGTATGCGGTGACCACGCCCAGGGAACCCACAGCCAGGCGGGCCGCCTCCAGCACGCCGGCTCCCGCTTCGGACGCCTGGACCACGTCACCGTCCGCGGTGACCAGCTCCACGTCCTCCACGAAGGTCGCCAGATTCCCCAGGGTCCGCCCGGTCCCGTGGGTGCCCGTGGAGATGGCACCCGCCACGGACTGGCTGTCGATGTCCCCCAGGTTCGCCAGGGCCAGTCCGCGGGCATCCAGGAGCTGGTTGAGCTCGTGCAGCCGTGTCCCGGCCGCCACCCGGACCGTGCCGGCCGTGGCGTCCACGCCCAGAAGACCCGTCAGCGAGTCCAGGGACATCAGGGTTCCGGACGTCAGCACGTTGTCGCCGAAGGAGTGCCCGGCACCCACCACACGGATCCCGCTGCCTTGACCGGCGGCGTTCCGGACCGCCTCCTGAACCGCTTCCACGGCGGAGGGCCGGACGACAGCCGCCGGGGTGCAGGCCTGATCTCCGGCCCAGTTCTTCCACATGACCTCCATGCTCACGCCCCTGTGAGCCGCGGCACAAACAGCGGATCAGCCGGGATTCACAACCGCCGGGTGCTCAATAGCCCGGATGAGGTCCCGTTCGGCGTCCCGCACCTCCCGGGCGACCTCCACGAACAGGCCCACGGCCTCACTCGCGGCGTCCGCCCGCCAGGCCAGCGCCACCTCACTGCCGGGGTGCGGCTCCACCGGCACGTAGACCAGTCCCGGCCGGGACAGGTACCGGGCGGAGGCCGCCGCGGTGAGCGCCGTGGCCACGCCGCTGGCCACCAGCTCCGTCTCCTCGGTGGGTGACGAGGTCTCCACCGTGCGGGCGGGATGCTCCGGGGTACGGAAGGCGGAGAGGGTCCAGAAAGCCCGCCACGCGGCGTCGTGCCCTCCTCCCACCGTGAGCGGCTCGTCCAGCAGCTCCGCCGGCGAGATCATGCTGCGCCCCGCCAGAGGGTGAGCCGCGGACAGGCACGCCACCACGGGCTCCACGAAGAGCGGCAGGCGTTTCAGGCCGTCCAAGGACAGGGGCGGTCGGAGGATGGCCAGGTCGCTGCTGCCGTCCGCCAGGCCGCAGCTCGGGTCGCTCAGCGAGGCCTCTTGCAGGTGCAGTTCGATCTCGGGATGGCGGCGGGAGAACTCGGCCAGCAGCGGACGGGTCAGCTCCAGCGCGGCCCCCACCACGAAACCCAGGCGCAGGGTCCGCTGGGCGGCGCGGCTCGCCTGGCGGACCCGGCGCAGCCCGTCATCCCATTCGGCCAGCACGGCCCGGGCCACCGCAAGGAAGCGCTCGCCGTCCTCGGTGAGTTCCACCTTCCGGGTGGTGCGGTTCAGCAGGACCAGACCCAGCTCCGACTCCAGCTCCCGGATCTGCTTGGAAAGTGCCTGCTGGGCCACGAACAGGCGGGCCGCGGCGCGGCTGAAGTGCAGTTCCTCCGCCACGGCCACGAAATACCGGAGGCGGCGGGTGTTGACGTCCATCACCTGCCCATTCTGCGGGGCGGGCCCTCCATTGACAACGATTCGATGTCAGTGGCGTCCGCCCCGTTGTTTCCCCTGCTCCGGTGGCCCGTGTCACAGTCGCAGTATGCACGCCGGCACCGACACCGATTTCAGCCTGGCCCTCACCGGCCGCGACGGCTTCACCGCCACGGGAGGTTTCGGCGCCCTGGAGCGGGCCACGGCGCATCTCGACGCGCCGTTCGCCGTCTTGAGCCTGCCCGCGCTCCGGCACAACGCCGCGGATCTGCAGCGCCGGGCCGACGGCAAGCCCATCCGGGTGGCCAGCAAGTCCATCCGCTCACGGGGGATGCTCCGTGCGGTCCTGTCGTTGCCCGGCTTCCAGGGCATCCTGGCGTACGCCCTCCCGGAGGCCCTCTGGCTGTCCGAGGAGTTCGACGACGTGGTGGTCGCCTACCCGAGCATGGACCGGACGGCCCTCGCGCGGCTCGCCGCCGACGCTCGCGCCCGCGAGCGCGTCACCCTCATGGTCGACTCGGCCGATCACCTCGACCGCCTGGTTCCCTTCGCGTCCGCGACGGCGCCCCTGCGGGTCTGCGTCGACCTGGACGCCTCGCTCCGCCTGGGGCCCTCGGTCCACCTGGGCATGCGGCGCTCCCCCGTCCACTCACCCGAGGAGGCCGTGGCGCTGGCCCGGGACATCGTGCGCTGCCCAGGCCTGAGTCTCGTGGGGGTGATGTCCTACGAAGGGCAGATCGCGGGGCTCGGGGACGACGCCGGATCGTTCGCCCACCGCGCCCAGATCCGGGCCCTGCGAGCGCTGTCCGGCAAGGAACTGGCGGACCGGCGCGCCGACGCCGTCGCGGCCGTCCGCCGGGCCCTCGAGGAGGCCGGGGCGCCTGCCCTGGAATTCGTGAACGGCGGCGGCACCGGGAGCTTCGAAACCACCGCCCGCGAGGCCGCCGTCACGGAACTGGCCGCCGGCTCGGGGCTCTACGCCCCCACACTGTTCGACGGCTACCGCGCGTTCAAACCCCAGCCCGCAGCCGTCTTCGCCCTCCCCGTGGTGCGCCGCCCGGCCCCCGGCCTGGTGACGGTCCTGGGCGGCGGCTGGATAGCCTCCGGCCCAGCCGGACAGGACCGCGTTCCCGTACCGGTCTGGCCGACGGGCCTTCGGCTGCTGGGCACGGAGGGCGCGGGCGAAGTCCAGACGCCCCTGTCCGGCCCGGCGGCGGATACGCTCTCCCTGGGCGATCGCGTCTGGTTCCGGCACGCCAAGGCCGGCGAACTCTGTGAACATGTGAACACCCTGCACCTGGTGGACGGCGAGCGGCTCGTGGCGTCCATCCCCACGTACCGCGGCGACGGAAAGGCCTTCCTCGGATGAACACCTTCGACTCCCTCAACCCCGCCACCTCCGCCGTGGTGGGCACCTTTGAGACGAGCGACGACGCCGCGGTGGCGGCCGCCGTCGTCCGCGCCCGGGAGGCGGCCCTCTGGTGGGAAGGGCTCGGCTTCGAGGGCCGGCGCACCCGGCTGCTGGCGTTCAAGCACGGGATCGTGGCGGGCATGGACGAGCTGGCGCGGCTCATGCAGCGGGAGACGGGCAAGCCCGTGGACGACTCCCGGCTGGAAGTCATGGCCGCCGTGGAGCACGTGGACTGGGCCGCCAGGAACGCCCATGCCACGCTGCGCAAGCGGTCCGTGAAACCCGGCCTGCTGGGCGCCAACCTCGCCGCGAGTGTGGAGTACCGGCCGCTGGGCGTGGTGGGTGTGATCGGGCCCTGGAACTACCCCGTGTTCACCCCCATGGGGTCGATCGCCTACGCCCTGGCCGCGGGCAACGCCGTGGTCTTCAAACCGAGCGAGTACAGCACGGCCGTGGGTCTGTGGCTGGTGGACGCCTTCGCCCGTGCAGTTCCTGAGCTGCCGGTCCTGTAGGCCGTGACGGGTCTGGGTCCTACCGGCGCCGCGCTGTGCCGGTCGGGCGTGAACAAGCTGGCATTCACCGGCTCGACGGCCACCGGCAAGAGGGTCATGGCAGCCTGCGCCGAGACCCTCACCCCCGTGGTGATCGAGGCCGGCGGGAAGGATGCGGCGATCGTGGCCGCGGACGCGGATGTGCGGGCGGCGGCCCGGGATGTGGCCTTCGGGGCCTGGGGCAATGCGGGCCAGACGTGCATCGGCATGGAGCGCGCCTACGTGGAGGCGCCCGTCTTCGACAGCTTCGTGGAGGAATTGAGCCGGATCGCCGGCGCTGTGACGGTCGGCGGGGACGATTCCGACCGCATGGGGCCGCTGACCATGCCCAGTCAGCCGGACATCGTCCTGCGGCACATCCGCGCGGCGATCGCGGACGGCGGCAGCGCCGTCGTCGGCGGCGAAGAGTCCGTGGCTCCGCCTTTCGTCAAACCGGTCATCCTGCTGGACGTCCCGGAGGACAGCGCCGCGGTGCGGGAGGAGACGTTCGGGCCTACGCTGACCGTCACGCGGGTGCAGTCGCTGGACGAGGCCGTGGAGAAGACCAACGCGGGCATCTACGGCCTGGGCAGCGCCGTGTACAGCGGGAACCCGGCCACCGCGGAGTCCGTGGCCCGGCGTGTGCGGGCGGGGATGACGTCCATCAACAGCGTCATGTCCTTCGCACTGGTCCCCGCGCTGCCGTTCGGCGGGACGGGGGACTCCGGGTTCGGGCGCATCCACGGCTCGGACGGCCTGCGGGAGTTCGCCCGGCCGCACAGCATGGCCCGCCAGCGCTTCCCGCTGCCCGTGCCGCTCCTGTCCTTTCAGCGGAAGACGTGGCACGTGAACGTGCTCGCCAAGGCGGTGAAGCTGCTGCACGGGAAGAAGCGGTAGCCGGCCCGCGGCTCAGCCGCCGAAAGACTGCCGGCTCTACGAGCCGACCGGGAACGCCGACATCGCTGCGGCAACGGCGTCCTCTGGGCTCCGCCCCGCCTCCACCTCGCAGCAGATCATCGCCACCCTGCGGCCGATCAAGTCATCGGAGATGGCGTCGTGCGCGGCGGTTTCGTCCTCCCCGTACTCGAGCAGCGTGTTCTCCACGGGACTGAGGACCTGGCCGGGGCCGCCCGTCCTCACGAGGGCGATTGATGCGCGGCCCGGGATGGGGCAGAACCCCGGGCCACGCGGTCTGTGGGGTCGGCAGAGCCCTCCGGCGTCTTGGAGTCCTTGTCCTGTGCCTCCTGCGGGCCCGGTGCCGGCTCGGATGTCTGGTCGGCCGGATGGATGTCCGGCCAGGAGAGCTGCAGCATGTGTCTCCTTCCGGCGCGCAGGCGCGCCTTTCGCCCAGGGACGGTGGACCCGTCGCCTCCATGCCGAATGTAAGGCGTGGGAAGCGGGCCTGTCCTTCGCCGGCCCGCCTTGACCTGAACTGCGGCGGGCACTGAGCAGGAATGAGGCATCCGATGGCGTTCCGCGGCCCGGGCGGGAATCCTGGACGGATCAGCCGCGGCAGGGAAGACTATTTGAACTGACCGGTCAGTTCAGCTAATCTGAGAGCGAACTTCCACGAAAGGCCTCCCCCATGCTCGACGCCCGTGCGCTGCAGGTCAACGGCCGCAGGACCGACCTGCTGCCTCCCACCTCCTTGCGCGTCTCCCCCGGCGAACTCCTCCTGGTCCGCGGCGAGAACCAGGACGACCGCACCGCGCTGGCCCTGACCCTCAGCGGCCGCATGAAGCCGTCTTCCGGACAGCTGTCCTGGAACGGCAGCACCCGCCTGAAGGCGGTCCGCAAGGCTTCGGCGCTGGTGGACTCCCCCAGGATCAACGAGCCCGAACAGCACCTGTCCGTCACGGACCTGGTCACCGAGGACCTCGCCATGGTGCCCCGCCGCTACCGTGGCGCCCTGCTGGCACGCCCCTGGCTCAAGCTCAATGCCTTCGAGGACGTGGAGAAGCTCTGGGTGGACCAGCTCACGGCCGAACGCCGCGTGGAGCTCCTGACACAGCTGGCCCTCGCCGACCCGTCCGTGGACCTCCTGGTCCTGGATTCGCCCGACCGGCACAGCGCGGACCCGGCGGCCTGGCTGAGGCGCTGCGAAGAGCTGGCGTACGACGCCGGGCGGCCGCTCGCCGTCGTCGCGACCGTCGCGGCGCTGCCGGAAGGCTGGGAGGGGCCGTCCGCGGTGATCGGCAACAGTGCGCCGGTCGAGGAAGAGGCAGTTGACGACCAGGAGCCCGCGGCGGAGGATCCCGCCGCCGCTCTGGATACCGAGGCCCTGGATACCGAGGGCCTGGAAACCATGGAGGTGGAGAAGTGACCGTTCTGCGTCTGGCGCGTTCCGAACTCAAGCGCATGACCGGCGGGGTCCTGCCGAAGCTCACCATCGTGGCGCTCTCCCTGGTCCCCCTGCTGTACGGCGCCATCTACCTCTACGCCAACTGGGATCCGTACAACAACCTCAGCGGCATCAAGGCGGCCCTGGTGGTGGAGGACACCGGCGCCACGCCGAGCAAGCCGGACGGCAGCAAGGGCGAGGAACTGCAGGCGGGCACCAAGGTGGCCGACTCCCTGGTGGACGCCCACCTCTTCGACTGGCAGCGCGTGGCCACCTCTCAGGAGGCCGACGACGGCGTCCGCACCGGCAAGTACGCCTTCGCCCTGAAGATCCCGGCGGACTTCTCCAAGAACCTGGTCTCCCCCTCCACCTTCGACTCAGCCCACCAGGCCATGCTCAACGTCACCACCAATGACGCGAACAACTACCTGCTCAGCACCATCGTGGACAAGCTCACCACCGCGGTGCACTCGACCGTCGCCCAGGAGGTGGGCCAGCAGACGGCCGATCAGCTGCTCACCGGCTTCGGCGTGATCCATCAGAACATGGTCAAGGCGGCCGACGGCGCCAAGAACCTTGCCGACGGCCTGTCGCAGCTGCAGTCCGGCGCCACGGAGCTGCATCAGGGGACGGGGACGCTCGTCACCGGCGCCCAGCAGCTGGTGGATGGCCAGGGACGGCTGGTGGACGGGGCGAACCAGCTCTCCTCCGGCGCGTCCACCCTGTCCAGCGGGCTCTCCCAGCTGAACCAGGGCGCGGCTCAGCTGCCCTCGAGCACCAAGCAGCTCGCCGACGGCGCGGCCCAGGTGGCCGCCGGCAACGCGCAGCTCAACTCGAAGGTCCAGGGAGCCGTGCAGCAACTGCAGGGTGCGGAGACCAAGCTGGACGCGGACATCAAGAGCACCGTGAGCGATCTGGTGGCGAAGGGTGCCATCACCCAGGCCCAGGCGGACACCCTGCTGGCCGATCTGCAGAAGGTCCAGAGTTCCAATCCGGTCACGGACGCGAAGGCCAAGATCTCCGCGGCGGCCGCGGACGTGCAGAAGCTCTCCGACGGTTCGGCCGCCGTGGCGGCAGGCGCCCGGAAGCTCTCCGACGCGGCACCGGCGCTGGCCGGCGGCATCAGCCAGGCGAACGACGGCGCGGCGCAGCTCGCGCAGGGCGCGGGGACTCTCGCGGCCGGCGAGCAGAGCGCGTACGACGGCGCGGTGCAGCTCTCCGACGGCGCCTCCAAGCTCGACGCCGGCGCGGCGAAACTGCAGGACGGCACGGCCACCGCGGCGTCGGGCGCCAAAGAACTGGCCACCAAGCTGGCTGAGGGCTCCGGCCAGATCCCCAACCCGGACGCGACCCAGCGGGACAGCGTCTCCAAGGTCATGTCGGACCCGGTGGCCGTGGACAAGCTCGCCCAGACGAAGGCCACCACCTACGGCGCCGGCCTGGCCCCGTTCTTCCTGAGCCTCTCGCTCTGGATCGGCGCCTTCATGCTGGTGCAGGCGATGCGGCCCCTGACACAGCGAGCTCTGGCGTCCAATGCGCCATCGTGGAAGATCGGCATCGCCGGCTGGCTGCCGTTCTTCGTGGTGTCCGCCGTGCAGACCACCCTACTGTGGGCGGTGGTGACGCTGGGCCTGAAACTCGAATCGGCCAATCCGGCGTTGACGTTCGTGTTCCTGCTCTTCGCGGCCATGGCCTTCACGGCGCTCATCCAGGGCATCTGCGCCCTGCTGGGCACGCCGGGTAAGTTCGTGGTGCTGATCCTGCTGGTCCTGCAGCTGGTGTCCTCGGGCGGCACGTTCCCATGGCAGACCACGCCCCAGCCGTTCCACGTGGTGCATGACATCCTGCCGCTCGGCTACGTGGTCACGGGCATGCGTCACCTGATCTACGGCGGCGACCTGTCCATGGTGGCGCCCATCATGCTGGGCCTGGTGGGTTACGCGGTGCTCGGCATGGGCATGTCCACCCTGGCGGTGCACAAGCACAAGCTCTGGACGCTCAAGAGCTTCAAGCCGGAGATCTCGGTATGAGTGCCTCGGCGGACGGCGCCTCCCGGCGTCGTCCCCAGCGCACCGAAGCCTCACGCCAGAAGATCTTCGAGGCGTCCATGCTGCTGATCGGCGAGCGCGGGGCGTCCGAGGTGACGGTGGATGAGATCGCCGCGGAGGCGGGCGTTTCGAAAGGCACCGTGTACTACAACTTCGGCAGCAAGTCGGAGCTGATCGCCCAGCTGCTGCGCCACGGCGTGGACATCCTGCTGGCCCGGTTCGCGGCGCTCCCCGCCGAGGAGGACCCCGTCCGTGCGATGGAGGCCGTGGTGGCGGAGGCCATCGCGTTCCTGGACGAATACCCGTCCTTCGGCCGGCTCTGGATGAACGAGAACTGGAAGGCCGAGAACGAGTGGCAGGACCTCATGCGTGAGCTCCGGGCCGAGCTGCTGGACGTCATCGCCGCGGCGCTGGACCGGATCGCCCGCAAGCACGCCGTCAACCAGGAGGTCTCCCGCTCCGGGCTGGAAGCGGCGATCTTCGGGGCGTGCTTCATCGTGGGGCTGGACCGGAAGAACCTCCATCCCGAGCGGACCCAGGCCGCCAGTGTCGAGGCGATCATGACCTTCGTGAAGGGGTACCTGGCCCGGTGACGCCGCAGGCCACGGCCGGGTGAATCCCTGTCGGGGGCGCCTGGGAGAATGACACCATGAGGCTTCTCACCACCCGGATCATGCTCGGCGCCATCGTGGCGTGCGGGCTGCTGCTGGTCCAGGACGCACTGGCGATGGAGACGCTGGGGCTGGTGCTGCTGCTGTTCTCCGCGGCCGTGGCGGTGGTCTGTTCCGTGGCTTCGGTGGCCATTCTGCGGCGCAATAAGACGCTGCTCGCCGCGGGAATTCTGACCACCTTGGCGGTCATCTTCATCCTGGCGTTCATCCGCGTATGGGGGCTAGGGTCCGGTGAGGGGTACGACGTCGGGCACAGCCGTGGGCTCGGCGCCGGCAGCGATGTGTTCCTCTTCCTGGGTCTCGGCTTCGGCGGGCCAGCGGTTCTCACGCTGTTCCTGGGGAGCGTGTGGCCGGTGAAGGATGCGAATCCCCGGCGCGGAGCACGGGGAAAACACGGTACCCGGTCCACAGGATCAAGCGTCAGGCGCGGGGCACCTCGAAAGCCGTCAGCGTCGCGTCCTGCCCGTCCAGCTCGGCCCAGGGCTTCGCAGTCTTCAGTACGGTGATCCCGCTGGTCCGGTACCGTTCCGCCATATCCAGGTAGGCGGCCTGCTCCGAGTCGCGGTCCGCCAGGAGCAGCGCCAGATCCTGGGCCCCGGGCAGATGGCTGATGATCATCAGGCTGGTCACGGTCTCCGGCACGTGGTTGATCACAGTGAGCATCCGAGTGGCGGAAGCCGCGTAGAGCCCGGACTCCAGCTTGGGGGTGGGCGCCTTCTCCCCCAGTTCCTCGCACACCCAGGTGCAGGTCTGCCGGGTGCGGAGCGCCGTGGAACACAGGATGAAGTCCGGCACGTTCCCGGACTCCCGGAGCCAGGCGCCCGCCGCGGCGGCGTCCCGATGCCCGCGGGGCTCCAGAGGGCGGTCATGATCCGGCACCCCGAGAGGCCAATCGGACTTGGCGTGCCTCATGATGATCAGGCGCTTCATGTGGTGCTGGCTCATGGGACCACAGTAGCCGGGCTCATCGACGGAGCCACTCCTTCCGCAGGGGCACTTCCCCTCACCTAAGCCGGAGCACTCGGCCTGGCACCGGAAACAGCGAAAGGCGGGATTCCCCGATAGCGCCGTTGTTGCGTGCAGGCCCGCCGCCCAAAATCTTCCGTGAGGAAGAAGTCCAGGAGGCGGCGGGCCGGAGCGCAGGCGCCGAGGGGAATCCCGCCTTTCGCGAGATGAACGGACAACGTCAGATGGAGTACTCCGGCGCCGCCCAGACGATGACCTCGGGGTGCTCGTAGAAGCGGTACCCCTGGCCACGGACCGTGCGGACCGTGTTGGCCAGGCGGCCGAGCTTGGAGCGCAGGCGGCGGATGTGCACGTCGATGGTGCGCTCGTTGGGGACCTCTTCGGCGTTACGCCACAGGTTCTCCAGCAGCTCCTCACGGTCCACGGTCCGGGTGCCGTTCTCCACGAGGTAGTTCAGGAGCTCGAACTCCTTGAACGTGAGGTTCAGGGTCTCGCCGTCCAGGTGCACTTCGCGGCGGGCCAGGTCGATGAGGACACCGCTGGGGCGCTGCTCCGGCACGACGGCGGGGCGGGGCGCCTCCACACGCTGGCGGTTCGCCACGGTGGGATCACCGAAGGTGCTGCGGACCACGTCCAGGGCGCTGCCCGTGGCGTTGGCCGGGGCTACCGCGACGGCGGCGTAGCTCTCCGCACCCTGGACCAGAGACTGGGCGTAGGCACGGATCTCCTGGGCCAGCTTGGCGATGGACTGACCGGATGCCGCAGCGGTCTCCTCGTCGATGCCGACGTAGAGGACGAAGCCACGGGCCACGGTGGGGGCGCCGGCCGGACGGGCGGGCGCCCCGTTGGCGCCACGGGCCACGACAGGGGTGGGGGCGGTGGGAGGGTTGCTCTCCGACGGGATAGACGGCACCGCACGCAGCTGGCCATAGGGGCGCTGCTGGTATCCGGGGGCCTGGGGCTGTGCCGCGGCGTTGTACTGGCCGTTGTATCCGGCCGGGTACTGCTGGGGTGCGGCGGGGCGGTTGGCGAACTCGGGGCGCACGGCGGGAGCCTTGTTGGCGTTCCGCAGTGAGATGTGGACGTACCCGGATGCAACTGACATGTTGTTCAAACCTTTGAAAGTGAATTTGCCGTCATCGCGGCTCGAATGCTGAGTCCCTGCAATGAATTAACGAGTTGTGCCCGGAAGGGGCGGAAGGACGGTTGCCTGACGCTGAGGGTGTGAGGTTCAGGCGCACATTCGACAACAGCCGACCATCCGGCCAGCGGGTGCGCTGGGATGGGTCTCTGCGGCTGCAGGTGCTGTTGAGTTGGTATTCACGTATTCGAGTGTGCAACGTAACAAACCGAACTTGCAAGTAACAAAGCCCCCATGGGTCCACATAGTGAGACAAAACTGTCCATAGTGATGAACGTCACCATTCGGACTGCAGGCCTGGAATTGACGCTTCGGACCACCCGAGCCGGAACGCCCGGCGCATTTAGTGAACTTTTAGAGAATTCTGGTTGAGGACGTCGAATATTCTTCAGATGTGAAGTGGAACTCATGCAGATCCGCGTGACCGCATCCCGGACAAGTCAGGCGACCGGTTTTGAATCAGAAAAACAGTCGGACGTCCGACCCGTTATCTAAATGTGACATTGAGAGAGGGTGTCCGTAGACTGGTTGTGGGGTTGAGCAT
This sequence comes from Arthrobacter horti, assembly GCF_030731045.1. GTDB lineage: Bacteria > Actinomycetota > Actinomycetes > Actinomycetales > Micrococcaceae > Arthrobacter_E > Arthrobacter_E nanjingensis. The sequence goes on along the minus strand of NZ_JAVALS010000002.1, from coordinate 391,224 downwards.
CAACCATTCCCGATTTCCAGTGCCACAAGCCTGGGGGCTCCCCCTTCCGGACCATGAAGGGGTTTGAGCATGACCGCGAATAGACTGCGGCCCGTCACTGACGTGCCGACGCGCCGTGAGCGCAAAGCCACCGACGCCGTTCCGTCGTCCGCAGGACGCTCCACTTCCCGTTCTCCCAAGGCCCGCAAGCGCGGTGGCCGCTCGATCCTCGGCCAGCTGCCCGGCATCCTCCCCCGCACCCGGGGCGCCCGCGCCGCCGTCGTCGCCTCCACCCTGACGGTCGCCCTGGCCGCCGGCCTCGCGGCGCAGTCCTCGCTGGCCGCACAGTCCTCGGCGCCTGAGGCGCTTCCCGCGCAACAGCAGGGCCCGCAGGTCTCCGTAGGCCAGACCGAGTTCCGCAAGACCGGCGTGGGACAGAAGTTCGACTTCTCCGCCCTGGCGTCGCTGTCCTCGCAGAGCGCCACCGCCGGCGCAGAAGCCAACGCCGCCGCTCACGAAGCGGCCGATGCGGCCACGGCCCTGAAGCAGACCGCCGACGAGATCAAGGCCGAAGCCGCGCCGCCCACCCAGGTGAACGATCCCGCCGGCGCCCAGGCATTCGCTGCCACCCAGCTGGGCAACTTCGGCTGGAGCGCCAGCGAGATGCCCTGCCTGGTGACTCTGTGGAACCGCGAGTCCGATTGGCAGACCACGGCCCAGAATTCCAGCTCCGGTGCCTACGGCATCGTCCAGGCCCTGCCGGGCACCAAGATGGCCAGCGTGGCGGCTGACTGGCAGACCAACTACAAGACCCAGATCAAGTGGGGCCTGCAGTACATCCAGCAGCGCTACGGCTCCCCCTGCGGCGCCCTCGGCTTCCACTACGCCAATAACTGGTACTGAGCCCAGTTTCTCCGCGGAATCACGCGGAGCGCCCGACGCTTTCCCTACGATCTCCCTACATCAGGCGGCGAGGACGTCCGCCAGGAGCCCTGCCGCAGCGGCCCTGGTCTTGTCCTCAGCCGACGGCCACAAGTGGCTGTAGACGTCCAAGGTGATCGACGGCGTCGCGTGCCCGAGGGCCCGCTGCACGGTCACTACGTCGCAGCCGGCGGCGATCGGCCCGGAGGCGTAGTAGTGGCGCAAATCGTGCAGCGTGAACTCCCCCAGGCCTGTCGCGTCCCGGATCTTCCGCCACTCCGCCCCTGCGCCGTGACGTGAGAGCACGTGGCCCCCGTAGCCGAAGAGCCACTTCTCATCGCCGAAGACCCCCACCTCCTCCACATGCTTGGCCAGGAGCTTCACCAGGCCCTTGGGGATGTAGATGACCCGCTCGGATCCATGCTTGGGCGGAACGTCCTTGAGCGTCTTGACGGTCTCGCCCTGAATCTGCCTCGCCACCGTGATAGTCCGGGCCTTGAAGTCGATGTCTGCAAGCTGCAGGCCGGCGGCCTCGCCGAGGCGTAGACCCGCGAAAGCGCACACGCTGACGAACCCCGCGAACCATGCCGGCGCAGCGTCAAGTGCGCCTTTCACCTGGGCCGGGCTCGGGATCGTCATCGCTGCGGCCTTCCGGCGCACCCGCGGGAGCTTCACCCCGTCGCACGGGTTGGCGTGGATGAGCCGGTCAGTCACTGCAGCTTTGAAGCAGGACTTGATCGTCCCGTGTCGGGTGGAGATCGTAGACGGTTCCAGCCGCTCCGTGAGCTCTTTCACCCACGCCTGGACATCGCTGGTGCGGATCTTGTTGACGGGGCGATCCTGGAACGGCACCGACGCGAGAGCCTGGTCGGCGTTCGTCCTGGTGTTATCCGCCCACACCTGCGAGCCCGTCCACCGCTCAAACCACGCCTTGAATGCCATGGAGCCGGCCGCATCATCGAGATAGTGGCCCGTGGTGACCTTCGCGGCTGTGAGCTCCCTCAGCGCCTTGTCGGCGTCCCGTTTCAGGGCGTGCGTGGACTCTCGCGACTTTCCGCCGTCGTCGCGCCACTGCAACCGCCAACGCCCCGACTTCTTGTGTACCTGGCAAGCTGTAGACCCGCCCGTCTCTGGGCACGGAGGAACCTGCCGAGGACACCGCCACGTAATCGACGCCACTACTCCCCCATCACCGGTAGGTCACGACTCCCTGGAAGACTCCGCAGCGGCTTTCCAGGCCCGACGTGCGTTTGCGTTCTTCACGATCTCGCCGTAGACCTGGCGCGCACTGACGTCGTCCTCGTCATCCAGGTCCATGGTCGCCTCGACGAGAGCGACGACACGCGCCTCACGCTCAGAGAGCAACTCCTCCGGAGCCTCAACGATGAGCGTCTCGACTCGCTCCATGGCGGAGTCGATCATGGCGCGAGCTGGCTTAAGTGCTGCGATCGCCGACTCAAGCTCGTCGAGCGCTAGGTCAAACGAGGTATCACTGCTGAGTAGGTCATCCAGAGTCTTGGAGAACAGGCCTGCGAGGGCAACTGCCTCAACCACCTTCAGGGGACGCTCACCCTTCTCCACGGCCCAGACGGTGGCTTGCGACCACTTGTAACCGAGCGCGCGCATCTGACTCGCGACGTCCTGCTGAGAACGCTCGCCCCTCAGGGTTGCCAGGTTCTTCCCGATCTGCTTATCGTCTGCGCCCATATCTCAAGACTACCCACCAAATACTAAAAATTGCAGTGGACCTTCACTAGCGGAGCGTGTACTCTCATAGCTAGTCGATGTTGACTAGAAACACTAGTACCGAAGGAGGTTCGGATGACTGCGACCCAGCCAGTGAAGCTGCTCACGATGGAGGAATGGTGTGCGCTTGCACGCATCCCGCTCAATACGGGCCGCTACTACCGGGCGATGGGAAAAGGCCCGCGCGGTGTCCGTTTCGGGCGCCGGGTCATGTTCCGGGAAGACGAATGCGTCGCGTGGATCAACGCCGCGTTCGAGGAGGCCGGCAATGGCTGATGAGTCGGGCCTGACGCTCAGGCCGTACCGCGTGGCGGAGTTCGCGAAGATCGCGGGGATGCCGGAAGCGCGGATCTACCTCGCCATCAAGGAAGGCCAGCTCAAGGCCCTGACCGTCGGCAGAAACCTGTACCTGCCTCGCGAGAAGTCGCTGCAGTGGCTTCGAGGCGAGGCATGAGCCCCAACGAAGTCCGGCCGTGCAGTTGCAGCTGCACGGCCGGAGAAGAAGCAAGTACCAACCAGCAAGGAAAGGCAATCGCTATGAACACCAAGGTAGCACCGACCGCAGACAAGGTTTCTCCTCTGACCCGTGAGGCGGTTCAGCACATGCAGAAGACGTTCAAGCCGAAGACGGACGCGGCGCTCAGGCAGTACCGGCACGCCGCGAACCTGTCGGTTAAACACGAATCCCTCTACACCGGGGCGCGGGTGGTCAACAAGAGGACGCTCGCCACTGGCACCGTCACCGGGCTCGATCCCGCCACCTGGACCGCGACGGTCGAATGGGACGAGCTCACCGTGTCCAACACCATCCCCATCGCTGAAATCATCCTTCTCCGCGTCTCCTTCAAGTGTGGCCAGGGCGTCACCCGGACCACCGACGGAAAGTCCGGCGTCGTCGTCGCCTGGACTGCGGACATGGTCCACTGTGCCGGCCTCGGCGAGGTCCTCGTCCTGTTCGACGGCGACAGCAGGCCCAGCGTCGTCGACACATCCCAGCTCGTCTGCGAGGAAGACACCATCGTGCCCGTCAACCTGTGGGCCGGGGTGACGGTGTACCACCAGGGCGATCTCCGGTACCAGCAGGAGACTGCCCAGGCAAAGGAGATCCGCAAGGCCCTCCGCCCCATGGGACTCCAGCTCCAGAAGAACTCGGGCAAGATGCCCTGGCACACCGGCTATGAGACGTACCGGATCGTGCACACCGCAACCGGGGAAGTCCTCCATCAGCAGGTGCACTTGGACGATGTCCTCGAGGTGATCTCGTGACCGCCACGGCGGTGGGGGCGCCTTTGGGTCCGCGGCGGCGCGGGCCGAAGCCCGGACCCACGCCCCGGTTCCAGCAGCGCCTCGAGGACCTTCAGGAACTCCTCGCCACGGGGGAATGGCCGCAGAGAGCCGCGATCCGCGCAGGCTGGCCGACCCCGTCAGCAGCGTTTCGGAATCTGGACCGAAACGGATACCACGCGGAGGCCCGCCTCGTCGAAGACCCGCGCTTCGAAGCCCATGGCAACCACGTCAGGGCCGGGACGCTGCACCTCGGAAGGAACACCCGCCGTGGAACGCCCTGAACCGGCCTGGATGGCGCGTTTCGAAGGGGTCCGGTACGTGCAGTTCGTCGGGATGTTCGGGAACGCTGATGAGCCTGTGGCCCGCGTCTACCGGGTCACCCGCAACGGGGTCTGGGTCACCCGCGCCGAGACGAAGCAGCGCGAACTCTGGCACCCCGACGACATCCAACCCCTCGACGGGAGAAACACTCCTTGACCTACCGACCAGACCCCGCGCCGCACGAGGTAGCGGGGTCAGTCATTCCCAGAACCGGAAGGAGGTAGGTGAGTGGGAGCTTCGAACGTGGCCCAGGTGTTCGTGTACTGGACCCACCTCGGCCACCGTGACGCCCGCGCCTTGGCGTTCATGGCAAACATGGCCCTCGACTCCGGGAACCCGCCTGTCTACTTCGGCGGCTGGGAAGGAATTGCACGGGCAATCGGGCTGCAGCCGGATCCTGGTGATCCAAATGAGAGTGCGCGAAAGCAGATCGTGAAGGCCCTCAAGGCTCTCACTGATGCCGGGGCTGTGGTGTCTACGGGAGCGGCACGCCGCGGGGTGCGAGCGGAGTATGCACTGGCTCTGGACCCGGCCGTCGGATGGGTTTGCACTGGCGTCCGCCGAGACCCTACCGACGGAGTCCTCAAGGGCATTTGGGAGCGCACTTCCAGGGACCTGCCTGCTGCATTGCGACACCATTCCGGTCCCGCTACCTGGCACCCTTCCGGTGTCGCAGCCAGACACCATTCCGGTCCCGAACCTGACACCAAAACGGTCCCGCCTAGGAGAACTCAGGAACCACATAAGGAATACGGGAGGAAAACATCACCTGAGGTGACTACCTCACGTGGGCCTGTGGATAACTCCGAAGACCAGATGACCGAATACGAGAACCGGAACCGGCAGATGCGGGCGCTCCGCGAGCAACACCCCGAAGCCTTCCCCGGAGAGGGGGTCGCATGACCGACAACCAAGACACCCCTCCACCCACCAAGGAACCGTTCAACCTCGACCGGGAACTCTGCCTCCTCGCCACGTACTACCGGAACCGCCGCGGCCACGCACCCACCTGGCTCACCGATCAAATCGCAGGCCACCCCGCACCACACGGCCTCTACTGCCGAATCTGCGAACCCACCCCACCACCACAACCCCGACGGAGGCGCCGATGAACCTCGAAGAACAAGAGCGCGAAGCCCGCCAACTCGCTGACGAGCTCACACCCCTCGAAATCGCACGCCACGCCATCCGCGAACGCCAACGCGCCGAGCAGCTCCGCGCCGAAAACCGAGCCCTCCGCGCCCACCTCCGATACCACGAATCACAAGCACGGCAACCCCAGCCAGACACCACCACCGACACCCCAGGATGCGAACGATGACCCCCAAACCCGAACCCATCACCGCCCGCCAATGCGAACGCCTCGCCAAATCCCTCGTCAAACGAGGACTCGCCAGCCCCGTAATCCTCACCCAACCCCTCCGAAACACGGGAGGGTCCAAGTGACCAGCGGAAGTGGGAACGGCAACGTTGCCTCTCGCGCGCACACACAATATGGGCCCACGCCTCAAGACCGGCCCGACACCGTGACCGTGACCGGTCATTCCTCCCGCGCGCGTGCGAACGATAGGCCCACGCCTGGCGGGGAGCCTGACCGGCCCGCGAACGCGCACGTTCGCGTCTCGCGCACGCGCGCACATGATGGGTCCGCGCCTCGTAGCGGTACCCCGACTGAGGATGAGCAGGCGGCCCTGGCTGCTGGTGTCGGTGCGCTGCTGGTCGAGTTGCGGCGGGAGGTGCGCCTGTCTCAGGAGGAGGCTGCGGCCCGGGCCGGGATGTCGGTGTCCTACCTGCGGCGTCTCGAGCACGGCCGGCGGCGCCCGTCCGGGGAGATGCTGGCTGTCTTGGCCGTGGTGTTCACCCGCCGACCCAGCGACCCTACACAGGCTCTGGTGAAGCTCTTGGGGGCCGCGGGGCCGTCCATCGGCAAGGGGAGCGTGAAGAGGCTGTCCCGGACCGCGCAGGCCCACCTGAGGGATCTGGTGGCCCGTGAGCGGCTCGTCCACGGGAAGAGAGCACGGGAACTGGGGAGACCGTCGCCGATTCCTGACGACGTGCGGGAACGCCTCTATCCGCAGCGGGCACCGATCGCGGATATGCGAGAGCTCACGGACCCGGCGCTCCGGGCGGCCACGGATCGGCAGATGTCGGACCTTCTGCAGCTCCACGCCGCACGTTACGAGGACCGGGAAAACCCCGATGGCGTCTGATCGGGTATTTCAGCCGCCACGCCCGTGACATGGGCGAACAACCACACGATGTGCGGTGTAAGCACCGCAGGAAGGACGACACATGGACATCACTGACAAGTCCACACCCTGGCGTGCGAACGTCATCGATCCTGAACTCCACAGCCTGCCGCCTGAGGCCGAAGGGCACGCTCTGATCATCGCCGTGTTCGAGGGCCAGCACGTGACGGTGGCCGTCGCCCCTGACGTCGCCCTCATGGCGCTTGAGGCAATCGAGGATGACCCCTCGGAGCCATTGAAGTTCGGTGCCGAACTCGCGGGCTGGGTGACGCTCGGCTGGCCGGAGGAGTGGGTCACCTGGCGCAGGCAGTGGGCGCCCGTCTACCCGACCGTGAAGGAGCACGGATGAGCTATGACCGCATCCCGGCCAGGATCCAGCTCCGCACAGCCGCAGAGGTCCGCGAAGAGCTGCAGCTGCCCGACGGGGTCCCCGTCCGCGGGCAGGGCCGTGCCTGGGTCATGGGCGCCGCGGAGTCTTGGGAAGTGTTCCTCGACCTCGACCGGGCCACAGCACTCGTGAACCACTACCGCCGCACAGGCCAGCCGGCGGAGTTCCGGCTCGCAGACGACGGCCGCAACGTCACGTACCGGGAGGTCACCGGCACACCGCCCGGGTGGAAGGACCAGGACGACGCCGAAGCTTGGCTGCTGCCGTGGGACGAAGAGGGGGCTGAATGATCCGTACCGACAGTCTGGGCCGCGTGTCCGGCGACCCACAGGATTGGTGGGCTATCACCGCACTCGTGCAGCGTGCGGTCAGGGAGCAAGCACGCCGGGACGGGGGCGGCTTCTCACGCGTCGCTCTCGACCTGCTGAACGCCGCAGGGGAAGCGGCCCGGGCACAGCAGGTTCCGTTCCCGGAACCACTGCCGGCACCTGAGCGCACCATGGGATTGACGGTCCAGGAAGCAGCCGCCAGGCGTGGCTGCTCCGAATCCATGATCCGTCGAATGGCCCGCAACGGCCAACTTCCAGCCATCAGGGCGGGCCACCAATGGATCATCCCCGAAGATGCGGTAGCACCGCCCCCAGAGCCCTGAGAAAGGGGCCACCATGAGCGACACCGTCTACTACAAGCACCCGGGCGGCACCGTCGGTTCCTGCACCCGTGACCACTGGAACGAGCGCCTCACCGAATGGGAGGACGGCACCCAGTACCCCAAGCACGGCTACGCCGAGATCACCGAGGACGAAGCCCGCGAACTCAACCCGCAACTCTTCGGTGCCCGCGACCCCGACGTTGACCGGCAGATGACCATCGAGGAGCAGACCCGGGCGCTCGATCGGGAACGCAACGAACAGCGCCTCCACGAGCTCAGTGCCCAGAACATGGCTGCACGGCAGGCGGGTAACTGATGGCCGGCCGGAAGCCCGTCCTGAGCCCTCCGGGGACGCCGCAGGAGATCCTGGCCGAGGCCCAGGCGACCGCGCACAGCACGGCCGCGTTCGCGAAGGACGTGGAACGTCGGATCCGCAACGCTGACGAGTCCGTGACCCAGGCTGATCTGGATGAGGCCCGGTCCCGTGCGGAATGGGCTGAGATCCAGCTCGACGCTGCCAAGGTTCGGGCTGAGCGGCTGCGGGTGGAGCTCGCGCACAAGGCCTACGAGGATCAGGTCGCGGCGTTCTACGGGACCGCGACGGGTGACGAATCGGCCCAGATCGAGGAACATCTCGCCACCGCCCGCACTGCCATCACGGACGCGCTGGCCCTCGTCGGTGACCGCAACGCCGCCGTGTACGCCCTGGCCCGGTACGTCAGCGAACACCTCGACGAACTGCCCAAGGGGCACGTCACCACGGCCCGCATCGACGGTGCGAACCATGCCCCCGCCCAGGCGTGGGTGGAGAGGGGCGACGGCAGCAAGTCCTGGTTCACCACGAGCGACCAGATCCTCGCTAAGCTCCTGCGGCCCCTGAAGGAGCAACTGCTCACCCACCGCGGCGGCCGGCACATCGACTGGTTGGAGGCTCTGTGAGTGACCAGACGTTCAGCCGGTCTCAGCTCCGAGACCCGGACTTCTACGCGGCGAATGCGCCGGCGATCCTCGACGCCGCCCGGGCCGGCCGAATCGTTGACGACATCCTCGCAGCGCAGGCCGAGGGCCGCATCGTCCCGGACCAGATGACCGTTACCGACGAGCTGCAGCCCACCCCGTCGCTGGATGACATGCTGGAGAACCTCAAGCAGCGGGATCGGCAGATGTACGAGCTGGTCAACTTCGTGCTCTACGCCAAGGGCCGTGGTTCCGGGACGGACGGACACGGATGAGCTTCGCACCCCTCGAGGACATCCTCGGCCCGATCGTCCTGACCATGCGCGGCCAGGAATTCACGCTCCCGACCATGACAGCCGAGGAATCCGCGGCGCTCCGGGAACGCATCGTCACAGGCATGACCGAGGCCGAACTTACTGCCGCGTTCCTGGGCGAGGTGGGGGAGGAGATGTTCCGCCACGGCATCTCCCTCGAGGCGATCACCAAGGTTGCGCTCGTCGCGTTCGTGGACTGGTTCTACGGTCGCGAGGCCTCCGAGAAGGCGTGGGCCGACCCAGAACTGTTCACAGCGGTCCTGGACAAGCACCTGAACCCCACACCGGCCGCGGCCGTGGAGGGCTCTGATGGGTGAGAACCTCTCAGGCCACCTGGACGACATCCTGAACCGGATCCGGGCGAAAGCTCCTGAGGCGTCGTTCAAGGCCATGGAGCATCTGCGGCAGGTCGCCGTGGACCGGACCCCGATCGAGACCGGCAACCTCCGCGACAGCGCCGAAACGATCCCCGCACCCATGGGTGCATCCGTCTACTTTCCAGGCCCCTACGCCCGATACCAGCACTATGAGCTGGACCTGAAGCATGAAGAGGGCGAAGCGCTCTACCTCCTGAACTCCGTGGTGTCCGAGTCGGACACCGTTGTCGGGATCCTGGCGCAGGAGCTGGGCGAGTGCTTCGACTAACCACTGTCAGGGCGTGCGCACATCGTGCGCACGCCGAGTGTTTCAGCAGGTCACAGGCCGGCCAGCTGATCCTTGATCCGCTCACAACCGGCGTCCGAGGAGGCCACCATGACCACTGAAGGCCCCACCACCGCGGGCAGCATCGACGCGCGCCTCAGCCTCGACATCGACGAGTACGAACGCAAGGCCAAAGAGGCGAAGGCAACCGCGAAGGAACTCGGCAAAGACATTCGGATCCGGGTGGATGCCGAGACAGGGAAGGCCGCTGCGGAGCTGTCCGCACTGGAAACGGCCGAGAAGCGTCTCGCCACGGCCCAGGAAGCCCGAAGCCTCGCGGAGCGTCGGCACACGCTGGTCGCGAATGATGCGGACGCCGTCCGGAAGAAGGCGTCAGCGACTGAAGCCCAGGTCGAGAAGGCCGTGTTGGCCGCTGACCGCGCCTATCAGCAGTACCTCAAGACGGAAGACCAGGTGACCGCGGCGGAGCAGAAGGTCGCCGCCGCGAAGGACGCCGTCCGCAAGGCGCAGGACGCCGAGTCTGAGAGCACTAAGAAGAGCACCGACCTGAAGAAGGCCCAGTATTCGGCGATTCAGGGCATCGTCGCCGCGTCGCCGGCCCTCGTCGGTGTCCTGGGCACGGCAGCGGCCGCGGCCGTCGGGTACACGGCAGCTCTCGGTGCGATGGGTGGTGCCGGGGTCCTGGCCGTGCTGGGTATCCGGAACGAGATGCAGGCCGGGACCGCTGTCGGTGCCCGCTACTCCGCCGGACTGGCGGTCATGAAGTCGGATCTCGACCAGCTGTCTCATACGGGCGCCGTGGAGATGCTGAAGTACTTCGACTCCAGCGTCTCGATCCTGAACGCCCACATGCCGTACCTGAACCGGCTCACCGGGGACATGTCGCATGAGCTTGGCCAGGCCGGGTCCATCACCCTCTCTGCGCTCCTCACTGGGCTGGAACGCCTCGACCCCCTCACCCGTGCCGGCGCGTACTCCATCAAGGACCTCGCCACCTGGCTCAACCACGTGTCCCGGAGCGAAGGTTTCCAGGAGTTCGTGACCTACGCCGTCACGAACCTGCCCCACGTGGCCCACGACTTCGGCGAGCTCGTCACCCTCGCCGGCCGGATCATCGCCGCCCTTTCCCCGATGGGTCCCGTCGTCCTGGACAGCATCGGCGCCCTGGCACACATCCTGAACGGCTTCCCCCTGCCGGTCCTCGCCGGGATCGTGGTCGCTTCGACCAGTCTCTCGACCGGGCTGACCCTGGCCCGGGCCGCCGTCGCGGCGTTCGGTGTCGCGTCTGGTATGGCCGCGAGCGAGGTGACGGTCCTGGGGATCTCCTCGAACCTCGCCGTCCCGATCATCGGTGCCCTGCTGGCCGCGGTCACAGCCCTCGCGGCAGGGATCGTCGTCGCATCCGCGAACACCAAGGACGCAACCCTGAACCAGGCGAACTACCGGGCCGAGCTCGAACGAACGAACGGTGCCGTGGACGAGGGCGTGCGGAAGAGCGTCGCCACAGCTGTCGCCCAGTCCGGGTTGAAGGACAAAGCCGCAGCCCTGGGCCTGACGTACCGGGACCTCACCGACTACGTCCTGAAAGTGCCCGGGGCCATAGACAAGGTCAACAAGGCCCTCGACGGATCCCTCGGCCCGATGCGTGGCACCACGACCGGGGCCGTCGGCTACCACCGGGCCCTGAACGACATCCAGAAGGGCGCCGTGGACGTTGGCCGGTGGGTGGACTCCAACACGAAGTCGTTCTCAGACCAGGTCCAGGCGATCAAGGACGGCAACGAGGCCGCAGAGCAAAGCTCCACGGCCTTGACCGGGCAGCAGATCAAGCAGCGTGACCTGGCAACGGCCCTGGGGACCACGACGACGGCCCTGGACGCAGCCCAGGAAGCCCAGGCGAAGACGAAGCAGCAGACCGACCTGGCGACCGCGGCGATGCAGTACCAGAACGACGCTGCCGGCCTGCTGAAACAGGCCCTCGACGCGCTGAACGGCGATGCACTGTCAGCCGCCCAGGCCCAGAACAGCCTGGATTCTCAGCTGACGAACATGGGCACTCACTACAACACGACCGGCAAGCACATCGTCTTCACCACCACCAGCATCCACGACATGTCCGCCGCGTCGGTGGCGCTGCGCGGGCAACTCAACGGGCAGGTCCAGGCCGCTGAGAACGTTATCGTCGCGAACGCGAAAATCTCCGGGACCACGGACAACATGGTCTCGGATTACCAGGAGCTGCGGAAGAAGATCCTCGACAATGCGGAGGCGCACGGGATCGACCGGAAGGCCGTCGAGTCCTACATCGACGAGATCTACAAGATCCCCAAGGACGTCCCGAAGACGAAACTCGCAGTGGATGCAGCCGAGGCCCTCGCGAACCTGGCCAGTTTCCAAGCTCACCTGGCCGCGATCCAGGACCGCGTCGTTCACATCTCCACCGTCACCGACGGCAACCCCGTCGGCACCGGATCATCGATCGGAGGACGGGCCAATGGGTCCCTGGCCGGGGGTGAGGCCACAGGCGGCCTGGTTCCCCAGCATTGGGCGACCGGCGGCACTGTCATGGCTCCGGAGTACCGTGCGACCGGTGGTGGATTCCCGGGCAGCCCGAGAGGGACGGACACGGTCCCGACGTGGCTGACGCCCAGCGAGTTCGTCGTCCGGCAACCGGCCGCATCGGCGATGCGGGGTCGGTTCCCGGGAGTGTTGGAGTACATCAATCAGCACGGCGCACTACCCCAGATGGGAGGTGGCGCGCCAGGTGTGGCGACGATCGATCCGAACAGCATCGCGCGGCTGGAAGCCGCGATCCGGGCAATCCAGGTAGCGATCAGCCTCGATGGCCGGGTCATTGCCCGGGCTGTGGACAGGGCGAACCGTGATGCCAGTGCTGGAGGTGCCGTGTGGCCGTGACTCGGTGCTGGCCCTGGACATCAGCGCAGTGCAGGAGCATTCTTATGCACTCAAGCGGCGTGGATTGGAAGGTGGCGGCATGGCGCAAAGGAAACCACTAGAACGTGACCTGTCCATCAAGGAAGTGGCGGAGATGACTGGCCAGTCTGCGGACACGATCGGTGACCTGGTCCGTATCGGAAGGTTCCCGAACGCATACAAGGCCGGCCGTGGATCCCGGAACTCCCCGATCAGGATCCCTGAGAAGGACGTCGACCGGTACCGGCAGACCCAACCCCGCGCCGCCGGCTAGGCGTCGGGGTTGTGTTCGCGGAGGCGGCGCAGAAGTTCCGCTTCTCGTGCCGCTGCTGCGGCCCTGTGGCGGGCTAATTCCGCCTCCAGGGCTGTCCGTGCGTCCGTGTCCCGGGCAGTGCCCACACGGGCGGCAGCGCGGCGTCTGGCGACACCGTCAAGCCCGCCGCGCTCCTTGAAGTTCCACCACCACACGATCACGGCAGTGTAGACCAGGAGCTCGAGGATCATCAGCGTCCACGCCAACCACGGTGCTGTCTCACCGAACACATTCCAAGGAAGAGCCAGCGGGAAGATGATCAGGGCGCCGAGGAATACCCGACCGATCAGGCCTTGCTTCTGCCGCGTCGTCAACAACCCCATCACAACCCCCTGAGACATCTCCTGCCACGGATCGTACGCCCAGGTGCAGACATCTGTGCCAGGCTCGAGTGCGTGGTTTCGGGGCGGTGGCTGGCGTACCTTTGGGCTATGGAAAACCTCTCAGCCGCGTGCAAGGCCTGCGGCAATGGCGACAACCTTCAAGTCGTTCCTCGCGAAGAGTGGCCTGACGACTCAGTTGCGACCGGTGCCGCGCTCGCCGTCCTCCGATGCTCTGTCCACGGGACCTGGGTGAGCGTCATTTCGGTCCCGTCCGACGCAGCCTAGGAACAACTGAGGCGCCCCACCCAAGGGTAGGGCGCCTCTTTCAGGTCTTGGGTATCTCGCCATCGAAGTGTTTGATGGCCTCCTCCATCGAATGATCATCCTTCGGGAACAGATAGTTCGCCATGACAAAGACGATGCCGATGATTTGAGCTACGACCGACGCGAACCAGCTGATCATGACGGCTCCGTCTGTCTTCCCCCAGTGGGAAATCATGTAGAGGAGCATGATGAGCGCAGACATTCCTACGGTGAACCCGCATAGCCGGACTGCCCATTTCATCATCTCGGATCGCTTTTTTGCTCGATCCTTGAGGTCTTTAATGTGCTGCCTGCGAAGCTTTCCTCGGTACGGGTCTTTCTCGAGGAACGCTCCGTTCTCCAGCTTTGAAGGTGTAGCTGGGGTGGGTGGCGTGCTGGACACCGTGGTGTCGCCCCGGGCATCCACCACGGTTGGCCCGGAATCTGCAACGCTTATCCCATCCGGCGAAGCACTTGGGCTGACGCGTGCATCAGCGTAAGGGTCGCTTAGGGGTTCCTCCGCGGCGGTTTCTGGGCTGCTCACAGGCCGAGCGTCTGCTTCCTGACTCGGACCGCCGGCGTGGACACCTGGAAGTGATCTGCGAGCTGGCTGTCCGACATGCCAAAGTCGATTGCTGCAGCAAAGGAGCTTTCGGGCATGAGCAACGAGCCAGCGAATTCGTTGGCGTAGAACTCGTTGACGTTTGACGTGCCGTCACGCCTGTCCACAAACTCAACCGCTCCGTCACCGTCTCGCCACATATGGTCGGCGTAGTGCCCAAGCTCGTGAGCGATGGTGAACCGGCTACGGCGAGGTCCGTCGTCGATATCCACGTAGATGCTGGCCTGTCCACTCGAATCCCGCTGGATCATCCCGGAGACGTTGCTGCCAAGCTGAGCGCTGTAGCACTGTATGCCCATGGCCCGGGCAATGGCGACTGGATCTACTGGTAGGCGGCGGTCGCCAAACTCTTCAAGGACTTCGGCGGCGTCGCGACGCGCCCTGGTGCGTGCTTCCGAGTACGTGTTCATTGCCCCCTCAATTCCTATCGAGTTTTCCACAGGCTGTGTATAATGCCCGTTGACAACCATGTTAGCGCATCGAGCGATGCACGAGCTCGGCCAGGCATCCACATGTGCATCACGTAGCAACAGGCCGTCGTGATTTGTTCCATGAAGGGTCTGGAACGGCCTCACGTTCCGCGCCTTCGATGGGCCTGCTGTGCGCACAGTGTGAGCACCAACCACACGAAACGTGCCGGAACAGGCCGGCCAGGGGCCCCGCTCTCCCTATATTTTCCCTACAGCAGGACCGCAAACCACCACTTTCAGCCGCCACTGATCAACGCTGAGAACCGCAGAATCTAGCGGTTTTCAGCACCAGTCAACACCCCTCAAAAATGCCGCTGCACTACGCCAATAACTGGTACTGAGCCGCACCGCCTCAGGCATGGCAAGGGCCCCGGACGGATCATCGTCCGGGGCCCTTCCCCCAATATTCGCTGGAGCGGTCAGTTACCGTTGCCGGAGGATCCGTTCGACGAGGACCCGCTCGACGCCCCTCCGCCGCCGGCCTGCAGGATCGTCTGCGCCACGAGCCCGTCCTTGGTGGCCGTGACCTGGACCGTCTGTCCGGTGGCCAGGCTGCTCTGGGAACGCGTGACAGTCTGCGAGTTGATCGTGTAGCTCTGCTCGAAACCGTCGCTGCTCTTCACCGTCACCCTGGTGCTGGAGACCGCCGTGATCTGGCCGCGCTGCTCCACCATGGTCACGTACGTGCCGTTCTGGGAGACCACGAACTCGCCGTGCAGTGCGGAGCCCAGGCCTCCAAGGCCGCCCGGTCCACGGGTCCCGCCCTGCTGGCCCGAGCCGCCGCCCGGCGTGCCCTGCCCCTGGCCGAAGCCGGGGTACTGACCGGTCCCGTTCCCTTGCCGGAGCTGCCGGCCCTGCGTCGTGTGGCCGGCCGTCGCATGGCCGATCGCGAAACCGCCACCGCCGCCCGCCAGCAGAAGCACCACCCCGGCGCCGGCCAGGATGGCGACCTTCCCTCCGGTCGGCATGCCGGCCCAGCCCTTGCCCTTGGGCGCGGCGGGACGCTGTGCCGGGCGCGGGACTCCGCCGGCCGGTGGCTGCTGCTGCGGGTAACCGCCCGGGGCACCCTGGCTCTGGTAAGAACCCTGGCCCGGGTAGGAGCCCTGCCCCTGGTAGGACGGGAGTGGCTGCGTCGCGGCCGGGGGAACGGGCGGCTGGGGCTGGGTACCCGGGGCGGGAGTCCCTTGGGCCGGAACGCCGGGGCCGGGAACGCCGGGGTTCTGCGGTCCAGGATTCTGTGCGCGGGGGTCTTCGGCGGGTTGCTGGTTGCTGTTCATGGTCTTTCCTTGGATGGCACGGATTGCTCTGCGACCACTGTCCGCCACCCGCCTATGCCGACGCTGTGCGCCCACCGTGAATCAGGCCGGGCCACGCGGCGGGAGACGACGACGGCGCGCGGCCGCCGCCGTCGTCGTACCCTCACAGCGCGCTCACAGCGAACGCCTAGTCAGAAACGAAGAGCAGGGTGGAGAGTGGAGATATGTCGCTCCCACCTTCACTCCAGTCCCTGCCCCGCCTGAGCCGCCCGGATGGCTCGCCCATCCGCGCCCTGGTGCTGGATGACGAACCCATGCTGCGCGAACTCGTCGCCATGGGCCTCAAGCTGAGCGGCTGGGAGGTGGAGTATGCCGAGGACGGCCCCTCCGCGGTGCGGGTCGCCCGCGAGTTCCAGCCGGACGTGCTGGTCCTGGACATCATGGTGCCCGTGTTCGACGGTGTGGAGGCCCTGCAGAAGATCCGCGCCTTCCTGCCCGGCGTGCCCGCGCTCTTCCTCACGGCCAAGGACAGCGTGGAGAACCGCATCGAGGGCCTGGCCTCCGGCGGCGACGACTACGTCACCAAACCCTTCAGCCTTGAGGAGCTGACACTCCGCCTGCACCGCCTGGTCCAGCGCTCCGGAGCCACCTCCAAGGCCGCCGCCGAGCTGGTGGTGGGCGACCTGGTGCTCAACGCCGAGTCCCGTGAGGTCCGGCGCGCCGGCGAGGACATCCAGCTCACCGCCACCCAGTTCGACCTCCTGCAGTACCTCATGGAGAACCCGCGGCGCGTGCTGAGCAAGAACCAGATCCTGGACAACGTGTGGCACTACGACTTCGGCGGTCAGGCCAACATCGTGGAGCTCTACATCTCCTACCTGCGCAAGAAGATCGACGCGGGCCGTTCGCCCATGATCCACACCGTCCGCGGGGTCGGCTACGTCATCCGACCAGGTGCGGAATGACCGCTCAGGCCCACACCGGCCGGCATTGGACCCACCTGAAATCCTGGCCGCTGCGCACCAAGCTGGTGCTGGTCACCATGGCCCTGCTCACCGTCATCGCGGCGGTGCTGGGCGGGGTGGTCTATGCCACCATGAACAGCGTCCTCACCAGAGACCTCGACGCACAGCTGCGGCAAGCGAACCACCGGGCCGCCGCCGCGCTGGGGAATCTCGGCGGGCCGGGCGGACCGGGCGGCCAGGGAACCAGCCCGGATTACCGGGGACAGTCGCTCGGCACGCTGACAGTGGTGGTGACCAACGGCGGGACGCTGACCCTGGCCGCAGTCCTCAACCAGGACGGCCAGTACTCCACGCTCCCCACGAGTGATCTGAGCAAGCTAGCCCTTCTCTCCACCACCCCGGACGCATACCGTCCCGGGGCCGTTCCGGTCACCCGGCAGCTGAGCGTGGGCGACTACCGCCTGCTGGCCTCCGCCACCCCCAACGGTGTGGTGGTCACCGGGCTGCCGTTGGCCGGCAACAACTCCGCCCTGGGCGCCCTGGTCCTCAGCACACTCCTGGTGGCCGGCAGCGCGCTGGTGATCTGCGCCGTCGTCGGCACCTGGCTGATCCGCCGCACTCTGCGCCCGCTGGCGCAGCTGAGCGCCGTGGCCGGGCACGTGGCGGACGCCAAGCTGGACGTCGGCGAGGTGGCGTTGACCGTGCGCGTGCCGTCCGAGGCCACGGACCCGGACACGGAGGTGGGCAGCGTGGGCCACGCGTTCAACCGCATGCTGGACAATGTGGGCGGCGCCCTGGCGGTGCGCCATGCCTCGGAGATGAAGGCCCGGCAGTTCGTCGCGGACGCCTCTCATGAACTGCGCACCCCGCTCACCGCCATCCAGGGCTACAGCGAGATGATCTCCCTGACCGAGGAGCTCAGCGAGCAGGGCAAGGAGTCCCTTTCCCGGGTCCGGAGTCAGGCCCAGCGCATGACCGGCCTGGTGGAGGACCTGCTGACGCTGGCCCGCATGGACGAATCACAGCAGGTTCAGGGCCGGTCCGTGGATCTGGTGCAGCTGGCCGTGGATGAGGTCATGGAGAAGCGCGCCCAGGACCAGGGCCACGACTGGCGCCTCTCCGTGCCGGCGGGAACCGTGGACGCCTGGGTCGATCCGGCCCGGCTGCGGCAGGTGCTGGTCAATCTGCTGACCAACGCGCAGAAGCACACCCCGGGGGGCACCAAGGTGGAGGTGGCCGTGGAGGTCACCGAGGACGGACGGCCGGTCCTCCGCGTGAGCGACGACGGCCCGGGCATCCCGGACGAGCTGCAGCCGGAGGTCTTCTCCCGGTTCACCCGTGCGGACAAGGCGCGCACGGGCGGGTCCACGGGACTGGGACTGTCGATCGTCCAGGCGATCGTGCAGGCGCACGGCGGCCAGGTGTCCCTGGACTCGAGGCCCGGGAAGACCGTGTTCTCGGTGGAGCTCCCGCCGGCCGGGTCCAGTGCCTAACGGATCTCCTGCGCCACGCCGTACAGTCGGTCGCCGGCGTCGCCCAGGCCGGGGACGATGTAGGCCTTCTCATTCAGGTGGTCGTCGATCGAGGCGAGCACCACGGTGACCTTCGCGTCGGCGAGTTCCTCCTCCAGCTTGGCCAGGCCCTCCGGGGCGGCCAGGAGGCAGATGCAGGTGACCTCATCCGCGCCGCGGCGGAACAGGAACTTGATGGCTTCACGCAGCGTGCCGCCGGTGGCGAGCATGGGGTCCAGGACGAACACCTGGCGGCCCGTGAGGTCCTCCGGGAGGCGCTCGGCGTAGGTGATGATGTCCAGCGTGTGCTCATCCCGGGCCATGCCCAGGAAGCCGACCTCCGCAGTGGGGACCAGCTTGGTCATGCCCTCCAGCATGCCGAGGCCGGCACGGAGGATCGGGACCACCAGGGGCGTCGGCTTGGTGAACGCGGTGCCGACGGTGGTGGCCACCGGGGTCTCGATGGTGACGGGCTGCGTGCGCACCTCGCGGGTGGCCTCGTAAGCCAACAGGGTCACGAGTTCCTCGGTGAGCTGGCGGAAGACGGGCGACGGCGTCGTCTTGTCCCGCAGCACGGTGAGCTTATGGGCGACGAGCGGGTGATCCACGACGATGGTGCGCATGCGCCCAAATTTATCAGCACGGATACGCTTGAACCCATGATTCCCCGCGACGCCGAGCACGAGCGCTGGATGGACCTGGCGCTCGATGAGGCGCGGGCCGCGCTGCTCACCCAGGACGTGCCCATTGGGGCCGTCCTCCTGGGGCCCGACGGCGCGGTGCTCGCCACCGGGCGCAATGAGCGGGAGGCGCTGGGAGACCCCACCGCTCACGCCGAGGTGGTGGCCATCCGCGCCGGCGCCTCCGCACTGCGCGAGCGGGCCGCCGCCGTCGGGCACTCCCCGGACGGCTGGCGCCTGGAGGACTGCACCCTGGTGGTGACCCTGGAACCGTGCGCCATGTGCGCGGGGGCGATCGTGCTCAGCCGGATCCCCCGCGTGGTGTTCGGCGCCTGGGACGAGAAGGCCGGCGCCGCGGGGTCCGTGTTCGACATCCTCCGCGAGCGCCGTCTCAATCACTGGGTGGAGGTGTACGCCGGCGTCCGCGAGGCGGAATGCGGCGGCCTGCTGAGAGACTTCTTCGCCGCGCATCGCGGCTGACACCACGGCGGACGACGAAGCGCCCGGCACTCCCTGGAGTCCGGGCGCTTCGTCGTCCCCGGCCGCCCTTCCACCTCGGGAATATTCGTTTGCCTAAGCAACTTATTAGGTATATAGTTTCCATAAGCAATCAAAAGGAGGATCGGATGGCCGTCGAACAGGACACCGCCAGGGACCTCATCCGCGGGATCGTGGACCTGCAGCGATCGCTGCGCTGCCTCTCCCATGACTCCACGGCTCCCGGTACCAGCGCCGCGCTGCTCGGGGTGCTCCACATGGTCACCGAACACGGTGGGCGTGCGGTGGACATCGCGCAGAAGCTGGGGATCAGCTCCCCCGTGCTGAGCCGGCACCTGGCCGAACTGGAGGAGCGTGGCTTCATCCGCCGTGACCGCGACCCGCAGGACCGCAGGGCCCAGCTTCTGGAGGTGACTCCCGCCGGGCAGGAACAGCTGGCCCACGCCGAGGAGCTCCGGGCGCAGACCCTGGTGAGTCTCCTGGGTGAGTGGAGCGAAGAGCAGGCCCAGGACTGCCGCTCCCACCTCGCCGGCCTCGCCTCCGCCCTGCGCACTCACAAGCGCGCGACCACTCAGCCCACCACCCTTGCAGGAGTCTGACCGCATGAATCCCCCCGCCGAGGCTCAGCCCATGAGCCACCGGCAGATCATGGAGGCCTTCACCGGCCTTCTGGCTGCCTTCTTCACGGCGATCGTGTCCAGCACGATCGTCTCGAACGCCCTCCCCACCATCATCTCGGACCTCAAGGGCACCCAGACGGACTTCGCCTGGGTGATCACGGCCTCCATGCTGGCCAGCGCCGTCACCACGCCCATCTGGGGCAAGCTCGCCGACCTCTTCGACAAGAAGCTCCTGGTCCAGCTGTCCATCGTGATTTTCGTGGCCGGTTCCGTGGTGGCCGGCCTCTCCCCGAACATCGGCATGCTGCTGACCGCCCGCGTCATCCAAGGCATCGGTATGGGCGGTCTGATCGCCCTGTCCCAGGCCATCATGGGCGTCATGATCGCCCCGCGTGAGCGCGGCAAGTACTCCGGCTACCTCGGCGCCGTGCTGGCTGTCGGCACCGCCGGCGGCCCGCTGCTCGGCGGCCTGATCGTGGACCACTGGGGCTGGCGCTGGACCTTCTACGTCTGTGTGCCGCTGGCCATCATCGCGCTCATCCTGCTGCAGATGACCCTGAAGCTCCCGCAGATCCGTCGCAAGGCCCGCATCGACTGGCTCGGCACCATCCTGCTCAGCGCCGCCGTCTCCACTCTCCTCATCTGGGTCTCCTTCGCCGGCAACCCGGACTACTACGACTGGTGGTCCTGGCAGACCGCCGCGATGGTGGGCGGCGCCGTGGTGGGCCTGATCCTCTTCATCGTGGTCGAGACCAAGGTGGCCGAGCCGATCATCCCGCTGAAGATCATCTCCAACCGCACCACCGCCCTGAGCATCATCGCCTCCGTGGCGATCGGTGTGGCCATGTACGGCTCTTCCTCCTTCCTGGGCCAGTACTTCCAGGTGGCCCGTGGCTCCACGCCCACCGAGGCCGGTCTGCTCACCCTGCCGATGATCTTCGCCAACCTGGTCGGTTCCACCGTGGCAGGCCAGCTCATCAGCCGCTTCGGCAAGTGGAAGGCCTACCTGGTGGCCGGCACCGTGTTCACCGCGGCCGGCATGCTCCTGCTCGGCACCATCGACCATCAGACGGATTTCGTCACCACCGCCATCTACATGGCCGTCCTGGGCCTGGGCCTCGGCATGACCATGCAGAACCTGGTCCTGGCGGTGCAGAACACCGTGGCTCCCCGGGACATCGGATCCGCGAGTGCCTCCGTGGCATTCTTCCGGACTGTGGGCGGTGCCATCGGCGTGTCCGTCCTGGGCGCCGTGCTGGGCAACCGTTCGGCCGATCTGATCAAGCAGGGCTTCATCGATCACCACATCCCGGTCCCGGAAGGCTCCGGCGCCTCCAGCACCAGCCTGGACATCAAGGACATGCCCGGCCCGATCGCGAACATCGTCAAGGCCGCCTTCGGTGACGCCTCGGCCCAGATCTTCTGGATCGCCGGCATCGTGGCCGTCGTCGCGGTCCTGGCCGTGCTCTTCATCAAGGAGGTGCCGCTGCGCAAGACAGTGGAGATGGTGGCTTCCAAGACCGCATCGGGCGCCGAGGGCGCTGCGGCCTCTCCGGAAGGCGCGACGGCGGCCCTCACCGACGGCGAGCCGCTCGCCGAGGCGACGCCGGCCGGCGTCGTGGACGGTTTCGATCCGGTGGCGCCGTCGATGGATCCGGTGGAGCTACGGGCACGGCGTGCCGCCGCGGCGGCACGGGCTGCCGGCGATCCGCTGCAGCGCGGCCTCGATTCCGAGCTCCGGCTCCTCCTGGCTGAGCGAGACGAGGAACCGAGCGAGGCGCTGGAATCCGGCCCGGACCTGGGGGAGACGCTGGCCGCGGTGCAGCAGACGCAACTGATCCTGGCCCGTCAGCAGGACCAGATCTCGCGCTTGGCGGAACGGGTCAATGCCCAGCTCCTGGCGCAGATCAAGGTGTCCGAGCAGCAGGCGGCGTCGGCCGCCGAGCTGACCCGGCTTCAGGCCGAGCTCGACGCCGAACGGCAGCTTCAGAAGGAGGCCGCGCTCTACCTGGCCACCCGCGGCCGGCACAGTGCGGGCTGATCAAGCCCTGTCACGGAAGGACCCCGGCACCTTGGTGCCGGGGTCCTTCCGTCTTCCACTACACCGCGCCGGTGGTGCCCAGCAGGGCACCGATGGCGAAGGTGGCGGCGAGCGCGATCGCCCCACCCAGGACGTTCCGCAGGGTGCCCCGCCGCTTGGAGCTGCCGCCGATCCGGGCGCTCTCGGTCCCAGTGAGGGCCAGGGCCGCGATCACGGCCAGGAACGTGGCCAGGATCTTCGTCTGCCCGGGCACCAGAAGGATGACCGCGAACGGCAGGATTCCACCACAGAGGAAGGCCACCGCGGAGGCGACGGCAGCATGCCAGGGGCTCACGACGTCGTCCGGGTCGATGCCGATCTCCGCCTCGAGGTGGGCGCGAAGAGCGTCGTGCGCGGTGAGTTCGACGGCCACCTGGCGGGCCGTGGCGGGCGAGATGCCGCGGGCCTCGTAGAGGGAGGTGAGCTCGTCGAGCTCCTCCTCTGGCATGGTGGCCAGTTCCTCGCGCTCCTTGGCGATCAGAGCGTGTTCACTGTCCCGCTGGCTGCTGACCGAGACGTACTCTCCGACGGCCATCGAGAAGGCGCCGCCCACCAGCGCGGCCGTGCCGGCGGCGAGGACGGGGGCCACGCCCGCGCCCGTGCCCGCGACGCCGACCACCACCGCGGCCACGGAGATGATGCCGTCATTCGCGCCGAGCACCCCGGCCCGGAGCCAGTTGAGCCGCTGCGAGAGGCCGAGTGCGTGGGGTTCGGTTCCGTCATGTGCGTTGGTGGAATCGCTCATGGGATCAGTGAAGCAGAGTTCCCGTCAGGCACCGAGACCCGCCAGCCCGTTCAGGTGATCGATCCGCTTGCGGCGGCCCTTGGGTGAGTCCAGGCTGTTGCTGCGGAAGTCACCGAGGTCCTGGGCGATCCACTCCCCTACGCGGACGATCTCCTCCCGGGCGGCCCGTTCCTGGGGTTCCTCCAGGTCCGGGAACAGCCAGGCGGCGATCTTCCCAGCGTCCGGGTCGTAGTGCCACAGCCCGATGATCTGGCCCCGGTCCACCACGATGTGATCCTCGAGGTCCGCGGAGAGGGCCGATCCACCGTTCAGCACGTCATCCGCGACCACCGGGTCCGCGATCAGTTCGGCGGCGTTCCGGCGGAGCAGCACGAGTGCGTCGCTGCTGGCCAGCAGCCTGAGTTGAGGCGTGCCGCCCGGGCGGAAAGAGCCCAGCCGCTCGACGTCGGACGGCAGCATCCAGCGCTGGGCGCCCTCCGCCGTCGTACATTCAACAGCGCCGACGGCGGCGATCGCCTTTTTGCTCTGGGCGACCGTAAAGCCGGTGAACCACTGGATCTCCTTGATGCCCGCGCCTCCCGTCCAGGACAGGTACAGCCGCAGGAGTTCGGCACGGGCCTGCTCATCGTCCAGTCCGCTGGGCGGCAGATCCCAGGTGGTGTAGCCGAAGCGCTGCTGATCCAGGCGGCCGCTCGGGGGCACACGGCGGATGCGGCCGTCGCGCTGCAGCAGTCCCAGGGCGGTGGGGAGGGTGGTGGAGACGCCCTTCTTCCGGCCCTCCTCCCCCATGCTGCGCACCTTGTCCCCCAGGACGTCGCGCAGACCGGCCGGGTCCAGGGGGCCGTCGCAGCCGTCCAGGACCGTCACGACGTCCTCGGCGAGGGCGTCCACCTCGGCCGGATCGACGCCGAGCTTCTCCAGGACGCGGACCTCGGCCTGGCCGCTCTCACGGCCTGCCTGAAGGACAAAAGCGAAGTGGTCGCGGCCCAGCACGTACGCGCACCCGCGGGCGGAGGGGAGTTCGTGGATGCGAAGTTCAGCCAGTGCCCGGTCTGCGGCTTCCCGGCCCAGACCGGCGCGGCTGAAGAGCGTGAGGTACGGATTCCCACCGCCGACCGACCGGGCCCAGCCGTACCGGGAGTAGACGTCCTCCGCGGCAAGCCCCTCTGCCGACCCGTCCAGCCCCTGACAATGCCAGGACCAGGCGGCCAGGAGCTCCGGAGTGAGATCGTCGGGCGAGGGAACGTCGCTGGTCATGCCTTCATTCTTCCGCTCCCGGCCCTGATGTCCAGGCCCGTCCGGCCACATGTGCACGACGGCGGAGGGCTGTGCGAGCGGGCGGCAGGCCTCGCGTTTGGGCGGGACTGTCCGGCTACGGTAAAGTGGTCAACCGTTGGTGACGTGTCCGAGCGGCCGAAGGTGCAACACTCGAAATGTTGTTTGGTGTAACAGCCAACGTGGGTTCAAATCCCACCGTCACCGCCAAGTGAAAGGGCCCCTGCTTCCGTGGAAGCAGGGGCCCTTTCGCATACTCACGCCCCATATCCCTGCGTCCGCAGGGCCGCGATCTTGGCCTGGGTCCATCGGACAGCCAGCCCAACCTTGGGGTGGTCCATTTCCTCGGCGGCCTCCCCGATCACCGCCTCGGCCGCGTCGAGGACCCGGTCCAGGGTGGCCGCCGCCGGCCGGGCGCGAATCCCCCAGGACTTGGCCTCGTCCAGGACATGGGCCCGTGTCACATCTTCGAGTTCCTCCTCACCGCCCACCCTCAGCGCCAGGCGAGTGTCGCCACCGGCCTGGACCGTCGGGACGATGTCATAGGCGGGCGAGAGCTTGATGCTGCCTCCTTCCAGCACCAGGGAGAGGTTTCTGGCATGCATATCGCCATCTCCGAGAATGACAGAGAATACGACGCGCTCAAGGAGAGCTTCGAGTTCCCTGCGGTCCGCTTTGCTCCTGAGCACCCGCGCGACGTCGGCCAGAAATGGGCCGTCATGCGCCGACTGCTGGTACTTCTCCCTGATGCGGAGCGCCTGACAGAAGTCCTCCTGGTGGATCCGGACCGCCCCACTGTCTGCGACTCGTCTGTCGAAACGTTCAACGACCAGTACGTCTCGCCGGCCTACGCTGATCACCTCGGTATTCGGAGCCGAGAGCACCAAGTCTCCCTTGACGCTCGCTCGCCGCACCACGGTCATGGCGAAGTGCTCCAGCCAGGAGATCCCCGGCCAGCGTTCCCCCCGGCCCGAGGGCAAGTACGGGGCCGGCTTCAGGATGTGCGTTGAAGGGGTCATCCCGATCGGCGTGCCGAATCCCTGACCGCCACGCACGGCGACCAGTTTGCCCTGGAGCCCACCAAGGCTGACCCGGACCCCCCTGTCCAGGTCGACCCCGAACGGCGCTACGGGGAGGCCATCGAGAGCGTCTTGAAGCTCCTCGTCGTTCAGCCAGCGGACGCCGCGCGCCCTTTCCTCGTCGACGCCTTCAGCGACGAAAGAAACCGCCCCCGCACAGTCAAGCCCGTAGACCGCCAGGAGGGCGAAGGTGTCATCCTCAGGAACACGCGCCAGGTCCGCGAGAGCTTTCCGGACTCCGTCCTCTGGGAGGCATCCCTCGAGAAAATAGCAGCATTCGAACCACGGGAAAGACTCCCGGCGAACGGGAAGGGCCGTGGACAACAGGCTTGCCCCCGGTCCGTATTTCTCGACGGCCGCAGACGTATACGTGAGACTGGCGCCCCACCCCGGACCCGCGCTGACCAGGTCGGCCACATGCTCACCATTGAGCAGAACCTTCAAGCGGTCGGTCATGCGTGCTCTTCTCCGGGCGACGGCATCAGGTCAGGAAACGCAGCACGCACGTCATTGGACGCTCGGGAACCTCGCGGCACCGCAATGATGTCCAGGCCGAGATCGAATGCCACGTCGAAGAGAGTGTGCAGCGTGACCGACCGCCCCGATTCCAACCGGCTGAGCTGAGAACGGGAGATCCCCAGGCGGTCAGCGACGTGAGTCTGAGTCAGCTCCAGTTCCTGGCGCCGGCTCCTGATCTGGGCTCCGAGGCGCTCGATTGCTTCCATGACACCTCCACGTGTATTGATTTCGATACCAGAGAAGCCATTTTAGCGCGCCGTATCGATTTTCATACAAGGTTGCACAAGGCGGCGTCATGACTCGATTTCAAGACAGGGCGCGCCACGGCCGTACATGAGACATTCGACAGCCGCCTCCCCACGATCGGCGAGCATTCCCGATCGGCCGGGCAAGCCCCCGCTTGCACGCCCGCGCTGGGCGGCGGCCTCCGTGGCGAAGCAGATCTCCGGCGTCGTGCGCGAGTAGTAGCGCTGGCCCGGCAGGTGGTAGATGCGGCTCGGGGCGTTCCCCTTGATGGACGCCCAGGACGGGCAGTTCCACGTGACGTCAGGGCGGCGCCGACGGCACGCCGCCATTTCATGAAACGCAGGATTTCCCCAAGTGATCTGGCCGGCGAACCGGCCTGTAAGTGATGCACCGGCATCATATCCTCCGAAGCGGACACCTCATCTTCACGGCGCACGGTGCCGACGACCATGAATTCAGAATGATTTCCCAAGACATATTGATCTCTCTCGGAGAATTCTGATACTCTCAATTCGTCCACCACACCAGCGGCATTCGACAGGAGGAAGCGCCGTGAACATCATGAACAGCGCCATCACCATCGAACTCGATGCCCTGCAGGGTGACTTCGAACAAGAGTCCCAGCGCGGTAAGCGCAGGCAACGCCGGAATCGACTGCGGTAGACAGAGTCTGCCCGCAAGCCGTTCCAGCGTGATCGCCGGGGCGGCTTTTTTCGTACCCGGACCGCCCGCCCAGGCGGACGAGAATCAAGTTCCACTCCGAGCCCTGATCACAAGATCAGCACCTGGAATTCATTTTGTTGATTCCGCACTCCCCCATGCCTTTTTCCGCACCCGATGCGGCCGATTTTTGATATCTTCATTTCCCATTCAATGATTCACCGGAATTCCGGCTGAATTGATTCACCCTGCCTGGAAACACCGTCCGGGCAGGCCTGGGAGACCACGTCAGCGGTGACGGGGCGTCACCGCCCCGGGGGTTCGATTCCCCCGGTCTCCACGGGCCGCAGGATGCGATCGGACTGGATACTTCTGGCAGGGAGGCGCGCGGGTTCGAGCCCCGCCCGGATCCTCACCGCCCCGCGGCGAGGCCCCGGAAACCTCACCAGTCCACTCTCCTTCTCCTCGCGGCCGCCCGGGGCCTCAAGGTCCCTTCGTTGAGATGCGAATGGTCCGGCTACTTCGGAACTGGCAGGCGGGTTCGACTCCCGCCCGCGCGCCCCGCGCCCGGAAGTTCACGGATGAACTCCAGTCATCGCCGGCTCTGGCCGGTTCTCTCAACCCGGGAAACGATGCCACCGGGGCATCCGTCCTCTCCGGACGGCAGGGTTCGACCCCCTGTTTCCCACGGGTCGCCGGGATGCGACAGGGCAGGCTACTCCACTCTCACTGGCGAGGTTGTGGGTTCGAGTCCCACCGGGCCACCGGCCCGTAGCTCAATCGGCAGAGCACGTTGTGCCTGACCGCTTCCCTTCTCCCGGCGGCCTTCCCTCCCCACAAAAGACACCCCGATCACCTCTGAAAGGAGGCCACTGATGGCACGTCACAACACCACTACGCTCCGCACCACGGGGCTCGGCCCGGTCACCTCCACTGGACTCTCCGGCGCCACCTACGAAGGCGCCCCCGGTTACGGACGCCACCCGAAGAGCGAACTCTTCCTGGCAGCGGTCTCCTCCCTCAACGAGGACACCTTCTACGAGTCGTCCACCGATCTCATGGCCCGCATCCGCCCCTTGATCGCCGCCGTGGCGGTCCAGGACGGTCCCTGGGTGCTGGGCTTCGTCGCCTGGCTGCGCGTCACGGCGAAGCTGCGCTCCATCCCCCTGGCCATCGCGGCCGAGGCCGTACACGCGCGGCTGGACGCCGGCGTCGTCGGGCTGAACCGCGCCCTTGTCTCCGCGGCGATTCTGCGCGCCGATGAGCCTGCCGAGTTCCTCGCCTACTGGCGCGGCACCTTCGGCCGGACCACCCCCGCTCCCGTCAAGCGAGGCCTTTCGGACGCCCTGGAGCGGACTCTCTCCGAGCGTTCCTGGCTGAAGTGGCGCGGCAAGGGCGAGCGCGGCGGGATGAGCCTGGCCGATGTGGTGAACATCGTCCATCCGCATCCGGCCGATGAGCACCGGGCCGCGCTCTTCGGCGCGATCCTGGCTCACTCCTATGGGCGTCCGGTCGAGTCCCTGGGCCTGCTGCCGGTCGTTGCGGCGCGGCAGGAGTTCCTCGGACTGGACGCCGGTGCTCAGCGGAGCTTCGCCCTGGGTCCGGATGCCCCGGTCCGTCTGGCCGCGGCCGGTCTGGGTCACGAGGCGCTGGCCGGTGCGCTCGGGCGTCTGGACTCCGCCGTCTGGGAGTCCCTGATCCCCGGCATGGGGTATCAGGCGCTTCTGATGAACCTGCGCCGTATCCACGAGGCGGGTGTCTCGCGGAAGACGGTGAAGGCCATCAAGAGCCGGCTCTCCGACCCGGCCGAGGTGGCACGCTCGCGGATGTACCCGATCCGTTTCCTTTCCGCGTTCCGCAACGCTCCCCTGGAGTACGCGGGCGCACTGGAGAACGCCGCGAACCTGACCCTGGGGAATATCCCGGAACTTCCGGGACGGACCCTGGTACTGGTGGACCGTTCGGGGTCGATGTGGTCGCGCCTGTCGGCGCGGGGCGAGCTGCTCCGCGTGGACGCCGCGAACATGTTCGGCGCCGCACTGGCACTGAAGGCCGAACGCGCCGACCTGGTGGCCTTCGGCACGGACTCGCGGAAGATCCCGTTCCGTCGCGGCACGTCACTGCTGCGCCTCGCCGACCAGAGCGAGTCCCTGGGCGGCACGGAGACGCGGAAGGCCGTGGAGCGGCACTATCGCGGGCACAACCGTGTCATCGTGATCACCGATGAGCAGGCCGGTTGGCAGGGCACGACGGACGTGTTCTCCGGGACCGTCCCGGAGAATGTGCCGGCCTTCACGTGGAACCTGGCGGGATACCGCCACGGCCACGCTCCGGAAGGGCCCAACCGGTACACCTTCGGCGGCCTCTCGGACGCCGGCTTCGATCTGATCCCGCTCCTGGAGCGGGGGCTGTCGGCCGGTTGGCCCTGGGACGCCTGAGCGTCTGAACCACGACGGCGGTGGGCCGGGAATCATTCCCGGCCCACCGCCGTCGTCGTCTCACCTGCTCAGTCGAAGCTGAGCTTGGGCGGCGCCTTGCGGAAGCCCTTGGTGCGCACGGCCAGGAAGATGACGCCCACGGCCATCCAGCAGATGCCCACCGTGAAGGAGGTGGCCGCCAGCGAGGTCCACAGCCAGATGGTCAGCCCGAAACCGACGAGCGGCAGCACCAGGTAGTTGAACCAGGCGCCCGCGCCACGCTTCTTCTGGTCCCAGATGAAGTGCTTCACCACGGACAGGTTGACCATGGAGAACGCGAAGAGGGCTCCGAAGCTGATCATGGTCGCGGCGATGTCCAGCGTCAGCACCAGGGCCAGCAGGGACACCACCGACACCGTCACGGCCGCGACGACGGGCGTGCCGAAGCGCGGGTGGAGCTTGCCGAACGGGCGGGGCAGCAGGCCGTCGCGGCCCATGGCGTAGATGATGCGGCTGACGCTGACCTGGCTGGTCATGGCCGAGCCGATGCAGCCGGCCACGAACACCGCGATGAAGATGGCGCTGAGCACGGGGCCGCCCACGCGTTCGATCAGCTCGATGCCGGAGGTGTCCAGCGACTGGAAGGCATGCCAGTCCGGGAACACCAGCCCGCCGGCCCAGGCCACGGCGATGAAGATGACGCCGCCCAGGATGGTGGTGATGACGATGGCGCGGGGGATGTTCCGCTGCGCGTCCCGGGCATCCTCGGAGAGCGTGGACACCGCATCGAAGCCCAGGAAGGACAAGGCCAGCACGGCCGCGCCGGCGAAGATGGGGCTCACGCCGCCGGAGCCGAACTCGAACGGCGCCATGACATTCGGTGCCGGATGGCCGGTGACGTAGTTGGCGGCCAGGGCGATGAACACCACGATGATCACCACGGCCATCGCCACGATCACGCCGCTGAACTTGCCCACGAACTTCACACCCATCGCGATGAACGCCAGCACCAGCACGATGCTGACCAGCGCGAAGACCCACGCCGGGATGGCAGGGAACGCGGAGTTCATGTAGAGGCCCACCAGCAGGAAGTTGATCATCGGCAGGAACAGGTAATCCAGCATGAGCGTCCAGCCGGTGACGAAGCCGAGGTGCCCGCCGAACGTCTGCGTGGTGTAGGAATACGCGCTGCCCGCGGCCGGGATGACGCCGGAGATGCGGGCATAGCTCAGGGCCGTGAAGAACATGGTGACCAGGGCCACCACATAGGCGGCGGCCAGGTGGCCGTCCGTGATCTGGGTGACCGTGCCGAAGGTGGTGAAGACGGTGACGGGGGCCATGTAGCTCAGGCCGAACATGACCAGGGCGGACAGGCCCAGGACACGGCGGAGTTGGCGGGGCCGGGTGTCGGCGCCGAGCGCCTGGGTTCCCGGTTCCGTGGGGGTGGGGGTCATGGGGAGGATCTTTCGTTCGGTGGCGCTCAGCGCGTGGTGGGGAGAAGGGCGGCATGGGTGCGCCGCCCGGCGAGCCAGGTGCCGAGCACCCGGAGGTCCTGCAGTTCCTGGGTGGGGACCGCGCGTGGGTCGTGGGAGAGCTGCACCAGATCTGCACTCATGCCGGGCCGCAGCGCGCCCCACTCACCCTCCGCGAACGCCTGATAGGCGACGCCGGCGGTGTAGGCGGTCAGGGCGGCGTCGACGTCGATGCGCTCGGCGGGCAGCCATCCGCCGGCGGGCAGGTGGTCGGGCGTCTGGCGGGTCACCGCCGTCGCGAGTCCGGGCACCGGTTCGTGGCACGTGACCGGCCAGTCGCTGCCGAAGGAGACGTGCACGCCCCGCTCGATGAGGCTTCCGATGGGGTACTGGAGTTCGGAGCGCGGGCCGCCCAGGCGCGGGACGGTCAGGAGGTTCATGACGTCGTCCTCACGGGCCCAGAGCGGCTCGAAGTTGGCCACCACGCCGAGCTCCGCGAAGCGCGGGACGTCCAGCGGGTCGATCACCTGCAGATGCGCCAGCACCGGGCGGCGGTCCCGGGGACCGTTGCGGCGGCCGGTCTCCTCGACACCGTCCAGTGCCATGCGGATGGCGCCGTCGCCGATCGCGTGGATATGGGCCTGGAAACCGAGGGCATCGACGGCGGCGAGCGCGTCGTTCAGTTCGTTCTGCTCCCAATTGGGCAGGCCCTTGTCCTCCGGGGCATCGGTGTAGGGGCTGAGCATGCATGCGGTGTGGCTTTCGATGATGCCGTCCGCGAAGAACTTGACGGTGTTGGCGGTGAGGAGGTCGCCGCCGAGCGCGTTCACCTGTTCCCGTACGGTGGTGAAGGTCGCCAGGCTGTCCTGCCAGCGGCCGGGCTCGGCCAGGAAGGCCAGGTTGAGACGGGTGTTCAGGCGTCCCTGACGGGCGGCCTCGAGGTACACGTCCACATGCTCCAGCATCACCCAGGCATCCTGCGCCCAGGTGAGGCCAGAGGCCGCCATCGTCCGGGTGGCGTCTTCCAGCGCGGAGATCCTCCGTTCAAGGGAGTATCCCGGTGCGGCGTTCTCCACCAGTTCCAGAGCGCCGTACTCCTGGAGGGTGCCCAGGGGCGTGCCGTCGGCCCGGCGGATGATCCGCCCACGGTCCGGGTCCGGCGTGTCCGCGTCGATCCCCGCGGCCCGCAGGGCGGCCGAGTTCACCCAGACCGTGTGATAGTCCCACGCCTTGAGCATCACGGGGCGGTCCGGCACCACGGCGTCCAGCCAGGCGGCGTCGAACAGGCCTCCCTCGGCGAGGGTGGCGTCATAGCTGGCGCCGACGATCCACTCCTGCTCCGGGTGGGCCGCCGCGTAACGGGCGACCTCCGCGACGATCTCCTCGACGGAGGCGCAACGGCGGATCTGCGGGCCGAGGCCTTCCATGCCGCCGAACAGCGGATGGGCATGGCCGTCCGCGAACGACGGGCCCAGGAAGGCGCCCTGCAGGTCCACCGCCTCCTCGGCGCGTTCCAGCAATGCCTCCGCGTCCTCGCCGATCGCAACGATACGGCCGTCCTGCACGGCGAGGGCAGCGGCCGGGGCGGTTCCCGGGACACCAGTGGAGATCGTGCCACCGTGGAAGACTGTCAGGACCATCTCAACTCCATATATTTAATGCCATTAAATAAATCTGGATCACAGTATCCTGTGACGTGCACAACACGCAAGAAGGGTCAGCCATGAATGCAGCCGTACCGCGCAAGGCCGGGCGGCCGACGAGGAGCGTCCTGGACCGCGGACTCATCATCCGAACGGCCTTCGACGTGCTCAAACGCACCGGGCCGGACGACTTCACCATGGCCGCCCTGGCGCAGGAACTGGGGGTGAAGACACCGGCGCTCTACCACCACGTGGGCAACAAGAACCAGGTCCTGAGCTCCATGCGCGAACTCATCACCGCCTCCGTGGACAGCTCCGGCTTCAGCCGCCTCTCCTGGCCGGACGCCACCCGCCTCTGGGCGCGCTCCTACCGCACGGCGTTCGCCGCACACCCGCACGTCATCGCCCTCTTCGCCACCACCCCGGTCACAGGCGCCAATCCGACGCTGACCATGTACGAGGCCGTCACCAGGGGCTTCCTGGCCGAGGGCTGGCCAGAAGAGCTGGCCGTGAGTGCCATCGTGTCCCTGGAGAACTTCATTCTGGGCTCCGCCCTGGACGCCGTGGCGCCCGCGGACATCTTCGACCCCGGCGATTTCACACCCGAAGTCCCGTCCTTCGCCCGCGCCCTCGATGCTCGCCGGGACTTCCTGGGCACCCCCGGTCCTTCGGCCTACGCCGGCACCGCGGCCGATCAGGCCTTCGAACTGGGCCTGGACGCACTGTTGCACGGGCTGCAGCACCGGCTGGCCCGGATCCTGGAGGACCGCAAGCGCCCGGCCACCCCGTAGACTGGGACGGTTGACGCGGCGCCCCGTGCCCGTCCACCCGTGTCCGCACTGCCAGGAGGGGATCGTGCTGCTTCAGCGCCCAGGCCTCTCCTCGGCATTCCGCCGGGCACCCTTCCATCCGCTTCGAGCAGTCCTCCTGGCCCTCGCCATGGTCGCCCTGGCGATCGGGGCCCACTCATTCGCCGGCGGCTCGCTGCCCGCACCACCGATCCTGGCGGCCCTTCTGGCACTGGTCCTCCTCGCCTCCGTCCTGGTCACCCGGTTCCGTCTCCGGCTCCCGGCGATGACGGCCGTCCTGGGCCTCGGGCAGCTCGGCCTGCACGAGGCGTTCGGCGCTCTCAGCGCCACACCGGTGGAGATCCCCGGCGCGGGCCTGCACCAGCACGACGGCGGCGCAGCCTTGGTGGGCACGCTTCAGCATCTTTCGAGCGGCATGGCCGCGCATGACGCAGCCGGGCACAGCGGCGCGATGCTCCTGGCACACGCCGTCGCCACCGCGCTGATGGCGCTCCTGCTGGCCCAGGGCGAGGCGGCCTTGTGGGCCCTCGCCGCCTGGCTTCGCCCCCTCTTCCGGATGCTCCTGGTCCTGGTCCCCGCCCACTTCCGGGCGCCCGAGGCTCCCCATCAGCTCCCGCTGCCACGGCTTCCGTGGCGCACCCTCCGCCGGGACAGGCTCCGTGGGCCGCCGTGCGCCGTCGTCGTTCCCTGACGACCGTACGCATTCCACTCCCGGCATATGCGCCGGACTTCATATACTTCCGCGCGCCCTGAGCGCGCTTTGAAAGGCCACCATGTCACGCATCCTCAAGTCCACCCTGTCCGTCGCCGGCGCTGGAGCGCTTCTCCTGGTGGGAGCCGCGGCCGCGAGCGCCCACGTCGAGGTCAGCCCCGACGTCACCTCGGCGAAGCAGTACGCCCTGCTCACCTTCAGCGTGCCGCACGGCTGCGCGGGACAGCCGACCACGAAGATGACCATCACCCTCCCCCAGGAACTGGACGACGCCACGCCGACCGTCAACCCGAACTGGACCATCTCCAAGGTCACGGAGAAGCTCCCGGCACCGAAGAAGCTGGAGACCGGCAACTCCATCACCGAGCGCACCAAGGCGATCGTGTACACGGCCAAGACGCCGCTGGACCCGCACCAGCGGGACACCATGGTCCTCTCCGTCCAGGTTCCGGACACGGCCGGCAAGACCCTGTACTTCCCCACGCTGCAGGAGTGCACCACGGGATCGACCAATTGGGACCAGATTCCGGCCCCCGGCGCGGACGAGGAGTCCGTCAAGAGCCCCGCCCCGTCCTTCACGGTCACCCAGGCCGTGGCCGCCTCTGAGCACGGCGCAGCCACTCCGGAAGCCGCCGCCCCGGCGTCATCCACCGCGGACAGCGGAGACGCGGCCCGCTCCTGGGTGGGCCTGGGAGCCGGTGTGGCCGGCCTGGTGCTGGGCGGCGTCGCGCTGATGCGGGTCCGCCGCTCCGCCGGCTGAGCTCGCTGCACACCGTCTGACCTCGCTGTCTCCGGCAGCGAGGTCAGACCCGCAGTAGCGAGCTCAGCCTATGGTCACGACTCGGACACCACTGGATCCAAGCGCTCTCCAGATGCCCGGCCCGGGCTTAGTCTTGGTGCCATGAGCACACGGAGGAAGTTCCTGACATCGCGAACCGTCCCTTTGGGCACCGCCGCCGCGGTGCTCCTGCTGGGTGTGGCCGCCTGCGGTTCACCCGCGCCGTCGGCCACCACCTCCCCCAGCCCGACGCCGAGCGAGTCCTCCGCGACGCCATCGGTCACCCCGAGCGCCTCGGAGACCATGTCCCCTCCGGCCACCACGGCCACCCCCGCTCCCCCGACGGCGTGCTCGACGGCGTCGCTGTCGGCCTCGCTGGACACCAGCGGCGGCGGTGCGGCCGGCAGTGTCTACGGCACGCTGCGCCTGAAGAACACCGGGGCGGCGGACTGTGTCCTCAACGGATTCGCCACGGTCGAGCTCGCCGCGACGGCGGGCGGTCCGGCGATCGGCGCGCAGTCCCAGACCCAGGGCGCCGCCGGACCCGCCATCACCCTGGCACCCGGCGCCTCCGCGGGGGCGATCCTGCGCTACAGCCAGGCCGGGCTCCACCCCGACTGCACGCCCGTCGCCGCGACCCTGTACCGCGTCTACGCGCCGGGGAACTCGAATGCGCTGACCATCCCGGTCAGCGAGGACGGCTGCTCGAATGCCGCCGTGAACCTCCTGACCATCCAGGCTTTCGTGGCCGGAGCCTGAGCGAAGTCTCCGCCGCGAATTCCTGTCAGGGCCGTGCGGCAAGATGGTCCCATGGTGAATGAACCGCTCACGGGCCAGGCCGACGTCCTGCAGCGCTTCGGCCGCGCCACCCGCCAGTGGTTCTCCGGCGCGTTCGCCGCGCCCACCCGGGTACAGGAGGAGGCCTGGCATGCCATCTCCCAGGGCAGCCATGCCCTGGTGGTCGCACCCACGGG
Organism: Arthrobacter horti; assembly: GCF_030731045.1. GTDB lineage: Bacteria > Actinomycetota > Actinomycetes > Actinomycetales > Micrococcaceae > Arthrobacter_E > Arthrobacter_E nanjingensis. The sequence goes on along the minus strand of NZ_JAVALS010000002.1, from coordinate 355,843 downwards.
CTCCGGCAAGACGCTGGCGGCCTTCCTCTGGGCCCTGGACAAGCTGACGCACCGGCCCGGCAGCGACGACGGGACTCTGGACATCCCGGAGCTGCCGGCACCCGCGTCCACAGCGAAGGACAGGCCGCGGACCCGGGTCCTCTACATCTCACCACTGAAGGCCCTGGGTGTGGACGTGGAACGCAACCTCCGCGCCCCGCTCATCGGCATCACGCAGACGGCCAAGGGGCTCGGCTTGCCGGCACCCACGGTGAGTGTGGGCGTCCGCTCGGGCGACACCCCGGCCAACGAGCGCCGAAGGCTCCTGACCCACCCGCCGGACATCCTCATCACCACGCCCGAATCGCTGTTCCTCATGCTCACCTCGAGCGCCCGGGACACCCTCAAGAGCATCGACACCGTGATCCTGGACGAAGTCCACGCCGTGGCCGGGACCAAGCGCGGCGCCCACCTGGCCGTCTCCCTGGAACGGCTGGACGCCCTGCTGGAGAAGCCGGCCCAGCGGATCGGGCTCTCCGCCACGGTGGAACCCCGCGAGCTCGTGGCGCAGTTCCTGGGCGGGGAATCCCCCGTCACCATCGTGGCCCCGCCCGCTTCCAAGACCTGGGAACTGACGGTGACGGTTCCAGTGGAGGACATGTCAGACCTCCCCGCGGCCGCCGCCGCCCACGATCTCGGCCCTGCCTCGGGCCTCCAGCCGCAGGCCTCCATCTGGCCGCATGTGGAGGAGAAGATCGTGGACCACGTCCTGGCCCGGCGCTCCACCATCGTCTTCGCGAACTCGCGGCGTCTGGCAGAGCGCCTCACGGCGCGGCTGAACGAGATCTACGCGGAGCGGCAGTTGGCGGACGTCTGGGCGGAAACGAACGACGACGACGTCCCGGACAGCGCGGACATGCACCTTCCGCGGCCTGCCGCCGAAGCCGTGGCGGGCGTCGTCGGGCGCTTGCAGGGCGGTGCCCCCGCCTCCACCGCGACGCCCGCTCACATGATGGCGCAGGCCGGTCAGAGCTCCGGCGCCGAGCCGGTCCTGGCCCGCGCCCACCACGGCTCCGTGTCCAAGGAGCAGCGGGCACAGATCGAGGACGACCTGAAGTCCGGCCGCCTGCGCTGCGTGGTGGCGACGTCCAGCCTGGAACTCGGCATCGACATGGGAGCCGTGGACCTGGTGATCCAGGTGGAATCCCCGCCGTCCGTGGCAAGCGCCCTGCAGCGCGTGGGGCGTGCCGGGCACCAGGTGGGCGAGGTCAGCCAGGGCGTGCTGTTCCCCAAGCACCGGGCGGACCTGGTCCACACGGCCGTCACGGTGGAGCGGATGACCGCGGGCCGGATCGAGAAGCTCAGCGTCCCGCAGAATCCCTTGGACATCCTGGCCCAGCAAACCGTGGCCGCGTCCGCACTGGGCCCGGTGGACGTGGAGGAGTGGTTCACTGTGGTGCGACGCTCCGCACCCTTCGCAAGCCTCCCCCGCTCAGCCTTCAACGCCACGCTGGACCTGCTGGCCGGCCGCTACCCGAGCGATGAGTTCTCCGAGCTGCGACCCCGGATCGTCTGGGACCGGAACGCCGGGACCTTCGAGGGCCGGCCCGGGGCACAACGCCTGGCTGTGGTCTCCGGCGGCACCATCCCGGACCGGGGCCTCTTCGGCGTCTACCTGGTGGGTGAGGAGGACTCCAAGTCCAGCAAACGCGTGGGCGAGCTGGATGAGGAGATGGTCTACGAATCCCGGGTGGGCGACGTGTTCGCGCTCGGCGCCACAAGCTGGCGGATCGAGGACATCACCTTCGACCGGGTCCTGGTCACCCCGGCCTTCGGGCAGCCGGGCAAGCTGCCGTTCTGGAAAGGCGACTCCCTGGGCCGGCCACTGGAGCTCGGCCAGGCGCTGGGCGAATTCGTCCGGGAGGTCTCCGGCGCGGACCAGGCCGCGGCCGTGGCACGCTGCGAAGGCATCGGCCTGGACCCCTTCGCCGCCGGGAATCTGGTGGCGTACCTGAAGGAGCAGCAGCAGTCCACCACGGTGGTCCCAAACGACAAAGCCCTGCTGGTGGAGCGCTTCCATGACGAGCTGGGTGACTGGCGCGTGGTCCTGCACAGCCCCTTCGGCATGCCCGTGCATTCGCCCTGGGCCCTGGCCGTGGGCCGCCGGCTCCAGGAGCGCTACGGCCTGGACGGTTCCGTCATGGCCGCAGACGACGGGATCGTGCTGCGCGTCCCCCTCATGGAGGACGAACCGCCAGGGGCCGAGCTGTTCCTCTTCGAACCGGATGAGCTGGAGCGGATCGTCACGGAGGAGGTGGGCGGCAGCGCCCTGTTCGCCTCCCGCTTCCGGGAGTGCGCCGCGCGCGCCCTGCTGCTCCCCCGGCAAACGCCCGGGAAGCGGCAGCCGCTCTGGCAGCAGCGGCAGCGGGCCGCTCAGCTGCTGGACGTGGCCAAGAAGTATCCACAGTTCCCCATTGTGCTGGAGACCGTGCGGGAGTGCCTGCAGGACGTCTACGATCTTCCGGCGCTCCAAGACGTGGCCGGGCGGATCCAGCGCCGCGAGATCCAGGTCTCCGAGACCACCACCAAGCAGCCGTCGCCGTTCGCCCGGAGCCTCCTGTTCGGCTATGCCGCACAGTTCCTCTACGAAGGCGACTCGCCCCTGGCCGAACGCCGCGCCGCCGCACTGTCTCTGGACGCCAGCCTGCTCAATGAGCTGCTGGGCCGGGTGGAACTGCGCGAACTCCTGGACCCGGAGGTCGTGGAGCAGACCGAGCTGGAGCTGCAACGCCTGGCCCCGGACCGGCGGCTCCGGGGCGTGGAAGGCGCCGCGGACCTGCTGCGCCTCCTGGGGCCGCTCACAGTGAAGGAGATCGCGGCACGACTGGAGGACCCGGACAACGCTCCGGCCCACGCCACGGAGCTGGTGGACGTGGGCAGGGCGCTTCGGCTGAATCTTCAGGGTACGGAGCGGTATGCCGCGGTGGAGGATGCCGCCCGTCTGCGGGACGGCCTGGGTGTGCCCCTGCCCATGGGCGTCCCGCTCGCCTTCCTGGAGCCCGTCGCCGATCCGCTCGGTGACCTGGTGGCACGCTACGCACGCACCCACGCCCCGTTCACGACGGCGGAGGTGTCGTCCCGCCTGGGGCTCGGCACCGCCGTCGTCCTCTCCGTCCTGAAACGGCGGGCCGCGGACGGCCGCGTGGTGGAGGGCGAGTTCCGGCCGCATCCGACCGAAGTCGCCTCCGCGGACACACCGGTCACCGGCCTGGTGAGCGGTCAGGAGTGGTGCGACGCCGAGGTGCTGCGCCGGCTGCGACGCCGCTCGCTCGCGGCACTCCGGGCCGAGGTCGAACCGGTGGACCCGTCCGCGTTCGGCCGTTTCCTGCCGGTGTGGCAGAACGTCGGCACGTCCCGCAGCCCGGCGCAGCTCAAGGGCCTGGACGGCGTGCTGACGGTGGTGGACCAGCTGGCCGGGGTTCCCGTGCCGGCCTCGGCCTGGGAGACGCTGGTGCTGCCGTCCCGGGTCGGCGACTACTCCCCCGCCCTGCTGGACGAACTCCTGTCCACGGGCGAAATGCTGTGGACGGGCACCGGCTCCCTGCCGGGCAACGACGGCTGGCTCAGCCTGCACCTGACCGAGTCCGCGGCGCTCACGGTCGCACCGCCGGAAGACTTCGCTCCGACTGCCGCCCAGGAACGCATCCTGGAACTGCTGGCGGCCGGGGGCGCGTACTTCTTCCGGCCGCTCAAGGAGAGCGCAGGGGGCATGGATTCCGTCCTCACGGACGATGAGATGGTGGCGGAACTGTGGGGCCTGGTCTGGGCGGGCCGGGTCACGGGAGACACCTTCGCACCCATCCGTTCGCTGCTGAGCGGCGGCGGGACGGCCCACAAGCAGGCGCCGCGCCCGTCGCGGGCGCGGTCGATGCGGCGGCCGAGGCTGGGTGGCTCCGGTTACGGCGGGTCCGGCTACGGCGGATTCCCTGGCGCGGGCCTCTCCGGCAGCACGGACCCCGCGTTCTCCGCCGTCCCACCCCTCGGCGCGGGCCGCTGGTCCGCCGTCATGACGCCTTCCCTGGACCCCACTGTCCGGGCCCACGCCCTGGCCGAGCTCCTTTTGGACCGTTACGGCGTCCTGACCCGCGGTTCCGTCATGGCGGAGCAGGTGCCGGGAGGCTTCGCCCTGCTGTACAAGGTCCTCAGCAAGCTGGAGGAGGGCGGGAAGACCCGGCGCGGCTACTTCATCGAGAAGCTCGGCGCCGCGCAGTTCTCCGTCCCGGCGACTGTGGACAGGCTGCGCTCCTTCGCGGAGGACGGTTCGATCCTGACGCCGGAGGAGCGGGTGCACAGCACGGTGACCCTCGCCGCGACGGATCCCGCCAACCCGTACGGCGCAGCTCTCGGGTGGCCTGCGCTGGACGGCGCGGCCGGCGGGCACCGGCCCGGCCGCAAGGCAGGGGCGTTGGTGGTCCTGGTGGACGGGCGCCTGGTCCTGTATGTGGAGCGGGGCGGCAAGACTCTGCTGGCCTTCACCGACGATCCGGCCCTCCTGGCTGAGGCCGCCGTGTCCCTGGTGACCACTGTCAGAAAGGGCGCCGTGGACCGGCTGGCCATGGAGAAGGTCAACGGTGGGGAACTCCTGAACACGCCGCTCGCTGCCGCCCTCCTGGACGCGGGGGCGTACTCGACACCGAGGGGGGTGCGCATCCGTGCCTGAAGGCGATTCCCTCTGGCAGCAGGCCTCCCTCCTGCACGGTTTCCTGGCGGGAAAGCCCCTGACCGGTTCCGACTTCCGGGTGCCCCGCTTCGCAACGTTGGACCTGCGCGGCTGGAGGACGCTGGAGGTCAGAGCCCGCGGCAAGCATCTGCTGCACCGGCTCGGGGCACCGGCAGGCACGGCCCGTGAAGGGCTCACCATCCATTCCCATCTGAAGATGGAAGGCCAGTGGCAGCTGTACCGCCCGGGTGAACGCTGGCATCGGCCCGGTCACACGGCACGCTGCGTGCTCACGGTGGCGGAAGGAAGTGCGGTCGGGTTCTCCCTCGGCGTCTTGGAGGTCGTCCGGACCCGGGAGGAGGACGCGGTGGTGGGTCACCTGGGGCCCGATCTGCTCGGCGAGGACTGGGACCCTGCGACGGCGGAGGCGAACCTCCGGTCCGATCCGGCCCGGCCACTCGGGCTGGCGTTGCTGGATCAGCGGATCATGGCGGGCGTGGGGAACATCTACCGCAACGAGCTGTGCTTCCTGGCCGGCCTGCACCCGGCGGCGCCCGTGGCCGCACCGGGTGCCCCGCCCGCCCGCCTGGACGCGGCCGGCGTCGTCCGCGAGGCGCACCGTCTCCTGGACCTGAATCGGGACAACCCCCGGCGGCAGACCACCCCACCCGCGCCGCCGGGCCGTCCGGCCGCGGGCGGGCGATGGCCGGAGTTCTTCGTCTACGGGCGGGCCCGCCAGCCCTGCCTGCGCTGCCGCACGCCCATCCGGCAGGAGTCCCTCGGCGAGGAGAACTCGGGGAAGGAGCGCGTGGTCTACTTCTGCACGCGCTGCCAGCCGATACCGTGACATGTGAGCAACCACAACACTGGAGGTACATCCATGGCCACTGCCGTCCACGAAGTCCAGGCCGTCGTCGTCAAGGCGAAGGGCGAGCCCGCAACCCTCGAGACCATCCTGGTTCCGGACCCCGGGCCCGGTGAGGCCCTGGTGGACGTCCTGAGCTGCGGCGTCTGCCACACGGACCTGCACTACAAGCTCGGCGGCATCGGCGACGACTACCCCTATCTCCTGGGTCACGAGTCCACGGCCGTGGTGTCCGCCGTCGGGCCGGACGTGACGGACCTCAAGGTCGGCGACCGCGTGATCCTCAACTGGCGTGCCGTGTGCGGCAACTGCCGGGCCTGTGCCAAGGGCCAGCCGCAATACTGCTTCGCCACGCACAACGCCACGCAGAAGATGACCCTGAAGGACGGTACCCCGCTGTCCCCGGCCCTCGGCATCGGTTCGTTCGCGGAGAAGACCCTGGTGGCCGCCGGACAGTGCACCGTGATCGACGACGACGTGGACCCCGCCGCCGTCGGTCTCCTCGGCTGCGGCATCATGGCGGGCATCGGCGCCGCCATGAACACCGGTGAGGTCAAGCGCGGCGAGTCCGTGGCCGTGATCGGCTGCGGCGGTGTGGGCAATGCCGCGATCGCCGGCGCGAAGCTCGCGGGCGCCACGACGATCATCGCCGTCGACCGGGATCCCGCCAAGGTGGAGCTCGCCAAGACGCTGGGCGCCACCCACGGCGTGGTGTCCGGTCCCGAAGACGTCGTGGAGGCCATCCGTGCCCTGACAGGAGGCTTCGGCGCCGACGTCGTGATCGACGCCGTGGGCCGCCCGGAGACCTACAAGCAGGCCTTCTACGCCCGTGACCTGGCCGGACGCGTGGTCCTGGTCGGTGTGCCCACGCCGGAGATGACCCTGGAGCTGCCGCTGCTGGACGTGTTCGGTCGTGGTGGTTCCCTGAAGTCCTCCTGGTACGGCGACTGCCTGCCGAGCCGCGACTTCCCCATGCTCGTGGACCAGTACCGCCTGGGCCGCTTGCCGCTGGACGCCTTCGTGACGGAGCGCATCGGCCTGGGCGACGTGGAGGCCGCATTCGAGAAGATGCACCGCGGCGAGGTCCTGCGTTCGGTGGTGGAGCTGTGACCGCCCGCATCGAACAGCTGGTCACCTCCGGCACCTTCTCGCTGGACGGCGGCACCTGGGACGTGGACAACAACGTCTGGATCGTGGGCGACGACGCCGAGGTGCTGATCATCGACCCGGCGCACGACGCCGCGCGGATCGCCGAGGCCGTGGGCGGCCGTGCGGTACGCGGCGTACTGCTCACCCACGGGCATGACGACCACATCCGTCACGCCCGCGAGTTCGCGTCCCTGGTGAACGCCCCGGTCCACCTGAACCCGGCGGACCAGATGCTCTGGGAGGCTGTCTACCCGGGAACCACGCCGGACGCGGAGATCACGGACGGGCAGGTCTTCGAGGTGGCGGGCACGGAGCTGGTGGCGCTGCACACCCCGGGCCACTCCCCCGGTTCAATCAGTTTCCACGCCGCGGAGCTGGGCACCGTGTTCACCGGGGACACGCTGTTCTCCGGCGGACCCGGCGCCACGGGCCGTTCCTACAGCGACTTCCCCACCATCATCGGCTCCATCCGGGAGCGTCTGCTGACCTTGCCGGCGGAGACCGTGGTCAACACCGGCCACGGCGATTCCACCACCGTGGGAGCCGAGGCGCCGCAGCTGCAGGACTGGATCAGCCGGGGCCACTGAGGCGCCGGGTCTGATGGGTGGCCGGCGGATTTCCGCAGGCCACCCATCATTGCGGGCGGAATTCTTCAAGACGGAACGCCGTGGACGCCCTGGAGACCGAGCCTTCCGGCAGTTCCATCAGATAGCATGCAAGGCGCCGGGTGTTCTCTGAGACCGGCACGCAATTTCCGCGGAACGAAAGAGCTCCCACGTGCTGCCCAGCTATCTCCCGTCCCCCACGATCAGCGCCTTCATGCTGGGTCCGCTGTCGATCCACTTCTATGCGCTGTGCATCCTCAGCGGCATCGTCCTGGCCGTCTGGCTGACCGACCGCCGCTGGGTCAAGCGCGGGGTGGAGAGCGGCAAGGTGCTGGATGTGGCGCTGTGGGCCGTGCCGTTCGGCATCGTGGGCGGGCGCATCTACCACGTCATCACGGACCCGGAGCTGTACTTCCTGCCCGGCAAGGACCCGTGGAAGGCCTTCGCCATCTGGGACGGCGGACTGGGTATCTGGGGCGCGGTGGCCCTCGGCGGCCTCGGTGCGTGGATCGGCTGCCGCCGCATCGGGGTGAGCCTGGGCTCGTTCGCGGACGCTGTGGCCCCCGGGCTGCTCTTCGCCCAGGCCATGGGCCGCGTGGGCAACTGGTTCAACAACGAGCTTTACGGCGACCCCACCACGCTCCCCTGGGGCCTGACCATCCACAACATGGACCCGGCCACCGGCCGCGCCGTCCTGGACGCGAACGGCCAGGCAGTCATCCTCGGCTACTTCCAGCCGACCTTCCTCTACGAGGCCCTCTGGTGCACCATCGGCGGCATCCTGATCCTGCTGCTGGGCCGCCGCTTCCGCCTGGCCCGCGGCGTGGAGTTCTCGCTCTACGTCATGATCTACACGGCCGGCCGCTTCGTCGTCGAGCTCATGCGCTCCGACTACGCCAACCTGATCCTGGGCCTGCGCGTGAACACCTGGGTGTCCATGCTCTGCTTCCTGGGCGGCCTGGCCGGCCTGATCATCTCGCTGAAGCGCAATAAGCACGAGCCGCTGCCCGCCGTCGTCGATGCGGAAGCGAAGGACGCGGACGACGACGGCGCGGCCGACGCTGAGACGGAACCTGCCGTCGAGACGGAGGATGCCGGCGACGCCAAGGAACCGGAATAGCCTCCACACCGACTGCTCCGTAGGTGTCGTTCTGAGCCCCCAGAACGACACCTACGGAGCAGTCGTTGGTTTAAGCGTCAGCCTTCGCCACCTCGTTCACGGGTGCATTCTTCAGTTTCGTGATCCCCTTGATCGCGAACAACGGCATGATCCACTGGACCAGCGGCCCGATGCACAGCGCGTACGCCACGGTGCCGACCCCGAGCACACCACCCAGGGCCCAGCCGATGGCGGCCACGGTCACCTCGATGAGCGTGCGGCACAGCCGCAGTGACCAGCCGGTGCGGCGGGACAGGCCCGTCATGAGACCGTCGCGGGCTCCCGGGCCGAAGTTCGGGCTGATGTAGCAGGCGGTGGCCGCGGCGTTCAGCACCAGTGCCGCCAGCAGGAACACGATCTGCCACACGAGTCCGTCGGCACGCGGGACCACCGGCAGGGACAGATCCACGAACAGACCCACCACGATCGCATTGGCGAGCGTCCCCCAGCCCGGCTTCTGCCGCAGCGGGATCCAGACCAGCAGCAGCAGGAAACTCAGCACGATGATCACCACGCCCGGGGTCACCCCCGTCAGCCGGGCCACTCCCTGATGCAGGATGTCCCACGGGGAGGTGCCCAGCCCGGCACGGATGAAGACGGCGATGGAGAAGCCGTACAGGGCCAGACCGACGGCGAGCTGAGTGATTCTGCGGAACATCATGGCTCCACCATCCCAGAAAAGTGGCTATGAAAAACATAGCCACTTTGAAATACTGGCATCATGACACAGGCCACGTCCGGCACCGCCTTCAGCCGCCTCCTCGGTCAGTGGCGCCTCGGCGCCGCCCCCGCCTACCGCGAGCTGGCCGACGTCGTCCGCCTGCTGATCCTGGACGGCCGCCTGCCACTGGACACCCCGCTGCCGAGCGAGCGCACGCTGGCGCTGACGCTAGGCGTCAGCCGAACCACCGTGACCGGCGCGTACAACGAACTCCGCCAGGACGGGTTCCTCTCCGCGGGCCAGGGCACCCGGGCGCGCAGCTGCATCCCCAGCCGCGCCGGCGTCCCGGACCCGCTGGCCCCACGTCAGGACTACGCCCCGGGGCTGCGCGTGCCGGAGGACGTGGTGGACTTCGCGTACGCGGCTTTGCCGGCAAATGGCGAAGCGGTGCACCGCGCCTACACCGCCGCCCTGAGCGAGCTGCCCGCACTCCTTCCCGGCTTCGGCTACGACTCCTACGGCCTGCCCGAGCTGCGAGAGGCCATCGCCGCTCGCTTCACCGCAGAGGGCCTGCCGACCACGATGGACCAGGTCATGGTGACGGCGGGCGCCCAGCAGGCGATGGTCCTGGCCCTGGCCACCTTCGCCCAGCCCGGACGGAAAGTGGTCCTGGAGCACCCCAGTTACCCGCACGCCTTCGACGCGGTCACGGCCCGCGGCTGCACGCCCGTCCCGCTAGCGTTCCCCCGGGCCGGAGGCTGGGATCCGGAGGCGTTCGAGGCGACGCTCGCGCGGCACCGTCCGGCCATGGCGTATCTGATTCCGGACTTCCAGAACCCCACCGGCCTGCTCATGCCGGAAGGCCAGCGACGCCGGATGGCCCGGGCGGCGGCAGCGGCCGGGACGGTGCTGATCGCCGATGAGACGCTCCGAGCCCTCGACTTCGACGCCGCGGCGCCGGCCCATCTGGGGTCGTTCTCGCCCAGTGTGATCACCATCGGCTCACTCAGCAAGACCCATTGGGGAGGGCTGCGGATCGGCTGGGCCCGGTCCTCCGCGGACAACATCCGGCGGATGACGCAAACTCGGACGTCCTTGGATCTGGGCGGGCCGGTGGCGGAACAGCTCGCGGGCCGGTACATCGTCCAGCACGATCTGGCTGGGCTTCCGGAGCGCCTGGTGGAGCTGAAGGAGCAGCGGGACGCACTGGCCTCGATGCTCCGGCAGCACCTGCCGGAATGGCACTTCCATACGCCGGGCGGCGGGCTGTCACTGTGGTGCACGCTGCCGCGGGGATCCGAAGGAACGAGCGCCCTCAGCAGCTCGGCCCTCACCATCCTGGCCGCCCAGCGCGGCGTGCGCGTGGCCGCCGGCCCACGCTTCGGCGTCGGCGGCGCGTTCGACGGCCACCTGCGCCTCCCCTTCACCCAGCCCGTGGACCGGCTGGAGCGCGGCATCCTGGCACTGAAGGACGCCCAGGCGCAACTGCTCGCCACGCCGGGCCTGCGCAGCCGGCTCCCGGCGCCGCCCGCCGTCGCGATCGCCTGAGTCGCATCGACTGCTGAGATATCGTCCGTTAGAGCGCTCTAACGGACGATATCTCAGCAACCGATGAGTGGTCGATGGATTTCAGGCGTACAGACCCTCGAAGTACGCGCTCCACGCCGCGGCGGTGGCGTCGGAGTCGCCGGAGCCGGAGAAGTCGTGCACCGTCAGGCCCACCACGGAGCCGAAGGCGTCGCGGCCGAAGAAACGATACATCGTGTCCGCGGTGCGGATGCCGAAGAACCACTGGTTGGAGAAGTCCAGCTCACCCTCCAGAACCCCCACCCCGGCGACGTCCACGGAGACCCGCTCCCCCGCCGTCGTGCTCTCGATCCCGAACGCCCGCTTGAGGGCGTCGAAGGAACCGGCCACACCGGAGGACTCCGGGCCCTGGACGTCGGTGAAGACCACGGGCTTGCCGTCGAAGTGGATGAGGTACTGGCCGAGATTGTGCTGGTAGAAGGCGGTGTGCTTGGAGGCGCCGTCGTACTGGCCCTCCCAGTCGTCCGTGAAGATGCCGCTGTGGACGTAGTGCAGGCGCGAACGGCCGCCCGGCAGCGCCTCGATGGTGTTCTCCAGCTGGTTGAACCAGCCGTCCGGGCCGTCCATCCGGGAGATCACGTGGGTGGGGTACTCCTTGACGGGGTACTCGGCGGGCCACTGATCCGTGGGGAACATCCACGCCTGCGTGGCGTTGTTGATGGCCTCCCAGACGCGCTCAGGCGTGGCTTCCAGCTCGCCGATGGATTCGATGCGGAATTCGCGGTTCTCACTCATGGTCCTGGTCCTTGTCTGCGGGTTCTGCGGTGTTTTTCAGTTCAGGGTGGAGCGCGACCACCAGGCGGTGGCGGCGCGCGCCCGGCGTGCCGGCGTCGTGATACTTCTCCACGAGAGAGTCGACGACGGCGGAGAGCTCTTGCGCGAACGCCGCACGGTCGCGGGCGCTGGCGAAGCTGAGTTCGGCGTCGATGGCGAAGGTCGCCAGGGGCTTGCGGGCGGCGACTGCCCCCACGATGAGCTTCCCGACCTCGGTGACGAGCCGCCCGGCGAGGGCGAGCAGCCAGAAGGCGGAGAAGCGGTCCGAGTACTTCTCGGGCTTGGGCGCCATGGACGCCAGCGCGAGGGGCGAGATGAGGTAGGAGGCGGCACTGGACTGCATGACCCGCTCGGTCATGTTCCCCTTGCGGCGCTCCTCCACCAGCTGCACCAGCCCGGCGGATTCCAGGGCCTTGAGGTGGTAGTTGATCTTCTGGCGCGGCGCCCCGATCCTGCCGGCCACCGTGGAGGCCGAGGCCGGCTCCACGAGGGATTCGAGGATCTGCGAGCGCATCGGGTCCAGCGAAACCTCGGCGATGCGAGGGTCTTCGATGACTTCGATGTCCTTCATGGCTCCATCGTGTCACCGACAATATTTATTGTCAAGGAAGTTTTTTCTTCCTTGCGCATCGATTGTCCCCACCGGCTCCCCCAGCTCGTTCCTCGCTCGGGGCCCCTCGCCGGCGTGGGCCCTCCATAGATGTCGTTTTGGGCGCTCAGAACGACATCTACGGAGCAGTCGATGAGGGGCCGGGTGGCTGCAGTGCCTCGGCGACCTCCACCAGGAGACCTTCCGGGCCCTTGATGTACGCCAGGAGGTAGACGTCCTGGTAGTTGACCAGTTCGCGGACCAGACCGTAGCCGGCCGCCTCGGCACGGGAGACGACGCTCCGCACGTCGTCGACCTGGAAACAGACGTGGCTGAAGCCGTACGCGTTGACGGGGAGGCCGGCCGGGTTTCCTTCCGCGGGCGGGGCGATGAACCTGGTGAGTTCGAGCTTCCCGGCACCGCCGCCGGGCGGCCGGACCATGGCCATCTCCACCTGGGTGCCGTCCAAGCCGTTGACACGGTCAGCCCACGGTCCGCCGACTTCGGCACGGCCCTCCACCTCGAAGCCGAGCGCCTCGAAGAAGGCGATCACCTGCTCCAGATCCTGCACGGTCACGCCGATGTGGTCGAGCTTGAAAGTGGTCATGCGGCCAGCTTACGCGCGGGTCAGCAGCGGAGGAACAGGTCAGATGCGCGCCGGATTTCATGCTCGAGCGGTGGGCGTGGTCTTCTGGACGGTGTCCCCAGACAGGAGAGCCATGCCCCTTCATCCAGTACCAGACGCCATGATCTTCGACTGTGACGGCGTGCTGGTCGACTCGGAGACCATCGTGAACACGGTGCTGCGCGATGAGGTCGAACGCCTCGGCTGGAGCATGTCGCTGGAGGAATGCATCGGGACGTTCATGGGCTCGTCCCTGGCCGGCGTTCTGGAGCTGGTGCACCGGCGTACCGGGACAGCCGTCAGCGGGGACTGGGTCCAGACCTTCACAGAGCGCAGGGACGCGGCGCTCGAGGAATCATTGGCGCCGATCCCCGGCGCGGCCCGGGTGGTCGAGTTCGCGCGCCATCACTTCGGCGGGCGCATCGCCTGTGCATCCAACTCGGATCCGGCGAAGATCAGGCTCCAGCTGAACAAGACCGGCCTCCTTGATCCTTTTGACGGCAAAATCTTCAGTGCCTTCAACGCCGGAGCGCCCAAACCGGATCCAGCGGTGTTTCTCGCTGCGGCTGCAGCAATGAATCCGCCAAGCACTGCGGCGTTGATCCTCGAGGACTCTCCGAGCGGCGTGCAGGCGGGCAAGGCCGCCGGAGCAACCGTGATCGGTCTCCTGACGTCCTCGGATGAGCCCGACCTGAAAGCGGCGGGCGCGGACCTGATCGCGGAATCGCTAGGCGACGTCCCGGAACTCATCCGTTCGCTGTCCGCGACCCGCTGACCCAGGCGTCAGGACGCCCGCACTGCGCAGCGCCCGGACCGCACCCGCCACGATCAGGCCCTGCCCCAGCGTGTACGTCACCATGACGGCAGGGCCGGTCCAGTCCGGCATCGCCTCGGCCAGGAACAGGCGGAACGCCAGGATCGAGTCACTGCAGAGGAAGAATGCGCCGCCCCAGGCGACGACGGCGCCGCAGCGCGCCGACGTGGCGGCCGTCCCTGCGAGCACCACGCCGTAAGCCCCGACGGCGGCGAGCAGTGAACCGGTGTGCGGCCCGAGAACCAGGATCATCGCCACCCACCAGGCGGCGTAGGCGACCGTCCAGAGCGGCAGCCGGCGTACTTTCAGGCGCAGCAAGAACAACGCGATGTACGCCAGGTGCGCGATGCCGAAGAAACCGAGCATGAGCGGAAGTTCCGGTGCGAACGGGAAGAACAGGCCCGCCTCATCCCCCAGCCAGGAGAAAGCCAGCGCAACGAGAAGCAGCGCGGGCAGCGGCGGCCGTGCGGCCGCCGTCGTCGTCGGCCCTGTCGGACGCTTGAGCGAAAGCAGCACCGGCAGCGCCAGCAGCGGCATGAGCAGCGCCTTGGTGGGCACCGCCCACGGGCTGTGCAGGGCGTTCGCGGCGACATGGATCACCGAAGCGAGGACGTAGGGGGCGAAGGACCACGCGATCCCGGGGCGGCGCTGCATCCCACTAAACTAACCCGGTGATGCAATCCCCCCTGCCCGTCCGCGACGGCGTCAACGCGACCCGCCTGCGCCTGCCACACGACGGGCCCTGGGAGACTGCGCTGGACTACATGCTGCACCGCTGGGGGCATGTGGATCCGCAGGGGATCCTGGACCGCTTCGACGCGGGCGAGATCGTGGGCGAGGGCGGGGCGCCGCTGACCCGTGCCACTCCCCTGAGCGAGCATGTGTTCATCTGGTACTACCGCACGCTTCCCGCGGAGGAGCGGCTGCCGGTGGAGCTGTCCATCCTGCACCAGGACGAGAATCTGCTGGTGGTGGACAAGCCGCATTTCCTGCCGACCACGCCGGGCGGGACCTACATCCAGGAGTCGGCGCTGGTCAGGCTGCGGAAGCTGCTGGACCTGCCGGACCTGATCCCGATGCACCGGCTGGACCGGATGACCGCAGGCGTCCTGTTGCTCTCCACCAATCCGGCGACGCGCGGCAAGTACCAGGTGCTGTTCGAGAAGCGGAAGGTGCAGAAGGAGTACGAATGCGTCGCGGCGGCCGTGCCCGCGCCCGGCTTCCCGCAGCCGGAGTTCCCGTCGCTGGTCCGCAATCGGATGACGAAGTCCCGTGACTACCTGCTGGCGCAGGTGGTGGACGGGGAGCCGAACACGGAGACGCGCATCGAGCGGCTGAAAACGTTCAACGACGACGGCCGGCGCGCGCTGTACCGCTTGGAGCCGCACACCGGGAAGACGCATCAGTTGCGCGTGCACATGGCGTCGCTGGGGCTCGGCATCCTGCACGATCCGTTCTACCCGGTCCTCCTGGACAAAGCTCCGGACGACTACACCAAGCCGCTTCAGCTGCTGGCCCGCGGCATCCGCTTCACAGACCCGCTCTCCGGCAAGCCCGTGGAATACCGGAGTGAGCTGACGCTGTCCGAGGCGCACTGAGGCGGGGACCGGGCCACTCCTCGCCAGTAAGCTGGGCGCCATGACCGGCCAACGTTTTGCGAAACCCTCGCGCCCGTCGCGTCCCAGTTCTCCAGACGGCAGCGTCTCGATCACCGTGCCAACCGCCGCCGTCGTGATCGTCGCACTGGCGATCGCCTGGTTGCTGTTGACCGTGCTCGATCTGCAGGAGAACGACGGGGCCGCACCCACCACCGCTCTCTTCGGGATCCCGGCGGCGGTTTCCGCCCTCGTGATCCAGTTCTACCTTGCGGCCGCCGCAGCGATCCGCCCGGAAAAGCCGATGCACTCTCTCGAGGCGATGCCAGGCGCGCAACGGGTCCGGCGTTCCTTCCTCTGGTGGGTTCTCGGAGTCCTGCCGGCCGGAATCCTGGCCGGGTTCGGGGTGGCGATGCTCCGCGAGCCGGACTACTTCTTCGGCGACGGACCGTGGATGCTGCTGTGGATTCCGGTATTCGTCGCACTGGCGATGCTCCTGGGTGCGGTGGTCTGGTTCTTCCTCGTCTTCCCACTTGCTCTTCTCGTGAAGGCCGTCGGGCTGACTTCTCGCGGCGAAGGTTCTCCGGACTTGTTCGTCTGGCCGATCGTGCTGCTCTTGCTCGGCGTCATCGCCGTGGTCGGTGGACTGTCCACCCAATTCGGCGGGGTCGGGCGGGCGGCCTACGGCCCGATCATTGCGGCGGTCCTCGGGGTCCCCGGGAACTACCGCGTGCTCTGGGAGCCCGGCCTGTGGATCGTCCGCGCGATCCTTGCAGTCATCCTTCTGTGGTTCGGGGGCAGGGCTCTGGCGAACCGCCGCCGGACTTCCACCCGCGGTTAAACCCCAAAGGCGCGGAAGGGTCACCCCTTCCGCGCCTTTGGATCAGTCAGCAACCGCTATGCGGACACAGCGCCCTTCGAGCGTCCGTCCAGGGCCAGGTAGGCCACCAGACCGACCACCAGACCCACCACGGCGTCCGAGAGGAACGGCGCGGCGAAGTGCACCACCAGGGCTGCGGCGGCACCGATGGCCCAGGCGATGAAGGCCACGCCCCGGAACGTCTGCTCCGGGCGGTTGGCGTTCTTCTTGGCCAGGATGATCTGGTCCGCGATGAGCACGGCGCCCAGCGGCGGAACCAGGACACCGAGGAAGGCCAGCCAGTTCACGAAGTAGTGCCAGGCACCGATCAGGGCCACGATCACGCCCACCACACCCAGGATCAGGGTGAGCTTGCGCATGGTGGACTTGGTCAGGTGGGACCAGCCGAGGGCACCGTTGTAGAGGCAGTGCGTGCAGACGGAGCCCAGGTTGATGACCACGAAGACCAGCACCAGGATCTGCAGGATCGGGTTGCCCGGCCCGGTGAGGATCGGGGTGAAGTCACCGCCGCTGGTGGTGGGGCTGGCGATCGCGCCGGCGGCCACCAGGAGGGCGCCGCTGAGCTGGGCCACCAGGGACGCGAACGGGAACGCGGTGGCCGTGGCGATCACGGCCTCCTTGCCGTTCTTGGACCAGCGGGTGAAGTCGGCCGTCATGGTGCCGGAGTCGGCGAAGGTCGCCATGATGGAGGTGACCGCCACGCCGAAGGTCATCCCACCGGCGCCCTGGAAGCTGGTCAGCTTACTGAAGTCGTGCTCCTGGGAGGCCAGGATCATGGCAGTGGCCGCGGCGATGATGAACAGCGGAGCTGCCACGGCGCCCAGCCAGGAGAGGGCCTTGATGCCCAGGTAGGTGATCCCGATGAACAGGACACCCGCGATCGCGGCGATCAGGGTCTCATTCCAGCCGAAGGCCGCGTTCAGGCTGGCGCCGGTGGCGCCGGTGTTGAACGCGAACCAACCGACCACCACGGTGGCCAGCAGACCGGAGGCGAAGGCATAGCCCTTGCTGCCGAAGGTCTCCGTGGCCTGCAGAGCGAAGCTCTTGCCCGTGCTGCCGGCCCGGTGGCTGAGCAGGCTGACGTACACGAACATGATGACGTTGGCCACCAGGATGGCGGCCACGCCCGGCCAGAAGCCGAGCATGGCGACCACCAGGCCGCCAGGCACCGCATTGGTCAGGATCATGGGGAATCCGAACCACACGGAGGAGACCGTGAACAGTGACTTCCGGTGGCTCTGAGGCACCGGGGAGTGCTCGAACTCGGACTCGAGTTCGGAGCTCGCGGTCTTTTCGGCCGCGTCGGGGGATGTGGTCATGAACTTTCCTGAAGGGAAGCCGTCAGCCGAAGCATTCGACGGGAGGGGGTGGGGGTGCCTGCGCCGCCCGTGCCGGTACCGGCATCCTGGTGCGCAACGGCGGTGGTGATGATCGGAACGATACCGCTCTCCAGGACCTCGTGGGCACCGATGCCCCAGGGATGCCTTGGAAGCGGCGGGGCTCCGTGATGGCGGAGCCCCCGGTGTCCGGACCGGAGTCAGCCGGCTTGTAGCCGGTGGACAGGGCGCCGACGGCCTTCTGGGCCGCGGTGGGGGCGATCGGGGAATCCTCGATTCCGTGCGCTGCATCCGGAACGGCCTTGTTCATCGCAGGGCTGGTCATCTCAGGGCTGGTCATCGCAGGGCCCATTCCGCGCGCAGTCCGGCCAGCAGACCGGACAGGATGTCCGTCCCCGACGTCCGGCCGATCCCCAGGACCTGGACGAGCAGAGGACGGAGGTGCTCAAGCGGGTCCACGTCACCGGGCACGACGGCGGTCAGCCCCGCCAGCAGGTCGAGCAGGCTCTGGCGCGCACGGCCCTCGGCCGCCTCACGCAGCGTGGCTTCGGACACGTCGGTGGTGCGCTCAGGGTACGCGTCAAGGACTGCGAGCAGACGGCCGCCGACGCCGGACAGCCGGCTGCCCGGCCGCGCCGCCACGAGGGCGACGCCGCACAAGTGGTCGTCACCGGACGGGGTCAGCCCCGCACCGAGACCGACCAGTCCCAGGATAGCCCGGTCGAGAAGTTCCGGATCTAAAAAATCCGCTCGACCGGTTTTGGAATACCAAATGAGCGCTTCAGACAGGGAGGCAGAGGCTTCGCCGAGCCTTGCCTGAACGGCGGCTTCAAACGAGTTCGCGCCCACCGCGGCGAGCATGCCTCCCGGCACTCCATGCCTGGCGATCCAGTCCTGGAGCGCCTCCAGCAGCTCCGGCGGCCCGGCGTCGTCGGCAGCGGGGAGCGGGGACGGCTCCCAGGGCTCCGCCCCCCTCCAGCCCTCCAGCAGGACAGCACCGTCCGCCAGCACCACGGATGACGGCGTCACGCGCACGCTCTCACCCGCGACGACGGGGAAGCCGGCCCAATCAGGAAGGTCCGCGCGAAGCGTCCACGGGGCATCGTCGAGCCCTCCGGACGCGAAGGTCACCAGGCGCCCGTCCGGCGTGAGGAAGTTGATCACATGGGTGAAGACCGAATGAACGCTCAGTCCGCCGGAACGGGCGGCGAGGGCCTGGAGGATGCGGCGCAGGCGAGTGTCCGAGCTCAGCGCCCGTGCGGCGCGCGTGGCAGTCCGGCTCGCCATCGAACCTCCTCGCCGATCGCTTGGTTGACTCAGCGAACCATTGTCGCATATCACAAAATGGTATACCTTTAGGTCCACAAGAACCATCCTTCCGAACAAAGGAATCTCCATGCGCGTAGTGGTGGCCCTGGGCGGCAACGCCCTGGCTCGTCGAGGCGAACCGATGACCGCGGACCGGCTCCGCGCCAACGTCCGCGGGGCCTGCCAGGCCCTCGCATCCCTGGCCCGTGAGCACGAACTGGTCATCACCCACGGCAACGGCCCGCAGGTGGGTCTCCTCGCCCTGCAGAACCTGGCCTACCAGGACGTGGCAGCCTACCCGCTGGACATCCTGGGCGCCGAGACCCAGGGCATGATCGGCTACGTCATCCAGCAGGAGCTCAGCAACGCCCTTGCCGGTGAGCGCGAGGTCGCCGCCATCGTCACCACCACCGTGGTCTCCGAAGACGATCCCGCCTTCCACTGGCCCACCAAGCCGATCGGGCCGCAGTACTCCGCCGCCGACGCCGCCGGTGCCGCCGCCGAATACCGCTGGACCATCGCCAAGGACGGCAACGCGTTCCGCCGCGTGGTCCCCTCCCCCGTCCCGGTCCACATTCAGCAGGCCCCGCTGGTCAAGCTGCTCCTGGAGAACGACCGCCTGGTGGTGTGCGTGGGCGGTGGCGGCGTGCCCGTCAAGGTCGACTCCAAGGGCCGTCAGACCGGCATGCAGGCCGTGGTGGACAAGGACCTGGCAAGCGCCGCCCTGGCCGCCGACCTGGAGGCCGACACCCTGCTCCTGCTCACCGACGGTGACTTCGTCAGCGAGAACTGGGGTACCCCGGAGCAGCGCGACATCCTCTCCGCCACGCCCGAGGCGATCGGCGAACTGGAGTTCGACGCCGGGTCCATGGGACCCAAGGTCGACGCCGCCATCCGCATCGCCAAGGCCGGCGGCCGCGCCCTGATCGGCCCGCTGGACCGCCTGGATGACCTGCTGGCCCGCAAGGTCGGCACCGAGATCCGCAACGACGTGCCCGGCGGCATCGTCTTCGTGGATCGGAGCAAGAAGGCCTGATCCTTCTTCCGTCAGCAGCAGGGCCCGGGGCTTCGTCCCGGGCCCTCTCGCTTTCCCACCCCGTGCCGTACCGTTTTCCCATGGACTTCGGCGATCTCACCACGTGGAGCACGGCGCTCTACTGGTGGATCGTGCCCCTGGTCATGGCGGACACCGTGTTCCCGCCCACGCCGTCCGAGATGCTGGTGGTGACCTCCGGCTCCCTGGCCGCGGAGGGGCACGCGTCCCTTCCGCTGGCACTCGGCCTGGCCGCCCTCGGCTCCTTCCTGGGCGACATGGCCGTCTTCCTGCTGTTCAAACGGCGTCTGGCGCACCTCATGGACCGCTGGCGCTTCACGGCCCGCCTCCACGCCGGGATCCACCGGGCCCTGGAACGGGCCGGCCGCACCCCCACGTACGGCGCCATCATCGGGCTGAGGTTCCTGCCGGGCGGCCGCCTGGCGCTGACCGCAGGCTCCGGCATCGCGGAGATCAGCACCCGCAGCTTCGCGGCCTGCTCCGCCGCGGGCAGCCTCCTCTGGGCGTCCTGGATGGTGGGCCTCGGCTACGTGACCGGTCAGACCACCCATCTGCCGTTCTGGGTCAGTTCCCTCCTGGGCCTGGCAGCCGGCCTGCTGGTGGGAACCGTCCTCGGCCTGATCGTGACGCGGCGCCGTCGCCGCTCCCCGTGAGCCCACTGGCCGGGCACGGCTCAGCCGGTGTTCCGCAGACCGGCGGCCACACCGTTGATGGTGATGAGCATGGCGCGCTGCAGGGTCTCCGCGATCTCGGATTCCCCGGCTCCGGCCTGCACCTTCGCCTCCTCACGGACACGGCGCAGCAGCTCCACCTGCAGATAGCTGATGGGGTCCAGGTACTGGTCCCTCACACGCAGTGAACGCTGCAAGGTGGGCTGGGCGTCCAGGAGCTCGCTCTCCCCCGTCAGCCGTTCCACCTCACGGACCGTGAGGGCGTGCTCCGCCCGGATTGCCTCGAAAAGGTGGTGGAGCTCCCGCGGCACCAAGGTGTTCACGTAGTGGCCTGCGATCTCCATATCCGTCTTGGCCAGGGTCATCTCCACATTGGACAGCACCGACTCGAAGAAGTTCCACTGCGAGGCCATCTCCTGCAGTTCGGCCGTCAGGCCTGCCTCCCGGGCGGCCTTCAGGCCGGAGCCCACGCCGAACCAGCCGGGCACGATCTGCCGGGACTGCGTCCAGCCGAACACCCACGGGATGGCGCGCAGGCCGCCCAGCCCGGCCCCGGAGTCCGGGCGCTTGGACGGACGGGAACCGATGTTCAGCTGGCCCAGCTGCTCCACCGGAGTGGACGCCAGGAAGTACGCGGGCAGGTCCGGGTCATCGATCAGCGAACGGTACCGGGCGAACGCGGCGTCGGAGATGACCTCCATGACCGTGCTGTAGCGGTCCCGTTCCTCCTGGGTGGTGCGCGGGGCACGGTGCAGGGCTGACCCCTGCATCACGGCGGCCAGGGAGAGCTCCAGGTTCTCGCGTGCCAGCTCCGGCAGCGAGTACTTGTCGCTGATCACCTCACCCTGCTCGGTGAACTTGATCTCGCCCTCCAGGACACCGTTGGGCTGGGCCAGGATGGCGTCGTAGGTAGGTCCGCCGCCGCGGCCCACGGAACCTCCTCGGCCGTGGAAGAGCCGCAGCCGGACGCCGTGCTTGAGCGCCACATCGCGCAGTTTGCGCTGGGTCTTGTGGATCTCCCACTGGCTGGTCATGACGCCGGATTCCTTGTTGGAGTCCGAGTAGCCCAGCATGATCTCCTGCACGTCCCCGCGCAGCCGGACCAGTTCCCGGTAGGACGGCTCGGACAGCAGCTGGTCCACGATCTCGGCGGAGGCGCGCAGTTCGTCCACGGTCTCCAGGAGCGGTGCGAAGCCGATCTTGGCGTAGCGGACGTCCCCGTGGAGCTTCACCAGCCCGGCCTCGCGGGCCAGCACGGCCGGGGCCAGGACGTCGTCCGCACCGCGGGTCATGGACACGATATAGGTCTCGATGACGTCCGGGCCGTAGCTCTTGAGCGCCTGACGGATCACCCGGAAGACGTTGTAGATGCTGTCGGAGAAGCCGTCCAGCACGATCGGGTGGCCCGAGAGCGGCCGCCGCGAAGCCAGCTCGGCCGACAGCAGCTCCCAGCGCTCGGCGCGGGACAGCTCCGCGTACGGGCGCCCCACCTCGCCGATGCGGTCGAACAGCTGCCCGACGGCGTCGTGGTGGTGATCCGCGTGCTCGCGGATGTCCAGCGTGGCCATCTGCAGCCCGATCGAGGCGACGGCGCGCTGCACGCGGGCCAGGGCGCCGTCGGCCGCCAACGACGCCGAGTGGGCGCGCAGGGAGTCCTCCACCAATCGCAGGTCGGCCAGGACGGCCTCGGTGCCGACGTAGTCGCGGCCGGGCTCGTGCGGGCTGCCCGCCGCGATGCGGCGGCCCGTGTTCAGCAGCCGGGCCTTGATGCAGGTCAGCTTCAGGCGGTAGGGCTCCTGGGCGTTCAGCTCCAGGACGCGCTTGTCCAGGCCCGGCAGGCGGCGGAGGTCCTCTTCCAGGGAGGCGCGCAGCTCCGGGCTGGCGCCGGCCAGGGCCGTGGAGTTGGACAGCACGGAGATCAGCTCATCCAGGAGGGAGATCACGATCCGGATGGCGTGCTGGTTCTGGATCTGCAGGATCTCCCGCGTGACATCCGCCGTGACGTTCGGGTTGCCGTCCCGGTCGCCGCCGATCCAGGAGCCGAAGCGGATGGGTGCCTTCTCCTGGGGCAGGGACACGCCGTGCTCGGCCAGCAGCTCACCGAGCTCGGACATGACCTCCGGCATGGCGCCGGTGAGGATGTCGCCCAGGTAGTAGATGGCGTTGCGGGCCTCATCGATGGGGGTCGGGCGGACCTGGCGGAGCTCGTCGGTCTGCCACATCTGGTCGATGATCTCGGCCAGGCGGCGGTCCTGACGGCTGCGCGCCGCCGTGCCGTCCTGCGTCGACTCGGCCAGGACGTCGGAGATGGCCCGCAGCTTGTCCAGCACGGAGCGGCGGCTCGCCTCCGTGGGGTGCGCGGTGAAGACGGGTCGGACGTCCAGCTCGTTCACCAGCCCCTGAAGGGCCTCGGTCCCGGCGTGCTCGGCGATCTCGGCGACGGCCTGCGCCAGCCAGCCGTCCTTCTCCGCCCGCGAGCGCAGCCCGCGCACGCGGTGCACCTGCTCCGCGGCGTTGACCAGGTGGAAGTAGAACGCGAAGGCGCGCACCAGGCGCGTGGCCTCCTCGAGCGGCAGGGAGGCGAGCAGCTCGCGGACCTGCTGCGCGACGTCGTGCGCGGCCCAGGGCCCGGTGGCCTCGCCGACGCCGCGGGCGGCCTCCTTGGACTCCTTGGTCAGCAGGCGCACCTGCTCCACGAGTTTGAGGAGGCCGGGACCGTGCTGGCGGACCAGGGACTGGCCCAGGAGGGTGGAGACGCGGCGGACATCGGCCCGCAGTTCCGGGGCGATGTCCTCGCCGGGATCGGTGTCGGGATGGTTCAACGGCATGGGGCGGTTCCTTCGGAAGGGAGGTGACGGCCAGTACACGTCGCTGGATACTGTGAGCCGGACGGAGCCGGCTGCTGTGCATGGGATCTTATCCGGAACCGGCAGGGCGAGGGAACAATGTTCCGCCAGGTGAATACCGTGAAGACATCCGCATTCAGCCCGCCCAGGCCTGCTGGAGCACGGCCCACCGGGCGTCCGTCATCATGCTCGCCGGGGTCACCGACACCGATTTCACGCCCAGCGCGTCCACCCGGCCCAGCTCGTGCCGGAACTCCTCCAGACCGATCCCCGGATGACCCGAGAACCACAGACCCAGCGACACCGAGACCCGGCCCGGGTACCGCTCCACGAAGTCCCGGTCCACCTGCTCGATGCCCGGCACACTGCCCGCCAGCATCCCCGGGTAGTACCAGAGGTTCAGCCCGTCGGTCACCCGCAACAGGGCCACCGCGTCCTGACCGGCATCGGGCCGGCCCGCCACCCCGGCCGTCAACGGATAGTTCACATCCATTGACGCCGGCACACCCGCCGCACGCGTCGCCGCAGACACCCTCGCCATCACCTGCTCCACCGCGGCGGAACGCCACGCACCGATCGACGGGTCATTCACATCGATCGTGCCGTCCGCCGTCCTCGGCCAGTCGCTCCGCCCGGTCACGGCCAGGTAGTCGGCCTTGTCGTCCGCGCCATACGTCTCCGTGAAGAACATCAGCTCCGTGATGTTCACAAAGTCGGGGTGAAAGCGGCGGGCCACCGCGCCGGCGAGGTCCACCAGTTCGTCGCCCAGCTCCCCATGGCTCCAAGCGGTCACGCTGCCGAACAGTGTGGAGGCTTTGCCGTCCACGTTCCGCCCGGCCAGCTGCGGGTTCTGCGTGAACAGCCGCCCGATGAGTGCGTCGATGCTCAGGGTGACCTGCCGGCGGTGGCCCTGAGCATCACAGGAGAGGGCGTCGAGCGCCTCCTGCACCAGGTCCCGTCCGTCCACGAACACCTGATCCACGGAGCGGTCCGGGTGGCCCGGCCAGCTGAACGCGAGCCAGTCGAGCCGTCCGATGGCGATCTGAACAGCGTTCGCATCCACGGCGTTCAGGTGCTGTTCGAGCGCCTGGAGGTGGCCCGGCTGGGTGCTGACCAGGTCCTCGAAGCCGATGTTCACGGCGCGGGTCGCCGGTCGCACGGCCGGGACCGCCGCCGGCGTCGCGGTCGCCTGCGACGGGACGCAAGCGACCGGCGTGTAGGCGGCGGAGGCCGCGGAGGACTTCGGAGTGGGCGGAGTGCTCGACGGCGCGCTGGGACCCAGGCCGTCGACGTCGCCGTTGCCGATCCCCCACACCATCGTCCCGCCGAGCAGCAGCGCCAGCACTCCCAGCGCGGCGAGCCCGGCCGGCCAGTGGCGGCGCGTCGCCCGGCGGCTCACGTCCCCGCCTCCCCCACCGAACGCACCCCGGTGCGCTGCAGCTTGTTCCAACGTGCCGGAGCTCCGGAGAGCTCCTTCACCACCGCGGTGACCATCACCAGCGCCATGAAGAGCGAATACAGGGGCCACAGGGGCGCCGTCCAGAGATGACGCAGATCCCGCCACGCCCTGTTCAGCCCGATCGAGTAGACGGTGACGGCCACGGAGAACAGCAGGCCCGCCCACCCCAGGAACCCCAGGATCCCGGTGGGCAGGAGCACGATCCCACCGGACGCCAGAAGCCCCAGCAGGATGATCACCGCCAATTGCAGCAGCGGCACCACCACCATGGCGAAGAGGTTGAAGAGCAGGAACACCCCGATGGGTCCGTACCGCAGGGAGCCGAGCATCCCCGGGTGGCGGCGCACCGTCTGCAGCAGCCCTCGCGACCAGCGGACCCGCTGCTTCCAGAGCCCGGCCAGGGTGGAGGGCGACTCCGCGTAGACCAGGGCCCTCGGCTGGAAACGCACACGGTACCCGGCCTCGTACACGCGCCAGGTCAGCTCCAGATCCTCCCCCACCGTGTCCTCGCGGAAACCACCGAGCCGCCGGACCAGGCCGGCCCGGTACGCGCCCACATTGCCGGAGACGATCGGCAGGCAGCGGACCAGCGAGAGCGCCCGGCGCACCATCCCGGTCCCGGTATGGCTGAGCACGGCGAGCATCCTGGTCTGGACCCGGTCCAGGTTCACGGGCCGGTCATCCCCGCAGACGGCCCCCACCTCCGGGGACCCGAAACCGGCCAGCATCCACGCGACCGTGTCCGGCGCGAACAGCCCGTCCGCGTCGACGAACAGGAAGAACTCCCCGTGCGCGGCCCGGATTCCCGCGTTCAGCGCGGCGCCCTTGCCGGCGTTGGCTTGGGTGAGGACGGTGATCCGCTCGTCACGGGCCGCGAGCGCCCCCATGAGCGCCAGAGTGCCGTCCGAGGAGCCGTCGTCCACCAGGATCACCTCCAGGCGGCGGTGGGTGCTGCGCAAAATGGAGAGCACGCAGGCCTCCAGAACCACCTCCTCGTTGTAGCCGGGCACGACGACGGACACCAGCGCGCCGTCGTACAGTCCGGCCTGGACGCGGCCGGAGGCCCGCCATTCGAAGGCGGCGGCCAGCGGCAGGTAGGCGAGCTTGACCGCGCCGGCGGCGAGGATCAGCAGTCCGCTCCACTGCACCATCAGCACCAGGGACACGTCCAGGCCTCGCATCATGCCGCCCTCGCGTGGCCGCTCTAGAGGTCCCCGAGCGTGGAAGTCAGGAGCCGGACGGCTTCGAAGCCTTCGGCGAATTCACGTTTGGCCTGGGAACCGCGGAAGCTCAGCTGTCCCCTCACCCGCTCGGCCGTCATGTACGCCTTGGCGCCCTGGTCCTTGTGGAGGGAGACGGCCTTGACCTTGACGTCCACGTAGCCGGCGACGTCGACGTACACGGTGGGGCAGAAACCCTGCGTGGCCGAGGGGCTCTCGAAGCACAGGATCGAGGAGTGCTGCCGGGCGGCCCGCATGGTGGCCAGGTGCACGGCCAGATGGTCCTGGTGGTAGTCGTGCTCGGAATGGGTCAGCACCAGGTCCGGCTGGAACTCGGCGATGTGCCGTTCGATCAGGGCCACCATCTCGCATTCGAAGCTGGAGAGCCGGGTGTCGGCGAAGTCCTGGACACACACCTCACGGCTGCCCAGGAACGCCGAGCCGAGCATCGCCTCGCCGGCCCGGAGG
This sequence comes from Arthrobacter horti, assembly GCF_030731045.1. Classification (GTDB taxonomy): domain Bacteria; phylum Actinomycetota; class Actinomycetes; order Actinomycetales; family Micrococcaceae; genus Arthrobacter_E; species Arthrobacter_E nanjingensis. Next base: position 329,478 of record NZ_JAVALS010000002.1, on the reverse strand, counting down.
TCCGCGTGACCCCCTACGGCGCCCCTGCTCATGACGAGCGTCCGGACCTCGTGCCCTTCGTCGACGAGCTTGGCCAGGGTGGCCCCGCAGGCCAGTTCCAGGTCATCCGGATGAGCACCGATCGCCAGGATTCTGCGGGGTGCGGTCACGGTCCGGCGGGACCGCTGGAAGACCGGGGCCACCATGCTGAGACCCGCGATCCCGGCCCCGCTGAGAAGCACCCCGCCGTCCAGGGCCTCGGAGGGCGGCGGCATCACGAGCGCCGCGACGGAGAGGGTGATCAGGCACCCCGCACAAGCGATGAGCGCGAGCCGGAGCACGGCGGCGTGACGGTATTCCCGCACGATCCATCGCGCGCTCCGGGGAACCAGGGCGGCGGTCACCGCGATGGCCCCGAACATCAGCGCCGCAGTCAGGAGCACAACGGACATGCTCCGTCCCCCCTTTCGGACCAGGCGCCCTCGCACAAGGCGCCCGCATTCACGGTCCAGAGCCGTCTCCTTCGCAGGAGAACGGCGAGAGATCCGGTTTCCTAGGCCGGATGGTCGCGGCGCTCATGGCACCGCCACCGATTCATCCATGATTTGGAGGAATCGACATACAACTACTTCAATGATAGGCACCGATTCGACAAAAGGGACCTGCCCGGAGGGAATTTCCCTCCGGGCAGGTCCCCCGGGCATGAGGCCCCGCTAGCCGACCCAGGCGGTGCGGAGAGCCTTCCACTCGGCATCGGTCATCATGCTGGCCGGCGTCACCGACACCGACCCCTGGACCAGGCGGTCCACCCGGCCCAGCTCACTCACGAACTGCTCCTGGCTGATCCCCGGATGCCCCGAGAACCACAGGCCCAGCGACACTGAGACGCGTCCCGGGTACTGCTCCACCAAGTCCCGGTCCACCTGCTCGATGCTCGGCACACTGCCCGCCAGCATCCCCGGGTAGTACCAAAGGTTCAGCCCGTCCGTGACCTTGAGCAGCCCCACCGCGTCCTGGCCTGCATCGGGCCTGCCCGCCACCCCGGCCGTCAACGGATAGTTGATGTCCATCGTCGCCTGCACGCCCACCGGACGGGTGGCCACGGCCACCCGCGACATCACGTGCTCCACGGCGGCGGACCGCCACACACCGATGGACGGATCATTCACATCGATCGCGCCGTCCCCCGTCCGAGGCCAGTCCTTCCGTCCCGTCACGGCCAGGTAATCCGCCTTGTCATCGGCGCCGTAGCTCTCGGAAAAGAACATCAACTCCGTCACATTGACGGCGTCCGGGTGATACCGGCCGGCCAGGAAGCCTGACAACTGGGCCATCTCGGTGCCGAGCGGACCCTTGCTCCAGGCCGTGACGCTGCCGAACAGCGTGGACGGCTTGCCGTCCACACTCTGCCCGGCCAGCTGCGGATCCTGCGTGAAGCGGCGTCCCAGGAGGGCGTCGACGCTCAGGGTCACGTGGCGGCGCTGTCCATGGGCATCGCAGCCGAACGCGTCCAGCGCCTCCTGGACCAGGTCACGGCCATCCACCGCCACGGCGTCGATCGACGACAGTTCCTCATGTCCGGGCCAGATGAAGGAAAGCCAGTCCAGGCGCCCCACAGCGATCTGGACCGCGTTGGCGTCGACGTCGTCGAGGTGCTTCGCAAGGGCCTGGAGGTGGCCGGGCTGGGTGTTGGTGAGGTCCTCGAAGCCGATGTTGACGGACCGCAGCGCAGGACGCTGCGACACCGTCACGACGGGCGGCTTCCGGCCGCCCGCGTCACAGCTCTTCGGGACGTAGGGCTTGGCCTTGGGCGCAGGCTTGCTGGTGGCGGTCGCCACGGCCTCCGGGGTCGTGGCGCCGGTCCGGGGGGCCTGACCGTTGACGGCGCCGTTCGCCACGCCCCAGAGGAACGTGCCGCCGCCCAGGACCGCCAGCGCCAGGAGCGTGACGAGCCCCCGCAGCCAGCCCCGGCGGCCAGGTTCCGCCCTGGGACCCTTGTCCGACCTGCGGGCCTTCATGCGCCGCCTCCTGTTCCGAGATCGACAGAGACCACTCCGGTCCTCTGGAGTTTGTTCCAATTGGACGGCGCACGGACGGCTTCCTTGAACACGGCCGTCACCAGGACGGCGGCCATCATGACCGAATACAAGGGCCACAGGGGCACGGTCCACAGATGACGCAGGTCCCGCCAGGCACCGTTGAGCGCGATCGCGTAGACGGTCACCACGACCGCGAAGCCGAGGCCCACCCAGCCGATGACCCCCATGGCGTCAGCGGGCACCAGTGTGTAGCCACGCGCGGCCAGGTAGACCACCCCCAGCAGCACCACGAGCTGAAGGACCGGGACCACCACCATGGAGAAGAGATTGAAGATCAGGAACACGCCGAAGGGCCCGTGGGACAGCGAGCCGAACATGCCGGCGTGCATCCGGACGGTCTGCAGCAGACCGCGGGACCAGCGGACGCGCTGCTTCCACAGTCCGCGCAGCGTGGAAGGCGACTCGGCGTACACGAGCGCCTTCGGCTGGAACCGCACCTGATAGCCGGCGCGATGCACGCGCCAGGTGAGCTCGAGGTCCTCCCCGATGGTGTCCTCCCGGAAGCCACCGATACTCCGGACCACGTCCGAGCGGAAGGCTCCCGAGTTCCCGGACACGATCGGCAGGCACTGCACCAGGGACAGCGCGCGCCGCACCAGACCGGTTCCCGTGTGGCTGAGCACCGCGAGCATCCGGGTCTGGACGCGGTTGAGGTTGACCGGACGGTCATCGCCGCAGACGGCACCGACCTGTGGATCGTCGAAGGCATCCACCATCCAGGACACGGTGTCCGGCGCGAACAGCCCGTCGGCGTCGACGAACAGCATGATCTTGCCCTTGGCGGCCTTGATTCCGGCGTTGAGCGCAGAGCCCTTCCCGCCGTTCTCCTTCGAGATGAACGTGACCAGGCGGTTGTGCTCAGCCAGGGACGCCATCAACGCGGCGGTGTCATCGGTGGAGCCGTCATCCACCAGGATGATCTCCAGACGTGGGTAGTCACTGGCCAGGATGGAGCGCACACACGCTTCGATGACCACACCTTCGTTGTAGCCGGGCACCACGATCGAGACCAGGGGGCGCCCCGTGCCGGGCCGGTGACGGGGCCGCACGGTGCCGCCCGCATGGAAGTTCCGGCCCCCGTGGTTCCGGCGAGCGGCCCTGCGGTTGCGCCGCGCCACGCGCCAGGAACGGCCTTCGAAGATCAGGGCCAGCGGAATGTACAGGAACTTCACCGCGGCCGCCGCGATGACCAGCAGACCGGCGCCCTGGACCACCATGACGGCCAGGGCGTCGGGACTCATCGATCCGCTCCCGGTCCCGGCCGCCTCACAGAGCTCACAGGTCACCGACCGCGGAACCGAGAAGGCGGACCGCCTCGAATCCCTCGGCCGCGGGCTTCTTCACCTGGGCTCCACGGAACGCCATCTGCCCGCGGACCCGTTCGGAGGTCATGTACGGCTTGCCCGCCTGATCGCGGTGAAGCGCCACGGCCTCCACCTTGACGTCCACATAGCCGTCCACGTCGATGTAGAAGCTCGGGGTGAAGTCCTTGGTGACGGACGGGCTCTCGAAGCACAGGATGGCCGAGTGCTGACGTGCGGCCCGCATGGTGGCCAGGTGCACCGCCAGGTGGTCCTGGTGGTAGTCGTTGACGGAATGGGTCAGCACCACATCAGGCTTGAAGTCCCGGATCTCACGTTCGATCGCGTTGACCATGTCCTGGCTGGCGTCAGCCAGGCGCGTGTCCTCGAAGTCGAACACGGTGGTGTCACGGCTGCCGAGGAAGGACGAGCCGCGCTGCGCCTCGAGGATCCTGACCTGGTCGTCACCGCCCACCGTGCCCCGGCTCATCACCAGGGTCTTCACCTGGTGACCGCCGTCGGCCAGCTTCGCCAACGTGGCCCCGCAGGCCAGCTCCAGGTCATCCGGGTGCGCCCCGATCGCCAGGACCCGGCGCGGGGTGGCGAAGGGATGCTTGTTGCGCTGGAAGATCGATGCGGCCACGCCGAGGCCGCCGAGCAGCCCGCCGTCCATGACCACCAGATCGGACAGCACATGCGGATGCCCGGGCAGGATCAGCGCCGCGGCGGAGAGCGCTGCCATGGAGACCGCTCCCGCCAGAAGTACCGTCCTGAGCGTCAGGGCGTGACGGAACTGGCGGATGATCCACCGGGTTCCCTTTGGTGTGAGTGCCAAAACCGCCGCGACGATGCCGAAGACCAATGCTGCGGCCAGGAGCATAGTAGACATGCCCCATTACCCCCCTCCTGGACCAGCCCCGTCGCACACGGGGCTTCTGTTCAAGGTCCGATGATGCCGCTCCACTGGGACAGGAACGGCCGGTGAACCCGGTTTCCTAGGCCGGGCAGCCCTGAACCACTCAGCATCAGGACGATTAGTCCATCGATGTGAGAACAGTTTCAGGGTTACTTCCATGATAGATGATCAGACAACTACCGTTCGGTAATATTCCCTCGCCGGGTCCGGGGAACCGGACCCGGCTCAGACGAGCGGGCTGTCCACCGCAGGCCCGATGCTCGTCAGAACGGCTTCCAGGAGACCCGGGGCCGAGGCGCTGTTCGCCCCGAATCTCGCGTTGACCTCCAGGACCACCGGGGTCCCGTCCTCCAGGCGGCGCACGTCCATGTCCACCGGGCCGCTGAGCCCCAGGGCGGCGACCACCGCACCGGCAAGATCCGCCACGTCCGGGGCATCCACCGGCCTCACCGACACGGCATTGCCCACCCGGCCTTCCTTCAGTTCCGTCTTCTCCAGGACCGCGATGAAGGCGGGCTCACCGGGCTCCGCGGCGAAGACCACGGGAGCGTACTCCACGCCCGGCGCGAACGTCTGAAGGATCCAGGACTCGTCCAGGGAGTCCCAGAACGCCACGGCGTCCTCCTCGCCCGCACGGGCGGCCTCCAGGACATGAACCCCCCGGCCGCCGCGGGATACGCGGGGCTTGGCCACAAGCTCATGGCCCAGGCTCGCGTGGGCCTCCTGTGCCGAGGCGAACCCGTCCGGCAGCCCGTAGCCCGGGACGGGGACACCCGCCGCCGCGAGGGCCTGCATGGTCAGGTACTTGTCGTTCGCGGTGTGAACGGCGTCCGCCGGGCCCACCAGGACGGGAATCCCCAGGATGTCCGCGGAGGCCGCCACCGCCACGAGTTCGTCGCTCACCGTGGGGATCAGAAGCTCGCAGCCCCACTCGGCCGCCAGAGTCTTCAGGATCCCCAGGTAGCCGGGATCACCCGCCCCGGGAACCTGCGCGAAGTGATCGCCGAAAGCGGCCGCGGCGGGATCCATGTCCACGCCTCCCACCCAATGCCCTTGAGCCCTCAGCTGGCGGGCCAGCGACGATCCCGCCGGCCCTCCGATCCCGGTCACCAGTACCCGCACCACGTATGTCCTTCCTCATCAGAGGCGGGGAATCCGTCCCCGCCCCGCGTCTTCCCCCCCGGCCGTCATCGGCCGGAATCCTGCTCATCCCCTCCGAGCGAAGGTCCTGCCGAAGAGCCTCAGGGCGCTCGCCGGCGCGTTCGCCGGCGCCGTCGCGCTCGCCGTCGTCGCCGTCGTCGAGGCCCTCCCGGAGGGATGGCCCTCCTCAGTGCGGCTCCACGGATCAGGCGGGGCAAAGCCGGGGTCCTCGGGGAACGGCGTGCGCAGCCAGCCCGGGCTCCCGGCATCCCGCAGCTCTTCGACGCCCGGTGGCCGGGCGCCCTCCATCGCGGCCGGGAATCTCTCCGAGTCCACGCAGTGGAACCCGAGATGGGCGTGGACGTCCACCACCTCGGTGCCCCGGCCCGCGCCGGAGCTGAGAACCACCACCGCGGCCCCGGTCACACCGAGGGCGTCCACCACGGCCTCCACCAGGGACGCGACCTCCGGCGGGCACGGGCCCGGAATCCGGCGTGCGGCCGAACCATGGAGTCCGTCCTGCGGCACCCCGCCGTGGAACCGCAGGAGCCCACCGTCCACACCCGGCCCCCGCTGGACCACGGACTGCAGTCCCGCAGCGGGCCTGTCCGCCTGGAGCAGCCAGCGATGGTCCAGGCCCCGCCAACGGCTCGCGGCAAGCGCATCGTCGTCGTCGAAGTGCAGATCAGGCAATTCCTGAACGCGCCGTTCGGCGCGTGGGCGGGCCACGAAAGGCCCATCCAGCGCCTGTGCCGCTTCCCCGGGGGAGGCGAATTCCGTGGGGAGTGCGAACCCGGTGACCGGCAGCCCGTGTTCGTCCAGGGCGTTGAGCCTGAGGTACCGGTCCCGCAGCATGAGGGCGGTGCCCCGGCTGGGCCGCTGCGCGGACTTCCCGGGATGTGACGCCCAGTCCCACATGGCCAGATCCTGGCACGGGACCAGGCGCGTGAGAACGCACGGCGGATTGCAGTCCTGGCAGATGTTGTGTGCCATCGGCTCCCACGGGGACGTGCCGGACGGCCTCCGATCGCTGAAGTCCATGCCTCACCACGTTTCTCGCTCTGCGGGCGTCCCACCGTGGGCCGCCGCAAAGTCAGTGGCGGCCACACATCCATCCTGACGCGGTTTCCGGTGTGAAGCGTCTGACAGTTCCGTGGATCAGTTGACAGGGGAAGGTGAGCCCGTCGGCGTCGGACTCCCGGTCAGCCAGCACTCAGGGTGAGCCCACCACGGCTGGCACCATCCGGGCGGGGTGGTGCTCGGGGACGGGGTGAACGTCGGCGCCGGCGTCGTGGTGGCTGTCACCGTCGGGGTGGGTGTCCCGCTCGGGGTCTCCGTCGGCGTCCCGCCCGGGCCGGCCGTCACGGTGTGCCCCGGAGTGGCGGTGCCCGGCGACGACGGGGCGATGACGGGCGTCGCCGGGGCCGGAGGGCTGATCACACGATCCCACAGCGTCGGCAGGGCCGGCGCCAGCAGCGGAGGCTGCACCAGTACCACCGGAATGCCCGACGGCGAGGCGGACGGTGTGCTGGACGGCGCCGCGCCCGGGGTGGCCGACGCCGCGGTCACCCGCACGGTGGGCGTCTGCGCCACGGCCTGTTCTTCAGGTGCCGTGCTGGCGGGCGCCGCGGTGGGCGGCGTCTGCTGCTGCCAGCTTGCGGCGATGGCGGGCACGATCACCAGGCCGACGGCGACGACGGCGGCCGTCACCGCCGCCGCGATGCCCAGCGTGCTGGTCCCCGCCGTCGTGCCGGCAGCCGCCGCACTCGCACTCGCGCCTGCGCTTGCTCCTGCTCCCGCCCCACTCGCCGCACCGGCACCGGCAACACCAGCAGCACCCGCCACCAGGCCATGCACACCCGTGAGGGATGCCGCCACGGCGCCCTGACCGGCCGGGCTGAGCCACCAGGCGACCGGCCCCACCCCGATGATCAGCGGCAGCAGCGCCGCCTTCATGGTGGAGCCGATGTCGCCCAGCTCCACCAGGATGGCGGTACACTTCGGGCACTCGTCCAGGTGCACACGGACCTTCCGCTCCGCGCCGCGGGACAGGCTGTGCCGGGCATACGCCCCGAGCTTGTCGCGGTAGGGACGGCAGCGCTCCGGGACGTCGTCGGACACGTGCGCCTGCAGGTATTCCCGGCGCAGGGCGTCCCGTGCCCGGACCGCGAGCGCGGAGACGGCGTTCGCGGAGAGTCCCATGACCGGGGCGACGGCGGCGGGCTTCTGCCCCTCCACGTCCAGGTACCAGAGCACCTCCTGCCAGCGCTCCGGAAGGGAGCGGAAGGCCCGGGCGGCGGCCTGATTCTCGAACTCGTTCAGAGCGGGGTCTTCGAAGGCCTCCACCCCGTCCAGGATCCAGTCGTCGGACGTGGGCAAGGCACGCCCGGCACTCCTGTTGCGCGCGTAGGCGGTGCGGCGCACCACCTGGAGAAGGTAGGCGCGGAAGAAGGTGTCCGGACCGTCACCGGCCCGGAGTTTGTCCAGGACAGCGTGGAATGCGTCCGCCACCACGTCATCGGCGTCGTCGAAGCTGTCCACGCTCTGCCGCGCGATGGCGAACGCCAAAGGGGCATGGCGGGAGTAGAGGACGCCGAACGCGTCCTGATCGCCTTCACGGACGAGCCCGCACAGCTCGCCGTCGCTCATCAAAGTGTCGTCAGACACCCCTGTCCCCCTCAGGTCCGAATATCGTGCCGGGAAGCCTCCCATTCCCGGCCCGGTGACGTTTCTCACCTCTTTGAGGATCCCACGTCATGAAATGCCATGTCGGCACACTCAATTTTACGTGAAGGACGCTGCGAGGGAACCCGGGAGAGCCAAGGGCGCCGCCGTGCCCTGGGGCGGCCTGGCGGATTCCTGGCAGGCCGCCAGTCTCGCGGCCGGCTGGCGTCACCCGGCGGACTGGTGCCTTGCGCCCATCGAAGCTGCGGTGCGGGAGTTCAGCCACAACGGTTCCCTGTCCGCCGCCACAGCCGCCGAGCTGGGGCAGGCGAGGGCGGAGGCCGGCGTCGGCCTCCGGGAAGCCCTGGCGGACCTGGACGCCCTCTACGGAACGGCGTGCCGCAGGGCCGATCTGGACGCCGTCGCGGCACTCGCCGAGGCCTGGGCCATGGCCGGCCAGGAGCAGCCCGGCCTCGGATGCCTGGACACCGCCACCGGGCTTCACTCGATGACCCATTTCGAACACCGGCTCCGCGAGATCCTCGCCTCGCCCGAGCAGTGCGAGGCAGGCTTCCTGCAGGCCAGATTCAGCTATCGCGTGAGGAGTTCCGCCACGGAGGCGCGCTTGAGCTGGGCCCTCCTGGCCGATCTCGGAAGCTGCATCACGGCCACCCTGGGCGCGGACGTCTGCGCGGCGCACACCGGAGGCATGGTGGCGGCGCTGCTGCCGGACCTCCCGGGGTCGCGGCAGCGGCTGGAGGCGTGCCGTGATGCGCTGGAGTCCCTCCGCTCCGGGACCCTGAATCCGGTCCTTCTCACGGTTTCAGCCGTGGCCGCGGAAAAAAGCTGAAAAAGCCGCGTCACGATTCCGGAATGCGGACACCTATTCATCGGGAGTCTCCGGGGCACGCCCCCATCGCTCCGGAGCCGGCGCCGTGGCCTGCCACGGCGCCGCCCACTTTCGCGTCCGGGTCCACGCCGGGCGCGAACGCGTGCGGGAATGGCGACGCCGAGGCCATGGTTGGGGAACAGTGAGTTCTCGACCAATAGGAGGAGCCATGGTCTCTGCCCCCGTTCCCGCACGCGACCCCCAGCTGGCGCGCTGGCAGCGCTTCCGCAGCAATCGCGACGCCGCCTTGGCATCCCCGCACGGCTGGCTGACCCTGACTTCCCTGCAGTGGCTCCCGGACTCCCCGGCCGCCCTCGACGGCGTGCCGGGCCTGTGGTGGACGGACGGCGAGCGCGCCTTCGTCGAGGCGGCCGCGGAGGACGGTCTCAGCCTCGCGTCCGGCGACGGAGTGTCAGGTGACGGAGTGTCCGACGGCGGACGGCCGGCACCCGCCGTCGGCCGCCTGAACGCCCGGCTGGCCGATGAGGAGTCACTCATGTGGGTGCAGTACGGCGGGGAGGACGGCCGGCAGGTCCTGGTGGAGCTCGCCGTGCGCGGCGGGCGGTACGCCGTCCGCACCCGCGACGACGGCTCCCCCGTGTTCACCGGATTCTCCGGGGTGCCGGTGTTCGACTACCGGCCGGAACTGGTGGTGACTGCCCGGTATGAGCCCTTCGCCGAGCCGCGTCCCGTGCCCATCCGCACCGCGAACCCCCTGGTGGACGGCACACACGTCTCCAGCGGCGAGTTGGTGTTCACTCTGCCCGGCGCAGACACGGAGTACCGTCTGCAGGCCGAGGAGGAGAAGCTGGGCGCCCTGGTGATCACCTTCCATGACGCCAGCAACGGCGTGAGCACGGACGAGTGGCGGAAGCTGGAAACCGCCCGCCCACGCCCTGACGGTACCGTGATCCTGGACTTCAACCGCGCCATCAACTATCCGAGCGCCTTCACCGACTTCGGCACCTGCCCCGCACCGGTTCCGGGCAACGCCCTTCCGGTGGCGGTGGAGGCCGGGGAGCGGATCCCTCGCTGATCGTCCTACGGCTCAGGCTTCTTCGGGCCGCCCGCTCAATGGATGGCGGACACCCCGGTGACGCGGCGGCCCACGATGAGGGTGTTGACCTCGTAGCTGCCCTCATAGGTGTAGATGGCCTCCGCGTCGGCGAACACCTTGGCCGCCCCGTACCCGGTGACGATCCCGTTGCCGCCCAGCACGGCACGTGCGTGCCCCACCGATTCGCGCATGGCCGCGGAGATGTGCGCCTTCGCCAGCGCCACCTGCGCCATGTCCGCGGCGCCGGTCTCCTCCAGCTGTGCGATCCGGGTCATCATGGTGGCCCCGGAGACGGCATTGCCCAGGATCTTCACCAGCCGGTCCTGCACCAGCTGGAAGGACGCGATCGGCTTGCCGAACTGCTCGCGCTCCACGGCGTAGCCCCGGGCCACATCGAACGCCGCGAGCTGCTGCCCCACGGCCTGCCACGCCACCAGGGCGCGGGAGCCTCGCAGCAGCTCATTGGTGTCCGCGAAGCTGGAGATGCCGGCGAAGCGGTCCTCCTCGGCCACGCGGACGTCGATCAATTCGATATCCGCGTTCTGCACCGTGCGCAGGGCCGTCTTCCCCTCGATCCGAGTGCGTTTGAGGCCCGGCAGATGCCCGTCCACGATGAAACCGCGGACCGCACCCCGGGCACCGGGTGTCTCATCCCTGGCCCAGAGGAGCATGTGGTCGCAGAACGTCCCGTTGCCGATCCAGCGCTTGGAGCCGTTGAGGACCCATTCATCGCCATGGCGGACCGCCGTGGTCTCCAGGCCGCGCGCCACATCCGATCCGTGCTGCGGTTCGGTCAGCGCGAAGGCGCCCGTGGTGCGGAGGGAGGCCGCGTCGTCGAGCAGACGGGCGCGCTGCTCCGCAGAGCCGAAGCGGTGCAGCGACTCCACGAAGAGGTCGTGATGGACCATGAAGAAGGTGGCGATGGAGACGTCCGCCCGGCTCAGTTCGGCGATGAGCAGGCCCATGAACAGGTGGCTGTAGCCCCTCCGCGTAGGGGTACCGATCTCCAGCGCCGCGAGCTTCGGCAGCAGGTGGAACGGGAACTCCGCCCGGTCCCACCATTCGGCGGCGTACGGCCGGACCTCCGCCGCCAGGAAGTCGCGCACTTCGGCGAGCTTGGCACGTTCGCGGGCGCTGAGCAGGTCCTCGACGCCGTAGAAATCGGCGGAAGGCAGGTCTCGTTCCGTCATCGCGGGTCAGCCTTTCTGGCGTCGCGGGAGGGTCCCTCCGCGACCGCACGGTGATGTTCTGGGCCTGGCGCGTCCGGCCGGTGGGCCGGGCGACACATCAGGTGTTAACTACATCACATTCCGCGTGAGGCATGAAACGGGCCGGGCTCGGCCGGTGACGTAATCTATGAGCCAGCGGTGTCAGGAAAGGATGTCAGGAGCCGATGGGGGAAATCAGGGCCAGGCGGATCAGCCCTGCGTTTCGGCGTGCACTCCTTGACCCGGTCCTGAAGGACATGACCCCCCTCGCCGGCGCCGCCGGACGCGCCACGGGGTCGCTGGTCGAATCCGTCCGGCGCGCCGCTCTCACGGCGGCCGCGGGATGGCAGCTGGTCATGGCCCTCGCCACCTTCGCCTCCCTGGGCTTGGCGGGCTGGCCCCTCATGGCAGCCCAGCTGTGTCTCGGCGCGGCGTCGCTCCTGGCCGCATGGCGATCAGTCCCCGCCCCCGCCATTCCGATCGGCATGACCCTTGTTGCTCTCTGGGGATTCCTCGCCGGCGGTGACATCGATTCCACGGTGGTGTTCGCCTCCTGCTGGGAGATGAACTTCGCCGGCTGCGTCGCAGGGCTCCTGCTCCTGCGGCGGAGCACGGTCCCCCTGATCATCCTCATGGCGCTGGCCAGTTGCACCACGATGCTTCTCGCCCGCCCCGGCTGGGGCTTCCAGTTCCCCATCGCCGTGGTCGTCACCCAGACCTCCATCATCGTGGCGGTCCGGGTCGGCCTGGCATGGCTGCTCAGGCTTGCCAACGACGCCGACGCCGAGGCCGCCGTAGTCGAGGACGCCAAGAGGCGCACCGAGATCGCCCGGCGCAAAAGCGTCCAGCTGGCCGAGGAGACACGGGTCCTGCACGACACCGCGATCAACACCCTCGGCGCCATCGCCAACGGCGGCGCCGGCGTCGCGGACCAGCAACAGGTCCGCGATCAGTGTGCGCGTGACGTCCTTCTGTTGAGCGGCCTGCACGGCGAACGCCCCTTCGTGGAACACGCCGGACTCCGCGGGATGTTCGAACAGCAGCGGCTGCCGGTGGCCCGGACCGGGCTCGAGGATGAAGCACTCGAGCATCTGGAAAAGATGCTCACCGCCTCGGTGACCGGCGCCGTCGTCGGGTGCGTCCGCGAGGCCGTGACCAACGCGGCCAAGCACTCCGGCGCCGATCTGGTCCGGATCGACGCCACCGAGTCGGACGGCCGGCTGGTGATCACCGTGCAGGACTCCGGGAGCGGTTTCGCCGGGCCCGCACCGGGCGGCCGCGGCATCGAGTCCTCCATCGTCCGCAGGGCCGCCGACAACGGCTTCCAGGCAGGGGTGGCGAGCAGTCCCGGTGCCGGAACGACCGTCACGCTCACCGTCGCACTCCAGCCCGAAAGCGCCGAATGGTTCCGCCGTCCGGTCGGCTTCCTGCACCACAAGACCGGCGAGCTGTGGGGTCTCGGGGTCACGGCGGTGAGTGTGATCCTGACCCTGGGAGGCGGGACGGACCACTACCTGGCCCTGTACCCGATGATCGGCGTCATGGCGCTCGCCTGGTTCGCCTCACGATCCCCGCGGCTGCGCCGGACAGGCCTCCTGCTCCACGCTCTCCTGATCGCTGCCACGTGCGCGGTCTTCTTCCTCTCGGCCGCGGCGACCGCCTTCGGCCAGGACGGGGTGGTGCACTGGCAGGCTCTCGCACCCACCGGGCCCTTCATCCTTCTGCTGTCGCTGCGTACCGGACGGAACGGGCCGCTGTGGGGCGCCGTGGCCTGGGCCGTCCTGGTCACCGCCATGGCGGTGACCATCTACCCGTCGTCGGGGGCCGGCGGTCAGATCCTGATCATCGCCGCCTGCGTCGGCCTCGGCTTCTCCGCGGTGTGGGCGCGGTTCCAGCACTTGGTCGAGGAGCTGAGCGAGGAGGCCTCACGGTCTCAGCACCTGGCCTTCGTGGCGAACCTCCGGACGGAGCTCGCCACGGCCGCACGGCTCGGCTACCAGCGCTGGCTGGGCGCGGGGCTCGAGTCCGCTGTCCAGCTGCTGCAGGAGATCGCCGACGGCGGCCGGCCGGCGCACGAGCCCTCCACCCGGGAGCGCTGCGGCACGGAGGAGCTGTACCTGCGGCAGCTCGTCCAGATCAGCCCCGAGCTGGTGCATCTGAGCCGCGCGCTCATGCCCACCCTCAAGAACGCCAGGGACCACGGCGTCGAGCTGGCGCTCAGACTCGGCGGCACCGACGTCGCCGATGAGGAGGCGGCCGGCGCGGTGGCCCGTGAGGTGTACCGGGGAATCTCCGGGACCCCACCGGGAGGAGCCCTGACGGCGTCGCTCTTCCCCATGGGCGACTCGCTGCAGCTGACCCTGATCGGGCCGGGTGTGGCGCCTCCCGAGGATCCGGCCGGGCCGTCCCGCTACGAACAGCTGGGAGCCGTGAACCTTCTGGAGCTGAGGTATCCGCAGAGCCCGGTGATGGCAGGATGAACATGACGTGGATCAATGAGGAGGACGGCAGAGTGAACGGTGGGCTGAAGGCCCGGTGGCGGGTCGCCATCGTGGAGGATCACCTGCTCCAGCGCAACCGCACCGAAGAGCTCGTCACCCGCGGGGAGGACTTCGACATCGTCTTCAGCGGGTCCTCGGCACCGGAGTTCGTGACGTGGGTGCGCGCGGCACCGCCCGGGCAGTGGCCGCATCTGCTCCTGCTCGATCTGATGGTGGACCGGGCGCCCAGCGTGGACGTGGAGCTGGTCAAGGCGCTGCTGAAGACCGGTCTGCGGATCGTGGTCATCTCCGCGCTGGCGTCCCCTCCGCTCACCCGCAGCATCATCCGCGCGGGGGTGACCGGCGTCGTCGGCAAACGCGACTCGGAGGAGGATATCGTCAAGGCCATCCGCGCCGTGCTCCGCGGGGAGGACTGGATGACGTCCGAGGTGGCATCCCTGATCGCCGGAGACCCCGACCGACCGGCCCTCAGCATCCAGGAGGAGCGTGCCCTGGTCCTCTACGCATCCGGCCTGACCCTGGAACAGGTCGCCACCGCCATGAACGTGGGACGGGAGACCGCCAAGCAGTACCTGGACCGGGTCAAGAAGAAGTACGCGTCCGCGGGGTTCATGGTGCGTTCCAAGCTCGACTTCGGCCGCATCGCCTGGTCTGACGGGTATCTCGATGCGACTCCCCGCCGTGCTCCCTAGGAACGACGCCTAGGCGGCCCGGGCGCCACGCCTGACGTCATGGAAACTCACGCTGTGAAACTCGGACAGCGCACGGCTCAGGGAGGCCACCGAACCGAAGCCGCTCTCCTCCGCCAGCGTCCTCGCCGATGCCCCAGGGTCGGCCTGCAGCCGCTCCACCGCCTTGTCCGCCCTGACTTTCCTGACCTCTCCGGCGATCTTCAGGCCTTGAGCGGTGAAGGCGCGGCCGAGGGTGCTGCGTGAGACGCCCAGACGCAGCGCGATCCAGTCGGGCGTCAGCCGGGGGTTGGCGAACTCCCGTTCGATGATGTCCCGTGCCCGCTCCAGAACGCTGCCGCCCTGCGTGGACCGGCCGGCCGTGGCGACCATGGCGTGGGCCACCGCCCGCATCAGGGAGCGGATCACCTCGGTGTCCTCGTCCAGACCGGTGGCGTCGCCGTCGACGATGCCCCGCAGACAGGCGTAGCACGCGCGGAAGAGCGGCGACTGCGGCGACACCGGACGCATCGATTCGGCCCGCAAGGCCACGGGGAGCACCTCCGTGGCGTCGAAGGAGAACAGGACACCTTCGGCGGACTGTGGCGCTGCGAGTTCCACCGGCCCGCTGCCCGGCATGATCACGCTGATGCCGCCCTCGGGGGCCTCGTAGCGTTCGTTCTCACCGCTGAGCTCCACCCGGCCCCGGGACACGAACAGGAAGACGTAGCGGCGCCTGAGATCCTGATCTTCACGGATCCAGCGCAGGGACAGCGGACTGCTGACGAAGTGCGCCACCAGGAATTCGTCGAATCCCAGCGCGCTGACGCCCAGGCGGCGGCGGTCCCCGGAAGCCACCTGGACCCCGCCCTGGTGCAGGAATTCCGCCATCGCATCCGGCGGCGTCGGAGCACCCATATTGAGTCTGTACCTCTGGTGCCCGTTCGGAGCATGCCCGTTCAGTACACCCCGCGCTGCGATGGCCTCCTGCGCCTCCACCGAACCACTCCCCCCATGGAACTGTTTGAACGTCTGCGACCCCGGCCCGGATACCCCTCCTAATATGCAGATATCCGGGCCAAGGCACTGGAAATTTTTCCGTACTGAGGGCCCGCGATCAGAATTTCCGGAGCAATTGACCCCTGTTCGGGGGACCGCGACGGCGAGCGTCCGGAGACCCCCTACGCTGGGCTCATGGACTCCCGTTTCCGGGCCGCCCAGGCCGCGGCTTCCGTCATCGCCCGCCACGGCCGGCGACTGGCGGGCCTTCCCGGCACGCACCTGGGGCGGGTCGTGGCGCCCGGACGGGCGTTCAGCGAACTCGGCACCTGGCACTACTGGTGGCAGGCCCATTATGTTGACGCCCTGCTGGACGCCGCACGGCGAGAGCGAGCACCTCACGGCCCGCACGCCCGGCTGGCCCGGCGCGTGATCCGGACGATCCGGCTGCACAATGCCTTCCGATACGTGAACTCCTACACGGACGACATGGCCTGGCTGGGGCTGGCGGCACAGCGTCTCGAAGCCCTGGATCCGGGGGTCCGCCTGGGGCCCCTCCATCGCGTCATCGCACGGGAGCTGGAGGCCGCCAGCACACCGGAGCTCGGCGGCGGGAGTTGGTGGAGCCGGGACCGGGACTTCAAGAACACCCCAGCCACGGCGCCCGTCTCGCTCTACTTCGCACGCGCCGGCCGCACCGCCCGGGCCCGGGGCCTGGTGGACTGGCTTGTGGCTAACCTCCTGGACGCGGAATCCGGGCTGTTCCTGGACGGCATCCACCTGAACCGCGACGGCGGCACCACCGTGGCCCGGGAGATCTACAGCTACAACCAGGGGCCGGTGCTCGGCACCCTGCTGGCTCTCGGCACACGGGAGGATCTGGCCCGCGCCGAAGCGCTCGTCCATGCGGTCGCGGAGCACCTCACCCGTCCGGATGGCACCCTGATCACCCAC
Source organism: Arthrobacter horti (assembly GCF_030731045.1). Taxonomy (GTDB): domain Bacteria; phylum Actinomycetota; class Actinomycetes; order Actinomycetales; family Micrococcaceae; genus Arthrobacter_E; species Arthrobacter_E nanjingensis. The sequence goes on along the minus strand of NZ_JAVALS010000002.1, from coordinate 313,103 downwards.
GGCCCGGGCGACGGCGGCCTCTTCACCGGGATCCTGGCGCGCTACCTCGCGCTGGCCGCACTGGATGAGCGCTTGACGACGGCGGTGCGGGGCACCGCGCGCTCCCTGGTCACCGCGACGGCAGGCGCCTTCTGGGCGGGCCGCGAACGCGTGGCTGACGCTTGGGTCTTCCCCGGCGCGTCCGACGTCGAACTCTCCTCCCAGCTGCAGGCGTGGATGTCGCTCGAGGCGGCCGCACGGCTCAACGAAAGCAATTAGTTAACGCTTTCATGACGCATTTCATGTGATTTAGATCACACTTAAGGCGAAAACGCGCCGCGATAAGGGATGCCTAACCTACAGTCGATCCGTGACCTCCTCCCGGGAGGTGCTCCCAGCCACATTCATGAAGGACAACCCATGCTCAAGCGCAAGTCCACCCTGGCAGGCATCGCCCTGCTGGCCGGCGCCGCCCTCGGTCTGACCGCGTGCGGCGGATCCCCCTCCGCCTCGTCCTCCTCGGCCGGTGCCGGGGCCTCCGGAGACGGCATCACGGTGTACAACGCACAGCATGAAGCCCTGACCAAGTCGTGGGCCGACGAGTTCACCAAGGAGACCGGCATCAAGGTCACCCTCCGCAACGGCGAGGACCCCGAGCTGGCCAATCAGATCATCCAGGAAGGCGCCGCCTCCCCGGCGGACGTCTTCCTGACGGAGAACTCCCCGTCCATGACGCAGGTGGAGAACGCCGGCCTCTTCGCGGACATCGACAAGGACACCCAGGACCAGGTCCCGGCCGCCTACCGCCCCTCCACCAACAAGTGGACCGGCATCGCCGCCCGCTCCACCGTCCTGGTCTACAACAAGGACAAGGTCAAGGAGAGCGAGCTCCCCAAGTCCCTCATGGACCTCTCGCAGGACCAGTACAAGGGCAAGTGGGCCGCTTCCCCGTCGGGCGCCGACTTCCAGGCGATCGTCTCCGCCATGCTGGAGCTCAAGGGCGAGCAGGCCACGAGTGACTGGCTGAAGGCCATGAAGAACAACTCCAAGGCCTACAAGGGCAACAGCACCGCCATGAAGGCGGTCAACGCCGGCGAGGTCGACATGGCCGTGATCTACCACTACTACTACTTCGGCGACCAGGCCAAGACCGGTGAGAACTCCAAGAACATCGGCATGCACTACTTCAAGAACCAGGATCCGGGTGCGTTCGTCTCCGTCTCCGGCGGCGGCGTCCTGAAGTCCTCCAAGCACGCGGCCGAGGCCCAGCAGTTCCTGAAGTTCATCACGGGCAAGAAGGGCCAGGAGGTCCTGGAGAACGGCAGCTCCTACGAGTACCCGATCGCGTCCGAGGTCCCGGCGAACGCCAAGCTGACGCCGCTGAAGGATCTCCAGGCTCCCACCGTGGACGCCGCGAAGCTCAACTCGCCGAAGGTCATCGATCTGATGACCCAGGCAGGACTGCTCTAAGCACTTGTCCACCACACTGGATCGCGACGCCCAGCGCGTCCGGGCCGGCCGGGGTTCCCACCCCGGCCGGCCTTCCGGCGTTCCCGGATTGACCATCATCGCCACCCTGGTGGCCCTGATCTCCCTCATGCCCCTGGGGTATGTGGCGTACATGACCGTGGCCACCGGCTGGGACACGGCCGTGGCGCTGATCTTCCGCCCGCGCGTGATGGAGCTGCTCTCCAACACCTTCTGGCTGGTGGTCTGCACCGTCCCGGCCTGCCTCGTCCTGGGGGTCGCCGCCGCCTGGCTGGTGGAGCGCACCGGGCTGCGGGGCCGGCGGCTCTGGGGCGCCTTGCTGGCGGCGCCGCTCGCCGTCCCGGCCTTCGTCAACAGCTATGCCTGGGTCTCCGCCATCCCGTCGATGGCGGGCTTGAGCTCGGGTGTGCTGATCGCCACGCTGTCCTACTTCCCCCTGGTCTACATCCCTGCGGCGGCCACCCTGGCGCGCCTGGACCCGGCCATCGAGCAGTCCGCCGCATCCCTGGGCCTGGGCCCGTGGGCGGTGTTCTTCCGGGTGGTGCTGCCCCAGCTGCGCATCGCCCTGACGGGTGGCGGCCTGCTGGTGTCGCTGCACCTGCTGGCGGAGTACGGCGCCTTCGCCATGATCCGTTTCGACACCTTCACCACGGCGATCATGGAGCAGTTCCGGTCCACCTTCAACGGCCAGGCGGGCAATATGCTCGCCTCCGTCCTGGTCCTCGGCTGTCTCCTCCTGCTTCTGGCGGAGGTCCGCAGCCGCGGTAACGCCCGGTATGCCCGCATCGGCTCCGGAGTCCAGTCCTCGCCCTCGATCCTGCCGTTGCGCTGGTATCAGCTGCCCTCGCAGTTGTTCCTCCTGGCTCTGACGGCCCTGGCGCTCTTCTTCCCCCTGTGGTTCGTGATCCGATGGATGGTGGTGGGCGGACCCGCCATCTGGAACCTGTCGGAGTATCTCCCGGCTCTGACCCAGACCCTGGGCTACGGTCTGGCCGGGGCGGCGGTCACCACGGCGGCTGCCTTCCCGCTCGCCTTCCTGGCGGTCCGGAAGCCCAGCTGGTTCAGCAAGACCCTGGAACTGGCCAACTACGTCACCAGCTCCATGCCGGGAATCGTGGTGGGCCTGGCGTTCGTGACGGTCGCCATCCGGCTGACCCCTGCTCTGTACCAGACCAACACGGTCCTGGTCATCGCGTACGCCCTGCTGTTCATGCCCCGGGCCCTGGTGAACCTCCGGGCCGGCCTGGCACAGGCGCCGAAGCAACTGGATGAGGCCGCCCAGGCGCTGGGCGTCTCCCCGTTCCGGGCGTTCCTGCGGGTCACCCTGCCGCTCAGCGCCCCCGCGGTGGCCAGCGGCGCGGCCCTGGTGTTCCTGGCCATCACGAACGAGCTGACGGCCACGCTCCTGCTCTCCCCCAACGGAACCAACACCCTGGCCACGTATTTCTGGTCCTACAGCACGTCCATCGATTACGCCTCGGCAGCCCCCTACGCGTTCACGCTCATCCTGCTCTCGGCGCCCATGACCTACCTCCTCCTGCAGCAGTCCAAGAAAGCAGTCGGCCAGTGACCGGACCCTCCCCCTCCCGCCTCCCCGCCCCCGCGGTCTCGCCCGCCATCGACCCCTCCACGGACAGTCACCTGTTCCTGGAGGCGGTGACCAAGAACTTCGGTTCCCAGGCGGTGCTCAAGGGCATCGACCTGAGCGTGACACGCGGCGGCACCACCGCCATCGTCGGCCCGTCCGGGTCCGGCAAGACCACGCTTCTGCGCATCATCGCCGGCTTTGAGGCACCCACCACGGGCCGCGTCTCGCTCAGCGGCGAGGCCGTGGCGGGCCCGGACGGATGGGTCCCCGCGCACAAGAGGTCCATCGGCTACGTGGCGCAGGACGGCGCCCTGTTCCCGCATCTGACCGTGGGGCAGAACATCGCGTTCTCCCTGGGGCACATCCCCCGTGCCCGGCGCAAGGAGCGGGTGGCGGAACTCATGACCATGGTGCGGCTGGACCCGGACTACGCCAAACGCCGCCCTCACCAGCTCTCCGGCGGCCAGCAGCAGCGCGTGGCGCTGGCGCGGGCCCTGGCGCACGAGCCGCAGCTCATGCTGCTGGACGAACCGTTCTCCGCGCTCGACGCCGGCCTGCGCGTGGCCACGCGCCGCGCCATCGCGGAGGTGCTCAAGGAGGCGGGCGTCACCACCATCCTGGTCACCCACGATCAGGCGGAGGCGCTGTCCTTCGCGGATCAGGTGGCCATCATGCGGGACGGGAATCTGGCCCAGGTGGGCAACCCGTTCGTGGTCTACACACGCCCCGCGGACCGGGCCACCGCCGAGTTCCTGGGCGACGCGGTCATCCTGGACGCCTGGATGGAGGGCTCCCTGGCCACCTGTGCACTGGGGGCCATCCCGGTCCGGCGCCCCCCGGTCCAAGGCGAGGTGGTCATCATGCTGCGCCCGGAGCAGATCCGGATCGCGGAGGACGGACCCATCCGCGGAACCGTGCTGGACACCGTCTACTTCGGCCCGGAGACCACCGTGCGGCTGCTGCTGCCGGACGCCGGGGAGACCATCAGCGTCCGCCACTGGAACGCCGCGATCGCCCGTCCCGGCACCGAGCTCCGGCTCCGCGTGGTGGGCGAGGCGGTCGCGTTCCCCAAGGGCTAGCGCCGGGACAGCCACACATCCACCGCCATCACCCCGGCCAGGACCACCAGGGACAGGCCTGCGGAGGCCAGCACATCCGTGAGCCAGTGGTAGCCCAGGTAGATGCGGCTGTAGCCGACCACGGCGGCGAATAGCGCTGCGAGCCCGAAAGCGACGACGGCGGTGCGCGCCGGCGTCGTCGTCCTCCGCCGTGAGTGGGCCACCAGCAGCCACGCGAGGGTGAGCGCGAAGACGGCCGAGCCGAGCGTGTGCCCGGAGGGGAACGAGGGGCTCGGCTCCAGGCCGAGCACCATGAAGGCCGGGTCCGGGCGGGCGCGGCTCAGCTCGTGCTTGATCAGGCTGGAGGCCGTGACGGCCACGGCCATGGCGCCCATGAGCAGCAGGGGCCGGCGCCACTCGCGGCGCAGGAGGATCCAGCCGAAGCCCACCACGCCGGTGATCACGCTCATCCACGTCGGCCCGGTGAGGGTGGTGACCAGGGAGAGCACCGCCGTCGCCCAGGCGTGCGGATGGATACCGCCCAGTCATGCACGGGCTGATCGGCCGCGCCCGCACCCCAGTGGCCCAGGTAGCTGAACAGCATGAGCAGGAACCACGCCGCACCCAGGACCGCGAGCGCCGGCGCGAGCCACCGCACGGTCCGCGGGGATACAGCCAGGGGTGGGGTCATCGTCCCAGCGTAGTCACCTCAGTCGCGCGGTCATCTCAGTCTCGGAGGCGCCGAGCTGACCGCCCGGGCGGCGTTCCCGGCCTGCCGGGTCTGAGACGGGGTCTCCCCCACCACGCGGCGGTAGCTGCGGGCGAAGTGCGCCTGATCGGAGAATCCCAAGCGCAACGCGAGGTCCGCGAGCCGGACGTCCGGATCCGCGTACAGGATCGTGGCGGCCTCCTGCAGGCGGCGGCAGTCCAGCAGCCACTTGGGGCTCACGCCGACGTGGTCCCGCACCAGGCGGTCCAGGGTCCGCAGCGGCAGACCCGCGCGGTCCGCGAGCTCGTCCACGCGGGTGAGCGAGCCGTCGTCCTCGGCCAGGCGGCAGACATCATTGCAGAGCCGCATGCGGTCATCCATCCGCTCCGCCACAGGCGCCAGCCACACGCGGACGATGGCTGCCAGCGCGTCCTGCGCGCCGGCGTCGTGCACCAGCTCCGACACCTCGGAGACGGGCGCTTCCGGAAGCGGACGGCGCGCGCCGATCAGCGCCTTCGGCTCCTCGTCCGTGAACAGCCGGGTGGCGGCGGGGCGCAGGAGCGCGCCGAGCACCCAGGACTCCCCGCTCAGCTCCTGAACAGCGACGGCGGTGCCCAGTCCGGCGAGCAGGGCGCCCTGGGGCATGATCACCAGATTTGCCGCCGGATAGCTGAGCACGCGCTGCGGACGCACGACGCCGGGCGGCAGGCTCCAGCGCCCGAACCACAGGTGCCGGACCACTTCGGCGAGCGGTTCGCCGGGCCGCGCGAGCGCGAAGCGCTCCATCCGGACACCAGGCACTCCGGGGTTCAGATGCCCCTTGGAGACCACATCCGCCATGCCGCTCCTGGAAGTGTTAGTTGTCACAAGCAACTAGCTTGCCTTAATTGTTGCGGGGCCTGTAATCTTGCGGTGTCTGCAATCTTGCATTGATTGCAATTCTGCACAGTCTGCAAATATTCTGCACCGTCTGCAGATATCTCGCCTCTGTCCGCGGGCAGCCCCCCAAACCATCTTCCACGGAAAGACCTCCCATGAGCACCAGCACCACCAGCACGGCGACGGCCGGCGCCCGTAACCCGGGGTCCGGCAGTCCCGTCATGACGCACCGGCAGATCCTGCTGGTCATTTACGCCCTGATGGCCGGCATGTTCCTCTCCTCCCTGGACCAGACGATCGTCGGTACGGCCATCCGCACCATCGGCGACGATCTGCACGGCCTGGACCAGCAGGCGTGGGTCACCACGGCCTACCTGATCACGTCGACCATCGCGACGCCGATCTACGGCAAGCTCTCCGACATCTTCGGGCGCCGTCCGCTCTACCTCTTCGGTCTGGGCGTCTTCCTGGTCGGATCGCTGCTGTCCTCCTTCTCCACGTCGATGATCATGCTGGCCGCCTTCCGTGGTTTCCAGGGCATCGGCGCCGGCGCTCTGATGTCCATCCCGCTGGCCATCATGGGCGACATCCTGGCCCCGCGTGAACGCGCCAAGTACCAGGGCTACTTCCTGGCGGTCTTCGCCGTCTCCTCCGTGGTGGGCCCGCTGATCGGCGGCGTGTTCGCCGATGCGCACGAGATCCTCTGGGTCACCGGCTGGCGCTGGGTGTTCCTGATCAACGTGCCGATCGGCCTGGTGGCCCTGGCCATGGTGCTCTCCTTCCTGCACCTGCCCAAGTTCCACGACCATGGCAAGGTCCGCATCGACTGGTGGGGCGCCACGGCCGTGGTGGTCACGCTCGTCCCGCTGCTGCTGGTGGCCGAGCAGGGCCGCGAATGGGGCTGGGGCTCCTTCGGCTCCATCTCCTGCTTCGTGATCGGCGCCGTCGGCCTGGTGGCGTTCATCATCATCGAATCGATCATGGGCAAGGACGCGATCATCCCGCTGCGGCTGTTCAAGTCCGGCACCTTCTCCATGGCCACCATCCTGGGCTTCCTGGTGGGCTTCGCGATGTTCGGCGCCATGCTGACCCTGCCGCTGTACCTGCAGCTCGTCACCGGCCTGTCCCCCACCGAGTCCGGCTTCGCCACGCTGCCCATGGTGGCCGGCCTGATGACGGCGTCGATCGTCTCCGGCCAGCTGATCGCGAAGACCGGCAAGTACCGCATCTTCCCGATCACCGGCACCTTCTCCACCGCCTGCGGCTACGTGGTGCTGACCTTCATGACCATCGACAAGCCGCTCTGGTTCCTCATGATCGGCATGTTCCTGATCGGCCTCGGCCTCGGCCAGCTGATGCAGACGCTGACCCTGGCCTCGCAGAACTCCGTGGAACCCCGGGACATGGGTGTGGCCACCAGCTCCGCCACCTTCTTCCGCCAGATCGGCGGCACCATGGGCACGGCCGTCCTCCTCTCCGTCCTGTTCGCCGTGATGCCCACCAACATCACCACGGCCATGCAGAACCAGGGTGATCTGCACAGCTCCCTGGATGCGGCCCTGACGCCGTCGGTGGCGGACAACCCGTCCAATGCCGGTGTCATGAACCAGATCTGGAACCCGATCGTCAATCCCATCAAGGATGAGATCCAGAAGGGCCTGGACCAGGGCACCGCCGCCGCCAAGAAGGCCGCGGATGACGCCGTGACCCAGCAGGTCACCGCCGCCGTCCAGGCCAAGGTGACCGCCGGCCAGATCCCCGCGTCCATGGCGCAGGGCATCATCGACGAGCAGGTGGCGGCCGCAAAGCCCACCGCGGAGCAGAAGGCCCTGGAGATGGCCTCGCAGAAGGCCAACGCCTCCGTGGTGAACGGCAAGCTGGCCATCGACTACTCCAATGAGGCCCAGCGCACGGCCGTGGTGGACAAGCTCGTGCCCACCATGATCGAGAAGCTCAAGGAGCCGAAGGACCAGAGCTCCAGCCAGAGCAGCGCCTCGACGTCGGACACCGCCTACCTCAAGGGTGCCGACGCCCGCCTGACCCGCCAGTTCATGAACGGGTTCAACAACTCGGCCGTGAGCATCTACTGGGTGGGTCTCGGTGTGATCGTCCTGGCGTTCCTCCTCAGCTGGTTCTTCAAGGTGCCGCCGCTGCGTCAGCGCTCCGCACTGCAGGAGCAGGCCGACAAGAGCAACGCCGCGGCTGAGAGTGCCGAGCAGACGGAACAGGCCGAGCAGGCCTGAGCGCACAAGGACTGACCGCCGTCGGCTCCCGCAGAGATCCCACAGAGATCCCGCGGGAGCCGGCGGCGGCCGGTCCGGAGGAATCATCCATGAAGACAGACCCTGAAACGGCCCCCATCGCCTCCCTGCGGGAGCGCAAGAAGCAGCAGACCCGCGCGGCGATCCACAATGCCGCCCAGGACCTGGTCCTGGAGGAGGGCCTCGCCCAGGTGACCATCGCGGACATCTGCGCCCGCGCCGGAATCTCGGAACGCACGTTCTTCAACTACTTCCCGTCCAAGGCGGCCGCCTCCCTGGGTCTGCCGGACGATCCGCTGTCCGAGGCCCGGACCCGGGCGTTCCTGGAGAGCGACGGCGCCATCATCGACGACCTCTGCGTCCTGATCGGCAGCCTGTCCAGTGGCCCGGACAGTGTCCCCAAGCTCAAGCAGCTGGTGGTCAACGAGCCCGAGCTCATGGCCGCCGTGCACCACTGGACGTCCGGCTTGCGCGCGGAGATCGTCGGGCTGGCCGAGCAGAAGACGACGCCGTTACGGGCCCGGGCGGCCACCTCCCTGGTGTTCGCGGCCCTCTTCCTGCATTCGGACAGCAGCCACGCGGGCATCGAGGACCGGCCGTCCGCGGACGATCTGCGGGCCATGGTCAAGGTCCTTGCCGAGGTGGCACGGGGACGCTGAGCATCCCATCCACGGGCACTGGCCGATTTCTTCAAGACCGGCCCTGCCCCCTCGAAGCAGAGTGGTGCCATGAGTGAGAACACTGCACAGAGCCAGAACACAGCGCCGAGTGAGAACACCGCACCCCGTACCGCGGCCACCGGTCGGCACACCACGGACGGCATGCCGCACGGCCGCACGTCCATCACCCCGCACGTCGTGGTCTCCCCGGCCACCAAGGCACTGGAGTTCTACCGCGACGTGTTCGGCGCCGTCGTCGTCTCTGAGACGCGCATGGGTGAGCTGATCGGCGAGGCCGAGCTCCGCTTCACCTCCGGCGGCATCACCATCGGCGACCCCATGCCGGAGTTCGGGCTCGTGGCGCCGCAGGCGGGCGGCACCAGCATGTCCCTGGCCCTCTACGTGGCCGATGTGGACGCGGTGGTGGCCCTCGCGGAGGCCGCCGGGGCCACCATCCGGGAGGCGCCCGCCGACTTCGTCTCCGGTGACCGCTACGCGTCCATCCTGGATCCGTTCGGCGTCCGCTGGGCCGTGATGACGCGGGTGGAGGACCTGTCCACGGAGGAGAGCGCGCGCCGCGTGCACGAGTGGGCGGCGGGTTTCTCCGGCTGAGCCTCCCGGGCGCGGCCGCCGCGACGGTCATAATGGGTTCATGAGCGTGCGCACCCCGGACCCCTACCCCGGCTGGCTGAACGATGAGGACCTCTACGAGGCCCGGAACCGTCTCCCCATGGTCTATGTGGAGGCGGTTCCCGTGCGTCTGGACCCTCTCGGCCTGGTGATCGAGGTGGGGACGTTGCTGCAGGGCGACGCGGAGGGCAATATGGTGCGTTCCCTGGTCTCCGGCCGTGTGCTGTACCGGGAGACCATCCGCGCGGCACTGCTGCGCCACCTGGAGAAGGACCTGGGCAATTTCGCACTGCCGTTCCTGCCGCCCAGCCCGGTCCCGTTCACCGTGGCCGAATACTTCCCGTCACCGTCGCAGACCGGGTACACGGACGAGCGGCAGCATGCCGTCTCCCTGGTCTACCTGGTGCCGGTGACGGGCGAATGCAGCCCGCGCCAGGACGCGCTGGAGCTGACCTGGATGTCGCCGCGGGAGGTGCTCAGCGAGGCGGTGCAGCAGGAGTTCGACGGCGGCCGCGGGCAGCTGGTGCGCCAGGCGCTGGCGTTCGCCGGGGTGGCGTCCTTCTGAGAGCTGGGAGTTCACGGTCAGCTCTCCTTTGTAGACTGTGCTCCGAGCTGCACCCGACCCGGGAGGTAACCGGTCCATGGAACGAAGCGAAGAGCTGCAGGTGGAACTCGCCGCAGGCCTGATCACGAAGGGGGTCCGGCTGGTCCTGCCCGACGGCGGGCTGAGCCCTGTGGTGACCGCGGTGATCACCGAGGATGACGATCTGGGCAACCCGCTGCTGAACCGTCTTGAATTCGACGACGGCGGCCCCGGCCTCCGCGTGGCGCTCACGGCGACCGTGCGCGCGGTCGGCTCGGGGGTGGTCGGCTCGGGGTCGGTTCACCCGACAGAGCCGGACGGCGCACCTTCCGACCGCCCGGCCCTTGTGACCGGGGGGCTGCTGTCCCTGCCGTCGCCGGGTGCTGCGGCTATTCCCGCGCCAGAGACCCTCGCCGCAGACCCGGCCGGCGCAACGCCCTCCGACGCGACCCACACTCCAGCGCCGTCCACTCCCACGCCGCACACCGCCGCGGAATCCCCGTCGGAGGATCCCGCCGTCGCGGCCGCCCGCGAACTGATCCCGCCGCTGGAGGACACCCCGGAACAGCTCATCGAGGACATCTCGGTGCGGTACCCGGGACGCGGCGGGCTGCAGAACCTGGCGGACCGGCTGGTCAAGGGCATCAATGTGAAGTCGGGCAGCTGCCTGGCGGATCTGCGTGCGTTCGCGCAGGACCTCTTCCTGGAGTACCAGGACTCCGCGGCCAGCCTCAACGTGGCGGACCTGCTGAACGTTCTGCAGTTCGACGGCAACCCGGCCCGGTGGACCCACACGGAGGCCAGCCTGGCGCTGTCCAGCTTCGTGGCTGACGAACTCGGTGAGCATGAACGCGCCGAGGCGTACCGCCTGCTGCTCCGGGCACCGGAGGAACAGGAGCTGGACCCCTTCCGGTCCCGGCTGGAAGCCAAGATCCGGCAGCGGCGGCTCAACGAGCCCAATCTGTACGACAAAGAAGTCTTCCGTGCCATCGACAGCGGCAACCACGAGGCGGAGCGGGAGTGGCGTGTGCTCCGCCTCGAGTCGCTGCTGCATCTGAAGGCCCATGGCGGGTCCCAGACCCTGGCGCCAGAGGAAGTGGACCGGCGGATCAGGATGGAACTGGACCTGGTCCGGGGCTAGCTATCCTTCTGGCTGTCCCTCTGATCGGCGATGACGGATCCATCGGTCCTGGTGATGGGGGCCTTCTTGTTGTCAGGCGTGGTGAAGCCCTTGGTGGAGCAGTGGTACGGATCGGTCCGCTGAGGCTTCGGGTTGATGAACATCGGAGTGACGAGCCAGGTGCCGCCCTCGTTGTCCAGGGCCCGGCACATCAGCTCGGTGTTGTTCCGGTTGATGACCAGCCGGGCCGCGGTGGCGTCACCGACGAAGGTGACGTCCGTGCCGGAGTCGCCGGCGGCGAGGATCTGCCGCTTCTCCGCGGAGAGCTGCTCGAAGGCCGCCGCTCCCTGCACGCCGAAGATCTCCTGGTTGGCCCAGCAGCGCTTGCCGTCGATGTAGGTCATGACCGAGTCGTCGCCGTCGGCGACTCCGCCGCAGCCCTTGAGGTGAGTGGTCTGGAGGCCGTTCTCGTAGACGCTGCGGACACCCACCACGTGCCCGGTGTCGACGCCGGCCTCACCGGACCACGCCTTGACGATGGGCTCGGGGGAGGCTGACACCACCCAGGGGACCACGCCGTGGGCCTTGAGCGTGGCGATCAGGTCCTTGATCTGCGGGTAGACACGGATGTAGCCGTCCATGTCCTGCGATCCGACCTTCTGCTTGGCGCCCACAGGGGCGGACAGGTTCTCCTGCTTCATGGCGGTGGCGAAGGCACCGAGTTCCTCTTCGCTGTACCCCGCGGACAGTGCGGTCCCCCAGGCATAGGCTCCCGTGATGCGCCGGGCGTTGAAGCCCTGGAAGGCTTCGTCGCCGGCACGGGTCTTCTCATCCAGGATGGCCAGGATCTCATCCGCGCAGCCGGTGTTGTGGGCGGTGTCCAGCGGCTTCCCGGCCGGCGTCGAGGTGCCGCAGGCCTTGCTCAGCGCGCTCGCGGCCGCGTCCGTGAGGTAGCGGCTGGTGGTCTTCCAGTCCTTGTTCTCCGGCTGCAGGATCTTGTTGTTGCGGAGCATCCAGAAGTTGGTGCCGTAGCCGATGTCGTTCTTCACCACCGTGTTGTCCCAGTCGAAGATGGCGACAGGGGCGACGGTGCCCTTGAAGGTTCCGGTGCAGGTGCTGTGCGCGTCGATGGCGGTCTGAAGCTTCTCCCTCACGCCGGACGGCCAGGTGAGCGTCGAATCCAGCTGGCGGCACGACGTCGATGTCGAGCCGGCCTTGGGTGCCTGAGCCGGGTCAGACGCCCCGCAGGAAGTGATGGCGAGGAGTCCTGCCAGCGCCGCGGTTGCGGCGGTGAAACGGGCGGTGCGAGTCATACGAAAGTTCCCTTCTTTTCGATAGGAAGGGACCGTAGCAACGGCGCAGCGCTGTTGTATATAGTGCAACATGGCGCGCATTGTGCAATTCTCCGGGCCGTGGGCCGGCGCGGAACTTCATTGCCGCTCCCGGTTCACGTCATGATGGGAGGGATCATGAACAACATCGCTTCTCTCGCATCCGTCCCTGCGTCCGGCCTGGACTTCACCGCCATCGATTTTGAGACGGCCAACTCGGACCGAGGGTCCGTGTGCGCGGTCGGGCTGGCCAAGGTCATCGGCGGAGCGGTGGTGGACACGACGTCCTGGCTCATCGCCCCTCCGGAACCGGTGCGTTGGTTCGATTCGTTCAACACAGCGATCCATGGCATCCGGGCCGTCGACGTCGCCACGGCACCGGGGTGGGAAGAGTCGGCGGAGCAGATCGCCTCCTACGTCGGAGGCGATCATCTGGTGGCCCACAATGCGGCTTTCGACGCTTCAGTCATCCGGAAGGCGGGCGAACATACCGGTCATCCGTTCCCGGGACGGGAGGTGTACTGTTCCTTCCGGCTGGCACAGCGACTGCTGGACCTGCCGAAGTACAAGCTGCCGATCGTGGCCGCCGAACTGGGTGTCTCCGGTTTCCGGCACCACGATGCCGGGGACGACGCCCGGGTGTGCGCGGAGATCGTGATCGCGCTGGCGGGTCGCCATGGCGCCACCGCGGTCGAGGGCCTGTGGGAGCGCCCGACGTCGGCGGTGGGCGACATGTACCCGCTGCCGCGCAAGACACGGCAGCCTCGGGTGACCGGGGAAGCCTGAAAAGGCGAGCCCCGGGTCCGTGACGAAGAGCCCGGGACATCGGCGAATCTCAGAAGGGCGGCGGGTCGGAATCGCAGTCTGCGGATCCCGAGTGGCTGGGCGCAGGGGTGACTTCCACCCGAAACCGAGTGGTTGCCGGTATCGGTGGATGGTCGAGGTGTGTGCGGCCGGTTGGGCTGCTCCATTCGAGGACGCCGGTGGCAGCGCCGGTGCCGGTCCGGCTGGTCCTCATCCTGGCACCGGAGTTGGGTCCGGGTGGCGGTCCTGCTTGTTTCACGGTCCAGCGGGTGTGGTGTTTCAGGACGTGGTGGCGTCGGCAGAGTCCGGCGAGGTTGCTCAGGGTGGTGGGGCCGCCGTGGGCGGCGTCCCGGGTGTGGTCCAGGTCCAGTTCCGCGGCGGGGAGGTTGCAGCCGGGGAAACGGCAGCGGGAGTCCCGGGCGTGCAGGAGCCGTTTGAGGTCTTCACCGGGCCGGTACCGGTCCACGGCCAACACCACCCCCGTGATCGGGTCGGTCAGGACCCGGTTCCACGCCGACACACCACCGGCCAGGAGGCGTGCGGTGTGCGGGTCGATGGGGTGGCGGCCGTTCAGCTCCGCCGCGACCGGCTCATGAGTCTCGTCACCGATCAGGGTCAGCACCGGGACGGTGACCTCGACCCGGGCGCTGATCCCGGCCAGGAGCCCGTCCGAGGCGTCGTGACCGCTCGGGGCACCATGCAAGAGCAGGTCCGCGAGGAGGTCGGCACGGAGCTGATCCCGCGTCCGGGTTTCCTGGGGCCCGTCCCCTGAGGCGATCGAAGGCTCGCTCGCCCCCGTGGCACTGGCCGATCGGGTATCCGGGGACTGTTCACAACCCTTGGCCAGGCTGGTCAGCCGTCCGAACACCCCGTGGGCGAGGGTGGCGGGCAGCACGGCCCCGAGTTCGGCCATCCCGTCCGGGAGTGGGTTCAGCCAGACCCGCCGTTCCTGGCAGGCTCGGTCGTGGCGGACTGCCAGGGGTTCGGGTTCGGCTTTTTCGGCTTCCCGGGCCCGTGCCGTGGGGTTCTCGATCACGGTCCCGGCGTCCCGGATGACCCGCACATGCGCCGCACTGATCCGCCCCTCCGTGAAGGCCTGAAGGGTGGCCGGGAAGCGTTCCACGAGCTCCACGGCGGCACCCATCTGGTGCTGGATGGACCGGTCGCTGGTGCGGGTCGCGGTGGCGATCTCCGCCGCGACCGAACGCTCCGCCAACTCCACCGCCCGCGCCTCCCACAAGCCCTCATCAGCCGGCACACCCGGCCCAGCCGCGTCGTCGTCGATCAGTCCGTGGGAGAGTTCCACAGCCATGGCCAGCAGCAGCTCCCGGCCCGCCTGCAACTGCGCGATCCCCCGGTCCGCCGCCACGATCGCAGACGTCAGGGAGTCAAGCGCACCCAGAACCCCGGGCACCTGCCCGGCCCCCGGAACCCCTTCGGTGCTGCTCTCCGCCTCCATGACCCCACTCTTCCAGAGGGGTCCGACATTAATTCCTGCCCCGCACATTTGGCAGAATGACAGGGTGCCTTCCACAAGTGAAACCCTGACCGAGCCCGCCGCAACGCTGGGCGATCCCGCCCGCCAGGAGGAGTTCGGCTTCACGGTCGGCACCCGCCTCGAGGACACGGAACCCGGCAAGCACGGCCGCACCGGCGTCATCCGCACCCCGCACGGTGACATCCAGACGCCGGCGTTCATCGCCGTCGGGACCAAGGCAACCGTCAAGGCCGTGCTGCCCGAGTCCATGAAGGAGCTCGGCGCCCAGGCCTTGCTCTCCAACGCCTACCACCTCTACCTCCAGCCCGGCCCGGAGATCCTGGACGCCGCGGGCGGACTGGGCCGCTTCATGAACTGGCAGGGCCCCACCTTCACCGATTCCGGCGGATTCCAGGTCATGAGCCTGGGATCCGGCTTCAAGAAGGTCATCAACATGGACGTGGTGGACAACTCCGGCCCGGATGACGCCGTGGCACCCGGCAAGGAGCGCCTGGCCCATGTGGACGAGGACGGCGTGTGGTTCAAGAGCCACCTCAACGGGGACAAGCACCGCTTCACCCCGGAGATCTCCATGCAGGTGCAGCACCGGATCGGCGCGGACATCATGTTCGCCTTCGACGAGCTGACCACCCTGCAGAACTCCCGCGCCTATCAGGAGGAATCCCTGGAGCGCACCCGCCGATGGGCCGAGCGCTGCGTCACCGAGCACTTCCGGCTCACCGACGAGCGCGTCGGCAAGCCGTACCAGGCGCTGTTCGGCGTCATCCAGGGCGCTCACTACGAGGACCTCCGCCGCAAGGCGTGCCAGGACCTCGGCGCCATGAACTTCGACGGCTTCGGCCTGGGCGGCGCGCTGGAGAAGGAGAACCTGGGGACGATCATCGGCTGGTGCGCGGAGGAGCTTCCGGAGGACAAGCCGCGGCACCTGCTGGGCATCTCCGAGCCGGATGACATCTTCACGGCCATCGAGAACGGCGCGGACACCTTCGACTGCGTCTCCCCCACCCGCGTGGCCCGCAACTCCGCGTTCTACACGCCGGACGGCCGATTCAACCTCTCCGGCCGCAAGTACAAGACGGACTTCGGCCCGCTCTTCGACGGCTGTGACTGCTACGCCTGCGCCAACTACACGCGCGCGTACATCCACCACCTGTTCAAGGCCAAGGAGATGGTGGCCGCCACGCTGGTCTCCATCCACAACGAGCGCTTCATCGTCAAGCTCGTGGACGACGCCCGCCTGGCCATGGAGGCCGGCGACTTCGCGGCGTACAAGGAAGAGGCGCTGGGCCGCTACTACTCGGCCTGAACGCGCGGCGCCCTCCAACTGGTCGGGACCATCTGTCGTTCTAACGGCGCCAAAGCAACAGATACTCCCGACCAGTTGGGAGAGCACGGATACGACGACGGCGCGCGGCCACTCTGGTGCCGATAGACCGGGGGGAGGTCTGCGCACCTGAGCGCCACACGCCGTCGTCGTCTGAACGCCGTCTGGGGGGTGACTGCGTCAGTCGAGGTCTTCCGGCCGGTCCTTCGGCAGGAAGAAGATGTACACCACCAGGGACAGGGCGATGGTGATGGTCACGTAGGTGAAGAGCCATTCCTTGTGCCCGGCGGAGGAGAGCCACTCCCCGATCAGCGGGGTGGTGCCGCCGAACAGCGAGTTCGCCACCGCATACCCCAGCCCCACGCCGAGCGCACGGACCGAGGACGGGAACAGTTCGGCCTTCATGATCGCGTTGACCGAGGTGTAGTTCACCACGATCAGCAGCGCCGCCACCATGAGCAGGAAGGCCGGGAACGGGTCCCGCACGGTGGCCAGCGTGGACATGATGGGCCAGGTGAACACCGTGCCCAGGACGCCGAAGACGATCAGCAGGGTCCGGCGGCCGATCCGGTCGGACAGCAGCCCGAACAGCGGCTGGATCAGCATGAACAGCAGCAGCGCCCAGAAGTTGATCACGGAGGTCTGCGCCTTCGGGATGTGGGAGACGTTGTTCATGTAGCTGAGGATGTACGTCGTGTACAGGTAGAACGCACAGGTGCCGCCCATGGTGAAGAACACCACCACCAGGAACTGCTTCCAGTGCTTGGTGAACAGGAGCTTCAGGGTGCCGGGCTGGGCATCGCCGGGGGCCTGCGTGGCGGCGCGCTGTTCGCTGGTGATGGTCTCGTCCATGGTGCGCCGCAGCCAGAGCACCACTAGGGACGCCACGGCCCCGATCACGAATGGGATGCGCCAGCCCCAGGCCTTCAGCTCAGCCTCGCCCAGGGTCTGCTGCAGGATCACGAGGGTCAGCAGGGCCAGGACCTGCCCGCCCACCAAGGTCACGTACTGGAAGCTGGAGAAGAATCCGCGCTTGCCGCTGACCGCCGCCTCACTCATGTAGGTGGCGCTGGTACCGTACTCGCCGCCCACTGAGAAGCCCTGGAGGAGCCGCGAGGCGTACATCAGGACGGTGGCCCAGACGCCGATCTGCGCGGCGGTGGGCAGCGCAGCGACCATCAGGGACCCCAGGCCCATGAGGCTGACAGACAGAGTGAGCGCGGCGCGGCGGCCCTTCCGGTCTGCGTAGCGGCCGAAGAACCAGGAGCCCACCGGCCGCATGAGGAAGGTCAGGGCGAAGGTCAGGTAGGCGTCGATCTGCGCCTGGACGGGGTCCTTGCCGTTGAAGAACGAGCTCGCGAAGTAGGAGGAGAAGGCGGCGTAGACGTAGAGGTCGTACCACTCGATCAGGTTGCCCGCCGAGCCCTTCAGGATGTTCGCGACGGCGCGGCCCATGGTGGGCTGCTTCGCCGGGGCGGTGACGCGCGTTCCGGACATTCCTCCACCTCTTCCCCGCGGCGCACCGATGTGCCACAGCCGCGGGCCACGCTACCGGCGCACCTCCCGCGGCGGAGAGGTATTGGTCATATTGTTCACGCGGACGCTGACGGCGCGGACTGACGGAACGACGACGGCGGTGGGCCACCTGGGAAGGTGACCCACCGCCGTCGCGCGCTTGCTGAGCGGTCAGCCTGCGTTGACGTACAGCGTCAGTGCGTCCTTGGCGAAGCTGCTGTCCTTGACCGTGATCGCGGTCTTGCCCGGGGCGATGTCGAACACCACGTAGCCCTTGACCTCCTGGCCTTCCGGCACGGCGCCGTCCTTCAGGACCGAATCGTCGAGGTGCTGCGCGAACGTCGTGTGCCCGGCGCTGTCCTTGGCCTGGAAACCGAGGGTGGGCTGGGGATCGGTGGCGCCCGCGACGCTCTTCCAGGTCACGTCCATGATCAGGTAGCCGCCGTTGAACGCGTCCACGGAATCGATCGACTTCACGAACTTCATGCCATTGATGGTCAGCTCGGCCTTCTTGCCGTCGCCCATGTCCAGCGGGATCGGACTGCCCTGCTTCACCGTGGTGGAGGACCCACCGTCAGCCTGGCTGCCCGTGCCGGTGGAGGCGCCATCCGTGGCGCCGTCCGTGGAGGTGGTGTCGATGGGCTTCTGGATCCCGGCCGCCGTCTGGAGCGCGATCGACGAAGCCGTGGCACCGGCCACAATTCCGCCGACACCGCCGAGGATCACCCACACGATGGACACGATCAGCGCCACGGCCTTGTGCTGCTGGTAGCCGCGGAGCGCGAAGCCCTGCTTGTCACGCTGCTTGCCGAGAAGGACCAGAATCAGGTCGATCAGGGACCAGATGCCGAAGCCGCCGGCGGTCACCAGCTTGACGATGCCGGTCCCGATCTTGCCGAGGTAGAAGCGGTCGATGCCGAGGCTGCCGAGCAGGAGGGCGAGGATCCACGTGACCACGAACGACTTGGAGCCCTCGGCCTCAGGGGCCGACGGCGCGAACTGGGTGGGGGCTCCGTACTGGGTGGGGGCTCCGTACTGCGTCGGGGCTCCGTACGGCGGAGTCGCGGCCTGCGGTGCGCCGTACGGAGCAGGCGGGACAGGGGGAACCGGCGGGACCGAGGTGCTGCCGGGCTCGCCGGCGGGAGGATACGGGTTGCTCATGAGGGGCCTTTCGGGGAGCGGGCGATGCGGCGGGCCCGGATATGTGCCACGGGCTTACTTCCACCGAATGGATCATACCGGGCGGCCGGTATTCACAGCACCCGCTCCCCGGGGCTCAGGCGCCGTAGCTCGGTTCGCGACGCTTGATCGCGCGGATGACCAGGGCCGTGACCGGAATCAATGCGTACTCCACCAGGGTCTTGTAGAGGAAGCCCACCAGTACGTAGTTGATGAAGGTGGGTGCGTCCGTGATGCCGATGACCGGCGCGGCGATGGAGCAGAAGATGAGCGTGTCCACGAACTCGCCCACGCCGGAAGAGCCCATCAGGCGCGCCCACAGGGTCTTCTCCCCGGAGCGCGCCTTCATCCTCACCAGGATCCAGGAGTTGATGGTCTGGCCGGCCAGGAAGGCCACCAGGGAGGCCAGGACGATCTGCGGGACCGGGCCGAGCGCGCCTTCCAGTGCGGCCTGCTTGGCACGGCCGTAGTCGTCGTCGAAGCCCGGCAGAGCGATGATCACCCAGTAGCTCAGGGAGGCGAAGACCGAGATGACGAAGGTGGTGATGATGGCCTTGCGGGCCACCTTGAAGCCGTAGACCTCGGAGATCACATCGCCCAGGACGTAGGCGAGCGGGAAGAGGAAGAAGCCGCCATCGGTGACGATCGGGCCGAAGACCACGCCCTTGGACGCGCCGATATTGGACAGGATGACGATCACCGCCATGATCGCGAGCAGGATGCCGAAGAAGGGGCTGCCGATGGATGCGTACCGGGCCTTGCCCGTGGCCACAGTGGCCTGCGCGTTCGCGCTCATGGGGATCTCATTCCAATAGTGGTTCGCCAGGGCCGTGAAGCCCCGCTGTATTAGCACTAGCTCGGCGACCGTCTCGGTTTCGCCGCCCACCATTGTTTCACGGTCATCCCCATGGGCACCCCTGCCCATGGCGGCGGAGACGGCCCCGGGATACGGTGAGGCCAGCACTCACCACCACCTCGCACCCCTGACGGAGACACCATGGCCGCCCTGCAGCCTGAAATATCCATCGAAATGAACATCCTGAGCTGGGCCCTCGCCGTGTCGAAGGCCGGCGGGCCCTCGGAAGCCCCCGCCGGACTGCCCGCGGACTCCCTCCCAGCACTGGAGCAGGAGCTCCGCGCACTGGGCCTGACCGACGACGACGGCGCGCTCACCGAGGACTGGCGGGACACCATCCGCCGCGCCTCCGAAGCTCCGGTCACCGCGAGCGTCGTGACGCGCACGGGCGGCGTCTCCTCGCACTGCGACATCGGCTTGTTCGAGGGGCGCGGCCTGGCCCGCACCACCGCCCGGAGCGTCCATGCGGAAGCCGGCGGGGAGATCGCCGTGGACGGCATCGCCGAGCGGATGACCGTGGCCCTGTTCCCGCAGGACGCGCTGTGGGAGGTGGTGTCCCGCTCCATGCCGGAGCTGCCCGAGCTGACGTCCACCGCGATGCCGGCCCTCGGCACCGAGGAACGCATCGCGGTCTCTCCCGCGATGGCGGCGGAGCTGGATGCCACGGGCCGCGCCACGGTTCAGACCGCCGTCAGCACGGCAAGCTCGCAGAGTTCCCACCTCTGGATCCTCACCGACCGCCTGGCCGAGGTGAAGACGGTGCCCCACGCGGACGGCGTGACCAGCGCGGAAGGTGAGCCGGCCGGCGTCGTGCTCCTCCCCCGCGAGCCTGGCGCGATCGCCCGGGAGCTGGTATGGGATGTGCTGGGAGCGTGGGACTTCCTCCGCGGCGCCGCCACGGCGGGGGTGGGCGCATGAGCATCTATGGGATGGACGTCGAGCAGGGCAAGGCCCTGGGGAAGAAGCTGGACCAGGGTGCGGACACACTCATGCAGCTGAGCAAGGAACTCAGCTCGCTGCTGTCCTCGAGCCCGTGGGACGGCCCGGACGCGCAAGGATTCAAGCGGGACTGGAACGGTCACCGGCAGACCCTGCTTTCGGCGTCGAACGCCCTGCACCAGGCGTCGCGGACCATGAAAGAACAGGTCCGGCAACAGGAGCAAGCCAGCCAATCCGGCGGCGGGACTTCCGGCGGTTCCGGCGGTCATCACGGAGGCTTGCCCGGCTGGCTCACCGGCGCCGGTGGCTGGCTCCTGAACGACGAACGCTCTCCGCTGCACAACCTCCTGGGCGCCGGCCGGGAGGAGCTGGATGCGCTCGGGAACTTCGGGCGCATGGGCCTCGACGCGCTGATCCACGGTGAACCGCCCTCGATCACCCAGCTGGTGGCCGGTGGATTGAATCTGCTCGGATCGTCGATCAATCTGGGCGTCACCGGCCTGACGGACGGTCTGGTCAATCCGCACATCTTCGATGACGGGACACCGGCCGCCGGCGATCCGCATCACGTCGGTGTGGCCGGGATGCACAATTCGGTCAAGGGATACGACGACACCCCTGTGCCGAACAGCCTGTCGAACATCATGAGCGGGGTATCCGCCGCCTACCAGGACAGCGGGCGCCCAGGCACTCCGGACAACGCCGTCCGCATCACCGCCGTGGACAAGCATGACGGGAACGGGCCCGCCTACATCGTCAGCATTCCGGGCACACAGACGTGGAACCCGTTGAGCGGTTCCACCCCCATGGACCTCACGGGCAACCTGGTCACGGCGTCGGGTGGCATGTCCACCATGAGCCAGGCCGTCGAGCGGGCGATGGAGAAGGCCGGGATCCCCGCCGACGCACCGGTGATGCTCGTGGGCCATTCCCAGGGCGGCATGACGGCCGCTGCGCTGGCCTCGGATTCCGAATTCCGGGACCGCTTCAATGTCACCAACGTGATGACCTACGGATCGCCGGTGGATTCGACTCACATCCCGGACGGCATTCACACGCTGGAGATCCAGCATGCCACCGACGTCGTTCCGAGGCTGGACCTTGGCAACGCGAAGCCGGGACCTGGACCCTTCGGGATCATGCCGTGGGCACGGGACAATAATGGAACCGTGGTGACCCTGCCCGATCCCCCAGGAGTCGGGGCCCTGGACGCGGCGGGAAACCATGATTTCAACAACTACGCGCGATCGGTGGCGGATCACATGAACGTGGCGCCGCTCGCGAACTACCAGAATGACGCGTCCATGCAGCGGTTCATCACGAATGATCCGAATCAGGTGACGGCAACGACCTCCGACGTCGGACGAAAGATGTGAACTGCTCATGCGCACACTGAAAGTGGTCCTGCTGATGGGAATTCTCGCCGCCCTCCTGAGTGCCTGTACGGGAAACAGCAAGAACGACGACGCCTCCTACGCTGAGAAATACAAGGGCGCCGTCACGTCCATCACACATGTCCAAAGCGTCGACAGCAGCTACAAATCGAACGCCGGGATGGGACGCACCGGAGACGTGTTCATCACGGCGGACACCGATGACCGGACTGCAATGCTCGCGCTGCTCAAAAAGGCGTTCCCCGCGATCGTGAACGCCGCCGCGGGCGATCCGGAGGCCCGGCTTGAAATCAGGGTCACGTCCTCCACGGGCGATTACTCGGTATCCCCGCTCGACCTGGGGTACTCCTCCAGCCTGCAAACCCTCAGCAGCTACCGCGACTTCCTCACGGCGCACCCGGAGCTGAACAGCGCCGGGTGACCGGCCGGCGTCGAGCGGTGGCAGGATGGTGGCATGACCACCACCGTTTCCCCTGCCATCGCCCTGACCATCGCCGGCTCCGAAGCCACCGGCGGCGCGGGCGCACAGGCCGATCTGAAAACGTTCCAGGAGCTGGGCGTGTTCGGGATCGTGAACCTGACCTGCATCGTCTCCTTCGACCCGAAGAACAGCTGGAACCACCGCTTCGTGCCGGTGGACCAGCAGGTGATCGCGGATCAGCTGGAGGCGACGACGGCGGCGTACGGGCCGGCGTCGGGCGCTGACAGTGTGCTGGACACCGTGAAGATCGGCATGCTGGGCAGCCCGGCCACCATCTCCACCGTGGAGGGCGCGCTGAAGGACGGCGGATTCCGCAACATCGTGCTTGACCCCGTGCTGATCTGCAAGGGCCAGGAGCCGGGCCACGCCCTGGACACGGACCAGGCACTCAAGGCTCAGATTCTGCCGCTGGCGACGTTCGTGACGCCGAACCACTTCGAGTCCGAGTCGCTCTCCGGCATGAGCATCTCCACGGTCGAAGACCTGGTGGCCGCCGCGAAGAAGATTCACGAGCTCAGCGGAGCGGCCGTGCTGGCGAAGGGCGGCGTGCGCCTGGCCGGCGAGGACGCCGTGGACGTGTTCTACGACGGCGAGACGCTGGAGATTCTCTCCACCCCGAAGGTGGGCGAGGTGGCCGTCTCCGGCGCCGGCTGCTCACTCGCCGCCGCGGTGACCGCCGAACTGGCGAAGGGCGCCACGCCCTTGGAGGCGGCGCGTGCCGCGAAGGCGTTCGTGACCCGCGGGATCGAGAACCGCGTGGCGTCCGGCGCCCCGTTCACGGCGCTCTGGCAGGGTGGGGCTTCCTAAAACCCCTCGCGAGAGTGCAAAAGTTGCCGCTGACCGTGCTGGTCAGCGGCAACTTTTGTCTTCTCGCGGGGGCCTTCTGGGCTATCCGCGCGTGGCGACGTCCCGCAGTGCCGACAGGCCCGACTCGAAGTCCTTGCCCACCATCTTGTCCATGCTGAACAGCTTGGCGAATGCTTTTGAGAACAGGGTCTTGTTCTCGCCGCTCATGGTCCAGGTGACCTTAGTGCCGTCGCGTTCGGGGACGAAGGTGAAGAGGGTGTGGTTGTTGTTCTTGAAGGGCTTGAGGAAGTGCAGGTCGATGTCGATGGAGCCGGCACCGTCCTCGGAGCCTTCCGGCGCCGTGGCGGCCTCGATGGTCATGTGGCCGGTGCCGGCCTTCTTACCGGCCCATTCGTAGTGCGCTCCGGGGCCGGACTCCGGGCCGCTGTAGCTCTTGGACATGTCCGCGTCCAGCTTCTCCCACGGGGACCAGGCGGACCACTGGTGGAAGTCGTTGACGTGGGCGAACACGTCCTGAGGAGCTGCGGGGATGAAGGCGCTGCGGGTGACGGCGAAGGTGCTCATGCACCCAGCCTAGAGCCGCGCAGCGCCGCCGTCACCGCCGTCGTCGGACATTTCACGCGACCGGCTGCCGACCGGTGAAGGCGATCAGCCGCTCGAGGCTGCCCGCCGTCTCCGAGACGTTCAGTTCGCCGGCGAAGCTGCCGCCCTGGCGGACGCCGTCGGTAATGGTGCGGCGGGCCAGGGTCTCGACGTTGGCGCTCAGCTCCTCGGCGACCTGCAGCGGCAGGCCGCACGCCGTGGCGTAGTCCCAGGCGTGGACCAGGAACTCGATGTTGAGGATCTGCCCGGCGACGACGGCGGGGATGCCGCCTGCGATGTCCACGGTGCCGTCGGTGCCGCGGTGGGTGAAGGCTTCGACGGCGGTCTGGGACAGGCCGGCGATGCGGTCCTCGAGGCCGGCGTCCTTGCGGTCCACCGGTGTGCCGCCGACGGCCGTGCCGATGGAGATGAGCGAGCCGGCGAGGTGGTCGGTCAGCTGGGCGACGGTGTATTCGCTGCAGGGGGTGGGCTTGTCCAGGTCGTCCGGGGTGACGCGGCGCAGCACGTCGAGGAGGACGGCCAGGGAGGCCTCGGCGGAGTTGAGCAGGCTCATGTCCTGCGGGAAGGCGGACCAGGGGTCGGCGCCGGCGCCCAGCTCGCTGCCGGCTGCGGCCGCGAGGCGCTCCATGAAGTGGTCCCAGCCCTCGGTGTGGCCGGGGACCTGCTCCGGGGTGAGGCCGTCGTGCTCGAAGAGCACATCGGTGCCCTCGCCGGCCGGAGTGAACGTGACGGTGACGGTGGAGGAATCCGGGGCCAGGCCCATGGCGTCGCCCTCCCAGCCGAAGCCGAAGACGACGCGCTTGCCGGGCTCGATCTCGCGGAAGGTGCCGACGGCGTGGTGGCCGGGGGTGACGGTCCAGCGGTATTCGCCGCCGAGGCGGAGGTCCACGCGGGCCACCACGGTCTGCCAGCGGCGGAGCCGTTCCGGCTCGGTGACCAGGGCGAACGCCTCGTCCGGGGTGACGGGCAGGTGGAGGGACTTGGTGTAGTTCATGGCGTGTCCTTGGGTTGGGGGTCTTTGCTGTCGGCGAGGCGTTGAGCGTCCCGGGCCAGAAGGTCCAGTTCGTCGTTCCAGAACTGCCCCACGAGGGCGCGGAGCGTGGCCATTCCGGAGGGGTCCAGGCGGTAGTAGCGGCTCCTGCCGTCCTTGCGTGCGGCGACGAGGCGCACGCTTTCCAGGAGCAGCAGGTGCTGGGAGATGGCGGAGCGGGTGACGCTGAAGTGCTCCGTGAGTTCGGTGACGGTCTGCTCGCCGGCGACAAGGAGGTGCAGGAGCCTGCGACGTGTGGGCTCCGCTGCGACTTCCAGTGCATCCGGCATGGTTAATACGTTAGCGACGGCTAACGTGTTAAGTCAAGGGGTCCGGAAACCCCAGATTGTACGGGGGTACCATACAGTTATGGAATCCGTCGACTTCCTGTGGCTTGAACGGCAGGCCGTCCAGTTGGGCGAGACGAGCGAGCGACTCCGTCAGGCCCAGCTCCGGGCTGCCCGGATGCGCCAGGAAGCGATGTTCTCGCTGCATGTCCTGGGTCTGTCAGTCCGGGGCATCGCGGCAAGGCTGGGTGTCAGCGCAGCCGTTGTCCAGGCCTCCCTGAAAGCAGCCCGTGATCGGAGACCGCGGCTCCGGGACCGTCACGAGCGGGTCCCGTACGAGTTGCACATCGCACTTCTGCAGAAACTCGACCAGGACGAAGCCGCGGTCAGGGAAATCGGGCGGGGTGGGGTGGAGAACCTGCGGAGCAGGGTGCGGGGATCACTCGCCGAGGGCTGGGTGGACCAGTGGGTGGCGCTTCTCGATGGACCTCTGGCCGAGCTCGAAGAGGCCATGCTGGAGGACTCGGAAGTCGGCATGGAGCTCAGACAGCTGAGCCCTTTCGCCGGAGCATTGTCCGAGCAGGAGCGGATCATCGCCCTTAAGAAGGCCGCAGCCCTTGCGACGTGAGGACTTGGAGCACGCCATCCGGGCGGCCACTGAGATCATCCGCCAAGACCGTGTGATCGTGATCGGGAGCCAGGCGATCCTGGGTTCCTTTGATGAAAGCCAGTTGCCGGCGGAAGCCACCATGTCCAATGAGGTGGACATCGCCCCACTCGACGATGATGAAGCGGAGCGAGAACGTCCTCCCACCGCCCGTATGCAAAGGGTCGAGACAATCAACCGAAATTATCCATGCACACACCTCAAAACATTAATCTCTCGCATCTAAACGATCAGATTTCTCCTTGAGGTGATCAACCAGCGAAATAGAGTCCAGGTAAAGATAGAAAAGCCAAGTCCACCACGCCTCGTGATCATACTCGCGGCGCTCGCCAGGCTTATTGTGTCGGATCCAGAACTTGTTTGCAATTTCGAATAACGCTCGCTCGTCCTCACTAAACAGATACTCCTTGACGTCAGGGCGAATATTCTCGAGCACATCAGCTAGGTCCCGAACTGCATCTCGGCGCTGAGTCGAACTGGAGGCCCGAGAGCGAAACTTATGGATTGCGGAACGCACATGGTCTTGGTTCGACTCACCAAGGTTCCGTGCATCCTCCAGCAGCAAAGGCTCAAGACCTTCAGGAGCCAGGCGCATGATCTGGCCCCCCGCAGTCAATTCGAACCCATCCTCCACGCGAGACAGGATTTCATTGACACGCCCTCTGTATTCCGACCTGCCTTGCTCAGCGTCGAATTTGCGATAGTGCCATCCACAGTCATTGAAGGTATGCAAGTACCCGCCGATCCGGTCGCCCTTACTGACATGGTCGTAAAGAAACTCGATGACGTCGAATAACTGGTCGTCAGACCAACTAGCAATTCGACTCTCGTTAAACGGCCAGACATCGTCGTACCCCAAAACAATTGAAATCCGATCTGATGCTCTTGGACCGAGGGTTCCTTGGACGAATCCCTCGTCTACGCAATCGTAGCCGAATGCTTGTTGAAAGAGGTCCATAGCCTCTAGTTCACTCCACAATGAAGCGAACAGGCGGCGAGTCTGCTCGGCGTTCAGGACAGAATGTCTCGGACTCCGTCCCATGCGCTCCGACCAATACGGCCGTGGATTTGTCGCCATAGTGCTAATCCTCTTCCCTGATGTACGTCACCCCGAAGGCGCGCACCTGGCGGAACTCTTGCCGGCTGCTGCCGAAGTCAAGCCAGCCGCCGTCGGACTTCTGGAAGATGTCGAGGCCACGCCCGAGGTTGATGCGCCAGCCAGTGTCGGTTCGGATCCATCGGTCATGACCACCCGGGTCCTTGGCGACGTCAAGCTTGATGCCTTGCTGGACAGCTCCCTGGACGATCGCAGTCAACATCTGCAGTTGCTTCTTCTCGTGATCTGGGTCGTCATCCAGCACAGTGAACAGCTTGAACGTGATCTCCTCAGCCGGGTCCTTCATTGCCGCGATCAAGGCAAGCAACTCCACCAGGTTTCGGCCCTGGTGCGCCAAGCGGATGTACGGATCGTGCAGTTCAATCTCCGTTGCTCCCGCAAGGTAGGGCAACAGCAGCGTTTCAAAGGAGATCCCTCGCTGGTTCTCGACGAAGTCGCGGTGCCCCTGGAATAGTTCTGCGTGCCTCGCCCTTTCAGCGACCGCCGGTGTCGGAGAAGGCGACTCACCCACACCGTCGACGCCAGACTCGTCGCCGGAGCCCGGGACCGCGCTCCAGGCTCGCCGGTAGAGCTGCGGGTATTGCCTCTCTTCGAGAGTCGCGACTTCATGCCAAACGCCCGCCTTATCGGAGTACCGGAAGTACACGGCAGTGTCACGCATGGTGGCGTCGATCCGCAGGATCGAGTCCTTGACGCGCTTGCGCCCTTCGATGGCGAACTCCAGCAGCGCTCGGATCTCCCCTTCAGCCGCTTCACCTGTTGGGTGCACCAGCTTCATCAGTCCGGAGAAAGTCTTGCGAATGCCGTCCTGGTCGCGGGTTGAGATCGAGTTGTCCAGAGTGAAGTAGCCCTTGTACTTGTCCGAGAAGTCCTCGGTTCGCTTCGCGCGCAGGATCTCGGCGAGGTAGTCGACCACGAATCCGTAGCCGGAGGAGAACATCTCAGACCGGATCGGCGCCACCTCCCAGCCCGGAATGTAGTGGTGGATGCGGTCGAGCCAAGCCGGGTCGCGATATGCCTCCGGCAGCTCATCAAAAAGGTCAGAGTTCTTGAGCATGTACGGCACGGTATGTGTGGTGTTGCCGATGAAAGCCATCGAGGCCTCGGCTCCATAGATGCTCGTGCCACGCGAAAACGACTTGTTCGCCAGGTAGTTCTTCATCACGTTGACGAGGTTCTGATCAGCGCGCCGGTTAGCGGCGAACTCGTCGAACGCAACGCAATCCCAGTAGCCGACCAGGCCGATGCGGCCACTCGCGTTGTTGACGAACAGCTTCGCGACGGTCACCTCGCCGCCGGAGATCAGGATTCCATTCGGGGAGAACTCACTGAACGTATGCGACTTGCCGGTACCCTTCGGCCCCAGTTCGACGACGTTGAAGTTGCGCTCAACGAAGGGGATCAGACGGGTCAGAGCGATGAGCTTGCCACGGTCGTTGAACTGCTCCGGGTTGAGACCGATCGACTGCACGAGCAGGTCGATCCATTCCTCGGTGGTGAACGACTTGCGGGCTTCGTAAAAGTGCTCGATGTCGACGCCGGCTACCTGGATGGGCTTCAAACTGCCGAGAATCCACGGCACGGCGCGCGGGTCGTCAGTATGGAAGTACTCGATGTCACAGATGCACCAAACGCCGCCGACAAGAAGCTTAGGGTTCCGGTTGACCGTGGCATCGTCAATGACGACGCCTTTGATCTGGAGGTTCTCGAAGTCCGCCTCGTGAACGTCGTCCTTCTCATTGAGCGTCACCGTGACCTTGTCGATCACACGATGGCGTCCTTTACGGCGGATCTCCGATTTCACGAACTTGTGCTCGTTGCGGTTGACGTAGTGGGTCGCCAGGATCTTCCGCACACTGTCGATGCCGGCCTGGATCGTCGCCTCGTGGTCTGATGCGGCATATTGGCCCAGGAGATACTCCAGTACGTATGACGGCACCACTGCATTCCCGCGGACCGCTTTCACCAAGTCCTTGCGAACGACCGCGCCGGCGAAGTGCCCATGGATCTTCTCGTCCAGAACGGACTTCACCGGGACCGTGCCGGCCACCTCGTCACCGGCCAGGGCATCCATCATGCCGAGAGCGTCTTCGAGATTCGTCATGCCTCTCCTAGAAGTCGAAATCCGTCGTGAACGAGCGCTTGATGGTGTAGGTGCCCTTCGAGAACGACTTCCACTGTGTGGTGTTCGGGATGGGTTCTTCGAGCCTGAGTTCGACCGGACGATTGTTGAAGTCGTCGGCATCCTGCGAGAGATAGAGGGTCGCCGACTGGTAGCGCTGGCGCTGGTCCTCAGATGGGCTGTCGAAGGTGAGGATCGGCTGATCGGAGATCAGCGAGTCACCCACGTACAGGCCGAGGCGGACCCGGCGCGCTTGGATCTTGTCCGTTACCGCCTCGCGCTGGAGCAGCTTGACGGCGAGTTGGCCGGTGGTGATCTTGTCCGTCTCCGGCATCAGGTCGACATTGACCGGGCGAGTGTCGCTCTTGCGCTTCTTGTTGACCGTCACCACGGGGACCACGATCTCCTGGAGGGAAGCTCCGCCGTGGACGTAGCGTGTCCCGGCACCGGATTGCGGGATGCGATGGATCGACTTCGGGATCTGAATGTCGATGTCACCGATCAGACCCGCCTGAGCCGACGTGAAAGTCATGAACGACGGAGACAGCTTCAGCCCCCTGCCCAGCACGAAACGGCGGTTCGTCTTGGTAACGGCGTCGCCCTGCGGCGATTCCGAGACATAGTAGGACGTCTCCAGTGGAATGTCCTGATAGAGGAAGCCGTGATCGGCAGTGATCACGATGTTCGTCGCGTTGGCGTTCGTCCACTTCTTGACGAGCAGGAGCAACTCGCGGAGGGTCTCTTCTGCCGCCTCAAACACAGTTCGCTCCGTTGCTGCCTTGTCGCCGGCAGCGTCGATGCGGTCGTGGTAGACGTAGAAGATCTGGTGCTGCTTGTAGAGCCCTCGCAACTCGTCGCCCGGCATGGCCAGAACGTCGGCGGCGGCGATCGCGTGGCCGTTGACCGCCTGCAGGATCTTGTCCCGGTTCGCCGTGCCGTTCGTCGGCTTCCCATCGGCGAACACCGGCAGCGCGTCCGGATCGAGCTCCAAGGTCGCCTGCGGAAGCAGCGACGCCATCCCAAGCTGGGTATAACTCGGCAGAGACCCGAGAACCGCCGACAACGAAGCCTCGAAACGGTCCTCACTGCGGATCATCGACGCCAGTTCGTCAGCGACCTCGTAGCGCATGCCGTCAGAGATGATGACGACGACCTTGGTGCGTCCATCCTTGACCACGGGAGCGACGTGCCGGTCGAAGAACCTGGCCTGCGGTGCGAGAATTGCAGACTTCCACTCGCCCGTGGGCTCAAGCGCCTGCTGCCAGCGACCGCCGAAGTCGTAGAGATACTTGTTGGCGTACTGCTTGTCGACCTCGGCCTTGAGCGCTTCGAGGGGTTTCTGAAAGTCGGCGGTCTGGTAGGCGTAGGTGAACCAACGGTACTGCTGGTCGATGCGGAACCAGTCAGACTGGTACTTCTCAAGTGCAAGATCAGCCGAGGCGATCGCGTTCGGCAGCTCTGCAATGGAAGCCAGCAAGTCCGAGGCGCTCTGGATGGCTTCGTAGAGCTTGGCGTACTTCGCCTGCCACAGGCTCTCCTGTCGCTGGCGCACGACCTCGGCGACCTCGCGCGGCGTCACCGACTGCGAAGCGACGGCGGCAGCGAGGTCGACGATCACCTTGCGGTCGATCTCCTCGAAGATCGTGACCTTGGCGAGGTCGCGATAGTCGCGATGTTCGATCTTGGACTTGACGTCCAGTGCCTCGGCTGCGCGCGAGGCGAGCTTCGTCATCATGGCCTGGCTGCGGACGTCGTAGCGCAGGCTGTTGAAGTCACTGCGGATGTTGCGGAACTCGTCCGGGGTGGCGGAGACGAAGTCCTCGATCGCCCGGCTGAACATCCACAGGACGAAGTCGTCCATCGTCGGGGTCTTGCTCGGGTACCTGTAGATGCTCGCAAGCCCCTCCCAGAAGAACCCGTCGAGTCCGAACGCGGCCAGGTCGTCAAACTTGGCCGACTTGTCCGCAGCATTCTCGGCGAGCAGCTCCCGCGTGATGTCGGTCAGCTTGTTCCCGGAAGCCTTGACGAGGACCTGGCACATCTTGGCCCGGAGACGGATGGCGTCGTCGCCCTCGGTCAGGAGTTTTTCCAGCGCTTGCTTTCGGCTGTTCGCGGTGAAGAACTTCTGATGCTGCTCGATGACCGGCGCGAAGGCCGGGTCGTTAAGGCCGAGCTCCTGCTGGAGCATGGACGTCTTGTCCGCCGTGAAGACGCCATAGGCGAGTTCCAGGTCAAGCAGCCAGTTCCCGGTGCCGCGTGCGACTTCGCCCGAGCGGTAGACAAGGTGCTTGGTGACGTGGTCGGCGAGAAGGGTGCACTTCACGCCGAATTCGTTGTCCTGCACGCGGACGACAGTAACGCCGTCAAGATCGAGCGCGTCGAGCTCAGCGTCGTACTCGCCGGCGGTGTCATGCCAGAACACAACGCGCTTAGAAGCGAGCCGACTCAGTAGGGCGTCTCGGACGGAGTTCAGGTCAGTCACCGGAGGCCTCCAAGCCGGTGATCTTCTTCAGCGCCGTACTGAACTTCGGGTAATTCGCCTTGACCCCGTCGTCGAGGTCGATGACGACATTCTCAGACGCCTTCGGGTAGAGCGTGTCGTGCTCGTACTCGTTCAGCTCCACGAGGATTTTGCGGAAGCGATCAGCGTCCTTCGCGTTTCCAGCGCGCTCCGCCTGCTGGAGGGCCGCCTCCAGCTTGGTCACGTACTCCCGCAGATAAGTCAGGACCGTCGAGACGGTCGAGGGCGTGTAGCGGTGCATGTAGATCAGGGCATTGAACGATCCCTTGGGACTGGAGAAGAGCCAGTAGATAGGCCGCTTCTTGTACCGCTGGACGTGGTCTTCGTAGAACTTCGACCTCCCAGACCGGGTGATGAAGTAGTCCCGTAGGCTCTTCACGCCGAGCGATTCGGTGACGAACTTAAGGTTCTCCTCGAAGTGCTGATCGCCGAAGGCCGTCCGGAGGAACCGCCGGAAGAACCCCACAACGTCGTCCTCGAACCAGTCGCCGTCGACGATTGGGATGACGTTGTCCGAGTCCGGCGCGAACGTTGGGTTTGGCACCTTCGCGAGGTAGTCCTGCAACGTTGCACCCTGGTCCGCGAGAATTAGCCCGGGTTCATCGAGGCTGTAGCGACCGAACATGCAGCCGACCGCGTACGACGCGAGGTCACGACAAAGGTCACCGAACGCACTCGGCCAACCCTGCTGAACGAGGTCCGCTGCATAGAGCGTCACAGGCCGCTTGGTCGACGTGGCGATCACGCCACCTGCGAGGTCAGCGAAATATTGGTCGAGACCTTGCTCGAGTGCGGCCATGCGAGACGTCAGAGTTGCCTGTCTATGCATCACCTCATCGGCGAGCCCACTCAGCTGCGCCGTAGATGGTGAAGCACCGAGGCGGGGGGCGAAGTTAGGCACAATCTCGTCGGCTGACCAGTCTTCGCTCGAGATTGCGACACACTCGGCGATGTCCTCATCAACGTCGGGTCGATCGAGGAGACCTTCTGGCACAGGTATGCGTCCAACGGGACCCTGCGAGAAGTCCAGGGTCGGCGACAACGTGGCGATAATGTGATTCACCGGACTGGAGTTGAGATAGCCAAGCAATCGACGGCGGGCGTCGTCTCCGTCGACAAGCAGGAGAGAGCCCTTACTGTCGAAGATCGCCCCACCCGTTACCTCTCTCATTGCGAACTCGCCGGCAATAGTTGACCATGTCATGCCTGGACGGAAATAAGCCTCTGTGTTCCTCAATACCGATCGCTGGCGCCCATCAGCTGTGAAGAAGTTTCTGATGGCATAGCCATCGTTGGCCCAGAAGATGACGTGGAGGTCATTACCAGTCCACCGACGCGGTGGTCCTCCCTTCAGATAGGGCACCCAAGGCGACCCGACGGAAACGTCCGCACTGCTCGTGGCGGTTCGGGAGATGCGATTGTTCGAAACCTCCCACCAGAGCCGGAGAAAGCGATCGTTGTCACCTGTCGCCAGGCCCTGCCGTGGCAGTGCGTGTCGTGACAATGGGTCCGCCGAAGCAAGCAGATCGAGTACAGGTTGCCCCAGGCTGAAGGCAATCGGGGCGCCGCCAATCTGAAGGAAAGACTGCTGCCGAACGGTGAATGTCTGGTAGGTCGGATCGAGGAAGAGCTTCTCCAGGAGGTCGCGGGAGCGCACGTCCAGCGCCCTCTCGTAGAGCTTGCGGTAGACGGCCGTCTGCTCAGGATTCGGCGTCCCATGTATCGCGACGAATGCTGCTGACGCCCAGTCGGAACCGAACACGCCTCGCCCAAATTGCACCAGAGTGGCTGTGATGTTCTCTCGCAAGAACTCGTCACGCCAACCCGCGAATGATGACTGGAACATCCATCCGTGCGGTGAAATAATTCCCCAGGCCCCGCCCGGACGCACGAGCGATGAAGCGCGCTGCATAAACATTCCGTAGAAGTCAGCCTTGGTGCGCGGATACTTGGTCTCTGCGTACCGCGAAAGCAGACTCCCCATGTTGCTCTTGCCCATGTAAGGCGGGTTCGCTACGACCACCGCGTACCGCGGAGCAAGGAATGTAGCTTGTTCAATGGTTCGCTCTGCCCACTCGATCGCGTCGGCTCTGTAGACATCTCCCCCGTGGTCGATAGTCCCAAGGTGACGCGCAAGCCGGTCGATCAGATCCTTATCAGGTTGGATCAGCGAGCCTAACGTGTCCGCTTCGGTGAACTGGGTCCAGAACTCCTCTTCCGCGCAGCGGTCCCCACCCTTTGTCACGAGGTACTCAAGCTCCTCGGAGCTGAACGAGATCGGTTCGAGTACGCAGATGTTCGGCTCGACTGGATTTCTGAGGAAGAGCTTGCGCTTGGCGACTGCTTTCATCGTCAGGGCGAAGGCAGCGAGCGCACCGGCGCGCGGGTCGATCTCGGTGCCGTAGAGGTTGTGGGTGAGGATCAGGCCGGGGATCTCCGATGGCGCGTACCCCTCTTCTTCGTATATTGCGTAGAGGAGGTCGAAGGCGTACGTGAGCATGTGTCCCGAGCCACAGGCCGGGTCGATAACTGTGAGTTCCTCGGGCCCGCGGATCTTGAGGAAGTCGGTTTCTTCGTCCGCCGACGCGATGTAGTAATCCATCTGGCTCGCCAGGCTCGACGACGGACGGTTGAGCATCCAGAGTCGCCCGAGAGAGTTCTCCACGAGGTAGCGAACGATCCAGTGCGGGGTGAACAGCTGGGTAGCTGCGGGGATCTCGTCGGCACCGGCCTTCTTGTTCTTCTTGAACCCAGCGAAGACCTCGTTCTTCCGCTCCGAGATGTAGAACTGGTACAGCCAGCCGATGACTTCGACGTCCTGGCAGACGGCTTCGGTAAGCACCGCGACGGAGCGATTGAGCACAGAGTCGTCGGCCAGCAGATTGGCAGGGATGAGCAGCTCGGTGTAATCGCCCTCGCGCTCGAACATGAACGGCATGGCGGCATTCCAGAAACGGCAGTAGTCCGCCAGGAGCAACGCATACGCCTCGGCCTGGGCATCGACTCCGGGGCGCGGCTGACGGGTGCCGTTGAGCAACCCGATGATGGTCGCGGCGTCCTTCTCCTTGACCACCTGCTGATCGATCTGCCCACGCTTGGCGGCCGCAAGCACCTCAGGCTGGCCGACTTGATCGGCCGCCGGCGACACCACACTGATCCCGGTGTAGCTGTTGGCGTCCATGAACCGCAGCGCGATGATGCGGTTGAACCACGTGTAGGCGACCTTATCCGCGACGTGCGCCTTCCCCTTGTCACCACCACCGGCACCTGCGATGGCGCGCTCCAGCGCTGACACGGCATTGGGCTGCTCCACGCGCTCGGGAGAGCCTTGAGCGAGGACGGCGGTGATCCGTGCAGACACTTCACGGATCAATTCAGTACGCGCCGAAGTGGCAAACGACTTGAGCGGTGCGGTTTCCATCAGAGCGTGATTCGCTTTCCGTCGTTGAGGGTGCCGACGAGTGCGGCGCGCAGCGCGTCCAGATAGTGATTCATATCGGTCTCGTCTTCGATGAATGCGGGTCCGCCAGGAACATCAATGGTGCTGAGCGAGACGGAAGGCTTCACCGGTTCCGAGGGGTTGGCCGACTCTGCGAGCTCATCGACAAGCTCCGGATAGATCGTGGAGACAAAGTGGGCGCCGGTCTGATCGATCACCGCGATGAGCCGCTCACCGTCAAGGCTCGCGTACACCATGTCCACCCTGCCGGTCACCGACTTCTGTGCCTCTGCCGTTGCTTTGATATAGATCGAGTCCTTCAGAAGGCTCGCCAGCTTGTTCTCAATCCCGCTTCGCACCGCGGAGCGGCTCTCGCTGACCTTGCTCTCGATCAGGCCGCGGAGCGTGTCCACCGCCACCTTGAGCTGGTTCATCTTGTTGCCGCGGAACGCGTTCGGGTCCGCAAGGAGCGCCTCCACTGTGCCGGTGCTTCCGGCCGGGAGATAGCTGAGGTTTCCGCTGTTGGCCTTCAGGAGGGCATCCGCCTCATCGAAGATCTTGGCCTGCTGGCCGTTGAGGAAGGACTTGATCGGATCGATCAGCTCCTCCTTGGCCTCGATCAGTTCATCGGCCCCGTCGAAGTCGCTGAGGTACCAGTCGATAGGCTTGCCGACGAGTTGATCCAGCTGGGTGACGACGCCTGAGAGCTGGCCGACGAACGGATATCGGCTGCTGCTGACGAGCGCGTTGAGCTCATCGCGCTTGGCGGCGAGCTTCTCCTTGCCGA
Organism: Arthrobacter horti; assembly: GCF_030731045.1. Taxonomy (GTDB): domain Bacteria; phylum Actinomycetota; class Actinomycetes; order Actinomycetales; family Micrococcaceae; genus Arthrobacter_E; species Arthrobacter_E nanjingensis. Next base: position 277,448 of record NZ_JAVALS010000002.1, on the reverse strand, counting down.
ATTGGGCCAGCTCGGTTGAGTCGCTCGGTACGGCACCGTCGTCGAAGAAGTCCGTACAAAACTTCTTGAATGCTGCAACCTTCGTGGCGTCGTATGCCTTCTGCGGCGCGACGACGGTGTACTGGTGCTTAGCCGTGTTGCGGATGAGGGCGGCCGCTTCGGTGCGCGCCACCTGGTTGGAACCGACGGTGAGGGCGATCTTGCCGTTGCCGACCAGCCAGCCCAGCACAACCTCAATGGAGCCAAGGCCCCAGCCGTAGGGTTTGGACTCGAAGCGGTCGACGATCTTCTCGATCGTCACGTGCTCGCCGAGCCCCGTCTGAGTGAGGATCCAGGACTCCATCTCCTGGCCGGGCGAGCTGAGAGCGCTCAGTTCGCCCGCGTTGAACAGGCCCTGGTCGTTCTGGACCGCAGCAGCGACCTGCTGCTCTGCGTAGGCTTTCCCGTCCAGCAAGCTGAGGCTCGTGTAAGTCCGGTTGACGAGTTCTTGGAACCCTTCGGAGACCCGGGTTACCGCGTCCTGGGAGCTGGACGTGATCTCTGCAGCATTGATGATCATTTGCGCCTTGCCGACAGCTTGACGGAGGCGCTCGATGAGCTCCTTTTCGCGCTCGGTGTTGAGCATCTGCTTCGACTGCAGAATTGTCTGCATCGAGGGCGTAACACCCGAGTTAGTGTGCTGCTTGGTGTACTTCTCGGTCTTGAGAAGCAGCCGCAGGTCCGCCAGCAGCCGCTTGTCACGGCCGAGAAAGACGCGCAGTTCGTCCTTGCCCATGCTCTGAGCGGCGATCTCAGTGTCGGTGTAGTTCGTCTCTGGCGTGATGAAGTGAATGGTCAGCTCGCGCTGGTTGCCGTGGACGATGTCGTCGAGCTTGTAGCCGAAGTGGAAGTCCTGACCGTTCTTCGCGTACTTGAGCTTGTTCGTCTTGAGGATGTCGGATGAGAGGTATTTGAACAGCTTGCTGGAGACTTCGGAAGAGTCGACGTCGACTGACTTGATCTCCTTCTCAACTTCCTGCTCCTCGTTGGTGAGGTACTCATAGATGTTGCCGTTGCGCTGCACGTACGACTGCGTTTCCAGCAGGTTGAGCGCCTCCTGCACCTGCTTGCCCAGCGCGTTGAGGTCGAGACCGAAGCGGTCGTAAACGAGCACAGTGAGGTTACGGGGCGTGGCCTTGAAGGTGTCGACGTATTTGACCAGGAACAGGGCCTTCAGCAGGCGGTTGGCAAGGATCGTGATGTCCGATCCCGGGTCAGGAAGGTGCTTCTCAGCCTGAAGGATGGCACTCTGGGCCGCGGACTTCAGCGCCGCGCTGATCCCGGCGAACATCTGGTCGAAGGTGGCGAGATAACCGACCTGCTCAGCGCCGATGCGCTTGGCGACCTCCTGAACCACGCCGAGCATCGACCGTTCCCCGACGGAGCTGTTCTTGCCCTCAAACATGTTGTGGGCGGAGAGGCCCTCGATCGCGGCCTGGAACATCGGGATCTGGTACGTCACGAACGGATACGTGCTGATGAAGCGGCCGCCGTCGACGTAGTTGCGGTAGGTCTTGGCACCGTCCACGAAGTCGAAAATGGTCTTGAAGTTCGCACTCTCCTGGGCGTGGATCGCCATCAGCTCGGCAGCCCCTGCATCGTTCTTTTCCAGGAGGCGCTTGCTGATGACCTCCTCAACATCCTGGCTTGTGAGCTTTACCTTCGCGCTGAACCGGGCCTGGATCTTGGAGAAGTCATTGCCTTGCTGCTTGGTCTGGTCCCCGATGACCTTGTCCATATCCTCCTGTGAGGTGACGAAGACCCACGACCGGCCCTTGCACTTCGTGTTGAGGGACTCGGCGATCGTCTGAAGGTTGAGCATCAGCTTGACGTCGTCGGCGATGAACTGACCGACCTCGTCGACGAAGAAGTTGAGGCGGAACCCCGGCTCCTGCTTGTCGATCCACGCCTTCACGGAAGTGGCGAAGTCCTCGATCGAGACCGCGTACGACTTCTGGTACTGAGCGATGATCCCGGGGTTCGATTCGCCGTTGACGTCGGCGAACGCCTTGTCGATGTTGTGGCTTTCAAGCGCGGTCTGTTCGCGTCCCTGCGCCCAGTTGATGCCTGCATGCTTCTCGAAAGCGATCTTGAAGGCCTCATACTGGCCACGTTCGTCGAGATGTTCCTCGAAGCGCGCCACGGCTCCGTCGTTGCCGAAGTAGCCGCGGCTCTCATCGAAGACCTTCACGAAGACCTTGAGGAGTGCGTCCGTCTGGTCCTTTGAGATCAGGGTCGCTTTCTGATCGATGTTGAAGAGCAGGCTCTTCGCCGGGATGGCGGCGGCCTTCTTGAGCGATGCGATGAGCATGGCGTCGTCGGTCTTGGCCAGGAAGCTTTCGCTCACGTCCGAGCGCGGAAAGGCCTGTCCGTCGACGTCGCCCAGCAAGTGAGCGAGCATCTTGAGGAGGTGCGATTTACCGGAGCCGAAGAAGCCAGAGATCCAGACGCCGTTGGCGTTGGTGTAGTTGGTGTACTCCTCCAGCAGCGGGGCGACACCCTTGGCAGCGTCGTTCGTGAAGACATACTCCTCGACCTCGATGCCAAGGTGATCGACATCGTCGGCCTTGACGACGCCCTCGATCGATCGGGTGACGTCTTTGAGAAAGATCTCGCTGAGTTTCATCGGGTCATGCCTCCTGGTCGAGGATTCGCTTCGCGCGGTAGAAGGAGTCGTCCTTGAGCAGCCCGAACAGGACAAGGGCGGATCCCTGCGTCGCCGAGACTTCATAACGTCCCGGGAAGAACATCAGCATCGGCTTGTCGGAGACGACGGTCTGAAGGTTGTTGAGGACGGTGTGCGAACGTACGAACGGGAACACCTCGCCGATGCCGGTGAGGAACAGGATCTGGAACGACTCCGCCTCGATCCGCGCCTTGATGGCCGGCGCGAGATGCGTTTGGGGGTCCAGCATGTTCTGGAGCAACTTGAGAAAGTCTGGTTTGTCCATCGCCGGCTCGGCCGCCAGTACGCGGTCCCAGACGTTGCGTTGCTTGAGGAGGTCGACGCACAGCTCGTAGAGATTGATCTCGAAGACCTTGATGCCCAGCTCGGTGTCGAGCTTGGTCTTGATGCGCTTCTTCGCCTGAGCGACATCGAGCGCCCACGCCGGGTCGTAGTCGTAGATGAAGTGGGCGACCTCGTTGCCCAAGCCCTCCATCTTCAGAAAGCGCTCACTGCTGAGCACCCTGAACAGGTGCTCTTCCTGCTGAGTCAGCGTCGTCTTCGGCTGCACAGTTCTCACGCCACTCTCGTTGGGAAGAATCGGATGTCACTCGGCGTGCGCTGATCCAGGCATGCTGCGACGCGGGAAGAGAGAAGTGCAGACTCGATGTGGCCCTGCTTGGTCAGCAGACCCGCCTCGACCAGCATCTTGAAGAGCACCTGACGGAGCTTCTGATACGACGAGGCGGTGACGCCGTCCAGTTCGTCGTGCCACATGGCCTTGGCACGATAGAACGAGTCGTAATCCTCGTAAGAGACCGTCCCAGCGAGGGTGAGGAACCGCTCTCGGAGCACCTCCTCGGCGAACTCGCCGATGAAGGTGTACTTCCGGCAGGCGGCCGTCCACATCAGGTGACCACGTTCGGTCGACGTGCCGCCGGCGACGATCTCAAGCTCGTCATCGGACAACAGCTGCAGGCGCGGCACGAGCTCGCCGAGCGTTCGGGTGTTGGACCTGGCGACACGAGTGCCAAAGAGGTTCTCTGTCTGGGCGAGTGCGCGCGTGACCTTCCAGTCACGCTCGCGCAAGTAAACCGGTGCCAGGACGGCCGCCTCGTTGGCGAGCAAGGTGCCGCTGGTGAACGACAATGCATAACGCGACGGTGGCGAGCTGCTCACCATCCCCGACCCTCATCTACATGCAGCCCCGGCGCGGCCGCTGTCCTCATGGACGCGAGCGAACCGCCGTCGGACATGTCTGACTCCCCAAAGTGACACAAACAAGAAAAGGAGCCGGATCACAGCGTGACCAAGCTCGCAGACAATGACGTATATATACGTCATTGCTCACTCATCTTTCCACTCAGATGGGTAGGTGTCCAGCCACGCGAAGATCTCCCCGGAAGCCGCCAAGGCTCTCGGGCGACGCTTGCAGGCGCTGCGAGCGGATTTCGGGTGGACTCAGGCAGAGGTGGCCGACTTCGCGGGCATGTCCCGCCAGCAGTACAGGACGCTGGAACTCGGGTATCGGGATAACGACGCAGCCCGCATCACGCCCAACCCGACGGTCGCGAGCCTCCTGGCACTGGCACGGGTCTTCAAAGTGGACGCCAAGGACCTCATCAGCGTCATGCAGTCCGAAGACTCTTGAATCCCGCCCCATTCCCCGAGCCTAAAAGCGCCCGCCGACAGTAATTGCCGCGAGGACGGGGGCCATGGGGACCTCTCCCCACCGACATATCTCCACTCACTTGATAATCTTTCCCTCGGCGGCAGCCACCGCCAGTCACCGCCACATCACCCAGGGGGAACCATGTCATCTCGCACACTCATCACCCGCGCCCTCACCGGCGCCGCCGCCACCGCGCTCCTCGCCGGCGCCGCGATCGCCCCGGCCCAGGCCGCACCGGCCTCGCCCACCGCCGTCGAGCCCGCCGTTCCGGCCAACTGCTCCGTCGTCGCGCAGGGCTACACCGCCCAGGGCATCCCGACCACCTACATGTACTCCAACAACGCAGCCACCGCCGAGTCCATCAAGGGCCTCAAGCTCCCCAGCCAGCCGCAGGCCTCCGCCTACATCGGCGCCGCCGGCGACCCGGCCTTCTGGACCAACAGCTTCTACTCCGTGGCACCCGGCGGATCGCTCGGCCTGATCAAGAACACTGCGAACAAGGGTTCCAACGGCAAGTGGAGCTACGCCGTCACGTCCACCCCGCTCGCCACCGGTTGGGGTTCCGTGCGCGGCCTGGTCTTCGCGTACCCGAACCTCTACGCCCTGACCGCCGACGGCCTCACCCGCTACGACGCCCAGAACTACTCCGCCGCTCCGAAGAACCCCGTCGCCGTCGCCGCGAGCGGCTGGGCCGGCGTCCGCAACCTCAGCTACAGCCGCCAGACCGTCATCGGCCAGACCAGCACCGGTACGCCCCGCTACGCCGACGTCCTCATGGCCACCGACGCCGCCGGCGCCCTGCTCGAATTCACCATCCCGCAGGACACCCCCACGGCCTGGACCAAGAACGTCCTCAAGCCCTCCGGCTTCGCCAACGTCACCACCCTCAAGGCCGGCTACTGCGACACCACCGATCCGGCCCGCCCGGTGCCGGTCCTGGCGATCGACTCCTCCGGCAACGCCCGCGTCTACTATGACCGTAACTCCACCGACGGCTCGGCCGCCGACTGGACCGGCGGCACCGTCGTGGTCGCCAAGGGCTGGACCGCCCGCGCATTCAGCAACTGACGCCCGCGCACCGCGCCTGAACAACGCACAGAACGACGGCGGTCGGCGCCTTCCCCACGGAAGGCGCCGACCGTCGTCGTCGTACAGTCAGCCCTGCTCGGCTCAGAGCTGCCCAGCGCCCCCGCAGACCCTGCAACCAACGCGAAACAGTGGGTTTCCGCTGAAACAGTGGGTTTAAACCACTGTCTCAGCGGAAACCCACTGTTTCAGCGGAGGGGCCCGGATTCAACGCGGGAGCACGGAGGCCCTGATCAGCCCCGCACGCCGTCCACCAACTGCGGCACGCCCAGCGGGTTCTCATCACGCAGCGCCTCGGGCAGCAGGTGCTGCGGGAAGCCCTGGTACGCCACGGGCCGCAGGAACCTCTCGATCGCCGCGGTCCCCACCGACGTGGAGCCGGGGGATGTCGTGGCCGGGTACGGCCCGCCGTGCTGCTGCGCATAGGTCACCGACACGCCCGTGGACCAGCCGTTCCACAGCACCCGGCCCGCCTTGCGTGCCAGCACCTCCACCAGCTCCGCCACCTGGCACGACTCGGTGCCCTGGATGGTCGCGGTCAGCTGACCCTCAAAGCTCTCCGCGAGGGCCACCAGCTGTGCCTCGTCGGTGTATGTCACCACGACGGCGGTGGGCCCGAAGCACTCGGCCTGCAACGCGTGCGGATCAGCCAGCATGTCCTCCGCCGTGGTCAGCAGCAGCGTGGGCGACGGCGGGTCGGACAGCGGGTCCGGGCCCTGTGCCAGGACGCTCAGCTTCGGGTGCTGTTCCAGCTCCTGGAGCACCTCCGTGTACCCGGACTGGATCCGGCTGTTCAGCAGCGGCGCCGCACCCGGCAGAACGGCTGCGCGGAGCTGCTCCACCAGACCGGACGCCGCCGGGACGAACAGCGTCCCGGGTTTGGTGCAGAACTGGCCGCTGCCCATGGTGAAGGATCCGATGAAGCCCTCCACGATGCCGGCACCGCGCTCGGCGGCCGCCGCCTCGGTCACGAACACCGGGTTGTTGCTGCCCAGCTCGCCATAGAACGGAATGGGCGTGGGGCGGGAGGAGGCGATGTCGAACAGCGCGCGGCCGCCCGGGATGGAGCCCGTGAAGGCACCGGCTGCGATGCGCGGGTCGCGCAGGGCCGTGGCGCCGGCCGCCGTCCCGAACAGCAGCCCGAACACCCCCTCCGGAGCACCGGCCGCGGCCAGGGAGGAAGCCACCACATTGGCCGTCAGCCGGGACAGTTCCGGGTGCCCGGAGTGGGCCTTGACCAGCACCGGGCAGCCGGCCGCGAGCGCGGACGCGGTGTCGCCGCCGGCCACGGAGAACGCGAACGGGAAGTTGCTCGCGGAGAACACCAGCACGGGGCCCAGTGCGGTGCGCACCCGGCGCAGATCGGGACGGGGCGCGCCCATCGGCCACTCGGCGTCTGCGTGGTCGATCCGCGCGTCCAGGAAGCTCCCGTCCCGCAGCTCCTGCGCGAACAGCCGCAGCTGGAACGTGGTGCGCTTCAGCTCACCGGTGAGCCGGCCCTCGGCCAGCCGGGTCTCCGCCTGCGCCACGGGGATCAGCTCCCCAGCCGCGGCGTCGAGCCCGTCGGCCACGGCCTCCAGCAGGGCGGCACGCTCGGCGGGACGCAGGGCGGCCAGGGGCGCGGCCGCGGACTGGACACCGGCCAGCAGCTGCTCCAGCTCGGTCTCGGTGGTGGGCTCGGTGGTCAGGATCGAGACACTCATGGGTAGTCCTTTCGGGACGGGGGGAAGTCAGTCGTTAAGGGAGGCGAGTTCGGAGATCGGCACCGGCACCGCCAGGGGCCGCTTGGCGGCCGAGGCCAGGGATGCGGCCGCGGCGGGTTCGCCGGGCCCGGCGCCCAGGCAGGAGCCGGCGAAACCGCACACCCTCCCCTGGCACCAGCCCATGCCGACCCGGGTGAAGGACTTGAGGCTGCGGGAATCCTCGGCGCCGAGCGTGGACCGAGCCTGGGTCACTTCGGACACCGGCACCTCCTCGCAGCGGCACACCAGGGTCTCCGGCGTGAGCCACTCCTGCCACGCGTGCGGCACGGGGTGCGCCTGGTGCATCGCCTGTGCGAAACGGCGGTGCCGGTCACGGCGCGCCGCCTCCTTCGCAGGCAGGACATCGGCGGGAAGCACGACGGCGGACGCGTCGGCTGCCGCTGTCCCCGCGGCTTTTCCTTCCAGCACCGCGAGCACGGCACCGCCGACACCGGTCACCTCACCGGCCAGGAACAGGCCCGGCACGGAGGACTCCTGCCGTTCGTCCACCACGGCCACCAGGGAGCCGTCGGCGTCCAGGCGGGTCTGAACCCCGAACGACAGCGGAAGCTCCATCTGCGGCGTGAAGCCCCAGCCGAAGCCGATCACGTCCACGTCCTCATAGCGGCCGCCGGTCCCGGGGATGGCCCGGCCGTCGGCGTCGGCCTTCGCCCAGCTCACGGTCTGCACACGATCGGTCCCGCTCACCGCGGTCACGATGCTGCGGGTCTTGTACGGGATCCGGTGCCGGGCGAAAATGCCCGCATACTCGGCACCTTCCAGCGCCTTGCCCGGCACGGAGGCCGCGGCCTTCCAGTGCGGGAACCACTTGGACAGAGAGGACGACTCGAGCACGGCGAGCACCTCTCCCCCGGCCTCGGCGATGTTCGCGGCCACGGGCAGCAGGAACGGTCCCGTCCCCGCCACCACGAACCGCTTGCCGGGCAGCGCTCCGTTGGCCTTGATGAACGCCTGGATGCCGCCGGCCGCCATGACACCGGGCAGGTCCCAGCCGGGCACCGGCAGCTGGCGGTCGTAGCCGCCCGGGCACAGCACCAGCCGCGCGGCGTGCACGGTGGGCGTGACGCCCTCGCCGCCCACCACGGTGCGCGTGGTGCGCAGTGTGAATCCGTCGACGTCGTTCTTCGAAGCCATCCAGACCTGCAGGCCGGGCAGGTGGTGCACCCGGCCCGCGGCGATCCCGGCGCGGAAGCGGCGGCGCAGGTCCAGGAACGTGTTCCAGTCGTGGTGACCGTGCCCGTCCGGGTCCGCGTCGCCCGTCTCCGGGCGGTGGCGCCAGAACTGGCCGCCGGTCTGGGTCCCGGCGTCGACGACGGCGACCACGGCACCGGCCTCCGCTGCCGCGACGGCCGCGGCCAGGCCGGCCGGCCCTGCGCCGACGACGGCCACGTCCACAGTGAGGTCACTCATCGGGTCTCCTCCGTCTCGTCTCCTGCGAGAGTTCCGCGCACGTCCATGCCCTCGCAAAGCTCCACCAGGCAGGCCCGCTGATTGGCCACGCCGTCCACCGTCACGAGGCAGTCGAAGCAGACGCCGATCCCGCAGAACAGGCCGCGCGGTCGGCCTTCCTTGCGCGTGCCGCGCCAGGCCGTCACGCCGTTGGTGACCAGGGCTGCGCCCACGGTCTGGCCGGGCTCGGCGGCGAGTTCGCGCCCGTCGAAGGTGAAACGGACGTCGCGGTCCACCGAGCTCATCGGGAGGCCTCCATCGGGGTCGGGTCGAGGGCGCCGAACCGCGCCGGGGCGAAGGGGGTCAGATCCACATCGGTGGCCTGGCCGGTGAGGGCCTGGGACAGGAGCTTGCCGGTGCCGACGGACAGGCCGATCCCGGCACCCTCGTGCCCGGCGGCGTGCCAAAGACCCGGCGCGCGGTCGTCGTGGCCGATCACCGGGAGGTGGTCCGGGCAGTACGGCCGGAAGCCGTGATAGTGCCGGATGGCCCGCACGGAGGACAGGAAGGGGAACAGGCCGGTGGCGTTCTGGGCCAGGCGACGCAGGGCCTCGGTGCTGACGGTCCTGTCGAAGCCGACACGTTCACGCGTGGAGCCGATCAGAATGGTCCCGCCGGGCGTCCCCTCCACCACCGGGGAGGCCTGCAGGCCGGCGTCGGAGCTGCCCACATTGTCGATGTACTCGGCCGCGTAGACCTTGTGATGCACCATGGGCGGGAGAGGTTCGGTGACCATCACGAAGCCGCGGCGCGGCATGACGGGGACGTTGACGCCCGCGAGCGCCCCGATCTCCCCCGCCCAGGTGCCCGTGCAGTTGACCACGTTCCCGGCGGCGAAATCGCCCCGCGAGGTGCGCACCCCGGTGACCCGGTCGCCGTCGCGCATCATGCCGGTGACCGTGACGCCCGCGTGGAACACGGCACCTGCCTCCGTGGCGAGCCGCACCAGCTGCGCGGCCACCAGCATGGGCTGGACCTGCGAATCCTCCGGGTAGTAGGCGCCGCCCAGGGCGGCCGGGTTGATGTGCGGTTCGGCCTTGCGCAGGGCGGCCGGGTCCAGCTCCTCGACGGCGACGCCGAAGCCGCGCTGCACGCTCATCACGCGGTTCAGGGATTCGAGGCTGCTGGGCTGGGAGGCGACGATGATGCCGCCCTTCGCCTCGAACTCCCAGAGATGCCGGTGTTCGGCGAGTTCGCCCTTCCAGACGGAGAGGGAATAGCGGGTCAGCTCCAGTTCCGGGCCGAGCTCCTTGTCAGAGACCAGGATGTTGCCCTCACAGGCCGAGGACGTCCCGCTCGCGGGGAGACCCTGGTCCACGAGGGTCACCGACAGGCCGGCCCGGGCGGCGAAGTACGCCGTGGCGGCGCCGATGACGCCCGCACCGATCACCAGGACGTCGCTGGCCCTGCTCATGTGCTCTCCTAGGGGGTGGATTCCTGATCGCCGGTGGCCCAGAGGCCGCGGGCGTGGCCCAGGTGACGCCGCATGAGCGCTTCCGCGCCCGCCGCGTCCCCGGCCTGGATGAGGTCCAGGAGCTCGTCGTGCTCCTTCGCCGAATGGGACAGTTTGTGGTTGTCGCTGAGGGTCTTCAGGCCGTACATGCGGGTCCGCATGCGCAGCCGGGTGGCCAAGTCCACCAGCTGCCCGTTGCCGTAGAAGCTCAGCAGCTCGCTGTGGAAGGTGCGGTCATTGACCAGGTACGCGGTCAGATCGCCTTCCTCGGCGGCGCTGACGATGTCCGCGGCCAGCTTCCGCAGGCGCGGGAACGCGCTCTCCGGGACCCTGCCCGGGAGCTTCCCGACGGCGGGGGCCTCGATCATGAGACGGATCTCCGTGATCTCGTCCAGCTCCTCCTCGCTCACCCCGAGCACCCGGAAACCCTTGTTCTTCACGGTCTCCACCAGGCCCTCCCGGGCCAGGTCCATCATGGCCTCGCGGACCGGGGTGGCGGACACCCCGAACACGGCGCCCAGCGCCGGGGCCGAGTACAGCGTCCCTTCCTCCAGACTGCCGGCGATGATGGCAGCGCGGAGGGACTCCGTCACGGTTTCCCGGAGGCTCTGCTGCGGGGCGATCGGGGCGAGGGGAAGATCAGACACGGGGTTCACGGCTGTCACTCCTGTGAGGGTCATGGGATGGTTCCCCCTTCATACACCATCGCGGCGGTGACCAGGTCCTCCCAGGCCATGCCGACGCCCGCGTACAGACACGGCTTCCCGGGGGTCCGTTCGATCCCGTCCACCACCAGGTCCCGCAGATTGGCCGGCCGGATCTCCTGCCACTCCGCAGCGCTGCGCGCAGGGATCAGATCGCCGGCCTCACGGAGCGCCGAGGCGCGGCCTTCCACCACCACATCGCTGCGGTGGACCAGCGCCGCGTCCACCTCGCGGGCGTCCAGCCCGTGCTGGCCGATGGCCGCCACCACCGCGCCGGGTGCGACGACGGCGCCGTCGAACAGCGGCGTCGTCGAGGTCGTCGCACAGATGATCACCTCCGCCGTGGCGACGTCGTCGGCCGTGCGCGCCTCGGCCGCGATCCCCTCGGCGGCCAGCGTCTCCAGGAGAGCGCGGACGCGCTCCTGGCTCCGGCCCACCACGCCCAGCCGGGCGCCCGGGATCAGGGCGTCCGCCGCGCGCAGCACGTTGAGCGCCTGCACGCCCGCACCGAACACCAGGACCTCCGGGTTCTCCGGCGCGCCGCCCGGGGCGGCGGACAGGATCCGGGTGACGGCCAGCAGCGTGACCGCCGGGGTCCGGATCGCCGTGAGTTCCGTACCGTCCATGAGGGCGACGGGCGCCAGCGTGTCCGAGCTGTAGAGCACGTACACGCCCTGGATCTTCTCCAGACCGCGCGCAGGATTGTTCGGCGCCACGGTCAGGGCCTTGACGCCGCTGTACCGGGCACCGGAGGCCGGCATGAGCAAGAACTCCCCGTCCGGTGCGGGGCTGAAGACCCGCGGGCCGTCCAGCTCCGGGTCCACCTCGGTCCGCAAGGCGGCGGCGAGGGCGTCCACCGTGGTGCGCCAGGGCGCCCGGGCACGGACCTGGGCGGCGTCGAAGTACGGCAGGGTCACAGGAGGAACCCCTCCTGGAACGGATCGCTCGGATCCAGGAAGTACTGGGCCGTTCCGGTGATCCAGGCCCGTCCGGTCACCGTGGGGACCACCGCGGGACGGCCGGCCACCTCGGTCTCCTCCACCAGGCGGCCGATGAACTGGGAGCCGATGTAGGACTCGTTGACGAAGTCCGTGTTCAGCGCGAGTTCGCCGCGGGCGTGCAGCTGTGCCATCCGGGCGCTCGTGCCGGTGCCGCAGGGCGAGCGGTCGAACCAGCCGGGGTGGATGGCCATGGCGTGGCGGGAGTGTTCGGCCGTGGAACCGGGCGCCTGCAGGTAGACGTGGTGGCAGGCGCGGATGTCCGGGCGTTCCGGGTGGACCGGCTCGTCCGTGGTGTTGATCGCGTCCATGATCGCCAGGCCGGCCTTCAGCAGATCGTCCTTGCGCTCCCGCTCGAACGGCAGGCCCAGATCCTCCAGCTTCACCACCGCGTAGAAGTTCCCGCCGAACGCCAGGTCATAGGGGACCGTGCCATGGCCGGGCACCTCCACGGAGGCGTCCAGCCGGTCCACGAAAGACGGCACATTGCGGATGGTCACCGACTCGGCGTGGCCGTCCGTGACCGCCACCTCCGCGATCACCAGCCCGGCCGGGGTGTCCAGCCGCACCGTGGTCACGGGCTCCACCACCTCCACCATGCCCGTCTCCACCAGCACCGTGGCGACGCCGATGGTGCCGTGGCCGCACATCGGCAGCAGCCCGGAGACCTCGATGTACAGGACGCCGTAGTCCGCGTCCGGCCGGGTGGACGGCTGCAGGATCGCACCGCTCATCGAGGCGTGGCCGCGGGGTTCGTACATCAGGAGCGTGCGGATCCAGTCGCTGTTCTCCATGAACCAGAGGCGCTTCTCCGCCATGGTGGCGCCGGGGATCGTCCCCACACCGCCCGTGATCACCCGTGTGGGCATGCCCTCGGTGTGCGAGTCCACGGCGTGGAAGACGCGCTTGGTCCTCATCGTTGCTCCTTGGTTGTGGGTGGGTTTCGTTGAGCTTCGGGCTTCGGGGCCGCGGATTCCGGTCCTTCGACGTCGCTTAGACACGCCCTGCGATGATTCTCGGTCGTGGGACGACCTTCGAATCCTCTCCGGGCGCGATGCGCGACTTTCCGAAGGACCGGGATCCGCTCGGTCGGCTGCCGACGCTCGCTTGGGTGCCACACGCTGGGGCAGCGATGGCACCGGATCGCTCGGATTTATTTGTAACCCTTGGCCAGGACGGCTTCGGTGTCGCGGGTGATGGCGGCGACGATCTCAGGGGCGAGCGGGCCGCGCGGGGGGCGGCAGGTGCCGCCGCGACGGCCGGCGATGTCCTGGGAGAGCTTGATGGCCTGGACGAACTCGGTCTTGCTGTCCCAGCGCATCAGCGGGTGCAGCTCGCGGTAGAGGTCCCGGGCGCGGACCAGGTCCTCGGCGCTGTCGGAGATGGCCAGGCGGTAGAGCTCCATCGAGATCTCCGGGATGGCGTTCGGGTAGCCGGAGACCCAGCCGACGGCGCCGGCGATGCCGAGTTCCAGAACGGTGTCGTCGGCGCCCATGATGATGTCCAGCTCCGGGGCGAGCTCCGTGATCTCGTAGGGACGGCGGACGTCGCCGGTGAACTCCTTGACGCCCACGATCAGGCCTTCGCCGTGGAGGCGGGCCAGCAGGCGCGGGGTCAGGTCGACCTTGGTGTCGATCGGGTTGTTGTAGGCCACGATCGGCAGGCCCGCCTTCGCCACCAGGCGGTAGTGCTCCACCACCTCGTCCTCGTTGGCGCGGTAGGTGTTCGGCGGCAGCGCCAGAACGGACTGGGCGCCGGCCTGGGCAGCCTGTTCGGCCCAGCGCAGCGACTGCAGGCCGCCGTAGGCGCCGACGCCGGCCATCACGGTGAAGCCTTCGGGGGCGGCCTCGATCGCCGTGGTGATGACGCGGGCGCGTTCCTCATCGCTGAGGGTCTGGTACTCGCCCAGCGAGCCGTTGGGAGCCACGCCGTCGCAGCCGGCGGCGGCGAGGAAGGCGACGTGCTCGGCGTAGGAGTCGAAGTCCACGCTCAGGTCGTCGTTGAACGGGAGGGTGGTGGCCACGTGGACCCCGCGCCACGGCTTACGGGTTTCGGTCATTTCCGGTTCCTTTCAATGAGGCGGCTCTGCGCCGGACGGCGGCCGCGCTGTGAGTCACCTCACAGGTTTGATATTACCATGTGACATTGCACTATGCCACGATGAAGAGTGCCGGGGCAGAGCGCCCCGGCACTCGGGACGATCAGCTGGCGGGCACCACGTACTGGGTGTCGGCGACCTTGCCGAGACCGGCGGTGAGGCCGGCATCGGTGAGGAGCTTGGTGATGGTGCCGTCCTTGCGCTGCGATTCGATACCGTCACTGAGCGCCTTCTTCAGCCCGTCATTGCCCTTGGTGAGCGGGAATGCGGCCTCCGGCGAGTGGGTGATGGCGCCGACGCGCGGGTCCGGCTTGTCGTTCGCGAGGGAGACGGTGACGCCCTTGGCGTCCTTGAACTGCAGCACCTGCACGCCGTACGCGTCGACGTCGGCGTCCAGACGGCCGGCGTCGAAGTCCGCCTTGAGCTCCACGCTGGACGGGTAGGTGACCAGCTTGTCGCCCAGGATCTTCTTCAGATCCTCCACCCAGAGGTAGCCGTCGATCGTGCCGACCTTCTTCATGCCCTCCAGATCGGCGACCGTCTTGGCGCCGGTCTTGGAGGCGAGGCCCATGCCGTCCAGGTAGGTGGAGGCGGAGAAGTCCACGGCCTTCAGGCGCTTGGCCGTGGCGTCGATGGTGCCGACCGCCAGGTCGATGTTGCCGCCCGAGATGGACTGCACGGCGTCAGCATAGGTGGCCTGCTGGTACACCGGGGTCAGGCACTCGTCCTTGGCGATCTTGTTCACGATCGAGATGTCGATGCCGGTGGGCTTGCCGCTGTTGTAGCTGCTGAACGGCGGGATGTCGATGACGCCGACGGTCAGCTTGCCCTGGGCGACGGTGGTGACGCCCTGATGCTTGGGGGTGCAGTCGCCCGAGGCCGCGTTGGAGCTGGAGCTGCTGCACGCCGTGAGGCCGGCACCGGCCAGCAGGACGACGGCGGCCAGCACACCGGAGCGCTTGAGGGTCTGGATTTTCATGGGGGTCCTCTCGGAAGGGGTTGTGAGGAGGGGTTGTCAGGCGTGGCGCGACATGCGCTTTTCGAAGTAGACGGTGATCCACGTGGCCGGGATGGAGATCACGGCGTAACAGATCCCGGCCAGGGTGAAGATCTGGAGGTAGTTGAAGTCCTCACTGCCGATGTTGTAGGCGGACTTCATGAGTTCCGGGACGGCGATGGCGTAGGCCAGGGACGTGCCCTGGAACATCTGGATGGCCACGCCCATCAGGCCCGGGATGGCGGAGCGCATGCCCTGCGGCATGATGACCCGGAAGAAGGTGTCCCGGCCGGACAGGCCCAGCACGTACGCGGCCTCGGTCTGGCCGCGCGCCACCGACTGGAGCCCGGCGCGGATGATTTCGCTGGAGTACGCGGCGGCGTTCCACACCAGGGCGATGCACGCGGCCTGGATGCTCTCGAACGCGATGCCGAACTTCGGCAGGCCGTAGTAGACCAGGTAGAGGATCACCAGGGCGGGGGCGCCGCGGCCGATCTCCACGATGGCCAGGCCGAGCGTGCGGATCACCAGGTTCCGGTGCTGGACCATGACGCTCAGGAGCAGGCCCAGGGGGTAGCCGGCCACGATCGCCACGGCCGCGATGAAGAGGCTCACACCGAGCCCGGAGAGCATCTGGGGCAGGTAGCCCGCCCATTGCTGAAGCCAGTTCATGCGAAGATCGCCTTCCTCATCCGGGCGTCGAGACGGCGGGACAGGAACGCCACCGGCAGGCTCAGGACGATGTAGATGACACCCACGATCACGTAGGGCAGGATGCCCTCCACCGTGGGGTGCTGCCGGGCGAAGGACTGCGACTGGAACACCATCTCGGAGACGATGATGGTGGACGCGATGGAGGAGTCCTTCAGCAGGCCCACCAGGTAGGTGGCGATGGACGGGGACACGATCCGGAAGGCCTGCGGGATGACCACACCGAAGAAGGTGGTGCCGCCGCTCAGGCCGAGCGCTTTGGACGCCTCCAGCTGGCCGCGCGGCACGGCCTGGATGCCGCCGCGGTAGATCTCGGCGAGATAGGCTATGGACACCACGCCCAGGCCCACGATCGCGGCGTTGACCGGGGAGAACTTGAACGTCCCCACGTGGATGCCGAATTTCAGGAGGAACAGCCAGACGATGATCGGCACGCCTCGGATCAGGTCCACCACCAGGCGGGCCGCCCAGCGCAGGGGTGCGATCGGGGAGGTCAGGGCCAGGGAGAGCGGGACGGCACCCACGATGCCGATGGCGAACGCCGCGAGGGTCAGCCACAGCGTCATCGGCAGGCCCTGCACGACGGCGAGGAGCGCGTCCATCTCAGCGCTCCAGGACGGCGCGGAGGAAGCGCCGGGTGCGGGCCTCCTGCGGGTCACTCATGATGGCCCGCGGGTCGCCCTGCTCGATGATCTTGCAGTCGGCCATCACCACGAGGGTGTCGGAGACGTCGCGGGCGAACTGCATCTCATGCGTCACCACCACCATGGTCATGCCGTCCGCGGCGAGCTCGCGCATGACGGCCAGGACCTCCAGGCCCACCTCGGGGTCCAGGGCGGAGGTCGGCTCGTCGAAGAGCATGATGGACGGGTCCAGGGCCAGGGCCCGGGCGATCGCGATGCGCTGCTGCTGGCCACCGGAGCAGCGGCCGGGGTGCTGATGCGCCTTGTCCTTGAGGCCCACGCGCTCCAGGAGCTGCATGGCACGCTCATCGGCTTCGTCCTTGCTGCGTCCCAGGACGCGCTGCTGGGGGAAGCTGATGTTCTTCAGGGCGGTCATGTGCGGGAAGAGATTGAAGGACTGGAACACCATGCCGACGGCGCTGCGCAGGCGGGCCAGGTCCTTCGGGGCGATGTTCTTCCCGGGCTCGATGGTGTGGCCGGCCACGCGGATGGTGCCGCCGTCCGGCTGTTCCAGCAGATTGATGCACCGCAGAAAGGTGCTCTTGCCGGCGCCGGAAGGGCCGATCAGCGCGGTCACGGTGCCGGGTTCGACGTCCAGGGAGACATCGTCCAGCACCACGTGGTCTCCGTAGTGCTTCCTGATGTTCTCCAGCTGAATGCCGAGCCGGGGCACCCGGTGCGCTTCGGTGGGGGTTGATTTCGCCATGCCCGTCTTCCCTGTCATGGCCGGGGAACCGGCCTCTCAACAGTGTTGTGATGTGTATCACGTGCCATGTGCAATGTTACATAGCAATGAGGGGAGGTCAAGAGTTTCCGTGGGACGGCTTCGAGAAAGACGCCGGATGACGGGGCCGCGGTGGCAGGCACACCCATACCCGGAGACAGCGCGAGGCCGCTAGTTTCGGCCGAAAACGCTAGTTGAATAAGCGTTCTCGGCCGAAACTAGCGGCCTCGGCACCGGGAGAGGACCGTCAGTGCCCGGGGACCTCCGCGGGGATGCCGTGCTCCTCAACACCGGCGGCGCGGCGGGCCTTGAGCTTCCGGTGCACCAGCGGCCAGAAGACGGCCAGGACGGCCACGGAGACCAGGGACGTCCACACCTGGACCTGCATGTCCGGACCGGAGAGGAGCATGATCACCACGATGCCCAGCACGGCCGCGATCACCAGGATCCCGAGCCAGGGGTGCAGCCACATGCGCAGCTTGAGCGCCGCGGTCTCCTCCGGGGACATGCGGGCGCGGGTCCGCATCTGGGTCAGGGCGATGAACGCGTAGACGAACAGGGCCACCAGACCGGCGGAGTTCATGATGAAGTCGAAGATGCCGGAGTCCGGGGCGGCGAAGTTCACGAGCACAGCGGCGTATCCGCCCAGCGTGGAGGCGATGACGGCGGCCACCGGGATGCCGCTCGCGGACTTACTGGCGATGATCTTCGGGGCGTAGCCCTGCTCGGCGATCGAGGAGAACATGCGGGCCGCGGAGTACAGACCGGAGTTCAGCACCGAGCAGACCGCGGTGAGGATGACGGCGCTCATGACGATGTCGGCGCCGGGCAGGCCGTAGAGGCTGAACAGGTAGGCGAAGGGCGCCTTCTCCTTGGGGCTAGGCAGCTGATTCCACGGCACGATGGTCACGATAAGCAGCACGGCGCCCACGAAGAAGATCAGGATCCGCCAGATGACGGTGCTGGTGGCCTGACGGACGCCCTTGGCCGGATCCTCGGACTCAGAGGCGGCCATGACGGCGATCTCGGTGCCGAAGTAGGAGAAGATCACGATCGCGACCCCGCCGATCACGGCGCCGAAGCCCTGCGGCATGAAACCGCCGTGCTCCCAGAGGTTCGGGATGGCGAAGTGCGCGTCGGGCCACAGGCCGAAGGCGAAAAGCACGCCCACCACCAGGAACACCACGATGGCGGCCACCTTGACACTCGCCAGCCAGAACTCGGTCTCACCGAAGGAGCGCAGGGACACCAGATTGGAGCCGGTGAAGACGAGCAGCAGGAGCACGGAGAACACCCAGGCGGGCACGCCGTCCATCCAGCCGTGCAGGATGGAGCCGCCCACCACGGCCTCATAGGCGATCACGCCCACCCAGAAGTACCAGTAGAGCCAGCCGACGAAGTAGGCGGCCCAGTCCCCAAGGCCCACACGCGCATACTCCATGAAGGAGCCGACGGCGGGCCGCGCGGCAGCCATCTCGCCGAGCATTCGCATGGCCAGGAAGACCAGGAGCCCACCGATGAGATAAGAGATGACGGCGGCCGGCCCCACTGCGTGGATGACGTTGCCGGAGCCGACGAACAGGCTGGAGCCGATGATGCCGCCGAGCGTGATCATGGTGACGTGTCTGGAACGGAGTTTCTTCGCTCCTCCGTGCAGGCTGTCCTCGGACATGGTGAACCTCTCTCTTCCAGGATGCGGAACGCCCCCAGGGGCATGCGGCATCCTATGTCGAAGAGCTGTCACACGGCATTCCGAGAGCCGGCTCCCGGGTCCCGTCCGGCACTGCCCAGAGCGGCCGCCCGGCCGGTCCTCATCCGAGGGTCACCAGGGTGCGCGGCACGGACTCGACCAGCACGGACGCGCCGGCCGGCACTTCCAGCACCTCGCCGTCGATCTGCAACGGGATCGCGTGAGGGCTCGTGAAGCCGTACCGTGCCACGCTTGCCTCCGGCTCCAGCCCGATCGTCACCGCGCGGAGGGTCATGAGTCCGATCCGCCACTTCGCAGCATGCGGCAGGAGCAGCACCTCGAACAATCCGTCGTCCGGCGACGGGCCGGCGCTGATCCTCCCGTACTTGGCCACTCCCGTGACGTTCGCCAGGATCAGGCTGTCCAGGACGGCCGTGGCACCGTCCGTCCTGGTGATCTCGATGGGAGCGAGGCTCCGCAGGACCCGCGCCACGGAGACGAGCTCGCTGTAGCGGCCCTTGACCCCGCGTTCGATGCCGATCGCCATGCGAGGCGTCAGGCCGAAACCCACATAGGAGTGCGCCCAGCGCGACCAGCCGTCGCTCCCCTCGCCCACCTGGAGCCGCAGGAGGTCGATGTGCCGCAGGTGACCGCGCTCGATGGCACGCAGCAGCGGTTCGGTGCGGGTACTGCGCCGGTGGTCGTTCGCGTTGCCGGCGCCCAGCACGGCGCACACGGCGCGCCCGCCGCCCTCCATGGCGCCGTTGACCACGTCGTGGTAGCCGCCGTCGCCGCTCACGGAGATCAGGAGCGGGCGCCCGTCGCCCGGCAGCTCCGCTTCGCTCCGTGCCAGAACCCGGCCGTGACCTGGACCGGCGGTGGGCGCCAGGCGCACCGGGGTCCCGGGGAGACGCTCGCGCAGGACCGCATGAAGCCGTGCGGCGGCGGCTGCGGGCGTACCTCCCGGTGCGGGATTGAAGATCAGCACGATCCTGTCGAATGCACGCTCTGGCACGGGACCTCCCGGATCAGGCCGCAGGCGGAGCCTGGGAGGACCTGCGTGCCTTCCGGGCGCCGGCGCGCAGCTGCACGATCCGGGCCAGCCCGGCGGCCGCGACCAGGACGCCTCCTCCCACCGCCGCGACCAGCAGCGCCATGCCCAGGGGCACGGTGCCGTCCAGTCCCAGGAAGTACACGCGTGCCGGCTGCTGGTTCTGCAGGATGAAGATGATCAGCAGGATCAGGGCCAGCAGCCCGACGACGACGGCGGCCCACACCACGGCGACGCGCGTGGTCCGCGGTGTGCGGCTGCTTCGGGTCGCCGAGGTGCCGGGCGGAACCGTATTGGGCACGGCACCCCCTGGGGGGTCGGGCGCGGGAGTGGAGGCGGCCGGGTCGGCGCCCCGTGAGCCTGCGGTCGCGGAAATCCGCCCGTGCCGCCTGGGATGTACTGGTGTCGAGGCCATGGCGGGCCTCCCTTCTGACAAACCCGGTCCGGCACCGCGAAGCGGCGCCTGGGATCCGGTCCTGTCCTTTCAGGTTACGCCGCTCCGCGCCCGTCCGGCAGGGTGCACAGCGGCGGTGCAGCGCTGAGTCAGGCTCCCCCCCGGCTCGTGGCGAGCTCGCTGCGGACTCCGCTCGGTTCCGAGGTCTGCCGGTCGTTGAGGGCTCTCACCTCGCGATACTGCTGGGACTCCCGCGTGTCCCCCTGCAGCGCGGCACCGATGCCCGAAGCGCTGGGCCACGCGGGCACGGGCTCCAGCGGGACGGACGACGACGGCAGGGCCACCTGCCCGGGAGGCTGGCTGGAAGGCGGGGCGGAGGGCTGTTCGGCGCCTTCCCCGCGGACACCGAGTACTTCGGCTCTCCGGATCAGCAGAGCATGCTCAACTTCTGGGTCACGGACCCGGAAGGCCACCGCATCGAGCTGTGGCAGCCGGGGTAAGGCTCCCGCCGCCCAGCCGGAGTGGCTGCCGCCGCCCCTACTCGTGCTTCGCCAGGAAGCTGTACACCTCGGTCTCGTCTACGCCGGGGAACGCGCCCGGCGGCATGGCCGCCAGCAGGTGCGAGTGCGCCCGCGCGGAGGGCCAGGCGTTGCCGGACCAGGCCTGGGCCAGCGCCGCCGGCGGCTGCTTGCAGCAGGACGGATCCGGGCAGTTGGACACGGACCTCACCGTGGTCTCCCGCCCGCGGAACCACTTCACGTGCTGGTACGGCACCCCCACGGACAGCGAGAACTCTCCCCCGGCGGAGTGCTCGGTGCGGGCCGTGCACCAGAACGTCCCGGCCTTGGTGTCCGTGTACTGGCTGTACGGGCTGAACTTGTCCGGCACCGTGAACACCACCCGGCTGGTCCAGTTCTTGCAGCTCGGCTGGCCCTCGATGGATCCGGTGTGGTCCTTGGGGAAGATCACGCCGTCGTTCTCGTACGCCTTGTAGATGATGCCGCTCTGGTGCGTCTTCTGGAAGTGCGTGGTGATGCCCAGATGGTGCGTGGCCAGGTTCGTGAAGCGGTGCGCCGCCGTCTCGTAGGACACCGCGAAGTGATCCCGCACGTCCTCGATCGCGATCTCCTTGGCCGCCTTGGCATGCTGCAGGAATTCCACGGTGGCGTCCTCCGGGAGCATGAGGGACGCGGCGAAGTAATTGGTCGCCACCCGCTGCTGCAGGAATTCGCCGTAACTGCGCGGCGTCTCATGCCCCAGCACGTAATGCCCCAGCGCCTGCAGCAGGACGGACCGCGGATCGTGATCCCCGGAGGATCCCTGCGTCAGATAGATCCTCCGGTTCTTCAGATCGGTCACGCTGCGGGTGGAGTGCGGCAGGTCCCCCACGTGGTGCAGGGTGAAGCCCAGATGCGCGGCGATGTCGGAGATGACGTACTGGCTCAGCGGCCCGCCCGTGTACCCCACACCGGTCAGCACCTTCTTGGCCTCGGCCTCGTACTCCGGGAAGTAGTTGCCCTGCTCGCGCATCATGACGCGCAGCTCGGTGTTGGCACGGCGCGCCTCCTCCGGCGTCGCGAGCTGCTCATTGAGCCGGCGCTCGAGCTCCTTGAGCAGTCCCAGCTGCGCCTCCAGCACGTCATTGGGCAGCCGCGGCCCGATGCGGATGGCGGGCAGGTTCAGCGATTCGTACAACGCGCTGCGCTGATAGCGCTCCAGATCGATCTCCATCGCAGCACGCCGGCTGGGCGGTTCCGTCCCCAGCAGATCGTCCAGCCCGACGCCGAGCGCGGCGGCCAGCTGCTGCAGCGCGCCCAGGCGCGGCTCCCGTTTGCCGTTCTCCAGCAGGCTGAGCTGGCTCGGCGCCATGCCGACGACGGCGGAGAGCGCATCCAGTGTCAGGCCCGCCTTCTTGCGGAGATGGCGCACGCGGCGGCCGAGGGCGATGACGTCCACTCCCCCGCTCTCCGCGAGGGGTGCGGGGCGTTCACGGCCGGCGCTCCAGCCTCCACGGACGGTGTGCTGCTCCGAAGCTGTCATTTCTTGAGGATACGCAAAGAAGTGCATTTCTTTCCAGGGTTTTTCTCTAGAAGGGCCGTGGAAAGTGCGGAAATCTTGAAGCACAGGAAAGAACGGCTCGATGTGGAGCCCTACTTGAGGAGAATGACATGACCGCAGAATTCAGCGCAGCGCAGGGCACCAGCCCGGACGAGGCGGCCGCCGCCCTGCAGCTCGAATGGTCTGCCAACCCGCGGTGGGAGGGCATCCAGCGAGACTACACGGCCGCCGACGTCGTCCGCCTCCGCGGTCGTGTCAGCGAAGAGCACACGCTCGCCCGCCGTGGTGCGGAGAAGCTCTGGAGCCAGCTCACCGAGCAGAAGGCCCGCGGCGAGTACACCCACGCGCTCGGCGCCCTGACCGGCAACCAGGCCGTGCAGCAGGTCAAGGCCGGCCTGCAGGCCATTTACCTCTCCGGCTGGCAGGTGGCCGCCGACGCCAACAACGCGGCCCAGACCTACCCGGACCAGTCGCTCTACCCGGCCAACTCGGTGCCGCAGGTGGTGCGCCGCATCAACAACGCCCTGCTCCGTGCGGACCAGATCGAGTTCTCCGAAGGCAAGCAGAGCGTCCAGGACTGGCTGGTCCCGATCGTCGCCGACGCGGAGGCCGGCTTCGGCGGGCCGCTGAACGCCTACGAGCTCATGAAGTCCATGATCGCCTCCGGCGCCTCGGGTGTTCACTGGGAGGACCAGCTGGCCAGCGAGAAGAAGTGCGGCCACCTGGGCGGCAAGGTGCTCATCCCCACCCAGCAGCACATCCGCACTCTGAACGCCGCCCGCCTGGCCGCGGACGTCTCCGGTGTCCCGAGCGTCATCATCGCCCGCACCGACGCCGAGGCCGCCACCCTCATCACGAGCGATGTGGACGAGCGGGATCAGGAGTTCATCACCGGCGAGCGCACCGCGGAGGGCTTCTACAAGGTCCGCAACGGCGTGGAGCCCTGCATCGCCCGCGCCAAGGCCTACGCCCCCTACTCCGACCTCATCTGGATGGAGACCGGGACCCCGGACCTGGAGCTGGCCAGGAAGTTCGCCGAGGCCGTCAAGTCCGAGTTCCCGGACCAGATGCTCGCCTACAACTGCTCCCCGTCCTTCAACTGGAAGAAGCACCTGGACGACGCCACCATCGCCAAGTTCCAGCGCGAGCTGGGCGCCATGGGCTTCACCTTCCAGTTCATCACCCTGGCCGGCTTCCACGCCCTCAACTACTCCATGTTCGATCTGGCCCACGGCTACGCCCGTGAAGGCATGAGCGCCTACGTGGAGCTGCAGGAGCGCGAGTTCGCCGCCGAAGACCGCGGATACACCGCAACCAAGCACCAGCGCGAAGTGGGCACCGGCTACTTCGATCTGGTCTCCACTGCCCTGAACCCGAACGGCAGCACCCTGGCTCTGGTGGGATCCACCGAAGAGGGCCAGTTCCACTGAGGTTCCCACGACTTTCCAAAGGACAGTGACATGAACACCACCTTCGAGCTGACGGCTCAGCCGATCCGCCGCCAGGGCGAGATCCTGACCCCCGAGGCACTGCACTTCATCGCTCAGCTGCACCGCGCGCTCGGCGAGCGCCGCACCGAACTGCTGGACGCCCGGCACGGACGCCGTGCCCGGATCGCCCGTGGCGAGGACCCCCAGTTCCCGCACGGCACCGAACACATCCGTGAGGACCGCAGCTGGCGGGTCGCTCCCCCGGCCCCCGGCCTGAACGAACGGCGCGTCGAGCTGGCGGGCCCCACGGACCGCCGCACCACCATCAGCGCCCTGAACTCCGGCGCCTCCGTCTGGGTGGCGGACTTCGAGGACTCCCTCACGCCGAGCTGGCGCAACATCATCTCCGGGCAGCTGAACCTGGTGGACGCCCTGGAGCGGCGCATCGACTTCACCGCCCCGGACGGCACGGAGCTGCGTCTCACCGAGGGCACGCTGCCGACCATCGTGATGCGCCCCCGAGGCCTGCACCTCCCGGAGAAGCACCTGCTGGCCGGCGGCGAGCCGGTCTCCGGGTCCATCGTGGACTTCGGGCTGTATTTCTTCCACAACGCCCGGCGCCTGCTGGCTCAGGGCCGCGGCCCGTACTTCTACCTGCCGAAGGTGGAGACGTACCAGGAGGCCCGCTGGTGGAACGACCTGTTCATCCTGGCCCAGGATCTGCTGGGCCTGCCGCAGGGCACCATCCGCGCCACGGTCCTGATCGAGACCATCACGGCCGCCTTCGAAATGGAGGAGATCCTCTACGAACTGCGGGATCACGCCTCCGGGCTGGCCGCCGGGCACTGGGACTACATCTTCTCCCTGATCAAGACGTTCCGGACCCGCGGTCCGCGCTTCGTCCTCCCGGACCGCTCCCAGATCACCATGGAGCAGCCGTTCATCCGGGCCTACTCGGAACAGCTGGTGCACATCTGCCACAAGCGGGGCGCCATGGCGATCGGCGGCATGTCCGCTGAGGTCCCGAGCCGGCGCGACGCCGCCCAGAACGCCCGGGCGACGGCCGCGGTCCGCGCGGACACCACGCGCTTCGCCGTGGACGGCTTCGACGGCACCTGGGTGGCCCACCCGGACCTGGTGGCCTCGGCCCGTGAGGTGTTCGACGCCGCCCTGGGGCAGCGCCCGCACCAGATGGACCGCCAGCGTTTGGACGTGATCCCGGACGCCCGCGCCCTGATCGACCTGTCCCGGACCACCGGCACCATCACGGAGGCCGGGATCCGCTCCAATGTGGAGGTCGGCATCCGGTACATCGAGTCCTGGCTGCGGGGAAACGGCGCGGTGACCATCCGCCGGAACATGGAGGACGCCTCCACCGCGGAGATCTCCCGCTCCCAGCTCTGGCAGTGGATCCACAACCAGGCCATCACGGACCAGGGTGAGGTGATCACTCGCGAGTGGGTGACGGAGATCTTCGAGGAGGTCTACGCCGGCCTGGAACGCTTCGAGGGGGACCGTTTCCGTGACGCCCGCGAGCTCTTCGAAGAGGTGGCTCTGGCCTCCTTCTTCCCCACCTTCCTGACCATCCCGGCCTACGCCCGGTTCCTCTCGGCCTCCACCGAGGACGCCAGGGAACGCCAGCTGGTGGCCGCCTGAACCCCTCCCTTCCTGTACCGGCTGTGCACGGGATCGCAACACGTACCCCGACAGTCGGGGGCGGCCGGTGCGGAAGGGAAGAACACCTGCATACGACGACGGCGCGCGCTCACCACGGTGAGCGCGCGCCGTCGTCGTCCCTCACCATCGTTGAGTGCTCACTCGTGGCGACTTCTCGGCAGCGGAAGCCGCCACTAATGAGCACTCAGGGAGATCGTCAGGGCCGTTTCCGGGCCTCCGCCAGACGCCCGGACAGAGTGACACCCCAGGTGGTGCAGACCAGGAACGCGGCAGTGGTCATCAGCGGTACCAGGAGGGCGATCTGCCAGCTGGCCGCGGCCACATGGATGGAGCCGATGACGCTGGGCGCGATGCCGGCGAACACGTAGGCGATGCCCTGCACCAGGGCGGAGATCCGGGCCGTCTGGGCCTGGTTGGACCCGGCCTTGATGATGGCGGAGAGGATCACGGTGAAGCCGCCGCCCTGGGCGAAGCCGCCCGTGAAGGCCCAGAGCCACCACAGCTGCGGAAGCAGCAGCAGGCCCAGCGGGACGGTGACCCAGAGGACGCCCAGCACGAGCGTGGTGCGGGTGCCCCCGAGCCAGCGGACCAGCAGCGGTGTGCCGATGGCGCCCACCAGGCCCATGACCTGGAAAATCGACGAGCCGGCGCCGGCCTCCGTGGCGGCGAGGCCGATGGTGTCGTGCAGATAGCTGGGGAGCCAGGCGGTGATGCCGAAGTAACTGGAGGCCTGGCCGGCGAAGCCGATCACCAGAGCGATCGTGGCCGTGAGGGTGCCGCCCTTCAAGCGGGCGGATTCTTTCCGCGCGGCCTTGTCCTGGGCGGTGGCCGGACCGGAGCCGGACCGGGGCGAGCGGAGCGCCACGACGGGCTTCATGATCCACACCCAGAAGGCGAGGACCAGGACGGCCAGCAGCGTGGACAGGCCCAGGGCGAGCTGCCAGCCCAGCCACTGGGCCAGCGGCGCGGTGGCCACGGAGGCCAGGAACGCGCTGAAGTTCAGGGTCCCGGAGTAGACACCCATGGTCAGGCTCTGCCGTTCCACCGGGAAATCGCGGCGCACGATCAGCGGCATCACGATATTGCCGATGGTGATGGCGGCGCCGATGATCGCGGTCCCGGCGAACAGGGCCCACTCCGGGCCGATCGAGCGGATGACGGCGCCGACGGCGACCCCCGCCACCGTGCAGGTCACGGCCACCTCCGCTCCGACGCGCCGGGCCAGCCAGGACGCCGGCGGGGAGAAGGCCGCGAAGCAGAGCACCGGGATCCCGGTCAGGATGCCGAACTGGAGATCGCTCAGCCCCACCTCGCCGCGGAGCACCGGCGCCAGTGGAGCCACGCCGATGAACGGCCCGCGCATGGTCAGGCCGATGCCGATGATGGCCAGAAGCAGGAGCCAGGCGGGCTGGCCATGGGTGGTGGCGTGGGCGCTCCGGGCCGCCGCCGTGGTGGGGGTTTTCGTCATCATTCCGCGCTATCCGGGCGGCCTGACCGCCCTCTCGTCTGCATCCGTCATGGTATGCCATCCATGCCCCGGGCCCGTCCCGTCGGAATAATCGTCCACCCCCCGCGGTTGAAGCGTCACGTGAAGATTGAGATCTGGTCCGACGTCGCGTGTCCCTGGTGCTACATCGGCAAGCGCCGTTTTGAAAAAGCCCTGGAATCCTTCCCGCACAAGCACGCCGTGGAGGTCCAGTGGCGCAGCTACCAGCTGGATCCGTCCCTCCCGGAGCACTACGACGGCACCGAGCTGAGCTACCTCAGCCAGCGCAAGGGCATGGCCCCCGACCAGGTCAAGGGCATGTTCGCGCACGTCGCCGAGCAGGCCGCCGGCGAGGGCCTCGCCTATGATTTCGACACCGTGGTGGTGGCCAACAGCTTCACGGCGCACCGCCTCATCCACCTGGCCGCCGCGTCCGGCAAGGCCGACGCCGCCAAGGAGCGCCTGCTGAGCGACCACTTCGAGCACGGCAAAGACATCGGCAGCGCCGAGTACCTGCGCGCGCTGGGCCTGGAGCTCGGCCTGAACGCCGATGACGTGGAAGAGCTCTTCACCACGGACAAGTACACGGACGCCGTGCAGCATGACATCGCGGAGGCCCGCGCACTGGGCGTGAGCGGCGTGCCGTTCTTCGTCTTCGACCGCAAGTACGGCGTCTCCGGCGCACAGGCGAGCGAGACCTTCACCCAGGTCCTGAACGAGGTCTGGCAGGAGAGCCACCCCCTCCTGACACCGGTCGCCGTCGGCACCGGCGGAGCCGATGCGGGGCTGAACGGAGAGGCCTGCGGCCCGGACGGCTGCTGAGCACTCCCATTTGGTGACACTATCCGGTAAAGTGTCTCCATGCCCAAAATCTCCGCGGCCAGCAACGTGGCCCAGCGTGCCGAGACCCAGCGGAGGATCCTCACCGCGTTCGGCGAGCTCCTCTTCACCCAGGGGCTCCCCGGTCTGACCATGACGGACGTGGCCCGTCACGCGGGGATCGGCCGCACCGCCGTGTACAACTACTACGCGGACATGGAGGAGCTCCTGGTCTCCTACGCGCTGACGGAGACGGAGAAGTTCGTCGGTGAGCTGCGCGAGGGCCTGGGCGCCCTGGACAATCCAGTGGACCAGCTGTCCCTCTACATCCGGGCGCAGGTGGAGGACCTCACCCGCCGCCACCTGCCCCCGGGACCGGCCATGGCCGCCGTGCTCTCGGCGAAGTCCTTCGCACGGCTGGCGGACCACGTGGGCGAACTCAACAGCCTGCTGCAGCAGATCCTGAGGAACGGCATGGCACAGGGCTTCCTGCCCCGGGGCGACGTGGACGCCCTGGCCCGCCTGATCCTCGGCACCCTCTCCTCCACCGCGTCTCGCGTGAAGTCGCACGAGCCCGGCTCACCCGAGCTGGAGGCGCAGATCGCCGCGACGGTCCGCTTCATCGCCAGCGGCGCGGGCGCGGGATTCGACGACGCCGGCCGGCCGGTCGTCGTCGTACCCCCACAGGCGGACTGAGACTCAGCGGCCGCTCGCCGATGGCGACGCCGTGGCCGTCCCGCGGGGGCACAGCAACGCACCGGGAGCCTGGGACACCTTCCCTGCCTCGGCCATCTCCTTGTACCCCGGCAGGAGGATCACATCCACGCTCCCGTCCGTCCGGGTGTCCTGGTAGTAGTCCGCACCGGGGAACTGACGCTGGACGGCGAGCGCCGCGGCATGCCCGTCCGCACCGGAGATGACCGCCACCGGGCCCTTGAGGTTCATGGTGGTGTTGTCCACCGTGCCCACCACGAATTTGCGCGCCTTCAGCTCATCGGACACCCCGGCGGCCAGGCCCGCGGCGGTGGTGGCGTTGTAGACATTGACCTTCACGGAGGCCGGCGCCAGCGGGGTCAGGGGCTCGGCCGGACACAGTGAGGTGGGCGTCGGCGATGACGTCGCCTGTGGAAGGACCAGCAGGCCCATCTGGATCGAGAACACCGCGCCGATCCCGCCCACGATCAGGATCAGCAGGAGGACCAGGACCACGGCATGCCTCAGCCGCAGCCGGAAACGGCGGCCCTGGGCGGCGTCGTCGAGCTCGGGACTGAAGGTCTCCTCAAGCTCGCGGCCGGACACCACATGGCTGCCATGCAGCCACTCGGGGTCCCGGTCCTTCACGGATCAGTCCTCGATGACCAGGACGCGGGCGTGGATGGCCGTCCGCTGGTGCAGTGCCGTGCGGACGGCGCGGTGCAGCCCGTCCTCCAGGTATTTCACGCCCTTGTACTCCACCACGTGGGGGAAGAGATCGCCGAAGAACGTGGAATCCTCGGCCAGGAGGGCTTCCAGGTCCAGGGTCCGCTTGGTGGTGACCAGCTCGTCGAGACGGACGGGGCGTGGCGGCAGCGAGGCCCAGTCCCGGGGCGAGTTGTGCCCGTGCTCGGGGTACGGACGTCCTTCTCCGACAGCTTTGAAGATCACCAGGCAAGCGTAGGCGGCTTTCACATCGGGAGGAATCGGCTCGCCGCGGGCCAGGGCCTTCGTAGCGAAACAGTGATCATTTGGACGGTGTTCCGCGGCCCGGTGTTGAATGGATCCCATGAGCGAGAGCAGCGTCCCCACCACGCCCGCCAAGCGCCAGGCCACCGTGCCGGTGGAGCCCGGGGACGGCCCGCAGCCGCCCCTGGCGCTCCTGCTGGACGTGGACGGCCCTATCGCCAGCCCCGTCACCCGCTCCGTCCAGGACCAGGTCATCGCGGAGCTGCTCTGGCTGGCCTCCCGCGGGGTGCCGGTCATCTTCAACACCGGCCGTTCCGCGGAGTTCATGATCCGCCAGGTGGTGGAGCCCATGCTGGCAACGGGCATCGCCCCGGGCCTGGAGTTCCTGGCCATCTGCGAGAAGGGCGCCACGTGGTTCACCTTCGGCGCCGGCGGGTCCTCCGAGGTCCAGGTGGACCAGCGCTTCACCACGCCCCGCAGCTACGCCGCCGCGATCCGGGAGCTGGTGGCCCGCAAGTACTCGGAGTGGATGTTCTTCGACGAGACCAAGCTGGCCATGGTGTCCGTGGAACAGCACGTCGGCACGCTCAGTGCCGACTACCTGGCGCAGCAGCCCCTCTTCGACGCGGACGCTTTGTCCCTCATGCCGGCCCACGCCATGCGGGGCATCATCCGTTCCGATGCCCCCGAGCAGGCCAGCGGGATCAAGGACCCGGCCGCCGGCCACTTCCTGGTCGATCCCACGATCATCTCCACGGACATCGAACACGCCCGGCTGGGCAAGGACCTGGGCGCCTGGCGCGCATTGACGTGGCTGCAGGAGCGGGGTCTGGAGCCGGAGCAGTGGCGCACCGTGGGCGACTCCGGCACGGACTACGCCATGGCCGACTGGCTGGAGGCACAGGGGCATGCGGTGGCGCATGTGGATGTCCGCCCGGCCGACGAGTTGCCGGAGAAGCCGTACCACATCCTCACCTCGGTGCACGTGGGTCTTGGCAATGACGTGATCAACGACCAGGCCGGCCTGGCCTTCCTGCAGGCCTGGCACGAGCGCCTGGACGGCTGAACAGGCAGCGCGGCCGATCGGCCAGGCACCTGAGGCCGGCGGGCCCTACTCTCCCGGCGACGACGGCGGCGCGGCCTCCGCGAGCGCGGATTCGACGGCGGTGAGCAGCGCGGCGTCATCGGGCTCGGTCTTGGAGCCGAAGCGCTCCACGACCGTCCCGTCGCGGCCGACCAGGAACTTCTCGAAGTTCCACTTGACGATGCCGGGCAGGATCCCGTGCTTGAACTTCACCAGCTCGTGATAGAGCGGGTGCTGCTCCTTCCCGCGCACCTTGGACTTGGCGGTCAGGGGGAACGTGACGCCGTAGTTGAGCCGGCAGAACTCGGCGATCTCCGCGTCCTCCCCGGGCTCCTGCCCCGCGAACTGATTGCACGGCACGCCCAGGACCACCAGGCCGCTGTCCTTGTACTTCTCGTACAGCGCTTCGAGCCCGTCGTACTGCGGGGTGTAGCCGCATTTGGATGCCACATTGACCACCAGCACGGCCTGTCCCCGGAACCGCCCGAAGGTGGTTTCGGTGCCGTCGTTCATGGTCAGCGGGATCTCATGCAGGGAAGTCACCCATCAAGCGTAGTCCTCACCGGGCCCGCCGGCGGATGGACGGCCGCACGGGCTCAGTGCCGTCCGGTGATCCCGCCCACCAGGCCGCCGAGACCATTCAGGACGCCTCCGACGGTGCCGGTGACCACGCCGATGAGGCCGCCGCCGGAGGCCGGCTGCGAGCCTGTTCCGGCGTTCCCGGCGTCGGCCGGCGCGCCCGGGGCGGCAGTGGAGGCAGTGGAGGCATCCCCTCCGGAACCCGCGGGTGCCGTGGCGGTCCCCGGGGCCGGACCGCCCGGCGCCCCGGACGGTGCCGGGCTGGACAGCGTGGGATTGGACAGTGCGGGGCTGGTCAGCGCGGGAGCGGACGCGACGGCTCCAGGCTGCGGAGCCACGGAGCCGGACCCTTCCGGAGCAGCGGCGGGAAGCACAGCTGAACCGGAAGACTGCACGGCCACGGCGGCCGGGCCCGGGGCCGTCCGGGTGTCCCGTGCGGCAGGGGCCGGGTTTCCGCCTTCGGCAGCAGTGGCCGGGGTATGGCTCTCCTGCTGCGTGGCGGCGGGCGTGGTCCGCGATGTCCGTTCCCCCGGGCCGTTCAGCCCTTGCGACGGCGCCGACGCGGCGGGCCCTTCCGCGAAGGCCGGGACGGAATGGTCCCGGTCCGCGGTGACAGCGACGCTCGCGGTGGCTGCGAGAACGGTGGTGGCGAGAGCGACGGAGGCGACCCGCCGGCCGTCCGGGACGTGGATGCCGAGGGCTGCGGCCAGAGTGGTGTCCGCCCGGCGGCTCCCCTGACTCTTGCGGCGGCGCTTCCTGGGCGCGGACACCTGCGCAGCGCGGCGCCCGCTCATGCGGACCATTCCTGGCGGGAGCACCGGTTCGGGGCGCGGTGCATCGCGGTCCGTATGACGTGCTTCATCTCGTACGGTCCCCTCCGCCACGGTCGTCCGGCTGTGCGCCGCTCTCTCAGATTCAACACCAGTCCGGCGTTCCACACCAAGCCCGGGTGCGGGATGCGACGGGCGCCTATCGACTGGCCGTCATGGGGCCGGTGCGGTGGTGGTCGTGGACGTGGTGGTCCCGGTCGTCGCCGGTTCAGCAGGAGGCAGCGCGGCCGTGGCGGCCGTCGGGGCGGGTGCCGGGGCCTTGGTGGGCGCTGGGGCGGGGGCGGTGACCGTCGCGGTCGGAGCCGGAGCCACCGTCGGCTGGATCGTCGTCGGAGCCGGCGCCGGAGCAGTGGCAGGGGCAGGGGCACTCGTGATGGTCGCCGCTGGAGCCGGGGCACTCGTCGTGGTCGTCGACGACGTGGGCGTGGGTGCCGGCGCCACGGTCGGGGTGGGAGTCGGAGTGGGGGTGGGCGCCGGCGTCGTAGGCGCCGGAGCTGGGGTCGTGGGGGTGGGCGCCGGCGTCGTAGGCGCCGGAGCTGGGGTCGTGGGTGTGGGCGGCGGCGTCGTGGCTGTGGGCGTCGGGGTCGGAGTGGGAGTCGGTGTCACGCTGTGCGTCGGGGTGGGCGTCGGGCTCGGACTCGGCTTTGGAGCCGGTGCAGGCGACGACGCCGGGCTCGGCGCAGGTGTGGACGGCGTGGCCGGTGTTGAAGGCGGCACCACGCCGCCATCCTTCTCCGCCTCCGGGGTGATGTATCCGGGGACGCCTGTCACGGCGGCTCCGCCTCCGGACGGCAGTGTCCACAGGGAGGTCACCGTGGTTCCGGTGAAGTCCGTGAACACCAGGTCATCCAGTGGCGCCTGCTGGGAGATCGGATCCAGGATCCATTTCATCGGGTCGGTGAAGACGCCGTTCTTGATGGTCTCGAAATGCAGATGGCATCCGGTGGAGGCCCCGGTGGTCCCCACCTTGGCGATCACCTGTCCCACC
Source organism: Arthrobacter horti (assembly GCF_030731045.1). GTDB lineage: Bacteria > Actinomycetota > Actinomycetes > Actinomycetales > Micrococcaceae > Arthrobacter_E > Arthrobacter_E nanjingensis. The sequence continues at coordinate 244,658 of NZ_JAVALS010000002.1, read as the reverse complement.
TGTACCTTTTCGCCCGCGCTCACGGCGATCCCCTGCAGGTGGTTGTACGTGGTCACCAGGCCGTTGCCGTGATCGATCTCCACCCGGTTCCCGCCACCCCACGGGTGCCATCCGGCGGCGCGCACCACGCCCGCGTCCGCGGCGTAGACCAGGGTGCCGCAGGGGGCGGCGAAGTCCTGGCCCCAGTGGAACTCATCCGGCTTGCCGGTGATCGGGCTGATCCGGACGCCGAACGGCGAGGTGGGGACCAGGGTCACGAGCGGGGCGGAAAGATGCCCTGCTGCCGGGCGGGGACGTCCCGCGATCGCGACGTCGAGTCGCTGCCGGCCACCCTTCAATTGAGTGCTCAACGCGGTACGGGTGAAGTGGAGGGTGGTGGCGGAACTCGCCGTGATCCCGCCGTTCACGCCCTGATCCGGCACGGCCGTGCCGGCGGCGCCGTCCGCCGCTTGGGGAATGGGAGGGGGTGCGCTCGGGATCACCGGTGTCGAACCGATGCCGACGGCAGCCACCGCCACCGCGACGGTCACTCCGGCCTTCATCAGTCCTGAGAGCCACCCGCTTTTGCGATGGCGCGGTTCATGAAGGGCTTCTCCGGCCCTTCCCCCCAGTTTTTGCACGGTACTGACCATCCCCATCATCCGTTGCGCGGCACCCCTCCTGGCACCTTCTCCCAGTGTGCGCCCGCGTCCCGGAGGCGACAAGAGGATGGGCCGAATGAAGCTGAACCGCCTGTTTACCGATGGAGTCTACTGGCCCGGGGTGACATCCCTGTCCCCCTTCACAGGGAACACCCACGGGCTGGAGCCCGGGGACTGGAAGATGATCCAGGTGGCCACGGCCCGGGTGTCCCGCGAATGGTTCGAGATGAGGTGCGGGCGCATGCTGGGGAAGGCGATCGAGTCGCCCTCCCGCAGAATCACCGATTCACCGTCCACCTGCACGGTGAGCTCTCCCGAGGTGACGGTCCCCATCTCGAAGCCCTCGTGGTGCACCATGGCGCCGTCGTTCGAGGCGGACCCGGGAGGATAGATGGACTCGAAGAACTCGAGTTGTTCCACCGGCTTGGGCGAGAGCCGCCGCAGCGACACGCCCTTGCCGAAGGAGGTGGGCTGGATCTCGCCCGCCCGCGCCACCGCGACGTCGTCGTGCCCGGGCGTCGACGCGCCGCCGTCGCCCGTCGAAAAGGCCGACGACAGTGGCACTCCCAACGCCTCGGTCATCGCGATCACGCGACCCAGGGACGGCTGGAGTTTGCCCCGCTCGATCTGGGAGACGGCACTGGGACTCACGCCCAGCTCCTTGGCCAGATGGCGCAGGGAGATGCCTGCGGCCTGGCGCAGCACGCGCAGCCGTTCCCCGACGCCCGGTTCGACCTCGGAGCTCACGGCGTCCTGTGGATCACTCACGGTTCTGCCTCTGCTTTTCCGCACCACGGAAGTTTTCCGTTGGTTGAAATAATAATTACATACTCCGGAACTCTTGCGTGATCCGGCTCACAGTCTTTCAATGGTGTTAAGGATGCGCTTAACATCCTTTCCACTCCCGGAAGACGAGAACCATGTCCACTCCCCAGACCTCCACGGAAACCGAGCCGTTCCGTGACCCACGCCTTGCCAACGCAGATCTGATCCCCCTCAAGGAACAGAAATGGGGCTCCTACAACATCTTCGCGTTCTGGATGTCAGATGTGCACAGCGTGGGCGGCTACGTCACCGCGGGCAGCCTGTTCGCCCTGGGCCTGGCGTCGTGGCAAGTGCTCGTCGCTCTCATCGTCGGCATCGTGATCGTGCAGTTCTTCTGCAACCTCGTGGCTAAGCCCAGCCAGGTCACCGGCGTCCCATACCCGGTCATGAACCGTGCCATCTTCGGCGTCCGGGGAGCCAACATCCCGGCCATCATCCGTGGCGTCATCGCCATCGCCTGGTATGGCGTCCAGACCTACCTGGCCTCGCAGTCCCTGGTGATCGTCATGCTCAAGTTCTGGCCCGGACTGGCACCGCTGGCCGTGGACGCGAAGGGCTTCCTGGGGCTGTCCGCCCTCGGCTACATCGCCTACGCGATCCTCTGGGTGGCCCAGGGCTTCGTGTTCTGGCACGGCATGGAGGCCATCAAGCGCTTCGTGGACTGGGCCGGACCGGCCGTCTACGTGGTGATGGTGATGCTGGCCATCTACCTGATCAGCCAGGCCGGCTGGGACCACATCTCCCTGAACCTCTCCACCGGGCCGACCCTCGACTTCGGCGCCTCCATCCCGGTGATGCTCTCCGCGATCGCCCTGGTGGTCAGCTACTTCTCCGGCCCCATGCTGAACTTCGGTGACTTCTCCCGCTACGCCAAGTCCTTCAAGTCCATCAAGAAGGGCAACTTCCTGGGCCTGCCGATCAACTTCCTCTTCTTCTCCCTGCTGACCGTGCTCACCGCCTCCGCCACCGTCCCGGTGTTCGGCAAGCTGATCACGGACCCCATCGAGACCGTGAGCAAGATCGACGTCCCGTTCGCCACCATCCTCGGCGGCCTGACCTTCGTCACCGCCACCGTCGGCATCAACATCGTGGCCAACTTCATCTCCCCCGCCTTCGACTTCTCCCACGTCAACCCGCAGAAGATCTCGTGGCGCATGGGCGGCATGATCGCCGCCGTCGGGTCCGTGCTCCTCACCCCGTGGAACTGGTACTCCAACCCCACCGCGATCCAGTGGTCCCTCGGCATCCTGGGCGCCCTGATCGGCCCGCTCTTCGGCATCCTGATCGCCGGCTACTACGTGGTCAGCAAGCAGAAGGTCTGGGTGGATGAGATGTACACCATGAGCACCACCGGCCGGTACTGGTTCGTCAAGGGATTCAACCCCAACGCCGTCTGGGCCACCGTGATCGCCGGCGTCCCGTCCATCCTGTCCAGCATCGTCCCCACCCTCCTCGGGCAGGGCCAGTGGATCTCGGACTACTCCTGGTTCATCGGCTGCGGCCTCGGATTCGCGGCTTTCGCCCTCCTGGAGCGTGCACGGCCCCGGATCGACGTGACCGGCGTCGCGGACAGCGACGGCACCAAGCACTGACAGCGGCCCCGCGCCACTGAGAGCGACGACGACGGCGGCCCACCGCCGTCGTCGTCGCTTTCCCTGGGAATGACAAAAGAACCCCCGGCCGAAAGACCGGGGGTTCCGCTGGCGGAGAATGGGGGATTTGAACCCCCGAGGGCGTTAACCCAACACGCGTTCCAGGCGTGCGCCATAGGCCGCTAGGCGAATTCTCCATTGCTTCCGCAAGCGAAAGCAGACTCCACTGTACCCGAAATCCGCGGCGGATCCCAATCGGGCCGGGGGCGGGGTCCGAAAGGCCCGGGTTCGGATCATCCGGCGAAGTCGGGTAAACTTATTGGCGACCCCTCACGTGGCGTCATCCTGCTGAACTCCCCCAGGACCGGAAGGTAGCAAGGGTAAGTGGGCTCTGGCGGGTGCGTGAGGGGTCTTTTCATGTCCTCCCACCGGACCTCGCGCCTGTGGACGGAACCGGTGAGACTGTCAGGCGCGATTGATAGGGTTTTCCTGTGACCCAAGCCAGCGCCCTCTACCGCAGATACCGGCCCGACAACTTCGCGGACGTGATCGGCCAGGAGCACGTCACGGTCCCGCTCATGACCGCACTGAAGAAGAACCGCGTCAACCACGCCTATCTCTTCTCCGGCCCGCGCGGCTGCGGCAAGACCACCTCCGCCCGCATTCTGGCGCGCTGCCTCAATTGTGAGCAGGGACCCACCGACACTCCTTGCGGCGTCTGCCCCAGCTGTGTGGAGCTGGCCCGCGGCGGTGCGGGATCCCTGGACGTCATCGAGATCGACGCCGCCAGCCACGGCGGCGTCGACGACGCCCGCGACCTCCGTGAACGCGCCACCTTCGCCCCGGCGCGGGACCGCTACAAGATCTTCATCATCGATGAGGCCCACATGGTGACCTCGGCGGGCTTCAACGCCCTGCTGAAGATCGTGGAGGAGCCGCCGGAGCACATCAAGTTCATCTTCGCCACCACGGAGCCGGACAAGGTGATCGGCACCATCCGCTCCCGCACGCACCACTACCCGTTCCGTCTGGTGCCGCCGGAACCGCTCCTGGCGTACTTGGAGCAGCTCTGCGAGCAGGAGAACGTCCCGGTGGCCCCGGGCGTCCTCTCTCTGGTCATCCGCGCGGGCGGCGGCTCCGTCCGCGACTCCCTGTCCGTGCTGGACCAGCTGATGGCCGGCGCCGGCCCCCAGGGGCTGGACTACGAGCTGGCGGTGTCCCTGCTGGGCTACACCCACGCCTCCCTGCTGGATGACGTGGTGGACGCCGTGGCCGCGCAGGACTCCGCCACGGTGTTCCGCTCCGTGGACCGTGTCCTTCAGACCGGCCACGACCCGCGCCGTTTCGTGGAGGACCTCCTGGAACGGTTCCGGGACCTCATCATCGTCCAGGCCATGCCGGACAGTGCGGCGACCATCCTCCGTGGCATGCCGCAGGACCAGATCGCCCGGATGCGGCAGCAGGCACTGACCCTCGGCCCGTCTGAGCTGTCCCGCGCGGCGGACGTCACCAATGCGGCTCTGAGTGAGATGTCCGGCGCCACCTCGCCTCGCCTGCACCTGGAGCTCCTCTGCGCCCGGCTCATGCTCCCTGCGGCGGACTCCGGCGAACGCGGCGCCGCCGCCCGTCTGGACGCCCTGGAGCGGCGCCTCGCCCTGGGCGGCGTGCCACAGGCTTCGGCCCCCGCGGCCACGGCACCCGCCCCGCAGCAGGCACCTCCGCGGCAGGCTCCTGTGCAACAGGCATCTCCCCATCAGACTCCTCCGCAGCAGACCTACGCTCAGCAGGAGCGCATGCAGCAGGAGTCCGTGCAGCAGGAACGCGCGCAGCCTGAGCGTGCGCAGGAAGCCCCGGTACCCACACAGACGGTGCCCGCACAGACCGCGGCCACCGCTGCAGCGGCCGCCGCCCGGCCGGCACCGGAACCCGCACCCGCACGGGAGGCGGCTGCCCAGAGGACTCCCGTCCAGGAAACACCCGCCAGGGAGACCGAACGTCCGTCGGCACCTCAGCCGCAGGGCGGCGGGGACGTCGAGGCACTCCGCCGCGCCTGGCCCCAGGTCCTGGACCGACTGGCCAAGATCAAGCGCAGCAGCTGGGCCCTGGTGGCCCCCAACGCGACGGTCGCCCGCATCGAGGGCGATCTGGTGCTGCTTTCCTTCACCACCGCCGGCCTGGCGGGCGCTTTCGGCCGCGGAGACCACAAGGTCCACCTGCAGGCCGCCGTCAAGGATGTCCTGGGTATGGATTGCCGGGTGGATGCCGTGGCCGGAGACGCTGCCGCACCGCCGCCGACGTTCCAGCCTTCGGCGCCGCGTGCCGAGGATCCGGCACCGCGGCCTGCGGAACGCGCCCCTGCGGCGGAACCGGCGCCACCGGTCGAAGAGCCCCCGGGCTGGGGCGACTCCCCAAAAGCTGAGGCCGCCCGGGACACCACCCCTCCGGCAGGCGGCGCGCAGCGGCAGGACCAGGCTCCACGGGACCAGGCTTCACGGGATGAGGCCCGGCAGGCCTCCCGGGAGAACTTCCACCCGCTCGACGAACCGCGTGACGAGGATGCCCCGCCTCTCGAGGAGGAGCCTCCCTACGAGGACGGCCCCGCCGATTGGGGCAGCCCTGCCCCGGCTCCGGCCGCGCGGAACGCCACGGTCACACGGACCGCTGAAGCGGCGCCGTCCGGCCCGGCCTCTTCGGCACGGCCTTCTGCGGCACGGTCTTCTGCGGCACCGGCTCCTGCGCCCACCACGGACGACCCCTGGTCCCGTGCCCGGGAGCAGTCTCCGGGCCGCTGGACGGTCGGCACCGAAAGCAATGTGAGTGCGGGCTTCAGTGCCGGCGCGGGACAGTCCGTGTCCGAGCCGGAGGAACCCGAAGAGCAGTCCCCCGCGCGTCCCCCGGAGGAGCCAGCGGCAGCCGTGTCGACAGCACCGGAGGCCGCTCCCCCGGCGAGCGCACCGCCCGCGTCCGCCCCGCCGTCGTCGTCCCCTGAACCGGAACGCGCGCAGGGGCAGAGCATGTACCAGCGGCTGTCCAACAGTCCGCAGGCGCAGCGTGGCCGCGAGCAGGGCACACAGGCCGGGCCCCGGACCGGGGCTGCCGGCTATGACGAGATCAGCGCCGATGATGAGACCATCGAGGAGTCGACCACGTTCGGCCGCAAGGCCGTGGAACGGCTGCTGGGCGGGACCCTCATCGAGGAGACCACGCTGGACGGCCAGCCGATCATCCGCCGCTGAGCGGGATGAATGACGAGGCGGCACGAATGACATGAATGAAGAGAGGACGCCGTGTACGAGGGCGCAGTTCAGGAACTGATCGACGAGCTCGGCCGTCTGCCGGGCATCGGCCCCAAGTCGGCTCAGCGTCTGGCCTTCCACATCCTGGAAGCCGACGCCGGTGACATGCAGAAGCTCGCCGAGGCCATCACCGCGGTGAAGACGCGCGTGAAGTTCTGCAGCATCTGCGGGAACGTCTCCGAACAGGACACCTGCAGCATCTGCCGCGACCCGCGCCGGGACGCGAGTGTCATCTGCGTGGTGGAGGAGTCCAAGGACGTCATGGCCGTGGAACGCACCAGGAGCTTCCGTGGCCGCTACCACGTGCTGGGCGGCGCCATCAGTCCCATCGACGGGATCGGGCCGGAGAAGCTCCGCATCCGTGAGCTGCTGACCCGGCTCTCGGATGACACCGTGCAGGAGATCATCATCGCCACGGACCCCAATGTGGAGGGCGAGGCCACAGCCACGTACCTGATCCGCACCCTCAAGCCCATCGGCGTCAAGGTCACCCGCCTGGCCTCCGGGCTGCCCGTGGGCGGCGACCTCGAGTACGCGGACGAGGCCACCCTGGGCCGCGCCTTCGCCGGCCGCCTGGCGGTCTGAGCGCAGCCGACGACGGCGCGCGGCTCAGGCGATCCGGGTGCCGCGGGGCAGCCTGCGCGCCGGAGTCCGCAGCGAGCGCCATCCGAGCCACAGCAACAGCCCGGCCAGCACCGCCTGGATGCCCAGGCCCAGCGGCCATACGGGGGTGGTCTGCTTCAGGTACTCGTACTGCGGACCACTCTGCTGCGGCTGGTACACACCGTTGACACAGGGTGAGTAGGGCGCTTCGGGCCCCGCCATCGCATGCCTGGTCCCCTGGCTGATGGATTCAAGCGGGCCATTGACCACTATGTCCGAGCGACTACTCGGGACCTCGGAGTAGGGGATGGCGTCCGCCACCACGACGAACGGGTTCACCGCCAGGAACCACGCCACACGCTCCGTGTGGAACACGGGCTGCTGCGTCGGCACGCAGGAGATCTCCGGGACGTCCGACGGTGAGCCGTCGGACGTGGCAGGGGCACTGTACCCACTCGGTTCCATCGCGGTCGCCGTGTCCCGCGTCAGCTGCATGCCGAAGCCGAACGCGATCACGGACAGCACCGTCAGTCCGGCGACCGCCAGATACGTGACCACGATCGAGAAGAGCGGCCGGGCCGCCACCGCGGAAACTCCGGTTCCGATGGCGCAGACCACCGCGATCTCCAGCGCGAGCATGAGCAGGGAGACCACGATGTGGCCGGGCGACAGCCCGCCCGCCGCCACCCCGATGATCAGGAACGGGGCACTGGTCACCAGGAAGGCCAGCGCAGCCACCCAGGCGGCCAGGAACTTGCCCCACAGGATCTGTCCCGGCGTCAGAAGCGTGACCTGAAGGAGCGCCAGGGTGCCTGATGAGCGGTCTCCGTTGACACCGTTCGCAGACAGCGCCGGGGCCACCAGCAGGGCGAAGAGCAGCACGAACGCCAGGACCACCTCGAAGATGACCGAGCCCGGGCTGTGCTGCGCGGTGCTCCCGTAGGAGCCGGCCGGGACGGTGTTCATCGCCGCGTTCCAGGCGCCCCACGTCAGCCAGGTCACGCCTCCGATCACCACGAACCAGATGCCCAGCATGATGTACCAGCCCCGGGACCGCAGGCGCTGCTTCAGTTCCAGAACCACGACGTCCCGGATCCCGTCGAAATAGCCTCGGGCCGGGATCCGCACGGCCGACGGACCCTGAGGACCCTGGGACCCGGGATCGACTTCCATGATCTCCGTCATCGCCGCTCCGTTTCCATCGTCATGTACGCCTCTTCCAGTGCGCCCGCCGCAGGCGCGAAGGACACGACGCCCACCCCCGCCTGGACGAGCCCGGCCAGCAGGGCGGCCGCGGCGCCGTCGTCGGTCACGAACACACTGACGGTCTGCCGTGGCCCGGCCTCCGGACGGAACTCCACGCCGAATCCGGTGAGCGCCGCGACGAGGGCGGCATGGTCGAGCGCGCTGACCGAATACCGGCGGCCGTGCTGGACCGCCTCCAGGACGCTCTGCTGCTTCACCGTCCGTCCGGCACTGACGAAAGCCGCGCCGTCGGCGATCTCGTCCAGCTCGCTGAGGACGTGAGAGGAGACCACCACGGCCTTGCCGGCGCCCGCCAGGGAGCGCAGCAGATTCCGCAGGTCCACCCGGGACGCGGGGTCCAGGCCGGACGCCGGCTCGTCGAGGAGGAGGACGGACGGGTCGTGCACCAGCGCCCGCGCGAGCGAGAGCCGCTGCTGCTGGCCCCGGGAGAGGACCCGGGCCGGCTGATCCGCGAGCGCTTCGAGGTGCACCAGGTGCAGGAGCTCCTCGGCCCGCTCACGGATCCCCGCCTCTGGCATCCGGTAGAAGCGCGCGATCTGCACCAGGATCTCCCGGGCCGTCAGGGAACCCCACACGCCCAGCGAGTCGGGCATCCAGCCGATCCTCAGCCGCACGGCGGCGGGGTCCCGGGAAGGATCCCGACCGTCGATGAGGATGGTCCCGGCGTCGGGCCGCAGCAGGGAGGCCAGCATCAGCAGAAGGGTGGTCTTGCCCGCCCCATTCGGTCCGATCAGGGCCGTGACCTTGCCCGGCGGCGCATGGAAGTCGATGTGCTGGACGGCGTGGACCGCGCCGAAGCGGCGGGAGAGGCCTTGCGCGACGATCCCCAGCGGATCGTCGCCCGGAGCGGCCTGGCTGTACATCATGGACATGCTCGCATCACCTGTTTCTCGCAAAACAGCCCCAAAGTGTGGCACGTCCCGCGGATCCTCGGGCCCGCAGGTGGCGTATCCACGGATCATACGCCCGGCCGCATGGAGTGGCATCAGGCCACAGGATGAGGAGGACGCGCCCGTGGACATCCGTCCGATCCGTACCGAACGGGACGCCACGTGGCTTTCGTCCAATATGTGAGTCACATTTTCCGCTCTGCGAGACGACGGCGATAAAATGGCTGCAGACGGCCTGTGCCTTGCGCGGGCCGCACGTCACGGACACTCAAGGTCCGCCACCCCCAGAACCTGGCGCCGCCCGGTGCCCGACCAGTAAGGGTCCATGCATGAGTCTGCCCACCAGTGAGCTGTCCGCAGCGGAACTGACCACCGAGCCCGGGGCCGCCACGCCCGCCGCCGGCGCCACCAAGCAACTCATCGTGCAGAAATTCGGCGGCTCCTCCGTGGCCGACGCCGCGGGCATCAAGCGCGTGGCCGACCGGGTGGTCGCCGCACGTCAGGCCGGCAACGACGTCGTCGTGGTGGTCTCCGCCATGGGTGACACCACCGATGAGCTGCTGGACCTGGCCGGCCAGGTGACGGACGGCGCCCCGGCACGCGAGATGGACATGCTCCTCTCCGCCGGCGAGCGCATCTCCATGTCCCTGCTGTCCATGGCCATCAACAACAAGGGCGCCGTCGCGCAATCCTTCACGGGCTCCCAGGCCGGCATGTACACGGACGCCATCCACGGCAAGGCGCGCATCATCGACGTCGACCCCCACCGCGTCCGCACCGCCCTGGACAAGGGGCACATCGCCATCGTCGCCGGTTTCCAGGGCATGAGCCAGGACACCAACGACATCACCACCCTGGGCCGCGGCGGCTCCGACACCACGGCCGTGGCCCTGGCCGCAGCCCTCGAGGCGGACGTCTGCGAGATCTACACGGACGTGGACGGCGTCTTCACCGCCGACCCGCGCGTGGTCTCCTCCGCCCAGAAGATCGACAAGATCTCCAGCGAGGAGATGCTGGAGCTGGCCGCGTCCGGCGCCAAGATCCTGCACCTGCGCTGCGTGGAGTACGCCCGCCGTTTCGGCGTGCCGCTGCACGTGCGCTCGTCCTTCAGCCAGAACGAGGGCACTTGGGTCCTGCCCAGCCCCGATGACAAGATCACCATCAAAGAGGGAGTTGCCTTGGAGCAGCCAATCATCTCCGGCGTCGCGCATGACCGTTCCGAAGCCAAGGTCACCGTGGTGGGCGTTCCGGACACCCCCGGCAAGGCCGCCGCGATCTTCCAGGTGATCGCCAAGGCGCACTCGAACATCGACATGATCGTGCAGAACGTGTCCACCAAGGGCACGGCGCACACGGACATCTCCTTCACCCTGCCGATCGTGGAGGGCGCGGACGCACTGGCCGCACTGGAGGCCGCCCAGGCGGAGATCGGCTTCGAGAGCATCGACTACAACGCGGAGATCGGCAAGCTCTCCCTCATCGGCGCCGGCATGCGCTCCCACCCGGGCGTCTCCGCCACGTTCTTCAAGGCCCTCTCCGACGCCGGGATCAACATCGACATGATCTCCACCTCGGAGATCCGCATCTCCGTGGTGACCCGAGCGGACCTGCTGGATGACGCCGTGCGCGCCATCCACAAGGCTTTCGGGCTCGACGGCGAGTCCACGGCGACCGTCTACGGCGGCACCGGCCGCTGAGGCTCAGCGCAGGGAACGTAAGCGAACGACGGCGGGGGCGACCCCGCCGTCGTTCGTTCAAGTCCTGTCAGCTGTCCTCTTCGTGGTCCTTGCGGGTCGCGTAGTGGTGGCCTTGCGAGTCGGTCTCGATCTCAAAGGTCTGCAACTCGTCCTCCGAGGCCTTCTCGAAGTCATCATGCTTGTGGACCACGGGAGCCTCGGAGTCACCGTGGGACGCCGGCCCGAAGAGGTTGGTGGCCTTCTCCGTCAGGTGCATGAACTTCCTGGTCCGCTCCGTCACGGCAATCACCTCCATGCTCGCGCGACGGCGGGCTCTCCGCCCATGCGCTTAGAGGCATTTTAAGACTTCAGCACGGGAAAAGCACCGGAATCCTGGGGATTCACACTCAGCGCAAGGAGTGGTCGTCGGGGTTCCGGGACACCACGTAACTGCTTCCGTCCGGCCGCGTGACCGTCTCCCACTGGAGGGTCTCCGCCTGGCGCTGCACCAGGAGGGCCTTGTTCTCCTCCGTCATCTCGTGGTCCAGCGCGCTGCGGTTGGCCGGGCCGAACACCACCCGGAGCTTGCCCGTGGCCCGCATGAATCGCTGCGTGAAGTTCTCCTGCGCCATCACTTCTCCCCTGTCGACGGATTCCGTGTCCGCCTCAGCATAGCAATATAATTAGTGCACTAACTAATTCTCTTCGAGGGCCGGCGACCGGTCGATAGGATGGCGCGGTGGACATCAATTCAGACGAGGACCTGTCCCTGGAGAACCAGCTGTGCTTCGCGCTCACGGTGGCCTCCCGCACCGTGGTCCAGGCGTACCGGCCCGTCCTGGAGCCGATGGGCCTGACTCATCCCCAGTACCTGGTGATGCTGGCGCTCTGGGATCACAGCCCGCTGAGCGTGAAGGCCGTCAGCGCCCAGCTGCTGCACGAGCCCGCCACCATCTCGCCGCTCCTGAAGCGGCTGGAGGACATGGGCTACCTCAGACGGACGCCCAATGCCCAGGACGCCCGGGCCCTCGACGTCGAGCTCACCCCGGAAGGCGTGGCCCTCAAGGACCGGGCACGTGCCGTGCCTCCGGCCATGCTGGCGCGGCTCAAGCTCAGCCGGGAAGAGGTCCGGGTGCTCAACAAGGCCATGCACAACCTCATAGACGCCGCCACCGGGGACTGACCGCCTCCAGGCGACCGGCCTAAACTGACGGCATGGGCTGGAAAACCGTCCTGAGAATCGTGCTGCCAGGGTTCGTCGCCGCGCTGCTGTCGGGGTGCGGGACCGTACCGGGCGGTACGTGCGCCATGTCCTCCGACGGAAGCGGCACCCAGAGCTGCGGCCCCTGGTCGACCAGGCTGACCACCCCGCCGGTGATCAAGACCGTCTCCCCCACCGGCGCGCCGGGCCTCATCAGCCTGAAGATCCGGCGGGTGGATCAACCGGGGGCCCAGCCGGTGGACCTGTACCTGCAGTGCCACGACGGATCACCCGACCCTGCCTCGACCGTCCCCAACCCCGCGGCCGCCTGCACCCTGGTGAACACCAAACCCTCTCTCCTGGATCCGGTGCCCGCCAAGGGCGAAATGTGTTCCCAGCTGTACGGCGGACCAGAGACCGCCACCGTGACCGGCTCGGTGAACGGCAAGCCCGTGAGCCTGACTCTCTCCCGGACCGACGGCTGCAAGACGGCCCAGTGGAACGAACTGACGCCGCTCCTCGGAGGGACGGCCGCCGGAGCCTGAGCCCCCGTGCCCCCGCGCCCGTGTCCGCGCCCCTCCGGCCCCGCTGAAACAGTGGGTTTCCGCTGAAACAGTGGTTTAAACCCACTGTCTCAGCGGAAACCCACTGTTTCAGCGGAGGGTCCGGCGGAGGGACGGCCGCCGGGGCCTGAGCCCCCTCCGGGCCTCACGCGGGATAATGGACTCCATGTCCACCCCCGCTGTCGCCCGCCTGACCGTCCTGCCTCAGGACGAGTGGCTGCCGCGCGCCGAGTCCCATGCGGCCCGGGTGGACCACTACGCCGCACCGTTCCTGGAACGCCGCCACACCGGGCGGAAGCACCCGGTGGAGGACTTCCTCTTCACCTACTACACGCACAAGCCCGGCCAGCTGCGCCGCTGGCACCCCGGCGCGGGAACCGTCCTGGCCGGTCCCGCTGCCGAGGAACGCCGCGCCTGGAAGCACTACCGGGAGCTCACCGGAACCGAGCGGGAGGTCGCCGGCGTGCGGGACGGCGAGCCCGCCGTCGTCGTCGACACGGATGCCTTTCTGGCGGACCGCCGGGAGGCCGTGGACTTCGCCCGCATCATCCTGGGCGGCACGCTCGCGCGGCCCGGCCAGTTCGGCTGCTTCGGCCTGCACGAATGGGCCATGGTGTACCGGCAGGAGAAGTTCCAGCTCCGGCACGAGTACCTGAACCTCCGTCTGGGCGGCGACGCCACGGACCGGGTGGTGGAGGAGAGCCGCATCCGCTGCACCCACTTCGACGCCTTCCGCTTCTACACCCCGGATGCTGTGTCCCTGAACGAACTCCAGCCGACGCGCGCCACGCAGCGGGACCTTGAGCAGCCGGGCTGCCTGCACGCCAATATGGACGTCTACAAGTGGGCGTACAAGCTCGCTCCCCTGCTGCCGAGCGAATTCCTGATGGACTGCTTCGAGCTCTCCTACCGGATCCGCGCCATGGACATGCAGGCCTCCCCGTACGAACTCACGGAATGGGGCTACCCGGCCATCCCCATCGAGACGCCCGAGGGCAAGGCCGAGTACGTCGCCCATCAGCGCGGTTTCTCCGCCGAGGCCCAGACGCTCCGCGAGCGCTTCCTGGTGCTGCTGGACGCCGCTCTTCCCCCGGCGGAGAGGGGCGCCTGATGGAGATGGATCTGGCCGTCACGGTCACGGCGCACCCCGGGGCGCCCGAGGTGACGTATCGCCTCACCGTCGGCCCGGACGGCCCCAGCCCCGCGTCCACGGTGCCGGATCCCGCCGCCGCGTACCGCGCCGTCGTGCGTCACCGCGCACTGCTGCTTCCCACGCTGCCGCCCCAGGGCACGACGACGGCGGCGCGCCCGGTGTTCGGCGGCCTGCACCGCGCGCATGTGACGGGGACCCTGGACGGGCTTCCAGTGGACCGGGACTTCAGCCGCACCGATTCGCGCGAGACCGCGCGCTGGGACGCCCTGGCGCCGCTGCTCGGCGAGGCGGCCGAGGCCTGAGCGCCGCATCCTCCGGACGCACGGAAGGGCCGGTGGGAGCATTTCCCACCGGCCCTTCCGCCGTTTCAGAGGCTGAACGGCACTACTTCACCGCGCCTACTTCACCGGGCCTACTTCACCACGCCTACTTCACTGCGGAGGCGTCCCCCAGATCGGGGCGCTTCTGCAGTTCCTGCTCCGCCTTGGCGCGGGTCGCATCATCCGGGCTCTCCACGGCCGGGGCCACGGCGCCCGAGGGGCCGACCACGACGCTCACGAACGTCGGCGCGGAGGCTCCGTCGAAGCTGATCCGGCCGATGTAGGAACCCGGGGTCAGGCCGTTCCAGGCCAGCGTCAGGTTCCCGCTCTTGCCGTTCTTGAGCACCAGCGGGTTCGGGGCGATCGTCGCGTTGCCGACGTTCGCTCCCAGGATCGAGGCCTCCAGGCTCGCCTTGGTGGGCGCGTTGCCCGGGCTCGCGTAGAGATTGGCCAGGATCGTGTACGTGCCCGGCGCCGGGTTGTTCAGCGACAGGGCCTCGCTCGCGGAGGACGTGGCCACGGTGGTGGCCTTGCCCTTCGGATCGATGACGTACATGTCGAAGTCTGCCTTGTCATCCGAGGAGACGACGGCGAAACGGGCGAACGGGGTGCCGGCCGGGACCGTCACAGTCTTGACCGCATTGGAAGCGTTGTTGCTCAGATCCACGGCGCCGGGCACCAGCTGGATGGCCGTGGCGTCCGCCTTGGACAGACCGTCCAGGGTCAGCTTGGTGGGGCTGCCGCTGCCGGAGGTGACCGGGATGGACGCCTTGCCGGTGGCCTGGTCCGTGGTGAACGTCAGATTGCTGGCCGCGACCACCGACTGCGGGCGGACCGCGATCGGGGAGGTGACACTCTTGCCGTTGCCCTGCCAGCTCAGACGCCCCATGGCGAACTGGCCCAGCGCGGCTCCGGCGTTTTCGAACGTGACTTTGAAGGTGCGCTTCTGGCCCACGGCGTTGAAGTTGAGCACGGACGGGGTCACCTTGACGTTGACGCCGGGGACATCGGCGACCGCCCGGTACAGGCCCGGGGTGAGCGCGGTCAGGGTGCGGGTGACCTCGATCTTGCCGGTGAGGTTGCCCAGCGCGAAGGACGGCACGTTCACGTCACGGGTCATGGTGGAGCCCAGTCCGGGGATGCCCAGGTCGAAGCCGAGGCCCTGGATGTAGCGCAGGTAGTCGTCCTGGCCCTGGTCGTAGACCAGTCCGGGATCCAGGAATCCGCCCGGGTTGACCTGGCCGGCACCGGTGGCGAACACGTCGGTGTCCTTGCTGCCGTCGGCGTTCTTGAGATCTGTGGCGGAGGTCATCAGTGCCGACTTGATGGCGGCCGGGGACCAGTCGGGGTGCTTGGCCTTGGCCAGGGCACCGAAGCCGGCGATGTGCGGGCTGGCCATGGAGGTACCGGACATCATGCCGAACTGGGCGCCGTGCTCGGCGATCGGGGAGACACCGGCCAGAACGGCGACGCCGGGGGCGGCGACGTCCGGCTTGAGCAGATCGGAACCGGAGGCCAGGAGCGGGCCTCGGGAGGAGAACCCGGCCACCTGCGGCTGAGGGTCCTCCGGCAGGCCCGTGGTGTCATGGTTGACCAGACGGGCCTTGATGGCCGGGTTGGCTGCCACCTTGTCCTTGATGGCCTGCGACGCCGGCGGGTTGACGTGGACGGTGGGCACCGAGTGCTGGTCCACGTCCTCGCTGGACGGGGTCAGGTTGACCAGGACCATGCCGACGCCGCCGGCGCGCTGGACCTCGGCGCTCTTGTCCAGGCGGGCCACCACGCCGCGGTCGCAGACCACGATCTTGCCGCTCACCTTGGCCGGGTCGAGGCTGCCGGGGGCGCAGAGTGCGGCGTTGCCGGTGCCCGAGGCCGCGTTCGCGGACAGGACCAGATTCGTGTACGGGACCTCGTGTGCCATGAGGCTGGCGCCGCGGTACTTGCTGCCGTCCTCGAACTCCACGGTGCCCTGCAACTCGCTGCTGAAGGAGCTGGCGGCCACAGTGGTCAGCCACGGGGCGCCATGGTTGACGGTGCTCGCATCGGGGCCACTGTTGCCGGCCGAGGCGGAGACGAAGATGCCCGCGGAGACGGCGGACAGGAACGCCAGGGACACGGGGTCCGTGGTGCTCGTGGCGCTGCCGGAGATCGAGTAGTTCAGCACGTCCACGCCGTCCAGGACGGCCTGGTCGATCGCTGCGACCGAGGAGGAGGAGTAGCAGCCGCCGGTGTTCGGGTCGTCATCCTCCCAGCAGACCTTGTAGATGGAGAGCTTGGCGGCCGGGGCCACACCGCTGGTCACACCCATGTCGCGGTCACCGAGGTTGGCGCGGACGTCGGCGTTGCCGGCAGCGGTGCTGGCGGTGTGCGTGCCGTGGCTCGCGGTATCGACCGGAGAGATGAGCTCCGACGGTGCGCGGTGCTCCGGAGGAACGGTGCTGGTGAAGGCGTCGGCGAAGTAGTGCGCCGCCAGGACCTTGGAGTTGCATTCGGTCCCCGCGAAGCCCTGGCCGGCCTGGCAGTCACTCTTGAAGGTCTCGCCGTTCGCCTTCAGCATGGCGATCTTGCCGTCGTCGGTGCGGTACGGGACACCCACCTGCGGATCGCCCTGCAGCGGCTTGACCTCGTCCCCGGCGAAGAAGGGGCTGGACGGCGTGTAGCCGGTGTCGATGACACCCACCACCACGCCCTTGCCCGCGTTGGCCGCTCCGCCGAACTGCTTCTGCCACACGCCGGTGTTCCCAGGCAGGTTCAGGAAGTCCATGCTGGAGTAGTCCGGTGCGTTCTGAGTGTCCGGGGCCACCACCAGCACCTGCGGGTCCTTGGCCAGAGTGTTGGCCTGCTCGGCGCTCAGCTGGGCGGAGAAGGCGTTCAGCGCAGTGGAGAAACTCCGCTTGATGGTCACACCCTCCTGGCCCGCCACCTGCTTCTGCACCGACTCCAGGTGCTGCCGGTACCGCTTGACGTTCTGATTGTCGGCATCGAGCTTGCGGCCCGGCTCCGGCTTGGTCGCGGCCAGACCGGAGGTCCCGCCCTCATAGCTCGCCGCAGGCTTCTCGGCGAGCACCACGATGTACTTGCCGGCCTGGAGCTGCTGGCCTGCGGACTGGCCGGGTGCCATCGCCGGTGCCGCCTGGGCTGCCGGCAGCACTGCCCCTCCCAGCAGGACGGGCAGACTGACCCCGACCGCCAGCGCCTTCGTGACCCCCCGCGCGCGCAGGAAGCTCTTCCCTGTTCTTCTCATGGGTGCGTGTGAACCTTTCACGAGGAACCCCCGGTCCCGATGACCAGAGGTGACAACCCGGAGGCCCACGTTGTTACGCGCATCACACCCGGGTCGTGTCTCACCCTAACGGGTCGCTCCCGGTTATGACAGAGTCATTTCATAGTTGGTTATCAGTTGCGGCGGCTATCCTGCGCGATCACTCGACGACGTCGCCATCCACGTAGAACCAGCGTCCGTCCTGGCGCACGAAGCGGCCCAGCTCCTCCAGCACACCGCGGCGCGCGCCCACCCGGTAATGGGCACGGAAGGCGACCTGCCCCTCCGTGTCGAACGGGCCGCCGGCCTCGGCGGCCAGGATGTCCAGGCGCACCCAGCTCACACGCGCGTCGAGTTCCAACGACGACGGCCGCGTGCCGGGGTGCCAGGTGGCCAGGAGGTAGGCGGTGTCGCCCACCGCGAAAGCACTGTAGCGGGAGCGCATGAGCGCTTCGGCGGTGGGGGCCACGGCCTCCCCCTCGTGATAGCGGCCGCAGCAGGAGACATAGCGTTCGCCGCTGAGACACGGGCAGTTCTCCGGGGTGTCGGGAAGGCTCATGAGTCCCAGCGTAGGCGGGCCGGGGACGCTTGCCGCACCCGGTAGAATAAGAAGGCAAGCTCGCGGAGCGTCGCTGCCCCCGTTCATCCGCTGTGACGGCTACCCTTCGGTCCCGACGCGTGGAAGCGGAAAAGCGCGTGAGACGGCAACACTCCGTGACGGCACTGGCCTGGGGCGACACCCCGGCCCAGGTTCAACGCACGCACGCACACAGGAGTTGCCGGATGCCCCGGATCGTCGTCGACGTCATGCCCAAGCCCGAAATCCTTGACCCGCAGGGCAAGGCCATCGTGGGCGCACTGCCCCGCCTGGGCTTCACCGATTTCACCTCGGTCCGCCAGGGCAAGCGCTTTGAGCTCGAGGTCGAAGGCGAGGTGACCGAGGACGTGCTGGCCAAGGCGCGCGAGGCCGCCGAGACCCTGCTCTCCAACCCCGTCATCGAGGATGTCGTCAACGTCCAGGTCGTCGAGGCCTGACATGACGGAACTCCCCCTCATCGGCTCGGCCGCCGTGGCCGACGCCCCGCTCTCCGGCGCCCGCATCGGCGTCGTGACGTTCCCCGGAACGCTGGATGACCGCGACGCCGCCCGCGCCGTGCGTCTGGCCGGCGCCGAGGCCGTCTCTCTGTGGCACGCCGACACCGAGCTCGCCGACGTCGACGCCGTCGTCGTCCCCGGCGGTTTCTCCTACGGCGACTACCTGCGCGCCGGCGCCATCGCCCGCTTCGCCCCGCTCATGGGCAAGATCGTGGACGCCGCGAACTCGGACGCCAAGCTGCCCGTGCTGGGCATCTGTAACGGCTTCCAGATCCTCACCGAATCCCACCTGCTGCCGGGCTCCATGGTCAAGAACGACCACCTGAAGTTCATCTGCCGCAACCAGGTGCTGCGCGTGGAGAACTCGAACACGGCCTGGACCAGCGATTACACGCAGGGCCAGGAGATCACCGTCCCGCTGAAGAACCAGGACGGCCAGTACATCGCGGATGAGAAGACCCTCGACGAGCTGGAGGCCGAGGGCCGCGTGGTGTTCCGCTACGTGGGCTTCAACCCGAACGGTTCCCGCCGCGACATCGCCGGCATCAGCAACGCCGCCGGCAACGTGGTGGGCCTCATGCCGCACCCGGAGCACGCCGTGGAGGCCGGTTTCGGTCCGGAGACCGCCGGCGAGTTCTCGGTGGACGGCCTCGGCTTCTTCACCTCTGTCCTGAGCCAGATCGTGGGAGGAAAGTGATGACCCAGGAGACCACCGCCAAGTTCAACATCGACACCGTGGCCAACGCCGCGGTGACCCCCGAAGTGGAACTGCCGTGGGCCGAGCTCGGCCTGAAGCAGAACGAGTTCGAGGAGATCCTCAAGGTCCTGGGCCGCCGCCCCACCGGCGCCGAGCTGGCCATGTACTCGGTCATGTGGAGCGAGCACTGCTCCTACAAGTCCTCCAAGAACCACCTGCGCCAGTTCGGTGCGAAGGTGACCGAGGAGATGAAGAAGGACATGCTCGTGGGCATCGGCGAGAACGCCGGTGTGACCAACCTGGGCGACGGCTGGGCCGTGACCTTCAAGATCGAGTCCCACAACTCGCCGTCGTTCGTGGAGCCCTACCAGGGCGCCGCCACCGGCATCGGCGGCATCGTGCGTGACATCATCTCCATGGGCGCCCGCCCCGTGGCCGTCATGGACCCGCTGCGCTTCGGCGCCATCGACCACCCGGACACCGCCCGCGTCATGCACGGCGCGGTGGCCGGCATCGGCGGCTACGGCAACTCCCTGGGCCTGCCGAACATCGGCGGCGAGATGGTGTTCGACGCCGTCTACCAGGGCAACCCGCTGGTCAACGCCCTCGCCGTGGGCGTCATGCGCCACGAGGACATCCGCCTGGCCAACGCCTCCGGCAAGGGCAACAAGGTGGTCCTGTTCGGCGCCCGCACCGGTGGCGACGGCATCGGCGGCGCCTCCGTGCTGGCCTCCGAGTCCTTCGACGACACCAAGCCGTCCAAGCGCCCGGCCGTCCAGGTGGGCGACCCGTTCGCTGAGAAGGTCCTCATCGAGTGCTGCCTTGAGCTGTTCAAGCACTCGCTCGTGGAAGGCATCCAGGACCTGGGCGCCGCCGGCATCTCCTGCGCCACCTCGGAGCTCGCCTCCAACGGTGACGGCGGCATGCAGGTGGAGCTGACCAGCGTCCTGCTGCGTGACCACACCCTGACCCCGGGCGAGATCCTCATGTCCGAGTCCCAGGAGCGCATGATGGCCGTGGTGACGCCGGAGAACATCAAGGCGTTCGAAGCCGTCATGGAGAAGTGGAACGTCGAGTACTCCTGGCTGGGCGAGGTGACCGATACCGGCCGCCTCATCATCACCTGGGACGGCGAGGTCATCGTGGACGTGGATCCGCGCACCGTGGCCCATGACGGCCCGGTCTACGACCGCCCGTACGCCCGCCCGTCCTGGCAGGACGAGCTGCAGGCGAACCACTTCAACGGTTCCGCCGCCGACTCCGAGCGCCCCGCCACCTCCGGCGCCCTGGCCGCCGCTGTGACCGAGCTGGTCTCCAGCCCGAACATGTGCGACAAGTCCTGGATCACCAAGCAGTACGATCGCTACGTGGGCGGCAACACCGCCCTGGCGTTCCCGGACGACTCCGGCGTGATCCGCGTGGACGAGGAGACCGGGCTCGGTGTGGCCCTGTCCACCGACGCCAACGGCCGCTACACCTACCTGGACCCGTTCCAGGGCGCTCAGCTGGCACTGGCCGAGGCGTACCGCAACGTGGCGACCACCGGCGCCGTGCCCATGGCCGTGTCCGACTGCCTGAACTTCGGCTCCCCCGAGGACCCGGACGTCATGTGGCAGCTGGCCGAGGCCATCCGCGGCCTGTCCGACGCCTGCATGGAGCTCTCCGTGCCGGTGACCGGCGGCAACGTTTCCCTGTACAACCAGACCGGCACCACCGCCATCCACCCCTCCCCCGTGGTGGCGGTGCTGGGCAAGCTCGACGACGTCGCGCGCCGCACCCCGTCCGGCTGGCGCGAGGATGGCCAGGCCATCTACCTGCTGGGCACGACGGCGGACGAGCTGGACGGCTCGGAGTGGGCGAACCTGCGGGGTCACCTCGGCGGTGTGCCGCCGCGCGTCGACCTCAAGGCCGAGCACACTCTGGGTGAGATCCTGATCAACGCCTCCCGTGACGGCATGATCGACGCCGCCCACGACCTCTCCGAGGGTGGCCTCGCGGCCGCTCTGGCCGAGTCGGCCCTGCGCTACGGCGTGGGCGCCCGGGTTTCGCTGGGTGAAGTGGCCGAGCGCGACGGTGTGGACCTGTTCACGCTGCTGTTCTCCGAGTCCCAGGCCCGTGCCATCGTGTCCGTCCCGCGGAGCGAAGAGGTCCGCTTCAACGACATGTGCACCGCCCGCGGCTTCGCCCACGCCCGCATCGGCGTGGTGGACTCCGCCACCGAGGCACTGGAGATCACCGGCGTGGACTCCCTCCCGCTGGACGCCCTCCGCGAGGCCCACGAGGGCACCCTGCCGAAGTACTTCGGCTAGGAGCACCCCTCCCTCTCCTGCATCGACTGCTCCGTAGGTGTCGTTTTGAACCCTCAGAACGACACCTACGGAGCAGTCGTTTTTAAAGCCGGATCTGGACGCCAGCCGGCCTGAATCAAGGCGGTCCTCACTTTGGACACCGCGGCCTTTGCATCCCGGTACATGTGTCGCTTCGAAATCCGGACTTCCACCCAGCCGAGTTCTTTGTAGCGCTCCGAACGGGCGATGTCCCGGACGATCTGCGACTCTTCTCCATGCCCTTCGCCTTCGTACTCGATGGCGATGCGGTATTGACGGTACGAAAGATCAGGCTGCACTCGCCTACCGGGCGCTCCTTCCTCCACGGGAACATTGATCTCTGGTTCGGGAAGCCCGGCCCGGTTCATCGCAAGCCTGAGCAGTGTCTCCTGCGGAGAGTCCGCTCCGATTCGGATGAGCTGAAGGGCGGCCTTGGCCTTCCTCAGCCCGCGCTTTCCCTTATGCCTGTCGATCATCCGTTGAAGGTCGCTCAGAGCGCACAACGGCGTGTCCCTGTTCTCGAAATCCGGGTACGGAATCCGGACCAAATGGTCGCCTGCGACAACGAGTTCGTCCACAGTCAGAGTCTCGGCCAGATCCAGCCACGTCCGTTCCGGCGTCGTGATTCTGATGCCATCGAGGACGGCGATTTCGTCGGCAAAGAGTTTCGCCCTGTGCACAACCACGTGAGGCCTGTGGAGGTACGCCGCGCCCTCAGGCCGGATCACGTGAAAGGTCATGGTCTCCTCCTTCCTTGCTCGGCCAGGAAGACCACCGACTTCCGCAGCTGTGACGTGGGAGAGTGCGCATTCCCTGTTGATCTCGATGAAGGGTCGGACGCGGTCCCACAGTGGAGTTTCCTCCAAGGGGAGTTCCGATCGAATTCCGCGGCCAAGTTTCTCCAGAGACCCGTGCCGCAATCGTCTCCGGCTGACCCCTTGATCTCGGGCTTCCTTGAACGTGAAAGGCCGATCCGTGAGTTCCACGGGCAGGCGTCGAGAGGTCTTCATCCGCCCATCCCACCAGAGGAGCACGCCACTCCGCAGAAAGTATCCACAGGCACAATCGACTGCTCCGTAGGTGTCGTTCTGAGAGCTCAGAACGACACCTACGGAGCAGTCGATGAATGGGAAGAAGTGAGGCCCCTGCCGGCCAGTGTGGGCTGGCGGCAGGGGCCTCAATGGCCGGGCTGGACTATGGGGCTGGCCCACCCGGCCCAGGTGCGGGGCCGGGATCGGCTCTCCGCGGCTGAAGGGTCAGCGGGACGTGCCCTGGGACACGGATCCCTGCAGCTGACGCTGGAAGATGATGTAGACCACCAGGACCGGGAGCACCGTCACCGTCACGGCGGCGAACAGGGCGCCGAAGTCCACTGCGTAACCCATCTGCTGTGCGTAGGAGAACAGACCCTGGGAGAGCACCTTCGGGCCGGAGGCATTGATCGTCACCGGGATGAGGAACTGGTTCCACAGACCCAGGAAGTTGAAGATCGCCACGGACGCCAGTCCAGGCCTGGCCATCGGCAGCATGATCTGGAAGAACGTCCTCCACTCACCTGCGCCGTCGATCGCCGCAGCCTCCGCGATCTCGCCCGGCAGGTTCCTGAAGAAGCTGTGCAGGAAGAAGACGGTGAAGGCCAGAGCGAAGCTGGTGTAGGTGGCGATCATCGCCTGGTAGGTCCCGAGGATGCCGATGTTCTGGAGGATCTTGAACAGCGGCACCATGGCCAGGAAGATCGGGAAGGTGTTGCCGGCCAGCATCATGATGTACAGGAACCTGTTGCCCCAGAACTTGAAGCGTGCCAGGACATAGGCCGACATGGCGCCCAGGAGCATGACCAGCACCAGGGAGACGCCGACGACGAGGACGGAGTTCCCGAAGTACTCGCCGATGTGGGCGGTCTGCCACGCTCGGGAGTAGTTGTCGAAATGCCACACGGTCGGCAACCCGAAGGGGGATGCGAAGATGTCGGACGAGGACTTGAACGAGGACATGAAGGTCCACAGCAGCGGCAGCACCACGATGACCGACCACAGGATCAGCACCACGTGACTGACTCCGGCCACCGCCTTGTCACTCTTGGTGGCTTCCGCCTTGCGCTCCACGTGGCCTTCCGGCGCCGTGGTCTTGTTGAGTACGCTCATACGAGTTCCTGATCCTTACCACCGGTCAGCCGGTTCACCAGGAACACCAGCCCTGAGAAGCCGAGCGTCGCGACCGCCATGACCACGCCCATCGCCGTGGCCACCCCGAACTGTCCACGCTGGAAGGCCGTGAAGAACAGCTGCTGCGCCATGACCAGAGTGGAGTTCTCCGGGCCACCGGCGTTCGGGAACAGCGCAGCCATGTAGACGAACGCGTCGAGAGCGACGATGCCGAGATAGACGTAGGCCGTCTGGATGTTGTCCCGGATCATCGGGATCGTGATGTTCATCGCCGTGCGCAGACGGCCTGCGCCGTCAATGCGGGCGGCCTCGTACAGCTCGGCCGGGATGCCCTTGATGCCGGCGATGAAGAGGACCATGTAGAAGCCGACGAAACCCCAGATGATCACGAACATGGACGCCAGCATGGCGGTGCGGGAGTCGCCCAGCCACGGGTAGTCCTTGAAACCTGAAAGCCCCACTGCCCGGAGCAGGCCGTTCAGCAGGCCGTTGCTCGGGTCATAGATCTGTCCCCACATGATGCCGATGGCGATGGCGGGGATGGTGTACGGGAAGAAGGAGACCACCCGGTAGAAGCCGGACCCCTTCAGGCCCTTCACCTGCCCCTTGCTGCTGCCACCCACAGTCACGACAACAGCCAGAGCGAGCGAGAGGACGATGGTCACGAGCGGGACGACCACGAGCAGCAGGATGTTGTTGCCCAGTGCCTTCAGGAACAGGTTGTCCTGGAAGATCCGCACGTAGTTGCTCAAACCCACGAAGTCGTACTTCGGGCTGAAGCCCGACCAGTTGGTGAAGCTGTAGATGAACGCCTGGATGAACGGCGAGATCACGAAAATGATGTACAGAACGAACGGCACCCCGAGGAACACCAACATGAAGCTGACCTTGTCCCAGGTCAGCTTCTTGCGCCGCCGCGGGGCGGCGGCCGCCTGGCCGCCGCCCTTGGTGGTGCCCGAAACAGGCTGGGTCACTTGATGTCAACCTTCTTGATGGACGGGTCGTTCGCGACCTTGTCCGAGATCTGCTGCAGAGCGTCCGCGAGCTGCGCGGCCGAGCTCTTGCCGTCCAGGAAGGCGTTCCAGACGACGAGCTGGTCCTTGTTGGTGCCGTAGAGGTCGAAGACCTGCCAGTTGAAGACGTTCTTGCCGGCGCCGTCCAGCATCTTGATCTGGGACACGAGCGCCGTGGAGCCGAAGCCGTCGGCCGGGACGGTGCCCTTGACGATGGTCGGAGCGAGCTTGGTCTTGGCGAAGTTGGTGGCCGCTTCCTTGGACAGCATGGCGCGGAGAAGCTCCTTGCCGCCGGGGACGTTCTTGCCCTGAGACGGGACGATGAAGGGCTCGCCGGCACCGGAGTGCAAGGCCTCGTACGGCATCTTGGAGCCGGAGGTGACGGTCGGCACCGGAGCACCGGTCATCTGGAAGCCCGACTTC
This sequence comes from Arthrobacter horti, assembly GCF_030731045.1. GTDB lineage: Bacteria > Actinomycetota > Actinomycetes > Actinomycetales > Micrococcaceae > Arthrobacter_E > Arthrobacter_E nanjingensis. Next base: position 219,650 of record NZ_JAVALS010000002.1, on the reverse strand, counting down.
GTCTGGTCCTTCATCTCGTTCTCGATCCAGGAACCGGACGGGTACAGCAGGGCGTCCTGGTTGTTGGACCACTGGGCCTGAGCCGCCGTGAACTGGGTGCCCGATCCGCCCGGCTTGAAGTGGCCGGCCTTGATGTGCTTCTCCAGCGCCTCGAACACCTTGGTGATGGCGTCCTGCTTCCAGGCGTTCGGCTTGAGGTTCTCGATATTGAGGCGGACGTCCTGGCCGCCTTCCTTGATGGCGGAGGCGAAGGCCAGCTCCTGGTAGTAGGTGGCGGCTTCCTTGCCCCAGAGGAACAGGTACTTGCCCTGGGCCTTGGCCTTCTCACCGAGAGCGAATGCCTCGTCCCAGGTCTTCGGCGGGGTCCAGCCGTTGTCCTTGAAGAGGGAGGCGGAGTACCAGAAGCCGTAAATGGTCAGGGCGTAGTTGATGGCTGCGACCTTGCCACCGAAGGTACCGGGGGCCAGCACGCCTTCGTACAGGGTGTCCGAGATCTTGGTGCCCTCGTAGTTGTTGGCGTTCACCACGCCCTGGAGATCCTCCAGCTGGTCCAGGATGGTGGAGATGCCGATGGACTGAGCACCGGAGTTGTCCACGAGGTCCGGCGGGTTGCCACCGGCGAAGCGGGGCTGAAGCTCGGCGGAGATCGCCGTGGACGGGGTGACCTTGAAGGTGGAGCCCTGGAACTTCTTCTCCGCCACATTGGCCGCGAACTGGACGTAGTCCGTCTTGTAACCGCCGTCGAAGATCACCGCATCCACGGTGGAGCTGCCGGCCATGCCGAACGGGTTGTCCGCAGAGACCGTGCCGGTGGCGTTGGAACCGCCGCCACTGCCACCGCCGGCTGCACAGGAAGCCAATGCGCCGCCCATGGGGATGACCGCGGCCGTTGCGAGCGCCCCCCGGAGGAATCCACGCCGAGCGAACGGCTGGTTCTGCATTTTCATATCGTTACCTTCCGATGACTCAAAGGAGCTGGGCGCATCTTCAACAGCTTCGACCAGCGTGACCTGGGCCCATCGGGACCCCTGCCTGTGAGATATGCAACACCATCTCTGCGCGAAACGCAATAAATCCTGGGAGTTTTGATCAACTTCTTTCATTGCGGTTTCATAACTCACCGCAATTCCGCGGCGCTCGCCAGGCGGATCCGCGCGAGCGGGCTCTCATTTCGCCGGCGCCGCGCAGCTGTTCCTGGGGACAGGTTCCCACCGGCCCGGGTACCTGCGCCACCGCCCCGCCGGTGTCTGGAAAAAATAGAGTAGCGACTACTCAGGACAGGGCCACCTGTACGCGGATAGTGTGTTCTGCAGTACGTGGCACCCTGACCACCAGCTCTTCCGGGAGGAATGCCACGTACCGGTGCAGGAATCTGGGGGATTCTCACCGGTGCCGAGCGACCGTTTTAGGAGGCGGCCGCTCGGAATCCAGGATGTGCCAGGGTCACAGGACTGGGCGGGGCCGGGCTGTTCGGCGGAAGTCGGCGGTATCCGGCCCCTCCGCACGTCCGGGGCCGGATCAGCCCCGCTCCACCAAGCCCTTCCAGCCGAGCTGCTCCTGCTGCCGGCGGCTCAGCGTGGACACCACCAGGTCATACGAGTCCTCGATCATGTCGCGCAGCAGATCCTCGGGAAGCCCGTCCAGGAGCACCCCGTTCCAGTGCTTCTTGTTCATGTGCCACGCCCCCGTGATCTGCGGATGCGCCGCCCTCAGCTGCAGGGCCAGATCCGGTTCGCACTTCAGGCTGATCTGCAAGGGGACGTCCAGACGCGATGCGGCGAACATCTTGGCAGGGTGGCGCGCACCGTCCACGGCGGAGGCCACCTTGAAGACGGAGAGCTCGGGATCGAAGGGGAACTCCTCCACCGCTCCCGGGAAGGACAGGCAGAACTCCCGCAGGCTCGCAGCGTCCATTCAGTGCTCCTCCGCGGCCTCCGGGCCGCTGTATGAGATGAGTGCGCGACGGCGGCAACGCGCCGTCGTCGTCTTCGGTGGCCTAGGCGCGGGCCTGGTGATCGCTGCCGAGGCGGCGGCCCTCCAGCGCCCAGCGGTGGAGCACCCGGTCCGGGCACTCGTTGACCACGACGTCCAGGCCGGCGTCCAGCGCGCGCTGCGCCGCGGCGTCGTCGATCACGCCTAGCTGCGTCCAGACGGCCTTGGCACCCACCTCGATCGCCTGGTCGATCACGGCGCCGACGCGTTCGGAGTTCACGAAGCACTCCACCACGTCCACCCCGCCCGGCACCTCGGACAGCCGCGTGTAGCCCTTCTCCCCGTGCACATCCTCGCCCTTGGGGTTGATCGGAACGATCTCCATGCCCATCCGGTCGCGGACCGTCAGGGCGATGTCATAGGCCGCCCGCCACTGATTGGTGCTCAGCCCGACGACAGCCCAGCGGGCCTTCGTGGTCATGAGCTTCTCGACGACGGCAGGATCGTTGACGTATGCCATGCCCCAAGCCTATTCCTCTGCCCGGAGGATGCATTCCCACGCGGCTTAGACACACGCCTGCGCTCGTTCCTCGCTTCGGCGCGCGATGCGCCGCTTTCGGGAATACATCCTCCGGACCCCTGTACGCCAAGGGCCGGCAACGCCAACGCGCCACCGGCCCTCGAGAAAGGGGTAAGGGAATCAGCCCTCGATCAGGTCGTGCACGACGATGGTCTGCTCGCGGTCGGGGCCCACGCCGATGGCGGAGAAGCGGGTGCCGGAGAGGCGCTCCAGTGCCAGGACGTAGTTGCGGGCATTCTCCGGGAGCTCGTCCAGGGTCTTGGCGCTGCTGATGTTCTCGGTCCAGCCCGGGAAGTACTCGAAGATGGGCTTCGCGTGGTGGAAGCCGGTCTGGGTCATGGGCATCTCGTCATGGCGCACACCGTCCACGTCGTACGCCACGCAGACCGGGATCTGCTCGATGCCCGTGAGCACGTCCAGCTTGGTGAGGAAGTAGTCCGTGAAGCCGTTGACGCGGGAGGCGTGGCGGGCCAGGACGGCGTCGTACCAGCCACAGCGGCGCGGGCGGCCCGTGTTGACGCCGAACTCGCCGCCGGTCTTCTGAAGGTACAGGCCCATGTCGTCGAACAGTTCCGTGGGGAACGGGCCGGCGCCCACGCGGGTGGTGTAGGCCTTGATGATGCCGATGGAGCGGGAGATGCGGGTGGGACCGATGCCGGAGCCCACGGACGCGCCGCCGGCGGTGGGGTTGGAGGAGGTCACGAACGGGTAGGTGCCGTGGTCCACGTCCAGGAAGGTGGCCTGGCCGCCCTCCATGAGGACCACCTTGCCCTCGTCCAGGGCCTTGTTCAGCTCGTAGGTCGAGTCGATGACCAGCGGCCGCAGGCGTTCGGCGAAGGAGAGGAAGTACTGGACGATCTCCTCGACTTCGACGGCGCGGCGGTTGTAGACCTTCACCAGCAGCTGGTTCTTCTGGTGCAGGGAGCCCTCCACCTTCTGGCGCAGGATGGACTCGTCGAAGACGTCCTGGACGCGGAGACCCAGACGGGCCACCTTGTCCATGTAGGCCGGGCCGATGCCGCGGCCGGTGGTGCCGATGGCCCGCTTGCCCAGGAAGCGCTCCGTGACCTTGTCCAGGACCTGGTGGTACGGGGCCACCAGGTGGGCGTTGGCGGAGACGCGCAGGCGGGAGGTGTCCGCGCCGCGTGCTTCGAGCCCGTCGATCTCCTGGAAGAGGGCCTCGAGGTTGACCACGCAGCCGTTGCCGATGACCGGGATGGCGTTGGGGCTGAGGATGCCGGCGGGAAGGAGCTTGAGCTCATACTTCTCACCGTTCACGACGACGGTGTGCCCGGCGTTGTTGCCGCCGTTCGGCTTCACCACGTAATCCACGCGACCGCCCAGGAGGTCGGTGGCCTTTCCCTTGCCTTCATCGCCCCACTGGGCTCCGACGATCACGATTGCTGGCACAGGGGCCTCCCATGGGGCTCGGCAGGGCGTTGACCTACCCAGTTTAGTCGACTCGGGCGCGGAACCCGCATCGAGGTGATTCACCGGGTGCTATTGGATGGCACAGCTTCCCACCAGCCCGGCGAGCTGACGGACGCGGATCCTGGCCTCCGCGGACTGCCAGGTACCGGCCTGCAGGACGATCGCCGTATCCCGTGTGCCGATCAGTCCGCCTCCCAGCCCCAGCAGGCCGAGGGCGATGGTCGATTTGTACCCGGGGCCGGAGGGCACGGTCGTGGTGTTGTCAACGACCTTCCCGCTGTCACTCAGCGTGTTTCCGCCAGCCGGCGCCGTGTACAGCCGGGCGTTGTCGACGGTCCAAGCCCCGGCCGGAAGCGTCCAGTACACATCCACCGTCGCGGTCAGGCCACCGTTGAAGGTGCACTGTGTGATCGTGGCCGGGGAAACGGTGGCCAGGGTCCCCACGGCACCGGAGGCCCCCGCGTACCCGTGGGTCCATTCGGGGTCCGCCCAGGCCGCTTCGGTGGGCACCGCGCGCGGCAGCGGTGAGGCGACGAAGACCACGCACACCGCGAGCGCCGCGGCGGCCCGTCCGCGGATCCCGGTCATGTCCCACCACCTCGTCGATGCCCTTCGCCGTCCAGCCCGAGCGTGCGCCGGGGCCGGCGCCCCAAGGCGGCCCACAGCGCCGCCCCGCCGAGCAGCAGCGCGCCGCCCGCCAGAGCCCAGCGGGCGCCGTCGAACCCGGTCCGGCCCAGCTCGCTGCCCACCGCCGTTGCGCCGTCGTCCTCCGTGGAGTGAGCGGTGATCCCCAGCCCCAGCCGGAGGCTGTCACCGTCCGCCGGGTGAGTGCCCTGCGGCGCGGCGAGTGACACCGCCAGGTACGAGTACTTCCCGGCGGACAGCCCGGCCAGCGGGACTCTGGCATCCGGGTCCACGGAGTCCAGCGGGACCCGATTCATCCGCATCACGGGCACCGACGCGCAGCGCAGGGTCACGTCCACACCGCTGGCGCCGGTCCAGGGTTCCGGGCATTCGCGGACCGTGAGGAGGTATCCCCCGGGCCCGGAGAGCGCACCCGTCGCACTCAGCCGGAGCGTCGTGGATGCCGTAACCCGCTCGGCCACGTGCATCCTCAACTGCCAGGAGTATTCCTGGCCGGGCTTCAGCGACGGGAACACGAGCGGGTACGGAGCCGAGGCCAGCTGCAGACGGTCCGGCGCCCCCACCTCGGGCACCGGGACGAAGGGATCCGCCGCCGCGGCCGGGGTCACCGGCAGGCAGGCAGCCGCAAGGCAGACCACGACGACGGCGCGGCTCACCTTCCTCATCAAGCCTCCCTCCCCGCCGCATGCCGGGGCGTCCGGTGCGGCCAGAACGCCCACGTCACCACGGCGGCGATGACCAGGGTCGCCGCGCCGAGGAACCACGGCCCGCGCGAATTCATGACCCAGGTCCCGACGGCCGGAACGGTGAACACCACCCGCTGCACCGTGTCCACCTGGTATGGCAGCGGATCCTCCGTGGTGTTCGCGTCACCTTTCAGGATCAGAGCGGCGGCTCCCGCAGGCCCACCCGCCTCCGGGCGCACGGACACCGCGCGGTGGGTCACGAGCGTTCCAGAGCCGGGACGCTTCACCGACACCACATCGCCCGGCTTCACCTGGTCAGCGGGGACGCGGACGGTCACAGAGAGAGCCCCCACGGGGTACCCCGGCTCCATGGATCCAGTCCGGAACACCACGAAACCCACACCGAACAGGACGGACGCCACGACCCCCACCAGACACAGCAGGCCCAGGAGGGCCGCGAGGCTCAGAAGAGCCTCACGGACCAGCCTGGCACCACGTCTCACCACCGATCAGGAGCCGACGGTGCTGGTGAAGCGCCAGAGCGGGGTGGTCTCCTTGCCCTGCAGGGTCGTGTCCGTGGTGGACGGCAGGGAGAGCGCGAAGCAGATGTCGACGGGGGTGCCCGCCGCACCCGAAGCGCCGGCCGGCAGGGAGATCGGGGTGCTGGAAGTGGCCGTGAGCGGCTGCCCGGCGGCCACCAGCGTGGTCCCGGCCGCCGCGAATCCGGCCGCATTGCACTGTGCCTTGGTCACGCCGGACTTCACCGAGTACGTCAGAGCCGCGTACAGCGAGGGGCTGTTGGTGGGTTCCGCCGTGGGAATGGCCTGCACGCCTTCGGCGAGGAGGGCCGTGAGAGCCTGAGAACCCGCGGCGGCGCGGAGTTCCATGGGCGCGTAGACCACGGCGCCCGGAACCAGCTGATTGGCGTTGACCGTGAAGGTCAGGGCCCCGCCGTTCTTGGAGCCCTGCGAACTCCAGGCGGCGGCGCCGGAAGCGCCCGTCCAGGTGTTCTGCTCCATGTGGTAGACCTGTGTGCCAGGCCCGGCCGTGCCGTTGTCGTTCTGGCCGAAGACCCATTCGTTGTCGGTCCAGGCTGCGAGGGTGAAGACGGCCCCGACGCCCAGCACCAGGCCGCCGGCCAGGATGGCGCGGGCCTTGCGGGAACGGAAGGTGCGCGTGGAATTCTGATCCATGGTGTTGCCCTGTCATGTGAGTGAGTGATGCGGCGCCGGCTCCTCCCAGACCGACGCACGGGCAGCACACCCGGTCCCTCCCCGGCAGGACATGCTCGGTTAAGCATGACGACCGTATTGACCCCAGGTCAATCACGGGAGGGACACGATTCGCCCGGGTCCGCATCTTGTGCCGGACGGCACTTTGGCTGTTATCTGGATCACATACCAGCCGGTAACGTCGCGGTCCCCGTGCCGTCATTCCTTCCGGCCGCGGCACGCAGGAGGCACCGTGTTCAGCAGTCCGTACCCCGACGTCGACATTCCGGATCTGAGCGTCCACGACCATCTCTTCGGAGGCCTGAGCGAAGCGGACCTGGATCGCGTGGCCCTCGTGGACGGCACCACGGGCGCCTCGGGGACCTATCGCACCCTGGTGACCAACATCGGACTCGTGGCCGGCTATCTGGCCGCGCATGGCGTGAAGCCCGGCGACGTCGTCGGGCTCCTCTCCCCCAACATCCCGGCGTTCGCGCCGGTGTTCCACGGCATCCTGCGCGCGGGCGCGGCAGCCACCACCATCAACGCCCTGTACACGGCGGAGGAGGTGGCCCACCAGCTCCAGGACGCGGGCGCCACCTGGCTGTTCACGATCGCGCCCTTCCTTGAGCGGGCCGAAGAGGCGGCCCGGACGGCCGGGATCCCGGCGGAGCAACTGGTGGTGATCGGCGGCGACGGCGAGGCTCACCCCGCCTATCCCGGCATCCTGGAGGAAGGGCACCTGGCCCCCGACGTCACGATCGACCCGGCGACCCACATCGCCGTGCTGCCGTTCTCCTCCGGCACCACGAGCGCCCCCAAGGGCGTGATGCTCACGCACCGCAACCTCGTGGCGAATGTCCAGCAGGCCCGGGCCCTGCTCGAGGTGGTCCCGGAGGACCGGCTGCTGGCCCTGCTGCCCTTCTTCCACATTTACGGCATGACGGTGCTGCTGAACCTGGCCCTGGCGGAACGGGCCAGCCTGGTCACCATGCCGAAATTCGACCTCACGGAGTTCCTGCGGATCATCCAGGAGCACCGGATCAGCTATCTGTTCATCGCACCGCCCGTGGCCGTCGCCCTGGCGAAGCACCCGCTGGTGGCCGAGTACGACCTCTCCAGCGTCCACACCGCCTTGTCCGGGGCGGCGCCGCTGGACGAGGAACTGGGGCATGCGGTGGCGGAACGGATCGGCTGCCGGATGCTCCAGGGTTACGGCATGAGCGAGATGAGCCCGGTCTCTCATCTCATCCCCCGTTCGGCGGAGGGAGTGCCCCTGGGCAGCTGCGGCTACACCGTGCCGAACATGGACATGAGGATCGTGGACCTGGCCACCGGAGAGGACATCGACCCGCCGGCGGAGGGAGTCAGCGAGCCCGGGCACCTGCTGTGCCGGGGCCCCAACGTGATGCTCGGCTACCTCAACCTGCCGGAAGCGACCGCGGAGGCGCTGGATACGGACGGCTTCCTGCACACGGGTGACATCGCCACGGTGTCCTCCACGGGTGTGGTGACGATCGTGGACCGGCTCAAGGAACTCATCAAGTACAAGGGCTACCAGATCCCCCCGGCGGAGCTGGAGGCCGTGCTGCTCACTCACCCGGAGATCGCCGACGCCGCCGTGGTGGGCGCGTACGACGAGGACCATCAGGAGGTGCCCAAGGCGTTCGTGGTGCGGCAGGCGGGGTCGGCCCTGGACGCCGAGGGGGTCATGTCCTTCGTGGCGAAGCACGTGGCGCCGCACAAGAAAGTCCGGCAGGTCGAGTTCCTGGACGCGATCCCCAAATCCGCGTCCGGCAAGATCCTGCGCCGGGAGCTGCGGAAGGGCTGAGCCGGGAACAGCGGCGGGTGGCCACCTTTCCAGGTGACCACCCGCCGCCGTCGTCGTTCATTCAGCCGTGGCTCAGAGGGCCTCGATGGCCGCCTTCGCCGTGGGGTCCGAGTCGTTCAGGAACGTCGAGATGCGTTCCGGCTCCTCGGCTTCGCCGATGGCCGCCGAGGCGCGACCCAGGGCGTGGAGCGCACGCAGGAAGCCCTGATTGGGCTCGTGCTCCCACGGGATGGGGCCGGCGCCGCGCCAGCCGTTGCGGCGCAGGGCGTCCAGGCCGCGGTGGTAGCCGACCCGGGCGAAGGCGTAGGACTCGATCGTCTTGCCTTCGGCCCACGCCTGCTCGGCCGCAAGCGCCCACAGCAGGGAGGAGGCGGGGTACTTCGCCAGCAGTTCGTGGACGTGCACACCCACGGCCAGGTGCTGGTAGACCTCCGTCTCGGCGGGGAGCTTCGTGGGCTCCGGGCCGAGCAGATTGGCGCGGAACTCGTCCGACATGCCTACTTGCCGCTCTTGCCGGCGGAGCCGAGCTGCTGGGCGGCCTCGACGATGCGGGCGGCCATGCCGGCCTCGGCGGAGGCGCCCCAGACGCGGGGGTCGTAGGTCTTCTTGTTGCCGATCTCTCCGTCGACCTTCAGCACGCCGTCGTAGTTGCTCATCATGTGGCCGGCCACCGGGCGGGTGAACGCGTACTGGGTGTCCGTGTCCACGTTCATCTTGATGACACCGAAGGAGACGGCGTCCGCGATCTCCTGCTCGGAGGAACCGGAGCCGCCGTGGAAGACCAGGTCGAACGGGTTGGCCTTGCCGATCTTGGCGCCGACCTCCTCCTGGATCTTCTTCAGCAGCTCGGGACGCAGCTTCACACCGCCCGGCTTGTACACACCGTGCACATTGCCGAAGGTCAGCGCCGTGATGTAGCGGCCGTTCTCGCCGGAGCCCAGGGCCTCGATGGTCGCCAGGGCGTCCTCGGTGGTGGTGTAGAGCTTCTCGTTGATCTCGTTCTCCACACCGTCCTCCTCGCCGCCGACGGTGCCGATCTCAACCTCGAGGATCATCTTGGCGGCCGCGGTGCGGTCCAGCAGCTCACGGGCGATGCGGAGGTTCTCGCCGAGCTCCTCGTGCGAGCCGTCCCACATGTGGGAGTTGAAGAGCGGGTTGCGGCCGGCCTTGACCTCGGCCTCGGACGCGGCCAGCAGCGGCAGGACGAAGCCCTCCAGCTTGTCCTTGGGGCAGTGGTCCGTGTGCAGGGCGATGTTCACGTCGTAGTTCTTGGCGACCTCGCGGGCGAAGGCGGCGAAGCCGAGGGAACCGGCCACCATGTCCTTCACGGAGGCACCGGACCAGTAGGCCGCACCACCGGTGGAGACCTGGATGATGCCGTCGGAACCGGCCTCGGCGAAACCACGGATCGCGGCATTGAGGGTCTGCGAAGAGGTGACGTTCACGGCCGGGTAGGCGAAACCACCCGCCTTCGCACGGTCGATCATGTCGGCGTAGATTTCCGGGGTTGCGATAGGCATGCTGACTCCATCAGTGGCAACGGGGATGGCCGGCAGCGGGTGACGCCGGCCGTTTCGCGCTATTTCCGCGTGACGGATCCCATCCTAGCCAGCGAGCACGCCACCACGGAATGTGTGGCGTGGATCATGACGCGGCACGGCCTGCCACGAGTCAGGTCACCCGCTGACCGAACACGTGACGCCGGATCCAGGCGTGCATGGCGATGGCCGCGGCCGAGGCCGCGTTGATGGAGCGGGTGGAGCCGAACTGCTCAATGGAGAGGGTGGCCTCCGCGGCACGGTGGACCTCGTCCGACAGGCCCGGCCCCTCCTGGCCGAACACCAGGACACAGTCCTTGGGCAGCTCATAGGTCTCCAGGGGCACCGAGTCCGGGAAGATGTCCACACCCAGGATGGTCAGCCCCTCCCCGTGGGCCCATGTCACGAAGTCCTCCACCGTGGGGTGATGACGGACGTGCTGGTACTTGTCCGTCACCATGGCCCCGCGGCGGTTCCAGCGGCGGCGCCCGATGATGTGGACCTCCTTGGCCAGGAACGCATTGGCGGTGCGCACCACGGTGCCGATGTTCAGATCGTGCTGCCAGTTCTCGATCGCCACATGGAAGCTGTGCCGGCGGGTGTCCAGCTCCGCCACGATCGCGTCGTGCTTCCAGTAGCGGTACTGGTCCAGGACGTTGCGGCGGTCACCGTGTTCCAGGAGCTCCGGGTCCCAGTGGCCGCCCTCCGGCCAGGCCCCCTCCCAGGGGCCCACGCCCACCTCGGGCACCGCGGCGGTCTCCCCTGGCGCGTCAGTGGAGCCGACGACGGCGGCCGACCGGGCGGCGTCGTTCTCCTCCTCTGCGGCGGGGCCGGGGACGGAGGGGCTGGAGGGAGGCTGTTCAGTCACCTTCCCACTGTAGTTGGGACGCCCCGGAGGGACTCCCGGCCGCCGGATTCCGGGCCGCTCAGCCGCCGGGGAGGACCCACTTGTTGATGCGGTAGGAATTGGCCAGTTTCGCCATGAGGCCCGGGTGCTGATCCCAGTAGCTCTGATGCCCGCTCACGCCCAGGATCTGGGGAGTTCCCCACGGGGTGACGGTGAACAGATTCACCCCCTGGATCGCCTCCCCACGCGAGGTCTGGCACTGAAAACCGACCACCACGGCAAGTCCTCGCAGGAACTCCCGGGTGTCCGGCTTGGTGGTGGTCAGACCGGAGGCGCACTTGTGCCCCACCAGGGTCCGGCCCATCTCCTCGGGGCCCATGGCGGTCAGCTTCGCCTGCAGGGTGGCGATCAGGCCCTTGATGCGCTCCGGGTCGGAGCCGTATTTATGCCCCTCGGACTCGGCGAAGAAGGAGAACGCCATCGAAAGACCGTCACCATCCAACTCGTCGGTGCCGGCTGCGGCCTTCTGCATCTCATCGCCGGTCTCCGGATCCGTGGTGATGCCGAGCTTCGGGTCCTTCGACCACGCCGAGAGGCGCGCGAAGCTTGATTCGCCCGTGACGAAGCGACTGAAGGTCTTGTCCCCGCTCTGCGGGGCATCGTCCGGACCGGTCAGCGTCCGCCAGTATTCCGGAAGCGGGGTCGCCCCGGCCGGCATGTCCGCATAACCGGAGCCACTCGGGGCCGCGGACGACGTCGGCCGGCTCTCGCCGGCCGAATCCTGCGCCGGAGACGGGGCGCTGCTCGCGGCGGGGACGGCCGTGGGGCCGCCACTGAATGCGGGGATGATCCATACGAAAACCGCCACCAGCGCGAGGGCGACGACGGCGGCGACGCTGCCGAGGACGATCGCGAGCGTCTTACGGTCACCTCCACCGGCCGGCGTCGCGGGCTGAGGCGGGAGCCCGCTGCGCAGCACCGTGTTGGCGTCCTCCTCCGGCACGGCGAAGGCGTGCGGCGGTTGAGCGGGCCGCTGGGGAGGCACAGGCGGCTGAGGCTGAGAATTGGGGTTCATGGTCTTTCCCGGTCTGAGAAGCGCGACCGGCCCAGGGCGGGCCGGGGTAAAGCAAATCATTTGCCTTTCATGGTGACTATAAACCCTGCCGCGACTTCCAGGGGCTCCCCATGGCCCCGGCTCGGCGGCACCTTAAGCTGGTGAGAGCATCCCGGCATTCAGGAGGACCCATGAGCACTGCCGAACAACACCCCTTGCGCAACCATCGCAGCGGGCAGGAGATCGAATGCTGGCTGACCGACATGGACGGCGTACTGGTCCATGAGAATCACGCGATCCCCGGCGCCGCTGAGCTGATCCAGCGCTGGGTGGACACCTCGCGGCGTTTCCTGGTCCTGACCAACAACTCGATCTTCACCCCGCGCGATCTGGCCGCACGCCTGAAATCCTCCGGTCTGGAGGTGCCGGAGGAGAACATCTGGACCTCCGCCCTGGCCACGGCGCAGTTCCTGAAGGAACAGGTCAGGAGCTCGGACAGCGGCAACCGCGCTTATACGATCGGCGAAGCCGGGCTGACGACGGCGCTGCATGAGGCGGGCTTCATCCTCACCGATCAGGACCCGGACTTCGTGGTGCTCGGCGAGACGCGCACCTACTCCTTCGAGGCGATCACCACCGCCATTCGCCTCATCCTGGCCGGCGCCCGGTTCATCGCCACGAACCCGGACGCCACCGGGCCGTCCAAGGAAGGTCCCATGCCGGCCACGGGCGCCATCGCGGCGCTCATCACCAAGGCCACCGGCCGGGAACCGTACATCGTGGGCAAGCCGAACCCCATGATGTTCCGCTCCGCCATGAACCGGATCGACGCCCATTCGGAGACCACCGCCATGATCGGCGACCGCATGGACACGGACATCGTGGCGGGTATGGAGGCCGGCCTGCACACGGTGCTGGTGCTCTCCGGGATCACGCAGCACGACGAGATCGCGGCCTACCCGTTCCGGCCGAACCAGGTCCTGCCGAGCGTGGCCACGCTGGTGGACCTCATCTGAGAGTCCTTAAAACCCAACTGGTCCGGTCCAACTGTCGCTTTGAGTACGTCATTGCGACAGTTGGACCGGACCAGTTGGTGTGGGTGAGGCGGCGTCAGGCCTGCGCCTCGACCGGGGGCAGCGCGGACCACGGGAAGGTGATCCACTTGTCCGTGCGACGCCACTCGTAGTCCGGCACCAGGATGGTGCGGGGCTTGGTGTAGAGGCAGACGGTCTTGACCTCGGCGCCCCAGTCGGCGATGAGTTCCACGACCTTGGCCAGGGTGCGGCCCGAGTCGGAGACGTCGTCCACCAGGAGGACCTTCTTGCCGTGCAGGGCTCCTTCGTCCAGCATCGGCGGCAGGACCACAGGCTCGGGCAAGACGGTGCCGATGCCGGTGTAGAACTCCACGTTCAGGGCGCCGCAGGCCTTGGCCCCGAGGGCGTAGGCGATGGAACCCGCCAGCAGCAGCCCGCCACGGGCGATCGCGACCACGACCTCCGGCTCGAAGCCACTGTCCACCACGGTCTGGGCGAGCTCGCGGGACGCTTCCCCGAACGTGTCCCAGGTGAGGACTTCGCGCTCGGGCTCGGGGAGGACGTCCACCCCGGAATCATCAAGGTTACTTGTCATGCATCAAAGTTACCGGCGCCCGATGGGATCCCGGAAGTCCAGCGACGAGGTGCGCATCACAACAGACGCCCGACGACGGCGGGCCGGCACCCGCCGTCGTCGTCCGGTCTTCTAGTCCAGGCCGAGCTCGTCCTTGGAGAAGGCGAAGAGGTACGGCACGCCGGTCTCGGCCTCGATCTTCTCCTTGGCACCGGTGTTGCGGTCCACGATCACGGCCACGGCCTTGACGTTGCCGCCCGCGTGTCGGACGCCCTCGATGGCGGTCAGCGCGCTGCCACCGGTGGTGGAGGTGTCCTCCAGCACGACGACGTCGCGGCCGTCCACGCCGGGGCCCTCCACCTGGCGGCCCATGCCGTAGGACTTCTGAGCCTTGCGCACGACGAAGGCGTCGATGGTGCGGCCGGCGTCGCCCGCCGCGTGCATCAGGGCGGTGCCCACGGGGTCGGCGCCCATGGTCAGACCGCCGGCCGTCTCAAACTCGATGCCGGCGTCGTCGAGCAGCTGCAGCATGACCTGACCCACCAGGCGGGAGGCCTCGTGGTGCAGGGTGATGCGGCGCAGGTCGACGTAGTAGTCGGCCTCCTTGCCGCTGGAGAGGATGACCTTGCCGCGGACCACGGCGAGTTCCTTGATGAGTTCGAGCAGGCGGGCGCGCGCGGAGGCGGCGTCGAGGGAAGTCATGGAAGAAGTTTATCGAGTGGAGGGCGCTGCGGGCTTCCCGGGGTTCTGGATGCCGATGCCGGAGACCACGCCTCCCACCGCGAGCAGCACCGCCGTGGCGATGAGCGCCTGGTGGAATCCCTGCAGATCGAACACCGGACCGGTGACGAGCCCGAGCACCGCGATACCCACCAGACCGGCGACCCGGGCCACGGCGTTGTTCACGGCGGAGCCGATGCCGGACTGCTCCTCGGAGACGGACCCCAGGATGGCCGCGGTCAGCGGGGCGACCGTCACCGAGAGCCCGAGGCCGAACAGGAGAATGCCGGGCAGCAGCTGAGTCCAGTAGTCGACCGGCAGCCGGGACGTGACCATGAGAAGGTATCCGGCCGCCCCCATCAGGGGGCCCAGCGCCATGAACCAGCGTGGGCCGAAGCGCCCGGACAGGGCACCGAACCAGCTCGAGAGGGTGATGTTCAGGATACTGATGGGGAGCGTCGCCAGAGCGGCCGCCGTTGCGGGGAAGCCGGCCACCTGCTGGAGGAACAGCACCACGATGAGCCCGCCGATCGACAGGCCCGCATAGATGAACGTGGTGGCGATATTGCCGACGCCGAAGTTGCGCACGGCGAAGAGGCTCAGCGGCATGAGCGGCTGCCGCGCCGTCGCCTGGCGCCACAGGAAGCCGGCCAGGCAGAGCAGCCCGAGGCCGAAGGGTGCCCAGATCGAAGGACTCCCCCAGCCCTGGTTCCCCTGCTCGATCAGGGCGTACACCGGTCCGCCGAGCCCGAGCACGCAGAGCACGGCCCCGGCGTAGTCGATCCGGATCCCGTGCGCCCTGACATCCTTCATCCCGAGCACGGCCAGGAGGTACAGCGTGACGGCGATGGGGACCACGTTGATCCAGAAGACCGCGCGCCACCCCACGGTGTCCACCAGGAGGCCGCCCAGGACAGGCCCGGCGATGAACGCGACCGTGGTTCCCGCGGTCCATTGCCCGATCGCCTTGGCCCGCTCCGGACCGCTGAAGTTCGCCGTGATCAGGGCTAGCGAACTCGGCACCAGCAGGGCCGCCGCCGCGCCCTGGAATCCCCGGCCCAGGATCAGCACCTCCGCCGTGGGTGCGAAGGCGCAGACCAGGGACGTCACGCCGAATCCGATCAGACCGATGCGCAGGATGAGGATCCTGCCGAGGACGTCCGACAAGGACCCTGCCAGCAGGATCAGGGCGCCGAGGGTGATGAGATAGGCGTCCACCACCCATTGCTGGGTGGCGAGCCCACCGCCCAGCTCACGGTCCATGGCGGGCAGCGCCACGTTGATCACGCTGCTGTCCAGGAAGGAGACGAAGGAGGCCAGGATTGCGATCCAGAGGATCAGCCGCTGCGCGGCCGGGCCGGTCTTCATGCCGGGGTTCTCCATCAGATTCCTTCCAACCGTGAGGAAAGGCGCGGACAGCACCATTCTGCCTCCAGGCGGTCCCGCCGTCAGGCCCATCAGACCCGGGTGTTACCCGCAGGAAACGTGGGGCCGGTAGCCTGGGCCTATGCGAGCACTCCAGGCCCAGATCATTCAGGAGATGGGCGTCAAGCCCGTCATCGATCCCGCGGCCGAGGTGGACGCGCGCGTGAGCTTCCTGGCCGCTTACCTCAGG
Organism: Arthrobacter horti; assembly: GCF_030731045.1. GTDB lineage: Bacteria > Actinomycetota > Actinomycetes > Actinomycetales > Micrococcaceae > Arthrobacter_E > Arthrobacter_E nanjingensis. The sequence goes on along the minus strand of NZ_JAVALS010000002.1, from coordinate 203,952 downwards.
GCGACGCGCACCAACGGATTCGTCCTGGGGATCTCCGGAGGCATCGACTCGTCCCTGGCCGGGAAGCTGTGCCAGCTCGCGGTGGAGAAGCTGTCCTTCGAGGGCGTGGACGCGGACTTCGTGGCCGTGCGCCTGCCGTACCGCGTACAGCACGACGAGGACGACGCCCAGGCGGCCATGGACTTCATCAAGGCCAAGACCGAGTGGACGTTCAATGTGGGCGAGTCCGTGGACGGCTTCGAAGACGAGTTCAAGGCCACCACGGGCGCGGAGATCTCCGACTTCAACAAGGGCAATGTGAAGGCCCGCGCCCGCATGATCGCGCAGTACGCCCTGGCCGGGGAACGCAACCTCCTGGTGGTGGGCACGGACCACGGCGCCGAATCGGTGACCGGTTTCTTCACCAAGTTCGGGGACGGCGGCGCGGATGTCCTGCCGCTGTACGGCCTGAACAAGCGCCAGAACCGGCAGCTCCTGGAGTTCCTCGACGCCCCGCGCCAGGTCTGGGAGAAGGTGCCGACGGCGGACCTCCTGGACGGAAAGCCGGGCCGTACCGACGAGGACGAGCTGGGTATCTCCTACGAGCAGATCGACGACTACCTGGAAGGCCGCCAGGTGCCCGACGGTGTGGCTGCGACCATCGAGGAGAAGTTCCTGCGCACCCGCCACAAGCGGCACCTGCCTGTCACGGTCTTCGACGAGTGGTGGAAGCAGGGCTGACCGCTCCCCACCCTCCCCCGCGAGAGTGCAGATGATGCCGCTTCCGGTGCTCGGAAGCGGCATCATCCGTACTCTCGCGGGTCCGAGAAGTTCGCAAAGGAATTCGCTTGATTTTTTAGTGGCAGTTTCTGCCATTAAGTCGTACAGTGGAGAACGTGGCACGGCGACCTCTGGGTCAGGACGAGCTCCTGAAAATCTCCGAACACTGCGCAGGCAAGTTCCTTCGCAGCGGAGAGACCGCACCCACCGTCGCCGAACTGGCCGAGGACTCGGGGCTGTCTGAGCGGAGTTTCTACCGCTACTTCCCCACCAAGGAGGACAGCCTCCGCCCCCTCTTCGACCATGGGAACCGGTTCTACGCCCAGGCCATCGACGAACAGCCCGCAGGAACGGACTTCCTCTCCGCCCTCGAGGCCGCCTTCATCGTCACCCTGGAACGGGGCAGGGACCGTGTGTCTGTGCAGATCATGGACGTCGTCCTGAAAAGCCCGGCCCTCCGCCAGATCTGGCTGGAGGCCAGCTACCAGGCCTTCGACCTCCTGCGTGCGCCTCTGGCCCGCCTGCTCGGCTCCACTCCCGGATCGCTCGAAACCACGGTGGCCTGCGGTCAGGCCGTGGTCTTCATGCTCTCCGGGCTGGAACGGATGACGATCCACGGGCTCGACGCCGGGGAGGCGGCCAGGGCGGTCGCCCACGCCACAGCCAACCTCACAGAACACCATGCTCGACGGCGCCCTGCCGGCACCGCCGGAAAGGAACCACGACCATGAACCTCAACGGCAAAGTCATCCTCATCACCGGTGCGGCCCGCGGCCTCGGCGAAGCGTTCGCACGCGACGTCGTCGCCAATGGCGGCAAGGTGGTCATCAGCGACATCCTGGACGAGCCGGGCACCGCTCTGGCCGCCGAGCTCGGCGCCGCGAACGCCCTCTACGTGCACCTGGACGTCACCGACCCCGCCTCCTGGCAGCAGGCCGTCGCCACCGCGGAGGCCACCTTCGGCAGCCTGACCGGCCTGGTCAACAACGCCGGCATCTCCGCCTCCGGCACCCCGGTGGCGGATGAGAGCCACGAGACGTTCCAGAAGATCATCAACATCAACCTGGTGGCCGTGCACACCGGCATCATCTCCGTGGTCCCCGCCCTGCGTCGTGCCGGTGGTGGGTCGATCGTGAACATCTCCTCCGCCGCCGGCCTCATCGGCATGGCCCTGACCAGCGCCTACGGTGCCGCCAAGTGGGGCGTGCGCGGCCTGACCAAGGTGGCCGCCGTCGAGCTCGGCCGCGAGAAGATCCGCGTCAACTCCGTGCACCCCGGCATGGTGCTGACCCCCATGACGGCGCCCACCGGCATCGTGGCCGCCGAAGGCGGCTTCCCGAACAACCCGTTCCAGCGCGTCGGCCGACCGGATGAGCTGGCAGGTGCCGTGAGCTACCTGCTCAGCGACGCGGCGTCGTACACCACCGGCGCCGAGATCGCCGTGGACGGCGGCTGGACCGCCGGCCCTTCCACCGAATACATCATGGGTCAGTAAGTACAGAAGGAATCACCGTATGCAGAAGGCCATCACGTACAGCAGCTTCGGCGACAGTTCCGTCCTGACGCTCAGCGAGATCCCCGTCGCGGAGCCCGGTCCCGGTCAGGTCCGCGTCCAGGTGCACTACTCGGGGGTGAACCCCGTGGACTGGAAGATGCGCCAGGGGTACCTGAGCGGCGGACAGCCCCTCGCGGCACCGCAGATCACCGGCATGGACATGGCGGGAATCGTCGACGCCGTCGGCCCCGGGGTCGCCGGGTTCGCTCCGGGCGACCGCGTGGCCGGCTTGGTGGCGGAAGGCACCGCGGCCGAGTACGTCGTGGCCTATGCGGCGGCGCTGGCACCGCTCCCGGACTCGGTCACCCTCGCGTCCGGGGCGTCGGTGGGCGTCACCGGCACGACGGCGGTCCGGGCCCTCGGCCAGGCAGGTGTCGCGGCCGGGGAGTCGATCCTGGTGGACGGCGGCGCCGGCGGCGTCGGCATCGTGCTGACCCAGCTGGCTCTGGCCCGCGGGATCCGCGTGGTGGCCACGGCCTCCGAACGCAATCACGACCATCTCCGGGCCCTCGGCGTGACCCCCGTGGCCCACGGGGACGGCTGGGAGGAGCGGGCGCTGCAGGCCAACGGCGGCTCCTTCAACGCGGCGTTCGACCTGGTCACGGGCGGAAAGCTGGATTCGATGACCGCCCTGACGGGGTCTGCCGCGAAGGTGGTCACCCTGGTGGATCCTGCCGTGGCGGAGGCCGGTGGAGTGCTGGTCACCGGGCTGGAACCCGGGTTCGACGGTGCACTCCGTGAGGTGGTCGCGGCCCTGGCCGAGGGCGGTCTCAGCGTCCCGGTCCAGCAGATCTTCCCGCTCGCCGAGGCCGACGCCGCGCAGGACCTCTCCGCCGAGGGTCACGTGCGCGGCAAGCTGCTGCTCGCCGTCGCCGCGTAGAGGTCCCTTCCCTCCCCGCCCTCCCCGCGAGAAGGCACTTGATCGCAGTCGTATTCGACACCATTGCGATCAAGTGCCTTTTCGCGTGCGAGACCAGCCTGGCCGGACCGAGGGAACTGTTAGGCTCCCAGCTGACCATCCAGGAGGGAACACCATGGGCTTTGCCGAAGAACTGAGAAGCAGCTGCGCCGCGGACTGGGACGCCGCCGTCGGACATGAGTTCGTCGATGGGCTGCTGGACGGCAGCCTCCCGGATCCCGTTCTGCGGCACTACTTGGTTCAGGACTACCAGTTCTGTGACGCCTTCGTCGCCCTCCTGGGGCAAGCGGTGGCCTCGGCGCCGTCGCTGGCGTCCCGGCTGGTGTTCTCCAAGGTGCTGGGCGCTTTCGCCGCGGACGAGAACAGCTACTTCCAGGATTGCTTTGAGGAACTGGCCGTTGCCGAAGCGGAGTGGAACAGCCCGGAGCTCACGGCGGCCACGCGGGACTTCGACGCCCTGATGCGCCGTGCGCTGGACACCCGTTCCTACCCGGACGTTCTCGCCGTGCTCCTCGTGGCCGAGTGGCTGTACGGCGACTGGGCTGCGCGTGCCGGTGAGCCCGGTTCCTGGCCGGCCGCGCCCAAGCACGCCGAGTGGATCCGGCTGCACAACAACCCCGAGTACAACGGCTGGGTGACGTGGCTGCGGGAGGAGTTCGACGCCGTCGAGCCCGCTGACCCGGCAGTCCGCGCACGCGTCGCGGCCACCTTCACGGAAGCCGTCCGCCTGGAGCGGGCATTCTTCGACTCGGCCGTGGCCGCGCACTGAGCCGCCCGCGAGAGTACAGATGATGCCGCTTCCCGTCACGGGAAGCGGCATCATCTGTACTCTCGCGTGCGGGTGGGGGCGGGAGCGCTCAGCCCTGGTTGAACTCCGCCGGGCGCTTTTCCTGGAACGCCGCCATGCCCTCCATCTGGTCCGGGGTGCCGAAGAGGGAATGGAACAGCCTCCGCTCGAACACCACGCCCTGGGCAAGGCCTGTCTCGAACGCCGTGTTGACGGCCTCCTTGGCCATCATGGCCACCGGCTTGGACTTGGACGCGATGGTCTCGGCCACCGCGAGCGCCTCTTCCAGAAGGGACTCGGTGGGCACCACGCGGGACACGAGGCCGGAGCGCTCCGCTTCCGCGGCGTCGATCATCCGGCCCGTGAGCACCAGGTCCATGGCCTTGGCCTTGCCCACGGCGCGGGTGAGCCGCTGGGACCCGCCCATGCCGGGGATGACGCCCAGGTTGATCTCCGGCTGACCGAATTTCGCGTTCTCCGCCGCGATGATCAGATCGCACATCATGGCCAGCTCGCAGCCGCCACCCAGCGCGTAGCCGGACACGGCCGCGATGACGGGGATCCGGACCCGGGTCAGGTCCTCCCAGCCGCGGAACCAGTCCGCCCGGTACATCTGCAGATGGTCCTGCGAGGCCATCTCCTTGATGTCCGCGCCGGCGGCGAACGCCTTGGCTGAGCCGGTGAGCACGACGGCGCCCACGCCGGGATCCGCATCCGCCGCGCGAACGGCGGCCACCACCTCCGTCATGGTGGCCAGGTTCAGGGCGTTCAGCGCCTCCGGCCGGTTGAGCGTCACGAGCGTGACGCGCCCGCGCCGCTCCACCAGGACGTTCTCCACGAGATCAGAGCTCAAGGTCCCCGCCGTCCGTCTCGCCCGGCTGGAACGGCTCGAAGTAGCCCAGCACCAGTTCCTGGCTGACATCGCTCAGGGACGCGTGTTCCCACCGCGGGTTCCGGTCCTTGTCGATGACCTGGGCGCGGATGCCCTCCCGCATGTCATGCGAGGCCAGGCAGCGGACGGCCACGCGGAATTCGTCCCGGAGCGCCTCGTCGAGGGAGCTCTGGGCGTGGCGCCGCACGGCCTCCAGACCGACGGCCACGGACCGCGGGCACTTGCCGAGGATGGTGTCCGCGGCGGCGCGCGCCTCCTCGTGGGGGTGGGTCTCGAGCCGGCTGAGAATCACCGCGGCGGAGGCGTCGCCGCTCAGGGCGCCCGCATAGCACTCCTCCACCCAGGCGGCTGCACCGTCGCTGCCGTCGGCTGCCGCGAGCAGCGCCGCGGGCGCCTGGACTGCGAAGCGCGCGACGGCGTCGTCGGCGGTCTCCGTCTCCAGGAACCTCAGGAACTCGGGCAGCTGCGCGGCCGGCACGAAGGCGTCGGAGAGGCCGAGGTGGATCGCGTCGCCGGGGCCGACGTGGTCGCCGGTCATGACGGCGTGCACGCCCGCGGCGCCCGCGTGGCCCAGCAGCCAGGTGCCGCCGACGTCGGGCACGTAGCCGATGGTGACCTCCGGCATGCCCATGCGGGTGGTCTCCGTGACCACACGGTGGGAGGCGTGCGCGGAGATCCCGACGCCGCCACCCAGCACCAGGCCGTCCTGGACCGCGACGATGGGCTTGGGGTAGCCGAAGATGAGGGAGTTCATGCGGAATTCGGCGCGGAAGAAGTCGTGGGAGGCGCGCTCACCGGCCACCATGTCCCGGTACATCGCCACGACGTCGCCGCCGGAGCACAGGCCCCGCTCCCCCGCACCCGTGATCACCACGTGCTCCACGTCCGGGTCCTCCGCCCAGAGCCGCAGCTGGGTGTCCACCGCGGCCACCATGGCGTGGTTCAGCGCGTTCACCGCGCGGGGCCGGTTCAGGATCACGACGCCGGAGTGTCCCCGGCGTTCGAAGGCCACCTCGGCGGGCGGCAGGACAGGGTCGAGAGTGGGCGATGCGCTGGTACTGGAAGGCTCCATGGCACCAGCATGCCCGAAAGGGGCCGCAGTTTCATCTGCGGCCCCTTCCGGGCAGGAGTGCGCTCTCAGTTGGCGGCCCGTGTCAGTCGGCTGCCGGCAGCTTCTCTCCGAGCTGGGCCGTGGGCACCTTGTAGGTCTCCCGAAGGCCCAGGACGCACAGGGCCAGGATGAGGCAGGCGGCACTGGAGTACAGGGCCACGCCCAGGGAGCCGTGGTTGAAGGCGATGAACAGGGCCGTGGCGATGCTCGCCGCCGTGCCTCCGCCCAGGGCCGCACCTGTCTGGTAGGTCGCGGAGAGGGAGGAGTAGCGGCTCTCCTTGGAGAACTGCTCACCCAGGAACGCCGGGATGCAGCCCTGAGGCATGGCCATGAAGACGTTCACCAGGACGAAGCCCAGGGTCGCCACCCACACCACGTGTCCGTCCACCAGCGGGAAGAAGAGGATGAAGAACAGGGCGTAGACCACGGCACCGCCGGCGATGACCTTCTTGCGGCCGAAGCGGTCCGAGAGCAGGCCCATGAACGGGGCCGCGATCATGAACGCCGTGGAGCCGAGCACCTGGAACAGCAGGGATTCGGTATCCGTGTAGCCGCGCTGCTCGGTGTAGGTCACGGTGAAGATGGAGCCGATGTAGGCGATGGTGTTGTAGCCGAAGGACACGCCGATGGCCAGGAGCATCTGCTTGGGGTGGCGCTTGATGGCGGCCACGATCGGTACGCGCGGGGCGTGTTCCTTGTCCACGGATTCGTGCGGCATCCGGGTGCGGGCCACCAGGCCGATGAGGACCAGCAGGCCGCCCAGCCAGAACGGGACGCGCCAGGCCCAGGCCTGCACGGTGGATTCGGGCAGCAGGGTCAACAGGGTGAAGACGGCGGTTCCGAAGAGGCTGCCGATTCCGATGCCGGTGCTGGTGAAGCTGCCCCAGAGGCCTCGGCGGTTCTCCGGGGAGTTCTCGATGCCGAACAGGGACGATCCGCCCCATTCGCCGCCGGCGGCGAAACCCTGGACCAGGCGCAGGATGACCAGCAGGACCGGGGCGAGGACGCCGACGGCCGGGTAGGTGGGCAGGCAACCGATCAGGAAGGTGCTCCCGCCCATGAGCAGCAGGGTCATGATGAGCATGGACTTGCGGCCGATGCGGTCGCCGAAGTGGCCCACCACGATGCCGCCGAGCGGGCGGACGATGAACCCGGCGCCGAAGGCCGCGAATGCCACCAGGGTTCCGGTGAGGCGGTCCGCCGAGGGGAAGAAGAGCTCCGGGAAGACCAGGGCGGCGGCGAGCCCGTAGACGATGAAGTCGTAGAACTCCAGGGCCGTTCCGCAACCGGAGATGAAGAAGGTGCGGACCGCGGTGGTCGCCTGGGTGCCAAGTTGCAGGGTGCCGAGCTGCGTGGCGGCGGGGCCGGAAGCCTCGGGAGTGTGCGCGTCCTGGGGCGTCATCGTCGACGCCGGCGTGGACTGGGGCTGGGACATGGGGTGTTCCTTGGGGAGGTGGTGGGTCAGAAGCGGGCCAGGCCGTGTTCGGCGGCCTGGTCGGGGCGGCCGGCGAAGTAGTCCAGGCCGAAGCCGGCGACGTCGACGCCGATGGTGAGCAGGGTGCCCCACTGGTCGATGCGGGGCTTGGTGCTGTCAGGGACCATGCAGATGGCGGCGCCGGAGCCGTCCGTGCCGCAGGCGGCGCGGGCACGGTCCACGGGGGCCAGACCGGCGAGGGTCTCACGGACGGCGTTCAGGTGCTGGAAACGTTCGACCGTGGTTGACTCAGCACGTGCGGCGTCTCCCACCGAGAGCTCCGGGTCGAGGAAGTGGTTGGTGTGGAAGAGCCAGCCGTCTTCGTCCGGCCGGACGGCGGCGAGGCCCGCGGGCGAGAGCTCGAGGCTGGCGGCGCGGGAGCCGCCGTCGTGCGTCTGCGCGAAGACCGTGAAGACGGTGGAGGCGCTGACCGTGGCGCTGCCGGCGATCGCGGTGGCTTCTTCCACCGTGGACGCCTCCTCGAGGATGCGGCGGGCGATCGCGTGGACGGGGACGCCGCCGGCGTCCGAGTCGCTGCTGTGGGAGAGGATGTTGAAGTGGAGGCCCAGGCCGGAGTCGTTCACGCCGATCTTGGCGGCGGTGCCGAACTCGGTGAACATCTTCACACGGCGGCCAGTCTCCGTGGCGAAGTCGAGCAGGAGGCCGTCCGGGACCAGGAAATCGTGCCAGTCCCAAGTCTGCAGGGTCTCCGGCGCCCGGTCCTCACGAGTGAGCACTGCGGTGGAGCACTCCCCCTCCAAGCGCGGCGGGGCGGCGGCGAGGATCTCGGTGCGGGCGCCGACGGCGGCCAGAGTCCAGAGCTCGAGGCCGGCGGAATCGGCGATGGCCTCCGTCTCGGCAGCCAGGCCGGGGGCCCAGTCGGCGAGCGCTCGGTGGCTGGTCTCGGCGATGCGGCGCACGGTCTCCGCGGGGATGTCCAGGTCCTCGAAGTGCTGGAGGTACAGCCCTGCGATCCGGCTGAACCGGTCACCGAACTCCAGCCCGAGTTCGCGGCCGCGTTCGGCCGGATCCTGGGTGGTGGACGCTGCGGTGAAGAGTTCCATGAGTGCTTCCTTCGAGGAGTGTTTCGTTGAGATGCAGATCACGTTAGAGTCGTAAAACGTTTTATGCAATCATGGATTCCACCGGTTCTCGTTCCGGCGCCCATCAATGGGGCATCGTGGCCGATGAGAACGGGATACTCAGTGTGGAAGGAGGAGCCGTGGCACGTGGCCAGGGAGTGACCATCCGCGATGTCGCACGCCGCGCGGGGGTGTCCATCACGGCCGTCTCCCATGCCCTCAACGGCAAGGGGACGCTCAGCGAGGAGACGCGGGCCCGGGTCAAGGCCGTGGCCGACGAACTCGGCTACCAGGCGGACGCCTTCGCCCGCGGCATGCGCCAGGGCAGCATCGGGGCGATCGGGCTGGTCCTGCGATCCCTGGACGCGCTGGGCGACTACACACCCGTGGGTGTGGACGTGTTCGAACGCTTCGCGGGCATCGTCTCCGCCCGCGCCCTCGCCAAGGGCTTGAGCATCACGCTGGTCCCGGACCTCACCCGCAGCCCCGTCCCGCCACTGGCGTTCTCGATGGACGGGTACATCATCATGAGCCCCCACGAGGAGGACCCGGTGGCGGCCCTCCTGGAGCGCCGGGGCATCCCCTATGTGGCCTACGGGAATATCCCCGGCCGTCCGGACTTCATCCACTGGGCCTCAGAGGACGACCCTTACGCGGCGCACCAGCTCCTGACGCACTTCCAGATGGCCGGTGCCCGGGAGGTGGTGCTGGTCTCCGGCACGGACACCAACGCGTGGAACAAGGACTTCCAGGCCGAGTACCGCCGATGGTGCTCGGAGCAGGGCACCACGCCTCGCATCTACGAGCAGTCCGAACGCTCCGGCGTGGACGGCGGGCGGGAGGCCGGGGAGCGCATCCTGGCCGACGGCGTCCCGGAGGCGGTGCTGTGCATGACAGGACGCCACGCCGCGGGTGTCCAGCAGGCCCTCCAGGCGGCGGGCGTCTCGGTGCCAGGGCAGACCCTGATCGCGGCGGCCTCCGACTCGGAGCACGCCCGCTCCAGCCGCCCGGCCATCACGGCGTTCGAACTGAACCCGGCCGGCTGCGCGGACCAGCTGCTGGAGATGCTCCAGGACCTCCTGGCCACGGGAAACGCTCAAGGCCCCCGCCTGACGAAAGCCAGACTGAGGCCCCGGGCGTCGACGCGGCGGGACTGAGCGCCGCGCGTATCAGTTCCGCTCCGCCGCGGATCAGCGGTGGTTCTGGATGATGTCCACGATCTGGGCGAAGCCCATGCGGCGGGCGTTCTCCAAGGCGGTGCGGCCCTGGGGGTCGCGGATGCCCTGGTCGGCGCCGGCGGCGAGCAGCAGGCGCACGGCCTCCTGCTGATCCGGGCCGCCATGGTTCAGCAGGATGGCCTCCTGTATGCCGGTCCAGCCGAGGTTGTTCACGTGGTTCACGTCCACGCCGGCGGCGATGAGGATCTTGATGGTCTCCACGTGGCCGTGCTCGCACGCTGGGATCAGGGCCGTGCCGCCGTACCGGTTGGTGCTCTTGACGTCGGCGCCGGCCGCGATGGTGAGCTTGAGGACCTCGTTGAAGCCCTCCGCCCCGGCGTAGAGGAACGCGGAATCCTGGATGGAGTCCTTCGCGTTGACGTCGCCGCCCTGGGCGATGAGAACCTTGACCTTCGCCGGGTCGTTGGCCTTGGCGGCGCGGATGAGGTCCTGGTCCAGCCGGGCCTGCTCGCCCGCGATGAGCTTGGCACGCGCGGCGGCGCGCGCGTCAGCCTCGGACGGGGTAGGGGTGTTGCTCACGGTGGGTGCTCCTTCTGTGGTCGGCGACGACGAGCCGCCCGACGGCGTGGTGCTCACCTGCGACGGGGAGCCGCCGGCGGTGGGGGCCGCGTCGTCGTGCTTCTGAAGTGGCGCACATGCGGCGAGGAGCCCGGCGGTAAACGCCGCCAGGCTCCCCTTCAGCACAGCGCCACGCGTAGGCATGGCTACCATGGTGCTCCTTACTTGGCCAGGATGGCCTGGGCACCGGCCGTGGCGCACGCCTCGTCCAGCATGCCGTCCGGGGCGCCGCCGACGCCGATGCCGGCCACGGACACGCCGTTGACCTTCAGCGGGACGCCGCCGGCCAGGAAGAGGGTGCCGGGCAGGTCGGCGATGGAGGGCTTGCCGTTGCCGTTGATGCGGCCGGCCAGCTCGCTGGTGTTGGCGCCGAAGGCGGCGGCGGTGTACGCCTTCTGCTTGGAAGCCTCGATGGTGTGCTCGGCGGCGTTGTCGCCACGCAGCATGGCCTGGACGGTACCGAAGCGGTCCACGACGGAGACGGTCACGAACGGCAGCTTGTCGCCGACACACTTGGCCAGAGCGGCCTGGACGGCCTTGGCGGACGCGGTGGCGGAGATGCGGTTCTGGGCGACGGTGGTGCCGTCGCCGGCGGGGACGTCGATGGCCGGCACGGCGGCGGTCTGAGCGGCCGGGGCGGCCTGCGGCGCAGCCTGGGGAGCCACGGCGTTCGCGGCGGCGGTGATGCCACCGGTGAGGACGAGGGCCGCAGCGGCAGCGCTGAAGATCTTGACGTTGGTCTTGGAGATGGCCATGATGACGCCTTCCGTTCGTTGTTGGTCTTGCCGGGTGATGAGTTCACGGGTCCGGCGCGCCGTCCCCCGAAAGCCTTCCGGCGGCCCGCGAACTCTTGATATCAATCCTCCCGGGAGCGCCTCCGGGGCACATCGGCTGTTCCGGCAGGGGTGGCTCATGCCTTCGGCTGGCCGTATCAGCCAAAAGGATGAGACGGGAGCCGGTCACCGTCGTCGGGCACCTCGTAGAGTGGCCCCATGATCCCTGCACCGGCCCTCGCGCCCCAGCCGACGGCGAGTGGCCGCGAACGATATCTGGGCCTGGCCGTGCACAGCGGATTCGCCGTGCTCATGACGGCCTCCCTCATCCGGTACGTCCTGCGGCACGGGCCGGGCGAGAACACCCTGGTGCTGCTTCTGGCCGCATTCCTCTGCTTCCTCTACGTGGGGGCGGTGAAGGCGCCCGAGGCGATCCGGCCGCTGTCCACCTGGGTTCTCGTGGCCGCGTGGGCCGTGCTGGTGATCATGGCACCGAGCTTCGCATGGGGTGCGTTCGCGGTGTTCTTCGTGTGCCGGGACGGGGTGACCGGGCCGCAGGCCGCCTTGGCGACGGTGTTCACTGCGGGCAGCACCGCGGTGGGCCTGTTCAAGCTCAGCGGCTTCACGGACATCGCGGCGCTGCTGGGTCCGCTGGCCGCGGCCCTGATGCTCACGCTCGTGTACGAACGGCTGGAACAGGCCCTCTCCCGGCAGGCGCTGCTCAATGCGGAGCTGCGGGCGGCGCAGGAGCAGACGGCCGCGGCGGAGCGGGCCGCGGGGACCATGGCGGAACGGGAGCGAGTGGCCCGCGAGATCCACGACACCGTGACGCAGGGGCTCGCGAGCACCGTACTGCTGCTGGAGGCCGCGGACCGGAAGGAGGGGCTCAGCCCCGAGGTGCGGCAGGCCACCGAACAGCTGCGCGTGAACCTGGCCGAGACACGCGGACTGGTGCACAATCTGGCGAGTGCCCCGGAAGCGGAGCTGCCGCTCGAGGAGGCGCTGGCCGCCGTCGTGCACCGGCACATGCCGGGGATGCTGGTGAACGTCACCGGCACGCCGCGCGCCCTGGCGCCGGAGGTGCGGCACGCGCTGGTGCGGATCGCGCAGAGCGCGGCCGCGAACGTGCAGCGGCACGCGCGCGCCACGGCGTCGAGCGTGACGCTCGGCTTCCTGCCGGATTCGGTGACGCTGGACGTGTACGACGACGGCGTGGGCTTCCAGCCTCTCTCCACTGCGGCGCCGGGGCCGGGCGGCGGGTACGGGCTGCGGGCGATGCGGCAGCGGGTGGAGCAGCTGGGCGGGACGGTGGCCGTGGAGTCGGCGCCGGGTGACGGGACGGTGATCGGGGTGCAGATCCCCACCGCGGAATCTCTGGAGGGTGACGAATGATCTCAGTGGTGCTGGTGGACGACCATCTGGTGGTGCGGAGCGGGCTGCGGGCGCTGCTGAGCACGCAGCCGGACATCGAGGTGGTGGCGGAGGCCTCCTCCGGGGAGAACGGCGTGGCCACGGTGCTGGAGCACGGGCCGGACGTGGTGCTGATGGACCTGGCGATGGGGGCCGGGATCGACGGGATCGAGGCGATCCGGCAGCTGCGGACCCGGCGTCCGAAGCAGGCGGTCCTGGTGTTCACCACGTACGACTCGGACGCGGACATCGTGCGGGCCGTGGACGCGGGGGCGATGGGGTACCTGCTGAAGGACGCCGCGCCGGACGAGATCTTCGCGGCGGTGCGCGGGGCGGCCAAGGGGCAGAGCCACATGAGCGCGCCGGTGGCGAGCCGGCTGTTCCAGGCCATGCGGAACCCGGACGAGGCCCTCACACCGCGGGAGGCGGAGCTGCTGACGCTCCTGACGCAGGGGCTGTCCAACAAGGAGCTGGGGAAGAAGCTGTTCATCTCCGAGGCGACCGTGAAGACGCACCTGGCGCACATCTACGCCAAGCTGGGCGTCGATTCGCGGGCGTCCGCGATCGCGAAGGCGCTGCGACGCGAGGGGATGCGGTGAGTCTTTCCGGGGACGTGGCACGGCTCGTTGCCCGACTCGTGTCCCTGCGCAAGGGGGCCGTGCGGCACCTGCTGTTCTGCCCTGACCTGGCGTGGCACCCGCTGGAGGATCACGCGGAGGTGTTCTCTCTGGCGTGCGCTGACCTGGGTGAGGACGCCGTGCTGCTGGACGAGACTCCGCTGCTGTTCGCCGGGCTGCAGGCGAAGAACCTGTTCGCGCGGCGGGTGGAGAGCGTGGGGTTCCTGGTGACGGACCAGGGCCTGTATGTGCGGGATGCGCCGTCGACGCCCGTGGAGCCGGCGGAGGTGAGGTCCGTGGAGTTCGACTGGTCCGCGGACCCGGCCACGGAAGCCCAGCGTGTTGCGCGGCTGGCAGGCGCCACCTTCGACCGCCGCTGGGCGGAGACGCTGACTTCGCGGGAGGCATTGCAGGGGGCCGTGGAGGTGGTCCGCGAGGTGGTGGAGCTGGTCCTGGCGGAGGCGTAAGCGCCAGCACTCCGGGCCCGTCGGAGGACCACACAAAGTGGTCCAGCAGGCTTCGTCGCCAGCGCTCCCTGACTGACCCGCGCCATCTCAAACGTCTTGAGCCGGTCCACCAGGCGGTCCGTGGTCAGCTCCCCGGAAGATCATCAGGTCCGCTCGCGCCGCGTCGGTGAATGGCGGGCGTGCAAGGCCTTGACCGGCACCGATAATCATGAGGACTGATTTGTCCGGCCACTCGTCGCGGATAGCCCGGGCTTCCTCAGGACCGCATCATGGAGTTCTCCCCCGCGGTTCTCCGGCCATTCCCGCAATGCAGGCTCAATGGTCGCCTCGTCTGGCCTGATCCTCGGCGCGGGCTCGGAATCCAGAACCAGCTCATACGGCGGGTCCCGGCGTTTCCACTCCTCAAAGGACTCCGGGTAGTCCGCCGGAACAGGCCGAAGGTGCCCCGGCAAAGGAATCTCAGCTGGCGCCGGGGGCTGTGCCAGCGCTCGCCTCAGAGTCTCGACTCGCTCCTGAGAGCTCAGCTCGCCGCGCGCACTGGCAGCGTTCACTCCCGCCACCAGCTCCGGCGTACCAGGCATCCGCGAAAGCTGCTCGACCGCGGCCACACGGTTCTCGGTTGACAGGCGGTGGATGGCGCCCGGGACGCCGCCGGCGAGGTCGTGAGTCACCAGTCCAAGCCAGGCTTCAGTGCTCAGGATCCCCTGCGAGATCTCCACGTGCCGCTGAATCATCAGGCGACGCGGCCACGGACCGCCTTCATAGCTCATACACGCTGCATCGATGATGTGTTTCCGGCTGCCGGTATCGACCCGGCCCAGGAGGTCGGCACACCAGACCTTAAGGTACTCGGTGAGCGATTCCGGCAGTCCGTCAGATGTCACCATGGTTCAGCTCCTCCTCAGCGTGCTCAGGGGCATCCGACGGACACCCTTTTTCTCGTCCCTGTGAGTACTCTGCACGAGGGGTCTGACAGAGATTACGACGACGCCGGCGAACCGGCCGCTTGCCGTCAGGCTGAGCGCTGAAATCGAGGGCGCGGCTCTAGAGTGGCCGACTCTGGCTTCGCACCGATCGTGTTGCGGCCTGGGCGATCGATTGGCCGCGGTCAAGGTCGACCTCATGCGACACGAGAGCACCGACGGCATTCGCATAGCGCCGAATGGTGGAAAGCTTGGGGTCCGCATCGTACTTTTCAAACTTGGCAACGGCCTGCTGACTCACCCCCATGCGTTCCGCCAGCTGAGCCTGGGAAAGACCGGCCGAGCGACGAAGTCGGATGAGTTCAGACCGCATCGAGCGGTCTTCCCGGGCGAGAACTTTGGCCCGGGCCTTGACCGTTTCCGGGGTCACCAAAGGAGCATCGTTGTCATCGGGAAGCATGCCTCCACCTTAGGCCACAACCTAAAGGTTGTACAGTGGGGGCGCTACGACCTGTTCCACCGGGACGACTCGCCGGTCCGATACCGGTCAACGGCCAGGTCGATCTGAGTTTGCTGATCTTTGCCGCTCGACTTGATGTGCCGATGCAACTTGAGCAACCCGTCAGGGAGAATTTCTGGCTCAGCGTGGTAGAAGCGCAGTGGCTTACTCAAGGCTTTGCGACGGAGTTCGTAGACGTCCGGGTCGGTCCTGATCGGTTTGATCGGGCTGGTCTCATCACCAGAGTCTTCGAGTTCCCCATGAGCAGCAGCCTCAAACAGCTCTTCGATCTCGCCTTCCTCGTGGGACCGGGCAAATTCCGGAAGGGAGGCCAGCCAATCATCAAGGGCGATCACCGACGGATGTTCATTGTCAACGTAGTCATGCCACGTCCATGGGTCCACCCGCGGCGTGCAGCACCGGGAATCGCGGCCCATCCTTCGATCATCCCCAAATCCAGCCATGAAAGGATGCTAGCCGAGCAGGCAGACAGATATTGCGACGCAGCTGCCGCACTACACCATGCAAATGGACTTGATAGTGGCGTAAGAGGATTGCCGAGGCTCCACCGCTGTCTCCGACATCACTTCCGCGCCCGGCCGGCGGACTTGTTCCGTCGGCGGAACAGCCAGATGAGCCCGGCTGCTCCACCGAGACCGATGACCGTCAAGACGGAACCGAAGACAGTGCCTCGGTTTGAGAACCCCTCGTGAGCGTCACTCGGGTTGGACGGCGGATACCGCAGCTCTGCTGTGGACCCAATCTCGCTGGCACATTGGCCATCGAAATCCGCCCGACTGAAATTTGTGTCGATGGTGATTTTGTACTTCGTGCCATCCACGGTGTAGCCGATCACCTGCTCACATTTCTTGTCACCTATCAGAAAGGACTGCTCGACCTGCCCCATGGTGGACCCCGTCCTGGCGAACAGAGAATCGGACAGAAACCACAGACCCACCATCATGATGGCCAGCGGCCAGATCATCCACAGCCACTTGCTCACGCCCACTCCAATCCCAGAACAGATGCGGTGTTCAGCGGAGTCCGTCTGACGGACTGCTGGGTTCGAGGGTTTCGTGATTACCCAGGGATTGCAGCCCTCGCACAACCACGAAACCCTCGAACTCAGCGAATGACCCGTCAATACTTCACCAGTGCGCGCGCCAGTACTGCTGCGCGAACGGGGAATCCTCAACGGAACCGCCCAGGGACCGCTCCGCGAGCGCCGGCCAGTTCGGCTCCTTCAGCGCCGCGCGGGCGACCGAGACGCCGTCGGCCTGCCCATTCACCAGCACCTGCTCGGCCTGCTGCGCCGTCGTGATCATACCGACCGTGGTGACGAAGGAGTCGTACGCCGCGCCACGCTCCGCGGCATCGGCCACCAGCGCACGCTTCACGTGGTCCGCGAGCGCGATCTGATAGCCCGGACCCGTCGGACCGTGATACGCACCGATCCCCGCGCTCGACACGTCGAACACGCTCACTCCGGCGGCCCGCAGCTCCACGGCCAGCCGCGCGGTCTCCTCGACGGTCCAGCCGCCCTCCACCCAGTCAGACCCGGAGAAGCGGATGCCCAGCGGCTTCTCCGCCGGCCACGCGGCGCGCACCGCCTCCGCAACCTCCCGCACGTACCGCGTGCGCCCCTCGTACGACCCGCCATACTCGTCCGTCCGCGTGTTCGTCAGCGGGGACAGGAACTGGTGGATCAGGTACCCGTGGGCGGCGTGCAGCTGGATGAAGTCGAACCCGGCCTCATCGGCACGCCGGGCCGCCGCGGCCCACGCCTGCACCGACTCCCTGATCTCCTCCACGGTCAGCTCATGCGACTCCGCCAGCCCGTGCACCGTGGTGACGGACGGCGCCACGGTGACCCAACCGCCGTCGTCGACCGGGACTGAACCGCTCAGCCCCTGCGAATGCCAGCGCGGGATCCAGCCGTAGGTGGAGGCCTTGCCGCCGGCGTGCGCCAGCTGGACACCGGCTGCGGCGCCCTGGCTCTTGATGAACGCCGTGATCGGCTTGAAGGCCTCCACTTGCTCGTCATTCCAGAGGCCCAGGTCCTCGGGCGAGATGCGTCCCTCCGGCACCACGGCGGTCGCCTCGGCGATCACCATGCCGAATCCGCCGGCCGCCCGTGCCCCGAGATGGACCAGATGCCAAGGGGTCGGGACGCCGTCGCGGGCGTCGACCGAATACATGCACATGGGGGCGAGGAAGGTCCGGTTGCGCAGAGTGAGGCGGCCGGAGGGGGCGGACAGGGAGGCTTCGGTGAAAAGTGTGCTCACGTGGTTCGGCAACCGGGGCGGGCAGCCGGGTATTCCGCGGACGACGTCGGCGCGCGGCGACTTCTGCGTCACGTCACCGACCGGGTCATAAGTTATCCACAGATCAGGTTTTGGGGCTACTGCGGCAATGTGTCCCGAAAATAGCGTGGAGGGCATGATCACTCGTCGTACACGCTTGGGAAAACTGTGCCTGGCCGGAACAGCGGTTCTGGCGTCAATCGTCCTGTCCGCCTGCGGCTCTTTTGCCATGGGACCGGACTCGAACGGTCAACATGCCGCGGAGACGCAACCACTTCGGGCCCTGTGGTCGAAGGACACCAGCCTTCTCGCGGGACCGCGCGTCGTCGGCGACACCGTCCTCGCCATCGCGGCCACCACTGCCGGCACCGCCGAGATCTTCGCCTGGGACGCGGAATCCGGCAAGGAGCTGTGGAAGTCAGAAACCGTGGCGGGACGCGAGCCGATCAACCACACCTTCGAGATCGCCTCGGTTCAGCATGACGGCAAGAACTACGTGGGGTTCCTGGGTGCCGACGGCGGCGATGTCCGTACGGCCAAGGTGGTAATCGCAGACGTCAAGACCGGCACTTCGGTGGTTCCTCAAGCGGCCAACCCCTCGTTCTGGCTGTCGACGTTTCCCAGCGAATGCGACGGTTCGTTCTGCATCTCCGGCGGGCTGCGCGATGCCAAGGGGTACGTCGCCATCGACACGCAAGGCTTTCGCTTCGACTTCGCCACCAAGAAGTTCCGGACCGGCTCCGAAGATCCCAAGGCGCCGCAAGTGGGTGACGGCGGGCTCGAGGTCGGAAACGAATTGTCCATCGTCACTGAAGGCTCCCGGAACGGCAGCGACTGGCGGGAGTCAGTGCAGTATCAGCGGGCGGGGAAGGCCCTGTGGAAGCGGCCCTATCAGGATGTGTTCGGAACCGGTGCAGAGACCAATGGCGGCTGGGGCTGGTTCAACGAGAACACCGAACTGCCGGTGCTGGCGTATGGCGGTATTGCAGACAAGAAGCTTGATCCTGGCCAGGACTACGGCCTGGATCTGACCACACTGAGGGTGGTGGCGCTGGACCGGGAATCCGGAAAAACCCGCTGGCAGCTTCAAGGATTCCGCCCATGCTTTGCCGGCAGTGGCCTCACCCCGCAGGACGGAATGCTCGTTCTGTGCCATTACCTGAGCGGCCACTACACCAGCCGCGTCGAGTCCGATGATCCCGGCCGGGCAGACAACGTCAAAGCAGAAGTCTCCGGAGTCGACGCCAAGACTGGAAAAATCAGCTGGACCTACAAACTCGGCAATCCTCTCCCCGCGATGGGTGTGGCCACACTGAACAATCCGTCACTGAAGGGGTACTGGATCGATGTGGCCGCCGGAAAAGCCACCCGCCTGGATCTCACAACGGGAAAGACAGAGGAAGTGGACGGTTCCGCCCACTTCCTCTGCTGGGACGCTGCTTTCCGGACCTGGTCCATGCGAACCCCCTACGCCGACGGCGGCAGGCGAGACTTCGACCTCGTGCGGCCGAAGCGAGTGTGCACCGCGGACGGCAAGCGCCTGGACGAGAAAGGGTTCACAGAGAAGGTCTTCCGTGACGCCGGCTACGAGGACAAGAAATACCTTGCGGTTCTCACGGATTCCGGGATCACCACGTTCAAGGCACCGTGACCCTCAGCCCCTCTTCCGCACCGCCGCGGCCAGCGGCTTGGAACCGCTCTGCGCGGCGGCCACGTGCTCCGGGATGTTGGTCGCCGTGGTGATCTGCCAGGTCTTGCCGTTCTGAACGGCCATGGTCATGGAGCTGCCGCTGTAGCCCTGCCCCTTCGTGGAGATGCAGGTGAACTGCTCCCTCGCGGCATCGTCCCAGGCACACGCCATCATGCCGGTCTTCCCCATCGCATCGAACGCGGCGTTCAGGCCGTCCTTGCCGGAGGCAGGAGGGCTCACCTCCTGCACGGTGGAGGTCCTGCCGCCCGCGTCCGGAGTGCTCACGAAGCTGCATCCATACGGGGTCTTCGTGGCGGTCACTACCGGCAGACCCGTCAGCGCGGCGACCTCGGGCAACCGGACCGGCACGGTGCCGCAATCCAGCGCGGCAGCGATCCCGACGCTCACCGACGCAGTGGGCGTCGGGTCCGCACCCATGGCATGGAAACTGCTCGTGGAAGACGACGACGGCGCGGGGCCGGCCTGCGCGGGCATCCCGCCTCCCGGCGCGGAGCAGGCGGTCAGCAGCATTGTCACGGGAACGCCGACGGCCAGGGCGACGCGGCGCACGGTGGACCGGCGATGAGTTGCAAGGATCGTCACAGGCCCAAGGTTACAAGCGGCGGCCCGGCTCAACGTCAGTCCCGCTTGATAAGTTGGTTCAGTGAAGATCGCCACCTGGAACGTCAACTCCCTCCGCGCCCGCGCCGACCGCGTCGAAGCCTGGCTGGAACGCAGCGACTGCGATGTCCTGGCCATCCAGGAGACCAAGTGCAAGGACGAGAACTTCCCCTGGGAGCTCTTCGAACGCATGGACTACGAGGTGGCACACTTCGGCTTCAGCCAGTGGAACGGCGTGGCCATCGCCTCCCGCGTCGGCCTGGAGAACGTGGAGCGCACCTTCCCCGGCCAGCCGGAGTTCGGCAAGGGCGGCGTGAACCCGGAGCAGGAGGCCCGTGCCATCGCCGCCACCTGCAACGGCGTGCGCGTCTGGAGCCTCTACGTCCCCAACGGCCGTGCCCTGGACGATGAGCACATGCCGTACAAGCTTGAGTGGCTGGACACTCTGAAGAACGGCGCCGAGGGCTGGCTCGCCGCCGACCCCGAGGCCCAGATCGCGCTCATGGGCGACTGGAACATCGCGCCCCAGGACGACGACGTCTGGGACATCGACCTCTTCGTCCAGGAACGCCTGACCCACGTCTCCGCCCCGGAACGCGCCGCCTTCCATGCCTTCGAGGAGGCCACCTTCAAGGAGGTGGTCCGCCCCTTCAACCCGGGCCCCGGCGTCTACACCTACTGGGACTACAAGCAGCTGCGCTTCCCCAAGAAGGAGGGTATGCGCATCGACTTCGTCATGGCCTCCCCGGCGCTCGCATCCCGCGTGACCGGTGCCGTCATCGACCGCGAAGAACGCAAGGGCAAGGGCGCCAGCGACCACGCCCCCGTCATCGTCGAGCTCACGGACTGACCATGGCCTTCACGGATCCCGGGACACCATGAGCCTCTACGACTCCCCCATGGGATTCCCCTACGTCTCCAGCCTCAGGGTCTACCAGCCCCTCGAGGCCTTCGGCCCTGCCCAGCGCCGCGCCATCCTCGCCCAGTACGGCGGTGCCCTGGCCCCGGAGCACACGATCGGCTGGCACCAGGTGCGCGACGACGTCGAGCGCCGGGAGATGCGCAACTCCCTGCACCGCATCTTCCGCCGCCCGAACGACCCGTATCCCGGAAGCCGCGCGGAACTCACCCGCGCCATTCCGGACCCCGGCGAACAGGGCTCGCTCCTGTACTGCCCCAACCAGGCCGTCCTGCGTGCAGCGCTCGCCGCGGAGGAACTCACCGACGGCTCCAGCGCCGAGAGCCTGCACCGCATCGTCCCCACCGACGCCACGGAGCGGCATCAGGAACGCCTGAAGACCCTGGTCAGCTCCGGTCTCATCGACTCGGACCTGCTCTTCACCCGCACCGCCACCTGGGGCGTCCCCTTCGCCTGGTTCATCTTCTTCCACGACACGGACCGTCAGGAGATGCTCAACCACAAGGACGGCAGCATCGCCACCCTCCGGCTCTACGTCTCCGTGATGGACGCCATCACCCGGGCCCGCGGCATGGTCGCATCCCTCTCCCTGAGCGCGCCCGAGCTGGACTTCCTCGAGGAGATGGCCCGGGTGCTGTCCTGGCTGGAGCGCTTCAACCCGCGCAGCGTCATGGAACTCGACTACGGCTCCGTGGCGGACAAGGTCTACCCGGACGAATCCCCCAACGACGTCCGTCTGGGCATCGAATGCCTCGCCGAAGGCGATATGACGGGCGCCGCGGCCGCCTACCAGCGCCTCGTCACCCGCTGGGTGCCGCTGCGGCACCTCGGCCGCGCGAGCTGAACAGAGCCCGCGCGAGCTGAACTCGCTCAGTTCGCGACGGCGGCCTGTGCCTTCCCGGTGGCCCGCATCCACTCGCTCATCCACGGCGCCCGCACGCTGGACGTGATCCGGCAATCGGCCACGAACGTGCCCTTCGCGCCGGCGGCGATCCAGTCTCGCAGGGCGGACAGGTCGTCCAGGGTACGGACCACGGCCGACTCGGCCCCCAGCGCCCGTGCGATCCCGCTGAAGTCCACTTCGGGAATGAGCATCGGCTTGTCCGTCAGCCCTTGTGAGGCGTACTGGTGGATCTCGGCCCCGTACGCGGCGTCGTTATAGATCACCACGATCGCGCTCGTGGCGGCCCCCACCAGCGATTCCAGATCGGACAGGCCCATCAGGAACCCGCCATCGCCGGAGGCCAGCACCAGCGTGGCGCCCTCGTCCACCGCACGCGCCGCCCCGACGGCGCTCGCCAGGCCGAGCCCGATCGCCTGATAGGCGGTCCCCACCATGACCAGGTCCTGCGGCCGCGGAATCCGCCAGTACATGGGCGCCCATCCCACGAAGTGCCCGCCGTCCTGCACCACGGTCCGCCGCTGGGGCAGGATCGAATCCAGCGCGGACGCGAGGAGCCGGGGGTCCAGTCGGCCGTCCGCGGTCTCGGCGGAACCCTCGTGGTGGGCCGCGGCGACGGACAGCACGGGTCCGGCTTCAGCACGCCAGGACGCGGGCGCAGACGCGGAACCCAGGAGCCGCATCAGACTCTGGACCGCCGCCTTCGCATCGGCCTGGACGAAAAGGTCCACGCGCGGGTTGGTGGGCTCCTTGGCGGAGTCGATCTGGATGACGGTGGCGCCCGGGCCGAAGAGGTGCCCGAACCGGAGTGTGAACGGGCTCAGGCTCGCGCCCACCACCAGGACCACGTCCGCGTCATGCATGAGCGCGGCCTTGTCCTCCGTGCCGAATCCGCCGGCCACGCCGAGGTGTCCCTCACCCTGCAGCAGATTGAACGCCAGCGCGGTCCCCGCCGTGAGCGCGCCCAGCCGGTCCGCCAGCGACTGCAGGGCCTCTCCCGCTCCGGCGAGGTGCGCACCCCGGCCGGCCAGGATCAGCGGCCGCCGCGCCGCCGCGAGCAGATCCGCGACGCGGGCCAGCGCGGCGTCGTCGTCGATTCCCGCGGCCGCGGCGGCGCGCGGCGTGAGCTGCTCCTCCGCCGCTTCCAGCGCGGCGAGGTCATAGGGAATCGCGAGCACGACGGCGGTGCGGTGCGTCAGCGCGTAGTCCACGGCCGCCTGGGTGATGGAGCCCGCGGCCTGCCGCGTGACGGTGAAGGTGACGGCGCCGAGGCCGGTCGCGATGGCCGTCTGGTCCACGTCCCACGGGCGCGCGCCGTCGCTCGGGGCGTCGCCGGTCACCAGGACCACGGGAATCTGCGCCTGCACCGCCTCGGCCAGGGCCGTCAGCGCGTTGGTGTAGCCGGGGCCGTAGGTGGTGGTCCCGGCGGCGAGGCGGCCGGAGGCACGGTAGTAGGCGTCCGCCGCGGCGATCGCGGCGCCTTCGTGACGCACCGGGGTGAAGCGGAGGCCGGCCTTCTCCGCGGCGTCCAGGAAGTGCACATTGCCGTTGCCCATGACGCCGAAGACGTCGGTGACGTGCTCGCCGAGCACCTCGGCGACGCGGCCGGACACGGTCAGGGTGGTGTCTGCTGCCTGCGGGGTCACGGGCACTCCTTCACTGCATGGACTCTTGCAGCGATCATGGGAGCTGCGCCTCCTCAGAGACAAGACACCGCGTTTGGGCTGGTCTGATTGGCAGCCTGTGGAGATCAGACTGCCAATATGCCAACCGTGGCCCGCGTCACACGCCCGTGCGGCCGGCGGGCTGCTCCTGGTCCTTCAGCCGGTTCAGCAATCCGTCGAAGCGCGCCGGGATGATCTCCAGCACGGAGATGGCGGTGCTGGTCCGGACGATCCCGTCGATCTCCAGGAGCTGGTTCGTCACGCGGTACAGGTCCGCGGTGTCCCGGGCCACCACCCGGGCCATGAGGTCGTGGTCGCCCGTGGTCGCGTGGACCTCGATGACCTCCGGGATCGCCGCCAGGCCGCCCTCCACGGACCCCGCCCGGGTCTGGCTGATGGCCAGGGACACGAACGCCATGAGCCCGAACCCGAGTGCCGCCGGGTCCAGCCTCCGGCTGAACGACTTCAGGGCGCCGCCCTCCTCCAGCCGCCGCAGGCGGGCGTGCACGGTGTTGCGCGCGACGCCGAGCGTCCGGGACAGTGCCAGCGCACTGGCCTCCGGGTCCTTGTCCAAGGCGAGGATGATCCTCGCGTCCAGCGCATCCAGGCTGCGGGCGGTCCCATTGGTCATATTGTCAGCACTTCCAAATCCATAGAGGCAAAAAGTCCAGTCGATTCAGCGTATCTTGCACGCCACCAGGCGTCACTCAGAAAATCGACTCCATGAACGCCTCCCAGACCTCCATGCTCGGTGAGACCGTGCGCCCCAGCCTCCGCTCCGCCGTCGTCGGCCTGCCCGGATACGTCCCCGGCCGCCGCGCCCAGGGCGCCGACGTCGCAGCCCTGGCCAGCAACGAGAACCACCACGAGCCCCTGCCGTCCGTGGCGGCAGCCGTGGCCGAGGCCGCCGGCCGGATGAACCGCTACCCGGACATGGGCGCCGTCGAACTCCGCGAGAGGATCGCCGCCCAGCTGTCCGTGACGGCGGAGGAGGTGGCCGTAGGACCCGGCAGCGTCGGCGTACTGCAGCAGATCATCACCGGCCTGTGCGACGCCGGGGACGAGGTGGTCTTCGCGTGGCGGTCCTTCGAGGCGTACCCGATCCTGGTGGAGCTGGCCGGCGCCGTGCCCGTCCGCGTCCCGCTGGACGCCGAGGAGGGGCACGACCTGGACTCCATGGCCGCCGCCGTGACCGAGCGGACCCGGGTGGTCCTGCTGTGCACGCCCAACAACCCCACCGGCGTCCCGATCGCCCACGAGCGCATCGAGGCTTTCCTCCGCGGGCTGCGGCGGGACGTGCTGGTGGTCATCGACGAGGCCTACGTGGAGTACGCCGAGGACGGCAGCGGGCCGGACTCCCTGGCGCTGTACCGCGAGTTCCCCAACGTCTGTGTCCT
This sequence comes from Arthrobacter horti, assembly GCF_030731045.1. GTDB lineage: Bacteria > Actinomycetota > Actinomycetes > Actinomycetales > Micrococcaceae > Arthrobacter_E > Arthrobacter_E nanjingensis. The sequence goes on along the minus strand of NZ_JAVALS010000002.1, from coordinate 179,393 downwards.
GCGCACCTTCTCCAAGGCGTACGGCCTGGCCGGCCTGCGCGTCGGCTACGCCGTGGCGTCCCCGGACATCGCCGAAGGCCTGCGCCGCACCGCCATTCCCTTCGGCGTGACCGCCCTGGCTCAGCAGGCGGCGATCGCCTCGCTCGACGCGGAAGCCGGGATGCGGGAGCGGAGCGCCGGCGTGAAGCGCGAGCGGGGCCGGCTCCAGGAGGCGCTGCGAGCGCTGGGCTGGACCGTGCCGGAAAGCCAGGGCAACTTCGTGTGGCTGCGCACAGGCGATGAGCTGCGGACCAGCCTTCTGGAGGCCTTCGAGGCCGCCGGTGTCATGGTCCGCGGTTACGCCGGCGACGGGGTGCGCATCACAGTGGCGGACTCCGCCTCCACCGACCGCGTGATCCGCGTCCTGAACGGGATCACCCCTCCGCGCCACTGAGCCCGGCGATGATCTCGGCCGCCGGACCGCTGCGCGCCCTGCGGTATCCGGTGCCCGCCCAGAGGTGCAGCTGCTCCGCGTCGCCTGCCGCGCCCGCGGCCTGGCGGAGCGGCCGGGTCAGGTGGTGGACGGCCGGGTAACCGAGCGGCGCGGAGGCCTCGTGGCGGCGGATGAAGCCGTTCTCCAGGCCCCGCGCCGGGCGCCCGGTGAAGGCACGGGTGATGACCGTCCGTTCGAAGGCCGGGTCCGCCAAGGCGGCGCGGTGGGTCGCCGAGGTGCCGGCCTCATCGGCCAGCAGCAGGAGGGTCCCGACGGCGACGGCCTCGGCTCCCGCACGCAGGAGACCCGCCACGGCGGCAGGACCGTCGACGCCCCCAGCGGCCACGAGCGGAAGACCGACGACAGCGCGGACGCGCCGCAGCAGGTCCTCGGTGCTCCCCGAACCGATCGCCCGGGCCGGGTCGAAGGTGGCGCTGTGCCCACCGGCGCCCGGCCCTTGGACGATGAGCCCGTCCACGCCTGCGTCACGGGCCGCGACGGCCTCCTCCGCGGTGGTGACGGTGCCGAGCACCACCGTGCCCGCCCGCCGCAGCGCGACGATGCGGTCCGCAGCCGGCAGCCCGAAGGTGAAGGAGACCGCGGGCACCGGGTGGCTGAGCAACAGCTCGAGCTTGGCCTCCCAGCCGTCGTCGTCCGCACGGGGTTCCGGGTCCAGGGTCAGCCCGTACGGCCCCGCCTCGGACCGCAGCTCCTCGGCATAACGGCGGAATGCGGCCGGGTCCGGGGACTCCTCCGAGGGCACGAACACATTCACGCCGAAGGTCCCGGTGGATGCCTCCAGGTCCCGGATCTCCGCGGCCACGGCTTCCACGCTCTTGTACCCCGCGGCGAGGAACGGGAATCCTCCAGCCTCCGCGACGGCGGCGGACAGCTCCACCGTGGTGGGCCCTCCGGCCATGGGCGCGGCGACGATCGGCAGGGGTGAATTCAGCAGACGGTCCATGGATCCATCCTGCCCCTTGACCAACGATGTGACCCGTGCCATAGTCGATCGTATACGATCTTCGTATACGATCCGGCGGCGTCCAGGGGACGGCACCGGCGACTCACGGAAGAGGAAACGGAAGAGGAAGCTGTGGCATTTCACCCGGAACCGCTCGGCCAGGCCGCCATCGACGGCGCGCGCAAGGTCATCGCCGTCCACCTGAACTACCCCAGCCGGGCCGCCCAGCGCGGCCGCACGCCCGCGGTCCCGTCCTACTTCCTCAAGCCCGGCACCTCGCTGGCCCTGCACGGCGCGCCTCTCAGCCGGCCTCGCGGCGTCGAGCTGCTGACCGTGGAGGGCGAGGTCGCTCTGGTGATCGGCAGCCCGGCCCACCGGGTCTCCCCGGAGGACGCCTGGGGTCACGTCGCCTGGGTGACCGCCGCCAACGACGCCGGCCTGGCGGACCTGCGCTGGCCGGACAAGGGCTCCAACCTCCGTTCGAAGGGCGTGGACGGTATCACGCCCATCGGCCCGGCTCTGCTGCCTGCCCAGGAACTCGACCCGGCCGCGCTCCGCGTCCGAATGTGGATCAACGGCGAACTGGTCCAGGAGGACTCCACGGCCACCTTGCTCTTCCCGTTCTCCCAGCTCATCGCGGACCTCTCCCGTCTCATGACCCTGGAGCCCGGCGATGTGATCCTCACCGGAACCCCGGCCGGCGCCACCGTGGCGGGCCTGGGCGACCTCGTGGAGATCGAGGTGGACGGCGCTGCGGTGGACGGCACTGCGATCGACGGCACCACGGTGGACGGCCTGATCCTCACCACCGGCCGGCTCGGCAACACGGTCACCGAGTCCGCCGAAGGCTTGGAACCGTTCGGGGCCCTCCCCAGGCTGAGCGACGCGGACCGCATCGACGCCTGGGGCTCCCCTGAGGCCGCCGGGATCGCCCCGGGGCCGCCCGCCGACACCCGTCCCACCAGCATCCTGACCCCGGAACTCGAAGCGAAGCTCTACGCGGTCGGCACCGCCACCCTGAGCGTCCAGTTGCGCAAGCGCGGGATGCAAAACTGCCACATCGAGGGTCTCTCCCCCACCAAACCCGGCGTCAAAGCCGTGGGCAGCGCCCGCACCCTGCGCTTCATCCCCGCCCGCGAAGACCTCTTCGCCACGCACGGCGGCGGCTTCAACGCCCAGAAACGCGCCATCGACTCTCTCCGGCCCGGCGACATCCTGATCATGGACGCCCGCGGCGAGAAGGGGTCAGGCACTCTGGGCGATGTCCTGGCCCTGCGCGCGCAGGTACTCGGCGCCGCGGCCGTCATCACGGACGGCGGCATCCGCGACTTCGGCCCGGTCTCCGGTATGGACATCCCCGCCTGGGGCGCCAACCCGCACCCGGCTGTCCTCGGCCGGCGGCACGTTCCGTGGGCCGTCGACGAGACGGTCGCGTGCGGCGGCGCCGCCGTACAGCCCGGCGACGTCATCGTGGCCGACGACGACGGCATCGTGGTCATCCCGGCGCACCTGGCCGATGAGGTGGCCGAGGCCGCCGTCGCCCAGGAGCGCGAGGAGGCGTGGGTCGCCGACCGGGTCGCCGAAGGCCACCCCGTGGACGGGCTCTTCCCCATGAACTCCGCGTGGCGCGAGCGCTACGCGGCGGACACCGCAATCGGCGAGGCAAAGCCATGATCACCGGCCCGGTCGACATCCACTGGGCTCCCGGCGTCGTCGTCAGCAAGTCCCAGTTCGCCTACGAGCAGCTGCACGGGCGGATCGTGAGCGGCGCACTTGCCCCGGGCGCGCGCCTGGTTCTGGCCCAGGTGGCCACGGAGCTCGGCGTGTCCGTGGTGCCGGTGCGGGAGGCCGTCCGCCGCCTCGAGGCCGAGGGCCTGGTGACGTTCGAGAAGAACGTCGGCGCCACGGTGTCCGGGATCGATCCCGTCGAGTACCTCTACACGATGCAGACACTCAGCCTCGTGGAGGGGGCGGCCACCGCGCTGTCCGCCAGGTCCGTGACCGCGCAGGAACTCGCAGCCGCCCGAGAGATCAACGGCCGCATGCGCGCCATGCTGGAGGAGTTCCCCCAGCACTTCGACCCGGTGGAGTTCACCCGCCTGAACCACGACTTCCACAGCGTCCTGTTCGAGCACTGCCCCAATCCGCACATCCTGGACCTGGTGCACCGCGGCTGGAACCGCCTCACCGCCCTCCGCGGCTCCACCTTCAGCTTCGTCCCCGAACGGGCGGGTGAATCGGTGGCCGAGCACGAGCGCCTCCTGGATCTCATCGAGCACGGTGCCCCCGTGGCGGATATCGAGCTCGCGGCCCGGCGGCACCGCTCGGCCACCCTGGACGCCTACCTGGCCCGCACCGCAGCCCACCCCGACTTCCCCACCTTGTAAAAACCCTCCGAAACTTTAAGGACGTGAAACATGAGCGAGCGTTTCGTTCCTGAGAACCTCCCCACCTCGATCCAGCACTACATCGACGGCGAGTTCGTCGACTCGCTCGACGGAGACACCTTCGACGTCCTCGAGCCCGTCTCCAACGAGGTGTACGTCAAGGCCGCCGCCGGCAAGAAGGCGGACGTCGAGCGCGCCGTCGTAGCCGCCAAGAAGGCGTTCGAGGAGGGCCCGTGGCCGCGAATGCTCCCCCGCGAGCGTTCCCGCGTGCTGCACCGGATCGCCGACATCGTGGAGTCCCGGGACGCCCGTCTGGCCGAGCTCGAGTCCTTCGACTCCGGCCTTCCCATCACCCAGGCGCTGGGCCAGGCCCGGCGCGCTGCGGAGAACTTCCGCTTCTTCGCGGACCTGATCGTGGCTCAGGCGGATGACACTTTCAAGGTTCCCGGCCGCCAGGTCAACTACGTCAACCGCAAACCGATCGGCGTCGCGGGCCTCATCACCCCCTGGAACACCCCCTTCATGCTGGAGTCCTGGAAGCTCGGCCCAGCCCTGGCCACCGGCAACACCGTGGTGCTCAAGCCCGCCGAGTTCACTCCTCTCTCCGCCTCCCTCTGGGCCGGGATCTTCGAAGAGGCCGGCCTCCCGAAGGGCGTGTTCAACCTGGTCAACGGCCTCGGCGAGGACGCCGGAGACGCTCTGGTGAAGCACCCCGATGTCCCGCTCATCTCCTTCACCGGGGAGAGCCGCACCGGCCAGATCATCTTCGGCAACGCGGCCCCGTACCTGAAGGGTCTCTCCATGGAGCTCGGCGGCAAGAGCCCGGCGATCGTCTTCGCGGATGCCGACCTGGACGCTGCCGTGGACGCCACGATCTTCGGCGTCTTCTCCCTCAACGGCGAGCGCTGCACCGCCGGCTCCCGCATCCTGGTCCAGCAGGACATCTACGACGAGTTCGTGGAGCGCTACGCCGCGCAGGCGAAGCGGGTCAAGGTCGGCTACCCGCACGATCCGTCCACCGAGGTCGGCGCCCTGGTCCACCCGGAGCACTTCCAGAAGGTCATGAGCTACGTGTCGATCGGCAAGGAGGAGGGCCGTCTGGTGGCCGGTGGCGGGCAGCCCGAAGGCTTCGAGTTCGGCAACTTCGTGGCCCCCACCGTCTTCGCCGACGTCGCGCCGGACGCCCGGATCTTCCAGGAGGAGATCTTCGGCCCGGTCGTGGCGATCACCCCCTTCAAGGACGACGCCGAGGCGCTGGCGCTGGCGAACAACACCGCGTACGGTCTGGCCGCCTACGTCTGGACCAACGATCTGAAGCGCGCTCACAACTTCGCGCAGGACGTGCAGGCCGGCATGGTCTGGCTGAACTCCAACAACGTGCGCGATCTGCGCACCCCCTTCGGCGGCGTCAAGGCCTCCGGCCTGGGCCACGAAGGCGGCTACCGCTCCATCGACTTCTACACCGACCAGCAGGCCGTGCACATCACCCTCGGGAAGGTCCACAACCCGACGTTCGGCAAGCAGTCCTGACGACTCTCGACGAGGAGAATCCCATGAGCACCATTATCCCCAAGCCCTCCGTCCCGGCCCCGGACATCCTGCGCTGCGCCTACATGGAGATCGTGGTCACGGACCTGGCTGCTTCCCGCGCGTTCTACGTGGACCTGCTCGGCCTGCACGTCAGCTACGAGGACGACCAGCAGATCTACCTGCGCTCCTTCGAGGAGTTCATCCACCACAACCTGGTGCTCACGCTCGGCCCGATCGCGGCGGTGAAGGCCTTCTCCTACCGGGTCCGGCACCCGGAGGACGTGGACCTGGCAGAGGCGTACTACAAGGAACTGGGCTGCCGCACCGAGCGCCGCAAGGACGGCTTCGTCCGCGGTATCGGCGACTCCCTGCGCGTGGAGGACCCGCTCGGCTTCCCGTACGAGTTCTTCCACGAGGTGCAGCACGTGGAGCGCCTCCATATGCGCTACGACCTCTACTCCGCCGGTGAGCTGGTCCGCCTGGACCACTTCAACCAGGTCACCCCGGACGTGCCCCGCGGCCGGAAGTACCTGGAGGACCTGGGCTTCCGGGTCACCGAGGACATCAAGGACGAGGAGGGCACCACTTACGCCGCCTGGATGCACCGCAAGGGCACCGTGCACGACACCGCCCTGACCGGTGGCAACGGCCCCCGCATGCACCACGTGGCCTTCTCCACGCACGAGAAGCACAACATCATCCAGATCTGCGACAAGATGGGCGCCCTGCGCATGTCCGACCGGATCGAGCGCGGGCCCGGCCGCCACGGCGTCTCCAACGCCTTCTACCTCTACATTCTGGACCCGGACGGCCACCGCGTGGAGATCTACACCCAGGACTACTACACGGGCGACCCGGACAACCCCGTCATCACCTGGGACGTGCACGACAACCAGCGCCGCGACTGGTGGGGCAATCCCGTGGTCCCGTCCTGGTACACCGAGGCCTCCCTGGTCCTTGACCTGGACGGCAACCCGCAGCCCGTCATCGAGCGCACCGATTCCTCCGAGATGGCCGTGACCATCGGCGCTGACGGCTTCTCCTTCACCCGTGAGGGCGACGAGGACGGCTCGTACCACGGTCAGGCCGCCAAGGGCTTCAAGCTCGGGAACCAGGTCTGAGATGCTCGACGCGAAGACCATCGAGTCCATCGCGGACGAACTCGTGGAGGCGGGCCGGAGCCGCACCCCGGTGCCGCTCCTGCACAGCCGCTACGAGGGCATGGACGTGGAGGACTCCTACGCGGTCCAGAAGCTCTGGGCCTCCCGGCTTCAGGCCCAGGGCCGCCGCGTGGCGGGCCGCAAGATCGGCCTGACCTCCAAGGCCATGCAGGCGGCCACGGGCATCACGGAGCCGGACTACGGCGTGATCTTCGACGACATGGTCCTGGGCAACGGCTCCGTTCTCGAGTGGAAGCGGTACACCCACCCGCGCGTCGAGGTGGAGCTGGCGTTCCGCCTCGGCAAGGACCTTCAGGGCCGGGCCCTGAGCGGCCGGGACACCTCGGTGTTCGACGTCCTGGACGCCACGGACTACGTGGTCCCGGCACTGGAGATCCTGGACTCGCGGATCGAAATGCAAGGCCGGACCATCGTGGACACCATCGCGGACAACGCCGCCATGGGCGCCATGGTGGTGGGCGGCCGCCCGGTGCGTCCGCATGACGTGGACCTCCGCTGGGTCTCCGCGCTGCTGTACCGCAATCAGGAGATCGAGGAGACCGGCGTCGCAGCCGGTGTGCTCAACCACCCGGCCACAGGCGTGGCCTGGCTGGCGGACAAGCTGGCCCAGCACGGCCAGTCGCTCACCGCCGGGGACCTGGTCCTGGCCGGCTCGTTCACCAGGCCCGCCTGGGTCTATGAGGGCGACACCGTGTACGCCGACTACGGACCGATGGGAACCGTGACATGCCGTTTCGTCTAGACCCCGAGCCCACCTTCCGGCACGTCCTGGCGCAGGCCGGCGCGGCGGCCGGGGACGGTCCCGTGCCGCCGAAGGCCGGGCTGTGGGTCTGCTCCGGCAGCGCCCTGGTGGCAGAGATCATGGCGGGCTCCGGCACGGACTGGCTGCTGATCGACGTGGAACACAGCCCGAACTCCCTGGAGTCGGTGCTCGCCCAGCTCCAGGCCGTGCATGGATACCCTGTCACGCCCATGGTGCGGCTGCCCTGGAACGACACGGTGCTCATCAAGCAGTACCTGGACCTGGGCGCGCAGAACCTGCTGATCCCCATGGTGAACGACGCCGATCAGGCGCGCGCCGCCGTCGCGGCGGTCCGTTACCCCCCGCACGGGGTGCGCGGCGTGGGCGCGGCACTTGCCCGGGGCGCCCGGTGGAACCGGATTCCGGACTATCTCGCCCGGGCGGACGAAACCGTGTCCCTGACCGTCCAGATCGAGACCGCCGACGCCGTCGCGAACGTCGGGGAGATCCTCGCCGTGGACGGGGTGGACGCGATCTTCATCGGGCCATCCGATCTCGCCGCGTCTCTGGGGCACCTGGGCGAGCAGGACCACCCCGAGGTGGTCGCGGCCGTCGAGCACTGCCTCGAAGCCGCCCGGGACGCCGGGAAGCCCGCCGGCGTCAACGCCTTCGCCGAGGCGATGGCCCGGCGGTACATCGCAGCCGGAGCCCGTTTCCTGCTGGTGGGCGCCGACGTCGCGCTCCTGGCCCGTTCCAGCGAGGAACTCGCCGCCTGCTTCGCCCCGCCGTCGTCCGCCGATGACGGCGCATCCCCCGCAAGCTACTGACCACCGCCGGTCCAGCCGGCACCACGAAGAAGTGAGGAATGACCGTGCAGTTCCACCACCACGGCTATGTGTCCGGGGATCCGCGCGTCCAGCCGGCCGCCGGGGTCGGCATCGACCGCCCGGAAGAGCTTCCGGAGCACGTCGACGTCCTGATCGTCGGCACCGGGCCCGCCGGGATGATCACCGCGGCCCAGCTTTCGCAGTTCCCGGACGTGAGAACCCGGATCGTCGAGCGCCGTCCCGGTCGCCTGGAGATCGGCCAGGCGGACGGCATCCAGGCCCGAAGCGTGGAGACCTTCCAGGCCTTCGGCTTCGCCGGCCGCATCACCGATGAGGCCTACCGGATCACCGAGATGGCCTTCTGGAAGCCGGACCCTGCGGACGTGTCCCGGATCCACCGCGCCGCACGCGCCGTGGACGACGAACTCGGCGTCAGCGAGTTCCCGCACCTGATCGTCAACCAGGCCCGCGTGCTGGACTACTTCGCCGAATACATGGCGAACTCCCCGGCCCGCCTGAAGCCGGACTACGGCTACGAGTTCAGCGGCCTCACGGTGCATCAGGGCGAGGAGTACCCGGTCGAGGTGACCCTGCTCCACACCAGCGGAGAGCTCGAGGGCCGCGAGCGCACGGTCCGCGCCAAGTACGTCCTCGGAGCGGATGGGGCCCGGAGCCGGGTCCGCCAGTCGATCGGCTGCACCATGGCCGGGGACCAGGCGAATCACGCCTGGGGCGTCATGGACGTCGTGGCCGTCACCGACTTCCCGGACATCCGCGAGAAGTGCGCCATCCAGGCCGAGAGCGGCAGCATCCTGCTGATCCCCCGCGAGGGCGGCCACCTGTTCCGCATGTACGTGGACCTGGGCGAGGCCGGTGAGGACCACGCGGTCCGGGCCACCACCATTGAGCAGATCATCGAGAAGGCCAATGAGATCCTCCACCCGTACACGCTGGACGTCCGCAACGTCGCCTGGCACAGCGTCTATGAGGTGGGCCACCGCCTGACGGACCGCTTCGACGACGTCATCCTGGAGGACGCGGGCTCCCGCACCCCGCGCGTGTTCATCGCCGGGGACGCCTGCCACACGCACAGCGCCAAGGCGGGCCAGGGCATGAACGTCTCCATGCAGGACGGTTTCAACCTCGGCTGGAAGCTCGGGCACGTGCTGGAGGGCCGCAGCCCGGAGAGCCTCCTGGCCACCTACTCGGCGGAACGCCAGGTCATCGCGAAGAACCTCATCGACTTCGACAAGGAATGGTCGTCCATGATGGCCAAGAAGCCGGAGGAGTTCGACGATCCGTCCGAACTGGAGGAGTTCTACGTCCGCACAGCCGAGTTCCCGGCCGGCTTCATGACCCAGTACACGCCGTCCCTCATCACGTCCGGGGCCACGCATCAGGACCTCGCCACAGGCTTCCCCATTGGCAAGCGCTTCCGCTCCGCGCACGTGGTCCGCGTCTGCGACACCAATCCGCTGCAGCTGGGCCACCAGGCCACGGCAGACGGGCGCTGGCGGATCTACGTCTTCGCCGATGCTCCGCGCGCGGGAGAGCAGTCCGGCGTCGCGCGGCTGGCGGACTGGCTGACGACGGCGGCCGGCTCACCCCTCGCCGCCCAACCGGCGGGCGATCAGGACGTGTGGTTCGACGTCAAGGTGGTCTACCAGCAGCCGCACACGGAGGTGGACCTCATGGCGGCTCCCGCCGTCTTCCGCCCCGAGGTGGGCCCGTTCGGCCTCCACGACCTCAACAAGGTCTATGCCTCCGCGCCCGGTGCGGACATCTTCGAGGAGCGCGGTGTGAGCCGTGACGGCGCCGTGGTGGTGGTCCGCCCGGACCAGTATGTCTCCGCGGTGCTCCCGCTGGACGCCACGGAGGAACTGGAGGCGTTCTTCGCACCCATCCTGGCGGCGGGCTGAGGTCCCCTGGCACGACCGCGGCGCTCAGCGGGCGGCGGGCGCCGCCGTCGTGCTCCGCAGGATCAACTCGAAGCCGGCCCCGACGTCCCGCACGGCACCGGTCTTTCCAGTGAGTTCGTCCAGGAGCATCCGGGTTCCGGAACGCGCCTGGTCCACCGGATCCTGGCCCACCGTGGTCAGACCCATGACGGAGGAGAATTCGTGGTCGTCGATGCCGATCACGGAGAGATCCTCCGGCACCCGCACCCCGTGCCGCCGGGCCTGGAGCACCACGCCCATGGCCATCTCGTCCGACGCGCACATCAGGGCGCTCGGCTTGGGGCCCGGGCGGGCCCAGAGTTCGTCGAAGGCTTCGGCTCCGCTGGCCAGGGTGAAGTTGCCGTTGACCTCCCACTCAGGACGGAACGGCACCCCGTGGCGCTCGAGCTCGGCCCGGAAGCCGTCCACCCGGAGTGCCGGGACCTTGAAGTTGAGGTCGTCGTCATCGTCCTGGCCGTGCAGGATGCCGATGTCCCGGTGCCCCAGTTCCAGGAGGTGACGGGTGGCCAAGGCGGCCGCCTTGACGTCGTCGATCCCCACGCTCGGGCAGCCCTCCACAGGCCCGCCGACGGCTACGAGCGGGATGTCCAAGCGGCGCAGTTCGTCGATCTCCTCCATGGAAAGCGCCATGCAGAGCACCAGGAGGGCGTCGATGTGCTTGGCCACCATGGTCTTAGTGAAGGTCCGCTGGCGTTCGCGGGTGCGGCTGTCCAGGCTGAAGAGGGAAAGGTTGTAGCCCTCCTGGTGGAGCTCACGCTCCACGCCCTCCAGGGCCTTGTAGAAGAACCAGCGGTCCACGTACGGCGCCAGGACGCCGATGGTCCGGGTTCGCCCGGTCGCCAGCCCGGAGGCCGCCGACGACGCAACGTACCCGAGCTCGGCAGCCACCTGGAGGATGCGTTGCCGGGTGGTCTCGGAGACGCGGGGCAGTCCTCGGACCGCCCGGGATACCGTTGCGGTGGACACTCCGGCGGCCTCGGCCACATCCTCGATACTCACCCCGTGGTGCCCGCCACGGGCGGCGCGAGCTGCCATGCCTGTCACACTCCTTCAGGTATACCAGACATCGAATTGAACCACGGACACCGCTCTACGGCACAGTTGGTGACGCGCCTCTCACCTCCCGTTGCGATGGCCGATGGTCCGGGACGGCAGACGCCGGCGAAGGCGGAAGAGCCCCCACATGCCGGCGACGGCGGCCAGGAGTCCCAGCGCCCAGCCCAGGGCGGCTCCGCCGCTGAGCTCGGTCCAGACGGTGGCGATGAACAGCACCAGCGTCCAGAAGCCGAGCATGCCGATCAGGACGTCGAGGTCCTGGGCGCTGCGCATCAGGCGGGGGCCGGGCAGCGGCTCCTGCATCCCCTCCTCGGCGCCGCGGGGCCGGGTCATTTCACCGCACCCGCCGTCAGACCGGCCACGATCTTCTTCTGGAAGATGAGGACCAGGATGACCAGGGGGATGGTGACCACGGTGCCAGCCGCCATGACGGCGGTGTACGGCTCCTGGTGCGGCTGGGCTCCGGCGAAGGAGGCGATCGCCACCGTGACGGTCTTGGTGGCGTCACTGGAGAGCTGGTTGGCGATCAGGAACTCATTCCACGCCCCGATGAACGTCAGGATGGCGGTGGTGAAGGTGGCCGGGGCGGCCAGCGGAAGGATGATCTTCCGGAACGCCTGGCCCTGGGTGCAGCCGTCGATGCGGGCCGCCTCCTCCAGCTCCCACGGCATCTCACGGAAGAACGAGGTCAGCGTGTAGACAGCCAGCGGCAGGGAGAAGGAGATGCTCGGGATGATCAGGGCCTGGTAGCTGCCCATCCAGCCCAGGTTGGTGAAGAGCTGGAACAGCGGAGTGATGAGGGCGACGCCCGGGAACATCGAGGCGCCCAGGACGAACCCGAGGACCATCTCCTTGAAACGGAACTTCAGGCGGGCCAGGGCGTAGGCCGCGAAGACACCCACCAGCAGTGAGATCACGGTGGTGAGGCCCGCCACGATGAGGCTGTTGAGCAGGTTGCGGGCGAAGTGGTTGCCCAGGGACTCATCGAACACGGTCGCGAAGTTGTCGAAGGTGACGTGCGTGAAGAACGGGGTGGGATCGAAGGTGTAACCGACGTCGCGGAAGGCGGTGACGATCATCCAGTAGAACGGCAGCAGACACCAGATCAGGATGACCGCTGCCTGCACATAGGTGCGAGTGGGTGCCCAGGTGAAGGCGCGACGGCGCGTGGCGGTGGGGGTGCTCATGTCACTTCTTCCTCGGGTTGGCGGACTCCACGGCATTGGCGCCGAGGAAGCGGACGAAGATGAAGGCGACCAGGAAGATCGTCACGAAGGTGATGGTGGACAAGGCGGAGGCGACGTTGAAGCCCTGCCGGATCTGCTGGACCACCAGAATGGAGAGGGTGGTGGTGTTGTTGGCGCCGCCGGTCAGGATCGCGGGCAGGTCGTACATGCGCAGGGCGTCGAGCGTACGGAACAGGATCGCGACCATCAGGGCCGGCTTCACCAGGGGAAGCGTGATCTGGGTGAACCGCTGCCACGTACCGGCACCGTCCACCTTGGCGGCCTCGTAGACCTCGTCGGGGATCAGCTGCAGACCGGCCAGGATCAGCAACGCCATGAACGGGGTGGTCTTCCAGACGTCGGAGATGATGATGGCCCAGCGTGCCGGCCATTCCGATCCGGTCCACAGGATCGAACTGTGGAACACCGTGTTGATGATCCCGTCGAAGGCAAACATGAAGAAGAAGAGCTTGGCGGTCACGGCCGTGGGGATGGCCCACGGCACCAGGACGGAGGCACGCAGAAGGCTGCGGCCCTTGAACGCCCGGGCCATGACGATGGCCATCCAGAAGCCCAGCACGGTCTCCAGGATCACCGTGATCGCCGCGAACAGGAACGTGGTGCCCATGGCACCCCAGAACTGCGCGCCCAGGGTGCCGGGCGGGCACTTCTCGGAGCCGCACTGCTGGAGGATCCAGTGGGTGTAGTTGTCGACGCCGGCGAAGCCGCCTTGCACGAAGAATCCGGTGGCCTTGTCCAGGCCGGCGTCCTTCTGGAAGGACAGGATGATGGCGTTGATGACCGGATAGATGATCACCACGGCCAGCAGGATCAGGGTCGGGGCGAGCAGCGTGTAGGCCCAGCGGCCTTGAGTGGTCTGCCGGCGGTCGGCGCTCTCCGCACCGGCCATCCCCGGCCCGCGCCCCCGCCTCCCGGTATCGGTTTCCCCCGTCTTCGACGGGACCTCTGTGGACATGGTGACTCCTCCAAATGTTCTTGCCCAGCTCGTGATTCCCGCGGTGTCCCGCGGAGGGAGGTGGCGGGACCCGCCCTCGCGGGCCCCGCCACCTCAGGCGTCAGGCGCTAGTGGCCGGCCGCATCGATCGCGGCCTGCATGTCGCTGACGGCCTGATCGACGGACTTGTCACCCTGGAGAGCGGCGTAGGCGTTGTCCTGAACGGCCTTGGTGACGGCCGGGTAGTACGGGGTCACCGGGCGCGGCACGGCGTTCTGGATCGAGGTCAGAAGCGTCGGCATGTACGGCAGCTTGCTGACGATGTCCGAGTCCGTGTACAGGGCCGAAGCCACCGGGGCCAGGGAGCCCTTGAGCGCGAAGAACTTCTGCTGCTCGTCCTGGATGAGCCACTGTGCGAAATCGTGCGCGGTGGCCTTGTTCTTGGAGTACACACTGACCGCTGCGCTGTGGCCGCCCAGCGAGGAGGCGCCGGGACCGCTCATGCCGGGCAGCGGTGCCACACCGAAGGTGTCCTTGACCGTGGATGCGCCATCGGTCTTGGCCAGGTTGTAGACGTACGGCCAGTTGCGCAGGAACAGCAGCTTGCCGTCCTCGAAGGCCTTGCGGCCCTGCTCCTCCTGGTAGGTGAGGGCCTGTTTGGCGATGTTGCCGCTCTTGAAAGCGTCCACCAGCTTGCCCAGACCCGTCTTGGCCTCGGCCGAGTTGACGACCGCCTTGCCCTGGTCATCGACGATCTTGCCGCCGAAGGTGTTGATGGCCTCCGCCGCGTTGACCGTCAGGCCCTCGTACTTCGAGTACTGGCCGGCGTAGCAGCCCATGTCATGCGCCTTGGCGATGGAGCACATGCCCATCATCTCGTCCCAGGTCTTGGGCGGGTTCGGCACCAGATCCTTGCGGTAGTAGAGCAGACCGCCGTCGGAGGAGATCGGCACGGCGTAGGCGGTGCCGTTGTAGGTGGCCGCCTTGACGGTGGCGGGCAGAAGCTTGGCCGTGTCCACCGCCATCTTGTCCTTGAGCGGCTGGAGCCAGCCCTTGGCGGCGAACTCGGCGGACCAGACGACGTCCACGGTCACCACGTCGTAGTCGGACTGCTGAGCCTGGAAGTGCTGCACCAGGTCGTCGTGCTGCTGATCTGCCTGATCAGTCTGTTCCTTGAGCGTGACCTTTTCGTTAGGGTGCGCGGCGTTCCAGCGATCGATGGTGGGCTGCCAGACTCCGGAGTTGTCCTTGCCGCTGACGAAGGTGATGGGGCCGCGGCCGTCCATGTTCTGCGAGGCTGCGTCGCCCCCGCCGGATCCGCCGGAACTGCTGCCGCCACCACAGGCGGTCAGAGCCAGGGCCAGCACGGCAGCGGCGGCGGCCGGCGCGAGGAATTTACGTGGTTTCATTGCAGGTGACTCCTCAAAGTGAGCGAAGCACTGTCATCCCGTGCGGGTTGATGTTGCGTAGATCACATTAGTAAGCTGGCACGACTTGATGCAAGCGTTTACGCACAATCGTTAGAAAGGACCTCCCGTGCCCCAGACCGCACCCGAGCCCGTCTCCCCGCGCCCCGGCACCTGGTGGGCGGACGCCGTCGTCTACCAGGTCTACCCGCGCTCGTTCGCCGACGGGAACGGGGACGGCATGGGTGACATGCACGGCATCACCCAGCAGCTCCCCTACCTCAAGCAGCTGGGGGTCGACGCCGTCTGGCTGAGCCCGTTCTACAAGTCGCCGCAGGCGGACGCCGGCTATGACGTGGCCGACTACCGCGTGGTCGACCCGCTCTTCGGGAACAACGAGGACTTCGACCGCATGCTGGCCACCGCCCACGGGCTGGGCCTGAAGGTCATCGTGGACCTGGTCCCCAACCACACCTCGGACGAGCACGTGTGGTTCCAGGACGCTCTCGCGGCAGGCCCAGGCTCTCCGGAGCGCGCCCGGTACATGTTCCGCGAGGGCAAGGGGAAGGACGGGGACCAGGCCCCCAACAACTGGAACTCCGTGTTCGGCGGCCCGGCCTGGACCCGCGTCACGGAGGCGGACGGCACACCGGGTGAGTGGTACCTGCACCTCTTCGACACCAAGCAGCCGGACCTGAACTGGGAGAACGAGGAGGTCCGGGACGAGATGCGCTCGGTGCTCCGCTTCTGGCTGGACAAGGGCGTGGACGGTTTCCGTGTGGACGTCGCCCACGGGCTCATCAAGGCGGACGGCCTGCCGGACTGGGACGGGGCCGCCGCCATGGTGGAGGGGTCCACCGCGAAGGAGACCCCCGCGGACGGCGACGACGACGGCGGTGATGCGGAACCAGCCACGGAACCCACCCGGGCCGAAGGCCAGGACCTGTCCCAGGCGCCCTTCTTCGACCAGGACGGCGTCCACGAAATCTACCGCGACTGGCACAAGGTCCTGGAGAGCTACGAGGGAGACCGCATGCTCGTGGCGGAGGCCTGGGTGGAGCCGGCCGAACGACTTGCCCGCTACGTCCGCCCCGATGAGATGCAGCAGGCCTTCAACTTCGACTTCCTCCTGGCCGGCTGGGATGCCGAGCGCCTGGCCCACTCGATCGACGCGTCCATCGAGGCCGTGGCCGCCGTCGGCGCCCCGGTCACCTGGGTGCTGAGCAACCACGACACCGTCCGGCACCCCAGCCGGTTCGGCCTGAAGGACCCCGCCACCTTCCCCAAGGGGATCGCCTCGGAGGACGAGCAGCCGGACGCCGCCCTGGGCCTGTCCCGTGCCCGCGCCGCCACCCTGGTGGAGCTGGCGCTGCCCGGCTCGGCCTATCTGTACCAGGGCGAGGAACTCGGCCTCCCCGAGCACACCACCTTGCCCGCCTCAGCTCGTCAGGATCCGTCCTTCTTCCGCACCCACGGCGCGGAGCGCGGCCGTGACGGCTGCCGCGTGCCGCTGCCGTGGACGGCGGACGCACCGGGCTACGGCTTCAGCCTGAACGGTCCCGACGGCGACGCGCAGCCATGGCTGCCCCAGCCGGAGTCCTTCCGCGACCATGCGGCGGACGTTCAGGACGGCGTCGAGGGCTCCACGCTGGAGCTGTACCGCGCCGCGCTGGCCCTCCGGCGGAAGCACAGGCTCGGCCGGGGCGCGCACGTGTGGTCCGCCCAGCACCGGCCCGAACAGGGCCTGGTGGCGTTCCTGAACGGAGGCGTCCTGGTTCTGGCCAATATGGGCGAAGAACCGGTGGACCTCCCCGTGGGGTTCACCCCCGTACTGTCCAGCGGACCACTGACCGGCGGCATGCTGCCGGTGAACACCTCCGCCTATCTGCTGCCGCAGGCCTGACATCCAACTGGTCGGGTCCATCTGTCGTCTTGAACCGCGGAAAGCGACAGATGGACCCGACCAGTTGGACTCAGCGGACCCGTTCCTCCCGGGTGAACATCGCGCGCGTCCCGGCGCCCAGGTGGACCAGGACCGGCGTGTGGTGCCCCACCATGAGATCCAGGCCTTCCAGCAGGGATTCCACGTCCTGCACGAGCTTCTGCGGCGAAGCTCCCTTCCGCGGGAAGAGCCGCACCCGCAGGGCCGTGATGCCCCGGTACTGGTAGGTGACCACGTGCAGTCCGAGCAGATCGCCGCGGCCGGAGAGCGCCGCACGCAGCAGCTGCTCAGCGACATTGCCGCTGATGGTCACCTCGCCGTCCGTGGCGGAGTGGTCCGGCCGTTCCACCAGGAGGCTGGCCCGCCCCTGCCCTTGCCCGGCGATCCACCGGATCGTCAGCAGGATTACCGACAGGAGCACCACGGCCACCACCACGTACAGCCAGCTGCTCCCCGCGGGAAGCGGCGTGGCCTCGTATGCTCCGTGAAGCCCTCGCACCAGCGGCGCGGCGAAGTCCCGCCAGGCCTGCGCCACGGGCGGGACCAGAGACACCAGAAGGATCCCGAGTCCCAGCAGCAGGAGCAGCAAGCCCAGCAGACCGGTGATGAAGCGGTTGAGCCCGCGTGGGGTGCCGTTCATGCGCCCACCACCCCGGTGGAGGCGAGGTGCACCGTGACTGAGGGGCGCGGGGACAGGCCCATCGCGTCGAGCTCCTCGGTCACCGCACGCTCGACGGCGTCGTCGGTGACCCTGAGGCCCGACGTCGGGCGGACGTTGACCAGCACCTGCGCGCGGGCCACGGTGACCATCACCTGAGCCGGGGAGACGTTGGCGGCCAGGCGGGCGCGGCGGGCCAGCGCGGAGGCGACCACCTCGTCGTCGACCACCACGGCCAGGACCGGATGCGGAAGCGAATGCCGCGCGCGGCGGCCGGGCATCAGGGCGCTCACCAGGAAGAAGAAGCCCACCATGGCCAGAACGGCCCCGCCGAGCGCCAGCACCGGGCCGGGACCGGTCCCCGGCAGGCCGGCCACCCAGTTGAGCGCTTCGTCCGGGTCGATCAGCCAGCCGGGCAGCCGGAACAGCGCCAGGATGGTCTCCAGCAGGAAGTACACACAGAGCAGCACCACCAGAACGCCGGCCAGCAGCGCGGCGATGGAGCGCGACGGCGTGAGCTCACGGCGGAGGATCTCGTCCAGGAAGCGCCGCTCATCCTCCGGCGTCAGGGTTTCCGTGGTCATGGGGTCACCTCACCCTCGCGGCGGTGCGCTGAAGGACACCGGAGATGCGGATGTCCACACGGCTCAGCTCGGAGCCGCTCAACTGCATGACGCGGGCCCGGATGTCCGCCTTCGCGTCGACGGCACGGTCCCAGATGCTCCCGCCGGCCGCCGCCAGAACTTCCGGATCGCGCACCACCTCGGACAGCCCGGGCAGTCCGAGGGGGGTCACCAGGCTGAGAGCCAGCAGGCCGTCGTCGTCCCTCCACTCGACCCGCACCTCCTGCGCCGGAACCTCCAGGACCTCCGCGCAGGCCGCCTTGGCCAGGCTGGTCAGGGCCTGGTTGCTGAACCTGTTGTGCCCGGCCAGGACCCGCGGGGCCTCGGCCGGCATGGCGGCGCCGGTCATGAGGAGGAACGCCGTCCCGTCAGGGCGTCGAGGACCCGTCGCAGGTCGATCCGGCCCTCGACGGCGCGGCCCAGGACGGCACCCACCGCCATGAAGACGGCGGAGACCACGAATCCCCACCAGCCGAACTGGAATGACATGAAGGCCAGGAAGGCGCCGATCGCGATCCCGCTGAGCGTGTGGTTCATGGAGTTCACTTTCCTTCCGCGGCGGCGCCGCTCTGGCCCGGCTGGGACGCCGACGACGCACTGCCGCCGGTGCGGGCGGGGCGGGAGTCCTGCTTGCCGCCGGGAAGCTGCACGTCGTTGATCTCGATGTTCACCTCGATGACGGCCATGCCCACCAGGTCCTCCACGGCCTGGTACACGGCGGCACGGACGGCGTTGGCGATGTCCTGGAAGCGGTAGCCGAACTCGGCCACGAGCGTGAGGTCCACGGCCACCTGGGTCTCCCCCACCTCGGCGCGGACGCCGGCCACGTGGTCGGGGCTGCCCACCGCTTCACGGATGGCGCCCAGGGCGCGGGGGGTGCCGGAGCCCAGGGAGTGGACCCCGGGGACCGCGCGGGCGGCGATCGCCGCGACCTTGGCCACCGCGGAGTCGGAGATCACGGTCCGTCCACCGCCCGGCTGCTGCTCGAATTCAGTGTCCACTGCGCTCCCTTTCGCTTACTGCCCAGCCTAGTCCGAGCGGCTGAGCTATCGCGAGGAAACCCCGCGTCGTCCCTCGTCAGAAACGGAAATCCCCCGGGTTGCGGACGATCCCCGCAGCTGGAGCGGTGGGGAATGTCCGAAACCCGGGGGAAATCGTGGAGGTGGGGTCCCGTGCTAGTGGTCCTCCCCTGAGTGCCCGGCGTGCGAGTGACCGGCGTGCTGGGTTTCCGCCGTGCCACTGTGTTCCTGGTCCGTGCCCTGGTTCTGGTCCGTGCCCTGTTCCTGGTCCTCGCCCTGCACGTCCGCGTCGTCGTCCGTGTGCTCGCCGGACGTCTCCTGGGCGTGCTCTGCAGCCTCCTTCTGTGCTTCAGCGGCCTTCTCCGCCGCTTCGCGGGCCTGTTCTGCGGCCTTGTCCGCCGCCTCCTGGGCGTGCTCTGCAGCCTCCTTCTGCGCCTCGGCCTGCTGCTCGGCGGCCTCCTTCGCCTGCTCGGCAGCCTGCTCCGCGGCCTTCCCCTCGGCGTCCTGCGTTTCCGGCGCCTTCTGTTCAGGCGCCTTCTTCACGGCCGCCTTCTTCACCACCGCCACCGCCGCAACATCCTTCGCCGTACGGACGGCCGTGACCTTCTCCACTTCGGGAGACTGATCCCTCGCCGGGGCCGAGACGGACCCCCGGTCGGCGTTCAGCACGGGCACCGCCTGCGCGGCTCCCACCATCAGCAGCCCCATCACTGCCGTGAGTCCGATTCCGGTCGCCACTGAGGCCTTCTTGATCGGTGCCATGAATCCACTGCCTTTCGTCTGAGGCCGGGGCCCGATGAGCCCTCGACGCCCTCGCTGATCCCCTTGTTGAGTGTGACAGATCACCACAGTTCTGCGACAGAGTTGACAAGAAAAATGACGGAAAGCTCGGCCAGAAGGAGTCAGGCACCGAGAACCCCGGAATGACGCGGAACTTCAGGGTTCTTCAGGCGCCGGAGTGGGTCATTTCCCGCGTTCCCGGCCACTGAAAAAGGGTCTCCACCACCGTCGCAGAACCCTTCAGAACCCCCTGAAACAGGCCCTGAAAGGCGGTCCGGATTCCCCGCCGACGGGTCCGGTGGAGTAAAGTTGATGGTCGTCGCGGGCCGAGGACCCGCAGAAAAGTGCAAGTCGCAAGCAAATGACCTCCCGCAAGGAGAAGCCCAAATGCCCATAGACCCAGACTCGAATGCCCCTGTGATGGCCCCGCCGGGCCGTCCGGAACCGGTCCGCAAACCGGTGCGTACGTTCCGCCTGCCCAGCCACCGGCTCAAGGTCTCGGACGTGAACGTCGTCGACAAACCCATGCTCAAGAAGGCCATCGGCGGCACCATCGTCGGTAACACCATGGAGTGGTACGACGTCGGCGTGTTCGGCTACCTGGTGACCACCATGGGCCCAGCGTTCCTTCCGGAGGCGGACAAGTCCGTCCAGACCCTCTTCCTGCTCGGCACCTTCGCCGCCACCTTCATCGCCCGCCCGCTGGGCGGCGTCGTGTTCGGCTGGCTGGGTGACAAAGTGGGGCGACAGCGTGTGCTGGCGGCGACCCTGCTGCTCATGGCGGCCTCGACGTTCGCCGTCGGCCTGCTGCCCGGCTACGCGCAGATCGGCGTCTGGGCCGCGGTGCTCCTGGTGGTGCTGAAGCTCGTCCAGGGCTTCTCCACCGGCGGCGAGTACGCCGGCGCCACCACCTTCGTCTCCGAATACGCCCCGGACAAGAAGCGCGGCTTCTTCGCCAGCTTCCTGGACATGGGCTCATACCTGGGCTTCGCCGTCGGCGCCGCCCTGGTCTCCGCCCTGCAACTGACACTCGGCCAGGCGGCCATGGAGGAGTGGGGCTGGCGCATCCCGTTCCTGCTTGCCGGTCCGCTCGGCGCCATCGCCGTCTACTTCCGGAGCAAGATCGAGGAGTCCCCGCAGTTCCAGGCCACCCTGGACGCGCAGGAGGCCAAGGTCAGCAGCGCCACGGAGAAGGACCCCTCCACCAACACAGGCCCCATCATGCTGGTGAAGACGTACTGGCGCCAGATCATCCTGGCCATGATCCTGGCCGCCGCCGCGAACACGGTGGGCTACGCCCTGACCTCCTACATGCCGACGTACCTGACGGAATCCAAGGGCTATGACCCCATCCACGGCACCCTGCTGACCATCCCGGTCCTGGTGATCATGGCCGCGTGCATCCCGCTGACCGGCCGGCTCTCCGACCGCATCGGCCGCCGTCCCGTCCTCTGGGTGGGCGCGGGCAGCACCGTCGTTCTCTCGATCCCGGCGTTCCTGCTGATCGGCATCGGCGAGGTCTGGTCCACCCTGGCCGGCCTGGCGCTGGTCGCCTTCCCGGTGACCTTCTACGTGGCGAACCTGGCATCGGCGCTCCCGGCCCTGTTCCCGACGTCGAGCCGTTACGGCGGCATGGGCATCGCCTACAACTTCTCCATGGCGATCTTCGGCGGCACCACGCCGTTCATCGTGGCCTCACTGATTCAGGCCACCGGCAACGACATGATGCCGGCGTACTACCTGATGGCCACCTCCGTGATCGGCGGCATCGCCATCTACTTCCTGCCCGAATCGGCCCGCCGCCCGCTCCCCGGGTCCATGCCGAGCGTGGCCAGCGAGGCAGAGGCCCGCGAGCTCGTGGCCACGCAGGAGGAGAACCCGCTCCTGGATCTGGACGCCATGCCCTTCGAGGGGCGTCCGCTCGCCGGAGCCGCGCACTGACACACCACTGATACACGACGACGGCGGCGCTGCTGGCACTCAATCGCCAGGCGCCGCCTTTGTCGTGTCCGCGGTCAGTCGGTCCGCTCCAGCGGCCTCCGCTCCGGCCCGCGCGTGAAGCGTGCCGGCAGGAAACGCGTGGCGGCGACCACCACTTTGTAGCGCAGACTCGGGATGGACACCGCCTTGCCGCGCAGATTGTCGGCCAGGCCTTCCCGGACCACGTTCCGGGCATCGAGCCACATCCAGCGCGGCATGGCGGCCTTGTCGATGCCCATGCGCTGGTGGAACTCCGTGTGCACGAAGCCAGGGCAGACCGCCGTCACCTGCACCCCGGACGGCCCGTAGTTCACATTCGCCCAGCGGCTGAAGCTCAGTTCCCACGCCTTGGCCGCCCCGTACGTGCCGCGGGTGGCGAACGCCGCCACGCTGGCCACGTTCACGAGCCGGCCCGAGCCCCGCGCCAGCATCCCCTGCAGCGCGGCATGGCTCAGTTCCAGGGTGGTCTGCACGTGCAGCCGCAGATGGCGCTTCTCCACCTCGATCGGATTCTTCTCGAAGGAGTGCGCCAGGCCGATGCCCGCATTGTTGACCAGCACCTCCACCGGCCGCGACGCATCGGTCAGACGCGCGACGACGGCCGCCACGCCGTCGTCGTCCGTCAAGTCTGCGGGGAGCACCTCCGCCGTGATGCCGTAGTCGCGCTCCAGCGGCGCGGCGACGGCACCGAGCCGCTCGGCGTCGCGCGCCACGAGGATGAGGTGGTACCCCTCCTCGGCGAGCTGCCGCGCGAACTCGGCGCCCAGCCCGGAGGAGGCACCGGTGACCAGCGCCGTGAAGGCGTCCGCTCGTGCCGTCATGCCTCCAGGGTAGCGCCGACCATCCCGTGCGTCTCCGGCTCGGCGTCCATGGCCACGGCCTGCCGGACCTTGCGGCCGCAGAGGTACCCGATCACGCCGAGTGCCAGGATGCAGCCGAGGGTGCCGAGCGCGAACGCTTCGAAGGTGCCCTGGGAGACGCCCCAGGTCTTCTGGAAGTCGTAGTCGATCCCGAACACGCCTTCCAGCACGCCGGGGAAGACCGCCACCCAGGAGCCGATGAGGATCCACGCCGTGCAGAGCAGGCCCAGGAGACGGAACACCGTGTCCGAGACCGGCACCTTGAAGGGGCGCGGGGCGTCCGGGTACTTGCGGCGCAGGCGCACCGCCGCCGGGATCACCACCAGGTAGCTGAGCAGGTAGGTGGAGATCGCCACGGTCAGGACGACGCCGAACATGGCACCGTTGTCTCCGCTGAGCTGCATGGCGGCGAGCATGAAGAGCGTGGCCACCACGCCGGAGAGCGTGTTCACGCGGATCGGAGTGCCCAGGCGGGCGTTGAAGCGGCCGAAGAAGCCGCCGAAGAAGGAGCCGTCCGCGGCGGCCATGGCCTGCATGCGGTCACTGATGATCATCCACGCCGCACCCTGGGAGACCAGGATGAAGCAGAAGACGACGGCGGAGACCGACAGCATGGCCGGCGCGGCCGGGCCGAACACGGTGTAGACGGTGGAGACGGCGCCGAACAGACCGTCGATGCCGTTGATCTGGTCCAGCGGCACCACGAGCAGGATGGCCAGGATCGGCAGCAGGTAGCTGGCGGCGGCGATCATGGAGGAGCGGGCCACGGAGACCGGCACGTCCTTGGCCGGGTTCTTCATCTCACCCGCGGCGCTGTTCCCGGACTCGAAACCGAGGAAGGAGAACAGCAGCAGCGGCGTCACACCGAGAAAGCCGGCGAGGGTGGGGGTGAAGAAGCCCAGGCTCAGGCCGTTGAAACCGTGCTGGACGCCGTAGACGATGGTGACCGCCAGGAAGAAGGTCAGGAAGACCACCTTGAGGATGGCTCCCAGGGACGGCAGCCACTTGCCGTGCTTGAGGCTGATCACGGCGGAGGTGACGGTGATCCAGATGAACACGGTCTTGAACGCGTAGTCCACGGGGCTGCCGGCCTCCACCGGGGTGACGTACTTGTTCCACGTCTCCACGGCCACGAAGGACATGGCGCCGCCCACCCACACCGGCTGGGTGACCCAGGTGAAGAGGGAGGCGACCGCCGCCACGGCCCGGCCGTACGCCATCTTGGTCCAGACGTACACGCCGCCTTCCTCGGTGAACGTCCCGCCGGTCTCCGCGAAGATCAGGCCGTACGGCACCAGGAAGGTGACAGCCAGGATGAGGGTCCAGGTGAAGGTCTCACCGCCGAACCCGGACACCTGGCCGAGCACCTCCACGGAGATGACGGCGGCCACCACCAGCAGGAGGATGTCGAACCGTCCCAGGGATTTCTGCAGGTGTTTGCTCTGCTCTTCGGCAAGGCGGGTTGAGGCTGTTGGCTGATCCATGATCGGTCCTTTGCTGCTGCTGGGGTTGTCCACTGCTCATGCCAGGTGGAAGAGGGTGCACTGTCGATGCACCGGCGCGGAGGGCCCGTTCCCCTGGGCTTCCCTGGGCCCCGCGGGCCCGGTCTGCGCTGCTGTTCCCCCAGCGTAGATTTGTGGCCTGCATCACGTAAACCACTGAATATCGATGGACATCAGCGGTTGAACAGATGCACTCAGCCGAACTGGATCCAGGTGGTCTTGGGAGCCGTGTAGTTGTCGAAGGCGTGCAGCGAGAGGTCCCTGCCGAAGCCGGACTGCTTGAAGCCGCCGAACGGCGTGGTGTTGCCGAGCGCATCCACGGTGTTCACGGACACGGTGCCGGCCAGGAGATCCCCCGCCACACGGTGCGCCCGCGAGAGGTCCGAGGTCCACACGGACGCCGCCAGGCCGTACTCCGTGGCGTTGGCGAGCGCCACGGCCTCCTCCTCCGTGTCGAAGGCGTGCAGCACGGCCACGGGCCCGAAGATCTCCTCCCGGTGAACGTCATGGTTCCCCGGCAGGCCGCCCAGCACGGTCGGCTCCAGATACGCATCGGAGCCGCGGATGCACCGGCGTTCGCCGCCGAACAGCACCTCTCCTTCCGCACGGCCACGCGTGATCCACTGCTCGACGGCGTCCGCGTGGGCCGCGCTGATCAGGGCGCCGTTGCCGTCCAGACCGGCCAGCGGATCGGCCGGGGCGTAGGCGGCCGCGGCCCTCGCCAGGAGTCCGGCGAACTCGTCGTGGACGGAGCGCTGCACCAGGATCCTGGAATTGGCGGAGCAGACCTGACCCTGGTTGTAGAACGCGCCGAACGCCGCCTTCTCCGCGGCCAGCCGGAGGTCCGCGGTGTCCGCGAAGACCAGATTGGAGCTCTTGCCTCCGGCTTCCAGACTCAGTCGCTTCAGGTTGCTGCGCCCGGACGCCTCCATGAGAGTGCGGGAGACCGCCGTGGAACCCGTGAATGCCAGGGCGTCCACGTCCATGTGGTGCGCCAGGGCCGCACCGACCTCACGCCCGGACCCGGTGACGATGTTCAGGACACCGTCCGGGATCCCGGCCTCGGCGGCGAGTTCGGCGACGCGCAGCACACTCAGGGACGTCTGCTCGGCCGGCTTGAGCACCAGCGTGTTGCCGGATGCGAGCGCGGGGGCGAGCTTCCACACCGCGATCTCCAGCGGGAAGTTCCACGGCACGATCGCCGCGACCACGCCCAGCGGTTCCCGCGTGACGAGCGCCGTGGCGCCGTGGGGCACGGCCGGCAGCTCGCCGCTCTGCTTGTCCGCGGCCTCGGCATACCAGCGGAGAGTGGAGATGGCGCCGGGCACGTCCACGGTGGTGGTCTGCAGGATCGGCTTGCCGCTGTCCAGGGTCTCCAGCAGGGCCAGCTCCTCGGCGTGGGCCTCCATCAGATCGGCCAGAGCCAGAAGGGCGGCTTTCCGCCCTTCGGCTCCCTTCCGGAGCCAGGCGGGGAAGGCACGACGCGCGGCCGCGACGGCGCGGTCCACCTCCTCACTGCCGCAGGACGTCAGCTCTGCGAGGATCCGCCCGTCGATCGGACTGACGGTGGGGCGGCGGTCGCCACCCGCGTCCGTGCGGCGGCCGTCGATGAAGGCGCGGCCGTCCAGAGACAGGGCGTCGGCCCGGCCGTGCCAGTCGATGGGAAGCGCGGTGGCGGTGGGGTTCATGGGTACTCCTGACGAGGGGTGTTCGGGACGGGGCGGTTCAGGCGGAGGGCCGCGGAGGCGCTCATCATGCAGAGGAGCTCCACGGCGATGAGGAGGAGCATCGGAGCCACATGCGCGGCGTGCGGAGGGCCGGAGGACCCGGCATGGTGCATGCCGGCTCCGGGCAGGAGCACCACGGCCGCGTGGACCAGGACCATCACGGCGCTCATGGCCATGACATGCCCGGCCGCCCGGCCGGCGCAGCGGCGTTTCCCGGCCACCGGGAGGGCCATCGGGAGAGCGCAGGCGAGGCAGAGCACCGCCATGGCGCCCATCCACCAGGCCATCCAGCCGGCGGGCTCACTGAAGGCGGCGACGGCGTGCGCCACGACGCCGGTCGTCACGGCCGAACCGACCAGGACGACGGCGGCGCGGGCACGCACGGGACTTGCGCTGATGACCTGCTCCACGGTCCTCCCGTCCCGTCCGGCGCGATGAATGCGGGGACTTTACTCTGGGGCTGTGATGTGGATAACATCACAGCGTTGGTTGAACAGTTGTATCATCAAAAACGAACTTCAGGAAGTGCCATGACTCTTCAGACGATCCCCTCGGCCACCGTGGCCCAGCACCCGCTGGAGCAGCTCTCGGCCCCGGAAATCCAGCAGGCCCGGCAGATCCTGGCCGACGCCGGGCTCGTGGCGGACACCACCCGCTTCGCCTACCTCGGGCTCATCGAGCCGCCCAAACAGGCCCTCTACGGCGAGGACGCCGTGAACGATGGGGAGGACGCAGCCCCGGACCGCGTCATCCGCGCCATGCTCTGGGACGCCACCCTGTCCCGCTCCCTCGACGTCCGCGCCTCCCTGAGCACCGGCGAGGTGCTGGAGCAGCGCGAGCTGAACCCCGCCGTCGACGGCCAGCTGCCGGTGCTGCTCGAGGAGTTCGAACTCATCGAGGAGATCCTGGCTGTGGATCCGCAGTGGATCGCCGCGCTGGAATCCCGCGGCCTCACCCCGGCCCAGGTCCGCGTGGCCCCGCTCTCCGCCGGCGTCTTCGAATACCCGGGAGAGGAGGGCAAGCGCCTGCTCCGCGGGCTCGGCTTCCGTCAGGACCACCCCGGCGATCACGCCTGGGCCCACCCGCTGGACGGCCTGGTGGCCTTCGTGGACGTGGAGAAGCGCCGCGTGGACCACCTGATCGACGACGGCCCCGTCCCGGTCCCGGAGATCAATGGCAACTACACCGAACCGGAGATCCACGGCGAACTGCGCACGGACCTGAAGCCCATCGAGATCACGCAGCCGGACGGCCCCAGCTTCTCCCTCGACGGCAACCACCTGAGCTGGGCGGGCTGGGACCTGCGCGTCGGCTTCGACGCCCGCGAGGGGCTGGTGCTGCACCAGATCCACCACACCCGGCGCGGCCGCCGTCGTCCGCTCATCCACCGCGCCGCGATCTCCGAGATGGTGGTCCCCTACGGCGACCCGGCGCCTTACCGCAGCTGGCAGAACTACTTCGACTCCGGCGAGTACCTGGTGGGCCGGGACGCCAACTCCCTCAAGCTCGGCTGCGACTGCCTGGGCGAGATCACCTACCTTTCCCCCGTCGTCGCGGACGACTTCGGCAACCCGCGCACCATCGAGAACGGCATCTGCGTCCATGAGGAGGACGCCGGCATCCTCTGGAAGCACACGGACGAGTGGGCCGGCTCCAACGAGGTCCGCCGCAACCGCCGCCTGGTGGTCTCCTTCTTCACCACGGTGGGCAACTACGACTATGGCTTCTACTGGTACCTCTACCTGGACGGCACCATCGAATTCGAGGCCAAGGCCACCGGCATCGTCTTCACCGCGGCCCTTCCGGAGAAGGGCTACGCCTACGCCTCGGAGATCGCCCCGGGCCTGGGCGCCCCGTACCACCAGCACCTCTTCAACGCCCGCCTGGACATGATGATCGACGGCGAAACGAACCGCGTGGAGGAGCTGGACCTGGTCCGTCTGCCGAAGGGTCCGGGCAATCCTCACGGCAACGCCTTCTCCCAGAAGCGCACCCTGCTGGGCCGCGAGTCCGACGCCGTCCGCGACGCAGACGGCTCCAAGGGCCGCGTGTGGCACATCAGCAACCCGGAGTCCCTCAACCACCTCGGCCACCCGGTCGGTTACACCCTCTTCCCGGAGGGCCAGCCCACCCTGGCCATGGCGGATGACTCCTCCATCGCCTCCCGTGCCGCCTTCGCCCGCCACCACCTCTGGGTCACGCGGCATGCCGAGGACGAGCTCTACGCCGCCGGCGACTTCGTCAACCAGCACCCGGGCGGCGCCGGACTTCCGTCCTACGTGGCCCAGGACCGGGACCTGGACGGCCAAGATTTGGTGGTGTGGCACTCCTTCGGCCTGACCCACTACCCGCGCCCGGAGGACTGGCCGGTCATGCCCGTGGACACCACCGGCTTCACCCTGAAGCCGCACGGCTTCTTCGACGAGAACCCCACCCTGGACGTGCCGTCCTCGGCGGCGGGACACTGCGCTTCCGCCCCAGCCGAACCGCACGCATCCTGCCACTGATAAGGTGACGACGGCCGGGGCCAAGGCTCCGGCCGTCGTCGTTTTCCCTGCTTTCAAAGAATCTTGGGAGGAAGAGCATGCCCCGTTTGGTGGACCACGGCGAACGGCGCCGCGCGATCATCGAGACCACCTGGCGGCTGATCGCCCAGGAGGGCATCGAGAACGCCAGCATGCGGGACATCGCCCGGGAGTGCGGCTACGCGGCGCCCGGCGTCCTGGCGCACTACTTCCCCAACAAGGACGCGCTGCTCCTGGCCTCCTACGAGCTCATCTGCGAGCGCACCAATGAGCGCATCGACTCCCACACCGCCGGGCGGCGCGGGCTCGCCGCCCTGCGCGGACTGTGCCTGGAGATCATCCCGGCGGACCCGCTGACCGTGGTGGAGGCCCGGGTGGCGGTGTCCTTCTGGCAGCGGGCCCAGACCGAAGAAGCGCTGCGCGCCGTCGGCCGCGAGGCCCTGTTGCACTGGCGTGGGCTCATGCTGGGCTTCCTGGCGCAGGCCGAGGACGACGCCGAGTGCGCACCTCTCGCGGACCCGGACGCCGTGGCGGATGAGCTGCTGAACGTCATGATGGGCCTGCACGTGACCTCCATGCTGGACCCGGACGCCGTCACCGGCTCCCGCCAGCGGCACCTGGTGGAGCGGGCGATCACACGGCTGGCAGCGCCCAGGCCTCAGCCTTCCCGCTGAGCCTGCTGCTGCCGGGCCCGCGCCGTCTTCGCGGCGTCGATCTGCTTCCGGACGGCCTGGGCCACCGCGCGGACCCGCGCCGTGGGACGCTGCGTGCGCAGATGCGCCAGCACGGTCTTCAGTTCCGGCACCTGGTCCTCGATCTCCACCATGGCCAGCCGGCCGCCGTCGTAGGTCATGCCATGCTGTGGGCGCTGGTGAAGGATCGAGTACCCCAGCCCGCGGGACACCAGGGTGCGCACGGTCTCGAAGCTGCCGGAGCGGAACGCCACCTCCGGCTCCCGGCCGCTCCGCCGCGCAATGGAGAGCATCAGGTCACGGCTGTGCGGCAGATCCAGGAGCACGAACGGCTCCTCCTTCACCGCGGACAGCTTCACACTGCCCGCCTCGGCCAGCGCGTGCTCCGGCGGGATCGCCAGGTACGGCCGGGCGGTATCCAGCACCGTGGTGGCGAGGGACTCCGGCAGGTCCAGGTCGTAGCAGAGGGCCAGATCGGCCTGGCCGCTGAGCAGCGCCGAGATGCATCCTGCAGTGTCGGCTTCCAGGACGTCCACCTCCAGCGCCGGGTGCTCCGTCTTGAGCCGGGTCAGCACGCCCGGCAGCAGGAACGGCGTGACCGTGTTGAAACAGGCCAGGCGGATGCGCCCGGACAGGCTCTGGGTCTCCCCGCGCGCGTGGTCCAGGCTCTCCTCGACGTGCGCCAGGATGGCCTGGGCGTCGCGGAGGAACATCTCGCCGGCCGGCGTCAGCAGCAGTCCCTTGGACCGCTGCCGGATGAAGAACTGCGTGCCCACGTGGCGCTCCAGCTGGGCGATGGCCGCGGAGACCGCTGACTGGGCCACGTTCAGCCGCACGGAGGCGCCGGTCATGGAGAGCTGTGCTGCGGCCTCGACGAAGTAGCGGAGCTGGGTGAGCGTGACGTCCATGCGGCCAGGATACCGATTCATCGATTTTTTCGATACAGCCATTCGAAAACCACTGTTAGACAGATGTTTCCGTGGACGGGAAGCTGAAGCTGTACCCCCGATCACCCCGGCGAAAAGGCACCCGACCGTGAAACACCAGCGCATCCGCACCTTCAACACGAAGGTCACCTACCCGGAGCAGAACCTCGACAACGATCTCTGCCAGGCCGTGGTGGCCAACGGCGTCGTGTACCTGCGCGGCCAGATCGGGCAAGACCTGGAAACCCGCGAATCCGTGGGCATCGGCGATGTGGAGGCGCAGGCGGAGAAGGCCATGGCCAATATCGACATGCTGCTCCGCGAAGCCGGCAGCAGCCTCGAGGACATCGTGAAGGTGACCGTCTACATCATCGATCCCCGCTACCGCGAGCCCGTCTACCGGACCATGGGCCGCTGGCTCAAGGGCGTCTTCCCGGTCTCCACCGGCATCGTGGTCTCCGCGCTCGCCCGGCCCGAGTGGCTCGTGGAGATCGACGCCACCGCCGTCATCTCGCAGGAGGTTTCCGCATGACCTTCAGCATCGCCGCCACCGACGGCGCGGGCCGCTTCGGCCTGGCCGTGACCTCCTCCTCCCCCGCGGTCGCCGCCCGCTGCGCCCATCTGCGCGACGGCGTCGGCGCCGTGAGCTCGCAGAACATCACCGACCCGCGCCTGGGCACCCTCCTCCTGGATGAGCTGGAAGCCGGGGCCTCCGCGCAGGAGGCGCTCGACGCCGTCGTGCGCCGAACGCCGTCGGCCGCCTTCCGGCAGCTGGTGGTCCTGGACGCCCGAGGCGGCTCCGCCGTGTTCAGCGGTGAGCATGCGCTCGGCGTGATCGGCACGGGGCAGGGCGCCGGCTGCGTCTCCGCGGGCAACATGCTGGCGGATCCCGGAGTGCCGCAGGCGATCTGCGCCGCCTTCGAGGCGTCCACCGGTGAGCTTGAGGAGCGCCTGCTCGCCGCGCTGCTCGCCGGTGAGGCCGCCGGCGGCGAGGCCGGACCGGTCCGCTCGGCCGGGCTGTCCGTGGTCTCCGGCCACGGCTGGCGGGACACCGATCTGCGCGTCGACTGGCACGAGGAGCCGCTCGAGGAGCTCGCCCGCCTGCTCGAGGTATGGCTGCCGCAGCGCCACGACTATGTGGTGCGCGGGCTCGATCCGGCCGCCTCCGTGGGCTACGGGGTACCCGGCGATGACCGCTGACGTGGCCCTGGGCACGTCCCGGGTCCGGGTGCTGAATGCCGTCGCGGCGCAGCACCCGGATCTCGTCCGGCTCTCCGAGACGCTCCACGCCCACCCGGAGCTCGGCTGGCAGGAGCACCGCGCGGCCGCCTGGACCGCCGAGTATCTGGAGGCGCACGGTTTCTCCGTGGAACGGGCGTACCTGGGATTCCCCACCGCGATCCGCGCCGTTCTCGGCACCGGTTCCCGCCGCGTGGGCCTGATGGCCGAGTACGACGCGCTGCCCGGGCTGGGACACGCGTGCGGCCACAACATCATCACCGCCATCTCCTGTGGGGCGGCCGTGACGCTGGCAGGCTTCGCCGCGGAGCACGACCTCACCGTGGAGGTCTACGGAACCCCCGCGGAGGAAGGCGGCGGCGGCAAGATCGAGTTGCTGAAGAAGGGCGCCTTCCAGGGCCTGGATCTGGCGATGATGGCTCACCCGAGTCCCGTGGACTCCGCGGAGGCCCGCCCCTACGCCGTGGCGCACAGCCATGTCGAGTACCGCGGGAAGGCCGCGCATGCGGCCGCGTACCCGGAGCAGGGCGTCAACGCGAATGACGCGTTCATCGTGGCCCAGGTGGCCCTCGGCCTCCTGCGCCAGCAGCTCCCGCGGGAGACCCGGGTGCACGGGATCCAGACACGCGGCGGCGAGGCCCCCAACGCCATCCCGGAGAAGACGGAGGGCCGCTGGTACGTCCGGGCGGAGACCCTGGCGGAGCTCTCCGTGCTGGAGGAGCGCGTGGAGCGCTGTTTCGAGGCCGGCGCCCTGGCGTCCGGTTGCGAGCTGACCGTGACGCCGGAGTCGGAACCGTATTCGGAGTTCCGCACGGAACAGCGGGCGCTGGAGCTGTACATCCGCCACGCGGAATCGCTGGGCCGCAGCTTCGACGCCCCGCCCGAGCAGGCCACCATGAACCGGGCCTCCACCGACATGGGCAATGTGTCTCAGGTGGTCCCGGCCATCCACCCGTACATCGGCCTGGGCTGCTTCCCGGCGGCCAACCACCAGCTGGAATTCGCCGCCCACTGTGTGGGTGCGGCGGCCGATCAGGCCATTCACGACGGCGCCGCGGCACTCGCGCTGACGGCGCTCGACTTCCTGGCGCTCTAGTCTCCTGAAGGACAGGACCATGACTCACCCCTCTTCACCGTCCGCCGCACCGTCCCCGGACGCCGCACCGCGGCCTGACGGGGCACCGCGTGCCGTGCGCCGCGAGCACGACAGTCTGGGCGACCGCGACGTCCCCGCGGAGGCCTATTGGGGCATCAGCACGCTGCGCGCCGTGGAGAACTTCCCGGTCAGCGGCCGGACCATCGGCTCGCTCCGCTCCCTCGTGTGGGGCCTCGGTGCCGTGAAGTACGCGGCTGCACGGGCCAATGAGGGCCTGAGGCTGCTGGATGAGGAGAAGTCCGCGGCCATCCAGTGGGCCGCCCGGGACGTCATGGAAGGCCTTCTGGACGACGAGTTCGTGGTGGACGCCATCCAGGGCGGCGCCGGGACCAGCACCAATATGAACGCCAATGAGGTCGTGGCCAACCGGGCGCTGGAAGTCCTGGGCCGCCGTCGTGGTGACTACGCCGCCGTCCACCCCATCGACGACGTCAATCGCAGCCAGTCCACCAACGACGTCTACCCGACGGCCGTGAAGCTCGCCCTGCACCGGGAACTGACCGTGCTGTGCGCCGAGCACGCGCGGCTCATCGCCTCCTTCTCGGCGAAGGCCGAGGCTTTCTCCGACGTCCTGAAAGTGGGGCGGACGCAGTTGCAGGACGCGGTGCCCATGTCCCTGGGGCAGGAGTTCGGGGCGTTCGCGGAGACGCTGCGGGAGGACGGGAATCGGCTGACGGAGCTGCTGCCGCACCTGCTGGAGTCGAACCTGGGCGCGACGGCGATCGGCACGGGGATCACCGCGCCGGCCGGGTACCGCGAGGCGGCGATCCGGGAGCTGGGTGCGGTGACCGGGCTGCCGCTGGTGTCCTCGGCGGATCTGGTGGAGGCGACCAGCGACACGGGCGTGTTCCTGCTGGTGTCCGGCGTCCTGAAGCGGGCCGCCGTGAAGCTCTCCAAGATTTGTAACGACCTGCGGCTGCTGTCCTCCGGGCCGCAGGCAGGGTTCGGGGAGATCCTGCTGCCGGCGGTGCAGGCCGGGTCCTCGATCATGCCGGGGAAGGTCAACCCGGTGATCCCGGAGATGGTGAACCAGGTGGCGTTCCGCGTGGTGGGGGCCGATGCCACGGTGACGATGGCCGTGGAGGCCGGGCAGCTGCAGCTCAATGCGTTCGAGCCGGTCATGGCGGATTCGCTGCTGGAGTCCCTGTCCTGGCTCACGGTGGCGTGCCGGCAGCTGCGGACGCACTGCGTGGACGGCATCCAGGCGAACACGGTACTGCTGGAGCAACGGATGCTGAACTCTGTGAGCGTGGTGACCGGACTGGCGCCGTTGCTGGGCTACGGCCCGGCGGCGGAGCTGGCGAAGGAGGCGCTGGCGAGCAATCGGGGCGTGGCGGAACTGGTGGTGGAGCGGGGTCTGCTGAGTGTCACCGAGGCCGCCGGGGCGCTGTCCGCGAGGTCGCTGGCCGGGCTGGGGTGAGACTCGCGCTCCGTTGCCGATGATGCTGGTGTGGCGGGTGTAAACAATGTCAGTGCCTCCTGGAAGAGTGGGGTCATGGAGGCGGGGAGCAGCACGAGCGGGGTTCCGGGGGCCGGGCAGGTGCCCGGGGTTCTGGGTGCGCTTGACTCCTTGACGTCGGCGATCGTGGCGGCGGACCGGGGGATCGCGCAGTTGCAGGCGGGCCGGGAGCTGCTGCTGGCCATGGCGGTGGAACTCTCCCATGGGCTGATTGACGACGACGGCGCTGGGCTGGGCGTGCCGGCTGATGAGGGCTTGTGGGAGGCGCGGGCGGTGGAGTTGGCGGAGCGTTCGGTCGCGGCGGAGATCGCCACCGCGACCCGGGCCAGTGACCGGTCCGTCCAGCACCAGATGGGTGCCGCCGTGGAGCTCGTGGAGCGGTTCCCCGCGACCCTTCAGGCGTTCACGGAGGGGCGGATCAGTGCCGGGCATGTGCGGGTGATCCGGGACGCCGGGACCGTGATCGAGGACCCGGCGGCACGGGCCCGGTACGAGCACGCCGTCCTGGCGGTGGCCGAAACGCAGGCACCCGGGCGGGTGCGCAGGATCGCGGTCCGGGAAGCCGAGAAAGCCCAGCCCGAACCCCTGGCAGTCCGCCACGACCGCGCCTGCGAACAGCGCCGGGTCTGGCTGAATCCGTTGCCGGATGGGATGGCCGAGCTCGGGGCCGTGCTGCCCGCGACGCTCGCCCACGGGGTCTTCGGACGGTTGACCAGCCTGGCCAAGGTGCGTGAAGAAACCGGCTCTGGGGCAGACACCGCAGAGTCCCGGACCCGGGATCAGCTCCGGGCCGACCTGCTCGCGGATCTGCTCCTGCACGGCGCCCCGAGCGGTCACGACACCCCGGACGGGCTCCTGGCCGGGATCACCGCCCGGGTCGAGGTCACTGTCCCGGTGCTGACTCTGATTGGTGACGAGACTCATGAGCCGGTCGCGGCGGAGCTGAACGGCCGGCACCCCATCGACCCGGACACCGTACGTCTCCTGGCCGGTGGTGTGTCCGCGTGGGACCGGGTCCTGACCGACCCGATCAGCGGGGCGGTGTTGGCCGTGGACCGGTACCGTCCCAGTGAAGACCTCAAACGGCTCCTGCACGCCCGGGACTCCCGCTGCCGCTTCCCCGGCTGCAACCTCCCCGCCAACGAGCTGGACCTGGACCACACCCAGGACGCCGCCCACGGCGGCCCCACCACCCTGGGCAACCTCGCCGGACTCTGCCGACGCCACCACGTCCTGAAACACCAGAGCCGGTGGACCGTGACACAAGCAGGACCAGCAGGCAGTCACGTGCCAGGCCCGCAAAGTCGTACCGGACCAGGAAGCAGTTCCGGCGCCGGCAAGGGCGTCCTGGAGTGGACCAGCCCCGCCGGCCGCACACACCACGACCACCCACCCACACCAGCCACGACCGTGGCGGCACGTTCACCGAACTCAGGCTCAGATCCGCCGCCGTTCTGACGCGCTGAACCAATGCCGGCCGCCCCACACGCCAGAGGGGCCGCACCATCCGGTGCAGCCCCTCTGCGTCAGCGGTCCTGCCAGTCCGGCGCCGCCGTCACCGGTCCTCAGTCGTACCGGTCCTCGATCGTCCGCGTCCTCAGTGGCGTCTCAGACCCCGCTGCCCACCAGCGCCCCGGACTCATGGTGCTCCAGGTAGCTCTGCTGGATCCCGATCTGGTCGGCGATGTACTTCGCGTCGTGCCAGACGCCCCAGATGAAACTGGATCCCCGTCGTGACTGCCACGGCAGGCCCAGGAAGTAGACGCCTTGCTCCGCGGACACGCCCCGCTGCTGACGCGGCGCACCCTTCTCGTCGAACGCATCCACCTGCAGCCACCCGTAATCGCGGGCGAAGCCGGTGGCCCAGATGATCGTCGTGATCCCTTCCGCGGCCAGGTCCAGCTCCTTCACCGGGTTCGTCAGGCACTCCGGGTCCGGCCGCAGCACGCGGGCCCCCGGTTCCTCGGGAAGGTCCAGGCCATTGCGTTCGATGTACGCATCCGCGGCGTCGAGCACCCCCAGGTAATTCGCGTCCCCCCGGTCCACGTCTTCCTTCAGCCCGGGTGCGAACGTCATGATCCCGTTCTGGTACCCGCTCGCCCGGCCGGTCAGCACCACGCCCTCCGCGGCAAGCTCACGGAAGTCCACCGTGTGGCCCCCATCCGCTCCGCTGACGGCGATCGTCACGTGCTCCGCACCGGCTGCCGGCGTCGCCGCATCCCACAGGCCGAGCACCCCCAGCCACCAGCAGAAATCCCGGCCGCGGTAGCTCCGCGGCGGACGATCGTGTGCCCCCACCGCAAGGTGCACCTGGCGTCCGGAGCGCTGGATCTCCGCGGCGATCTGCACCCCGGAGGATCCCGCCCCGATCACCAGAACGCCACCGGCCGGCAGTTGCCCGGGGTTACGGTACGAACTCGAGTGGATCTGCGTCACCGGGGCGGATTCAGGCACGACGGCGGGGATCACCGGCTTCTGGAACGCGCCGGTCGCCGCCACGATGTAGCGCGCTTCGAACGGCCCCTCCGTGGTGCTCACGTGGAAGCCGGCGGTCCCGAGCTTCCTCCGGACCGATGTCACCTCCACGCCGCAGCGGACGGGCGCGGCGAACTTCTCCGCATAGGCCTCGAAGTACTCCGCCACCCGGTCTTTCTGAGGGAACGCCCCGGGATCCATGTCGTCGAACTCCAGCCCGGGGAACCGGTCGTGCCATGCCGGACCGTTCGCCACGAGGGAGTCCCAACGCATGGTCCGCCAGCTTTCAGCGATGCGGCTTCGTTCCAGGACCAGGTGCGAGATGCCCCGGGCGGTCAGGTGCTCGCTCATCGCGATTCCGGCCTGGCCTGCCCCGACCACCAGCACGTCCACCTCTTCGCCTGCCATGTGATTCTCCTTCTGCGGATGATGCTCGCGGCGCCTTCGTCAGAGCGCCGGACGGATGCTTTTCTCCATCTTGACGCTCCGGACTTCATCTGCATAGCGAATAAAACCGGGCAAGCACATCGTCAGAATCGATCAATGCTCCGCGGCGGCCGCGGCACCCAGCAGCGCACCGCGTCACGGTATCCACGGAACTCATCCCCAAAGCGGGCCTCCAGATCGCGCTCCTCGAGCGGCCGGATCGCCAGGTTCCACAGCACAGAACCGCCAACCGCGTAGACCACCACCAGCCAGGAACCCAGCATGAGACCCACGGCGCCGGCCTGCATGACCCCGGACAGGGCCATGGGATTGCGCACCCAGCGGTACGGCCCCGCGATGACCAGATGATTCGGCATGACGGACGGCAGCGGAGTCCCCCGCCCCAGGCTGGCCATCACGGCAGCGGACCACAGGCCGAGCACACTGGCCGCAAAGAAGAGGACCGCACCCGCCACAGGCACTCCGGGCGGGACCGGCACCGCCACGCCCCACCGTTGTTCGAGCACCGAGATCCCCCAGGGCAGGACGCCGAGGAACAATCCCCAGAACAGCGCGATCTGCCCCGCCGTCACCGCGAGATGGACCGCGGTTTCCCGGGATTCGTCGGCCGGGCGGAACGCCAGCGGTCCCCACGCGATCCACTCCGTCGGGATGCGGCCCAGGAGCAGCAGACTGAGTGCCAGAAGGGACCCGATCGTGGCGGCGCCCATGAGGATCACGCCCCAGCCGGCCTCACCGCCGACGGTGGCATACACGGCAAGCGCGATGGCGACGACGACGGTCCACAAGGCGTTCACGACGGCGGCGGACCGGACGCCGCAGGCGGCCACGGCTGCGGCGCCCACGAAGAGCGGAAGATCGGCGGCTGCGACGGCACCGGCGTCGAGCGTTCCCAGCGTGGCCTCACGCACGGACGGCACGGCGAAAACGAGAATCCACCAGAGGAGGCCGGTCAGCGATTGGAGCGCGAAGTAAACCCGGCTGAGTGTTTGAGACAGCGAACGGCTCATCGGCAGTCCCCCTGGCTGCTCGGAAACGGATAGGACGATCGTCGTTTCGAGAATATCCGCACGGAGCATCGTCGAGGCGCGGCGCATTGTTGAAGCACAGGGGCATTGTTAAATGAAAAAACCCTCGCGATGTAGAAGCTACGCGAGGGTTTTAGTGGCTCCGACCGGCGTCGATCCGGTGACCTTTCGATTTTCAGTCGAACGCTCTACCAACTGAGCTACAGAGCCTTGGTGACGTGTCACCATGACCGCCGGAATATCCGATCAATCAGAGCGACCCTGACGGGACTTGAACCCGCGACCTCCGCCGTGACAGGGCGGCGCGCTAACCAACTGCGCTACAGGGCCTCGATGGTATTACTACCGAGTTTGAGTATTTCTACTCGTTTTTTGCGGCAATCTCTCGCCGCTCACAAGATTCAATCTTAGCAGATCTTCCGTTCCGCTTTCAAATCGCTTCTCGTGCGTACCCCCAACGGGATTCGAACCCGTGCCGCCGCCGTGAAAGGGCGGTGTCCTAGGCCGCTAGACGATGGGGGCCTAGACTCACTCGCCCAGTTCCCGATGGCGCTCTGACAAGCTCCGTCGCGATCCGTGCGAAGTGGACCTGTAAAACTTTAGGGCATGACCAGTGAAAATCCAAAATCCAGCCTGCCGATCAGGATCTGGCCGCCCGGTCCGCGCTGCACGCTCCGCGGCGAACCCGGTTTCGAACACCTGGAGCACGCCGAGACCACCCGCCTGAGCCTGGACGACTTCCAGGCCATCGCCCTGCGCGCCCTGAAGGACCTTCCGGAGGAGATCTCCTCCCACATGGACAACGTGATGCTGTTCATCGAGGAGGATGGCACGGACCCGGAGACCGGCCAGCCGTTCCTGGGCCTCTATGAAGGCACCCCACTGACCGAGCGCGGTGAATTCTGGGCCGCGGGATCCCTCCCGGACCGAATCACCCTGTACCGCCGGCCCATCCTGGACATCTGCGCCAGCCGCTCCGAGGTCCTCTACGAGATCCAGGTGACCGTCATCCACGAGGTGGCCCACCACTTCGGCGTGGACGACGCCCGTCTCCACGAACTCGGCTGCGGCTGAGGCGGGCGGCTGAGGAAGGCGGCCGAGCCGACCACCCGGCGAGGCTCCGAAATCCGCGCCAGCACTGCGAATGAGTCGCATTCCGGACATGCATCCCCGGGCCCGCGAAGCTAGCCTGAAGGCATGGGCCACAACCACGATCACAGCCACGGAATGACCGGAACGGGCAAGCACCGCAAACGCCTGGTGACGGTCCTGTGCATCACCCTGGGCGTCGTCGTCATCCAGGTGGCGGGCGCAGCCCTGTCCGGCTCGCTCGCCCTGCTGGCCGACGCCGGCCACATGCTCTCCGACGCCGCCGGCGTGTTCATCGCCCTCCTGGCCTCCTGGATCGCCACGAGGCCGGCCACGGACCAGCGCACCTACGGCTACCAGCGCGCCGAGATCCTGGCCGCCCTGGCCAACGCCCTCATCCTGATCGTGATCGCCGTCGTCATCGCCATCGAGGCCGTCCAGCGCTTCGGGCAGAATCCTGAGATCCAGACCGGGACCATGCTCTTCGCCGCCATCATCGGCGCCGTGGCCAACGCGGCTTCCCTGTTCATCCTGCAGGGCGGGCGGGACGAGAGCCTGAATCTGCGCGGCGCCTATCTGGAGGTCCTGGGCGACCTGCTGGGCTCCCTGGCCGTCATCGCCGCGGCCCTGATCATCATGTTCACCGGCTTCACGGCCGCGGACCCCATCGCCTCCCTGCTCATCGCGGCCATGATCCTCCCCCGCGCCTGGAGCCTGCTCAAGGACGTGGTGGACGTCCTCCTGGAGGCCACCCCCAAGGGCGTGGACGTCGGCATGATCCGCGAACACATCCTGGGCGTGGACGGTGTGGAGTCCGTGCATGACATCCACATCTGGACCATCACCTCCGGAGTGCCCGTCTTCTCCGCCCACGTGGTGGTGCAGGACGAGCACCTGAGCCCGGAATCCGCGGACCGGATCCTGGACCGCATGCAGCGCTGCCTGGGCTCGCACTTCGACACCGAGCACTGCACCTTCCAGCTGGAGCCGGCCTCTCATCAGGAGCACGAGGCGCATCAGCACGCCTGAGGAGAGCCTCCTCCGCAGTCTCGCGACACGCCGTTTCACCAGCCGCAGAATGACACCCCTGTTGTTTATGTTGATCATGGGGCCTTTGTTGCCAATGTTACGAATGGGGCCTTAGTCTCGGTAAAGCCGGGTCACCACCCGGCCGGACGAGGCAGGTGTGCATGACAAGGGCCAACGGCAGAAAATACGCGGCGATCCTCTATTCGTCCGCGCTCAGCGCGAGCGTCCTGCTCGGCAGCGGCCTCCCCGGGGCCTTCGCGGCACCCGTCCCGCAGGCTCCCATCACGGTTCCCCTCGCCCTCCCGGCGGACCAGGGCGACGGCATCCCGAGCGAAGCCGACATCGCCGCTGCGAAGAAGAACGAATCCGACGCCAAGGCCGCCCAGAGCCGCCTCGAAGGCCTGATCGGCACCCTGGCGGACAAGCAGTCCCAGGCGGTCGCCAACGGCATGCGGGCCAACGACGCCTACACCAACGCCCTCCTCACCCTGCAGGCCAAGCAGTCCGCCGCCCAGGTGGCGAAGACGAAGGCCGCGGACGCCAAGCGCCAGGCGGACGCCAGCCGCAAGGACGTGGGCGCCCTCGCCAGCTCGATCTACCAGACCGGCGGTGTGAACCCCGTCGTCGAGAGCGTGCTGAACGGCAGCGACGGCGACCTCCTCGCCAAGGCCACCACGCTGGACGCCCTGACGCGGAAGCAGAGCGAAGCCTTCGACCGCGCCGTGGCCTCGGATCACGCGTCCGCCTCACTCGCCGCGGATGCGGCTGCCGCTCAGAAGGCCGCCGACGACGCCGCGCGCGACGCCGATCAGGCACGGGCCGCCGCCGAGGCGGCTCAGAACGCCGCCACCCAGGCTCTCGCCACGGCGTCGCAGGACCGCACCAAGGTCATCGACCGGCTCGCCGAGCTGCGGAACACCACCGTGA
The DNA here is from genome assembly GCF_030731045.1 of Arthrobacter horti. Classification (GTDB taxonomy): domain Bacteria; phylum Actinomycetota; class Actinomycetes; order Actinomycetales; family Micrococcaceae; genus Arthrobacter_E; species Arthrobacter_E nanjingensis. The sequence goes on along the minus strand of NZ_JAVALS010000002.1, from coordinate 138,606 downwards.
GCCTCGAGACCCAGCGGGTGCAAGGGCTGGAGCAGCAGCGCGCCGCGGCCGCCCTGGCGGCCCTCCAGCAGCAAGCCGCGCAGCAGGCGGCCGCAGCTCAGCAGCAACGCGAACAGGCTGCCGCGCAGGCCCAGCAGCAACAACAGCAGGCCCAGCAGCAACAACAGGCTCAGAACCCTGCACAGCCGGCACCGCAACAGCCCGCACCCCAGCCTCCTGCCCCGCAGCAGCCGGCACCGCAACAGCCCGCGCCCCAGCCTCCCGCGCCTCAACCGCCCGTTCCCCAGCAACCGGCACCGCAGCCTCCCGCACCCCAGCCGCCGGTCACCCCGCCTGCCTCGAACAGCGGCACGGCGCAGACCGCCATCGGCTTCGCGATGTCCAAGCTCGGCTCGCCATATGTCTGGGGCGGCACCGGGCCGGGCTACGACTGCTCGGGCCTGACCTCGCAGGCGTTCGCCTCGGCGGGTGTCTACCTGCCGCGCACGGCCACGCCGCAGTACTTCGCGGCGCCGCAGTACATCCCCATGGGCCGGTGGCAGCCGGGCGACCTCATCTTCTGGGGCGACGGCGGCTACTTCTACCATGTGGCCATCTACATCGGCGGCAACCAGGTGGTCCAGGCGCTCAACCCCAGCACGGGCGTGACCGTCACCAATATCGCGGACATGAGCGCGGCCGGCATGCAGCTCTGGCCCACCGCGGCCCGCTACTGGTAGATCAACTCGCCTGCTGGCTCAACTCCCTGTCAGATCAACTCGCCTGCTGGCTCAACTCCCCAGCATCGGCCCGAAGCTGGGCCGGTCCTCCAGACGCGGATCCTCGCGGTCCGGCACCACCATGACCGGGCCGCGGGCGTGATGCAGGACGCCGTCCGAGGTGGAGCCGAGCATCATGCCTGCGAAACCGCCGCGGCCGCGCGTGCCCACCACCACGAGCTCGGAATCCCGGCTGGACTCCACCAGGACCTCCACCGGGGATCCGTCCACCAGGCGGGTGTGAATCTCGAGCTCCGGGAAGTGGCTCTTGAGCCAGAGCACGCCGGCGTCCAGCTGGGTCTGGATGTCAGCGAAGATCGCCTCCCGGTCGATGGCCGCCGGGACCCAGGCGAGGCTTCCGCTGTACTGCGGTACGGAGCAGAGCACCTGCAGCTCCACGCCCATGCGCTGGGCCTGTTCGGCGGCCTCGAGCACGGCCACGCGGGCCTGATCGGAACCGTCCACGCCCACCACGACCCGGGGCTTGACCTCGGCCAGGGGATGCTTGGCCAGTTCAGCCTTGGCGTGTTTGTCCTCAACCTCCTGACCGAAGCGGCCGGCGCAGATGGTGGGGACCACCACGGTGGGGCAGCTGGCGTGGGCGGGTAGGGCCGAGCTCACCGAGCCCAGCAGCCGGCCGACGAAGCCTCCCCTCCCTCGCGTGCCGACCACCAGAAGGTCGGCATCCTTGCCGAGCTCCAGGAGGACACCGGAGGCGTCACCGTTCTCCACGGAGGCGTCCACGTCGATGTCGAAGTCCTTGATGCGCTCCATGGCCTCGCGGAGGACGCCTTCCGCGCCCTGGCGGATCACGGAGTCGTCCACGGCCGCATAGCCACCGTCCAGGCCGGAGGCCGCGTAAATGGGCACCGAGTACGCAGTGATGAGGTGCAGGGCGGTCTGCCGGCGCTGGGCTTCACGTGCGGCCCAGAGGAGAGCGCAGCCCCCGTGTTCGGAGCCGTCAACTCCCACGATGACCCCACCCTGGAATCCGTGCGTTTCCGCTCCCGGCATTTCCGTGCTCACGTCAGTTCGCCTCCTCGTGCCCCAGGCTCTTGGGGTCGCTGCCCTGGCGGGCTCCCTAGCCCGCCGCCGTTAAGTCCACTATTGCCGGTTGAGCTGGGCAATTCAAGAATCGCCGACGACGCCGACGCGCCCCGCAAGGCGTCGGCGGAGCCTTGCGGAAGGCCTTCCGGGAGGCCCCGGGAAAAGGCCGGAGAGTACGTTTCTGAAACCCTGTTCAGGGTGCCCGAAACCGGGTACTCTCGAACCCAGAGTGGGAGGGGACTCACGGATGAATCCACCGGGATTCCGTGGGTCCTTTCGTCGTGTTGCCCGCCAGAATTGCCCTGCCTGTTTTGCCCAGCACCGGGTGCGTCCGCGCGCCCAGGTGAACCCGAGTCGATGGAGGACGGTATGCCACGCAGCACCCGGAGAGTGCCTTTCGCCCCCGGCGAGGACGGCACCACGGTCACCGACGTCGTCGTGATCGGTTCCGGGATGGGCGGGCTGGCCGTCGCCACGCATCTGCACCGCAAGGGTGTGGCCGTGGTGGTGCTCGACGGGCTCGCCGAAGGCGATGCGCAGCTGCGGGCCACGCTCCGGCATGCCACCACCGAGCAACTGGAACGCGTCGCGGCCTGCGATCCCGTCAGTCACGACGAGCGGCGCGAGATCCTCCGCCAGCTCCACGGCTACACCAAGAGTCACGCGGTGGACATCCGGCGCGGCGTCGTCGCGGACGCTCTGGACACCGCCGGCGCCCACGGTGCGGACGCACCGCTGCGCCGCTGGGTGCTGCACACCCCCACCGGGGTCATTCTGTGCGATTCACTGGTCATCACAGGCGCCAACGCCCATCACCCCGTGCGGCGTTTCCTGCACGGCCTCGGCCAGGAGACCGGCGAAAGCCTCTCGACGGCCCTCCGCCGCCTGGGCATCTATCTGGTGGGCGTCGGGCAGCAGGTGTCCGCGGGCCACCGCGAAGTGCTCCAGCAGGCCCGGCTGGTGGGCAACACCATCGCGGGGAACGGTCTGCGTCTGCCGGCCTGAACGCCGGACCGTTTTTGGAGACACACCTTACGTACGGCAAACGTCTTTAGATAAACTGGTCACCACCAGCCAAGGAGACGTCGATGACCCACCCACCCACTCCCCCTGCCCGGCGATCTCGTGTCGCGACCGTGGCGCTGTGGCTTGCCGTCAGCATGCTGATCGTGGCCGCATTGCTCGGAGGGATGTTCATCATCATCGGAGACCAGGCCAATGTGGCCGGGCGCGCGTGGCTCACCCTCCTGCTCGTCGGGCTCTTCGCCGGAGCGGTCCTGCTCGATGCGAACGCGCCGGAGGGCCCGAACCGCTGGTACCTCGCGGCGTCGACGATTCTCAATGTCTTACTGCTCGCCACCGGGCTGCTCAAGATCTGGAACGGCTGGCTGCAGCCCGGCAACACCGCGGACGCCTTCGTCTGGATCGGGCAGCTCTGGCGCTTCGTCGCCGTTCTGGTGCTCATCCGGGTGGCGCTGCTGCTCACGCAGCTCTACGTGCCGCGCTTCATCACCCGCACGACGCTCAAAGGCATCAGGATCTCGGCCGCCGTCACCCTGGGGTTCGCCTGGCTGACCGTCTTGGAGCTGGCGCTTCCGGCGGCGTTCCCCGCGCCGCACTGGCCGGATTGGTGGTGGCGCACGGCCGGGGCGACGTCGCTGATCGCCGTGGTGGGCCTGGTGATCCCACTCGTGATCCAGGCCTTCGCTCCGAAAGCCCCGAAGCCGGCACCCTATGACGCCCCGCCGGGGTACTACGCCCAGCAGGGGTACTACTCCCAGCCCGGCCCGATGCCGCAACAGGGGTATCCGCAACAGGGCTACGTTCAGCAGGGCCAGGCACCCCAGGGGTACGGCCAGCAGGGCTATGCGCCGCAGGATTACTACGCCCAGCAGGGCTATCAGCAGCAGCAGCAGCAGCCGCAGCCGGGTTACTTCTATCCGCCTCAGCCGGATCAGATGCAGCAGCAGGGCTACGGTCAGCCTCAGTCATGGCCCGGCGCCCCGCAGGAGCAGTACCCTCCGCAGCAGCCGCCGGCCGCACCTCAGCAACCCCCGGCCACCCCACAGAAGCAGCCGGAGACAGACCGGCCGAACGGCACCTAGGCCGCCGGAATCAGTCCTCCGAGGAGCCGCCCAGCTTGCGGCGGGCCAGGACGCCCACGATCACCAGCAGGATCACGGCGAGCACCGCGAACACCACGATCATGACCGGGAACGGCTCGCCCGGCGCGGCAGCCTGGGCCGGCTCCGCCGAGGGGCTGCTCAGCGGTGCGGCCGATGCCACGCCCGGCACCTGCGCGCCGGACGTCACCGTGTAGGAGAAGGTCCCCTCGATGGGGTGGGAGTCGGAGGACACCACACGCCACTGAACCGTGTATTTGCCGGCCGGGGCGCCGTCCTTGAGCTTCTGGGTGACCACATTGTCCACGATGTCCACCGGGCCGTTGGACCAGTTTGTCCCGGACGGGTCCTTGACCAGGACCTCCGAGCCGATGCCGATCGGATTGTTGGAGAACGTCAGCGTCACCTTGTCCGGTGCGGCCGCCGCCGTCGCGCCGTCCTTGGGCGTGGTGCCTTCCAGGACGTCGTGGGCGGAAGCAGGGGCGGCGAGGCCCAGCACCAGCAGCGCGGCGGAAAAGACGGCGACGACGGCGGCGAGGACCGTGGCGCGGGGGTTCCTGCGCGGGCGGCGGCCCGCCGTCGTCGTCGGCTGCGTGATGTACGGCAAGAGGTGCCTCCCTGGGGTCCGTGCGCGCGGCCATCAGGGCCGCCGATTCCTACACCACCCTATGCGGCTTTTCAAGACTTCACCGGCAGAGAATATGATTTGGAGTGAAATCCCCAGCAAATTCCCCGGAAGGCTCCCATGTCCCGCACCGGAACAGCCCTGGACCGCTACTTCAAGATCTCCGAACGTGGTTCCACCTACTCCCGTGAGATCCGCGGCGGCTTCGCCACCTTCTTCGCCATGAGTTACATCGTGGTGCTCAACCCGCTCATCCTGTCCGGCAAGGACGTCCACGGCGACGTCCTCGGCTTCACCAATGTGGCCGCCGTGACGGCGTTCGTGGCGGGCATCCTGACCATCCTGATGGGCGCCTGGGCCAAGCACCCCTTCGCCCTGGCCACGGGCCTGGGCGTGAACGCCTTCGTGTCCGTCACCATCGCCACCAACCCGGACCTCAGCTGGCCGGACGTCATGGGCCTGGTCCTGCTCTCCGGTGTGACCATGATGATCCTGGTCCTCACCGGTTTCCGGACGGCCGTCTTCCGGGCCGTCCCGGAGGGACTCAAAACCGCCATCGTGGTGGGCATCGGCCTCTTCATCTCCCTGATCGGCCTGGTCAACGCGGGCTTCGTGCGCCGCATCCCGGACGTGGCCGGTACCACCGTTCCCGTGGGCCTCGGCGTGGACGGCAAGCTCCTGGGCTGGCCCACCGTGGTGTTCCTCTTCGGCCTGATCCTGACAGTGGTGCTGCTTGTCCGCAAGGTCAAGGGCGCCATCCTGATCGGCATCATCGCCTCCACGGTGCTGTCCGTCGTCCTCGAGTACACGCTGCACATCGGCCCGAGCTTCGACGGCAAGAACCACAACCCGGCCGGCTGGTCCCTGGTGGCGCCGCACTTCACCGACTGGTCCCTGCCGGACCTCTCCCTGATCGGCAAGGCGAACCCGGTGGGCGCCTTCCAGCACATGGGCGTCATCGCCGCCCTGCTCATGACCTTCGTGATCCTGCTGTCCATCTTCTTCGACGCCATGGGAACCATGGTGGGCCTGGCCAATGAGGCTGGCACCGTCGACAAGGACGGCAACATCCCGAACGTGGACCGTGTGCTGATCGTGGACGCCTTCGGCGCGATCGCCGGTGGCGGCTCCTCCGTCTCCTCCAACCAGATCTTCGTGGAGTCCGGTGCCGGCATCGCCGAGGGCGCCCGGACCGGTTTCGCGTCCATCGTGACGGGCCTGCTCCTGCTGGCCTCCATGTTCCTGACCCCGCTCATCAACCTGGTGCCGTTCGAGGCCGTGGCTCCGGCCCTGGTGGTGGTCGGTTTCATGATGGTCACCCAGATCACGCGGATCGACTGGAGCGACTGGGGCGTGGCCATCCCGGCCTTCCTCACCATGGTCCTCATGCCGTTCACCTACTCGATCGCCAACGGTCTGGGCGCCGGTTTCATCGCCTACGCGATCCTCCGCACCGCCCAGGGCCGCGCCAAGGAGGTCCACCCGCTCCTCTGGGTGGTGGCCGCGGCGTTCGTGGCGTTCTTCGGCATCGGCGTGATCGAGCAGGCGCTCGGGGTGAAGTAGGTCCCAGCCCTCGCGAGGTGACAGCTGAGGCCCTTAAGACGCGATCTTAGGGGCCTCAACTGTTCCCTCGCGAGGGCAATTCCCGGCCCGGGTTCCGGGCGGGCGTAGGGTGAGAGGGCCATGACAGCAGCCGAACCACCCTTCAGATTCCGTTCCGTCGCCCTGGCCGTCTACCTGCCCACCATCCTCTTCTCCACGGGTGAGGGTGCCGTCCTGCCGATGATCCCGGTGATGGCGCACACCCTGGGGGCGTCGCTGTCGCTGGCGGCGGCGATCGCCGCCATGGTGGTGGTCGGCGAGCTCGTGGGAGACATCCCCGCCGGCTGGTTCGTGGCCCGCTTCGGCGAGCGCAACTCCATGATCGGCGCCACGGGACTTGCCCTGGCCGGCATCGGCCTCAGCCTGACCGCCACAGCTCCGTGGCCACTCATGGTGGGCGTCCTGCTGATCGGCCTGGCCACGTCGGTATTCGCACTGGCCCGGCACGCCTTCATGACCACCCGGGTCCCGCTGCGGTACCGGGCCCGGGCACTGTCCGCCTTGGGCGGCGTCTTCCGCGCGGGCTGGTTCATCGGCCCGCTCATCGCGGCCGCCGTCATCGCCCGCACGGGGACGCCGCAGGCCGCCTTCTGGATCTTCGCGACCGGCTGTGCGGCCGCCGTCGTCGCTCTTCTGGTGCTGCCGGACCCCGAGGCGCGCGGCGATGCACGGCCGGCTGCCGCCGGCCACGGGCCGGGACTGTTCCGCACCATCCACACTCACCGCGCCACGCTGCTCCGTATGGGGTCCGGGGTGGCCCTGGTGGGTGCGACGCGCGCCGCCCGGATCACGCTGCTGCCGCTCTGGGCCCTGAGCATCGGCCTGAGCGAGGCGCACACCGCGCTGGTGATCGGCCTGGCGGGCGGGCTCGAGTTCGCCCTCTTCTACACGAGCGGGCAGCTCATGGACCGGCGCGGACGACTGTGGAGCGTGCTGCCGTGCATGCTGGGGCTGGGCGTCGGGTTCCTGGCCCTGGCGTTCCTGCACGACGTCCCGGGCCGCGATCTCTGGTTCACCGGAGTGGCGTTCCTGCTGGGCGTGGCCAACGGCATGGGCAGTGGCATCGTCATGACGCTCGGCGCGGACTTGGCGCCGCGGGACAACCCGGCCGCCTTCCTGGGCGCCTGGCGCTTCTCCAGCGATGCCGGCCAGGCGGCGTCGCCGTTGCTCATCGCCGCGCTGGCGTCCCTCTCCCTCCCACTGGCCAGCGGCGTCATCGGCGCCCTGGCGTTCCTCGGGGCGGGCCTGCTGGCGCGCTTCATCCCGCGGTACATCCCGCACCGGCCCCGGCGCTGATCTCCGCGCGCGAGAGTGCAAAAGTTGCCGCTTCGCCACGCTTAATACGGCAACTTTTGTCCTCTCGCGGAGCGCCTCAGAACGCCAGCAGCACCTTGGAGGAGACGGACGCGTCCGCGGCGGTCGCGAAGCCGTCCAGAGCATCGGCCACGGGCACCACGTGAGTCACGATCCCGTCCGTCTTCAGACTCCCGTCGCCCAGGGCGGCGAGAACCTCCCCGAACTCCTCTGCGAAACGGAACGATCCGGTCAGGGTCAGCTCGCGCGTGATCGCCGTGGCCATCGGCACTGCGATGTCCCCGGCCCGCTGCAGGCCCAGCATCACGACGGTTCCCCCGCGGACGGCCGCGGAGATCGCCGCCGTGAGCCCGGGCACCGTGCCGCTGGATTCGACGACGACGTCGGCGTGCAGCGCGGCGATCGCGTCGCCGTCGCGGGCGTCCAGAACCCTCGCACCCTGCTTCTGAGCGATGGCGCGCGGGACGTCGAAGAGATCCGTCGCGATGACCTCGGCCGCGCCGTGGTGAAGGGCCGCGGCGATGACGAGCTGACCGATGGGGCCCGCGCCGATCACGGCGACGCGCTTGCCACGCACGTCCCCGGCCCGCTCCAGGCCGTGCCACGCGACGGCGGCCGGTTCTGCGAGCGCGGCCGCCTCCAGTGAGAGGCCGTCCGGGACCGTGTGGAGCATGCGGGCGGGCAGGGCCACCCGGCGGGCGAAGGCCCCCTGCGTGTGCGGCAGGTGCATGGCCGAGCCCAAGTAGGTGGAGGCCGGGGCGAGGTTGGGGCGGTCCTGCGGGTACGGGGTCACGCCGTCCCCGTGCGCCGTGAGCGGATGCGCCGCCACGCGGGTCCCGGCGGCCGGACCGGTCCCGTCCGCGGCGGCCTGCACGACGGTTCCGGACACCTCGTGCCCCAGGATCATGGGCTCCCGCAGGATGGACGCCCCGGCCGCACCGTGCTTCCAGTAGTGCAGGTCCGAGCCGCACACGCCGCCGAAGGCGATCTCCACCACGGCCTCATCGGCCGCGGGCACCGGCTCCGGCAGGGCCTCGATCCGCAGATCCTCGGCCGCATGGGCCACCACGCCCAGGTTCTCAGTCATCGTCTCTCCTGTTCAGACTGTCTGCGTGGTCAGGACCATGCCCGCCACCTCGATCTCCACGAGCGCGCCCGGCTCCACACTGAAGTTGGAGCGGGGTGCACCCGTCATCACCACGTCCCCCGGGCCCAGGCGGAGCCAGTGGGACACGTACTCCAGGCACGTCCGGATGTCCGAGGGCAGGTCCCAGGTTCCGGTGGACACCTGTTCCACGCCGTCGATCCTCACGGTCATGGGCACCTCATCGATGCCGGCCTCTGTGTCGATCCACGGCCCCAGCGGGGTGTACCCCTCGCCGCCCTTGCCTTCGAAGTTCCGCGGGTCCAGGACGGCGCGGTCCGGGCTGGAGACGTCGTTGACCGCCGTCACTCCGAGGACGTACTCGTGGGCGTTCGCAGCCGTCAGACCACGAGTGTCCTTGCCGATCACCACGGCGATCTCACCCTCGATGGCCGGAACCCCGGCATCGCGGCGCAGCGTCACGGAGACCCCGGAGGCCACCACGGTGCGCGGGCTCTTGAGCCAGGCCTGCACGGGGCTGTGGTGCTCCGGCCCGTTCTGGGCGATGCCCACCACCAGCAACGGTTCGCACGGCGGCAGGAAGTCCCCGGCCAGGCCGTCCCCGAACACCAGGCCTCCTGGAACGTCTGCGGGCTCAGCGCCCCGCGCGAAGGCCGCGTAGGGGTCCTCCACCGGCACCCACGTGGAGCCTTCCGCGCGGACCCAGCGGGCGCCGGCGCGAAGCGACGATTCGCCGGTCATGAGGCGGGCGAGCCGCATCAGACCACCGCCGTCATGCCGCCGTCCACGAACAGGGTCTGCCCGTTGACGAAGTCGCTCGCGGCGCTGGCCAGGAACACGAGCGCCCCCACCAGATCCTGGGTGTCGCCCCAGCGGCCCGCCGGCGTACGGCCGCGGACCCAGGAGGAGAACTGCTCGTCCCTCACGAGGGCCTGCGTGAGTTCCGTGGCGAAGTACCCGGGTGCGATCGCGTTGGCCTGGATGCCGTGCGGCGCCAGGTCCGCGCAGAGGCCCTTGGTCAGCATGACGATGGCGCCCTTGGTGGCCGAGTAGGGCGCGATGCCCGGGCGCGCCAGCTGACTCTGCACACTGCCGATCTGGATGATCTTGCCGCTCCCCCGCTCCACCATGCCGCGGCTGACGCGCCGCGCCAGGTAGAAGGCGCTGGAGAGGTTGGTGGCCAGCAGATCGTCCCAGTCTGCGTCGCTGAACTCACCGATCGGCGCGCGGCGCTGGATGCCGGCGTTGTTGACCAGCACGTCCAGGGGGCCGGACTCGGCCTCCAAGGCCGCGATGCCGGCGTCGACGGCGGCCGGATCGGTGACGTCGAACGTCACGCTCCGCGTCTGCACACCCGTGGCTTCCGCGACCTCAGCGGCCGCGCGGGCGGCCTTGGCGGCGTCGCGCCCATGGACGACGACGGACGCGCCCGCCGCGGCCAGCCCCTCCACCAGCGTGCGGCCGATGCCCTGGCTGGAGCCGGTGACGAGGGCGGTCTTCCCTTCGAGGCTGAAGGCGCCCAGGCCGGGGATCATGCGTCCACCTTGGTGATCGTCTGAGTGGTGGCCTCCACGCCGTCGCCGGTCTCGCTGCGGGAGACCTTCACCGCGTCGTCCGTGCGGAGCAGATCGCGGCGCAGAGTCTCCGGGACCAGGAAGGTGGAGCAGGTGGTGATGAGCGCCAGCGTGGCCATGTAGATGGCCAGAAGCAGCCAGTCGCCCTTGCTGACGGCCACGATGTAGGAGCCGAGCACACCGGCCAGGCCGCCGGCCAGCACCGCGGAGATCTCACGGGCCATGGCCACGCCCAGGTAGCGGTGCCGGTTGCCGAACATCTCCGGCATCATGGCGCACTGCGGGCCGAGCATGGTGTTCACGGCGATGCCGATGCCCACCGCGATCACGATCACCGCGAGCCAGGTGTTGCCCAGGGAGAGCATCCACCAGGCGGGGAAGGAGTAGAGGAGCATGAAGACGGCACCGACGCGGTAGACGGTGCGGCGGCCCACACGGTCCGAGATGGCGCCCGCGAGCGGGACGGAGAAGATGCCGATGAGGGAGCCGAGGGAGACGCCCCAGGCCAGGAGGCCCTTGTCCGCGTTCTTGCCCACCACGGAGACGAAGAACGCCAGGGAGAGGGTCTGGAACATGTAGGAGCCGCCGTTCTCCGCCATGCGCAGGCCGATCCCCACGATCACGCCGGGCAGGCCCTTGGTGAAGATCTCCTTGACGGGCTTGTCCTGGACCTGGTCGTGCTTCTCCAGTTCCACGAAGGTGGGGGTCTCCCGGAGCTTGGCCCGGATGAACAGGGCGATCAGGATCAGGACGAAGGAGAGCAGGAACGGCACGCGCCAGCCCCAGCTCATGAGCTGGTCCTTCGGCAGGAGGGAGATGAGGCTGAAGACCACACCGGCCAGCAGGGTTCCGGCCTGGATGCCGATGAACGGCAGGGCTGCGAAGAAGCCGCGGCGCTTGACCGGGGCGTACTCGGCCATGAGGACGGTGGAGCCGGCCTGCTCGGCGCCGGCGCCGAAGCCCTGCAGCAGTCTCAGGATGACCAGGAGCACCGGGGCCCAGAGGCCGATCTGGCTGTAGGTCGGCAGGACGCCGATCAGGGTGGAGGCACCGCCCATCAGCAGGATGGTGATGACCAGGACCCACTTGCGGCCGAGCTTGTCACCCAGGCGCCCGAAGACCAGGCCGCCGAAGGGGCGGGCCACGAAACCGACGCCGAAGGTGGCGAAGGCCGCGACCGTGGCCATGGCCGGGTCTCCCTGCGGGAAGAACAGCAGGTTGAAGATGAGGGCCGTCGACAGCCCGTAGAGGGCGAAGTCGAAGTATTCGAGGGCGCTGCCGACGCTGGAGGCCAGGGTGGCGCGCTGGAGGTTCTTGGCATAGTCCGGGTCGGAGGCGCCCGGGTGCTCGACGGTGTCCACAGAGGTCACTGCCATCTCCTTTGATTGGCTGAAACGAAAGTGCTCCGGCGCTGCGGCGCGCCTCGGCTCTGTGATCGAGATTACCAACCCTTTGAACTCTGTTCAATACTTTGAACAGAGATTCTGTGGCGGATGACACAGAACACGCGAGAAGCCACGTGTGCACAGTGCTGGCGCGCAGGACTGTGCAGACGTGGCTTCTCGCGGAACAGGAAGGGGTGGTGGCTACTTCCGCGCGGACGCTCCCAGGGGGTTGGTGAGCTGCCGGGCGGCTTCCTTCAGGGCGGTGGCGACGCGCTCGATGTGCTCGCGGCTGGCCCGGGCCTCCTGAATGGCGACGCCGAGGGCCAATTGCGGATCGCCCGGCGCCCAGCCTTCCAAGGGCACGGCGACGCCCACCAGACCCTGCATGCCTTCCCCGGGATCCAGCGAATATCCCCGGGCGCGCGCGGCGGCGAGCTTCTCCAGCAGCTCCGGCATCTCCCGGACACTCGTCGCGGAGGCGCGCGGGAACGGTACCTGGTCGGCCATGATCTCCTCCACGCGGAAGTCGTCCAGGACCATCAGCAGGGCGTTACCCGTGGCACTGAAGGCGGCGTGGATGCGGGATCCGAGTGGCGTGCCGAACCGCACGGTCCGGGACCCCTCGTGACGGGCCAGGTAGAGGGCGTCGTGGTCGTCCAGCATGGCCACCTGGACCACTTCGTGACGAAGCACCGGGGACGCCTCGCACACGGCGTAGAACTCACGGATCTGGTTGAACTGCGCGGCGAACGCCCCGCCCAGCTCGGCATTGCGGCGGCCCAGCTGGTAGCCCAGGGGCACGCGCTGGATCATGCCACCCTCCTCCAGCGCCAGACAGAGGTTCATGGTGGAGGACTTGGCCAGGCCCAGGACGTTGGCGATCTCCGTCAGTGTGAGCGGCCCATCGGATTCGGCCAGGACGCCCAGGATCTTCAGGCTGCGGCTGACCGCCGGGGCAGGGTCCCGCGTGATGCGGTCCGGGGTGTCGGCGGCGGGCTCGGCCATGGATTCTCCTGTGAACTCTGAGTTCTTCTGCGAACTCGGGCGGGCGCCGCGGGGGCTCAGTAGAACTCCACGGTGTTGACCACATTACGCATTTCCAGCCCGTCCAGCAGGCGCGTGGCGTTCTGCGCGAAGAGGCGCGCGATCCGCTCCTCCTCCTTGGAGTTCAGGGCTGCGGTGTGAGGGCTGACCAGAACATCCTCACGCTCCCACAACGGCGACTCCGCGGGCAGGGGCTCCACCTCGAAGACGTCCAGCGCGGCGAAGGACACCCGGCCACTGTCCAGGGCGGCCAGCAGAGCCTTCTCATCCACCACCGTGCCGCGGCCGACGTTGGCGACGATCGCACCGGGCTTGATGGCCCCGAGGACCTCCTCGCCCACCAGGTGATGAGTCTGCTCCGTGCCGGGCAGGGTGGTCACCAGGGCGTCCACCTCGCCGGCCACGGAGGTCAGCTCCTCCACCGGGATCAAACGGTCCACGCCGTCCACGGGCGCGCCGCTGCGAGTGGTCCCCCAGACCGTGGCGCCCATGGCCTTGAAGCGGCGGGCGCATTCGGCGCCGATGCCGCCCAGGCCCACCACCAGGACCGTCATCTCGTCCAGCTGCTTCATCTCCCAGCGGCCACTCCACTCCTTGGCGCGCTGCTGCGCCTGGAGCCGGGGCAGTGACTTGGCACCGGCCAGCACGCCGAACACCGCGAATTCGGCGAGCGGGCCACCATGGACGCCGGCCGCCGTCGTGAAGGCGATCCGTTCGAGCGCCTCGGCCGGAAGGTCCGCGGCCTTGACCTGGCTGCCGCCCCCGGCGGCGGTGGTGTGCACCCAGCGCAGGCGGGGGTTGGCGGCAACCGTGCGCGCCAGGGCGGCGGAGTCGACGTCGGGGATGCCAAAGAGGAAGTCCGCGGAGTCCACCAGGGCGTCGAAGGCGGCCTGCTCCTCCGGGGTGCGGACGTGCGCGGGGTCGCCGGACCAGTCGGCCGGGCCGCGCATGGGGCGGTACAGGGAGTGGTCCCGGATCAGCTCGAGGCGCGGCTCCAGCGACTCGATGAGACGGCTGTGCTCCTCGGAGAGCGGGACGGCGACGACGGCGCGTGCGTTCTCAGACATGGTTTCCCCTTCAGCGCGGCAGGCTTGGCGCCACCTCCTCTGTGAGGGGGCGCACCTTTCCTCCAGGGTAGCGTGAATTCAACCAGTTGAACACTGTTCCAAATGTTGAATTTGTCTTAAAGTGGGGACATGACTTCCCTCGGCATCATCGGCCTCGGCGCCATGGGCGCCCCCATGGCCCGTCACCTGCTGGCCCACCATGGATCCCTGAGCATCACGGCCCGGCGCCCCCAGCCGGACCTCGTCACGGCTGGCGCCAGCTGGGCGGACAGCCCGCGCGAACTCGCCGCGTCCGTGGACGCCCTCCTCCTCATGCTCCCAGACCTCCCCCAGCTGGAGGAACTGCTGAGCGGGGATGACGGCATCCTGGCAGGCGTCCGCGACTCGGGGCTCCTCCTCATGATCGGCTCCACGAGCTCCGCCACCGGCGTCCGCGCCCTGGCCGGCCGACTGGCCGCGGAGACCGACGGCCGCGTCCGCGTGGTGGACTGCCCGGTGTCCGGTGGCGAGGACGGCGCCGCGGCTGGGACCTTGTCCATCATGCTCGGCGGAGCGAACGACGACGCCGCGCTGGCCCAGTCGCTGCTGGCACCGTGCGGCACGCCCGTGCACCTGGGGCCACTCGGGGCGGGGCAGGTGGCGAAGGCGTGCAATCAGATGGTGGTTTCGGCGACCATCCTGGCACTTGGTGAGGCGACCGTACTGGCGGACCGTTCCGGGATCGACCTGGAGAAGATGTGGGGCCTGCTCTCCGGCGGCTACGCGGGGTCCCGGCTCCTGGATTCCCGGCGCGAGAAGCTCGTCACCGGGGACGACTCCCCCTCCGGCGTGGCGAAGTACATGGTGAAGGACCTGGCGTCCGCCGCGGAGATCGCCGAGGCCACCAGGACCAACCCGGCCCTGTTGCCCACACTGCGCGCGGCTTTCGACGAGATCGTCAGCTCCGGCCTGGGCGATCAGGACATCGCCGTGACGCGAAGATTCGTCGCGGAGCGATAGGCGGCACTTCACGCACGTTGAGTGCTCAGTTGTGGCGGGTTCCGGGGCCCACAACCCGCCACAACTGAGCACCCAACGGATGCCTCGGCACCACGTCCGGCACCCCGGACAGGCCCCGTTCTCACCCCCTCGGCATCCGGACCGGAACCAGGTGAAATGGAAGCATGACCCTGCGCGCACCCTCCGTTGACGTTTCCCCCCAGCCCTGGACCGGCCGCTACGACGGCGACGGCCCGGCGCACGCCCGCCACTGGCAGCGTGTGCAGGCACTGACCGGCGCCGTGGAGACGGACGGCCGCGCCGCCGTCGTCGTCGGATTCGCCAGCGACGCCGGGGTGGCCCGCAACAAGGGCCGCGTGGGCGCCGCCGCGGGTCCCGCCGCCATCCGCGCCGCGCTCGGCCCCCTCGCCGTGCATGACGGCCGCGTGCTCGCCGACGCCGGCGACGTGCGGGTGGAGGACGACGCCCTGGAGGCCGGGCAGGCACGCTTCGGCGCCGCCGTCGCCTCCCTGATCGACGACGGCGCCCTCACCCTGGGCCTCGGCGGTGGCCACGAGATCGCGTTCGCCAGCTACCTCGGGGTCGCCGGCAGTGCCCGCGTCGCCACCGAGGGCGCCCGCTGGGGCGTGCTCAACCTGGACGCGCACTTCGACCTCCGCGACGAGGAAAACCCCAGCTCCGGCACCCCGTTCCTGCAGATGGCGCGCGAAGAGAAGGCCAAGGGCCGCGAACTGAACTACGCCGTGCTCGGTATCAGCCGCCCCAACAACACTCCCGTCCTCTTCGAAGAGGCGGACAGCCTGGGCGTGAAGTACCTCCTGGATGAGGACTGCACGCGTGAGGCCGCGGAGAAGTTCGTCGCGGAGTTCCTGGACGGCCTGGATGCCCTCTACCTGACCATCGACTTGGACGTCATGCCGGCCGCCGTCGCGCCCGGTGTCAGTGCACCCGCCGCCTACGGCGTGCCGCTGGAACTCATCAACGCCGTGTGCCGTCAGGTGGCCGCGAGCGGCAAGCTCCTGCACGTGGACGTCGCCGAGCTGAACCCGTCCTTCGACATCGACGGCCGCACCGCCAAGGTGGCCGCCCGCCTGCTGGACACGATCGTGGGGGCCGCGCTCACGGTGTGACCTCGCCCCTGGAGGACTGAGGCGAGGTCGGCGACGTGGTCCCCTGCGGCTCCCCGGCCTCGCTTCGTCATCCGAGGCCACCGTGAAGTTCCTCGCGGCGAACGCGCCGGAGACGGTGGTGGCGGCGATGGTGACCAGGGCCCCCAGGATCAGGGCACTCGCCTCGCCGGGCGCCAGCAGGTGGTTCTGGGTGCCGATGGTCGCGGCGGCCACCGGCACGCCCAGCTGCGCGGAGGCCATCACGGCCAGGGGCAACGGCGCCCGGAGCAGCCTACCCACCGCGTGGCTGAGCACGGCGCCCACACCGAGCACCAGGCCAAGGCCGATCATCGCCGGGTTCACGGCCAGCTCCCGCATGTTCAGGGACGCGCCCAGCCAGACGAAGAACAGCGGTCCCAGGAAGCCCTCCGTGATCGCGAAGAGCTGCCGGGCCAGACGCCTCGGCTCCCCCACCGCGGCCACGGCCAGGCCGAAGCTGAACCCGGCCAGCATGATGGACACGTGCATCAGCGTGGCCAACGCCGCCAGCGCGAACAGGATCACCAGCTGCACACGCAATTCCACGGCGAAGAGCCTGTCCTCGGAGACATCATGGACCTTGTGGCGGGCGCCGCTCTTCTCGGCCCAGCGCAACAGGAAGAAGAGCACGACGGCGCACGCAGCCACCGCCAGGGCGCCCAGCGCCGCACGGGGTGCGTGAGCCGGGTCGATGGCGAGCGGGAGCGCCACGATCGCAGCGGTGTCCGCGATGGCGACTGCCGCGATGGTCTGCAGCACCTGCGGCCCGCCCAGGCTCAGCCCGTCCACGATCGGCAGCACCAGCGCCGCGGAGCTCGAAGCCATGAGCACGGCGTACAGCGGCGCATGGTTCAGCCCGAACAGGGCCGCCACCCCCACGCCGAGGGCGGCGGAGACCACCACCGTGAGCAGCATTCGCAGCACGCCCTTGCCGAGAGCACCGCGGATGCGGCTGTCCCGCACCGGCACGTGCGTCCCGGCCACGAACATGATGAGCGCGAAACCCATGTCCCCCAGGAACGTGAAGGTCTCATTCGAGGCGTCCACCAGGCCGAAGCCGGTCCGCCCGATCACCAGACCGGCCACCAGCTCTCCGAGCACCAACGGAATGTGCCACTTCTTGGGCAGCGCGAGCAACGGGCCCAGGAGAGCCACGAGCACCACCAGCGACAATGCGGGAAATCCCATGGGCTAACTGTAGGCCCGGGCACCGACGGAAATGAGGCTTAAACACCGAAACAGCGGGTTCCCGGTGAAAACGGCTGTTGCGATACCGTTTCATCGGAAACCCACTGTCTCAGCGGGTCATGCGGTCCTGAGCCAGCTCAGGATCAGGCCAGGCTCAGGCCAGGGTGCCCACGGCCTGCTCGGCGGCCTTGCGGATGGCACCGGCGCCCACCAGGACGTCAGCGGCCTCCAGCTCCGGGGAGAGGAAGCGGTCGGTGCCCGGGCCCTCGACGACGGCGCGCAGCACCTCGAGCACGGCGGCACCGGCGGGGCCGGGGGTCAGCTCGCCGTCGGACAGCTGGGTGCGGATGTCCAGGGCGCGGCAGCTGGTGACCAGCTCGATGGCCAGGACGCGGCGGAGGTTCTCCACGGCCTTGCGCAGCTTGCGGGCGGCGTGCCAGCCCATGGAGACGTGGTCCTCCTGCATGGCGGAGCTCGGGATGGAGTCCACGGACGCCGGGACGGCCAGGCGCTTGTTGTCGGAGACCAGGCCGGCCTGGGTGTACTGGGCGATCATGAGACCGGAGTCAACACCCGGGTCGCTCGCCAGGAAGGCGGGCAGGCCGTGGGAGCGGGCCGGGTCCAGCATGCGGTCGGTGCGGCGCTCGGCGATGGAGGACAGGTCCGCCACGGCGATGGACAGGAAGTCCAGCACGTAGGCCACGGGGGCGCCGTGGAAGTTGCCGTTGGAGGACACGCGGCCGTCGGGCAGGACCACCGGGTTGTCGATGGCGGCGGCCAGCTCGCGGGTGGCGACCAGCTCGGCGTGGGTCACGGTGTCGCGGACGGCACCGGCGACCTGCGGGGCGCAGCGCAGCGAGTAGGCGTCCTGGACGCGGGTGTCACCCACGCGGTGGGAAGCGACGATCGCGGAGTTGGAGAGCACCTTGAGCATGTTGTCGGCGCTGGCGGCCTGGCCCGGGTGGGGACGCAGTGCGGCGTGCAGCTCCGGCAGGAACACCTGGTCGGTACCGAGCAGGGCCTCGACGCTCAGTGCGGCGGTGATGTCCGCCGTCGTCATGAGGTTGCGCAGATCGGCGATGGCCATGAGCAGCATGCCGAGCATGCCCTCGGTGCCGTTGACGAGGGCCAGGCCCTCCTTCTCGGCCAGGGTCACCGGCTCGATGCCGTGCGCGGCGAGCAGCTCGGCGACGGCGGGACGACCGGCGACGCCGTAGAGCTCGCCGTCGGGGCCGGCGGCTTCGCCTTCACCCATGACCACGAGGGCGCAGTGGGACAGCGGGGCGAGGTCACCGGAGCAGCCCAGGGAGCCGAACTCGCGGACCAGCGGGGTGATGCCGGCGTTGAGGACCTTCACGAAGGTCTCCAGGACCTCGGCGCGGACGCCGGTGCGGCCGGAAGCCATGGTCTTGGCGCGCAGGAACATGATGGCGCGGACGACTTCGCGCTCCACGGCCGGGCCCATGCCGGCGGAGTGGCTGCGGATCAGCGACTTCTGCAGCTGGGTGCGCAGCTCGTTGGGGATGTGGCGGTTGGCCAGGGCGCCGAAGCCGGTGGAGATGCCGTAGGCGGGGGTGTCGCTGACGGCCAGCTCATCGATGTGGGCGCGGACCTTGGACACGTTGTCCAGGGCTTCCTGGGAGATGGTGATCTGGGCGCCGTGGCGCGCGACGGCGAGCACGTCCTCGGCGGTGACGCCGGCGGAGTTGAGGACGACCGTGGTCTCAGAGGTGGTGGTGGTCATGAGAGTCTCTTCGCTTTCGTAAAGCTGTGGTGTGGAACGTCGACTGCTCCGTAGGTGTCGTTTTGAGGGTTCAGAACGACACCTACGGAGCAACGGATGGGGTGTTAGCCCTGCATCGGGATGCGGACGCCACGCTCGGCGGCGACCTCGATGGCGCGCTCGTAGCCGGCGTCGACGTGGCGGATGACGCCCATGCCCGGATCGTTGGTGAGGAGGGCGGTCAGCTTGGCGGCGGCCAGCTCGGTGCCGTCGGCCACGGAGACCTGGCCCGTGTGGATGGAACGGCCGATGCCCACGCCACCACCGTGGTGGATGGAGACCCAGGTGGCGCCGGAGGAGGCGGCCGTCAGGGCGTTCAGCAGCGGCCAGTCGGCGATGGCGTCGGAGCCGTCCTTCATGGCTTCGGTCTCGCGGTACGGGGAGGCCACGGAGCCGGAGTCGAGGTGGTCACGGCCGATGACGATCGGGGCCTTGACCTTGCCCTCGGCGACCAGCTTGTTGAAGAGCAGGCCGGCCTGGTGGCGCTCGCCGTAGCCGAGCCAGCAGATGCGGGCCGGGAGGCCTTCGAACTCCACGCGCTCCTGAGCGGCGTCGATCCACTTGTGGAGGTGCTTGTTCTCCGGGAAGAGCTCCTTGATGGCCTCGTCGGTGACGCGGATGTCCTCGGGATCACCGGAGAGGGCCACCCAGCGGAACGGGCCGAGGCCCTCGCAGAAGAGCGGGCGGATGTAGGCCGGGACGAAGCCGGGGAAGGAGAAGGCGCGCTCGTAGCCACCCTTGCGGGCCTCGTCGCGGATGGAGTTGCCGTAGTCGAAGACCTCGGCGCCGGCATCCTGGAACTCGACCATCGCCTGGACGTGGCGGGCCATGGAGACCTGGGCCTTCTTGGTGAAGCCCTCGGGATCGCCCTCAGCCTCGCGCTTCCACTCGTCCATGGAGATGCCCTCGGGCAGGTAGGACAGCGGGTCATGAGCGGAGGTCTGGTCGGTGACGACGTCGATGGTCAGCTCGCCGGCCTTGTGGCGGCGGAGCAGTTCCGGGAAGACCTCGGCGGCGTTGCCGACGTAACCCACGGACCAGCCGCGGCGCTCTTCCTTGGCCTTGTTCACCTTGGCGATCGCGGCGTCCAGATCGGTCTCCACCTCGTCGAGGTAGCGCTTGCCGACGCGGCGGCGCAGACGGGTCTCGTCGACGTCGACGATCAGGCAGGCACCGTCGTTCAGGGTCACGGCGAGCGGCTGAGCGCCGCCCATGCCGCCGCAGCCACCGGTGAGGGTCAGGGTGCCGGCCAGCGGGCCCTCTTCACCGGTGCTGGGAGCCATGCGGCCTTCAGCCTGGAGCTTGTTGCCGACGGCGGCGAAGGTCTCGTAGGTGCCCTGGAGGATGCCCTGGGTACCGATGTAGATCCAGGAACCGGCGGTCATCTGGCCGTACATCATGAGGCCCTCGGCCTCGAGGCGGCGGAACTCGGGCCAGGTGGCCCAGTCGCCCACCAGGTTGGAGTTGGCGATGAGCACGCGCGGGGCCCACTTGTTGGTGCGGAACACGCCCACCGGCTTGCCGGACTGAACCAGGAGGGTCTCGTCCTCCTCCATGTCCTTCAGGGTGTCGGAGATGGCGTCGAACGCCTTCCAGGAACGGGCGGCGCGGCCGGTGCCGCCGTAGACGACCAGGTCCTCGGGGTGCTCGGCGACCTCGGGGTCCAGGTTGTTCATGAGCATGCGCAGGGGCGCCTCGGTCTGCCAGCTCTTGGCGGACAGTTCGGTACCGCGGGGTGCCTTGACCGGGCGGGTTCCGGTGATGAAATCGGCGGGTGCCATGGTGACTCCTCGTGAGCGTGGGGATTTCGGTGCGCATTCCCTTCGGCGGCGTCCTTGCCCTCCGAGTCCTGCGCTGTGCTTCCCTACAACTACACCGCACTTTCAGGCTTGTCACGAGAGGCTTTCACGGTGTCTTGTCCGGGATTCCAGACAAGCACGTCCGGGATACCGGACATGACCCGCAAAAGGTCATTGTGAGCCATGTCACGGCAGTCCGCGGGCCTCAGAACGCCCGGAGCAGACCGTCCACCAGGAAGTCCGGGAACCCCGGCTCTGCTTCCAGGACCACGCGGCAATGAGCCCCATCCTGGTCGCCGGAACCGCGGTAGATCCCCCGCAGATCGCACACCGTGGCACCGCGTGCGGGGCCGTGCCCGGTCTCGACGGCGGCGCGCACCACCGGGGCCCGGGTCACCGTCACCTCACCCAGGGCGATGGCGGCGGCGAGCGGGTCATGCATGGCGGAGCACGGCCGGCCGAAGATGCCCCGGTAGAACTCGAAGTAGTACTCCAGCATCCGCCCGAGAGCCTCCGGAAGAGGCTTCCCGGAGTTCAGCAGGCGCAGCCGGTGCTCCTCCTCCATGACCTCCGTCATGGTCACATCCAGCGGCACCAGGGTCAGCTCCCACGGCGCGGCGAGGACATCCGCGGCGGCCTCGGGATCGTGGAAGATGTTGGCCTCCGCGGCCGGGGTGAGGTTGCCGGGCGCCAGCGCGGCGCCGCCCATGATGGTCACGTGGGCCACCAGCTCCGGCAGCCGCGGCTCCAGCCGGAGCGCCTCGGCCAGATTGGTCAGGGGTGCCACGGCGATCACGTGCAGCCGGCCCCGGTGCTCGCGGGCCAGCCGCACCAGCATCTGGGCGGCGCTCTCCGTCTCCGGTTCACGCGGAGCCCGGGGCAGCTCAAGCCCACCCATGCCGTTGTCGCCGTGCACATGCGGGGATCCTCCGCCGTAGGGCGCGGCCTGGAAGTCGTGGTTCCCCACCGCCACGGGGATGTCCGGCCGCCCGGCCAGCGCCAGAAGGTCCAGCGTGTTGCGGGCGCACTGCGCGGCGTCGCTGTTCCCGCTGACCGTGCCCACTCCGAGCAGCTCCGCACGGGGCGAGGCGAGCAGGTGGGCGATCGCCAGCGCGTCGTCGATCCCGGTGTCGCAGTCGAGGTAGACGGGGATGGTGTCCATGCGGGGCCTTTCGGGTGGGGTGCGGTCAGCGGGTCCGGCTTGACTGGGCCCGGAGCGCGACGACGTCGGCGTCAGTCCCGTAGGACGCCTGCGCGCCGCGGCCGGTGGCTGCGTATGCTGCGGCCACCGAGGCGTAGCGCGCGGCGTCGGAGAGGCTGTCGCCTGCGGCGAGGCGCGTGGCGAGGGCTCCCGTGAAGGCGTCGCCGGAGCCTGTGGTGTCCACGGGTTCGATCCGGGTGGCCGGGATGCGTTCGATCGCCACGGCGCCCGAGTCCGCGCCGTCGAGCACCGCCACACCCTGGGCGCCGAGCGTGACCAGGACCCGGGCGAAGCCTGCCTGAGCGAACGCCGCGGAGACGGCGTCCCAGTCCTCTCCGTCGGCGGCGGGCGCCCTGCGGCCGAGCAACTGCCCGGCCTCGTGGGCGTTGACCAGGAGGATGTCGGTGACCTCAGCCAGGTCCGCGGGAATGGGCGCGAACGGGGACAGGTTCAGGATGACGGTGGCCCCGGCGGCGCGGCCCGCGCGGGCGGCCGCGAGGACGGTCTCCTGGGAGACCTCCAGGCAGAGGCACACCGCTGCGGCGCCGTCGAACAGCGAGGAGGAGGCCTCCACGTCCCGCGGCGACAGCTCGCCGTTGGCGCCCGCCACGATCACGATGCTGTTCTCGCCGTGGGCGTCCACGGTGATGCCCGCGACGCCAGTGGGCACGCCGTCGATGCGGCGCACCGCGGCGGCGTCCACCCCGGCGTCGGCGGCCGAGGCGAGCAGCATGGCACCGTTCGCGTCGTCGCCCACAGCACCGATGAGACGGACGTCGGCGCCGAGGCGGGCGGCGGCCACCGCCTGGTTGGCGCTCTTCCCGCCCGGCTGGATCACGAAATCGGTGCCCAGCACGGTCTCGCCGGGGAGCGGCATGCGCTCGGCGTAGAGGGTCAGGTCCGCGTTGAGGGAACCGACGACGACGACATGGTTCATTGCATTCACCCCTTGGCGCGGCCGTAGAGCCGCGTGGTCAGTTCGTCCGCGACCTTCTGGATGCGGGCCGCGAGGGCCGGCCATTCCTCGCGCGGGATGCGGTCTTCGATGAACGTCACCGCGATGGCCGCGGTGGGCCAGCCGAGGTGGTCCTTCACGGCGGCGGCCACCGAGCCGAATCCCGGCGTGATCTCCCCGTTCTCCATGGCGAAACCTCGGCTGCGGACGTCGTCCAGGTGGCGGGAGAGCGCCGCGTAGCCGGTGATCCCGCCGGTGGATTCGGTACGGGTGACGAAGGCCGCGGAGTTCGGGTACAGGGCTCTGACCTGAGCTTTCGGCAGCGCGGCGAGGATGGCGCGGCCGCTGGCGGTCAGGTGCGAGGGCAGGCGGACGCCGACGTCGGTCACGAGCGACGGACGGCCCTTGGCCCGCTCCTCCACGATGTAGAGGACGTCGCGTCCGTGGAGGACGGCGAGGTGGGCGCTCTCCCCCAGGACGTCGACCAGGGCCGCGAGCAGGGGGCGGCCCAGGCGGGAGATGGGTTCCTGGCGGCTGTACGCGCTGCTGAGCTCGAAGGCGCCCAGGCCGAGGCCGTAGCGCTTCTCCTCCTTCAGGTGCATGACCAGGCCGTGATCCTCCAGCACCACCAGCAGCTGGTACACGGTGGAGCGCGGGAGGTCCAGGGCGGTGGCGATGGCGCTGGCCGGCTGCGGGCCACGCCGCGAGCTGAGCAGCTTGAGGATCCGCAGGGTGTTGTCCGCCGCGGGGACCTTGGACTTGGGGCCCGGGATGCTCATGACGCCGTCACCGCACTTCCTGGCACGGGTGCCGGGTCATGGCGAGGCTGCGCGCCGCGGATGAACTCGCGGACCTCGTCGTCGTTCAGATAGCGGGCGGGGACCGCCCCGCCCAGGAGGGTCCGCACCATGGCGGCCGAGCCCTCGAAGGGACGGTGGCTGCCGGCGATGATGACATTGCCGTAGCGGCGGCCCTTGAGCATGGGGGCGTCGGCCACGATAGCCACGTGCGGGAAGATGGAGGCGATGCCGGCGGCGTCCTCCCTGGCCTCTCTGAGATCCGGGGCGGAGCCGCAGTTGACCATGTAGATGCCATCCGGCCCCAGGACCCGGGCCGCATGCGCGGCGAACTCCTGCGTGGTCAGGGGCGCCGGGGTGCCGCCCTGGGTGAAGACGTCCCGGATGATGACGTCGCGGCTGGCGGGGCTGAGACTCTCGGTGACCTCGCGGGCCTCCCCCACCCTCAGGCGGAGGAAGGGGGCGCGCGGCAGACCGAACCATTCACGCACGACGGCGGCCAGCGCGGCGTCGAGCTCCACCACCACTTGGCGGGACTCCGGGTGGGTGTGGTGGAAGTAGCGGGCCAGCGAGCAGGCGGCGCCGCCGAGGTGCAGAAGCCGGACCCGCTCGGTGGTGCCGGCCGGCCAGCGGTCCTCCACGAGGGCCGCGATCCAGCGCATGTACTCGAAGCTCAGGTGGCCCGGGTCGTCCAGGTCGATATGTGAGCTCTGCACCCCGTTCAGCCGCAGAAGCCAGCCGTTGGCCAGATCCGGATCCCGCTCCAGCACCGCGGTGCCCTGGTCCACCTGGTAGACGCCTTCCACCGGCTGTGCGGACTGTATGCTGCGACCCTGCTTCATAGGGACAAGGGTAGCTTTCAGAACGTGCCGCTGCCGTGGATCAGCGACGTGCACGGGCCGACGATGACGATCCAGCAGATGCACACCATGATCAGGATCCCGGCGCCGAACCGTCTCCAGCGCGGAGTCAGCATGAGCGCCCCTCCGATCAGAAACGCCACGATCGACGGCAGATTGGTCACCAGAAGGCTGTGACTCACGCCGTTCAGATAGAGCGCGGCGAGGAACGCCAGGAAGATCAGGCCACAACCGACGCCCAAGCCGCCCGGGATGCCGCCGCCCATCGGCTTGGGTCCTGGCTGCGGGTACAGGGGGGTGGGCGGGTGCATGGGCGGGCCCTGCTTATACGGGCCGGGCGGGTAATTCTGGGACGGGCCCGGATACTGCGGAGGGTACTGCGCTGGAGGGTACTGCGGCGGCGTGTACTGCGGCGGCGCGTACTGGGGCGGATACTGCGGCGGCGGTGGAACCTGAGGCTGCTGCGGCACCCCTGGCTGTTCCGGCCGCTCGCCCTGCTCTTCGGGCTGCTCCGGGTACTGACTCATGCGTTCTCCTTCACCAGGTGCGGTTCATGTCGCGCGGAATACCGTCCACGCCGCGCCTCCCAGGCGATCCGTGCGAACAGCAGCGGGATACTGACGGCCAGGAACAGCTGCGGCCGGCTCATGCCCAGCCACGCGACGTCGTTGGCCCTGACGAACTCCACCAGGAAGCGGAAGACGGCGTACGCGCCGAGGTACAGCGTGAACGTGGCGCCCGGCGCCATGGCCCGGTGCCGCAGCCACGTCCACAGGACCACGAACGCCACGGCGTGGAAGACGATCTCGTACACGAAGCTCGGATGCAGCGGCACGCCCGCCGGGGCGTGAAGGCGGGCCGCGGCGGCGGGGCTGAGGACGATCCCCCAGCCCGTCCCGGTGGGGCTGCCGGGGTTCTCGGTGAAGAGACAGCCGAAACGTCCGATCGCCATGCCGAGGGCCAGCGCCGGGGCGAACAGGTCCCCCGTCCGGACCTTGTACCGCATGACCTTCTTTGCCACATGGGCGCCCAGCCAGGCGCCCACCAGACCGCTCAGGATGGAGGCGTTACCGTGGGCCAGCTGCTCCACCAGGCTCAGGTTCCGGCTCGGGTCCAGGTGCTGCGCCCAGGTGCCCAGGCGCATGAACACGGCGCCGCCGGCCAGGGCTCCGAGCACCACGTAGATGATCCTGTCCTCGTCGAAGCCGCGGCGTTTCGCCTCGGAGAAGAACACCGCGAGCGCCGCGAATACGCCCAGGGCCACGAACACCGAATGGGTGTCCAGCGCCGGCCCGAAGCCCAGGAGGTCCTGCAGTGTGGGGAACACGGTTCAGCCCCCGGACCCGGGCAACAGGCGGAGCACCCAGAACACCAGAGCCGCTGCGGCGGCGAGGGCCACCAGGGACAGATAGGCGATGACCAGCCGGGTGTCGCCCAGCTTGCATTTGGAACGCAGCAGACCGCCCCGGCGCGCCCTGGCATAGCCGAGGATGCCGATCACAGCGAAGGCCAGCACCGCCACCGGGCCGAACACCCAGGCGAGCAGCGCCACGGTGGTGAAGACGCAGAGCCGCAGCGGATCGAACGGGGGCGCAGGGTCGCCGACGCTCTGGTCGTACTGGTTGAGCGGCAAACCCTCCCCCTCCCCCGGCGTCATGTCCCTCAGCCCTTCACCGTCAGCGGCAGTTCGCGGCGGCCGGCCTCGCGGCCCGCATCCCGGGTGCCCGTTTTCCGGGTGCCGGTTTCCCGGGCGCCCGTGGCCGTGGAGATCCGTGACTTCGCCAGCGGCGCCCAGGCCTGGACGGCGCAGAACGGGGCGCACTGGTGCCCGCCGCTCTCCTGGTTCACGGTGGCCACGTGGACGCAGCACTGGGTGAGGCGCTCCTCGATCATGGTGTTGATGTCCATGAACGGCTTGATAGTCACGCGCAGGACGCGATCGGCGAGCATGGACCGCATCCGCTGGTGCTGCCCCGGCAGGCGCGAGGCGGCGAGGGTGGCCAGGGTGCCGACGCCCAGATCGCAGTTGACGCAGATGTCCCGCCAGATGTCCGTCATGGAGGGGTGGGACAGGGAGGACTGCTCGCTCAGCAGGTCCAGGAGGGAGTTCTTGACCACGTCCCGGATGGCCTTGTTGAGGTTCGAATCGGCGATGCGGTTGGCCAGCAGATCCGGGTTCAGGTCCAGGAACTCCTTGAGCCGCTCGTGGCCGATGAGCCCCACGAGCGACTTCCAGTCCCCGGTGTCGTCCTTGAGGAAATACCCCACGGAGCAGCAGTGCGGGTGGCTGCACGGCAGAGCGGTGAGGTCCTTCCAGGAGATCTTGCCGCCGGTCTGACCCTCCAGCCGGGACAGGACGCCCGTATGGGTGAGGCGCCGTTCCGGGTCGATCCCTGCGGAGCGCCCGGAGCCGAACACGGGCTGGATGGTGACCCCGCCGATGTACGGCGTGGCCATGGCGCGTTCGATCACCGCGCCGATCTCGCCGTCGTTCACGCCCAGGGCCGCCGTCATGGTGAGGGTGGTGAAGACACCCGCTGCGGAGAGGCGTTCTACGGCGCGCTGCTTGAAGCGCCGGATGTCCGCGCCCCGGTGGAAGGCGGACGCTTCGGCCGACTCGCCGTCGTACTGCAGGTAGACCTCCACCCGCTGGCGGTGCTTGCGCAGGACCTCCACGAACGCGTCGTCCTGGGCGATGCGCAGGCCGTTGGAGTTGATGAGGATGCGGACGATGGGGCGGGCGACGAGGTGCTCCAGGAGCTGCTCCAGCCACGGGTAGAGCGTCGGTTCGCCGCCGCTGAGCATGAGAACGTCGATGCGGCCGTTCTCCCGCGCCAGCCGGGCGTCCACGGAGGCGAGCACCTCGGACAGGGGCGCGACGGCGGATGCCGCCGGCCCGGACTCGGCGAAGCAGGTGGGGCAGCGGAGATTGCAGTGGTCCGTGATGTCCTCCAGCAGGATGCAGGTGTGCTGGGTCTGCATCTCCGGGAGGCCGTCCTCATAGGCGGACGGGACGGGTTTGAAGTTGCCGCGCACATCCGGGGTGTGGACCTTGGTGGGAGCCGTCCACTGCTCCAGGTAGCTCAGGAGTTCGGCGGATTCGTCATAGAGGGTGCTGACCAGGCCGTGGTCCGGACAGCCGCGTTCCAGCCACACCTCGCCGTCCTTGACCGCGAGCCAGCCGGAGAGCCTGTGCACCTCGGAGAGCGGCTGGTCCGGTTTCTCCTCGTGGCACCGCGGGCAGAAGGCGTTGACATAACGATGAATACGGTAATCCCTGAGCGGCATCCCCTGGCCGGCCTTCTGAGTCATGCGGCAAGCCTACGGCCCGGCTCCGACACTGATCAATTAGTCCAGCGTGTGGCTTTAACGCGTCCGCGTCATCCGCAGGGCTCTCATCGGCACCCACTCCCCGCCCAGGTCCTTGGTGGCTCCGGTCTCCACGAAGCCGTGCTTGCGATAGAAGGCCAGCGCTCGTTCATTGCCGATGGCCGCCCAGAGGTCCACCACAGGTTCGTCACGGACAGCGAGACTCAGGAGCCGGGCCCCGAGGCCGGTTCCGTAGGCGCGTGCGAGCACGTACAGGCCGTAGAGCTCGTAAACACCGGGCCTGTCGTCATCCCGGCTGGGCCCGGCGTCGGCGAAACCCACCAGCGCTCCGGCTTCATCGAAAGCCAGCAGCCGCGGGTCCGTCGAGTCCAGGTGGGGCCGCCGCCCCTCGATGCGCTCCGGCAGGCTCGCCCTGCGCCCGGCAAAGAACTCCGGCGGCAGAAGATGCGCGTAACACTCCTCGTGGGCAGCCGTGTGCATCCGGACCAGGACGTCGGCGTCGTCAGGGGTTGCCTGCCGGATCAGGTACTGAAGCGTCACCGGATGACGGCCAGCGCGAAACCGTCCCAGCCTTTGGAACCGACGGTCTGGATCACGGTGGCGTCGAAGCGCGGGTCCGCGCCCAAGAGCTCGAGCGAGTCGCGGATGCCCGGGGCGTTCACCGGGTCCTGCTCCGGGTTCATGGGGGCGCCCTCCCAGACGGTGTTGTCCAGGACCACGACAGTGCCGGGCCGGCCCAGGCGCACGGCCCATTCGAGGTAGTTCGAGTTGTTCTGCTTGTCCGCGTCGATGAACACCAGATCGAAAGGCTCCTCGCCCTCCAGGGTGGGCAGGACGTCCAGCGCGGCACCCTGCCGGATGTCCACGCGGGAGCCGACGCCGGCGTCGTCGAGGTTCTTACGCGCGACGGCGGCGTGCTCGGCCTTGTATTCGATGGTCACCAGACGGCCGTCCTCCGGGAGGGCGCGGGCCATCCAGAGGGCACTGAAGCCGGCGAGGGTGCCGATCTCCAGCACGCGGCGCGCGCCGCCGATCCCCACCAGGAGCTGGAGGAGCTTGCCGGAGTTCGGGGCCACCTCGATGGGCGGCATCCCGGCGTCCTTGGCCGTGGTGATGGCCTGCTCGAGGGCCGGATCGGGGTGGACCACGGTGGAGGAGATCCAGTCCTCCATGGCCGCCCATCCGGGCTGGGAACGGTGCTGGAAAGGGGTGCTGTCCGATGCCATACGGCCAGTCTGGCATCCGCCGGATCGCTTGGACAGGGTCGGTGAGAGGCGACGTTGATATCGGAGTCAACGAGGTGCGAGATGAGCTACACGGGACGAGTGACCAGCCCCGCATCACTGGGGCGGATCATGCAGCAGGCGCGCCTGTTGTCCGGGCTGAGCCAGCGCGAGCTCGCTCAACGGCTCGGAACCACCCAGAAGTACATCTGGGAACTCGAATCGGGCAAGCCGTCCATCATGATGGACAGACTCTTCGCCTTCATGCGGGAGACCGACATGGAACTCACGGCGACGATCTCCACCGAGGCGGACCATGGGTGATCTGACGGTGGAGCTCTACGGCACGCGGATCGCACGGCTCACGGTGAACCTGCTCGCGGGCAGGGCGATCGGGGACTGACCGCGCCGCCGCTCGCGAGTCAGCCCAGCTCCCCCAGCGCCTTCTCCAGGCGCTCGATCTTGCCGTCGATCTCGCCTTCGTGCCCCGGGCGGATGTCGGCCTTCAGGACCAGGGCGACGCGGGAGCCGAACTCGGCGACGGCGAAGGTCGCGCGCTTGACCACGTCCATGACCTCGTCCCACTCCCCCTCGATCTCCGTGAACATGGAGCTGGTGCGGTTGGGCAGGCCGGAATCGCGGACGATCTTGACGGCGGCGGCCACAGCGTCATGCACGGAGGCGTCGTCGGCGGGGGCGGAACCACCCACAGGAGTTCCGGAGGGGGCCACGGAGAAGGCGACGATCATGGCGGGGTCCTTTCAAGAAGTTGCATGACGGTATACCGACATACAGTGAGACGTGCGTCACGAAACCGGCACTTTCATGTACCGATACCTTCAGTTTCGCATGGCTCGATATGCTGGACAGATGGAATACCGTCAGGGTTCACGACCCCTGCGCGCCGACGCGGCCAGGAATGTGGAAAAGATCATCACGGCTGCGCGCGAGTGCTTCCATGAAAAGGGACCGAACGTGCCCCTGCAGCTCATCGCGGAGACCGCCCAGGTTGGCCCTGCCACGCTCTTCCGCAACTTCGCGGACAAGGAGGCGCTGGTCCTGGCGGTCATCTCGCGGCAGCTGCGCCTTCACGTGGACCCCGCGGTGTCGCGGGCTCTTTCGGAGGCCGACGCCGGCGCCGCGCTCATGCACGTGATCGAGTCGATCGTCCAGGTCGCGGCGGAGGAATCCGCCCTGCTGGACGCTCTGGTGGGCCGCCGCGGAGTCCTGACCACCATCAGCGGGAACATCATCGAGGCGCTCGGCGTGCTGCTGGGCCGGGCCCAGCACCAGGGGACGGTGCGCACGGACGTCTCCGAGGAGGATGTCATCCGCATCATCGCCATGCTGATCGGCTCCGTGGACACCATCGAGCACGGCACCAACGCCTGGAAGAGGCCCGTTGCGCTCATGGAGGACGCCCTGCGCCCCGTCGCCGCGGTCCGTCCACTGCCTGCGCAGACGGCCGTTCCCGGCGTCGAGCTCCCCGTCGGCTGACCCTCTGCGCGAGGCCTCCTTGGCGGGATCCCGGCGGTGCCGGCCGCTGGTTGGCAGGCCGCTCCTGGACGGCGGAATCGGGGCCTGATCACGGGGTTCACAGGGGCTTGAGCGGTCTCATTTTTGGTATTCCAAACGTCTCGATCGACTCGATCCAATGCGATGAAGGCGATGCAGGGCCCCAGGCGTTCCAGAGGGATCTGAGAGCCGGCATCGCAGGGAGTGAATCGCCGGAAGTTGCTCGTGGACGACGCTCCACGGCCGGCCTGACGCAGAGGGCCCGGGAACCGACGGTTCCCGGGCCCTCAGCCATCATTGTTTGAGCAAGCCCACAATGAACGTGAAGAGCACTTATGGCTTGAGATCAATACCTGCGGTCGAAGCCCCTGCAACGACCTTCACTTTCGTCGCTGAAGAGAGCGAAGTTCCCCCGTACCACTTGGTTCCGTCCATCTCAGGACCGGGGCCGAAGCGCACCTTGTAGTTGCCCTGCGGCAGCGCGGGAACCCGATAGGTGCCGTCCGGAGCGGTGATGCTCTCCTTGACCAGAGTCCCGTCCAGCGAATAGACGGCCACGCGGATGAAATAGTTGCCGAAGGACGGGTCGGCCTTGCCGGTGATCTGCCCTCCTGCCTGGCTCCTGATGTTCACCGCGGAGGTGGTCTGTCCAAGCTGGACCGCGATCGTCGTCGCACTGGTCACCGAGCGGTCTCCGAAGCAGCTGTCGAGACCGCCGCTGAACGCCGCCAAGAAGCACACCTTGTAGTTTCCGGCGGGGAGCCCCGCCACGGAGTACGTCCCGTCGGGCGCCGGTTCGGCCGAGCCGATCGGCGGACCCGTGAACAGGTTCGTTGCCGATGCCGGAAAGATCTGCACCCGGCCATGAGTGACGTCCACTCCAGCACCGACGGATACTCGGCCCGTAACAACACCTCCTATATGGAAGGCCCCATCGACTCCCGTGAGCTGCTGCTCCAAAGCTAGCGAAATGATCTGCGCATCCTGTTCGCTCTGCGCGCCCGAGTACCACTCACCTACGAAAGGGCCACCCCAGGAGACGAAATGAACTTTGTAGTCGCCGGGCTGCAGACCGCTTACCGTGTACGTTCCGTCGGCCGCAATGGCACCAGCTCCCGCCATGAAGCCGGTGTGAGCGTCGACGACATCCACCTCACGGCTGGTGACACTCTGACCGGCAGGGAAGGAAACGGTCCCGGAGATGCTCGAAGGAAGATAAAACGCTGCATCGATGCCCGTCACGCCTCCGCCGCCAGGCAAGGTCACGACCGTCGCATCGTCGGGGCTAGAGGCGTTTTTGTACCAGATGGTCGATAGCCCGGAACCCCACGGGGCCTGGAACTGCACCTTGTAGTCCCCTGCGGGCAGGCCGGTGATTACGTAGGTGCCGTCGGAACTCGCGACCGCGAATCCCGATCGGCCATCCGAGGACGTGCCATATGGATCATCGGCGGGCTCAGCGAAGATGCTGAACTGCGTGGGATCGAATCCATTCGGAACGCGGATCGCGCCGGAAATGGTCCCGGCTGCTTCAAGCGCGACGTCGATCCCCGTCACAGCCTGTCCATCGGCGAGAACGATCCACGGCGCTGCCGCCTCAGTGAGTGCACCACCGTTCCACATGGTCACTGTTCCCGTGTTGGTGAACATCACCTTGTACTGCCCCGGCCACTTCCCTGAGAAGGTGAAGGAACCGCTGGAGTCGGGCGATGTCTCGGAATCGAGCATGGTGTAGCCCTCGGGCATCTCCATCTCCAGTGACACCTTGGTCTGCGTGACGTCGACACCCTCTGGAACGGTGACATGCCCAGAGATGCTGCCGCCGCCATCGGCATGTGCAGGCACCAGTCCGGCGAAAAGAAGACTGGACAGGAGCACCGCAAAAAGCGCGATCCGCGCGCGGGCTCTGGAAATGGCAGGAGCCATGGTTCCCCCAAAAAATTCAGGAATGTGCGAATGATGAGAGCACTTTACGGCGCGCTCAAATCACCGCTCAAGACGGGCCGGAAACAATCCCGTGGCATGTTTTTAGTGCCCATCGCGGTCCTGCCCGGCACGCGGCCGCTCTCCCGCTTTCAGTGGGAGAAGTTCTCCGAGATCTCGGCGAGGGTGCGGCCCTTCGTCTCCGGCGCGAGCCACTGCGAGAGTATTGCTCCCAGAAGTGCGACGACGGCGGCCACGACCATGCTCGGGCCCATACCGAAGTTGCTGATCGCCCACGGCAGGGCGAAGGTGCCGAGTGCGGCGCCGATGCGGCTGAACGCCGCGGAGAATCCCATGCCGATGCCGCGCAGCTCGCCGGGGAACACCTCGGCGGGATAGACCTGGGTCATGGTGGTGTACCCGGCATTGAAGAAGGAGAAGGCGAGAAACAGGACGAGCACCAGAATTGACGGCGCGTTCGCCCAGACGCCGATGACCAGCAGGATGCCTGCGCAGAGCCACTGCCCGGGCACGGTGAGGATCCGGCGGCCGAGCTTGTCGATCAGCAGCACCGTGGTGGTGACGCCCGCGGCCGCCAACGCGGACAGACCGACGCCACCGGCCCAGCCGCCGCCGAAGCCGAACTGGTTGAGCACGTCGTCGGCGAACGTCGCGATGGCAAAGTACGGCGTGACCGCACAGAACCAGAAGCCCGAGGTGAAGAGGGTGGTGCGCCAGTACTGCCGGGAGAACAGCATTCCGATGGAGGCGCCCTTGATCTTGGTCTTGTTCTTCGCAGCCTCGGCTTCCTGAAGCATCCTCAGATCGATCTCTTCGGTGATGCTGTCCCGCATCTCCGGCGATGCGATGTACCTCCGTGTGATCGCAAGCGCCTCCTCGCGCCGCCCCTTCGTGATGAGCCAGCTCGGCGACTCGGGCAGGCCGAAACGCGCGACGAACAGGACAAGCGCCAGGACCGTGCTGGTGCCGATGACCACGCGCCACGGGGTGCCGGCGTCGTGCATGAGCGTACCGACGATGAACGCCACCATGAAGCCGATATACCAGGC
This sequence comes from Arthrobacter horti, assembly GCF_030731045.1. Taxonomy (GTDB): domain Bacteria; phylum Actinomycetota; class Actinomycetes; order Actinomycetales; family Micrococcaceae; genus Arthrobacter_E; species Arthrobacter_E nanjingensis. The sequence goes on along the minus strand of NZ_JAVALS010000002.1, from coordinate 105,171 downwards.
GATGAGGGTCAGCCCGAGCAGCCGCCCGCGCAGCTTCGGCGGGGAGAACTCTGACAGCAACGGCCCGCCGATCGAGTATTCGCCACCGATCGCGACGCCCATGAAGAAGCGGATGACCGCCAGCTGGATCACGGCCCCGTCCCCGGAGGTCACGAAGAACTGAGCCGCGGAGGCGAGCAGGAACAGACCCATGTCCACCAGGAACATCGGTTTGCGGCCAAACTTGTCAGTCGCCCACCCGGCCAGCGGGGAGCCGACGAAGATGCCGAGCAGCGGACCGGCTGCGATCATCCCCAGGGACAGCTCGTCGAGCTTGAGGTCGGACCGCATCAGGCCCGTGACCGGGCCGATGATTCCGAGGATGTACCCGTCAAGGAACATGCCTCCGATGAAGACGGCGACGAGCCGCACCATGAAGCGGCGCTTGAATCTGGCGGTGGTCTCTTGCGATACGGACGTGTCGGAAGGCGTCGGCGCCCCGGTGATCTGGCTCATCAAGCAGTGTTCCCTTCTGGCTTCAGCGCACATCGCTGACGGTGCCAGAGCCGGCCTCAGCCGAACTGTGACATATAACTCATATATCAGCACTCTAAGGGTGAGGCCTGGGCCGATCAAGGGTGTGACATGTCAGTCGCCGGTTTCCGGTGTTCGCACCGGGCCTGAGCAGCCCGGCACGGGACCGCCCGGGAGCTCAGACCCTCGAAGCCAGCCTCGCCAGCACCTCGGCCGGCCGGTTCGTGGTGATCTCCTGCACGCCGAACGCCACGCAGAAGTCCACATCGGCGTCGTCGTCCACCGTCCAGACGCGGAAGCGGCGGCCGTCCGCCAGCCACCGCGCGGCCCGCTCCTCATGGTCCCGCAGATACGCGACGCCCGGGCCGGCGATGCCCGCCACGCCGTCGTCGAGGTATCCCTCCGCCTTCCGCAGCCCGGCGCGCAGGAACGCGGCGATGGCCGGCGCCGCGAGCTCCCCGAAGAACATGTCCGGAGCCACGGCGTCCTCATCCACATCGGCCACGAGCTGGCAGACCGCCTCCGCCAGCACCGTGCGCAGCAGTTCCTCCACGGCGGCCGGGTCGAAGCTCATGAAGGACACGCGAACCCTTCCCAGCAGCCCCGTTGTCGCGTCCCAGCCGCGCCGCTCCAGCAGCTCCAGCGTCTTCTCCTCCAGCCGGAAACCGAACGGCGACGGGTGCTTGAACTCGATCGCCAGACCCATTTCCCGCCCCGCGCCACCCAGGATGTCCAGCAGCTCGTCCAGCGTCAGGAACTGCTCGCTCGCGGCACCGAACTCCGGAGGCACCGTTGCCCCCTTCCACGAGTGGAAGTCCAGTTCCCGCAGCTCCGCCAGGGTCTTCTCCGCCACCGGGCCGGTCCCCGTGGACGTGCGGTCCAGGTCCGTGTCATGCAGCAGCACGACGTGGCCGTCCTGGGTCAGGTGAACATCGCACTCCACGCCGTCCGCGCCGTCGCCCAGCGCCTGCAGGTAGGCGGCCCGCGTGTGCTCGGCGAATCGCGCGCTGGCTCCACGGTGGGCGTAGACGAGGGGACGGCTGGTGCTCAAGCTCATGGCACCCACGCTATCCAGTCTCTGTCAGTCTCAGCGCATAGTGTGGGGGAATGGACGTGAACACTGCGCCAACTCCCGACGTCGCGACCCCCGGCGACGCCCTCAAAGCAGCAGCGCTGGCCCGGATGAAGGGCATCGCCCTGGGCTTGCTGATCCTCCTGGCCGTGGTGTTCGGCGTCTCCTTCGCACTCCAGCACCAGTACCCCTGGCTCGGCTACGTCCGTGCCGCCGCGGAAGGCGGCATGGTGGGCGCCCTGGCCGACTGGTTCGCCGTCACCGCCCTCTTCCGCCACCCCATGGGGCTGAAGATCCCGCACACCGCCATCATCCCGCGGAAGAAGGACCAGATCGGCGCCTCCCTGGGTGACTTCGTGGGCACCAACTTCCTCTCCGAGGACGTCATCCGCGCCAAGCTCGCCGCGACGGATCCAGGCCGGGTGATCGGCCACTGGCTCTCCGGAACCGACGACGCCGGAGCACGCCTCCCAGCGCCCAGCGGCGCCGAGCGCGTGGCCAGGGAAGGCTCGGCCGCCATCCGCGGCCTCTTCACCGTGCTGCGGGACGAGGACGTCCAGGCCGTGGTGGAGTCCCTGGTCCGCAAGCACGTGGTGGACCCGCCGTGGGGCCCGCCCCTGGGCCGGGTCGCGGAACGGGTGTTCGACGAGGGCCATCACCGGCACCTGGTGGACCTGCTGGTGGACCGCGCCGCGGACTGGGTGGGCCGCAATCACGCCACCGTGAACCGGATGGTGAGTGACCGCTCCCCGCTCTGGGTCCCTGGATTCGTGGACTCGCTGGTGGGAGACAAGGTCTACATCGAGCTGGCCAAATTCGTGAAGGGCGTGCAGCAGGATCCGGACCACCAGGTGCGCCAGGCGATCGACACGTATCTGAAGGAGCTGGCCCGGGATCTCCAGTACGACCCCGCCATGATCCAGCGTGCCGAGGGCATCAAGGCGCAGATCCTGGGCGACCCCCAGGTCCGGGACATCGCCTCCCGCACCTGGGAGACGCTCAAGAAGGCCCTGCTGGAGGCGGTGGAGGATCCGCAGAGCGAGCTGTACCGGCGATTCGTGGGCGCCCTCGAAGACCTGGGGCGCCGCCTGGTGGACGATCCCGAGCTGGGCGTCAAGGTCAATACGTGGGTGGCCGACGTGGCTGCCTATGTGGTGAGCAACTACCGCGACCAGATCACCGGCCTCATCACGGACACCGTGGCCCGTTGGGACGCCGAGGAGACCAGCCGGAAAATCGAGCTCCAGGTGGGACGCGATCTGCAGTTCATCCGGATCAACGGCACCGTGGTGGGCTCCCTGGCCGGCCTGCTGCTCTTCACCGTGGCGACGCTGTTCTTCGGCTGAGCCCGGACACCCCGGCGAGTCGCTGCGACCGATAACTCTCCGCACATGTTAAGCGAGCAATCGTTGCCCAGGATCCTCCCAGTGTTCTAGACTGGGCGTAACTTGCGGCGGCTATCGGAGTGTAGACGCTCATCAGGGGGGTTGCACCGGTGTCCTTAGGAAAGACGCCAGTGCACTGATGTGGAGCAACACATCGGCCTTCTGACGGGCTGAAACGTTCCTGATCTCTCGATCAAGTCGCCTTCAAATACGTGCGATTTTCGAGGGGACCCCAGATGAGTTCAGAACTCAGCAATCAGAATGCGTCACGGCGCGCGCTCTTGCGCACCGCGGCATGGACCGTGCCTGCCGTGGCAGTCGTCGCAGGCGCCCCGTTCGCCAGCGCTTCCGTCATCATTCCGCCGCCGCCGGTGATCGACTTCGGCATGGCCTGTGGAAATACGGGCGCCACCGCCAAGGGGTGCAGCAACGGCAAGTCGCTGCAGGTGCCGCTCACCCTGACGAACAACACTGGCACCGACGTGGTCTTCCAGATCACGGCCATGTTTGTCTGCCAGAACAGCTGCCCGTCTGCTCCAACCAGCTCGGGACCTGGCGTAGTCTCCGGCATCACACAGATCTGGAGCACGCCGACCTTCGCGGCACCGCACAACCAGTGCTCGAATCCCACGTTCTCCGCATGCGCCGGTGGCCTGACCAACGGCAGCATCGTGGTCCCGAACGGCACCACCAATAAGGACTTCTGGATCGAGTCGGCACCGAACGGCGCTTCGAGCAACTTCCAGGCAACCATCATGTGGCGCATGCTCGACGCCACCACGTGCGCCGTCCTGAGTTCCGGTGCCGCGCAGACGGCGAGCGCCATCTCCCCGGCCAACTGCTGACAGGCACTCCACGCAGGCCGTAATACGGCCTTCACACCCTTCACGCACCGGCTTTCTGGACCGGCCTCATCGAGGCCGGTCCAGAAGTCGTTGTGCAGGGCCACCACAGGGCGCACCACGGGAGTACGGTGGAGCGATCCGAAGCTTCGACTGAAAAGAGATGATCGTGTTGCTGTCGCTGCCCTTCATCCTGGCCGCGGTGCTCGTGGTCAGCGGCATCGCCAAGCTCCGTCAGCCCGATGACCTCGAAGGGTGGGCCGAACTCGGCGTCCCGGTGGCACTGAGGCGAAGCTGGCTCCTCCGCCTGCACCCCTGGGCCGAGCTGGCACTCACCGCCGGCCTGCTCCTGCTGGGTGGCGCGCTCGGTGCGGTGGTGGCACTCGCCGTCGTGCTTCTCATGGCCGCCTACCTCTGGCTGGTGGTCCGCGCCCTGCACTCCCACGCGGACACCTCCTGCGCCTGCTTCGGCGAGCGGACACCGGTGACCCGTATGACGGTCCTGCGCAACGCCTGGCTCCTGGCAGTCTCCCTCGCGACCCTGGGGAGCATCTGGGCGGTTCCGGCCCTCGGAGGCACGGCACGCGCAGTCCTCGGCGGTGCCCCCGTGTCGCCGCTGGAGGCGGTTCTCAGCGCCGCCGTCGCGGCCGTCACCACCTACCTGGTCGTGCGGCAAGAGCCCCGAACCGCGCCACTCCCCACTGCGGCCCCGCACGCCGGGGACATTGAGCTGAAGTACATCCGCCCGCGCGTGCCGTCCATTTCGATGCAGCTCGGCGACGGCAGCACGGCGAACATCCGCGATCTGGTCCAGTTCTCCCCCATCCTGCTGCTGTCCGTGAACGAGGGCTGCCGGCCCTGCGTACAGACCATCGGACGGGTCCCCGCCTGGCGCGCGCTGCTGCCCGGCGTGGAAGTCCGTTTGCTGACCGCCCTGACCCCGGAGCAGAGCTCCGTCACGGAACGCACCGCACCGCAGTCCCTGCACGATCCCGGACAGCATCTGCGGCGGTCGATCGCGGAGTGGGCCATGCCGACGGCTCTGCTCCTCGGCGCCGACGGGTACATCGTGGGCGAGCCGGTGACCGGCTATGACGAGATCGCCGAGTTCGTGGTGGACATCGCCGAATCACTCACCGGCGAGCGGCCCGGCGATACGCAGGTGCATGGCGTGGTCGAGCCCGCCTAGCCGGACGGGTTGCGGCGGGCGGGTTCAGGGAGCGGGGCTCAGCTGAACGGAGCGACGAGCGGCAGCGCGCTGAACGCTTCCCGCGTGTTGGCGATGACGGCGCGGCCCATCAGCAGATTGCCGCCGCCGCCCATGACCGCGCCGACGCCGAACGGCAGGAGCCGGCTCACGAACGCCCCGCCCTGCTTCTTCAGCAGCGAGCGGAGGAATGCCTTCTGAATCGCTCCCTGCAGGGGCTCGAACCCGGACAGTGCGGTCTTGCGTCGCAGCACGGTCCCCCACACCTGCGCGGCCCCGCGCCCCTTCCCGAACGTCTGCCCGGTGAAGGCGCTCAGCAGCGCAGTGCCCTCCTCCCCCAGCATGATCGCCATGACCATGGTGCGGGCCTTCTCCGGATCCGTGACCCGGATGCCGTGCAGCTCAGCCACACTGGAGGCGAACAGCGCGGTCGCCTCCAGGAACGCCGCCGTCGCAACGCCGGACACTGCCAGTGCGGTCCCCGTGCCGACGCCCGGGATCACCGCTGTGACGCCCGCGCCCGCCCCGGTCGCCGTGACCGTCGCGAGATACTGCCGCTCCAGGCGCACCACCAGCTCTGCCAGGTTCGCGTTCGGATGCTTGCGGCGCAGCCTGCTCAGATGCCCGACGACGAGCGGCCGCTGCACGTCCACGGCCTTCAGCAGGACGCTGTGCACGCCACTGCGGGGCTTGCCGGCGTCGTCGAACATCGCGTTCTGCGCGGCGTCCTGGGCGATCCCCAGCGCCGGATTCTTCCGCTTGGCCATGGGTTCAGCGTACTGAAGGAGTGCCCAGCACGTAGTACCGGAGGAACGCACTGACGTCCACCATCTCCTGCACCGCCATCCAGTGCCCCAGGCCCGGATAGCTGCGCGCCGTCAGGGCGGTGTTCTCCTCCAGCCACTCGGCCGTGAAGCCGGTGGCGTCCTCATTGATCACCAGGTCCCCCTTGTCCCGGCCCCAGAAGAAGGGCGGACGCTCCGTGAAGGACTCCGTGAGGGCCAGGAGATCGTTGTCCAGGACGAAGCCGGACAGCCCCACCGTGGCCCGGAACTGCTCCGGTCTCAGGCGCAGGAGGCTGCTGGCCATGGCCATGCCCTGGGAGAACCCGAGCAAGGAGACGCTGCTGTGCTGCGCCTTGATCCCGTCCAGCCACGCGAGCAGCCGGGTGCAGGACTCCATGACCTCGGCGAGGTCGTTGCTGAGGAAGTAGTCCAGGAGGAACCAGCCGCGGTCACCGCCGATGTCCTTGAAGCCCTGCGGCGCGGCGCAGGTGAACTCCTGCGGCAGGTGCGGGAACAGCTTCTCCATCCGCTCCGGCGTGGACCCGTAGCCGTGGAACAGCAGCAGCAGGGGCGTACCCGCGCGCTCATGCTCGGGCTTGGACCAGAGGACCTTCTCCATGGCATGAGCATAGATCTCCGCCGGGTTCCGAACGCCCACACGCCCGCTTTCGTGGGAACATGCCCGCTTTTCTGCCTTCATCCCTTGACGACCACAGAAAAACAAAGATAAAGTCAAGCAATCAAACATTCGCGTGACGGTGGTCACAGGAACCGGAAGAAGGCCTGACATGTTCGCTGAGGAACGGCACGGCGCGATCGCCGAGCTCCTCACCGCTCAAGGGCGGGTGAGCGTCACCGATCTGGCACAGCGCTTCGCCATCACCCCGGAGACCGTCCGCCGGGACCTGGCCCTCCTGGAGGAGCTCGGCGAGCTCCGCCGCGTCCACGGCGGCGCCGTCTCCGCCGATCGCGGCAGCACCGCGGAGACCAGCGTCCCGGAACGCCTGGCCACCCACTCCGGGGAGAAACACCGCATCGCCACCGCCGCCCTGGCGCTCCTGCCTCGGCGTGAGGCCAGCATCATCCTGGACGCCGGCACCACCACGGAGGTCCTGGCCGGCCTGATCGCCCACCGCGGCGCGGACGCCCCGGAACTCCTGGTCCTCACCAACTCCATCCCCATCGCCACCGCCCTCTCCTCCGCCCCGCGCGTGACCCTGCACTTCCTGGGCGGCCGCGTCCGCGGCGTCACCCAGGCGGCCGTGGGCGCAGGCACCGTCGCCGCCCTGCGGAGCTTCCGCCCGGACATCGCCTTCCTGGGCACCAACGGCATCCACGAAGACTTCGGTTTGAGCACCCCGGACCCGGAGGAGGCCGCCGTCAAGGAGGCCTTCGTCCAAAGCGCACGCCGCACGGTGGTCCTGGCCGACGCCAGCAAGCTCGGCGCGGAGACCCTGGTCCGCTTCGCCGGGCTGGAAGAGGTGGACACCCTGGTCACCGACGGGGAACCCTCCCCGGCGCTGGCCGAGGCTCTGACCGCCGCCGAGGCCGAGGTGGTGCGGGCATGATCGTCACCCTGACCGCCAACCCCAGCCTGGACCGCACCGTGGAACTGCCCGGGGCACTGGCCCGCGGCGAGGTCCAACGCGCCGTCGCGGTCCGCGGCGAAGCAGGCGGCAAGGGGGTCAACGTCTCCCGGGCACTGACCGCCTCCGGGCTGAGCACCGTCGCCGTCCTTCCGGGCGACCCCACGGATCCCGTCATCGTGGCCCTCGCCGCCACCGGCATCCCCCACCGGGCCCTGCCGATCGGCGCCCCGCTGCGCAGCAACATCACCCTCACCGAACCGGACGGGACCACTACCAAGGTCAACGAACCCGGCCCGGAACTGAGCCAGGACCAGGAGGACGCCCTCACCGCCCTCCTCCTGGAAGAGGCCCGCGCGGCCTCCTGGGTGGTGCTGGCCGGCTCCCTGCCCCCGGGCATCCCCGCCGACTACTACGCCCGCCTGACCCGGCGGCTCCGCACCGGACTCGGCGCGGACGCCCCCCTGGTGGCCGTGGACTCCTCCGGGACGCCCCTCCTGGAGGCCATCGACGCCGGGGCGGACGCCGCCCCGGACCTCCTGAAACCCAACGGCGAGGAACTCGCCGAGCTCGCCGCCCTGGCCGGATTCCCGGAGCAGCACAGCGGCGAGGAGCTCGAAGCCGATCCCCTGCTCGCGGCACGGGCCGCGGACGCCGTCGTCAAGCGCGGCGTGGGCGCCGTCCTGGCGACGCTCGGCTCCAACGGTGCGGTGCTGGTCACCGCCGACGGCGCCTGGCACGCCCGCCACGCGCCCATCCAGGCGGTCAGCACGGTCGGCGCGGGAGACTCCTCCCTGGCCGGTTACCTGCTCGTGGCACAGAACGGCGGCACCGCCGTCGAACGCCTCACCCAGGCTGTGGCCCATGGCGCCGCCGCCGCCTCCCTCCCCGGGTCCACCGTCCCCGGGCTCCACCAGACCACCCCCTCCGCCGTGACCGTCACGGCCCTAGCGAAGGACTCATTGTGAGCCAGCTGATCACCCCGGACCTCGTGGTCCTCGACGCGGACCTGGGATCCACCCCGGCCGAGGTCATCCGCGCCCTCTCGGAGAAGGTCGCCGCCGTGGGCCGCGCCGAGACGGAAGGCCTCTTCGCCTCCGCTCTGGCCCGCGAGGAGAAGACCCCCACCGGCATCCCCGGCGGCATCGCCATCCCGCACGCCAAGACCGACGCCGTCACCGAACCGGCCCTGGCCGTCGCCCGCCTGGGCAACCCGGTGGGCTTCGGGGCCAAGGACGGCCCCGCGGACCTCGTGTTCCTCATCGCCGCCCCCGCCGGCGCGGACCAGGAACACCTGAAGCTGCTCTCCAAGCTGGCCCGCTCCCTGATCAAAAAGGACTTCACCGCGGCGCTGCGTTCCGCGGCCACTCCGGAGGAGCTCGTGGCGCTCATCGGCGAGGCCCTCGGCGACGCGCCTGCCGCGAGCACGACGACGGCGACCGACGCGCCGTCGTCATCCGCGCCCTCCGCTGAGGCATCCCGGCGCATCGTGGCCGTCACCGCCTGCCCCACCGGGATCGCGCACACCTACATGTCCGCCGACTCCCTCGTGGCGGCCGGCAAGGAAATGGACGTGGACGTGCAGGTGGAGACGCAGGGCTCCGCAGGCGCCACCCCGCTGCCGGCCGCGACCATCGCCGCAGCGGACGCCGTCATCTTCGCCGTGGACGTGGACGTCCGGGACAAGGACCGCTTCGCCGGGCTCCCCTACATCCAGTCGCCCGTCAAGCGCGGCATCGACGAGCCGAAGGAGATGATCCAGGAGGCCCTGGCGGCCGCCAAGGATCCGAACGCCCGCCGCGTGAAGGCCACCGGCTCCGCCGGCGCGTCCGAGGACACCGCGAGCGAATCGCTCGGCGGCAAGCTCAAGCGAGCCCTTCTGACCGGCGTCTCCTACATGATCCCGTTCGTAGCCGGTGGCGGTCTGCTGATCGCGCTGGGCTTCCTGCTCGGTGGCTTCGACATCACCAAGTACGCGGACACCATCGTGGTGAAGAACAACCTGTTCAGCCTGCCGACCGAATTCGGCGCGCAGGCCTGGGGCCCGCTCGGCGCCTACCTGGGTGCGGTCCTGTTCAAGATCGGCGCCCTGTCCATGGGCTTCCTGGTCCCCGCGCTGGCCGGCTACATCTCCTACGCGCTGGCCGACCGGCCGGGCATCGCCCCCGGCTTCGTAGCCGGTGCCGTGGCGGGCTTCATGGGTGCCGGCTTCCTCGGCGGCATCGTGGGCGGTCTGCTGGCCGGCGTCGTCGCCTCCTGGCTCTCCGGCCTGGCCGCTCCACGCTGGCTCCGTGGCCTCATGCCGGTGGCCATCATCCCGCTGGTCGCCTCGATCGTGGCCTCCGGCCTCATGTTCTTGGTCCTCGGCGGCCCGATCCGCGCCATCACGGAAGGCCTGAACGGCTGGCTGTCCGGCATGACCGGCACCGCAGCGATCGTCCTGGGCATCGTCCTCGGCCTCATGATGTGCTTCGACCTGGGCGGCCCGGTCAACAAGGTGGCCTACTCCTTCGCCGTCGCCGGCCTGAGTGCCGCCTCCGCGGACAACCACGCACCGTACCTGATCATGGCCGCCGTCATGGGCGCCGGCATGGTCCCGCCGCTGGCGATGGCCCTGGCCACCGTGCTCCGTCCGAAGCTGTTCAACGCCACCGAGCATGAGAACGGCAAGGCCGCCTGGCTGCTGGGCGCCTCCTTCATCTCCGAGGGCGCCATCCCGTTCGCCGCGGCCGACCCGCTGCGTGTCATCCCCGCCTCCATGCTGGGCGGCGCCGTGACCGGTGCCCTGTCCATGGCCTTCGCGGCCGGTTCCAAGGCCCCGCACGGCGGCGTGTTCGTCTTCTTCGCCTTCGACAACTTCCTGCTCTGGCTCCTGGCGATCGCGGTGGGCACCGCCATCACCGCCTTCACCGTGGTGGGCCTGAAGGGCGCCGCGGCACGCAAGGCCGCCACCAAGGAGAAGGAACTGCAGCCGGAGACCGCCGCGGCCTGAGGCGCGGACCCTGCTTCACGAAAAATCCCCGGCCTTCCGGACAAAACCTGCCGCTTCAGCGGCGGGGAAAGTCCAGAGGGCCGGGGATTTTCGCGTTCAGGCGTCCCAGAGCAAGCGCCGATCAGTGCGAGTGCGGCATCTGCGGGCGACTGGTCCTGTGAACGGCGTTCACCGCGGCGGCCTGCGCCGAACGGCCCGGATTGTCCGCGTGCTCCCGGGGGTGTTTGTGCTTGCCGTTCCCGTCCGGCCACGGACCCTGCCCACTGGATCCGTTCGTGGGCGTCCCCGCGTCCGCGGCCGGAGCGGCGGAGTTCCCGTTCATCGAGGCCGCCAGCCGGGCCGCGGTATCCGCGTCCAGCGCCGCGGGGGTGGATTCGTGTTCTGCCATGGTCACGCCTCCTGAGAGTTCAGTGCGGTGAGTTCGGTCCAGTGAGGTCCGCGCAGTGAGTTCCGCGCAGGAACAGGCCGCGGGGGCCGTTTCAGCAGTGTCCGCCCGGGAGCGGAGGAAATCAAGAGGCCCGCGCGGGGAAGCTCAGGAACACGCGCGATCAGGGCCAGTCGATGAACTGGTCGTTCGCGTGGTGCTTGGTCAGGTAGGCGGACATGAACTCGCAGTTGGGGATGACCCGCAGGCCGGCCGCCACCACGTCGTCGATGGCGAAGTGTGCCAGCACTCCGGCCAGCCCCTGCCCTTCGAACTCGCGGCCCACCTCCACGTGGTGGAAATCGACCTGCCCCGGCAACGGATGGTACTGGGCGAACCCTGCCAGCCGCCCGTCCACCAGGACCTCGTACTGATGCAGTTCGGAGTTGTTCCGGGTGGTCACTTCGGCGTGAAAGCTGTCGTCCTGGCTCATGCTTCCAGCGTCCCACCGGACGACGACGGCGGCAATCCCCGGGCCGTGCGTTCCTCACCTCACCGCGGGGCCGTAGGCTGGAGGGACACGAGCGGGGGGACAGTATGAAGATCTCATGGACGGGAACCGTCCTGCCCGCCTCCGTGGCCGCAGTGCTGCTGATCCTGCTGGTGGGCCTCTTCCTCCTCCTCGGAATTCCCGCCGACCGGCCGGCGCATGAAGCCGGCCCCTGCCCCTGGATGGACACGTCAAGAACCCCTGATGAACGGGCCGGGCTGCTGGTGTCCGCCATGAGCCTGGAGGAGAAGCTCGGCGAGCTGTACGGCCGCGGCATGGGACCCGATGCACACGACGCCGCGAACGCCATCCCGGGTATCCCCGGCCTGTGCCTGCCTGAACTCGTCCTCGCGGACGCCGGGGCCGGCGTCGGTGACGGCATCCAGGGAGCCACGGCCTTCCCCGTCGGCATCGCACAAGCGGCCACCTGGGACCCGGAGCTCCAGCAGCGCGTCGGGGCGGCGATCGGCACGGAAGCCTGGCTCAGAGGCATCAACATCCAGCTGGCCCCGGCGGTCAACATCGTCCGGAACCCCCTCGAAGGGCGCGGCTTCGAATACCCCGGCGAAGATCCGTACCTGGCCGGTCAGACAGCCGCCGCGATCGTCCGGGGCATCCAGAGCCGGCACGTGGTGGCCACCGTCAAGCATCTCGCGGTCAACGACCAGGAGACGGACCGGATGACGAACTCCTCCGACGTGGACGAGCGGACGCTCCAGGAGATCCACCTTCCGGCATTCGAAGCCGCGGTGAAGGCCGGGGCGGGGGCGGTCATGTGCGGATACAACAGGGTCAACGGCGTGTTCGCGTGCCAGAACAAGGACCTCATCACCGGCTACCTGAAAGACCGGCTCGGATTCACCGGATGGGCCATGTCCGACTGGGATTCCACCTTCTCCACCGTGACGGCCGCGGACGCCGGACTGGACCAGGAGATGGCCCTGAAAACCGGACAGCGGTTCGGAGCGGAGCTCAAGGCGGCGGTCCTCAGCGGGCAGGTGCCTGAGAGCCGGGTGAACGACATGGTGAACCGGCTGATGAGGTCCCTCTTCAGCGTCGGCGCCTTCGACCACCCTGCGGCGGAGCCCGCACCCCTGACCCCGCCCGCCACCCCTCCGGAGCACCGTGCCTTGGCCGCGCAGGCCGCGGCGGCCGGAACGGTCCTCCTGAAGAACACGGACGGGGTTCTGCCCCTGAGCCCGAAGATCAGGAGCATCGCGGTCATCGGGCAGCCCGCGGGCGAGGCCGGCGCTCAGCACGCTTATCACGGCGGAGGCAGCAGCAGGGTTCCGATGCGGGGCGACAACCCCCTGGTGATCTCCCCGTTCCAGGGCCTCAAGGAGCGCGCCGCCCGGGACGGCATCACCGTCACGTACACCGACGGTGCCGAGCTCCCGCAGGCCGCAGCCGCCGCGCGAGCCGCCGACATCGCCGTCGTCGTCGCGGCAGGCTCCTCGAACGAGGGCGTGGACCGCCCCAGCCTCGCCCTGGACAACGCCTCCTGCGCCCTCTTCGGCCCGTGCAGCCCCGCCCGCACCAGCCCGGACCGCGTGATCGCGGCCGCCGCCGCGGCCAATCCCCACACCGTGGTGGTGCTGCAGAGCGGAGGGCCGGTCAGCATGCCCTGGCTCGACGACGTCCAGGGTGTCCTGGAGAACTGGTTCCCCGGGCAGGAGGACGGCAACGCCCTGGCCGCGGTCCTGTTCGGGGACGTGGACCCCGGCGGCAGACTCCCCGTGACGTTCCCCCGTTCCCTCGCCGAGTCCCCGATCACGTCAGAAGCCCAATGGCCGGGCGTCCAGGTCCCCGGCGATCCGGTGGGGACCCACTCCGAGTACACGGAAGGCCTGCTGGTGGGCTACCGCTGGTACGACGCGAAAGGGGTCAAGCCCCTGTTCCCCTTCGGATTCGGGCTCTCCTACACCCGTTTCGCCTACTCCGGCCTGACGGTCGAGGCCACGCCGGACGGGGCGCGCGTCGGCATGACCGTGAGCAACGTCGGATCGCGCAAAGGCACCGAGGTGGCGCAGCTCTACGTGGGCGCCCCCGCCGAGACGGCCGAACCTCCCCGGCAGCTCAAGGGATTCAGGAAGGTGGAGCTGGAGCCCGGCGCCTCCACTCATCTGGTGATCGATCTGGAGGCGCGCGCCTTCCAGCAATGGAGCGAGCTGCAGCACCACTGGGTCACCGGGTCCGGAACGTACACGATCCAGGCCGGCGGCTCCAGCACCTCTCTCCCCCTCTCCGCCACACTCCGCAAATGACGACGGCGGGGCCTCCCAGCGCGAGCGAAGCGAAGCGCCGGGAGCCGCCGGGGACTACTTGGTGACCGGGTTCAGCTCCGAGGCGGGCAGCGCGCCGTCGCCGACGCCCCAGGAATCCAGGACCTTCTTGTAGCTGCCGTCCTTCATGAGGGCGGTGACGGTCTTCTGCACCAGGCTCGCCAGCGCGGTGTCCTGCTTGGCCACGGTGATGCCCTGCGGGGCCGAATCGAACACGAGGCCGACCTTCTCCAGCTGGCCCTGGGTCTGCTGGAGGGCGTAGCCGATCACCGGCGAATCGGCGGCCATGGCGTCGATGGAGCCGTTGGCCAGGCGGGTGGTGACGTCCGTCTGCGCTTTGAGGGAGACGATGTCGATGGGCTTCTTGCCGGCCGCGACGCACTTGTCATTGCGGGCCTTGAGGTCGTCCGTCTCCTGGACGGTGCCGGTCTGCACGCCCACGGACTTGCCGCAGACGTCGTCCACGCTGAAGCCGGTGGGGTTGCCCTTCTTCACGGCCCAGGAGGTGCCGGCGGTGAAGTAGCTGACCATGTTCACCGCGTCCAGGCGCTTGGCGTTGATGGTGAAGGAGGAGACGCCCAGATCGTACTTGGGGCCGAGCGCCGGGATGATCGACGGGAAATCCGCCGTGGCGATCTCCACCTTGAGGCCCAGCTTGGCGCCGATGGCGCGGGCCAGGTCCGTGTCGTAGCCGATCTGCGTCTGCCCGTCCTCGGCCAGGAACTCGCCCGGCGCGTACTGCGGGTTGGTGCCGATCACCAGCTTGCCCTTGGCCTTGAGGGCGTCCGGGACCTGGGCGGCCAGGGCATCGTCCTTGGTCACCGTGGTGGGATCGAACGACGGCGCGGCGCTGCCTCCCGCGGACGGCTTGGGCGCGGTGCCGGTCTCCGAGGCGTTGGTGCAGGCGGTCAGGGTCAGGGCGGCGGCGAGCAGCACGGTGCTCGCCAGGGAAGTCTTGGTCAGGGCGGTCTTCTTCAGTGCAGGATTCTTCAGTGCGGGATTCTTCATGGGGTCCTCATCGAAAGGGTGCGGGTGATGTCGTCCCACACTCACCCGGCGGAGCACCCGGCTGCAAAATATGACGCTCCGCTCCCCCGCGAGCAGGGGAGGGCTGCGCTCAGATCGCCTTGCCGGGGTTGAAGACACCCTGTGGGTCGAAGACCTCCTTGATGCCCCGGGCCAGCTCGCGGACCCGCTCCTGCTGTTCCCAGCCGAGCCAACGGAGCTTGAACGTCCCCACGCCGTGCTCGCCCGTGATGGTGCCGCCCATCGCGAGGGCCACCCGCACCGACTCGTCCAGGGCCTTCTCCAGCTCCTCCATCGCCTCCGCCTCCCGGCCCGGCTCCGGCTCGGCCCAGAACGTCGGATGCAGATTCCCGTCCCCGGCGTGCGCCACGAGCTTCATGCCAACGCGGTACTCGCGGGCGATCCGCCCCAGTTCCGCCGCGTAGTCCACCAGCAGCGACCGCGGCACCGCCACGTCCTCCCCCACGCGCAGCCGGTCCTCCCGGCCCGAACCGCGGTTGTTGCGGCGGATCCGCACGAAGCGCTCCGCGTCCTGATCGCCGTCGTCGGCCAGCTCACCGCCCGCGGCGGCCAGGACGGAACGCACGACGGCGGCTTCCGCCTCCGCGCCGAAACCGTCCGTCTGGATCAGCAGCAGGGCGCCGCCGCGGCCGGCGAAGTCGGTGCCGTTCAGGCGGTCGGCATCCTGGATGGAGGCACGATCCATGAGTTCCATGATGGCCGGCTGCACGCGGGCGCGGCCCACGGCCAGCACGGCGGCCGCCGCCGACGGCAGGTCCGGGAAGAACGCGGCGACGGTACGGATCGCGACGGGCAGGTGCCGCAGGCGGAGCGTGGCACCCACCACGATGCCGAGGGTCCCTTCGGAGCCGACCAGGAGTGCCACGAGGTCGTACCCGGCCACGCCCTTGAAGGTGGCATGGCCCAGGCGGACCAGCTCGCCGTCGGCCAGAACCACGTCCAGCGCCAGGACGGAATCCCTGGTCACACCGTATTTGGCGCAGCGCAGGCCGCCCGCGTTCGTCCCGATGTTCCCGCCGAGGGTGGCGATGGTGAAGCTCGCCGGGTCCGGCGCGTACATGAGGCCGTGCGGCGCGGCGGCCGCGTTCAGGTCCGCGTTGACCACGCCCGGCTCGACGACGGCCACCTCGTCGTCCACGCGCACGTCCAGGATGCGGTTCATGCGTTCCAGGCTGAGGACAACGCCGTTCGCCACCGCGTGCGCTCCGCCGGAGAGCCCCGATCCGGCGCCCCGGGGGACGATGCGGACACCGGCCGCCGAGCACTCCCGGACCGTCGTCTGGACGTCCTGGACGGATTCGGCGAAGACCACGGCGAGCGCCGGGGCCTCCGGCCGGTCCGGGGCGCGGTCCCGGCTGTACTCATGGATCAGGGACGGTTCCGTGGAGACCTTGCCGGGCCCGAGCTCGGCGTGGAGCGTGGCGACGATGGGGTGCATGACGCCAGCTTAAGACTCCCTGCCGTCGGACGCTCCTGCCGGCGCTCAGCTCACGTCGAGGACGATCGCCAGGGTGCCGCCGCCGGGAGGGCCCTGCTGGAACCCGCCGGCGGAGATCCAGATCATGTTGTCCTGCAGCATCGCGGAGAAGGCGCTGGCCGCCACCGTCTTGAGGTTCTTGATGTAGGCGGGGTCCTCGGTGACGAGCTTTCGGCCACGGAGGATACCGCCCGCGGGTTCCTGGTACTTCAGGAAGGTCGCGACGATGCGCGAAGAGACGTGCGGCGGCAGCGGACCGTCCCCCACCTCGATCCCGGCGTCGCGGACGGCGCGGGTGACGGCGCCGATGTCCAGGAGGTCCTCCACCACCGCGCGCCCGATGCGGAGGCGCCCGCCCGCACCCCGGGTGTTCCCGAAGGCCAGCAGATGAGTCTGCGGGCCTTCGCCGCCGACGCCCTCCCAGGCGTTGGAGGACACGGCCACCCGTCCGCTCCACTGGTCCCGGTCCGTGCCGATCGCGCTCACCTCCGGCAGGGGTGTGCCTTCGACGGTCGCCTTGACCGCATGGGCGATGCTGCCGCTGGAGAAGCGGAAGATCTCCTGGTAGCTCAGCTCCGGAAGGCCCCGGGCGGCACGGCTGGACGCGATGTCCGCCAGGGGCGGGTAGTAGGACTTGCCGATCACGAACTCGACGTCCGCGGGACTCATCCCGCCGTCCTTGGCGGCAGCCTCCACGGCGCCCGCATTGGCCTCCACGTGCCGCGGGGTGAGCATCCATTCGGGAAGGATCTCCTCCGAGGCGGAGCTCCCGAGCGCCAGGCGCGGCAGGCCGTCCGCGGCGGGCTCGGACGGGGTCCGGGTGAAGACGACGGCGTGGGGCGTCATGATGGTCCCGACGCCGGCGCTGAACGCCATGGGGATGGCCTCCACCTCTGCGTCGGGCCGGGTGCCGTTCTCCCGCAGGAAGTCGCGGATCGCCTGGTCGGCGTCCACGCGGCTGGCGTCGTAGTTGTCCCCCCAGCCGCCGGTCTTCCCGGCGACGGCGACGATGTCATCCGGGTTCAGCCGCCCCTCCCACACCAGCGCGTCGAGTCCTGAGACGTCGCGCGTGTGGTCCATCGGAACGCGAAACGCGTCAATGGCCAGAGGGGTTCCATCGTCGGGCATGGGGGGCACCTTTCCTCTGCAGGCCCGCGTCGTCCGGGCATGAATTCATCGGGTGATCAAAAGATACTCCAATTTCACAAGTCTTGGTATACCAAGAAAGTAATTCCAGACATGAGACTCCGCGGCGCTCAGGTGGCGGTGTGCACCTCCGCGGCCGCCCAGCTGGCCAGCAGCCGCAGCTTGTCCTCGGACTCACTGCCCGGGCGGGCGCTGTAAGCGGTCAGGACCCATCCCGGACGCTCCGGGAGATTGAGCGCGTCGAAGTCGATCTCCAGCTCACCGACCACGGGATGGTGCAGGCTCTTGAACCCCGCATGGTGATGCCGCACGTCCCGCCGGGCCCACAGGGTGCGGAACTCCTGCGAGCGCGTGGACAGCTCCCCCACCAGGGCCATCAGCACGGCATCGTCGGGGGCGCGGCCGGCCTCGATGTGCAGGATCGCCACATTGGTCCGGGCGGAGGCCTCCCAGTGCGGGAACGACTCCCGGGCCCGCGGGTCCAGGAAGCAGAAGCGGGCCAAGTTCGGCTGGGCCTCCCCCGCGTCGAAGAGCTGCGAGTACAGGGCTCGGCCCAGCGCGTTGACGGCCAGGATGTCCAGCCGCCCGTTCCTCACGAACGCCGGGACGCCAACCATCGAGTCCAGCAGGCGCTGGATGCTCGGGCTGACCGAGGAGACCGCCGGCGGCTTCCGCGCCGCCCGGCCCGCCGTCGTCGTCGTCCGTCCTGCCGTGGACCGCGAACTGGCGGCCCGTGCGAGGTTGAGCAGGTGTTCCTGTTCCGCGGCGTCCAGCCGCAGGGCCCCGGCGAGCGCGTCCAGGACCTGCTCCGAAACGCCGGCAAGGTTCCCGCGTTCCAGACGCGTGTAGTACTCCACGCTGACGCCGGCCAGCATCGCGACCTCCTGGCGGCGGAGGCCGGGCACCCGGCGGACGCCGCCGTAGTCGGGCAGGCCGCTGTCCTCGAGGCTGAGCCGGGCACGGCGGGTGGTGAGGAATTCACGCACCTCTTCACGGAGATCCATTCCGTCCACGCTACGCCGGTGCGCCGCGGGGAGGGAGGTTCCGGCAGTACCCGTCAGGGCCGCAAGAGTTTGAACGCGTGGGTCCACCTGCCGTCACGCAGGCCCGGAATGCACCAGAGCACGCACAGTGGCTCGATCGCACGGGCCGCTGCTGCCGCACCCATGTCTTCGACGTCCCAGCCGAGTGCGGCGACCATCTCCGCGACCGTCCGGCGAGCAGCCTGATCGTCACCGCAGATGAACATGGTGGGCGTTCCGCCGGGGAACGAGGGATTGACCATGAGTCCGGCGCCCACGCTGTTGAACGCCTTGACGAACCTGGCCTCCGGCGCGGCGTGCTGCAGACGCTCCATCATGGATTCGTTGGGGCCGGTGAAGTACGCGAGCACGCCCTCCGTCGGAGCGGCCTCGGCGATGGGGTTGGTGGTGTCCAGCACGGTGACGCCCGCCAGCCGGGGGGCGAGAGTGGTGACCAGTTCTTCGGCCGCCGTCCCTTTCACGCACAGGACGGCGAATTCGGCGCCGTCCAGCGCCTCGGCGAAGGTGGCCGCCTCACCGTCCCATCCCTCGACGGCCTTCCCTGAGCGGCTGCCGAGGCAGACCGAATGCCCCAGACCTCGTAGCCCCCGTGCGAGCGTCCGCCCCACTTCTCCCGTTCCGAGCACTGCAATCCTGCTCATCTTCGACTCCTCAGCAGATCCATGAACCTCGTCCGGTGCGGCCCCTGAAGACCACCCACCCTCACCGCACCGTGCGGTGCCGCTTCCTACCATGGTTCTCGCTGCCAGTTGCTGAGTCCAGGGGCGGAATCGCCGCCCGGTTCCGCCCGTAAGGAATCCGCCGCATCAGGCGTGCTGGTCACTTGCCGCCGTAGACGGGGAAGACGCTCGAATCGCCGTAATCCTGCGCCCGTATGTGCTCGGGGTTGGCGGTCTTCAGGATCTCACCGTGAGCGATCGGCGAGTACGCCTCCACGAGGATGCCCCGGGATGCGCAGTAAGCCAGCAGATCAGACGGTGTGTTCCCAGCCTGGTACGCCTCCTCCAGGGCGCGCCACGCGCTCGTTCCCGTAGGCCTGGGCCGTGTCGATGTTCCGGTAGCCCAGCGCCACCGCCGCGCGGACGGCGTCGGCGGCCTTGTCATCGTCGATGAACCAGGTGCCGAGGCCCGGCTTGGGGATTTCGACGCCGTTGGACAGGGTACGGGTCTCGTTCAGGATTCTCATGCGTTTTCCCCGGTCCCCGGCAGCGCCCCGTACACCTCATCGGAGACGGGCTCCAGCCATTCGTTGCCGACGCCCTCGCCGGGCGTGATGAAGGCGAGGTGGGAGAACCACGCATCGGCCTTCGCACCGTGCCAGTGCTTGGTCCCGGCCGGAACGCGGATCACGGTGCCCGGTTCCATGCTGACCGGCTCGGAGCCTTCGGCCTGGAACCAGCCGGAACCGGCCGTGCACATCAGGATCTGATCGCCTCCGCCACCGGTGCCGTGGTGGATGTGCCAGTTGTTCCGGCAGCCCGGCTCGAAGGAGACGTTGCTGACCGGCACGGCGCCACCGACCAGCGGCGCGAGGTGGCTCCGACCGGTGAAGTACTGCGCGTAGGCGTCGTTCGGCTCGCCGAGCGGGAAGATCTGCGGGAATTCATCGTTGCTCATGCCCACCACGCTAGAACCCTCGATCAGACCCAGGGAGGCCCCACTGGTACACCTTCCAGCGGGGACTCCCTGCCGGGCCCGCGGGGCGGTGGACCGGAGACGTCATGGACCGGACACCGAGGAGGGAGTCCTCCGTTCAGGCAGCGCGGAGTTCGGCGCGCAGCGGCCAGTTCTGCCCGTCGAGGATCGCCTGGACGCTCTGCCCCGTCGCCTCGTTGACTAGCACGGGTGCCATGAGGTTGACGGTGGTCCCTCCTCTGGCGGGGGTGGCGACGACGAGCACCCGTGCCCCCTCGGGGGAACCGAGGCCGATTGCGCGGCAGGGACCCTCGATCTGGGGCGCGTAGTCCGGGACGTAGAGGGCGGCATCCACCAGGAACAGGCGGACGCCCGGCTCGGCTGCGGGCCGGAGACTTTAGAGGCCCGGGGCGCCCTCGACCGCCTCGAGCGTGAAGTCCTTGTGCGGGGAGAGGCCGGGCATGGGCACGGCGAAGGTCAGCGCGCTCACCGGAGGAAGTCCGTCAGGCTCGGCTGGAGCACCTTGGCCGTGATGGCCAGGGCTGCCTGGTAATTGGTCTGCTGGACCTGCAGGTCCAGGACCGCCTTGCCGAGGTCGAGGTCCTCGATCCCGGAGCGCCGCTGCTCCAGCGCGTTCCGCTCTGTCATGTTCTCCGTTCCTGCCCGTTGAAGCCCGGAAAGCCTGGCCCCGGCGTCGACCCGTCCGGCGACCACCCTGTTCATCGCCGCATCGAGCGCCTGCAGCCTGCCCGTCGGGTCGACACCGTTGCGCAAGTCCGCGGAGATCGCGTCCAGGATGCCGAAGACCGAGTCCGCTCCCGTGCCGAAGACCGCGGCGCCGTCGCCGTCCACCCGTACGGTCTGCTCCGGGCTGATCCGCCGCTGGACCGTGTCCCCCGGGGTTCCGCTGTAGGTGGGCGGCGCGCCATCGGTGAACGCGGCGGGCGCGTCGGAGCTGCCGGCGAAGATGTTGCGTCCGAGGTAGCGGGTGTTGGCCGCGCCCAGGAGGTCCTTGCGGAGGGAGTCGATCTGGGTCGCGAGGGCGTCGCGGCCGTTCTGGTTCAGGGAGCCGTTGCCGCCCTGGACGGCGAGGTCGCGCACTTGGCGGAGGAAGCCGGTCGCGCTGCCGAGGGCCGAATCGAGCGTGGTCAGCCAGGCGGTGCCGTCGTCGATGTTGCGCTGGTGCTGGGAGGCCGCCGCGATCTGTGCCCGCACCCGCAAGGACTCGCCCGCGCCGACGGGGTCGTCGGAGGGCCGGCCGATGCGCTGGCCTGAGCTCGCGGCCGCCTGGGCGGCGGCAAGCCGTGCCTGGCTCGCCGCGAGGCTGCGCTGCGCGGACATCGTCATGGTCTGGTCGGTGACGCGGAGCATCATCAGAGTCCTGCCGTTCCGGTGTGGTTGATGAGGGTGTCCAGGGCCTGGTCGATCGCGGTCAGGACCCTGGCCGCCGCCTGGTAGGCGTGCTGTGCCGCCAGAAGGTTCGTGTTCTCCTCGTCGAGGCTCACGGACGCGCCGGAGGCCTGGGCGCTCTTGGCGTTCGACGCCGCGGTGTCGGTGAGGTTCGCCTGCTGCAGTGCGGACTTCGCGGCGCCTCCGGTCGCGGCCACGAACGCCGACCACTTGCTGTCCGGAGAGCCGGGCCGGGCGCCGAGCTGGGAGATCGCGTCCGCCGTCGAACCGTCAAGCGCACCCGCGCCTGCGGCGCCCGAGGCGATCCCGCTCGCGCCCGTCGGCACGACCGAGAGGCCCTGTGCGGCGGGCACCGCCGGATCGAGCGCGAAGAACGGCAGGCCCGTCGTTCCTGCCGTGGTCTGGCCTTTGCCGTGGACGGTGTTGACCGCGTTCGCGATCGAGGTGGCCAGTGCGTTGTACTGGGCCGCGGCCTCCGCGATCGCCCCGCCCGTGCCGCTGCCGTCTGTGGGCGCCAGGACCGAAAGCGCCCCGGCGATCGTGCCCCCGTCGAGGCCCACCGCGACGGCCGGCCTGTCGGCCCAGACGAGTGCCGGGGCGCCCGAGGCGGTGTCCGTCATCGACACGGCCCCGGCGAGCTGCACGGCCCGCGCGGTGTCACCGCTGACGAGCGCGCTGCCGCCGAGGTACACGGTCGTCGTCCCGTCGGCCTCCTCACGCACGGTGCCGCCGGCGAGAGAGGCGATGGTCTCCGTGAGCCTGTTGCGGGCGTCGATGAGTTCATTGGCCGGGCTTCCCGCGGCGAGAGAGGACCGGATCCCCTTGTTCAATGCGGCCACCTGGCGGGCTGCATCGTTGAGGGACCTCACCATGCCCTCCGCGTCGGACCGCGTGGCCGACCACTGGCCGCTGAGCGCCGTGAAGCCGCCCGAGAGCTTTGCCGCGAACTGCTTGGCGTTCTGGATGAGCACCGTGGCGGGAGCCGGTTCGCCGGGCTGGTTCGCCACATCCTGCCACGCCGCCCAGAAGGACTGGAGCTGGGCGGAGATGCCGTCGCCGCCGGGCTCCTGAAGCGTGTCCTCGATGCCCTGATACGCCGTGGACCGCTGGGAGGTGTAGCCAACGGCCGCCGCCGTGGTTCGCACCGAAGCGTCAAGCAGGGCGTTCCCCAGCCGCTCGATGCGCGCCACCGAGACGCCTTGGCCCACCTGCGGCCCTGTGGCCGAGAGGCCCGCGGGCGCGGCGGGGCCGAGGGCGGACTGGTCGATGCGCTGGCGCGTGTAGCCGTCGGTACCGACGTTGTCGATGTTCTGCCCGGCCAGGTCCATCGCCTGTCGGGCTGCCACGAGCCCGCGGTAGCTCGCGTTGAGGGCGCCGAAGGTGCTCATGCGCGCTCCCTCAGAAGTCCCTGACGAACATACGGGCCTCGCCGTCACTGGCAGCACGGCCCTTGGCGTCGTAGGTGGTGCCGGCAGCGGCGGCGTCTGCGAGGGTCTCCTGGGTCGAGCGGGCCGCGGCACGCAGGAACTGGGCGTTCGCATCCCGCAGCTGGCGGATCAGGGCGGTCTGGTCGGTCATCGCCGCCAGGTGCGCGCTGAGGATCTCCCCCCACGGACCCTCGGGTGCCCCTCCGGCGAGCTCACGCAGTGTCGACTCCTCCGGCAGGCCCCATTCGAGGGCGACGCCCGAGGCGGCCACAGCACGGGCGAGGCCTGACGCCGCCAGACGCTCGAGGACCTGCTCCACCTCGCGGGTGGCGTGGGGCAGCCAGCGGGTCTTGCCCGCTGTCAGGAGCAGCTGCTCCTCCTCCAGCTTGAAGGTCAGCAGGTCCAGCAGCTCCCGCTCTTCCCACAGGCGCGCCGACAGGTCGTGGATCGCCATTGCCCGGACACCTCCTTGTCCTTCCGCGCAGGCCAGGACAGCCCGCCGCTCCCCCTCATACTATCGGCGGGGCCACTGCCGCGGTTAGGATCACGCTCCACCGGAGGGCCCGGGAGGGATTCCCTGGATCCTCACTAACGGAGCTGCCCGCCCTGCCGATAGTGGGCTTCGAGGGCCCACGGACGGGCCCGGAGCAGTACCCGGAACAACTCACGGAGGAACCGTCATCATGGCACTGACCGTCAACACCAACCTCTCGGCCCAGCAGGCCTACCTGAACCTGAACAAGACCACGGCCGAGCAGGCCAACTCGATGGCCAAGCTCTCGAGCGGCCTGCGCATCAACTCCGCGGCGGACGACGCGGCCGGCCTGTCGATCTCCGAGGGCCTGTCCTCGCAGGTTTCCGGCAGCCAGATCGCCTCCCGCAACGCCCAGGACGGCATCAACGTCATCCAGACGGCCGACGGGGCACTCGGGGAGGTCCACTCGATCCTGCAGCGCATGCGCGACCTCGCCGTCCAGGCCGGCAACGACTCGAACAACACCGCGGCCCGCACGGCGATCAAGACCGAGGGAGACTCCCTCGGCCAGGAGCTGGACCGGATCACGAAGTCCACGAACTTCAACGGCATCAACCTGCTCGACGGCACCGCCGGGACCGGAGCCAACGGCACGCTCAGCTTCCAGGTCGGCGCGGACGGCTCGGCCAACAGCCAGATCGCGGTGGCCTTCGGCAACCTGACCACGTCGCTGACCACGGCAGGCGGTGCGTTCTCCGGCGCGGCCGGTGCGGCGGCGTTCCTGGTGGACACCGCGGCCAACGCGGCCACCACGGTCACCAACCTCGACACGGCGATCGGGGCCATCTCGGCGCAGCGTTCGGGCCTGGGCGCCTCGCAGAACCGGCTCACCCACGCTGTCAACGTGCTCAACACGTCCGCGCAGAACCTCTCCGCGGCGAAGTCGCACATCACCGACACGGACATGGCCCAGGAGATGGTGAACTACACCAAGGACAGCATCCTCTCCCAGGCCGGCACGGCGATGCTCGCCCAGGCCAACCAGTCCGGCCAGGGCATCCTCAAGCTCCTCGGCTAAACCGGCGAGGCTCCCGCGACGGAGCCGACCCAGCGCTGACGGTGGCCGGGCGGGCCCTGCGCCCTGCCCGGCCACAGTCAGTGCGCGGAGCGTGAACAGGAGAAGGAGCGGAAGTGTCGACACTGTCGATGAACGGCCTCGGCAGCGGCCTGGACATCACGTCCATGGTCAACGCCCTCGTCCAGGTCGAGGGTCTGCCTCAGCAGCAGCTGCAGCAGACCAGGAGGACCGACCAGAGCCTGATCACCAACCTGCAGGTCTTGAACAGCAAGGCCTCCGCCCTGGCCACGCTCGGGCAGAACATGTCCATGCCCAGCGCCCTGAACCTGTTCACGGCCACGACGGACAGCAGCGCGGCCACAGCCTCCGCGGGAACCGGGGCCGCCCCGGGGACCTTCAGCGTCCGGTTCGACCAGGCCGCGCAGAACCAGGTGGACGTGAGCGCCGCGATGTCCACCTGGCCGGCCGACCCGTCCGGCGCCCCGGCAGCGCTGACACTCGTGGACTCCACCGGGAAGCAGACCCAACTGACCCCCGCCTCGACGTCGCTCGATGACGTGGTCACCGCCATCAACGCCGCCGGCGGACCCGCGACGGCGATGAAGGTCGCCGCGGGCAAGGACGCCTCAGGCAACCCGCTCTACCGGCTCCAGCTGACCGCCACCGGCTCCGGGGCGGCCGGGGCCTTCCAGGCCCACCAGGGGACGCCGGCACAGCTCAGCGCCGGGACGGCGACCGACTTGATGGCCCAGCCGGGGGCGGCAATGGTGACCGCGGCGCAGGACGCCAAGGCCACCCTGTACGCAGGCACGGCCGCCCAGCAGACCATCGCCTCCTCCACGAACACGTTCACGGACATCGTCCCCGGGGTGAACGTCACCGCCACGGCCGCCGCCGTGGGCACCAGCGTGAGCGTGACGGTGGCCGGTGACAACGCCGGGATCGAGAAACAGGCCGGCAGCTTCATCTCCTCCGTGAACGACCTCCTGGCCTACATCTCCCAGAACACCGCGGTGACAACCACGATCAACGCCGGCGGCGGATCCTCGGCCTCCGGCGGCATGTTCACCGGCGACTCGACCATCCGCTCGGTCCAGAGCGCGATCACGGACGCCGTCTACATGCCCACGTCCAACGGCAAGTCCCCCTCCGAGCTGGGCATCGGCATCCTGCAGGACGGGTCGTTCCAGTTCGACCAGAGCAGACTGGATTCGGCCATGGCCGCCGACCCGAAGGGCACGATCGCGTCCCTGCAGGAGATCTCCGCCCGCGTCGCCGCGGCCGCGAAGAACGCCTCCGCCCCCGTCACCGGCTCCATCAGCTCCCTGATCTCCGGCCGCCAGGCCGACGCCGCCGACCTCACCGCCCGGATCAGCGACTGGGACACCCGCCTCGCCGACCGCAAGGCCGCACTCACGGCGCTGTTCAATGCGATGGACACCTCGCTGGGCACCCTCAAGGCCCAGCAGTCCTGGCTCACCAGCCAGATCGCCGGCCTTCCTGCCTATTCGTCCAGCTCGAGCTCGAAGTAAAGGATCACCCGTGACCCTCCACGCCGCGCGCGCCCGGCAGCAGTACAGCCGCGACGCGATCCTCTCGGCCAGCCCGGCCCGGCTGCTGACCATGCTCTACGACCGCCTCCTGCTGGACCTGCGCCGGGCCGAAGCCGCGCAGCAGTCACACGACTGGCAGGCTGCGAGCCACAACCTGCTCCACGCCCAGGACATCATCGCCGAGCTCACCACGACCCTCAAGCCCGGCTCCTGGGACGGTGCGGACGGGCTGCGCAGCATCTATGAGTACGTCCGCACGGCCCTCGTCGGGGCCAACATCCACCGTGACTCCGCCCGGACCCGCGAGGCGATCATGCTCCTGGAACCCCTCCAACAGTCCTGGCACACGGCCGCCGCGTCCCTGCCCGGAGAGCAGACCGGCGAGGACACCCGGGCGGGAGGCTACGCGCTTGGCTGAGCGCTGGGACAACGTCCTGGACCGCCTCGAGGCAGACCTCGACGCCGCCGAGGACTGCCTCTCGCACCAGAGCCCGCCCGCGCTGGGACCCTGGACGCCCGGGGACGGCCTCGGGCCCCTCCCCGGCCGCCTGGCCGAACGGGCCCGCTCCCTGGCCGAGCGCCAGGAGCACCTTCGCCGCCTCCTCGAGGAGGCCAAGGCCGCCACCGGACGGCACCTCGCCGCAGTGCGCTCGGTCCCCAGCGAACACCGGCAGGACACCGCCCTCTACCTCGACCGGCGCGCCTAGCCTGCCACCGGCCGGCAACGGCCGGCGACGCCCCGGGGACCCTGCGGCAAAAAAGGACAACCTCGGCTCCGAATCGCCTTACGCGATCGGCTCATCTGCCGATAGTCGATGTCGAGCAACGGACTGCTCGACCTCCCGGCCACGGACCCGGCCTCCCTTCCGACCCAGGCAGGACAGTGTGCTCGACTGCGTCACCACGGCCGCGCTGACCAGCGCCCTTGACGGCCTCTCTCAGCGCCAGCAGGCCATCGCGGACAACATCGCCAACGTCAACACCCCCGGCTACCACGCCAAACGGGTGCAGTTCGAGAACGCCCTCGCCGCGTCCGTGCAGGCGGGCGACGGTCACGCCGCCGCGACCACCGCGACGTCGCTGGAGCCGACCCGGCTCGACGGCAACAACGTGAACCTCGACACGGAGACGCTGTCCAACGTCGACACCGTGCTTCGGTACCAGTTCGCCTCCCAGGCACTCAGCACCGAGTTCACGGGCCTGCGGACGGCGATGAGGACCGCCTGACATGACCTTCGACGCGATCGGCATCGCCGGCACGGCCCTGACCGTGCACCGCAAATGGCTCGACGCCATCTCCGACAACCTCGCGAACATCAACACCGCCGCCCCGACCAGCGGCCCGGCCTTCCAGGCGAGATACGTCGAGGCCCAGGCCGGGCCCGGCGACACCGGCGTGTACGTCACGGGGACCCCACAGGGTGACGCCACGGGCCGTCTCGTGTACCAGCCGGACAGCCCCCTGGCCGACAAGGACGGGTACGTGCGTTACCCGGACATCGACCTCAGCGAGCAGATGGGTTCGCTCATCATGGCCCAGCGCGGCTACCAGGCCAACGCCCAGGTGGTGGACCGGGCCCGGACCATCTACGAGGCGGCCCTGCAGATCGGCAAGTCTTCATGAGCCTGCCCCCCATCGCCGCCGTACAGGGCGTGACCGGGACCGCCTACGCTGCCACCCCCACGACGCCGTCCTCGGACGGCTCCGCCTTCTCGGCGAGCCTCGCCGGCGCCGTGGACAACCTCCAGCAGCTCCAGTCGACGTCGAACCAGCTCGCAGTGCAGGCCGTCACCGGCAACCTCGATGACATCCACAGCGCGACCATCGCCGCCACCCGCGCCCAGGTCACGCTTGAGCTCGTCGCGACGGTGCGCAACAAGGGCGTCGACGCGTTCAACGAGATCATGAGGATGCAGGGCTGATGCCGCCGTTCATCGCCGCCTTCGCCCGGCGGCTCGCCGCGGCCGTCCGGGGCTTCACGGTCGGCCAGCGCACGGTGGCCATCATCGGCCTGGCCGTGCTCGCCCTCGGAGGCTTCGCCCTCACGTCCTGGCTCTCCAAGCCCAGCTACGCCCCGCTCTTCACAGGGCTGCAGGGCGCGGACGCGAGCGCCGTCGTCGCCCAGCTCGGCAAGGACAACGTCCCCTACCAGCTCGCCGACGGCGGCGCCACGGTGCTCGTGCCGCAGGAGAAGGTCTACGACGAGCGGCTCAAGGCCGCTTCCGCCGGGCTGCCCTCGGCCCCGTCGACCGGCTATTCGTTGCTGGACAAGATGGGTGTCACCTCGTCGCAGTTCCAGCAGGACACCACGTACAAGCGCGCGATCGAGGGCGAGCTCGCCGCCACGATCGAGCACCTGGACGGGGTCAAGTCCGCCTCCGTGCAGCTGGCCATCCCACAGAAGACCGTCTTCACCTCGCAGCAGACCGACCCGACCGCCTCGGTGTTCATCGCCGCCCAGCCCGGGACCACCCTCTCGAGCGACAAGGTGGACGCGATCGTGCACCTGACCTCCGCGTCGATGCCGGGCATGAAGGCCACCGACGTCTCCGTCGTGGACTCCCAGGGCAATGTGCTCTCCGCCGTCGGAACCGGCAACACCGCCAAGACCGCCTCCGACTACCAGGCCCGCACCCAGTCGGCCGTGCAGGCGGTCCTGGACCGGATCCTCGGCCCCGGCAACGCCACCGTCGCGGTCATCCCGGACGTGGACCAGCAGTCCGCGCAGCAGAAGTCCGAGACGTTCACGACCAACAAGGACACGGCACCGCTGAGCCAATCCACGAAGACCGAGAAGTACACCGGAACCGGCGGAGCCGGCGCCTCCGGGGTCCTCGGCCCGGACAACATCGCCGTCCCCTCAGGGGCCGGCACCGCGGCCGCGAACGGGGGCAACGGCAGCTACGACTCGACCACCGACACGAAGGACAACGCGGTCGACAAGGTCACCGAGGACCGCACGATCCCCTCTGGCGCGCTCAAGCGCCAGTCGGTCTCGGTCGCGATCAACCAGTCCGTCGCGGGCAGCCTCAACCTCCGGAACCTCGACTCGCTCCTCTCCGCCGCCGCCGGCATCGACGCCAAGCGAGGCGACGTCCTCTCGGTGCAGGTCGTGCCGTTCAGCACGGCCGCCGCCGACCAGGCCAAGGCCGCCCTCGACCAGGCGCAGGCCGACGAAGCGGCGAAGGCACAGGCCGCGATGTGGCAGAACATCACCTGGGCCGGCATCGCGTTGCTGGGGCTCCTGCTCATCGGGGTCCTGCTGTGGCTGCGCCCCCGCCGTGCGGCGGTGCGCGAGCCGATCGGCCTCGGCGGGGACATCCTCTTCGACGAGCTCCCCGAGCCTGCCGCGATCGAGGAGCCGGCAACCGTGGCCCTGCCGGTCGCCCCGCCCGTCCCGGCCCTGCCCGATCCGGGAGCCGAGGCCCTGGACGCCGAGCGGCGCCGCGCCCAGGTCGACCGGCTCGGGGCGACCGAGCCGAAGAAGACCGCCGAAATCCTCCGCGGCCTCATGGACCAGGAGGAGCCGGTATGAGCCTCGGCACCGACAGGCCCCTGACCGGGACCCAGAAGGTCGCGATCGTGCTCATGCAGATGAGCAACGAGAACGCTGCGAAGGTCATGGCCCATTTCAGCGACTCCGAGGCGGAAGACGTCGCCGCGGAGATCGTCCGGCTCAGCCGGGTCGACGCCACCCTGTCCGAGCAGGTCATCGCGGAGTTCCACGAGATCGCCGTCGCCGGTCGGCGGACCACGCGCGGCGGCCGTGAGCTGGCCGCCGGCCTCCTCGAATCCTCATTCGGCGCCGAGCGGGCCGCCGGGGTCTTGGACCGCCTGACCTCGACGATGGCCGGGAAGTCCTTCGAGTTCCTCGAGTCCGTGGACCCCTCGCAGCTCCTGACACTCCTGGACGGCGAGCTCCCGGAGACGGTCGCCCTGGTGCTCGCCCACCTCCGCCCGGACAAGGCCTCGGCGGTCATGGCCGGGCTCGGGGAGGCCCAGGCTACCGACGTGGCCCACGCCCTGGCGACCATGGGGGCGACGACGCCTGAGGCCGTGAGCATCGTCGCCGAGAGCCTCAGGGCCCGCACGGGCACGACCGCGGCCGTCGGACTGAAGCAGATCGAGGTGATCGGCGGCGTCCAGCCGCTCGTGGACATCATCAATCGCTCCGACATCGCCGTCGAGAAGACCGTCCTGGACGGGCTCGACGAGAAGGACCCCGCACTCGCCGAGGAGGTCCGCTCCCGGATGCTCACCTTCGCGGACATCGTCAAGCTCGAGCGCCGCGACGTCCAGCAGGTCCTGCGCGGCATCGACGCGGGCATCCTCGCACGTGCCATGAAGGGGGCCGCCCAGCCCGTGCTGGACGCCATCGATGGCAACGTCTCCGACCGCAACCGTGAGATCCTCCACTCCGAGATCGCCGCCGTGGGCCCGGTGCGGGCCTCGGAGGTCCAGGAGGCCCGGGCGGCGATCGTCCGGTCGATCCGCGAGCTCGAGGCCTCCGGGGCGATCACGGTCCGGCGGACCGAGGAGGACGACCTTGTCTACTGAGGCCGCGGCCCGGGGCGGCGAGGCAGCCCGTCCGCTCCTCTACCCCGCCCTGCACGCGGCGGGAGAGGCGGAAGGCTTCACCCGCGGCCATGCGGCCGGCTACGCGGCGGGCCTGCGGAAGGCCGAGGCCCAAGCCCGGATCCTGCGCGCAGAGCTCGACGCGCGGCACCATGCCGCCGTCGAGGAGGGCCGGGAGAGGCTGGCGCAGTCCCTCGCCCTGCTCGAGACTGCTGCCCGGGCCCTGCACGCCCGCACCGCGCCGGTGCTCGCCGAGGCCGACGCCGGGCTCGCGGCCGCTGCTCTCGCCCTCGCCGGGGCCGTGATCGGGCGTGAGCTCTCCGACGCCCAAGCGGGCGCGAAGGCCGCGCTCGGCCGCGCGCTCTCCGCCCCGGCCGCGGGCACAGCCATCGCCATCCGCCTCCACCCCGAGGACCTCGCGCTGCTGGAGGCCGAGGGCGCCACGACGGAGGGCACCGCCCTCGTGCCCGACCCCACGCTGGGACGGGGCGACGCCGTCGTCGACTACCCGGACGGCGAGCTCGACGCCCGCATCGGCTCCGCCCTCGCCCGCGCCGCCGCGGCGCTCTCCGGGGAGGACGCGTGAGGGGCCTCGCCGCCGCCCTCGCCGCCGCCGCACCCGAGCGCACCGGCGTCGTCAGCTCCGTCCTGGGCCTCGGGCTCGAGGTGGCCGGGCTCGGCAGCGCGGTCGGGGAGATCGTCGCCGTGACCACCTCCGACGGCGCCGTCTGCGAGGCGGAGGTGGTCGCCGCCGGGCGGGGGACCGTGCGCTGCATGCCGCTCGGGCGGCTCGCCGGCGTCCGCACCGGAGACACCGTCCGGGCCTTGCGCCGTGGCGTGCTCGTCCCCACCGGGCCCGCGCTGTTCGGGAGGGTGCTCGACGGCCTCGGCCGCCCCATCGACGGCCGCGGGCCGATCACCGGCGCGGTGCGCGTGCCTCTCGAGAACGAGCCGCCCCCGGCCATGCACCGCGCCCGCATCGACACGCCTCTGCAGACCGGGGTCCGGGTCCTTGACACCCTCGCCACGGTGGGCCGCGGCCAGCGCCTGGGCCTCTTCGCCGGCTCCGGCGTGGGGAAGTCGTCCCTGCTGTCGATGATCGCCCGGGGAACCGAGGCCGAGGTCTCGGTCATCGCGCTCGTGGGCGAGCGCGGCCGCGAAGTCCGCGAGTTCCTCGACGACGACCTGGGGCCCGAAGGCCTCGCGCGCTCGGTCGTGGTGGTCGCCACCTCGGACGAGCCCGCCCTCATGCGCCTGCGCGCAGCGTTCACCGCGACCCGCATCGCCGAGTCGTTCCGTGAGAGCGGCGCCCACACGATGCTCATGATGGATTCCCTCACCCGCGTGGCCATGGCCCAGCGCGAGGTCGGACTCTCCGCCGGCGAGCCCCCGGCCACCCGCGGGTACCCGCCCTCGGCCTTCGCGCTCCTCGCCCGGCTCCTCGAGCGCGCCGGCACCGGGGCCACGGGCTCTGTCACGGGCGTCTACACGGTGCTCGTGGACGGCGACGACCACAACGAACCCGTCGCCGATGCCGCCCGCTCGATCCTCGACGGCCACATCGTGCTCGACCGCCGCCTCGCCGTCGCCGGACACTACCCGCCGATCGACGTGCTCGGCTCCGTCTCCCGCGTCGCCTCCAAGGTCAACGCACCCGAGCGCACCGCGGACGCCGCCGCGCTGCGGAGGGTCCTCGCAGCCCTGAAGGCCGCCCAGGACCTCATCGACGTCGGCGCCTACCACCCCGGCAGCAACCCCCTCGTCGACGCGGCCCTGGCCCACGAGACGGCGATCAACACGTTCTGCCGCCAGCGCCTCGACGACCAGACCCCCAGCGAGAAGGCCTGGGCCCAGCTCGCCCACCTCGCAACGACCCTTGGAGACACGCGATGAACCGCCGGTTCCCCCTCGCCGGGCTGCTCCGGCTCCGCCGCCTCGAGCAGGATCAGGCCGCTGCCCACCTCGGTTCCGTCAACGCCCAGC
Source organism: Arthrobacter horti (assembly GCF_030731045.1). Lineage (GTDB taxonomy): Bacteria > Actinomycetota > Actinomycetes > Actinomycetales > Micrococcaceae > Arthrobacter_E > Arthrobacter_E nanjingensis. The sequence continues at coordinate 72,743 of NZ_JAVALS010000002.1, read as the reverse complement.
TCCGCGCCCTCGACTCGCGCCAGGACGCGGCCCGGGACCAGGCCGGGCAGATCCCCTCCGACGTCGACAGTTCCTCCGCTCTCCTCGCCGTCGCCGCTGCCCGTGCCTCCTCCGCGAGCCTGCTCGCCGACTTCGAGGCCCTTGCCGCGGCCACCAGGGCCCAGGCACAGCAGGCGCAGCAGGAGCTCGGTGCCGCCAGGGCCCGCACGATGGGACTCGAGAAGCTCGAAGCCCGCCACACCATGGACGCCGACGCCGCCGAGCTGGCCGCCGAACAGCGGGTCCTGGACGACCTCTTTTCCAGCGCACCCCGATTCTCCAGCGCGCCCCGGGCCGGGGCTCCCGAGGCGGTCTCGCCATGAGCATGTTCGACGCCGTCGGCCGCGTCCAGGCGATCCGGTCCACCCTCACTCAGCTCACCGACCCCGGCTCACCGGTGCCCGGCGGGCCGGGTCCGAGCTCGTTCAACCGGACCCTCTCCGAGGCGATCCAGGGATCCCTCGCGTCCTCACCCGCCGCCCAGGCGTCAGGCACGGCCGCAGCGGGGGCCGTGACCGGAGAGAAGGTCGCCGCCGACGCCCGGAAGTACGTCGGCGTGCCGTACGTGTGGGGCGGCACCGACCCCGCGACGGGCCTCGACTGCTCCGGGTTCGTCCAGCGCGTGTACCAGGACCTCGGCATCCAGCTGCCGCGGGTGGTGCACGACCAGATGACCCAAGGCACCCCGGTCGCCTCACTCGCCGACGCCCAGCCCGGCGACCTGCTGGTGTCCTTCGGCGGCGAGCACGTGGCCATCTACCTCGGCGACGGCAAAGCCATCGACGCCCCGGAGCCGGGCAGGACAGTCCAGGTCCGCGACGCCTGGGAGAAGTACTCCAACCTCACCGCGATCCGCCGCATCGTCCCCGACGCCGGCCCGGGACCCGCCGTCGCCGGCCTGGATGCGGCACAGGCCCGGTACGCGCAGGTGATCGTCGACCGGGTCCGTGACCGCGGCCTGCCCGCGCAAGCCGCCGTCGACGCGATCTCCACCGCCCTGCAGGAGTCCTCACTGCGCATGTACTGGAACCCCCAGGTCGCCGGATCCCAGGCGCTCGCCCCGGACCGCTCGGCCATCGGCACCGACGGCTATTCCGTGGGCCTTTTCCAGCAGCAGGTCAACGGGAGCCGGTTCTCGTGGGGCACCGTGGCGGATGCGATGGACCCGGTGAAATCCACCGACATGTTCCTCAACCGGCTCACCGCCATCCCCGGCTGGGCGAGCCTGCCCACCACCGCCGCCGACCAGGCGGTGCAAGGCTCCGCCTACCCCGACGCCTACGCGAAATGGGAGGGGCAAGCCAGCCAGATCGTCGCAGCCCTTTCCCGGACAGGAGCCTGATGCCCAGCCTCGCGACGCTCATCCCGGCGCCCACCGGCAAGGGGACCCTGCCGGCACCCGGTACGGCCGGCCGGCCCACGGCCGGTGCCCCGGGACTGTTCGCCGCTGCCCTCGCGGCACTCGCCACGGACACGCCCGAACAGCCTGCCTTCACATCCGCAGGGCCCCCCGAGCTACCGCCCGCACTCCCGCCCCAGGCCCCGGCGCATCCCTCGAAGACCCAGCCGGAGGACGCCCCGCAGGCCGGCGGCGCCGCGCTGCCCGCCCTCCTCGTCATCCCCGCGATGCCGCTGCCGCAGCCGGGGCAGCCCCCCGAGGCGCCCCGCGACGCGGACCCGGCCACCGGAGGCGGTCCGATCGCACCAACGACGGCGGCCCTCGCAGCGACCGGGATCCCAGCCGCGGCACCCAGCCCATCGGAGCGCAGCGCATCGGCACCCAGCGCATCGACACCCCAGGCGGTGACCGCAGCGGCCCGGTTCACGCCGTCGCTGGCCGCCCCCGCTTCCCCAGCAGCTGAGCCGCCCGCGCCGTCGGCTGTCCGTCCTGGGCAGCCCGCGCAGACTGCCTCGGCGGCCGCCTCGCCGTCGCCGGCTGTCGCGGCCACCGCCGCAGCACCGGCCGGCTCGAAGGGCCAGCCCACAGCCCAGCCCGACGCCGCGGTGGCCGACGTCGCAGTGGCAGCCTCGGCCCCGCCCGCCGCACCTCAGACGAGCGCACCGGCCGCGGGACCGCAGCAGCCCGCCGCGGCGCCGTTCACCGCCCAGCTCGCCAAGCCGGTCATCACCCTCGCCGACGCAGGACACGGCCGGCACCTCATGACCGTAAGAGTCACCCCGGAGGACCTCGGCCCCGTCACCGTCCAGGCCCACATCAGCGCCGACGGCGTGACGGTCGAACTCTTCGCGCCCACCGACGCCGGACGCGCCGCCGTCCAGGCCGCCCTGCCCGAGCTGCGCCAGAACCTGGCCGACGCCGGGCTCGCCGCCAGCCTGAGCCTCTCGGACCGCAACGCCCCACAAGGCGGCGCAGGCGGCGACAGCCATTCCCCACACGGCCACAACGGCGGCGGGGACCGGAGTGAGCGCGCAGTGCGCCCCGCCGCAGCCCTGGCGGCCCGCCCGACGCCGCTCCTGCCCTCTGGCAACGACACGACCCTCGACATCCTCGCCTGAGCAGAAAGCGCACCGATGACCATCAGCCCCGTCAGCACCGCCCTCGGCGGCACCTCAGCCGGCACCGCCGTCGGCTTCACCAGCCTGAGTTCGGCGGCCCCGACCCGTGCCCCCAAGCAGGCCATGGATTCAACCGTGTTCATGGACCTGCTGGTCACGCAGCTGAAGAACCAGGACCCGAGTTCGCCCATGGACACGAACGCCATGATCGGCCAGACCACGCAGCTGGCCATGATGGAGAAGCTCACCCAGCTTGCATCCGACAGCGCCACCGGCCTGAGCGTCCAGCAGCGTGCCGCCGCGGCCGCCCTGATCGGAAAGGCCGTCACGTACCTCGCCGCCGACGGGACCTCCGGCGGCGGCACCGTGAGTTCGGTCTCCTACAGCGGGTCGACGCCGACAGTCACCGTCGGCGGCGCATCCATCCTCCTCGGCTCGATCACCGGCGTCACCGGCGCCTGACACCTCGCACCATCCTCTTTCGAAAGGCACCCACCATGCTCCGCTCGCTCTACTCCGGCATCTCGGGCCTTCGTGCCCACCAGACCATGCTCGACGTGACCGGCAACAACATCGCCAACGTCAACACCGCGGGCTTCAAGGGCTCCTCGACCCAGTTCGAGGACACCCTCTCCCAGCTCACCCAGGGCGCCTCCGGCCCGCAGTCCGCGACGGGCGGCACGAACCCGGCCCAGATCGGCCTCGGGGTGAAGGTCGCGGCCGTGACCACGAACTTCACCCAGGGCTCGGCGCAGTCCACCGGCAAGGCCACGGACATGATGATCTCCGGGGACGGCTTCTTCATCACCAGCCGCGGCGGGCAGCAGCTCTACACGCGCGCGGGGTCCTTCGGCTTCGACGCGGCAGGCCAGCTCGTGGGGCCCGACGGCGGCCTCCTCCAGGGATGGATGGCGAACGCGGCAGGCGTCGTGAACACGGGCTCGCCCATCGGGAACGTCGTACTCTCACCGACGGCCGCGAGCGCGGCCGTGGCCACCACCCAGGCCACCGTCGACGGGAACCTGCCCTCCGACGCCGCCAGTGGAACAACCCTCGAGCGCGACATCCGGGTGTTCGACGCCACCGGCGCCCCGCGCACCCTGGCGCTCACGTTCACACGGACCGCCTCCGGCTGGGACGTGGCGGGTGCGGACGCCAATGGCAGCACGGGCGCGGGCTCGCTGACGTTCACGGGCGGCAAGCCCACCGCCGGCGGCAGCATGGGGGTCGGCGGGATCACGGTGAACCTCGGCGCCGTCACGGGCTATGCGGGAATGACGACGGTCGCCGCCACCGGCCAGAACGGCTCCGCCGCGGGCACGCTCGAATCCTTCACGCTCGCCGGCGACGGCTCACTCATCGGCGCGTTCAGCAACGGGCTCAAGCAGACGGTGGGCCGGATCGCGCTGGCGAAGTTCACGAACCCGGGCGGTCTCGAAAAGACCGGCGACTCCGCCTACACGAGCACTGCGAACTCGGGCACCGCGCAGATCGGCCAGGCCGGAGACCCCGGCTTCGGCACGCTCGCCGGTGGGGAACTGGAGATGTCCAACGTGGATCTCTCACAGGAGTTCACGAACCTCATCGTCGCCCAGCGCGGCTTCCAGGCGAACGCCCGCATCATCACCACCTCGGACCAGGTGCTCCAGGAGCTCGTGGACCTGAAGCACTAGTCCCGCGGGGGCCATGCACGGAGGCTTACCGCAAGTGGGAAGCTGCCGATAGTGCAGAGGGAAAGCAACACCCGCGCCCTCGACCCAGAAACGGACCCATGATCGTCCTCACCCGCCTCAACGGGTCTCGCTTCGCGGTCAACCCCGACCTCGTCGAACGGATCCAGGAGAACCCGGACACCACCCTCGTGATGGTCGGGGGAACCACCTATGTGGTGCGGGAGAGCCTGAGCGAGGTCATCGGCCTGATCGCCCGGTACCGGGCGCTCGTCGTCGCGACGGCCCACGGGCTGCCGACGGCCGAGGGCCAGCACCTCACCCTCGTGCCGAGCCCCGACGAGGACGTGCCGGGGCCCAACGCCGCCTCCCCGCGGCCCGGACAGCGCTAGGAGAAGGCCCATGGACCCCTCGCTCATCATCGGCCTGCTGCTGGCCTTCGGCTCCGTCGTGGCGATCGTGTCCCTGGAGGGCGCGAACGTCACCTCCCTGCTTCTGCCCCCGCCCATGATCCTCGTCTTCGGCGCGACGCTCGCCGTCGGCCTGGCCGGCAACACCATCAAGGACTCGATCCAGGCGTTCAAAGCGATGCCCAAGGCCCTGCTCGGCAGGCCGCCGAAGCCCCAGGAGAGCATCGAGCGGATCATCTCGATCGCGGAGAAGGCCCGGGCCGAGGGTTTGCTGGCCCTTGAATCCGAGGCAGCAGTGGCGCAGGACCCCTTCCTCGCCCGGGCGCTGCAGAACGTCGCCGACGGCACCGACGCTGAAGAACTCCGGGCCATTCTGGAGGACGAGATCGGAACCCGCTCCCGCGCGGACCACGCCAACGCCAAGTTCTTCGCGGCGCTGGGCGGCTACGCCCCCACGATCGGCATCATCGGCACCGTCGTCTCCCTCACCCATGTGCTCGAGAACCTCTCCGACCCCACGAGCCTGGGCCCCATGATCGCCAGCGCCTTCGTCGCCACCCTGTGGGGCCTGCTCTCGGCCAACTTCATCTGGCTCCCGTTCTCCTCCCGCATCACCCGGCTCTCGGAGCTCGAGGTCGAGCGCATGACGCTGGTCATGGAGGGCATCCTCGCCGTGCAAGAGGGGGCTCAGCCGATGCTCCTCGCCGACCGGCTGCGGGCGATGGTCCCGGACCACCAGCTCAAGGGCAAGCCGAAGGCGGATGCGAAGGAGACCGCGAGGGCCGCCGCATGAGCCCGCGCCGCCGTCGTCGTCCGCCCCGCAGGCCGGCCGAGTTCCACGTCGACGAACGCTGGGCCGTGTCCTACATGGACATGATCACGGTCCTGTTCTGCCTCTTCGTGGTCCTGTTCGCGATGTCCACGGTGGACCAGAACAAGTTCGAGAAGCTCCGCAACTCGCTCGCCACGGGATTCGGCACCACGGTGACGCAGAAGATCGACACAGCGATGGGCACGGTCGTCCCCCCTGCCCAGGCGAACAAGGAAGCCCAGGGCTTCGCGAACCTGGACCTCGCGCTCAAGGAGGCCGCCCGGCTCACCGCGCTCGAGAAGCAGATGAACCAGAAGCTCACAGCGCTGGGGATCGCCCCGGACGTCCAGTTCCAGATCGACCAGCGCGGCCTCACCGTCAAGCTGGTCGGCTCCCAGACCTTCTTCCAGCCCGACAGCCCGGACCTCACCCCGCGCGCGGACAAGGTGCTCGACGCCGTCACCCCCGCCATCGTCCCGACCACCCTGGAGGTCTCGGTCGAGGGCCACACCGCGAACATCCCCACGGCGTACCCGACCGGGTGGGAGCTCTCGTCCAGCCGCGCCACGAACGTGCTGCGCCACATGGTCGAGAACGACGCCCTGCCTCCGCACCGCATCGGCGCCACCGGATACGGCTCCGCCCGGCCCGTCAACGCCGACCATACCGAGGCCGAGCACGAGCAGAACCGGCGCGTGGACATCGTCGTCCTCTCCGACCAGCCCGAGGCAGTCCGGGCCCTCATCCCCGAGGCCCTCAAGGCCCTGGTGGGGCAGAAGTAGGATCCGCCCGGACAAGAACCGGACAAGCCCCGAGGATTTCGCCCCAGTCCGCTTACGCGGGACGCCGATCCGCCGATAGTGGAAACCGTGACCGTGCAGGACCACCCCCCGCCCGCCCCGATGATCGTCGAGGCCTACGACTTCCGTCGGCCCACCACGCTGGCCCGGGAGCACAGCCGCGTCCTCGAGGCCGGCTTCGAGAGCTTCTCCCGGCAGTGGGGCACCCAGCTCACCGCGAAGGTGCGGGCCAAGTCCACGGTGACCCCGGAATCGGTGGTCATGCAGAGCTACGACGAGTACGTCTCGACGCTGCCCGCCACCACCTCCATGGTCCTCTGCGCCCTCGACGGGATGGGCGCCAAGATGGTCCTCCAGTTCCCCACGCCGTCCGCTCTCGGCTGGGTCGCACGCATGCTCGGCGGCCACAGCGACAAGGCCGGCCTCGAGCGCAAGTTCACCCCGCTCGAATACGCGCTCGTCAAGAGCCTGGTGGGGGACGGCCTCGAGGTCCTCTCCTACTCCCTCGGCGGACTCCTGCCCGGCACGGCCCGCGTCGAGGCGATCCAGTACAACTCCCAGTTCGCCCAGGCCGCCGCCACCACCGACCTCATGGTCGTCGTCGCGTTCACCGTCCGCGTGGGTGAGAGCGCCAGCGCCGCGACCCTCGCCATCCCCGCCGACGCCCTGCTTCCGCAGCTCGGCGCCGTCAACCCGATGGCCAGCAGTGCGAACGCCGCCGAGCTCGTGCGCGCGCAGCTCGCACGGGTGCCACTCGACGTGGCCGTCCGCCTCGAGCCCGCGGCGGTCACCCCGGCCCAGGTCCTCAACCTCAAGGTCGGGGACACCATCGCCCTCCCGCACCCGGAGCATCACCCGTTCCACGTCGCCGTCGGCGGCAAGAACCTCGCCCAGGCGATGGTCGTCCGCAAGGGCTCCCGCGTCGCCGCCCGCATCGTCATCACCGAGGAGAACCACCCGTGAGCAACCTGGCCCTCCACGCCGCCGCCGCCGACCGCCTCGTCGCGTCCCTCCCGGTTCCCGGGCTCGCCGTGACGGGACGCGTTGAACCGGGCGCGGCCGCGGCCCACGCGGCGGTGTCCGTGTCCGCGACGTTCGTCGGCGCGTTCACCGCGGACTTCGCGCTCGCGCTGGCCGACGCCGGCTTCGTCGCCGAAGCGGGTGGGGGCCCGGAGGCCAGGACGACGGCGGTGCTGCGGCCGTCGTTCGAGCGCGCCGCGGAGGCGCTCCAGGGAGGCGTCCTCTCAGAACTGGCCGAGGGCGACGCGTGGGAGCTCTTCTCCGATCCGGACACGGCCGTCTTCGAGATCTCCGACGGCGGCGCGCCGTTCGGCTGGTTCGCGGTGCGGATCCAGGACCAGGGGATGCGGGCCGGAACGGCTCCTGCCGACGAGGCTTCGATCGCGGGGCGGCTCGGGCGGATCCACGACGTCGAGATGGCGCTGACGGTGGAGATCGGCCGGACCAGGATGAGCGTCCGCGAAGCCCTGTCGATGGAGCCGGGCAAGGTCATCGAGCTCGACCGCTCGACCGGCGCGCCCGTGGACGTCCTGCTCAACGGGCGCAAGATCGCCCTCGGCGAGGTCGTGGTGGTGGACCAGGACTACGGGGTGCGGATCACGCGGATCCTCGACGTGGCCGAGGCGCCGCGCTGAATGGACTCGCTCATCCTGGGGCTGAGGGTCCTCGTCTCGCTCGGGGCCGTGCTGGGCCTCATGTGGTTCCTGCACCGGCGCCTGCGGCGCGGCACCGGTGCGCCCAAGGCCAAGGCGCTGGCCGTCGTCGCCCGCCAGGCCGTGGGGCCGAAAGCGTCGGTGGTCCTGGTGGACACCGACGGCAAGCGTTTCCTCCTCGGCGTGACCGAGCACGGGATCGGCGTCCTGCACACCTCCGAGGCGCCCCTGCCCGAAACTTCCGCCCAGCCCGAACCCTCCGCCCTGCCCAAGCCGGCCACGCCCGCGCCCACCCGGGCCCGCCGGCGGGCCTCCGGCGCCGCCGCGTTCGACGCCTCGCTTCAGAAGCAGCTGGACGCGGCCGCCCTGCCCGGGCAGGCGCAGGCCGGGCAGGCGCTGGCCGGGTCCATCCTCGATCCCGGTGTCTGGAAGCTCGCCCTCGGCGCCCACCGGGCCGGCCACCGGCCGTGACACCCCGCGGCCTCGCACTCAGGGCCGGCCGGATCGCCGCCGTCGTCCTCCTCATCGCAGTGACGGCCTACGCCCTGCTGCTCCTGACCTCGGTGGCCGGGCACGCCGCGCCCGCCGGCCCGGACGGTCCCTCCGCCCCCGCCACGCCCGCACCGTCGGGCGGGCCGATCAGCGTCCAGATCAACGCGCCGGACAACGGGCCCTCGGCCGCAGTGGTGACGCTGATCGGGATCACGCTGCTCTCGGTGGCCCCGGCGCTGCTGCTCATGATGACCTCGTTCACGAAGATCTTCGTGGTGCTCGCGATGACGCGGAACGCGCTCTCACTCCAGTCCGTCCCGCCGAACCAGGTCCTCGCGGGGCTCTCGCTGTTCCTGTCGCTGTTCATCATGTGGCCCGTGGTGAGCGACATCAACACCCACGCCTTCCAGCCCTACCTCAACGGGCACCTCGACTTCGGCGGGGCGTTCAACGCCGCCAGCGGCCCGCTCTCGGCCTTCATGCTCGCGCACACGCGGCAGGAGGACATCGCCCTCATGACCCGAGCCGCGGGCCTGGCGAACCCCGCGAACCCCGCGCAGACGCCGCTCCAGACCCTCATCCCGGCGTTCATGATCAGCGAGCTGCGCGCGGCGTTCATCATCGGCTTCGTCATCTTCATCCCGTTCCTCATCATCGACCTGGTGGTCTCCGCCGCGCTCATGTCGATGGGCATGATGATGCTCCCGCCGGTGATGATCTCCCTGCCGTTCAAGATCCTCCTGTTCGTCCTGGTGGACGGCTGGGACCTCATCATCACCGCCCTCATCCAGAGCTACCGGGGAGGCTGAGAAGTGAACACCTCCGCCGTCCTGGACCTCTGCCTCCAGGCCCTCCTCGCCGCCGCGAAGCTCTCCGCGCCCGTCCTCGTCACCTCCCTCGTCGTCGGGCTCGCCATCTCGCTCTTCCAGTCCATGACCCAGCTCCAGGAAGCCACCCTCTCGTTCGTCCCCAAGGCCGTCGCCGTCGCCATCGCGCTCGTGGTCTGCGGGCACTGGATGATCTCCGAGATGGTCAGTTTCACCAACGACCTCTTCGCCCGCATCCCCTCGCTGATCAACTCGAAGTGAGGCGCGGATGAACATCCCCATCGACCAGGCCTGGATCGAGGCCGTCATGCTCGCCGCCGTGCGCATGACCGCGTTCCTCTTCATCGCCCCGCCGTTCTCCCACAACGCGTTCCCCGCGCGCATCAAGGCGATGCTCGGCATCGGCCTCGGGCTCGCCGTCGCCGCCCGCGCCCAGCACGGCTACACCGCGAGGGACACCGCCGGGTTCCTCACCGGCCTCGTGCTCGAGCTCGTCACCGGACTCGCGCTCGGCTTCCTCGTCTACCTCGTGTTCGCCGCGATCCAGTCCGCCGGCTCGCTCATCGACCTGGGCGCCGGCTTCCAGATGGCGCAGGCTTACGACCCCCAGAGTCTCGTCAACGGCGCCCAGTTCACCCGCCTGCTCCAGATGGCGGCCCTCGCCCTTCTGTTCTCCTCCGACGGCTACCAGCTCGTCATCGGCGGGCTCACCGGCACCTTCACCGCTCTGCCGCTCGCCGGCGGCCTCGATCTCGCGCGCCCCGTCGAGGCGATGACGACGGCGGTCACCGGGCTCTTCGTCGCGGCCGTCCAGATCGCCGGACCCCTCATGGTCGTCCTGTTCCTCGCCGACCTCGGCCTCGGGCTCCTCACACGTGTGGCCCCCGCGCTCAACGCGTTCCAGATGAGCTTCCCGCTCAAAGTGCTCATCACCCTCAGCCTCGCGGGCGTCCTGTTCCTCGCCCTGCCGCGCATCGTCTCGGCACTGGCCGAGCAGGCCGCCAACACGCTCCTGGGGGTGGGGTGAATGGCCGACGGGCAGGAACGCACCGAACAGGCCACCGACAAGCGGCTCCGCGAGGTCCGGTCGAAGGGCCAGCTCTCCAGGTCGCAGGACCTCACGGCTTGGCTCGCCGTCGGCGCCGGCGCCGTCATGCTGCCCTCCACGATCGACGCCGCCGCCAAGGCCGGACGCGCCCAGCTCTCCACCGTCACCTCGGTCATCTCCGACCCCGACCCGGCCAAGGCCCTCATCGCCCTCTCCGAAGGGCTCGGCTCGCTCGACGGCACCCTCGGGCCCCTCGCCGCCGTCGTCTTCCTCACGGTGCTCGCTGGCTCGGCTGCCCAAGGCGGCGTGCACTTCAAACGGCTCACGGCCTCCTTCGAGCACTTCAACCTCCTCTCGGGACTCAAACGCATCTTCGGCTCTCAGGCCCTCTGGGGCGGGGTCAAGGCGCTGGCGAAGACCGCCGTCGTCGGCCTCGTGCTCTGGACGGTGGTGCAGCAGCTGATCCCGGTGACCTTGTCCGCTGGCGGTCTGCCGATCTCCGCCGTGCTCGCCGCCGCCGGCGACAGCGCCGCCGCGCTCATCCGCTTCGCCGTCGCCGCGGGCCTCGCGCTCGCCGCGGCGGACCTCTTGGTGGTGGTGCGCCGGAACCGCACGAAGACCCGCATGACCAAGCGTGAGGTCAAGGACGAGACCAAGAACAGCGAAGGCGATCCGCTCATCCGGTCCCAGCGCCGCTCCCGCCGGCTCGCGATGTCCCGGAACCGCATGATCGCCGCAATCCCGGGAGCCGACGTCGTGCTCGTCAACCCGACCCACGTCGCCGTCGCCCTCAGCTACGAGCCGGGGAAGTCCGCACCCCGGATCGTCGCGAAAGGCGCCGGGGCCATCGCCGCCCGCATCCGCGAGGAGGCCGAGAAGGAGCGCGTGCCGATGGTGCACGACGTCCCGCTCACCCGGGCCCTGCACGCGGCCTGCGAGCTCGGCCAGGAGATCCCCGTCGAGTTCTACGCCGCGGTCGCCGGGGTGCTCGCCTTCGTCATGGCGCTCAAGGCCCGCGGTGCGGCGGCAGGTGTGCACACCGTGCCCCACAGATTCAATCCCGCCCGTTCGCAGACACCTGAAGGAACCACCACGTGAACCGCAACCTCGCCCGGCTCGCCGTCCCGGTCGGCGTCGTCGGCATCGTCCTGCTGCTCGTCGTGCCGGTCCCGGCGCCGTTCCTCGACGTGCTCATCGTGTGCAACATCCTGCTCGCGCTCGTGATCCTCCTGACGAGCATGTTCGTGAAGAAGCCGCTCGACTTCTCCGTCTTCCCCTCGCTCCTCCTGGTCGCAACCCTGTTCCGGCTTGGGCTCAACGTCGCCTCGACCCGGCTGGTGCTCGGCCAGGGCTACGCGGGACAGGTCATCGAGGCGTTCGGGAAGGTCACCGTGGGCGGGTCGATGATCATCGGCGCGGTCGTGTTCCTGATCCTCGTGGTCATCCAGTTCATCGTCGTCACCAAGGGCGCCGAGCGCGTGGCCGAGGTCGGCGCACGCTTCACGCTCGACGCGATGCCGGGCAAGCAGATGGCGATCGACGCCGACCTCAACGCCGGGCTCATCACCGACGTGGTCGCGCGGCAGCGCCGGGCCGAGGTCTCAGCCGAGGCCGACTTCTACGGGGCGATGGACGGCGCGTCGAAGTTCGTCAAGGGCGACGCGATCGCCGGGATCATCATCATCGTGGTGAACATCGTCGGCGGCCTCGGCGTGGGGATGGCGCAGCGCGGGCTCTCGATCGGGGACGCCCTGAACACGTACAGCCTGCTCACGATGGGCGACGGCCTCGTCTCCCAGATCCCCGCCCTGCTCATGGCCGTCTCCACCGGCATGATCGTCACCCGCTCCAACGCCGAGGCGGACCTGGGGCAGGCCGCCTCCTCCCAGCTCTCCCAGTCCCGGACCGCCCTGCTCATCACCGGGATCACCGCCGTCGTCATGGCGCTCGTCCCCGGAATGCCGCCACTGCCGTTCATCGGCGTCGGCGCCGCCCTCATCATCACCTCGCGCAGGATCAAGGGCCCCGAGCGTGCACCGGACGCCGCCGAGGAGGGGGCGGCCGAGCCGGACCCCAACCAGCGCCTCATGGAGGAGATGCGCGTCCACCCGCTCGAGATCCTGCTCGCCCCGGACCTCGTGGACCTCGTGGGCGGATCCGCCGACGACCTTCTGGCCCGCGTGAAGTCACTGCGCCACAAGATCGCGATGGACCTCGGCGTCGTCATCCCGCCCGTGCGCACGCGCGATTCCGTGGAGCTTCCACCGTCCAGCTACGCGATCCGCATCGCCGGCGTCGAGGCCGGCCGCGGCACCGCGCCGTCGGGCAAGCTCCTCGCCCTCGGCGACTTCCTCGACGCCCTGCCGGGCACCGCCGTCGTCGAACCCGTCTTCGGGCTCGCCGGCAAGTGGATCCCCGCCGAGATACGGCACACCGCCGAGATGACCGGCGCAACCGTGATCGACCGCGTGAGCGTGCTGATCACGCACCTGTCCTCGATCGTGACGGCCGGCGCGGCGCGACTGCTCTCCCGCGAGGACGTGCGCGTGCTCACCGAGGGCGTCAGGGCCGCCAGCCCCGCGGCCGTCGAGGAGCTCACGCCCGCCCTGCTCACCCTCGCCGAGATCCACCGTGTGCTCCAGGGCCTCCTCGCCGAACAGGTGCCCATCAACGACCTCACCCGCATCTACGAGACCCTGAGCCTGCGGGCCAAGGCCTCCACCGACGCCGAAGGGCTCATCGAGGCAGCGCGGCTCGCCCTTGGGCCCGCCCTGGTGGGCCGCCTCATGGACGGCGACCGGCTCACCGTCATCACCATCGAACCACGCCTCGAGCAGACCCTCGTCCAAGACCTCCGCCCCGCGGACGCCGGCACCCAGCTCGTCATGGACCAGACCAAACTCGACGCCTTCCTCACCTCCCTCAGCTCCGCCGTCGCCGCCGCCGAATCGGCCGGGAAAAGCCCGGTTCTGGTGTGCGCGCCCATCCTGCGGCCCGCGGTCCGGAAGCTCATCCCCCTCCCGCCCTCCGGCGTCCCCGTGCTCTCCTATGCCGAAGTCACCTCCACGGAGGTCGGCATCGATACGATCGGAGTCGTGAGCCTTGGCGCCGCAATACCTGCTTGAGGGCAGGAGCCTCGACGCACTGACACGGAAGGCCCTGGAGCTCTACGGGCCGACGGCGCGGATCGTCCACGCCGAGCGCGTCCTCGACGGCGGGCTCGCGGGTCTGATGGGACGGCGGCACATCGAGGCCACCGTGCACGTCCCCGGGACGGCGAAGCCGGCTCCGCCGTCGGCCGCCGTCCCCCACCTCCTCGACGGGCGCGCCGGAATCGCCGCCCTGCTCGAGGACGCTGACCGCGCCGAGACCGCCCTCCATCCCACTTCCCCGGCCGTGTCCACCCAGGCACCGGTGTTCGACGATCTCCTGCGGCGCCTGCGCGCGGACACCGGCGAGCCGCGCGTCCCCGCGCTGCCGGGAACTGCAGGCGAGCTCGTCCTCGTCGTCGGCCGAGGTGGCACGGCGCTCGATGTCGTACGGTCCATCGCCGCTCGAGAGCCGCAGCAGTGGGCTCTCGCGACGGCCGGCGACCTCGTCGCGGACTGGCCCCATCTCGAAATCACACGCGACGCGATCGCGGCCCGCGCCGACGCCGTTGAACGCTCACGCGCCGTCCTCACCGCGTTCAGTCTCGGTCCCCTCGACGCACTGGCCCACTCGCTCGGGATCGCTGCGACGCTCACGCCGGATCGGGTCTGGCTCGCCGTCGACGCCCGCCACAAGCCCGACGAGACCGCCGAATGGGTCCAGGCCGCCTCGTCGCTCCTGGCTGTCGACGCACTCGCCGTGGTTGGCGCGGGCGAAACCCGCACCCCGCACACCGTCAACGGCCTCGGCATCCCCGTAGGCTGGGTGGACGGGTCCCCCGCACCACGGACGGTGCTCTGACTGCGCTCCACGGAAGGAAAGCCATGCTCGTACTCACCCGCAAGCCCGGCGAGAAGATCATGATCGGCGACGAGATCGTCATCACGTTCCTCGAGAACAACGGCAGCGAGGGCATCCGCATCGGCATCGATGCACCCCGCCACCTGGCCATCAAACGCGAGGAGATTTTCAAGGCCGTCGCGGACGCCAACCTCGCCGCCGCGCAAGCGCCGTCGGGCGCCGAGGAGATCCTCCAAGGGCTGCCGGGCCTGCCTGGCTGAGGCGCCGTCTGAAGCGCCTGCCCCCCTGCCGGATGGACGGTTCCGCCCCGGCGGATCTGTCCGGGTCGCCCTGACGAGCAGAAAGATATGTGACACGGGCTGTCACGCGCCCGACACGCCGCGGATTTGACATGCACAACCCCGTTGGACACGCACAATTGTCATGTCCAATGGGGTCCTGGCGCGCGGGGAGAGGTGCGGTCTCTCCCGTGGGCTCAGTGGAAGGCATTGGCTGGCAGAGGTGCATGTGAATATTGAAGAACGCAACCGTCTTGTTGTGGAGAATCTCCCCCTGGTCGGCTACCTGGTCTCAGACCTGTGCGCACGTGCCGCGCACCTCTCCCGCGAGGACTTGGCGTCGGCCGGCTCGCTCGGGCTCGTCCTCGCGGCGGATGCCTACGATCCGACGATCGGCGTTCCCTTCGGCGCCTTCGCCCGGCGCCGGATCACGGGGGCGCTCACGGACGAGCTTCGCTCGCTTGACTGGGCGGGCCGTGGGACGCGTAAGCGCATCAAGGCGGTTCAGGCCGTCAACGAGACCCTCACCAACGCCCTCGGGCGCAAGCCGAGCACCGATGAGATCGCCTCCGCCCTCGGCCTCACGCGCGAGGCCGTCGAGGAGATCATCGCAGACGAGGCCCGCATGGTGAGCCCACTCCAGGAGTCCGCCGTGGACTCCCTCGTCGCCGAGACGATCGCACCGGAGGAGGCGACCCTCGCCGGCGAACAGACGTCCTATCTGCGGGCCGCCGTCGAATCCCTGCCCGAGCACCTGCGGCGCGTCATCACCGCGATCTACCTCGAGGGCCTCCGCGTCAAGGACGTCGCGGACGAGCTCGGAGTCACCTCGTCAGCAGTCTCTCAGCAGCGGAGCGAGGCCATCCGCCTGATGCGCGATGGCCTGGCCGAACACTATGCGGACGCGCCGGCGGCCGTACCCCGCTCCCCCTCGGCTCGGCGTAACGCCTATCTCGAAACGTTCACCGAGGCGGTGAGGGGCATCAGGCGCGTCGGAGCCGCACCCCTGGCGGCCCCGGCGGCGTCCTCGCCGGCTGTCCCCCACCAGGCCCCGGGGCTTGAGCCCGTGGCCGGATAGCCTCCGCCCGGAACGGCTGCGGCCGGGCTCATTCCCGCCGCGGCCCCGCGGGCCTACGCTGTCCTGGTGCGCATCTATTTCATCCGCCACGGCCAGACGCCCAGCAATGTGGAAGGCGCCCTGGACACGGCGTTCCCCGGCGCCGCGCTGAGCGGGCTCGGCGAGGCGCAGGCCGCGGCGCTCCCGGCCGCCTTCGAGACCCTCGGTCTGCGCGGCGTCTACGTCTCCCCGCTCCTGCGCACCCGCCAGACCGCCGCTCCGCTGGCCGCGGCTCTGGGCCTCGAGGCCCAGGTCCTGCCGGGGCTGGCGGAGATCCCCGCCGGCGAGCTGGAGATGCTCAGCGACGACGGCTCGCTCCGGCGGTACGTGGACTGCGTCCGCGCCTGGATGCACGGCGAGCTGGGCCGCGCCATGCCGGGCGGCCCGGACGGCCACACCTTCGTGGACCGCTTCGACGCCGCCATCGCGTCCATCGCGGCCCGGCACGCCGACGACGACGCCGTGGCCGTCGTCAGTCACGGCGCCGCCATCCGCTGTTACGCGGCGCTGCGCACCGACCTGACGGAGGAACGGCGCGCGGGGCTGATGATCATGAACACCGGCGGCGCCGTCGTGGACGGACGCCCCGGCGCCTGGCGGCTGACGCACTGGCAGACCGAGCCGTTCGGCGGAGCGGCCCTTGAGGACCGCTCCGCCGAGGACGTCACGGGCGGCGTCGCCCCGGTGGACTGAGCCGTCAGGCCCGCAGGTCCTTGCCCTTCGTCTCCGGCAGCCCCAGGACCACCACGATCGAGACGAGGATGAGCACCACGGCGTAGGCGTTGAACATCCACGGCTGCTTCACGACGTCGGTGAACAGCGTCTGCAGGTACGGCGCCGTGCCGCCGAACGCCGCGACGGCGAGCGCGTACGGGATGCCGACGCCGGCCGTGCGCACCTTGGCGGGGAACAGTTCGGCGTAGACGGCGGGGGCGATCGACGCGCCGGCGGCGATGAACACCAGCATCACGGACATGGACACGAACAATTGCCAGACCGAATCATGCAGCAGCCACGTCATGGGGAAGTGCAGCACGGCGCAGCCGACCGCGCCGATGATCAGCACCGGCTTGCGGCCGATCCGGTCACTCAGCTTTCCCCAGAACGGCAGCGCCACCAGAAACACCACATTGGCGGCGAACCCGGACCACAGCGCCTGCCCGGGATCCAGCTTCAGGCTCGTGGCCGCGTAGGTCGGAGCGACGATGGCCCACACGTAGTAGATGACCGTGAGGCCCACCGTCATGCCAATCACCTGGAACGCCTGCTTGCGGCATGCCACGACCTCCTTCATGAGCGCCCCGAAGCCCTGCTTCTCCGTCTTGAGCTCCTCGAACGCCTCGGTCTCCGGCATGCGGGCCCGCATCACCAGCCCGTACAGGCCCATGAGCGCACCGAGGATGAACGGGACACGCCAGCCCCACGCGGCCATCTCCGCCTTCGGGAGGCTGAACGCCAGGACGGCCCCCAGCAGCGCGCCGGCCATATTGCCGAGCGTGCCGGAGAAGTAGATCAGCGTGGCCCAGAAGCCGCGTTTCTCCCGCGGCGCCATCTCCGCCAGGTACGTCTGGGACGACGGCAGCTCGCCACCGTGCGCCAGGCCCTGGATGAGCCGCGCCACGAGCAGCAGCAGCGAGGCGAACGCCCCCACCGCCGCGAAGGTCGGCGCGACGCCGATCAGCAGGCTTCCGACGGCGGCCATCGCCACGGTGAGGGTCATGGCGTTCTTACGGCCGAAGCGGTCTCCCACCCAGCCGAACACGACGCCGCCGAACGGGCGCGCCACGAAGCCGACGGCGAAGATCGCCAGGGTGGACAGGATGGCCGACGTCGGGTCGGCCGGGTTGAAGAGCTGCTTGGAGAAGTACGGGGCGAAGGTGGCGTAGATCGCCCAGTCGTACCACTCGGCGGCGTTGCCGATGCCGGTGCTGACGAGCGTGCGGCGCGTGGACGGCGCGGCGGTGGCGCGAACCGTGGCGGGGATGGCTGTCATGAGGGTCTCCGGAAGGTGGGTCGGGTCAGCGGGCGGCGAGCTGGGCCGTCTTGCTGAGCGCCAGCTGCGCGTACACCGCCGCGCCATCGGCGAGCACCGCGTCGTCGAACGTCGCGAACGGTGAGTGGTTGAACGCGCTGGTGGCGGGGTCGACACCGTCGGGCACCGCACTGAGGCCGATGAAGCTGCCGGGCACTTCGGCGAGCACGCGGGAGAAGTCCTCGGAGCCGCTGAGCGGCTGCGCGAGCCGCGAGTGGCGGCCCTCGAAGAGCTCGGTGATGGCGGATTCGGCGAACTCGGTCTCGGCGGTGTCCGTGACGGTGAGCGGGTACTCGGGGATGTAGGTGACCTCCACGTCCAGCCCGTGCGCCTGGGCGATGCCCTTCAGGAGGCGCGGGATGGCCGTCTGCATGCGCTCCCGGTTCGCCTCGGAGAAGGTCCGGATGGTGGCGTCGAACTCGGCGGTGTCCGGGATGACGTTGCGCTTGGTCCCCGCGGCAAGACGGCCCACCGTGAGGACCGTGGGGTCGAACATGTCGAACTGGCGGGTGACCATGGTCTGCAGGGCCAGGACCATCTCCGCGGAGACGGTGACCGGGTCCTTGGCCGCGTGCGGGGCGGAGCCGTGACCGCCGGCGCCGAGCACCCGGACGAACAGGCCGTCCGAGGCGCTCATCATCACGCCGGGGCGGGTCACGAAGCGGCCATGCGGTTCCATCGAGGAGAAGACGTGCATGCCGAAGGCGGCGTCGACCCGGCGGCCCGGCGCATCCAGGACGCCCTCACGCACCATGACCGACGCGCCGTCGTACCCTTCCTCGCCGGGCTGGAACATGAAGACGACGTCGCCCGCGATCTTGTGGCGGTTGTCCGCCAGGAGGGTGGCGGCGCCGAGCAGCATCGAGGTGTGCAGATCATGGCCGCAGGCGTGCATGGCCCCGTCCACGCGGGAGGTGTAGCCGACGCCGGTGCGCTCCTGGACCGGCAGGCCGTCCATGTCCGCGCGGAGGAGCACGGCCGGGCGTTCGTCTTGACCAGCGGCGCCCGTGCCGCGAAGCACCGCGGTCACCGAGGTGGTGTCCGTGCCGGTGGAGACCTCCAGGCCCAGTCCGTCCAGCACGGCGAGGACCTTCTCCTGCGTGCGCGGCAGCTCCAGGCCGATCTCCGGCTCCTGGTGGAAGGCGTGCCGCCACTGGATGAGCTGGTCCTGCAGTCCGCGTGCCTCGTCGGTGATTCCCACGGTGTCTCCTTCTCCGCTGCCGCCGGCGCCCTCGTGTGAGCCGCGCCACATTTGTTTCCTGCCCGATAGTGTGCGGGAGGCCCTTCTTCCCGGAGCGAAAACTGCAACAATCTCTCATATGGAGGCACTCACTCAGCGTTTTCCCTCACTGGGGGCTCCCGTCGTCGAGCTCTCCGAAGATGAGCTCCTGCTGCTCCACGCCCTGCAGATCGCGCCCCGGGTTTCCTGGCTGGACGCCGCGGAGATCCTCGGCGCACACCCGGCCACGCTGGCGCGCCGCTGGGAAAGGCTCCGCTCCTCCGGCCTGGCCTGGGTCACCGCCCATCTGAAGGGCGACCCCTCCCTGATGGTCCTGGCGTTCGTGGACGTCGAGTGCGAACCCGGACGGCGGGACGACGCCGTGGCCGTGCTGTCCAGAATCCCGGAGGTGCTGACCATCGACGTGGCCACGGGCCGGCCGGACCTGGTGCTCACCGTCATGGCCCGCTCCCTGCTGGAATGCACCGAGCGGGTCCTGCCCCTGGTCGCCGCCGCGGACGGTGTCCTGCGGATGGAGAGCGAACTCTGCACGCGCCTGCATTCCGGCGGCCACTCCTGGCGGCTCGCCGCCCTGGACAAGGCTCAGATCGGCGCGTTCGCGGAACTCGCCCGGGTGGAGCCGTTCGCCGGACCGGTGCCGCCCGCCGCCTTCGACCTTCTGCCGATCCTGGCCCGCAACGGCCGCGCCGGGGCCGCGGACATGGCCCGCGAACTGGGCCGGAGCCCGGCCACCGTGCACCGCCAGCTGGCCAAGGTCCTGGGCAGCGAGCTCCTGTTCGTCCGCTGCGAGGTGGCGCAGGGGCCAGCCGGGTATCCCGTGGCCTGCCGCTGGCTCGCCAAGGCCCCGGCCGGCCGGCATGCGGAGACGGCCGCGGCGCTGAGCGGCCTGCGGAACGTCCGGCTCGCGGCGTCCACCACTGGACGGACCAACTTCATCATCATGATGTGGCTGCGCACCGTGGCCGACGTCCTCACGGCGGAGCTGACGCTTCAGGAGAGGATCCCGGGCATCGACCTGGTCCGCAGCACGGTCATGATGCGCAGCGTGAAGCGGGTCGGCTTCGTCCTGGACCCGGACGGGACGGCCACCGGGGAGATGATCGCCGCCCCGGGACCCGGAATGATGGACGCATGAGCATCCTGAAGTCCGTCCTCCTCTTCGCCCTGTCCGCCGTGGCGGAGATCGGCGGCGCCTGGCTGATCTGGCAGGCCGTGCGGGAGGGCCGGGGCTGGTGGTGGGCGGGACTCGGGGTGATCGCCCTGGGCGTCTACGGCTTCGTGGCCACGCTCCAGCCGGATGCGAACTTCGGGCGGATCCTGGCCGCGTACGGCGGGGTGTTCGTGGCCGGATCGCTCGCCTGGGGCGTGGTGATGGACGGTTTCAAGCCCGACCGCTGGGACCTGATCGGCGCGTTCATCTGCCTGGTGGGCGTGGCCGTCATCATGTTCGCGCCCCGCGGCGCGGGAGCCTGAGGATCTCCCCGGGCTCTCCCGGGCGCCCTTGTTGACTCCGGGCGCCCCGATTGCGGCGCCCAGCGTCAAGTAGAGCGCCCGACGACGGCGCGCGGCCGCCGTCGTCGTCCATCGCACCGCCGAGCCCCGAGAGTTAACCCTCCCGCCGCCGGCCGTTCACCCTGAGGCGCGCTCCGTGACGCGCGGAGTTCCTAGAGTCGATCCGTCATTCGCACGGGGTCTGGGGCACTCACGCTGTCATCGCAAACTTTGGAGCAAGCATGAAACTGCGGATCACCAGCCGCCTGGGGAAATCCTTGGCCGGGGTCCTGGCCGTGGGCGCCCTGGGCGCCTCCCTGCTGGCCGGCGGCACGGCCGCCACTGCCGAATCGACCACCCCCGATCAGGGCTCCCAGGGCCAGAACGCTCAGGGCCAGAACACTCAGGGCGAAGGCCCCAAGGCCAAGATCGGCCACGTCTGGACCATCGTCCTGGAGAACAAGTCCTACGAGGCCACCTTCACGGGCCTGAACCAGAACGACTACCTCTGGAAGACGCTCCCCTCCTACGGCGAGCTGCTGACCCAGTACTACGGCACGGGCCACTTCAGCCTGGACAACTACATCAGCCTGGCCGGCGGTCAGGCTCCCGCCCCGGAGAACCAGAACGACTGCCCGCAGTACACGGACGTCACTCCCGGTACGGCCGTGGCGGACGGCCAGGTCCTGGCCCCCAAGGGCTGCGTCTACCCGGCCTCCACCAAGACCCTGTTCAACCAGCTCGATGACAAGCACGTCAGCTGGAAGGCCTACATGCAGGACATGGGCAACGACGCCGGCCGCGAGGACGTCTACCGCTGCGGCATCCCGGGCGACCCGTCCGGCGCCGGCGTGAAGGACCTCTCCGGCGCCACCCCCACGGACCAGTACGTGGCCAAGCACAACCCCACGGCCTGGTTCCACTCCGTGATCGACAACCCGCAGGACTGCAAGAACGTGGTCCCGCTGAACGGATACCAGGCCACCGCCGGCCACCCCGCCCTCACGGGCCTGGAGCAGGACCTGAAGTCCGTCGCCACCACCCCGGAGTTCAACTGGATCACCCCGGGCAACTGCTCCGACGCGCATGACGCCACCTGCAAGGGCGCCGGCCAGAACATGAGTGGCGACCCGAACAGCCGTCAGGGCGGCCTGTACGCCTCGGACAACTTCCTCAAGAAGTACATCCCCCTGATCATGGGCTCCCCGGCCTTCCAGCAGGACGGCCTGATCCAGATCATCTTCGATGAGGCCATGCCGCCGTACAAGATGTACGGCAACTCGATCGCGGATCTCGGCACCCAGACCGGCCCGTGGGGCAACAACAGCGGCCCGGCCATGGGCTCCGACTCCGGCACCGGCGCCTCCGCCCAGGCCGAGGCCAACACCGGCCAGTCCGTCGTGGCGTGCTGCAACGAGCTCCCCGGCCCGAACACCAGCCAGCCCGGATTCCAGGCGTTCAACCAGGACACCACCCCGGGTGGCGGCATCACCGGCGCCGTGATGATCTCCCGCTTCATCAAGCCGGGATCGGTCAGCAACCAGCCGTACAACCACTACAGCTGGCTGCGCAGCATGGAGGACCTGTTCGGTGTGACCAGCGGCGGCACTGACGGCAAGGGCCACCTCGGCTACGCCGCGGCCGACGGCCTGCGCCCCTTCGGCGGCGACGTCTACAACAACCCGTCCGGCAAGGCCCTGCAGCCCACCTCGTCCGGCGCCATCACGTACCCGGCCGTGGCCGGCGTGAAGGACACGGGCGTCCCGGTCATCCCGGCCGGCAGCGTCTACGCGGGCCACTGACGCGTCGTTGAACTGACCTGACCCGTCTCTCACCGACGACGACGGCCGGCGCCCCGCCGCGGCAGGGCACCGGCCGTCGTGCTCACTTCCTTCGCCCTCCCCCGCCCCGCGAGCTCGCTATGGAGGGGCTGAGATCGCTGTCCCATGTAGCGATCTCAGACTCTGCATAGCGAGCTCGGAAAGCTCAACCCCTCAGGAAGGCCCACCTCCGTGCGTTCCCGCTCTCTTTCCGCCCTCTTCGTCGCCGCCGCACTGGCGGTGCCGCTGGCCGCGTGCAGTGCGCCGGCGTCGTCGTCCCCGTCCGCGGATGACTCGGCCAAGGCCGTGGTCCAGTCCCTCGGCGCGATGCCCATTCCCACGGCGCCGAGCGTCGAGCCGACCGCCACGGCCGATGCGAAGCACGGGGCCGTGCTGGCCATCGGCGCGCCGGTCTCGGCGACCCTGCCCGGCGGGACCACGGTGATCCTCACAGCGCTGGGCCCAGACACGGCACCGGTGCCGGTCCCCACCGTGCGCCCCACCGCCGCGGCGGACGTCCCGATCGACGGGACCATCACGGTGCGGGTGAAGGCGGTCTCCGGCTCCCTGACCCTGGGCGTGGGCGATCTGAACTGCCGCGACCAGATGGGCCACACCGTGGCGCTGAGTGCGGTCGGGGCTTCCAGCGTGACGGTCGCGGCCGGCGCTCAGGCCGATCTGGTGGTCCGCGGAACCTTCCACGCCGGTGCCGCCCAGGTGACCCTGCGGCACGCGGACCGCGCCCTGGCGCTCTGGACGTTCAATATCGAGAACGACTGAGCGGCCGCGCCAGGAATTACTGCTCAGCTCCGCCGCATCCGTATCAAGACTGATGGCCGGCGCCGGGCGGGCTGCCAGGGCCCCGGTCCATCAGAGCCGCGAGTCTCCGGATAACGGGGACGAGTGGCGACGTCGACACGGTAGCCTGATCCGCCCTGTTCCGGGAACCCTTAATCGCAAGTTACCGGATAATGGCCCATTATCCGGCAACCTTCCGGCGGGAGGCGCTCTTGCGGAAGGGCAGGCAGGATCCGTCCCGTCGGTTCCGAGGTTATTCGGCTACTTCGCTTCGACGAAGTTCGTGCCGGCCGTCATCCCAGTGGCAAGCATGGCCTCGACCAGCGGTTCTGTCAGATAGAGCTTCCCACGTGGTTTCTCGCTCAGTTTGAACGCCATCAAGTTCCCAACGACTTCCTCGTGGAAAACCGTGCTGCGGAACCTCAGAATTCCACCATCGCGGAACCGGACGATATCGGACTTTTCCAGGTCTACAGCACCCTCAACAACGGGTGCTGAGAATACGGCGAGGCGTGCTTCCTCGCACAGAAGCGGGAGCAACTCGCCGTGAGGACGCAACAGTGGACCTATGGTTTCGATGGCGTCATCTCGGAGGATGAGGACGTCCGTTGCCATGAATGGCATATCGGCTCGCTTTTCCGGGCGCCCACGGTTGTCCTCCGTAAGCAACTTCATCCTGACTGGCTGCCAGGGGTCACCGGGCCTACGTTCAGGAAGGTGCCCGAAGATCTCGTAACTGTCGGAACTATTGACAGGAAGAGCCCACTCGTAATCTTCAGGAGTGGATGGTCGGAAAATACGACTAGTGCCCATCATTACAACCCTCCAGAGAGCATTCGAGACCGGATTTCACCGAGTATATCGAACACTTCATTTCTCGTCGCGGCATCACTTAGAAGTTTGTCGACTTCCTCATAGTAGGCCTTGGTGTGGAGTGAGTCGCATACGGCTGCTCCGCCGCAGTTAATCGAAATTGGCCTCCCAATATTTTTCACCGTTCGCATTCAGCATTCCCTCGAGCACCGCCGCAATCGTGTCGCCCGCCGGACACCAGTCGTCGCGAGGATCAAGAGGAAGGGCTACAAGGAGCCTGCTTCCGGCCACCTCCGAAGGTGCGTAAATCAAAATTTCCAGATCGCCCAGAAACTCGCCAATGACAATATCGTCAACCTTCATCTGATCGGGGCGAGCCGTCTGTTGCTCCTCAGTGCGAGCAGCAACCTTTCGCCAATCCAATAGATGGAGTCCCCATTGTCCATAGTTAATATCTTCGATATATCCAGGATTCTCTGGAAATTCGCCACAGATCAATCAGCTCCGGAGGCACCTGGCTCGGGAAATTCATGCTGATCAGTTCCCCCGGAGGACACCCTTCATCGAATCGACTCCTCAATCTAAGAGCATTATCGGTAAAATCGATCTGATCCCATTTCTTGAGAGCTTCAACGGTAGCCTCTATTTCAGACATTGGTATCCAATCCGCCACGTATTGAACATTGTTTTATGAATTTCACGTGG
Organism: Arthrobacter horti; assembly: GCF_030731045.1. Classification (GTDB taxonomy): domain Bacteria; phylum Actinomycetota; class Actinomycetes; order Actinomycetales; family Micrococcaceae; genus Arthrobacter_E; species Arthrobacter_E nanjingensis. The sequence goes on along the minus strand of NZ_JAVALS010000002.1, from coordinate 48,211 downwards.
CAAGGGTACGAGGTTGAAGAAATCGTTAGAGCCCCCAAATTCGCGCGGCGTGATGTGATGAATGTCGTATGCTCCCCAACCGCCTGGTGGTGTCGAATACCCGCGATCGTACCAGGCGGTGTCATAGCGTCGTAGCAACGGAGCATTGGAGATTTTCGCCTGCATCTTCCCATCCGGCACGGCCGTGGTCTGAGACGTCTCCGTCGTCAACGCATCAACCACCACCGGCTGCCCCGTGGACTCAGCCTGAGCCAACGCCGCCGACTCAGGATCCGCTGTAGCAGACGAAACCAAGGCAGGCGTGGGTGTGGCATCAGTCGCATGGGCCGGCACAGCGACCACCGAGAGACCTACTGCAGCCAGTAAAGTCGACAACACGGCAGCCGAAATTGAGCGCGAGAATCTACCCTGCGAAACAGACACGGGTCCCCCAGAATGCAATGCGAGTGATCGCATTCCGGTAAGGTTCCCGCCGCCGAAATGCGACTAACGAGAGAAGAATATTACCGCCCAAAACACTCGGCAAGAGAATTGCGCAACTTTCCTGTGCCTCAAATCAGATTTCCGTATCGATCACCCCATCGTTGGTGGCTTGCACCAGGAAACCCAGAGCTTCGGCCATGAGGATGAAGACCGCCCGATCTCCAGCGGCAGCGCCAAAGACCGGATCATTGCCAACACCCTTACAACGTCGACGTGGCCAGCAGCCTGCTCCCGCTCAGCAAGACCTGCGCTGGTTCAGACACCCCGTGTCCAGCCCACCGCAAGCGTCGCCCCTCCCCCCATCCTCAGGAATCAAACCCCAGCCCCACGGCGTCGAGTGCTTTGAGGATGAAGTTCCGCTTGCCCTCGTTGTGGTCAGCCCGGTCCATGGACCAGCGCGTCAGGTTGATGCCCACGGACGCCAGCGGCTCCGGCGGGAACGGAAGCGGCCGCTTGCGCACCATCTCCACCTTCGTCCGCTCCGTCTCCTGGCCGCTCAGCAAGTCCAGCAGTACATCCGCCGCGAACGCCGTCGCCCCCACCCCCAGTCCCGTGAAGCCGGACGCGTACGCCACCCGGCCCTTGCGCGCCGTGCCGAAGAACGCGCAGAACTGGGTGCTGGAGTCGATGGGCCCGGACCACTGGTGCGTGAACTTCAGGCCCTCCAGCTGCGGGAATGTGGTGAAGAAGTGCCCCGCCAGCTTCTCCCAGGTGCCCGGCTGGTATTCGTGCCCGTCGTCCACCTTCCGGCCGGGGAAGTACAGCGCGTCGTAGCCGCCGAACAGGATCCGGTCATCCTTGGTGATCCGGTAGTAGTGGAACTGGTTGGCCATGTCCCCGATGCCCTGCCGGTGCGTCCAGCCGATGGCCTCCAGCTGCTCCCGGCTCAGCGGCTCCGTCATGAGCGCGTAGTCGTAGACCGGCACCGTCATGAGCCTGTTCCGCTTCAGCAGCGACGGGAAGACGTTGGTGCCCAGCACCACCTGCCCCGCACGCACGGTGCCGCGATTGGTCACCACCGCCACGCCGTCGTCGTCGCCGTCACCATCCACCAGCTCCCGCACCCGCGTGCCCTCGTGAATCGTCACCCCCAGCTCCGTGGCCACCCGCGCCAGCTCGGTGGCCAGCTTGTACGGGTGCACCATGGCCACCGAGTCCTTGAGCCACACGGCCCCCAGATACGTGGGCGAGTTGACCTCGGCCTGGGCGGCTTCCCGGTCCAGGACCACGCCGCCACTGTCCTCCCCCAGCCACTCCAGCTGGTGGGGCTCGACGGCGACGTTCAGCTCCCCGGTCCGCTCCCAGTCGCAGTCCATGCCGTAGCGCTCCACAGCCTCCTGCATGCGGTTCAGGTTCTCCATCCCCAGGCGTTCCAGGGTCTCGATCTCCTGCGGCCAGCGGTTCTTGCCGTTCTCATAGCCGTGCGTGAGGCTCGCCTCGCAGAAACCGCCGTTGCGGCCGGACGCCGCCCAGGCCACGCGCTCGGCCTCCAGCAGGATCACGCTGCGCTCCGGGTTCCGTTCCTTGGCCCGCAGCGCGGTCCACAGGCCCGTGTAGCCGCCGCCCACGATCACCAGATCCGCGGCCGAGTCACCCTCCAGGGGTGCGTACCGTGGCACGTCCGGGCCGAGGTCGTCGATCCAGAACGGCCGGTGGACGGTCCCCTCCAGGGAATGCGCGACGACGGCGGGTGACGGAAGGTTCCGTTCGAAAACGGTGCTGTGCACGGGGTTCTCCTGTATCAGATGCGGTGATGAAGCCGGGTGGGGTGATCGGTCAGATGCTGTGGTGGGTCAGGGTGTGGTGATGACGTCGCGATCCCACAGGGGCCGGGGCCGGGAACCGATGAGGTTCCGCGTGTAGTCGTCCCCGGGGTCCGCCAGGATCCGGGCGGTGGGGCCCTGCTCCACGATCCGGCCCTGGTGCATCACCAGCACCTGGGAGCACAGCCGGGACACCACGGCCAGGTCATGCGTGACGAAGAGGATGGTCAGGCCCAGCTGGTCCCGCAGCTCCTCCACGAGTTCCAGCACCTGGGCCTGCACGGAGACGTCCAGGGCACTCGTGGCCTCATCCAACACCAGAAGCCGTGGCCGGGCGGCGAGCGCCTTGGCCAGAGCCACGCGCTGGCGCTGACCTCCCGAGAGCGCCCGCGGCTTGGCGTCGAACCGCTCCGGGCCGATGCCCACGCGGCCCAACAGCTCCCGGGCGCTGTCCTGCGCCTGCCTGCGGCCCTGCTTCTGGTGCAGCCGGAACACATCCGCCACGGCGTGCCCCACGGCGATGCGCGGGTCCAGGGACAGGTACGGGTCCTGGAAGACGATCTGCACGTCCTTCGCCAGGAGCTTGCGCTCCCGGGCCTTCAACGGACGGTCCGGACGGTCCACGACGCCCAGCCGGAGCGTTCCCTCGCTGGGCGTCTCCAATCCCACCACCAGGCGGGCCAGGGTGGACTTCCCCGAACCGGACTCCCCCACCACGCCGAGCGAGCCGCCCACCGGGAGGGTGAAGGTCGCCTGGTCCAGGGCCGTGAGGGTGTCCCCGTGCGGAAGCTCGTAGTGCTTGCTGAGAGAGTCCACGGAGAGGATCGGCTCCTCGCCCTCCACAGCCACCGGCACGGCAGGAACGCGGTCCAGCTCGATGCTTGGCGTGGCCCCCACCAGCTGACGGGTGTACTCCTCCTGCGGGGCCAGGAACACCTCGCGGGCGCTGCCGTGTTCCACCACGCGGCCGTTCCGGAGCACGTACACGCGCTCACACAGGCTGGACGCCAGGTTGAGGTCGTGGGTGATGAACAGCATGCCCATGCCGCGGGCCTGCTGCTCGTCCCGCAGCAGCTTCACGATCCCCGCCTGCGTGGTGACGTCCAGCGCCGTGGTGGGCTCATCGCAGAGCAGCAGCTCCGGGGAGTCCAGCAGCGCGGCGGCGATCATGACGCGCTGCAGCATGCCGCCGGAAAGCTGATGCGGGTGCTGGTGGACCAGCTCGGACGCCCTGCGCAGACCCACCTGCTCCAGTTGCTCGACGGCGCGTTCCAGCGCCTCGGCCCGGGACAGTCCGCGCCAGCGCACCAGGGTCTCCGTCAGGAAGTCCCCCACGGTGCGGACCGGGTTGATGCCGGCACGCGGATCCTGGAAGATCATGGACGCCTTGTTGCGCCGCAGCCCCAGCAGCTCCGCCGAGCGCGCGGTGAGCGTGTTCAGCCCCCGCACCGCCACGGTGCCCGAGTGCTGCGAGCGCTCCGGGAGGAGACCCAGCGTGGCCCGCGTGGTCAGTGACTTCCCGGATCCGGACTCGCCCACCAGGGCGACCGCCTCGCCGTCGTCCACGTGCAGGCTGATGCCGTTCAGCAGCGGGTCCCGGCCCGCGAATCCCAGGGTGAAGTCCTGGACGTTCAGCAATTGACTCATGAGAGCTTCCCTCCGATGCGGTCCGAGATCTCCTCGCCGATCACGTTCACGGCCACCACCACGACCACCACCACGAGCGCGGGCCAGAAGGCCGGGAGCACGTAGCCGCCCAGGAGGGCTCCGCGGGACTCCTCGATCATGGCGCCCCAGTCGCTGGTGGGCGGCTGCACGCCGAGCCCGATGAAGGACAGTGCCGCCAGGTCCGCCAGGACGTAGCCGAAGTTCAGGGCCGACTGCGCGCCGACCGTGGGGATGAGGTTGGGCAGCACGCGGCCCAGAACCACCCAGGGGGTCCGGAAGCCGAGCACCCGGTACGCCTGCACGTACGGCCGGGCCCGTTCTGAGACCACCAGCCCCTGGGTCAGGCGGGCCACGTACGGGACATAGGCGATGGTCATGGCGATGATGGGCGCCACGAGCCCCTTGCCGAACAGGGCCACGGCCAGCATGGAGACCAGCAGGGCGGGGAAGGCGAAGAGGATGTCGAAGGCGCGGCCCAGGACCTTGCCGGCCCAGCCGTCGGACCAGCCGGCCGCCAGGCCCAGCAGCAGGCCCAGGAGGGTGGAGCCGAGCACCACCAGCGTGGGGCCGAGCAGCGACGTCCGGCCGCCCACCATGAGGCGGCTGAGCAGGTCACGGCCCAGAGCGTCCGTGCCCAGGAGGTGCTGCGCGCCCGGACCGGCCAGGACGTTGTTCAGGTCCACGTAGTCCGGGTCGTACGGCGCCAGGGCGGGCGCGAACACGGAGACCGCGACGACGACGGCGACCACCAGCACCGCTGCCCAGGCGAGCGGTGAGAGGGCGGAGGTGTAGCGGCGGAGGCCCTGCTGCGGCAGGGACAGTGAGAGGGTCATCGGGTCTCCGTTCCGGCCGCGATGCGCGGGTCGATGAGGGGCTGCAGGAGGTCCACCACGGTGTTGACCACCACGAACGCGGTGACCACCACCATGACGATGGCCTGGACCACGCCGAAGTCCAGCCGGTCGATGGACTGGACCAGCAGCTGCCCGATGCCGGTCAGGCCGAAGGTCTGCTCGATGATGGCGCTGGAGACCAGCAGGCCCGCGATCATGACACCGCTGACCGTCAAGATGGGACCCAGGGCGTTGCGCAGCACGTGACGGACCACCACGGAGGAGCGGGTCAGGCCGCGGCTCATAGCCACCTCAACGTGCTCCCGCACCAGCTGTTCGTTCATGGAGGAGCGGGTCACGCGGGCCACGAACGCGATGTAGGTGATGCCGAGGGCCAGGGCCGGGAGGGTCAGGTGCCACACCCGGCCCAGGAAGCCGTCCCCGCTGCCGAAGGACGGGAACCAGCCCAGCTGCACGGCGAAGAGCGCCACCAGGGCGATGGCTGCCACGAACGGCGGCACGGCGCCGGCCGCGGTGAGCGTGACCAGGATGAAGCGGTCCCCGAAGCCCTTGTTCAGACTGGCGATGATGCCGGCCAGCAGGCCCAGCAGCGTGATGAACACGGCGGCCAGGGCTACGAGCTGCAGGGTGGTGGGGAGCCGGTTCAGCAGCACGTCGGAGACGTCCTGACGGTACGTGAGCGATCGCCCCCAGTCCCCGTGCAGGATGCCGCCGAGCCAGTTCAGGTACTGCTCCCAGGCGGGCTTGTCCAGGCCGAACTGGCGCGTGATCTCCACCAGGGCCTCCGGCTTGGGGCTGCGGCCGCGCAGCAGGAACCGGGCCGGATCGCCCGGGACCAGGAAGCGCGAGAAGAACACCGCCAGAGACGCGATGAACAGCGTCAGCAGCAGGGAGAACAGCTTTCCCAGCACGAAGCGTAGGCGACGGGGGCGCGCGGCGCGGCCCGGCGTCGTCGTGTGCCGCTGCGTGCTGCGAGGCTCTCCCGCGGGTGCATCCATGACGCTCATGTCAGCGTCCTCCGATCTGTGCGGCCCAGGGGTAGTACATGTAGTTGATGGACGGGTCCGCGCCGGTGATGCGCTTGCCCAGCCACATGGAGGTGACCGTCTCATAGAGCGGCCCCCAGACCACGTCGTCACTGGCGATCTTCGCGGCCTGCGCGGTCAGCTTGGCGCGCGCGTCCGGGTCCTTGGTGCCGATGGCCTCATTGACCAGATCGTCGTACTTCGCGTTGGTCCAGCCGCCGTAGTTGCTGAAGTCGCCTGTGCGCAGCACGCTGTACATCTCGAGCGGTTCGGTGCTGGAGAGGTACCAGGACGTGATGATCAGGTCGGTGCCCTTGCGCGCCTCCGGGTCGGAGAAGAGCGTGGTGTATTTGTCGTTGGACATGGTGCGGATCTCCGGGACCAGCCCGATGTCCTTGGCGGCGGAGGCGATGGCCCGCGTCTCGATGTCGAACGCGGCGCTCAGCGAGGCCGTGGAGAACACCACCTTCTTGCCCGTGGCGCCCGCCTGTTTCACCAGGTCCCGCGCCTCCTGGAGGTTGTAGTCCAGCGGCTGCAGGTCCTTGAACGCCCCGTCCACGGTGGCCGGCTTGGCGGCGCCCCAGACGTTGCGCGTGGTCAGCGCGTCAGTGGGCCGGGCGTAGCCCTGCTCCGCGGCCTTGATGAGGGCCGGCCGGTTGATGGCCATCATGAGGGCCTTGCGCACCCGGACGTCCTTGAAGGTCCCGGCCAGGTCCGTGAAGACCAGGCTCTGCACGGTGGTGTCCCGGCCGAAGTACAGGTTCCCTGCATCCGTGTTGGCCTTCAGGATGTCCGCCGCGTTGGACGGGATCATGAACGCGCCGTCGATCTCGCCGGTCTGCAGGGCATTGATCCGAGCGCTGGCGTCGGTGAGAATCTTGAAGCTGACGTGCTGCGCCTTGGCCTTGAGCTGCGGGTCCCAGTAGTCGTCGAAGCGGCTGAGGTTCACGCTCTCCCCCGCCTCCCAGGAGTCGAACTTGAAGGGCCCGGTGCAGTTCACGCCGGTCTCCGAGTTGCCGTAATCCTTGCCGTCCTTGGCCAGGGTCTTGGCGGACTCCACCACGCCGGGCGCGCCCACCAGGGCGGAGTTGAGGGTGTAGTCCGGCTTGGCCAGGGTGATGGTCACCTGGTCCTCGCCGGTCTTGTCGATGCTCTCCACGTTCTGGAACGCGGAGGCCCAGAAGGAGCCGACCTTCTCATCCAGGTGCCGGCGCAGGGAGGCCACCACGTCGTCCGCCGTCATGACGGTCTCATCGTGGAATTTCACACCCTGACGGATGGTGTAGACCCAGTGCAGCGGGTCCGGGTTCTCCACCTTGGTGGCCAGGCCCGGGGACACCGTGAGGTCCTTGTTCCAGCGGAGCAGGGATTCGCAGACGTTGGAGAGGATGGTGTTGTCCGGGTAGTCGAAGGCGTAGGCGTAGTCCAGGGAGAACGGCTCCGCGTACATGGCCCAGGAGAAGCCGTTGATGTCCTTGGTGGGCGCCGGGGACGTCTCGCTCAGCGTGAACTTCGCATCCCCCTCCCCCGCGGCGGTGCCGATGCGGCCGCAGCCGCTGAGCGCCAGGACGCCGACGACGGCGCCGGCCACGAGTGCGGTGACCTTGCGGCGGGTGGCGTGCCGCTGAGCGGTGCCGCGCGGCGTCGCCGTGCGCGCTGTCGTCGTATCCATCCTGTGCGCGTTCATGCGGCACCGTCCCGCTGGTAGACGCGCTCGCCGTCGATCCAGGTCTCGTCCACGCGGACCGTGTGGATCTCCGAGGCCTGGACGGCGAAGACGTCGCGGTCCAGGATGACGAAGTCGGCCAGCTTGCCGGGCTCCAGGGTCCCCGTGAGGTGGTCCAGATGGTTCACGTAGGCGGTGCCCTGCGTGTAGGCGTCCAGCATGGCCTTCACACCGAGCTTCTGGCGCTCCGGGCCCAGAGGCCCGCCGTCCGCGCCGGGTGTCGTACGGTTGACGGCCACGTGCAGGGCGGCGAGCGGGTCCGCCGTGGAGACGGGCCAGTCGCTGCCGGCGGCCAGACGGGTGCCGTGCGCCGCCAGCTCGCCGAACGGGTAGTGGTGCTCCTCCGCGTCCGGTTCCAGGAACGGCAAGGTGAGGTCGTCCAGCTGCTCCTCGTGGCAGGCCCAGAGCGCCTGGAGGTTGGCGGTGGCGTCCAGTGCGGCGAAGCGCGCGGTGTCCTCCGGGCGGACCAGCTGGAGGTGGGCCAGGTGGTGGCGGTTGGCGCTCGCGTGGTCCCCGCCGTTCACGCTGCGGGCCCGCTCCACGGCGTCCAGGGCGTCGGTCACGGCCCGGTCCCCCAGGGCGTGGAAGTGAACCTGGAAGCCGTGGGCGTCCAGGGCCGCCACGAAGCCCTTCATCTCCTCCGCGTCGAAGAACTCGATGCCGCGGTTGTCCGTGTGGTGGCCGTGGTGGTCCCGGTACGGGTGGTGCATGGCGGCGGTGAAGTTCTCCGCCACGCCGTCCACCATGACCTTGACGCTGCCGGCGCTCAGCCGTTCCGGCGCGGCGGCACGGGCCACCTCCTCGCGGCGTTCCAGGATGCCGTCCAGCTGGGCGGTCCCCGCGGTGCGGTCCCACCACTGGCAGATCCGCACGCGGACCTTGAGGTCCCCGGCCGCCGCCGCGTCCAGGTAGACCTTCAGCGAGTCCGCTCCGCCGTCCTGGGGGACGGCCACCCAGGCGTCCTGCCAGGCAGTGATGCCCTGGGAGAGCATGAGGTCCTGCGCCTTGAGGAGCCCGGCGTAGGCGAGCTCGTGGGGCACGTCGGGCTTGGCCTCATTGAACAGGTCCATGGCCCCCTCGTGCACGGTGCCGGCCGGGGTCCCATCCGCCCCGCGTTCAAAACGCCCGGACTCCGGGTCCGGGGTGGCTGCCGTGATGCCGGCGAGCTCCAGGGCCTTGCTGTTGACCCAGGCGCCGTGGTGGTCCCGGTTCTGCAGGAAGACCGGGCGGTCCGGGACCACGGCGTCCAGAAGGCCGCGGGTGGGCGTGCCGCCGGGGAACCACTCCATGGACCAGCCGGCGCCCAGGATCCAGGGCTCCTCCGGGTTGTCCTCGGCGTAGCGGCGGACGGCGTCCACGGCGGCCTCCGCGCCGTCCACGGAGGTGAGGTCGCACTGCAGCAGTTCGACGCCGGCGAACACCGGGTGCATGTGCGCGTCCTGGAAGCCGGGGACCACCAAACGGCCGCGGAGGTCGATGCGGCGGATGCCGCCGTCGCTCTCTGCACCGGGCTCTGGATCTTCACTCACCAGCGCCGCGAGCTCCTCCGGGGTGCCGACGGCGACGATCTCGCCGCCGGAGAGGACCAGGCCTCCGGGACGGGGGCCGTCCTCAAGACCGGTGTAGATCCATCCGTTCTCCAGGATGGTCTGGACTGCTGCCATGAGCTCCTCGAATCTGTGGCTGTGGCGGGGACTGCCTTGAGACTATGATCTGGCTCACAGTTAAGTCAACGGCGTTGACATCACTTCTGACATTCTCCCTGACAACCCCTTTGCGCCGCCCCGGCGCTCGTGTACCGTGAGTCCGGAATCGTCGGATGAAAGAGGGGTTGATAGATGGCACAGGCCGCGCAGCAGAATGACCGGCGCGCGCGCCTGGACCCGGACACCATCGTGGATGCGGTGCTCCGGCTCTCCCGCCAGGAACCCACGGAACGACTCACCTTCCGCCGCTTGGGCGTGGAACTCGGGGTGGACGCCACCGCCGTGTACCGGCATTTCCGCAACCGGGACGCCATCGTCCGGGCGGCCCTGGACCGCCTCTTCGGCCTCGCCGTGGAACGGACCCAGTCCGGCGGCGGCCGCCAGGCCTGGCGCACCCGCCTCGAGGCCTACCTGGACGAGCTCATGACCGTCTTCATCCAGCACCCCTCCCTGGGCAGCGAGGCCTTCGCCACGGACACCTACGGGCCCGGGGAGCTGCAGGCCATCGAATTCGTGCTGGGCTGCCTCACGGACGCCGGACTGCCGGAGGAGCGCGTGGTGCACTACTACGCGGCGCTGGAGAGCTACACCCTGGCTCTCGGCGCAGGCATCGCCCTGGAGATCCAGCGCCTGCCGGACTCCGCCGGGCACGACCCGTGGCTCAACCCCCGGGTCTTCACCGCCCTGGGCGGCCACCCGCTCCTGGAGAAGCACCGCACCGCACTCACCCGGCTCGACTCCCTCGGCACCTTCCAGGCCGGCCTCGCCGCGATCCTGGACAGTGCAGAACGGGACAGCACCCTCTCTGCGACTACTTGAGTGCTCAGTAGTGGCGGGTTCAGGGCCAATCAACCCACCACTTGTGAGCACTCAACGCCAGAAAGGCATTGCTTTGTATCAATACATTGATGGCGCACTCCGCGCCGGGACTTCCGGCGAGAGCGCCGACGTCATCAACCCCGCCACCGGCAAGGTCACGGCCACCGTGGAGCTGGCCGGACTGGAGGATCTGGAGGCGGCCGTCGCGGCCGCCCGCCGCGCCTTCCCGGCCTGGTCCCGCACCACGCCCGGGGCCCGGTCCGCGATCCTCCAGCGCTTCGCCCGGATCCTGGAGTCCCGGGCCGAGGAGTTCGCCCAGGTGGAGAGCTCGCAGACGGGCAAGCCGCTGCGCCTGTGCCGGGAGTTCGACGTGCCCGGCACCATCGATAATGTGGACTTCTTCGCCGGCGCCGCACGGAACCTGGAGGGCAAGGCCATGGCCGAGTACTCCGGGGAGCACAGCTCCGCGATCCGGCGCGAGGCGATCGGCGTGGTGGGCTCCATCGCCCCGTGGAACTACCCGCTCCAGATGGCGGCGTGGAAGATCCTCCCGGCCATCGCCGCGGGCAACACCGTGGTGCTCAAACCCGCCGAGATCACGCCGCTGACCTCGGTCCTCTTCGCACAGGCCCTCACGGAGGCCGGGCTGCCGGACGGCGTGGTGAACGTGGTGGTGGGCCGCGGCCCCACCGTGGGCGCGGCGCTCATGCGGCACCCGGACGTGGACATGGTCTCCTTCACGGGCTCGACGGCGGTGGGCCGCACGGTGCTGGAGGCCGCCGCGGTGAACGCCAAGCGGGTGCACCTGGAGCTGGGCGGCAAGGCGCCCTTCGTGGTGTTCGACGACGCCGACGTGGACGCCGCCGTGCACGGCGCCGTCGCGGGCGCACTGATCAACTCGGGCCAGGATTGCACCGCCGCCACCCGGGCGATCGTGCACCGGAGCCTCTACGAGGAGTTCGTGGCGAAAGTCTCCGCCCGCTTCGATGCGATCGTGCTGGGCTCGCCGGAGGACGAGGGCGCGGACCTCGGCTCCCTGTCTTCGTTCAAGCACCGGGACCACGTGGCCGGCATGGTGGAACGGGCGCGCGGCTACGCCCGGATCACGGCCGGCGGGTACGCACCCACCGAGGGCGCTCTGGCGGACGGCGCCTTCTTCCGCCCCACCGTGGTGGTGGACGCGGCGCCGGATTCGGAGATCGTGAAGGACGAGGTGTTCGGGCCGGTCCTGGCGGTGCTGCCGTTCGACACGGATGACGAGGCCATCGCCCTGGCTAATGACACGGTGTACGGCCTGGCGGCGTCCGCCTGGACACGGAGCCTGACCCGCGCGCTGCGCGCCACCCGCGAGATCACGGCCGGCTGCGTGTGGGTCAACGACCACATCCCGATCATCTCCGAGATGCCACACGGCGGCTTCAAGCAGTCCGGCTTCGGCAAGGACATGTCCGCCTACTCTTTCGAGGAGTACACGCAGGTCAAGCACGTGATGTTCGAGCTCGGCGGCCTGGTGGAGAAGGACTGGCACCGCACCATCTTCGCGCTGCGCTGACCCTGCACTTCTCGCCCGGCCCGCACAAAAGCTGAGGCACGACGCCGGAGGTTCGCTCCGGCGTCGTGCCTCAACTGTGTTCAGCGCTGTTCAGCGCGCTTCAGCGACGGCCGCTACTTGCCGTCACCGTCCGGGTCAGCGGCGGTGACGGCACCCAGATTGTGGGCGGGAGCCGGCATGGTGCTGTCCGCGCCGCGCATGGCCTGCCAGATCTCCTGGTTGAGCTTCTGCGCGTCGGCCTGGTCCGGGTGGCCGGCCATCTGCTCCGGCGTCATGACCGTGGAGTGGTTGACACTCGGAGTCAGGGACGGGCTGCTGGCGGTGGCCGGGGCGGCCGCCATGAGCGGCGTTGCGGCCGGGGCGGGGCTCAGCGGGGCGGAGCTGCCGCCGGACGGTGCGGCGAACGCGGAGGAGATCGGGTAGGAACCCACCGTGATGGGAGCGCCGACCACGCCGGTGGCCGTGGCGATCGGGAAGAGCTTCCCGGCGCCGGACCTGGTGGCGTAGACGGTGGCGTCGTCCGCGCCGAGCATGACGGAGGTGATGGAGTCGCCCACCGTCCACGCGGCCTTGGCGGTCCGGGTGGCGACGTCGATCGGCGTCACCGTGTTCGCGCCGGTGTCCGCGACGTACAGCGTGGCGCCGTCGTGGGAGAGGACCATGTTGAACGGCGTCTGCCCGGCCGCAATCGGCGTACCGACGGTGCCGGTGGCCAGGTCCACGGGGAGGACACTGTTGGCGCCCATCTCCGAGATGAACGCGGTCTTGGAGTCCGGGGTCACCACCACACCGAACGGCTGGCTGCCGGTGGTGACGGTGCTGCGCACGGCACGGGTGGCGGCGTCGAGGACGCTGACCGTGTTGCCGCTCTTGTTCGCCACCACCACGGACGCGCCGTCCGGGGTCACGGAAAGGTTCTCCGGGCCGGCGCCCACGGCGGTCTTGCCGAGGGACGCGCCGGTGTCCGTGCTGAAGGCCTCCACCGCGTTGTCACCGTACTCGGACACCCAGAGGGTCTTGGAGTCCGGGCTGACGGCCAGGCCGGCCGGGACGGAACCGGTCTTCAGGGTGGCGATCACGGCGTCCGAGGCCACGTCGATCACGCTGACGGAGCCGGAGTTCTGGTTGGCCACGTAGGCACGCTTGTGGTCCGGGCTCACCACGACGGTGCCGGGGTTGGCACCCACGGGGATGTCGGCGAGCTTCTGGCCGGTGGACAGGTCCACGGCGCTGACCGTGCTGCTGGAGAAGTTGGCCACGAACGCCTGCGGGATGGTCGCCACGCGCGGATCAGGCACGACGGCGGCCAGCTTGGTCTGCGCCGTGCCGGTCATGGAGCCGGAGATCGCGTACGGGACGGCCAGGGTGAGCATCTGCTGACCGGGGGCGGCACCGGCGGGAACGGTGACGGTCCAGGAGGTGGTGGCCGTCTGACCAGGGGCGATGTCATTCAGCGGCTGCTGTGCGTCCGGGGTGGCGGTCCAGCCCTGCGGCAGGCCGAGGGTGGCCTTGCTGCCGGAGAAGGTGGTGTGGCCGGTGTTGCTGACCGTGGCCGTGACCTTGGAGGACGCACCGGCGGCGAGCACCGGGTTCGGCATGGACAGCGTCAGCGAGGGTGCCGCGACGGCGTCGTACGGCGTGCTGTTCGCCGTCTTGCCGAAGGAGTAGATCATCGGCATCGCGGCGGCGTCGTACTGGGACATCGGCTGCACGCCGAGGAAGAGCTCCATGGTGCGGAGCATGGAGACCTGGCTGTAGAAGTGGGAGTCCACGGTGCCGGTCTGGGTGTACGGGCTGATGACCAGGCCGGTGGTGCGGTGGGCGTCCACGTGGTCCGGGCCGCCCTGGGCGTCATCCTCCACCACGAAGATGGCGGTGTCCTTCCAGAACTGGGAGTGGGACACCTCGTCCACGATCTTGCCGAGCGCCAGGTCATTGTCCGCCACCAGCTGGGCGGCGGTGCCGGCACCCGCGGTGTGGTCGCGGGGCAGGTCGATGAACTGCATGCTGGGCATGGTCCCGGAGCTCTTGAAGCCCTGGAAGTCCTTGTTCCAGATGTCGAAGCGCTTCTGGTCGCTGACGCTCATGTCGAACCACGGGTAGTCGTGGTTGGTCTGGGCGTTCAGGATCGGGTCATGCGCGCAGAAGCCGGTGGTGCACTTGACGGGCTCCGCCGCGTCGATCTCCCGCGGCGGCACCACGAACTGGCCGAAGTTACGGAAGGAGACATCCTTCTGGGCCAGCTTGTCCCAGAGGTAGGCGTGCTCCGGGTCCGGTCCGGCGGCAGCCACATAGGGGTGCTCGCCCTCGGAGTCGTACTGGGATCCGTTGCCGGCGTAGCCCTGGGCGGTGCCGGTCTCGTTGTACGGGTTGGAGCTGGCCTGAGTGGCCCACTGCCAGCCGTTCTGGCTGACCTCGCCGTCGGCGTAGAGGTTGTCCAGGGTGACGAACTTGTCCGCCAGCTTGTGGAGGTTCGGGGTGACGTCCTTGCCGAAGATCGCCAGGGACGGATCGCCGTTGCCCTTGGGCATGTCACCGAACACCTGGTCGTAGGTGCGGTTCTCCTTGACCACGTAGATGACGTGCTTGATGGGTGATGCCTGGCCGGGGGTGCGCGGCACAACAGTACCGGGACGGCCCTGCTCGCCCTGCTGACCCTGATTGACCGCGCCGCCTTCACCGTCGACGCCGTTGTTGCGGCGGACCTGCTGCGTGAACTTCGCCAGCTGGTCACCGTCGGGGGTGGGGACCACGGTGACGAAGCCCTTGAGCTGGCGCTCGATGTAGGGGTGGTTGTTGCTGTTCGCCGGGTCGGTGCCCTTGTTGGGGCCGGTGCCGAGGCCCTTGGCACTGGCGATGAGGAGGCGCTTGCCGTCCTTGCTGGGCGCCACGCCGGTGGGATACCAGCCGGTGGGGATCAGGCCCTTGACCTTGCCGAAGCCGTCCTCGCCACTGACGTCCAGGACGGTGACGTCGTTATTGCCGCCGGCGGTGACATAGAGGGTCTTGGTGTCCGGGGAGAGTGCCAGGTTGGTGGGCTGGGTGCCGCCCGGGGCGCCCTGGTACGGGGCCACGGACAGGGTGTGCTGGACCTTGCCGGTGCGGGCGTCCAGGACGGAGACGGTGTCGTTGTCGCCGTTGGAGACGTAGATCCGCTGGTTTTTGGTGTCCAGGAGCATGTTGTTGGGGTGGGTCCCCACGGTCACGTCGGCGCCCTTGGTCAGGGTCAGGCCGGCCACCGTGAAGGTGCTCAGGGTGTTGCCGCCCTGGTTGCTGACGTAGGCGGTGCCGCCGTCGGCGCTGAGGATGACGCCGAAGGGGTAGTCACCGGTGGGCGCCGTGGCGGTCTGACCGGTGGCGACGTCCACGGCGATGAGCTTCCGGGAGAGCTGGCCGGTGGCGTAGACGGTCTTGCCGTCCGGGGAGACCGCCACGGTCTGCGGGTAGCTGCCGGAGGGGAGCTTGAGGGAGCGGTTGACGCTGAGCTTGTGGGCGGCGGCGTCCCAGTCCAGGACCAGCACGGCGTTCTTGTTGGCGGTGGCCAGGTAAAGCTGCTTGCCGTCCGGGCTGAAGACGGCGCCGGGGGCCACACCCTGAGGGGTCTTACCGTCCGAGCCGTTCAGTTCCAGCTGCTGGAGGAGGCTGCCGTCCTGGGAGGAGAGGACCTGGACGGTCTGCTTGCCGTTCTCATCCACCACGATGTTGGGGACCACCACGGCGGAGCCGTCCGGGGAGGTGACGGTGTTGGCGGGGAAGTATCCCGCGGCGCGCTGGTCGCCGGCGGGGGTGACGGCCCATCCGGCAGGGGTGATGCCGGTGCCGTCGGCCTGGGGTCCGGCGTGCTGGGTCAGGGCGAGTCCTGCGAGGGCGGCGGTGCCGCCGACCGTCAGACAGGCCGCCGTGCCGAGAGCGACGGCGGAGCGCCGCCACCAGGGTCTGCTGGGCTTCTGGGGGGATTCCATGCTTGTCCTCACTGTGGGGCAGGCGTGCGGTGGGCGGCCTGCCGGGGAAGGGTGCCGGGCCGAGGGGGACGGCCCGCCTCAACACTCTTCCCGGCGGCCGATTCCGACATGCCGGAGTCCACACCGCTGTATGTACAAGTTCACGGAAGGTTCACCGAATTTGAACGAGGTTCACCTGGGCCGGTCACGCACGAACAGAAGTGAACTCTCGATTCGGCGGAATGGCTGCGATCCAGCTCACAGGCGTGCGGGAATGTGCGGATCACGCTGTCAAGACAAGACGGCCCGAGCGCTGCTGGCTAGCCTGGAAGCATGAGCATCACCCTGGGCCTGTGTTCCGTCACCTTCCGGCAGCTGGACGTGGACGGCGTGCTCGCCGCGGCCGCGCGGGCAGGCCTGGAGGGGGTCGAGTGGGGCTCGGACGTGCACTGCCCGGATCCGTGGACGGCCGGGAAGGTCCGGGACGCGACGCGCGATGCGGGGCAGAGAGTGCTGTCACTGGGGTCGTACTACCGGGCCGAGGGCGGCGGGGGTTTCGAACCGACGCTGGATGTGGCGCGGGCTCTGGGGGCGCCACGGGTCAGGGTGTGGGCCGGGGCACGCGGCAGTGACGCTTCCAGCCCGGCCCACCGGACTGAGGTGATCCGCAATCTGCGGGAGACGGCCGACGCGGCCGCGCCCGGCGTCGTCGTCGCACTGGAGTATCACCGCAACACGCTGACGGACACGCTTGATAGCACGCTTGAGCTACTACGGGAGGTCGGCCGGGAGAACGTGGGGGTGTACTGGCAGCCGAACGTGGACCAGCCCGACGACGACGCGCTGCGGCACCTGCGGGCGCTGCTGCCCTGGCTGCGGGGCGTGCACTGCTTCTCCTGGTGGCCGTTCGACGCGCGCCTGCCGCTGGAGGCACGGGAGGGGCTCTGGCGCGGGGCGATGGAGGTGCTACAGGAGGCCGGGAAGCCGGTGGACGTGATGTTCGAGTTCGTGCCGGAGGACGCGCCGGAGGCCCTGGAGCGCGACGCCGGATGGCTGCGGGAGATTCTGAGCTGATCCGGTCGGCTGACCGGGCCGGCCGATCCGGAGGCGCGGCGATCGGCGTAGACTTGAGGCGCTATGTTGCGCACGATGTTCAAGTCCAAGATCCACCGGGCCACGGTCACGCACGCCGATCTCCACTACGTGGGTTCGGTGACGGTGGACCTCGACCTGCTGGAGGCGTCCGACATCCTGCCGGGCGAGCTGGTGTCGATCGTGGACGTGACGAACGGGTCCCGTCTGGAGACGTACACGATCGCCGGCGAGCGCGGTTCCGGGGTGATCGGGATCAACGGCGCCGCGGCGCACCTGGTGCACGTGGGCGACACCGTGATCCTCATGAGCTACGGCCAGATGACCACGGAAGAGGCCAAGGCGTTCGTGCCGAGCGTGGTCCACGTGGACGGCGCGAACCGCATCATCCAGCTGGGCTCCGACCCGGCCGAGGCCGTGACGGCGGGGTCCATCCGCCCGCCGCACGCCATCTGAACTCTCCCCGCCTCCCCTTCCCCGAAACGTCACTTAATCGCAGTGCCGCGCGCTGCGACTGCGATCAACTGGCGGCTCGATGCGGGGCACTTGGCCCACCCATGACCTCGGCCACTTAAGTTGAGGTAAGCCTTACCTTCCTATAGCGTGTGTTTTTGGCGCATAACGAAACATTTTTGTTGCCTAATCACTCGCACTTGGAGGAACGCTTTGTCACGTTTGAAGACCCTCGCCACGGGAACGGCCCTGGTCGCAGCACTCATCGGGCTCTCGGCCTGCGGAAACACCGAGGGCACCAAGGCCGCGGACGGCGCCGCCGCCACGGTCTCCATCCAGACCAACAACGGAGCCATGGACGTCAAGACCAAGCCGGCCCGCATCGCCGCCCTGGACAACACCTCGTTCGCCACCCTGAAGGCCTTCGGCGTGCAGCCCGTCGCCGTCGCCAAGCCGCTCCTGCCCAAGGACGGCTACCAGGACTGGGCCTCCAACGCGGACATCAAGGATGCCGGCAGCCACCGTGAACCAAAGTTCGAGAACATCAGCGAAGCCCAGCCGGATCTGATCATCGGCGGCTACCGCTTCGCCAGCCACACGGAGAAGCTCAGCAAGATCGCCCCCGTGGTGGACATCGCCCCCAGCGACAAGGACGGCGCCTCCTACCTGGACGGCCTGAAGAAGCAGACCCTCGCCCTGGGCGACATCCTGGACAAGAAGGAGACGGCGCAAAAGATCGTGGCTGACCTGGACTCCGCCATCGCGGACGCCAAGAAGGCCACCCACGGCGAGACCGTCTTCCTGGCCAACTCCTCCGGCGGCACGATCGACAATGGCGCCGGCCGCATCGGCACCCTCCTGGACGGCGTCAACCTCAAGGACGTCTTCGCTCAGGACGACGGCAAGCTGAAGTCCGACTCCGTCCACAACAATTCCGGCCTCTCCCCCGAGACCGTCGCGGCCGCCAAGCCCGAGTGGATGATCGTCATGGACCGTGACGCCGCCGTCACCGAGGCCGGCAAGGAGTACAAGCCCGCCAAGTCCGTCATCGAGGGCCTCGGCAACGTCTGGAAGGACACCCCGTTCTTCGCCAAGAACCAGATCGTCCACCTGCCCGCCGACTTCTACCTGACCGAAGGCATCCAGGCCTACACGAGCGTCTTCAAGGACATCGCCACGGCCTTCAACGGCGCCTCGTCCAACGGCGCTGCCAAGTAACGCGGTGACTTCACGCCTTTTCAGGACGGCGACGGCGGCCGCCGTCGCCGTCCTGCTGCTCGCCTCCCTCCTGGTGGGCGGCTACGACATCTCGCTGCCGAAGCTGTTCACCGACCCGGCCGCGCAGGAGATGTTCTGGCTGTCCCGCGTCCCCCGCACCCTCGCGCTGGTCTTCGCGGCGGCCGCCATGAGCATCTCCGGTGTGATCATGCAGATGGTCACCCAGAACAAGTTCGTGGAGCCGAGCACCGCCGGCACCAGCCAATGGGCCGGGCTCGGCATGCTCGTGGTGCTGCTGATCGCCCCGGAGGCCACCCCCGTGGTGAAGATGCTGGTCGCCACGGGCTTCGCCTTCCTGGGGACCTGGCTCTTCCTGGCCATCCTGGACCGCATCCGGCTGCGCTCCTCCGTGGTGGTCCCCCTGGTGGGGATCATGCTCGGAGCCGTGGTCGGCGCGGCCACCACCTACCTGGCCGGGACCTTCAACCTCATGCAGGCGCTCACCGCCTGGCGTTCAGGCGGTTTCAGCGGCATCGTGCAGGGCTTCTACGAACCCCTCTGGATCGTGGCCGGCATCGCCGTGGCCGCCTTCCTGGTGGCCGATCGCTTCACCGTGGCCGGCCTGGGCCAGGACATGGCCACCGGCCTGGGCCTGAACTACCGCCGGGTCGTGTTCCTCGGCGTCATCATGGTGGCCCTGGCCACGGGCGTCACCAGCGTCGTGGTCGGTTTCATCCCGTTCCTCGGCTTGATCGTGCCGAACATGGTCTCCATGATCCTGGGCGATGACCTCCGCCGGAACCTCCCCTGGGTGGTCGCCGCCGGCGTCGCGCTCCTGCTCGCCTGCGATCTGATCGGCCGCGTCCTCGTCGCCCCGATGGAGATCCCCGCGTCCGTGGTCCTCGGTGCGCTCGGCGCCATAGTCTTCATCATTTTGCTGCTGCGCGCCCAGCGGACCGCGGCGGCCCCCGCCCTGGAAAGGGAGCGCGCATGAGCACCACCCTCTCCCCCGTCGTCGCGCCTCCCACCGCGGAGGCACGACGACGGCGCGCACCGCTGCGTCCCGCCGCGCGCCTGGCGCTGATGGCCGCGGCCGTGCTGCTCGCCGTCGTCGCCTTCCTTTTCCTGTTCATCCGCGGCTCCTTCTGGTTCGCGATGGACGGGCGCCTGTCCATGCTGGCGGCCATGGTGATCGCGGCTTTCACGCAGGGCGTGGGCACCGTGGTCTTCCACACGATCACGGGAAACCGCATCCTGACGCCGTCCATCATGGGCCTGGATTCGTTGTACACCCTGTCCCAGACAGTGATGGTGTTCGTGTTCGGCGGAGCGGCCGTCGCGCAGCAGGAGGGCATCGGGAAGGTCCTGGCCCAGACGGCGCTCATGGTGGTCTTCGCGACCGTCCTGTACCGCTGGCTGTTCTCCGGGAGGAACGGCAGCCTGTACATCCTGCTGCTGGTGGGAGTGGTGTTCGGCCTGGCGTTCGACTCGATCGCCGTGTTCGTGCAGCGCATGCTGAACCCCACGGATCATGATCTGCTCTCCGCCAAATTGTTCGGCCGGATGGGGGACGTCAACGTCTCCCACCTGCCCGTGGCGTTCGGGGTGTGTGCCGTGGTGGCCGTGCTCTTGTGGTTGCGGCGCTACCGGCTGGACGTGCTGCTGCTCGGCCGGGATACGGCCCAGAGCCTGGGCGTGGATCACAAGCGCGAGCTCACTCTGATGCTCGTCCTCGTGTCCGTGATGGTGGCGTTCTCCACGGCCCTGGTGGGGCCCATGACCTTCTTCGGCTTCGTGGTGGCCACCTTGGCGTATCAGCTGACCGGCAGTCACGAGCATCGCTTCGTGATGCCCATGGCGTTCCTGCTGGGATTGTTCACGCTGGTGGCGGGGCAGTTCATCATGCAGCACGTGTTCTACGCGGCGGGCTTTCTGACCGTGATCATCGAATTCCTGGGCGGCATCGTGTTCCTGGTGCTGCTCCTGCGGAAGGGGCGGGTGTGATCTCTTTTTCTGATGTGACCAAGAACTACGGCGAGACCCGGGTCCTCGGCCCCGTCTCCGCGACCATCCCGCGCGGCGGGGTGACCAGCCTGATCGGGCCCAACGGCGCGGGCAAGTCGACCCTGCTGACCATTCTGGGCCGGCTCTCCGAGGCTGACTCGGGGGCGGTGTCCGTGGGCGGCCTGGACGTTCGCCGAACGGATGGGAAGGGCGTGAAGAGCTCCGAACTGGCCCGCACCGTGGCGATCCTGCGGCAGGAGAACCACCTGGCCGCCCGGCTGACGGTCCGGGATCTGGTGGCGCTGGGCCGATTCCCTCACTCGAAGGGGCGGCTGACGCCTTCCTGCGTGGAGGCCGTGGACTCCGCGCTGGAGTTCCTGAACCTCACGGAGTTGCAGGACCGGTTCCTGGACCAGCTCTCCGGCGGGCAGCGGCAACGCGCCTTCGTGGCGATGGTGCTGGCGCAGGACACCGACTACATCCTGCTGGACGAGCCGCTGAACAATCTGGACATGAAACACGCGGTCCTCATGATGAAGCAGCTACGCCGGGCCGCGGACGAGCTGGGCAAGACCGTGGTGCTGGTGATCCACGATGTGAACTTCGCGGCGGCCTACTCGGACCGGATCCTGGCCCTGCGCAACGGGCTCCTGGTCCACGAGGGCACGGTGGAGGAGACCATGACCGCAGAGGTCCTGAGCAGCGTCTTCGACACCCCTGTCACGGTGCACACCATCGGCTGCCATCCGACGGCGGTGTACACGCACTGACGGCCTGTTCCCTTTGCGGCCCCGCCCTCAGCGGTACTCGGGGTTGGCGTCGTAGCCGAACCGCTCGCCGTCGTTCCATGCGCCTCGCAGGTTCCCGTACGCGGGAAGCCCGCCGGCGTCCTTGAGACGCCGCGCGGTGTGCAGGAGGTTCCAGGTCATGAAGGTGGTGTTGCGGTTGGTGAAGTCGCTCTCCGGGCCGCCCGAACCCGGGTCCAGGTAGCTGGGACCGGGCCCGATGGCGCCGATCCATCCGGAATCCGCGGCCGGTGGGATGGTGAAGCCGATGTGCTGAAGGCTGTACAGGATCGACATGGAACAGTGCTTGACCCCGTCCTCGTTGCCGGTGATGACGGCGCCGCCGGTCTTGCCGTAGTAGACGTACTGGCCCTTGCTGTTGAACAGCCCGCTCATCGAATAGAGGCGCTCAATGAGCTTGCGGGTGATGGAGGAGTTGTCGCCCAGCCAGATCGGGCCGCCCACCACCAGGATGTCCGCCGCATCGACCAGCGGCCAGATCTCCTCCGGCCAGGCATCGGTGGCCCAGCCGTGCTCACGCATGTCCGGGTAGACGCCGGTGGCGACGTCATGGTCGATGAACCGGACCGTGTCCACGGTGACCCCCTGGGCGCGCATCAGGGCGATTCCGCGGTCCATCAGGCCCTGGGTGTTGCTGGGTTCCGGACTGGGTTTGAGGGTGCAGTTGATGAACACGGCCCGCAGGTCGTCATAGCGTGCCGGAGGCTGGGTTCGCTGCGTCATGCCGCGAGCCTACGCCCGGGGCCGGGGTCCGGCGAGGGTCATGTCAGAACTGAGATGAGATTCAGCTCAGCGGTGGGCGATCAGTGCGGACTCCACGGTCAACCGTGCATATCAGCACGCGATCGGCCGCTCGCGCGGTGGACTGAGGACCAAAATCCACCATCGCCTCGATGGGCACGGGCTTCCCCTGGTCGTGCACGTCGGGCATGATTCGATCCTCCCTCAGTCCCGCACTGTCGTCGCGAATCGCTGCCGGTATACGCTCGGCGGCATCCCCAGGAGACCGACGAAGGCGCGCCGCATGGTCTCCGGATTCTGGAAACCTGCGCGCACCGTCGTCTTCGCAACCGTCTCACCCCGCAGCAGCAGCGCTTTCGCGATCTCCACGCGCACCTGCTCGACGTACTTCGCCGGGGTCATGCCGATCTCCGCGAGGAACAGCCGTGTCAGGTGCCGAGTGCTGACACCGGCGATCCTCGCCAGGTCCGCCGCGCTGGAAGGGGCTGCGGGGTGGGCGGAGACGGCCTCGATCACGCGCCGCACGCTGTCCCGAGTCCCTCGCGACACGTCGAGCAACGCGGAGAACTGGGATTGGCCGCCGGGACGCTGCATGTACACGACCAGTTGCTGAGCGACCCGGCGAGCCAGGTCCGCCCCGTGATCGGCCTCGATCAACGCCAGCGCCAGGTCGATACCGGAGGAGACCCCTGCCGAGGTGTGCAACCCCCGATCCTGCACAAAGAGCGCGTCCGGGAGCACGTCGGCAGTCGGGCAGATGCGGGCGAGGAGCGCGGTATGCGCCCAGTGCGTGGTCGCACGACGTCCGTCGAGAGCGCCCACCGAAGCGAGGAGGAACGCGCCCGTGCAAATCGAGGCGATCCGATCACCAGTGCCGACGAGCATTCGGGTCGCATCGCGCAACGCCTGCGGAATGGGTGCACTGGGCAACGCATCCCCACCGGGGATGATCACGGTGTGCGCGTGCCGGATATCGCTCGCTGCACCACCGACCTCGAGACGTGCGCCGATCGACGTCTCCACGGCCCGCCCGTCCGGCGACACGTATCTGAGTTCGTACGCCGCGCCCCCGCGAGCGGCTTCCGCGAAGACTTCGGCGGGCCCGGCGACGTCGAGATGCTTTATCCCGTCAAAGACGAGGAAGACCACGGCATGACTTGCCATGCACCATGGTGTCCATATTCGTGGGATTCATGTCAATTCAGACACTGGTCTCGCTCCGTTCCCGCCGCGATCCTTGAAGGGAATCACCCCGACACCGCCATCAGGAGGCACCATGCCCGAAACGATCGCCGGGATCACCATCCCCGACACCGCCCTTGTCCGCGACATCACCGACTACATCCGCACGCAGGAGGACGACCTCCTGTTCCACCACTCCCGCCGGGTGTTCCTCTTCGGCGCGCTGATGGGACAGCGGCGCGGACTCGACGTCGACCTCGAACTCCTCTACGCCGGTGCTATGTTCCACGACCTCGGCCTCACCGACGCCTTCCACGGTTCGACTCTCCGGTTCGAGGTCGACGGAGCCAACGCCGCCCGCGACTTCCTCGCCGACCGCGGGGTCGACGCGGATCGCACCGCCGCCGTCTGGACCGGGATTGCGCTGCATACGACGCCGGGCGTGCCCGAGTTCATGGTTCCCGAGGTTGCACTCGTCACCGCCGGTGTCGAGACCGACGTGCTGGGCATCTGGTATCACGCGATCACCGAAGCGCAGCGGGAGGACATCACGTCCGCGCATCCCCGGCCCGACTTCAAGGACCGGATCCTCGCCGCGTTCACGGAGGGAAACAGGCGCCGCCCTGAAACCACATTCGGCAACGTGAACGCCGATGTGCTCGCCCACTACATGCCCGGCTACGAGCGGAAGGACTTCGTCCAGATCATCCTCGACAACCCCTGGACCGAATAGGTCGCCCAACCCTCACGGCAGCTCCGGCGCCCCGGTCAGCTCCCGGGCGACGGCCCAGAGCGATGCGGCGTAGTCCGGACCACGGCGCGCCGAACGCGGGATGCCCAAGCGCGTGGTCGGGCCAGTGAGTGTGCGAGCGGGTCCGTAGTACTCGCCCTGTCCCGCGGCCGCGTCGACGGCGGCGAACAGGATCGGCTCCGCGCCCTGGCTGACGTCCTGTGAGGGCAGGAGGGTGCGACGCACGGGCGGTCGGGCATCCTCGGCCGTCCGCGCGAGATTGCCGCCGGCGACCTGGAGGTTGGTGCGAGTGTACCCGGGGTGCGCGATCGTGGAACGCAGCCGCCACCTGCGTTCACGTGCGGTCGCCGCGAGGTGGAGGCCCACGAGCAGGTTCGCGAGTTTGGACTGCCCATACGCCGCCCCGGGACGATAGCGCTGCCGCCAGTGCAGATCCTCGAAGTGGATCTCGCCGCGGTGGGCGACGAGGCTCGACATCGTCGCGACCCGTCCCTCCGGAGCATCGAGCAGCCGCGGCAGGAGCAGGTTCGTGAGCAGGAACGGTCCGAGGAAGTTACTGCCGAACTGAAGCTCGAACCCGTCTGCCGTCTCGAACCGCTTCGGCGGGGTCATCACACCCGCGTTGTTGATCAGCACATCCACCGGCGCGCCGTCGGCGGTCACCTCGGCGGCGAACGCCCGCACGCTCGCGAGGTCCGCGAGGTCGATGCGCTGAAGTTCGAGTCGGGCATCCGGATTCTCCGACAGAATGCCCGCCCGAGCAGTTTCGCCCTTCTCAAGGGATCGCACGGCCATCACCACTATGGCGCCTGCAGCGGCGAGACGTGTGGCCGTTTCCCGTCCGATGCCACTGCTGGCCCCGGTAACGACGATCCGTCGCCCAGCCTGATCCGGTACCTGGTACATCGATTCCCTCCTTCCCCGGTCAGTTCGCGGCGACCGGCTGCGGCATCAGTGCGTTCCACAGCGGGCTCGCCTGTGCGCGGTTGCGGGCGCTGAGCTCCTGGAAGTACCAGTCCTGCCCCAGCAGCTGTTTCACCCGCGGGATCGCCTCTCCATCCGGCCCCGAGTAGTAGTGCACCTTCTGGCGATCACCGTCGACGACCATCCTGAACATCACCTCGGCCGTGCCGGCCGGGTCCGAGCGCACCGTGTTGAGCGTGTTGAAGACGTCCATCGAGTCCACGTAGTCGGCCGGGACGTCCTTGGCGGTGTCAACCTTGCTAAAGATCCTCGTCATGTGGTTCCCCGGATGCAGCGCCTTCACCTGCACACCGAACTCGGCCATCTCCGCATGCAGCCCCTCAGTAAGCGAGGCGACCGCTGCCTTGGACGCCTGATAGTTCGAGGTGTACGGGAACCCGCCATCGGCGCTGATGGAGCTGACGTTCACGATGACGCCGGAACGCTGCTCACGGAAAATCGGGAGGAACGCCTTGTTCAGCGCGATCAGCCCGAAGACGTTGGTCTGGAACTGCCGATGCACTTGATCCATCGTCGTCGCCTCCAAGGGGCCGGCCTGGAAGTAGCCCGCGTTGTTGATGAGGGCATCCACCCGTCCGAACTGCGCGAACGCGATCTCCCCGAACGCGAGATCCGCCTGCTCGTCATCGACATCAAGCAAAAGCGTCTTCACACCTTCGATGCCGCCGTGGGCGCCGAGGTCGGACTCCTTGCGGACGGTCGCGACGACGTTCCAGCCGGCGCCAGCGAATCGTGCGACCGCGAGGCGACCGAATCCGCTGGATGTCCCGGTGATGACAATGGTCTGCGTGCTCATGACGATCCCTCTTCCTATTGTTCGGCGGCTTCGACATGAGTTAGTACAACATGGTTTCATTAATAACGCAACGAGGTTGTATAGGATGGATCCATGGTGAGCCCGGAGTTTCAGCGCGCCCGCAGCCAGGACGCGAAGCAGCAGCGGCAGGAGGCGATCCTGCGATCCGCGGAGGCTCTCGCCCGCGAACATGGGGTGCGGGCGGTCACACTGACCGATATCGCCGGCGGCGTCGGAATGCACAAGTCCGGCATGCTTCGCTACTTCGAGACCCGCGAGGAGATCTTCCTGCATCTCGCGCGCGACGCATGGGCCGAGTGGGCCTCTTCGGTCGAGCAGCAGCTCGACGAAGCCGCGCCTCACGGTTCCAGCGCGGTATCCACGGCTCAGGTCCTGAGCTCGAGCCTGATCGCTCGCCCGCTGTTCTGCGACCTGCTCGCTCACGTCCCGCTGAATCTGGAACGCGGAGTCTCGGCCGAAAGCGTTCGGGAATTCAAGATAGCGGCGATCACCGCGGCGGGAGCCGTGGCCTCAGCGCTGCAGCGATGCCTCGGCCTGGCCCCAAACGCGGCGTGGAATACCGTCTCCACCGCGACGGCGATGGCTGGCGCGCTCTGGCAGATGGCTACTCCCGGCGCAGACATCCGCGCCCTCTATGAGAGCGATCCAGACCTCGCGCACGCGGTCGTCGAGGTCGAACCACGCCTCACCGACATCCTCACCGCGCTCATCGACGGGTACACACACACGAGGAACTAGGGCGTCTCTTTAGCCGTTTGAGCCAAAGGGTGATGGCTCGGAGGACGGCTCCGCCACGGTAGGTGAGTGCGAGCTTGTCGCGGCGGGTGGCGAGGCCGCGCCATTGCTTGCTTTCGTTGACGGCGCGTTCGACGGCGGTGCGGCCCTTGTAGTCCTGGATGTCGTAGCTGACCGGTCTGCCGCCTTCAGAGCCTCGGCGCACGACGCGCAGATGTTCCATCAGGACCGGGAACATCGGCGCATCGTGCGCCTGGCCGGAACCGCTACACAATGTCCTCCAGCACCCGTCGATGATCCTGAAACGGCCACCCACCCTTGCCCGAGGCAACCGGCATCAACGGCTCAATCCGAGCCACACGGAATCCGAAACAGACCGAGCACCCGACACCCCTCAATCCCGTCAGCGATCAACCAAACCAGTTAAGAGACACACCCTAGGCGCCGATCGCCATGCCCGGGACGATCACCGTGGGAACCGGCGCATTGCGCAGGATCTTGGCGGCGCTGGATCCGAGGAAGACGCGCGAGACCAGGTGCGTCGCCGACGATCCGACCACCAGGATGTCGCCATCGGCCCAGTCGAGCCCCTGGACGGCGGTGGCCCAGTCCTCCCCCTCCACCAGCTGCCGTTGGAGCTTCTCACCGGTGAAGCCCTGTCCGGCCAGGTACTCCTCGGCCTTCTTCAATGCGGCGGCCGCGTGGCTGCTCCAGATCTTGATCACCTGGGTCTCCGAGTGGCTGATCGGCGCGGTGACCGGGCGGCGGGAGGGGTTGACCACGAAGGTGACCAGCCGCAGCCGGGCGTTGGTGCGGCGGCAGATCTCCGCAGTCTTCTCCAGCAGCGACCAGCTTTCGTCGTCGTCGCGGAACCCGACCGTCACCCTGGCGACGGGCGCGTTGCTCCGGTACCCGCGCGGCGCCACCGCCACCGGGATGGTCGCGGAGTGGACCAGCCGGTCCGTCTTGGAGCTGAGGCGGATCCGCCCCGGCTCGGCGTCCTCGCTGGAGCCGACCACCAGCATCCACGCCTCCTGCCGCTCCGCCTCATCCAGGAGCGCCTGCGGCACCGAGCGGGCGCTGACCCAGCCGGCGGAAGCTTCCACCGCGGGGTGCTCCGCGAGGTCTGCGCGGGCTTGCGCCGTGGCCGTCTGGCCCTCCTGCTCGGCCCAGGCCTGGTACTCCCGGTCCGTTCCACTGGCCGCCGGCGTCATCCATCCCTGGGGGACCACGGAGACCACGTGCACCGGCTGCGGTTCGGAGAGGGCGAGCTGACAGGCCAGCTCGACGGCGCTGCGGTCGTGATTGCGGGGACCGTACCCGACGAGGTAGGTCACACCTCGTCCAGTTCGCGGATCGGCTCGGCGATCTCCTCATCCGAGGTGTACGAGTTCAGGGTGGCGTTCTTACGGCCGTAGACGAGGTAGCCGATGAAGACGAGGGCCAGCCACGTTCCGCAGATGATCCAGGTGACCGGCTTGAGGCTGAAGAGCACGTACACGCAGGCGATCACCGTCAGGATCGGCACCACCGGGTAGCCCGGCACCTTGAACGGCCGCTCGAGTTCGGGGTAGCGGCGGCGCAGCACGATCACGGACAGGGCCACCGTGCCGAAGGCGATCAGGGTGCCGAAGGAGACGCTGTCCCACAGGTAGTCGGCGGGGACGAAGCCGGCGATCGCGGCGACGATCAGCGAGACGAGGACGGTGTTGAACACGGGCGTCATCGTCTTCTGGTTGACGTGCAGGAAGCGCTTGGGGAGCAGGCCGTCACGGGCCACCGAGAACAGGATGCGGGTCTGACCGTAGAGGAGGACCAGCGTCACGGAGAACACGGAGATGACGGCGCCGGCGGCGAGGACGGTGCCCCAGAGCGGCGTTCCGGTGACTTCCTGGAGGATCTTCGCCAGCCCGGCGTCCCCGTTTCCGGGCTCGGAGAACCAGGACACGGGCTTCGCGGCAAGGCCTGCGAGAGCCACCAGGATGTACACGGCCGTCACGATCACGAGCGCACCGATGATCGCGCGCGGGATCGACTTCTGCGGGTTCTTCGCCTCTTCACTGGCGGTGGAGACCGCATCGAGTCCGATGAAGGAGAAGAAGATCGTGCCCGCGGCGCCGCTCACGCCGGCGGCGCCCATGCCGAAGAAGTTCGAGAAGTGGTCAGCGTTGAACGCCGTGAACCCGATGGCGACGAACAGCAGCAGCACGCCGAGCTTGATGCACACCATGATCGCGTTGACTGTCGCCGACTCGGACGCCCCGCGGATCAGCAACAGCATGCACAGCACCACGAGGAGGACGGCAGGAAGGTTGACGATACCGCCCGTGGCCGCACCGTCCGGGCCGGCCAGGAACGTGACCGAGAGTTCGGTGGGCAGCTCGAACCCGAAGAGGTTGTGCAGCAGCTCGTTGAAGTAGCCGCTCCACCCGACTGCGACGGCGGAGGTGGCGATGCCGTACTCCAGGACCACGCAGCCACCCACGATGGCCGCGACTCCCTCCCCCAGGGAATGGTAGATGTACGAATAGCTCGACCCGCTCACCGGGATCGATGCTGCGAGCTCCGCGTAGCACAGGGCGGAGAGCCCGGCGGTGATGGCCGCGAGGATGAAGGATAGGATCACGGCGGGGCCGGCCGTGGGGACCGCCTCATTCAGCACGAAGAAGATGCCCGTGCCGACGGTCGCGCCCACACCGAACATCATCAGCTGGAAGGTCCCCAGCCTGCGCGGAAGCTCCTCCCCCAAGTGATGCTTGTGCTGCAGGATGATCGGTTTCCTGCGCAGCAGTTGTTCTCTTAGGGCGGCCATCTCGGCTCCTTCATCTTCGCCCGGTCCACAGTGACCGGCACCTTATCAAGGGTCCCGCGTGGCCGGGGCCGGAATGGTGCGTGGCATTGATCACGTATCCGGCATCCCGGACAAATGGCCCGTGGAGGCAAATTCATACCGGAAACCGAAGCCTGGCGGCTCATTTCGTCGGATCCGACGAACCAGAGGGAATCCCCCGCCGGGAGGATGGAATGACCACCCCATCGACCGAGGAGCCCTCATGCCCACCAGCACAGCACCAGGCACACGGAACGGGGTGCTCGACGCCGAGGCGATGGTGGCCGACATCCTGGAACTGCTGCGGTGCGAATCGCCGTCCGGTGACCATGCCGCCGTCGCACGCAGCGCCGACGCCGTGGACGCCCTCGGCGCCCGCTGCTTCGGTGAGCGCGCCGAACGGATCGTGCTCGACGACGTCACTCACCTGCGCTGGCGCTTCGGCAGCCGCCCGCGAGTGCTGGTCCTCGGCCACCACGACACGGTGTGGCCCCTGGGCTCCCTGGAAAGCCACCCGGCCGCCGTCGTGGACGGCCGCCTCACCGGACCGGGCTGCTTCGACATGAAGACGGGAGTCGTCATGGCCGTCCACGCCATCGCGTCCCTGGACTCCCGGGACGGGGTCACACTGCTGGTCACGGGCGATGAGGAGCTGGGTTCACCGAGTTCCCGGAAGCTCATCGAGGCCGAGGCCCGCGAGTGCGCCGCCGCGCTGGTGCTTGAGGCGTCCGGTCCGGGCGGCGCGCTGAAGACCGAGCGCAAGGGCGCCTCCCACTATGAGGTGCGGATCCACGGCAAGGCCGCACACGCCGGCCTTGAACCGCAGAACGGTGTCAACGCCACGCTGGAGATGGCCCACCAGGCGCTGGCCGTGACCGGCATCGGCCGCCCGGAGACCGGCACCACGGTCACGGTGACCACCGCTTCATCCGGCACCACCTCCAACACCGTCCCGGCCGAGGGGCGGTTCGCCGTCGACGTCCGCGCTGTCACGGTGGCGGAGCAGGAGCGGGTGCATCGCGAGATGACTTCACTGACGGCCCACTTCCCGGGCGCCTCGCTCGAGGTGCTCGGCGGCATCAGCCATCCCCCGCTGGAACGCGACTCCTCGCAGGACCTCTTCGAGCGGGCACAGCGCCTCGCGGAGGAGCTCGGGCTGGGGCCGCTGGACCAGGTCGCCGTGGGCGGCGCGTCGGACGGCAACTTCACCGCCGGCGCCGGCACCCCCACCCTGGACGGCCTCGGCGCCGTGGGCGGCGGAGCCCACGCCGACGACGAACACGTGCTGGTGCAGCAGATCCCCGCCCGGACACGGCTGCTGTCCGCCCTGCTCGGCGAGCTGCTGGCCGCACCGGAAGGAGCCCGGTGATGACAGCGCAGTCTCTCCGGGCAGCCCAGGCCGACGCCGCGAGCGCCGCCGCACGGTCCGGCGTCGTGGTCCGCGAGCTCGAGGACATGCGCACGCTCACGGCAGTGCAACGGCTCTACGAAACCGTCTGGAACACCGGCCCCACGGGGACCCCCGTCACCGCCGATTTCCTGCGGGCCCTCGCCAAATCCGGCAATCCGGTGTTCGGCGCCTTCGACGGCCAGGACCTGGTGGGCGCGTGCTTCGGCTTCTGCTCCCCGCCGGCCACCGGCAATGTCCACAGCCACATCGCCGGTGTGCTGCGCAGCGCCCAGGGCCGCAGCATCGGCCTGGCCCTGAAGCTGCAGCAGAGGGCGTGGGCGGTGGAGGCCGGGCTGCGGACCATGACCTGGACCTTTGATCCGCTGATCAGGAGAAACGCCGTTTTCAACCTGGTCAAGCTCGGCGCTGAGCCGGTGGAATACCTCAACGACTTCTACGGGCAGATGGACGACGACGTCAATCGCGACGACCCCAGCGACCGGCTGCTGGTGCGCTGGTACCTGGACCGCCCGCTGCCGCAGCGCTCAATGCCGGGAAGCGGAGGGCCGGCAAGCGGCGAGCAGCCGACGACGGCGCACCGCGTCGCCGTGCCGGAGGACATCGAGGCGATGCGGCTTCAGGACCCCGTCCGGGCCGCCGCCTGGCGGCTTGAACTGCGCCGCGAGCTGGTCGGCCGCATGGCGGACGGCGCCCGGGTCGCCGGTTTCGACCGCGCCGGGCACTATCTGCTCGAACCGTAGCCCAGCACCATCCTCATCATCTAGGAGACCTCATGAAACTCACCGGGATCGAGACCCGAATCGTCGAAATGCCGCTCGTCACCCCGTTCCGCACCTCCTTCGGCACGGAGACGGTCCGCCAGGTCCTGGTGGTCCGGGCCGTGGCCGAGGGGGCCGAGGGCTGGGGTGAATGCGGCGCGAGCGAATCCCCGCTGTACTCCTCCGAATACACCGCCGGCGCCCAGGACGTCCTGGAACGCTTCTTCATCCCGGCACTGCGCACGGCGCAGCAGGAGCTCGGAGACGACTTCGGCGCGCACCGGGTGGCTCCGGCCCTGGCCCCGTTCAAGCAGCACCGGCTGGCCAAGTCGGCGCTGGAGACGGCCGTCCTTGATGCCCAGCTCAGGACCCAGGGGGTCTCCTTCGCGGACTACTTCGGCGCGGTCCGTGATTCGGTCCCCTGCGGTGTGTCGCTGGGCATCACCGACACCATGGACCAGCTGCTGAACACCGTGGAGGCCTCCCTGGCAGCCGGGTACCTGCGCATCAAGCTCAAGATCGAACCCGGCTGGGACCTCGAACCCGTGCGCGCCGTCCGGGACCGGTTCGGGGACATCGACCTCCAGGTCGATGCCAACGCCGCCTACCGGCGCAGCGACGCACGCCTGCTGGCCAGGCTGGACGCCTTCGAGCTGACGCTCCTGGAGCAGCCGCTGCCGGCCGATGACCTGCTCGGGCACGCCGCGCTGGCCCGCGAGATCGCCACCCCTATCTGTCTGGACGAGTCGGCGACGTCGTCCCGCGCGGTGGCGACCGCCGTCGAGCTCGGTGCCTGCAGCATCATCAACATCAAGCCCGGCCGGGTGGGTGGTTACCTGGAGGCGCGGCGCATCCACGATCTGTGCTCCGCCAACGACATCCCCGTCTGGTGCGGCGGCATGCTGGAGACAGGCATCGGCCGCGCAGCCAACGTGGCGCTGGCCGCATTGCCGGGGTTCACGATGCCCGGCGACACGTCCGCTTCGGAGCGCTATTACCAGACCGACCTCACCGAGCCGTTCCGGCTGGTCGACGGCCGGATCGCGGTGCCCCACGGCCCCGGCCTCGGAGTCACCCCGATCCCTGAGATCCTGGAGCGGTTCACCGTGAGCCGGGCCTGGCACCCGGTTCAGGCCTGAGCCGGCGCCTTGAATCTCAGCCGGGCCGCACAATGATGTGAGTGAAGGAGGACGGGATGACGCGTGAACCGGGAATGCACCGGCCGAGGACCACCGTCGGCAGGGTCCTGGAGGAACTCGGTTCCACGCTGCTCCAGCATGTCAGCGGGCCGGAGCACCCGGAGCTGAGCATCGAAGCGGTCGTCATCCACGACCCCGAGGACGAGCTGGACCAACCGGACCGCGCGCTCGTCCTCGGGGTGGGCCTGCGGGACAGTGCCCGGATCCACGGCCTCATCGCCCGCCTCGGGGAACGGGGCGCAGCGGGACTGGTCCTGCGGGCACCGGTCACGGCGGACCCGACGATGCTGAGCGCCGCCCACTCCGCCGGGGTCACCGTGCTCTCCCTGACCCGAGGGGTCTCCTGGGGGCACCTGGCCGGCACGCTCGGGGTCCTCATGACGCCGTCGGATCCCGACGACGCCCGGCCGGCGTCGTTCGGCGGGATCCCCGCCGGCGACCTCTTCGCCGTGGCCAACTCCATCGCCGCGCTGCTGCAAGCCCCCGTCACCATCGAGGACCGGCATTCCAGGCTGCTCGCCTTCTCCAGCGTGCAGGAAGGCGCTGACGCCTCCCGCATCCAGACGATCCTCGGCCGCCAGGTCCCCGCCCAGTACACACGCTTCCTTGAGGAATCCGGCGTGTTCCAGGCCATCTACCGCAGCGAACGGCCCGTGACCGTCGCTCCCCTGCCGCGGGAAGCCGGCGCGCAGCCGGAGGAACAGGCGCGGGCGGTGATCGCCGTGCGGGCGGGCGAGGAGATCCTCGGCACCATCTGGGTCGCGTCCCCGGCCGCGCTCAATCCGGCGCAGGAACAGATCCTGATCGATTCCTCCCGCCTCGTCGCCATGCACCTCATCTGGCAGAGGACCGACGCCGATCTCGAGCGCCGGCACCGCGCCCAGCTCCTGGGCGCCGCCCTGGACGGCGGCCCCGGGGCCCAGGACGCGGCCCGCGCCCTCCGGCTGCGCGAGGAACCCGCCGTCGTACTCGCCCTGGCGCTCGACGTCCCCGACGGTTCCCAGCTCAGCCACGCCCATCTGGCGGCCGAACGCAAGCGGGTCGCCGACGCCTTCGCGGTGCATCTGGCCTTCGCCCATCCGCAGGCGGCGTCCGGGCTCATCGGCGACATCGCGTACGGGGTGATCCCGCTGAGCGCCGCGGACTCCGACGACTCCGGCGGTCCCGCCACGAGATTCGCCGGGGAGTTCATCGCGCGGGTCCGTTCCCCGCTGCGGGCGCTGATCGGGATCGGCCGGGCGGCCGCCGGGCCGGGGAACCTCACCTTTTCCCGGTCCGGAGCCGACCGCGCGCTCCGCGTGCTGCGCTCCCCGCTGTCGGACCGCTCCACGGCACGCTTCGAGGACGTCCACGCCGAGGCGCTCCTCCTGGAGCTCCCCGCGCCGGCCGCGGAGTTCCCGTCCGGGGCCATCGCCCGTCTGGCCGCCTACGATGCGGACCACCAGGCCAGCCTCATCGACACCCTGCGCGCCTGGCTCGATGCGTTCGGCGACGTGAGTGCGGCGTCCGCCGCCGTGTATGTGCACCCCAACACCTTCCGGTACCGGCTCAAGCGGGTCACCGAGGTCGGCGGCATCGATCTGGCCGACCCGGACGCCCGCTTCGCGGCCATGCTGCAACTGCGGCTGCTCGCCCTGTCCCGGGCCCGCTGAGGCGCGGGGCTCAGCCCACCCGGTACTTGAAGCCGACGTGAGACCCGGTGAAGCCGAGGCGCTCGTAGAAGCGGTGGGCGTCCACCCGCGCGGCGTCGCTGGTCAGCTGCACCAGCGCGACGCCGAGCGCCTCCGACGCCGGGCCGGTCACCCAGTTCATCATCGCCGTCCCGATGCCGGAAGAGCGGAGCGCGCTGCTGACGCGGACCGCCTCGACGAGCAGGCGGGTGGAGCCGCGCCGGGCCATGCCGGGGATCCTGGTCAGCTGCATGGTGCCCACCAGCTCTCCGTCGGCGGACACGGCGACCAGCAGGTCATTGGCGGGGTCGGCCAGGATCCCTTCCAGCGCGGTCGCATACGCCGCCCTGTCCCCCTCGGCCGCGACGTCTCCGCGGGCCGCGCTGATCGGGTCGTCGGACAGCAGGCGCATCAAGGCATCCAGGTCATCGACGACGGCGCGGCGCAGCGTCACGTCGCCGGTTCTGGTGCGGAGCGCGGTCGGCAGGTCGAGGGGAGCGAGCATGTTCCAACACTCTCACGGGCCATGCCGGCCCCGCCCCGGCCCCGTCCTGGCCCTTGCCCGCCCACCGGCCCCTCCCCAGTCCCAGGAACACGCCCCGCCACCGCCACAGCCCAGGCCCACGCCCGCCGAAACAGTGGGTTTCCGCTGAAACAGTGGGTTTAAACCACTGTTTCAGCGGAAACCCACTGTTTCGGCGCGCCGAGTTCCGTGCTTCGCAACCCTGCAGTTCAGACATCACTCGGCAAAAGCGGTGGCAACTGAGTACCGTCGAATCCGTCGCGGTGATTCGGGGTATTGGAACAGACCCATTGCGGGCCGGTTGGTGTGCTGACAACGCTCATGTCACCAGGGTTGTGTTCGGGACACCAGGGGCACTCTGCCGAGGGCTGCGTCAGCCAAGTCGAACCATCACGGGCGCGTTCGACGGTGCCGATGCCTAGCGGAAGGACATGTGACCCATGGGTCCTGAGACCATTCGATGTCATCAACGAGAAGTAAGCAGTTGCTGCCGAGGCCAAGCTGAGAAGCACAAGTGGAACGGTCAGATTCGGGATCGCCCCGATTCCAAGGAAGGAAACGATGGTGATGAGACCTGACACCCCGGAAAGCAGATCAACAGGCCATATCTTCTTCTGTTGGCGCCGATCCATGACAGCCCTGGGACGGGTGTCCCATCGGTCCTGATCCCCAAAGTGAACGTCACCACCAGCCTGAATATTCGTTCCTCCCCGGTTGTTACTTTGGTCCACGGTAGGCGGTTCGAACCTTGCACTGCCACAAAAGGCGCAGAACGCCGCGCCTTCCGAGAACGGATGCCTGCACGTCGAGCAATATTCGTCAGTAGCCACAGTTCCTCCTAGTAACGAGACATGGTGACGAATATCTAACATCGATCTCTTAATAACAAGTAGTGTTTTGCTATGTGACTATTTTCGTCACTGGCGATGCCGCGGCACGCTTGAGGCTTTTTGCGAATCCGCGGAGGCGAGGAACGATCAGATCCCGCGCACGCCCCCCTGAGCTCGGATAGTGAGACTAAATAGTCCACCCCTCGGACGCTCGCCTAGAGTGGGACCGTGTTGGGTGTTCTCGCCGGTTTCTTCGTGGTCTGGTCCATCATCGGTGTGGGCTGGTTCGTGGGCCGGCGGAAGATCCTGGGTGAGAACGCCGGCCAGACGCTCAGCCGGCTGGCATTCTTCGTCGCCAGCCCCGCGCTGCTCTTCGAGACGCTCTCCAAGGCACGCCTTGAGGACGTTCTGGGCCCGCAACTGGCCGTCGCCGCGATCTCCGGCACCGCCGTCGGCGTCGTGTATCAGTTGATCAGCCGCCTGGTCCTCAAGCGCGAGACGCCGGAGAGCATCATCGGCGCCATGAGCGCCAGCCAGGCGAACAGCGCCAATCTCGGCATCCCGATCGCCGTCTACGTCCTGGGCGACGCGAGCTACGTGGCGCCGCTCCTGATCTTCCAGCTGGCGTTCTACAACCCGCTGAACTTCCTGCTCCTGGACGCCACCCTGGGCGGCCGCAGCGCACGGCAGAACGTGGTGGTGAAGTTCGTCCTGATCATCCTGAGGAATCCGATGATCGTCGCGTCCGGCGTCGCGCTGGCACTCTCGGCGCTGCGGGTGAGCCTGCCGGACCTGGTGCTGCAGCCAATCCACTTCATCGGCGGCGCCGCGGTCCCCGCCATGCTGATGTCATTCGGCATGTCCCTGAACGGCAACCGGCCCCTGTCCGCGGCGGGCGGGCGGCGTCCGGACATCCTGATCGCGTCCTCGTTCAAGCTGGTCCTGCACCCGCTCCTGGCCTTCCTCACCGCCCACTTCCTCCTGGGCCTGGACGGCCACGCCCTGTTCGCCGCCACGATCGCCGGCGCCCTGCCCACGGCACAGAACGTGTTCGTGGCCGCCAACCGCTACCAACAAGGCGTGACGGTGGCCAAGGACACGGTCCTCATCACCACCGTCATCGCGGTCCCGGCGATGATCGCGATCGCGTCGCTGCTGCACTGAATCACCCCGGAGCCCCGGCACGACGACGGCCCCGGGCAGCGGATCTCCCCCGCCCATGTGGACATTCCCCTGAGCTGGAGCGCTGGGGAATGTCCGTAAGGGCAGGGACTTGCCGCAGCTGGCTAGACTCCGGTTCGCCTCCCACCCCGCTGCCCCAGCAGCATCGCCCCGAACGCGAGCACCAGGCCCACCAGCTGCAGCGGCCCGAACGTCTCCCTCTTGACGAGCACTCCGAGGCCTGCCGCCATGAGCGGGGACAGGAATCCCAGCAGGGACGCCCTCGTCACCGGCAGCCGCCCGATCGCCCAGAACCATAGCGAGTAGGACAGCAGCCCGCACACCACGCCGACCCACAGGTACCCGGCCAGCCCCCGCGCGTCGACGGCCGCCGGGAAGCCCTCGGAGAGCAGCGTCAGCGGCAGCAGGAACAGGCCGCCCGCCGTGAGCTGCCAGCCGACGACGGCGATCGGCCGCACCCCGTTCGGCGTTCCCCACTTCTTCGTCAGCACCACGCCCAACGCCATCGATCCGGTCCCCACCAGGGCCGCGAGGACCCCCACGGCATCCAGCCCGGCGGACCGCCCCAACACCACCAAGGCCACGCCCACGGCTCCGATCACGGCCCATGCGAGCCGTTGGAACACCAGCTTCTCCCGCAGTACGGCCACCGCAAGGAACACGACCATCAGGGGTTGGACGGCGAAGAGCGTTGCCGCCACGCCGCCGGGCAGACGAGCCGCCGAGATGAAAAGCAGCGGGAGGAAGAATCCGATGTTCAGCAGGCCCAGGAGAATCGCCCGGAACCACCACACGCCACGCGGCCAGGCCCTCCCGAGCAGCAGGGCGATCAGGCCGGCTGGGAGAGAGCGGTCCAAGGCGGCGAACAGCGGGTGCCCCGCCGGCAGGAAATCCGTGGTCACCAGGTAGGTGGTGCCCAGAGACAAGGGAGCCATGGCGCCGAGCACGGTCACTGCGACGAGTGGCATCGGCCGACGACGCACCGCTTTTGCGGCCGAGGGTGCGGCGGCCGCCGCCGTACCCTCGTCGAGGGCGGCGTCGGAACTCATGGTTCCACTTTCGCCGGGGAGGGCCGGAGAGTCCAGCGTGTTGGGTTCATGTCGTCCGTCAGCGGCGGCGACCCCGGAGTGAGAGCGGCGACGGCGGCCTGAGAGACCGCCCGGGAACTCAGACCAGCGCCGCCTGCCCCAGCAGTTCCGCCGAACGCAGCTTCGCCTCTGTGCCTGGCGCCTGGTGCGCCACGATCAGCTCGTCGGCGTCGGCGTGCCGGGCGAAGCCTTCCAGGTACTCCAGCACCGCGGCCGGCTCGCCCACTGCCGAGTACCGCACCATCTCGCGCAGATGATGTCCCTGCGGCGAGTCGAGCACCATGTCCGCCTCCTCCGGCGTGAACACGTGGTCCTTGCCGAAGAAGGTCTGAACGCGCTGGCGCAGGGAGTCGCGGAGCAGGTCCTGGGCGATCTGGTTCGAATCCGCGGCCACCACGTTCACGCCCGCGATCACATACGGCTCGGCCAGCTGCGCGGACGGCTTGAACTGTTCCCGGTAGATGCGCACGGCATCCTGCAGGGCGGCCGGCGCGAAGTGGGAGGCGAAGGCGTACGGCAGGCCGAGCGCCGCGGCCAGCTTGGCTCCGAACAGGGAGGACCCCAGGATGTACAGCGGCACCCGCGTCCCCTTGCCGGGCGTGGCCTCAACGCCGGGGATGAGGGTCTTCTCGCCGAGGAACCCCTGGAGCTCCTGGACGTCCTGAGGGAAGGTGTCCGCAGCCATCGGATCGCGGCGGAGCGCCCGCATGGTGTTCTGGTCGCTGCCCGGCGCGCGGCCCAGACCCAGGTCGATCCGGCCCGGGTGGAGGGTCTCCAGGGTGCCGAACTGCTCGGCGATGGTCAACGGTGAATGGTTCGGCAGCATGACGCCTCCGGCGCCCAGCCGGATGCTCTCCGTGTGCGCCGCGATGTGCGCGATCAGCACGCTCGTGGCGGAGGAGGCGATGCTCGCCATGTTGTGGTGCTCCGCGTACCAGACGCGCCGGTACCCTGCCCGTTCGGCCAGCCGCGCCAGTTCGACGCTGCCGTCCAGGCTCTCCTTCACACTCTGGCCGGGGCCGATGGTCGCGAGGTCAAGGATGGAGAGCGTCAGAGTCATGTTGGCGACAACGACGGCGCGTGGCCGGGCATTCCTGGCGGCTCTCCTCAGCCACTCCCCAGCTCCTTTTCCAGCCGTCGGGGAGACAATGAAAGGAGGCGCTGCGCGGGCCGTCAGAGGTTCCGGGCGGCCCACGAGCTAAGGAGGGGATCCGCATGGACCCCATGGTTCCAATGGTCTTGATCCTGATCGTCGTCATCATTGTGGTGATCATCCTGGCGCGGATGTCCATCCGGATCGTGCAGCAGTACGAACAAGGCGTCCTGTTCCGGCTCGGCCGGGTGGTGGGCGTGCGGATGCCCGGGCTGCAGTTCATCATCCCGGTCATCGACCGGCTGCGCCTGGTGAGCCTTCGGATCGTGACCATGCCCATCCAGTCCCAGGGCATCATCACCCAGGACAACGTCAGCGTGGACATCTCCGCCGTCGCGTATTACCGCGTGGTGGATGCGGTGAAATCCGTGGTGGCGATCGAGAACGTCGAGGCCGCCATCAACCAGATCGCCCAGACCACCCTCCGCAAGGTGGTGGGCCGGCACACCCTGGATCAGACGCTCTCCGAGACGGAACGCATCAACGAGGACATCCGCGAAATCCTGGACGTCCTCACCACGGCGTGGGGCATCGAAGTGACCCTGGTGGAGCTGAAGGACATCCAGCTGCCGCAGACCATGAAGCGCGCCATGGCCCGCCAGGCGGAGGCCGAGCGTGAGAAGCGTGCCAAGATCATCGCGGCCGAGGGCGAGGCCATCTCCGCCGTGAAGCTCGGCGACGCCTCGGACACCATGATGGCCCACCCGCTCGCCCTGCAGCTTCGTAATCTGCAGACCCTGGTGGAGATCGGCGTGGACAAGAACACCACGGTGGTCTTCCCGGCCCCGCTGATGAGCACCATCGGCGAGCTGTCCGCATTCCTGGCGCGGGAGAACACGGCGGCGGCGGAAAGCTGAAAAATACGACGGCGGGTGGCCGGGCATGCGCGCCCGGCCACCCGCCGTCGTCGGCGTTCTTCCTTACTTGATCTTGAAGTTGGCCGAAATGCTCGAGCCGTCAGCCGCCGTCACGGTCAGCCGGTAGCAGCTGCCCGTGGTGGTCGGGGTCTTCCAGTTGTAGATGAACTGGCCGCCCGTGACGTCGTACCGCAGCGAGGTGTTGCCCGTGGCGGTGGTCTCGATGGCGTCCTGCGTGGCCGTGGTGGAGCAGGTGATCTTGCTGGCGCTGAAGCTCAGCAGCGACGGATCGGTCAGCTCCGTGGGGCCGGCGAACACCTGGAACTTCGCCGGGACGGTGCTGCCGCCCTTGACGGTGTTGAGCACGCCGTTCATGTCCACCGGCTGGTAGAAGCCCTTCAGCGTCCAGGCCAGAACCGTGTAGTCCTGCGTGGTGACGGACGTGTTCCCGGCCATGTCCTTGGCGGTGGCGGTCAGGGTGTGGTGGCCCAGAGCCGTCGAATAGCCGGTGACCACACAGCCGTTAGGGCCGGACAGGTCATCGGCGGACGTGCAGCTCGGGGCGGCCGGGACGTAGCCGAAGTAGACGTCACCCAGGGTCGAATCGAAGCTGGCCGTCGGGGCGGTCTTGTCGATCTTGAAGCTCTGGCCGGCGGCGCCCACGGCGCTGGAGTTGCCGGCGTTGTCGGTGAAGGCGGGGCTGTCGACGACGACGGCGGACCCCTCACCGCTGGACGTGGCGGTCTGGGTGGCGCTGGCCGGGCCGGACGTGGCGTCCGTGCCGGTGAAGGTGGCGGTCACGTCCGAGACGTACCAGCCGTTCTCCCCGAGGGTGCCGGAGGCGCTGGTGTAGCCGACGCTCGGCGCGGTGCCGTCCTTCTTCAGGGACACCGTCACCGGGCCCGCGCTGCCGCCGCTGCTGGTGGCGCTGCAGGAGTAGTCGGTGGACTGCTGGTCTGCGGTGACGTCCTGATCCACGCAGCCGGTGGTGGAGAGCGTGCTGGTGGAATCCGGTTCGGAGACGATCCAGTGCAGCTTCACTTCGCTCTGGTACCAGCCGTTGTTCCCGTCGGGCGTGGCCGGGGTCAGGGTGTAGTCGATGGTGGGCGGCGTGGAGTCCACGATGCTGTACGTCACGGAGCTCATGGCCACCAGGCCGCCGTGGTCCGTGTAGCTGCAGCTCGCCGTCTGGGACCCGATGCCGTTGGCGGAGTCCGGGCCGGTGATGGCGCTCAGCGTGGCCGGGAAGGTGCTGGGGCCGTCCTCGGCGTCGGTGACGTTGCACGTCGCCGCGGGTACGGAGCCCTTGTTGTAGGAGGCGCCCGTGGTGACACCGGTGATGCTCACGGCCGGCGCCGTGTTGGAGGGCGCCGGGGCGGTCACGTTGACGACGAACGTCGCCGGGTCCAGGTTGAAGCTTCCCTGCGCAGTGCTGGACACCAGGGTGGCGCTCACCGTGGTGGACCCCACCGTGAGCGGGGTGACCGTGATGGTCTTCGGGTCGTCACATGAGGTGAACGTGACACTGGACGGGCTGACCGAGGCGATAGCCGGCGAGCTCGACTTGATGTCCAGCTTGAGAGTCGTCTGGCCGGTCAGATTGCAGCCGTTCTTCCCGTCGCCGTTGCTCGGGTTGACGTTCAGGACGGTACTGCCCGTGGCCCCGCCCGCATTCAGCGGCATGACCTCGGCCACGGAGTCGATGGTGTTGTCCAGGTTGTTGTAGATGTCATCCGCCTGGGCGATGCCCGCGGTGGTGATGAGCAGCGCTCCAGCTGCCAATGCCGCGCTCAGGTGGCGGCCCGCTGCATGCAGGGACGATCGCCCTGAAAATGCGCGTGAGTGATTCATGGTGATGCCTCCCCATCGTGCCGGCAGCCCCCCGGCTGCACGGTCGCCCCAGCCTAAACTGAGCGTTCCCTGAAAGACCCGAGTAGTGGGTACTCGTTTTTCCAGGTCAGAGGCCGATCAGTGTGTCCGGGCATGACTTCCGGCGGCGTCCGGAGTCCCTCCCACATCCCCGGATGACGTCCCGATTCCCCGTGTTTCCGTGCGTCTCGCACCGTGTCGCGCCGCTTTGACCGCCGGTCCGCCCACCCCGGAAAGTGGCTGCACACGCACTCCTACGAAAGGTCATCATGAGCTCTGCACGAACGTCCGCGGCCGCCGTCGTCCTTCTGGCCACCGCCGCCGTGGGGCTCAGCGCCTGCTCCGATCCGGGCGCGAACGCGGCCGGGAACAACAATGCGCCGTCGCCCTCCGCCACCGTCGCCGGGAAGGTCTTCAACCTGAGCCCGCAGCAGGACCGCTTCCCCGTCACCGAGGACCCCGCCGCCGCGGCACTGGTCCCGGACGCCGTCAAGGCGGACGGCAAGCTGA
This sequence comes from Arthrobacter horti, assembly GCF_030731045.1. Taxonomy (GTDB): domain Bacteria; phylum Actinomycetota; class Actinomycetes; order Actinomycetales; family Micrococcaceae; genus Arthrobacter_E; species Arthrobacter_E nanjingensis. Next base: position 6,011 of record NZ_JAVALS010000002.1, on the reverse strand, counting down.
CGGTCGCGGTCAGTCCCAACGCAGCCCCGCTGGCCGTCTACGCGAGCGACAGCAAGACGCCCGTGGGCAATGAGGTGGACATCGCCGTCGCGGTCGCCCAGAAGCTGGGGCTGAAGGCGGACATCGTGCCCACCAGCTGGGAGAACTGGCCGCTCGGCGTCGAATCCGGCAAGTACGAGGCGGTCATCTCCAACGTCACCGTGACGGAGGCGCGCAAGGAGAAGTTCGACTTCGCCAGTTACCGCAGCGACAAGCTGGGCTTCTACGCCAAGAGCGACAGTCCCATCACCTCCATCAGCAAGCCCGCCGACGTGGCCGGCAAGAAGATCATCGTGGGCTCCGGCACCAATCAGGAGTCGATCCTCCTGGCGTGGGACGCGGAGAACAAGAAGGCGGGCCTGCCGCCCGTGCAGTTCCAGTATTACGACGACGACTCGGCGTCCACGCTGGCCCTGCAGTCCGGGCGGGCGGACCTGACCCTCGGTCCCAACGCGACGGCCGCGTACAAGGCTGCGAACACGGGGCAGACGAAGCTGGTGGGGCTGCTCGACGGCGGATGGCCGCTCAAGGCGAACATCGCGGTCGGGACCAAGAAGGGCAACGGCTTCGCCAAGGCCGCGCAGGCCGCCCTCAACGACCTCATCCAGGACGGCACGTACGGCAAGATCCTGGACCGCTGGGGCCTGACCGCCGAGGCCGTGCAGCACTCCGAGCTGAACCCGCCGGGCCTGCCGAAGAAGTAAGCCCGCCTCGTTCCTCCGCGAGAAGACAAAAGATGCCGCCGACGTTGACCGTCAGCGGCATCTTTTGTCGTCTCGCGAGAGGGAGGAGCTGCTAGATCAGCTCATCCGAGAGGTGGTTCGGCGTGCCGAAGCGGTGCGCCGTGATGGAGACCGCCTGCTCCTTCAGGAAGGTGAGCAGCTCCACGCGGCCGGCAGCGACGACGTCGTTCGCGTAGATCGCCACATCGGGCTTGCCGTTCGCGGCCTCCGCGGTCGGCAGCACCTCGGCGCCGATCAGACGGATGCGGGCGGCGGAGTCCGGGCCGGTCTTGGCGGCGAGGCGGCCGACGCGGGCGGCCCACGCGGCGTCGTCCTCGGTGGCGGCCTGCAGGCCGGCGGCGCTCAGAGCCTGCACGACGGCGGCGGGCAGCGTCTCGCGGGAGCTCACCACGGTGCCCTGCGGGGTCTTTCCACCCCACGCCGTGGCGGCGGCGGCCGCGATGCGGAGCACCTCGGCCAGGCCGCGGCCGGAGGCCTCACCCTCGAAGCGGATGGTGGCCGGGACGGCGTGGTACCGGAAAACATTGCGCTCGGCGGTCAGGCCGGAGGCGTCGCGGTTGGCACCGAACTCGGTGGTCCAGGCCTGGGCGTCGGAGGCGAGGGCGCCCTCCAGCCAGGCGAGGTCCTCGGAACCGAGTCCGGCGGTGCGTGCGGCATTCAGGAGGCCCTGCGCAGCCATCGCCGGGGAGCCGGCGGCCGTGACCGCGGCGTCCTTCCAGGAGCCCAGACCCACCAGGTAGTTGGGGCCGCCGGCCTTGGTGCCCGCGCCCACGGCGGACTTCTTCCAGCCGCCGAACGGCTGGCGGCGGACGATGGCGCCCGTGATGCCGCGGTTCACGTAGAGGTTGCCGGCGTGGATGTTCTGCAGCCAGTAGTCCAGCTCGCCCTTGTCCAGGGAGTGCAGGCCGGAGGTCAGGCCGTAGTCGATCTCGTTGACCATCGCCACGGCCTCTTCCAGGGTCTCCGCGGTCATGACGCCCAGGATCGGGCCGAAGTACTCGGTCTGGTGGTACTCGCTGCCGCGCTTGACACCGGTGCGGACGCCCGGGCTCCACAGCTTGCCGGACTCGTCCAGCTGCTGGGGCTTCAGGACCCACTGCTCACCGTCGCCGAGGGTGGTGAGGCCGCGCAGGAGCTTGCCCTGGGCGGGCTCGATGACCGGGCCCATCTGGGTCTGGGGGTCCACCGGGTAGCCGACCTTCAGGGAGCGGGCGGCGTCTTCGAGCTGCTGGTTGAAGCGGCGGGACTTCGCCACGGAGCCCACCAGCACCACCAGGGAGGCGGCGGAGCACTTCTGGCCGGCGTGGCCGAAGGCGGACTGGACGACGTCCTTGGCGGCGAGGTCCAGGTCAGCGGACGGGGTGACGATGATGGCGTTCTTGCCACTGGTCTCGGCCAGGAGCGGCAGGTCCTTGCGGAAGCTGCGGAACAGCTCGGCGGTCTCGTAGCCGCCGGTGAGGATCAGACGGTCGACGGCGGGGTGGGACACCAGCTGCGTGCCGAGCTCACGGTCGGCCAGCTGGACGTACTGCAGCACGCTGCGGTCGATGCCGGCCTCGTCGAAGGCCTCCCAGAGGGCCTCGACCATGACGGCGCCGGAGCGGCGGGCCTGCTTGGCGGGCTTGATGACGACGGCGGAGCCGGCGGCCAGCGACGCGAGAGTGGAGCCGGCCGGGATGGCGACCGGGAAGTTCCACGGCGGGGTCACGACGGTCAGCTTGGACGGCACGAAGGTGGCGCCGTCGACGTCGTCGAGTTCCTTGGCGAGCTCCGCGTAGTAGTGCGCGAAGTCGATGGCCTCGGAAACCTCAGGGTCTCCCTGGTCCAGGGTCTTGCCGCACTCGGCGGCCATGACCTCGAGCAGCTCGGCACGGCGGGCCTCCAGACGCACACCGGCGCGGTGCAGGACCTCGGCACGCTGGGCTCCCGTGAGGGCGCCCCATTCGGCACCGCGGGCGACGGCGGTGGCGATGACGGCGTCGAGCTCTTCCGCGGTGTTCAGCACGTGGGAGTCCGCGGTCGCCAGGCCGAGGGCGGTGCCGGGCACGCGCTCCAGGATGGCGCGGCCCCAGGTGCGGTTGGCGGGCAGGTCCGGATCGGTGTCCGGGGTGTTCTCGAAGCCGGACACCTCCGTTTCCTGGAACGCGGTGCGGTCCTGCACGCGGTGGGGGCCGGGGACGGCGTCCGTGAGGGCGTTCAGGGAGGCGAGGAAGCGGTTCTTCTCGCGCTCGAAGAGGGCCTCGTTCTTGTCCAGCTCGAACACGGCGGACATGAAGTTCTCCTGGCTGGCGCCTTCCTCGAGGCGGCGGATCAGGTAGGCGATGGCCACATCGAATTCACCCGGGTGTACCACGGGGGTGTAGAGGAGCAGGGAGCCGACGGTCTGCTTGACCGCTTCCGCCTGACCGGTGGCCATGCCGAGCAGCATCTCGAACTCCAGGCCCTCCTTCACACCGCGGGCTTCCGCGAGAAGGTGCGCCAGCGCGACGTCGAACAGGTTGTGCCCGGCGACGCCGATGCGCACGTTTCCGATGCGCTCCGGGGTGAGGGCGTAGTCGATGACCGACTTGTAGGAGGTGTCCGAGTCCTGCTTGGTGCCCCAGGTGGCCAGCGGCCAGCCGTGCAGATCGGCGTCGACCTGCTCCATGGGCAGGTTGGCGCCCTTGACGATGCGGACCTTGATGGGGGCGCCACCGTCGGCGACGCGGGCGGCGGACCACTCCTGGAGGCGGATCATGGCGCTCAGGGCATCCGGCAGGTAGGCCTGGAGCACGATGCCGGCTTCCAGGTTCTTGAACTCGGGGCGCTCCAGCAGGCGGGTGAAGACCGCGATGGTCAGCTCGAGGTCCTTGTACTCCTCCATGTCCAGGTTGATGAACTTGCGGGGGTTGGACGTCGCGGCCAGGCGGTAGAGCGGGGCGAGCTTCTCGATGATGTGCTCCACGGCCTCGTCGAAGGCCCAGTGGTTGTGCGGGGCGACCGTGGAGGAGACCTTGATGGAGACGTAGTCGACGTCGTCGCGGGCGAGGAGCTTGCGGGTGCCCTCCAGGCGGCGGGAGGCCTCGTTCTGGCCGAGGATGGCCTCGCCGAGGAGGTTGACGTTGAGGTGGATGCCGTCGCGCTTGATCTTGGCGATGGAAGCACCGAGCTTGGCGTCCGTGGCGTCCACGATCAGGTGGCCGACCATCTCGCGCAGCACGCGGCGGGCGACGGGGATGACGACGCCGGGCAGCACCGGGGCGAGGGAGCCGCCGAGGGCGACGGCGGACTTCATGTACCAGGGCAGGAAGGCGGGGACCTTGGGAGCCAGGGCCTTGAGGTTGCGGGCGGCGACGCTCAGGTCCTCGGGGCGGACGACGCCGTCCACGAACCCGACGGTGAAGGCGAGACCGTTGGGGTCCTTCAGGACGCCGGCGAGCTGTGCGGCGGAGGCGTCCACGGGGACCTTGGCGCCTTCCTCGAGCCAGCGGCGCACCAGGGCGATGGCCTCCGTGGCCAGGTCCTGGGGCCTGACGGACGGCAGTTCGAGACGTGCGGGGGCGCTCATGCGTGCTCCTTGTGAAGAAGGGGGATTTCCGGGGTCCCCGGATGGATCTGAAAAAAGTATGCGCCCGGGAGAAGATTAGGAAAAGCGATCTTTTCCGTAGGATATGCATCAGCTTTTATGAACTGTTGCCCGGGTGCTTCCGCACCCCGATCGGGAGGTCCCCATGCTGGAGATCCGCAGGCTCCGACTGCTCCGTGAGCTGAGCATCCGCGGCACGCTGGCGGGGGTGGCGGACGCCCTCGCGTACAGCCCGTCGTCGGTATCTCAGCAGCTGGCGCTCCTGGAGAAGGAGGTGGGGGTGGAGCTGATGCGGAAATCGGGCCGGAGGGTGCTGCTGACGCCGCAGGCGCAGCTGCTGGTGGAGCACACGGGCGAGCTGCTGGACGCGTTCGAACGGGCGGAGGCCGCGGTGGCGGCGAGCCAGGACGAGATCCGCGGGACCGTGCGGATGGCCGTGTTCCAGAGTGCGATGCTGGCGCTGCTGCCGGCGACGCTGAAGGCGCTGCGGGAAAGGCATCCGGCGCTGCGGATCGAGATGGTGCAGTACGAACCGGAGACGGCGCTGCACGAGACGTGGGCACACGGCTTCGACCTGGTGGTGGCGGAGCAGTACCCGCATCACGCGGCGCCGCACTTGCCGGGGCTGGACCGGATGAGGCTGGTGGAGGACGCGATCCGGCTGGCGGTGCCGCCGGAGAGTGCCTTGGAACGGCTCACGGATGCGGCGGAGTTGCCGTGGGTGATGGAACCGCGGGGGGCGGCGACCAGGCACTGGGCGGAGCAGGCGTGCCGGTCCGCCGGGTTCGAACCGGATGTGCGGTACGAGACGGCCGATCTGCAGGCACACATCAGCCTGGTGGAGTCCGGGCATGCGGTGGCACTGCTGCCGGACCTGATCTGGGTGGGGCGTCAGCCGTCGACCGTGCGGCTGGTGGAACTCGCGGACTCGCCGCACCGGACGGTGTTCACCTCGGCTCGGGCCGCGAGCGTGGGCCGGCCGGCGATCAGGGCGGTGCGGAGCGCGCTCGAGGAAGTGGCACGGGAGCTGGTGCCGTAGGGAGGTGGCGGCGTAGGGGTGGTGGCGCCGTAGGGGTGGTGGCGCCGACGCCAGGCTAGGGCTGATGGTTGAAGAGGGAAAGCGCAGCGCAGAATGCATCGGGGTCGCCGAAGGACGTCGAGTCGATGTGGATGGTTCCCGGGCCCAGGAGTTCCACGTGTGGTGTCCGGTAGGGAAGCACGACAAACTGGCGAAGGCCGTTCCGCCATGCCTCGATGAGCAGGGGAAGCCTCTCCCGCTTGTCCAGAGCGGAGACCGGTAGCCGGGCGGGAAGGTCGAGGGCGCGGGACCAGGCGCCGTAGCGTGGCTCGGCCGACGGAGGCAGCGGAAACGGGGCGGTGCGCGGATGCTGTGCGCCGTGCAGATTGCGAAGTGGTCCGTCTCCGCTATGACTGCCGTCTGCCCGTCCTGGGGCCTCGCGGAAACGGTCTGTTGCCAGCTCCCAGGACAGTTCCCATTCCAACACGAGGCGTGCCCGTTCGGCAGCATCAGACGCCAGTCGGAGCCTGTCAAGTTGTTTGTGTAAGCGGGGCGTTGCCGGGTTTCTAGAGGTAGGGCTGGATTCGGTCGGGGTAGGCCAGGGCGAGTTGGGCGAGGGCTTGTTTCCAGTTCGTGGTGATCTGTC
>NZ_JAVALS010000019.1 GCF_030731045.1 Arthrobacter horti | reverse complement strand
CTAAGACCCACAGCGCCGATGGTACTGCACCCGAGAGAGTGTGGGAGAGTAGGACACCGCCGGACACAACCACCAGCGAAGCCCCGGAAGCAACGACGCTCCCGGGGCCGCTGCATTTAACACACAAAAACCACCTACACAGCCCCAGGCCAGAGCGGATCCCTCGCGGCGTCCTCGGTGGCCTGAAGGATACGCAGCACGTTCTCCCCGGCCAGCGCCGCAAGATCGGCCCCGGACCAGCCGCGCTCCTTCAGCTCGGCGAAGAGCGTGGGGTAGGCGGAGACGTCCTCCAGCCCCTCTGGGAAGCCGCTGGCACCGTCGAAGTCGCCGCCGATCCCGATGTGCTCCACGCCGGCCACTTCGCGGAGGTGGTCCAGGTGATCGGCGGCGTCCTTGACCGTGACCCGCGGGCGGGGGTGCTCGGCCAGCCACGCCGCGAAGCGATCCTCCTCCTCAGAGGAGGCCCCGTCGTCGTGCGTGGAGGCGTCTGCAGGACCCTCCTCCGGTTCCGCGCCGGGGAAGAGCGGCTGAGCCGGCCAGCTCCACTCGGACGGGTGGAGCCTGTCCGCCTCTGCCTCCCACTCTGCGCGTGAGCGGCTGAGGAAGGAGGAGACGAACGCGGCCTGGACGACGCCGCCATTGGATTTCAGGGATTCCAGGATGTCATCCTTGACGTTCCGCGGGTGCGGGGTCACGGCGAAGGCGGAGGAGTGGCTGAACAGCACCGGCACATCGGTGGAGTTCAGGACGGCGCGCTGCGTGTCATCGGAGGTGTGCGACAGATCGGCGATGATCCCATGGCTGTTCAGCGCCGCGAGCACCGAGGCTCCCTCCGGATTCAGCGCGGAGGCCGTCTGGCCCGTGGCGCGGGGCCCATCCGTGGAGGAGTCCGCCCACTCATTGCTCTGGAAATGCGTCAGCGTCAGGTAACGCAGCCCCAGACGGGCGAGGGTCCGGAGGACACCGGGCGAACGGGCGATACTGTGGCCGCCCTCCGCCCCCAGAAGGGAGGCGACCTTGCCGTCCGCGAACGCGGCCCGCACCTGATCGGCCGTGAACGTCAAAGCGAAAACGTCCGGATGGGCGGCCACCAGCCCATGGATGGCATCGATCTGTTCGAGGGTGGAGGTCACCGCCGCGTGCTTCTCCAGCGTGGACGGCACGTACACGGACCAGAACTGGCCGCCGAGCCCGCCTGCCCGGATCCGCGGGATATCCGTGTCGAACTCGGGACGGCCGGTGTCCAGGCCGTCGAACGAGTAGCCGTCGGCGCGCAGCCTGGTGGCCAGATCATTGTGGCCGTCCAGGAGGAGGTGACGGGACAGGAACTCGCGGGCCTGCCGCAGGGCTTCGTCACTGTGAAAACGTGTGCTCATAAGAGGACGCTAACCATCCGCGGGGTCGCGGCGGAAGGGAGGTGAACCCGCAGAGGGAAGCGCGGCCCTCGGCAGCCGGCCGTGACATGATCACCACCATGACCGATCATCTCAGCGCGGGGAAGTTCATCACCGGCCACGCCAGGCTCCTGGACCGCCACCGGCATGCGGCGCTGAGGGAACCGTCCCACCGGCACGGTGAGGCTGTCATCCAGGCCCTGGAGGCCTACCGGAACCCCGACGGCGGCTACGGCTGGGGTCTGGAGCCCGATCTGCGCTCCCCTGAGAGCCAGGTGGCCGGCGCCTTACATGCGCTCGAAGCCCTGGCGGACGCGTGGCCTGCCGTGTCCGGACGGCTCCCGGCGCTGCTGGACTGGCTGGAGTCCGTCACCCTCCGGGACGGAGGCCTGCCGTTCGCGCTCCCGGTGGCCGACTACACCGCGTGCGCCCCGTTCTGGGTGTCCGCCGATCCCAAGGAGTCATCGCTGCAGCTGACCGCCGCCGTCGTCGCTCAAGCGCATCGCCTGGCCGTGCGGGACCGGCGCGTGGGCGCCCACCCGTGGCTGGCGCGGGCCACCGGCTACTGCCTGGCGCGGATCGAGGAACTGGACGAGCGGCCGTTCGCGTACGTGCTCTCCTTCTCTCTGCAGCTCCTGGACCGGCTGGCGGGTTCCGATGAGCGCGCAGCGGCCCAGCTCGAGCGCCTGGGGAAGTGGCTCCCGGAGGACGGCACCATCACCGTCGACGGCGGTGCGGTGGGGGAGAGCCTGCATCTGACCGACTTCGCGCCTGAGCCGGGCGGCCCGGTGCGCGCGCTCTTCTCCGACGCCGCCGCGGAGATCGCGCTGGCCAGGCTGGAGCGGGAACAGGACGACGACGGCGGCTGGCCGGTGGACTTCTCCAGCTATTCGGAGGCTGCGGCGCTGGAGTGGCGCGGCTATCTGAGCGTGCGGGCCGCCGCCGTGCTGCGGCTGAATGGCCGCTGACGCGGCGCTCTGCCTGACTCAGCACCCCGCCTGCCTCGGCGCTCTGCTTGGCTCAACGTCCTGCCTGACTCAACCCTTGGCGGTCTCCACGATGGCGACGACGCCGAACGCACCCAGGGCGGTGCCCGTGACACGGTCGATGATCTTGCGGAAGCGGGGGCCGTCCAGCCAGCGGCGGAAGAAGTGCGCCGCCGTGATGATGACGACGAACCAGGCGATGGCCTCCAGGTTGCTGATGACGGAGAGCATGAGACCCATGGCCAGCGGCGCGATGCCCGGAACCAGGAATTGCGGGATGACGGCCAGGCAGAACATGCCGAACTTGGGATTCAGGATGTTGGACAGGAAGCCCTTGCTCCAGGTCTTGCCCAGGTGTTCCGGCGCGATGGCCGCCTTCCCCGCCGGGGTGTCCACCGTGGCGTCCTGAGTCTTGGCGAAGGACGCCTTCCAGAAGCTGAATGCGAGCCACAGCATGTAGCCGGCGCCGATGATCCGCAGCACGTCGTAGGCGATCGTGGAGACGGCCAGGAGCGCGGAGACCCCGGTGGCCGCGGCGACGCTCCAGATGAACGCCCCCGTGATCATGCCGAGGCCCGCCATGTAGGCGTGTTTCCTGCTCTGCCCCAGGGCATAGCGGAGGATGAGGGCCGTGTCCGTTCCGGGAAGGATCGTGATGAGGACGGAGAGGGCGGCATAGCCGAGCAGAGACTGTTCCAGGGTCACCGTTCCAGTGTAGAGTCCCGCCGTCCCGCGCCCTCCCGCGCAGGAACGCCGGACGGCGGACGTCGGGACCCGGGCGTGCCTTCTCCGCGCGGGCACCGGCTCTGCCAGGATGGAATGACAACCCGGACGGGTCTGGGAGAGCAGGGACTGGATGATTTTCGAGGACGAGGTGGCCGTGGCGCGGGCCGCGCTCCGCCAGGGGAAGAGCGTCCGCATCGTCGGCGGCCGGGGCAGCGGGAAGAGCACCGTGCTCGCTGCCGTGACGTCGGTGCTGGAGCGTACGGGTGAAACCGTGTGGTGGATCCGCGGCGAACCGGCCGCGGCGGAACAGCCGGGCTATGTGGTGGACCGATGGTCTTCCGAACTCGGAGTTCCGGCACGGCCCCGCTCCCTGGCCGGCACTGTGGACGAGCTGACGGCGCGTGTGGGGCCCACGGCCGTGCTGGCAGTGGACGATCTTCATCTGGTGGACCCTCTGTCCTTGAAGGTCCTGGCTTCCGTGCGGGACCGGCTCGGGCTCCGGACTGTCCTGGCACTGCCGGTGGACCCCGAGCGGCACCTGGACTTCCCGCCCCGGTGGCCCGAACGGATGGTCACCCTGGAACCCATCACGATCGCCCAGACCGCTCAGATGGCCCATGAGGTTCTGGGTGGCGGGCTTGACTCCGCGGCCACCGCGCGGGTGTACGGGAAGACCGGCGGTATCCCCCTCCTGGTGAGCGCCGTTCTGCTGAGCGCCCGTGACCGCGGGCTCCTGGTGGAACAGGACGGGCTGTGGATGCAGAGCGGCGCCACCCTGTGGAACCCGGATCTCATCCCCCTCACCGTGGAGTTCCTCGGCGGGGACGATTCCGAGCTGACCGAGACCCTCCGGGCACTGTCTCTGCGCGACGCGGTGAGCCTTGAGGAGGCTCTGAAGACCTACGGACAGGAGGTGCTGGGGCGCGCCGCGGACCGAGGACTCGTGCGTGTGGGTCCCGCCTCGCGCGGATCCACGGTGTCCCCGTGGCCGCCGATCCTGGTGGACTGCTTCCGTCGCGGAGTGCACCCCCAGAGGAGGGATTACGACGAGCGGCGAGGCCCCGCGACGGCGCTGGGCGACCGGGACACCGCGACCATGGCGACTTTGGCCAGGACGTTCGAAAGTCACGAGCAGGAACTGTCCGATCTGGCACACCGTGCGTGGCAGGACGCGCCGGGGCCTGCCACGGCGGTGGCCTATTTCCGCGAGGCATCCGGGGACCCCCGGAGAGCACAGCACGTGGGGCGTGTGCTGCAGGAGACGGCCGGGAGGCGGTTCGAGGCCTCCTCGGACGACTTCCTGCTGGCGTTTGCGCGGGCCCAATGGCTGGCCCTCCAGGAAGGAGACCCGGCAGGTGCCCGGATCCTCCTCAGGGATTTCGCCCAGGACAACCGGCGCTGGGCGGGCACGGCCGCGGCTGCGGTCAGCCTGCTGGACATGATGACAGGTGGCGGTGTATCCGCTCAGGCGTCCCACCTGGCCCGCGATCCCGGGGATCCCTTGGGCCTGTGCCGGGGCGTCGACACACTCATGCTGCTGGCACTCGGCAGGGTCTCCGAGGCAAGGGAGCTGAGCGAGGCTCCCGGCTCCACGGGTCCCCTGGGGCGGGTGGGCTCGTGGAGCGGGTTGATCATCCCGCTGATGGAGGGCGACGTGGACCGGTGTGTGGCCGCCGCCACGGAGATGATGACCCGCTCGGCGACAGGCCTGGACCGCTCATCTTTCGTCATGGCGTCCTATGTGGCGATCATGGGGCATCATTACCGGGGGGAGGGCCAAGCCCTGCGCAACGTCCTGGACGAGGCACTCCTGGTGGGCTGCCCGGAGATCCTGTTCATCCCGGCCTTCGCCGCCTTCCTCAACCTCAGGGGCCTCACAGCATTCTTCGACGGGCAGACTGCCGCCCAGGAGGATCATCTGTACGAGGCGTCCCTCCTCAGCCCGCAGATGGGTCCGTTCCTGGGCATGGGTATCGACATCGTCCGTGCCGTGACGGAACAGCCCCTGGCCTCCGACGCCTTCGATGAGGAGGTGGCCGCCTGCGTCCGGCAACGGCGGGAGAAGGGCTATGTCCTCGGCGCGGTTCAGACGGCGTACAGCTGCCTGGCCGTGGGATTCGGGCCGAAGACCGCAGAGGAATTCCGGCGTGCTCTGGCGGAGAGCGACATTCCGCTGTTCCAGCCACTCGGCGCCCTGGTGGCCTGCCTGCAAGACGGGCGGCTGGAGGACGTGGAGCGCGCCGTCGAAGACTCGGTGCATTGTCCGGAGTACATGCTCTTCCTGCTGGTCCGGTCCGCCGCCCAGGCCGAGGAGACAGCCGGGAGGACGGAGCGGGCCGGCCGGCTGCGGGAGCTCTCCGCCACCTTGGCCGGGAGCGGCGGCCGGCACAGCGAGCCGCTGGCGCCCGCCGCGGCGGGAGACGGCGCCACAACGGTGAGTCCTCGTGAACTCGAGGTGGGGCTTCTCTCAGGGCGACTCACCAATCAGCAGATCGCCGACCGTCTGGGGCTCAGCGTCCGCACCGTGGACAACCACATCTCGAATGCGCTGAAGAAGACCGGGACCGCGTCCCGGCACGAGCTGTACCGGTTCCTCACCGGTGAGCCCGGTCGGGCCGGCGTCGTGCCTTCCGCCCGGGCAGCAGCACCACGGCAAGGAACACCACGGTGACCAGCGCGACGGCGGCCAGCCCCGCGGGCGTGCGGAAGGCGAGGGCCAGCGTGCCCAGGCCGGGGATGGTGGCGAGGTGCTTGCCCACCGTGGCCACCGGATACGGCACCGGGTCATCGGCGAGGTTGGCGTCGCCCTTGAGGGTCAGCGAGGTGACCCCGTTGCGGTCCTTGTCCAGCGCGACCACCCGGTGGGTCACGGTGCCGCGACCGTCCGGGAGGGCCGCGGTGACGATGTCCCCGGCCCGGACATCCACCACGGGTTCCGGCTTCACCAGGATGAGCGATCCGGTGGGCAGGGTGGGCTCCATGGACCCGGACACCACGGCCTGGGGCCGGATCCCGAACGCCACTCCGAGCAGGAACAGGATCAGGCACAGTGTGCCGATGGCCGCTCCGATCCAGAGCAGGGCTGAACGGATCACGGAGAAGACCGCGATCATCGGGCCGGGTGTGGAGGTCATTCGCCTGCCACCTTTCTGGTTTCCGTGGCGCGTCCCGTGACGGGGCGGCCGAAGGGGTTGGCCTGGTCGACCGAGTCGTAGTCGTAGATCTTGTAGCCCTTCTGGGCCGAGGCGGGTTCCTTGCAGGTCCGGAAGTCGGTGCCCGCCACGGTTCCCGCGCCCCAGGCGTAGAGCCGGCCGGACTCGGTGGTGGCCCAGGCGGCGCATTGCGTGGTGCTGATCCGCGTGACCTTGTCCTCAACGGGGATTCCCGCCACCGGCGTGGCTGAGGAGACCAGGTCCGTTGCCGCTGTGGGTGTGTTCCGGGCGGCGTTGCAGTCCGGCTTGCCGGTGGGACGCCCGATCGCCTGGCAGTAGTTGTTCCAGCCCCAGCCCAGGACCCGGCCCTCCGTGGTGAGGGCCTGGACCGAACTGATCCCGGGGCTGAACGAGCGGATCGTGAGCGGTGTGCCGGCCACGCTGACCGTGGTGGGCCAGTGTGGGTTGCTCCCCGGAGACCGGCCCAGGAAGGGGTCCCCATAGTTGAGCGTGGAGGCCTTCCAGGTCTGGAGCTTGCCGTTCTGGGTGAGGAGCAGGGTGGCGCGTGCCGGGAAGGCGAGCTGACGGACCGGGCAGCCCGACTCGTCCGTCTTGCCCACGCCCTTCACGCTGGAGCACTGCTCCAGCACCCCGGCCTGCAAACGTGCGTTGACGATCGCTGAGAACCTCGCGTGGCGTTCGGTCTCCGAGCGGAGGAGGGACTCGTCGTAGACAAGGCCGTCCACCGTCCGGTACAGCTCCGGGTACTCCTGGAAGAGCACGCGATTGGCCCGTTCGTTGATGGACGGGCAGGTGGTGCTGGTGATGCCGTTCCCGGAGCCCGGAGGCTGCATGTTGTCGAAGCCCCAGCTGTAGATCAGGCCGTTCTGCCCCACGGCCCCCGCGGCGTTGTTGCCTCCCCAGACCGAGTGCCACAGAACCCGGCCCAGGTTGTTCCCGCCGCCGCCGTCGCAGCGGGTGAGGCTGGGCGCCCAGGTGGTAAGGTCCACCCTGAACGGCAGCGCGGCGTCGACGCCGGGACCGGCCGGGCGAGGAAGGTTCTCCCCGCCATAGCCCCAGGCCCAGAGCTGGCCACTGCCGTCCAGCGCCAGGAACTGGTTTTCGGACCGTGCGATGGACCGGATGTGCGGCAGCGGAGTGCCGTCCGCAGTGGTGGTGACGCGGCCCACGGTGCGGGACTGCTCCGCACTGATCCCGCCGCGGCCGATGAGGCCGTATCCGTGGCGGCCGAGCGCGCCGCCGTAGACGGCGCCCCACGTCCAGACCTGGCCCCGGCTGTCCAGCGCCATGTAGGAGTTGGTCCAGTCGTACACGGTGGAGAAGTCGTTGGTGGATCCTGCCGCGTCCACGATCACGGTGCCCTCAGGGAAGGACACGCGGCTCGGAGCAGCCGTGCCTGCCGGGCGCTGGCCGTTGCCGTCGCCGTTGCCTCGGAACCCGGTGATGTACAGCTCGCCGCGCGCAGAGATGAACAGCGACGACGCCGCGGACTGGTCGTAGTCGGTGGGCGGGGAGTCCAGCCCGGCCGCCGTCGTCAGCGCCGCCTGACCGAAAGTCGAGTCGGTGAAGCCGGCCGAGGTGCCGGGGACGCACGCCGCCGTCAGGGCGAGGAGCGCGGCGCCCAGGCAGGCCACGAGCCGTGCCGTGCGGGGCGGGCCGGCGATGCTGGAAGTGCTCATGCGTGGGACCTTCCGGTGAGAGTGAAGTGGACGGAGAGCCGCTGCGCCGAGATGTGCTGCAGCGCCGATGAATCCAGGAGATGAATGAAAACGGTGACCGAGCCGATGGCGTCCTGGCCGCCGTCCCAGCGCTCGCCGACGGCCTGCGCCTGGCCCTGGCGCGAGGGGAGCGGCGTCAGCCCGGGGATCCCGAGCGGCTCATCGCCTACTTCGACGCCACGTTCCGGGGCGGACGGATCGCCCAGCAGGGTCCGGGTCCGTCCCCCGACGGTTTCCCGGGCGGAGATCCGGAGATGCGGGAGGAGCGATGAGGTCTCTCCTCCGGTCAGCTCTCCCGCGAGCCGCACCGACAATGCCGGATCGACGCCGGCACCCGGGGCGTTGCCTGCCAGGGTCAGCGGCAGTGCGAGCGTGGTGCCCGGAACCATCCCCTGGGCCGGTGCGAACGTCAGCACGGCAGGAGCGTCACCCTGGGTGATCTTGCCGATCCGTCCGTCCCGGTCCAGTGCGGCGAGCTGGAAGCTGCCGGTGACCTCGGTCTGCAGCGCAGCGGTATCCCGCAGGGCCGCCGAGGTGCCGGTCACGGAGAGGGCGGTGGCGGCCAGTGCACCACCCGCCGTGACCAGCAATGCGGCCCAGAGAACGGCCCGCCGGGATGTGAGGGGCGCGGTGCTGTCAGGCGTGCGGCTCATGGTCCTCGGCCTCCTTCTCTCGTTTCCGGCGCGCGGGCAGCAGGAGGATCCCCACGATCATGAGCGGCAAGGCGACGGCCAGGATCCACAAGCCTCGGGCCCCGGTGATGGCCAGGGACCCGTCCGGCAGGCCGCCGGAGTCCACCCCGCCCGGATCCCCCGTGCCCGTGAACGTGAAGCGCAGGCTCACCGGAGCGCCCCGGTAGTCGTCTCCGGCACCCGCCGGAAGATGAGCCGTTGCCCGCAGCGTGCGTTCCGCCCCCGCGGGCAGCGCGGCGAGGGCGACGTGCTGGTCCAGCAGTTCGTCGGCGGTGCCCCCGACGAGCAGCCCGCCGTCGTCGGCATGCACCGCCAGCCGCAGTGGGTGGGGGCCTTCCGTGGCGGCGCCGGTGGCCTCTCGGAGTGCCAGCGACAGGTCCAGTGTGTGCCCGCCGGTGTTGCGCACGTGGAGCGGGACCTCCACCGTGTGGCCTGGCGCGGGCGTTTCGAAGGTGACCAGCGCGCCGTCGCTCTGCAGCGCCCCGCCGTCCCCCTCGGCGGAGTGGGCCAGCGTCACCGGAGCTGCGACGGCCGCGAGCAAGCACAGCAAGGCCCCCAGGACCGATCCGAGCCGCCGGGTCATGTCCAGTCCGTTTCGAGCGCGATGATCTCCCCGCCGACCGTCTCTCCGGTCACCTGGACTCCGAGGTCCAGTGCCTGGGCATAGTCGGCCGGCGTGGCCTCCGGACCCATCCAGACGTGGAGATCCAGCCGCGCCGAGCGCCCGGATTCCAGTCGCTCCGTCACCAGAGCGCCGTCGGGATGGCTCTGGAACCACGTCCCGGGGAGTACGGTGCCGTCGCCCGCCTGCCGCCCGTCGACCTGAAGGCCGACGGCGAGCCGGCTGAAGAGTGCAGTGCCCGCAGTGCCGCCGTCGAGCTTCAGCCGCAGTGTCACGACAGCCTGCGGCGAGAGATTGTGGATCTGCACGGGGACGACGGCGGTCGGCACCGTGGGCCAGCCGTGCGGGATCTCGGCGAGGGCGCGGACGGGCACGCCGGGGTTGGCCTGGGGGAGGGCCTTCGCCTCCGCTGCGGTGGGGTGCTGTGAGGTGCCGTCTTCGCTTTGGGCGATGTCGATGGAGCCGTCCGCGCGAGCCTCCCCGGTGAACCCGGCGTGGAACGCGGCCTGTGTGGTGGTGACCGTGGCGGCCAGAGCAGCGGCGCTGAGCAGGACGACGACGGCGGCCCGGACCGTGCGAGGGACGGCGCGGAGGGTCATCGGGACGCCCCGTCCGCGCGCAGGCCCAGCTGTGTGGCGGCGCCGTTGAATTCATTGCCCGCGGTGGCAGGCAGCTGCACGGTCAGCTCGAAATGCTGGACTTCACCGGGGGATAGGTGCGCCGGCCATTCGGCGGTGAGCGGCCCCTGCCCGGCGGCGAGAATCCGTCCAGCGCTGTTCAGGGTGAACGTCAGTGCCGGGAAGAGATCGGTGGTTCCGGCAGGCTGGTCCGGCTGGTAGAGGCGGAGCCGCAGGCTGCTGGCGAGCCGGGGGGCGGCGTTGCGGACGGCCAGCTGGAATGTGCGGCTCTCCCCGGGGAGGATCCGCAGCGGAGCGCCGTCCGGTGTGCCGCCGATGGTGAGGGCCGTCGGGTTGCCCTCGGCCCAGTCTGACTCAGCGGGCGCCCAGGGTGAGGTGGCGGAGCCCGCGATCTGAAGATTGAACTCGTGACCGGCTCCGGCCTTCCCGAGGGCGATGATATCCAGGTGCTCCGCGGGGAGCGCGGTGGTGGCGAGCGAAAAAGTGCCCAGGAGGCTGCCGGTGGCAAGCCAGGCCCTCTTCGGCAGTGCGAAGGGATTCGTCACGGTCGGCCTTTCTGTGGGATCGGGAGATCGAGTGGGCCTCTCGCCGCCCCTGAACGCCGGCGAGAGGCCCACTCGATGGGTCCGGTCAGTTGATGGCGGTGCCGTCGAAGCGCGCCTGGACGGTGGCCTTGCCGCCGTTGGCCGCGTTGTCGTCCTCGGCCGAGTCGAGCCTGATCTTCAAGACGGCGACCTTACCGGCCGTGGCGTCGAGGTTGCCGAGGGAGACCCGGCCGCTCTTGCCGCCCGGGGCGAAGGCATCCATCGGAATCGGGGTCCAGCCGGCTGCACTGAGGTCGGAGGCGTCGTCCACCATGGCGATGTCCACGGCCAGCTTCTGGCTGTAGGCGGCGTTCTTGGCGTCCGCCACGGAGTCGCCGCCGGCCTGCGTGGTGTTCTCCAGGGTCAGGTCCAGGCTGGAGCGCATGGTCTGGGAGGCGTTCCGCACCGGGATCTTCGCGTAGATGGCCTGACCGCCCGGGATGAGCGAGTCAGCCCCGGCGATGGTGAGCGTCTCCGCGTCCGGGTTGGCCTCCAGCCACTGGGCATCCTGGACATCGGACACGTGGTCCACCTGCTGGGTGGCGACCTGGATGTTGTACTTGTTCGCGTCGCCGCCGAAGCCTCCGGCGCCGTTCAGATCGAGCAAAGCGAAGTCGGTGAATGCCGCGGAGGTGGCCAGCGCGCCGAAGCCCAGGAGGGCCGCTCCGGTGATGATGGCCCGCTTCCGGCCGGTGCGCCGTCCGTCTTTGCTGTCAGTGGGGTTCGTTTCGGTGGTGCTGATGGTCATGCCGTACTCCTGAGGTGAAAGTGGTTGCACCGGGTCCGTGGACGCGGTGGTGACTTCTTCAGGAAAGGCGAGTCGCAGGGGGACTGGGTATCACAATGGGCTTGGTTCCGCCCTTGATAGGTATTTGATATCGGATTTTCTTCGACATTGAGCAGGTGAGGTCAGCTCTAGGTATAGGTATTGGTAAGCACTGCCTTCATTGCTGCTCGCGATCCCTTTCTGCCACTATCTGCGTATGGATGCAGATAAGAAGCTTTGCGGCCGCGACCCTGAATCGGAGTTCGTGGAGCTCGCCGTGGAGGTGTTCGCCATGCTGGCCGACGCCACCCGGATCCGCATCATCCTGGCGCTGCGCGCCGACGGCGAACTGACCGTCAACGCGCTGGCCGAAGCAGTGGGCAAGAACCCCGCGGGCGTCTCCCAGCACCTGGCCAAGCTCCGGCTGGCCCGTATGGTCACCGCCCGCCACGAGGGCACCCGTGCCTTCTACCGCCTCACGGACGAGCACGCCTCCCAGCTCGTCACCGACGCCATCCTCCAGGCCGAACACTCCATCGGCGGAACCCCCCGGCACCACCACACCCCTCAGGACTGACATTGAGCCACGATCACGACCACGGGCACCCCCGCGGTCCTACGCATGAGCACCTCCACGACCACGATCATGAGCACGGGCATGACCACTCCCATGGTCATGGCCACAGCCACGAGCACGGCCATGACCACGACCACTCGCACGGCACCGGCCTGAAGGCCCGCCTGCACGAGTTCTTCGTCCCCCACACGCACGACTCGGCCGACTCCATCGACGACGCTCTGGAGGCCAGCACCGAAGGCGTCCGCGCGCTCAAGATCAGCCTCTTCATCCTGCTGGGGACCACCCTGCTGCAGTTCGTCGTCGTGCTTTTCAGCGGTTCCGTGGCCCTCCTGGCCGACACCGTCCACAACTTCTCCGACGCCCTGACCGCCGTGCCGCTCTGGGTGGCATTCGTCCTGGCGCGGCGCCCGGCCAGCAAGGCCTACGGCTACGGCCTGGGCAAGGCGGAGGACCTCTCCGGCCTGTTCATCATCGCCGTCGTGGCGCTCTCCGCCGTGGTGGCGGCCTGGCAGGCCATCGACAGGCTCCTGCACCCGCAGCCGCTGACGAACCTGTGGTGGGTGGCGGCCGCCGGCGTCATCGGATTCCTGGGCAACGAGTCCGTGGCCGTGTACCGCATCAGGGTGGGCCAGCGCATCGGCTCCGCCGCCCTGGTGGCCGACGGTGTGCACGCCCGTACGGACGGCTTCACCTCGCTGGCCGTGGTGGTCGGCGCCGTCGGCGTCATGCTCGGTTTCCCGCTCGCCGACCCGATCGTCGGCCTGCTCATCAGCGCCGCGATCATCGCGCTGCTCTGGGGCACGGTGAAGAACCTGGGACGGAGACTGCTCGACGGCGTGGAGCCGGGACTCGTGGACCGCGCGGAGCACGCCCTGGAGCACGTGGACGGCATCCACGCGGTGGAGAA
Organism: Arthrobacter horti; assembly: GCF_030731045.1. Classification (GTDB taxonomy): domain Bacteria; phylum Actinomycetota; class Actinomycetes; order Actinomycetales; family Micrococcaceae; genus Arthrobacter_E; species Arthrobacter_E nanjingensis. Next base: position 29,453 of record NZ_JAVALS010000019.1, on the reverse strand, counting down.
CGTGCGGCTGCGCTGGTCGGGACACCGGCTCCACGGCTCCGTGGCCGTCACCGTGGACCCGGCCTTGAGCGTCGCCGGCGCCGACGAACTCCGCTCCGACGCCCGCAGGCAGCTCAAGGCGCATCTCCCGCACCTGGAGGACATGGTGGTGGAGGTCCGCGGAGGCTGAACGCCCGCTGTGAACCGGGCCCCCGATTCGACCGGCCCCCGGCCCGCGCGGGAGAATGGACCCATGCCATCTCGTTCCGGTCCCAAGGCCCAGCCGCGCCCACTGCCAGCCGCAGGGGACGCCGTCCGCGGCCTGGGCCCGGCCTGGCAGTTCGCGGCGCTCGCGGTGGCCGTCGTGACCCTGGTGCTGGGACTCCTCTTCACCGGCGCCGCCGGGGTCCGTCAGATCAGTGACCCCGGCGCCGTCGTGCGCTGGGGCCTCCCGATCGCCAAGACCGCCCACAACATCAGCCTGGCGGTCACCGTTGCGGCGCTCGCCTTCGTGGTGTTCGTCCTGCCGCGCACCGTCCGCGCGCCGCGCCGGACCGGCGGGGACGAGGACATCCCGGAGCACCCGGCCTTCACCCGGACGCTGCTGGTGGCCGGGATCGGCGGAGCCGCCTGGACCCTCTCCGCCATCGCGGTGCTGATCTTCACCTATGCGAACGTCTCCGGGCAGCCGATCAGCGGAGACTCCCAGTACACCAATGAGCTGGTGGTCTTCGTGACCCAGCTGCCGCTCGGCCAGGCCTGGCTGTTCGTGGTGATCGTGGCCGCGCTGGTGGCCACCGCCTGCTTCGGGCTGCGGAACACCACCGGGCTCGCCTTCACGCTCCTGCTCGCCCTCGTGGGCATGATCCCGCCCGCGCTCAACGGCCACGCGGCCAGCTCGGACGACCATGCCGGCGCCGTCAACTCGATCGGCCTGCACGTCCTGGGCGCCTCGCTCTGGGTGGGCGGCATCGTGGTCCTCGCCCTCATCTCAGGGCTCCTGGGCCGCGGGATCACGGGCGCCGCCCGCAAGGACGTGACCGCCCCGGTCCTGAAGCGCTTCTCCGCGCTGGCCTTGGTCTGCTTCTTCCTGGTCTCCGCGTCCGGCGTGGTCAGCGCCGCCATCCGCGTCACCAGCTGGCATGACCTCTTCTACTCCCCGTACGGCCAGCTGGTCCTGGTCAAGGGATTCTGCGCGCTCGTCCTGGGCGCCATCGGCTACATGCACCGCGCCTGGATCATCCCTCGCCTCGGCGGGAACGGCGGCACGGCCGGAACCCTGTCCGCCCGCCGCGTGCTCTGGCAGGTGATCGGCGTGGAACTGGTGGTCATGGCCGCGACCAGCGCCGTCGCCGTCGCGCTCTCCTCCTCCGCTCCGCCCGCCGTGACCAAGTACGCCGAGGACGCAAGCCCGGCCTTCATCCTCAGCGGCTACGAGCTCCCGCCGGAGCTGACCACGGAACGCTGGTTCACCGAGTGGCGCCTGGACTGGCTCTGGGTGGCGGTGGCCGTGTTCGCCGCCGCGGCCTACCTCCTGGGCCTGATCAAGGTGATCCGCCGAGGGGACCGCTGGCCCGCCATGCGCGCCGTGTCCTGGTTCCTGGGCCTGGTGGCGCTGACGTACATCACCTCCGGCGCGCCGAGCGTGTACGGGCGGGCGCTGTTCTCCATCCACATGGTGGATCACATGGCACTGACCATGGTGGCCCCGATCTTCCTGGTGCTCGGCTCGCCCATCACGCTGGCCCTGCGCGCGCTCAGCCCGCGCACCGACGGCAGCCGCGGCCTGCGCGAATGGACCCTGGCCTTCGTCCACTCGAAGTTCTCCCAGCTGGTCACCCACCCGCTTTTCGCGGCCGCCAACTTCGCCGGGTCCATCGTGATCTTCTACTACTCGGACCTCTTCGGCTTCGCCATGAAGGACCACGTGGGCCACGAGCTGATGAACCTGCACTTCCTGCTGACCGGGTACATCTTCGCGCTGACCATGATCGGTGAGGACCCGCTCCCGCGCCGCGCCCCGTTCCCCATGCGGCTGCTCCTTCTGCTGGCCACCATGGCGTTCCATGCGTTCTTCGGCGTCTCCATCATGGGCGGCACCGGCCTGCTGGCCGCGGACTACTTCGGCAATCTGGGCCGCACCTGGGGTCCCAGCGCGATTCTGGACCAGCAGCACGGCGGCGCGATCGCCTGGGGCATCGGCGAGGTGCCCACGGTTCTGCTGGCCATCGGCGTGGCCATCATGTGGTCCCGCTCGGACGAGCGGGAGACCCGGCGCAAGGACCGCGCGGCGGACAGGAATAACGACGCCGAGCTCACCGCTTACAACGACATGTTCAGCCGCCTCGCGGCGCGGGACAATTCATCCACCGCGGCTGCCGCCACCCCGGCCCCGGAATCGAAGGAGAAGGAATGACCATCGAGAACGCGTCCTCCGTGCGCGCCGCCACCCGCGTCCGCGCGTCCGAGCTGGTGGGCCGCAACTGGCTGAACACCGGCGGGGAACAGCTCTCCCTGGAAGCGCTCCGCGGCAAGATCGTGCTGCTGGACTTCTGGACCTTCTGCTGCATCAACTGCCTGCACGTCCTGGACGAGCTGCGCCCCCTGGAGGAGCAGTACAGCGACGTCCTGGTGACCGTCGGCGTGCACTCGCCGAAGTTCGAGCATGAGGCGGACCCGGTGGCGATCGCCGCCGCCGTGGAGCGCTACGAGATCCACCACCCGGTCCTGGACGACCCCGAACTGGACACCTGGAAGGCCTACACGGCCCGCGCCTGGCCCACCCTGGTGGTGGTGGACCCGGAGGGTTACGTGGTGGCGCACCTCTCCGGCGAGGGCCACGCCGACGGCCTGGCCGTCCTGATCCCGGAGCTCATCGCCGAGCACGAGGCCAAGGGCACCCTGCACCGCGGAGACGGCCCCTACGTGGCCCCCGAGGCCACCTCCGGCACCCTCCGCTTCCCGGGTAAGGCCGTGTTCCTGCCCGCGGGACGCGGTTCCGCGTCTGCGTCCAATGGCTCCTGGCTCGTCTCCGACACCGGGCACCACCGCGTGGTGGAGCTCGCCGACGACTTCGACACCGTCCTGACCGCCTTCGGTGACGGCACCAAGGGATACGACGACGGCGCGGCCGCCACCGCCCGCTTCAACGAGCCGCAGGGCGTCACCCTCCTCCCGGCCGAGCTGGCCGCGAAGCTCGGGTACGACGTCGTCGTGGCCGACTCCGTCAACCACCGCCTGCGCGGCATCAGCCTTGCCACCGGCGCGGTGACCACCCTGGCCGGCAGCGGCGTGCAGCGCCTGCTGGAGGCCGGCCCCGCACGGGTCGACGACGAGGGAGCCGGCTACGGCGGCCCGCTCGGCGAGGACCCGCTGCAGGTGGCCCTCAGCTCGCCGTGGGATGTGCTGTGGTCCGAGGCGCTGCAGACCGTGGTGATCGCCATGGCCGGCGTGCACCAGATCTTCGCGTTCTCCCCGGAGACCGGTGAGGTGTCCATCCTGGCCGGCAACGGTCTGGAGGGCCTGCTGGACGGCGCCGCCGATTCGGCCTGGTTCGCCCAGTCCTCCGGCCTGGCTGAAGGACCGGACGGGTCCGTCTGGGTGGCCGATTCGGAGACCTCCGCGCTGCGGCGTCTCGTGCCCACCGGCTCGTCCGACGGTGCCCGCGTGAGTGTGGAGACCGCCGTCGGGAAGGGCCTGTTCGACTTCGGCTTCCGTGACGGCGCCGCCGCCGACGCGCGCCTGCAGCACCCGCTCGGCGTCGCGGTCCTCCCGGACGGCTCCGTGGCGATCGCGGACACCTACAACGGCGCCGTGCGCCGCTACGATCCCGCCACCGGCACGGTCTCCACGCTGACCCGTGGCCTGGCGGAGCCGAGCGACGTCCTCCTGGACACCCGGGGCTCCGAGCCGCTGCTCGTGGTCGTGGAGGCGAACAAGCACCAGCTCGTGTACGTCCCGATCCCGGCCGAGGCGCAGCAGGTGGACGAAGGCGCCTCCCAGACGCAGCGTCCGACGTCGCCCGTGGCGCCCGGCGGCTTCGAGCTGGCGGTGCGCTTCACCGCGCCCACCGGCCAGAAGCTCGACTACCGTTGGGGCGACCCGACGCAGCTGAAGATCTCCTCCACCCCGCCGGAGCTCATCGTGTCCGGCGGCGGCACCGGGGAGGGCCTGAACCGCACCCTGGAGCTGTCCTCCGAGGTCACCGAGGGCATCCTGCACATCACCGCGCGCGCCGCCGCCTGTGACGGGGCCGAGGGGCCCGACGGGGAGATCCCGGATCACGCCGCCTGCCACCTCTACCAGCAGGACTGGGGCATCCCGGTGGTGCTGACCGCCGAGGGCGACAGCGAACTGGTCCTGGACCTGCGCGGCATGGACTGAGTTCTCCCGCGAGAGTGCAGATGATGCCGCTTCCCGTCACGGGAGGCGGCATCATCTGCACTCTCGCGTGGTCAGTAGTCCACGATCGGGGTGACCGTGACCTTGTCCGGAGTGAAGCTGAGCGCCACATTGAAGCTGAAGGGGTGGATCTGCTCCAGCGGCGCCACCTGGCCGGTGAAGAGATCCTGCGCGCTGGCCTGGAGCCTCGCCTTGCCGCCGAGCGGGGAGACCACCCAGCGGCCGTTGTAGGGCTGGATGTCCACCTTGGGATATTCCACCAGCGACCATTTCACGGTCCCGGGCACCACCCGTTCCAGCCCCGCGTGGTAGAACGGGCAATCCGGCTGGAGCTTCTGGTCCTTGGTGGCCTTGGCCGCGCAGTCGTCCAGGTACTGGTGGACCTGGGCCGAGACCGCATCCACCAGGCCTTTGGTGGCCGCGGTGCTCAGGCGCACGGTCTGGTAGTCCGTGCTCTGCTGGAGCGCCGCGGTCTGGGCCGGGGCGGCGAAATAGGGGGAGGTGTAGGACGCCCCATAGCTGCCCGGGAAGAACGCCGGGAACTCGGCATGGCCTTGCGGGGTGTTGACCGTGACGCCATTGATGCTGGCCAGATTGGAATTGACCACGTTCACGGTCACGGAGGCCAGCGGGGTGGAGACGATCTGCCACCGGGTGAAGAACAGCCATTCGCTCCCGGCCGGCTCCACTGCGAAGTCGGTGTGTCCCGGCGAACCGTGGAGGGTGTAGCTGACGGGCACGGTCTTCCGGCCGTCGGCCTGCGGTGCCGGATCCCCGACCTTCACATCTTTCAGATCCGCCACAGCGGCCTTGAGGGCCGCCCCGTCCAGCAGGCTCGGATTACCCGCCGGGACCTGGGCGCGGAGCAGGCCGAGGGCCTTGCCGCCGTCGCCGGCCTGCAACGCCGACAGGTAGGCGCGCACCGGTTCCTGGGCGCCCGCGGGCCCGGCGTTGACGACGGCGATCGTCACGATCGCGGCCGCGGCCACCAGCATGATGCCGGCCAGCCAGAAGGCGGCGGTCTTGATGGTGGTCTGTGTCCACGTCACGCTCTGCAGCCCCTCACTTCCCGTCGTCGGCGCCGCGGACGGTCCGGACTTTTCCCTCGTTGGTCTTGGAAGCCATGGGCCTAAGCGTAGCGGGCGAGGGGTCCCAGGCCGAGGTACGAGGGCGGGGAGGACGCTACGCGGTAGCGGGCGAGGGGTCCCAGGCCGAGGTACGAGGGCGGGGAGCACGCTACGTGGTAGCGGGCGGGATCCAGCCCGTCTTCCTGTCGCACCCCTGCCGTAGGCTCGTGGCATGACTCACACCCCCGAGGAACATAAAGCCACCCTGCACCGGTACCTGAAGGCGCGCAGGGCCGGACTGCTGGCGAAACTGGACGGTTTGCACGAGTACGATCTCCGCCGCCCCATGACCAGGACCGGGACCAATCTCCTGGGCCTGGTGAAGCACGTTGCCACCACGGAGGCCGAGTACTTCGGCCTGGTCTTCGGCCGCCCCTTCGGCCACCCGATGCCCTGGGCCGGGGAGGACGCGGAGGACAACGCGGACATGTGGGTGCCGGAGACCGAATCGGTGCGGAGCATCCTCGATCTTCACCACGCCGCAGCCGCCCACAGCGACGCCACCATCGAGGCGCTGTCCCTGGACGCCCCCGGCGTCGTGCCGTGGTGGAAGCCGGAGACGCGCGAGGTGACGCTCCAGCAGATCCTGGTCCACATGGGCCTGGAGACCGCTCACCACGCCGGCCACGCGGACATCATCCGGGAGCTGATCGACGGGAGCATCGGCTACACGGCCGGGCATCCGAACCTGCCGCCCTTCGACGAACAGCGTTGGGGCGCCTACCGGGACGGTATCGAACGCGCCGCGCGGGCCGCCGCCGTCGCCGCGAGGGAGGAGATCCATGACTGACACTGCAATGACTGACTCAGTACTGCTGCTGGCCGCCTACGACACCCAGCTGAGGCTCGACGCCGAGGCGCAGGGCGCGCTCGCCCGTCGCCGTATCCGCTGGGAGGCCGACGACGCCGGGGTCGGACTCGAGCTGATGGTCGCGGTGTTCACGGGCCGGTCCGGTTTCATCAGCACCGGACCGCTCGGAGAGGACCCGGCGAGGATCCGCGAGGCGCTGGCTGAGCCTTCCGTGATCGCCGCGCTGGTGCGCTTCGGCCTGGAGTCCGTTCGCGAACTCGCCGGAGAGGAGGGGCTGGCCACGCTCGAATGGAAGACCCGGTCCCACGACGCGCTCCCCGGGCTGCACGAGGCCCTCCTGGCGGAGGGATTCGAAGCGGGCGAAGAGGAATCCGTCATGATCGGGCGGGCGGAGGCGCTCGCCGTGGAGGTGCCGCTGCCGGAAGGCATCACCCTGCGGCCGGTCCGGACCGAGGCGGACGCCCTGGCGCTCTGCCTTGCCGCCGAAGAGGCGTTCGAGGGGGATCCCGCGAACGCCCCGCGGCGCGCGGCGGATCTGATGGCCCGGCTGGCCAACGGAACGGGCGTGGAGGCCTGGATGGCCCTGGCTGACGGCTCGGTGGTGTCCGGCGGACGACTGGAACCTGTGCCCGGGACGGACTTCGCCGGGATCTGGGGAGGGTTCACCCTCCTGCCCTGGCGAGGTCAAGGGATCTACCGGGCGCTGACGGCGCGGCGTGCCCGGACGGCGCTGGAGAGCGGAGTCACGCTGGTCAACAGTGACTCCACAGATTACTCGAGGCCCATCCTGGAACGGTACGGCTTCACCAGGGTCACGGGCACCACGCCTTATGAACTGACGTTCTGAGCGGCCGGAGCCGTCCGGGTCCCGGAGACACTCAGCCGGTTCAGGGCCAGCGCGGCCACCAGCAAGCCGAAGTCACGCAGGGCGACGTCGAAGAAGCCCGGCAGGATCAGCAGGTTGACGATGATGCCCAGCAACCAGAGGGAGGCCACGAGGGAACCGACCCGGGGCTTCCACGCCACCAGCAGACCGGCGATGATCTCGATGACACCCACCGCGTACATGAATTGCTGCGGGGCGACCGGGACGACGTGCGTGGCGGTCGGAGCCAGGTACTGAGGCCAATAGGTGAGGAGGTTGAAGAACTTGTCCAGGCCGAACAGGATCGGCGCGACGGTGAAGATGGTGCGGAGCATGAGGAATGCCTGATGGCTGCCGGCTGTCAGGGCGGGAGGGGCCTTTCGCGTCGCTGGGTGCGTGTACATGATCACTCCTTCTAAAACTTGATATTATTGATTTTAGAACTGAGTGATCCATCGCACAATGGACTTCCGCCGCAGAGTAAGGTTCCGTCCATGGACAGCAGCCGTCATCCAGACCCCGTGGGCGCCATCGGCGCCCTCGGGGATCCCACGCGCCGCGCGGTATATGACTTCCTGCGCCGCCGCGGCGGCGAATGCAGCAAGGCCGACGTCGCCGACGGCCTGGGTCTGGCGCCCAGCACGGCGGCCTTCCACCTGGAGCGTCTCGCCGAGGAGGGTCTGCTGGTGCACGTCTTCCGCCGGCTGAACGAGCGCCGCGGCCCGGGCGCCGGCCGCCCGGCGAAGCTCTACCGCGTGGCCGATGCCGAGATCCTGGCGAGCGTGCCGGAGCGCCGCTACGAGCTCGCCGGGGAACTCATGGCCGCCGCCATCGACAAGGCCGGCTCGAGCGGAAGCGGCATCGGGCAGGCGCTGGGGCAGGTGGGTGCCCAGGCGGGCAGGAACGCCTGGGAGCACGCCGCCGCCGTCGCGGCGGGCGCAGCTCAGGCGGCCGACGTCGACGCCGTCCTCAGCCGTCACGGCTACGAGCCGGTGGCCTGCGCGGATGGTTCGACGGAACTGCGCAATTGCCCGTTCCACCGCCTGGCCCAGGTCCACCCGGATACCATCTGCGGTCTCAACCAGGCATACCTCTCGGGCCTTCTGGAGCATGATCCGGAGAAGGCAGCCGTCCTGGACCCAGGGCCCGGACGGTGCTGCGTGAGGATCCTGCCTCAGGACATGACGCCGACGCCGGGGACCCCCTCCTCCAGAGCGTAGCGCTGCATCACGACGCCCTTCGGCGAGGTGGCCGCGGGTTCAAGGAGCCGGAGGTTGCTCGGCACGGTGCCGCCGGCGAACACCTTCTTCCCCGTGCCCAGCAGGATCGGGTACACCCAGAGGTTCAGACGGTCGAAGAGCTTCTCCGTCAGCAGGGTCTGCACGAAGTCCAGGCTGCCGATCACGTGGACGTTCTCATGCCGGGTGCGCAGATCCTGGACGGCGGCCGGGATGTCCGCGCCGAGCCAGGACGTGCCCGCCCACTGCGGGTCCGGGTCCTGGCGGGACGCCACGTACTTCGGGATGCGGTTGAACAGGTCAGCGATGTACCCGTCCTGATGCGGCCAGTAGCCGGCGAAGATGTCGTAGGTGCGCCGCCCCAGCAGGAGGGCGTCCATGCCGTCCATGCCGCCGACGATCCACGTCCCGCTCTCCTCGTCCGTGAGCGGTGCCTGCCAGCCGCCGAAGGCGAAGCTGTCCGACGGATCCTCCTCCGGCCCGCCCGGCGCCTGCGCCACGCCGTCGAGCGTGCTGAAGAGGTCGATCTGGATGAGTCCCATGCCATGCTCCCTCGCTGTGGCCCGTCAGCATTTCCGGCGGGATCACTTCGAGCGTGGCACAGGCCCGGGAGCGGGGCAATGGCGGGCCTACACCGATCGGCATGCGCTCCGTCCGTCCTGGCAATCCTGTCCGGTGCGCGTCTGCCGGGCAGCAGCATCTTCGTCGCTGAGCCTGCGGCTGGGTGTTACTTAGCAGATGCCGACACAGGGGCCGTGAACCGATGATGAGACCAGAGTCCGGCTCCTCAGAACGGGTGGCACTTTTCAGAAGAGCCGGGTGGCTCGGATGCTTGCAGGTTCCTCGAGATCGAGCAGGAATTGCTTGCGCTTCAAGCCGCCGCCGAATCCTGTGAGCTTGCCGCCCGCGCCGAGCACTCGATGGCAGGGGATGACGATACTGACCGGGTTGCGGCCCACTGCCTGCCCTACCGACTGTGCCAACACCTTGTCTCCGAGGGCGATCGCGACGTCGCCGTAGGTGATCGTGGTGCCGTGCGGGATCTGACGCAGCTGCGCCCAGACACGTTCCTGGAAAGGGTCCCCGCTGGTGACTGCTGGGATATCGAAGTCGTGTCGGGTGCCGGCAAAGTACTCACCAAGCTCGCGCTCAGCCTGCGCGAGCGCGGGATCTTCGGAGGCTCTTACGAGAGGCCCCTGCGCCGACGCTGGCGGGGTGTACCTGTATCCCTGGAAGTAGAGCCCCGTCAGCGCGTCGCCGTCGGCGACCAGCAACAGCGCGTCCACCGGCGTCTCGACGATCGCGTGCCGACGATTCATGCTTGCCTCCTATTCATAGATCGATCATTGCGGGTCCAATGAGAAGACGGAAGGTGGCTCGAAACGTGAGACTCGATTTCCGTCGCCCGGGGGGCGAGTCTGCCGCATCGATGTCGCAGACGGGAAAGCCTGAAGCGTCTCACGGAATCTCCATGTGCGGCGTCTACGGCTCGGATGCCGCCCTTCCGACGAGCAGGAGGCGCGGTGAATCTGAGAATGAGGAGAGCAACTGTGCCGGATCGTTTGGGTGTCATCGCTGGAGCATTCTCAACGATTGTCTTCATCGCTTCGACGCTGCCGATGGTTGCGAAGGCCATACGCACTCGTGACCTGTCGTCATACAGTATCGGCAATCTGATACTCGGCAACGCGGGAAATCTGCTCTACAGCGTCTATGTGCTGAGCCTTCCCTTCGGCCCGGCGTGGGCCTTACACGGATTCAATACCGCCGTCAGTGTGACGATGCTTGTGCTGTGGTTCCGGTATCGCACCGTTCCGCGGACGCACGTCGCGATACCGGAGGGCCGTACACGTTCAGAAGTCACGTCTGTTCTGTCAGGTGCGCCTTCAATCTGAGCCCGAGCCGCGCCGTCGCACGGGATCTTTCCTGCATCTCACGTTTTGATGGCCCGGGTCGTCTTCAGAGCACAAGGACGAAAGGAAGAGTCATGAGCACGCGACATATCACCGCCGATACGACGCTCGGCGAGCTCACGATCGTTGCCACCGATGATGCGATCACCGGGTTGTACTTTCTTGATCACATTCGCCGGCCTGCACAAGAGACCTTCGGTCCGGAGGTCAGTGGCGACTCCGACGAACTGCTTGCCAGGGCATCGAGGCAGCTGAGCGAATACCTGACCCGGTCGCGGCGTGTCTTCGATCTCCCTTTCTCTGTGGAGGGTGATGCGTTCCAGCGTGCGGTCTGGGACATTGTGGCGGAGATCCCGTTCGGTGAGACGACCACGTACGGTGCCATCGCGGAACGCATCGGTGACAGGGCCCTTGCGCAATCAGTCGGCCAGGCCGTCGGCACGAATCCGCTGTGTATCTTCGTTCCGTGTCATCGTGTACTCGGTGCCAATGGCAAGCTCACCGGATACGCCGGTGGATTGACGCGCAAGCAGGCCCTGCTGGAACTGGAGAATCCCGCCTTGGTCAATTTCTTCTTTGTGTCCTGAAATCGTGGACCTCACGATATTCCCCTCTGGCCCGTCTTCGAAGGGATGAACATGAAACAGCCGTTCGAATCAGTGGTCACACTCCACAGCGCCACCGTGCTGCGTGTCTGCCGATCCCTCCTGGGGGTTCATGATGCTGATGATGCGTGGTCGGAGACGTTTCTCGCTGCGATGCGTGCCTACCCGGATTTGCCGGACACGGCCAACGTCGAGGCGTGGCTCGTGACCATCGCACGCCGGAAGGCGATCGATCTGCATCGTGCCGCCAAACGGAACCCGCTGCCGGTCGAAGAGCTCCCAGAGGCCCCGACAGCACTGGGGATTCCTGGGATGGACGACACCGATCTCTGGCGAACCGTTGGGCAGCTACCGCGGAAACAGCGACAGGCGATCACCTTCCGCTACCTTGCAGGAATGTCGCATGCGGAAATCGCAGCGGTCCTCGGCGGAACCGTTGACGCGGCCCGAAGAGCCTCAGCCGATGGACTGAAGAACCTCAGAAAAAGTTATCCGGGCGCGAGTACGAAAGGAGCCCGATCATGAATGACATCCGAAACGATGACACCATCACAGCCCTGGCGGCGCCCATCAACCCCGACAAGCTCGCTGAGTTGCACCGCCGGCTGGAGGCCGCAGCGCAGTCTGAAGGGCTCCTCGACGTCGCCTATCGCATCGTCGACAGCCCGGTCGGCAGACTCCTGCTCGCCGCCACTCCGAAGGGCCTGATCCGGGTCGCGTTCGCCAATGAGGACCACGACCGTGTGCTGGAGACCTTGGCCGCTAAGGTCAGTCCGCGGGTGTTGCGGTCTCCGAGACGGCTCGATACCGCGGCGCGCGAACTCGACGAGTACTTCCAGCACCAACGGAAGACCTTTGATCTCGATCTCGACTTGTCGCTGTCGAAGGGATTCCGTCAGCTCGTGCAGCAGCACCTCCCCGAGATCAGCTATGGACAGACCCGCAGTTATAAGGAGATGGCAGAGATGGTCGGGAATCCGAAAGCCGTCCGCGCGGTCGGGACTGCCTGTGCGACCAACCCGCTGCCCGTCGTCGTCCCCTGCCACCGGGTGCTCCGCACGGATGGCACCCTTGGAGGTTATATCGGCGGACTCGACGCGAAGACCACCCTGCTTGAACTGGAGAAAGCAGCATGAACGCGAAGAGGAAGATCCAGGACCCGTGGCGTGACCGCGTGGCCTCGGCCGACTGGACCGCTGTGACCGACGAGGTGAACGAGTACGGCGGGGCCCTGCTGCCGCAGCTGCTCACCTCGGAGGAGACTGTTGAGTTCCGGCAGATGTACGGCAACGACGAGTTGTTCCGCAGCACGATCAACATGGGCCGGCATCGCTTCGGCGAGGGTGAGTACCGCTACTTCAATGCCCCGTATCCGGAGGCGATCGAGCGGCTGAAGCAGGCGCTGTATCCGCGGCTTTTGCCGATCGCCCGGGACTGGTGGACCAAGCTCGGCCGTGAGGCGATCTGGCCCGACACGCTCGACGAATGGCTGGACATGTGCCACGAGGCCGGGCAGATCAAGTCGACGGCGATCCTGCTGAAGTATGGCAAGAAGGACTGGAACGCCCTGCACCGAGACCTCTACGGGGACCTCGTGTTTCCTCTCCAGGTCGTGATCAATCTCAACGAGCCCGGCGTCGACCACACCGGCGGTGAATTCCTGCTCCTGGAGCAACGTCCGCGGGCCCAGTCCCGTGGCACGGCGACGCTGCTGCCTCACGGGCACGGGTACGTGTTCACCACCCGCGACCGGCCAGTCGAGTCCAAGCGGGGCTGGTCGGCGGCGCCGGTGCGGCATGGGGTGTCCGCGATCCGCTCCGGGGAACGGCACACCCTCGCTCTCGTCTTCCACGACGCCGCATGAGCCTGCAGACACGATGAGCACCACGAAAAGCTACACGCTCACCGGCCCCGATGGCCGGCCCTACGCCTCCCCGGTCAAGGGTGCGTGGGGCGGCCACCGCGGCGGCAAGATCTACGGCCGCCTCGACTGTGCCGCCGCTCTGCGCGCGATCGCCAGAGGTGGCTACGTGAAAAACCGGGTCTTCTTCCTCAACGAGGCCACGGCCCTCGCAGCCGGGTACCGCCCCTGCGGTACCTGCTGCACGCCGAAGTATCGGGCATGGAAGGCTGCGACGGAGCGGGGTGAGTCATGGACGCCTTGAACAGCCCACTGTTGAGAGGCTCGGCCGTTCCGCTGGCGGGTGAGGAGATCCCGATCATCGGGGCCGAGGTCCGTTCCCTGGTGACGATGGCACTCTCGCGCGGTGCCACCTCGGTCACGATCGGATCAGGAAGGGACCTGATCACGCGCGCCTCCGCCCGCACCATTGCGGATGCCTGGAGCACCTCCGGGCACGGCGTTGCCGTCACGATCGATTGGCCTGAGACGGCCGCATCTTGGCTACGGCCGGCGAATCGCTTCGCCGCCGCCAGCACGGACCTGTGGATCATGCTGGGACCTCCGCTCGGCTGGGCTCAGATGACCCGCCGCCTGCTCTGGTCCACACCCTGGAAGCCCTCCCGCACCCTCCTGACCGGAGGAGTCAGCGATCCTCGCGCACTCGAGCTGGTCGGACTCCATAACCTCACCGGCATCGCCGGCACGACACGCGCCGGCTCCGCCTGGCATCTCTCGGCCGACAACCGCATCATCACGACCCCAGAGAGTGGATCATGACTCTGTTCACCCCGGACATGGAACCTGGCGAACGCAGCCGGCCAGGTCCTGGCGCCGTACATATTCCCGGATGGCTGACCTTGGAACAGCAGAGCTGGATCGTCGGGCAGTTCCGCCAATGGAGCACCGGCCCTGTACCGATCCGGGCTGCGAAGGTCCGTGGACATGAAATGTCCGTGCGCACGGTCTGTCTGGGTTGGCATTGGCAGCCGTACAAGTACACGCGCGAAGCCACCGACGTCAATGGTGCGCGAGTGCTCCCATTCCCGGACTGGATGGTCCGGCTCGGCCGCCGCGCACTGCGCGAGTCCGGCTACACGGATGCCGAAGCCGCCGCTTACACTCCGGACACTGCCCTGGCGAACTACTACGACGAGAATGCGCGCATGGGCATGCATCAGGACAAGGACGAACGCTCCTTGGCCCCGATCGTCTCGCTCTCCATCGGAGACGAGTGCACCTTCCGGTTCGGGAATACCGAGAACAGGAACAAGCCCTACACCGACCTGCGTCTCCGCTCCGGGGACCTCTTCGTCTTCGGCAGTGCTTCCCGTCTCGCCTACCACGGTGTCACCCGGGTTCACCCGCTCACCGCCCCCAACGGCTGCGGCCTTGGCACTGGACGAATCAACATCACCATGCGCATGACCGGACTTCAGGGCTGAGGAGGACCGAAATCCGACATGACTGAACTCAACCGCGATCCCGGCGTCGTGATCGGCGACGACGGACTCGCCCGCCCTGCCTGGGCTTCCGTCGATCCGCTGTTGCGCGACTATTACGACAACGAGTGGGGCATGCCCATCACCGACGAACACGGCATCTTCGAGCGCGTGTCGCTGGAGGGCTTCCAGGCCGGCCTGTCCTGGGCGACGATCCTACGCAAACGCCCCGCGTTCCGGGCAGCATTTCACGACTTCAACCCCGACAGGATCGCCGCCTACGGCGAGGAGGACATCGAGCGGCTGCTCGTCGACACCGGCATCGTCCGCAACCGACAGAAGATCCAGGCCACCATTGGCAACGCGCGCGCCACGATCGCGATGCGTGACGACGGCGGCCTGCCGGCGCTGATCTGGTCCTTCCAGCCTCGAGACACTCCCAGGCCACGGCGTTTCGAGGACATCCCGACCACCTCCCCGGAATCCGTCGCGCTCTCCAAGGAACTCCGCCGGCGCGGCTTCGCATTCGTCGGGCCGACCACCATGTACGCCCTGATGGAGGCGATCGGGATCATCGATACTCATTTGGTCGACTCCCATCGCCGTGGCAGCTCCGGCATCTGGACCAAATGACCCAGATCAGGCTCACCGCCCTGGGCCCCTTCCATCACAGGGCGGCTCTCGCGATGCTCACCGCTCACGCGATCCCCGGCGCCGAGGAGGTGAAGGGCGCGATCTATCGGCGAGTCCTCGCCGTCGACGACGCCCACGTGCCGGTACGGCTCGCGCTCGATGAGCGAGGCGTGCTGGCCGATCTCGGCCCGACCACGGCGGATCTCGATGTCCTGGTCTCCAGGATCCGCGGCTGGTTCGATCTTGACCGGGATATCCGCATCATCGACCACACCTTCACCGCCGACCCCATCATCGGACCTCTTGTGGACAAGCGGCCCGGTCTTCGGCTCATCGGCTACCCCGACGAGTTCGAAGCAGTGGCCGCGACCGTGATCGGCCAACAGGTTTCACTCGCCACCGCGCGCACTTTCGCAGGCCGATTGGTCGCAGCGTTCGGCGTGCCAGTGCCCAGTTCCGAGCTGTGTGTCTTCCCCGAAGCAAGGACCATCGCGCAACTCACGATCGATGAGATCCGCTCCCGCGTGGGACTGACCGGTGCCCGAGCCAAGACCCTGCACGAAGTCGCGGTCCTATGGGCCGACGGGCCACGGCTGACAGGACTCACAGTCGAAGAAGCACGACGGCTTCTCCTGGCGATCCCCGGGATCGGCCCGTGGACCGCCGACTACCTCCAGGTCCGTGCCTTGCAACACCCCGATACCTTCGCCCCCGGCGACCTCGTTGCCCGCCGGGCACTTGGGCTCGACCAGCACTTGGCCAAGGACCGCTCCCGTGCCTGGGCGCCGCACCGGACCCACGCCCTCCTGCACCTCTGGACGGAGGCCGCATACCTCTGATCCCGACGACGGCCACGACGCACACCCCTGCACCAGGGATTTCTGCAACCCACCTCACGTTTCGCTGACGACCACCGTCTTCCAAATGTCGACGATCACCACCGCTCGCCGACGATCACCGAGACAAGGAGACCACCATGTCACTCGAAGAGAACAAGGCAATCGTCGGCCGCTGGTTCACTGAATTCTGGGGCGAGGACTTCAACCCGGCCATCATTGACGAGCTGGCCGCCCCCGACATCAAGTTCCACTACTCCCTGCATGAACCGATGGTCGGCCGCGACGAAGTCCGCGACTTCGCCACTCGGTTCCGCAAGGCGTTCCCCGACCTCGGTTTCTGGGGCACCGCCGACCTCATTGCCGAAGGCGACTACGTCGTCGGCCAATGGGAAGGCGGCGGCACCCACACAGGAGGTGTGGACTTCACCGATCTGCCCATCGGCTCTGTGCCGGCCGCATCCGGCAAGACAATGCGCTTCACCGGTATGACTGTGCTCAAGGTCGTCGACGGGCTCATCGTTGAAGAAACCGGCCTGGACGACGGCGTGAAGGTCCTTCAGCAGCTCGGAATCATCTCCTCAGAGTAGGAACCGGGTGAGGGGCTGGAGTGCAAAGCGGCCCCTCACCCATCACCTTGAGCCCCCATCGCCGGCAGCCTTGCGGTCAGTGACCCAGTGGAGTACTCCCGGATCGCGAAGGTCCCGTGATCGTGGCCGTACATCTTGGCCTCGCCGGGCCGGGCTCTGCAGTCATTGCCTGCCGAAGAACGCGCCGATGTGTGGCTTGCAGCTAACCAAGCGCCTTCTCGAACGCCAGGTGCCGCAGCTGCTCCGGGTCCGCCTCAAGATCGAAGAGCGGGGTGTACCCGGTGGCCAGGTACAGGCCCTTCGCCTCCGGCTGGCGTGGCCCGGTGGTGAGATAGATGCGCTCATAGCCGCGCTCGCGGGCCGCCTGCTCGAGTTCCACCAGCACCCGGCGCGCCAGGCCCTTGCGGCGATGCGCGGAATGGGTCCAGATCCGCTTGAACTCCGCCGTGCGCTCGTTGTAGCGCCGGAACGCCCCGCCCGCCACGGTCTCCGCACCCTGCTGCAGGATCAGCAGCGCACCGTGGGGCGGCTCGAACTCGCTGGCCGGGTAGCGGGACAGTTCCTCCTGGGCCCCAGCGGCGGAGAAGAAGTCCCCGTACCGCGTGTTGTATTCGACGGCCAGTTCGTCCAGCAGCGGCTTGACGCGCGGGTCGTCCAGGCCGACGTGCACGACGTCGAGGTTCACGGTGTCAGTCATGGAGCGGTCTTTCTGGTGCAGGGACAGTGTCATGCTCGCACCCCGGCGAGTGCGGAGGAAACGCGGACCACGGGCTGGGCCGGCTGCCGGCTCAGAAGCGTCAGGAGTCGCCGTGCGAGGGCGTCGTTCTCGCGGAACGGCGCCGCATTGGTGCGCGGCCTGGCGAACGCCGCCGCGCCCCAGGCCGCCGTCCACGGACCCACCGCGAACAGCGTCTCCCGCGCCGCGCCGTCGGGCCCCAGGATCCGGTGCTGAGCGTCGACGGCCAGCCGGCCCCGCCGCACCTGCCCCAGCCCGCTGCCGCCCAGCTGCCACAGCGCCGGATTGCTGGAACCCCTGACGGTGGGCTGAGGCAGGCGGGCCTCCACGAAGGCGCTCGCGTGCACCACCTCGGCGCTGCCGGGGACCGCGGCCGTGAACGTGCCGCTCGCCTCGTCGGTGCCGACGGACAGGCCCGGCCCCAGGAACCTGACGAACCCGGCGCGGTGCAGCGCCAGCAGTTCCTGCAGACGGTGCGGCGGTGGGCCGGAGTCGACGAAACTGAAGAAACCGTGCCACCACTCGTCGAACGGCGCGGCGGCGTCGCCGAGCGTGACGTAGGCCTGGAGCAGCCCCACGAACAGGGCCGTCTGCTCGCTCCGTTCCGGGTCGCTGCGGAGCCGCAGGTCGTTCTCGATATGCTGCCGCACCGCATCCTCGCGTTCCTCGATCCCGCCGTGCAGCCCGGCCAGCGGGCGGTCCAGCCGTGCGAAGTCCAGGCGGTCCGCGGGATCCGGCAGGAAGTCGGCCAGGAGCCGCTCCGCCTCGGCCGAGGCCCACGTCACCGTGTCCAGGCGGCGCAGGAACGCGTGCCACGGCCCCGAGACACGCTCCGGTGACGCGGCGAACAGCTCAGCGTAGAAATAGTGGGCGGCCTCCTTCTGCACCAGCGGCCAGAGGAGCTCCCGGAAGGCGGCGTCCGGGTGGAGGTCCGCGAGCGAGGTGACGGCCTGGCGGTTCAGGTACCGCGGGCCGGCGGGCAAGGGCCCGCGCAGGGGAGCCTGGGGCTTCGCGTGATACGGAACCCCGCGCCGTGAACCGGCCCAGAGGCGCGGCTCCCGGCCGGACGCGACGTAGTCGAGCCTGCCGCCTTCGGCCGCTTGGAAGCGCCCTCCGCGGCCTTCGAACAGCAGCACCACGAGGTCGATGAACGCCAGCCCCAGCCCCGACACCAGCACATCCTGGCCGGGAAGGATCGCCGAATAGTCCGCGTCGGCAGTGTACGACGCCGGCAGGTACGCACCGCCGTGCCGCTCGGCGAACGCGGCCAGCTCTCGCTCGCGGTCGTCCGGCCGCGCGTCGCTGTGGCCCAGGGCGTAGAGCACGACGGCGGCCTCCAGCACCGTGCCGGAGGCCAGGAGGACGCGATGGGAGGCGCCGCTGTGAGCTGCCTCGCTGTGGTGGCCGTCCTCGCCGGCGTCGTGGACGGAGAGCGCGGTGTCGCGATGCACGGTGACGCGCGCCCGCGGGGCGAGGCGGAGCACCGCCGCGTGCAGGAACCAGCGGGCGTAGGCGCCGAAGAGCCGGCGGCTGGGGAACGAACCCAGCCGGAGGGCTGCGGCCTCCGTGAGCAGCTGCGGGTCCTCGAGCGCCTCCGGGGCCACGGTCCCGGCCCACTCGAGCAGATCCGGGCCCTCGGTCCGCGGGCCTTCGCAATTCACCGTCGCATCGGTGAAAAGGGTGATGTCCTGCGCTTGGGAGTTGAGCAGGAGGCCTGGGTACTGCTCGTGCCGCCAGACCCGTCCGGAACCCGGTTCGTGCGGGTCCACCAGGTGGATGTCCACCTCGGAGCGCAGCAGCTCCGGGGCGTTCGCGGCCATCCGCTCCAGCACCCCGGCCACGCGGGGTCCTGCCCCGATCACCACCAGCGACGGACGTGCCTGACTCATGTCTCCTCCTTGGTTCCGGTGCGTGTGGAACCCGACCCTAGGAGCCCCTCCACCCGGGAATCCAGCGGGTCCGTCACCGCCCGACGCCGGGGTTCACGGCCCGTCACGGGGCGTCGTGCGGGGCCGCATATGGAGGCGTGTGACCTGCGGCGACGTGCCGTGAACGAGGGTTTCCGGAGGTGAAGGGACGCCTTGAACCGCCCCGATCGGGGTTCCTAGATTGGCTGCTGATCACCCCTTCCACGGACCTGCGAGGACCTGCCATGAGCGTCATCACCGACACCCCCGTGCTGGACGACGGCACCGAACACAGACTTACCCTCGGCCTGCACACCGGAGCCGTGGACACGGCACCGCCTGACCCGGCCGCGCTTCCGCCGGCCGCCGAACTGCGCGTGGTCAAAGCCCGCCACCCCGGCCGCTGGGTGGGCACCGTGGTGGTGGCACTCCTGCTGGCCGGCGTGGCGTGGTCCCTGGCCACCAACCCGCGCTGGGAGTGGGGCGTGGTGGCGCAGTGGTTCACCGCGCAGTCCGTCCTGACCGGCCTGCTGGAGACGCTGAAGCTGACGGTCATCGCCGGGACGCTGGGATTCCTGCTCGGCTTCCTGCTGGCACTCATGCGGCTCTCCACCTCGCCTCTGCTGGTGGGCGTGGCATGGACCTTCTCCTGGGTGTTCCGTTCCACGCCGCTGCTGGTCCAGCTGCTCCTCTGGTACAACCTGGGGTACCTCTACGAGAAGATCAGTCTGGGCATCCCGTTCACCGATGTCCGCTTCTTCGAGGCCTCCACCACCACGCTCATCAGCCAGTTCGCCGCCGCGGTGCTGGGCCTCAGCCTCAACCAGGCCGCCTACTCGGCGGAGATCATCCGGGGCGGCATCCTCTCCGTGGACGCCGGACAGCTCGAAGCCGCCGCGGCCCTCGGCATCCCGGCCTGGCGGCGTAACACCCGGATCGTGCTCCCGCAGGCCATGCGAGCCATCCTGCCGAACGCGTTCAACGAGGTGATCGGCCTGGTCAAGGGCACCTCCGTGGTCTACGTCCTGGCGTACTCCGAGCTCTTCTACACCGTGCAGGTCATCTACAACCGCACCCAGCAGGTTCTGCCGCTGCTCCTGGTGGCCACCCTCTGGTACGTGGTCATCACCTCGGTCCTGAGCATCGCCCAGTACTACATCGAACGGCACTTCTCCCGCGGCTCCGTCCGCACCCTCCCGCTCACCCCGTGGCAGAGGCTCCGGGCCAATCTCGGCCCGCGCCGCGCCGTCGTCGCACCTCCTTCTGAAAGGACACCGGAAGCATGAGCACCGCCACCCTTCCCGCCCGCGTGGACATCGTGGACGCCCGCAAGAGCTTCGGCACCCTGGAAGTTCTGAAGGGCGTGAACCTCACCGTGAAACCCGGCGAGGTGACCGTGATCGTGGGCCCGTCCGGCTCCGGCAAGTCCACGCTCCTGCGGGCCATCAACCACCTGGAGGCGCTCAGCGCCGGCTACATCGCGGTGGACGGCGAACCCGTGGGGTATCGGCTCCGCGGTGGGAAGCTCCACGAGCGCCGGGAGAAGGACATTCTCGCCACGCGTACCGGGATCGGCTTCGTCTTCCAGAACTTCAACCTCTTCCCGCACCTGACCGTGCTGGAGAACGTGGTGGAGGCGCCGCTGGTGGCGCAGCGGCGGAACCGCCAGGAGGTCACGGCCAAGGCGCTGGAGCTCCTGGACCGCGTGGGCCTGGCAGACAAGGCCGGCGTGTATCCGAGGCAGCTCTCCGGCGGCCAGCAGCAGCGCGTGGCGATCGCCCGGGCGCTGGCGCTGGAGCCGCGGATCGTGCTCTTCGACGAGCCGACCTCGGCCCTGGACCCGGAGCTGGTGGGGGAGGTCCTGGACGTCGTCCGGGACCTGGCCAGCACCGGGACCACCCTGGTGGTGGTCACGCATGAGATGGGGTTCGCCCGTGACGTCGCGGACACCGTGGTCTTCATGGACCAGGGCCGGGTGGTCGAGTCCGGCCCGCCGGCCCAGCTCTTCGGCAATCCCCGCGAGGAACGCACCAGGACGTCCCTCTCCAAAGTCATCGAACCCGCCTTCAACATCTGAGGAACCCATGCAGCACAGCACCCGCACCCTCGCCTCCCGGGCAGTGACAGCGTTCGCGCTGGCCGCCGTCGTGATCCCGTCCCTGGCCGCCTGCTCCGACCCCGGGGCCAACGCGGCAGGGGCGAGCCCCGCCGCCGCCCGCAACGGCATCACCTACAACACCTCCCCGGAGCAGCACCGCATCCGGGACCAGAAGGACCCGGCCGCCGCCGCGAAGGTCCCCGCCGCCATCGCGAAGGACGGCAAGCTGACCGTCGCCACGAGCGCCGGATCCATCCCGCTCTCCTTCCACGCCACGGATGACAAAACCCCCGTGGGCAGCGAGCTGGACATCGCCCAGCTCGTGGCGGACAAGCTCGGCCTGGAGCTGGACGTCAAGGTCACCTCCTGGGAGAGCTGGCCGCTGAAGACCCAGTCCGGCGAGGTGGAGACCGTGATCTCCAACGTCGGCATCAACGCGGACCGGGTGAAGCTCTTCGACTTCGCCGGCTACCGGGCCGCGTTCATGGGCTTCGAAGCCCGGACGGACTCGACACTGCAAGTCAACGGCGCGGATGACGTGTCCGGCAAGAAGATCTCCGTGGGTTCCGGCACCAATCAGGAGAAGATCCTGCTGGCCTGGAACAAGGAGCTGGAGGCCAAGGGCAAGGCCCCCGCCCGGCTGGAGTACTACGCCAATGAGGCGGACACCATCCTGGCGCTCTCCTCCGGGCGCACGGATCTGAACCTGGGCCCGTACCCGTCCGCCGTGTACCGGGCCAACACCCGCAATGACCTGAAGGTGGTGGGCAAGGTTAACGCCGGCTGGCCCAGCACCACTCTGGTGGCCGCCGTGACCCAGCGCGGCAACGGCCTGGCCGCAGCGCTGTCCGCGGCGATCGACTCCGCCATCCAGGACGGCAGCTATGCCAAGGTCCTGGAGCGCTGGGGCCTGTCCGAGGAGGCCGTGCCGTCCTCCCAGGTGGTGACCGCGGAGAACTTCGCGGCGTACAAGGACGCGGCTTCCAAGGCGGTGGCGAAGTGAAATTCCAGGTCCTGGACATCATTCCGCACCTCAAGAACCCGTTCACGGGCGAGATCGTCTCCACCGCGGACCGGCTCGCCCAGGTGGTGGAGACCGCCCAGCGGGCCGAGGAACTCGGCTTCGACTCCTTCTCCGTCGGCGAGCGGCACGCGGGGGAGTTCATCTCCTCCTCGCCCACCACGGTGCTCGCCGCGATCGCCGCCGTCACCAGCCGGATCCGCCTGCAGAGCGGGGTCACGGTGCTTTCGGTGCTGGACCCGGTGCGCGTCGCCGAGGACTACGCCACCATCGACCAGCTCTCCCGAGGCCGCCTGGAACTGGTGATCGGCAAGGGCAACGAGGTGCTGCAGTACCCGCTCTTCGGCCACTCCCTGGACGACCAGTGGGAGCTGCTGGAGGAGAAGTACGGCCTGTTGCGCCGCCTCTGGCGGGAGGAGGGCCTCACCTGGGAGGGCCGCTTCCGACCCGCGCTCACCGAGCCGACCACGACGACGCCGCGCCCCTACGGAGGTGCGCCGCGCGTCTGGCACGGCTCCGCGACGTCGTTGACCAGTGCCGCGCTCGCCGCACGGCACGGCGACCCGCTGTTCACCGCGAACGCCATCCAGCCGCGGGAGAACTACAAGGCCCTGATCGATCACTACCGCCAGGAGTACGCCCGGCACGGCCACGACCCTCGCCAGGCGTATCTCGGCTCCGGAAGCGGCGCCGGCGGGATCTTCCTGGCGGACACCACGCAGCAGGCCAAGGCCCAGTACGGCCCGGTCTATGAGGCGCTCACCGC
Organism: Arthrobacter horti; assembly: GCF_030731045.1. Lineage (GTDB taxonomy): Bacteria > Actinomycetota > Actinomycetes > Actinomycetales > Micrococcaceae > Arthrobacter_E > Arthrobacter_E nanjingensis. The sequence continues at coordinate 6,585 of NZ_JAVALS010000019.1, read as the reverse complement.
GGGCCGGGACGTCCCGGGCAACAACTCGCCGTACCGGGACATCGACCACGCCGTGGCGGAGGGTCCGGCCCTGGTCGGCAGCCCGGAGCAGGTGGTGGACAAGATCCTGTCCTACCACCAGCTCTACGGGCACGATTTGCAGTCCGTTTCACTCCCCACCACCCTTCCGTTCGGCCAGCAGCTCGAACTGCTGGAACGCTTCGCCGCCGAGGTCATCCCCGCCGTGCGCGCGGCCGCACCCACCACCCTCTGGGAGGACGGCGACCCGTACGCCGACCGTCCCGCTGTCACTTCTAGGAGCAACCATGCCCTCGCCCACTGACACTGTTTCCGACCAGCCCACCCAGCTCCAGACGTCCTGGGAGGCCTGGCACGCCGTCCATGAGCAACAGCGCGCCACCGAGCACGGTTTCCTGGCCGTCACCGGCCTGCACTTCCTGGACTCCGAACCGGCCCGGATCCCCGGCATCCCGGGCCTCTGGAACGCCGTTGAGGACACCGTGACCATCACGCTCACGGCCCTGGAACGGCTCGGCTGGGAGGGCCGCGAGCTCAACCCGGACGGCACCGGAAGCACCACGGTCCTGGGCCCGGTCGCCGAGCGCGACGCCCTGTACGTGGACCACGGCCGGGTCCGGATCGAGGTGGCCCGCCGCGGCGGCTTCCTGGTGGTGCGGCCGCGCGACCCGGAGCACCCTCTCCGCACGGAGTACCCGGGGACGCCCGCCTACCCGGCATCGTCCAGTTTCGTGGTCGACGCCCGCGTGGAGTTCTTCGAGTCGCCGCAAGCGGTGACGGTGGGCGCCGTGGTGGAGGGCATCGAGCACGTGTACGAGGCGCCGGCCCGGCTCCACTTCGAACTGGGCGGCCAGGAGCACGTCCTGACCGCTTTCAACGGCCACGCCCCGGGCACCCTGAACGTCCTCTTCACCGATCTGACCAGCGGCAACACCACCTACGCGGCCAATCGCTCCGTGACGGTCACCCCGCGCGAGGACGGCACCGCGGTGCTCGACTTCAACCGCGCGGTCAATCTGCCGTGCGCCTACACGGACTTCGCCACCTGCCCGCTGCCGCCCGCCGGGAACCGGCTGCCGGTGGCCGTGGAAGCCGGGGAGAAGCTGCCTCTGGAACGGCAGGACGCGGCATGAGCGGCTTCCTGATCCTGGACACGGACGACGCGAAAGACCTCAAACACCTGACGCTCGCCGCCGAATCCGCGGGCTTCCACGGGCTCGTCTTCCCCGCGGGAGAAGGCCTCGACCCCGTCCAGCGCGCCGCCTTCGCCGGCCCGCAGACGCATGCGATCGCCTTGATCCCGGAGGTCGACACCGTCTACACCGAGCCGTTCCACGTGGCCACGCAGCTGGCCACCCTCGACTACGCCTCCCGGGGCCGGGGCGGCTGGCTCGTGGTGGCGAGCGACGACGCGCGGGCGGCGGCCGCCGTCGGGCGTCCCGCGGCGGATGAGCGCCGCCGCCGTCTGGAGGCCGCGGCGTCCGTCGAGGCGAACCGCCGGCTCTGGGACTCCTGGGAGGACGACGCCGTGATCAAGGACGTCGCCTCCGGCCGGTACCTGGACGCGGACCGGCTGCACTATGCCGATTTCCGCGCGGATTTCGGGGACGGCGAGGGCTATTCGGTGAAGGGGCCGTCCATCATCCCGCGCCCGCCGCAGGGGCAGCTGCCGGTTCTGGCGCCGTCCGCGCTCGTATCGCTGGACGGACCGCTGTGGCCGGAGGAGGTGGACGCCGTGCTGGTCTCCGCCTCCTCGGTGGACGTTCTGCGTGCGGAACTGGGGCGGCTTCGGGAGGCTTACGGCTTCCGGCAGGATGGTGGTCCGGCGCTCGTCGCAGAGCTGTCCGTGGCGCTCGACGCGCGGGGGCTCCCCGCGAGCACGACTGACACCGCACTCGGGGGAGACGGCGCCCGCTTCACCGGATCCGCCGAGGCGCTCGCCGGCGTCGTCGCGCATCTGCTGGAGCTGGCCGACGGCGTGCGTCTGCGCGCGTCGTCGCTGGTCACCGAGCTGCCGGAGCTGGCGGCCGTGACGCTGCCGCTGCTGCGGGAGCGGGGCGTGCTGCGGCCGCTGCGGGCGGGCAACACCTTCCGCGACATTCTGGGGCTGGGCCGCCCCGCCAACCGCCACACCCTCACGGCAGGAGCACGAGCATGACATACAGCAGCAGCGATTTCCGCCCGAGCGGGCGGATCCAGTTCGGCGTCTTCTTCCAGGGCGTCAACTCCGGGACCGTGTGGAAGATCCCGGAGGCGGGGTCGCAGACGGACTTCGAGTCCTTCCGGCGCCTGGCTCAGACGGCCGAGCGCGGGCTGTTCGCCGCGTTCTTCCTGGGGGAGGGGCTGCGGCTGCGCGAACACCTGGGGCGGGTGCACGAGCTCGACGTCGCGGGGCGGCCGGACGCGCAGACCATGCTGGCCGCGCTGGCCGGGGTCACGGAGAAGATCGGGCTGGTGGCGACGCAGAACACCACGTACAACGACGCGGCGGATCTGGCACGGCGGCTCGCATCGCTGGACCGGCTGAGCGGCGGGCGGGCGGCGTGGAACATCGTGACCACGGACAACGCCTGGACCGGGGAGAACTTCCGCCGCGGCGGGTACCTGGACCACGCGGAGCGGTACACGCATGCGGAGGCGTTCGTGCAGCTCGCGAAGGAATTGTGGCGCGGTGGCGTGGCCGGTTCCGCAGCCAGCCCGCAGCAGCGGCCCGTCCTGTTCCAGGCGGGCGATTCGCCCGAGGGGCGCGACTTCGCCGCCCGGCAGGCGGACGTCATCTTCTCCGCGCACCCCAAGCTGGAGGCGGCGCGGGCGTTCCGGGCGGATCTGATCGACCGGACCGTGGCGGCCGGCCGGCACCCGAACGAGTTGCTGATCTTCCCGGCCAGCGAGTTCATCCTGGCGCCCACGGACGCGGAAGCACGGGAGAAGAAGGAGTGGCTGCGGTCGCTGCAGATCGGGCCGCAGCAGGCGATCGCGTTCCTGGAGCAGTTCTGGGGGAGGAGCCTTGCGGAGTACGACCCGGACGGGCCGCTCCCGGAGATCGATCCGGTGGTGGAGGAGACCAGCGAGACGCGCGGCAGTGGCTTCCACGGGGCCAAGGCACGGCAGCTGGCGGATCAGTGGCGGGCGGAGGCGAAGGACAAAGGACAAAGCATCCGGCAATTCGTGGCCGGGCAGTCCGCGCGGCGGGATGCGAGCTTCGTGGGGTCCTACCAAGCGGTGGCGGATCACCTGGCTGAGTACGCGCGTGACGGCGTGGTGGACGGCTTCAACATCTCGCCGTGGCTCATTCCGACGGGGCTGGATGAGGTGGTGAATCACCTGGTGCCGGCGCTCCAGGAGCGGGGTGTGTACCCGACGGAGTACCGGGGAGGCACGCTGCGGGAGCACCTGGGGCTGGGGGTTCCGGCGGAGGTGGGATGACGGGTGGGGACGGTGCGGGGCCGCTGCGGGCGGGCCTCTTGTGATGGATGCGGGGCGGTTCTACCCTGCGATGAGGAGGGGCGCGGCGCGATCCGTTGCGGTTCAGGCGAGCGGATGCCTTGTGCCCCGCGAAAGGCGGCCCCATGAAGCTGAACCGGTTCATCCGTGCCATCGCTGCGGTGTGCACGGTCATGGTCTGCTGGGCGGCCTGGGCCGCGCCTTCGGCCGGTGCGGCGACGACCGTTCAGACGACGGCTGCCCAGACGACGGCGGCGGTCCGCGCGATGTCGACGGCTGCAGCGGCGCCGCGCCAGGCCGTCGTCGTCGGCAATGACGTCTCCTGGCCGCAATGCGGTAAGACCCTGCCTGGCGGGCAGGCGTTCGCCGTGGTCGGAGTGAACGGCGGCCTGGCCAACAACACCAACCAGTGCCTGGCCGTCGAGCTGAACTGGGCGGCCGGGTCCGTGGGCGGCACGGGCCAGCCGCTCGTGTCGTTGTATGTCAACACCGCGAATCCGGGGACTGCAGGGTCTTGGTGGCCGCAGAGCAACAGTTATGGCGGGGCGGTGGTGGCCAACCCGTACGGGACGTGCGTGGCCGGGTCGACGGGGGCGGCGTGCTCCTACATGTACGGGTACGCCAAGGCGTACGACGACGCGAACAGTCGCGGGGTGACCGGTCCGGGTGCGTACCTGTGGTGGCTGGACGTGGAGACGGGGAACTCCTGGTCTTCCGATACGGCGGCGAACAGGGCTGACCTCGAGGGCATGGCCGCGTATTTCACGGGCATCGGCGCCCGGGTGGGGGTGTACTCCACGACGTACCAGTGGGGGAGGATCGCCGGGACGGTCGCCTCGTCCAGCTCTCTGTACGGTCTTCCGAGCTGGATCCCTGGAGCCAGGAACTTGAGCGGTGCGCGCTCCGCGTGTTCCGGGACGCCTCTGACCAGTGGCGGAAAGGTGGTCATGACGCAGTACGTGTCCGGCGGTTTGGACTACGACTTCTCCTGCGTCTGAGGCGGTGAGCCCGGCAGGTATCGGTGCCTGGTGCAGTGGGCGGTGAAGGTTCTCCACATACGACTCCTGGGCGGAAATTAATGTCACACCCCTCTGGAAGAGTGGGGTCATGGAGGCGGAGAGCAGTACGCGAGAGGACCGGACCGCAGCGGCGGATCCGGAGTCGCTGCTGGCTGGGATGGTCTCCTCCCTGGTGGACATCGACTCGGCGATTGCGAGCCTCCAGGCCCTGCGGGAGTACACCCTGGCAATGGCCTCCCGCCTGGCCGAGGTGATGGCCGACGACGGCGCGGGGTTCGGTTCGCCGTTGGGGGAGCGGGACGGGCTGTTGGACTCCAAAGCGCTGGAGCTGGCCCAGCGTTCGGTCTCGGCCGAACTCGCCACGGCGACCCGGACCAGTGACCGGAGCATCCAGCATCAGATGAGTGCCGCCGTGGAGTTGCTGGACGGCTTTCCGGCCACCTTCCACGCCCTGGGCCAAGGCCGGATCAGCGCCGCGCATGTGCGGGTGATCAAGGAGCATGGTGCCCCGATTGCCGACCCCACGGCGCGGGCCCGGTATGAGGCCGCGGTCCTGGCCGTGGCGGAGGTGCAGGCGCCGGGGCGGGTACGGAGACTCGCGGCCCGGGAAGCCGAGAAAGCCCAACCCGAACCCCTGGCAGTCCGCCACGAGCGGGCCTGTCAGGAACGACGTGTCTGGTTGAATCCGTTGCCGGAGGGGATGGCCGAGCTCGGGGCCGTGCTGCCCGCCACGCTCGCCCATGGGGTGTTCGGACGGTTGACGCACCTGGCCACGACATATGCCGAAGGCCCGGGACGGCAGGACACTGGAAGGCCGGACACCAGCACGGATGCAGACGTGTCGGGTCCAGGCCGTGAGCCACGGACTCGGGATCAGCTCCGCGCCGACCTCCTCTCAGATCTGCTCCTGCACGGCGCCCCGACCGGTCACGACACCCCCGACGGGCTCCTGGCCGGGATCACCGCCCGGGTCGAGGTGACCGTCCCGGTGCTGACCTTGATCGGTGACGAGACTCATGAGCCGGTCGCGGCGGAGCTGAACGGCCGACATCCCATCGACCCGGACACCGCACGTCTCCTGGCCGGTGGTGTGTCCGCGTGGAACCGGGTCCTGACCGACCCGATCACCGGTGCGGTGTTGGCCGTGGACCGGTACCGTCCCAGTGAAGACCTCAAACGGCTCCTGCACGCCCGGGACTCCCGCTGCCGCTTCCCCGGCTGCAACCAACCCGCCGCGGAACTGGACCTGGACCACACCCGGGACGCCGCCCATGGCGGCCCCACCAGCCTGGGCAACCTCGCCGGGCTCTGCCGGCGCCACCACGTCCTGAAACACCAGAGCCGCTGGACCGTCCGGCAAATAGGACTGCCCAACAAGGACGGGGAGAACGACGGCCCCCGTGCCACGATCGCCCAGAGAATGGGCCTCAAAATCGGCAACGGCAACGGCTCACAAACCGGTCCCAGCCACGGCGTCCTCGAGTGGACCAGCCCCACCGGCCGCACACACCTCGACCACCCACCGGCACCGGCAACCCACACCACATCGCCTCGAAGACCATCCGGAGCGGGTTCGAACCACCCAGGAAAACATCCCGGCGGTTCAGAATTCGGCGGTGCGCATCCCGGCGGATCCGACCCACCACCTTTCTGACCGAACGGCGCCGGGGTGGCGGTGTTCAGCCTGGACATCGGGGAGTAGCGTGGCAACCACCATCGCCGGAGCAGTGCTGAGCCGTGCAATGCCCCGCCTTCCATGCCCGCCTGACAGGGCTCGGCCAGGCGCTGCGACCGCGAGATGCCAGGAGGTTGCCCATGTATATGTCGTGGCCAGGGAGAAACTCCCGGTGGCCTCACGACATGGTGCTCCGGGTTGAGGACCATGATCTGTATTTTTTGCGTCTTCTGTTCGCACGGGAGTTCTACGTCCTGGAAACGATGCCGGAGTTGCCCCGCGTGTGGATTCCAGGGGAGCGACTGGCGAGGGTGTCAGATGGTTTGTGTGAGGGGCGGTGCTCCTGATTGATCGGAGACACTGATGACCATGATCGATAAGCAGGCGCGTGAGGCGCGTCGCCGTGAGCAGCGTGCGGGTGTGGAGGCG
>NZ_JAVALS010000018.1 GCF_030731045.1 Arthrobacter horti | reverse complement strand
AACTCGCCGAGACCGAACGGCTGTTGAACATCCGGCCCCGCAAAACCCTCCACTGGGACACCCCACGTGAAAGACTGACCCAACTGATCGACAGTGTTGCGCTAACCCCTTGAAACCGCCCCGATCTTTCCGGCATCAGCTGTTACTTCGCGAGGTCTTGACGCCGGACGGTGCCGGGTGTCTTCTGGACGGAGACGGCACGGCTGCGTGCCGTTCCCCGGGATGGCGACCAGGGAAGGCGGTCAGGCCATGACCACACAGTGGACCACGGTGTTCCCTGGTCTTCCGGAGAGACAGGACGAACCGGTCACCCATGCGGCACGCGGCTCCGGCGGACCCACAGATGGGCCCCTGACGGACGCGGAGCTGCAGCTTGCGGCCCGGAACCACGCCCTGCCGCTGGAGATCCTCCGGGAGGAGGTCACTCCGCCCGGGCTCCACTACCTCCTGATCCACTTCGACATCCCGGCGATCGATGCGGGTTCCTGGCGCCTGAGTGTCGCCGGGGCCGTGCAGCGGGAGCTCTCCTTCAGTCTTGAGGACCTCCGTGCCCGGCCGGCCGTGACCGTTCCCGTGACCCTCGAATGCGCGGGGAACGGCCGTTCGCTCCTCCGCCCCCGCCCGCTCAGCCAGCCCTGGGTCCTGGAAGCGGTGGGCACCGCCGGGTGGACCGGGACGCCGCTGGCGCCGATCCTCCGTGAGGCAGGGCTGCACGACGACGCCGTGGAGTTCGTCTTCACCGGCGCGGACCGGGGGATCCAGGGCGGGCGGGAGGAGGACTACGCCCGGAGCCTGACGCTGGAGGACATCGAGCGGCAGGGCGCTTTCCTGGCCTACGCCATGAACGGCGCGCCGCTGCCGCCACAGCACGGTTTCCCGGTGCGGCTCATGGTGCCCGGCTGGTACGGGATGACGAGTGTGAAGTGGCTGAGTTCCATCGAGGCCGTCACACGGCCGTTCGACGGGTACCAGCAGGCCGTCGCCTACCGCTACCTCCAGGACCCCCAGGAGCAGGGGACACCCGTCAACCGCATCCGCGTGCGGTCGCTCATGGTCCCGCCCGGGATCCCGGACTTCTTCACCCGGCGGCGGATCGTGGACTCCGGGACGGTCCGGCTGCAAGGGCGGGCTTGGTCCGGCCACGGCACCGTGGAGTCCGTGGAGATGGGCGTGGACGGGACGTGGTCCCCGGCCGAGCTCGAGCCTGCTTTGGGAGGGCACGCCTGGCGGGGCTGGTCTGTGAGCTGGGACGCCGAACCCGGCGACCATGAGCTGCGCTGCCGCGCCACGGACTCCACCGGAGCGGTCCAGCCGCTGGAGCCGGAGTGGAACCTCCAGGGCATGGGGAACAACGTGGCCCAGCGCGTGGAGGTCACGGTGCGCGCTCCCCGGGTGTGACCCGGCGGCCAACAAAAGTGCGACGACGGCGCGCCTCGCGTGAGGTGCGCCGTCGTCGGTCGAGGGGGCCGGCTCAGGTGGTGGCGAGGCCCTCCACCGGGGAGAGCCGGGCGGCCCGCCGGGCCGGCACGATCGACGCGAGCAGCGCGGCGACCACCGCCACCAGAAGGGTGCCCAGCAGGGCGGCCCACGGGGCATCGAACGGAACGGCTCCGAGCCCGCCGATGGCCGACTTGGCACCCAGCCATCCGAAGGCGGAGCCGAGCAGGACCCCGAGCAGCGCAGAGACACCCGCGATGAGCACGGCCTCCAGGGCCAGCATCAGCCGCAGCTGACGCCGCGTCAGGCCCAGCGCCCGCAGGAGCGAGTTCTCCCGGGTGCGCTCCAGCACGGACAGGCTCAGGGTGTTGGCCACGCCGATCAGTGCGATGAAGACCGCGACCGCCAGCAGGGCCGTGACCACCAGGAGCAGCACGTTGATGACCTCTTCGAAGGAGGCCCGCTCGATGGCGGCGCCGGAGATGTACGGCTGCGGCACGTTCAGGGCGGTCCCGAGAGCGTTGACCACGGTCCGGATGTCGGAGGGCTGGACCGTGTCGGCGAGCTTGACCCAGAGCTGGGTGCCGGTCTGGGGGAGGGCCCCGCCGTTGATGCTCCGGGCGTCGTCCTCGGTCATGACCGGGAGCATGGTCCAGGCGTTCGCCTGCACGGCCTGCAAAGTGATCGTGCCGCGGCTGCCCGTCACCGTGACGGGCCCGGCCGGATGGCTCTTGGGCACCACGATGGTGCCGTTGGCCAGGCGCAGGTTCTTGTCCGTCAGGACGTCATGTGCGGTGGCGGGGTCCAGGGCGTAGACCTCCTGCGTCCCTCCGCCCTGCTCCGCAGGGGCGGGGAGGGTACCCACGGTCCGCAGGAGTGCCGCGGAAGCGACGCCGTTCACGGAGTCGGCCGTCTGCACGGCGGTGGGGCCGAAGCCCTGGGGCGCCCCGGCGCTGGAGCCAGTGGTGTGCGGGGACAGGACCGTCACGTCCACCGGATAGTGCTCGGCCAGGCCGGAGCTGAGGGCGGCCTTGGCCGAACCGGCTCCCACCATCATCATGCTCACCAGGGTCACGCCGATCAGCAGGGCGGAGGCCGTGGCGGAGGTCCGGGCGGGGTTCCGTACGGCGTTCAGCGCGGCCAGACGGCCGGGGACCCCGGAGGCCCGGGCGAGGCGGCCGACGGCGCGGACGGCGCCCGGGATGAAGAGCCCGGCGCAGAACAGCACGCCGAGGAAGGTGAGGAGACCGCCGGGAAGGGCGACCAGGAGCTGGTTGAACCAGGCACCGCCCAGGAGAAGCGGAAGCCCCAGGAGCAGCAGGATGGCGCCGATCACCAGGCGGACCCGGCCCCGGCGGTTGCCGAGCGAGGCGTCGTCGGCGGGGCGCAGGGCGGCCAGGGGAGCCACGCGCGTCGCGCCGCGGGCTGGGAACAGCGCGGCCACCACGGTCATGACCATGCCGACCACGACGCCGGTCGCGAGGGCCACCGGATCCACGGCCAGGGTGGCGAAGGAACGGCTCGGATCGGTCTTGGCCAGGGCGATCAGGCCTGCCATGACGCCCACGCCGGCGAGCGCGCCGACGAGCGAGGACACCAGGCCGACGATCGCGGCTTCCGCCAGGACGGAGGAGCGGATCTGGGACCGGGTGGCGCCGATACAGCGCAGCAGCGCCAGCTCCCGGGTCCGCTGGGCGATGATGACGGAGAAGGTGTTGGCGACCACCAGGGCGGAGACGAACAGGGCGATCACGGCGAACGCCACGAGCACGATCGTGAGCTGGTCCTGGCCGCCGGTGAGGTGCTTGACCTGTTCCAGGGCGGCTTCCTGCGGCGTCCGTACCGAGCTCGCGACGGGCTGGGCGCCCATCGCGTGCTCGACGGCGGTGCGGACGGTCCCGGGGTCGGCTCCGGGGGAGAGCTTGAGCTGGAGCTGTGCCACCTTCGCGGGGCCGCCGGACAGCCGGTCCAGGACCTGCGTGGAGGTGACCAGCTGGGACATGCTGCCGCGGAGCGGGTCCGCAGTCGGTTCCAGGATGCCGGAGATCTTCAGGTCCTGCTGGCTGGAGGCGGTGTCCCCGCCCGGGTTCTGCACGGTGGCGGGCCGGATGCGCAGGACGTCCCCGATGCCGAGGTGGTACTGCTCCGCGGTGTGGGCGTCCACGGCGACGTCGCCCTCACGGCCCGGAAGGATGCCGCTGCGGGCGGTGGCCGGTTCGAGCTCTGCGGGCGCCGTGTTCTGGATGACGGCGCCGAACGAGCCGCCGTCGCGGGAATCCGCCACAGTCATCAGCGAGCTCTGCCCGTACACGGACGCGACCCCGGGAACGGTGCTGAGGGTCTTGAGGTCCTGGGCGGTGAAGGCGTCCCGCGAGTCCTGCGGGAAGACGATGAGGTCCGCGCGGTGGTAGCTCTCGCCGAGGCTGGCGGCGAGCGAGGCCTTGGTGCTGGAGGACACCAGGAGTGTGCTCACCAGGAAGGCGACGGCCAGCATGATGGCCAGTCCGACGGCGATGAAGCGGCGCGAATGGGCTTTCAGCTGGGACAGTGCGACGCGTAGCATCAGGCGCCCAGCTCGCTCATGGCGGCCAGGATGGTCTCCGCGGTGGGATTCTCAATCCCGCCCACGATCCGGCCGTCGCTCATGAGGATCACGCGGTCGGCGTAGCTGGCGGCCACGGGGTCGTGCGTGACCATGATGATGGTCTGGCCGAGCTCCTTGGTGCTGCGGCGCATCAGAGAGAGGACTTCAGCGCCGGAGCGCGAGTCGAGGTTGCCCGTGGGCTCGTCGCCGAAGAGCACCTGGGGCCGGGTCAGGAGGGCGCGTGCGACGGCGACGCGCTGCTGCTGGCCGCCGCTGAGCTCGTGCGGGCGGTGCTTGAGCCGGTCCTGCAGACCGAGCACGCCGACCACGAAGTCGAACCACTCGAGATCGGGCTTGCCGCCCGCGAGTTCGATCGGCAGGAGGATGTTCTGCTGGGCGGTGAGAGTGGGGACCAGGTTGAACGCCTGGAAGACGAAGCCGACGGTGTCACGGCGCAGGGTGGTGAGCTGGGTGTCGTTCAGCCCGGTGATCTCCGTGCTGCCGAGGTGAATGGTGCCGGAATCGGCGGTGTCCAGGCCGGCGAGCAGGTGCATGAGTGTGGACTTGCCGGAGCCGGACGGGCCCATGATCGCGGTGAAGCGCCCCTGTTCGACGTCGATGCTGACATCACGCAGGGCGGCGACGGCGGTCTCGCCCTTGCCGTAGTTCTTCACCAGATTGCGGGCGCTGACGGCGGCCGGACCGGACGTGGCGGGGGCCTCGGGAAGCGGCTGGAGTGGGAGTGAACTGGTCATGATTCCACGGTATGGCCGCACTGCAGGGTGGGGAATCGGACTTCAGGAGGCTCTTGGGCGGGAGGGCCTCATACCCAGGGCGGAGCTCAGGAGCCGCGGCAGGTCAGCCTCTGGGAACAACCACGCCGGTCTCGTACGCCATGACCACCAGCTGGACACGGTCCCGGGCGTGCATCTTGGCCAGGACGTGGCCCACGTGGGTCTTCACGGTGGCTTCGGAGACGAACAGCTTCTGGGCGATCTCCGGGTTCGAATCACCCTGAGCGATCATCTCGAAGACCTCGCGCTCGCGGGGGGTCAGGGAGCCCAGCTCCTGCAGGTGGGCTCCGTCGGCCTGCTGGCTGCTGCGGAGCATGGGCGCCACATGGTCCAGGAGACGCCGGGTGGTGGACGGGGCGATGACGGCGTCCCCGCGGTGCACGGTGCGGATGGCTTCCAGGAGTTCCTCGGGAGGCGCGTCCTTGAGGAGGAATCCGCTCGCCCCGGCCTGGATGGCGTCCAGGGCGTATTCATCCAGGTCGAAGGTGGTCAAGACCACCACTTTGAGCCCGGCCCGCTGGGAGCCTGTGGCGGCACGGGATGCGTCCTCCAGGAGCCTGCGGGTGGCTTCGATGCCGTCCATGCCGGGCATGCGTACGTCCATGAGGACCACGTCGGCGGTGGTGGCGGCCAGGGCCTGGAGCGCTTCGTGCCCGTTGGACGCCTCGGCCACCACGGCGAGGTCCGGCTGGGAGTTGATCAGCATCCCGAAGCCGGAGCGGACCAGCTGCTGGTCGTCCACCAGGGCGACGCGGATGGGGGTGCTCTCCTGCATGGATTCAGGCCTCCGAGTAGGGGATGTGTGCGTCCACGGCGAAGCCGCCGCCGGTGACGGGTCCTGCCGTGACCGTTCCATCGTAGAGCGCAACACGCTCGCGCATGCCGCGCAGTCCGTTGCCGCCGCCCGGGCCGGGCGGGTCGGCGGCGGCGCCCCGGCCGTCGTCGTGAATGTGGACGTCCAGGCCCTTGGCCGTCCACTCGAGGCGGGCGTCGACGACGGCGGCCGGGCCGGCGTGCTTGAGGCAGTTGGTGAGCGCCTCCTGGACCAGACGGTAGACGGTGAGGCCGGCGCCGGCGGGCAGTTCATGCCTCGGTTCACCCTCCTGACGGAGAGCCACGGTGAGGCCGTTGGCGCGGATGCCGGCAAGCAACGAGGGCACGTCCTCCACCCCGGGCTGGGGCCGGTATTCGGTGTTCCCCTCCTGCCGCAGCACACCCAGCAGGCGGCGCATCTCGGCGAGTGAGGACCGTCCGGTCCGGGCGATGGTCTCCAGGGCCTGGCGGCCCATCTCCGGGTCCGCCACCGAGGCGTAGCGGCCGCCGTCCGCCTGGGTGATGATGACCGAGAGGGAATGGGCCACGATGTCGTGCATCTCGCGGGCGATATGGGCGCGCTCGTCGGCGGCGGCCAGGGCGCGTTCCTGCCGGTTCTCCACCTCGAGCCTGCGGGCGCGGTCCTCGATGGCCTGGAAGCGGAGGCGGCGGGCCCGGGTCAGGGCGCCGAGGGTCCAGGCGAAGAACACCATGAGCCAGCATGGAATCGCTGTTGCGGCCATGAGGAGCAATTCCTGAGGAAACCCGTAGTGAGGTCCTTGTACGAGGATCCGGCCCGACAGAAGAAAGCCGCCGAGAATACCGAGGATCAGCGCCCACCGGCCGTCTGCGCGCTTGCCGTAGGCAGCGGCGGCATAGACGATGAACGGTACCGCGATGATCCCTGCGACGATCTCCGCTATGGGAAGGCTCAGGACGGACAACACCGCAAGCATCCACATCGCGAGGCGGGGCCGGGTGCGGCGCCAGGCGAAGGTGAGGAGCATGGGAACGCTCAACAGGGCGGCCTGGGCCCGGTCTCCCCACTGGGGGTCATGATCGGCCCAGCTGGGAATCAGCGTGGCTGCGTAGATGATGCTCACCAGCCCTGTGCTCAGAAGGGCGACGATGAGGTCCACGGTGAACGGCCGCCGGTGGGCCCAGGTGCTGATGCGCTGCCAGAATTCCATCGTTGTGAGCTTAAGGTGGCCGGCCCGCCGTCGTCCTCAACCTGCGGTCTGATCCTCCCTGCCTTCTCTCAACTGCAGGGATGGTGACCACGATGTGAGACGCGTTGCCCATATTCTGGATGCGCTGGCACAGTGGAGGCATGAGCGTGAGCAGCATCGATCTGGCAGTCATCCCCGGCGACGGCATCGGCCCCGAAGTCACGGCCGAGGCACTCAAGGTGCTCACGGCCGCCGTCGAGCATGACGGCGTCGAGGTCAACCCGACCCACTACGCCCTGGGCGCACAGCACTGGCTGGAGACCGGTGAGACCCTGCCGGCCGCGGTGCTGGAGGACCTGAAGACCCGTGACGCCATCCTGTTCGGCGCCATCGGCGCGGCCCCCGGTGACACCCGGATCCCGTCCGGACTGATCGAACGCGAGCTGCTGCTCAAGCTGCGCTTCTCCTTGGACCACTACGTGAACCTGCGTCCCTCCCGCCTGTACGGCACGGTGGGCAGCCCCTTGGCGAACCCGGGGGAGATCGACTTCGTGGTGGTCCGCGAAGGCACCGAAGGCCCCTATGTGGGCAACGGCGGCAGCCTCCGCGCGGGCACCCCCCACGAGGTGGCCACCGAGGTCTCCCTGAACACAGCCCACGGTGTGGAGCGCGTGGTCCGGGACGCCTTCCGGCGCGCCTCCGAGCGCCCCCGCAAGAAGGTCACGCTGGTGCACAAGCACAATGTCCTGGTCTTCGCCGGGCACCTGTGGAAGCGCACCGTCGAGGCCGTGGCCCAGGAATTCCCCGAGGTCACGCACGACTACCTGCACATCGACGCGGCCACCATCTTCATGGTCACGGACCCCTCCCGCTTCGATGTGATCGTCACGGACAACCTCTTCGGTGACATCCTCACCGACCTCGCCGCTGCCGTCACGGGTGGCATCGGCCTGGCGGCGTCCGGGAACATCAACATGGACCGCACCGCACCGTCCATGTTCGAACCCGTGCACGGTTCGGCGCCCGACATCGCCGGCCAGCAGAAGGCGGACCCCACGGCGGCCATCCTCTCCGCCGCGCTCCTGCTCGATCACCTGGGCCACCACCAGGCGGCCCGACGCATCGAGACGGCGGTGTCGGCCGACGTCGAGTCCCGGACGGGTGCCGCGCGCACCACGGCCGAGATCGGCGAGGCCATCACCCGGGCCGTCCGCGAAGCGTAAGCTACAAGGACAACTCACCAGCCGTCGTCGGCGGCCCTCTCAGCGATGAGCAGGCGGCCGGTCCCGACGGCATCTTTTGGAGGAACCATGACTGAGACGGCACAGGACGTCACCTTCACCATCCAGCGCTCGGAGACCCCGAAGACCGCTGAGGAACGCGCCGCGATTCTGGAGAACCCGGGCTTCGGCAACTACTTCACCGACCACACCGCCGTCGTCGACTACACCGTCGGCGAGGACGGCAAGGGCACCTGGCATGACGCCCGCGTGGAGCCCTACGGTCCCATCAGCCTGGATCCCGCCGCCGGCGTCCTGCACTACGGCCAGGAGATCTTCGAGGGGCTGAAGGCCTACCGTCACGCCGACGGTTCCGTCTGGACCTTCCGCCCCGACGCCAACGCCCGGCGCCTGAACAAGTCCGCGGCACGCCTGGCGCTCCCTCAGCTGCCCGAAGAGATCTTCGTCGAGGCCATCAAGCGACTGGTGTCCGAGGACGCTCAGTGGGTGCCCTCCGGCGACGGTGAGGCGCTCTACCTGCGTCCGTTCATGATCGCCACGGAGGCGTTCCTGGGCGTCCGCCCGGCCCAGGAGGTCTCCTTCCGCGTCATCGCCTCCCCGGCCGGCAACTACTTCGGCGGTGAGCTGAAGCCCGTCTCCATCTGGATCTCCCGCCAGTACGCCCGCGCGGGCCGCGGCGGCACGGGCGCCGCCAAGTGCGGCGGCAACTACGCGGCGTCCCTCATCGCGCAGATGGAAGCCGAGGCCAACGGCTGCAAGCAGGTCCTCTTCCTGGACCCGTTCAACGACAACGCCGTGGAAGAGCTCGGCGGCATGAACGTGTTCTTCGTCTTCAAGGACGGCTCGCTGGCCACCCCGGCCCTTTCCGGCACCATCCTGGAGGGCGTGACCCGCTCCTCCATCATCACCGTGGCCCGCGAGATGGGCCGCGAGGTGACCGAGCGGAAGATCACCCTGGACGAGTGGCGCGACGGCGTGGCCTCCGGTGAGATCGCCGAGGTCTTCGCCTGCGGCACCGCCGCCGTCATCACCCCGATCGGTCTGCTCAAGGACGAGACGGAGCACATCGGCAGCGAGGACGCCAAGGCCGGTGAGGTCACCATGGCCATCCGCGAACGTCTGCTCGGCATCCAGACCGGCGCCGTCGAGGACACCCACGGCTGGCTGACCCGCCTGGCCTGAGTCCGTTGCCTTCCGACGACGGGCTGCGCACCCCCGGCCACCTGATGCAGGTGGCTCCGGGGGTGCGCCTCGTTCTGGCCCCGAATCCGGGCCCCATGAGCCTGGACGGCACCCAGAGCTACGTGCTGGGGCCGGACGGCGACTGCGTGGTGGTGGACCCGGGCCCGGAGGATGAGGCGCATCTGAGACTTCTGGCCGGCACACGGCCCCGCCTGATCCTGGTGACCCACCGGCACGCCGACCACACTGCCGGTGTGGACCGGCTCCACGCCCTCACGGGTGCGCCCGTGCAGGCCGCCTCGGCCAGGTTCTGCCGCGCCGCGGAGCCCCTGCACGACGGGCAAGCCGTGACCGCGGGGGAGGGCAGGCTGACCGTCCTGGCCACGCCGGGCCACACCTCCGATTCGCTCAGCTTCCACTGGGAGACGGAGCAAGAGTCCTGGCTGCTCAGCGGGGACACGATCCTGGGCACCGGCACCACCATGATCGACCACCCGGACGGAACGCTCGGCGACTATCTGCGCAGTCTCGAGCGCCTCGCCGCCCTGGCGGAGACGGCCAAGGGGACCCGGGTGCTGCCCGCCCACGGTGGGCTGGGACGCGAGCTGGCCGACGTCGTGCATGAGTACCGCGACCACCGCCTGGCGCGCCTCGCGGAAGTGCGCGCCGCCGTGGCACAGCTGGGCGACGACGCCGGTGCGGTCACCGCCCTGGTGTACTCGGACGTGCCGCCGGGCGTCCTGCCCGCCGCGCGGCTGAGCATCGAGGCACAGCTGCGCTATTTGCGGGAGAACTCGCTTGAGGCCACAGACTCACTAGACTGACACCCATGCGTATCGCCCGTTTCGTCGTTGACTCTGAACCCCTGTACGGCATCGTGGACGGACCTGCCGGGTCCGAGACCGTCACCGTGATCCACGGCGACCCCTTCTTCAACGGGGTGGAGCGCACCGGCGCTGTGCACCCGCTCTCCGACGTCCGCCTCGTGGCCCCGATCATCCCCCGCAGCAAAGTGGTGGGCGTGGGCCGCAACTACGCCGAGCACGCCGCTGAACTGGGCAATGAGGTGCCGGACGAGCCGCTGCTCTTCCTCAAACCCAACACCTCGGTCATCGGCCCGGGCGAGCCGATCTTCCTGCCGGAGTTCAGCGACGAGGTTTCCTACGAAGGCGAGCTCGCCGTGGTGATCGGCCGGATCTGCAAGGACGTCCCCGCCGAGCGCGCCGAGGAGGTCATCTTCGGCTACACCTGCGCCAACGACCTCACCGCCCGCGATGTTCAGCGCCGCGAGAAGCAGTGGGCCCGGGCCAAGGGATTCGACGGCTCCGCCCCGCTCGGCCCGTGGATCCAGACCGAACTGGACACTGAGACGCTGTCCCTGCGCACCACCGTCAACGGTGAGCTGAAGCAGGACGGTGACACCGCGGACATGATCTGGGGCGTCAAGGAGCTGGTGGCCGAGGTGTCCCGTGCCTTCACCCTGCTCCCGGGCGACGTGATCCTCACCGGCACCCCGGCCGGCGTCGGGCTCCTGAACGAAGGCGACCGCGTCTCCGTGGAGATCGAAGGCATCGGCACACTCAGCAACCCGGTGGTCCGCCGCTAGACACCGTCGCGGAACAGTGATCAGGAGCGCCCCGGCATCGAGTCGGGGCGCTCCCGCCGTAGAGGTAAAATCGGAACCACTATGACTACCGCTGATCTCCTTGGTTCCGATATCCCCAGCGTCGATGAGAACACCCCCGTCCGGGTGCGCTTCTGCCCCTCTCCCACGGGCACCCCGCACGTCGGCCTGATCCGCACCGCCCTGTTCAACTGGGCCTACGCCCGCCACACCGGCGGCAAGATGATCTTCCGCATCGAGGACACGGACCAGCAGCGGGATTCCGAGGAGAGCTACCAGCAGCTCCTGGAGGCCCTGGCCTGGCTCGGCATCACCTGGGACGAAGGCGTGGTCACGGGCGGCCCGCACGAGCCGTACCGCCAGTCCCAGCGCGGCGACATCTACCAGGACGTCATCGGCAAGCTCGTGGCCGGCGGCCACGTCTACGAGTCCTACTCCACCCCGGAGGAGATCGAGGCCCGCCACCGCGCCGCGGACCGCGACCCCAAGCTCGGCTACGACGGCTTCGACCGCGAGCTCTCCGAGGAGCAGGTTGCCGCGTTCAAGGCGGAGGGCCGCGAGCCCGTGCTCCGCCTGCGCATGCCGGACGAGGACCTGACCTTCAACGACCTGGTCCGCGGCGAGATCACCTTCAAGGCCGGCTCCGTGCCGGACTTCGTGGTGGTCCGCGCCAACGGCCAGCCGCTCTACACCCTGGTCAACCCGGTGGACGACGCGCTCATGGGCGTGACTCACGTGCTCCGCGGCGAGGACCTGCTCTCCTCCACCCCGCGCCAGATTGCGCTCTACCGCGCCCTGCACGCCATCGGCGTCGCGCAGTACATGCCGCTCTTCGGCCACCTCCCGTATGTCATGGGTGAGGGCAACAAGAAGCTCTCCAAGCGTGACCCGCAGTCCAATCTGTTCCTGCAGCGGGACAAGGGCTTCATCCCTGAGGGCCTGCTGAACTACCTGGCCCTGCTGGGCTGGTCCCTCTCCGCGGATGAGGACATCTTCACGGTGGAGCAGCTCGTGGCCAACTTCGACATCCACGACGTCCTGGCCAATCCTGCCCGCTTCGACCAGAAGAAGGCGGACGCCATCAACGGCACCCACATCCGCCTCCTCGACGGCGCCGACTTCCGGGATCGCCTGGTGCCGTACCTGCAGGCCGCCGGCCTGGTGGGGGAGACCCTGACCGCCCGCGAGGAGGAGATCCTCACCGAAGCCGCACCGCTGGTGCAGGAGCGCATCACGCTGCTCGGCGAGGCCCCGGAGATGCTCGCCTTCCTGTTCAAGGCCGACGACGCGATCGACGTCGCGGACGACGCCCTGAAGGGCCTGCCGGAGAACGCCGGGGAGGCCCTGGACGCCGCCGTCGCCTCCCTCGACGCCCTGCCCGAGTGGAACGCCGAGAGCATCCAGGAGGCCCTCCGCGGCGCCCTGGTGGACGGCCTGGGCCTCAAGCCCCGCCTGGCTTTCGGCCCGGTCCGCACCGGCATCTCCGGCCGCCGGATCTCGCCGCCGCTGTTCGAGTCGATGGTGATCCTGGGCAAGGAGTCCTCCCTGGCCCGTCTCCGCGCCTTCCGCGCCACCCGCTGAGGCAGGCCGATGACTGCCACGGGAGTCCTGTTCGACATCGACGACACCCTGGTGGATCTGGCCACAGCCATGACCGACGCCCTGGGCGGCAGCCTCACCGAGGTCCTGCCGCCCGGGGCGTCGGCGTTGCTGGGGCTGGGTTCCGGGATCCCGTCAATGGACGACGACGGCGAGGCGCGGCGCCGCTGGCTGGCGTTCAGCGAGCACTTCGTCCCTGACGTCTCGGGAACCTACGACGACTACCTCGCCGGCCGCCTGAGCTTCGAAGAGATGCGCATCCTGCGCCTGCACCGGGCGGCAGCCTTGCTGGGTGTGACGGTGCCCGACGACGTCGCGCACCGCTGGGTGGAGCGTTTCGCCGAGCTCGCGCAGACCGGCGTCAGGCCGTTCCCGGATGTGGTCCAGGTGCTGGATCTGCTGGACGCGCATGGTATCCCGTATGGCGCGGTGAGTAACAACGTGGAGGACTTCCAGCGGGCCAAGCTGGGCCACGCCGGGCTGTCACGCATCTCCGTGGTGGTGGGCACCGACACCATGGGGGTCACCAAGCCGGACCCGGCGATCTTCCGCGAGGGTGTGCGCCAGCTTGGCGTCGCCGTCGCGGACTGCTGGTACGTGGGCGACAACCCGGTGGTGGACCACGACGGCGCGGTGGCCGCTGGTCTGCGGGGCGTGTACCTGGACCGCGGGGTCATGGGGAGCGGCAGTTCGGGGAACTCTCCGGTTCCCGTTCCGGCGCGGAATCCCGGGGAGAGGCTGACCATCCACGGCCTGGAGGAACTGCCGCTGCTCCTGGGCCTGGCGGCATCCGTGGAATCGGTCTGAACGGTCCGAAAGGACCGGTGAAGCACGGCATGAAGCCCCGATTTGTTTCCGGGGCGCGGAACGGGTAAAGTAATTTCTCGTGCTGAGGGGCACGGTGAACCGCGAGGGGAGCCGATGAAGTCCCGAAATGCCGATGGGATATGGTGTAATTGGCAACACTACGGTTTCTGGTACCGTCATTCTAGGTTCGAGTCCTGGTATCCCAGCGCAATGACCCTCGCGGGTCAACGCAGGAAAGTGCTTTGGCCCCATCGTATAGCGGCCTAGTACGCCGCCCTCTCACGGCGGTAACGCGGGTTCGAATCCCGCTGGGGTCACGAAGTCCGCAAGGGCTTTCACGATGCGCGCAGGCGTGTCACACGGGTGCTGCCGGTTTCCGGCGAGCATGTACTTCGGCCCCATCGTATAGCGGCCTAGTACGCCGCCCTCTCACGGCGGTAACGCGGGTTCGAATCCCGCTGGGGTCACCAATGAAATCCTCGGTCCAAGGGACCGGGGATTTTCTGTTTTCCGGCGTCACTCCCACGCGGTGGAGGCGTACGGCGCGCGGTTCCTGCGGCCGTCCGGCGCCGTGACCGTCAGGGTGAGGATGCCGCTCGCGTAGCCCTGGGGGAGGCCGAGGTCCTGGACCACGGCGCGTTCCAGTCGTGGCTCGGTTCCGGCCGACCTCCCGTAGCCGCCATCCCAGCCGCTGAAGAGCGCCGAGGCGCCGGAGGAGTGCCCGCCGTCGGCCGTGAGCGATACGGTGAGCCGTCCTCCCCGTAGGTTGTAGCCGTACACGGCCAATCCGGTCCCGGTGCTCTGCCAGCCGAGGATGAGAGGCCGTCCACGGTCCGCCACGAGCTCCTGCGCAAGCGAGGTCCCACCCGGAGTGCACGTGAAGTTGGGGCTCCACCGGTAGCTGATCACCTTGCGGACGGCCGGGTTCAGCTGCTGGAGCTGACGGGCCAGCCGGTCCAGGGTGGTCCGGCCCCTGAGAGCGTCGCCGGCACAGCGGTTGTCCGGGGTGACAGTGGGCGTCATGGCCTCGATATTGGCCCATTGCTCCACTCCCGTACCGCGGAGTCCTTCGGTGATGGCGCGGTGAAAGGCCGACAGGGGTGCGGGGTACTCGGCATCCCACGCAATCTCCCCATGGGCCGCCGCCGCGTACTTCTCGAGCTCCTGCGAGGCTTCGGTGACCTCGTAGGCGCCCATCTTCCCCGTTCCGAAGCCGTCCTGCGGTGCCATCTTCAGGGCGACGCCCTGGGCGGTGTCCGCGAGTCGCCGGACTCCGGCCCGCACCCCGTCCGGGGTGTCGTGATGGGGAATCGTGAGTCGCGAGTCGAGATAGGGGCTCACCAGCACCGTGGCGCCGGGGGAGGCGTGGTCCACGGCGGCGTTGACCAGTGAGTACAGCTCGAGTACGGGAGCGAGGTCCGGCCGGGCGCTGATCGAGGTTTCGAAGCTCTGGTAGTACCCGGCCAGTGCGCTGGGTCTGCGCTGCTGCTGGGCGTGCAGATAGCGGGTGAGGAACTGTCCGAAGGCCGGCTTGTAACTGACATCGGGCAGCCACGGGTGCTTCGGATCTCCCACCGGTTGCGGGAGCCCGGCGAAGACCTTCATGCCGTGGGCGTTCGCCTGGTCCAGGAAGTCCTGGCCGTCCTTCCGTCCGGTGGGCGCGCTGTTCGCCACCACCACGAGGTCGTAGCCCGTGGCCGGGTCATCGCATCCGGCGCCTCCGGCCGGCAGGAACAGGAGCGTGTAGCTCTTCCCGCCGGAGAGGACGTCCCGGTCCAGGGTGCAGGCGCGAAGTCCGCCACTCGTCGCCGGCCCGGACCAGTCGGTGCCGTCGGTGTAGGTGAGCGTCCTCTGGATCGAAATGCCCGGGAAGGACGCGGACAGGCAGGGCTGACGGTCGACGAGGCACGCCGCGAAGAGATGCTCCCGGTCATTCCGGGACAGGTCTTCCGCCGGCCGGACCGGGTGCCCGAACGTCACCACGGTGTCTGCACCGAGCGACTTCATGCCCTGGAGGGCCTGGCCGTTTCGTCCCGGATCGTCCGTGGGCGTGTAAAAGTAGCCGCTGATGGGGCTTGCGTCCGTGACCGCCTGGGCCGGGCCGGTCCACGGCGCCTCGGACGCTGCGGAGGAGGAAGGGCCGCCAGGCACCGGCCGGGCCACGCTCTGTGAGCCACCAAGGCGCACGAGGAAGGCGCCGATGATGAAGGCCGTCACCAGTAGCGCGCTGCCGGCCGCGATCAGGAGTTTGGTCTTTCCTCGCATGGTCAGACTCTAGCGAAGACGTCGGCCCAGCTCAGTGGCCTGCATCTGGTCCGGCGGGTCGCCGCCGTCAGCCCAGTGCCGCCTGGACCTTGAGCAGCGTACGGAGGTTGCGGGTGGTGGTGAAGGGCTTGTAGCGCGCCTTCATCATGAGCTTGGAGACTGGCGCCTCGGTACTGGAGCCCACGGCGACCTGCGTGCCGATGGCGGTCGGGCTCAGGCGCACGACGCCGGAGGCGCCCTGGGCGGAGGCCTCCGCCACGAGTGCGTCCAGGACGTCCGGATCGCTCGCCAGCGTCACGTACGAGTGCATGGCGGGGTCGTCGGCAGGGTAGGGGGTGGCGTCCACGACGTGGTCGATCTCCTGGGGCGAGGTCACGATGACCCAGGCGTCGTAGCCGAAACGCTCCCGCAGGAGCGCTTCGCAGCGCGCTTTGACCTCCAGGGCCGTCTGAGGGCTGGAGAGGACCACGTTGCCCGTGGCCAGGAGGGTCTTCACGCCCTCGAACGGCGGCTGCGTCAGGCACTCCTTCAGTTCAGCCATCTTGAGGTTGATGCCGTTGACGTTGATGCCGCGCAGGAATACGGCGTAGGAAGACGGTGCGGTCATGGTCCTGAGGTTCTCTCAGTCGTTGCCCTTCCGCAAGGCCTCGGTGAGCAACCGGCCCGCATTGCACACGACCTCGGCGTGCATCCGGCCCGGCTGGCGGGTCAGGCGTTCGATGGGCCCGGAGATGGAGACGGCCGCGATCACCCGGCCGGAGGGCCCGCGCACGGGGGCGGAGACGGACGCGACGCCCGGCTCCCGTTCGCCAAGGCTCTGGGCCCAGCCGCGGCGTCGTACGCCGGCCAGGACGGTGGGCGTGAAGCGGGCGTGCTGCAGGCCCTCCAGCAGACGGTCGTGGTCCTCCCACGCCAGGAGGACCTGGGCGGCGGAGCCGGCCTTCATGGACAGCTGGGTGCCTACCGGGATGGTGTCGCGAAGGCCCACCGGACGCTCCGCCGAGGCGACGCAGACGCGCCATTCGCCCTGGCGGCGGAAGATCTGCGCGGACTCGCCGGTGGCGTCGCGCAACTGCAGCAGTACGGGGCCCGCGGAGGCGATGAGGCGGTCCTCACCGGCGGCGGACGCCAGCTCCACCAGGCGGCTGCCCAGCACGAAGCGGCCCTGGATGTCGCGGCTCACCAGGCGGTGGTGGACCAGGGCGAGGGCCAGTCGGTGCACGGTGGGACGGGCCAGGCCGGTGGCGGCCACGAGCTGCGCCAAGGTGGTGGGACCGGCCTCGAGAGCATCGAGAACCTGTGCTGCTTTGTCGATGACGCCTACGCCACTGGAACTGTCCATACATTGATATTGCCGTCTCAGTATCTGAGATGCAAATCAATTCACTGGCATCCGGGCCATTGGTGCTGGAACAGTTGAAGTACAGCCAAGAACTCCATGGGCCAAAGCCCATGCATGAAGGTTCAGTACCGAAGGGAGAAAGAGGCCATGGGCAAGACACTGGCCGAGAAGGTCTGGGATGCGCACGTGGTGCGCAAGGGTGAGGGCGAAGGAGTCAATGCCCAGCCGGACCTCATCTTCATCGATCTCCACCTGGTGCACGAAGTCACCTCCCCGCAGGCCTTCGAGGGTCTGCGCCTGGCCGGCCGCCCCCTGCGCCGCCCGGATCTGACGATCGCCACCGAGGACCACAACACTCCGACGATCGACATCGACAAGCCGATCCCGGACCCCACCAGCCGGACTCAGATCGAGACCCTGCGCGCCAACTGCAAGGAGTTCGGCGTCCGCCTGCACTCACTGGGCGACAAGGAGCAGGGCATCGTCCACGTGGTGGGCCCCCAGCTCGGCCTGACCCAGCCCGGCATGACCGTGGTGTGCGGTGACTCCCACACCTCCACGCATGGCGCCTTCGGTGCGCTCGCCATGGGCATCGGCACCTCCGAGGTGGAGCACGTCATGGCCACCCAGACGCTGTCCCTGAAGCCGTTCAAGACCATGGCGATCAATGTGGAAGGCACCCTGAAGCCGGGTGTGTCCTCCAAGGACATCATCCTGGCGGTGATCGCCAAGATCGGCACCGGCGGTGGCCAGGGCTACGTCCTGGAGTACCGCGGCTCCGCCATCCGGGCGCTGTCCATGGAAGCCCGCATGACCATCTGCAACATGTCGATCGAGGCCGGTGCCCGCGCCGGCATGGTGGCGCCGGATCAGACCACCTTCGACTTCGTCCAGGGCCGTCCGCACGCCCCGGAAGGCGCCGACTGGGATGCCGCCGTCGAGTACTGGGAGACCCTGACCACGGACGAGGACGCCGTCTTCGACGCGGAGGTCTTCCTGGATGCCGACACCCTGGAGCCGTTCGTCACCTGGGGCACCAACCCGGGCCAGGGCGTCTCCCTCTCCCAGGCCGTGCCGGACCCGGACTCCTTCGGGGATGAGAACGAGAAGGCTGCGGCCCGCCGCGCCCTCGAGTACATGGACCTGGAAGCCGGGACCCCCATGAAGGACATCCGGGTGGACACCGTCTTCCTGGGCTCCTGCACCAACTCCCGCCTGGAGGACCTGCGCGCGGCGGCCGACATCATCCGCGGCCGCGTCAAGGACCCGAACGTGCGCATGATGGTGGTCCCGGGCTCCGCCCGTGTCCGCCTGGAAGCCGAGGCCGAAGGCCTGGACAAGGTGTTCAAGGAGTTCGGCGCCGAGTGGCGCTTCGCCGGCTGCTCCATGTGCCTGGGCATGAACCCGGACCAGCTGGCACCGGGCGAGCGCTGCGCCTCCACGTCCAACCGCAACTTCGAAGGCCGTCAGGGCAAGGGCGGGCGCACCCACCTGGTCTCGCCCGTCGTGGCCGCGGCCACCGCCATCCGGGGCACGCTGAGTTCGCCCTCGGACCTGGAACCGCTGACCCAGGACGCTGCCGCCTGAGCGGCTCACCGAGAAGATCCCCAGGAGCACACGATGGAAAAATTCACCACCCACACCGGCATCGGCGTCCCGCTGCGGCAGAGCAACGTGGACACGGACCAGATCATCCCGGCCGTCTACCTCAAGCGCATCACCCGCACGGGTTTCGAAGACGCGCTCTTCGCCGGCTGGCGCAAGGATGAGAACTTCATCCTGAACCAGGAGCCGTTCAGCCGCGGCTCCGTGCTGGTGGCCGGCCCCGACTTCGGCACCGGCTCCTCGCGCGAGCACGCCGTCTGGGCCCTCAAGGACTACGGCTTCCGCGTGGTTCTCTCCGCGCGTTTCGCGGACATCTTCCGCGGCAACTCCGGCAAGCAGGGTCTCCTGGCCGCGGTGGTCGCGCAGGATGACATCGAGCTGATCTGGAAGGTCCTGGAGAACGCCCCCGGCACCGAGATCCACGTGGACCTGGAGTCCAAGACCGTGGAGTGCGGCAATGTGGTGGCGCCGTTCCAGATCGACGACTACACGCGCTGGCGCCTGCTGGAGGGCCTGGACGACATCGGCCTGACGCTGCAGCACGAGGAGGACATCACGGCGTACGAGGCCACCCGTCCTTCCTTCAAGCCGAAGACCCTCCCGGCCAAGAGCTGAACAAGCGGCGCGGGACTGAACTGAAAACGCACGACGACGCCGGCCTCCCCACGCGGGGCGGCCGGCGTCGTCGTGTCCGTGGGCGTTCAGGAGCCGGCGATGCGCTGGACGGCGTCAGCCACCGCCCCGCGGCTCAGCCGCTCCGGTTCCTGTTCCAGAGCCCGGTGGATGGTGAGCCCCTCGATCAGAGCATCGAGCAACTGAGCGGTCTGAGGGTCGAAGTGCCATTCCAGCGCACGGCGGCTGCGCGCCATCCAGCTGTTGGTGATGTCCCGGAACCGGGGTTCCCGGGCCGCGAGGGTGTAGAGCTCATGAGTGAGCACGAGATCCCGCGGCTTGCCGAAGAGGTCTTCAGTGATGATGGCCGTCACAGCGGCCTTCGCCTCTTCACGGTCGTGCGCTGCGCCGAGCCGGGCTTCGAACTGCTCCGCGACCGATCCTGCGAACCGGGTGAACGCCTCGCGCAGCAATTCGTCCATGCCGTCGAAGTGATAGGTCATCGAACCCAGGGGGACATCCGCAGCGGCGGCCACCCTGCGATGCGACGTTCCTGCCACGCCGGCTTCAGCGATGAGCGTGAGGGAGGCTTCGATGATCCGTTCCCGGCGACCCGGGTCGGTGCGACGGAGGCGCCGTACTTCTGGCATGGTTCCCTTCGGTCAGAGGGTGCGGATGACGCGGGCCGGATTGCCTACGGCGAGGACGTTGGCCGGAAGGTCCTTGGTGACCACCGCGCCCGCGCCGACCACACTATTGTCGCCGATGGTGACGCCGGGGCACACGATCACTCCGCCGCCCAGCCACACATTGTCGCCCAGCGTGATAGGCCTGGCTGCTTCGAGCCGGTCTTTGCGGGCTTGGGGTTCCAGGGGATGTATCGGCGTCAGTAACTGGACGTTCGGGCCGATCTGGCAGTCCTCACCGATGGTGATGGGCGCGACGTCGAGAGCCGTGAGGTTGTAGTTGATGAACGTCCTGGCCCCGATGTGGAGGTGCTCGCCGTAGTCGACGAACAAGGGGGCCTTGACGAAGGCCTCCTCGCCGAGGGAGCCGAGGAGCTCCGCGAGAATCGGTCGCGCCTCGTTCTCGTCCTGCACCGACGCGAGGTGGTATTCGTGGGTGAGTCTGACTGCGCGCTGGGCGAGTCTGGCGCTTTCCGGGTCATCGGCGATGTAGAAATCACCTGCGAGCATGCGCTCCCGGTTGCTGCGGGGGTCATTGGCGAAGTGGTTCATGGTGTCTTTCTGTGAAGAGCCGGTCACTGGTCTGCTCCGACGCGCTGGCGCGGAGCCGTGGGTTCGGGGATGGAGACCCTCGCGGCCAGGAGGAGCCCGGCCGCGCAGCAGGCGATGGGCAGGAACAGGGCCAGGGTGAGCCCGGCGGCTTGGGACGCCCAGCCGATGATGGCCGGCCCCGCCAGGAGACCCAGGTAGCCGGCGCCCACGATCCTGGACATGACGACGCCCTGCTGGGCCCCGCCGAGCCGGCCCGCGGCCGTGAAGAGCTGCGGCACGATCCCCGAGAGGCCGAGTCCGAAGGCCGCCCATCCTGCCAGGGTGACCGGATAGGCGGGGGAGAGCACGACGGCGGCCATGCCGACGGCCGCCAGCACCGAGCCGGAGCGGACGACGGCGACCGGACCGAAGCGGTGCACGATGCGGTCCGCGCCGAAGCGGCCGGCCGTCATGGCGATCGCGAATGCGCCGTAGGCGAGCGAGGCCGCTGACTGGGGGAGGCCGAAGTGCTCCACGGCGTGCAGGGCGCTCCAGTCGTTCGCCGTGCCCTCCGAGAGCATGATCAGGAAGGCCAGGGCTGCCAGCACGGTGATCGTGCGGGTGCGGGCCCGTCCGGTGAGGGCGGCGCCCACCGTTTCCGGCAGGGTCTCCGCAGGCGGGCGGGAGGTGCGTAGCAGAGCCGGGTACGCCACGAGGGTGAGGACCGCGGTCACACCGGCGCCGATGGCCAGTGTCACGTTCGCCGGGCTTCCCAGTGCCTGGGTGCCCGCGCCGAGCAGGGCGCCCGCTCCGCCGCCGATGGAAAAGTATGCGTGCAGGCTGGACATGATCGGACGTCCGTAGGCGCGCTCGACCAGAACGGCCTGGTCGTTCATGGCGACGTCGATCGACCCGGAGCCGAGGCCGAGGACGAAGAGTGCCGCGCCGAGGCCCCACGGATCGGTGGCGAGGCCCGGAAGATTCACCCCGATGACCAGAACCAGGGCACTGAGGATGATCGCGCGGCGGCTCCCGATCCTGTCGATCAGTGGCCCGGTGAGCGTCATCCCGAGGAATGACCCCAGGCCCAGCAGCAAGAGCAGGCTTCCGAGCGTGGCATGGGAGACGCCCGTGCGCTGCTGGATGGATGGGATGCTGACAACCCAGGCGGCAAGGGCCAGCCCGGCGACGAAGAACTCGGCGATGGTCGCGAGGCGCGCGCGGCGCAGCTCGCCGGGAATTGAGGGGATGCTCACGGTGGGTGACGCTCTTTCAGGAGGGCGGGAGGCGGAGACGCCTCGTTGGGGCATCGATAGGTACGATCGTACACTCGCTATGTACGACTGTACATAGCGGCTGTGGTGGGCAATGTGGGGGAAGGATCCGAGGCGGGCCGTGCCCGGCACGACGGCGCCGGCCTCCCAATGTGGGGAGGCCGGCGTCGTCGTTCGTTGAGCCGCGGGGTCAGCCGCCGAGGCTCAGCCGCGTAGCCAGGCGGTGGTGGCGTCTGGGAGGGTGCGGCCCTCGAGCGGGGCGCTGCTCAGCAGGACCTCGCCCTCGGGAAGCTCCACGGAGGCCTTGCCGAAGTTGGTGACGCTGATCCAGCCGCCGGGGCGGCGGAAGGCGAGCACCGAGTCGTCCGTGGACGGCAGCCACTCGAGTTCCTCGGCCCCCTGAAGCTCGCCGCGCAGAGCCAGCGCCTGGCGGTAGAAGCTCAGAGTGGAGTCGGGGGTGTCCTCCTGCTCCGACACCGCGAAACCGGCGAACCATTCCGGCTGGGGCAGGTGGGAGCCGCCGGTGCCGAAGCCGAAGGACGCGCCCTCCGCGGACCAGGGGAGCGGGACGCGGCAGCCATCGCGGCCGATCTCCACGCCCGGGTTGCGGAAGAAGGACGGGTCCTGACGCTGGGAATCCGGGATCTGGCCGGCCTCCTGCAAGCCGAGCTCCTCACCCTGGTACAGGTACGACGAGCCGGGCAGCGCGAGCATCAGCTGGGTGGCCGCTCGGGCCCGGCGCAGGCCGAGCTCGGCGTCCACCTCGGCGGGGTCGCCGCCGTCCAGGAGCCAGGACTTGCCCGAGTTCGCCATGATCGTGCCGGCCTCGGCGGGGCCGGCGGCCGGAAGGCCGTACCGGGTGGCGTGCCGGATGACGTCGTGGTTGGAGAACACCCAGGTGGAGGAGGCCCCGCTCGCGGCGGCTTCGGCCAGGTTCTTGGTGATGATGGTGCGGAACTCCTCGGCGTCGAAATCGGCCTGCAGGAGGTCGAAGTTGAACGCCTGGCCCAGGCCCTCGGGACTGGCGTAGCGGGCGCGGCGGTCCGGGTGGACCCAGGCCTCCGCCACGGCGGTCCGGGCGGGGGTGTACTCGTTGAAGACCTTGCGCCATTCGGCGTAGATCTCGTGCACGGCGTCCCGGTCCCAGAAGGGGTGGGAGCCGTCCACGAAGCCGTCCGTGCCCGTGTTCAGCGCCTGGAGCTCGGCCTTGGACGGCATGGGCTCGGAGAAGTCCTTGGCCATGCCGTGGGCCACGTCCACGCGGAAGCCGTCCACGCCGCGGTCGGACCAGAAGCGCAGGGTCTTCAGGAAGTCCTCGCGGATCTCGGGGTTGTCCCAGTTGAAGTCCGGCTGCTCCTTCGCGAAGAGGTGGAAGTACCACTGGCCGGGGGTGCCGTCCGCCTCGGTGACGCGCTCCCAGGCCGGGCCGCCGAACACGGAGTCCCAGTCCGACGGCGGCACCTCACCGTTTTTGCCCTTGCCGTCGCGGAAGATGTAGCGCTCGCGGGCAGGGGAGCCGGGCGGCGAGGCCAGGGCCTCACGGAACCACTCGTGCCGGTCAGAGGAGTGGTTCGGCACGATGTCCACGATCAGGCGGATGCCGGCGTCGTGGAGCGCGCTGGCCATCTCGTCGAAGTCCTCCAGCGTCCCGAGGCGGGGATCCACATTGCGGTAATCGTCCACGTCGTAGCCGCCGTCCGCCAGCGCGGAGGGGTAGAACGGGCTCAGCCAGACGGCGTCGACCCCCAGCTCCTTCAGATAGGGCACTCGGGAGGTGATGCCGGGCAGATCGCCGATACCGTCTCCGTTCGAGTCGGCGAAGGAGCGCGGGTAGATCTGGTAGACGGCCGCCTGCCGCCACCAGTTCTCATCAACGGCGGGTAGTGTTTCGGGGACGGTGGTACTCACAATGCTCCTTGTCGGATCGCTACTGAATTTCACTGGATGCGGAGCCAGGCCGTGGCCGGGCCGGGCAGGATGCCGTCCGCGATCGGGGCGCTCGCCAGCAGGAGTTCGCCTGCCGGAAGGGCCGCCGGGGCGGTCCCGAAGTTGGTGACCGTCAGCCAGCCGCCCGGGCGGACGAAGCCGAGGACCTCGCCACCGGAGACATCGGACCATTCAAGGGCCTCGGCGCCCAGGAGGGAACGCCGCAGACGCAGGGCGTCCCGGTACAGGTCCAGGGTCGAGCCGGGATCGACCTCCTGGGTCTGAACCGAGACCGCGCCGAACCACTCTGGCTGCGGGAGGTGGGCGCCGCCCGGGCCGAAGCCGAAGGACGGACCCGACGACGTCCAGGGCAGCGGCACGCGGCAGCCGTCCCGGCCCAGGCCGTCATAGGACCACTCCGGCTGATCTACCGAGCGGTGATACGCCGGGTCCTGCCGGACCTCGGCGGGGAGGCCGCCCACCTCGTGCAGGCCGAGCTCCTCGCCCTGATACAGATAGGTGCTGCCCGGCAGAGCGAGAAGGAACAGTGTCGCGGCTCGGGCCCGGGCGAGGCCGAGCTCCAGGCCGACGCCGTCGGCCGGAGCGCCCGCGAGCATCCACTCGATGCCCTGCTTGACCCCCTTGCGCTCGCCGAGCGGCGGCAGGCCGTAGCGTGTGGCGTGCCTCGTGACGTCGTGATTGGACAGGACCCAGGTGGAGGAGGAACCCGTGGAGGCGGACTGGGCGAGGTTGTCCGTGACGATCCGGCGGAACGCGGCGGGATCGAAGTCCGCCGTGAGCAGGTCGAAGTTGAAGGCCTGGCCCAGGCTGCCGGGTGCGGCGTACTTCGCTCGGCGCACCGGCGAGTCCACCCAGGCCTCCGCCACGGCCGTGCGGGGCGGATCGTACTCGTTGAACACCGCTCGCCATTCGGCGTAGATCTCATGCACCTCGTCGCGGTCCATGAGCGGGTGGGTCCCGGAGTCCCGGTCCATGGCGTCCAGCTCGGCCCGGCTCGGCAGGTCCCCGGGAAGGTCCTTCACGAGCAGGTTCGCCACGTCCACGCGGAAGCCGTCCACGCCTCGGTCGGACCAGAAGCGCAGGGTCGTCAGAAAGTCCTGGCGCACCTCGGGGTTGTCCCAGTTGAAGTCCGGCTGCTCCTTGGCGAAGGTGTGCAGGTACCACTGGCCGGAGGTGCCGTCCGCCTCGGTGACGCGCTCCCACGCGGAGCCGCCGAACACGGAGTCCCAGTCCGACGGCGGCAGTTCGCCGTTTTTGCCCTTGCCGTCGCGGAAGATGTAGCGCTCGCGGGCAGGGGAGCCGGGCGGCGAGGCCAGGGCCTCACGGAACCACTCGTGCCGGTCGGAGGAGTGGTTCGGCACGATGTCCACGATCAGGCGGATGCCGGCGTCGTGGAGCGCGCTGGCCATCTCGTCGAAGTCCTCCAGCGTCCCGAGGCGGGGATCCACATTGCGGTAATCGTCCACGTCGTAGCCGCCGTCCGCCAGCGCGGAGGGGTAGAACGGGCTCAGCCAGACGGCGTCGACCCCCAGCTCCTTCAGGTAAGAGACGCGCGAGGTGATGCCCGGCAGGTCGCCGATGCCGTCGCCGTTGGCGTCGGCGAAGGAGCGCGGGTAGATCTGGTAGACGGTGGACTGACGCCACCAGGTGGCCTCGGAGACGAGGGCGGATTCTGCAGCCATGGGGTTTTCCTTGAGGATCGGTGCGGTGGGGCGGGCGTCAGCCTTTGACAGCGCCCTGGGTGACGCCCGCCATGACCCAGCGCTGCGTGAAGAGATAGGCGACGATCGCGGGGGCCATCGCCATGAGGTAGGACGCGAAGGAGACGTTGTAGTTGTTGCTGAACTGAGTCTGGAACAGGTTCTGCCGCACCGGAAGGGTCTGCAGCGCCGGATCCGAGATGATCAGGGACGGCATCATGAAGTCGTTCCAGGCGTAGAGGAAGGCGAAGATGCCCACCGTGGCGCTCATCGGGGCGAGCAGCGGGAAGATGATGCGCCAGAACGTGCTCCAGGTGCTCGCGCCGTCGATCCGGGCACTCTCCTCCAGCTCGAGCGGGATGGAGCGCAGGAACGCGGTGAACAGCAGCACGCTGAAGCTCAGCTGGAACATGCTGGCCAGGAGGATCACGCCGACGGGGTTGTCCAGGTGCACCAGGCCGGTGAGCTGGATCTGCGGGAGGGCGACCACGGGGAACGGGATGAACATCGCGGCCAGCAGGTAGAAGAACGAGTACCGGAACACCTTGCGGTCCCAGTTGCGTACGATCGCGTAGGAGGTGAACGCGGACAGCACGATCGTCAGGATGACCGTGCCGGCCGTCACGAACAGGCTGACGCCCGCGCCCACCGGGAAGGTGGTGAGCTTCCAAGCCTGGACGAACCCGTCGAAGGACAACGGGGCCGGCAGGGAGAACGGGTTGCCGTCCACCGCCTGTCCGGTGCTCTTGAACGCCATCGACAGGGTGACATATAGGGGCAGGAGCACGGTGACGGCGCAGAGCAGCAGCAGGACCGTGGCGGGCCAGTTGACCCGCTCCATGCGGAATCGGGAGGAGAGGCCGCGTCCGCGGGCGCCGCGGCTCGTCGGGGCCTCGGGGGTCAGGAGGGTCTGCGTCGACATCAGAGTGCGTTCCTTCCGCGCGTCAGCGACAGCTGGAGGAGGGAGATGAGGATCGCGACGACGAAGAAGATCGTCGCGTTGGCCATCTGGTAGCCGTAATCACCGCCGTTGAAGCCGGCGATGATGCTCATGGCGATGCTGCGGGTGGAGGTGCCCGGGCCGCCGTCCGTGAGGCCCTTGATGATGTCGTAGGCGTTCAGGAAGCCCTTGAACCCGAGGATCACGTTGATGACCACGTAACCGGCCACGAGTGGCATGGTGATCCGCAGCAGCCGCTGAGTGCGGCTGGCGCCGTCCAGGTCCGCGGCCTCGTAGACGTCACCGGGCACCGACAGCAGACCGGCGATGTAGATCAGCAGGGTGCCGGGGATCGCCTGCCAGGCGGTCACGATCACGATCGCGACCCAGGCGAGGTCGGGGTTGGCGAGCAGGCTCGTCTGCAGCCAGGAGGCCCCGGTGGCCTCGCCGAGGGCCGGCAGCGAGTTGGAGAACAGGAAGTTGAAGACGTAGGCGATGATGATGCCCGAGATGACCATCGGGATCACGAACACCGTGCGGAGCCCTACCATGAACCGGATCCGGGAGGTCAGGCCGACCGCCAGCAGGAACGCGATCACGTTGACCACGATCACGGTGACCACGGAGAAGCCGAAGGTGAACAGGTAACTCTGCAAGATGGCCGGGTCGCTGAACAGTGCGATGTAGTTGGTCAGGCCGTTGAAGTTCCAGTCACCCACGCCGATGGAGTCGGTGAAGCTGAAGGTGATGCCGATGACGCCGGGGACGGTGATCGCCAGGGTGAACAGGATCAGGCTGGGCAGCAGGAAGAACCAGTAGATCGGTTCTACGCGACGCCGGCCGCGCTGCTCCGTGCGTCCCTTCGCGGGTGCGGTGGTGGTCGTGGTGCTCACTTCGCCTTCTCTTTCGTGGCCGGGGCGCGGAACGCGAGCCGAGCCCAGTCCGCATCGAGCGTGCTCAGGGTGCTGCCGGCATCGCCGCTGAGAGCGATGGCCTGCGCGTAGTTGAAGACCGGGATGGTCTTGGGGACGAGCACCGAGGGGCCCTGGTACACCCGTCCCTTGTCGACGTAGGGGATCATGCCGGCGACGCGGGGATCCTTCGGTGCCGAGGCGCCCTTGAGCGGGGTGAACCCGAGCTGCGAGTCGTTGTACGCCTGGATGTTCCCCGGCTTGTACAGGTAGTCGAGGAAGGCCCGGGCGGCGGCCTGGTGCTTCGAGCCCTGAGGGATCATCGCGGCGAGGTCGAGGTTGACCCGGACTGCGAGGTCCTTCTCGTCGTTCGTCATCGGCAGCGGGAAGGTGCCCAGCTGCAGATCGGGGGAGGTCTTGGCGATCTCGCTGAACGCCCAGGGGCCCTGCAGGTACATGGCGGCCTTGCCCTGGGCGAAGGCGAGGTTCCCGTCGCCGTAGCCCAGGCCCGGGGCGTTCTTGTTCGTGTAGCCCAGGAGCTTGCGCATCTTCGTCATCGGTTCGGCGAAGTCCTTTGAGAACGAGGTCTGCGAGGCGGGGCCGACGGAGTCACCCTCGGTGGCCAGGCGCTTGAAGAAATCGACCACGTCGAGCGAACCGCCCACGGAGTAATCGAACCAGCCCTGCCCGATCGTCCAGTTGTCCATGGCGGTGGCCTCGAACGGGGTGACGCCGGCGGCCTTGAGGGCGTCACAGGCGGCGATCAGCTGGTCCCAGGTCCTCGGCGCGGCGATGCCGTGGTCGGCGAAGACCTTCTTGTTGTAGATGACGGAGGACGCCATCACGGAGTACGGCAGCGCGCTCTGCCGTCCTTCGCAGTGGCCGTACTGGTCGAGGAGGGGCTGGTAGTCGTCGCGGATCTCCCGGGCGGCCGCGGTGCCGCCCAGATCGCTCAGGGCGCAGCGGTCGATGAAGCGGGAGACCTCCATGTTGTAGTTCGCGAGCATGAGGTCCGGCGGATTGCCGCGCACGAAGCTCGCGGAGACCACGTCCACGCCGGAGGTGTCCAGCACCACTCGGACCTTGTCCTGCGAGGCGTTGTACTCGTCCACGACCTTGGTCATGAACGGGATGGCCTCGCGCTTGCTGAAGGTGAAGCGGATGGTCTCCGCGCCGTCTCCACCCGAGCATCCCGTGAGAAGGCCCGCCAGCAGGCAGAGGCCGAGCCCCAGCCCCGCCATGCGCCGGGTCCGTGTCAGTTTCTCAAACACCTTCGTCCTTTCGTCATGCGGTCCTCGGTCCGCAGGTACCGGGCACACGGATCCAAGGAGGAAGCGCCGAGTAGATTTAGATAGGAGGTAAATTTATAACCTATCGACAGTATGAAGTGATATGGCTCACGGCGTCAAGCGTCGGGCCGAAGTGTTTCCAGGCATAGATTTATGAACTAAATTTAGAGAGGCCTCAGGCATCGAGCCCGCGGCCCGGACAGATGTGGAGCATCAACGATGAGCGAGACCGCGCCTTCAACGCAGCTGGTGCGCAGGATCAATGCGCGCGCCATGCTCCAGGCGATGCGCGGGGCCGGTGTCCTGACGGGAACCGAGCTCATGGCCGCGACCGGACTGTCGCGCGCCACCGTGATCTCCATCTGCGATGAACTTGTCCGGCTCGGCTGGCTGCGGGAACTGGAGAATCAGCGGGGCGCCGGGGACTACGTCAAAGGCAGGCCGGCGCGCCGCTTCGTCTTCGATGACCGCTCCGCCCACGTGCTCGGGATCGACATCGGGGCTCACAAGATCACCGCCATCGTGGCGGACATGGCGGGTGCGGCACGGTCCCAGGTGACCCTGCCGTTCCGGGCGGACAATGTGCCGGCCGACGAGAGGGCGGACGTCCTGGACCGGATCGCGGCTCAGGCGCTCCAGGACGCCGAGGTGGATGCCGGCACCGTGCTCGCCGTCTCCGTGGGGGTGGCCGCTCCGGTGGGCCGAGACGGTGACGTCCTCACGGCTCAGGAGTTCTGGCGCTCCTTCGACGTCCGCAGGATCGTCGCCGAACGCCACAGCTGGCAGGTACTGCTGGAGAACGACGCCAACCTCGCCGCGCTCGCCGAACGCTGGCGGGGTGCGGCTCAGGGGATCGACCATCTCGTCGTCATGCTCGCCGGGGACCGCCTAGGCTCCGGGGTGCTCGAATCCGGCCGCCTCCTGCACGGTCAGCACGGCGGCTTCGGCGAGCTCGGCTTCCTGGACCACCTCGACGGCGTGGGGGACACTCACGGCATCGCTCACTATGTGGCGCTGTGGGGGAGAGAAGCGCTCGACGGCGGCACGAAGACCTCACTGCGCGCGCGCTGCGGTGGGGACGGGCGGCGGCTGACTGCCGAGGCGGTGTTCGCCGCTGCCGCGGAGGGCGACGCCGTCGCCCGCGGGATCCTGGACCGCGTGGCCCACCGCATGGCGCGGGTCATCGGCTCCCTGAGCACCGTGGTCAACCCGGAACTCGTGGTCATCGCCGGCGCCGTCGCGGAGTCGGCGGGCGCGCTCATCGACGCCATCGAACGCGATCTGCCGGAATTCACGCACACCCCGCCGCGCGTGGTGGCGTCCTCCCTCGGCGAGGGCATCGTGTCCCTCGGCGCCGTGCGCCATGCTCTCGATTACGTCGAGGAGAACGCCCTGGACGTGTACCCGGCCTCCCTCGGCGCGGCCGGACCGAAGCTCAGCTGAGCCCCCGGAACCGGGACGGCGCGGGCACGCCGGGCCGCCCGCCCGGGGGCTCTATGCTTGATCAGGAGCGGCGGGCCTCGCCGTCCGCTCGGAATGCAAGGAACAGGTGTCGATGAGTAGTGTGCTGACCATCCGGGGTGGGGTCCCCCTCAGCGGACGGGTGACCGTACGGGGAGCCAAGAATCTGGTCCCCAAAGCTATGGTCGCAGCGCTCCTGGGCAGTGAGCCGTCCGTGCTGCGCAACGTCCCGGAAATCAAGGACGTGGAGGTGGTCACCAGCCTCCTCCAGTTGCACGGCGTCTCCGTGGAGAAGGACCCGGTCACCGGGGACCTCACGCTCGACCCGTCCAATGCCACCAAGGCGTCCCACACCGAGATCGACGCCCACGCCGGCGACTCCCGGATCCCGATCCTGCTGTGCGGCCCCCTGATCCACGCGATCGGCGCGGCCTTCATCCCCGACCTCGGCGGCTGCCGCATCGGCGACCGCCCCATCGACTTCCACCTGCGCGTGCTGCGTGAGTTCGGCGCCGTCGTGGAGAAGACCTCCAACGGCATCCACATCTCCGCGCCGGAGGGCCTCAAGGGTGCCAGGATCACTCTGGACTACCCGAGCGTCGGGGCCACCGAGCAGGTGCTGCTCTCCGCCACCCGTGCGGAAGGCATCACCGAGTTGCGCGGTGCCGCCATGGAACCGGAGATCGTGGACCTGATCGCCGTCCTGCAGAAGATGGGCGCCATCATCGGCATCCAGACGGACCGGACCATCCGCATCGAGGGCGTGGCCGAGCTGCGCGGTTACGACCACAGTGCCCTGCCGGACCGGAACGAGGCCGCCTCCTGGGCTTCCGCGGCCCTGGTCACCCAGGGAGACATCTTCGTGGCCGGTGCGGCCCAGCACGACATGATGACCTTCCTGAACACCTACCGGAAGGTGGGCGGCGGCATGGACATCATGGATGACGGCATCCGCTTCTACCACCCGGGCGGAAAGCTCAACCCGCTGGTTCTGGAGACGGACGTCCACCCCGGGTTCATGACGGACTGGCAGCAGCCCCTGGTGGTCGCGTTGACCCAGGCGGACGGCGTGTCGATCGTCCACGAGACCGTCTATGAGAACCGTTTCGGCTTCACCCAGGCGCTCTCCCGCATGGGCGCCGGGATCCAGCTGCACCGCGAGTGCCTGGGCAGTGTGCCGTGCCGCTTCGGCCAACGGAATTTCCTGCACTCCGCTGTCATCTCCGGCCCCACCCGGCTGACGGGCACGGACATCGACGTCCCGGACCTGCGCGGTGGATTCAGCCACCTGATCGCCGCCCTGGCGGCCACGGGTGTCTCCCGCGTCACGGGTACCGAGGTCATCCAGCGCGGCTACGAGCGGTTCACGGACAAGCTCGCCGGGCTGGGTGCGGACTTCGACCTGACCGGAGTCTGAACCCCATGGAATACAGCAGCTCCAAAGAGCGTGCCACGTTCGTCTTCCTGGCCAGCGTGCTGCGGCCCGTGATGAACGCCCTCCTGGGCAAGGAGTGGCGCGGCCTGGAGAACATCCCGCGGGGCGGCTTCATCGCGGCTCCGAACCACGTGACGGAGATCGATCCGGTGGTGGTGGGCCACATGCTCTACAACCAGAAGCGCCCGCCGCACTTCCTGGCGAAGGCGAGCCTGTTCCGGATCCCCGTGGTGGGACGCGCCCTGCACGCCTCCAACCAGGTTCCCGTGGAGCGCACCACGGCCGGAGCCAACAATTCCCTCAAGGTGGCTCAGGAGGTGGTGGACGCCGGCGGCTCCATCATCATCTACCCGGAGGGCACTCTGACCCGGGACCCGGACCTGTGGCCCATGAAGGGGCACACCGGGGCCGCGCGCCTCGCCCTCCAGACGGGTGCGCCCGTGGTGCCGATCGGCCATTGGGGCGCGCAGGAGGTCTTCCCGCGCTACGCCAAACGCCTGTACCTCTTCCCCCGGAAGAAGGTCCGCGTGCTGGTGGGGGCTCCCGTGGACCTGGAGGACCTGCGGGACAAGCCCCTGACCAAGACCACTCTGACCGAGGCCACCGACCGCATCATGGTTGCCGTCACGGCGCTCGTCGCGGAGCTGCGCGGCGAGGAGCCGCCGGCCGAGCGCTGGGACCCCGCCGCGCACGGCCAGAAGACCACCGGCCGCCTGGACGAGGATGCCGCCGGCCGCACGGACGGGACCGCATGAACCGCATCGCCGTCATGGGAGCCGGCTCCTGGGGGACCACCTTCGCGAAGGTCCTGGGGGACGCGGCCCGGGCGTCGGGTGTGGAACGGGACATCGTCCTGTGGGCGCGCCGCGCCGAGGCGGCCCAGGAGATCACCCGGGAACACCGCAACAGCCGGTACCTGCAGGACACCCCGCTGCCGGACTCGGTGCGCGCCACGGACAGTGCCGTGGAAGCGCTGGCGGAGGCCGGCGTCGTCGTCCTCGCCGTGCCCGCGCAATCGCTGCGTGAGCAGCTGCGGGACTGGAAGGACGCCGTCTCCCCGGACGCCCTGGTGGTCTCCCTCATGAAGGGCCTGGAACGGGGCACCGATGACCGCATGAGCCAGGTGATCGCCCAGGAATGGGGTATCCCGGCGCAGCGGATCCTGGTGCTCTCCGGACCCAATCTGGCGCTGGAGATCGCCCGTGAGGAACCCACTGCGTCCGTGGTGGCCTGCGAGGACGAGACCGTGGCCCAGCAGGTCGCCGAACTCTGCACCGCGCCGTACTTCCGCCCGTACACCAGCTCGGATGTGGTGGGCGTGGAGATCGGCGGGATCGTCAAGAACGTGATCGCGCTCGCCGTGGGCATCTGTGAAGGCCGCGACATGGGCGACAACACCAAGGCCTCCGTCATCACCCGTGGCCTGGCCGAGACCACCCGTCTGGCGCTGGCACTGGGCGGCGAGGCCCACACCATGGCCGGGCTGGCCGGTCTGGGTGATCTGGTGGCCACCTGCGCCTCCCCGCTGTCCCGCAACCACACCGCGGGCAAGCTCCTGGGTCAGGGGCTGACCATGCCGCAGGTGGTGGAGCGCATGACCCAGACGGCGGAGGGCGTGAAGTCGGCGGACGCCGTTCACGAGCTCGCCGCCCGTCATGGAGTGGAGATGCCCATCACGGCCGCGGTGGTGGCCGTCCTGGCCGGTAGGCTGGCCGTGGAGGACCTCGGCCCCCTGCTGCTGAACCGCTCCCTGAAGTCCGAAGACGGTTACTGAGCCGACCCGGCCGTGACCACCCCCTGATTGAACGGAAACACTGTGACCGACGCTGTCCGGAAACCACGCATCGCCGTCCTCTTCGGCGGCCGCTCGAGTGAGCACGCGGTCAGCTGCGTCACCGCAGCCGGCGTGCTCGGGGCCATCGACCGCGAAAAGTACGACGTGATCCCCATCGGCATCGCCAAGACGGGCCAATGGGTCCTGGCCGACGGCGACGTCGCCCAGTGGTCCCTGAGCAACGGATCGCTGCCCGAGGTGGCGCCCGGCGAGGCGACGGTGGCCCTGGCGGAGATCGGCGGCGAGCACCAGCTCATCGTGGCAGCGCCTGATCAGGTGCCTACCGAACTGGGCCAGGTGGATGTGGTGTTCCCGCTGCTGCACGGCCCGTTCGGCGAGGACGGCACCGTCCAGGGGCTCCTGGAACTGAGCGACACCCGCTATGTGGGCGCCGGGGTGCTGGCCTCCGCGATCGGCATGGACAAGCACTTCATGAAGGTGGTGTTCGAGTCCGCCGGGCTCGCCGTGGGACCGTACGTTGCAGTCACGGACCGGCAGTGGCTCCGCGACCCGGCTTCCGTGCGCGAGCAGGTGGCGGCACTGGGCTTCCCCGTGTTCGTCAAGCCGGCCCGTGCCGGGTCCAGCATGGGCATCTCCAAGGTGGACCGTCCCGAGGACCTGGACGCCGCCATCGAGGAGGCCCGCCGGCACGACCCCAAGCTGGTCATCGAGGCCGGGATCGTAGGCCGGGAGATCGAGTGCGCCGTCCTTCAGGGACGCGGCACGGACGCCCCGCGAACGTCGTTGCCCGCCGAGATCGCCGTGGCCGTCGGTGAGCACAGCTTCTACGACTTCGAGGCCAAGTACGTGGACAATGCGGCGTCGCTCATCTGCCCGGCCGAGCTGCCCCAGGAGGCCATCGCCGAGGTCCGCCGCCAGGCCGCCGTGGCCTTCGACGCGATCGGTGCCGAGGGTCTGAGCCGCGTGGACTTCTTCTACACGGAGCAGGGGGAGTGGATCATCAACGAGATCAACACGCTGCCCGGGTTCACGCCCAAGAGCATGTACCCGCAGATGTGGGCGGCCACGGGCCTGAGCTACACCGAACTGATCGACGAGCTCATCCATCTGGCGCTGAGCCGCAAGACCGGCCTGCGCTGATCCCGTCCCTTCGCGAGAAGACAATAGTGGCCGCCTGGACTCGATTCAGGCGGCCACTATTGTCTTCTCGCGAGGTCTATTTGCCCTGCGTGGGCAGGTTCTTCAGATCTTCCTGGCCGACGCACTTGCCGGTGGCCTTGATCTTCGCCACCGGGGACGCGAGCGTGGCCAGGACCGTGGCGGAGGAGATCTTGTTGTTGTCCAGGAGGAGCTCGACGGCGGGTGTACGGCCGAACGTGGTCAAGGTGTAGATCGAGCTGCCGTCCTTGCCGGGCTTGATCACCCAGTCGACGCCGTTGACGTCCACGCAGCTGTCCGTGGTGGGTCCGGGCGGCGTGACCCCGCAACGCAGGATCACCTGGGACGGATCACCCCAGGCCGCCGTGGCCTGCGCGTTCGTCTGCCTGCGGTTGGCGTCCGCGAGCTGATCCGGCAGGGTCACCATCATGGGTGCGCAGGCGGGATTCGCAGCGTCGTCGGCCGCCGTGACGTCCACGGTGGAGGAGCAGGCGCTGAGCGCCAGGACCGCGCCCGTCGCGAGGATGACGGCACTGGTCAAGGA
The DNA here is from genome assembly GCF_030731045.1 of Arthrobacter horti. Taxonomy (GTDB): domain Bacteria; phylum Actinomycetota; class Actinomycetes; order Actinomycetales; family Micrococcaceae; genus Arthrobacter_E; species Arthrobacter_E nanjingensis. The sequence continues at coordinate 7,558 of NZ_JAVALS010000018.1, read as the reverse complement.
GCGGAAACGAGGAAAACGCACCTTACCAGGGTACCGAGCTTCCCTGGGCTCCCGTCCGGCGACGGGTGTGACGAGGCCGACAGGGGCGCCCGCCAGACCCTACGGCGGATCGTCCAATTGCTGTAATATCGATGGGGTAGCTGCGGGTTGCGGGAACAACCCTGTGGCATCACTCGTACAGCCTTTGGGGGGCTTCTTTGAACATGCACGTTTCCGTGCCATCTCGTCGCGTCGTCGGTCGTACCCTGGCATCGTTGCTGGGTGCGGTGGGACTCCTCGTTCTGTCCGTGCCGCCGGCCCAGGCCGAGGATCCGAGCCCGGATCCGGGAGTCGAGATCCCTGTCCCGCAGCCGACGGATGAGATCCCGGCCCCAGCCCCGGCAGAACCAGCATTCCCAGGAACGGATCCGGCTCCTGTCGTCCCACAGCCGGGCCTTCCGGAATCGCCGAAAACTCCGGGGAACATCGCTCCGGCCCCGCCGTTTCTGGATCCCCAACAGCCCTCCGGTGGCGGGCTCCCTGCCACCGGCCCTGGCTCCGACGGCACCGGTACCGTGCAACAGCCTGGTCCGGTGAGTCCTGACGGTGCTGAGTTGAACGGAAGCGGAGCGGAGGAAGCCGTGCCGGACCTGGCCGGCGTCGATCCCACCGCATCCAGACCTGCCGCTTCGGCAAGCCCGACCTCGAGCAAGACGGTTGAACCGACGCCACGACCGTCGTCGACCGCCACCACAGCGGCGGTCCCTGCGGAGTCCCGGCCAGCGGCCGGGGACCCGGCCTCGGCTCTGTCCTCCGGAAGCCCCATGCTGGTGCAGGCACTGACCGTCATCGGTCTGGTTCTTCTGGGCGGCTGGTATTTCCGGGTCCTCAAGTCACGCCGGATGGGCTTGGGGCGCGTCCGAGGGAACCACTGACCGGTCATCATGATTTCCACTGCTTCCGGGAGCACCGCTCCGTCGGGAGCGGCGGAGCGGGTTTCCCCGCCCTCGCGGCTCCTCCTTCTCACGCACTCCTACTGGCCTGAACACTCCCCACCCCAGCGCCGCTGGAATGCCTTCGCAGCTGACTTCATCGGCGCCGGCTGGGACGTGCACGTCGTGGCGCCCGTGGCGCACGGTGCTGGATCCGCCGCCGCCCAGGATGGCGCCGCGGCCGGCCGAGGCTTCCGTGTGCAACGCGGGCCCCATGGTGAACGGATCGTCCGCGTCCCCTTCCTTCCTCACCGGAACTCCTCTCTGAGCAAGTTCACGGACCAGTTCTTCAGCGCCATCCTGTCCGTGCCGGCCGCCTGGCGGGTGCCGCGCGTGGACGTGGTGCTGGCGACGGCCCCGTCGCTGCCCATCCTGGCCACGGGATATCTGACGGCGCGGCTGCGCCGGGTCCCGTTCGTGGTGGAGATGCGGGACGCCTGGCCGGACCTGGCCCGGGATGCCCGGCTGGTCAAGGGGCGGATCAAGAGTGTGGCGGAATGGGCCGTCGACTTCGTTCAACGGCGCGCCGATCTGGTGGTCACCGTGACCGAGGGGTTCGCACAGACGCTTCGTGACCGGGGAATCCGGCAGGTGGCGTGCGTCAGCAATGGGGTGCGGGTGGGGCAGCTGCCCGAGCTTCCCCAGCCGCCGGAGCACCGGGAGCGGTTCACCGCTGTCTATCTGGGCAATCTGGGCAGGAGCCAGCGGATCGACGTCGCGATCAAGGCGGCCGCAATGGTCGGTCCGGGGATGCATCTGCACATCGTCGGGCACGGGGTGGAGCATGACGCCCTGGTGGCGCTCGCCGCGGAGCTGGACGCACCCGTCACCTTCCACGGGGTCCTGCGCGGTCCTGACGTCATGGCCCGGTACGCGGACGCCGACACGTGCGTGGTGGCGCTTCGGGACGACTGGAAGTCTTTCGAGACCACTGTCCCGTCCAAGCTGTACGAGGTGCTGGCGCTGGACCGTCATGTCACCGCCGTGGTGCGGGGCGAAGCCGCGCGCATCATCGACGCGGCCGATGCCGGGCACATCGTCGCCTGCCACCCGGAGCCTCTTGCCGCACTGTGGCGCCATCTCGCGGCGAACCGCCACGAACTGCGCAGGTCCGGGTCCGGGCGCCGCTGGGTAAGCGATCATGCGGACCACGGCCTTCTCGCGAGCCATTACCGGAGGATCCTCGAGGAACTCCTGGCGAATCCCGGGACGGGGGAGACGCCATGAGGCAGCTGTTCAGGAACGCTTCCCTGGCCGTGCAGACCGTCGGGGGTCATGTGAACGACGACGGCGCGCTGCTGGCGATGCAGCTGTTCCGTCGCCTTCCGTCGACGGTCAGGGGCCGGCTGGCCGGCTCACTGCGGAGGGTTCTGCCCATACCACTGGAGGACCATCCGCTCGGGGTGTTCTCCGCGCTGGCCTCCGGCGATGCCGACGCTGTCTGCCGGCGGATTGACAGTGCGCTGGCACGGCCTGAGCTGTCCCCGTCGCGGTGCTGCACGCTGGCCGATCTGGCACTGCTGGCGGATCGGCCGGACCTGGCCGAGCGTTTGCTCTCCCGCGCCCGCGGGGGAGAGGCCCGGACCGCGGCGGGGTCCGCGCGTCGTGCCTCCCGGATCGCGGGCGCTCAGGCACGCCTGCACTGGCACCGCGGCGAGGTGAGTTCCGCCGTCGGCGTCCTTGCCGGGGCGGTGCGCCCGGCACAGCGGAAGCAGAGAGCACGCCTGGACGGCGAGCGCCGCGTCCTGGAAGGTTGGCGTCCAAGCCTGGCTCCCGTGGCCGGCTACCGGCCGGTGCACGGGCGAGTGCTTCATGTCCTGACGAATTCGTTGCCGCACACGGGCAGCGGCTATGCGCAACGGAGCCACTCGGTCCTGACGTCTCAACGGGACGCCGGGCTGGACGTGCTCGCGGTGACGCGCATCGGCTACCCGGTCCAGATCGGCGCGCTCGCCGCCCGCTCCGCGGACGTCGTGGACGGTGTGGAATACCGGCGCATCTTGCCGTCCGCGCTGCCCGGGACCGTGGATGGCCGTCTTCAGCGCCAGGCTGAGGAACTGCTGCGGGAAGCTCTGCGGTTCCGGCCTTCGGTGCTGCACACCACCACGCACTTCGTGAACGCACTGGTGGTGCGCGCCGTTGCCGAGGCTCTCGGCCTCCCGTGGGTGTACGAGGTGCGGGGGCAGCTGGCCGACACCTGGGCCTCAACCCGTGGGCCGGAGGCCAAGGACAGCGAGCGGTACCGGCTCTTCCGGACGCGCGAGGCGGACGTCATGGGTTCGGCGGATCTGGTGGTCACGCTGGGCGGGCGGATGCGGGAGCGGATTCTTCAGGCGGGCGTTCCGGCGGCGCGGGTGCTCCTGGCCCCGAACGGGGTGGGTGAGGACTTCCTGGACGAGCCCGTGGCCTCCGAGGATGCCCGCCGAGCGCTGGGGCTGCCTCCCGGGTTCTATGTGGGCACCGTGAGCAGCCTGGTCCCGTATGAGGGCCTGGAGACCCTGGTGGAGGCGTTCGCCCTTCTGGCGGAGCAACTGCCGGAGCTGCGGCTCCTGGTGGTGGGTGACGGTGTGTCCCGGCAGGCCCTGGTGGAGGCCGCGGCCCGGCACGGGGTGTCGGACCGGGCGGTGTTCCCGGGCCGGGTACCGAGGGAGCAGGCCCGCCTCCACCATGCGGCGCTGGATGTGTTCGTGGTCCCGCGGAGGGACCTGGAGGTGACGCGGTCTGTGACGCCCCTGAAGCCGGTGGAGGCCATGGCGGTGGCCCGGCCCGTGGTGGCGAGCCGGTTGCCGGCGCTTGCGGAGATCGTGCGGGACGGCGTGACGGGACTGCTGGTGGAGCCCGACGACGCGCGGTCACTGGCGGAGGCGCTGCGGCGCCTTGCGGGGGACCAGGATCTGGCCGAGAGGCTGGGGCGGGCCGGCCGGGAGTCCGTGCTGGCGGAGCGGACCTGGGCATCGAATGCGGCGAAGATGAGCGCGGCGTACGCCGCACTCGGGAAGGGGGCGGGGGAGTGAACCCGATGGTGGACGATGCGGTGGAGGCGCCGGTACAGGCGCTATCTGTCGACATGAGGAACCTGGGCCGGGTGGGTGCGCGGCCGCGCTTCCTGGAGTACCTGGTGCAGCTGTGGGACTTCCGGGGGTTCATCGCCTACGACGCCCGGGCCCGGGTCCTCTCAGGGACCCGGCGTGACCGCCTGGGCAGCGCCTGGCTGCTGCTGAATCCGGTGTTCAACGGCCTGACCTACTACCTGATCTTCGGTGTCCTGCTGCATACCAGTGCCGGGATTGACGACTTCATCGGGTATCTGGTGGTGGGCCTGTTCATCTTCCAGTACTGCGCCGGCGCCATCTCCGAAGGCGCGCGGTCCATCTCCAGCGGCCGCTCGGTGGTGCAGGCGTTCAGCTTCCCACGGGCTGCGCTGCCCATCGGGGCCAACCTCCGGGAGGCGCTGCGTGCGGTCCCCCTGGTCATCGCGATGCTCCTGCTGGTGATCCTGCTGCCACCGGGGGAACACATCGGCCTGAAGTGGCTCCTGGTGATCCCGGCCCTGCTGCTCATCAGCCCGTTCAACCTGGGTGTCAGTTTCATCCTGGCCCGGATCATCTCCGCGGTGGGCGATGTGGCGCACCTGCTGCCGTTCGCCATCAGGGCCTGGATGTACGGCTCGGCGGTCTTCTACTCCTTCGACCGGTTCGTGACGCACCCGCAGCTGCTGCAGCTGCTCCGAATGAACCCGCTGTTCAACGTGATCGACATCGTCCGCTCCGTCCTGCTGTACAACCGGCTCCCGGAGTGGCAGTCCTGGGCCGGTCTGGGCATGTTCGCATTCGGTGCCCTGGTGATTGGCCTGGTGTTCTTCTGGCAGGGGGAGGAGGGCTATGTCCGTGGCTGAGGAGACGATCTTCGTTGAGGGAAGCCCCTGTGTGGTGCTGGATGCTGTGGGCAAACGCTTCACGGTCAGGTCCTCCGAACAGAGCGGCTGGGTGTCAAGGAACCCCCTGAAGCGGATGGCCCGGCGCATCGTGGGGCGGCAGGCCAGGGCGGTCACCGTGCAGGCGCTCAACCTCACCTCGCTGGTGGTGGAGCGCGGAGAGTCCATCGGGATCATCGGACGCAACGGATCCGGCAAGAGCACCATGATGAAGCTCATCTGCGGTCAGCAGAAGCCGTCCGCGGGGGCGGTGTACGCCTCCAGCACGCCCATCATGCTCGGGGTCAACGCAGCGCTGGTGCCGGAACTGTCCGGGGATCAGAACATCGTCCTGGGGTGCCTGGCCATGGGTCTGGAGCGGGCTGCGATCGAGGCGAAGTTCAGCGAGATCGTGGAGCTGTCCGGCTTGGAGAAATCCATCCACTTGCCCATGAAGGGGTACTCCTCCGGCATGAGCTCGCGTCTCCGCTTCGCCATCGCGGCGGCAGTGGAGCCGGAGATCCTGCTGGTGGACGAAGCCCTGAACACCGGTGATGCCCAGTTCCTGGACAGGAGCCGCATGAAGATGGATGAGCTGCGCGCCAATGCCGGCTGCGTCTTCATCGTCAGCCACAGCCTGGAGACGATCGTGGACATGAGCACGCGGGTGCTCTGGCTGGACTACGGGGACCTGGTGATGGACGGGGACCCGCAGGAAGTGACAGCCGCCTACCGGCAGTTCACCGCGCATCTGTCCAAAGGCAACAATGTGTCAGCACAAAAAATCAAGGACCGTGCGCGGGAGCAGCTCGTGACAGCACAGCTCATGCCTCGAGTGACCGGGCGGCGGAAGGAAGGATTTACATCATGAGTCAGATCGACACTCTTCGGAGAGCCTTCTGGCACTTGCGCAAAGGGGGTGTTCCTCAGCTGCGGCTCTGGTACGGCCGTCACGCGGCCGCTACGGGTGTGACGGCGATCCACGCTCCGTCCATCCAGGCAGCAGGCCGTTCCGTGAAGGCCGCTGCGGCTCCCGTGTTCAATGCCTTCGACTATCCAGGCCTCGATCCGCGTCGTGCCGATCTCCGTGTGGGGGTGATCCTTGACGACTTCTCCTTCAGTGCATTCCGGTATGAGTGGGACCAGGTGGAGCTATCCCGGTCGGCGTGGAGGCAGCAGCTTGACGGCCTTGACCTGGTGTTCGTCGAATCAGCCTGGAACGGGAACCACGGCCAGTGGAAGTATCAGCTGACCGGCACGAGCGGCGTCAAGGACGATTTCAAGGACCTGCTGGCGGCTTGCCGGGACGCGGGGATTCCCACCGTGTTCTGGAACAAGGAAGACCCTGTCCATTTCGACGACTTCATCGAAGCGGCCACGATGTTCGACTCGGTGTTCACCACGGATGCGAACCGGATCGACTCTTATCGCGAGACGCTGGGCCATGACCGTGTGGGTGTCCTTCCCTTCGCGGCCCAGCCGGCGATCCACCATCCGGTTCGTCCTGTCCACGGGTTCCACAAACGAGGCGTGGCGTTTGGTGGGATGTATTTCGCTCACAAATACCCGGAACGACGCGCACAGATGGATTTCCTGCTCGGAGGAGCGGCCGATGTGTCCGCGTCGACCAAGGGCCTGAGCTTTGAGATTTTCTCCCGGCAGCTCGGTGGGGAGCTGCAGTACCAGTTCCCCGAGGGGCTGTCGAAGTACGTGGTCGGTGGTCTTAGCTACGACCAGATGCTGACGGCCTACCGGGCGTACAAGGTGTTCCTCAATGTGAACTCGGTAGTGGATTCGCCCAGCATGTGTGCGCGCCGCATTTTTGAGATCACAGCGTCCGGGACGCCGGTGGTCAGTGCGCCGTCAGAGGCGATCGGAGAGTTCTTCGCTTCTGACGAAGTGTTCGTGGCGGACGATCGCGCACAGGCGACCGCCCAGATCAAGCTTCTCGGGCTGAATGAGGAACTGCGGAGCCGGACCGTGCACAAGGCACAGCGGAAGATCTGGTCGCAGCACACATATGCCCACCGCGTGGAGTCGGTGCTCGCCGTTGCCGCGCCGGCGCGTGTCAGGCCGGTGCGGCTCCCGTCGGTCAGTGCAATGGTGAGCACCATCCGACCGCAGCAGCTGGAGCGTGTGTTTGAGACTGTTGCCCGGCAACGCGGTGTGGACACCGAACTCGTGCTGCTGACCCACGGGTTCGAGGTGCCCGCACGGCAGATCCGGAAGCTGTCCAGGCGTCATGGTCTGAGCAACGTGGTGCACCTCACCGCGGGACGTGACGTCTCCTTGGGAGAGTGCCTCAATAGTTGCGTCTCGGCAGCGTCAGGAGAGGTCCTGACCAAGATGGACGACGACGATTTCTACGGGGCCGAGTACCTTGGGGATCTTCTGCATGCGATGAAGTATTCGCGGGCAGATGTGGTGGGTAAGCAGGCACATTACATGTACTTTGCGTCCAGGGATCTGACCGTGCTCCGGACCGGCCATATGGAACACCGGTTCACTCGCATGGTGATGGGCCCTACTATCACCGCGCGTGCAGAGGTATTGAGGGTGTCAGATGGTTTGTGTGAGGGGCGGTGCTCCTGATTGATCGGAGACACTGATGACCATGATCGATAAGCAGGCGCGTGAGGCGCGTCGCCGTGAGCAGCGTGCGGGTGTGGAGGCG
>NZ_JAVALS010000017.1 GCF_030731045.1 Arthrobacter horti | reverse complement strand
TATCGCCACCGGCTGGACGGTGAACCGGTCCGTGCGGAACAAGGCTGCGAAGTGGGTGTTCGAGGCGCTGGAGTACGTCACCGAGGTCTTCCCGTTCCCAATCCTGGGCATCGATTCGGACAACGGCACCGAGTTCATCAACGATCACCTGTTCCGCTACTGCACCGAGCAGCAGATCACCTTCACCAGGTCCCGGCCTGGGAACAAGAACGACGGCGCCCATGTGGAGCAGAAGAACTGGGCCAGGGTGCGGGAACTGGTCGGGTATCTGCGCTATGACACCCTCGGGGAATTGGAGTTGCTGAACCAGATCTGGGACCTGGACCGGGTCTTCACGAACTACCTGTTACCGCAGCAGAAGCTGCTCTCCAAAACCCGGCACGGAGCCCGGATGGTCAAGAAACACGACCACGCCCAGACCCCCCACCAGCGGGCCGTCACCGACCCCACCCTGCGCAAGATGCCGATCATCCGGATGAACGCGGAATTCAAGAACGTCCACCCCGCCGCGCTCTCACGACAGATCCTTCAGCTCACCAAGCAGCTGCAGACCATCGCCACCGCCAAGAAACCCGCCCCCGTCAAACCACCCGTGAACACCACCTGGAACCACCCTCATCCGGAGGCCGCCAGACGAGGCAACGACTCCCCACTCCCGGAGGTATTGACATGAGGCAACAGGCTCGAGGCGAGGCCGAGCACCGGCCTCTTCAGGATTCGCAATGGGGCGGGAACCTTGCTTTGCGAACACGAGCCTCTGGCACTGCCTTCAAGGTATTTCTACATGTATAGGAATACCTGTAGAGTTGCCAGCATGGCACGGAAACAAGTCTCAGCCGAGGACCGGGAGGTCGGTCATCGGCTTGGCGCTGCCCTCCGTGACGCCAGAAACGCCGCCGGCATGTCAGCGCAGACCGTCGCCTCGGTGAGTGAGCTGAGCATCGACACGGTGCGAAGTATCGAGACGGGGCGGACTGCATCCCCATCCTTCATCACCGTGGCGCGGATCGCTGATGCCCTTGGCGTGAGTTTGGATCGGCTCCACAACGCGGTGCGGTCGGAGAGCTCCTCGTGACGGTTTCTGTCGGGCTAGGTGGGAGATCCGTCTGCGCGCTAATGCTGAACCCGAGCTTTGATGAAAAGGCTTCCACTTCCTACGCGGTCCTGGAGGTAGTTGCGGAACTTAAGGGGTGGAGCGGCGTCGAAGTCGCAAACCTGTTTCCGATGAGAACGCGCAACAGTAAGGCGCTTGCTGCCACTTCGGTCAGGCGTGCAGACATCCTGGAGGCGAGGATCAACATCGAGGCCGTCCTTGGCCGTGCAGCGGAAGTGCTATTTGCGTGGGGCGTTTCTCGTCTTCCGGGCGAGCACGGGCGGCTGCACCGCGAACAGGTTGAGTGGGTGGTTTCTCGCGTGGCCTTTTACGGCCACGAGTCTGTCTGGGTGATGGGGGGCGAAACGCGGCATCCGTCCCGGTGGCGTCAATACGTAGGCCCGCAGCGTGCCCTCATTTCAGGCGGATCGACTGTCGAGAGGCTTGATCGGGCACTTGTCCGTCGCCCGCTGCGGGATTTGGCCGAAGCGATGTCGGTAGTGCAGGGAGGAATCGACGGCGATCAGGGGGCACTTCGCAGATGACTTCGACATTAAAGCTGAACGAGGAATCCGCCGACAGCGTGGCGTCAAGGCTGCGCGACAGGCTCAATGCGCGAACCGCGAACGATCCGGACTTCTGGTCGTTCTCCGCGCTGCGAAGCCGCACAGGCAATCACGCTCTCTTCCAGTACCCAGCGATGATGGTTCCAGAACTCCAGGGTGCCTTGCTCGATGATTTGATCGCCGTTCAGCCCGACGTGGGGCTTGTGTACGATCCGTTTGCAGGTTCCGGCACGGTGATGCTTGAGAGCCTGTACCGCGGGCTCGACTTCCACGGTAGCGACATCAACCCTCTCGCCATACTGCTCTGTCAAGTGAAGGCAGACCCGCCGACCGCAGAGACTGCACTGGCCGGAGTGAACGAGGTTCTCAAGACCGCCAAGAACCTTGTCGAGCCGCCGGTGCCTGATTTTCCCGGTATCGATAAGTGGTTCAAACCGGAGATCAAATTCGGATTGGCCCTTATTAGAGAAGCCATATCGCAATTGTTAGACTTGACGACGCGCAGATTCCTTTGGGTTTGCCTGGCTGAGACTATTCGTCTTGTCTCCAATTCGCGCATTTCGACCTTCAAGCTGCACGCATATAGCGCCGAAGAGATCGCTCGTAGAGAAAGCGATGCAGTGAAATCGTTCAGCGTAGTTGCAAAGCAAAACGTCGCTCGCCTCAGGCTGCATTGGGCGCGGATGCTCACTCTTGACCCAACCAAAGCTGCACCAACGACTCTACTTCTGCCCGGTTCGGTGTCCGATCCATGGATCGCTCCTCGGCATGCTGACGTCATGATGACCTCGCCTCCGTACGGTGACAACAAGACCACCGTGCCGTATGGCCAGCACAGCTATCTCCCACTCCAGTGGATCGACCACGCCGATATTCCGGGTGTGTTTGACAACTCGCTGCTGGAATCTACTCACAGAATCGACCTGCTCAGCCTCGGGGGCTCACTGAAGTACGCGGACCTGGCGCGAGACGAGCTTTGCGAAATTTCGCCTGCTCTCGATCGATTCTTGAAAGGGCTCGGTGACGCACCAGCCCTGCGGAAGAAGGTCCTCTCGTTCGTTAGAGACTACCGCGATGCACTTACTGGCGTGCGTCCCCGACTAGTCGATGGGGCCTTCTGCTTTTTCACGCTGGGTGAGCGTCGAGTTGGCAAGCGAACGTTCCCTTTGGTCGAGATTACACGTGAACTGCTCCTGGCAGATGCGCACGAATATGTCTCCACGATAGAACGCGTTCTTCCAGGATCAAGGAAAAGGATGGCGGCCAAGAACAGTGAGGGGTCGACAATGGCACAAGAGTGGATCCTTGTTACCCGGTCGAGAGCAGCGAAGCCGTGAGCGAGAACTCAAAGTTCGACCCGAAGGTAGTCGAAACCCTCCGACTCGAAGTTCACCCCTCTGTCGTCTTCAAGCTCGGTGCCGACCTTATTACTGACGATATGCAGGCTCTGATCGAGTTGATCAAGAACTCGTATGATGCCGACGCCACCCGTGTGAGAGTCGTCATCGACACGCACACAGCATTCGACCGTGCCACCGGCGAGGTCCGCGATGATCTGCCATTCCCGGTCTCGGATAGTGCTTCTGGCGAGGAAGTCGGTCAAGAGTCAGACCCGGCCGATGACTTGCGTACTGCATCGGGAGACCTGGCGAACGACGGACAAGCTGACCCGTACCTGCTCGGTTCGATCACCATCGTGGACGACGGCGTCGGGATGGACATGGATCGCATCCGACGGGGATGGTTGACAGTGTCGCTGAGCGAGAAGCATGCGATGAAAGCCAAGGGCGAGACGACCAAGAAGAAGCGCACGCCCCTCGGTGACAAAGGTCTCGGTCGCCTCGGGGCGCAACGCCTCGGTGATCAGATGATTATGACGACGGTCCGGCGTTCCGAGGATGACGGGCCTGCTGCCCATCCGCTCCAAGTGACCATGAACTGGAGCGAGTTTGCGGACGCGGACAGCCTCAACCTCGTCCCGATTGAAGTTCACGAGCTTCCGAGTGGCGAGGCCCGACGGGGCACACGTCTGGAGATTCGAGGTTTGAGAGAACCCTCGTTCTGGCGGCAGCACGAGACGAACGATCTGCAGCGGGAGCTCGCGGCGATGATCTCTCCGTATGAGGGCGTTGCAGGCTTCAGGATGTCGTTGTCGATCGACTCAGAGCCCATCAACCTCCGCGAGAAGGCGCAGGAGGTTCTTCTTGCGGCGCCGGTCGCATACAACTTTGGTTTCGATGGTCATGTGATGAAAGTCCACGGGAGCTTTACGGCGGGCTTTCTGCGCCCGCATCAGGGTCGAGAGGATATCGCAGCGTATGAGCAGCTTATTGGGCGAGATAACGGATTCGCCTTCTCTGAGTGGCTCCTAGCCAGGCCCGGGAAGACGCGGGGGAGGCCGTTTGGTGTTGTTTCAGGGGATGACAAGCATTTCCTGAAGAGCGAGGCTGTGCTTGAGTTAGCGAATCTGAAGGAAGTCGAGTTCGAAGGAAACAGCCCGATTTCGCCGGGTCCGTTCAAAGGCGAGGTCAGTGGTATCCCGCTCACGCGAGACACCACAAGCGTCTTCGACAAGGCTTCAGACTACAAGGAGTTCGTTCGCGCACTTGTGGGCATCAAGGTGTACCGAGACGGATTTGGGGTCCGTGTCGATGATGACTGGCTCGGTCTGGGCGCGCAGTGGACTTCTGGCGGATCGTTCTACAGCCTCCGGCCAGGGAACGTGACGGGTTACGTAAGTATCTCCGCCAAGGACAACGCTGCGCTTGAGGAGACAACGAATCGCGAGGCGTTTCGCGATACTCCCGCATACCGGAACTTTCTTCGAATCATGAAGGCGTGGGCTGACTACGCGGCGCTCGTTCAAGAGCACTTGCGGCGCGGATACAACGACTACCGAAGAGAACTGCTGGCGGAATCGATCGACGTTACGCCGCGAATAACTCCGGAGTCGCTGATCAAGGAGGTCAATCGCCAGATCAATGAGGGTTCTGACCTCACGCATCAAGCCGCTGAAGCCCGAAGGTCGCTTGAAAATATCGAGGCGGCGGCTTCGGCGCTTGAAAGCGAACGACAAAACAACGGCAATACCGTCTTCCACGATCCCGCGCTCACGGCCGCTCTCGATCGAACGGTCGGACAGGTTCGTCGGTCAGTCTCCGAGGCGCAATCCATGATGGTCCACCTCGATGAACTGGTCGAAACACAGCAGCGACTCAAAGCCGGCGTCGACTTGCTGGAGCAACAGCTTCAACTTGCTCAGGAGCAGATCGGGGATGCATGGGAGTCGGTAGCCCTCGGTCTTAGCGCCGAGGCGCTGTCGCATGAGGTCCAGCACATCAGCGATGGGCTTCGAGGCCGAAGCGCTCAGATCACGCAGTATCTCAAGTCCATCAACAGCGAGGATCAGCGGGTATGGACATACGTTGAGCATGTACGGTCATCGGCCAGCGCGTTGGGCAAGCAAGTAGCCAGAGTGACCCCTTCCCTTCGCTACATGCGAGAGCGCCGTACTGAAGTGGCGATGTCAGATGTCGTTCAGAATCTCCTTGACTACTACAGCGCGCGGTGGGGGAAGAATGGACTTCGTATCGAAGTCGATCTGGTGCACGACTTCAAGATTCGAGTCAATGAAGGAAAGCTGACGCAAGTTTTTGACAACCTCGTCCTCAATAGTGAGTATTGGCTGCTCCAGCAGCTTGCGGCAAAACGGATCGACCAAGGACTCATTTCAATATCTATCGACGCACCGTTTGTGACCGTTGAGGACAACGGTATCGGTATAGATGAGTCGATTGAAGAACTCGCTTTCGACCCGTTCATCACGACCAAGCCGGCCCAGAACGGCCGCGGCCTGGGACTCTTCGTGGTACGTCAGCTGTTGGACTCAATGAGTTCAACGATCGTGCTCTCGCCGGACCGGAATCTGAACGGACGACGTTTCCGTTTCCGAATGAACTTCGGAGGAAATCAATCTGTCGAACTGGGGCATGACAAATGACCGGCGAGCCGACTTCGGGTCCTAGCCCGAAAGAACTGACACGGGATCTGCTTGCCGCGCTCGGCATCGTTCGCGTCATTAGTGTCGATGATGACCACGCTCAAGAAGCACATCAGAGTAAGGAAGACGTCCTCGGTGCGATTCGTGCAGGCACGATCGACATCGTGCTTGCAGCTCGCGTGGTGCTCCCTGATGAAGAGGACGGCGACGCCGCCAACCTGTCGACGGATGAGGTCCGCGACCTGGTCGATGAGAGCTGGGACGAGCTTGAGGACCAGGCTCGAATCGTGTTGACTCAGGCCGCGCTGCGCGCATCTAGCGCCGAGGAGGGCGCTGTAGTGACTCAGTCCCCAGCCGTCTCTGGTAACAACGCCGCGCTCCTCGCACTGCCCGAGATATTCGCCGATGTTGCCGAGTTCCTTCCTATGGGATTGAACGAATGGCGTAGTTCTGGGCAGGTCTTGCTGGACGATTCCAAGCCCACATTGCTCATTTTCGATCGGAGCTTTGAGCGGGAGGGCGGATCGGCCACAGGTGGTGATGATCTGGTGCGTGGCGTCCTATCGCGCACTGACCGCGAGCATGTCTACGTTGGCCTTCTCACGCATACAGCAAGCGACCTAGGGCGTGAAGCCGAGATCGCGGCGCAAATCAGCCAAGGTCTTGATTCAACTAGGCCGGTAATCGTAGTAGCAAAGAATCGGCTACAAGATGAGAGCTTCCCGGAGGCCCTACGAGTGGTGCTCTTCGCCTCCGAGATTGAGGCGTTTCGAGAGCACCTGATCAGAAGCTTCAGCCAAGCGACCGATACGGCCATCTCACATTTTAGGCGTATTGAGAAGTATCTGCTGTTTGCGTCGATCGAGGCCGCTAGAGCCGAGGGCGCATACGAGCCGGACCATGCGACGCGGATCGCTTCCGCATTCGCTCGCAAGACACTCGCCAGGTCCCTCCGAGATGGCGACTTCATTGCCGACGTAATGACAAGGCTAAGGCGCGCTGGTGCGGTGCGCCTCTATCTTGACGGAGCTTCCAAGCCAGCAGCTCTCGCGGAAGTCGCGTGGGATGAGCACTTCGAGACCGGCGAACTCTTGTCCGCTCTGGCTATGCCACTCGAAGTCGGGGACATCTTCAAGATTCATGATCTTCATGGAGTCGGAAAATCAAAGGGAGCTGACCGCTACTACGTTCTCCTTGCCCAAGAGTGTGACCTCAGCGTCAGGGCAGATGGCAAGCGCAGCAATGATCTCACACGGGTCGTACTGACAGAGTTGCGACAGACTGTGCACAACGAGGAGGGGCTGCCGGCCCCGCTGAAGGAGAACCAGGCGGAGTTTGGCCCGCTACAGAGGGATTCGTCGTCCCCTTGGCGAGTCCAGTTTGCCCGGCAGATTGTCGTACCAATGCTCGCCCTTGACGCCTGCGTCGTTAGCGGCACTGGGCGCGCGGTTATTTCGACTGAAGGCAAGGCCCCGTCTGCGCTTCCTGAGTCCTGGAAAGCAAGATTCACGAGGATGCAAGCCGAAGTCAAGTCCTTGATAGGTAGCTATCGGGGCATGGAGACCATGCTTTCTTCAGTTGAAGGGTCAGCGGACCAGGTTCGGCTGGCTACTAAGCACGTCACTGCCGCCGTGCTTGGGACCGCGACCAAGCACAAGGACGGACTCACCGCAAAGATAGATGTACAGAACTCGCGTGTAGAGTTCGGCATTGAGCGGTACGCGCGGCTCGCTGATGGCAGCGCCCGTGGGCTCCTGTCCCTGTTGCTCCAGCATCAGTCGCGACCGGCCTTTGACGGGAAGCTTTTTTATGAGGCTGGTGCCTAGGTTGATGCATCTGGTCGTCATGCGTCTGGGGGACTAGAAGGGGAACACAACCACGCAATCCACGCAATCCATGCAATCCATGCAATCCACGATATGCAATGAGGTGGCCTGAGCGGCAGAACCACGCGGAGAATAACGTCGAGCGTCGTTTTTTGGACGCCTGGGGGTCAGAGGTGGCAGGTTCAAATCCTGTCAGCCCGACCGCGTGTGAAGTCCCAGGACATCGTTCACTCGATGTCCTGGGACTTTTTGTTGTCTGGCGAGGCAGGCCCCGCATCATCGACCCGGGCATGTCCCGGGTCATCGGCCCGCCTGGCCAGGCCCTCATCCTAGGAGTTTCCGGCCTGCGGTCCGGTTGGCCAGCCTCCGGTCGGCACCGATGTCATCGCGAAGCAGGGCTTCCCGTACGGACAGGAACTAAGGGGCCAGGCCTTCTTCACGGTGCCGGCCAGCAGGGTCCTGACCCAGCGCGTGCTGACTGCCAATCGGCTGGCGGCTTCGGGCACGGTCAGTTCGCCCTTCACGATTGCGTGGTTCCTAGTTTGCGGGCTCTTCGCGAACAAGGGTCCGTCGCTATCGTCAGGAACATGGGCGGAGGACGAACGTATTCGGGCTCTTCGCGAACGAGGGTGTAGTCGGTTGAGCGCGTCGGTGTCCGGGTAGGGGTCGAGGTCTCCCAGCTGATGGAAGCTCTTCACGCTTGCCATCCCGAAAGACCTCGACATGTCCCACCCTACTTTCGAGACCCCTGACCTGACCACGTTCTGCCGCCTCGATGAGCTCGGTCTGGTCGCTGTCGGCCAGCTGATCCAGCCGAACCGGGCGAGGATCGAGCGCCGGCCGGTCGCGACTGATCCGTGGTGCCGGGAGTGCGGCACCGAAGGCACGCCGAGAGACACGGTGACGCGTCGGCTCGCGCACGAGCCGCTCGGGCATCGGCTGACGACCCTGCTGGTGCGGGTGCGCACCCTGCCGACGCACGTGGCGGCAGGACATGACACGCGCCGCCACGCGACGAGCGAAGATCTCCCGCCTCGGCGTGGAGTGGGCGCTCCGGGGCATCGTCATCGACCACCTCACCGTGACATGTATCGCCGCAGGCCTCGGGGTCTCCTGGAGCGCCGCGAACACTGCGGTGCTTCACGAGGGCCAGCGTCGACTCATCGACGATCCTGCCCGGTTCGATGGGGTTACCACGATCGAGGTCGACGAGCACGTCTGGCGGCACACCCGGCGCGGGGACAAGTACGTGACCGTGATCATTGATCTCACCCCGGCCCGTGAGAAGACTGGCCCCGCACGGCTGCTCGCCATTATCGAGGGCCGTTCCAAGACCGTGTTCAAGCAATGGCTCGCCGCCCGACCGAAGGACTGGACCCAGCGGATCGAGGTCGTCGCGATGGACGGGTTCTCTGGGTTCAAGACCGTCGCCGCTGAAGAGCTCCCCGACGCCGTCCCGGTCATGGATCCCTTCCACGTTGTCCGCCTCGCCGGCGACGCTTTGGACCAGTGTCGACGACACGTTCAGCAGGACCTGTTCGGCCGCCGCGGGATGAAAAACAACCCTCTCTACAGAGCCCGC
This sequence comes from Arthrobacter horti, assembly GCF_030731045.1. Taxonomy (GTDB): domain Bacteria; phylum Actinomycetota; class Actinomycetes; order Actinomycetales; family Micrococcaceae; genus Arthrobacter_E; species Arthrobacter_E nanjingensis. The sequence continues at coordinate 36,421 of NZ_JAVALS010000017.1, read as the reverse complement.
CGCGCCCTCTACACCGGCGCGGACCTGCTCACAGACAAGCAGCGCTTTCGGCTGGAGGCGGTGTTCGGTAGCCAGGAACACGTCGAGGTCGAGGCGACCTGGGGCATCTACCAGCGCATCGTCGCCGCCTACCGGGAACCCGAGAAGAAGAAAGCCAAGGAGATGATGCAGGCCGTGATCACCTCCGTCACCAGAGGAGTCCCGGTCGACCTCGTCGAGTTGCGACGCCTCGGCCGCACGCTGAAGCAGCGTGCCACTGACGTCCTGGCGTTCTTCGACCGGCCCGGCACCAGCAACGGGCCGACCGAAGCGATCAACGGGAGGCTCGAACACCTCCGCGGCTCCGCTTTGGGCTTCCGGAACCTCACCCACTACATCGTTCGCTCACTACTCGAAGCCGGCGAATTCAGACCCGCGCTACACCCTCAATCTTGAAGAGCCCCTTAACCTCGGAGATCAGTCGCCGATCCCGGCGTTCTCTGGACAGCGGGCGGGGATCGGCCGTGACTTCTTCAGAGATAGACCGGTGCCCGAAGGCAGGATCGTCCCGGGGATAGTCGACGGCGGCTTGGATTAAGGGGAATCCTACTCAGTCTCGGATCGACTCTGGTTTGGCAGTGCCCTGTTCCTAGGCCAATCTGGAATAACTCAGCACTCGGCACGTCACCGCACCTGGGGAACCTTGATCGCAGCGTCGCCGGTGGCCAGCTCGCGGACCAATGGGTGCGCTATCTTTGTAGCTTGATGTCGCGGGACAGACAGGCTGTTGCACGGGTCATGACTTCCGCGTCCTCTTCCAGACGCCGGATGCGCATGTTGACCTCGCACAGGTTCGCAGCTTCGAGGGACACGACCTCGGACTTTTCGCTGCTGTCTCCTTCGCCAAACCGGACAGTCAGGTTAGCGCGAGTCGATCGAGAACCTGCCGATATTTGTTGATGAATTCGTCCGCAACCCCTTCGACATCCGAGTAAAATGCATCTGAGTCGAACCCGTGTACCTCATCGAGTTTCAACAAACTGCGTACCCGCTTGACATCTTTGACTGCCACCGGGAACTGTGGTCGAGGGTATCCCATTTTCGCTGAGAACCGTCCATTGGGCGTGTCTCGATAGACCTTTATGAAGTTTCTGCTCGGCTTGCCAAATTCGCACCCTTGTTCTTCAAGCTGTGCACGCAACTCCTGAAATTTCATCTGTCGATCACCGCGCGTAAGATCGCGAGTCTTCCCGTCCAGCCAGTTTGCCAATCCTGCGACTTCCGAATCAGAGTTTCGATTCTGTCCTGGCGGAATGTAGAATGAGTGATCTGCCACGCTTGTGGCCATTTCATACAATTCGTCCTCTGAAGTTCCTATTAGCAGCGTCCGGTTCTTTTGGAGCACGACGAGCATGGAGACTAGAGCGGTTCTCTTGTTTCCATTCTCGAACGGGTGATTCAGGGCCATGCCATAGAATAGAGTGGCTGCGACCTCAGCCACGGTCGTGTATTTCTTTCTCGCGCCCATTCCCACCGTTTGGCGGCTCACGGCACTTGCAAGTAGCGAAGGCCTCAGGGGGCGTTCGGCTCCAAAATCTAGTCCTGCTAGACCGCTAGTGGCAAGTCGCTTTCTAATCAGCAGGACATCTTCGTCGTCCAAGTACTCCACCTGATGACCATACAACACGTCAGGGCTTATACATAGATCGAAAGGCTTAGTAGTGCAGTCTTGAGCTCTAGGCGCGTGCACGGCAAGGCGGTGATGCGCCGGTTTGCGCCACGGTTTGGCCGCTATTGTAGTGATATCGATTAATGAGCCAGAGCTCTAGCTGGCTGACGCCTATGGGGTGGGTTTAACTGGCTTCGATTGATGTCGCGTTGCGATCAGGTGGGAGAATGAGCGTAGCGTTACTTAATTGGTAGCGCTCGCTGGGTGATGATTCTTCGCATCGCTGCTTTGCGGTGTTCTTCGACTTGCCGCACCGTCACAACTTGATGGACTTCATTCGCACCTTCTCACAGTCACTGGTTGTCGGCCCAGCTTGCTTTCCGCCGAGTCCCCTTAAGCTTTTGCCTCCAGCCCTGTCTGGTAGAACCATGGGCGGATCTGGTCTTTCACCGACGCTTGGTTCAGGTTTGTCTGTCATCGGTGCGATTAAGTGGTGCAGGTGCCCTCACCCCTCCATCACCCTCCTGACCTCCTCGATCACCTCCAGCGCCGCCGCCTGCGCGGCGTCGCCGTCCTGGTCGCGGATCGCCACGAACAGCGCTTCGTGACTGTCATCCAGGCCGCCGGCAGTCGCCATGGAACCAGGAGCGCTCCCGCCCACCACCGAGTGCAGCGACGCATCGAAGCTCGCGTACAGCGCAGCGAGCAGCTGATTGTGTGACGCGGCCACCACGCCGAGGTGGAACGCGACGTCGTGGTCTGTGAAGGCCTCAGCGTTCTCGCGCCGCGCCGCCGAGCGCCGCGCCAGCAGCGCCGCCTCCAGCAGAACCAGATCGGCAGGGGAGCGGTTCTCCGCAGCCTCCCGCGCCGCCAGCGCATCCAGCGCGCGTCGCACCCGCATGACCTCGCCGGCGTCGGCCACCCCGAGCGTGCGCCGCAACGCCACCTCGGTGGGGTCCTTCGCGATGACGTAGGTGCCATCGCCCTGACGCGCCTCCAGCAGCCCCAGCTGCACCAGCGAACGCACGCCCTCCCGCACGGACGGGCGGCTCACGCCCAGCTCGGTGACCAGGTCCGCCTCGCTGGGAATCCGGGCGCCCACAGCCCAAGCGCCAGAGATGATCTGGGCTTGCAGGCTGTCCACCACCGTATCCACCAGGGATCGGCGTCGAATCGGTTTCATGGGTTTCATTCTGGCCGACTCTAGCGTACGGTGTGACAAACGTCATATAACCTGATGAACGTCATTCACCTACGAACATCAGATGACCTGATGGAACCAGGGACCGCCGGCCGCGCCACAAGCACCACCCGGCCGGACCGCCCCATCATTCACCTTGCAATCCCCAACCCGAAAACACAGGAGTTCTCGTGGTCTCTCGCAAAAAGGCAGCCGGTACCGCAGCGGTCCTCACGGTCGCAGCCCTCGCTCTCGCCGGCTGCAGCGGCGCCGCCAAGGGCGGTGCCTCCGGCCCCGCCGAGCTCAGTCTCGACCTCAACAACCTCGCCACCACCACCCCGGCCGGCACCACGCCCGTCGACAATGTGAAGTGGAACCTGCCCTACGAGCCGTCCTCCATCGACCCCATCTTCACGTGGAACTACGCGGAGAACACCGTGGACGCCAGCCTCTGCGAGAGCCTCATGCGCATGAAGCCGGACCTCTCCCAGGAGCCCGGTCTCGCCAGCAAGGTGGAGACCCAGGATGACAAGACCGTCATCTACACCATCCGTGACGGCGTGAAGTTCTGGGACGGCAAGCCCATGACCGCCGAGGACGTCGCTTTCTCCATCCAGCGCCAGACCGGCTCCAGCACCAAGAGCTACTGGGCCGACTACTTCAAGAACGTCGCCTCCGTGGCCGTCACCGGCGCCAACCAGGTCACCGTCAAGCTCTCCAAGGCCGACGTCCTCTTCACCCAGGCCATGGGCTCCGCCGCCGGCGCCATCGTGGAGAAGGCCGCCGTGGAATCCGGGGGCCAGGCCTTCGGCACCCCCAAGGGCAACCTCCAGTGCACCGGCCCCTACAAGGTGGGCAAGTGGGACTCCGGCAAGAGCCTCACCATGGAGCGCAACGACGCGTACTGGAACACCGCCGTCAAGCCGCTGGTCAAGCAGGTCACCTTCAGCTTCATCGCGGATGAGTCCACCGCCATCAACGCCCTGCGCACCGGCGACGTGGACGGCCAGTTCTTCTACCTCCCGCCGGCCGGCCTGTCCCAGCTGCAGAAGAGCGACAACGTCACCACCACCTTCGGCAAGTCCTTCGTCTTCTGGACCTTGGCCCCGCTGAACAAGGACGGCGCCCTGGGCGATGAGAAGATCCGCCAGGCCCTGTCCCTGGCCATCGACCGCCCGGCCCTGACCAAGGTGGTCTTCCAGGGTGCCGCCATCCCGGCCCCGACCATCGCCGGCCCCGCCATGTGGGGCTACCAGCAGGACACCTTCGCCGAGGCCGCCAAGAAGTACGGCACGGACCCCAACATCGAGAAGGCCAAGCAGCTGGTCCAGGAGGCCGGCTCGCCGAAGACCCCCATCGTCCTGGCCGTGCAGGGCAGCTCCGCCGTCCACGAGCAGACCGCCAGCGCCATCCAGGCCGCCGGCCAGGCCATCGGCCTGAACGTCCAGACCAAGGTCATCCCGGTGGAGCAGTTCGGCAACATCTACTTCGACCCCGCCGCGCGTAAGGGCCTGGACGGCTTCTTCACCACCAACTACAGCGACTTCGCCGACCCGCTGAACGTCTACGCCTTCTTCCAGACCGGCAACTCGCACGACTACATCGGCTGGAACACCGCCGACGACCAGATCACCAAGGCCCTGGCCACCTCCAACGAGGCGGATCGCGCCAAGCTCGTGACGGACATCCAGGACAAGGTCACCACCGGCCTGCCCTGGATCCCGCTGGCCTATGAGCCCACCACGCTCATCCAGAACAAGCGGATCTCCGGCGCCGTCCCCTCCTTCTCCTACCTCTACGCCCCGTGGGCCGTGACCATGGGCGGGACCAAGTAGTCTCATGTCGTTCTCCGCTTACATCCTGAAGCGCATCGGGGGGCTGCTCCTGGTACTTCTGGTGACCTCGTTCCTCGTGTTCGGGTTGCTGTACCTGGCACCGGGCAGCCCCCTGGCCTTCATCCTCGGCCCCCGTGGCGGCACCCCCGCCCAGATCGCCGCAGTCACCCAGCAGTACCACCTGAACGACCCGTTCATCGTGCGCTACTTCGCCTGGCTGGGCGACCTGTTCCGCGGCAACCTGGGCGACTCGATCGTCTACCGGCAGCCGGTCTCCGACCTCCTCTTCTCCCGGGCGGGCACGACGACGGCGCTCGTCTCCCTGGCCGCCGTCATCATCGCGGTGGTCGGCATCCTCGCCGGCACCTTCGCCGCGCTGCGCGGCGGCTGGGTGGACCAGGTGGTCTCCACCCTGGCGGCCATCGGCCTCTCCACCCCGGTGTTCGTGGTGGGCGTGGCGCTGATCAGCCTCTTCGCCGTCGGGCTCGGCTGGTTCCCCACCTTCGGTGTGGGCTCCGGCGGCTTCGACACGATCTGGCACCTGTTCCTCCCGGCCGTCGCCCTGAGCGTCGCCAGCGCCGCCTACCTGGCCCGCATCACGCGGACCGCGGTGAACGAGGAGCGCACCCGCGAGCACGTCCAGACCGCGACCGTGCGCGGCCTGTCCCCGCGGCTGATCGTCCGCCGCCACGTCCTGCGCAACGCGCTCATCCCGATCACCACGGTGCTCGGCCTCACCATCGCCACGCTCATCGCCGGCGCCGTGGTGGTGGAGAACGTGTTCGCCCTGGACGGGCTCGGATCCCTGCTGGTCAAGGCCATCCTGCAGCGCGACTTCGCCGTGGTCCAGGCCGTGGTCCTGGTCCTGGTGGTCGCCTTCGTGGTGGTCAACGCGATCGTGGATGTGCTCTACACCTTCATCGACCCGCGCATCTCCCTGGGGAGCAAGCAATGAGTGAGCAGGCAGTGACTGAGCAAGCTTCGAGCGCACAGACCCAAGCCCCCGCCGTCGCAGTCAAGAGCGACGGCGAGCACCGCGAGCCCGTACTCCGCCGCATCCTGGACCGCCTCGGCGTCGTCGGTGTGATCGCGTCCGTCGTCCTGACGGTCATCGTGATCGCCGCCGTGTTCGCGCCCGTCCTGGCACCCTACGATCCGAACTTCCCGGATCTCATGGGCGCCCTGGCCGGGCCGTCCGCCGACCACCTCCTGGGCGCCGACGCCCTGGGCCGCGACATCCTGTCCCGTCTGATGTTCGGCGCGCAGGTCACCCTGGCCGGCCCCGGCCTGGTCATCCTGCTCTCCACCATCGTCGGCACCGTGCTGGCCCTGGTGGGGGCGTGGTGCGGCGGCCGCGTGGACGCCGTGATCATCTGGGTGCTGGACATCCTGTTCGCCGTCCCCGGCATCGTGTTCGGCCTGATCGCCGTCGCCATCTGGGGTCCCAGCCTGTTCACCGTGGTGGGCGGCCTGGCCGTCGCGTACATCCCGTACGTGGCCCGCGTGGTCCGCGGCGCCGCGCTCCGTGAGCGCAATCTGCCGTACGTCTCCGCGGCCTGGCTGCAGGGGCACTCCGGCTTCGGGATCACCACCACCCAGATCCTGCGGAACGTGCAGCCGATCGTGATCGCCCAGGCGGTCTCCTCCCTCGGCTTCGCCGTGATCGACCTCGCGGCCGTGTCCTTCCTGGGCCTGGGCGTCCAGCCCCCGACGGCGGACCTCGGCCTCATGGTCAAGAGCGGCTTCGACTCGACCCTGCGCGGCTACCCGAACGAGGCCATCGCCTCCGGCTGCCTGATCGTCCTGATCGTCTGGTGCGTCACCGTGATCGGCGACCGCCTCATCTCGAATGCGAGGAGCGTGTGATGACCGAACCACTGCTTCGGCTGGACAACGTCAAGGCCACCCTGCGGCGCCGCCGCAGCGAGCAGGTGCTGCTCAACGGCGTCTCCTTCGAGATCGGCCAAGGCGAGGCCCTGGGCCTGGTGGGGGAGTCCGGCTCCGGCAAGTCCCTCACCACCCGCGCGGTCACCCGCATGCTGGACCCCGCCTTCCGCGTGGATGGGAGCATCACGTTCGACGGCGCGTCAGTCCTGGGCATGAACGCCTCGGCGCTGCGGAAGTACCGGCAGAAGGACGTCGGGATGATCTTCCAGGATCCCCGCGCGCACGTGAACCCGGTGCATTCGGTGGGGGACTTCCTCACCGAGGCCCTGGTCCGCGACCGCGGCGTCGATCAGCGCGAAGCCGAGCGACGCGCCGTCGCGCTTCTGGACGAGGTGGGGGTGCGCAACCCGGAGGCCCGCCTCCGGCAGTACCCGCACGAGCTCTCCGGCGGTCTGCTGCAGCGCGTCATGATCGCGAGCGTCCTGCTCGCCGAGCCGCGGCTCATCCTGGCCGATGAGCCCACCACGGCCCTGGACGTCACGGCCCAGTCCGATGTGATGGCGATCCTGGACGAGCAGCGCAAGGCGCGCGGCCTGTCCCTGCTGTTCATCACGCACGACCTGGAGCTCGCAGCGGCCTGCTGCGACCGGCTCGCCGTCATGTACGCCGGCGAGATCGTGGAGCAGGGTGCGCACGTGTACGACACGCCGACGCATCCCTACACGGTCGAACTGCTCGGCGCCCGCCCGGACATCGACGCGAAGGCCGAACGGTTGCCCGTGCTGACGTACAACCGGGAGATCCACGAAAGGCTGAAAGCTGAGGCGATGGCATGAGCACCACTGACGAACCGATCATCGTCGCGAAGAACCTCCGCAAGGTCTTCCGGGCGCCGCGCGGGGCCAAGTGGGACCCGATCATCGCCGTCGACGACGTGTCCTTCGAGCTGTACCCGGACGAGTGCCTCGCGATCGTGGGGGAGTCCGGCTCCGGCAAGACCACCGTGGCCCGCATGCTCGTGGGACTGGAGACCGTCACGGACGGCTCCTTGACCGTGCGCGGCGAGTCCCGGGCCAAGGGCGTGAAGCACCTGGCAGACCGGCGCCGCTGGGCGCGCGAGGTCCAGTACGTGTTCCAGGACCCGTACTCCTCCCTCAATGGGCGGCAGCGGATCGTGGACATCATCGCGGCCTCCGTCGCGCTGCACGACACCGCCAAGGGCACGACGCCGAAGGCGGCCGCGCAGGGCATCCTGGACAGCGTGGGGCTGGGGGAGCGGTTCTGGACGAAGTTCCCGCACCAGCTCTCCGGCGGCCAGCGGCAGCGCGTGGCGATCGCCCGGGCGCTCGCGGCTGATCCGGGCGTGATCGTCCTGGACGAGGCCGTGGCCGCGCTGGATGTGTCCATCCAGGCCCAGATCCTGAATCTGCTGGCGGACATCAAGGCCGAGCGGAAGGTCAGCTACCTGTTCATCTCTCACGACCTCGCCGTGGTCAACCAGATCTCGGACCGCATGATCGTGATGGAGCAGGGCAAGGTGGTGGACCAGGGCGTCACCTCCGAGATCCTCGCCAACCCGGTCCAGCCGTACACTCGGGCCCTGCGCGCCGCGGTGCCGAGGGCCGGCTGGAAGCCGGTGCGGAGGGAGAGGTTGGCGGTGTAGGACCGGCCCTTTGAACCCCGTGCCGTGAGGGTGCCGCTCACGGCACGGACGATGCGCAGACCGCACCTGAAGAATTCTTCGGGGGCGGTCTGTTGCTTTGAGGGCCCGTGCCGCTCAGCTCGCTACTGAGGGTCCCAAATCGCTGCGGACTGTATCGATTTCAAACCTCGGATGGCGAGCTCAGCCGGTGTGGACGGTTTCGAGGAGGCGGGTGTGCGCCGTGCCGACCAACGCCGGGGAGTTGTCCCGGGTGGTCCAGACGCGGGTCCGCAGGAACTCCAGGAAGCCGGCCGCGTGGGCCTCATCGGAGAACTCGAGGTCGATCAGGACGTACGCGGGATCGTCGGACGGTCTGCGGATCGTGTACTCCAGCACTCCCGCTTCCGTACGGGCCGGGGCGAACCGTTCGAAGGCGGAATGCCAGGTTTCGAAGTCGGTCACGGCGTGCTCGATGTGCAGGGTTGTCATGGCTCCTCCTTGGGTTACAACGGGTCCATGACTCGACGCTAATGCCGGCCGCAGGGCGCTGTGCATCCCAGGAAGTTGGGTGTCTGCCGGTCCTATACTGAGGCTGTGATCGCAACAGTGGGGTCCTCCGCACTCCTGGCGAACATCGAGCGGGTCTGTGCGCACGGAGGCGCCGGGCGGGCCCTTCGGCTGAAGATCCTTGACGAATTGCGGCGCTCCGTCGCTTTTGACGCGTTCGCGTTCGTCCTGACGGATCCCATCACCGGTGTGGGCGCCTCACCCGTGGCGGAGGTGCCGTGCCTGCCCGAACTCCCACGGCTGATCAGGCTGAAGTACCTGACTGAGATCAACCGGTGGACCGACCTTCCGGACCGCTTCGTGTCCCTGCTCGCCGCGACGGACGGGGAGCCGTCCCGGAGCCTGCTCTGGCGGGAGCTTCTCAAGCAGTATGGAGTGGTGGACGTCGCCTCCGCAGTGTTCCGGGACCGTCATGGATGCTGGGCGTTCCTGGATCTCTGGCGCACCGCACCCGGACTGCCGTTCACGGCTGCCGAGCTCGCGCGATTGAGCCTGGTGGTCCCGGCCGTCACCGATGGGCTCCGCCGTGCACAAGCTGCGACGTTCGTGCAGACTCAGGCGGGCCGCGAAGCGCTCCGGGGCCCGGTGGTCCTTCTGCTGTCGCCGGACCTTGACGTGCTCGCTGAAACCGTGCCCACCTTCGAGTACCTCCGTGCCCTGATGCCGTCGTCGGACGGCCAGTCTCCGGTCCCCGCAGGCGCCTACAACGTCGCGGCCCAGCTGCTCGCCCGCGAGGCCGGGGTCGACGACGGCACGGCGAGCGCGTGCGTCCATGCCGGCGGTGGACACTGGTTCACCTTACGGGCCGCGCGGCTCGGCGGGCCTGGTCCGTCCGCCGACGGAACTATCGCCGTGACGATCGAGGACGCCTCCGGGGCGGATCGGGTGGCACTCTTCGCACGGGCCAACGCGTTGACCGGCCGGGAGACCGAACTGCTCACCCACCTCAACGCCGGGAAGGACACTCACGACATCGCCGCGCAGATGCATCTGTCCGAGCACACCATCCAGGATCACCTGAAGGCCATTTTCACCAAGACGGGCATCCGCACCAGGCGCGGTCTTCTCAGCCACGTGCGCGGCCGCTGAATTCGCTGCTGAGGTGGACTTCGGCGCATCCTGATCTCAGCGGGTCCAGACTCCTAGCCCCGCCCCCAGAGCTCCACCGCAGGTCCGGCGTGGCGGTCCAGGACCTCGGGGATCGGGGTGGCTCCGAGGCCGGGGCCGCTCGGCACGGCGACGGTGCCGTGGTCCAGCACGATCGGCTCCGTCACGTCCTCGGCGTAGAACCGCCCGGACGCGGAGATGTCGCCCGGGAGCGTGAACCCGTCCAGCGCCGCCAGCGCCGCATTCGCCGCCCGGCCCAGCCCCGTCTCCAGCATCCCACCGCACCACACCGCCACCCCGTGCGCCCGCGCCAGATCGTGGATCCGGCGGGCCTCCAGATAGCCGCCCACCCGGCCGGGCTTGATGTTGATGACCGACGCCGCACCCAGCGAGATCGCATCCGCGGCGTCCTTGGCCGATTCGATCGACTCGTCCAGGCACAGCGGCGTGCTCATGAGCTGCGCCAGCTTCGCATGCTGCAGCAGATCGTCCTCCGCCAGCGGCTGCTCGATCAGCAGCAGCCCGAACTCGTCCAGCCGGTGCAGCTGCCGCGAATCCACCAGCGTGTACGCGGCGTTCGCGTCCACCTGCAACGGCACCCCGTCCCCGAATTCCTTCCGCACCGCGGCCACCGGCTCCACATCCCAGCCCGGCTGGATCTTCAGTTTGATCCGGACATACCCCTCCTCGAGGTACCCGCCCACCGTGCGCAGCAGATCCTCCACCGAATCCTGGATCCCCACCGACACGCCGGACGGCACCTCGGTTCTCGTCGCGCCCAGGTACGTGGCGAAGGACAGGCCGTGCGCCGTCAGTTGGGCGTCCAGCACCGCCATCTCCAGCGCCGCCTTCGCCATCCGGTGCCCCACGATGTGCTCCAGCCGCGCCGAGACCGTCTCCGCCGTCAGCTCCGCACCCGCCTCCTGGGCCTCCTTCAGCGCCGGAACCAGGTACTGCTCGGTGACCGCCCGCGCGCCGCCCAGGTACTCGGAGGAGTACACGGGATCCGCCAGCGCCACGCACTCGCCCCAGCCCACCGCCTCCACGGCACCCGCCGCGGTCTGCACGGTCCCGGCCACCCGCAGCAGATAGGTGCGCTTTTGCGTCTGCGTCCCGAACGAAGTGGTGAACGGCGCCACGATCGGCAGGCTGACCTCGCGCAGCTGAAGGGACTCGATGATCATGCGGACCTCCGGGAGAACACGTAGCGGCCGGCCTGGCTGAACCCCATGGGAATCCAGTCCTCGGAACTGAGCAGGGGAGTGATGGCCTCGCGCAGCGCGAGACGCCAGGACCGGGCGAGCGATGGCGAGTCGAGCCGCATGCGCTCGATGTCGGATGGGATCTGCAGCGCCACCGTCGCGGCGGACAGCCGCGCGCTGTCGAGTACCGAGCTGTCGATCACCGGGCGGCCGTCCGGCGTCGCGCTCAGTAGCAGCGCGGCGTCGTCGTCAATGGGCGGCACGACGGCGGCGGGGGAGCCGCCGTCGTCGACCCTCCAGGAGACGGTCATGCGATCGCTCTCATCGCCCCGGTTGATGCCGTCGGTCAGGACGCCGTAGTAGTTCGTCGTGTACGCGGTGGGCGCCGCGCCGAGGGACGTCAGATTGAAGTGTGCGTTGCGCGCCACGAGCGGGTCGAACGTCCACCGGATCGTGTCGATCCCGCGCTCGCGGCACCACTGCCGCTGGTGCTCCTTGAGCCGGCGGCCCAGCCCGGCACCGGCGTGTGCGGGGAGCACGCCCGCGATGTGCGAATGCAGCGTCCGGCCCAGCGGCTCGACGTGGAAGCCGATGCAGCCTCCCACGAGTTCGCCGTCCACGAACAATCCGGATACGAAGTGCCCGCCGCCGCGCAACGCCACCAGGGTGGGGATGTCCATCATGGTGTGCCCCGGTTCGGTGCCCCAGATCCGGTCGAAGACCCGCACCAGCGCGGCGAGCTCGTCGTGCCCGTCCAGGAGCCGGATCCGGACCTCGCCGCTCACGGCGTCCTGCCCTCGGACAGGACCTCATCGATGAGGGCTGCGAGCAGCGCCATCCGTGGCGCCAGGCCGGCGACGACCGCGTGCTCACCGTCGGCATGTGCGCCACCGCCCCACGCGCCCAGGCCGTCGAGGGTGGGCACCCCGAGCGCGGCCGTGAAGTTGCCGTCCGAGCCACCGCCCACGGCCAGCGGCTCCACGACGCCCAGGCCGTGAGCAGCCGCGAGCCGTCGCGCCCGGGCGAACAGCTCCGCGCTCGCCGCCGCTTCGAGAGGTTCCCGGTTCACCCCGCCGTCGACGTCGAGCACGACGCCGGGCACCTCCGCCGTCAGCGCGCGGATCGCCGCGTCGCAGCGCAGCTGGGAGGCCGACGTCGTGGCTCGGACATCCACATCCACCCACCCCTCGGCCGGCACCGTGTTGGTGGTGGTCCCGCCCTGGATGACCGTGGGCACCACGGTCAGGCCGGGCTCGGTGCCGTGCAGCGCCGCGAGCTTGAGCACCACGTCCGCCAGGCCGACCACCGCGTTCACCCCGGCATCGGGGGCGAGCCCAGCATGGGAGGCGAGGCCGTGCGCCGTGATGCGGTACATGGAGACGCCCTTGCGTTCGGTCTTGAGCTGTCCGTCGTCCCCGCCGGCCTCCAGGACCAGCACGGCGGCGGCTCCGGCCGCGGTCTCCTCGATGAGCGCGCGGCTCGCGGTGGAGCCCACCTCCTCGTCGCCCGTCACCAGTACGGTGACGCCGTCCAGGCTCCGTCCCTGGTCCCGGAGGATCCGCAGCGCATGCACCGCCATGGCGATACCGGTCTTCATGTCCACGGATCCGGGGCCGCGGAGCACGCCGTCGCTCACCCGCGCGGGGAGACTGCTTAGGGTTCCGTGCGGCCAGACCGTGTCATGGTGGGCCAGGATCAGGACCTTCGTGGGGCCGCCGAAGCACAGCCGCAGATGGCTCACGCCGTCGACCACGATCCGTTCCGGCGCGGCGCCGAGGCGCTCCTCCAGCAGGGCGGCCACCGCGTCCGCGCTCGTGGCGACGGCGGCGAGGTCGGACGACGGCGACTCCACCCGCAGGAGCGCGATCGCGTCGTCGAGCAGGGGGCCGAGCCGGCTTTCGGCCTGACCGCGCAGGCCGCTCAGCGGAGCCCAGTCCGTCTCGACTGCGTCGGTTGGGGTGCGCATGAGTCCTCCCGGATGGATCCGCGGCCCGTGCCGCGTGCACGGCGCCTGACTCCATCCAAGCAGGGGTGCCGCTCTGCAGACGAGGGCCGCGCCGCGTCTACCGCGTGTCCACGTCCTCGAACACCAGGAAGGTCTGGGTGTCCAGGACCTCCGGCATGTTCTGCAACTGGTCGAACACCACGCGGCGCAGATCGGCGTTGTCCACGGCCCGGACCAGGAGGATGACGTCGAAGTCCCCGCCCACCAGCGCCACATGGTGCACCTCGGGGATCCCGGTCAGCTTGGACCGCAGCTCCCGCCAGGAATGCTGGCGCACCTTGAGCGTCACGTAGGCGCTGGACCGGAGGCCGGCCTTCAGTGGATCCACCAGGGTGGTGTACTTCGTGATGATGCCCTGCTCCTGGAGCCTGGCGATGCGGTTGTAAGCGTGCGCGCGGGAGACGTGCACCTTCTCCGCGATGGTGGTGACGGACTGCCGCGCGTCCTCCGTCAGGAGCGCCAGGATGGCGCGGTCCACATCGTCCACGGAACCTCCTGTGAGCCAGCTCATATTGAACGTTTCGTCTACAGAATAGCGGTGATTAAAACCACAATTCCATGATTTCCGGACTTGGTGGATACGAAACGTCGCCCAGGACCATACTGATGCCAACACGTGAGCCAGGACACCATGCTGCGAGGAGCCATCATGACCATTTCCGTCAGCTCGCCGGGAGGCGGGGAGACGAGCCTTGCGGAGGCCGTCAAGAACTTCGGGATAAGCATCGAGGACTACATGCTCCCGGTCCACGGGCAGATCCAGATCCTGTCCGAGGACGGAACCATGCTCCCGGAGGACCGCCGCGGCTCCAGTCCGGGCCATCAGTACCCGGTCCCGCCGGACGAGGAACTCCTTGCCGCCTACCGCCGCTTGGTGATCGGCCGCCGCGTCAACGACCAGAACTCCGCCCTGGTCCGCCAGGGCCGCTTGGCCGTCTATCCGTCCAGCCACGGTCAGGAAGCCTGCCAGGTGGCGTCGGCCCTCTGCCTGCGCGACGGCGACTGGATGTTCCCCACCTACCGCGACGCCGTCGCGGTCATGACCCGCGGCGTGGACCCCGTGGACGTCATGACCATCTTCCGCGGCGACTGGCACGGCGGCTACGACCCGCACGCCCACCAGGTGGGCATCCAGAGCACCCCGCTCACCACCCAGCTGCTGCACGGCGTCGGCGTCGCGCACGCCGCCAAGCTCCGCGGCGAGGACACCGTGGTCCTGGCCATGTGCGGCGACGGCGCCACGAGCGAGGGGGACTTCCACGAGGCCCTGAACTTCGCCGCCGTGTTCCAGCTGCCCGTGGTGTTCTTCGTGCAGAACAACCAGTACGCCATCTCCGTGCCGCTGGCGCACCAGACCGCCGCGCCGTCCCTGGCGCACAAGGCCGTCGGCTACGGCATGGCCGGGGAACGCGTGGACGGCAATGACATCGTGGCGCTCCTGGCCGTCCTGGACCGCGCCGTCACCCTGGCGCGTGCCGGCTCCGGCCCGCTCCTGGTGGAGGCCAACACCTACCGCATGCAGGCGCACACCAACGCGGACGACGCCACCCGCTATCGCAACCAGGCCGAGGTGGAGGCGTGGGCTGCCAAGGACCCGCTCAACCGCATGCGCCACTATTTGCGCGCCGCCGGGCAGCTGACCGACGACGTCGAGGCCTCCTTCGCGCGCGACGCCGAGGAAGTCGCCCAGCACCTGCGCGAGGGGCTGAGCGGCGAGCCGGAGATCGATCCGCAGGACCTCTTCCGCTACGTCTTCACCGAACCCACCCCGCAGCTGCGCGAGCAGGCGGCCTTCCTGGCCGATGAGATCGCCCGCTCCGCAGACACCGCACCCGCCGACCTCGCGAAGGAGCACTGAGATGACCACGGTAGCCGAGGCCGCCGCGGCCCGTGCGGCCGCGAACGCCGGACCCGAGCCGGTGACGTTCGCCAAGGCCCTCACCACCGCGATGGCGGACGCCATGCGCGCCGACGACGGCGTGGTGGTGTTCGGCGAGGACGTCGCCACTCTGGGTGGTGTCTTCCGCATCACGGACGGCCTGCAGAAGGAGTTCGGGGCGCAGCGCTGCTTCGACACCCCGCTGGCCGAGTCCGGGATCGTCGGAATGGCGCTGGGCATGGCGATGAACGGGCTGCGTCCCGTCATCGAGATGCAGTTCGACGCGTTCGCCTACCCGGCGTTCGAGCAGATCGCCAGCCACGTGGCCAAGATGCACAACCGCACCCGGGGGAAGGTGACCCTGCCGCTGGTCATCCGCGTCCCGTACGCGGGCGGCATCGGCGGCGTCGAGCATCACTGCGATTCCTCGGAGGCCTACTACGCCCACACGCCCGGGCTGAAGGTCTTCACGCCGTCCAGCGTGGCGGACGCCTACCGGCTCCTGCGGGAGGCCATCGCGAGCGATGACCCCGTGGTGTTCATGGAGCCCAAGAAGCTGTACTGGTCCAAGGAGGCCGTCTCGCTCGAGACCCTGCGCTCGGAGTTCGACGCCGGTGCCACGCCGCGCGCGGAAGGCCGCGCCGCCGTCGTGCGTCCCGGCACCGACGCCACGATCATCGCCTACGGCCCTGCCGTCCCGCCGGCGCTCGCCGCCGCGGAGGCCGCGGCGCTGGAAGGGCGGAGCGTGGAGGTGGTGGACGTGCGCACCATCGTCCCGTTCGACGACGAGACCGTCTGCGCCTCCGTGCGTAAGACCGGCCGCGCCGTGGTGGTGGCCGAGGCCCAGGGCTTCGCCTCCGTCGCCTCCGAGATCACGGCCCGCGTGCAGGAGCGCTGCTTCCACTCGCTCGCCGCGCCCGTGCGCCGCGTGACCGGCTTCGACATCCCGTTCCCGGCGCCCAAGTTCGAGCACTGGTACCTGCCGGGTGTGGACCGCATCCTGGACACACTCGACGAACTGCAGTGGGAGGACTGATGAGCCGCGAATTCCTTCAGCGCACCTTTCTTTTGCCCGATCTGGGGGAGGGCCTGACCGAGGCCGAGCTGGTCCGCTGGCTCGTGGCCCTGGGCGACGTGGTCACCATCGACCAGCCTGTGGCCGAGGTGGAGACCGCCAAGGCCGTGGTGGAGGTGCCCTCCCCGTTCGCGGGCACGGTCGCCGCGCTGCACGGTGAGCCGGGGGAGACGCTCGACGTCGGGAAGCCGCTGATCACGATCGACGACGGTGTGTCTCAGGCGTCCGACTACCGGACGGAGGAGCGTGCCGGTTCGGCGGTTCCGGCGGAGGGTTCCGGCAATGTGCTGATCGGCTACGGGACCTCCGGCGCGACGAGCGGCGGGCGGACGCGTCGGCGGAAGGGCATCGCGGACACAGCCACGGTGGCGACGTCCGTCATGGAGCGCGCCGAAGCCGTCCGGGTCGTGTCGCCGCTGGTCCGCAAGCTGGCCCGCGAACTCGGGGTGGACCTGAAGGCCGTGAGCGGATCCGGCGCGGACGGGCTCATCCTGCGGCGCGATGTCGAGCAGGCGGGGTCTGGTGCCGCTCCCGCGGCAGTCTCCGCGCCCGCACAGTCCGCCGCCGGCGAGCTGGACGCCTCGAGCGGCCTGCCCATCGCCTCCCGCACGGCAGTGCGGGGGGTGCGCCGCGCCGTCGCGCAGGCCATGACCCGCAGCCGCACCGAGATCCCCGAGGCGACGGTCTGGGTGGATGTGGACGCGACCGCGCTCGTGGAGCTGCGGGCGGGGCTCAAGGAGAAGGACCCGGAGGAGGCACCGAGCCTGCTGGCGTTCATTGCGCGGTTCGTGCTGGCCGGCCTGGCGAAGTACCCCGAACTGAACACGCGGATCGAGACGTCGGCGGACGGGAGCCAGGAGATCGTCGCGTTCGACGGGGTCAACCTGGGGTTCGCGGCGCAGACCGAGCGCGGATTGGTGGTGCCCGCGATCCGCGGGGCGCACTCGCTCAGCGCCCGTGGGCTGGATGCCGAGCTGAGGCGGCTGACCGCCGTCGCGCGTGACGGGAAGGCGACGCCCGCCGATCTGTCAGGCAGCACCTTCACGCTCAACAACTACGGCGTGTTCGGAGTGGACGGCAGCGCCGCGATCATCAACTATCCCGAGGCGGCGATCCTGGGCGTCGGCCGGATCATCGACCGGCCGTGGGTGGTGGACGGCGCGCTCGCGGTCCGCAAGGTCGTGGAACTCTCGCTCGTGTTCGATCACCGCGTCTGCGACGGCGGCACCGCGGGCGGCTTCCTGCGCTACGTCGCGGACGCGATCGAGAACCCGGGCACGGTCCTCGCGGATCTTTAGGACGTTGACTGCTCAGTTGTGGCGACCTATCCGGCCCGGAAGCCGCCACAACTGAGCACTCAACGGGGGGGGGGGACTCCTAGAATGTCTCCATGCCTCCTCTCGTCCGCAGTACCTCCGCATGAAGAGTGCCGGGGGACGCCTCCTGACCGGGCTGGAACTGGACCGTGCCGCGGACCGGCCCCTGCACCAGCAGCTGCACGAACAGCTCAAGGGGCAGATCCTGGGCGGCGCCCTGCCCAGCGGCACCCGTCTGCCGTCAACGCGAACGCTCGTCAGCGAACTCGGCGTCTCAAGGATCACCATCGTCACGGCGTTCGAACAACTCACGGCGGAGGGTTTCCTGCGCTCGCGGGCCGGGGACGGAACCTATGTGGATTCGCTGTGGAGTGACCGGGCACCCGCCCGCCCCTTGCCCCGGCCGCCCCTGTCCGAACGCGGCGCCGCCACCTCGGCTCGCGGAACCAGCTTGTTCACCGACGCTCCCCATTCATGGGCCCCGTCGGAGACCGAGTCGTTCGTCGCCAGTCAGGTCGCGGCCTCAGCGTTTCCCGCAGCGGCCTGGAAGAGGCTGCTCGGCCGTCACGCCGGGCGGACCGATCAGTCTCTCATCGGCTACGGGGACCCGCACGGGCTCCGCGCTTTGCGTGAGGCGATCTCCGAGTACGTCAACGATGTCCGCGGCCTTGACTGCACCCCCGATCAGGTGGTGGTCACCTCCGGTGCTCAGCAGGCGTTCAACGTGCTCTCCGTTCTTCTGCTCGATGCCGGCGACACCGTCCTGGTCGAAGACCCGGGCCACATCTCGGGCCGGCTCGCCTTCCAATCGCAGGGCTGTCCGCTGCACGGCGTCCCGGTGGACGACGACGGGGCGGTACCTCCCGCCGTCGACGACGGCGCGCGCCTGGCCTGCCTCACTCCGGCCCGCCAGCATCCGCTCGGCGTCGCCATGAGTCCGGTGCGGCGCGCCGAATGGATCGCCTGGGCGCAGCGCAACGGCGGCTGGATCGTGGAAGACGACTGCGACAGCGAATTGCGGTACCGGGGCAAGCATCTGCCCACGCTCTTCGGGCTGGATCCGAGCCGGCACGTGATCATGGTGGGGTCGTTCAGCAAGGTCCTGTCCCCGTCGATCCGTCTGGGGTACTGCATCCTTCCCGAGGATCTGGTGGAGCCGTTCGCGACGGCGTCCTCCGTCATCGGGCGGCCGCCGGCGGTGCTCTTCCAGGCGGCCATGGCGGACTTCCTGGCCGAGGGGCAGATGCACGCCCACTTGCGGCGCAGCCGCAAGCTGTATGCCGCTCGCCAAGAAGCGCTCCTGGAGGCGCTCGGGCAACAGCTGCCGTATCGGCTCCACGCCGCCCCGGTGGATTCCGGGCTCCACGTCATGGGGTGGCTCCACGGCGCCGAGGATGACGTGGAGGTGGCGCGGGGACTCGCGGCCCGTGGCGTGTACACCTATCCACTGGGGGAGTACCGCGTCACGCGACGTCTGCCCTCGGCACTCCTGATCGGCTTCGCCGGGACCGCTGCCGAGCACATGCCGCAGGCGGTCGGGAGGATGGCCGCAGCCTGGGACGCCTGGGAGCGTTCCTCGGCACGGCGGTAAATGGACTTAACGAATTTGACGATAATGGATATTTTTCAGCCTCCATTATGGGCGTAGAAATGAAGGGTGACTCCGGTCACCATAGCTACGCCTCCCAAGGAGCCAACGATGTCCCCTGCCGATGCCCGCTTCCGGGAACTCCTCAGTTCCCGCCTGACCGAAGCGGAATCCGCCACCCTTCCACCCCTGACGGACACCGTCGCCCGCACGCTGATCCAGCGTATCGACGGGGTCCGCCTGTTCGGCCACGCCTACGCGCTGCTGAGCAACCTCACCTACGGCTCCTTCGGACCGGATGACGTCCTCGACTTCGCCAACCGTCATGAGCTGACCGGTGTGTGCATCCACCTCCTTGACGGAGAGGAGCGGAGTCTGGGCCAGATGAGCGACGAGCGCCTGCGCGAGTTCGCCGCACGCGCCCGGAACCTGGACCTCGAGGTCCACCTGGAGATCAGCACCACCCTGGAACCGGACGTGGACGAGGTGGTCCGCATCGCCGGAGTCATGGGTGTGCGGCAGATCCGCGTCTACTCCCGCTTCGAAGGGCGCCTGTCCCAGGTCATGGACAGGGTTGAACAGGACCTGCGCCGGCTCGCCCGGCTGGCGGACCAGCACGATCTGCACTTCTCCTTCGAACAGCACGAGGAGCTGAAAGCCACCGAGATCGCGGAGCTGCTGCAGCGCGTGAACCACCCCCGGCTGCACGCCATGTTCGACTTCGGGAACATGATCAATGCCTGCGAACGCCCCCTGGAAGCCTTCAACGCGCTGGCGCCGCACATCCTCCAGGCCCACCTCAAGGGTGTCCACATCCTCCCCGAAGGGGACGGCTTCGGCCATCGGGGCGTCCTGCAGGGAAGCGCCGAGGACGACCTTCCCGGCGCCCGGCTGCTCTTCGAACTGCTGATGCTCGGCGCCGAGGAGCCTCAGGTGATCGCGTTGGCGCTCGAACAGGAGAACCTCTACTACGCGCCGGCGTTCCGGCACGCGAATGAGGAGCCCGACCCCTTCATCCCGTACCGGGACCTCAGCACCACGGGCATCCCGGACGGCTGGACGCTCCCTGACCTTCTGGCCGCCGAGCCCGGCTGGGCCGACGACCAAGCCGCCCACGTCAAGGGGCTGCTCACCACCCTGCGCGACATCGCCGTCGCGCATCTCGAATCCACCGACTCCCTGGCAGGTGCCCGATGACCACTCTCACCACAAGCTCAGACAAGACCGCCAAGCCGGTCGACTGGAGCAAATGGATCCGTTTCGCCCTCCTGGTCATGGCCGGCGGAACGATCTACAAGCTCGCCAACATCAAGGACGCCTTCTACGTCCCCATGCAGGAGTCCATGGGCCTGAGCCACACGGAGATCGGCACGCTCCTGAGCGTCAACTCGATCGTGGCCACGGCGCTCTTCGTGGTGGGCGGCTTCCTCGCGGACCGGTTCTCCACCCGGATCCTGATCCCGCTCGGCCTGGTGGGTTCCGGTGCGCTGGGCCTGTTCCTGAGCACCTTCCCCGGCTTCAACGTACTGCTGCTGGTCTTCGCCCTTCTTGCGGTGTGCTCGGACTGCCTGGTGTGGCCGGCTCTGCTGAAGAGCATCCGCCAGCTGGGCGGTTCCAAGGAACAGGGCCGGCTTTTCGGCCTGCTGGAAGGCGGCCGCGGCGTCGTCGACACGGCCGTGGCGTTCTCCGCCCTGGGCATCTTCGTCCTCCTCGGGTCGGGGACCGGCGGCTTCCGCGGTGCCATCGCGTTCTACGCCATCATCGACATCGCGGTGGGTGTTCTGCTCTTCATCTTCCTGCGCACTGCACCCGCTGGTGCCGCCGTGGAGGAGAAGAAAAAGAAGGCAGGTCTGGCCGAGATCTGGCAGGCGGCCAAGCTGCCGCAGCTGTGGCTGGTCAGCTTCACCGTCTTCATGGTCTACGTGGTCTACTGCGGACTGACGTACTTCATCCCGTACCTGACCTACGTGTACGGTCTCCCGGTGGCACTGGTGGGCGCCTACGGCATCATCAACCAGTACGGCCTGAAGATCCTGGGCGGCCCCATCGGCGGCGTGCTGGTGGACAAGGTCTTCAAGGGTGCCAGCCGTTACATCCGCCTGGCCTTCCTTCTCCTGCTGCCGGTGGTCGCCGGCCTCCTGCTCCTCCCGGCGAACCCGGGCAGTCAGGTCCCGGCCATGATCGTGACGCTGCTCTTCTCCCTCATCGTCTTCACCATGCGCGGCGTGTTCTGGGCGCCCATGGATGAGGTCGGCATTCCGGAAGGAATCAGCGGGACCGCGTTCGGCATCGCCTGTCTGGTGGGCTACGCCCCGGGCATGTTCGCCTTCATGGTCTACGGTGCCATCCTGGATGCAAACCCCGGCGCCGCCGGCTACCACATCGTGTTCCTGGTCCTGGCCGGACTCGCACTGCTCGGCTCCCTGGTCGCCACTGCGCTGACGAAGGTCGCCCGCAAGGCGAAGGCGGCAGCTGCCGCCTGACCGCTGCGGTGAACGATGACGACGGCGACCCCCGGCACCTGCCGGAGGTCGCCGTCGTCGTCCATCCAGCGTTCCGGGGGCTGAGAACCGTAGCAGTCGGACACAGAGCACACCCTGTCGGGGCGCGCCCGTAGTCTGGTGCCATGGCTCGTTTCGCACTCGACATCGACTCCGTTCCCCGCCCCGCTCGTGCCCAGGCCCTCCTGGATGCGGTGAACCAGCGGGTGGTCATCGCGGACGGGGCCATGGGCACCATGCTGCAAGGCCGCGAGCTGTCCCTGGAGGAGGATTTCCAAGGTCACGAAGGCTGCAACGAGATCCTCAACGACACCCGCCCGGACGTCATCGCGGACATCCATGACGCCTACTTCGCCGTCGGGATCGACGCGGTGGAGACCAACACCTTCGGCGCCAACTGGTCCAACCTCTCCGACTACGGCATCGACGACCGCATCGAGGAGCTCGCCCACAAGGGTGCCGCCATCGCCCGGGAACGCGCGGAAGCGGCGGAGCAGATGGACGGCCGGATGCGCTGGGTCCTCGGCTCCATGGGCCCCGGCACCAAGCTCCCCAGCCTCGGCCACACGAGCTACGACCACCTCAAGCAGACTTTCGCGCTTCAGGCCGAGGGCCTCATCGACGGCGGGGCGGACGCCTTCCTCATCGAGACCAGTCAGGACCTTCTGCAGACCAAGGCCGCCGTCAACGGCTGCAAGCAGGCCATCGTGACCCGCGGCGTCCGCCTCCCCATCTTCGTGGAGGTGACGGTGGAGACCACCGGCACCATGCTCATGGGCTCGGAGATCGGCGCCGCCCTCACCGCGCTGGAACCGCTCGGCGTCGATGCGATCGGCCTGAACTGCGCCACCGGCCCGGAGGAGATGAGCGAGCACCTCCGTCACCTCTCCAAGCAGTCCACCGTCGCGATCGCCTGCATGCCCAACGCCGGCCTGCCGGTGCTCGGCGCCAACGGCGCCCACTACCCGCTCACGCCCGCCGAGCTGGCCACGGCGCACGAGCAGTTCGTGCGCGAGTTCGGCCTCGGCCTGGTGGGCGGCTGCTGCGGTACGACGCCGGAGCACCTCGCCGCCGTCGTCGAACGCCTGGCGCCCTTCCGTGAGCCGGGCGCGGGCGGCCGGACGCCCAGTGAGCAGGACGCCGGCATCGCCTCCCTCTACCAGCACGTCTCCTTCGATCAGGAGTCCTCCTACCTGGCCATCGGTGAGCGTACCAATGCCAACGGCTCCAAGGCGTTCCGCCAGGCCATGCTGGAGGAGCGCTGGGACGACTGTGTGGACATCGCCCGCGAGCAGATCCGCGTGGGCGCCCACCTTCTGGACGTCTGCATCGACTACGTGGGGCGCGACGGCGTCGCCGACATCAAGCAGGTGGTCTCCCGTTTCGCCTCCGCCTCCACCCTCCCGCTCGTCATCGACTCCACCGAGCCGCCCGTGCTGCAGGCCGGCCTGGAGCTCATCGGCGGGCGCCCGGTCATCAACTCCGTCAACTATGAGGACGGGGAGGGACCGGAGAGCCGCTTCGCCCGCATCATGCCGCTCGTGAAGGAGCACGGCACCGCCGTCATCGCCCTGACGATCGACGAGGAGGGCCAGGCCCGCACCACCGAGGGCAAGGTGGCCATCGCCTCCCGGCTGGTCGACGCCCTGGTGGGCGAGTGGGGCATGCGGGTCGAGGACATCATCGTCGACGCTCTGACGTTCCCCATCGCCACCGGCCAGGAGGAGACCCGCCGCGACGGCATCGAGACCATCGAGGCGATCCGCCAGATCACCACCAAGTACCCCGGCATCCACACCACGCTCGGCGTCTCCAACGTCTCCTTCGGCCTCAACCCGGCCGCCCGCATGGCGCTGAACTCCGTGTTCCTGCACGAGGCGGTTCAGGCGGGCCTCTCCAGCGGCATCATCGACGCCGCCAAGATCGTCCCGCTCGCCTCCCTGCCGGAAGAACAGCGCAAGGTGGCGCTGGATTTGGTGTGGGACCGCCGCGAGTACGACGCCGACGGCAACGTCACGTACGATCCGCTGGCCAGCATGCTGGACCTCTTCGCCGGGGTGGACACGGCGGCCCTGCGCGACCAGCGCGCCGCGGAGCTGGCCGCGCTGCCCACCGGTGAACGCCTCCAGCGCCGCATCATCGACGGCGAGGGCAAGGGCTTGGAGGAGGACCTGGACCTGGCGCGATCCGAGGGCATGACCCCGCTGGGGATCATCAACGACCACCTGCTGGAAGGCATGAAGGTGGTGGGTGAGCGCTTCGGCGCCGGCGAGATGCAGCTGCCGTTCGTGCTCCAGTCCGCCGAGGTCATGAAGAACGCGGTCGCCCTGCTGGAGCCGCATATGGAGAAGTCCGATGCCTCCGGTAAGGGCACCATGGTGATCGCCACGGTGCGCGGCGACGTCCATGACATCGGCAAGAACTTGGTGGACATCATCCTCACCAACAACGGCTACAAGGTCATCAACCTCGGCATCAAGCAGCCCATCGCGGACATCATCGCCGCGGCGGAGGAGCACAACGCGGACGTGATCGGCATGTCCGGTCTGCTGGTGAAGTCCACCGTGGTGATGAAGGAGAACCTGGAAGAGCTGACGTCCCGTGGGCTCGGGAAGAAGTGGCCGGTCATCCTCGGCGGCGCCGCCCTGACCCGCACTTATGTGGAGGATGACCTGGCCGGCATGTTCGACGGCGAGGTCCGCTACGCCAAGGATGCCTTCGAGGGCCTGGCCCTCATGGAGCCGCTCGTCCAGATCGCCCGCGGCGCCGATCCGGCGGAGGTGAATCTCCCGCCGCTGAAGAAGCGCATCCACCGTGCCGGCGGCGGCCTCACCCTGACCGAACCTGAGGCGATGCCCGGACGCTCCGACGTTGCGGCGGACAATCCTGTGCCCGCTCCGCCGTTCTGGGGAACCCGGATCGTGCGCGGTGTGGCGCTGGCCGATTTCGCGGCGTTCCTGGACGAGCGCGCCACCTTCATGGGGCAGTGGGGCCTGAAGCCAGGCCGTGGTGAAGGCGGCGCCAGCTACGAGGAACTCGTGGAGAAGGAAGGCCGTCCCCGCCTGCGGTACTGGCTGGACCGCATCCTCGCCGAGGGCATGATCGATCCGTCCATCGCCTACGGTTACTTCCCGGTGGTCGCCGACGGGAACCAGGTAGTGGTGCTCCACCATGGTGAGGACCCCGACGGCGTGCTCGGCGTGCCGGGGCTGCTGGCCCCGGACGGGGGCTCGGAAGGCGCACTCGGTACCGAGCGTCTGCGCTTCGACTTCCCCCGCCAGCGCCGCGACCGGCACCTCTGCCTGGCGGACTTCGTCCGTTCCCGGGAGTCGGGCCAGGTGGACGTCCTGCCGGTCCAGTTGGTCACGGCCGGCGCGAAGATCGACGAGTTCACCGCCAAGATGTTCGCCGCGAACCAGTACCGCGACTACTACGAGGTCCACGGCCTGGTCATGCAGCTCACCGAGGCGCTGGCCGAGTTCTGGCACTCCCGGATCCGCGAGGAACTCGGCTTCGCCTCCGAGGAGCCCGCGGACAAGGAAGGCCTGTTCAAGCTCGATTACCGCGGTGCCCGCTTCTCCCTCGGCTACCCGGCGTGCCCCGAGATGGAGGACCGCCGCAAGGTCATGGAATTGCTGAAGGCCGAGCGCATGGGCGTGATCCTCAGTGACGAGCTGATGCTGCACCCCGAGCAGTCCACGGACGCGTTCGTGTTCCACCACCCGGAGGCGAAGTACTTCAAGGTGTGAGGCTGTGCCGGTCCCCGGTGGACGCGGGCTGAGCCTTCGCGGCCCGGCCGCGTCCACCGTGGCCGTGACCTGCGGAGACACTTCCGTGGGCCGCGGCGGCCGAGACCGGCTTTGCACGCCGCAGCGAGGCGAGTACGGCCCGCCCCACCAGGGAGATCCCCACGATCGTGGTGACGGCGCGCAGGGTGTCCCAGCCCGCCGTCGAGGTCAGCAGGGAATACAGCAGGAAGCTGCCCAGATTGGTGGCCAGTGGCGCGCCCGGAACGTATGAGATCCCGGTCCCGGCGCCGACGGCGAACGGCCAGAACCACAGATTGGTCAGGAGCCCGAAAGCATAGGACGCCAGCGCGCCGTACACGCACAGCATCCAGATCTCCGCACGCCCACGGACGTGCCGGGGGAGCAGCCCGGCGCCCGCGCCCACCCAGGCGCAGGCGAAGATCTGGAACGGCGTCCACGGTCCGATCCCGCCCCACAGGGCGCTGGACAGCGCGATGGTGGCGGCGCCGAGCAGCAGCCCGAAACGTGCCCCGAAGGCGCGTCCGCCCAGGATCAGCAGGATGAACACGGCTTCCACCCCGCCGACGCCGGTGCTCGCCACGCGGACCGCCGAGCCGATCGCTGCCAGCACACCGAGCAGCGCGACGGTGTGAGCGGAGCGCACCGAACCGTCCAGGGACACGACGACGGCGATCGCCGCCACCGGGATGATCGCCAATGCCGCGTACGGCGTGGCCGCGGCGGCATCCTCGGGGAGCGCCGCTGCCACGAGCGGCCAGCAGAAGGCGACCAGCGCCAGCAGGTTCGCCGCCGCCAGGACGGTGAGCTCCGCGGCGCGGGGCATCCGGAAGCGGCGGCGGGCAGCGCCGCGGGCGGTTGGGCCCGCGGTCTCGGCGGGAGCCGGGACCCACAAACGGGTGGTGGCGCCGGCCGCGGACGCGGCGTCCGCACGGGCGGGGGCCGCCTCGCCGGCCGGGCTCGAGGAGGGCGCCACTCCGTCCCGCATCGGCAGGATCCTCGCGCCGAGCCCCTGGGCGAAGCCGCCGTCGTGGGTGGCGATCAGCACCGCGGCGCCCGCGTCCGCCGCCACCTGGAGGGCGGCCGTCACGGCGGCCCGCGCCTCGGCGTCGAGCCCGCGGGTCGGCTCGTCGAGCAGCAGTACTCCGGGATCGTCCACGGTCTGCAGTGCGATGGCCAGGATCCGCCGCTCACCCGCGGAGAGATCCCGGGGATGCTCAGGGCCCCACGGCATGCGGCCGGTGCCCCTCAGAAGCGCCAGCCGCGCGGCGGCGGATCCGGCACGTGGGGCCGCGGCTGGATCATCCGCCCGGTCCCCACGCGCACGGCGCCGGGCCTTGGCGAGCCGACGGTCGGCGGCGTGCAGTTCGCCGGCCACCGTGTCGTGGGTGAACAGATCGTCGGAGGCGTCCGGGACCAGGGCGACCCGCCGGCCACCCGCGGCCGTCCCTTCGCCCAGTGCCAGTGCCACCAGCAGCGACGATTTCCCGGCACCGTTCGGCCCCACCAGTGCCACGATCTCGCCCCGCTGCAGGCTCAGTGATGCGTCGCGCACCAGTGACGTGCCGCCGCGCTGCACGGCGAGTCCGGAAACGGTCAGCACGGCTTCGGCCTCGGCTCCGTGCATCGCCGCCGCCGCGGGAGCCACGGTGGATGCCGGCGACGGCGCCTCGCCGGGGACCAGCGCACCGTCGTCGAAGGTCCACCACGCATCGGCGACGGGAACCAGCGCTTCCGCGCGGTGCTCCGCGACGACGACGCAGACGCCCGCCCCGTGGGCAAGGGCGTCGAGGACCCCGATCACGCGCCGTCGCGCATCGGTGTCGAGATCGGCCAGCGGTTCGTCCACCAGGAGGAGCGCAGGGTGATCGACGACGGCGGCCGCGATCGCCACGAGCATCGCCTCACCGGCGGAGAGGGTGGCGAGGTCGCGGTTCAGGAGAGCGGCGACGCCGATGCTTTCGGCGACCTCCAGAACCCGCGCAGTGGCGGCAGCGGCCGGCATCCCGCGCAGTTCGAGGGCCAGGCCGATCTCGTCGCGGACCCGCGTGGAGGCGAACGCCGCGCGGGGATTCTGGAGGACGACGCCGATGCTCCGAGCCGTGTCCCGCGGCGGGACGGAGGCGCGATCCGCCCCGGCGACCCGCACCGTCCCGGACAGCGCGCCGCCGTCGACGTGGGAGAGGAGCCCGCACAGCCCGCGCAGAACCGTGGACTTGCCCGATCCGGTGGGACCGGTGAGGACCGTGATGGTCCCGGGTGCGGGGGAGAAGGAGACGGCGCGGATCTGCGTCGCGGCGATCGCGAACGCGGCGTCCCGGACCAGGACCGGCTCACCGGATGCGGAGAGCCGGCGCGGTGAGGTGCTTCCGAAGCCGCGCAGCTCCAGGGCGGCGGCCACGCGGTTCGCGTGGTCCAGGGTGCGTTCCAGAATCGGGACCAGGGCACGGGGGCCGAAACGTTCGTCGCGGAGCCGGCAGGCCAGTCGGACCGAGGCGACGGCGTCGGACAGGGCCGGCAGGGCCGCCCACGCCACCACGAGCATCCGGGCCACGCCCTGCAGGGGGCCGCCACGGGCCAGGAGCCGGAAACCACGGGCCACGTCCACCAGGGAGTTCAGAACACCGAAGGCGAGGATCGTGGCGGCGATGGGGAGTGCGGAGAGGACCGCGTCCCCCAGGCCCTCCGCCGTGACCGGCCCCAGGAACGTCACCGAGGCGAAGGGGTCCGGCAGAGGGAGTGCCGGAAGGTTGAGCAGGACGGTGTCACCCGTGCCCACTCCGTTGAAGAGGATGCGGTAGAGGACCCGCGCCGCGACGAACAGGAGGGCGAGGGCCGCTCCGGCGCGCAGCGGCGCGGGCCTGAAGGTCACGCCGCGGGGGCGGCCGGTGCGCCGTCGACCACGAAGAGCAGCTCCAGGCTCTGGCCCGGGGTGACCTTCTGGGTGCTCAGGCCCTCCTGTGCGTAGCCCCAGGCGCCGGAGGCCGGCTTGATCCAGAGGGACCAGTACGCGAAGGAGGCCGGCATCTTCTGGCAGTCCTCACGGTACGTGCCGCCCTTGTGGGTGATGTCGAAGTCCGCCGCGGGCACGCCGTTGACGCGGCACGCGACGTCCTTCGGGTAGGCCTTGGTACCGGCCACGGTCACCTTGGCCTGCTCGAGGACCTTGGACGCCAGGGTCGGGCCGTCCACGGGGATGCAGCTGCCGGCGACGTCGGTGGCGGTCTGCTTGAGGGCCCCGGAGTTCACGATGACCTTCACCCCGGAGGTGCAGGCGGCATCGGCTGCGGCGGATGTGGTCCCGGCAGGGGCCGGGGAGGAGGAAGAGGAGGACGCTGCGGGCGTGGAGCACGCGGCGAGGGAGAACAGGAGGGCTGCGCCGGCGAGGGTGCTCGCGGCGGCGGTGCGGAAATCAGTCAAAGTCACGAGTCAAGGGTAGGGCGCGACGGCCCGGATCCTGCCGCCGTGGCGTTGTATGACGACGTCGGCCCGGGTCAGACGCGTCTGAGGGCGCCCGGGGCGCGTGCGCGCCGTCGTCGTCCGCCGCTACGCCCGGGAGAACGTCCGGCGCAGCGTCCAGACGTTCCCGTCACCCGCGCCGTCATGCTGGAAGTCATCCAGCACCGCGAGGGTGAGAGCCAGTCCGCGCCCCGACTCGCAGTCGGTGCCGGGCATGACGGCGGGTCCCGGGTCGAGCCCCGCCGGGGGAGCGGTGTCCCTCAGAAGCGCGATCAGCTGGTTGCCGTCCACCGAGAACTGAGCCTCGACGTGCACCCCGTCGCCGCCATGCTGGGCGATGTTGGTGGTCACCTCGCTGACCGCGAGCATGAACAGCGTCCTGTCCTCATCCGGCACGAACGGCGTGGCCTCCCAGAGGGAATCGAGCGTGTCGAGGACGTCTTCGACGAACGCCGGAGTGGCCAGTCCACCGATCTTCACGGTGACCCCGTCACCGCTCATCGAATGCCGTCTCCGGCGTCGAGTGCTCGCCGAGGACACGGTCGAGGTTGGTCAGGCGCAGCACGGCCCGCACCGCGTCCGGCACGGCGGCGATGCGCAGATCCCCGCCGGCCACGCGTGCCCGCTTCAGGCCGCCGATGAGGGCGCCGAGCCCGGAGGAGTCGATGAACTCCGTCCTGCCGAGGTCGACCACCACGCGCACGGTGCCGGCCTCGATGAGCTGGTTCACGGCAAGGCGGAGCTGCGGCGCACCGGCGGCCACGAGGCGGCCTTCGATCGAGATGACGGAAAAGCCGTCGTGGTCGTTCGTGGTGAGGTTCATGAATCTCCTTCGGTCGCTGCAACGGCCGGACCCCGGTACCGGGCGGCCTCGATGATGACGCTGAGCACCGCCAGGTCATAGGCGACCCAGACGGCGTTGACAAGGGTTCCGACGTCGTCCGCTGCTCCGGCCACCACCCGGACGACCCCGATGACCAGGGCGATGACCAGGGCCGCCATCGCGGCGAGCTGGGGCCAGATCCGCCGCCACGGCACGCCGCGGGTGTCGCGTCCGTCCTTCTTGGTCACCGCGAAGTTCAAGGGGCGGCCGAAGGCCACGTTCGCCACGGCGGTCCAGCAGGCCTGGATCCACACAGGGAAGAGCGCCAGGGAGTACTGCTGGCCTCGCCAGGTCTTCATCCCCTTGCCCACCACCAGGAAGAGCAACTGGTTGACGAGGAACGCCGGGAGGAACCGTGCGAAGAAGTCGACGCTCCACGCGGTTACCGGGAGCACCCCGAACACCAGATAGATGACAGGCGCCGCGAGGTAGGCGAGGGCCGCGAAACCGGAGAGGTAGCTCCACATGGTGGCGAAGTACATCAGGCGCTGTCCGGCGTTGAGGCCCTTCTTGACCAAAGGGTTGTCGCGCAGCATCACCTGCAGCGTCCCCTGGGCCCAGCGGAGGCGCTGGGTCAGCATGGTCCGCAGGTCCTCGGGCGCCAGGCCGTGCGCCAGGATCTCATGGTGGTAGACGCTCCTCCAGCCGAGCGCGTGGAGCTGCATCGCTGTCGCCATGTCCTCCGTGACGGAGATGGTGGCCAACGGCAGGACCGGCTGGGCCTCCTCGCCTCGGTCGATGCGGAGCGCGTCCAGCAACTGCCGGACGGCCTCGATGGCGCCCAGGGGCGAGAGCCGGGCGGTGGCGAGCCGGTCCAGCCGGGTCTCGTCCACCACCACCAGATCCAGCTGGGCGTCGCGCTCCACGGGGAGCTGCGCGATGACCTCCAGGTCCTCCCTGATCCCGGCGAAGTCGCGGGCGAGCAGCCGCTGGGCCGCGCCGTCCACGGCGTGGCCCAGCTCGTAGGTCGCCTGGGCGAGCGGAGTCCCCGCTGCGACGGCGTCCTGGGCGCGGGTGATCTCCGCGCCCAGCGAGTTCAGTTCGACGCGCAGGTCCGGGTCCTCGGTGATCCGGGCCTCCCGGACGATCAGACTCTCCGCGACGCGCAGGGTCTTCCGCGTGGACTGGGTGACGTCCCGCACGTATCCCACGATGCCGAGCTGCATGAGTGCCTCGCGCCGCAGCACCGCGTTGGAACCGCAGAAGAACGCGGCGTTCCAGCCGTCCTTGCCCTGCTGGATGGGGCCGTAGAAGAGGGGCGCCTGGCTGCCGAGCGGGTCGGCGTCATCCACATTGCTGAACCACTGAGGGGTCTGGACGAGCGCGACGTCGGGGTCGTCCGCGAAGTACCCCAGCGTGCGGTGCAGGATCAGCGGGTCCGGCACCTGGTCCGCGTCCAGGATCAGGAGGAACTCGCCGTCCGTCTCGAACAGGGCGTTGTTGAGGTTCCCGGCCTTGGCGTGCCGAGGCTTGCCGATCCAGTCGTCGGAGCGCGTCAGATAGCCGACGCCGGCTTCCCGGGCGGCGTGTTCGACGTCGGTCCGCGCGCCGTCGTCCAGGATCCAGGTGGTGTGCGGGTGGGCGATGCGCTGGGCCGCCCGCGCGGTGGCCATCACCAGTTCAAGCGGTTCGTTGTAGGTGGTGATGAAGACGTCCACCGTGCCCTGAGGGGCCGACGACGGCTCGGGGCGGTCACGGGCGCGCCACATGGTGAGGGAGAAGAGGAGGGTGTCGAACAGGCTGTACGTCTCGGCCAGGACGAGCGGGACGGCGATCCACCAGGCGGACCAGTCCACGGAGGCCAGCCAGCGCCAGACGATGTAGTTGACCCCGAACAGGACGGACAGGACCGCCAGGATGCGGATGAGGACGAAGCGCGCCGTCATCGGTCCCGCCTGATGACCAGGGCCGTGATGTCGTCCGTGGCGCGTTCGCCGCGGGCCAGGCGCAACGCTTCGTCGACGGTGCCTTCCGGTCCGAGTTCGCGGATGGCTCTTTCGACCTGACCGAACGGGTCGTCCGGGTCCAGGACGTCCAGGAGGCCGTCGCTGCAGCAGATGAAGGTGTCGCCCGGGGCCAGGCGCCCGGTGATCCGTTCGTGCTCCTCCACTGTGCCGGTCCCCATGCCCAGCGGCAGGCCGTAGGACCGGAGGTGCTGCCGGCCGCCGTCGGCGCGGATGATGAACGCCAGGCCGTGGCCTGCGTCGATCAGCTCCACGCGGCCGGTGGCCGGGAAGATGTCCGCGTGCACCGCCGTGACGAACATCCCCATGTCTCCCATGTCCTCCTCGACCAGGAGATCGGCTTCCGCGATGGCCGCGGCCAGGGACCGCTCGGGCGCGGTCCTCAGGGAGGCTCGCACGCCGGCCGCCACCAGCGCCGGGCCGGCGCCCTTCCCCATGGCGTCGGCGAGAGTCACCCGGAGCGCGTCGCCGCGAAGCATCAGATCGTAGAAATCGCCGGAGAGCTTCCCGCGGGAGAACGCGCCGGCGGCGAGCGTGTACCCGGGAACCGACGGGTGCCGCTGCGGGCTCATGGCACGCTGGATGACGCGGGCGTGATCCAGTTCCTGGTCCCGGGAGAGCTCGGCCTGCACCCAGAAGGCCAGGTCTTTCAGCAGGGAACTCTGGGACTCCGTGAACTGCCGTGGCTGGGTGTCCAGTATGCAGAGCGTGCCGATGGCCTCGCCGCCGGGCGCGTGGAGCGGGTGCCCGGCGTAGAATCGCAGGTGCGGATCGCCCAGCACGAACGGGTTGCGGGCGAACATCGGGTCGATGCTGACGTCCTCGATGACCACGGTGCGGTCTTGCCGCACGGTGTTGTCGCAGAAGGAGTACTCCCGGGGCATCTCGGAACCGCGGAAGCCGATCTGCGATTTCGACCAGAGCCGCGCGTTGTCCAGCAGGTTGACACTGACCATCGGGACCGAGAACATCTCCTTCGCCAGCCGCGTCACCCGGTCCACGCGTTCGTCCGGAGGGGTGTCGAGGATCCCCATCCTCTCGATTGCCGCTTGTCGTTTCCCCTCGTCAGCCATACCTCTCCCTTGACATTCGTCAACAGAATTCTAGACAAATCCTGTCGTGAATGCAGGTTGAGACCTTCACGGACGGCGGGCGACCCCCACGAATCCGTAACGCTGCGACATGGGCGCGGGGACGGCCAGGTAGCCCACGTCGAGGTTCTCCATGCTCAGCCCCGCATCGATGACGAGCCGGTCGATCTGCCGGGTCAGATGGCAACCGCCGGCGCAGGCGGTGTTCACGGGGCTCATGACGTTCTGCCAGGCGGCCACGCCGGCATCCGGCGAGCGGCCGTGCTCCACGAAGTGGAACGTTCCGCCGGGTCTGAGAACGCGGCGCACCTCGGCGAGGGCGGCCGCGGGGTCCGGAATGGTGCACAGCGTGAAGGTGGAGAGCGCGACGTCGACGCTCGCGTCGTCGAAGTCCAGCAGCTGGGCGTCGCGGCCGCCTCGCTCCACGGGGATGGACGATCGGGCGCGGCGTTCCGCGGAGAGTTCCCATGCGGTGTCCGATGGCTCGATGGCCAGGACCCGCTGGACCTCCTGCGGGTAATAGGGGATGTTGAGGCCGCTGCCGAAGCCGAGCTCCAGAACGGTCCCGTGCAATCCGCCGCACACCGTGCGCCGGTACGGCGCCACCTCCGGGCCCCGCAACGCCCGGTCCACCATGCGCGGGACGACCCGCTCTGTCCACCAGCCCATGCTCCGGACGGTACTCCGTGGACCGGGCCGCCGCATCATCCTGCAGGCGTCCACTCAGCTCCGGAAGACGCTCACGAATTCGTCCACCAGCCCGCTGCTCGAAGACGGCGTCACCACGCCGATCACGCGCTTGGCGGCCGGGTGGTCGATGGCGACCTCGGCCACCTCGACGCCGGAGCCGCCCCGGTGCGGGGGAAGCACGGCGATGCCCAGCCCGGCCGCGGCGAGACCACGGGCGTCCCGCGTGTCATCCACTTCGAAGGCGGTGTTGGGGATCTCGCCCTGCACACCGAGGATCCGGTGCATCGAATCGTGCAGGCCGTACCCGCGGCGCAGCACGATCAGATCCTGGGTCCGGAGATCGTCCACGGTGACGGCGCGGCCTGCGTGTGCCAAGGGGTGCTGAGGGCTCATGGTCGCCACGAGAGGCTCCGTGAACAGTTCCACCGTGTGGAGGTCCTCCACGAATGGAGGGTCCGCGACGACGGCCAGATCAGCCACGCCGTCACGCACCCAGCGGATGCATCCGCTCCGGGCCCCATGCATCAGCTCGAACCGCACCTTCGGCCGCCGCGTCCGGAAGCGCGCGATCGCTCGGGGCACGTAGCTCTCACCGAGCACGTTCTGATAGGCCACCCGGATTGTCGCGTCCTCCGCGAGCCCTTGCGCCCGCGCGGCGGCCAGGCCGTCTTCCACCGATGCCAGTGCCCGGGAGACGACCTCCGCCAGGGCACTCCCGGCCTCGGTCAGAGCCACCCCTCGGCCGGCGCGGTGCACCAGCGGCACGCCGGCCAGCTCGGCAAGACGGGCGAGCGAACGGCTGGCGGACGGCTGGGGGATGCCGAGTTCATCGGCCGCAGCGGTCACGGATCCGGTCCGGGCGAGCTCCGCGAGCACCGGAAGGTGGGGGAGCAGATGGCGCAGCAATGCCGGATTCATATCCATAGTGAATAAGTCTAGGGACAAGTGACATTAGTCATAACCCTGATGCGTGAGTACCGTCGGAAGAGTGAGCACGCACCTTGCGGACATCCCCTCCCTCAGCCCCAGGCAGCCGAGCAACGGCGCACAGGCTGCTGCGGCGGAGCACCGCCGCTACCGCCGCATGATGGGCGCCCTCCTGGCTGCCGGCGTCGCGGCCTTCGCGCAGCTCTATGCGATCCAGGGCGTTCTGCCCGGCCTGGCGCGCGAACTCGGCATCGCGCCGTCGAGCGCCGCGCTCACCGTCTCCGCGGCCACCAGCGGACTGGCCGTCGGCGTCCTTCTGTGGGCCGCCGTCGCGGACCGGCTCGGACGGCTCACCTCCATGCGGATCGCCGTGTCCGGCTCGGTCCTGCTGGGGCTCGCGACGGCGGCGGCCCCCGGGCTGGGCTCGCTGCTGGGCATCCGCTTCCTGATGGGCCTGGTGGTGGGCGGCGTCCCGGTACTCGCGGTCGCGTATGTGTACGAGCAGCTGTCCGGGGCCCGGGCGGCCGTGGCTGCCACGGTCTACATCTCCGGCACCACGGTCGGGGGAGCGCTCGGCCGCCTGGTCGCCGGGCCGCT
The DNA here is from genome assembly GCF_030731045.1 of Arthrobacter horti. GTDB lineage: Bacteria > Actinomycetota > Actinomycetes > Actinomycetales > Micrococcaceae > Arthrobacter_E > Arthrobacter_E nanjingensis. The sequence continues at coordinate 1,611 of NZ_JAVALS010000017.1, read as the reverse complement.
GGGTGCCTGGATCGGCTGGCGCGGCGCTCTGCTGGGGGTGGGCCTGGTGAGTCTGCTCTCTGCCGCAGGATTCCTGCTGCTGGCGCCGGGTGAGCGGCGGACGAGGGCGGGCGTGCGCCCCAGGGAGCGGCAGTGGAGCCGGATCCGGCTGGCGCTGTCGTCGTGGCGGCTCCTTGCGCTGTATCTGCAGGCGTTCCTGGTGACCGGCAGTTTCGTCGCCGTGTTCAACTTCCTGACCTTCCGCCTGGAGGCGGCCCCGTTTCTCATCCCGCCGGCGCTGGCAGCCCTGGTGTTCCTGTCCTATTTCGCCGGGACTCTGTCCTCGCGGCTGGCCGGCCGGTGGCTCACCCGCTGGGGTTTCGCCAGGACCAGCATCCTGGGCCTGGCGGCGATGCTCTCGGGAGCGGCCGTGCTGGCCGTCGAGGAACTGCCCGCCATCATCGCCGGGCTGCTGCTCTTCACGGCCGGCAACTTCATGGCCCACGCGGCCGCCGTGGCCACCGTCGGAGCCAGTGCGGGTGCCGAGTTCCGGGGCCAGGCCAGTGCGCTGTACAACATCGCCTACTACGCGGGCTCGTCCCTCCTGGGCTGGCTGCTCGGTGTGATGTTCGACGGCGCCGGATGGCGGGGCATGACGCTCGGCATCGCAGGGGCACTCGCCGTGGTGATGGTCATGAATGTTGCGGCTCTGAATCGCCGGGGCGGGTGACGGTACAGCTCCGGCAACGCGTCACTCAGTCAGCCGGCCGGGAGTCGCCGCGGGGCCGCATCATCAGCTCGTCGAACGGGATCCCGTGCTCTCCCAGCCACATCGTGGTCACGAATGACCACTTCTCGGCCCGGCCGGTAACCACCAAGATGGCGAGTCCGGCACCGTGGGCCCGAAGAAGCAGCTCCAGCACCGCCTCATGGGGAGGACAGTCGATCGATGCGCCGTGGAATGCGTCGAAGTCCGCCTTGAATGAGGTGGACCCGGGGGGAGGCGACACATGATGCCTGATGCTTCGGACATCGCAGAGCGTGCCGTCGACGTCGAAGATCATCGCTTCGCGCAAGGGAGGCCGCCGTATGCCGCTGGGGGTGTCCATCTGCTGAATGTCGTGGAGTGGAAGAGCCACCTGCCGGTGGACTTGCGTGGTGGGTTCGGAGTGTGTAAAGTTGATCGGGTTGCCGGGCCGGTCTCCGGTTCTGGCGGCGGTCTTCAATTCTCCTTCCCTGTGAAATTCTTTCACTATTCCTGTGCCCTTTTCCGGGGTGCTGGCGGGGGTTTCTTCTGGGAATTCGAATTCCCTTCCGGTGTGATTCCGGAAGGGGAAAACGGATTTGCGGGGGAGGGCGGGGATGGGTTAGGATTGAAGGGTTGCGGCGGGAAAGCCTGAAGGAATGAATGAGTTCCTCGGTGAGTATCGCAGAGCAGTCTGTTGTTTGAGAACTCAATAGTGTGTCATGTTTTTTTGATACCAAATGTTTTGTTTGGTGGATGCCAATTCATCACCCCGTGGTGGTTGGTGTTTGCCGGGTTTTGAATTTTCTGATGGAGAGTTTGATCCTGGCTCAGGATGAACGCTGGCGGCGTGCTTAACACATGCAAGTCGAACGATGAAGGGGTGC
>NZ_JAVALS010000016.1 GCF_030731045.1 Arthrobacter horti | reverse complement strand
TACGGCGGTCATAGCGTGGGGGAAACGCCCGGTCCCATTCCGAACCCGGAAGCTAAGACCCACAGCGCCGATGGTACTGCACCCGAGAGAGTGTGGGAGAGTAGGACACCGCCGGACACAACCTAGAACGGAAGGCCCCCCAGGCAACGACGCCCGGGGGCCTCCCGCATTTAACACCCGGAACACGACCCGCCCGGCAAAGCCACACAGACCCGTCACGAACACCGAAGGGCAGCACCCGCCGGAAACCGGGGGTCCGCCAGGAATGAGGAAGGCCCTGAGATGCGCATCTCAGGGCCTTCCTCATTCCGGGCTTTTTGATTCCGGCCCGTCAGCCGTAGCGGTACCAGCCTTCACCGGACTTCCGCCCGAGCTTTCCGTGATCGACCAGCCGGCCGACCAGGGGAGAGGGCGCGTCCTCCGGCGCGCCGGTCTCGGCAAAGATCGCCTCCGCGATGAACTGCGTGACGTCCAGTCCCACCAGGTCCATCAGCTCGAAGGGGCCCATCGGGTGGTTCAGCGCCCCACGGGCAGTCGCGTCGATGTCCTCGAAGCTCGCCACGCCCTCCGCGTACAGGGCGAGGGCCTCCTTCTGCACTGCCCCCATGAGGCGGTTCGCGATGAACCCTGGGACTTCCCGCTGGACCAGGACAGGCTGCTTTCCCAGTTCGCGTGCCAGCGCCAGAACGGTGTCCACCGTGTCATCCGAAGTCTCCGGGTTCCTCACCACCTCCACGCATGCCATCTGCAGCGCAGGATTGAAGAAATGCATATTGCACAGCCGGTCAGGCCGTCCGCTAGCCTCCGCCAGACGGGAGGAGGCGAGCGTGGACGAGTTGGTGGTGAGGACCGCATGGGCCGGCGCGGCAGCGCCGAGCCGGGTGAAGATGTCCCGCTTCACGTCCAGGCGTTCTGTGGCCGCCTCAACGACCAGGTCTGCCGTGGCGGCGCCATCCTCCAGGAGCGGCACGAAGGCCAGCCGCGAGAATGCCTCGTCAGCCTCGGCGTCCGTCAGCCGCCCCTTGACCACCATCCGCTCGACGCGTCCGCGCAGAGCCGCCAGCGCGGCGTCGTACGCGTCTGCGGAGACGTCGAAGATCTCGGTGCGGTGGCCGGCCAGCGCGCACAGCATCGCGATCTGAGACCCCATGGCGCCCGCGCCGACCACCAGGATCCTGCGTCCGCCGGCCGTCACGGACGTGTCTTCCCGCCACGCAGATACACGGTGGTGGTGTGCGTGAAGAACTCGCGCGCCGCCTGACCCTGCTCCTTGGGCCCGTAACCACTCTTCTTCGCCCCGCCGAAGGGAACGTGTGGATCCGCGCCGGCGGATTCCGAGTTGACGTGAAGGACGCCCACATCGAGTCCTTCCATGGCTTCCAGGGCCAGGGTGAGGTCCTGAGTGAACAGTGCTGCCGAGAGACCGAACTCCGAGTCCTCCGCCAGGGCGAACGCCTCCTCGACTGTGGCCGCACGCCGCACGGCCAGCACCGGGCCGAACAGTTCGTCCCGCCAGAGAGGTGCTTCCCCGTCGAGCTCCACCACGGTGGGCGCCACGAAGTGACCCCCCGTGGGAACCGCGGCGTCGGGGCCGCCGCAGAGCAGCCGCGCGCCGTCGTCGATCCCGTCCCGCACGGCTTTCAGGATGCCATCGCGGGCCGTCGCGGAGATGACCGGGCCGAGGTCGACGCCGGATTCCAGCGGATCGCCAAGGCGGAGCGCGCTGACGCGCTCCGCCAGATGGCGCAGGAATTCGTCCGCCACGGGCTCCTCGACCACCAGGCGGGACGTGGCGGTGCACTTCTGCCCACTCGAGCGGAACGCCCCCAGCAGGACCTGTTCGAGTGCGAGGTCCAGGTCAGCGTCGGCCAGGACGACGGCGGCGTTCTTGCCGCCCATCTCGGCTTGGACCGGGACGCCCCGGGCGGCGGCGCGGCCGGCCAGGGCACGGCCGACGCCGGTCGATCCGGTGAAGGTCAGCCCGTCGACGTCCGGGTGGTCCACCAGCGCGTCGCCCAGCGCGCCGGAGCCGATCACCAGGTTGAGCACACCGTCCGGCAGACCGGCGTCGTGCAACGCCTGCGCCAGGCGCATCGCGAGCAGCGGAACCGTGCTGGCCGGCTTCCAGACCACGGTGTTGCCGTGGACCAGTGCGGGGGCGATCTTCCACGCCGGGATCGCAATGGGGAAGTTGAACGGCGTGACGACTGCGACCACGCCGAGCGGCTTGCGCGTCACCAGGATCTGCTCCCCGGCCCGCGGGGAGTGATGGACGGTGCCCGCCTCGCGGTCACCTTCGCCGGCTTGGTAACGCAGGACCTGAGCGGCGCGGAGCACCTCGCCGGTGCCCTCGGGCAGCGTCTTTCCTTCCTCGCGGGAGAGCTCTTCGCCCCACACTCCGGCGTGCTCTTCGATGATGGCGGCGGCACGCAGCAGCACTGCTCCCCGCTCGTGGGCGGGCGTACGTGCCCAGCCACGGGCCGCGGCGCGGGCGGCAGCGACGGCGTCGAGCAGTTGCTCCGGTCCGGCCTGGCGGCCCTGGGCGACGACGACGCCGGGGGCTGCCGGACTGCGGCTTTCCAGGAGCGCTCCGGTCCCCTCCGTCCAGCGGCCGCCGATGAGGCTCTTGAGTTCGATGGTCACGGTGCTCCTCAGCGGAAGGCGGGGACGCCGGTGATGTGGTTGCCGAGCACCAGGGTGTGCACCTCGTCGGTGCCCTCGTAGGTGCGGACGGACTCCAGGTTGTTCGCGTGGCGCAGTGGGGAGTGGTCCAGGGTGATGCCGTTGCCGCCCAGCACGGTGCGAGCGTCGCGGCAGATCCGGATGGCCTCGCGGCAGTTGTTGAGCTTGCCCACGGAGATCTGGTGCGGCTCCAGGCGTCCGGCGTCCTTGAGCCGGCCCAGCTGCACGGCGAGCAGGAGGCCTTTGTTGATCTCCAGAGCCATGTTGACCAGCTTCTCCTGGGTCAGCTGGTAGCCGGCCAGCGGCTTGCCGAACTGGAGGCGCTCCTGGGAGTACTCGAGGGCCGCGAAGTAGCTGTCCCGGGCCGCGCCCATGGCGCCCCAGACGATCCCGTAGCGGGCCTCATTGAGGCATTCGAACGGACCGCGCAGGCCCTTGGCCCCGGGCAGGAGAGCGGTGGCCGGAAGCCGGACCTCGGCGAGCTCGATGTCGCACTGGATGGAGGCGCGCATGGAGAGCTTGGGCTCGATGGGGGTGGCCCGGAAGCCCGGGGTGTCCGTGGGGACGATGAAACCGCGGACGCCGTCGTCCGTCATGGCCCAGATGATCGCGATCTGGGCGATCGAAGCGAGACCGATCCACCGCTTGGAACCGTTGATGACCCATTCGTCGCCCTCCTGGCGGGCGAAGGTCTTCATGCTGCCAGGGTCGGAGCCGGCAGTGGGCTCGGTCAGGCCGAAGCAGCCGATGACCTCGCCGGCCGCCATGCGCGGCAGGTAGGCGTTCTTCTGTTCCTCGCTGCCGTGCTTGTGGATGGCGCTCATGGCGAGCGAGCCCTGGACGCTGACGAAGGTGCGCAGGCCCGAGTCGCCGGCCTCGAGCTCCAGCGCCGCCAGCCCGTACTCCACGGCGGAGCGTCCGGGGCAGCCGTAGCCTTTCAGGTGCATGCCGAGCAGGCCCAGCCGGGCCATCTCCGGGACGATCTCCACGGGGAAGACTGCGTCCTCGTACCAGCGGGCGATGTCAGGGCGGATGCGCCGGTCCACGAACTCACGGACGCTGTCACGGAAGGCCAGCTCCTCGGGGGTGAATAGGGAATCGAGGTCGACCAGGTCGTAGATGCTCACGTTCTCTCCGATGGGTGTGGCGGGGGTCATGGGATCACGCTATCCAGCCGCTGGAACACAGACATTGGACAATCCGACTTGGATGAGATCAACTGTGGTTGAAATGACCATTCCCGGCGGCGCCGGAGGACACGCGGAGAGCGCCCATGATCAGCCTTGCTCAGCTCCAGCATCAGGTGGGAGACCGGCTCCGGACCCTGGACGGGAGGCCGCCGGCCGCTCAGAGCGTCACAGGAGTCCACATCTCTGAGCTGGAGGACCCCACCCCCTACCTGGAAGGCGGGGAGCTGCTGCTGACCACGGGCATCCCCGTCCGGGGTACCCGTGAGCGGACCAGGGATTACGTCTCACGGATCGCCGCACGCGGCATCACCGCCCTGGGCCTGGGACTCGGCGCGGGCATCGACGATGTCCCGGAGGCGCTGCGGGAGGCCTGCGCGGGATCCGGCGTGGCTCTCCTGGTGGTCCCGGACGGGGTGCCGTTCATGGACATCTCCCGGGCGTACTGGGACCTGGTGGCCAGGCTCGGCCAGTCGGATCTGGTGGCCAGTCTGGGCACCCAGACAGCCCTGGCCCGGGCGGCCACCCGGCCTGACGCCCTCCGGTCCGTGGTCCGGGCCCTGGCGCAGGCGCTGGGAGGATGGGCCGCGTACCTGCCCCAGGACGCCGGCGAACCGACATACTGGCCGCCCAGCGCGGCCCCCTTCCTGCCACTGCTCCGGCAGGAGACGGCCCGGCTGCGGATGAGCAGCCTGCACTCGGCCGCCACCTTCCAGGTCCACGGAGCGGATGTCGTGGAGCACCCGATCCTGGTGGGCCAGCGCATCGTCGGTGTGCTCGCGATCGGTGCCGGCCGGACGCTCACGCGTGCCGACCGCCAGGTCATCCAGACCGTCTGCGTCCTTCTCTCGCTCAAGGCACAGCAGGACAGCGAGGCCGAGGAACGTGCAGAGCTGCTGCACTCCGCCGTGCTTCGTCTGCTCCTCGGCGGGCATGCCGAACCCGCGCGGCTCCTGGCCGAGGAGCTCGGCATCGGGCTGCCCGGCGATCGCGTCCGCCTGGCACTCCTCGAGGGCGTTCCGGAGGGCACCCCGCTACGGGAGGCGTCGGCACTGCTCGGGTCCTTGGGACGCGACACTGACGGGCGCCCGGGCGTCGCGGTGGCACGCTGCGCGGACGGCGCCCGGCTGGTGCTGCTGCTGCGGGAGGAAGGCGACGACGACGGCGGGCAGACTCCTGCGGTGCCACAGGGCTGGGATGGCGGCGCCGTCGTCGTGCACTCCGATGAGGGCCGGACGCAGAACGTGCGTGCGGCTCTCAGCCCGCCGGTCGCGTTGGCGCAGCTGCCCGAGCAGCTGGTGCAGCTGCGCGCGTTCCTCCCGGCGGCCACCTGGGGTGCCGTACAGTCCCCGCCGCTCAGCCCGCTGGACCCTCGGGCGGACGCCTGGATCGCGGCCCTGCGGAGCCACGACCGGGCGGATCTTCCCGGGACCGTGCGCGTCTACCTGCGGCACCGGGGCCACTGGGAATCGGCCGCGCGTGAGCTGGGGATCCACAGGAACTCCCTGCGGCACCGGATGGCGATCGCCGCCCGTCTCCTCGACGCGGATCCGGACGATCCTGACATCGCGGCGAACCTCTGGCTCGCGCTGCGGCGAGCCTGAATTCAGGCCGGGCCGGTCAACCAGGTGCACAGGTCTTCGCTGTGCTGCCCCAGAAGGGGAGGGGCCTGGGTCCGTGCCGGGAACGCGGGGGTCCACGTGACCGGATGCCGGACCTGGCGGCCGGTGACGGAGCCGTCAGCGGAGCGGACCTCGATGCACGGCTCGAGCCCGAGTTCCTCGGCGTATGCCAGGCCGTCGGCGATCGAGCCGACCTGCCCGGCGGGGACTCCGGCGCCCACCAATGCGTCCTGCCAGTTCCTGGCAGTGTCCCGCGAGAGGGCCTCCTCAAGACGGGCCGTGAGTTCCACCCGGTTCCGGACGCGGTCCCGGTTCGTGGCGAAGCGTTCGTCTGTGGCCAACAGCGGCAGTCCGAGGACTTCCGTGAGGCGCCCGAACTGGCCGTCATTGCCGCAGGCGACCGCAAGGGGGCCATCGGCGCAGGTCAGAAGCTGGTACGGGGCGATCGACGGGTGGTCGTTGCCCATGCGTCCAGGGATTACTCCGGCACCCAGGTACGCCTGCGCCTGGTTCGCCAGCGCGCCCTGCAGGCTGGAGAGGAGGTTGACCTCCAGACGGGCGCCCCTGCCGTGGCCCTCCCGGGCCTGGAGGGCCGCGAGGATTCCGATCGTCGCGTCCTTGGCCGTCAGCACGTCCACCAGCGCGACGCCGGCCTTCATCGCCTGCCCCTCCGGCTCGCCCGTGATGCTCATCAGCCCGCCCAATGCCTGGACCACGAAGTCGTACCCCATGAGCCCGGCTCCGCCCGCGCTGCCGAATCCCGTGATGGAGGCGTAGACCAGGCCGGGGTTGTCCCTGGCCAGAGGTTCGTAGCCGAGGCCCAGGCGGTCCATGCCGCCGGGTTTGAAGTTCTCGATCAGGACGTCGGCGCGCCGGGCCAGCTCGCGGGCGAGCTCGAGGTCGTCCCGATCGCCGAGATCCAGGCAGAGGGATTCCTTGTTGCGGTTCACGCTCTCGAAGTAGGTGGATCCGGTGGGGGAGAAGGGCGGTCCCCAGCTCCGGGTGTCGTCCCCGCTGCCCGGCCGCTCCACCTTGACCACCCGGGCGCCCAGGTCCGCGAGCGTCATGCTGGCCAGCGGGCCGGCGAGGACCCGGGAGAAGTCCGCCACCAGGAGGCCTTCCAAGGGACGTGCCGTGGCGTCGAGGGTCATGAGTGGCCTTCCGTCGGGCGCCGTGGCGCGGTGATGTCCTGGGCCACACCCTAGGGGCTGCGCGGCTCCAGATCTCTGGATGGAATCGACAAGCATTAGATGAATCAACCCAAGCGAGGTCACGAAAAGCGGTCCGGCGTAATTTTTGAACGACATTCATAAAAAATCCTTCCCTTCCAGATGATTGAGCGCTATCGTCTCGATGTGGCGCAGAACACAAATGCGCCGCACTGGGTGTCCGGAGCGATCCGGCCCCGAGCGCCAGGCCCATCGGCCGAGGCACTCGGGGCGGGGCGCGGGACACCCGCCGGAGGCCCCGGCACCGGGCCTCCGACCTCCCCAAAAGAAAGACTCCCCAGATGTCCCAGAACACTCCCCGGCTCAAGCGCTCGCTCGGCCTGTGGTCGATCGTCGGCCTCGGCATCGGCTACATGACGCTCACCACGGTCTTCGACACCTTCGGCATCGTCTCCCAGGAGACCAACGGCGTCGTCCCCACCGCCTACCTCGTGGCACTGGTCGCCATGGTCTTCACCGCCATCAGCTACGGCCGTATGACCCGGGTGTTCCCGTCCTCGGGTTCCGCCTACACCTACGCTTCGGAGACCATCCACCCGAATCTCGGCTTCCTGGTGGGTTGGACGTCCCTCATGGACTACCTCCTGCTGCCGCTGGTGAACGCGCTCATCGTCCGGATCTACATGGAGTCGTTCTTCCCGGACGTCCCCACCTGGATCTGGGTGGTCATCTACGTCGCAGTCATCACCCTGCTGAACCTCTGGAGCATGAACAGCACCTCCAAGGTCAACGGCGTGCTGGTCATCTTCTCGGTCATCCTGATCGGTGTCTTCCTGGTTCTGTCCTGGAACGCTCTGCAAGGCGGCGCCGGCAATGGCACCATCTTCACCACGCAGCCCTTCTTCCACGACGGCGTGGACACGGGCGCCGTGATCTCCGGTGCAACGGTGGTCTGCTTCTCCTTCATCGGATTCGACGCCATCACCATGTACTCGGAAGAGGCCAAGGACGCCAACACCGTTCCCAAGGCCATCGTCCTGGCCCTGCTCATCGGCGGTGCCGTGTTCTTCGTGGCCGCATGGTTCAGCCAGGCGACCTTCCCCACGCTGGACGGCTTCCAGAACACCGATGACACGCTGCCGGACATGGCGCTCAAGGTGGGCGGGGAGTTCTTCAAGATCCTCTTCACCTCCGCGTCTCTCGCCGCCGCCGTCGCGTCCAGCCTGTCCTCCCACGCCTCCGTGTCCCGCATGATCTACGTCATGGGCCGCAACGGCAACGGTGTCTTCTCCCGTTTCTTCGGCTACGTCCACCCGAAGACCCGCACCCCGTTCTACGCCATCCTCTTCGTGGGCGCGGTGTCCCTGCTGGCGATCCCGTTCTCCCTGGAGTTCATCTCCTCGATGATCAACTTCGGCGCTCTGATCGCCTTCACGGTGGTGAACCTCACCGTCATGATCCTGTTCGGTTTCAAGAAGAAGGAATCCCGCACCCCGAAGCAGATCTTCATGAACTTCGTTCTGCCGGTCATCGGCATGATCCTGACCGGTGTGCTGTGGGTCAACCTTCACGCCGACGCGTTGACGTACGGCGCGATCTGGCTGGCCGCCGGTGTGATCGTGCTCCTGGCCATCACCCGCTTCTTCCGCCGTCCGCTCACCATCACGATGGAGGACGAGGAGATTGCCGAAGTGCGCGCCGAAGAGGCCGCGCACCAGACCGCGAGCACTCACTGACGTCCGCGCATCGTCATTCGGAGGACCGGCAGCACCGCTGCCGGTCCTCCGGCGTTTCCGGGTCCGGGCCGGGCGATGAGTGGCGCCGCCCACAGGCCGTCCGTCGCCTAGAATGGAAGGGATTGTGCCGGGGTGCGTCCCCGGGGAGAAACCCACCAGGCTAAGAGCGATGAGCGCATCACGGCATGCGGCTCACGCGAGGAGGAAACCACCATGGCAGAGCACGACGGCGGCCGCCGCAGCGGGCGGAATTTCGGTCCCCAGGGGAACCGGAAGCCGTTCGGCGACCGCAACGGACGCGACGGCGACCGTCGCGGTGGTTTCGAACGCAAGCCGTTCAACCGCGACGGCGGCGAGCGGAAGCCTTTCGGTGACCGTCCTCAGCGTGAGGGTGGTGAGCGCCGCTGGGAGGACCGTGGTGAGCGTAAGCCGTTCAACCGGGACGGCGGGGACCGTCGTCCCTACGGTGACCGCAAGCCTTTCGGTGATCGCCCGCAGCGTGAGGGTGGCGAGCGCCGCTGGGAAGACCGTGGCGAGCGCCGCCCGTTCAACGACCGCCCGCAGCGCGAGGACCGCGGCTCCTTTGGTGAGCGTCGTTCGTCCGGCGAGGGCCGCCCGTTCAACCGGGACGGCGGGGACCGTCGTCCCTACGGTGACCGGAAGCCGTTCGGTGACCGTCCGCAGCGTGAGGGTGAGCGCCGTCCGTTCAACCGCGACGGCGGCGAGCGGAAGCCTTTCGGTGACCGTCCTCAGCGTGAGGGTGGTGAGCGCCGTTGGGAGGACCGTGGTGAGCGTAAGCCGTTCAACCGGGACGGCGGGGACCGTCGTCCCTATGGTGATCGCAAGCCTTTCGGTGATCGCCCGCAGCGTGAGGGTGGTGAGCGCCGCTGGGAAGACCGCGGTGAGCGCCGCCCGTTCAACGACCGCCCGCAGCGCGAGGACCGCGGCTCCTTTGGTGAGCGTCGTTCGTCCGGCGAGGGCCGTCCGTTCAACCGGGACGGCGGGGACCGTCGTCCCTACGGTGACCGGAAGTCGTTCGGTGACCGTCCGCAGCGTGAGGGTGAGCGCCGTTGGGAGGACCGCGGTGAGCGCCGTCCGTTCAACCGCGACGGCAGCGACCGCCGCCCCTATGGCGACCGTCCCCAGCGCGAAGGCTACGGCCGGGACCGTGAGGACCGCCGTCGTGACGACCGCGGCCCGCGCCGCGACGACGCCCCCCGCTACGGCAACCAGGATTCCCAGGGCCGTTACATCAACGCGGCCGATCTGCGCGCGTCCAACCGCCCCGACCGTCCCAAGTCCCCGGACATCGATGAGGACGTGACCGGTCGCGAGCTGGACCGCGGCACCCTGGGTGAGCTCCGCTCCCTCGAGAGCCGCAACGGCATGTTCGTCGCCCAGCACCTCGTGATGGCCGGCCGTTACCTGGAGGAGGACGCCGAGCTGGCTTACCAGCACGCGCTCGCCGCAAGCCGCCGCGCTGGCCGTCTGGCGTCCGTCCGCGAGGCCGTCGCCATCACGGCGTACACCGCGGGCCACTACGCCGAGGCCCTCAGCGAGTTCCGCACCTTCCGCCGCATCTCCGGCTCCAATGTGCACCTGCCGCTCATGGCCGACTCCGAGCGCGGCCTGGGCCGCCCGGACAAGGCTCTGGAACTGGTCCGCAGCGAGGACGCCCAGGACCTGGACGCTCCGGGCAAGGTCGAGCTGGCCATCGTGGCCTCCGGCGCCCAGGCCGACAAGGAGGACTTCGCCGCGGCCGTGGCCGAGCTGGAGATCCCGCAGCTGGACATCAACCGGGCCTTCTCCTACAGCCCGCGTCTCTTCCGCGCTTACGCTGACGCGCTCGTCGCCGCAGGCCGTGAGGACGAGGCCACCCGCTGGGCCCGCCAGGCGCTCGTCGCCGAAGAGGCCCTGGGCGTCGGTCAGTACGCCGAGCCGGAAATCTTCGACCTGGCCGGCGAGGACGAGGAGGAGCGCGAAGAGCGCCGCGACGCCGAGTCCACCGAGGAGCCGGCAGAAGAGGCGCCTGAGGAAGATGACGTGGAGTCCGCCGAGGACCCCGACGACGAGTCCGCCGAAGGCGTGGATGAAGACGACGACCTCCACGAAGTCGAAGCCGACGCCGCTGAGGAAGCGCCCGGCACGGACGACTCTCAGGACGCCTGAGGGTGACCGGGCTCGTCGAGGCGTTCGACGCGATCCTTTCCGACCTGGACGGCGTGGTCTACGCCGGCCCCTCCGCCATCCCCGGCGCCACCGAGGCTCTCTCGGCGCTCGCCGGGAGGGGAGTGGGCCTGGCGTACGTGACCAACAACGCCTCCCGGTCTCCGGAGCAGGTCGCGGCGCACCTCCGCGAGCTCGGCGCCCCGGCCACCCCCGAGCAGGTGGTGACCTCGCCGCAGGCGGCCGCACGGCTGCTCGCGGAGCGGATCCCCGCCGGGTCCCGTGTGCTCATCACGGGCAGCGAGGCCCTGGCCGACGAGGTCCGCTCAGCGGGCCTGGAACCCGTGTGGTCGGCCGCCGAGGAGCCCGTCGCCGTGGTCCAGGGCTTCGACCCCGGACTCGGCTGGAAGGACCTCGCGGAGGCGTCCTACGCGGTGGCGGCGGGCATCCTCTGGGTGGCCACCAACACGGATCTCTCCATCCCTCAGGCACGCGGCATCGCACCCGGCAATGGGACCCTGGTCGCTGCCGTACGGGCGGCCACCGGCGCCGAGCCGCTCGTGGCCGGCAAACCCGAGGTCCCGCTCTTCCACGCAGCCGCCGCGCGGCTGGGCGCGTCCCATCCCGCCGTCGTCGGCGATCGTCTGGACACCGACATCCTGGGCGGCAACCGCGCCGGCTACGCCACGATCCTGGTGCTGACCGGGGTCAACACGGCGCGTGACGCGCTCAATGCGCTCACCCTGGAACGCCCGACGCACCTGATCGCCGATTTGGGCGCGCTGTACGAGCCGTACCCTGAGACCGTGCACGACGACGGCGTGTGGCGCGTCGGTGAGGCGTCGGCGGCCGTGGACGGCAACGTCGTCACCGTCACCGCCGTGGAGGACTCGCTGGACGGCTGGCGTGCCGCGTGTGCCGCCTGGTGGGCGGCACATCCGGACGAAGACACGGCGACCAGCCCGGAACTGCTCTGGGCGCGGAGGGCCGGCTCGTGACCAGTTCCTCCTGAGCGACGGCGGATCTCCGTCGGAGGAGACTATTACGATGGGGACATGGATGACGAGCTCGCCGCCCAGGCCCAGGACAGCGTGCAGGATCCCGCAGTGAAAGCGGTCCTGCGGACCCTGAAAGCCGTGGAGGAGGCTCCGTTGCACGAGCACCCGGCCGCTCTGGACGCGGTCCACGACCAGCTCAGCGCCCTGCTGGACGGCCCCCTGGTGCCGGGAGTCCAGGCCTGATGGCGCGCCTGGACCAGGAACTGGCCCGGCGCGGCCTGGCGAGGTCGCGGACCGAGGCCGCCAAGCTGATTACCGCCGGCTTGGTGAGCAGTCACGGCACGGTGCTGTCCAAGGCCTCCCTTCCCGTGGCGGAGGACGCCGAGCTGACGGTCGCGTCCTCAGACCTCACCGATTACGTCTCCCGGGCGGGGCACAAGCTGCGCGGGGCCCTGGACGCCTTTCCTGACGTCCAGGTGGAGGGCCGGCGGTGCCTGGACGCCGGGGCCTCGACCGGCGGCTTCACGGACGTGCTGCTGCGGTCCGGTGCCCGGGAGGTCGCCGCTGTGGACGTGGGGCACGACCAGTTGGTCCAGGTGCTTCGCGACGATCCCCGCGTCCACGTCTTCGAGGGCATGAACGTCCGCTACCTTGAGGCGGACGCCATCGGGGGACTGGTGGCGCTCACGGTGGCGGACCTCTCCTTCATCTCCCTCACCCTGGTGATGGGACCCCTGGCCTCCTGTACGGAACCCGGGGGAGACCTGGTCCTCATGGTGAAGCCCCAGTTCGAGGTGGGCCGCGAGCGGCTGTCCCGCACCGGCGTGGTGAGCAGTGAGATGCAGCGCCGCGAGGCCGTGGGCAAGGTGGCGTCCAGCGCCGTCCAGGCCGGGCTGGACCTCAGAGGTCTTGCAGAGAGCCCCTTGCCCGGGCAGGACGGTAATAAGGAATACTTCCTCTGGCTCTCGCGTCCAACGGGCGCGGCACCGGAGACGCGGGCGGCCCGGACCCCTAAGATCGACACAGACGAGGCCACCGCGGGACCGGAGACGGAAGCCCGGGTGGCCGAGCTGCTGACCGCCATCTGGCCCACCCCACAGGAGCAGGCATGAGCCGACGGATCCTTGTCCTCGCCCACACCGGCCGCGAGGAATCGCTCAAGGCCGCGCGCGAGGCCTGCCGCGAGCTGATCGCCAGTGGGTTGATTCCTGTCATGGACCCGGAGGAGCGGGCCGACATGGCCCTGTTCTTCGGAGAACGGGACGAGCCCGCGGAGGTCCTGGGCAGTGACTGCGAGCTCCCGGACGTCGAACTCGGCATGGTCCTGGGCGGCGACGGCACCATCCTGCGCGCCGCGGAGATGGTACGGGACCAGAACCTCCCCCTGCTCGGGGTGAACCTGGGCCATGTAGGCTTCCTCGCCGAGAGCGAGCGGGCGGATCTGAAGGACACCGTCCGCTGGATCGCCCGCAGGGACTATGTGGTCGAGGAGCGGATGACCATCGACATCCAGGTCTGGGTGAAGGGCCAGCGCCTCTGGCACACCTGGGCCCTGAACGAGGTGTCCCTGGAGAAGGGCAACCGGGAACGCATGCTCGAGGTGGTCATGGAGGTGGATGAACGCCCCCTGACGTCCTTCGGCTGCGACGGCGTGGTCATGGCGACCCCCACCGGTTCCACCGCCTACGCCTTCTCCGCAGGCGGCCCCGTGGTGTGGCCGGAGGTGGAGGCCCTGCTCATGGTTCCCATCAGCGCTCACGCCCTGTTCACGAAGCCGCTTGTGGTGTCGCCGCGTTCGCGTCTCGCCGTCGAGGTCCTCACCCGGACCGATGCGCATGGCGTGCTCTGGTGTGACGGCCGCCGTTCGATCGACCTGCCGCCCGGATCCCGCATCGAGGTGACCCGTTCGGACAAACCCGTGCGCCTCGCCCGGACTCACCAGACGCCGTTCTCGGCACGTCTGGTGAGCAAATTCGAGCTCCCCACCAGCGGCTGGCGGGGGCCCATGCACCAGTCACGCAACGAGCCCACGGGGCCGGTCCCCGTCATCAACCAGCCCAAGCCCAGCACCCCGGTGCCCAGCCCGAAACACCTGTGACGGCCCAGGCCGGACCACGGGGAAAGCGAGACGAAAACTCAGCATGATCGAAGAACTCCGCATCAGGGACCTCGGCGTCATCTCGGAGGCCCGGCTGCCGCTCGGTCCTGGGCTCAGCGTGGTCACCGGCGAGACCGGCGCGGGCAAGACCATGGTGGTCACGGCCGTCGGGCTGCTGCTCGGCGCACGGGCCGACGCCGGTGCGGTGCGGGTGGGTGCCAGGGCCGCCAGCGTGGAGGCCACCGCTCTCCTGCCACACGGCCACTCGGCGCTGGAACGCGCCGAAGAGGCCGGCGCGGAGACGGAGGACAGCGACGCCGGGACGGAGCTTCTGCTGGCCCGCAGCGTGAGCATGGAGGGCCGCTCCCGTGCGTACCTGGGCGGCCGCTCGGCCCCCGTCGGCGCGCTCGCGGAGGTGGGGGAGCGGCTCCTGGTGATCCACGGGCAGACCGACCAGATCCGGCTCAAAAGCTCGGCCGCGCAGCGGGAGGCCCTGGACAAGTTCGGCGGCACCGCCGTGGGTGACGCCCTGGCCGCCTACCAGGACTGCTACAGGGCCTGCCGGGCGGCCGAACAGGAACTCGAGGCGCTGACCACCGCGGAACGCGAGCGTCTCCGTGAGGCCGAATCCCTGCAGAGCGCCCTGGAGGAGATCGACGCCGTCGCCCCGGAGGAGGGCGAGGACGAGCGGCTCAAAGCCGAGTCCGTGAAGCTGGCTCATGTGGAGCAGCTGCGCATTGCGGCCGGTACGGCGCAGGCCGTGCTGAGTGGCGACGACTACGCGGAGAGCGGGGACGCGCTCCAGTTGCTCGCCACGGCCCAGCGTGCCCTGGAACAGGTATCCCAGCATGACGGCGCCCTGGAAGCCCTGGCCATCCGTGTGGGGGAGGCGTCGGTGCTCCTGGAGGACATCTCCTCGGAACTGGCACATTACGCCTCCGGGCTGGAGACCGAGGGACCCGAGCACCTCGCCGCCCTCGAGGCCCGGCGCGCGGAGCTGGCCAAGCTGGTGCGCAAGTACGCGCCGAGCGTCGACGAGGTCCTCAGCTGGGCCGAGGAGTCCCGCACCCGCCTCGAGGAACTCGAGGGCGATTCCGAACGTATCGAGACCCTGCAGTCCGAAGTCCAGGCCCGCCGTGAGGAGCTTCTGACGCTGGGCGCCGGGCTGCACGGCCTCCGCAGCGATGCCGCCGTCGAACTCGCCTCCCGGGTGAGCGCCGAACTGGCGGCCCTTGCGATGCCCGATGCACGTCTGCACGTCAAGGTGGAGGAGACCGAGCCCGGCCCGCACGGGGCCGACCAGATCGCCATCCTCCTGCAGCCACATGCGGGCGCGCCGGCCCGCCCGGTGGGCAAGGGCGCCTCCGGCGGTGAGCTGTCCCGGGTGATGCTCGCCATCGAGGTGGTGCTGGCCGAGGTGGACCCGGTGCCCACGTTCGTCTTCGACGAGGTCGACGCCGGGGTGGGCGGCCGCGCGGCCGTCGAGATCGGGCGGCGTCTGGCCATGCTGGCCCGGCACGTGCAGGTGCTGGTGGTCACACACCTGCCGCAGGTGGCGGCCTTCGCGGACCGGCATGTCCGTGTGATCAAGAACAGTGTGCGGGGCGCCGATGGCGGCCTTGACAGCGGCTTCACCTCGAGCGATGTGGAAGTGCTCGACGGCGAGGCGCGCGTGGTGGAACTGGCCCGCATGCTCGCGGGCCAGGAGGATTCGGAATCGGCGCGTGCGCACGCGCAGGAACTGCTGGATGATGCGCGGCAGTTCGCCGCCTCGTCCCGCGCTTGAGAGAGGCAAAGAGTGATAGGCTTGAATTCCGTGGTGCAGCGATCCAATTCCCGTGTTCATTCCCGTTTCCAGGACTCCGACAAGGTCACCAAGCAGATCTTCGTCACCGGCGGCGTGGCCTCTTCGCTCGGCAAGGGCCTGACCGCTTCCAGCCTCGGACATCTTCTCCGAGCCCGTGGCCTCTCGGTCACCATGCAGAAGCTCGATCCGTACCTCAACGTCGATCCTGGAACCATGAATCCGTTCCAGCACGGTGAGGTGTTCGTCACGGATGACGGTGCCGAGACCGACCTCGACATCGGACACTACGAGCGCTTCCTCGATGAGAACCTCGACGGTTCCGCCAACGTGACCACCGGCCAGGTGTACTCCACTGTCATCGCCAAGGAGCGTCGCGGCGAGTACCTGGGCGACACCGTGCAGGTCATCCCTCACATCACCGATGAGATCAAGCGCCGCATGCGCCTGCCCTCCGAGCCCAAGGACGGCAAGGGCAGCCCGGACGTCATCATCACCGAGATCGGCGGCACGGTGGGCGACATCGAGTCCCAGCCGTTCCTCGAGGCGGCCCGCCAGGTACGTCAGGACATCGGCCGTGGCAACGTGTTCTTCCTGCACGTCTCCCTGGTGCCGTACATCGGCCCGTCCCAGGAGCTGAAGACCAAGCCGACGCAGCACTCCGTGGCCGCCCTGCGGTCCATCGGCATCCAGCCCGAGGCCATCGTGATCCGTTCCGACCGCGAGGTGCCGGACGCCATGCGCGAGAAGATCGGCCGCATGTGCGATGTGGACCGGGACGCGGTCATCAACGCGGCGGACGCCCCCAGCATCTACGACATCCCCAAGACCCTGCACGCCCAGGGCCTGGACTCCTACATCGTGCGCGCCCTGGACCTGCCGTTCAAGGACGTCGACTGGACCAAGTGGGACCGTCTGCTGGAAGCCGTGCACAACCCGAAGCACGAGGTCGAGGTGGCCCTGGTGGGCAAGTACATCGACCTCCCGGACGCCTACCTCTCCGTGACGGAGGCCCTGCGCGCCGGCGGTTTCGCCAACGACGCCAAGGTCAAGATCCGCTGGGTCCCCTCCGACACCTGCGAGACCGAGGCCGGCGCCAAGAAGGCCCTGGCCGGCGTGGACGCCATCTGTGTGCCCGGCGGCTTCGGCATCCGCGGCCTGGAAGGCAAGCTCGGTGCTCTGAAGTTCGCCCGTGAGACCCGCTTGCCGGCCCTCGGCCTGTGCCTGGGCCTGCAGTGCATGGTCATCGAGTACGCCCGCAATGTGGTGGGCCTGGAGGGCGCGTCGTCCTCCGAGTTTGAGCCGGATTCCACGTACCCGGTCATCGCCACCATGGCGGAGCAGGTCGACATCGTGGATGGCAAGGGCGATCTGGGCGGCACCATGCGCCTGGGCCTCTACCCGGCCGTGCTCGCCGAGGGCTCGGTGGTGGCCGAGACCTACGGAGCCACCGAGGTCGACGAGCGTCACCGTCACCGCTACGAGGTGAACAACAAGTTCCGTCCGCAGATCGCGGAAGCCGGCCTGGTGTTCTCCGGGACCTCCCCGGATGGCAACCTCGTGGAGTTCGTCGAGCTTCCGCGCGAGGTGCACCCGTACTACGTGGCCACCCAGGCCCACCCGGAGCTGAGCTCGCGTCCGACGCGCCCGCACGCACTGTTCTCCGGTCTGGTCAAGGCCGCCCTGGCCCACTCCGGTGCGGTCGAGTCCGGTGCGGTCAAGTCCAAGGCTGTGAAGGCCGCGGCCAAGTAGGTCCCCAGCGGAGGGCGGTGTCCCGGCGTCGAGCCGGAGCGCCGCCCTTCGCCGCGTCCGGGCACTTGTT
The DNA here is from genome assembly GCF_030731045.1 of Arthrobacter horti. GTDB lineage: Bacteria > Actinomycetota > Actinomycetes > Actinomycetales > Micrococcaceae > Arthrobacter_E > Arthrobacter_E nanjingensis. The sequence goes on along the minus strand of NZ_JAVALS010000016.1, from coordinate 33,028 downwards.
AATAAATCGATTGGAGTATTAGGCTGAGCGCATGACTCAGCCACTCGCTCAGATCACCCGTCCCGGGGTTCCGGCGGGCCGGGACCTCACCCTGGATCTGGCCCGTGTGGCCTGCGTCCTGGTGGTCGTCTTCGTGCACCTGGTCCTGGTCGGTGTGGGCCGTAATCCGGACGGCTCGATCCTTCTCGCAGACCCCGTGAACCAGACCCGCTGGGTGGCCCCGGCCTCCTGGGTCGCGGAGATCATGCCCCTGTTCTTCGTGGTCGGGGGCTTCGCTGCCCGCACCGGCTGGTCATCGGCCCAGGCCAGAGGGGAGTCTGCCGGGCGGTTCGTCCGAACCCGCCTGGCGAGGCTGGCCCGCCCGGCCCTGCCGCTGTACTGCTTTCTGGCCGCGGTGCTGATCACGGTGAAGCTCCTCGGCGTCGACCCGGAGCTGGTGAGCGCGGTGGAGGTGCCTGTGGGGTCTGTCCTGTGGTTCCTGGGTGCATACATGCTGGTGCAGGCTCTGGCGCCGTGGATGATCCTCCTGCACGAGCGCGCCCCGTGGCGGACGCTCACGGTGCTCCTCGCCGCCGCCCTGCTGGTGGATGTCATCCGCCTGGTGGTCGGGATCTGGACCCTGGGGCTGGGGAAGATCGACCATGACGGCTACGGCCTGGGGGATGAGCTCTTCGGCCTTCCCAACATCGCCTTCGTCTGGCTCTTCGCCCAGCAGCTGGGCTTCTGTCTCAAGGACGGCTGGTTCTCCCGTCTCGCCTCGTGGCAGCTCGCCGGGCTGATCGTGGTCGGCTTCTCCGTCATCGGGGCGCTGGTCTTCTTCGGTTCCTATTCCCCCAGCATGCTCAGCAACCAGTGGCCGCCCACCACTCCCATCGCCGTCCTGGCCCCGATCCAGGCGGCCGCCTTCACACTGCTGCGCCGGCCGCTGGAGGCACTGGTCCGGCGTCGTGGAGTGCAGGCCGTCGTGTTCGCCGCGGGGTCCCGGCTGATGACCATCTACCTCTGGCATGTCACTGCCATCGTGGCGCTGACCGGGCTCCAGCTGCTGTTGCCGCTGCCCATGCCGGCCCCGGGCAGTGCCGCCTGGTGGCTCACCCGCCCAATCCTGATGGTGGCGGTGTTCGCCGTGGTCTGGCTGGTGTCCCTGGGCACCATGCGCCTGGAGCGTCCCATCCCCGAACCGGACGGGAGCCATGTCTCCGCAGCGGCGACCGTGGCCGCCGTCGTGCTGTTCATCCTGCCTTCCGTGGCGATTTCAGCCTACGGCCTGGACCTTCCGCTGGCTCTGATCGCCGTGGGCTGCACCATCATCTCCCTCCTGCTCGCCACACCGCGTGCGGCGCGGAGCCGTCCACGGATGCTGGCGGCCTGAAACCCGCACTCCGCGGCGCCTGACCCCGCACCGCCAATGGCGGCGTCCGATCCAGGGCGCCGCTATTGTCGTTAATGGCCGCATCAGCCACGGGAGTAAGGAGAATCATGACCCGGTCATCAGGGGATCACGTCCAGGGGCAACCGGAGGCCCGCCTCGCGGACACCCTTCATCCGCGGGATGTCACGGAGCGCCGGACGGTCTTCGAGGGGCGCGTCTGGAACGTCGTCTCCGACACGGTGTCCCTCGGCCCGGGCGGTCCCACGATCGTCCGGGACTACGTGGAGCACACCGGAGCGGTCGCGGTGATCCCGGTCGATGACCAGGGGCGGATCCTGTTGCTCAAGCAGTACCGTCATCCCGTGGGGATGGACCTCTGGGAGATCCCGGCCGGGCTGCTGGACGTCGAGGGGGAGGACCCGGTGGCCGCTGCGGCCCGGGAGCTGGCGGAGGAGACCGATCTGGTGGCCGCCGAATGGCACGTGCTGGTGGACTTCTTCAATTCCCCGGGCGGCTCCTCCGAGGCCCTGCGCGCCTATGTGGCCACCGGGCTGAGCCCCGTTCCGGAATCCGAGCGGCATGTGCGCACGGATGAGGAGGCCGAGTTCGAATACGCCTGGGTCCCGTTGGACGATGCCGTGTCGGCGATCCTGGCCGGCGAGGTGCACAACGTCTCCGCCGTGGCGGCCATCCTGGCATTGAACGCCGCCGTGGCCCGCGCGGGCGGCTCGCTGGACGGCCTGGCACTCGAATCGGCCGGACTGCGTCCTGCCGACGCCCCGTGGCCGGCCCACCCGCGCCTCCGGTGAGCGCCGTCCACCAGGAGCCGGACGTGCCGGAGCCCACCGCCGTCGACCGCGCCATCCGGCAGTACCTCCAGCATTTGACCGTGGAACGCGGTCTGGCCCGCAACACGCTGCTGTCCTACGAGCGGGACCTGGACCGCTACGCGCGGTTCCTCGCCTCCCAGGGCCTTGAGCGCCCGGAGGGCGTGGGGCGCGAGCACGTCAGCGCATTCGCCCAGGCATTGCACGACGGCGCGGACGGCGGCTCCGTGCTCGGAGTGCGGTCCGCGGCGCGCACCATCGTCGCGGTGCGGGGGCTGCACAAGTTCTGGGCGCTCGAAGGCCTGACCCTGCACGATCCGGCGCACGAGGTGCGCCCGCCCATGCCCGGCAAGCGGCTGCCCAAGGCGATCCCGTTCTCCGAGGTGGAACGGATCCTGCAGGCCGCCGTCACGGATACCCCGGCCGGGCTCCGTGACGCGGCGCTCCTGGAGTTCCTCTACTCCACCGGTGCGCGCATCAGCGAGGCCGTGGGGCTGGATGTGGACGACCTGGCCCTCGTGGAGCCCGACGGCGACGGTCCGGCCCTGGTACGGCTGTTCGGCAAGGGGTCCAAGGAGCGAGTCGTGCCGCTGGGGAGCTATGCGGCCCGCGCACTGGAGGCGTATCTGGTGCGGGGCAGACCGTCGCTCGCGGCCAAGGGGAAAGGGACGCCCGCACTGTTCCTGAACGTGCGCGGCGGGCGGATCAGCCGGCAGAGCGCCTGGGCGATCCTCAAAGCGACAGCCGAACGGGCCGGCGTCGAACGTGAGATCTCACCGCACACCCTGCGGCACTCCTTCGCCACCCATCTGCTGGAGGGCGGTGCGGACGTCCGGGTGGTGCAGGAGCTTCTGGGCCATGCCTCCGTCACCACCACGCAGATCTACACCTTGGTCACGGCGGACACGCTCCGCGAGGTCTACGCCGCGGCCCATCCTCGGGCGCTGGGCTGAGTGCCCCTCAACGCGAAGTAGCAGCTCACGCCCCGAAAACCGTGTCATACGGGCGTGAGCTGCTACTTCGCGGGGAGAGAATGGGGGCATGGACTCCGCCGCCTCCGTCGCCCTCTGCTTCCTCGTCCGCCCCGTCGACGGCAGATCCGTCAGGGACGGCGCCGACGGCTGGGAGGCGCTGCTCGGCCTGAAGAAGACCGGCTTCGCGCGCGGCAAGGTGGTGGGCATCGGCGGCCACGTGGAGGACGGCGAAACCGTCGCTCAGGCGGTGGTGCGTGAAGTGCGCGAGGAGGTGGGCGCCGTCGTACCTCAAACAGAGCTGCACCACCTGGGGACCATCCGTTTCCGCTTCCCCGCCCGTCCCGCCTGGGACATGGACACGGTCCTCTACGCCGCCGGGAGCTGGGAGGGTGAGATCTCTGAAAGCGCCGAAATCGCCCCCGAATGGCACGGGGTGAACTCGTTGCCGTACGCGCGGATGTGGCCGGACGCCGGGTACTGGGTCCAGCCGATCCTGATGGAGGCGCTCGCGGCCGTCCGGGAGGGCACCGCCGGCCATCTGTCCACCATCGAGATCACGCTGGCCGAGGACAACCACAACGTGGCGTCCGCCAGGTACGACAGAGCGGCGGCCGGCACCGAAGCCGACCGCCGCCCTCTCGACGTGGAACCGGGCGTGACCGCCTAGCCTAGGTGCCGCTCCTCGGGGCCGTTGTAGGCGCTGAGCGGGCGGATGAGCGAGTTGGAGCCCAGCTGCTCCATGACATGCGCCGTCCAGCCCACGATCCGGCTCGCCACGAACAGCGGCGTGAACACGGGGGTGTCGAAGCCCATGAGGTGGTACGCCGGACCGGACGGGTAGTCGAGGTTCGGCTTGATGCCCTTCGCCTCGTCCATCGCCTGCTCCAGGCCGTTGTACAGGCCCAGGAGCTCCGGACGCCCGTAGTGCTCGATCAGGGCGTCGAGGGACGCCTTCATGGTGGGCACGCGGGAGTCGCCGTGCTTGTAAACCCGGTGGCCGAAGCCCATGACTTTCTTCTTCGCAGCCAGCGCGTCCTCCATCCACGCCTTCGCCCGGGCCGCGGCGTCCTCCGCCGACTCGGACGGGTCGATGCCGAGTTCCTCGAAGGTGTGCATGACGGCCTCGTTGGCGCCGCCGTGGAGCGGGCCCTTCAGGGCGCCGATGGCCCCCGTGACCGCCGAGTGCAGATCCGCCAGGGTGGAGGTGATGACGCGGGCCGTGAACGTGGAGGCGTTGAAGGAGTGCTCCGCGTACAGGATCATCGAGACGTTGAATGCGTCCACCACGGGCTGCGCGGCGTCCTCGCCGAACGTCATCCACAGGAAGTTGGCCGAATAGCCGAGGTCCGAGCGGGGATCCACCAGGCCCTCGCCGCGGCGGCGGCGCTGGTCATAAGCGACGACGGCGGGCATGGCCGCCCACAGGTCGATCGCCTTGGCCAGGTTGGCCTCCGGGTTGGACTCCTCCGCCTGCGGGTGGCGGGCGCCCATGACGGACGCCGCGGTGCGGCACACGTCCATGGGGTGTGCCGTGGTGGGCAGCGTGTCGATGACCGACTTGACCACCGGGTCCAGGGAACGGCCGGCGCGCTCGCGGGCGGTGAAGGCGGCCAGCTCCTCCTGCGTGGGCAGTTCGCCGTGCCAGAGGAGGTATGCGACCTCTTCGAAGCTCTTGGACGCGGCGAGCTCCTGCACAGGGTAGCCGCGGTACAGCAGGGAGTTGCTCTCCGGGTTGACCTTGGAGATGGCGGTGTAGTCCACCACCACGCCGGCCAGGCCCTTCTTGATGTCGGGGGTGCTCTCAGTGGGTGCGGTGCTCATGGTGACTCCTTCGTCGGATGAAGCCTTCAGGGCTGATTGTGTGACTGCTTCCTGTGAATCGGCTTCGAACGGGATGACGGTTGGATTCCGGCCCGGGCGCAGGGCCCGGGCCGGAGGGACTCAGCGGGGCGTTCCGGGGACCTGGAAGTTGAACACCCCGGTGTCGAAGCGGTTGTAGGCCGGATAGTCGACCAGTTCGTACAGGCGGGCACGGGTCAGCATGTCCGGCACGGCGGCCTGCTGGGTGCCGTCCGCCTTGATCGTGTCCAGGACCCGTTCGGCCGCGCCGAGCGCGCTGCGCAGCAGCGTCACCGGGTAGATGACCATGTTCACGCCCACCGAGGACAGTTCTTCAAGCGTGAACAGCTCACTCTGCCCGAACTCGGTCATGTTCGCCAGGATCGGCACGTCCACGGCCTCACGGATGGCTGCGAACTCCTCCAGGGTCTTCATGGCCTCGGGGAAGAGCGCGTCGGCACCCGCGGCCACGAGGGCCTGTGCCCGCTCCTGTGCGGCCTCCAGCCCCTCGGCTGCGCGGATGTCCGTGCGGGCCATGATGAGGAAGTCAGGGTCCCGGCGTGCCTGCGCGGCGGCCTGGATGCGCCGTGTGGCGGTCTCCGCGTCCACCACGGCCTTGCCGTCCAGGTGCCCGCAACGCTTGGGGTTGACCTGGTCCTCGATATGACAGCCGGCCAGGCCGGCGTTCTCCAGTTCCTGGACGGTCCGGGCCATGTTCATCGGCTCGCCGAAACCGGTGTCCGCGTCCACCAGGGCCGGCAGATCGGTCATGCGGGCGATCTGCCCGGCACGGGTGGCGACCTCCGTGAGCGTGGTGAGCCCGATGTCCGGCAGCCCCAGATCATTGGCCAGGACCGCGCCGGAGATGTACACGCCGTCGAACCCCTTCTCCTCGATGAGACGCGCGGAGAGCGGGTTGAAGGCGCCGGGGAACTGCACGGTGCGGCCGGAGGCCAGCAGCTCGCGCAGGGCGCGGCGCTTGGCCTGAGGGGTGCGGGTGGCGTACAGCATCAGAAGAGGCCCTTCGGGGCGGCGGCGAGGTCGACGACGCCGGGTGCGGCCTGGATGTTCAGCTGGTCCAGTTCGCCGGCGGCCAGTTCGGGCAGCCGCTGCACGGTGGACAGGAACCTCTCGATCTCGGCCGGCTCCACGAGCCCCTCGGCGAGAGAACGGAACTTGCCGATGTACTGCTCGCGGGCGAACGGCCGGGCGCCGAGCGGGTGGGCGTCCGCGACGGCGATCTGATCCTCGATCACGCGGCCGTCGGTGAGCGTGATGACTACGCGGCCGCCGAAGGCCTTCTCCGTGATGTCCAGGGAGTGGTAGCGCCGGGTCCACTCGGCGTCCTCTTCCGTGGTCACCTTGTGCCAGAGCGCCACGGTGTCCTCACGGGTGGCGCGCTCCGGGGCGTAGGAGTCCACGTGATGCCAGCGGCCGTCCTGCAGGGCCACGGTGAAGATGTACGGGATGGAGTGGTCCAGCGTCTCGCGGCTCGCGGTGGGGCTGTACTTCTGCGGGTCGTTCGCGCCGGAACCGATCACGTAGTGCGTGTGGTGGCTCGTGTGGATGACGATGCTCGCGACATTGGCCGGGTCGGTGGCTTCCGGGTGCTCGCCGTTCAGCTTGCGGGCCAGGTCGATCCACGCCTGCGCCTGGTACTCGGCGGAGTGCTCCTTGGTGTAAGTGTCCAGGATGGCGCGCTTGGACTCGCCCGGCTCGGGCAGGGGGACCTCGTAGGAGGCGTCCGGGCCGTCCAGCATCCACGCGATGACGCCGTCCTCACCTTCGTAGATCGGCACGGGGGACGTCTGTCCGCGCATGGCCCGGTCCGCGGCCTCGATGGCCATCTTGCCGGCGAAGGCGGGGGCGTGGGCCTTCCAGGTGGAGATCTCGCCCTTGCGGGACTGACGGGTGGCCGTGGTGGTGTGCAGCGCCTGGCCGACAGCCTGGAAGACCGTCTCGGTGTCCAGGTCCAGGAGCGTGCCGATGCCGGCCGCGGCGGACGGGCCCAGGTGGGCGACGTGGTCGATCTTGTGCTCGTGCAGGCAGATGGACTTCACCAGGTCAACCTGCACCTCGTAGCCGGTGGCGATGCCGCGCAGCAGCTGCGCGCCGGAGGCCCCGACGTGCTGGGCGACCGCGAGCAGCGGCGGGATGTTGTCTCCCGGGTGCGAGTAGTCGGCGGCCAGGAAGGTGTCGTGGTAGTCGAGTTCGCGGACGGCCACGCCGTTGGCCCACGCGGCCCACTCGGGCGAGACCTTCTCCTGGATGCCGAACACGGTGGCACCGGCGCCGCCGGAGCTGGGGGAGTGGGTCAGCGCCTGGGCTCGCGCCGCAACGATGGGCGCCCGGTTCAGGGAGGCGACTGCCACGGAGGAGTTGTCGATGATGCGATTGATGATCATGTCCGTCACATCGGCGTCGACGGGCACCGGGTCCGTGGCCACCCGGGCGATCTTGTGGGCCAGCTGGTCCTCGCGGCTGAGGTTCTCTTCGCTGCGGTGGACGCGGACGTTGTGGAGTTTCACCGTGACTCGCTTTCGTGGGTGGTGAGGTGGACGGAGTGGGCCGGCGCCAGGGTTCCCTGGCCGGACTGGCTGTGGTGCAGGTGTTTGAGGCTCGCGCTGAGGTGGACCGTGGTGGCGGCGGCGGCGAGGCCGGGATTGCCGTCCGCGACGGCGGCGGCGATCGCGGCGTGTTCGCGGGCGGACGCTGCGAGGCGTTCGGGCTGGTCGTGGGCCAGCCGGCGCAGCCGCTGCAGATGGGGGCGCAGCTGCCGCAGGGACAGCGCCAAGTAGGCGTTCCCGCATTCCTCATCCAGCGCGGCGTCGAGCTCTCCGACCAGGGCGTAATACGCCTCCACTTCTTCGGGGGCGTCCAGGGAGGCCTCCGCGTGGAGGAACTGTTCATGGAGCCGCCGGAATCGTCCGCGGTCGCCGCGCGCCGCGGCCAGGCCGGCGGCCTTGCGCTCCAGCGTCTCGCGCAACTCGAAGAGCTGTTCCAGGTCGGTGACGGACAGCTCGGCGACGACGACGCCGCGGCGGCCTTCCGTGGCCGCCAGGCCTTCCGCCATGAGCCGGGAGAGCGCCTCCCGGACCGGCGTGCGGCTCACGCCGAGGCGGCCGGCCTGTTCGACCTCGGCCAAGACGGTGCCGGGTGCCAGCCGCCAGGTGATGATCTCCTGGCGCAGCTGGTGGTAGGCGCGGTCACTGGCTCGCACGATTCTCCCTTCGAGGAACTCCTTTCACTGTATACACAAAGGGCCGAAATAGGGAGAATTTGGGAGACAATTGCCAGGATGAATCATGCAATGTATACAAAAGATGCGCGCAGGGCCGGTACGGTCCTGCTGGTCAACCCGAATACGAACATCGCCACCACGGAGATGATGCGCTCGCTGGCCGAGCGCGAACTCGCGGGCACCGGGCTGGCCGTCGAGGGCCTCACGGCCGCGGCCGGCCCGGCGATGATCCTGGATCCCGTGGCGCTGGCCGCCTCTGCGCCGGAGGTCCTGGAGGCGGTCCACCGCAGGCTGGCGGACGACGGCGGAACGGTGCGCGCCGTTATCGTGGCGGCCATCGGCGACCCCGGGCGGAAGGAGCTGGAGGCTCTGCTGCCGGGGATCCCGGTGATCGGGATCGGTCAGGCGTCCGTGCTGAAAGCCTCCGCCGGTGGCCGCGGATTCGGCATGGCCACCAGTACGCCCCTCTTGGCGGAGTCCCTGGGCGTCCTAGCCGCCGAGCACGGCGGAGGGGCCGCGTTCGCCGGCGTCGAGCTGACAGTATCCCCTCCGCTGGAGCTGGCGGCGGACCCCGAACGGCAGTTCCAGGAGCTCTCAGACGCGGTCGGGCGCTGCGTCCAGGCCGGAGCGGAGGCCGTCATCATCGCCGGAGGGCCGCTGAGCGAGACCGCGCGGCGGCTCGCGGAGCAGGGCACCGTGGAGATCGTGGAGCCGGTACCGAGTGCGTGCGCGCTGGTCCGGGAGCGGCTCGGGATCGCCTGATCGGCCTGCCTCCGGCATCGGAAGGGTCCTCAGCCGATGCCGAGAATCGACTCCATCTTGCCGGCCAGGAACTGGTGACCCTGCACCGAGGGGTGTTCGTCATCGGCGGCCAGGAGATTCGCGGCGTCCGGGGCGATCCAGTTCTCGGTGATCGGATCAATGAAGCGTGCACCTTCGGCCTTGCTCGCGGTCTGCAGGGCGTCCCGGATGGCCGTGAGGGCCGCGTCCGGGGTCTCCGTGTAGGAGGGCGGGCCCACCACGATCAGGGTGGCCTGGGGGGCCTGCGCGTGCGCTTGGGCCAGTGCGGCCTCCGCGGCGCTGGTGATGGCTTGCGGATCCTGGCCGAGGTCGTTGTCCGAGCCGAAGAACAGGACGTCCTTGGTCTGTTTGGTCACCGCGGCGCGGACCTCATCACCGAACGTCTCATCCTGATCGCCCACCGTGACGTAGCCGGCGCCGTTCCGCGCCGCGTTGTACAGCGAGCGGGGTGCGCCTTTCGACGCCGGTGAGGACGTGGCACCCGCGAGCTTGCCCTGGATCAGGGTGGGCCACGCGTCATCCACTGAGGTCATGAACCCGGTGCTCAGGGAGTCGCCGATCACCACCACGTCGGCTGCGGGGGCGGTGGCTTCCTCCGGCAAGGCACCCAGGGCTGAACTGCCGTGGGCCGCGGTGCAGGACGCGAGTGACGCGGACAGCGCCGTCGCGGTCAGCAGGGTCGCCAGGAGTCTCCAGGGTCGTCTGCGGTGGAGGGGGCTGGCCTCCGCACGTCGTTTCAGGATGTGCATGCCTCCCATGCTCGTCGACTTTTCTATGCGCTGGCTGTGCCGGCGGGCAGAGGCGCGCATGATCTTGCGTGTCCATGGCGCGAGGAAGTGCTACCGGACTCTAACTTCCACGATACTCGTTCTCCGGACGGCCGGGCGTGCCGTACCGCGGGCTGCTCTTCAGGACGCCGGCGCTCACCAGGTGCTCCAGGTAGCGGCGTGCCGTGACGCGGGAGAGCTGCGCCAGCTCCGCGAGTTCCGAGGCGGACAGCGGGGCCGGTGCCCCGGTGACGAGTTCCCGGACGGCCGCCAGCGTGGCCGCGGAGATGCCTTTGGGCAACGGCAGGTCCACGGGTGTGCGGAGCGTGGCGAAGGCCTGGTCCACGGCGCTCTGGTCCACCGGTGCGGGGGAGGAGCCGCCCGCGGACGGGGCATCGGAGCCCAGTGTGGCCCGGAAGGCCCGGTAGTTCTCCAGTTTCTCCGCGAAAGTGGCGTAGGTGAACGGCTTGATGAGGTACTGGACCACTCCTGTGGCGATCGCCCCGCGGACCACGTTCAGCTCGCGGACCGCGGTGATGGCGATGATGTCCGTCAGGAACCCGGCACTGCGCATGCGCCGGGCCACGTCCAGGCCGTGCAGGTCCGGGAGGTTCATGTCCAGCAGCACCAGGTCCACGGCTTCGCCCCGCTCCTGCGCCTGGATGAGTTCCCTGAGCGCCTCCTGCCCCGAGGACGCGGACCCTGCCGCGGTGAAGCCGCTCAGCCGTGCCACATAGGCGAGATGGGCCTCCCGGGCGATCGGTTCGTCCTCCACCACCAGGACGCGGATGGGATTCATGACGGCTCTCCAGGCGTTGCGGGGCTCCCGCTGTCCAGCGGGAGCGTGACGGTGAAGCGGGCGCCGGCCAGGCCGCCGTCGTCCATCACGAACGACGGCGCGCGGCCGGGATCCGCTTCCAGTGTCCCACCCAGCCGCCGCACCGTCTGGCGCACCAGTGCCAGCCCCACGCCGCGGCCGTGGCGGGACGGCTTGGTGGAGTAGCCGTATTCGAAGGCGCGTTCCAGTTCCTCCGGAGCGATGCCCGGCCCGGAGTCCTGCACCGTGAAGATCACGTCCGGGCCGTCCGAGGCGACACCCAGGAGGACCCGGCGGGGGCCGTCCGTGCCCGCGGCGGCGTCGATGGCGTTGTCCAGCAGATTGCCCACGATCGTCACGAGGTCCTGGACCGGCAGCTCCAGCGAGGCGGGCAGGGTGGAGGCCGCCAGCTCCAGACGGACGCCACGCTCATGGGCCTCGGCCGATTTGCCCATGACCAGGGCGGCCAGGACGGGCTCGTCCACGGCGCCCAGCAGGTCATCGGCCATCCGCTGGCCGAGCTCCAGGTCCCGGGTCGCCAGGTCCAGCGCCTCCTGCGAGCGCCCCAGTTCCATGAGGGAGACCAGCAGGTGCAGGCGGTTGGCGTGCTCGTGGGTCTGCGCGCGGAGGGCGTCGGAGAGGGTGCGTGTGGTGGCGAGCTCGGAGCCGAGGGACTCGATCTCCGTCCGGTCCCTCAGGGTGGCCACGGTGCCGAGCCGGCGGGCCCTGCCACGGCCGTCGCCGACTTGTTCCACGGCAGCCTGCTGGTTGACCACCAGGAGGCGGGGCCCGGCCAGATGGATCTCGTCGCGGGCGTCCCGGCCGGATTCGAAGAGCTCCCGCAGGCCGGGTTCCAGGGGCATCTCCGCCACCGACGGGGCCGGGCCGCCCCAGCCGGCGCGCGGGCCCGCGGTGCCGGCGTTCGCCGGTGTCTCCAGGCCCAGGAGCTCCGCGGCCTGGTCGTTGTAGATCACAGCGCGGCCGTGAGTGTCCACCAGCACCACGCCTTCGCGTACCGAGTGGAGCACGGATTCGTAGTAGGCGAAGAGCTGCGCCAGCTGCTCGGGGCCCCAGCCGTGGGTGACCCTGCGGAGGTATCTGCCCAGGAGCCAGGACACCAGGGCACCGCCCGCCACCAGGGCCGCAGCCAGACCCAGGATCGCCAGAAGGCGCACCGCGATCCCGGAGTCCACGTTCTGCACCGTGACGCCCGCGGCGACCATGGCGCGGACCTTCCCGGACGGGTCCTTGACCGGCACGATCGTCCGGACCGAGGGGCCCAGGGTGCCGGTGTAGGTCTCGGTGAAGTCCTGGCCCTGAAGCGCCGGCTCCACCGTGCCGATGTACTGCTTGCCGATCTCCGCCGGGTTGGCGTGGGTCCAGCGCGTCCGGTCTGGCGCCATGATGGTCAGGAAGTCGACGTGGCTGTGCGCCATGACCTGCACGGCGTACGGCTGGAGCAGAGCCGGCGGATCAGCCGACGACGACGCCTGCAGGACCAGGGGGGAGGACGCCACCGCCGCGGCGACCGCCTGGGTGCGGCGGCCGGCGTCGTCGTAGCTGCGCGTGCGGAGGTCGACGGCGGCGAAGGCGCTCGCAGCCACCGCGGCGGTGAGCACGAGCAGCAGGTTCGTCACGAAGAGGCGGCGCGCGATGCTCCAGCGGGACGTACCCCAGCGGGAGAGGAGATCCTTCACCGTTCCGTCCTTCCCAGGGTGCGCGATGAGACCAATATGACCGCAACGGTGACCTGCGTCACCCGCCCGGCCACCATGGTCGCATACGGTGCGTCCACGGTGGCCGCTCCGATGACTCCCAAGGAGCACAGGCATGTCCCAGCGGAATCCGGCGCCAATGGCGGCGCGCGGCAAACGCCTTGAATCATCCCACTACCTCTACATCGCCGTGATCGTCGCGGTGGTGCTGGGTGCGCTGGTGGGCGTTCTCTTCCCCGAGGTGGGGAAGTCCCTCAAGCCGCTGGGGGACGGGTTCATCAAGCTCATCAAGATGATGATCGCCCCGGTGATCTTCTGCACCATCGTGCTGGGCATCGGATCGATCGCCAAGGCGGCGACCGTGGGCAAGGTGGGCGGCCTGGCCCTGGGCTACTTCGTGGTCATGTCCACCTTCGCGCTCGCCATCGGCCTGGTGGTGGGCAATCTCATCCACCCGGGAGACGGGCTCAAGCTGACCCCGTACAACCCGAACGCCAAGGCGGCCTCGGACAGCACCGTGGACTTCCTGCTGGGGATGATCCCCGGCGACATCCCGGTCCTTCCGACCCTGCTGGTGGCGATCCTGGTGGGCTTCGCCGTGCAGCGCATGGGCACGGCCGGCGCGCCGGTTCTGAGCGCCATCGGTACCGCGCAGAAGCTCGTGTTCCGCGTGCTCATCATGATCATGTGGGTGGCCCCCGTGGGCGCCTTCGGAGCCATCGCGTCCGTGGTGGGCGCCACCGGGCCCAAGGCGATCCTGTCGATGCTGACGCTCATGCTGGCGTTCTACCTGACGTGCATCCTGTTCATCGTGGTGATCCTGGGCAGCCTGCTGCGCGTGGTGGCCGGCGTGAACGTGTTCAGCCTCATGCGGTACCTGGCCCGCGAGTACCTGCTGATCTTCTCCACGTCCTCCTCCGAGGCGGCCCTGCCGCGGCTCATCGCCAAGATGGAGCACCTGGGCGTCTCCAAGCCGGTGGTCGGCGTGACAGTGCCCACCGGATACTCCTTCAACCTGGACGGCACGGCCATCTACCTGACCATGGCCTCCTTGTTCGTGGCGAACGCCATGGGCACGCCGCTGAACCTGGGGGAGCAGATCTCCCTGCTGGTCTTCATGATCATCGCGTCCAAGGGCGCCGCCGGTGTGACCGGCGCGGGCCTGGCCACGCTGGCCGCAGGGCTCCAGGCGCACCGTCCCGAACTGCTCGGCGGGGTGGGTGTGATCGTGGGCATCGATCGCTTCATGTCCGAGGCGCGAGCCCTGACCAACTTCACCGGCAATGCGGTGGCCACGGTGCTGATCGGCACCTGGGTCAAGGAAATCGACAACGGCCGTGTCCGCAGCGTTCTCGCAGGTGAACTGCCGTTCGACGAGGCGACCATGCTGGCGGACGGGCACGGTTCGGCTGCCGCGCCGGCGGGTGATTCCGCGGGAGAGAAAGTGGGCTCGCGCGCCTAACCTTGACCCTCTACTTGAAGGTAAAGGCTCACCGGGGGCGGTTTGTCAAGAGATCCCCGCTCCCGCGTGTCGGAACCGTTAGGGTGGATGGAGGCAAGATCAAGCGACGCAGGAAGAAGTGGATCGTCACGTGAACCTCGAACACTCCACGACCACGCTGGGCGGCACGGCGGAGGACGTCAGGCTCGGCCCCACCGGACGCCCGCTGCGGGAATTCCCCACCCCTGCGCCCCTCGACTCCCACGGCCCCGCCAGGATCATCGCCATGGTGAACCAGAAGGGCGGCGTCGGCAAGACCACCTCCACCATCAACCTGGCCGCGGCGCTCGCCGAATACGGGCGCCGCGTCCTGTTGGTGGACTTCGACCCGCAGGGCGCCCTGTCCGCGGGCTTCGGGGCCAATCCGCACGAACTGGACCTCACCGTCTACAACATCCTCATGGACCGCAAGGCGGACATCCGGGACGCCATCCAGCCCACCGGGGTGGAGGGAGTGGACCTCCTGCCCGCCAACATCGACCTCTCCGCGGCCGAGGTGCAGCTGGTCAACGAGGTAGCCCGCGAGCAGGTCCTCGCCACCGCCCTGCGCAAGGTGGAGGACGACTACGACGTGGTCCTCATCGACTGCCAGCCGTCCCTCGGCCTGCTGACGGTCAATGCCCTGACCGCGGCGCACGGCGTCATCATCCCGCTCATCTGCGAGTTCTTCGCCCTGCGTGCCGTGGCACTGCTGGTGGAGACCATCGAGAAGGTCCAGGACCGTCTGAACCCGCGCCTGACCGTGGACGGCGTGCTCGCCACCATGTACGACGCGCGGACCCTCCACAGTCGCGAGGTCATCACGCGTCTGGTGGAGGCGTTCGGGGACAAGGTCTTCGAGACCGTCATCCGCCGCACCATCAAGTTCGCCGACGCCACCGTGGCCGCCGAGCCGATCACCCAGTACGCCAGCAACCACCCGGGCGCTGAAGCATACCGGCAGCTGGCCAAGGAGCTCATCGAGCGCGGCGGTGCCCCGTAAGCACGGCTGAGGCTCTCATGACTGAGGCGGCTCCCACCGAGGCGGGCGTTCCCGCTGAGGAGGGGGCCGCCGTCGTCGTCGGTTTCCAAGTCCGGCTGACGAACTTCACCGGGCCGTTCGACCTGCTGCTCAGCCTGATCTCCAAGCGGGAAATGGACGTGACCGAGGTGGCGCTGGCCACTGTGACGGACGAGTTCATCGCGTACATCCGTGCCCTGCAGGAGCAGGGGGAGGAGTGGGCGCTGGATGAGGCGAGCGAGTTCCTGGTCATCGCAGCGACCCTCCTGGACATCAAGGCGGCGCGGCTTCTGCCGGCGGGCGAGCTGGACCCGGAGGAGGACCTGGCCGTCCTGGAGGCGCGGGACCTGCTGTTCGCGCGGCTGCTGCAGTACAAGGCGTTCAAGGAGGTTGCGGCGCGGCTGGGTGAGGAGCTGACCCAGGAGGCGTTGCGGTTCCCGAGGCTGGTGTCCCTGGAGCCGCACTTCGCGGCGCTGCTGCCGGAATTGGTGTGGAAGCACGGGCCGGACGAGTTCGCCGCGTTGGCCGCGAAGGCTCTGGCGCCGCGTGCGGAATCGGTGCCGCCTTCGGTGAGTGTGGAGCATCTGCACAGCGCGCCCGTGAGCGTCCGGGAGCAGGCGGAGCTGCTGGCGCTGCGCTTGCAGGCCGAGGCGCAGCTGAGCTTCCGGGCCCTGGTGGCGGATGCCCCGGACGCGCAGGTGGTGATCGCGAGGTTCCTGGCGCTGCTGGAGCTCTTCCGCGACCAGGTGGTGTCCTTCGAGCAGCCCGAGGCGCTGGGGGAGCTGACGGTGCGTTGGACGGGGACTGGTGCCATTTCTTCCCAGGTTTCCGATTTCGACTCGCTGGAAGGTGAAGCCGATGGCTGACGACGGGCTGCTCTCCGCTCTGGAGGCTGTGCTCATGGTGGTGGACGAACCGGTGACGGCGGCACAGCTGGCCGCGGCGCTGGAGGTGCCGGAGCCGGAGGTCGAGGAGGCGCTGCTGGCGCTGCGGGCGGAGTACGACGGCGGTGCGCCCGGCGGGCGCGTGTCCGGCGGGCGGGTGCGGGGCTTTGAGCTGCGGAACCTGGCGGGCGGGTGGCGGATCTATTCGCGCCCGCTGCATGCCGAGGCCGTGCAGCGGTTCGTGATGGACGGACAGACGGCCCGTCTGACGCAGGCCGCACTGGAAACCCTGGCCGTGGTGGCGTACCGGCAGCCGGTGTCCCGGGCGAGGGTTTCGGCGATTCGCGGGGTCAACGTGGATTCGGTGATGAAGACCCTGGTTCAGCGTGGCCTGGTGGAGGAGGCCGGGACCGACCCTGAGTCCGGCTCCATGCAGTACCGGACCACGGCGTACTTCCTGGAACGGCTCGGGGTCAAAGACCTGGCCGAACTTCCCGCGATCTCCCCGTTCCTCCCCGACCTCGAGGAATCCACGGCGATCTACCCGGGGAGGTAAGGGCGGGCGCTCCTCTTGTGCGCCGAAACTGTGCCGCCCCGGGACCACCACCGCGAGGTCCTATCCGTGAAACAGTGGGTTTCCGCTGAAACAGTGGGTTTAGACCACTGTTTCAGCGGAAAGCCACTGTTTCACGGGCCGGCGCGGTCACGACCGGGACCGGCTGCGCGCCGAGGCCCACGCCGCGTGGATCCAACGCTTCACTCCGACGGGGTTGTCGAGGTCCTTCCAATCGATGCGGACGAAGATCCAGCCCATCTCCATGAGCCGCCGTTCACGGATCCGTTCCTCGGCGATGGCGTCATCGGTGGGAGTTTCCCCGAAGTACTTGATCTTGCCGTCGAACTCCAGCGCCACCATGAGGTCCGGCCAGGCGAAGTCGAGCCGCCGGAGGCCGCGGTCGGTCATCACCTCATACTGGGAGACCGGCATGGACATGTTCAGCAGCCACAGCATGAACCGAGTCCGGGTCTCTCCCATGGATTCACTCTTGGGATCGGCGAGTTCCAGGACGCTCCGCAGATTCACCACGCCTCGCTGTCCGTGAAGCCTTTCCGCATAGCGTTCAACGAGCTTGCGATCGGCGCCCAGCCGGAGGGCCTGGTCCATGATCACCAGGGATCCCTCTAGATCCAGAATCCGGCAGCAGTCCACCACGGTCCGCTCAAGCGTCGTGAACTCGACGAAGCCGGTCCCGTCGGTTTCGTCCGGTGCCACCGACAGGTGGTGCATCACCGTGGCAGGGCACAGCCGGCCGGGCGAAGTCCGGGACCTGCAGGTCACGTGAACGAACTCATCGGCATGCCAGAGCTGGCAGCCATGGATCCGGGCGGCAGAGGTATGGCTGTAGACGAAGCCCCTGTTCCGCCGCGTCGAATAGACCTTTGCATGGGCGTGCAGCCGGAGCTCGGCGCGTTCGGAACGCCGGAGGCCGTCCGCATGGGAGCGCCGCGCATAGGCGCCCCGCTGGATCTGCACGAGCACGCGGGACTGCACCAGCCGTCGTCGTTCACCATGCCAGATGCCGCGGGCCTCCAGCTCGGCGGTCGACCAGAGTACCTCTTCGGCTTCCAGACGCTGGGTGAGGTCCAGAATCGTGGTCTTCGGCCGGGACTGTTCGGGAGGGGGTTGCGTTGTCATGAATTGATGGTGCGGGCCGGCGGTTTGCGGATTCGGAGTGAACATCGCCCATGGGCACAACCTGGCCTGCCGGAGCTGTGGGCAATGCCCCGCCGAAACAGTGGGTTTCCGCTGAAACAGTGGGGTTAAACCACTGTTTCAGCGGAAACCCACTGTTTCGGCGGTAGGGGGAGGCAGGTGGGGTACGGGACGGTCGGGACCGGGCGTATGGTCTCGTGTAAGCAACGTCTCCCTCGGGACCACGCGCCTTTCCGGTAGACTGGTACCGGGCTTCGGCCCTCTTTTTGGCATGCCGTCAGGCGGCCGCGCTCCCTTTCCGGGACAGGAACCCCTCACGGGGCGGCCTCCCGGAAGCACCATCGGGGCGGCGCACAGGAACACCACAACGCTGGAACATTTCAGCAGAACATAAGGCACAGGTCATGACACAGTCGGGACGACAGGGTTCACACCGGGGCGGCGACGCCCGTAATCAGGGCGGCAGCCGCCGCCAGGCCTCTTCGGGCTTCAGCAAGTACGGCCGCGACGCCCAGCAAGGCGGACGCAACGACGGCGGCGGACGCCGCGGCGGCGGATTCGGCCAGGGCGGTGCCTCCCGCGGAGGCTCGGGCCAGGGCCGCGCAGGCGCAGGCCGCGGCTACGGCAACGACCGCAACAGCAACGACCGCGGCTACGAGCGCAGCGACCGCTTCGGCCGCACGGAGCGTTCTGAGGGCTACAACCGTTCCGAAGGCTACGGCCGCGGACAGGGCGCAGGCCGCAGCGACCGGAATGACCGCTTCGGCGCAGGATCCGGCGAGGGCAAGCCGTTCTCCAAGGACAAGCCGAACCGCCCCAACTCCAGCAAGCCGGGCTTCACCAAGGCGGGCAAGCCGAAGGCCGGGACCGGCCGCGGCGGCGCCGGCACCGTCGGCGGCACCCGCAAGGCGGGCCTGAGCAAGGCCGGCGCCGGCCGCCCCGGAACCGCCCGCCCCACCTCCGGCCCCAGCGCCCCGTTCGGCAACGAGCGCTTCGGTGAGTACAAGGGCCCGGTCAAGCGCACCAACACTCCGCGCCGTGCACCCCGCCGCAACGCCCCGGACCACGAGCTCCACTCCACCGAGGGTGTCCGCCTGCAGAAGCTCATGGCCCAGGCCGGCGTCGCGAGCCGTCGCGTCTGCGAAGAGATGATCGAGGACGGGCGCGTCGAGGTGGACGGCCAGATCGTCACCGAGCTCGGCCTGCGCGTTGACCCGGAGACGGTCGCCATCCACGTGGACGGCATCCGCCTGCAGCTCAACGACTCGCTCGTCTACTACGCGTTCAACAAGCCCAAGGGCGTCGTCTCCACCATGACGGACCCGGAAGGCCGCCGCTGCATCAGCGACTACATCAAGCCGAGCCTCACGGGCGGCAACCGCCTCTTCCACGTCGGCCGTCTGGACGCCGAGACGGAGGGCCTGCTGCTCCTGACCAACGACGGCGAACTGGCCAACCGCCTGACCCACCCGTCCTACGAGGTCCCCAAGACGTACCTGGTGCAGGTGCGCGGCCCGTTCCCGCACGGTATCTCCAAGAAGATGCTGGAAGGCATCGAGCTGGAGGACGGCGTCACCAAGGTCGACTCCTTCCGCCTGGTGGACTCCACCCCCGGCAAGGTCCTGATCGAGGTCGTGCTGCACTCCGGCAAGAACCGCATCGTGCGCCGCCTGTTCGACGCCGTCGGCTTCCCTGTGCTGCGCCTGGTGCGCCTGAAGGTCGGCCCCATCGGCCTGGGCGACCAGAAGCAGGGCAGCATCCGCCGCCTGGGCAAGCAGGAACTCGGCCACCTGATGGCCGCGGTGGGTCTGTAACAGTGTCCGCATTCGGCATGCACGGGCCCGGTCAGCTGACCGGTCCCGTGGTGATCGTCGGCACCGGCCTGCTCGGTGCCAGCATCGGCCTGGGCCTGCGCGGCCGGGACGTGGAGGTCTTCCTCTCCGACCCGTCGCCCACCAACCAGGCGGTCGCCGTGGACATCGGCGCCGGCCTGCCGCTGGCTGAACTGCAGGTGCGGGGGCACGACGACGGCGCGGTGCGCCTCGCCGTCGTCGCCTCGCCTCCCGACGTGACGGCCGCCGTCGTGCTGGACGCGCTGCGCCGCTACCCGCACGCCGTGGTGGTGGACATCGCGAGCGTGAAGGCCGGGATCCTGGCCGCCGTGACCGCGGGGGCCACGCCGGAGGAGCTGGAGCGGTACGTCGGCACGCACCCCATGGCCGGCCGGGAGAAGTCCGGGCCGGTGGCGGCGCGCGGTGAGCTGTTCACCTCGATGCCGTGGGTGCTGTGCCCGGGGCCGGCGGCGTCACCGGATGCGGTGGAGACCGCGCGGACCCTGGCCGTGGACCTGGCGTCGACGGTGTACGAGTTCGCACCCGCCGAGCATGACGAGGCCGTGGCACTGGTGTCGCACCTGCCGCAGGTCATGTCGTCGCTGCTGGCCACCCGCCTGCAGGAGGTTCCGGAGCATGCGCTCTCCCTGGCGGGCAACGGCCTGCGGGACACCACCCGCATCGCGGCGAGTGACCCGGACCTCTGGATCCAGATCCTCGGCGCCAACGCGGGGCCGGTGGTGGAGATCCTGCACGGTGTGCGGGAGGACCTGAACCGGCTGATCAGCACCCTGGAAGCCCCCAAGGCGCCGGGTGCGCGGCTGGATCTGGCGCAGCTGATGAGCGAGGGCAACGCCGGGCAGGCCCGCATCCCGGGCAAGCACGGCGGGCCGGCGCGCAGCTACGCGTGGCTGACCGTCCTGGTGGACGACACGCCCGGGCAGATCGCGCGCCTGCTCACGGAGATCGGCGAGATCGGCGTGAACGTGGAGGACCTGCGCCTGGACCACTCGTCCGGGCAGAACGTGGGCATGGTGGAGCTCTCGGTGCTGCCGAGCAAGCACGATGCCCTGGTGGAAGAACTGAGCGAACGCGGCTGGAGGGTGTTGCAGTGAGTGACGGGACCATGACGACGTCGGGCCAGGAACCGGTGCTGCGCGCCGGGCATCCCCTGGTGGTGGCCGTGGACGGCCCCAGCGGCTCCGGCAAGTCGAGCGTGAGCAAGGCGGCGGCGCGTGCGCTGCGCCTGGCCTACCTGGACACGGGCGCCATGTACCGGGCGCTGACCTGGTACTGCCTGGACCGTGGCATCGACCTGAAGGACGCCGCCGCGGTGGAGAACGCCGCGGAGGAGCTGCCGCTGGAGCAGAGCACCAGCCCGGACGCGGAGTTCGTGAAGGTCGGGGGCGTGGACGTCACGGAGGCGATCCGTGAGCCGCGCATCTCGGAGAACGTGTCCGCCGTGGCGACCACGCTGGGTGCCCGGACCGAGCTGATCCGCCGTCAGCGCGAGCAGATCGAAAAGCACCGCAACCGCATGGTGGTGGAGGGCCGGGACATCACCACGGTGGTGGCTCCCCGGGCCGAGGTTCGGCTCCTGCTCACGGCCAGCGAAGAGGCGCGCCTGCGCCGCCGCGGCGTGCAGCTGGGCGGGACGCAGAGCAAGGAACAGCTGGCCCAGCAGGTCCTGGAGCGCGATAAGAAGGATTCGACCGTGGTGAACTTCACCCGGGCGGCCGACGGCGTGGTGACCCTGGATTCGAGCGATCTGGACTTCCGGCAGACGGTGGACGCGGTGCTGGACATCGTGCACCGGGTGCTGGAGCACCGGGTCGTGGAAACCCGTGACTGACAGCGTGCGCATCCCGCACCCCGCCACCATGTGGTGGGCGCGGCCGGTGGGCTGGATCCTGGACAACGTGGCGTACCGGACCCGGGTGTTCGGGGCGGACAACGTCCCGCGGAACGTGCCGGTGCTGTTCGCCGGGAACCACCTGAGCTATCTGGACGGGCCCGTGATGTTCGGGGCCAGTCCGGTGCCGATGCACATCCTGGTGAAGCAGGAGATGTTCTCCGGCTTCCTGGGCGGCGTGCTGCGGGGCTCGGGGCAGATTCCGGTGGACCGGACACACGGCCGTGAAGCGCTCAACACCGCGAAGGCGCTGCTGGATGCGGGCCGCAACGTCGGGATCCTGCCGGAAGGCACCCGGGGGAGCGGGACGGCGGTGAGCCTCAACAACGGGGTGGCGTGGCTGGCACTGCACACGGACGCCGTCGTGGTTCCGGTGGGCATCACGGGGACGCGACGCGCGGGTGAGCACGTGGACCACGTGCCGAAGCCGGGACGGCAGTTCGCGGTGAGCTTCGGGGAGCCGCTGCGGGCGGCGCGCCGGGCGGGTGAAAGCGGCCGTGCTTCAATGGACAGGACGGCCGAGGAGATCAGGCAGGCGCTGGTGGTGGAAGTCGCCGGCGTCGTGCAGAGAAGTGGACTTGAGCTGCCGGAAGGCAGCGTGGACGCGGCCGTGACCGGCCGGTGAATTGGTAAGGGAGAACATGAGCGAGAAGCTGAACGGACAGGACGAGGAGTACATCCCCTCCGGTCCGGACACCGTGGACGAGACGTTCGCCGCCATGGACGAGGCCGAGCTTGAGGCCCGCGCGGCGAGCCTGCGTGCCGGGCTGGACGACTATGAGCTGGATGAGGACGACGCCGCGCTGCTGGGCGAGTTCTACGGCGAGGAGTTCGAGCAGGTGGAGCGGAAGCCCGCTCCGGTGCTGGCGATCATCGGCCGGCCGAACGTGGGCAAGTCCACGCTGGTCAACCGCATCCTGGGCCGTCGTGAGGCCGTGGTGGAGGACGTTCCGGGTGTGACCCGTGACCGCGTCATGTACCCGGCGGAGTGGAACGGCAAGCGCTTCACCCTGGTGGACACCGGTGGCTGGGAGCACGACGCCAAGGGCATCCACGCCTCCGTGGCCGCGCAGGCCGAGGTGGCCGTGGAGTTCTCCGACGCGGTGCTGTTCGTGGTGGACACCACGGTGGGTGCGACGTCCACGGACGAGCTGGTCATGAAGATGCTCCGCAAGGCCAAGAAGCCGGTCATCCTGGTGGCCAACAAGGTGGACGACTTCGTCCAGGAGGCCGAGGCGGCTGCGCTGTGGGGCCTGGGCTTCGGCGAGCCGTGGCCGGTGTCCGCCGTGCACGGCCGTGGTGTGGCGGACTTGCTGGATCACGCCATGAAGGTGCTGCCGGAGTTCTCCGCGGTGGATGCGACGGAGCGTTCCGGCGGTCCGCGGCGCATCGCGCTGATCGGGCGCCCGAACGTGGGCAAGTCGTCCTTGCTGAACAAGCTGGCCGGCGCGGAGCGCGTGGTGGTGAACGAACTGGCCGGGACCACGCGTGACCCGGTGGATGAGTTCATCGAGCTCGGCGGGGAGACCTGGAAGTTCATCGACACTGCCGGTATCCGCCGCCGTCAGCACATGGCGCACGGCTCCGAGTACTACGCGTCGCTGCGCACGCAGGCCGCGCTGGAGCGGTCCGAGGTGGCCGTGATCCTGCTGGCCGTGGATGAGACGCTGTCCGAGCAGGACGTGCGTATCATTCAGCTGGCCATCGAGTCCGGCCGGGCGATGGTGCTGGCGTTCAACAAGTGGGATCTGCTGGACGAGGACCGCCGCCGCTACCTGGAGCGCGAGATCGAGCAGGATCTGGCGCACGTGGAGTGGGCGCCGCGCGTGAACATCTCCGCGAAGACCGGCTGGCACAAGGACAAGCTGGTGCCCGCCCTGGACCTGGCGCTGGAGAACTGGGACCGCCGTATTCCGACGGGCAAGCTGAACGCGTTCCTGGGCGAGCTCGTGGCCGCGCACCCGCACCCGGTGCGTGGTGGCAAGCAGCCGCGCATCCTTTTCGCCACGCAGGCGAGCAGCCGTCCGCCGAAGTTCGTGCTGTTCACCACGGGGTTCCTGGACCCGGGGTACCGCCGCTTCATCACGCGCCGTCTGCGCGAGACGTTCGACTTCCGTGGCACGCCGATCGAGGTGTCGATGCGCGTGCGTGAGCGCCGCGGGCGGGGCAAGTAACCTCTTCTGATGTGCGACGACGGCGGGTCTCCCTGGGTGGGAGGCCCGCCGTTCGGCGTTTTCTGGGGGAGCTGGGGGTTCGTTTTGTGGGCCGGGCCGGCGCCCGGGCGCCCTTATTGACGTTGGGCTCCGCGATTGGGGAGCCCGGTGTCAACAAGGGCGCCCGGATGGCGGCGGCGTGGTCCCTGCCTAGCCGCGGGGTGCGCCCCGACTCGCTTTTCGCGGGCGGATTCGGCCGCGAAAAGTGAATCCGGCCGCAGGAGTTCTGAGCAGCTCGGGCTTCGTGGGGCGGAGCTGGTTCAGCAGCCGGGGCCGGTGGGGTTCTGGTTGCAGTCGTCGGCGTACCAGTCGACTTTGGAGCGCCAGACGGAGAGGCGGATGCCGGGGCTGGGGACGTTGGCTTCGCCGGGGATGGGCATGGCGGGTCCGCCGTTGATGCTGAAGGTGCCGTGGTAGCGGGTGGTGACGGTGGCGGTGTAGTCGCCGGTCTTGGCGTAGGAGTGTGAGGTGCGAGTCTCGCTGCCCCATTGGTCTTTGGGCAGTGAGGAGCCTTCGAGGCTGGTGGGGCCGAGGGTGGTGCCGTCTCCGTAGTCGTAGGTGTAGGAGACGGGGTAGATGGTCATGTCGATGCGCTGACCGAGGAGGGTCATGGTGATCTTCTGGGTGTCGGCGTGGGCGGTGAAGTTGGTCTGGTAGCCGATGAGGGTGTGCGGATTCGGCTGGATGACGAAGGTGGCTGCGGCGAGCTTCCGTGACTGGAGCTCTTTGGCGATGAGGCCGGGGATGTTCAGCAGGGCCTGGGCTTCGGCGGGGTTGTAGACGCAGGTGGGGGCGCCGTCGTTGGCCCATTGGGACCATTCGGGATTGTTCAGACCGATCGGTGCGTACTTGTACTGGGCAAGGAAGCCGGCGTCCTTGTGGCCGTTGCCTGGAGGGCATTTCTGGTTGTTCCGCTCGGCGGCCAGGCACTTGCTGTCTCGGGTGCCTTCTTTGTCGATCTGGCAGGGCAAGCCTAGGAGCCACTGGTACTTCGGCGCTTCGGGAGAAGTATGGACTGAATTGAGCTCACCCGTCTTCTGGTCGAGTTCGTTAGTGGTCGTAGCGTCTGCCGACTGCTTGTCCAGAGAAACGCTACTTCCAGAAGAACCCGTGGCAGTCGGCGCCGGCACTGGAGCCGGGGTGAACGGCACGATGAGGACGGCAACGGTTGCTGCCAGGATCTTCAACATCATCCGACCCAGCGTTTGGTGTCGTGGATCTTCCACGAGTCGCCGACGCGGTCGACGACGAATGCCAATGCCAGGTTGGCCCTTTCCTTCTGCTCCTCGGTTACCGAGTTCTTGGCATCATGAACCGCAAAGGGCTCTTGGATTACTTGGGCAATCAGGGTCACTCGTTCCGAATTGGGCGTGACCTTGATGTCGCCAGCTGGTGTGCGGAGCTTGCCGCCTTCGATCCACCCGCCCGCGTGCCATTGCTCCTGAACTGCGGAGATCATTGTCTGACACAGCTGGCAATCGGGGGCCGACATTGCGGATACCGTCTTCGTGTCCCCGGTCTCATACGCATAAGACAGCATCGCCACCCAGTACCCCACGAACGCCTTCGCACCCTCGGGCGTCTTCGCCTTCGCAGCGGCCGGCATGACCGGAACCGGAACGTTCTCGGCCTTGCTCGTCGCGGTGGCCGGCTTGTAGGCGGCGGATGCAGTAGGCGTGGGGGAAGCCGAAGCGCTGACGGACGTCGTCGAGCTCGCCGAAGGGCCGGGCTTTCCCGCCTCAGAACCGCAGGCCACAAGACCCAGCGTGAGCAGTGCGATGGACGCGCACGCCGACAGAGCACGCTTCATGATGATCCCCGATCATGTGGTGAGTGATGTGCCTATCACCCTACACGGCATCACAATCGAGTGACGAAAGTTATCCACAAGACTGCGAAGGCCGGCCGCCGGCACAGGGTGCCGGAGGACGGCCCCGGGAGAACCACCTAACAGGAATCACACCTCCGCAACAGCCCCCTGATTCCGGAAGTGCCCGGTCGCGATCAGTACGACGCCCAGCACCGCCCACCCACCCAGCACCAGCCACGGGAACGCCGTGCTCGCATCCGGGAAGTAGGACAGATCGCGCAGCAGCGTCCCCGACGCACCCGGCACGAACCACTGGCCCACGTCGC
The DNA here is from genome assembly GCF_030731045.1 of Arthrobacter horti. Classification (GTDB taxonomy): domain Bacteria; phylum Actinomycetota; class Actinomycetes; order Actinomycetales; family Micrococcaceae; genus Arthrobacter_E; species Arthrobacter_E nanjingensis. Next base: position 7,483 of record NZ_JAVALS010000016.1, on the reverse strand, counting down.
CCCACGGCGCCGGCAGGAACTCCTTCGGCTGGGTCAGCGCGGACAGCGGATTGCCGATGAACATCGTGATCACAGCGCCCACAGCCACCCCCGCCTGACCGATCAGCGAGGACAGCCCGGCGATGATCGCCGCCGTCGCGGCCAGGCCGAGACCCACGGCAAGCGAGTTCGCCCAGTAGTCGCCCTGCAGCACGTGGAACCAGCCCTGCAGAATGCCGGCCAGCCCCAGCCCGCCCAGCACGCCGTATCCAAGGACCGCCGCGAGCCGTCGCCACGCGCCGGACACCAGCAGGCTGATGAGCACGCCACCCACCATGCCGCCCATCGCCAGCGGAAGGCCCGCGACCGCCAGCCCGGTGCCGCGCGGATCATCGGAGGAGAGGGGGACGACGTCGGTCACCACCACGGTGGGGACGGCGGCGGGCGCGGTGGGCGCCGTCGTCGTCGGCTGAATGTCGGTGACCGGCGGCTGGTGGGCGGCCAGGGCGGCCTGCATCTTCTTCACCGCGTCGGTGAGGCCGGCGATGGCCTGCTGGTCGATCTGCTTCTGGATCCCGGCGCCCAGCTGGGTAAGCGCGGTGCTGGCGACCGGGCTGGCAGCGCTGGCGACGAGGATCTCCGGGGCGCCGGCGGCAGGCAGGATCACGGCGCCGTAGACGCTGCGGTTCCTGATCTGGCTGATGGCGTCGTCCCGAGAACCGACGGTGTGGATGTCCAGCATGCCGTCGGGCGCTTTGGCGGTGAGCTGCTGGATCTGCTCGGTGGTGCCGACCACAGCGACCGGTAGGTGCTGTGGTTTGGCGGTGACGCTGGGCCAGGCGAAGGCGAGGAGGATCAGGCAGACCGCGACGGCGGCGAGCACCGCGGTGCGCAACGCGTGCGCCCAGGGGGTGTGCGGGGCGTGGGTGGTGCGGCCGGGGGAGGCGTCCGCGGGCCGGGCGTCGTCGGCGTGCCGGGGGTGGTGCTGCGCCTCGGTGGAGGTGGTGCTCATGGCGACTCCTTCAACAAAAAGAATATTCGTTCTCTATTATGAACCGAGGCGCTAGACTGTCAAGAACGATCATTCGTTTTTAACGGGAGGCGGCACGGAGATGCCCAAGGTCAGTGAGGAACACCGGGAACGGCAGCGGCAGCGGATCCTGGACGCGGCGGTCGCGTGCGTGGGACGCAAGGGGTTCGCCGCGACGTCGATGGCGGACATTATCGCCGAGGCCGGGCTGTCCGCGGGGGCCGTGTATCTCTACTACCGCAGCAAGGAGCAGCTGACGGTGGACGTCGGGCGGCGGATCCTAGGGGAGAAGATCGCGGTGCTGGACGGGTTCCTGGCGATGCCCGAGGTGCCTGCGCCCAGCGTGGTGATCCCGGCGTTCATGAACGCCATGCCGCAGGACGGCTTCTTCCCGGGGACCGCGGTGCAGGTGTGGGGCGAGGCGGTGCATTCGGTGGAGCTCGCGGAGACGGCGGAGACGCTGATCGGCGAGGTCACGGGGCACTTCGCGGAGTACCTGGCGGCGTGGTTCCGGCAGTCGCGGGGCCTGGGGGAGCAGGAGGCCGCGGCCGAGGCGGCCCGGGCGGCACCGGCGATGGTCGGCCTGGTACAGGGCTACATGGTGCAGAGCGTCTTCATCGGGGAGGGCGGGCAGGAACGGTACCGGGAAGCCGCGGCGGCGGTGCTGGCTGGGCTGTGAGGAGTACGACGGCGGGGCGTCACCGTCTGCGGCGCGCCACAAGAGGGCGACGCCTTAGCGGAGGCGGAGGCGCTTAGGCTGAGAGCTGACGCAACGTATTGCCTGCAGGGAATCGTCGCTCGATTAGTGACCCTTCCACCCGCCAAAGGCCACTCGCTGTGGAGCGATGGTCAGTACCCATCTGACGAAATGTTGCACGGCCCTAGATCTCAGCGACCTTCGTTCGGCTGGTGTAGATCTCGGCAATGGCGGATGAGAATCCATTCGGACATCACAGACCTTTTTCGCTGCGAGTCCACAAAGTGCACAGGAATCATCTATCTGGACCATTGGTGGAGTGGTGTGATGCTGGTGTTGTTGGACGCGGCGAAGTCCTCCTATCTCAGGGCTTCTTCGGGACCTGTCGTCGAAGGAGAAGAGCAGGTCGCGCAGATTGAAGGCGGTGCAAAGCCATGCACGCAGGCTGGCCAGAGCTTCACTGCAATGTCTTCGGCCCCCACGGTTATTCGGGTGCCAAGTTCGACTGCTCCAACCAGAAGGAGAGGTTCCTGCCATTGCGGCCCCTCAACCTGGATGATGTCTTCACGGAAGCGAACTGTAGTCGTCGCGATCAGCCGCAGGACTACAGGCTCCGAGGAACCAAATGCGGCCGTAAGGTCAACGAAGGCCGGCTCATTTTCAACGGGCACTTGCAACTCGAACGGCAGTTCGGGGACTGAGATGTTCTTTGATGAAATTTGCCAACCAGCCACTTCGATCGGCCTTGTTTCGCCGTCGAACTCGCCCATCATGGATGTCATTTCCCCTCTTTTCCCGTTGCCCACCACCAGATGAACTCTGCTACTGCCAGTAACGCGGCAACCACCACCGCCGACCATCGAAAGAGCGGGTCAGCTGCCGAGATGAGGTCGCTAGCTTGCGCGGTGGGAGGCGCAAGGGTCGCCGCCACTCCAAGCATCAATAGGATGATTCCGCTGTTGTAGGACCGTCTGGTCCGGTCAACCCACTTTTTCCAAAGCTGGAGGTGGGTTGTATGCATGCCGCTGAAGGCCTTCTCGCTCGTTTCGTTAAGTGACCCGGCAAACCACGGCAGTAGTTCATCGCGGGTCCAGTACATCTGTCGGGCGTGGAATCCTGATTGCACGGAGAGCAGGAGCATGCCGACAGCGAGGGTTAGCAGCAGAAGACTCAGCCCGGCCCATCGGAATGAGCCAGGATTTTGAGCGATCACGCCGATGAGCGCTATCGAGAAACCCGCTAGGAGTGGCGCTGCGACCTCGCCCACTGCCTGAATTGCTGGACCGGAACCGAGAGGAACCGGTGCCGTGGCGCCCCACGGCTTCGATCCCTCAAGCGGCCGAGCTTGGATTGTAGCGTCTGCCGTTGCGCCCGCCGCGTCATTTCCATTCCCATCTTGTGAGGGCTGTTCAGACATTGCTTGCGCCCCCTTCTGCGGAGAAAATTAGCTCAGCTTTGATCGCTTTTAGGACATGAGGTCGGCGCAGTATGGCTCTGCGAACGAAAGTCAACACTCCATCGAATAGATCTGACTTATGCCCGGAGGTCGCTGTCGTTTGGGATGTCCGAAATTTTTGACATCGATACTCACTCATAGTGCGTCAATGCGGCTCCAGAGCACAATGCGTGGGTGGCAATTTTCGCAAGGTGAATTAATTGATAGATGGCACACACTTGGTGTCCGTCAGATGCCGAAACAAAGCCACCTAGTCATTGCCTCGCCGGAGCTTGGCCTTGTTGGTATGGGTTTCACGAGCACGCGGAATTCACCCCAGTTGACCTCCGCCCCGCCGCTACGGCGCGGCATGAACCGTTGCCGTGCCTGTGTGGACAAGCGTTGAGCGTCCGCGCGGATGATGGGTTCTGAAGGGCTGAACGCCGGGCCACCCGATGATCTGCCCCGGCTTGAGGTCTTCTCGGTGGGCCGTGTTCCGTCCCTTCTGGGCCGTCGGAGGCACCCGTTGCGAGCCACGGTCTGGTGGGTGACGTACGGGTTGCTGCTACCGATCTCCCAGAATGAAATTGCTGTCTCGGGACTGAGGCCAGGTACAGCAGTCCAATGAACTGCCAGTTGCTGGTACAGACTTGCTTTGGCGACGGTCACTTGTGGTGTGCTGTCGGCGAGGCGTACAGGACGACCCCGGGACTCCATCGTGGCGAGTGCCACGCGAGAGATCTTCTTGTCCAGCAGATGAGCCGTGGCGACGAACTCAAGCTGACCCGTGGCGATCTCAATGAGGTGTCCTAGTTTGGCAATCGAGGCCGCGTCAGAACCTTCTCAAGATGAGAATGTTCTGATGAGACTTCTTGAAGTCGAGGGGTCTGTCCGTCCGACCACGGTCCGTGCACCGTATAGACACTTCTATTGCGTGGACGCAATAGAAGTGACAACGCCGAACCCGCCGCGCCTTACCCGTTCGGGTACGCCTTCGCGATCTCCTTGGCGCGCAGCACGGCCATCTGCGCGTACATGTCGTGGAGTAGGTAGAGGTCGCGGCGGCGGGTCCAGGGCTGGCCGGACTCGGGATCGTAGGTGCCCGGCATGTCGATGCCGGCCGGGGCGAAGGCGGTCATGCCGCGGTCGCGGGTGGTCTGGACGCAGCGCTTCACGTGGTCGCGGAAGCCGATCACGCCGGCCGTCCCGCCGGTGCCGCGCTGCGCGACCACCTGGGCGGCGACGCCATCAGTACTGAGGTAAGTAATGGTGCCGTCCTTGGCGATGACCGGCTCGATGGAGATCACCTGGGTCATGTTGTACTTCGAGCTCAGGAAACGGGCGATCTCCCACTGGGCGAAGACGGGGACGGTCTTCTGCTTGCGGACGGCGGCGATGGTGTCCGCGAGGGCCTCGTTGACGGGGCCGGGCTCGTAGAGGACCTTGGCCGGGTCGCCGCCGCCGGCGGGCGCGCGGTTCCCGAAGGAGTAGGCGACGATGTAGTCGATGTCCGCCACTGCGACGACGGGCGGGTGCCAGTTGAAGCCGACGTCCTGGATGTGGGGCTCGACGACGGCGGCAGTGGCCGGATCGTCCAGCTCGCGGCCGAGGGCGTCCAGCATGAGACGGGTCAGTCTCTTGTCCTGGGCGTCGGTGGAGTCGGCGAAAGCCGGCTCGGCGGCGAGAAGCGGAAGGGAGGCGGCAGCCGTGGTGGCGGCAGCGGCGGTGAAGAAGCGACGGCGGTCCATGGGGAAGTCCTTGCTGTGCGGCGTGGGTGCAGGCCCGGGGGAGTGGGTGCTTAGGGAGGCTAGCGAGCCGGGTTGAATGGCCGGTGACGGGAGGGTTGCGGGGAGTTTGGTGGGGCGTGGCGGCCGGTCCGCGGGCTCCGCGGCCCTGTGGCGTTCTGGGGCGCGACACGCAGGCTCACGGGGTGGCCAGGATTTCTCATCTGGCCCGGTTTCGTATAGGGTAGAACCCGTTGCTTGAACGGCCGCGAACAGCGATAACGGTCAGGCAAGGCGGGCTGTAGCGCAGCTTGGTAGCGCACCTGACTGGGGGTCAGGGGGTCGCAGGTTCAAATCCTGTCAGCCCGACCATGTGAAGTCCCAGGACATCGTTCATTCGATGTCCTGGGATTTTTTTGTGTCCGGTGGGGTATGTCCCGCGTCATCGTTCCGGACATGTCTCGGGTCATCGTTCCGTTCGGGCGGGGTTCAGGACCGGGTTTTGGGTTGGTAGTCCTTGGCTGGGTCGATGTGGAATGTGGCGATGATTTCTCCGGTGCCGCGCCCGAGGATCATGAACCGGCCTGGGTTTGATGCCGCATTCTTTTGAGTTTGGAAGGATGTCATCATGCCCAAGAAGATCGATCCCGTGGTGCGTGAGCGGGCTGTGCGTCTGGTCACGGAGCACGCCGGGGAGTACGCGTCGTTGACGGCCGCGTCGGCGGCGGTGGCCAAGCAGCTCGGTGTCGGGAAGGAAACCGTGCGGCGATGGGTGCTGCAGGCCCAGATCGATACCGGGGACCGGGCCGGGACCACCAGCGAGGAACATGCTGAGCTGAAGCGGCTGAAGGCGGAGAACAAGCGCCTGCGCGAGGATGTGGCGATCTTGAAGGCGGCCGCGACTTTTTTCGCGGGGGAACTCGACCCCCGCAACCGGTGATCACCGGGTTCATCGACCAGATGAGAAGTGACGGGCGTTCGGTCGAGTCGGTCTTGCGGGTTCTGCGTCAGCAGGGTGTGAAGATCGCCGCGCGCACCTACCGGTCCTGGCGCAAACCCCGGATCGCGGCCCGGACCGTGACGGACGCGCAGGTCGTGGAGGCGTTGCGGGAAACAGCCTGGACCACCAGAGTCTTCCCGGACGGCAGCGTCCGTCGGGTCCTGGCACCGGAGGGTTTGTACGGGCGGCGGAAAATGACCGCCTATCTGCGCCGGACCCGGGTCCCGGACGCGTCCCGCGGGGCCGTGGACCGTGGCATGCGGCTGCTGGGCCTGGAAGGCGTCACCCGCACCAAGCGGGTCCGCACCACGATCCCGGGCAAAGACGGAGTCCGGGCCGGGGACCTGCTGAACCGGGACTTCACCGCCCAGGCGCCGAACCAGGTCTGGGTCACGGACTTCACCTACGTGCGCACGTGGGCGCCGGCCTGGGTGTATGTGGCGTTCATCGTGGACGTGTACTCCCAGAAGATCGTGGCCTGGCACGCCCAAACGAGCAAACACACCGACCTGGTCACCACCCCGTTACGGATGGCGCTCTGGGAACGGGACCGGGCAGGAACCCCCGTCAGGCCCGGACAACTGGTCCACCATTCGGACGCGGGCTCTCAGTACACCTCGATCAAGCTGACCGAGCACCTGGCCCTGGAAGGCATCCAACCGTCCATCGGGTCCGTCGGGGACGCCTATGACAATGCCCTGATGGAGACGATCAACGGCCTCTACAAGGCCGAGTGCATCCGCACCACGGTCTTCCACCAAGGCCCTTACAAGAGCCTCGCGGACGTCGAGTACGCCACGGCCGGATGGGTCGATTGGTACAACAACCGCCGGCTCCACGGTAGCCTCGCAAATGGTCACCCCGAACGAATTCGAGGCGGCCCATTACGCGGCCCTCACCGAAGTGCCGCAACCCGTATAACAGCGGCAAAGAACCCGGGACGGTTCACGGTTCCTTGTTTGCGTCATGCAGGAACGATGACGCGGGACACCCCCGGAACGATGACGTGGGACATCACGGAAGCATGACGCGAGACATGCCGGAACGATGTCCTGAAACCAGACACTGTCATCCCGACCAATGTGAAGTCTCAGGACATCGTTCACTCGATGTCCTGAGACTTTTCTGTTTTTGGCGGGGGTATGTCTCAGGACATCGTTCCGCGCGAGCGGGGCTTCAGAGCCAGGTTCCGGACTGGTGGAACAGCTTGCCTGCGCACATGCAGTCAGGGATCACCAAGTCCCACAATGCCGGGACCGAGGCTTCAGGTGATCCGGACCTCCTCGGTGGTGCCGCGTCAGCAAGGTCTTGATGCACTGTAGTTCTGCCTCTGAAATGGCCGGCCGCTCCGGACACGGTCAGTCCGTCCCCCACGATCGCCAGCACAATCGCGCGATTCCTCGCTCGTGTCATGCAGGAACGATGTCCCGAGACACCCATTCATCTGGATCGGACCGATCAGCATACTACTGCTCGCAAGGAAGATGCAACTCGACGCGTTGACTCATGGGAAACCTCCGCGTGCTGGTGGTCGTTGCCTCATGTAGGAATCTCCGGCTGCGGGTACGCCTGATGGTGTGGAGCTTTCGATGGGTGAGCGCAGGGCTGTGACGAGGAA
>NZ_JAVALS010000015.1 GCF_030731045.1 Arthrobacter horti | reverse complement strand
CACAGGGACCGCCCTCCCCGCCTTGGCCAGGTGGACGTCCAGCTTCCCCTCAACCCCCACCCACAGGGACCGCCCCGAGCGCAATTGCCCCGCCGAACCAGCTGTAGACCTCAACCCCCACCCACAGGGACCGCCCACTTCCTGACCAGGCGCAACATCTCCAGCCCCACCGATTCAGCTTCAACTCATCGCCGTCCTCCTGGCTGATCACTCCGCACGAACGGCTCCGCCGCCCGGTAGTAGGACACATCCTCGGAGACCTTCTGCTCGGTGGCCCAAAGGTGCAGCCCTCCGGCTCCCAGCCATTCGCTCGACGGAACCACACGGTGGACGTCCAGCAACGCCTCCAAGGTCAGCGGCTGGGCATTGAGCCACAAATGTACCGATGGAATCCTCGACCTCACGGTCACCCCAACCGCCCTCCGCCGCCCCCTCGGCCGGAACACCGTGTTGAACCCGTAGTGCGCCATCCCCACCAGGAACGGAATGTATCCGCTGTCCTGATCTGCCTTCGCACGATAGGACGCCGAGCGGTAATCCATCCCGAACATCTTCGCTGCTTCCGACCTCAGCAGGTGGAGTTCACCCTGCGACGATTGAAGCGCATGATCCACGGCCTCAAACAGCTGCGACAACTGCGCAGCCCGGCGCCCGCGCAGGTCCTTCACAAGCTCGAAATCGGCCACAGCCTTTCCGATGTGGCTGAGCGGATCGCTCCTCCCACGCGTCCAGATGGCCGCTACATTGCCCGCAACGTGATCGGGTTTGGAGGTCAGTCTCACCCATTCGAGATGGCATCCGGAGATCCATCGTTCGACGTCGTCGGCCACCAGCCCCGCGAACGGTGCCACCACCCGCCGGAATTCCTCCGTGGGCAGGCCGGACCTTCCTGCCGTGATCGTTCCACCCAGCTTTTCCTCGAGTTCCGCGTAGAACTCCCCCAACCTCACCATCGCGTCCCACAGCATCCCCCGCGAGCTGCCGCCGTCGTCGGCGATGACCGCGCTCCCGGCCTTCCAGCGCAGCGTGGCGCCGCTGTCTCTCCGGGCAAGGGCTCTCAAGAGCCCGACGGCGGTGCAGTAATCGGCCAGGTTGCCGGCGTCGAGACCTCGAAGCACCGTCTCGCGCTGCCGCGGCGCCGCGGCAGCAGCCTGCGGGCTGTCGTCAGAAAGGACGGTTTCGGGCCAAGCGTCCCCGAACTCCGGAACGGACTGAACGCTTCGAGACGCTACCGGCGTTCCACGGGGTGCCGCGGACACGGCCCAATCGCTCAACCGCAGCACGGCCTCCAGGTATGCCAAGCCCCACGGGCCGTGCTCATTCACCAGCCGATGGAACCTCGCTGCCTGGCCGTACGCCGGCACGTGGTTCTCGGCATGGTCGAGGGTCATCCTGTAGAACGGGCGCCCTTCCCCGTGATGGGACCCGACCAGGTGAATCGCGAGCGCATCTCCCCCGGCCTGTTCAAGCCTGGCCGCGGACAGCGCCTCGTGTCTCCAGCCGGGCTCGACGCCTGGCAGAGTGGAGTACCCGGATCTGTTCGTCCGTCTGGCGGTTCCTCCGCTCTTGGCGAGGATGGTGTTCGGATCGTAGTTCCCTACGGACCATTGCCACCCGGCCCGGGCCTTTCCGTGGTCATGCCAGGCCGCCGCCGTCTGTAGCGCCCTGAGAAACTCGGGACGCAGCTCGTGTGCCCCGTCCTCCACCATTCTCATCACGTCACGAGAGTGCTCACGCAGGCCCTGCTCAGCCGATTCGACAGTCCCCCGCGCTCCAGGTTCCCTGGCCTGCCCCCAGGACAGCACCCATTCAAAAGCCTGGTCACCGGTTCCGGGGATCCTTGTCAGAATCACGCCATCGGTTCCCCGTTCCTGTGCCCCGCTGACGCCGGCGTCGTCGAGCAGCGCGAGGGCCCGCTCTTTCAGCAGTTCCTCCCGCCGGGCCCACTCCCCGAGGTCTGGATCGAATGCCTGCCCGGCGAACTCTTTGGAAACGGCTTCAACAAGCTCAGCTAAGCTCCGACCGCCGGCCCAGCCATCCCGGGATGCCTGGGCGGCCAGAGAACCCAGACGGACCCGGTGGACCGAATCGTTACCCTCGCCGTCCCCCAGATCCGGGACTTCCGCAGACGCAGAGGGCTTCCAGGCCAGCCCGGCCCCGATCAGTCCCTTGGGCTCCCGCAGAAGCAGACCACCCTCCGCGGCGTCGACCAGCACTCTGGCGCCGGGGCCGATCGGCCCGGATTGCCACACCCAGCCGTTCCCCATCTGGACCCAGTACCTCCGTGGCTGCTGTTTCTCCGGCTGCGTGATCGGTACCGCTCCGGAGGACACGTCATCAAAGACTTCGGGGGAATGGGCCCAGCGCGCCCTCTGGAGAAATGCCCGCGCCGCTGCCACGGAGATTTCGAGCTCCTCCCCATCCCGGACGGGGAGCGCCGTCATGATCGCCCGGACCGCGCCCTCATTCTCCTGCCCCGGAGGGAGACCCTGCCGCCACACCAGCCGCACGTCGTCGGCGATGTCCGCGGAGCCGTGGAGAAACGGCACCACGGGCATGTCGACGACGGGCGCCGGGCAGGTCTGCAGCCACGTGGCCAGGTGCTCCCATAACAGGATGGGAGCCGCGACGGCAGGAGGATGGCACGCGCCGTCGACCACGCCATCCCGGATCGCCTGGGCGATCCCCAGGTAGCCGAGATGCGCCTGTGGCGACGATGCCTGCCATTGGCGCAGCGCCGCCGTCGTCGTGGCCGTCGCGTCCCCATAGGCGGGGTGGACGTCCTTGACGTCGACGACGACCATCTCACCGGATCCGTGTTCGGCCCGGCGGATCAGCCGGCCGGCGCGCTGGACGAGGTTGGGCCACGGCGCGGCCTCGGTGATGAGGAAGTCAAAGCTCAGGTCCGCGCCGACTTCAAGCGTCTGGGTGGAGACCACGACGACGGGCGTCGGCAGGGCGGTCGGCGCGCCGGGCCCTGCGGCATCGAGCACCCGTTGGTCGGTGTGTTCTCTATCCAGCGGGCGTGCGCGCCCCACCAGAAGCTCCACGTTCCACAACCGCCCGGCCTCGGAAGACTCCTGAAGTTCGTCGTAGACGTTCCGGGCGGAACTCACGGTGTTGACCATGACCGCCAGGCGGGTGGCACCGCGGCCCACTGCGGCTTTGACCTCATCCGTGTGAAGCCCCTTCCGGGGTTTGACGATCCGGAAGTCCTTTCTCACGGAGAGCAGTTCATGGACGCGCGGCTCGGCCAAATCATCCGGCGTGAGCTGGAACGCCGACTCGCACGTCACCACTTCGGAACGCGGGAGCGTGGCGCCCAGGACCACCGTCCGGAGTGATCGGTCCGTCCCGGCCCAGAGCTTCCGCCGAGGCCCGTCCGGCGTCCCTTGCTGGTAGAGGTCGATGGCGCGGAGAGTCTGGAGGAAGGGAACGGACAGGTGCGGCTCATCGAGAAGGAGGAGGGCATCCATCCCGAGCAGTCCTGCTTCCAAGGAGCGAGTCCGCTCGGAAACCCCGTACCCACGATGCAGCAGTCTCGAGCCGATCTGATCCACGGTGCCGAGCAGGATGGTAGGGGTCACCGGACTACGCCGCCAGTCGCGGTCACGAGGTGCCGCTCCGTGGAGCCGGGACACGTGAAGGACGTCCCCCTGCCGCAGCTCGCCGAACAGGCCCGCCCGCCGCTGTAGAGCGACGGCGACCTGTCGCAAGACGCCGTCGCTCCCGTGACCGCTGAGCGCTTGACGCAGCGCCTCCTGCAGACGGAGCGCCTCCTGGTAGGCGGCATCCACCACGGTTCTGCGGTCCACCACGTAGACGATCCGGGTCGGGGCGTTCCGGGAAGCTGCAGTGGCGAAGGCCGCCAGGATGACCGTGAACGTCTTGCCGAGGCCGGTCGGAACCTCGATCGCACCCGGCCACTCCCCGGTCTCCAGGACGGATGCGGCAAGGCGTTCCTGCCAGCGGTAGAGCTTCCGGCCGTCCGGATAAAGGCTCTGGTAGAAGTCACGGAATTCTGCGATTCCCCAATCGTTCACGACCGCTCTCCTCCCGAGTGGGACGGGCCCAACGGCAGGAGCAACCCATGACCGTCCTGGAGCGTCCTCGGCGACCGCGATTCGGACAGCGCCGCGGAGAACTTCACCGCCACATGCCAGGCGTCTCTCACCCGCAGGCTCTCTCCACCGGCCAGCATGGGGTGTCTCGACACGGCCAGTTCCTCAATTTCACCCCAGCCGGCGAGCTGGCGCTCGATCTTCCCGCGGAACGTGCCAGCGTCCTGTTCCGTGTCCCAGACCGGGGTGGCAGTCGCGAAGATCTGCGCCAAACGGGTCCAATGGCTCAGGCTGAGCCACCGCCCGGAGCCGGCCGGCTGCCACCCCCTGCTCAGCAGGGCCTGCCCGACCTCAACCAGAAGCGCAGGTTCGTCGGGAACGTGCACCGCAAGGCCCAGACGTCCGTTGGCGTACTTGTTGCCGACGTTCGCCAGAAGGATGGGCACCGCACTGTCGGGGAGACTCCGCCGCAGGCCTTGCATGTCCTGCTTGGCGCCGCGCAGGGCCCGGTATGGCATCGCGTCCCGCGGTTCGAAGGCCATCCACCGGAGCTTCTCCCAGTTCTCGGACTGCAGATAGTTGACGGCTTGGCCGCCCACGCGGCCTCCCATGGGCCGGACCTGGGTCAGGGCCACCCACTTCTGTTCCAGGCCGTCCAGGGTCCCGGGCCGCCAGGAGTGAAGGACCAGATGGCCGGCCCCCGGACGGTACTCTCGCAGGCCCGGTGCAGGGGTCCATGTCTCGGTCCTCCGCAGTAGCGCAGGGGACGTCGAACGCCCGAGGTAGGGGATCTCCATCAGCAGCTCGTCCAAGACCTCGAAGTCACCGGCGTCGAGTTCCCCACGGGGAATGTCGAAGACCACGGTCGGTGCCAGTGGGATCGCAGCCTGAAGGAACTTCTTTCCGCGGCTGGTGCTGATGTCCGGGTAGGCGTTGGCCTTGGTCCGGTTGTCATGTTTTCCGACGTCAATAGGCGCGTTCTTGGCCGACCGCCCGTCGGGAATGACCGGCACGAAAGTGGCGTGGCGCTGCAATTCGGCGGCCGGGGCCCAGACGACCGGGGCTGGACAGCGCTCGAACTTGCGCAGAACGGCCAACGCCCGCGCCTCCGCTTCGGCCCCGTGGATGATCCGAAGAGCCGCAGCCGCGCTGCGCAGCGCTCCGAACAGCCTGTAGGGATGCGGCGGCCACTCCGCGTCACCGCCCTCCGCGCGGGCGGCGTCGTACTTTCTGTGGAGGAAGTCCACATGAATCTGAAACGACGACGGCGGGGCGGCCGCCGCGTCCGGCCGGCGATCCAAGGCGGCCGCCTAAGCTTCCTTGAAGATCGGCTTGGGGGTGTTGGAGTCATCGATGAGCTTCCGGTAGCCGGGCGAGAGGCTCAGGCGGATGGTGTCCGACGCGTCGCCGATGATGGGGCCGCCGAGTTCGGCAAGTTCAGCTTTTGCCTGGTCCCAGGCTTCCTGGATCGCCTGCGGCGATGGGTCAAGGTCCCAGAGTTCGACCGTCCCGTCCCGCATGATCCACTCAATCTTCTTGGTCCCGGGGACACGGGCGAGGTCGCACCCGGAACGAAGGAACAGCCCGGTGTGTGCGCGGCCGGAGACGGCCAGGATCATGAGGGCGGCGGCGACGGCGGACCGCTGCTCGGGGGTGGTATCGAGGCCGAGGGGGATCGCAAGCAGGCCCCGGACGCTGATGGTCGATATCCAGTCGATCCGCTGCGCGGTGAATCCCTTGTCGCCGAGGTGTCCGGGAATCGCGCCGGCCCCCACCGCGGAAGCCTTTCCCGCGTCCTTGGTCCCCGGGGCAAAGACGTCGAAGAGCAGTTCGTCCGCGGCGGATGCTCCGACGTGGATGTCATTTCCTTCGTTGAAGAGGGCCGCTTTGACGGAGCTGCTGCGTACGGGGAAGGCGTCGTGAGCCACGATCGTGGAGCTGTACCGCCGGGCCAGACGGGGACGTTCTGCGCTCTGGCCGGTGCTGTAGGAATGCCAGAAGCCGTAGACCAGCGAGGGTGCCGCGTACCGGAGAAGGGGACCGAAGTCATCGGCCGAGGTGGTGATTATCGATCTCCCGAGCCCAGTCCGGGCGAAGGGCACCATGCCAGGTTCGACTTCTGCGAGTTCGGAGAGGTCCTCGTCGGGGCGGAGCTGTTTGTAGACGTCTTTCGATACGAGTGCGAAGCGGAAGATGGGATCTTGCTCGCGATGCGGGGTGTTCAGATTGGTGAACAGGCGTTGGCCGGTGAAGTAGTTGAGTTCTGGAACTTCGCCGGCGTTCACCACGAGTTCCAGGCGTGGAAGGCTCAGAATCTTCTCGTCGACAAGGCTGGCCAGGGCCTCCTCCGCGCGATTGCTCTGACTGGCCTCAGCGTCCACCAGGACGGATAAGGTGGTGAGGCGTTGCCCGTTCTCGAAGCGTGGTTCGCCGGAGGAGTCCGTGAGTCCTTGGACCCAGGTGGCGTAGCGACTGCCGTCTGCTTCTGCAGGGTAGGTGGGTGGCTGAAAGGTCTGGCCGTGTCCTGCGGTCGGTTCCAGTTCGTCACGGAACCGAAGGCTGACGGCCCCTTCGGAAATCTTGCGCTTGATGGTGTCCAGAATGTCGCTCATCGCGAGCCTCCCTGAAGACTTCGGCGTGCCGACCACCGGCACGCCGGATGGTTCCAGGGTGCGCGCAGGGGTGCCAGGGGTCAAGGAGGGAATTTTCGCGATTTCTTTTTCTTCACTCTACGCAGGCACATTTCCAGAACTTCTTGACAGAAGGACGCCCGAGAGAGACCTTGGATGGAGGCGGCACCGAGTCCCGTAGCGGTGCAACCCTCTGGAACGAGGTCTGGCCATGCCATTTGAGACGATCCTTTCGATCCGCTCTTCTGAGCGAACAATCACTCCGGGCGGCCTTCATAAGACCACCATGGAGCTCTTTCCTCACAATCTGCCCGACGGCAATCCGCGGCAAGCTGCCGGCATCCTCTTTCGCCGTGAGGACCGACATGTTCTAGTGCGCTCAGTGATTCCTCCATGCAAGCCGGCGCGCCTGGCTCGAATTGAGTCCCTGAATCCTGTCCAGCTCCCAACACTCAGAGGCACTGTGCGGCTTTCAGTCCGCTTGGCCTGCGAAGAAAACACGGACAGAGCTCCAGGGTTCCTCCCGGAGAACTCGAGAACCGCTCGGGACACACTTCCGATTCCACGGAATCGGCGCAAAACCTGGGCCCTCGAGAAGATGAGCCGCAACGGGTTTCTGTTCCTTGAGCAACCCGTGGCCACCATGGGCGAAGAACCCTTCGGCGACGGCCGGCCTCCGATTCCTTGGATCGAGTTGCATGGCGAAGCGTTGGTAGTCGACAACACGCGAGCCCTCATGGCGTGGGAACAGGGTGTCGGCCGTGGAAAATCCTACGGCTACGGACTCATAGTTATTGGCGTCTAGCCGCTCGAGCCCTGCCGACCCAGGGGTTGAGGATGGGCCCGCGTAGGGTGCAGAAGCAAAGCCCTCGGGCACCCGCGAAGGCGGGGTGACTGAATTCTGGCTCAGTCATGCGTTTGCCCTGACCGGATAGCGAGTATGCCTCACTCCACGCCCACGGCACCCCCGCGGACGCGCACGGCGTTGCCCCGCACCCAGGGACTTTCCAAGGGCGCGTTCACGGGCCTCTGGTACCAGCGGCATTTATCCCCACGCCCGGGGACATTCCCGCGTGTGGATTCTCGACGGGAAAAAGATCGAACCTTCGCCCCCGCACCCGCACCCGGGGACACTCCATCGTCTCCGGCGCGATTGGAGTCCTGTCCTTGCCTTTACCCCCGCGCTCGGGGACATTCCGCAGGGGCGACCGGCCGGGGCTCCTCTGCTTGGCCCCTACCCCCGCACCCGGGGACATTCCCTCACCGCAGAGGTCGGGTGAAACCGGACCAACCCTTTACCCCCGCGCTCGGGGACATTCCGACGTCCTGTTGCAGGCGCCCCCATGTGTGTGGCCTCTACCCCCGCGCTCAGGGACATTTCCACGACCCGCCGAAGAGGACTTCGATGCCGTAGCCTTTACCCCCGTGCTCGGGGACATTCCGCATCCTTCGTGACCGTGTACCCGAAGCCGAGCCCTTTACCCCCGCGCTCGGGGACGTTCCTCGCCCGCACCATCACCGACGACGAGGCCAAGACCTTTACCCCCGCGCTCGGGGACGTTCCGGGATCGATAAGACCGGTGATGCTCTCAAGGAGCCTTTACCCCCGCGCTCGGGGACGTTCCGACTTCTCCCGGGCCACAAGATCGGTGATGGCGCCTTTACCCCCGCGCTCGGGGACGTTCCATCGCGAGCTTCTGCTCGATCTTCCGGACGCTGCCTTTACCCCCGCGCTCGGGGACGTTCCCCAGGACCGGTACTCGTCGTAGCGGCGGACGCGCCTTTACCCCCGCGCTCGGGGACGTTCCATGTCAGCCCACGTCTGGCCAGGGATCGCCTTGCCTTTACCCCCGCGCTCGGGGACGTTCCTCGTCCCATCAGTGGGGTGCCGGCCATCAGGAGCCTTTACCCCCGCGCTCGGGGACGTTCCTCTTCTCCACCAGCGGAAACACCGCGGCACTGGCCCGATTTCATTCGACTTTATTCGCCGCGGCGTCCGCCTCCAGGCATTCAGAATCCGCCACCCGATCCGTTCAGCTCATGTATTCTCCCTCCCATGATCCCCGCGCTCCATCGTCCACGACACCGCGAAGCCGAGCAGCAGGCCCCAGAACGCCGAGCCGATGTTCGCGACGCTCAGCCCTGACACCGTCACCACGAACGTCACCAGCGCGCTGAGCGTGAAGTCCGTGCGGAACGCCGCCACGAACGCCTGTTGCAGCGAGCGGAACATCGCGATGCCGCCCAGTGCCAGGATGAACGACGGCGGCGCGGCGAGCATGAGCGCCGCGAACCCGGGCGCGAAGAGACCGAACACCACCAGCAGCACGCCGTAGAGCACCGCCGCGGAGTAGTGCTTCCGTTCCTCCCCCGACGAGGTCAGGATCGCGTTGGTGGGTCCCGTCAGGCAGGCGGAGACGCCACCCACCGAGGCGTTCGCGAAGGAGAACAGTCCGCACACCACAGCACACACGTTCACCGGCGGACGGTGGCCGGCCGCAGTCAGCACGGCTGTGCCTTGTCCGTTCTGAACCACCAGCACCGTGATGGCCAGAGGGACCACCAGCTCCAGCAGCGCCTGCGGCGAGAAGACCGGCGTGGTGAGGACCGGGGCGGCGAACCAGTCGCCGGCGCTCTGGAGCCTGAACCGCCCGGACAGCGCGACGGCGGCCGCCCCCACCAGCAGAGCGCCCAGCACGGGCGGCAGGAACCGTCCGAGACGCGGCAGTGCGGTCAGGAGGACGAATGCCAGGATCATCGGGAGGACCAGTCCGGGGTCGGATTGCCCGGAAGCCACCAGGTCCGTGCCGAATTTGAGGAACACCCCTGCCACCATGGCCATGACCACCGGGAGCGGAATGGCGGACATGACGGTCCGGACCAGCCCGCTGAGGCCGAGGAGGAGCATGAGCGCCGCGGTGGCGAAGAACGCTCCCACCACCTCCGGCCAGCTCAGGTGGGTCAGCGCGGTTCCCACCAGCACCGTTCCGGGGATGGTGAAGGCGAAACCGAGCGGCTGCCGGTAGAGCAGCGAGGCCAGGATCGTCAGGACCCCGCCGAAGAAGAAGACCCCGAACAGCCAGGACGCCAGCTGGGCCGTGCTGAGCCCGCCGGTCCGGCCGACGGCCAGGATGACGGCCACGGGCCCGGTGACGGTGAAGACGGTGCCGATCAGGGCGTTGCTGAACGACGCCGGCTCCAGGTCTCGGAGAAACACCCGCGGAGAGGCCGGACGCAGGCCAGGCCGCTCCAGCAGCGGAGTCTTCCCCCTCGTCATGGCGCTCCTTCGGACCCTGGACCGCCGGGCCTGACGCATGAGCCGTCGCCGGGCAGTCCTGGATCCGTTATACGCCCAGTCCGGCCTCTCCGCGCATCCGTTCCACGAAAACGGTGCCCTGATTTCACCTGGGCGCGGCAATATCCACACCCAGGAGAATCCGGGGCACCGAAAGCGGGAGCCGCGCGGACAGATCCGCGCGGCTCCCGGCGTCGTCGTTCCTCTGGCGGCGGCCCGGACTCAGATCGTGGCGACGTCGATCACGAAGCGGTACCTCACGTCGGAAGCGAGCACGCGCTCGTAGGCCTCGTTGACCTGGTCCGCCGTGATGAGCTCGATGTCCGCACCGATGCCGTGCTCGGCACAGAAGTCGAGCATCTCCTGGGTCTCACGGATGCCGCCGATGTTGGAACCGGCCAGCGTGCGGGCTCCGCTGATGAGGCTGAAGACGCCCACCTCGAGCGGCTCGGCCGGAGCCCCCACGCACACCATGGCGCCGTGCGGCTTGACCAGGCGCAGGTAGTCGTCCAGCGAGATCTTGGCGCTGACGGTGTTGAGGACGAGGTCGAAGCTCTTCCTCAGGTCCGTGAAGGTGTTCTCATCGCTGGTGGCGTAGTAGTGGTCGGCTCCCAGGCGGAGGCCGTCCTCCTGCTTCTTCAGCGACTGCGACAGCACTGTGACCTCGGCGCCCATCGCGTGCGCGAGCTTGACGGCCATGTGGCCAAGCCCGCCCAGGCCCACGACGGCGACCTTCTTGCCCGGCCCCGCACCCCAGCGACGCAGCGGCGCGTAGGTGGTGATGCCGGCGCAGAGAAGCGGCGCCGCGACGTCGAGCCCGATGCCGTCCGGGATGTTCAGCGTGAACGCGTCATTGACGACGACGTGGGTGGAGTACCCGCCCTGGGTCACGGTGCCGTCGCGGTCCACGGAGGCGTAGGTGCCGACATTGCCGTTCAGGCAGTCCTGCTCCTGGCCGGCCAGGCACTGCTCGCATTCGCGGCAGGAGTTGACCAGGCAGCCGACGCCGACGCGGTCACCGACGGCGCGCGTGGTCACCTCGGAGCCGACGGCGGCCACGATCCCGGCGATCTCATGGCCCGGGGTCAGCGGGTACGGGACGGGTCCCCAGTCGCCGCGGACGGCGTGGATGTCGGAGTGGCAGATGCCCGCGTACTTGATCTCGATCAGGACATCGTGCGGGCCCAGTTCGCGCCGCTCCACCGTGGTGCGGATGAGCGGTTCAGTGGCGGAGGGGGCGGCGAGTGCGGCGACCGTGGACATGGGGGACTCCTTCGCGGTGGCGTATGGCTTCAGATCCACTCTATGCCCCAACCAGGTGGACTATCTGGGTCCGCGCCAGACCACCACGGCCTGGCTCCGCGGGCCGGGGCGCTGGCCGCGGGCCAGGGAGACCACGTCGCCCGCCGCCATCCCGGCCGCGAACACGCGCGACTCGGGGGCGGAAGGCCGCCGCTCCAGTTCCTGGGTCAGCTCACGGACCCGCGCCTGCAAGGCCGCGACCTGATTCTCCAGGTCCAGGATCCGCTTGATGCCCTCCAGGGAGACACCCTCCTGGGAGAGCCGCTGCACCTCACGCAGGCGGTCGACGTCGCGCTGTGAATAGCGGCGCGCCTTGCCCGGCGCACGGCTCGGCGAGACGATGCCCAGCCGGTCGTACTGCCGCAGTGTCTGCGGGTGCATTTCGGCGAGCTCGGCGGCAACCGAGATCACGAACAGGGGTTGATTCAGATCGATCGCCATGGCTCACCTCCTACAGTGCGGCGCGGACAGCCAGACCCGCGCGCGGATCCTCACCGGCGGTCGCGGCAGCGAACGCCTCGATGGCCTCCTTGGCCTCGTCGTTCAGCTTCTGGGGGACGACGACGTCGACCGTCACCAGCAGATCGCCGGTCTCCTTGGCGGTCTTCACACCGCGGCCCTTGACGCGCAGCGTGCGGCCGCCGGGGGTCCCGGCGGGCAGGTGCAGCTTGACCTTGTCGCCTTCCATGGTCGGCACCTCAATCGTCCCACCGAGCGCGGCCTCGTTGAAGCTCACCGGCACGTGGATGCGGATGCTGTTGCCGTCGCGCTTGAAGAACGGGTGTTCCTTGACGTTGACGGTGATGATCAGGTCGCCGTTGCCCGCTGCGCCGGGGTTGCCCTTGCCGCGCTGGCGGACCTTCTGGCCGTCCTTGATGCCGGCCGGGATCTTGACGTCGATGACATTGCCGTCGACCTCCCGGAGACTGACCGTGGTGCCCTGGATGGAGCCCTTGAAGGAGATCGACGTGCTCGCGGTCCGGTCCGAACCCTTGGTGGGCGCCTGCTGGAAGCCACCGCCGAAACCGCCGCCGAAGAGGTCGGCGAATTCCGGCGGGATGCCACCGGCTCCGCCACGGCCCCGGCCGCCCTGGTTGAAGATGCCGCCGAAGAGGTCCTCGAAGCCGCCCGCGTTGCCGTTGTGGCCACCCGGGGCGAAGCGCGCCCCGCCGCCCATGGCGCGGATGGCGTCGTACTGCTGCCGGTCCTCCGGGTTGGACAGCACGGAGTTGGCCTCGGTGATGTCCTTGAACTTCTTCTCCGCCTCGGCATCCCCGGCGTTGGTGTCCGGGTGGTACTTCCGGGCGAGCTTGCGGTACGCCTTCTTGATGTCGGCGTCGGACGCGTCCTTGGCGACACCAAGGATTGCGTAAAAGTCCTTCTCAACCCAGTCCTGGCTTGCCAAGGGCGTTTCCTTTCCTGTTCTAAGTCTGTAGTTGCGTTGCGGGTGGCCGGGTGCGCTTCGGCCGAGTAGAGGGCCGTGCCCGCTTCGCGGTGCCCGCCACGCCGCGGCCCCATATACAGCCACGCGCCTGACGCGGTCACGTCACCTTTGCGGACCACACAGCGCCGCCTTCCAGCCTGGGCAGGAAAGAAACGCCGTACTTGGGGTTTGAAGATACCCCGGGCCGTTCCTTAACCCAACCAGGGCTTCCGGCCGGTGGACGTCCGCCCGCGTCCTGCGGGGTATGTCATCGTGCGGGCGCCCAAGGTGAGGTGCCCGCGGCGCCGCGAGTGGCGCGTGGTTGGACAGGGGGCGGCGGTGTGGAGGGCACCGCGAAGCGGGCACCGCCCCCTGTCCAACCGAAGCGCCGCGGCGCCTCAGGCGAGCAACCCCTTACGGAACCGCGACGATCACCTGTGCGGCCCGCAGGACGCGGGCGGAGGTGCGGTAGCCGGCCCGGAGGACTTGGCTGACCGTGTCCACGTCGACCTCGCCCGGCTGCTGGATGAGGGCCTCGTGGATGTTCGGGTCGAACTCCACGCCGGTCTCCTCGATGCGCTCCAGGCCATAGGTCTTGAGCGTGTTCTCCAGCTTGGCGGCGATCGCGGCGAACGGGCCGTCGGCCAGGTCGCCGTGGGCGCGGGCCGCGTCGATGTCGTCCATGACCGGGAGAATCGCGTTCAGGACGCCGATCACGGCCATCTCGCCCGCCACGGCCCGGTCACGCTCCACGCGCTTGCGGTAGTTGACGTACTCGGCCTGAAGGCGCAGCAGGTCGTTGCGCAGTTCCTCGGCCTCGGCGGTCGCCGGGGCGGCCTCCGCCTCAGCGCCGGCGGCGTTGAGGATCTCCTCGGCCTGGCTGAGAGCGTCAGCTGTGGCGCCGGCGTCGTGCGCGTCCGTTCCCTGCTCCGCGCTCTCGGGGTGCCGCGCCTCGCCGGTCACCGGGTCAACCTTGCGGTTGTCCCGGATGACCGGCTCCTGGCGCTCTTCCCCGGTCCCGGAGCCGTGCTCTGCTTCGTTACCGTGGTGCGGCATGGTTACTTCTTCTCGTCTTCGTCGATGATCTCGGCGTCGACGATGTCCTCTTCGGCGGCACCGGCGGAAGCGGCGCCGTCCTGGGAGGCCTCGCCGGCCTGAGCCTGGGCGTAGATGGCCTCGCCGAGCTTCGTCTGGGAAGCCTGCAGCTTCTCGAACGCGGCCTTCACGGCGTCGTCATCGGTGCCCTCGAGGGCGGCCTTGAGGGCGTCGACGTCGGCCTTGACTTCGGTCTTGACCTCTTCCGGCAGCTTGTCGCTGTTGTCCGCGATGAGCTTGTCCGTGGAGTAGGCGAGCTGCTCGGCGGAGTTGCGGATGTCGGCGGCCTCGCGGCGCTTCTTGTCCTCGGCGGCGTGAGCCTCGGCGTCGGCCACCATGCGCTCGATGTCCTCCTTGGACAGCGCGCTGCCACCGGAGATCGTCATGGACTGCTCGGTGCCGGTGCCCTTGTCCTTGGCGGAGACGTGCACGATGCCGTTGGCGTCGATGTCGAAGGTGACCTCGATCTGCGGCACGCCGCGCGGGGCGGGGGCGATGCCGGTCAGCTCGAAGGTGCCCAGCGGCTTGTTGTCCCGGGTGAACTCGCGCTCGCCCTGGAAGACCTGGATGGACACGGACGGCTGGTTGTCATCCGCGGTGGTGAAGGTCTCGCTCCGCTTGGTGGGGATGGCGGTGTTGCGCTCGATCAGCTTGGTCATGACGCCGCCCTTGGTCTCGATACCGAGGGAAAGCGGGGTCACGTCGATCAGGAGCACGTCCTTGCGCTCACCCTTGAGGACGCCGGCCTGCAGGGCGGCGCCGACGGCGACGACCTCGTCCGGGTTGACGCCCTTGTTGGGCTCCTTGCCGCCGGCGAGCTCCTTGACCAGCTCGGAGACGGCGGGCATACGGGTGGAACCACCCACGAGCACGATGTGGTCGATGTCGGAGACCTTGATGCCGGCCTCGGCGATGACGTCGTGGAACGGCTTCTTGGTGCGCTCCAGCAGATCCTTGGTCAGGTCCTGGAACTTGGCGCGGGTCAGGGACTCGTCCAAGTGCACCGGGCCGTCCGGGGTGACGGAGAGGTACTGCAGGGAGATGTTGGTGCTGGTGGAGGAGGAGAGTTCCTTCTTGGCCTGCTCCGCGGCCTCACGCAGACGCTGGAGGGCGATCTTGTCCTTGGACAGGTCCACGCCCTTCACCTTGAGCTGGTTCAGCAGGTAGTCCACCACGCGCTGATCCCAGTCGTCGCCGCCCAGGCGGTTGTCACCGGCGGTGGCGCGGACCTGGATGGTGGAGAAGCCGTCATCGTCCTTGCCGACTTCCAGCAGGGAGACGTCGAAGGTGCCGCCGCCGAGGTCGAAGACCAGGATGAGTTCGTCTTCCTTGCCCTTGTCCAGGCCGTAGGCCAGGGCCGCCGCGGTGGGCTCGTTGACGATGCGCAGGACGTTCAGGCCGGCGATCTCGCCGGCTTCCTTGGTGGCCTGGCGCTCGGCGTCGTTGAAGTAGGCCGGGACGGTGATGACCGCGTCGGTGACCTTCTCGCCCAGGTACGCCTCGGCGTCGTTCTTGAGCTTCATGAGCGTACGGGCGGAGATCTCCTGCGCCGTGTACTTCTTGCCGTCGATGTCCACGGTCCAGTCGGTGCCCATGTGGCGCTTGACGGAGGCGATGGTGCGGTCGATGTTGTTGACGGCCTGGCGCTTGGCGATCTCGCCGACCAGGACCTCGCCGGTCTTGGAGAACGCGACGACGGACGGCGTGGTGCGGCCGCCTTCGGCGTTGGCGATGACGGTGGGCTCGCCACCTTCCAGGACGGACACGACCGAGTTGGTGGTTCCGAGGTCGATGCCTACTGCACGGGACATGCTGTGTTTCCTTCCGTTGCCGAATGAAGTGGTCTGCGCCCAATCCTTGAGCGCGCTGCACTCAACTTTACTCTTAAGCTTCCGGGTGTCAAACGAAGTTGAGTCGAGTACGCTCAAGTTCACTGCGGGCGAACGGCGGCGCGGAATGCACGACGGCGCTCGGTCCGGCACCCAGGCGCCCGCACGGACGCTGGGCGCCCCAATCGGGGAGCCGGGAGTCAAGACGGGCGCCCCGCCACAGCCCCACGAGCGATTCCGGCGCCCTGACTTCCTTCCGGCGCGGCAATATCCACACCCGGAGCGAATTCGGGCGCCGGAAACGACAGCAATCCGACTCAGGCGCTTTGGAAATCCCGGCGCTATCTCGCCACATCTCCGCGGCCACCGCTCCCCATCGGGGAGCCGTCGGCGTTGATCTTGAAGTTCGCTATGACTTTGCCGGTGCTGGTGTCGATGATGACGATCGAGTGTTTGGGCCAGGCAGGATCGGGGACGACGGTATAGGAGACGCGGGTGATTTTCGTGGTGCGGTTGTACGCGTCGACGACTTGGCTGGTGTCGGTATTGACCTGGACCGTTTCCACCGGGAGTCCCGCCGTGTGGCCGTCAGCGGGTGTGCTGTTCCACCAGCCGTCGTAGCCACCGGTCTTGACCGCGCGGGTTGACCTGTTGGCGGGATTCCCATTCGCGTCAATGGCGAAGGCGTCAACGACAGAGTTCGCCGAGGGATCCATGACGATGATGAGATTCTCCGCCCACTTCGGACTCTTCAGCGACTCCATGTTCTTGGCACTGAGCGGATCTGGGGAACCGACTGTTTGGACGACCCGACCGGTCTTGGTGCTGTAGAGAACAAGATTCGCGGGCTGACCGGGCAATGGAGCCTTGTCCCACCAGCCGCCGTAGACGCCGGCCGCATAAGAGATCGAATCGGCCGGCGTTTTCGACTCCACGCGTGAAACGTCCAGCGGAGCCAGGGCTTCATTGGCGCACCCGGAGAGGGTCGCGGCCAGGAGGCTCGTCGCAGCGGCAATGCGAAGAATCTGATGACGAGGGACTGCAGGGCTCAGGATTGGGATCATTTTCCGCTCCCGTAAAGGCTGGCCAGGTAGGGGCTCGAACAGTGAGCCGGCGCTCCTTGGCCTGACTGATATGGGCGATAGAGCAGGACGATGTTGTCCTGTCGGTAGACCTCCTGGAAGCCGTGGTCTTGTTTGTACCGGAGGCCGTTGAAAGGCGTGTAGTTGCCGTCCCCACCGCCGCCTGTGTTGTCCTGATCGAAGTCGATGACCGCCCAGCTCGCGTAGTCCACCTGTCTGCCGACCAAACCGACGACAGTTCTGTTGGTCAGATGGGGCACCAGCCGGTCATCGGCTTCGACGCAGACGCCGGACGGGATCATGTTGACGATCCGCTGCTGGGCGCCCATGTGCGCGGTGGAGGTGAAGGCCTCGCCCGTGACGAGTTTGTTCAGCGGGAAGATCGACGGGACGAGGGCGATCCCGGCAACGACAGTGGCCACAAACAACCCCGGACCCCAGAACCGTGCACACCGGAGCCGGGGGAAGCGCTTCATGACCTTGAACAGCACGTCCACGGCGGCCATCACCAGCACGGGCGCCAGGATCGCGTTGTACTGGAATCCGGTGGACCAGGTTCCAGGCCGGTCGCTCAGCAACCTGCTCAGGAGGATGGGAGCGGCGAGAAGCACATAGACGGACCCGAGCGGGAGCAGCCCCACCGGCAGGAACAGCGAGGCCCAGAGGACCTGCTTGGCGTCGTGGTCAAAGAGGATCGCGAGGGTCTTCAGCGGGTGGGAGACGATGAAGATGATCGCCGCCCCCATGGTGGGGCCCAAGCCCGAGTACACCCAGTACCCGAAGCTTCCGGAGACGTTGTAGTGCGGAATGACCTTGCCGGTCACCACCAGATAGGTTCCCAGGCCGAGCAGGAACAGGCCAAGGGCCAGCTTCCACCGACGGCGCAAAAGCAGCACAAGGGCGATCGCCATGACCACGAATCCCATGTCCTCCCGGACCCCGAGCAGAATCACGGACAGGACCGTGACGGCCGCGTACCGGCGTCGGTCCACCGCCAGGATGATCCAGGAGAGCAGCGGCACGCCGAAAGCGATCTCGTGGAAGTCGAAGTCCACGAGCCCTTGGATGGGCCACCAGAAGATGTACCCGGCGGCGACCACGAACGCCGGCCAGTGACCCAACCGCGGCCTGGCGAAAAGGTAGACCGGATACACCGACACAGCCATGAGCAGCGCCATGGCAATGCCGAGCATTCGGGGATCATTCCAGATCCAGTACAGGGAAGCCAGGGAAGCGATGATCGGGTGGAAGTGGTCCCCGAAGATGTTGTATTCGAGGCCCTTGATCTCGCTGTACGGGGCCATGAAGGCCGAATACTGGCGCACCACCTGATCGAAGATCCCAAGGTCGTATCCCGCGGACTCGAACCGGTTGAAGCGCAGTGAGGAGACCGTCGAATACACGGCCACAACGACCACGGTGAGCGCTGTGACCCACCGCAACTCGGGTCCGAACGGCTTCCGGACCGCACTGACGAGACGTTGCCGCTGCCGGGTCTCTGCTCCGGTGGTGACACGGTCTGGCTGTGCGGCAATGTCTAGCGCCATTTGTCTATCCCCTCATCGACCTCCCCACGATACCCGGCGCGGCCCGGCGCTCTGGGAACTCGAGGCCTCCCTACAGACCCACAAGCCCCGCGAGCGTCTCCATCTGGTGCTGGAACAGTTCCTCCCGCGCCGGGAAGGTGTCCGGCCCGTACTGCCCGAACACTTCGAAGCTCACCGCGCCGAACAGGGACGTCCACACGAGCACGCCCCGCGCCAGCACCTCCTCCGGAAGATCGAGTCCCAGTTCGTCGCGCACGGCGGCGAGGTTTCCGGCCAGCGCTTGAGGCACGACGGCGCCACCCGCCACCGCGGTCAGCGCACCGGCGCGGTGGGCGGCGTCGAGGATGCCCACCAGGCGCATGATCACCCGGGTTCCGGGCTCGGTGGTCCGGTCCCCCGGGGCGCGGTAACCCGGCACAGGACTGCCGAACAGGAGCGCGTACGAGCCCGGCTCCTGGACGGCCCAGTGCCGGACAGCGCGGGCCAGCGCCAGGAATCGCCCCCGGAAGTCCCCCTCAGCGAGTGCATCCACGTCCCGGTCCACCGCGTCGCCCAGTTCGTTGTAGGCATCGATCAGCAGCAGCGTCAGGAGTTCGTCGCGGCTCTCCACATAGCGGTACACCGCAGACGACACCACCCCGAGATCCCGGGCGATCGCCCGCAAGGACAGCGCCGACGCCCCGTGTTCGGCCAGGTGGCGCCGGCCAAGTCCGATGATGTCGGCGATGGTCTGAGCCCGGGCCCGCTCGCGGGGGCCCGGCTTCTTGGCGGGGGAATCTTCGGCTGACATTCCTCCATGGTTTCCACCAGAGAGAGCGGTGTCAACTTTTGAGAGCACTGCTCTTGACTTTGTGGACATCGAAGCTCATTCTGAATTCAGAGAGCAGTGCTCTCAAAATCCGCACCACACCCCAGGAGCACCCCATGTCACCGGAAACCACCCCCGAATTCCTCGTCACCGGCGCCGGTGCGATCGGCTGGACCGTCGCCGCGCAGCTCGCCGATCAGGGCCACACGGTCACCGTCCTCACCCGCTCCGGCAGCGGTCCCAAGCACCCCCTCGTCCGCCGGGTCCGCGCCGATGTCTCGGATCCCGCCCAGCTCGCGGCGCACTTCGACGGCGTCCGCGCCGTCTTCCACTGCATCCACGGCAGCGCCTACACCGAGCGCGCGTGGCGCGCCGAGCTGCCCCGGGCCGAGCGCACGGTGCTGGACGCGGCGGAGAAAGCGGGCGCCGTCGTCGTCTTCCCGGAAAGCCTGTACTCGTACAGCCGGCCCGATCAGGTGATGCGGGAGGACAGCCCGCGTGACGCCCGTGGCGGCAAGCGCGGCGTCCGCACCGAACTGCTCACCGCCCGCGCGGCTCACTCGGCCCACACCGTCAGCGTGGTGGGCAGCGACTACTTCGGGCCGCGGGCGCTCGGCGCCCATGCCGGCGAGCGCATGGTCCCGAAGGTCATGGCGGGGAAGAGCGTGCAGGTGATCGGGTCCACCGAACAGCCGCATTCGTTCACCTACGTCCCGGACTTCGCAGCCGCCATGATCGCCGCGGCCCGGAACGAAGCACTCTGGAATCGCGTCCTCCACGCACCCACCGGACCGGCGGTCACGCAACGCGAGATGGCGCAGGCGTTCGCGACGGCGGCCGGCGCCCCCGCTGCGAAGGTCAGCACGATCCCCGGCTGGCTCATGAAGGGCCTGGGGCTGGCGATGGAATCCATCCGCGAGCTGAACGAGACGTCGTACCAGTTCACCGGGCCATTCGTGATGGACTCCAGCGTCAGCGAGGAGCTGCTCGGCCTGGCCCCGACGCCCCTGGAACAGGCGGCCAAGGAGACGGTGGACTGGTGGCGTGGCCGCCCGTGATCAGCCCTGCGAGCAGGACTGACCGCTCCCATAGCTCAACCAGGACGGCAACGCCGCGGTGAAGGCTGCGCGGACGGCGGGATCCTTGATGGCGGTCCAGTCGACCTGGGCCTTGACCTCGGTCTCATACTTGTCCCACTCGAACCAGTTGACCATCTTCAGCGCCGGGAACTTCGCTCTGACATCAGCGCTGAAGATCTGACCCCACCAGGCCCGCTTGATCGCCAGCGCATCACCGGCGCCCTGGCTCGTGTTCAGCAGCGCCGCGGTCTCCGCGATCGCCACCGGCTTCTTGCGGCCGACGCCGTACTCGGCGTAGAAGTCCGGGACCGCCAGATCGTTCCCGCCGGCGCCGTTGTACGTGCCCGTCAGCTGCTGAACGAACTTGCCGGGCTCCGGAACCACATTCGCGCCCCACGGGTACGCGTTCCCCCAGTGGTACAGCGACATCCCCACCCAGTCCACCGCCGCGTCGCCCGGGTAATACGGGGCATACGGGTCGTCCCGGCCGTCCACGGCGCCGTCGTGGTTCGTGTCCAGGACCGCGAAGTCGCCGGTCCCTTTCCTGGTCTGGTATTTCCCGCCCGCGAACGGGTACCCGCCGCCATAGTTGGGGGCCCACATGGTGGTGCTCGACGGCGCGGCGTGCACAGCCGCCGCGACCTTGCGGAAGACGGCCACATAGGCGGTGGGCTGCTCGCCCCATTCGTACCAGGAGCCGTTCATCTCCTGGCCGAAGCGCACGATCACGCCGACACCGGACCGGTTGATCTCCGTCAGGAGGTCCGTGAGATCCTTCAGCACGCCCGGGTCCGAAGCGGCCGCCAGGCCCCGGTGCGGTTCCAGCGTGAGCAGCAGTGTGGCCCCTTGCCGTCTGACCTGGTCCGCGGCTCCGTGGACGTTCGTCCGGTCCGTGTCCGTGAACGGGAACCCGGAGAAGGAGACCGCGACGGCGGGGTGGTGGCCCAGCGCCTGGGCGTAGTCGGCAAGCTGCTGGTGGCCCCAGTCGAGGTTCACGCCGTAGGACACGCCCGAACCGGTGCCTTCGGTCCGCGCGGGAACACCGCAGGAGGCCGAAGCCGTAGGGCCGGGTGAGCCGGCTGAGCAGGAGGAGAGCACTCCGGCGAGCGCCACTGCCGCGGCGGAGAGAGCCCGTCTGGTGGTGGTACGCATCCCACCAGCCTAGCCAGACGGCCGGCGGCGGCCGGAATCAGGCCCCGCGGAAGGCGGCCTCCATGGCGGCGATGTCGATCCGTGTCATGGTCATGAGCGCCTGCATGGCGCGCAGTGCGGCGGCCTGGTCCTGGGACCCCGTCATCTCGTCCACCACCATGGGGACCACCTGCCAGGAGACGCCGAACTTGTCCTTGAGCCAGCCGCAGGGCTGTTCCTGCCCGCCGTCGGCCGTGAGCGCGTCCCAGTAATAGTCCACCTCGGCCTGGTCGGCGCAGCTGATCGAGAAGGACACCCCTTCACTGGGGCTGAACATGGGGCCGCCGTTGAGGGTCTGGAAGGGGACACCGTCCAGGGTGAAGTCGGCGGTCAGCACGTCCCCGGGCTGGAAGGGCGACGGGAACGGCGAACCCTCCAGATACCTGGTGGTGACGCCCCGCTCGGAGTTGGGGAAGACGGAAACGTAGAAGTCCGCCGCGTCCTCGGCCTGGCCGTTCAGCCAGACGCAGTTCTTCAGGGCGGGCATGGCTCATTCCCCCCGGTAGGCGGCTTCCAGCGCCGCGATGTCGAACTTCCTCATCCCCATGAAGGCCTGCATGGCACGCCCCACGCCCGCGGCGTCGTCGCCGCTCATGATGCTGCCGAGAGCCTGCGGGACCACCTGCCAGGAGACTCCGAAGCGGTCCTTGAGCCAGCCGCACTGGCCCTCCTGGCCGCCGTCGGCCGTGAGTTTGTCCCAGTAGTAGTCCACCTCGGCCTGGTCGGCGCAGCTGATCGAGAAGGAGACCGCTTCATTGAAGGTGAACTGCGGGCCGCCGTTCAAGCCCTGGTAGGGGGTGCCGTTGAGCTGGAACTCCACGGTCAGGGCGGTTCCCGGTGGGTACGGGGCGCCGTCGCCATAGCGGGAGACGGCGGAGATGGAGGAATCGGGGAACACGGAGACATAGAAATCGGCGGCTGCTTCGGCCTGACCGTCAAACCACAGGCAATTGGTGATGCTGGACATGCGGTGTCCTCTCACGGGTTCTGGCGGGCACGGAACGGCCCGGCAATTTCCAGCGTAGGACCGAGGTCTGACACTCTCAACCACCCCGCGCGGACCTCTGGACGCACACGGCCCCGGGGCATAACGTGGCGAGAGGGCACTCGCTCTGGGATTCCATTCGGAAAGGACACGAAATGCCGTACAAAGTCGGCGTGCTGATCGGCTCGCTCTCCTCCACGTCCATCAACCGGAAACTCGCCATGGCCCTGCAGAAGCTGGCACCGGAAGACCTCGTGCTGGAGGAGATCCCCATCCGGGACCTGCCGCTCTACAGCCAGGACTACGACCAGACCTTCCCTCCCGTGGCCCGGGAATTCAAGGCCGCACTCGAGGCTTCCGACGCCGTCATCTTCGTGACCCCGGAGTTCAACCGTTCACTCCCCGGCGCCCTCAAGAACGCCATCGACTGGGGTTCCCGCCCCTGGGGCACCAACTCCTTCGCCAAGAAACCGTCAGCCGTCACCGGCACGTCGCCGGGCAACATCTCCACCGCCGTGGCCCAGCAGCACCTGCGCAGCATCCTGTCCTTCGTGAACTCGCCGGAGCTGTCCAGCCCTGAGGCATACATCCACTTCACCCCAGGGCTTATCGACGACGACGGCAACGTCAGCAATCAGGGCACCGCGGACTTCCTGCGCAGCTGGCTGGACGCCTTCGCCGTCTTCGTCAGCCGGGTCACCACGGCGGTCAACGACGGCCAGGCCGAACGCCGCGGCTGAGGTTTCTTTTTCCATCGATTGCTCCGCAGGACGCCAAAATCGCTCAAAATCGGCGGAAAACGGCGTCCTGTGGAGCAGTCGATGAAGGTCAGACCCGCCGGGAGAGCGCGAACAGCCTCAGCAGCGCCAGCACCGCCAGGCAGGCCAGGAGCACCCCGGTCACACGCTCCAGCGGGAACGACAGCCCCGCCCACAGCACCCACGCCACCGGGATCACGGGGCGGAGCAACCACAGGACCATGAACATCGCCGTCGTGTCGCCCATCGGCGTGGACACCGGCGTCAGCAGCTGAGCGGGCAGCCCGGCCACGCCGAGCGTCGCCATACGCAGCAGCACCGCGCAGACCACCATGCCGAGCGCGCCGCCGGCCGTCGCCGGTCCCAGGATCAGCGCCGGAATCACCGCGAGCGGCACCACCGCCGCCACGGGGAACAGCAGATGAGCCAGCAGCCGGGCCGCGGCACTTTGCGGCACGACGACGTCGTACCCCAGGGTGTCCGCCACGTCACCCAGGGCGCCGCTCACCCGCGTCATGGCCAGCTGGGTGGTCAGCAAGACTGCCGCGAGCGTGCCGGCGTCGCTCCCCCACCGTCCCATCGCCAGCGATGCGAGCACCACCAGGAGCAGGCTCCCCGCGATCCGCCACGGGTCCTGCTGTGCGTACCGAAGGTCGATGGCCCAGGACCGGGCCAGAAGTCCTCTGGGCATCGTGGACCCCGGACGGCGCGCCCGCCGGCGGGGAACCGCCCCCGCGAGCGCTCGCCCGTCGCCGATCAGCACCCCGGCCAGGGCCGTGTCCCGGGCCGTGGTGAGTTCCTCCAGCCGCGGGACGTCCAGGCCGCGCGGCCCGCCCTCCACCGGTCGCCGGGACTGCTTACCTCCGGCCGCCATCGCCGCCCCGACAGCGCCGGCAAGGCCCAGCCCGGCACCGGCCAGGAACGGCTCGGCCCCTCCCGCGGGCCGACCGGCACCCTGCCACCAGGCCAGGACCGGCAGCATCACGAGCCCCAGGCAGACCACCCCGGTCAGGACCTGCAGCAGGCGGGTCCGGACGCCCAGGACCGGACGGATCCCGAACGGCCCCACCAGGTAGTGGATCTCCTCCGCCGACGTCCAGACCGGGCCCAGGTACGCCGGGCTGAACGCCGCGGCGAGCACCAGGACCACCGCGATTCCTGCCGACACAACCGTCGCCGTCCCGGCGCCCGCCGGGGACATGACCGGCGCCAGCACCGTGGCCAGTGACCAGTACCCGGGCGCCAGGACCAGACCCACCACGAGAGCGGCCAGATACCAGGGGTACCAGCGCTCCTGCGGGCCGGAACCCCGGAACAAGGCACGGACCTCGGCGAGGGTCACGAGCCGTCACCTTCGGGACCGTCCTGCTCGTCCTGGCGGCGGAGCCTCAGGACGTCGGCACCCAGCAGGGCCGGAAGGTGGGAGTCGTGGGTGGCCATCAGGACGCCTGTTCCCTGCTCCAGCCGGTGCCGGATCAGCTCGGCGACAGCCTCACGGCGCCGCGTGTCCAGGCGCTGCTCCGGTTCGTCCAGGAGCAGGAGCGCCGCGGGTCGGGCCAGGGCCATCGCCAGGCCGATGCCCTGCCTCTCGCCGGAGGACAGCTCATCCGGGAACTGATCCATCAGACGGTGCAGATCCAGGACATCCAGGATGTCCTGGAACGGAAGCGCCAGGCCACCGGTGTTCTCCCAGGACGCCTCCACGGCCTCGAGGTGTTCCTCCACGGTGAGCCGGGCGTAGAACGGCGGCGGACCGGTCATCGCCGCGACGCCGTGCGCCCCGCCGTCGAGTTCGGCGCCACGCTGCAGCGTCCCGGTGGAATGCACCTGCCGGCCCAGCACCACCCTCAGCAGTGTGGTCTTGCCGGAACCGTTCGGCCCTGTGAGGGCCATCGCCCCACCCGCTCCCACCTGGAAGCTCGCGGGGCGTACCAGCCAGCGCTCACCGATCTGCACGCCCACGACGGACGCCCGCACCAGCAATCCCGCACCGTCATTCATCGCCGCCCCGCCGTCGTCGCGCATTCCGTGCTTAAAGAAACAGCGCCCGTGCCGGAGACCGGCACGGGCGCTGAGAAATCAGCCTTCGCACTCCACGCAGTACACGAGCCCGTTCTTCTCTCGGGCGATCTGCGAACGGTGCCGGACCAGGAAGCAGGAGGCGCAGGTGAATTCGTCCGCGCGCTCCGGGATGACCACGACGGTCAGTTCCTCATTGCTCAGGTCGACATCGGGGACGTCGACGCCGTCCGACGTGTCCGCCTCGTCGAGCTCACGCACCACGCTGCGGGCATCCCCGGCATTGACGGATTTCAGGGCCTCAAGGGACTCGTTCTGGATTTCCGCAACATCAGATCGCACTGCATCGTAGTCGGTTGCCATGTGTGGCCTGCCTCTCCTCGCCTCGGAAACGCCCAAGGGGACGCTACGGCAATGCATCATAGGGCACGCGGCACCACTTGGCCAATCGGATCCGGGAATCCTCAGAGTGGACAGTCACTTCCGGCCCCTGACGTGCGGGAGTACCGTGACTGCATGAGCGAGCAGGAGCGCGACGACGTCTACACGCACGGGCATCACGAATCGGTGGTCAGGGCCCACGCCAGCCGCACCGCACGGGAGTGCGCGGGGTACCTTCTGGAGCATCTGACACCCGGTGTCTCAGTGCTCGACGTCGGTTGCGGGCCGGGCAGCATCACGTGCGACTTCGCGGAGCTGGTGGCCCCCGCCGTGGTCACCGGGCTGGACCGCTCACCGGAGGTGGTGGAGCACGCGGCCGAGCTGGCCCGCTCCCGCGGCGTGGAGAACACCGCGTTCATCTCCGGCGACATCTACGCCCTGGACCTCCCGGACGACAGTTTCGACGTGGTCCACGCCCACCAGGTCCTGCAGCACCTCACGGACCCCGTGGCCGCCCTGCGGGAGATGCGGCGCGTGACGAAGCCCGGTGGGATCGTGGCGGCCCGCGACGCCGACTTCCACGGTATCTTCTGGTACCCGCCTGTTCCGGAGCTGGACGAGTGGATGACCATGTACCAGAGCGTCGCCCGGCACAATCAGGCCGAACCGGACGGCGGCCGGCACCTGGTGGCATGGGCGCAGGAGGCGGGCTTCACGGACGTGGCGCCGAGCAGCAGCAACTGGACCTACGCGACGGCGCAGCAGCGCCGCTGGCTGGCCCGGGTGTGGGCGGAGCGGGTGGTCCACTCCTCCTTGGGCGAGCAGGCCCTGTCCTACGGCTACGCCTCACAGACCTCTCTGGAGCGGATCGCCGCCGGCTGGCATCGCTGGGGCGAAACCTCCGACGGCTGGCTCGTGATGCCCAACGGTGAGGTGCTGCTGCGCGCCTGAAAACGTGGAGGCCGGCGTCGCAATGTACGACGCCGGCCTCCGTGTTCGCGCGGGGAGGTCACATCCCCGGCATGGTGAGGAACTCGTGGACCACGATGGTGCCGCCCATGGCGGTGTGCGGGTGGCCCTCCAGGACGCCCTGCAGGGCGTCGGCGCTCTCGGCCTGGAGGATGGAGAACCCGCCCACGGAGGCATCGGCGTCGGCGGACGCGGGGGACAGCGGCGAACCGAGGTCGACGATGGCGTCGCCCGCCTTCGCGGCCCAGTCCATCCACGCCTGCATTCCGGCGGCCTGCTCCTCCGGGGAGCCCTGCGCCATCTGATCGGCGGCGGTGGTGTCGGCCTTGTACAGGACCAGGAACTTCGCCATGTCTTCTCACTTTCGTTGGTGAAAGACGGCAACGGAATGCTGCCGGACCCGCCTCACGCAGTGCGGTTCACTACGGATCGTAGGCGCCGTCCAGGTCGGCCGACAATGGTTCTGAACAGGGAATTCAGTGAACTTTCTCAGACCTGGGCAGCGGCCGTGCCGCGGGGCTCCGGCACGCTGGCCACCTGGCGGATGAACAGGATGAGCCAGGTCATGATCATGGCGAAGGCGATCAGTTCCATGGCGGTGAGGTTGTAGTAGTGCAGCGGCAGGTACAGAAGGGCCGAGAGGGTGACACCGGCCACGAACACCGCGCTGGTGACGTGGAAGGTGAAGCCCAGACCCGGGATCCACCACGGCAATGAGACCACCAGCACCGCCCAGGCCAGCACCATGCCCGTGGCGCCGGTGTTGTGCAGCAGCTCGGATTCGTCCACCGGGATGAACCCCGCCAGGGCCAGGCCGGCACCCATGAGCACCAGGCAGCCGTACACAGGGCGGAGCCGGGGGTGGACGTAGCGGTCCTGAGGCACCCGCTCCGCCCAGCGTCGCGCACCGAGGAACTGCAACCACCTCTGGCCGGCCTTCTGGCGGAGGGTCTGGATCTCGGCGAAGGCGACCGCCCCGGCGTCGGTGGTGGAATAGTGCTCCAGGTCCGCCAGGATGAAGTGGGCCAGCGCCACGATGAGTGCCCCGGCCACCACCAGCGTGATGTTGAAGGTGGACGCGGTCCCGGAATGCGCGGTGCCGAGCGCGCTGATGTTGGAGTGCCACCAATCGGACTGACTGGTGTTCATCATGGCGTCCAGGACACCGAGGGTGAGGAACACGGCCATCAAGGTGGCGACGCGCTCCGTGGTGAGGCTCTGGACGTTCGCGGAGGTCAGGTACGCGGTCAGGCCGGTGGCCATGGCCATGAGCAGTGCGGCCGCGAAGGCGTCCAGCGTCAGCCCGATGAACGCCTGCTGGAAGATGGCGAAGAGCGCCACGGCGCCCATATAGCTCAGCGCCGCGTGCGCCAAGGCGAGAGCGACGACGTCGAGCACGTAGAGCCAGCGAAGGCGGGTCCGGTCCTTGAGCCGGGTCAGGACGTGGCGCCAGGCGACGAAACCGAAGGCGGCCAGGGAGATCAGGGCGCTGACCGCCCCGGCGGCGGCACCGATGGAGTCCTCGCCGGAGAGGGGCCGCCGGGTGCCGAAGAAGACGATGAACCCGACCACGAACCCCACCGCCAGGGCGCCGCCGGCGGCCTGCAGCGAGCGTTCCTCCGCGCTCCGCTGCGGAGCCGTTCCCATGGTGGTATTCCTCAGTGCAGGCAGTGACATGCCTCTATTCTGCCCAGTCCCGGATTCTCCCCTACGCTTGACAAGTGGATCTCTCACTCTGGCTCGCTCTGGCGACCGCCGCCCTTCTCATCAGTCTGACTCCCGGCGCCGGCGCGGTGAACACCATGAGCAACGCCCTGAACGTCGGTTTCCGCCGGTCGATCTGGGGGATCATGGGTCAGCAGGCGGCCCTGGTGGTCCACGTGATCATCGTGGCCCTGGGCCTGGGCGTGCTGGTGTCCCACTCCCCCATCCTGTTCAATGTGATCCGCTACGCCGGCGCGGCGTACCTGGTGTTCCTGGGCATCCGGCAGTTCATGTCCCGCCCGGTGGAGGATGCCACAGCGCAGGCCACCCTGGCCGGCGAGCCGGGGTGGAGCATGTTCCGGCGCGGCATGTGGGTGAATCTGCTGAACCCCAAGGCGATCGTGTTCTTCCTGGCGTTCCTGCCGCAGTTCATCCGCCCCGATCAGCCGCTCGTGGCGCAGTATTCCGTGGTGGCCGTGACCGTGGTGGTCATCGACATCACCGTGATGTGGTTCTTCTTCGCCCTGGCCGCCAAGTCGGTGCGCAACTTCACCCGCTCAGCCAAGGGTCAGCGGATCCTGAACCGCTGCTTCGGCGTGCTGTTCGTCCTGCTCGGCGGCGGGCTGGCGATCCTGCACTGACGCAGGCCGTTCGCAGCACCCTCAGTCCTCGTCCGGCCCCTCCGCTGGATCTTCGGAGTGCGCCCGGATGACGTCCGGCTCGTCCACTTCTTCTCCCTCGGCGGGGGCCTCGCTGTGCACGCGGTCCTCGTCTCCGGGCTGGATTCCCGGCATGACGGCTCCTCTCCTCGAGGGGACCCCGCGCCCCGTTGCGCGGGGTCTCACTCCCCAGCCTAGACCTCCGGACGGCGCCCGGCCATCGCCCCGTACACGGCATCCTCAGACCCTCCACAGGAGACGGCAGTACAGTCGGACACGGCCCCCCTCACGCGCTTCAGGGTGACCGGCCACCCACCCGTTCGTTTCCTGGAAGGACCGGATCATGACCCTCTCCGCCATCGACACCCACTCCGCCCTAGTGGTCATCGATCTGCAGAACGGCATTGTCGGCCGCCTCCGAGCCGGTGAGGACACCACGGTGGTCGACGCCGTCGTCGGGAACTCCCGGAAGCTCGCGGATGCCTTCCGCACCCGGGGCCTGCCGGTGGTCCTGGTCAATGTGGCCGGAGCGCCCGTGGGCCGCACCGACGCCGCACGCCGCATGCCCGCAGAGGTCCCCGCAGACTACTTCGCCCTGGTGGACGGTCTGAACACCTCCGACGACGATGTGCTGCTCACCAAGCACAGCGTGGGCGCCTTCGCCACCACGGAGCTCGACGCGGTCCTGCGCGAGCGTGGAGTGACCCA
This sequence comes from Arthrobacter horti, assembly GCF_030731045.1. Lineage (GTDB taxonomy): Bacteria > Actinomycetota > Actinomycetes > Actinomycetales > Micrococcaceae > Arthrobacter_E > Arthrobacter_E nanjingensis. The sequence goes on along the minus strand of NZ_JAVALS010000015.1, from coordinate 27,166 downwards.
GATCGTCCTGACGGGTATCGCGACGAGCGTGGGGGTCGAGTCCACCGCCCGCAACGCCCACGACCTCGGTTACAACGTGGTCCTCACCGTGGACGCGATGACCGACCTGACACCCTCAGCCCATGACTACGCCGTGGCGAACGTCTTCCCCCGCCTGGGCGAGAGCACCACCACGCAGGATGTCCTGGCCGCCCTGGCCGCCCGAGGCTGACCGCTGCGCCGCCCGCACGGGGAGACGGGCTGGTCGGAACGGAGTCACCACCCCCGGGGCGGCCCGCCACCCGCTACCGTTGAATCATGGCTGAAACTCCTTTCCGGGTCGTGACGGTGTGCACCGGCAACATCTGCCGCTCACCCATGGCCGAATACCTCCTGCGCCACGCCCTCCAGGAGGACACGCGGCGGCATCCGGAGGAGTGGGGCCACGCGGGCGAGGGCCATGCGGGCGAAGGCGCAGCCGAGTCCGTCCGCCGCACCGTCGTCGTCGATTCCGCCGGGATCAGCGACGAGGAGGCTGGCCGCCCCATGGACAGCCGCGCGGCCTCGCAGCTGCGGGAGCTCGGCGTGGACCCGGCCGGCCACGTGGCGCGCGCCTGGGACAACGCCTGGTTCCAGGGGCGGGACCTCATCCTGGCCATGGACGTGAACCACTACCGCGCACTGATCCGCTGGGCCCCGGACGAGCGCTCCCGCGCCAAGGTGCGGATGTTCCGCTCCTTCGATCCGGCCCTGGCCGGGAAAGACCCCGAAGAACAGGGCATCTACGACCCCTGGTACGGGGACCGTGCGGACTTCGTGGAATGCGGCGACATGATCTCCTCCACGCTGGAACCTCTGGTGGCCTTCATCCGTGCCTCGGTGGCGCACGAGGCCCAGCCCGAGTGACCACGTCCCCGAAGAAGGCGCCGCTGCTCATCGGCATCGATGGACGCTCCGGCGCCGGCAAGACCACCCTGGCCGTCGAACTCAGCGCGCGGCTGCGCGCACATCGCAGCGTCTCCCTGTTCCACATCGAAGACATCTATCCTGGATGGGACGGGCTCGAGGCCGGCATCCGCCGCTATGTGGACACCGTCCTCACCCCACTGTCCACAGCCCACGACGCCGAATGGACCACCTGGGACTGGTCCGCCGATGATGACGGCCCCCGCAAGACCACTCCCGTGGCGGACGTGGTGGTCATCGAGGGCGTCGGCGCCTGCTCCGAGGCGGCCCGGGACCTCCTGGACGTGACCATCTGGGTCGAAGCCGAGGAACCCGAGCGCAAGGCCCGCGCTCTGGACCGCGATGGCGAAACCTACATCCCGTTCTGGGACACCTGGGCCGGCCAGGAGACCGGCTGGCTGGCCGACGATCCGGTTCCGGAACGGGCAGACATCCTGGTCCGCAATCAGGCGGACGGCACCGCCGTGAGCCAGGTCCTGGATCTCCTCTGTCACCACCCGGCGGCTGCCACCGCGCTGGCCCCCGAACACGCCTGGCTGGCCTCCCGCCCCGTGACCATCGAAGCTGCGGGACCGCTGGACGGCGTGGACCCGGAACGGCTCTTCCACTCCCTCTTCGGCAGCCTGGAGCGAGCCGTCTGGCTGGACTCGTCCGACGCCGGACGGCCGGGTTCCACTCGCAACCGCTTCAGCATCCTGGCCGGCGGACCGGCCCTGGGCCTCGCCGCCACCCACCGTGCGGGCACCACCGAGCTGAGCCGCGACGCCGCCGTCGCGCGCTTTGACCTGCCCTTCTTCCGCTGGCTCGGCACCGCCTGGACACCCACGACGACGCCCGCGCCGGACGGCTATGACTGCCCGTTCCGCCTCGGTTGGCTGGGCTGGCTGGGGTATGAGCTCAAGCGGGAGACGGGCGGCTCCGATGTGGACACCTCCGCCGCCGCTGTCCCCGACGCGGCGCTGCTGTTCGCCGACCGGGCCGTGGTCCTGGACCATGAGCGCGGAACCGCGTGGGCCCTCAGCCTCGTACTCCCGGGCGACGACGACGGCTGGACCGCCACGGTCAGACATGCCCTGGAAGCCGCCCGGCAGGCACCCGCAGGGCCGGCACCGGGACTGGCCGCTCCGGCTTTCACCGCCCGCGACTCGCACCGGTCCTACCTGGAGAAGGTCGTCGCCAGCCAGGACCAGATCCGCGAGGGCAACAGCTACGAGGTCTGCCTGACCACCACCCTGAGCGCACCCGCCCCCGGCTTCGACCCCTGGGAGGCCTACCGGGCCCTGCGCCGCCGCAACCCCGCGCCGTTCGCGAGCTTCCTGCGTTTCGGGGCCGTCACGGTGGCCAGCACCTCCCCGGAACGGTTCCTGTCCATCGGCGCATCCGGGGACATGCTCGCCGAGCCGATCAAGGGCACCCGGCGCCGTTCCCCGGACCCCACCGAGGACGCCGCGCTCAAGGTGGACCTGGCCACGAGCCTGAAGGACCGCGCGGAGAACGTCATGATCGTGGACCTGCTCCGCAACGACCTCAGCCACTTCTCCGTGCCCGGCAGCGTCACGGTCCCGCGCCTCCTGGCCATCGAAAGCTACGCCACGGTGCACCAGATGGTCAGCAGCATCGGGGCACAGCTCGCGCCCGGGGCTTCCCGGGTGGAGGCCATCGCCGCGGCGTTCCCGGCGGGCTCCATGACCGGCGCGCCCAAGATCAGCACCATGGACATCCTGGACGGGCTGGAAGACGGGCCGCGCGGGGTCTACTCGGGCGCCGTCGGCTACTTCTCACTGGACGGATCCGTGGACCTCTCCGTGGTGATCCGCACCCTTGTGGCCGCCGGGTCCGGCGAGGACACGGTGCTCAGCCTGGGCGTCGGCGGGGCAATCACGGCGGACTCGGACCCCGAGGACGAATATCAGGAGATCCGCACCAAGGCGTTCGGCGTGCTCAGCACGCTGGGTGCGGAGTATCCGGGCGCCTGAGCCCGCTTAAACGACGACGCCGGAGCGTCACCTGCGGGAGGTGACGCTCCGGCGTCGTGCTTCAAAGGCCTACTGGGCCACCGGCTGCGGCGAGGTCAGGCGGTAGAGGGCGTCGACGTCGCGCACGGCACCCTTGTCCGCAGAGGTCGCCATGGCCGCGTAGGCGCGCAGCGCCGCGGAGACCTCGCGCTCACGGCCCACCGGGTGGTAGCCCGTGGTGGCCTCGATCCGCTCGCGGCGGGCGTCCAGCACGTCCTGGTCCACCAGCAGCTCCAGGGAGCGGGTGGGGATGTCGATGCGGATGAGGTCGCCGTCCTCCACCAGGGCGATCGCGCCACCGGACGCGGCCTCCGGCGAGATGTGGCCGATGGACAGGCCGGAGGTGCCGCCGGAGAAGCGGCCGTCCGTGATCAGGGCGCACTTCTTGCCCAGGCCGCGGCCCTTGAGGAAGGAGGTCGGGTAGAGCATCTCCTGCATGCCCGGGCCGCCCTTGGGGCCCTCGTAGCGGATGACCACCACGTCGCCCTCCTTGACGGTCTTGTTCAAGATCTTCTCCACGGCCTCATCCTGGGATTCGCACACCACGGCCGGGCCTTCGAAGGTCCAGATGGACTCGTCCACGCCGGCGGTCTTCACCACGGCGCCGTCCAACGCGACGTTGCCGTGCAGCACGGCCAGGCCGCCGTCCTTGGAGTAGGCGTGCTCCACGGAGCGGATGCAGCCGCCCTCGGAATCCGTGTCCAGGGAGGTCCACACGTTCGACTGGGAGAAGGCGGTGGAGGAGCGGACGCCGCCGGGGGCCGCGTGCCACAGGTCCTGGGCCTCCTGGGTGGCCTTGCCACCGCGGATGTCCCAGTCGTCCAGCCAGCCGTTGAGGTCCTCCGAGTGCACCGAGTGCACGTCCTGGTGGAGCAGGCCGCCGCGGTTCAGCTCGCCGAGCAGGGCGGGGATGCCGCCGGCGCGGTGCACGTCCTCCATGTAGTAGGTCTTGTCCTTGGCCACGTTCGGGGCCACCTTGGCCAGGCAGGGCACCTGGCGGGACTTGGCGTCCATCTCGGCCAGGCCGTAGTCCACGCCGGCCTCCTGGGCCGCGGCCAGCAGGTGCAGGATCGTGTTGGTGGAGCCGCCCATGGAGATGTCCAGGGCCATGGCGTTGTCGAAGGCCTTGGCCGTGGCGATGGAGCGGGGCAGGACGGAGGCGTCATCGCCGTCGTAGTAGCGCTTGACCAGGTCCACCACCGTGGCGCCGGCCTTCTCGTAGAGCGCCTTGCGGGCGGTGTGCGTGGCCAGCACGGAGCCGTTGCCCGGCAGGGAGAGGCCGATGGCCTCGGTCAGGCAGTTCATGGAGTTGGCCGTGAACATGCCGGAGCAGGAGCCGCAGGTGGGGCAGGCGTTCTCTTCGATGAGGTTGATGTCCGCATCCGAGATGGACTCGTCCACGGCGTCCGCGATCGCGTTGACCAGGTCCAGCGAGCGCACCGAGCCGTCCGTGAGGGTCACGCGGCCGGCCTCCATGGGGCCGCCGGAGACGAACACGGTGGGGATGTTCAGGCGCAGGGCGGCCATGAGCATGCCGGGGGTGATCTTGTCGCAGTTGGAGATGCAGACCAGGGCGTCGGCGCAGTGCGCGTTGGCCATGTACTCCACCGAGTCGGCGATCAGGTCGCGGGACGGCAGCGAGTAAAGCATGCCGCCGTGGCCCATGGCGATGCCGTCATCCACGGCGATCGTGTTGAACTCGCGCGGCACGGCGCCGGCGGCAAGGATCGCGTCGGAGACGATCCGGCCCACGGGGGCGAGGTGCGTGTGGCCGGGGACGAACTCGGTGAAGGAGTTCGCGACGGCGATGATCGGCTTGCCGATGTCGGAATTGGCGACGCCGGACGCACGCAGCAGTGCGCGGGCTCCAGCCATGTTGCGGCCGTGGGTGACAGTGCGAGAACGGTATGCGGGCATGCTGTCAGTCTTTCGCGCGGATACCGTGACACCAAGACGGTGTCAATACTGGTAGTGGGAGTACTAGGATTGATCCTCTGTGATGACCGGCTCGGTGAGCCACCGCGGCCTGACTCTGCTGAGCACGTCGTCCTCGCCCTGCTGAGACAGTGGGTTTCCGCTGAAACAGTGGGTTTAAACCACTGTTTCAGCGGAAACCCACTGTCTCGGCGGAGTCCTTGGCCCACGCAACCGCCACCCACGACGAAAGGCCCCCACCATGAACGACCCCGAAGCCTGGCGCAAGGAGCTGGGGAACTTCCTGGCCGCGCGTCGTCGTCAGGCGGTGCGCGGTGACTACGGCCTGCCGCAAGCCGGCCGGGGCAAGGACGTGGGGCTGCGGCGGGAGGAGGTCGCGTTCCTCTCCGCCATCTCCGTGACCTGGTACACCTGGCTGGAACAGGGCCGGAAGGTCAACCCGTCCCGCGAGGTGCTGACCAGCCTGGCCACCGTCCTCCGCCTTGACCCGGCCGAGCAGCGCTATCTGCTCACGCCCTTCGGATACGCCGCACCCGCTCCCGGGCCCGGCACCGCAGAGACCACCGCACACGTCCAGCGGCTCCTGGACGCGATCGGGCCCAACCCTGCTCTGGCGCTGGAAGGGAACTGGGACATCGTGGCCTGGAACCGGGCCTACAGCGATCTGTTCCCGCGCGTCCTGGAGGTCACCGGCCCGGAGCGGAACCTCCTGAAACTCGTATTCACCGACCCCGCCGTCCGAGCCCTGCTGCCCGACTGGGAACAGACCAGCGCCCAGTTCCTGGCCGAATTCCGCGCCGAGACGGGCTCCCGGATCCAGGACGCCCGGAAGGCCAGCCTGGTGGCGGAGCTGATGCAGTCGAGCCCGGACTTCCGGGCCCAATGGGAGGCCTATGGCATCCGCGGCTTCACCCCGCGCACCCGCGCGTTCAACCACCCGGACGGCCGCACGGTCACCTATGAGCACCACCAGCTGAGCCTCGCCGACGCCCCAGCGCTGAAGCTGATCGTATACACGCCGGCGTCGGGCGCTGACAATCCAGCGGACGACGACGGCGGTCTCGGCTCCCGCTGACCGGTTCCAGCTACTGCAACGTCGCCGACAGCCGGCAGACGTTGTCCACATACTTGGACAGCACGGACCGCTCCTGCCACTCCTCCAGGCCGAGCTCCCGGGACGTCCCCCGGTACTGGTCCTGAACCACGCGCAGGTCCCGCACGATCTCCGGGCCCACCATCATGAGGGACACCTCGAAGTTCAGCGAGAAGGACCGCATGTCCATATTGCTGGAGCCCAGGACGGCCACCTCGTCATCAACGGTGAAGTGCTTGGCGTGCAGCACGGCCGGCGCCTTGTAGAGGAAGATCCGCACCCCGGCCTCCAGCAGCGCCTGGTAGTAGGACCGCTGGGCGTGGTGCACCAGGAACTGGTCGCCCTGTTCGGAGACGAACAGCTCCACCTGGACCCCGCGCTGCACAGCCGTGGTGATCGCGTACAGGAGCGAGTCGTCCGGGACGAAGTACGGGCTGCAGATGGAGACCCGCTCCTGGGCCGAGTAGATCAGGGCGTTGAAAAGCCGCAGATTGTTTTCCTGGGCGAACCCGGGGCCGCTCGGGACCACCTGGGCGGGGACGGCGCCGTGCACGGGGGCGGGCAGGTGGATCTGCGGCTCCAGCGACTCGTCCGTCTCGCTCAGCCAGTCCGTGGCGAACACCACGTTCAGGCTCGCCACCACCGGCCCCTCCACCCGGGCCATGAGTTCCACCCAGCGGCGCCCTGCCTTGCGGTTCTTGGACTTGTTGTAGGACGGTTCGGTGAGGTTCTGGGATCCGGTGAACGCCACTTCGCCGTCGACCACCAGGATCTTCCGGTGATTGCGCAGGTCCGGGCGGCGCCATTGGCCGGCCAGCGGCATCACGGGGAGCATGCGCTGCCAGCGGATGTGGGAGGCCTTGAGCCGGCGCAGCAGCCGGCGGTATCCGGGGATCCGCAGGGTGCCGATGTGGTCGAACAGGAGCCGGACCTCGACCCCCCGGAGCGCGGCCTCCTCCAGCGCGGTGAACAGCGGTTCCGTCACGGCGTCGTAGGCCATGATGTAGAACTCGACGTTGACGAAGCGCTTGGCCTGCCGCACCTCTGCCGCCATGGCCTGGATGGAATCCTCGTAGCCGGGGATCAGTTCCACGTGGTTGCCGGCCGTGAGGGGCTGGGCGCCCAGGCGGCGGTTGAGTTCGACGGCGGAGCGCAGCCAGGCGGGAAGGTGCAGCTCGTCCGGGGCGACTTCCAGGAGGGAGCTGGATTCGCGCACGCGGCGGTTGACGTCCTCCAGTTCGCGGACCCGCCGTCCTTTGAGCCGGAAGTTGCCGAACAGCAGGAAGAGGATCAGGCCGGCGTCGGGGATCAGGAAGATGGCCAGCAGCCAGGCCATGGCAGTGGTGGGGCGCCGGTTTCCTGGCACCACACCGAGCAGGACCACGCGGATCACGAAGTCCACCACCACCCAGATGGTGAAGCCCACGGTCCAGTCCTGAGGCCAGGCATATGGCAGCATGCATTCCCCCGTTCCGTCCGCCGGTTCCCGGTCGGGGCCACCGCGCGTTGTTCCGAGGATAGCGGGCCGGTGCGACACTTCTCCCGTTGTCCACATGCACAGGCCCGCGCCTCGTTCCCCGCCGCGGGTCAGTACCCTTGATTCCATGACCTCAGCGCCTGCCAGCACCGTGCTCGTTTTCCTCGATCCCGCCCACCCGGACGGGCGCGTGGCGGACGCGTCCGTGCCGCAGCTGATGGCCACGGATCTGGGGGCGACGCGCGGCGACGGCGTCTTCGAATCCCTTCTGGTGCTCAACGGGAAGCTGAGGAAACTGCCCGCCCACCTGGCCCGCCTGGCCGGCTCGGCGAAGGCCCTGGACCTGGCGCTCAGCGCCCCGGACGCCTGGCGAGCGGCCATCTCCACGGCCGTGGACCTCTACCTGGAGACCCACCCCGGCATCGACGAGTTCGTGGTGAAGCTCCTGGTCAGCCGCGGGGTGGAAGGTGCCGGCGCGCCCACTGAATGGGTCCAGGCCAGCCCGGCCCCCGCCCTGGGGAAGAAACAGCGCGTGGAGGGCGTCGACGTCGTACTCCTGGACCGTGGCTACGACAGCGATCTGGCCGACCGCGCCCCGTGGCTGCTGCTGGGTGCCAAGACGCTCTCCTACGCCGTCAACATGGCCGCCCTGCGGCACGCGCACAGCATCGGCGCGGACGACGTCATCTTCACCTCTGCGGACGGCCGCGTCCTGGAGGGCCCGACGTCCACCGTGCTGCTGGCGCACCGGGACGTGAACGACGACGGCACTGTCACCAAACGCCTCGTCACCCCTCTGCTGGACGCCGGCATCCTCCCGGGAACCTCCCAGGGTGCGCTGTTCGCCGCGGCCAAGGCGGCCGGCTGGGAGCTGGGCTACGGACCGCTGGAGCCGGAGGACCTGTTCGATGCCGACGCCGTGTGGCTGATCTCCTCGATCCGGCTGATCGCACCGGTCAAGCACATCGACGGCAAGGTCATCGGCTCCGACCCGGCCGTCGCCGCGGAGCTCACAGCCGAGCTGAACACGTTGTTCCTCGGGATCGAATAAGGCCCCGTTCCCCTTCCGCGAGCGGTCATTTAGTCGCAGTCGCAGCGCCCCGGACTGCGATTAACTGGCGCTTCGCGTAGGTGAGGCGGGGCCGAAGCTCAGATCTCCGCCGCCATGACCACGCGCGGCCAGCGGTCCAGGCCGTGCGCCGCCTCACCCGCGACCTTGGCCCTCAGCTCAGGGCCCCACGCGGCCTCCGGCAGCTCGGCGAAGCCCAGCCTCGCGTAGTACGGGGCGTTCCAGGGAACGTCACGGAAGGTCGTGAGGGTCACCCGGGACTCGCCCCGCTCCCTCGCCGTCGCACGGAAGAACTCCAGCAGCCGCGCTCCGAGACCCTGCCGCGCGTGCTGAGGGTGCACGCTCAGCTGCTCCAGGTGCGCAGCCCCGTCCAGCGTCTCGCCGACCGCGTAGGCGGCCACGGCGCCGTCGTCGGTTTCCGTTGAAAGGGTCAGGACCCAGGCCTGAGCGGCCGCGACGAAGCCCGCCAGCTCCGCGTCGGAGAAGGCCTCGTCGTCCGCGATCGATGCCATGCCCACCTGCCGGAAGAGCTGTCCCGCGGCCAGCTCCAGGGCCTGGACGGCGGGGAAATCCTCGGGAGTCATGGCGCGGATCATGCCTCCAGTCAACCACCCCGCCGCGGCGGCCGGATGACCTCCCGTGAAGTCCGGTGACGGCATGTGCCGCCCCGTGACGCGCGTCGTTGACCTCGCGTGACGCCGCCCAGCAGACTGCCTGGAGAACACGACCGTGGAGTGGGAGGGGAGCCGCGTGGACAGCATCCGGCAGCTCGAGGAGTGGCAGGGCCTGCGCGGCATCAACCGCGTCTGGGAGTTCGACGCACCCGTGGAAACCGTCTTCCGCGCGCACACCGACCCCCTCTGGCTGGCGCGCTGGCTGGTGCCGGAGGGCGTGGAGCTGCGCTTCCGCCGCTGGGACGCGCGTACCGGCGGTTCGTGGAGTTACTCGGTGGGCGCCGATGGCGAGGACTGGAGCTTCTACGGCGCCTTCCACGAGCTGTCCGACCCCTGGCGGATCGTGCAGACCGTGGAGGCGGAGGCCGATTCGCACGGCCCCGTGCTGGAGGTGCTCGACTTCCTGGAGCTTCCCGGCGGCGGATGCCGCCTCGAGGCGATCGCCATGTTCACCACCCCCGCCGCGCGGGAGGAGGTGGGCGGGTCGGACGACGACGGCGGCCTGGCCCGCCTCACAGCGCTCCTCGCCGAGGTGGCGCCGTAGTTCAGTCGCTGAGGCGTCGGCCGATTGTCCCTCCGGCGGCGCTGCGGTCCTGCGGCTCTGCGGCTCGGCGGTCCTGCGGCTCTGCGGCTCGGCGGTCCTGCGGCTCTGCGGCTCGGCGCTGCGGTCCTGCCGAAACAGTGGGTTTCCGCTGAGACAGTGGGTTTAGACCACTGTTTCAGCGGAAACCCACTGTTTCAGCGAGAGCCGGCCGGGTCGGGGGCGGTCCCGTCCGTCGCCTCCACCCGTCATCTCCGGCTGCGCACCGCGAAGCCCGCACACAGCACCACGGTCAGCCCGCCCAGGAGCGTGGGCCAGGTGATCGCCTCTCCCAGCAGCAGCGCCGCCCAGACGATCGACAGCACCGGCTGGACCAGCTGCACCTGACTCACGGAGGTCATGGGCCCGATCGCCAGGCCGCGGTACCAGGCGAAGTAGCCCAGGTACATGCTCACCACGGCCAGGTAGGTGAATGATCCCCATTGGGCGGCGTCGGCGTGGAATGGCTCCGTCGCCACCGAGTACCCGCTCAGCAGAACCATGACCGGCAGAGAGAGGACCAGCGCCCAGGACACCGTCTGCCACGAGCCGAGTTCCCGGGAGAGCAGCCCGCCCTCGGCATAGCCCACGGCTGCGGCGGCGATGGCGCCGAACAGGAGCCAGTCCGCGGCCTGGAGCCCCTCCAGACCACCGTTCCGGAGCGAAGCGAACAGCAGCACGGCCAGGGCGCCCGCTGCGGAAAAGAGCCAGAACCGCAGACGGGGACGTTCCCTGCCACGGAGCACGGCCAGGACCGCGGTGACGGCCGGCAGCACCGCACCCACCACGGCCCCGTGACTGGCCGGCGCCGTCTGGAGTGCCAGGGTGGAAAGGAATGGGAAGCCCACCACGATGCCCAGCGCCACCACGGCCAGCCGCCACCACTGGTGGCGGGTGGGCAGCGGCTGGCGGGTCACCAGGAGCACCGCGAGCGCCAGGAACCCCGCGACGGCGGCCCGCCCGGCTCCGACGAACAGCGGCGGCAATCCGGCCACTGCCACCCGGGTGAGCGGCACGGTGAGGGAGAAGGCGACGACGCCGAGCAGCCCCCACCAGAGGCCCGCGGCGGCGCTGCGCGGGAAGTGATTGTGCGGGACGTGATTGCGCGGGCTCGGATCGAGTGCGTCGGGCTGATGCGGTGTGGGGCCGAGAGCGGTCCGGGCCGGCGAATCGGTGGATAGCACCAGGGGAATTTTCGCAGTAGCGCTACTATGTATCTTCATGAACAACGATAGCACTGGGCGAATCGTCGCGGCACTGCGGAGCTGGATCGCGACCGCGCCGGACGGGGCTCAGCTGCCCTCCAGCCGCGAACTCGTGGCCCGCTTCAACGCCGGCCCCGTCACGGTTCAGAAGGCGCTCCGGCAGCTCGGCGCCCTGGGCCTGGTGGAGAGCCGCCCCGGGGTGGGCACCTTCGTCCGCCGGCCCCGCACCTCGAAGCCCCAGGACTTCGGCTGGCAGACGCTCGCCCTCCGCACCCCGCACGGCGCCCTCGGTCTCCCGCCGGTCAGCCTGCACCTCCCCACCCCGGAGACGATCGGCCTGCACAGCGGCTACCCCGCCGTCGGCCTTCTCCCGGAACGCCTGGTGCGCACCGCGCTGGCCCGCGCCGCCCGCACCGAGGCCGCACTCGCGTGGTCCCCCGCCGAGGGCCTGCCGGAGCTGCGCGCCTGGTTCGCCGGCGAACTCGCGGCCGTCACCGCCCCTGGGCTCACTCCACCGTCGGCGCGCGACGTGCTGGTCCTCCCCGGGAGCCAGAGCGGTCTCAGTTCGATCTTCCGCGCGCTCGTGGGGACGGGCCGGCCGCTCCTGATCGAGTCGCCCACGTACTGGGGCGCGCTGCTCGCGGCCGCGCAGGCGGGCGTCCGCCTGGTTCCCGTCGCCTCCGGCCCCGATGGCCCGGACCCAGAGGACCTGGAGCGCGCCTTCCAGGAGAGCGGCGCCCGCGCGTTCTACGCCCAGCCGCACTACGCCAACCCCACCGGTGCTCAGTGGGATGCCGGCCACGCGGAGGCGATCCTCGGCGTCGTGCGTGAACAGGGCGCCTTCCTCATTGAGGACGACTGGGCCCACGACTTCGGCATCGAGACGCGGCCCCGGCCGCTGGCCGCCCAGGACGACGCCGGCCACGTGGTCTACATCCGCTCGCTGACCAAGAGCGTCTCGCCGTCGCTCCGCGTGGCGGCTCTCGTGGCCCGCGGCCCGGCCCTGCAGCGCATCCTGGCCGACCGCGCAGCCGAAACGATGTACGTCAGCGGCGTCCTGCAGGCAGCCGCGCTCGACGTCGTGACCCAGCCTGCGTTCGCACGGCACCTCTCCGGGGTGCGGGGGCAACTGGCGGAGCGGCGGGATCTGCTCCTGGCCTCGCTGGCCGAGCGCCTGCCGGAGGCCTATGTGGAGCATGTGCCGCGCGGCGGGCTGAATCTGTGGGTGCGGCTGCCGGACGGCACGGACGTCCCTCGTCTGGTGCGCGACGCCGCGGTGCGGGGCGTGCTCGTGGCGGACGGGACGGGCTGGTTCCCGGCTGAGCCGTCGGGCGCGTACCTGCGGCTGAACTTCTCCGGCCCGGCGCCGGAGCGTTTCCCGGAGGGGGTCGGGCTCCTGGCGGAGGCGCTGCGGGACCAGGCCTGAGCGCACCGCCCGCAAGGCCCGGGCAACCCCGCACAGCCCCGCGAAACAGTGGGTTTCCGCTGAAACAGTGGGTTCAAACCACTGTTTCAGCGGAAGGGGCCCACAGCGGCGAGGGTCCCGGGCCGAGCGAAGCGAGGTCTGGGAGCCGCTGGGGACCACTGTTTCAGCGGACGGGACCCGGTCTCATACCTGTCCGGCAGCAACGGCAAGGGCTGTTCCTTTCCCGCGCATCGGCCTAGCGTGGAGAGTGAGGCCTTTGCCCCGCCGCCGTCGTCGGGATCACGGCGCGAACACCCGGTGACGGTGGTTCCATCCTGAGAGGGAGGGAAGCGCCCATGACGTCACTCTGGCTGGACCGGGCTCCCATCAGCGGGGCCACTCTATTCATCCCGGGCTCCGAATTCGACACCGTGGTGGTGGGCGCCGGCATCACCGGGCTGTCCACGGCCCTGCTGCTGGCAAGGTCCGGGCAGCGCGTCGCGGTGGTGGAAGCCCGCACCGTCGGCGCCGGAACCACTGGCAACACCACCGCCAAACTCAGCCTCCTGCAGGGCACCGTGCTCTCCGGGCTCCGCACCCGCCACCCCCTGAGCCTGGTGGACGCCTATGTGCAGGCCAACCGGGAGGGGCAGACCTGGCTTCTGGACTTCCTGGAACAGAACCGGGTGCCCTTCCAGCGGCGGGACGCGTACGTCTTCTCCGTCACGGACCGCGGCACCCGAGAAGTGGAAGCGGAGCTGCGCGCGGCCCAGGACGCCGATCTGAGCGTGGTGGAGGCGATGGCCACCGAGCTGCCGTTCCCGGTCCGGGCCGCGATCCGCCTCGACGACCAGGCCCAGTTCGACCCCCTGGACGTCCTGGAGGCCATGACCCGGGACTTCCTGGCCCACGGCGGGACGCTGCTGGAAGGGGTGCGCGTTCACGGCATCGCGGAAAGCCATCCGCTGACCCTGCAGACGAGCGCGGGGCGCCTGCGCGCGGACCACGCGGTCCTCGCCACCGGGATCCCGTTCCTGGACCGGGGCGGGTACTACGGCCGGCTGATCTCCTCCCAGTCGTACGCCGCGGCGCTCCGGCTCCCCACCACGGCGCCGGTGCCGCAGGGCATGTACCTCTCGGCCGAATCGCCTGGTCGCTCGCTGCGCAGCGTTCCCACCGACGACGCCGAGCTGCTCCTGGTGGGCGGCAACGGTCACCTCGCGGGCCAGGAACCGTCGCCGCGGGAACGGCTGGACGGACTGCTCGACTGGGGCCTCCACCACTTCCCCGGCGCCGAGGTCACCCACACCTGGTCCGGACAGGACTACCGGTCCGCGGACCGGCTCCCCTACATCGGCCCGATGCTCCTGGGCGGCGGCCGGATCTTCGTGGCCACCGGCTTCAACAAGTGGGGCATGAGCAACGGCGTGGCGGCGGGGCTCGCCCTCAACGCGGAGATCGTGAGTGGCACTCCAGAGTGGGCCGAGGAGCTGCGGAGCCGCCCGACCACCTCGCCGGGGCTCCGCTCGGCATTCGCCCTGAACACCTCGGTGCTGGCGTCCTGGGCGAAAGACTGGGTGACGTCCCGGATGACGGCCCCGGAGGACGCCCGGCACGTGGTTCCCCGGGAAGGCCACGGTCTGGTGGCCCGTCAGGGAGCTGTTCCGGAGGCGGTGTCCACGGTGGACGGGCTGACGTGCCGGCTGTCGGCCGTGTGCACGCACCGGGGCGGGATCGTCCGCTGGAACGACGCGGAGCTCAGCTGGGACTGCCTGTTGCACGGGTCCCGGTTCGGCCCGGGAGGCCAGGTCCTGCAGGGACCGGCCACGCGGGACCTGGAAGTGGAATCGCTGTCCTCCGGCACCGGACCACACGAACCGGAGGGGTGAACCCAGGCGCCGTCACCGGGCCGCCCCGGGCCGAAACCCCCACCGGTTTCACCCACGGATATGCGGTTGACCCACTCACATTTCGGTGGGTCAAGCACATATCCGTGGGTGAGAGGGGAACGATCCGGTCCGCTCCGGTTCATGACAGAAGATGAAGGCACCCGTCATACTTCTCCCCGCGGCCTGGTGCTAGATTTCTGAATGAGTAACGAGCACCGGTGACAAGCCCTGACTGGCCGGTCGGCAACCCTCCTGACGCGGCGGGGTGCCTCAGGTGACTACTCGGCATGTGTCAACTGCAAGCGCGAAGGAGCCTCCCATGCCTGCATCCGAATCCACCACCGAGGCCGGCACGACGCCCGCCAAGGCCGCCCCGCGGACCCGCACCGCCCGCGGCGCGGCAGCCAAGAGCACGGCGGCGAAGACCACCGCCGCCAAGAGCACGACGGCGCGCAGCGCGGCCGCGAAGGCCGCGGCTGCCGAAGCGGCTGCCGAAGCCGCAGCCCAGGAAGCGGCGGAGGCCGCCGTCGTCGTCGAGGAGAAGCCGGCCGTCCGCCTGCCCTACCGCCTTCTGACCGGCCCGGACACCCGCGAATTCTGTGAGCGGATCTCCGCCGCCCTGGCCGACGGGTACATCCTGTACGGCAGCCCGTCCGTGACGTTCAACGGGGAGACCGTGATCGCGGCCCAGGCCGTGGTCCTCCCCTACGCCCCGCCGGCGCCATATGCCGATCCGTACGCCCCCCCGGCTGCCGGTTTCGCCCCGTACGGCGGTGCTCTGTGAGCGATCAGGCGGTGAGCGGTTACGCCGGCGATCTGACCCCTCAGGAAGCCTGGGACAAGATCAAGGACGGCACGGCCGTGCTGGTGGATGTCCGCACGGAGGCCGAGTGGGCGCACATCGGCCGCCCGAAGTCCCCCGAGGGCGAGCCCCTGTTCATCCAGTGGAATCTGGCCGGCGGCGTGCCGAACCAGGCGTTCCTGGGCGAGCTCGAGGCGCAGGCCCCGAAGGACAAGGAACTCGTGTTCCTGTGCCGCTCCGGGCAGCGCTCCATCGCGGCCGCGGAAGCGGCGACGGCGGCCGGCTGGGCGTCGTACAACGTGCTGGAGGGCTTCGAGGGCGTTCCGGACCGCTTCGGTGAGCGCACGGTGAACGGCTGGAAGAACTCCGGCCTCCCGACGACGATCGGCGGCTGAGGCGTGGCGTTCAACCCCGAGACCGAGAACTGGTCCCCCGCCACCCAGGCGGTGCGCGGCGGACTGGACCGGACCAACTTCTTCGAGACCTCCGAGGCCCTGTTCCTGAACTCCGGCTTCGTGTACGACTCCGCCGAGGCCGCCGAACGCGCCTTCACGGGTGAGGACGAGCGCTTCGTCTACTCCCGCTACGGCAACCCGACAGTGGCCACGTTCCAGGAGCGCCTGCGCCTGCTGGAGGGCACCGAGGCATGCTTCGCCACGGCCTCCGGCATGTCCGCCGTGTTCACCGCGCTGGGTGCACTGCTGGCCGCCGGGGACCGCGTGGTCGCGGCCCGCTCGCTCTTCGGTTCCTGCTTCGTGATCCTCAACGAGATCCTGCCCCGCTGGGGTGTGGAGACGGTGTTCGTGGACGGCCCCGACCTGGACCAGTGGCGCGAGGCGCTGTCCGTGCCGACGCAGGCCGTGTTCTTCGAGTCGCCGTCCAACCCGATGCAGGAGATCGTGGACATCGCCGCGGTCAGCGAACTCGCGCACGCCGCGGGCGCCACCGTGGTGGCGGACAACGTCTTCGCCACCCCCATGCTGCAGCGCTGCACGGACCTGGGCGCCGACGTCGTGGTCTACTCCGGCACCAAGCACATCGACGGCCAGGGGCGCGTCATGGGTGGCGCGATCCTGGGCACCAAGGAGTTCATCGACGGTCCCGTCAAGAACCTCATGCGCCACACGGGCCCGTCCCTCTCCAGCTTCAACGCCTGGGTGCTGACCAAGGGCCTGGAGACGCTGGACATGCGCGTGCGGCACTCGTCTGCGTCCGCGCTGAAGCTGGCCGAATGGCTGGAGCAGCAGCCCGAGGTGACGTGGGTGAAGTACCCGCTCCTGCCCTCGCACCCGCAGTACCAGCTGGCGAAGCGGCAGATGAGCGCCGGCGGCACCGTGCTGACGTTCGAGCTCGCGGCGCTGCCGGGCGGCACCGCCAAGGATGCCGCGTTCAAAGTGCTGAACGGGCTGAAGATCGTGGACATCTCCAACAACCTGGGCGATTCCAAGAGCCTCATCACGCATCCGGCGACGACGACGCACCGCGCCATGGGTGCCGAAGGCCGGGCCGCGATCGGGCTGGGCGACGGCGTGGTGCGGCTGAGCGTGGGCCTGGAGGATGTGGACGACCTGATCCGCGACTTCAAGGGCGCGCTGGCCTGACCTTTCCGTCCGCAGGACCTGCGCGGCCCGGTGACTCACCGTCACCGGGCCGCAGGTGTGTCGGGGGCCGGGTTGCGGGTGCGGGCCACCGCGCGCGTACAGGCCGCTCCGGCGCGGCGGATACGCTGGTGCGGTGTCATTCGGGGGAACCGCGCAGCAGCTGAATACGGACGAGCCGGCCCATTGGGTCCAAGATGGCGAGGACTTCGTCCTGACGGTCAGGGCTGCGGAACGCAGGGACGCCTTGCGGCCGGTGGTCTGGCTCACGGCCGTGGCGGCCGGCATCCTGGCCGCGGGCCTGTCCGCGAGTGCGGGCTCGGGCACGCAGGTGGCGCTGGGGCTCGCGACCCTGGTCTTCGCGACGGTCGCGTTCGTGCAGTACTACCTTCGTCTGCTGGGCGCCGCACGGCTGGTCACCCTCCGTTTCGGCCCTCAGGAACTGACCATCACGGATGGCGACAGACCGCCCGTGGTCCGGCCACTGTCCGCGGTGACACGAGTGCTGATCGCGCACGACGGCGCGCCGGCCAGGATCCGTACGGAGCTGGCCAGGGAGCAATTCAGCTGGACGATCGGGGATTTGTATCGGCACAATACGATCGCCCCGTTCGTGGACGCGGTCCCGTCCGCCCTGAGAGGACGGTTGACGGGGCTGGGCCTGGTGGGCGGCACGGTCACGCAACGGCGGGTCCGGGTCAGTGAGTACCGCAGTCGGCGGCATTGAAGCACGACCGGGCTAAAACCGGTCCAGGCACGGGCAGGGCTCCATGGGGACCGCTCCCCATCGACGATTCTTCAGCGGGGCGGATAGTTTTGAGTCAAGAGAAGCCGGGAACGCCGGATTCACCACTCAAAGGAGTATGACCATGGGTATTTGGGGTGCAGACGTCCAGCAGCTGCGGGCTCTCGGCAAGAAGCTCGACAACGGCGGACAGACCATCGATGACCAGCGCACTCAGCTCACCAGCGCCCTGAACGGTACCCAGTGGATGGGCCCGGACGCCGATAAGTTCAAGAACGAATGGCAGTCCCAGCACGTCCCGGCCCTGAACAAGGTCGCCGAGGCCCTGCGCACCGCCGGCAAGAGCGCCGCGAAGAACGCCACCGAGCAGGAGACCGCCTCCAAGTAAGGCCACCCGGCTCACACCGCGACGGCGGGCACCCCACCCGGGGAGCCCGCCGTCGTCGGCACTTAAAACCCATAACGCGGGGAGAACCGTCATGGGGAGCGCTGCCCATCGACGGGCGGGGTCCGCTCGGAATACGGTGTCCCCGGACACCGGGACGGCGATGGGCCGCGGACATAAGGAGAATCATGGGAATCTGGGGCGCAGATGTGAATCAGCTCCGCACGCTGGGCAAGAAGCTGCAGCACGGGGCGGACGTACTGAACGACCAGCGGACCCAGCTGGCAGCCACGCTGAACGGCACGCAGTGGATGGGACCGGACGCGGATTCGTTCCGCAACGAGTGGGACTCGGTCCACTTCCCGGCCTTGGTCAACGCCGCTCACGCGCTGAGCGAGGCCGGCACGCGCGCGGCGCAGAACGCCAACGAGCAGGAGATCGCCTCTCGCTGACCCACTCCCCCGCGAACGCGAAGAGTCCGTGACAGAAACTTTCCACCGGGAAAAACCCTGAAATCACGGGGAACCGGGCCCATGGGGAGCGAATGGGGACCTCTCCCCATCGACGATCCTCCATTCATTGGATAGTTTTGTTCCAGAGGTTCACGGAAACGAACCGCCTTCTCAGGGAGGTGAGCCGGGAGCCCGCTACGGAAACCACTGATTTGGGACCCCGGCACAGTTCGGATCCATCACAACAACTAAGGAGTATGACCATGGGTATTTGGGGTGCAGACGTCCAGCAGCTGCGGGCTCTCGGCAAGAAGCTCGACAACGGCGGACAGACCATCGATGACCAGCGCACTCAGCTCACCAGCGCCCTGAACGGTACCCAGTGGATGGGCCCGGACGCCGATAAGTTCAAGAACGAATGGCAGTCCCAGCACGTCCCGGCCCTGAACAAGGTCGCCGAGGCCCTGCGCACCGCCGGCAAGAGCGCCGCGAAGAACGCCACCGAGCAGGAGACCGCCTCCAAGTAAGGCCACCCGGCTCACACCGCGACGGCGGGCACCCCACCCGGGGAGCCCGCCGTCGTCGGCACTTAAAACCCGCGTAAGCCGACAGGCCCAGGGGTCCCCGGCCGAGCTTGCGAGGCGGGGGTGGGCTGGCGGCGCACTTAATCGCAGTGCACCTCGATGCGACTGCGATCAAGTGGCGTCTCGCGGGAAGAGACGGGCGGAACGGGACCCTAGCCGTCCGCGCCGGCAGGCGTGGTGGTCGGCTTCAGGCCCAGGGTGTCGAGGGCCTTGAGGGCGTACTTGTTGGTGAAGGTGTTGCCCACCGTCACCTTGGAGATGTCCATGCCGATCTGCGTCTCCATGGCGGCGATGGTCTTGGGGCCGCCCGCGGGCATGATGCCGTCCGGCAGGAACTGGCCCTTGTCCTGGGTGAGGGCCTTGACGTAGTCGTCCTTGGTGATGTTCTTGTTCGCCGTGTAGTCGGCCGGGAGCTTGTCCGCGATCTCCTGGGCGGAGTGCGTCTTGATCCACTGCATGGTCTCCACCAGGGCGTTGACCACGCCCTGGACAGCGCTCTCGTGGTCCTTCACCCAGCTGGACTGGGCCAGGACGCTCGCTGCGGGCCAGTTGCCGCCCACGGCCGCGGTGGCACCGTCCGTGGTGGCGAGGTCGATGGCGGACTGGGCTACTCCCTTGCTCTCCATGGCGGTCACGGTGGGCTGGGTGGTCATGACGCAGTCGGCCAGGCCGTTCTTGATGGCCGCGATGGCGGTGGCGCCGGCGCCGGCCTTCACGGTGGCGTAGTCGGACTTCTTGACACCGGCCTTGGCCGCGACGAACTGGGTCAGGGTGTCCGTGCCGGATCCGAGGTCCGTGACGCCCATCTTCTTGCCCTTGATGTCGGCACCGGAGTGGACATTGGCATTGGGGCTGCACATGATGCGTTCACCCGGTGCGCCGGAAAGCTGCACGACGTCGATGACGTCCTTGCCCTTGGACTGGAAGTCGAAGGTGTGGAGGTACCAGGCGCCCGCCATGTCCACCTGGCCCGAGGCCATGGCGTCTTCAGCGCCCACGCCGCCGTCCTGCTCCGTGGAGAGCTGCATGTCGATCCCGTACTTCTTGTACAGGCCGAGCTGCTCCGCCAGCTTGTACGGCAGGTAGATCTGCTTGTCGATGCCGCCGACCATCATCTTGACCGTCTGCATCTGGCCGGAGCCGGTGGCCCCGCCACTTGCGGCGCCACCGCCGTTGCCGGCCGAGGTGCTGCTGCCACAGGCCGTCATGCTGAGCGCCACGGCTCCAGCGGCGAGAGTGGCGAGGATAGTGCGCTTCTTCATTGTTTTACGCATCCTTATTCTTTGATCCCCAAGGGGTGTGTTGACTGGTGGGTGAAGACTTCGATGAGCCTGTGGCTCAGATGGAGGCGGCCTCGGAACGGTTCGGTGGACGCCACTTGAGCAGGGACTTCTCCAGAAGACCGATGAGGTACTCGGCGGCGAGCGTGATGACGGAGATGATCACCATGCAGGCGAAGACCGTGTCCGGGTCGAAGCTGCCTTGTGCCTGGCTGATGATGAGGCCCAGGCCTTGCTGGGCACCCAGCACCTCCGCCACCAGGGCGCCGATGATGGCGAAGCCGAGGGCCGTGTGGAAGCTGGCGATGATCCAGGTCATGGCGGACGGAATGGTCACGTTCATGGCCACCTGAAGAGGCGAGGCGCCGAGGACGCGGACGTTGGCCACCAGGTTCTGGTCGACTTCCCGGACGCCCTGGAAGGCGTTGAAGAAGACCACAAAGAACACGAGGACCGCGGCCAGGAGGGCCTTGGGGAACATGCCCAGGCCAAAAGCGACCATGAAGATGGAGCCGAGGACGATGCGGGGGATCGAGTTCACGATCCGGATGTACGGACCCATCACGGCGGAGAGGTACTTGTTGGACCCCAGGAGGATGCCGAGGAGGCCGCCGGCGAGCGTTCCCGCCACGAAGCCGTACAGCGCTTCCTGCATGGTGATCCAGATGTTCTCCCAGATACTGCCGAAGGAGGTCCCCTCGGTGAAGAGCTTCACCAGGGCTTCCCAGATCTGGGTGGGCTGGCCGAAGAAGAACTTGTCCACCCAGCCGAGTTCCGTGAACAGCTGCCATCCTCCGAAGACGATGACCGCCACACCGATGCGGCCCGCCCAGATCCAGAGCCGTCTCCGCTGCGCGCCTCTGCGTGCCGCGGCCTGGAGATCTACGGGGTTCTGTTTGGGGTACACGTGCGTTCCTACATGGTTGGTTGCCGCGGTGGTCATGCTGCTGCACCTGCCGTCTTGGCGTAGGCCCGGGTCACTTCATCCTTGAGCGACTCCCAGATCTGCTCCTGCAGTTCCAGGAAGCGGTCTTCGTGACGGATGTGCTGAACGTTGCCGCGCGGGCGGGGAAGGTCGATGTCGAAGACGTCCTTGACTGATCCAGGGCTGGAGGTCATGACCACCACCCGGTCGGAGAGCGCCACGGCTTCGTCCAGGTCGTGGGTGATGAAGAGGACGGAGGGGCGGAGTTCCTCCCAGAGCTGCAGGAGTTCGTTCTGCATGATGGCCTTGGTCTGCACGTCGAGTGCGCCGAAAGGCTCGTCCATGAGGAGGATCCGGGGGTTGTTGATGAGAGCCGCGGCCATGGCTACGCGCTTGCGCATACCGCCGGAGAGCTGGTGCGGGTAGCGGTCCTCGAAGCCGGCCAGGCCCACACGGCGCAGCCAGTCACGGGCCAGGTCCGTGGCCTCGCGCTTGGGGGTCCCCAGGAGGACGGGGCCCATCATGACGTTGTTGAGCACGGTCTTCCAGGGGAACAGGGCGTCCGCCTGGAACATGTAGCTGACACCGTTGGTGATGCCGTCCACCACGTGATTGCCGACGCTCACGGAGCCTTCGCTGGGCTTCTCCAGACCGGAGACCTGCGCCAGGGTCGTCGATTTGCCGCAACCGGTGGGGCCCACGATCGAGCAGAACTGGCCGGGCTCGATGGCCAGAGCCACGTCCTTGATGGCGGTGAACACCTCGCCCTTGGGGGTCAGGTACCGCTTGGTCAGCCCGGTGATCTGAATGCGTGCCGCGTCCTCCGCCCCCTCCCGGAGTGCACTGGGCCGCTGTGAATCGTCTGCCATCGTGGAAGACCTCTCTTGTCGTGGCGGGGGACTTCCGCGTCCGTCCCTGCCTGAAAACCGTGTTCGCCGTCCCGGCTTGATTTGCCTGAGCCCCCGGACTGCGGGATCCTTTCCCCGTGTTCCGTGAGCTGCATCACAGCGATTGCACCAACCATAGAAATGACCCCGGCAGGCCAGCCAGAGTTGCGCGGCTTGCGAGGGTTATCAGCTTTCATTCATGTTTTGAGCCTTTTGATCATTCGAGGAGGACGTAAGTGAATCCGGCCCGGACGTGGTGGCGGGCACGGCCTCTCGCCTCGCAGATCCTGGTGTGGACGCTGTGCATCCTGCTGCTCACGGTGACGCTGGGAGGTTTCGTGACCAGCCGGATCCTGCGCCAGAACCTGGATGACCAGTACCGGGACCGCGCGCTCGGCATCGCCACGACCTTCGCCCAGATGCCGGAGATCGCCGCGGACCTTCAGACGCACGACCCGCGCGCGAGGATCCAGACGCTCGCCGAGCAGGTGCGCAGGCAGGCGCACCCGGACTACGTCGTCGTGACCGATCTGAACGGCGTGCGCTTCTCCCACCCGAACCCGCTGCTGATCGGGAAGACGCTGGAGGAGCCGATCGCAGTGCTGGACGGGCAGCCGCACGTGGGGACGGACCCGGGCAGCCTGGGGCCGTCCGCGAACGCCAAGGCGCCGCTGTTCGACGCGTCGGGAAAGCTGATCGGGCAGGTGTCCGTGGGCATCCTGGAGGCCTCGGTGGACACGGCCGACTGGGCCGATGTGAGCCTGGTGGCAGCCTATTCGGCGCTGGTCCTGCTGATCGGCGCCGCCGGGTCGCTGCTGCTGGCGCGGGGCATCAAGCGCGCCACATTCGGCCTGGAACCGCCGGAGATCGCGTCCCTGCTGCAGGAGCGGGAGGCGCTGCTGCACGGCATCCGTGAGGCGATGGTGGGGCTCGACGACGACGGCCGCGTCACCGTGATCAACTCGGAGGGGCGGAGGCTGCTGGGTCTGGACGCCGCGGTGCTGGGCCGCCCGATCCGGGAGCTGCTGCCGGAGGGCCGGCTGTTGGACGTTCTGAGCGGGGACGATGTGGGCGATGACCAGGTGGTCATCACGGACGACGCACTGCTGGTGGCGAACCGGCGCCCGGTCAGTGTGGCGGGGCGGAGCATCGGGGCCGTGGTGACGCTGCGGGACCGGACCGAGGTGGAGGTGCTGGTGCGGGATCTGCGGGCCACGGAGGGCTTGATCGAGGCGCTCCGGGCGCAGGAACACGAGTACGCGAACCGGTTGCACGTGGTGACGGGGCTGCTGGACGAGGGCGAGGTGGAGCAGGCGCGGCGCTTCGTCTCCAGCATTTCGGACACCTCCCGCTCCCTGGGCGAGGGCCTGCGCTCCCGGGTGGAGCCGCCGGAGCTGGCGGCGCTGATCCTGGCGAAGGTGACGATCGCCGCGGAACAGGACGTGACGCTCACCGTCACGGAGGATTCCCAGCTCAGGCAGCCGCAGGTGCCCACGGCGGAGCTGCTCACCCTGATCGGCAACCTACTGGACAATGCGATCGACGCCGTCGTCGGGCACGACGGCGAGCGGGCGGTGACGCTGCAGCTGGACGATTCGGACGGGGTGTTCGCAGCCGTGACGGACACTGGGCCGGGGGTGCCGGCCGAGCTGGTGGGCGAGGTGTTCCGGGACGGGTTCAGCACCAAGGAGGCGCGGCCGGGGATGCGGCGCGGGATCGGGCTGGCGCTCGTGGCGCGGATCGTGCGGCGCGCAGGTGGCACGCTGGACGTGTTCCCCGGGCCGGGTGGACGCTTTGAAGTATGGCTGCCGGGTTCGGCGGCGGAGGAGGACGAGGGATGATCCGGACGCTGGTGGTCGACGACGACTACCGGGTGGCGCGGCTGCACGCGGCACATGTGGGGCGCGTGCCCGGCTATGAGTGCGTCGGCGAGGCGCATTCGGCGGCGGAGGCGCGGGAGCTCGTGGCCGCCTTGAAACCGCAGCTCCTGCTGCTGGACGTGTACCTGCCGGACGAGGACGGGCTGTCCCTGCTGCGATCCTTGCGGGATGAGGGCGTGGACGTGGACGCCGTGGTCATCACGGCCGCGCGGGACGCCGCGACGGTGCGGGAGGCGATGCGGGGCGGGGCGGTGTATTACCTGGTCAAACCGTTCGGGGCGCGGCAGCTGACCGAGCAGCTGGAGGCGTACCGGACGTGGCGGCAGAACGTGGAGCGGGACATCTCCGGGCAGCAGGACGTGGATGCGCTGTTCGCGTCCCGGCATGCGGCGCTGCCCGCGGCGGGGAGTGTCCGGCGCGGCTCGCTGCCGCCGACCATGCAGAAGGTGCTGGACGCGGTGCAGGCGGCGGAGGCGCCGCTCGGGGCGCAGGACGTGTCCGATCTGATCGGCATCTCCCGGCCCACGGCGCAGCGCTACCTGAGCGAGCTGGAGCGCAAGGGCCGGGTGCAGCTGGTGCTGGAGTACGGCGCGACGGGCCGGCCGGTGAACACCTACTCCCCCGCCCCTCCCTCCTCCCCGCGAACCGTCAGTTGATCGCAGTCGCGGCGCGACTGCGAGCATGTGACCACTCGATCCGGCACGGCATGCCATCATGGCACACTATGGAATAAATCTGCTGTTTCGAGTGCTTTACTGGATGCAGCCGCGGACACGCCGCGACACCTCTGAAAGGACATCCCATGACTGAGTCGGCCCCCAGCGAACTGTTCGCCGGGAAGGTTGCTGTCATCACCGGCGCGTCGGCCGGCATCGGTTCCGGGTACGCGCGCCAGGCGGCGTCGCTGGGCATGAGGCTGGTGCTCGCGGATATCGCCGAAGAGCGGCTGAACGGCTTCGCGGAGGAGCTGCGGCAGGGTGGGGCCGAGGTGGAGGCCGTGGTCACCGACGTGAGCGACGCGGCTTCCGTGGAGGCGCTGGCGGAGCGCGCGTACGCCCGCTTCGGCGCGGTGGACATGCTGATCAACAATGCCGGCATCATGGCGATGGGCTGGTCCTGGGAGATCCCCGCGGAGAAGTGGGACGCAATGCTGCGGATCAACATCGGGGGTTACGTGAACGGCCTGCGCGCGTTCGTGCCGCGGATGCTGGAGCAGGGCACGCAGGGCTGGATCCTGCAGACGTCCTCGATCGGCGGCATCTTCCCCAGCCCGCTCATGTCCCCGTACAGCGTCACCAAGTTCGGCACGCTGGCGCTGACCGAGTCGCTGCACTACGAACTGCAGATGATGAAGGCCCCCATCCAGGTGTCCGTGGTCATGCCCGACTCGGTCAAGAGCGACATCTTCACCGCCGCGAAGGCCGGCGGCACGCTGCCGGAGGCGCAGGCGTTCAACGACGCGCTGCAGCAGCGTTCCGAGACCGCCGGCATCACGCCGGAGGAGCACGCGCGCCGCGTGTTCGAGCAGGTGGCGGAGGGCCGGTACTGGGTCACCCCGCAGCCGGAGGCGATCGACCAGGGCGTGGTGCCGCGCGCCGAGATGATCCGCGGCCGCGTCACCCCTGAGCTCAACCTCGGGATGTGATGCGCGACGACGGCGCGTGGCCGCCGTCGTCGTCCAGGCATACGGAAGGCGCCGCTCGGGAGGGCGGCGCCTTCCGCGTTTTCGCTGCTCAGCCGCAGCTGACGGTCTGGTTGTTCACCGTGACGACGCCATTGGCGTTGGTGGTGAAGGTGAAGGCCGCGTGCATGCTGAGGGTCATGGAGGGGTCCGAGACGCTGGTTCCCTGGAAATTGAACGTCGCGTGGGTGACGGAGTTCTTGTTGTTCATTTCCGCGCCGAACCATTCCTGGACATGACCGGTGAAGGTGGCCGTGGACCAGTCGCTGAGGGTGGTGACCAAAGTGACCTGGCCTTCCTCCGTGGTGGTGAACCAGGAATCACCGGCGTTGTTGACGGTGAGGTGCTGGATCGAGTTGCCGGTGCCCCAGAATGCGGTGACGCCGGGGCCGGCGCAGGTGACGGGGATGGCGTCGTTGATGGTGTTGCTGTGCGTGGTGGTGGTCGTGTTGGCGGATGCCACCGTCGCGGTGCCGACGGCGAGCAGGGCAGTGGCGCAGATCGCGCCGAGGGTGCGGAACATGAGGTTCCTCCTGAGAGTGCCCGGGCCTGCCTCGGCGCTGCTTCCTCTGCAGAACGCACGACGTCGCGCGGCACCGGGCGGTGCCGCGACGTGGAGACCGGTTCAGGGCTGGGGAGTGGTAGCTGGCAGGCGTGCGCCTGCCGTGAGTTCACCGGGGCCCGTGAGGGCTGCGGTGGACTGGGGCGGGGATTCCAGCCTCCCGGGCCATGCTGTAGGAGGTCAGCATGGACTGATCACAGTGCACTCGAATTTTAAGTCCGCGGGGTACGGAGGGGCAAGGGTTTTGCAGATGGCGTGGTGGTCCGTGACGTTAGCGGGTGCGTCAGCGCGAGCCGACCGCAGCGTCAGCGCGAGCCGACCGCAGCGTCAGCGCGAGCCGACCGCAGCGTCAGCGGGTGCCGTGGAGGCGCCAGGCTCGGGCGAGGCCGGCCAGGAGGGCGATCGCCAGGAGGCCGGAGACGGCCCAGAGGATCTCGTTGCCGGGCGAGCCGAGGCCGAAGGTCGTGATGCAAGTTCCGGGGCGGTCGACGTAATCGATGCAGACGCCGTGACCGAAGCTCTGGACGTAGAGGTTGAACACGGCCAGGGCGAGGAGGCAGAGGATCCACGGCCAGCGCCAGTTCCAGGGGAGCTTGGCGTTGGGGGTGCGGTCTGGTGGTGTCGTCATTGAGCCTCCTACGGATGAAAGTTTAGACGCTATCGCGAATGGACGCTCGTTAAATAGCGCACCCGAGCTTTATTGACGTTTGTGCGCTGCCGAATCCTTGTCGGAGCCCTCCCATAGACTGGGAAGGACGAAACGAGGTAGTTGTGGCGAAGCAGATCAACGTGGTCGGAGCAGTAATTCTCAGGGACGGTCAGGTTCTCTGCGCACAGCGCGGGCTTGGCGGGGCGCTGGGCGGAATGTGGGAGTTCCCCGGAGGGAAAATCGAACCCGGCGAGACCCCTCGGGCGGCCCTCGAGCGCGAAATTGTTGAGGAGCTTCGCTGCCAGGTGGAGGTTGGCGAGGAAGTCACGAGCCTGTCAAGTTGTTTGTGTAAGCGGGGCGTTGCCGGGTTTCTAGAGGTAGGGCTGGATTCGGTCGGGGTAGGCCAGGGCGAGTTGGGCGAGGGCTTGTTTCCAGTTCGTGGTGATCTG
>NZ_JAVALS010000014.1 GCF_030731045.1 Arthrobacter horti | reverse complement strand
AGCAGGCAGTCACGTGCCAGGCCCGCAAAGTCGTACCGGACCAGGAAGCAGTTCCGGCGCCGGCAAGGGCATCCTGGAGTGGACCAGCCCCACCGGCCGCGCACACCACGACCACCCACCGGCCCCGGCAACACACACCAGGCCCAACCGCAGCTCCTCTGGACCTGATCCTTGCGACTCTGACCCACCACCCTTCTGACCACTCACCCTCCTGACCTGCCTCAGCGGAGGAGAATCGGCGGCACCCGGAGTGCTCAAATGGAAATGATTCTCATTTAGGTCTAGGCTTGGGGGAGAATCACACCCCTCCCTTCAGGAAACGAGACCTCGCGTGTCCCTCCTCCGCAAGCCACTGCCCACCCGCAGCCGTTCGTTGTCTCTGGCGGCGGCCGGCGTCGCGCTCGTCCTCGGGGCCTCCGCCTGCTCGGCGCCCGCCGGCGGCGCGGCGAACGACGACGGGAAGCTCGCCGTCGTCACCTCCACCAGCGCCTACGGAAGCATCGTCCAGGCCATCGGCGGTGACAAGGTCTCAGTGGAGTCGATCGTGTCCAAGATCAGCCAGGACCCCCACTCCTACGAAGCCACGGCCCAGGACCGGCTCAAGGTCTCCAAAGCCAAGCTCGTCGTGGTCAACGGAGGCGGCTACGACGCCTTCATGGACGGCATGGTCCGGGACGCCAAGCTGGACCCCGCGAATCTGCTGACCGCGGCAGACATCTCCGGGCTGGAGAGCTCCACGCCGGAATCCACCCCGTCCTCCGCGGACGGCCACGATCACGGCTCCTTCAACGAACACGTCTGGTACAGCTTCCCGGCCATGGAGAAGGTCGCCACCTCGGTGGAGCAGCGGCTCTCCGCGCTCGCCCCGGCCTCGGCCGCCGAGTTCAAGCACAACGCCGATGCCTTCCGTGAGCGCCTCGCCGGCCTGCAGGGTACCGTGACCGCGCTGGCCAACGGCAAACACCTCAACGTCGCCATCACGGAGCCGGTGCCCCTCTACCTCCTCGAAGCGGCCGGCCTGCACAATGTCACGCCGGAGCAGTTCACCTCCGCTGTGGAGGAGGGCCATGACGTCTCAGCCACCGTGCTGGACCAGACCCGGAAGCTGTTCTCCTCCAAGCAGGCGGCACTCCTGGCGTACAACGACCAGACCTCCGGTCCCCAGACCGAGGCCGTCCGCGCGGCCGCGACCGCAGCCGGCGTCCCCGTGCTCGACTTCACCGAGACCCTCCCGGACGGCAAGGACTACCTGGGCTGGATGACGGACAACGTCACCGCACTTCAGCAGGCGCTCACCAAGCTTCAGGGCTGACCCGGCCGTGCTCCACGGCGATACAGTGGTACGGCACACACCCCGCGCCGTCGTCGGCGCCTCCACCAGGGAGAGCATGAACCAGCAGCAGAGCGCGCCGGAGGCGGCGGCACCCGTGATGTCCCTGAAAGGGGGCGGGCTCAGTTTCGGGCACCGGGCCCTGTGGCAGGGACTGGATCTGGACATCCGGCCTGGTGAGTTCCTGGCCGTCCTGGGTGCCAATGGCAGCGGCAAGAGTTCCCTCCTCAAGGTTCTTCTGGGACTCCTGCCCCTGAGTGAAGGCCGCCTGGAACGGCACGTGCCCCGCGAGAAACTGGGCTACGTCCCTCAGCAGAAGAACTTCGCCCCGGACACCGCACTGCGCGCCCGCGACCTGGTGGCGCTCGGCGTCGACGGGCACCGCTGGGGCATCCGCCGTGACCGTCGCCGCGTCCACCAGGTGGTGGACGGCCTGCTGGAGAAGGTCGGCGCTCTCGACTATGCGCGGGTCCCCGTCGGCCAGCTCTCCGGCGGTGAGCAGCAGCGCCTGCGCATCGCCCAGGCCATGGCCTCCGATCCTCAGGTCCTGCTCTGCGACGAACCGCTCCTCTCCCTGGACCCCCGTCACCAGAACGTGGTGAGTGCCCTGGTGAACCAGCGCTGCAGGGAAGCCGGGACGGCCGTGGTGTTCGTGACCCACGAACTCAACCCCGTGCTGCCCTACGTGGACCGTGTCCTGTACCTCGCCCAGGGGCGGTTCCGGATCGGCACGCCGGAGGAGGTCATGAACACCGAAACCCTCTCCGAGCTCTACCAGGGTCACGTCGAGGTGGTCCGTTCCCACGACCGCCTTCTGGTCTCCGGCATCCCCGAACAGATCCACCACGAGCAGGAAGAGGTGGACTGAGTGGACCCCAACTCCTTCTGGAGCTCCGTCTTCAACTTCGACAACTACGGCGAGCTGCTGGCCCTGCTGCAGAACTCGCTGTGGGCCGGTGCGGTGCTGGGCGTGCTGGGCGGCCTGGTGGGCGTCTTCGTGGTCAAGCGCGACCTCTCCTTCGCCGTGCACGGCATCTCGGAACTCTCCTTCGCGGGAGCCTCCCTCGCCCTGCTGCTCGGCGCGGACGTGGTGCTCGGTTCCCTGATCGGGTCCGTCGCGGCGGCGCTCCTTCTCGGCCTCATGGGGCTCAAGGCCCGCGAGAAGAACTCCCTCATCGGCGTCCTCATGCCCTTCGGACTGGGCCTCGGCATCCTGTTCCTCTCGCTCTACCAAGGGCGTGCCGCCAACAAGTTCTCTCTGCTCACCGGCCAGATCGTGTCCGTGGACACCGTCCAGCTGGACGCCCTCGTGGTCACCGCCGCCCTGGTCATGGCGGCCCTGGCGGTCCTGTGGCGGCCGCTCAACTTCGCCAGCGACGATCCGGACGTCGCCGCCGCACGGGGTGTCCCCGTGAAGGGCCTGTCCCTCGCCTTCATGCTGATCCTGGGCGTCTCCGTGGCGCTGTCCATCCAGATCGTCGGTGCCCTGCTGGTGCTGGCGCTCCTCATCACCCCGGCCGCCGCGGCGTTCAAGGTGACCGGCTCGCCCCTGCTGGTGGTCCTGCTGAGTGTCGCCTTCGCCGTCACGGCGACGGTGGGCGGAATCCTTCTGGCCCTGGGCGGCAGCATCCCCATCAGCCCCTACGTCACCACGATCTCCTTCACCATCTACCTGGCGTGCTGGGGGATCGGCGCGTGGCGCCGTAAGACCGGGCGCAACGGCCGCCGCCTCCGTGTGGCGGAACAGCGGGCGGCAGAGCCGAAGGGTGTGAGCGCATGACCGAGCGGGACAGCCTCACCGAGCAGGAGAGCATCACCGCGCCGGGCGTCGTCGTGCACGACGCCGAGCGGGCGCGCCTGCAGCGCCGTACCCTTGCCGTCGTCGCGGTCAGCCAGGTGCTGGGCGGTGCGGGTCTCGCCTCCGGCATCACGGTGGGCGCGCTGCTGGCGCAGCAGATGCTCGGATCCGACGCCGCGGCCGGCCTGCCGTCGGCGCTGTTCACCCTGGGGTCCGCGCTCGCGGCGTTCCTGGTCGGCCGGACCACGCAGCGTCTGGGCCGGCGTCCGGGCCTGGCCCTCGGCTTCGGGGCCGGTGCCGTAGGCGCACTCGGCGTGATCCTGGCCGCCATGCTGGCGAACCCGGTGCTGCTGTTCCTGTTCCTGTTCATCTACGGCGGCGGCACGGCCACCAACCTCCAGGCGCGCTACGCCGGAACCGATCTGGCCACGCCGGCCCAGCGCGGACGCGCCGTGAGCATCGCCCTGGTGTCCACCACCTTCGGCGCTGTGGCGGGCCCCAATCTGGTGGAACCGATGGGGAACGTGGCCATGAACCTCGGTATCCCGATGCTTGCCGGCCCGTTCCTCCTGGCCGCCGTCGCGTACCTCGCGGCCGGCGCCGTACTGTGGTTCTTCCTGCGTCCTGACCCGTACCACGTAGCCCAGCGGCTCGCCGCGCAGGTTCCGGATGCCGCGGGTGGCGAAACTCCTGGAGCCGCCCCGAAGCCCGGCCGAGGAGTCTACCTGGCCGCCACCATCCTGGTGCTCTGCCAGATCACCATGACGTCCATCATGACCATGACCCCCGTCCACATGAAGGCTCACCATCATGGGCTGGGTGACGTTGGCCTGGTGATCGCGGTGCACATCGGGTCCATGTACCTGCCATCGCTCGTCACCGGCTGGCTGGTGGACCGGATCGGCCGCATCGCGATGGCGTGGTGCGCGGGCGTGACCCTGCTGCTGGCCGCCGGAGTGGCGGCCACCGCTCCGGGTGATTCGCTCGGCCTGTTGCTCCTGGCTCTCGGCCTGCTGGGGCTCGGCTGGAACTTCGGACTGATCACCTCCACCGCGATGGTGGTCGATGCCACGGCTCCGGAGATCCGTGCCCGCACCCAGGGAAGTGTGGATGTGCTGGTGGCGCTGTCCGGGGCCGGGGGAAGCACCATGTCCGGCATGGTGATGGCGGCGGGGGACTACCCGGCCGTCGCGCTGGGCGGCGGGTTGCTCGCCCTGTGCCTCATCCCCGTGCTGCTGGTGTTCGGGCGGCGCGGGAGCAGTCCTCGCACAGACCCATGATCTCCACGGTGTGGGACACCGCGGTGAAGCCGTGCTCCGCGGCCACCTTGGCGGCCCACGCCTCCACGGCTGGAGCCTCGATCTCCACGGCCTTGCCGCAATTGCGGCACAGCAGATGGTGGT
This sequence comes from Arthrobacter horti, assembly GCF_030731045.1. Classification (GTDB taxonomy): domain Bacteria; phylum Actinomycetota; class Actinomycetes; order Actinomycetales; family Micrococcaceae; genus Arthrobacter_E; species Arthrobacter_E nanjingensis. Next base: position 66,327 of record NZ_JAVALS010000014.1, on the reverse strand, counting down.
GGTGGCTCTCCGCTTCGCAGCGGCGGTAGACGGCCTCGCCGTCCGTGGTGCGAAGGACGTCCACCACACCTTCATCCGCCATCGACTGCAGAATCCTGTACGTGGTGGCCAGTGACACGGACACCCCGGAGTCCTGGAGGGAACGGTGCAGGTCCTGCGTGCTGACGAAGTCGTCCAGCTGGTCCAGGGCGGCGTCCACGGCGAGACGCTGCTTGGTCACCCGCACCGGTGTACGGGGGCCCGGGTTGTGTTCCACGGCTGAGCATCTCCTTCTCTGGCGGAATCCTGGGACTCCACTTTAACAAGCGGCCGTGCGGGAAAAGTCCCATACGGTCTCGGTCACACTGGGTCCACAGCGTACCCCCTACGTAGGCTGACAGGCATGGCACCGATGAAGACCGTGACACTGGCCGATGGCGAAGTCGTTCCCGCGCTGGGACAGGGGACCTGGTTCCTGGGGGATGACCCCTGGAAGAGGGACGCCGAGATCGCCACGCTCCGCGAGGGCATCGAGCTCGGCCTGACCCTGGTGGACACGGCCGAGATGTACGGTGACGGCCGGAGCGAGGACCTGGTGGGCGAGGCGATCGCCCCCGTGCGTGACCGGGTCTTCCTGGTGGACAAGGTGCTTCCCTGGAACGCCTCCCGCAAGGGCGCCATCCAGGCCTGCGAACGCTCTCTGGAGATCCTCGGCACGGACTGGATCGACCTCTACCTCCTGCACTGGCCCGGCCCGCACGCCGTGGAGGAGACCGTGGACGCCTTCGAGGAGCTGGTGGCCCGCGGGCTCATCGGCTCCTGGGGCATCAGCAACTTCGATGCGGGTTCGCTGGGCGACTTCCCCTCCGCACCGCTGGTCAACCAGGTGCTCTACAACCCGTCCCGCCGCGGCCCGGAGTTCGATCTCTTCCCCGCACAGGCACGTCTGGACCGCCCTGTGGCCACCATGGCGTACTCGCCCATCGAACAAGGCCGCCTGCTGGACGACCCTGTCCTGGAGGGCATCGCAGCGAACCGCGGCGTCAGTGTGGCACAGATCCTGCTGGCCTGGGCCATCCGCTCCGGGGAGGTCATCGCCATCCCCAAGGCTTCCACGCCTGAGCACGTCCGGGACAACGCCCAGGCCGGCTCCCTGCACTTGACGGACCCGGAACTTGCGGAGATCGACCGCGCGTTCCCGGCACCCCGCCGGAAGGTCCCGCTGGAGATGCTCTGAGCCTGACGTGCTGTCGGTGCCCGGGCGTACGCTGGGGGCATGCAGCTGACCAAGTTCACCCACTCCTGCGTCCGCCTGGACAAGGACACCCCTGACGGCGTCCGCACCCTGGTGATCGACCCGGGCACCTTCTCCGAGACCGGAGCCGCGCTTGAGGGCGCCCACGCCGTGCTCGTCACGCATGAGCATGCGGACCACCTCGACGCGCCCGCGGTCGTGGCGGCCCTGGTGACCTCCCCGGCGCTGGAGGTCTACGCGCCTGCCGGGGCGGCGGCGGCACTGCGTGCGGACGCCGCGGCAGCGGGCGCAGCCTCACCGGAGCAGCGGGTGCACGACGCCGGTGACGGGCTCGACGTCGTCGTCGCCGGCTTTGGGGTGAAGGGCTTCGGCAGCCAGCACGCGCTCATCCACCCGGTGGTGCCGCTCGTGGCGAACACCGGTTACCTGGTGGACGGTGTGCTGTTCCATCCTGGGGACAGCTTCACGGTGCCGCACGGCCTGGAGGTGGACACCCTGCTGGTGCCGATCCACGCCCCCTGGTCCAAGATCCAGGAGGTGGTGGACTACGTCATCAGCGTCCGCCCCCGGCAGGCCTTCAACATCCATGAGGCGCTCCTGAACCCGGCCGGCCTGGGCCTGATGGAGGGGCACGTGCAGCGCCTCGGGGCCCGGTACGGCACCGAGTACCGCCACCTTGACCCGGGAGAAGCCGTGCAGCTCGGCTAGGCGGGCAGGTCCCGCCATTCTCCCGGCTCCAGCCATTCCCCCTCGAGCCATTCCCCACTGTCCAGGAAGTGCTCGATGACCTGCGTGTACGGTGCCGGGTCCAGGCCGTTCGCGGCCAGCCATGCGTCATCCTGGTGGCTGCGGGCGTAGCGGCCGCCGGGGTCGCACATGAGCGTGACGACGCTGCCGGTCTCGCCGCGGGCCACCATGCCGGCGATGAGCCGCCACACGCCCCACAGATTGGTGCCGGTGGACGGCCCAGCGTCGAGTTGCGCGTACCGGTTCAGGTGCCGCATCGCCGCGATGGACGCCGCGTCCGGGACCTCCACCATGGCGTCGATGACGGCCGGGACGAAGCTCGGTTCCACGCGGGGCCGGCCGATGCCTTCGATGCGGGACGGCAGGCCGGTAGTGAGCTCCGGGTCCCCGTCGCGCCAGGACGGGAGGAACGCCGAGTTCTCCGGGTCCACCACCAGCAGGCGGGTGTCATGCCGGTGGTAGCGCAGGTATCGGCCGATCGTGGCGCTCGTGCCGCCGGTGCCGGCACCCACCACGATCCACCGCGGGACCGGGTGCAGCTCCTGAGTCATCTGCTCGAAGATGGACTCCGCGATGTTGTTGTTCCCGCGCCAGTCGGTGGCCCGCTCCGCGTAGGTGAACTGGTCCATGTAGTGGCCACCGGTGGTCCGGGCCACCTCCTCCGCGGTCGAGTAGACCTCCGCGGCATGGTCCACCAGGAGGCATGAACCGCCGAAGTCCTCGATGAGGCGGATCTTCTCCTGACTGGTGCTGCGGGTCATGACCGCGATGAACGGCAGGCCGAGGAGCCGCGCGAAGTAGGCCTCGGAGACGGCCGTACTGCCACTGCTGGCCTCCACGATGGTGGTGCCGGGCCCGATCCAGCCATTGACGAGGCCGAACAGGAAGAGTGAGCGTGCCAGACGGTGTTTGAGGCTGCCGGAGCGGTGCGTCGACTCGTCCTTGATGAACAGTTCGATGCCCCACTGTTCGGGCAGAGGCACGCCATAGAGGTGCGTGTCGGCGGAGCGGTTCGCCTCCGCGGTGATCTTCCGGATGGCCTCATCGGCCCAGGAACGCTCGTCGGACCGGACCACGTGGGGGAACTCTGCTGCACTCACGGGGTCAAGGGTATCGCGGGCATAGAGTTGCCCTATGGAGCAAGAATTCCCTGTCACCATCGCCCCCGCCGACGTCCACGACCTGGACCCGGACAAGCTCGTGATCCTGGACGTCCGGTGGACGCTGGGCGATCCGTTGGGGCGCGAAAAATACCTCATGGGCCATCTCCCGGCCGCGGTCTTCGTCGACATGGAGTCCGATCTCGCGGCGCCCGCCAGCCCGGAGGCGGGGCGCCACCCGCTCCCGTCCTTTGAGGACTTCCAGGCGACCGCTCGGCGCTGGGGGATCAACGACGGCGACACCGTGGTGGTGTACGACAACTCGGGTTCCATGGCGGCCGCGCGTGCATGGTGGCTGCTCCGGGAATTCGGCCATGCGGACACCCGCATCCTGGACGGTGGCCTGATGGCCTGGGTGCTGGAGGACTTCTCCATCGAGAAGGAGGACGTGACGCTTCCCGCCGGCGACGTGACGCTCCACCCGATGGACCCGTCGGCCGTCGTGGGCATCGACGGGGCGGGCACGTGGCCTGAGAACGGCGTCCTCCTGGACGCACGTGCCACGGAGCGGTACCGCGGCGAGGTGGAGCCGATCGACCCGCGGGCCGGTCACATCCCGGGGGCCATCAGCGCGCCGACCACGGAGAACGTGGACGAGGACGGGCAGTTCCTGTCCGCGGAGGCGCTTCGCGAGCGGTTCTCCGCACTCGGCGTCGAACCCGGGACCCCGGTGGCCGTCTACTGTGGTTCCGGCGTCACCGCGGCGCATGAGGTGGCGGCACTGAAACTTGCCGGCTTCGACGCCGTCCTCTACCCGGGGTCCTTCTCCCAGTGGTCCAACGACGCGTCCCGCGACGTCGCCACGGGGGCCTGAGGTGCCCGTCGGACGTCCGGTGCCCCCGCCCCTGGGCAAACCGCTGCCGGATTTCGGCGAGACGACAGCCCGCAGCACAAGGCTTCAAATGACCACAAGAGAAAGCAGACCCGTGAGCAGCCTTTTCACCAAGATCATCAACGGGGAGATCCCCGGCCGCTTCGTCTGGCGTGAGCCGGACGTGGTCGCGTTCCTGACCATCGGCCCGCTGGCCCCCGGGCACACCCTGGTGGTTCCGGTCCAGGAGGTGGACCGCTGGACGGACGCGGACCCGGAGATCCTGTCCAAGGCCGTGCTGGTGGCCCAGAAGATCGGCAAGGTCCAGGTGGAGGCGTTCGGGTCCGCCCGCGCGGGGCTGCTCGTGGCCGGCTACGAAGTGGAGCACCTCCACGTCCACGTCTGGCCGTCCAACTCCATGGCCGACTACGACTTCGGCTCCGTGGACAACAACCCGGATCCCGCGGAGCTGGATGCGAACGCGGAGACCATCCGTGAAGGCTTGCGCGCCGCCGGTTACGGGGAGTTCGTGCCGGAGGGCTGATTAAGCACATCGACTGCTCCACAGGACGCCGTTTTCCGGGAATTCCGGGCGATTCTGGCGTCGTATGGAGCAGTCGATTGGGTTTAAAGCCCTACTTCTTGCGGGGCGTCATCGCCACCATGCCGGCGAAGGTGAAACCGCCGCCGAAGCCGAAGAGCAGGGCCGGGACGTCGGAGGGGATCTTGCCGGAGTGCCACCACTTGCTGTAGCCGAGCGGCACGCTCGCGGCGGAAGTGTTGCCGGAGTCGATCACGTCGGTCACTACCACCTTGTCCGTCAGACCGAGGGCCTGGGCCATGGGCTCGATGATGCGCAGGTTGGCCTGATGGGTGACCAGCACCTCGATGTCGGACATCTGAAGGCCGGCCTGGGCCACGGCGGCGCGGGCATGCTTCTCCGCGTCCTTGAGGGCCCAGCGGAGCACCTCGCGGCCGTTCTGCCAGAACTTGTTGGTGGGCGGGCCGATGAGGACGGCATCGGCGAGCTCGCCCTTGGAGCCCCACACGACCGGGCCGATGCGCGGCTCGTCGCTCGGGCCGATGACCATGGCGCCTGCGCCGTCGGCGGTCAGGACGGCGGTGCTGCGGTCCGTCCAGTCGGTGACCTTGGACAGGGTCTCGGCGCCGAGCACCAGGGCGTAGTTCGAGGTGCCGGAGCGGATGGACTGATCGGCCAGGCCCATGGCGTATTCGAAGCCGGAGCAGGCCGTATTGATGTCGATGATGCCCGGACCCCGCTCGGCGTCGCCCAGACCCAGGGCCTGCGCGACGCGCCCTGCGGTGTTGGGGGAGCGCTCGGCGGCCGTGGTGGTGGCGATGATGACCAGGTCGATCTTCTCCGCAGGAACCCCGGAGTCCTCCAGAGCCATACGTGCGGCGGCGATGGCCAGGGTGGCGACGCTCTCATCCTCGCCGGCGATGTTCCGGGTGACGATGCCCGTGCGCTGCCGGATCCACTCATCCGAGGTCTCCATCATGCCCTCGAGCTCGTGGTTGTCCATGACGCGCTCCGGCTGAGCATGCCCGAGACCGAGGATCTCGGTGCCGGCGTTCGGAGCGGGGAAGCTGAGCTTCATAGGGGGAGTCCTTTGGTCTTACGGTGGTACGGACCATCCCAGCTTAAGGGACGGCGGTGGCTCACGGAGCGAGGGCCTTGTTCATTGCTACGCGGATGCGCTTCTCGCTCACCGAGTACTGAGTGCCCAGCTCGACGGCGAACAAGCTGACCCGCAGCTCCTCCAGCATCCATCGCACGTGGGTCAGCTCCGGCCCGGGACCCTCGCCCGAGCGCAACGCCGCCACGGCGTCGTCGTACTCGTCCTCCAGGCGCTGCACCACCGCGAGGCTGTTCGCGTCGCGCTGCACATTGCCCGGCAGCTTCTCCAGGCGGCGTTCGATGGCCGTCAGATAGCGGGGGAGCTGGGCGAGCTGGAGATAGCCCGTCTGTGCCACGAATCCCGGGTGCACGAGCTGGCCCAGGTGGCTCTTCTCATCGCTCAGGGCGCTGAACAGGGCCGGGCTCACGCTGCCACGCAGCTGCTTGCCGATCCGCAGGGAGGCCGAGAGGATCTTTTCCACCACGGCCGTGACGGTGAAGACGGTGTCGATCAGCTCGGCCCGGACCTGCTCGTACAGCGCGTCGAAGGACTTCGTGTCCCAGGGAAGCTGCGCCGGGACCAGCTTGTCGATCGCCGCCTGGGCGCAGTCCGCGATCAGGCCCGTGATGCTGCCGTGCGGGTTCTGGCTGAAGGTCAGCTTCTCCGTGTTGCTCAGATGCTCCAGGACGTAGCGGTCCGGCGACGGCACCTTGAGGGCGATGAGCCGGATCACCCCGCCGCGCATGGCGGCCTCCTGGCGTTCCTGCGTTTGGAACACGCGCAGACCCACCGTCTTGCCCTCATCCACGAGGGCCGGGTAGCCGGTCACCGTGTGCCCGCCGAGCTGCCGGCTGACACTGCGCTGCACGACGCCGCCGCTCGCCGCAGTGAGCGACGTCCAGTCCGTCAGGCCGCTGAGCTCCTGGACGCCCGAGGCGTGCAGCCCGGCACCCTGGGCCGCGCCGTCGCGCCTGGAGGAGGCGGTGTCCGTCGTCGTGCGCTGCTTCTTCGGCGATGGAGCCGCGGTCTTCGGGGTCGCGCCCAGGCTCTCAGCGATGGCGCGGCGCGTGGCCGGGGCCAGTTCGTCCTGCAGGGCGGCGAGGTCCTTGCCCTCACCCAGCACCTTGCCCTTGGCGTCCACCACGCGGAAGCTCATGCGCAGATGTGGCGGCACGGCGTCCCAGGAGAAGCTGCCGTCCGGCACCACCTGGCCGCGCAGGCGGCGCAGCGCGAGGGCCAGGGCGTCCTCGATCCGGTCCTCCGCCGGGGAGAAGTCTGCGTCGAGCGCGGCGACGGCCTGCCGCGCCACATCGGGTGCGGGCACGAAGTTCTTCCGGACCGCCTTGGGGAGGGACTTGATGAGGGCCGTCACCAGTTCCACGCGCTGGCCGGGGATCTGCCAGCGGAACGGTTCCGGCTCCACCTGGTTGAGGAACAGGGCCGGGATCTCCACCGTGGCGCCATCCGTGGGATCCGGCGTGGCGCCGGGGGCCACCGGGTGGAATTCATAGCTCAGGGGGAACTCGAAACCCTGCTGGCGCCACACCTTGGGGAAGGCGGCTTCGTCCAGGTCCTCGGCCTCCTCGCTCATGACGAGCGCGCGGTCGAAGTCCAGGAGAGTGGGGTCCTCTTGCCGGGCGTTCTTCCACCAGAGATCGAAGTGCCGCTCCGAGACCACGTCGTGGCCGATCCGGGCGTCGTAGAACTCGAAGAGCGTCTCATCGTCCACGCGGATGTCGCGGCGCCGCATGCGGGTCTCCAGCTCCTCCACCTCGCGCAGGAGGGTGCGGTTGCGCTGGAAGAACTTGTGATGCGTGCGCCAGTCGCCGTCCACCAGGGCATGGCGGATGAACAGCTCGCGGCAGAGCTCCGGGTCCACCTTGGCGTAGTTCACGCGGCGCTTGGGGATGATGGGCACGCCGTACAGCGTGACCTTCTCATAGGCCATCACGGAGCCGGACTTGGAGGACCAATGCGGTTCGCTGAAGCTGCGCTTCACCAGGCCGGGAGCCACCTGCTCGGCCCAGGACGGGTCGAACGCGGCCGCCACGCGGGCCCAGAGCCGGCTGGTCTCCACCAGCTCGGCCGCCATGACGAACGCCGGGGACTTCTTGAACAGTGCGGAGCCCGGGAAGATCGCGAAACGGGTGCCGCGGGCGCCCGCGTACTCCCGTTTGCGCTCGTCGTAGAGGCCGATCTGGCTCAGCAGACCGGACAGCAGGGAGATGTGCACCGCGTCGTGGTTGCCCACGGGGTCCGTCTCCCGCTCATTTCCCACCGAGATGCCCAGCGGTTTGGCCAGCTGCCGGAGCTGGCTGTACAGCTCCTGCCACTCCCGCACGCGCAGGTAGTTGATGAACTCGGCGTGGCAGAGGCGCCGGAACGCGCTGGAGGACAGCTCGCGCTGCTTCTCCTGCAGGTAGTTCCAGAGGTTGAGGAAGCCGGTGAAGTCGCTCTTCTCGTCCTTGAAGCGAGCGTGCTTCTCCGCGGCCTGCTGCTGCTTGTCCGTGGGGCGCTCGCGGGGGTCCTGGATGGTCAGCGCGGCTGCCAGGACCATGACTTCGCGGGCGCAGTCGCGGCGCCCCGCCTCCACGATCATCCGGCCCAGGCGCGGGTCCACAGGCAGCTGGGCGAGCTGATGCCCGACGGCGGTCAGGCCGGACGGTTTGCGGCCTCCCGGGCGGCCTCCCGGGCGGCCCCTGCCACCGCTGCGGGGTGCGCGCGCGCCCGCGTCCGCGCCGTCGTCGCCCCCTCCCGTGGACGGCAGGGCACCGAGCTCACGGAGCAGCGTGACGCCGTCGTTGACAGCGCGCGTGTCCGGGGACTCGACGAACGGGAACGCCTCCACGTCCTTCGGGGTGGCGGCCACGCCGATCGCGATCATCTGCAGGATGACGGCGGCAAGGTTGGTGCGCAGGATCTCCGGATCCGTGAACTCGGGCCGGCCCTCGAAGTCCTCCTCCGAGTACAGCCGGATGGCGATGCCGTCGCTGACACGGCCGCAGCGGCCGGAGCGCTGGCTGGCTGAGGCCTGGGACACGCGCTCGATCGGCAGGCGCTGCACCTTGGTGCGGTGGGAGTAGCGCGAGATGCGGGCGGTGCCGGTGTCGATGACGTACTTGATGCCGGGGACCGTCAAGGACGTCTCCGCGACGTTGGTGGCCAGGACGATGCGCCGTTTGGGACCCGGGTGGAAGACCTTGTGCTGCTCGGCCAGGCTCAGACGGGCGAACAGAGGCAGGACCTCGGCGTCGGCCAGGCGCGGGTTGCGGGGGAGGCGGCCGCGCAGGGCCTCCGCCGCCTCACGGATCTCGCGTTCGCCGGAGAAGAAGACCAGGATGTCGCCGGGCGCCTCCCGGGAGAGCTCGTCCACGGCGTCGCAGACCGCGTCCACCGGGTCGCGGTCCTCTTCGAGTTCGTCGTCCATGTCCTCGCCGCCGGCCGGCTCGGAGAGCGGTCGGTAACGGATCTCCACGGGGAAGGTGCGGCCGGAGACCTCCACGATCGGTGAGGGGGTGTCCTCGCCGCCGAAGTGCTTGGCGAAGCGCTCCGGGTCGATGGTGGCGGAGGTGATGATGACCTTCAGGTCCGGCCGCTGGGGCAGGAGGCGCTTGAGGTAGCCGAGGATGAAGTCGATGTTGAGGCTGCGCTCATGGGCCTCGTCCACGATGATGACGCTGTACTTCCGCAGCATCCGGTCGCGCTGGATCTCGGCCAGCAGGATGCCGTCCGTCATGAGCTTCACCTGGGTCTTCGGCCCCACTTCGCCCGTGAAGCGGACCTGGTACCCGACCTCCTGGCTCAGCTCCACGCCGAGCTCCTCCGCGATGCGCTCGGCGACCGTGCGGGCGGCCAGACGCCGCGGCTGAGTGTGGCCCACCAGCCCCTTCTCGGCAAGACCCAGTTCCAGGCACATCTTGGGCAGCTGGGTGGTCTTTCCAGAGCCCGTCTCCCCGGCCACGATGACCACCTGGTGGTCCCGGATCGCGGCCATGATCTCCTCGCGGCGTTCGGAGACGGGCAGCGCGGCGGGGTATGTGATGTTCAGAGGCATGACGGGACAAGCCTAGCCGCCGAGGCTCGTCCGGGCATGTCGCGGAAAAACAGACAGGCTCCCGGTTCCGTAGAACCGAGAGCCTGCTCTCATTTGGTGCCCTCGATAGGATTCGAACCTACGGCCTTCTGCTCCGGAGGCAGACGCTCTATCCCCTGAGCTACGAGGGCGTATCCGGGGCCCGGGAGCTCCCGGGAACGTCCTCGAGCTTATCAGCATTCCACCCCCGGATGTGAAATCGGGGTGCGTCCGCGAGCCGCGTCCGCAAGCTCCATGGGAAGAACAGCCAGGACGTCAGTACCCCAGGAACGAATCCTTCTTGACCTTCCGCACACCCGCCCCCCGCAAGGTCTTCTTCAAGTCCCGTACGAAGTCCGGTGTGCCGGCCACCATGCCCAGCCGCCGCGCGGCGTCGGGCACCAGTTCGGTGACCCGCGCGGCGGTGAGCCGCTCCGTTCCCACGTGCTCGACGCCGTCGGGCAGCACCGCGTCCTCCGGCAGGGGAGCGGAGGTGCGGAGCAGGACGCGGGCGCCACTCGCGGCCAGTTCGTCCAGGTAGGCCGCGTCCTCCAAGGAGCGGGCCGAGTACAGCAGGACGGTGTCCGAGGCGCCGGCACCGTCGGCGCCCGTGAGTGCCACGAACGGCGTGACGCCGATGCCGCCCGCCGCCAGCAGCAGGGGGCGCGGAGGAGAGGGCAGGACGAAGTCACCGGCGGCCCGGCTCGACTGGATGAGCGCGCCGACCGGCAGCGTCAGCAGCGCCTGCTTGGCCGGCGACGGGCTTGCCGGGATCCGCGTGGCGATGCGCAGCACACCGTCACCAGCGGTGACCGGGCTGAACACCCGGCGGGCCGTCAGCAGGCCCGGCACCGGCAAGGTCAGTTCGACGTACTGGCCGGGAGCCGTGCGGGCCCCGGCGACGGTGTGGAAAGAGAACTCCCGTACGCCTGGCGCCACCTCGCGGCTCCCCAGGAACGCCATGGTCGCGGACTGCCGCGGCCGCAGCGCGAATGCCAGGAGGTTGCCCACCAGAAGCACCGCCTCGGGGGCGTTGGTGAGGATCACCGGTCCGAGCGCCAGGGAAAGGGGCAGGCTGAACAGTACGCCCGTGACGGCGCCCACCAGAACCCGTTGCAGGCGCCGCGGCGGCAGGGTCAGCGGCTCGCTCATCATGAAGCAGGCGAAGAACACGGTGGCCTGACCGGCGAACCACAAGGCCGGGACATCCGTCACGGAGAGGCCCCGGACCGCGGCGACGGCTTCCGCTGTGACGAAGGACAGCGCCAGGAAGGTCAGCGCCACCGGGAACTGGCCTGCGCGGTACAGCACCAGTAGGCCCAGCGGGATCACGGCCCACAGCAAGGGCGGGGAACCGACCCACCAGGTGGCGGCGTTCAGGCCCGTCAGGGACACCACGAATGCGCCCAGGGCCGCGGGGTTGAACAGGTGCCGGCCGCGCCAGGCCAGGGCGTATTTGGAGGCCGAAGCCAACAGACCGGCCAGGATCACGCCCCAGGCCTCGCGCGCGGAGGTCGCGGGCCAGAAGAGGAAGTACAGGAGACCGGCCGTGACCAGGGACGAATCCCAGTACGGCCGCAGCCGGAACAGGAGTGCGCAGAGCGCGGTTCCCACCAGCGTCGCAGCCAGGCACTGCCCCAGGTGCGCCAGAAGCGGCAGCATGCCGAACTCGGTCCATCCCAGCGCGTCGAGGAGCAGGCTGTAGAGCACCAGCACGCCCAGGGCGAGGGCCACCAGACGGGTCATGGGGATCCGTCCCGGCAGGCCGGTCACCCGGCGGGCCAGGGGGAGAGGAGCGGTCATCGATGCAGCCCTTCCAGGAAATACGGTGAACCTTCGGCGTGCCCATCGCTGTGCACACTCAACCAGTGGACGTCGTGCCGCTCCGCCAGGTTCACGCCGGGCACGAAGAACAAGGCCGTGGCCAGCCCGTCCGCCGTCATGGCGTCCGGGGCCAGCACCCAGCTTGCCACGACGCGACGCACCGGCCGTCCGGTCAGCCCGTCCAGGACGTGATGCAGTCCCTCACCCCAGGCGCGGCGGTTGACGGCGGAGGCGGCCAGCGCGCCGTCGTGAAGCTCGACGACGCCGATCGCCTGCCGCGTGTCGAACGGGTTCTCCAGGGCGATGCGGTCGCTCGTGCCGCCGTGGCGGCGCATGTCACCGCCTGCGTCGACCAGGAAGTCCGTCAGGCCGGCGCCGAGCAGGATCTCGCAGACCAGGTCCACGGCCAGGCCCTTGCCCGCGGCCCCGATGTCCAGCACCACAGGCGTCCGGGCACTGACAGTGCGGCCGTCCCAGTCCACGTCCTCGCCCCAGCGGGGCGCCGGGACCGGCTCGCCGTGAGGCTGCAGCGAATAGTCCGGGTCGTAGCCCAGCTGTGCCAGGGAGGCGCCGATGAACGGCGTGACGGAGCCGCCGCTCAGATCGTGGAGTTCGCGGTACAGCCGGCCCAGGGGAGCGGCCTCCGCGGGAAACTCCACGGTGCGCTCGCCGTCCGCGCGCCCGACGTCCGCGGGTGCGGCGAGCCGCATCGCCAGGGAATCACCGCGGAACCGGGACCAGGTGGCGTCGAAGTCGTTCAGCCGGTCCCGGACCCGGCCCTCCAGGACGGACTCCAGTCCTTCGGCGCGGATCCACCAGGACGTCCCCAAGGCGTCGAACTCGAGGGGCGCCGCCGGGGGCATGCTCAGCCGGCCCGCTTCTTGATGGCCGCCACGGCGTCCTCGAAGCCACCGCTCGTGAGGCTGGAGCCGGCCACACGGGTGATGCCGCCCAGCTCGTCGATGCTCTTGCCCACCACCAGGTCCTTGATGCCGCCCGCGAAGCGATTCTGGAACAGCTGGGTGTTGGCGCTGCTCGGGTGCGTGGTGATCTGGACGTCCGTCACCTTCCCGGACGCCAGGGTCAGGGTCACCCCGACGGTCTCGTCGCCGTTGGGGGACACGTAGTGCCCGTCCGCGCTGTAGGTGCCGTCCTTGTAGTGCCCCGGCGTGGCGGGGGCGGCTGCGGCGCTGCTCGCTGCCGCCGGCTGCGGGGACATCTCCTCCGTGGGGGCCGCCGTCTTGTCCGGCGCGCAGCCCACCAGGATGGCGATCCCTCCGGCGGCCGCGGCCAGGCCGAAGGGGAGCAGGGAGCGCCCGCGGCTCGAACGCGTGGGGGCGGCTGGTGGGTGGGTCTGCTGCATATGGTCTCCTAGGCTCGCGCCGATCACACTCCCTTCAACACTAGGACGGCCGTCTGTGTGCTTTCTGTGTCCCGCCCGGTCACGCTTTTCGGCCCGGAGTCCCCGCCACGTAGGATTGAGGGTGTGACTCCCGAACAGCTTTCCGCCGCCATCACCGCATGCCTGAAGGCCGCCGTCGCCGACGGCGCCATCACCCTTCCCGAGGAGGCATTGAGCGCCGATGTGCGCGTGGAGCGACCGAAGAACCGGGACCACGGCGATTGGGCCACCAACGCCGCCATGCAGTTCGGCAAGCGTGCCGGGATGGCGCCCCGTGACTTCGCCGGGATCCTCGCCGAGCGTCTGAGTGCCGTGGACGGCGTCGCCTCCGTGGACATCGCCGGACCGGGCTTCATCAACATCACCCTGGACGCCGGTGCCGCCGGTGAGCTGGCCCGCACCATCGTGCTGGCCGGCGCCGACTACGGCAAGAGCGACGCCCTGGCCGGCCACGTGGTCAACATGGAGTTCGTCTCCGCCAACCCCACCGGCCCGCTGCACATCGGCCACACCCGCTGGGCCGCCCTGGGCGACGCGATCGCCCGTGTGCTGCGCGCCGCCGGTGCGGACGTCACCGCCGAGTACTACATCAACGACGCCGGCAACCAGATGAACGTCTTCGCCAATTCGGTGCTCTCCCGCCTGCACGGCCGCCCCGTGCCGGAGGGCGGCTACCCGGGCCAGTACATCGTGGACCTCGGCCAGGAGGTGCTCACGGAGCACCCTGCCGTCCGTGAACTGACCGACGAGGCCGCCCTGCCGGTGGTCCGTGAGGCCGCCTACCGGGCGCAGATGGAGGACATCAAGAAGACGCTCGCCGACTTCGACGTGCACTTCGACGTCTACTTCTCCGAGCGCACCCTGCACGAGTCCGGTGCGCTGGAGGCCTCCGTGGAGCGCCTGCGCGAGCAGGGCCACGTCTTCGATCAGGAGGGCGCCGTCTGGCTGCGCACCACCGACTTCGGTGACGACAAGGACCGGGTGATGATCCGCGCCAACGGCGAGCCCACCTACTTCGCCGCGGACGCCGCCTACTACCTGACCAAGCGGGACCGCGGCTTCGTCGAGAAGATCTACCTTCTGGGCGCCGACCATCACGGCTACGTCAACCGCCTGAAGGCCATCGCGGCCTGTGCGGGCGATGACCCGGAGAAGAACATCGAAGTCCTCATCGGACAGCTCGTCTCCGTGAACGGCGCCAAGCTGTCCAAGCGCGCCGGCAACATCATCGAGCTCAAGGACCTCATCTCCTGGCTGGGCAAGGACGCCGTGCGCTACTCCCTGGCGCGCTTCCCCGCGGACTCACCCATCACGCTCGAGCCCGAGGTGCTGAAGAAGAACAGCAACGAGAACCCGGTGTTCTACGTGCAGTACGCGCACGCCCGGGCCCGCAACACGGCCCGCAACGCGGCCGCCGCCGGGGTGGACCGCGGCGAGTTCGACGCCTCCCTGCTCACGGATCCCACCGAGAACGAGCTGCTGTCCCAGCTGGGCAGCTTCCCGTCCATCGTGGCCAAGGCCGCGGAGCTGCGTGAGCCGCACCGCATCGCCCGCCACCTCGAGGTGGTGGCCGGCGCCTACCACCGCTGGTACGACGCCTGCCGCGTGACCCCGCAGGGCGAGGAGCCGGTGACCACGGTCAACCGCACCCGCCTGTGGCTGAACGACGCCACCAGCCAGGTCCTGGCCAACGGCCTCGACCTGCTGGGCGTGTCCGCACCGGAGCGCATGTAAATGGGCGCGGCGAGCCCCCTCGCTCCGGCCTGGCTGGCGCTGCCGGAGGACCTGAACGCGCTGCACGCCCCGAGCTGGGCGCACGACGTCGCCCGGAACGACGGCGGCGAGCTCGCCGTGGGCGGGGTGACGGTCAGCGAGCTGAAGGAACGCTTCGGCACGCCCCTGTTCGTCATGAGCGAGGACGACTTCCGCGCCCGTGCACGCGCCTTCCGGGACGCCTTCGACGAGGCGTTCCGGGAGCTGTGCGGGGGAGTGGACGTCTACTACGCCGGCAAGGCGTTCCTGAGCGTCGAGGTGGCGCGCTGGGTCCGCGAGGAGGGGCTCCGACTGGACACCTGCTCCGGCGGCGAACTGGCCGTGGCGCAGCGTGCCGGACTCCCGGGTGCGATCCTGGGCCTTCACGGCAACAACAAGTCCGTCGCGGAGATCCGCCGCGCCCTGGACCTGGGTGTGGGCCGCATCGTGGTGGACAGCATCGACGAGCTGGAGCGCGTGGCGCGGATCGCGCAGGAGCGCCGTGCCGAGGGCGAGGCCGGCGTGGCCAAGGTGATGCTGCGCCTGACTCCCGGCGTCCACGCGCACACTCACGAGTTCATCGCCACCGCCCATGAGGACCAGAAGTTCGGTCTCTCCATGGCGCCCTTCACCGCGGAGGACGCGGCCGAGCGCGGCGTGGACCCGGAGCTGTCCGCCGCCGAGCAGGCCGTGGACGCCGCCGTCGCGCTGGAGGGCATCGAGCTGCTCGGGCTGCACTGCCACATCGGTTCGCAGATCTTCGAGCCGGACGGCTTCGAGATCGCCGCCCGCAAGCTCCTGAGCTTCCACGACGCCATGCAGCGCAAGCACGGCATCACGCTGCCGGAGATGGACCTGGGGGGCGGGCACGGCATCGCCTACACGCCCGTGGACACCCCCCGCCCGGCCGCGGAGATCGCCCAGGCGCTGGCCGCCGTCGTGCGTGAGGCCTGCGGCGAGCTGGGCATCGGCTGCCCGCGCATCTCCATCGAGCCCGGCCGCGCGATCGTGGGCAGCACCACGTTCACGCTGTACGAGGTGGGCACCCGCAAGACGGTCCAGGCGGAGGACCCCCAGGACTCCTCGCGCACCCTTCCGCGGCGGTACGTCTCGGTGGACGGCGGCATGAGCGACAACGCCCGCCCGGTCCTCTACGACGCCGATTACTCGGCCGCGCTGGCGAACCGCGCCTCCGATGCGCCCGCGCAGCTGTCCCGAGTAGTGGGCAAACATTGCGAGAGCGGCGACATTGTTGTTAAAGATGTTTACCTGCCCTCAGACGTCCGGGCCGGCGACCTCCTCGCGGTCCCCGGAACCGGCGCCTACTGCTGGGCACTCGCGAGCAACTACAACTACCTGGCCCGCCCGGGTGTGGTCGCGGTCTCCGGTGGTTCCGCCCGGTGGATCATTCGTGGGGAGACCGAGGAAGACCTCCTGAACCGAGACATGGGAGCCGCACAGCCGTGACGGAAGACATCAAGACCCTGAAAGTGGCCCTGCTGGGCTGCGGCAACGTGGGCGCCCAGGTGGCCCGCATCCTCCTGGAGGACGCCGACACCCTCGCCGCGCGCACCGGCGCCCGCCTGGAGCTCGTCGGCATCGCCGTGCGGAACGTGGACTCCCCGCGCGACGTGGAGCTGCCGCGCGAGCTCTTCACCACTGACGCCTCCACGCTGGTGGCCGGCGCGGACCTGGTCATCGAGCTGATGGGCGGCATCGAGCCGGCCCGCGGCCTCATCCTGGAGGCCATCCGCCACGGCGCCTGCGTGGTCACCGGCAACAAGGCCCTCCTGGCCCAGGACGGCCCCACCCTCTACGAGGAGGCGGACAAGGCGGGTGTGCAGCTCTCCTACGAGGCCGCCGTCGCCGGCGCCATCCCGATCCTGCGCCCCATCCGGGACAGCCTCTCCGGCGACAGGATCACCCGTGTCCTGGGCATCGTGAACGGCACCACCAACTTCATCCTGGACCAGATGGACTCCACGGGCGCCCAGTTCGCAGACGCCCTGGCGGAGGCCCAGCGCCTCGGGTACGCGGAAGCGGACCCGACCGCCGACGTCGAAGGCCACGACGCGGCCGCCAAGGCCGCCATCCTGGCCGCGCTGTCCTTCCACACGCGCTTCTCCCTGGCGGACGTGCATTGCGAGGGCATCACCAAGGTCAGTGCAGCGGACATCGCCGCGGCCAAGGACGCTGGCTTCGTCATCAAGCTGCTGGCCATCGCGGAGAAGCTGACGGACGACGACGGCGCCGAAGGCGTCAGCGTGCGCGTTCACCCGACGCTGCTGCCGCGGGAGCACCCGCTGGCCGCCGTGCGCGGCGCGTTCAACGCCGTCTTCGTCGAGGCCGAGAACGCCGGTGAACTCATGTTCTACGGCCAGGGTGCCGGCGGAACCCCCACCGCCTCGGCCGTGCTGGGTGACCTCGTCTCCGCGGCCCGCCGTGTGGTCCTGGGTGGCCCGGGCCGCACCGAGACCACCACCGGCCACGTGCCGGCGCTGCCGATCTCGGCCAGCCGCACCAGCTACCACGTGGGCCTGAGCGTCGCCGACCAGCCCGGCGTCCTGGCCCGCATTGCCCAGGTCTTCAGCGACAACGGCGTCTCCATCGAGCTCTTCCGCCAGAGCATGAACACCGATGACGTCACGGCCGAACTGCGCATCGTGACCCACCGCGCCAGCGAGGCCAGCCTCGCCGCGACCGTCGAATCCGTTTCCCAATTGGACGTCGTGAAGGACGTGACGTCCGTCCTCCGTGTGGAAGGTGTCTGAACAAGTGGCCCACCAGTGGCGCGGAGTCATCCGCGAATACGCCGAACGTCTGCCCGTCGATGAGAACACCCGGGTCATCACCCTGGGTGAGGGCGGCACCCCTCTGGTGCACGCCCAGAAGCTCTCCGAGCTGACCGGGAACACCGTGTACCTCAAGGTGGAGGGCATGAACCCCACCGGGTCCTTCAAGGACCGGGGCATGACCATGGCCATGACCGCCGCCGTTCAGGCCGGCGCCCAGGCCGTGGTGTGCGCCTCCACGGGCAACACCTCCGCCTCCGCCGCGGCCTACGCCACCTCCGCGGGCCTGCGCTGCGCCGTGCTGGTGCCGGAGGGCAAGATCGCCATGGGCAAGCTGTCCCAGGCCATCGCCCACGGCGCAACCCTCCTGCA
This sequence comes from Arthrobacter horti, assembly GCF_030731045.1. GTDB lineage: Bacteria > Actinomycetota > Actinomycetes > Actinomycetales > Micrococcaceae > Arthrobacter_E > Arthrobacter_E nanjingensis. The sequence continues at coordinate 48,521 of NZ_JAVALS010000014.1, read as the reverse complement.
GGTGGACGGCAACTTCGACGACTGCCTCGAGATCGCCCGCAAGCTCAACGAGGCCTACCCGGTGTTCCTGGTGAACTCCGTGAACCCGGCCCGCATCGAGGGGCAGAAGACCGGCTCCTTCGAGGTGGTGGACGCCCTGGGCGACGCCCCGGACATCCACATCCTCCCCGTGGGCAACGCCGGCAACATCAGCGCCTACTGGAAGGGCTACAAGGAGTACGCCGCGCCGTTCCAGTCCGCCACCGCCGGTGAGCTTCCCGCCGTCGCCACCAAGACCCCTGTCATGTGGGGCTTCCAGGCCGCCGGTGCCGCGCCGTTCGTGGCCGGCCACCCGATCACCCATCCGGAGACCATCGCCACGGCCATCCGCATCGGCAACCCGGCGTCCTGGGACACCGCCGTCGCCGCGCGGGACGAGTCCGGCGGCGTCATCGAGGCCGTCACGGATGAGCAGATCCTCGACGCCCACCGCTGGCTCTCCAGCAAGGAAGGCGTCTTCGTGGAGCCCGGCTCCGCGGCCGGCGTCGCGGGCCTGATCAAGAAGCACGCCGCGGGCGAGGTCCCCACCGGCAAGACCATCGTCATCACCGTCACCGGTCATGGCCTGAAGGACCCGCAGTGGGCCCTGCGCACCGAGGACGGCAGCGATGTCACCCCGGTCAAGGTCGCCAACGACGTGGTCTCCGTGGCCGCGGCACTCGGGCTCGAAGGCTGAGTCTTGACTGAAATCCACGACGGCGGCGCGGCGGCACTCGCCGCGCTGCCGGCCGGGCTGTCCGTCACCGTGCGGGTGCCCGCCACGAGCGCCAACCTCGGCCCCGGCTACGACAGCCTGGGGCTGGCCGTCCAGCTCTTCGACACCGTCACCGTCCAGACCCTGGACACCGGTGCCCTCGAGTTCGACCTGAGCGGGGAAGGCGTGGACTCGGTGCCGCGCGACGGCCGCCACCTGGTGATCCGTGCCCTGGAGCAGGGACTCGCCCGGCTCGGGTACCGTCATCAAGGACTGAAGCTCAGTGCGGAGAACGTGATCCCGCACGGCCGTGGCCTGGGCAGCTCCGCCGCGGCCGTCGTCGCTGCGGCTCTCGCGGCGAACGCCCTGGTGCCCGCCGAGGCGCAGCGTGGTCTCGCATGGGTCCTGCAGTTCACCAGTGAGCTGGAGGGGCATCCGGACAATGTGGCTCCGGCGATCTTCGGCGCCCTGGCCCTGTCCTGGCAGGAGGGCGAGGAGTTCCTCAGCGCCCGGGCCGAGGTGCACCCTGAGGTGACCCCCGTGGTCGCCATCCCGGACTTCGAACTCTCCACCGAACTGGCCCGCACGCTGCTGCCGGCCCAGGTGGACCATCACCAGGCCGCCATGAACTCCGGACGCGCGGCCCTGCTCGTGGCTGCGCTCACCGGTGCGCCGGAACTGCTGCTGCCCGCCACCCGGGACTACCTGCACCAGGACTACCGCGCCGAGGCCATGCGCCCGAGTGCCGAGCTGATCGGCGCACTGCGCGCGGCCGGCCACGCCACGGTGGTCTCCGGCGCCGGGCCCACCGTCATGACCCTCGCCCGCGACGCCGCCGAGGCGGATGCGGTTGAGGCCTTCATCAGGAACCGGGCCCAGGATGGCGTGTCCTGGCGGGTGCTGAGGCCTGGAGTGGACCGCGAAGGTGCTAAAGTGGAAGTGCATTCGCGGTAATTCCGCAGTGAATGCCATCTTTTGCGCGCGGGAATCTCCCGCGGATCCTTTTCCTGGACCGTGTCTTTCGCGCGGCAAATTCTCTTAGAAAACTCGTGCACCGCCCCATTGCGTGGTCCACGAGCAGCCCAGGATGATCTGAAGGCCTGGGCTGTCAACCCACCCGTCCGGCTCCAGCCCGGACGCCACCGAGGGGGAAGGATCCTTCGTGACTGAAACCACTGTCCAGGCAACGGCTGTGGACACTGCATCTTCCGCTGCTCCGGCAGCCAAGAACGCCGGCCTGGCGGGCCTGAAGCTCGCCCAGCTGCAGGCTCTCGCCAGCCAGCTCGGCATCTCCGGCAGTTCCCGGATGCGCAAGGGCGACCTGGTGACCGCCATCTCCGACCACCAGCGTGGCTCCTCCGTGGCCGACCGTCCGGCGAAGGCCGCCGAAGCCAAGACGGCAGAGACCAAGACGGCTGCGCCCAAGGCCACCGAGACCAAGGCGGCCGTCACCGCGGCTGCGGAGGCCAAGACCGAGGCGGCTCCCGCCGAGCAGGCCTCCACCGAGACCGCACCGGCCCGTGGCCGGACCCGCAGCCGCTCCCGCCGTGCTGGCAGCGACGGCGTCGTGGCCCCCGCCGCGGAGGCCGCCGCGGAGAGCGCCCCCACCGAGACCGCCGCCCCGGCGGCCGAGGCCGTCGCCGAGACCGCTGAGCAGGGCACCGAGCGCCGCAACACCCGGACCCGCAACCGGAACCGCCGCGCGGACGCCGAGCAGGGCGCCGAGGCTCCCAAGGCCGAAGCCCCCGCCGCTGAGGCGCCGGCCGTGAGCGCCGAGGCGTCTGAGGCCCAGGGCGAGACCCGGGAGGGCGACGGCAACCGCCGCAACCGCCGCGACCGGAACGAGCAGCGCACCCAGCGCACCGCCGAGTCCGGCAACCAGCAGGGCGGGCGTCAGCAGGACAACCGTCAGCAGGAGCAGCGCACCGCGGATGACGAGGACGGCGGCAACCGCCGGAACCGGCGCAACCGCCGTGACCGCAACGAGCGCATCGGCAATGACCGCAATGACCGCTTCCGCGACCGTAATGAGCGCCGTCGTGGCCGCACTCAGGGCCCCGAGGTGGACGACACCGAGGTGACCGAGGACGACGTACTGGTCCCCGTGGCCGGCATCCTCGACGTTCTGGACAACTACGCCTTCATCCGCACCTCCGGCTACCTGCCGGGCCCGCAGGATGTCTACGTGACCCTGAACCAGGTGCGCAAGCACAATCTGCGCAAGGGCGACGCCGTGGTCGGCGCCATCCGCGCCCCGCGTGACGGCGAGAGCAGCGGCAACCAGCAGAACAGCCGCCAGCAGAAGTTCAACGCCCTGGTCCGCGTGACCAGTGTCAACGGCATGCAGCCGGAGGAACTGAAGAACCGCGTCGAGTTCAACAAGCTCGTCCCGCTCTACCCGTCCGAGCGCCTGCGCCTGGAGACCGACCCCAAGAAGATCGGTCCCCGCATCATCGACCTGGTGGCCCCGATCGGCAAGGGCCAGCGTGGCCTGATCGTCTCCCCGCCCAAGGCCGGTAAGACCCTCATCCTGCAGTCCATCGCGAACGCGATCACCACCAACAACCCTGAGGTCCACCTCATGATGGTCCTGGTGGACGAGCGTCCCGAGGAAGTCACGGACATGCAGCGCACGGTCAAGGGTGAGGTCATCGCCTCCACCTTCGACCGCCCCGCCGACGACCACACCACGGTGGCCGAGCTGTCCATCGAGCGCGCCAAGCGCCTCGTGGAGATGGGCAAGGACGTGGTGGTCCTCCTGGACTCCATGACCCGTCTGGGCCGTGCCTACAACCTGGCCGCCCCGGCGTCGGGCCGCATCCTCTCCGGTGGTGTGGACTCCGCGGCGCTGTACCCGCCCAAGCGCTTCTTCGGCGCGGCCCGCAACATCGAGAACGGCGGCTCGCTGACCATCCTGGCCACGGCCCTGGTGGAGACCGGTTCCAAGATGGACGAGGTCATCTTCGAGGAGTTCAAGGGCACCGGCAACATGGAGCTCCGCCTGTCCCGCCACCTGGCGGACAAGCGCATCTTCCCGGCCGTGGACGTCAACGCCTCCAGCACCCGCCGCGAGGAGAACCTGCTCTCCCAGGACGAGATCAAGATCATGTGGCGCCTGCGCCGCCTGCTCTCCGGCCTGGAGCAGCAGCAGGGTCTGGAACTGCTCACCAGCAAGATCCGCGAGACGCAGAGCAACGCGGAGTTCCTGCTGCAGGTTCAGCGCACCACCCTGGCTGCCAAGTCGGAGAACGACAAGTAATTCTGGCAACGCGGGATCACTTCCGGCCCAATCCGATGAGGAGATCGGGCCAGAAGTGACCCCGCGTCCGGCGTTGATGAAGAGGTTTTAGAAATGTTCGAGTCCGTCCAGGGCATGCTCGAGGAGCACGCCCAGATCCAGGCGCAGCTGAGTGATCCCGCCGTCTACGCCGATCAGGCTCAGGCCCGCAAGCTCGGCCGCCGCTCCGCGCAGCTCAACGGCATCGTGGAGGCGTACAAGACCTGGCGCGGGCTCAGCGACGACCTGGAGGCGGCTCAGGAGATGGCCGCCGAGGATCCGGACTTCGCCGCCGAGGTGGAGCAGATCCAGGAAAAGCTCCCCACGGCGGAGGAAAAGCTGCGCCGCCTGCTGATCCCGCGCGACCCGGACGACGCCCGCAACGTGATCATCGAGGTCAAGGGCGGCGAAGGCGGCGAGGAGGCGGCCCTGTTCGCAGCCGATCTGCTGCGGATGTACACGCGTTACGCGGAGGCCCGCGGCTGGAAGACCGAGCTCATCTCCTCCACGGAGTCGGATCTGGGTGGCTACAAGGATGCCCAGATGGCCATCAAGGGCAACTCCAATGACCCGGCCGAGGGCGTCTGGGCCCGGATGAAGTTCGAGGGCGGCGTGCACCGCGTGCAGCGCGTGCCGGCCACCGAGTCCCAGGGCCGCATCCACACCTCCGCGGCCGGCGTGCTCGTGTTCCCCGAGGTGGACGAGCCGGAGGAGATCGAGATCAACCAGAACGATCTCAAGATCGACGTCTACCGGTCCTCCGGCCCCGGCGGCCAGTCCGTGAACACCACCGACTCGGCCGTGCGCATCACCCACCTGCCCACGGGCATCGTGGTGGCCATGCAGAACGAGAAGTCCCAGCTGCAGAACCGTGAGGCCGCCATGCGCGTGCTCCGGGCCCGACTGCTGGCGCACCAGCAGGAGCAGCTGGACGCGGAGAGCGCCGAGCACCGCAAGTCGCAGATCCGCACCATGGACCGCTCCGAGCGCATCCGCACCTACAACTTCCCGGAGAACCGCATCGCGGACCACCGCACCGGGTACAAGGCCTACAACCTGGATGCCGTCATGAACGGCGACCTGGAGCCGGTCATCCTGTCCGCCATCGAGATGGACGAGCAGGCCCGCCTGGACGCCCTGGGCGAGTAACCCCACCGTGATCGACGACGACGCCCTGGCCGCCGGGGCGCCCCTCTCACCCGCCGTGCGTGCCGCCGCGGCGGTGCTCGCCGAAGCGGGCGTGCCGAGTGCCCGCCGTGACGCCGAGCTGCTCCTGGCACACGCGCTGCGGCTGGACCTCAAGCGGCTGCAGCACGCCATGCTGCTCGGTTCCGGCTTGGTCCCCGAGGAGTATTCGGAGCTCGTGAGCCTGCGCGCTCAGCGGATCCCGCTCCAGCACCTGACGGGCGTGGCCTGGTTCCGGGAACTGGAGCTGGCCGTGGGCCCGGGCGTGTTCATTCCCCGCCCGGAGACGGAAGGCGTGGCCGGCTGGGCGATCGACCGCTGCCGGGAGCTCCAGGCCGCCGGCGTCACCGAGCCGCTGGTGGTGGACCTCGGCACCGGATCAGGCGCGATCGCCGCGTCGGTGGCGCACGAGGTGCCGGGCACCCGTGTGCACGCCGTGGAGCTCAGCCCCCTGGCGCACGCCTGGGCCGACCGCAATACCCGGCCGCACGGCGTCGTGCTTCACCTCGGTGACCTGCGCGATGCGCTGCCCGAGCTGAACGGCACCGTGGACGTTCTGGTGTCCAATCCGCCGTACATCCCCAGCGAAGCCGTTCCCCGGGAGCCGGAGGTCGCGGATCACGATCCGGAGATGGCCCTGTACGGCGGGGGCGCGGACGGCATGGAACTTCCGCTGGCCGCCGCGGCCAGCGCGGCACGGCTTCTGCATCCGGGCGGCTTCTTCATCATGGAGCACGCCGAGGTGCAGGCGCCGTGGCTTCTGGCACGGCTGGGCCGGGAAAGCGTCTGGGAGGACGTCCGTACCCACCAGGACCTGAATGGCAAGGACCGCGCCACGTCGGCTCGCAGGGCGGGCTGAGAGCGCGCCGCGAAAAGGATGGGAGAATGTCAGCGTGACTTCGAGCTATGACTGTTCCACGGAGGAAACCCGCTTCGAGGGGATGGCCCACGCCCAGCGCGCCATCTCCGAGCAGCAGTGCATCGTGATCCCCACGGACACCGTGTACGGCATCGCCGCCGACGCCTTCTCCCCGCTGGCCGTGCGCCTGCTGCTGGCCGCCAAGGGCCGCTCCCGGACCATGCCCCCGCCCGTGCTGATCCCGCGTGTGCAGACCATGGACGGGCTGGCCGTGGACGTCAGCGATGACGCGCGCAAGCTGGCGGAGAAGTTCTGGCCCGGCGCCCTGACCCTCATCCTGCACGCGCAGCCGTCCCTCGACTGGGACCTGGGCGAGACCAAGGGCACCGTGGCGCTCCGCGTGCCGGACGACGAGCTGGCCTTGGACATCCTGGCCCGCACCGGCCCGCTGGCCGTCTCGTCCGCCAACCGCACCGGCCAGCCGGCCGCGCAGACCGCGGAGAGCGCCCGCGAACAGCTGGCCGAGTCTGTGGAGGTCTACCTCGACGGAGGCTTCCGGCCTGTTGCGGGGGAGGACCCGGAAGCAGCGGCCCGGCCGTCCACCATCATCGACTGCACCGGAACCCGTGCGCGCATCGTCCGAGAGGGTGCCATCGCGCTGGAGGACCTCCGCGACGTGGTGCCGTCCCTCCTGGCCTTCGGTCAGGAGGAGGCGATGTGGACACCGGAGACTGAATCCGCCGCGGAGTCCGAGGCCGAAGAAGCGGAACAGGCAGAGGAACAGCCCGAGGAACAGCCGGAGGAGCAGCCCGACGCCGGGTCTCCCGCCGCCGGCCCGGCCGGGGACCACTGAGTGGGGAGGGTACGCCTCCCGTTCCTCGATGTCGACGTCACCCCGTTCACCGCGGAGGAGGCGGCCCGGGAGATCGGGCGTCTCGTCGCGACGGGCGATGCGCACACCGTCGTGGGACACAATCTCCACAGCGTGACGCTGTATCACAGCGACCCTGCCTTCGCGGCCTTCTACGACCGCAGCACGGTCATCCTGCTCGACGGCGCGCCGCTCGCCAAGCTCTGGGCGCGCACCTTCAACGGCGGCCAGGGATCGGGTGCTCACCGGGTCGGGTCCGTGGACTGGCTCGCGCGCATCGCCGAGGTGGACGGTCTGGAGCGTATCGCCGTGCTCGGATCGGGTTCTGAAGCCAATACCGGCGCCGTCGCCGAGCTGCGCCGCCGGCTTCCTCAGGCCCGGGTGGAGGGCCGCTCCGGTGAGGGATGGAACGCCGCGGCGGAGGCGGAGGCCAGCGCGTGGCTCCGGGAGTTCGCGCCGCAGCTGGTCCTCACGGGCCTGGGCATGCCCCTTCAGGAACAGGTCATCACGCGCCTGGTGGATCAGGTTCCCGCGGTGCATTGCGCCGTGGGCGGGGCCATCGACCAGGTGGCCGGGATCCAGCGGCTCGCACCGCGATGGATCGGCCGCCTGGGCTTCGAATGGGCCTGGCGTCTGCTCTTCCACCCGCGCCGCGTCGCCTACCGCGTCTTCGTGGAGCCCTGGAAGCTCTTCTTCATCCTCCAGCGCCGCCGGCGGCAGGGAACCGCGACGACCCAGGGGCCGCAGTCGTGACCGCGCGACCCCGTGTGGCCGCCGTCGTCGTCACCTACAACCGTCGCGCTTTGCTGGAAGGCACGCTCCGCGGGCTGCTCGGTGCCTCGGTCCGCCCGGATGCCCTGATCGTGGTGGACAACGCCTCGGATGACGGCACGGCGGAGTTCCTCCGTGACTGGGCGGCCGGAGAAGGCGTCCGGACGAGTGACGGGACCGTGCTGGACCTGGTCCGGCTGGAGACCAACACCGGCGGAGCCGGCGGCTTCGTGGTCGGCATGGAGCGCGCGGTCCAGGACCACGGCGCCGACTACGTCTGGATCATGGACGATGACACGGAGCCGCAGGAGTCCTCGCTCGAGGAGGCCCTCGCAGCCCTGGCGAGGATCCGTGACCGCGGCCTTCCGGCACCGTCGTACCTGGCCAGCCTGGTGCGCTGGAGTGACGGTCGCCCCCACCCCATGAACCGGACCAAGGAGCGGCTGGCGCTGGATTCCGCGTCGCGCTGGACCGCGGAGTCGCTGGGGCTGACCAACATCCGCACGGCCTCCTTCGTGTCGATTTTCGTGTCAGCCGAGGCGATCCGGCGGGACGGACTGCCGATCGCCGACTACTTCATCTGGAACGACGACTTCGAGTTCACCGCGCGCATCACGCGCCGGCACGCGGCCTTCGCGGTGCCGGCCTCGGAGGTCCTGCATCACACCAAGACCTTCGGTGACGCGCAGGCCGATCCGGGGGACCGCTTCTATTACGAGGTCCGGAACAAGCTGTGGGTCTACTTCCGTTCCCCGGCACTCCACTGGTGGGAGCGCGTGCTGTTCCTCGGGGCGTCGGTGCGCAACTGGACGCGCACCGTGGCTCGCTCGCAGCAGCGCTCCCGGCTCCTGAAGGGCCTGCTCCGGGGTGTGAAGGACTCCTTGCGGGCCCCTCGCGCCAACGCCGAGGTCCTGGCCGGTGTCTATCCGCTCCGGGAGATCCCGGCCGGTGTCCGGAAAGCGTCAGCTCCCGCCGGAGAGTGAGCGGATCCCGTCCTCGAAGGACACCGGCGGGGTCCAGGCGAACCCCTCGGCGGTGCCGCTGACCCGGACCTCCAGGTCCTCCGTGAGCCGTTCGGCCTCGGCGCCCTTGCCCACCAGACGCGCGCCCAGGCGCAGCAGGGCCGGCGGGAAGGGCAGGAGCACGGCCCTGCGCCCCGCAGCGGTCCCCAGCGCCCGGCAGAGATCCGCGGTGGAGACCGGACGCGAGTCGGCGGCGAGGATCAGCTGGTACTGCTCGGAGCCGTGGCTCAGGGCGTAAACGATCGCGGAGCAGACATTGCCCACCGCCACCATCGTGCGCCGGTTGCGGATGGAGGCGAGGGGGAGGGGCAGCCCCCGCCGCACGGCGCCCAGGAGCCGCTGCACATTGCCCTTGTTGCCGGGGCCGTAGACCATGGGGATACGGATGCTCACGCCGCGCAGGCGCGAGGAACGGCAGACGGTGGCCAGAGCCTGCTCAGCCTCCCACTTGGACACCCCGTATGGGTCCACGGGCGCAGGCTCATCGCCGGCTGCGAACGGGACCCCCTCGGTGCGCTCCCCGTTGACCTTGATGCTGCTCAGGAACACGAAACTCGTCACGCCCGCCTCGGCGGCGGCCTCGGCCAGACGGCGGGTCAGCTCGGTGTTGACGGCGCGGTGGGCGGCCAGCGGATCGGTGCTGTCCTCCTCCATGCGGTGCACGCGCGCGGCCAGATGCACCACGGCGTCGACGCCGCGGAGCGTGCCGGAGAAATCGGCCGTGCGCTCCAGGTCGCCCGTGGCAGCGGGGTGGGCGCCGTCCAGAGCACGGGCCACGCCGGGGTCCAGGGGGAGCGACCTGACGAGCGCCACCACCTCATGTCCTTCGGCCAGCAGGGCCCGGACCACGTGCCGGCCCACGAATCCGGTGGCTCCGGTGACGGCGACTTTCATGGAGCCCCTCTCGACGGCGTGCGGCCCTGCGAGTTCTTCGCGCCGCCGGGAATTCACAATAGCCGATGCGTGGGGCGCTAAGCTGGATGGGGTATCCGGCACCGCTGCCCGCAGTGTCCCCGTTGTCCATGCCTGGCCGGAGCCGGGGGATATCAGGGCGGGAGAGTCCTCCCCCAGTTGATTTTTCGAGCAAGGTGGCCATTGTCGTACTCCAAGACTGCTGAGAACAGGACCGGCTCCTGGGAATGGATCCAGTTCATCCTGGACGCCTTCTGCTGGTTCCTGGCGATGGGGCTGGCCCTCGTCCTGCGCTATGAGCTTCATGTCGAGTGGGCGCAGTTCCCGGGGCTTCTGGCAGTGACCGGGATCGCCGCGGCCGCACAGCTCATCTTCGGCTACCTGCTGTCCATCTACCGCGGGCGCTACCAGTCGGGTTCCTTCGGCGAGGTGCAGGCGCTGCTGATCGTCACGCTCATCGTCGCCGCCGTCACCACGCTGATCCTCATGGTGGGCTACCGCCAGTTCGACGTCGGACGCAGCGTCGCGCTGATCGCGGCGCCGATCGCGTGCATCGGCATGGCCGGCATCCGGTATCTGCGCCGGCTCTACCGCGAGGCGAAGTCGCGTCCCGGTGACAGCGCCCGGAACACCCTGATCTACGGCGCGGGTTTCGTGGGGAACTCACTGGTCGCCCGCATGATCCAGGATCAGGACTCCCCGTACTACCCGGTCGGCCTGATCGATGACGATCCGGGCAAGAAACATCTGCGCCTTTCGGGTGTCCAGGTCCTGGGCCGGGGCGAGGACATCCGGTCGATCGTGCACCGGACCAAGGCCGAGGTCCTGGTCCTGGCCTTCGCCAATGTGGACAGCGAGCTGGTCACCCGGGTGTCGGACAGCGTGTCCGGGCTCAATGTGCGGGTCCTCGTGCTGCCGCCCCTGAACAAGATGCTCAGCAGCGAAGCCCCGCAGGGTTTCTCCGATTTCCGGGACATCTCGGTGGAGGACCTGATCGGGCGCCGTCCCGTCGACATCCAGGTCGAGAAGATCGCCGGGTACATCTCCGGCCGCCGCGTGATCGTCACGGGCGCCGGCGGTTCCATCGGCAGCGAGTTGTGCCGTCAGATCAGCCAGTTCGGCCCGGCAGAGCTCATCATGCTGGACCATGATGAGACGGCTCTCCAGCACACGCAGATCACCCTGACCGGCCACGGCCTGCTCAACGGGCAGGACACGGTGCTGTGCAGCATCCGGGATCAGGCGGGTCTCGACGCGATCTTCCAGGCCCGCCGGCCGGAGGTGGTCTTCCACGCGGCCGCGCTCAAGCACGCACCCCTGCTGCAGCAGTACCCCGCGGAGGGCTGGAAGACCAATGTCCTCGGCTCGCTCAACGTCCTGCGCGCAGCCCGTGCGGTGGGTGTGAGCCGCTTCGTGAACATCTCCACGGATAAGGCCGCCAATCCCAGCACGGCGCTGGGACACTCCAAGCGGATGGCCGAGCGGCTGACCGCCTGGATGGCCCGGGAGACCGAGCGTCCCTACGTGTCCGTGCGCTTCGGCAACGTCATGGGCAGCCGCGGCTCCATGCTGCCGCTGTTCACCGAGCAGATCCGCGTCGGCGGACCCGTGACGGTGACCCATCGGGACGTCACCCGCTTCTTCATGACCATCCCGGAGGCATGCCAGTTGGTGATCCAGGCCGGAGCCATCGGCCAGGGCGGTGAGGTCATGCTCCTGGACATGGGGCAGCCCGTCAGGATTCTGGATGTGGCCCAGCGGATGATCGCCATGTCCGGCCGGGACGTGGAGATCGTCTTCACCGGGCTGCGCCCCGGCGAGAAGATGCACGAGGAACTCATTGGCGACGGCGAGATCAACGCCACGCGCATCCACCCCAAGATCTCCCAGGCCCTCACGCAGCCGCTGGATCCCGCCGAGCTGGACCTGGCGGAATGGCTGGAGGCCTGCCGCCTCGATGAGGAGAAGCTCGGAACCTCCGGCATCGCGGACGAGGAGTCCGAGGACCCTGTGGATCTCGGACGGGTGGGCTCGTGATCCCCATGCTGCTCACCGCGGCCGTGACGTTCATCGTCGCGCTGCTCGCCCCGTGGGCCGTCAAACCGCTCTTGGTGCGGCTCGGCGTCATCGACGTCCCGACGGCGCGTTCGTCCCATTCCGAGCTCACGCTCCGCGGCATGGGCCTCGCCACCGGCCTGGGCGTGCTGGCCGGGCTCGTCACCGGTGTCCTGACCCAGGCGGTGCACGGGAACCGCTTCCTGGCCCTGGCCGTCGCCGCGTGCGCGCTGGCGGCCGCCGCCCTCGGCTGGATCGAGGACATCCGCGGCCTCTCCATCCGCGTGCGCGCCGGGTCCCAGCTGCTGCTCGGGGTCGTGGTGACCGCGGCCATGATCACCAATCTGCACGTCGCCTGGTGGTGGCTTCCGCTCGGCGTGCTCGCCATCAGCGGGTACATCAACGCGGCCAACTTCATGGACGGGGTGAACGGCATCTCCGGCATCCACGGTCTGGTGGTCGGCGTCCTGTACGCCACCGGCGGCGCCCTCGCCGGACAGCCATGGCTGACCGTCGCCGGTGCCGTGCTGGCCGCCGCCTTCGCCGCCTTCCTCCCGTGGAACCTCGGGCGGGGCAAGGTCTTCCTGGGCGACGTCGGCAGCTATCTGCTGGGCGGGGGCATCGCCGGGATGGCGGTGGCCGGCTTCCTCGCGGGGATCTCCATCGAGTACCTGCTCTCGCCGCTCATGATCTACCTTGCGGACACGGGATACACCCTGGTCCGCCGCTACCGTCAGGGCAAGCGGTGGTACGAATCCCACCGTGAGCACGTGTACCAGCGGTTGACGGACGTCGGTTTCAGCCATGTGGGGGTATCGCTCGTCGTCGGCGGCTGCAGCGCGGTCACGGGCGTCTGCGGCATCCTCTCCGCGGGCGCCCCCCTGGGAGGCGCGCTGATCGCTCAGGGGCTGGCGGTGCTCACGCTGGTGCTCTATCTCGCCCTGCCGTCCCTGGTCCAGCGACGGCGCATCCGGCCTGCCGCCTGAACGCCGGACGTGATCCGGAGCACGAGTAGTTCTATCTCGTGTAGAATTCAAGTTTGACGGGTGTCGATCCCGCCGCATCACTCGCTCTTTCACTCCGTGAGGCTTCCCCATGTCTGCATCCGCACCCCGCCCCGCCAGGGCGCCCCGGGGTCTGCTGAGGATGCCCGCGGACGGTTCCGGTTCCCTCTGGCTCCGGCTCCTGGCGCTCTGTTCGGTGGCTTCAGCCGCGGGCGTGCTGCTCACCGCGATCGTCGCCGGAATGCTCGACGGCGGGCTGGGAATGCTCTCCGTGCTCTGCGGGGGAGCGCTGGTGATGGTCTTCTTCGCGATCTCGCTGCTGGCCGGCCACTATGTGGGCCGGAACAACCCTTCGGGGGCCATCGGGCTGATGGTCGCGCTGTATTTCGTCAAGGTCGTCGTCTTCGGGGTCGCGCTGCTGATCCTCGGCGCGCCGGCCTGGTTGCACGGACGATGGTTTGTTACGGCCGCGGTGGTCGCCGTGATCCTGTGGCAGATTGCTGAACTTTACGGTTTCTCCCGGGCGCGGCTGCTGGTGTTCCATGCGCCGGAACAGGCCCGTGACGACCGTACGGACCGGGAAGAAGGGCGCTGACGTGGCAAAAGAACCGCGCCGGCGGACCGGTGCCGAACCGGAAGAATCCGGGGATGGCGGATATAACGCGGGGATGGCTGTTTTCAGCTACATCATCGGCGGAATCCTGGTCTGGAGTTTGATAGGGTGGGGACTGGATTCACTGTGGGGAACCCACTGGCTGGTACTCGCCGGAGCACTACTCGGTGCCAGTGGTGGTTTTTATCTCGCCCAGAAGCACGGCTTCTTCAAACACCAGGCTGAGAACCCCGGGAAACCCCGCAAGCCTTCAGAATAATTTCACATGGGGGAGAGCCGCTCGCCGAGCGTTGACGCCCCAGCCATATGCCCAACGATGGACACACTGCAGAGAGGAAACGCGTTGTTCGCGCTTACGCTCCCCGCTCAGGACTCGGGTTCTTTCAACCCGCCTGGTATTGAAGAAATGCATCTCCCGGCGATCCTGCCCTGGGGTGCAGCGGACGGCTTCTCCAAGCAGATGCTCCTGGTGATCCTCTCCGTGGTCATCATTGCGGCCTTCTTCGTGGCAGCGGCCCGCAAGGGCCAGCTCGTCCCGGGCAAGCTCCAGTTCGCCGGTGAGTCCGCCTACGGCTTCGTCCGTAACGGCATCGCCAAGGACATCATCGGCGGCAACGACTTCATCAAGTACGTCCCGCTGCTGTTCAGCCTCTTCTTCTTCATCCTGGTGAACAACATCTACGGCGCCGTCCCGGTGCTCCAGCTCCCGTCCTTCTCCCACGTGGGCGGCGCCTACGTGCTGGCGGCACTGGTCTACTTCACCTGGATCGTGATCGGCGTCAAGAAGAACGGCCTGAAGTACTTCAAGCTCGCCGTGGTTCCGTCCGGCGTGCCGTGGTACATCCTGCCGATCGTCATCCCGATCGAGATCATCTCCAACTTCGTGGTCCGTCCCGTCACGCACAGCCTCCGTCTGTTCGCGACCATGCTGGCCGGCCACCTCATCGTCATGATCGCCGGCTCCGGCATCGACTTCCTGCTCGCGCAGGAGAACTGGCTGCTCAAGGGCACCTCGGTCCTGGTCCTGGCCGGCGCCGTGGCGATGTACATGCTGGAGGCCCTGATCATGGTCCTGCAGGCCTACGTGTTCACGCTGCTGACCGCCATCTACATTGAGGGCGCTCTCCACGCGGACAGCCACTAAAGACTTTTTCCACGAGTTCCCCTCTCGGGGAAAGCGCAACCCCGTAACAGCCGCTCCGCGGCGACTGAAAGGAAAACCATGAACGGCGACATCAACGGCTCCCTTAACCTCATCGGCTACGGCCTGTCCGCCATCGGCGGTGGTATCGGTGTGGGTCTCGTCTTCGCGGCCTACATCAACGGTGTGGCTCGTCAGCCGGAGGCTCAGCGCGTGCTGCAGCCGATCGCGTTCCTCGGCCTGGCCCTGACCGAAGCTCTCGCCATCCTCGGCCTGGTCTTCGCGTTCGTTCTGAAGTAAACCTTCAGCCCAACGCCAAACCAGTTACGAGTAGATAGGACGGGTGAATATGGATCAGCTGATTCTCGCATCGGGCGAATCGTCAGCCCCTAACCCTCTCGTGCCCAACATCACCGAGATGATCGTGGTGTTGCTCGGTTTCCTGGTCCTGCTCTTCATCGTGGTCAAGTTCGTTGTCCCGATGTTCGAGAAGACCTTCGCCGAGCGTGCAGAGGCAATTGAGGGCGGCATCGCCAAGGCCGAAAAGGCCCAGGCTGAGGCCACCGCCGCGCTGGAAGAGTACAAGCAGCAGCTGACGGATGCCCGCACGGAAGCCAACCGCATTCGCGAAGAGGCCCGTGCCGAAGGCGCCCAGATTCTTGCTGAGCTCAAGGAGAAGGCAGCCGCCGAGGCTGCGCGCCTCACCGAGCAGGCCCACGCACAGATCGAGGCCGAGCGCCAGGCCGCCGTCGTCTCCCTCCGCAGCGAAGTCGGCAGCCTTGCCACCACGCTGGCCGGTCGGATCGTCGGTGAGTCCCTGGAGGATGACGCACGCGCCGGTCGCGTCGTCGACCGCTTCCTGGCCGATCTGGAGACCCAGAGCGCAGGTGTAGCACAGTAATGGCAGGTGTATCGAGCGAATCGCTGAAGGCGGCGCTGGCAGAGGTCGAGCCCCGGCTCTCCACTGCTCCGCTGTCCCTGGCAAACGAGCTTTTCGGAATCCTCGGGACGCTTGACGGCTCTGCCGGTCTGCGCCGGGCCCTGACCGATCCTTCCCGCACGGCGGAGGAGAAGTCCGGACTGATCCGCGGAATCCTGGCCGGCAAGGTTTCGGCCGACGCCGAGCAGATCGCCGCCTCGCTGGCGGCCTCTCGCTGGGCCGACGCCCGTGACATCGGCGATGCGCTCGAAACCATTGCCGCCACCGTGGCGATCGCCGTCGCAGAGTCCAAGGGTGCTGCCGCCGGCGGCGGCGCATCCGGGCTCGAGACCCTGGAGAACGATCTGTTCGCCTTCAACACGGTGGTCGCCTCGAGCCACGAGCTGCAGAGCGCGCTCGTGGATCCGGCAGCTGACCCGCAGAGGAAAGCCGAGCTTGCCCTCAAGCTCGTCCCGAACGCGAGCGAAGAGGCACAGCTTCTCATCCGTCAGGCCGTCGTCGCCCCGCGTGGCGTCAAGCCGGTCAAGCTGGTGGAACGCTTCGCAGAGTTGGCAGCCAAGCGCCAGGAGCGCTGGATCGCCACGGCGGAAGTGACCCGTGCCCTCACCGGTGAGCAGTTCAACCGCCTGCAGGCGGGCCTGAACGCGCTTTACGGCCGGGACTTGAAGGTCAACGTCGCCGTGGAGCCCACGCTCATCGGCGGCATCCGCGTCAAGGTCGGGGACGAAGTGGTTGACGCTTCCGTGCTGACCAAACTCGGCGAACTGCGCCGCAAGCTTGCCAGCTGAGCCAGGCAAGCAACTTTTCACAGAACACCAGGTCATCGTGAGCAGCGATGATCACGAAACAGGAGAGCAGGGACTGCAGATGGCCGAATTGACCATCAACGCCGACGACGTCCGCAATGCCTTGAACGACTTCGCGGCATCGTACGAGCCCGGCAACGCCGAGCGTGTCGAGGTCGGTCGCGTGACCGCCGCCAGCGACGGTATCGCCCGTGTCGAGGGTCTTCCCTCCGTCATGGCGAACGAGCTGCTTCGCTTCGAGGACGGCACTCTGGGCCTGGCCCAGAACCTTGACGTCCGCGAGATCGGTGTGATCGTGCTCGGTGACTTCACCGGCATCGAAGAGGGCCAGGAAGTGCACCGCACCGGCCAGATCCTTTCCGTGCCGGTGGGCGACGGCTTCCTCGGCCGCGTCGTGGATCCGCTGGGCCAGCCCATCGACGATCTGGGCGAGATCAGGTCCGAGGGCACCCGTGCCCTCGAGCTGCAGGCGCCGGGCGTGACCCAGCGCAAGTCGGTCCACGAGCCGATGCAGACCGGCCTGAAGGCCATCGACGCCATGATCCCGATCGGCCGTGGCCAGCGTCAGCTGATCATCGGTGACCGCCAGACGGGTAAGACCGCCATCGCGGTGGACACCATCATCAACCAGAAGGCCAACTGGGAGTCCGGCGACGTCACCAAGCAGGTCCGCTGCATCTATGTCGCCATCGGTCAGAAGGCGTCCACCATCGCGGCCGTGCGCCAGACCCTCGAGGAGAAGGGCGCCCTGGAGTACACCACGATCGTGGCCTCCCCGGCTTCCGATCCGGCCGGCTTCAAGTACCTGGCACCGTACGCGGGCTCCGCGATCGGCCAGCACTGGATGTACGGCGGCAAGCACGTCCTCATCATCTTCGATGACCTGTCCAAGCAGGCCGAGGCCTACCGTGCAGTGTCCCTGCTCCTCCGCCGCCCGCCGGGACGTGAAGCCTACCCGGGTGACGTGTTCTACCTGCACTCCCGCCTCCTGGAGCGTTGTGCCAAGCTCTCCGATGAGCTGGGTGCCGGTTCCATGACCGGTCTGCCGATCATCGAGACCAAGGCCAACGACGTCTCGGCCTACATCCCGACGAACGTCATCTCCATCACCGACGGCCAGATCTTCCTGCAGTCGGACCTCTTCAACGCCAACCAGCGTCCGGCCGTCGACGTGGGCATCTCGGTGTCCCGCGTGGGTGGTTCCGCTCAGGTCAAGGCCATGAAGAAGGTCTCCGGCACCTTGAAGCTGGACCTGGCCCAGTACCGCGACATGCAGGCGTTCGCCATGTTCGCCTCCGACCTGGATGCGGCTTCCCGCCAGCAGCTGACCCGTGGTGCCCGCCTCATGGAGCTGCTGAAGCAGGGCCAGTACCAGCCGTTCCCGGTGGAGGACCAGGTCGTCTCGATCTGGGCCGGCACCAACGGCTACCTGGACGACGTTCCGGTTGAGGACATCAACCGCTTCGAGGCCGAGTTCCTGGAGCACCTGCGTCACAAGTCCTCCATCCTGACCACGATCGGTCAGACCAACCTGCTGGAGAACGACACCGTCGAGGCTCTGAAGACGGCCATCACCGACTTCAAGAAGGGCTTCTTCGGCGAGGGCGACAGCCGTCTGGTCGGCGCCGGCCACGAAGAGCACGAGGCCATCTCGGGCGAGTCCGTGGACCAGGAAAAGATCGTCAAGCAGAAGCGCTAAAGGCGCATGATCCGGGGCCGTCCGGTGACGGACGGCCCCGGATCACCGCACCGGAGCCGTGGATCCGCAAGATCCTAAGAAAGGACAAGTATGGGAGCCCAGATCCGGGTCTACCGCCAGAAGATCGCCTCGACCACGTCGATGCGCAAGATCTTCAAGGCGATGGAGCTGATCGCCACCTCTCGCATCGGTAAGGCGCGCGCTCGTGTGGCTGCATCGCAGCCGTACGCCCACGCCATCACCCGTGCCGTTTCTGCCGTCGCCAGCCAGAGCCAGGTGGATCACCCGCTGACCACCGAGCCCACCCAGGTGCGCCGCGCCGCCGTCGTCGTCATGACGGCCGACCGTGGCCTCGCGGGTTCCTACTCGGCGAGCGTGCTCAAGCAGGCCGAAGGCCTGATCGAGCTGCTCCACAGCGAAGGCAAGGAAGTCAAGACCTACCTGGTGGGTCGCAAGGCACAGGCCTACTTCGACTTCCGTTCCCGCGCTTACACCCGAGTGTGGACCGGCGGCACCGATGCTCCGGAGTACTCCACCGCTCAGGAGATCAGCAAGGTCATCCTCGAGGACTTCGCCACGGACTTCGCGGAGGGCGGTGTGGAGGAGATCCACGTCGTGTACACGCGCTTCAAGTCCATGGTGACGCAGGAGCCCACCGTGGTCCGTCTCCTCCCGCTGGAGGTCGTGGAAGAGGAGGAGACTCCGGCGACGGAGCTGCTGCCGCTCTACGAGTTCGAGCCGGAGACCGAGCAGGTGCTGGACGCTCTGCTGCCGCGCTACATCGAATCCCGCATCTTCGCGGCGATGCTGCAGGCAGCCGCCTCCGAGCTGGCCGCCCGCCAGCGTGCCATGAAGTCGGCAGGCGACAACGCGACCGAGCTGATCAAGAAGTACACGCGACTGCGCAACACGGCCCGTCAGGCCGAGATCACGCAGGAGCTCACCGAGATCGTGGCAGGTGCGGACGCCCTCGCGTCCTGACCCTGCCGGCGATCCGGCGCAGCCTTCGCGGCTGTACCACCGTTTAGACTTAACACACGCCATCTACTGAGTGAAGTGAGAGAGATGACTGCCACCGCATCCGAGCACGCTGCAACCGCGGCCGGCGCCACCGGTCGTATTGCCCGCGTCATTGGGCCGGTTGTCGACGTCGAGTTCCCGGCCGACGCCATCCCGGAAATCTACAACGCCCTGACCACTGAGGTCACCCTCAATGGTGAGACCAAGACCATCACCTTTGAGACCTCGCAGCACCTGGGCGACAACCTGGTGCGCGCCATCTCCCTGCAGGCCACCGACGGACTGGTCCGCGGCACCCAGGTGAAGGACTCCGGTTCCCCGATCTCCGTGCCCGTGGGCGACGGCGTCAAGGGCCACATCTTCAACGTGCTGGGCAAGCCGCTGGACGTTGCCGAGTCGGAGATCCAGGCCGCTGACTACTGGCCGATCCACCGCAAGGCTCCGAGCTTCGCCAGCCTTGAGGGTTCCACCGAGATGCTGGAGACCGGCATCAAGGTCATCGACCTCCTCACCCCGTACATCAAGGGTGGCAAGATCGGCCTGTTCGGCGGCGCCGGCGTGGGCAAGACCGTGCTCATCCAGGAGATGATCACCCGTGTGGCCCGCAACTTCGGTGGCACCTCCGTGTTCGCCGGTGTCGGTGAGCGCACCCGTGAGGGCAACGACCTCTGGGTTGAAATGGAAGAGGCCGGCGTTCTGAAGGACACCGCCCTCGTGTTCGGCCAGATGGATGAGCCGCCGGGAACGCGTCTGCGCGTGGCCCTGTCCGCGCTGACCATGGCGGAGTACTTCCGCGATGTGCAGAACCAGGACGTGCTGCTCTTCATCGACAACATCTTCCGCTTCACCCAGGCCGGGTCCGAGGTGTCGACCCTGCTGGGCCGCATGCCTTCCGCCGTGGGTTACCAGCCGAACCTGGCCGATGAGATGGGTCTCCTCCAGGAGCGCATCACCTCGACCAAGGGCCACTCCATCACCTCGATGCAGGCCATCTACGTCCCGGCTGATGACTACACCGACCCGGCTCCGGCGACCACCTTCGCCCACCTGGATGCCACCACGGAACTTTCCCGTGAAATCGCGTCCCGTGGCCTGTACCCGGCCGTGGACCCGCTGACCTCCACCTCGCGAATCCTGGATCCGCAGTACATCGGTCAGGACCACTACAACACCGCGGTGCGCGTCAAGCAGATCCTCCAGAAGAACAAGGAACTGCAGGACATCATCGCCATCCTCGGTGTGGACGAGCTCTCCGAAGAGGACAAGATCGTCGTGGCCCGTGCCCGTCGCATCCAGCAGTTCCTCTCCCAGAACACCTACACCGCCAAGCAGTTCACCGGCGTTGAGGGTTCCACCGTGTCCATCAAGGACACCATCGAGGGCTTCCAGGCCATCTGCAACGGCGACGTGGACCACATCGCTGAGCAGGCGTTCTTCAACGTCGGTGGCATGGACGACGTCGAGCGCCAGTGGGCCAAGATCCAGTCTGAGACCCGCTGATCATGGCTGAACTGGACGTTGAGATCGTGGCGGCGGACCACTTCGTGTGGTCCGGCGCGGCCAAGGTGGTCAACGCCCGCACCAGCGATGGAGCCATCGGCGTCCTCCCCGGCCACTCGCCGCTCCTGGCGATCCTGGCCGAGGGGGAGCTGTCCATCGAGCCGGTGACGGGCACCCGTATCCACGTGACCGTGGACGGTGGCTTCTTCTCCGTGGACAATGACCGAGTGGTGATCGTGGCTGACAATGCTCAGCTGAACGATTCCGTCGCGGCGTAGGGCTCGAGCAGTCCGCGCCAGATGGGCGATTCCGTAGTCGTCACCCTGGGCATCGCAGCGATCGTTGTGATCATCCTCGGTGCCCTGTGCCTGGTGGGGGTGCGCCGCATCAATCTGCGGCGCGCCCTGGGCACCATCGACGCCTCCATCTGCCTGGCCACCGGCCAGTGGCAGATGGGGGTTTGTCGTTTCCAGGGGGCGGAGCTGGAATGGTTCAGGATGTTCTCCCTGAGCCCCACACCGCGCTACAGCTTCGAGCGGAACAAGCTGGAGCTCATCCAGCGCCGTGAACCCCGCGAGGGGGAAGCGTCCCGGATCCAGCCCGGCACCGTGGTGGTGGAGCTGAACTACGCGGGCGAGGAACTGCTGCTCGCCATGCGCTTCGATGAGTACACGGGCCTGTCCTCCTGGCTGGAGGCGGGGCCGCGGCCCGGGCTGAACCGCCTGGACTGATGCACGGCTTTTCCAACTGGTCGGGTCTATCTGTCGCCTTGAACTACTCAAAGCGACAGATAGACCCGACCAGTTGGTTAAGGCGGCTCAGACGAGCCAGCGGCCCTCTCGCATGACGCGCGCCAGCTGCAGGCCGGCGTCGAGCACCACGACGTCGGCGCGCAGGCCGCGGCGGAGGCTGCCCACCTCGTCGTCCAGGCCGAGGACGTCGGCGGGGACCGCGGTCGCGGAGCGGACCGCGTCCTCCAGGGAGACCCCTGCGGCGACGGTGCGCTGCACCACCTGCAGGAGGGTGGCCGTGCCGCCCGCGATGGATCCGGTGGCGTCCAGGGTGGCGACGCCGCCGTCGACGGTCACCGGGGAGGGGCCCAGCATGTAGCGCCCGTCGCTCAGCCCCGCGGCCGCCATGGAGTCGGTGACCAGCAGGACGTTCGCGGCGCCCACCAGGGTGAAGACCGTGAGCGTTGTGCGGGGGTCCAGGTGGGTGTTGTCGGCGATGAGTTCGACGGCGGCCTGGCCTGCCTGGGCGGCGCGGAGGCACGCCGTGATGGGGCCGGGGGAGCGGTGGTGGATGGGCGGCATGCCGTTGAACAGATGCGTGACCGTGGGACGGCTCGCCGAGCCGTCGAAGCCTCCCTCGGAGAGACCGTCGCGTGCGGCGGCCAGGGACGCGGCGGCCGTGGCGTCATCCGAATCGGTGTGGCCGAGGGACGGCACCACGCCGTGCATGGTGAGCAGGTCCACGAGTTCGGCGGCACCCGGGAGCTCCGGCGCGTAGGTCATGGTGCGCAGCTGGCCGCCCGCGGCCAGGATGAGTTCCTCGGCGAATTCCAGGTCCGGGTTCAGGAGATATGCCGGGTTCTGGGCGCCGCAGCGGGCCTCGGAGAGGAACGGGCCCTCCAGGTGGATGCCGGAGAGCAGGCCTTCCTCGCTGAGCCGCACGTACAGTTCGATGCCCCTGAGCAGATCCTCACGTGAGGCCGTCACCATGCTGGCCAGCAGGCTGGTGGTGCCGGCACGGTGCAGGAAGTCGATGGCGGTGCGTGCGGAGTCCTCCTGGCCGGAGGGGAAGTCACCGCCGTTGCCGCCGTGGCAGTGGATGTCCACCAGACCGGGGATCAGGACGGCGTCCTCCGGGAGCGGCGTGGCCTCGACGCCGTCGAAGCCGGCCTCGTGGAAGGTCGATGCGGCACCCGCATAGACGATGCGGCCGTCCGCGATGGCGACGAGCCCGTCGGTGACGCTTTCGCCGTCGGAGACGATGCGTCCGCGCAGGATGGTGCGGTGGTCCTCAGGGGAGACGGTGGGGTCCAGAGACATGCCTTGAGTCTACGGGCAGGCGGCCCGGTGCGCCCATGGTCGAAGCCTAGAACAGCCGGCTCTCCGCGTCGTCCACGCCGCGCATGGCGTCGTAGTCCAGGGTGACGCAGTCGATGCCGCGGTCCTGGGCGAGGACACGGGCCTGGGGCTTGATCTGCTGGGCTGCGAAGATGCCGCGCACCGGGGCCAGGACGGGGTCCCGGTTGAGGAGTTCCAGGTAGCGCGTGAGCTGCTCGACGCCGTCGATGTCGCCGCGGCGCTTGAGCTCGACGGCGACCGTGGCGCCGTCGGCGTCGCGGGCCAGAATGTCCACGGGGCCGATCGCCGTGAAGTACTCGCGGCGGATCAGGCTGTAGCCGGTGCCGAGCAGCTCGATCTGCTCTGCCAGCAGGCGCTGCAGATCGGCCTCCACGCCGTCCTTGATGAGGCCGGGGTCCGTGCCCAGGTCATGCGAGGTGTCGTGGAAGACCTCGTGGATGTTCACGATCAGGCGGTCGTCGGTCTTGGCGGACTGGACCACCCACTGTTCGCTCACCCCGGTCTCCAGATCGGCGTCCTCGGGGGCCTGCACCCGCACCGTGGCGGGAGGGCTCATCCAGTTCAGGGGCTTGTAGGAGCCACCGTCCGAATGGACCAGGACGGAGCCGTCCGCCTTCACCATGAGCAGCCGCTTGGCCAGGGGGAGGTGGGCCTTGAGCCGGCCGACATAGTCCACGGAACACTGAGCAATCACCAAACGCACGCAGAGAACTCTACCGGGAGCACCTGGCAGAATGGACCCATGCCCCGCAGTAACCGCCCCCGCCGCCGCAGTGCCGCCGGCCCATCCGGGGCGGCCAAGCAAGGGCGGCTGGAGAATCCGGACCTGGAGCTGGACCGGGCCCGCATCGGCATCGACCGCCGTGAAGTGGCCCCGGACGGGGTCTGGGTGGTCAGGACCATGACCGCGCTACGGGCCGGCAAGGACTACACCTGCCCCGGTTGCCACCGCCTCATCCCTCCCGGAATGTCCCACGTGGTCGTGTGGGAGGAGGACCACATCTTCGGCCAGGCCGCAGGGATCTCCGAGCGCCGCCACTGGCACACCCGCTGCTGGACCGGGCGCACCTACCGCTACCGCTGACTTAGGCTTTTCTCCATGACTGCTGTGCCCGCCGCCTTCGATCCGGCCGATCCCTCGACCCTTCAGTTCACGGACTCCGCGGAACCCCGCGCCATCCGCGCGTCGAGCGTTCTGCCCGCGCTCCGCGAGAACATCGAGCTGCACACCGAGGACGGCCTGACCCTGTACGGCGAGCTGGCGCTTCCCGCCGAGGGCCCCGTGCGGGCCACGCTCATCACTCTGCACCCGCTGCCCACCCATGGCGGCTTCATGGATTCGCACGTCTACCGCAAGGCCTCCTACCGCCTTCCTGCACTGGCCGGCGTCGCGGTGCTCCGCTTCAACACGCGCGGCACCTCCAGCCCGCGCGGCACCAGCGACGGCGAGTTCGACGGCGGCGCGGCGGAACGGTACGACGTCGAGGCGGCCGTCCGCTTCGCCGTCGAACGCGGCCTTCCGCACCTCTGGCTGATCGGCTGGTCCTTCGGCACGGAGCTGGTGCTCCGCTACGGGAGCACCAGCCCGGTGGCCGAGGAGATCGACGGCGCGATCCTCCTCTCGCCTCCGCTGCACCGCGCCGGCGACGACGAACTCCGCCGTTGGGGGAGCACCGAGCTGCCGCTCACGGTCCTGGTCCCGGAACACGATGACTACCTTCAGCCCGAGGAGGCGCGCGAGCGTTTCTCCCTGGTGCCGGAAGCCGAACTCATCGGCGTGGACGGCGCCAAGCACCTCTGGGTCGGCGAGAAATACGTGCAGCGCATCCTGAACGAGGTCACGCGCCTGATCACGCCGGACGTCGAACGGCCCCTGCCGGACGCCTGGACCGGCCCCATGGCGCAGGGCCAGTAACGGCCCCGGCGCTACTTCCTGTCCTGGGCGGTGACCAGGACCTCCTTGATGAGGAGCATGATCGCCGCGGCGGTGGGGATGGCGATCAGCGCGCCGAGCACGCCCAGGAGGCTGCCGCCGGCGATCACGGA
Source organism: Arthrobacter horti (assembly GCF_030731045.1). Lineage (GTDB taxonomy): Bacteria > Actinomycetota > Actinomycetes > Actinomycetales > Micrococcaceae > Arthrobacter_E > Arthrobacter_E nanjingensis. The sequence continues at coordinate 23,977 of NZ_JAVALS010000014.1, read as the reverse complement.
GATCACGGCCACCGAGCCGGGCACGGACACCGCCTTCTGCATGATGCGCGGCGAGACGAAGTACGCCTCGAACTGCAGATACGCGAAGTAGCAGATCGCATAGATCAGGGCGGTCTGCCAGCCGGCCGTGAGGGCCACGAGCGTCACCAGGATCCCGGCGATCATGCCGCCCACCAGCGGGATGAACGCGAGCAGCGCCACCACGAAGGCGAGCAGGACCGAGAACGGGACCTTCACGATCGACATGACGATGAAGGCGAAGGTGGCGTTCAGGAGGGCCACGCAGACCTGGCCGATCACGTAGTTGCCCACGGACCGCGTGATCTCCTCGGACAGCTCCTCGACCCGGCCCCGGCGGGACTTCGGCGCCAGACGATAGGCGAAGGCCTTCATGGACGGCAGGGCTGCCAGGAAGTACAGCGTCAGCACCAGTACGATCAGCGCACCGAACAGGCCGTTGGCCAGCGAGGTGCCGAAACCGACGATGCCCCCGAAGAGGCCTCCCACGGCGCTGGAGTCCTTAATGAACTTCTGGACCTCGCCCGTCGCCCAGTCCTTGAGGCCGAACTGGGCGTTGAGGTTGTTGTAGAAGTCGGAATTCAGGAAGTCGCTGATCCAGACGGGGCCCTGCGTGATGATCTGGTTGACCTGATCCACCACGGTGGGGATGAGCGTGGCGAAGAACGCCCCGATCACGGCGAGCAAGGCCAGCAGCACCAGGACGATGCCGGCAGGACGCGGGATCTTCCGGGCTTCCAGGGTCCGCACCACGGGGTCGAGGCCCAGGGCGATGAACAGCGCGCCCACGATCCAGAGCAGGAGCTGGGTGTTGTGGCTGGCCACATAGAACAGCAGGAGCGCGAGCCCCACACCAGCGGTGAGCATGAAGCCGAGCACGACGGGGCGTTGCAGCACCACCTGGCCAGCCGGCCGGGGGGCGGCGGCCGCGCCGTCGTCGCCGTGGCCTTCCTCGTGCAGGACGAAGTGCGTGCGCGGCAGCGCGCCCGGGACCGGTTTCCGCCATTTGTCCAGGCCGTCCCTCATCCGGCCGAGGAGACCGTGCGAGCCGGCTTCTTCGCCGCTCTCCGGGTGCTCCTTCGCAGGGTTTTCAGAGGTGGAATCCTCGGGAGAGGAGGCCGTCGGCTCCTGGCCGTTCGGCGGGGTGTCCTGGTGCGGCTCGGTCATGGGCTCTCCCTTGGCTTTTCTGGCGGACGAGGCGGGCTCGCGACGCTCTTCACAGTATCAGCGGAGGCCTTTCCAGCCTGCTTTTAGGCCCACCGGATACGATGGAGGGGACCGTGACCCCAACGTGAGGTGCATTTGTGCGTGTGAAGTCAGCGATCGCCGTCTTCGTCCTGGGGCTTTTGGCCCTGTTTGTCGGTATCGGCCAGAGAACCTTCTGGGCCCCACCGGAGACGGTGAGTGTGACCGTTCCCGCCTCGGTGCAGGACGCCCCCCTGACCGTCGTCGCCCCGTCCTTCGCCGGCTTCGGCGGCAAGGCCGTGACCGTCGATGTGAAGGGCGAGGGGACGTTCACGGTGGCCACCGGCCGGCCCGACGACGTCGACGCCTGGGTGGGCAAGACCGCCCACAACACCGTTCAGGGACTGAACGCGGACAAGACCGCGCTCGACGTCCAGCACAGCGACGGGGACGCCACGTCCCCGAACCCCGCCGAGGCGGATCTCTGGGCCACCACCCAGGCCGGCAACGGTGATCTCAGCTTCAAGTGGAACGCCCCGGCCTCCGGCGACTGGTCGCTCCTGATCGCCTCGGATGGCAGCAAGCCCGCGCCGAAGCAGATCGAATTCACGTTCGCGAACCAGGCGACCTCCCCGTGGAGCATCCCCCTGATCGTGCTGGGCGGACTGCTCATGCTCGGCGCCCTCCTCTTCATCTTCCTGTTCGGCAAGGGCGGCACGGGCGGTAAGACCGCCGTCGCCGGTCCGTCCACCGGCGCCCCGGAGTCTTCCCACGAGGCCTCCGACGGCGAGGCCTCCGACGACGGCGGGAAGCCGTCCGCTTTCCTCCGCCGTCCCGCCACGGCCGGAGTGACGGCGCTGGTCTTGGGTGTCTCGGCGCTGGGCGGTCTGGCCGGCGTCGCGCCTGCTCACGCGGACAGCACCCCCAGCCCGTCCTCCTCCGACAGCGCCTCAGCCTCTGACAGTGCACCGGCCACCGGGGATGCCCAGAGCGGCGTCCCCGTGCTCACCGCCCCGCAGCTCGCCCGCATCCTGAACCGCACGGCGGACGCGATCACGAGCGCCGACGCCGCCCGGAACGCCAAGGACCTCGGCTCCCGCGCCTCAGGTGACGCCCTGACCATCCGCACCCAGAACTACAAGATCCAGGCCGCCGTCAAGGACGCCGCGGCAGTGGCGCCGGTGAGCTCGGACAACGTCCTGGCACACGCCGTGACGAATGACCGCTCCTGGCCACGAACGGTGCTGGCCGTGACCCAGGGTGCCAAGAACCCGACCCCGGTCATCCTGACGCTCCAGCAGGCCTCGGCCCGGGAGAACTACAAGCTGGTCACTTCGGCCTACTTGCTGCCGACCCAGACCTTCCCGGTCATGGGCAAGGATTCCGCGCCCACCCAGGCCGAATCGGATGCCAATGGCCTGACCGTCAGCCCTGATGACGCGTTCAAGTCGCTCACGGCGCGGCTCAAGGACGCCAAGAGCGCCGACGGCGCCAAGTTCGCGGATGGCTCCTTCTTCCAGGAGACCGAGTCGTTCAAGACCGATCTTCTGGCCGCGAAGGACAACAAGGCCGGCCTGGTCCCGCAGTTCGACGTTCAGCTCATCGGCCAGCCCAAGGTGACCTTCAAGGCCGCTGACGGCAGTGCGCTCTCCGTCGCGGACCTCAAGTTCACCGTGGTGATCCCGCAGAAGAACAGCGGAGACATCGTGACGCTGGACCCCCGGATCGCCGCCCTGACCGGCGAGCAGAAGTCGGAGAAGAAGGTCACCCAGACCTTCATCGTTTCCGCCGTCGTCCGGATCCCCCGGGCAGGCTCCGCCGACAAGCTCACGCTCATCGGCGCGGACCGTTACCTGACGGCCGCGAGCCTGGGCTGACCCGCCGATCCCGCTCCCATCCCACTCCCTAGGAGGACCGTTGCCGCAGGCAGCTCAGAACCCGTTCGATTCCCTGGCCAGCCTCCGGGGGGCCGTGGACCTCTCAGGCCTGCGTGCCCGGGCACAGGCACCGCAGGCCCCCGCCGGTGTGCCTGCGGGCGAATCCGGGGAGCAGGCGGCGCCCGGGGCGTACCGGGCGGACGTCACGGAGGCGAACTTCCAGGAAGTCGTGGAGCTCTCCGTGCAGGTTCCCGTCATCCTGGCATTGTGGGCAGGGTATTCCCCGGAGTCCCAGCGCGTGCTGGGACTCGTGGAGGAGCAGGTGAACCGCCAGGATGGTGCCATGGTCCTCGGGGCCGTGGACGTGGAGGGGTTCCCCCAGATCATGCAGGCCATGCAGATCAGCGGGGTTCCGGCCGCCGTGGCCGTGCTCAAGGGCCAGCCCGTGCCGCTCTTCCAGGGCCCGGTGGAGGAGGATCACCTCACGGCCCTGTTCGCCGAGCTCCTGCAGCTCGCCCAGGCCAACGGCGTCACCGGCCGGCTCGGCAGTGCCCCCGGCGGCACCGCCGAGACCGAACAGCCGCTGCCGCCTCTGCACCAGGAAGCACTGGACGCCATCGACGCGGGTGACTACGCCGGCGCCGAGCGCGCCTACCGCAAGGCACTCGATGAGCAGCCCGCCGACGCGGACGCCAAGGCGGGCCTTGCCCAGGTGGGCCTCCTGCAGCGGCTCGACGGCCTGAACGCCGACGACGCCCAGAGCCTCCGCGAGCAGGCAGCCGCCCTGCCCGACGACGTCGACGTCCAGCTCAGCCTGGCCGATCTGGACGTCTCGGGCGGGCACGTCGAGGACGCTTTCGCGCGCATCGTCGCGTTCATCGGTGGGCACTTCGGGCCCGAGCGGGAGACCGCCCGGGTCCGGCTGCTGGAGCTGTTCGAGGTGGTCGGGATCAAGGACCCGCGCGTGGCGGCGGCCCGGCAGGCCCTGGCGCGCGTGCTGTTCTGACATTGTGCCGCTCCTGACCTGAAGGATGATGGAATCCCAGGTCAGGACCGAAAAATCGTCCTGAAGTAGCATCCCGCCGCGCGGTGGCCCGTACTAGCGTGGCAGCATGACTCATTCGCAGCCGGATGCCTTCCCAGCCACCGCGGGGGACGCTCCTCGGCCACCCGCCGGAATGCCCGCCGTCGCGCTCCGCGGCCTGGCCAAGCGCTTCGACGAGAAGATCGCCGTGGACGGGATCAGCCTGGACGTCCCGGTGGGGTCGTTCTTCGGCCTGGTGGGGCCGAACGGCGCGGGCAAGACCACCACGCTCTCCATGGCGACGGGCTTGCTGCGCCCGGACTTCGGGACCGCGCACATCCTGGGCGTGGACATGTGGCAGGATCCGCTGCACGCCAAGAAGCTCCTGGGCACCCTGCCGGACGGGGTGCGGCTGTTCGACCGGCTGAGCGGCGAACAGCTCATCACCTATGCGGGCCTGCTCCGCGGCATGGACCGGGTCACGGTGGCCGAGCGGGCCAAGGATCTCCTGGCGGCGCTGGACCTCACCGCGGACGCCGGAAACCTGGTGGTGGACTACTCCGCCGGTATGACCAAGAAGATCGCCCTCGCCTCGGCGCTGGTCCACGCCCCGCGCGTGCTGGTCCTGGATGAACCGTTCGAAGCCGTGGACCCCGTGTCCTCCGCGAACATCACGGACATCCTCAAGGGGTTCGTGGCCTCCGGCGGCACGGTCATCATCTCCAGCCACGTCATGGATCTGGTCCAGAGGCTCTGTGACCATGTGGCCATCGTGGCCGGCGGCCGGCTGCTCGCGGCCGGCACGGTCGAGCAGGTCAGGGGCGGCATGAGCCTGGAGGAACGTTTCATGAGCCTGGTGGGCGGGCGTCACGAGGGGGAGGGGCTTTCGTGGTTGCGACACTCCTGAGGCTCAAGCTCCAGATCCTGGGCAACGGGTTCCGCCGGAGCCCCTGGCAGATCGTGGGCCTGGCCATCGGCGGGCTCTACGGGCTTGGTGTGCTGGTGTTCATGCTGATCGGGCTGATCCTTCTGCGCGGTGCTGACACGGAGCTGGCGCGCACCATCCTGGTGCTGGCGGGTTCGGCCGCGGTACTCGGCTGGGCCTTGATCCCCATCATCGCCTCCGGGATCGACATGACCCTGGACCCGCAGCGCTTCGCGGCGTTCGGCATCCCGCAGCGCACGCTCATGACGGGCATGGCGCTCGCAGGCCTGGTGGGCATCCCCGGTGCCCTGACCGCGATCCTGAGCCTGGCGACCGTGATCCCATGGTGGCGCTCCCCGCAGGAAATCGCGGCCGCCCTGATCGGCGCTCTACTCGGGCTGGCCGGCTGTCTGCTCTACTCCCGCTGTGCCGCCGCCTGGGGGACCAATCTGGCGGCGTCGCGCCGTTTCCGGGAGATCGGCATGGTCCTGCTGATCGTGCCGATCATGTTCATCGGGCCGGTGGTCTCGACCACCGTGCAGGGATTCCGGCACGCGTCCGGAGATCTCTCGGCCCTGGCGTCCGCTCTGTCCTGGACGCCGTTCGGTGCTCCCTGGGCGCTGCCTGCCGACGTAGCCGTGGGGGACTACGCCGGCGCAGCGCTCAGGGTCGTGATCGCGCTGGCCGCGCTGGCTGTGGTCATGTGGCTGTGGAACATGGCCATGGTGCGTGCCATGGTCAACCCGCCGCGTGTCACCGGGGGCAAACGCAGCGCCGGCAAGCTCGGCTTCTTCAACGTGTTCCCGGCCACGCCCACGGGTGCCGTGGCCGCACGCACCGCCAGCTACTGGTTTCGGGACCCCCGCTACATGGGTTCGCTCCTGGTGGTCCCGTTGCTGCCGGTGGTGCTGTACCTGAACGCATCCCGGCAGGGGCATTACGACCTCCTGCTGATCGTAGGACCGCTGGTCGCCTTCCTGCTCGCCTGGAGCATCAGCAGCGACGTCTCGTACGACAACACGGCGTTCGCCCTGCACATCGCCACGGGAGTGTCCGGGAAGGCCGACCGCTGGGGCCGCGTCATCGGCTGCTGCGTCCTGGCCGTTCCGGCCGTCCTGGTCCTGACGCTCGGATCCCTGGCCATCAGCCATCGCTGGGATTTGCTGCCCGGGATGGCCGGGACGTGTGCGGGAGTGCTGATGACGGGGATGGGTCTGGCCTCAGTGCTCTCCGCCCGCTACGTCACGCCCGTTCCGAAGCCGGGTGAGAGCCCGTTCAAGAAGCCGCCGGGTGGGCAGGGCCTGACCCTGGCCGTCCAGGGCCTGGGCATGCTGGTGCTGCTGGTCCTCTGCCTCCCGCAGGGTGGCCTGATGATCGCGGAAGTCATCACCGGGAACCACGTCCTGGGCTGGATCAACCTGGTGGCTGGCCCGCTGATCGGGGCGGTCCTGCTGTGGCTGGGTGTGCGGATCGGAGGCCGGGACATTGAGCGCCGGGGTCCCGAGTTGTTAGCGCAATTGATCAAAAACGGCTGATTTCACTCAGATTCTATCGTTTTTTGCGGCCGGACTGTATAAGATCGAAGCAGTCGCAGCTCCTTGATTCAGAAATGAGGCCGCAAGAGCATGGAAGTTGTCATCCTCCCTGATGCCGCCCGCATCGGTGCCATGGCCGCGGATGCCATCGAGGCACTCCTGAAGCGCAAACCGGACGCCGTCCTGGGCCTTGCGACGGGTTCTTCCCCGCTGCCCATCTACGATGAGCTGGCCCGCCGCCACGTGGAGAACGGCCTGGACTTCTCCCGGGCCCACGGCTTCGCGCTCGATGAGTACGTGGGCCTGCCGGTGGGGCACCGGGAGTCCTACCGGGAGGTGATCCGCCGGGAGTTCAGTGACCGCGTGAACATCGACCCGCGGAACGTGCACAGCCCCAACGGTGCCGCCGAGGACATCCTGGCCGCCTGCGAAGAGTATGAGCGGGCCATCAAGTCCGCCGGCGGCGTCGACCTCCAGATTCTGGGGGTCGGCACCGATGGGCACATCGGCTTCAACGAGCCGGGCTCCTCGCTGGCCAGCCGGACGCGGATCAAGACCCTGATCGAGCAGACCCGCAAGGACAACGCCCGCTTCTTCAGCAGCATCGAGGAGGTGCCCCACCACGTGGTCACCCAAGGGCTGGGCACCATCATGGACGCCCGGCACGTGGTGCTGGTGGCCACCGGTGCCCAGAAGGCCCAGGCCGTCCGTGACTTCGTGGAGGGCCCCGTGTCCGCGATCTGCGCGGCCTCCGTGCTGCAGCTTCACCCGCACGCCACGGTGCTGATCGATGAGGCCGCCGCATCCTCCCTGCGGCTGGCGGACTATTATCGCCACACCTTCGAGAGCAAGCCGGAGTGGCAGGGGCTCTGAACCCGTCCCCGCTCCACCCGCTAGAATGGGTGGCATGACTCTGCCTCCGGATCCCTTCGAGAACGACCCTTCGCGCGAACTCTCCGGTCCCGGCGGTTCCACGGCCACCATTGAGCGCACCGAGCAGCGCGAACAGGTGGAACCGGGCGATCATGAGCGCTTCTCCCACTATGTGCGCAAGGAGAAGATCATGGAGTCCGCCCTCACCGGCGAGCCCGTGGTGGCGCTCTGCGGCAAGGTCTGGACCCCCGGCCGCGACCCGCAGAAGTTCCCCGTCTGCCCCACCTGCAAGGAGATCTACGAAGGTCTCCGCCCGGGCAATGACGGCGGCGACGCCAAGTAACGCTTTCGTGAACGACGACGACGGCCCTGGCTGACGCACAGCGCCGACGTCGTCGTTCCGTTCTGCGCGCCGTGCGTCTGACGGCCGAGGCGCGCCCTTGTGATCAGCTCTTCGCCCGCGACCCTGGAGGCACCCTTTCCCATGACTGACACGCTCTTCGGCGGACCGACCCTTCCACCGGCCTACCCGGAGCGTGCGGCCTGGGGCACCGCGCCCAAGCTGCGTGCCTGGCAGCAGGAGGCGCTGGACAAATACCTCACCAACAAGCCGCGGGACTTCCTCGCGGTGGCGACCCCCGGTGCCGGCAAGACCACGTTCGCCCTGCGCGTGGCCACCACGCTGGTGGAATCCGGCGCCGTCAACCGCATCTGTATCGTGGCGCCGACGGACCACCTGAAGCGCCAGTGGGCGGACGCGGCCGCCAAGGTGGGCCTGGCGATCGACCCCAACTTCAAGAACGCGGACGGCCGGCACGGCGCCGGGTTCATCGGCGTCGCCGTGACCTACGCACAGGTGGCCATGAAGCCCATGCTGCACCGGGCCCGCACCGAGGCGGCGCGCACGCTGGTGATCCTGGACGAGATCCACCATGGCGGCGAGGCCCTGTCCTGGGGCGACGGCCTGCGCGAGGCCTTCGATCCCGCCGTCCGCCGCCTCAGCCTGACGGGCACCCCGTTCCGTTCCGACACCTCCCCGATCCCGTTCGTGGAGTACCAGGAGGACAAGGACGGCATCCGCCGTTCCAAGGCCGATTACAGCTACGGCTACGGCAGCGCCCTCCGGGACCACGTGGTGCGCCCCGTCATCTTCATGGCGTACTCCGGCCAGATGCGCTGGCGGACCAGCACCGGTGAGGAGATGGCGGCGTCTCTCGGCGAGGCCGCCGTGACCAAGGACATCACCTCCCAGGCGTGGCGCACCGCGCTGAACCCGCTCGGCGAGTGGATCCCCGCGGTCCTGCACGCCGCGGATCGCCGCCTCTCCGAGGTGCGCCGCACGGTGCCCGACGCCGGCGGTCTGGTCATCGCCACGGACCATGAGGACGCTCGGGCTTACGCAGGTCAGCTGAAGAAGATCACCGGGCAGTCGCCCACGGTGATCCTCTCCGACGACGCCAAGGCCTCGGACAAGATCGAGGAGTTCTCCCACGGGGAATCCCGATGGATGGTGGCCGTGCGGATGGTGTCCGAAGGCGTGGACGTGCCACGCCTGGCGGTCGGTGTGTATGCGACCTCGACCTCCACGCCGCTCTTCTTCGCCCAGGCGGTGGGCCGCTTCGTGCGTGCCAGGAAGCGCGGCGAGACGGCGTCGGTGTTCCTGCCGTCCGTGCCGCCGCTGATGGCCTTGGCCAACTCCATGGAGGCCGAGCGCGACCACGCGCTGGACCGGCCGCAGAAGGACGAGGACGGGCTCTTCGATGCCGAAGAGTCGCTCATGGACGAGGCCAACAGGGAAGAGAAGGCCTCAGACTCGCTCACCAAGGGCAAGTTCGAGGCGCTGGACTCTCAGGCGTCCTTCGACAGAGTGCTGTTCGACGGCGGCGAATTCGGCACGGGCGGCGACATCGGCAGTGAGGACGAGCAGGACTTCCTGGGCATCCCGGGTCTGCTGGACGCCGACCAGGTGGGTGTGCTCCTGCGGCAGCGTCAGGCCGAGCAGCAGTCGCGCCGGAGGAAGGGCCTCGGTGGCCCGACGTCGGCCCCGGGCGTGCCGGATCACCGCCGTTTGATGGACCTGCGCAACGAGCTGGCCAAGAACGTCTCCGCCTGGTCCGCCCGTACCGGCACCCCGCACGGGATGGTGCACAATACGCTGCGCGAAGTCTGTGGCGGCCCCGCCGTGGCCCAGGCCAGCGAGGATCAGCTCAAGGCGCGCCTGGCGAAGATCCAAGGCTGGTTCGTGGGGAGGAAGTAGCGCAGGCCGGAAGTAGGGCCGGCTCACACCACCTCGACGCCGGCGTCCTCCAGCTCATCGAAGGTGGGCTCCGGGTCGTCCGCGACAGAGGCCGTCAGCTCCCGCAGCACCGTGACGGAGTAGCCGGCCTGGACGCCGTCGAGCGCCGTGGCGCGCACGCAGTGATCGGTGGCGAGGCCTACCACCACCAGTTCGTCGACGTCGTTGCCCTGCAGCCATTCATCCAGTGTCTCGCCATCCTCCTCTTCGGAGGGCAGGGAACCCGGCTGGCGTTCGCCGCTGATGACGGCGTCCTCCGGTGCGAGCAGGCCTTCGAAGCCCGAGTAGGCGGCGGCGTAGCGGCCCTTGCGGAACACGGCCTCGATGAACTCCTGCTCCAGGTCCGGGTGCAGCTCGGCGCCGTGGCTGCCTGCCCGGCAGTGCGGCGGCCAGGAGTCCTGGAAGTCCGGGGTGTCGGAGAAGTGGCTGCCGGGGTCCACATGCCAGTCCTGGGTGGCGACCACGTGATCGTAGAGGTGGCCGTGTTCATCCAGGTGTTCGCTGATGGCGGCGGCCACGGCGGCACCGCCGTCCACGGCCAGAGCGCCGCCCTCGCAGAAGTCGTTCTGGACGTCGACGATGATCAGTGCCTTGCTCACGATGCCTCCTGGGTCATGGGGGTGTCCTGGGTGAGGGGTGCTTGCTCATACACGGTAGGGATGACGGGTTCGCCGCGCTGCAGGCGGTTCACGGACGGCGGCATCTCCGCCATCGACGCCGCGTGCCGTTCGCGGGCACGGAGGACCGCGGCTGGACCGGTCCAGCCGGGGAGGACGGTGCCGTCCTGCACCAGCGGCACCAGCAGCTCGCGGTCGTTGCCGTCGTCGGCGGGGCGGTGCCCGATGCCGATCAGCTCCTCGGTGGCCGTCCCGTTCTCGTCGAGGCGGCGCAGGGCGTACTTGCGGCCGCCCACGCTCGCCTTGTTCTTGGCGGCCTTCGCCACGGAGACGAAGCCGCCCTCGTCGTCGCTGCGGCTGACCAGCTTGTAGACCATTCCGGCCGTGGGCGCGCCGCTGCCCGTGACCAGGGAGGTGCCCACACCGTAGGAGTCGACCGGGGCGGACTGCAGTGCTGCGATGGCGTACTCGTCCAGATCGCTCGTGACCACGATGCGGGTATTCACGGCGCCCAGACTGTCCAGAAGCTGCCGGACCCACTGGGCCTGCGCCACCAGATCGCCGGAATCCAGGCGCACGGCACCCAGCTTGTCCCCGGCGAGCTCGACGGCGGTGCGGACCGCCTTCTCCACGTCATAGGTGTCCACCAGGAGGCTGGTGCCCGGGCCGAGTGAGGAGAGCTGGGCCTGGAACGCTTCACGCTCCGTGTCATGCAGCAGCGTGAAGGAATGGGCGGCCGAGCCGAAGGTCTTCAGTCCGTAGCGGAGGCCGGCCTCCAGATTGGAGGTGCTGGCGAAGCCGGCGATGACCGACGCGCGGGCGGCGGCCACGGCGGATTCCTCATGCGTTCGGCGGGAGCCCATCTCGATGCACGGGCGGCCGCGTGCGGCCAGTGCCATGCGGGATGCCGCGGAGGCGATGGCACTGTCGTGGTTCAGCACGGAGAGGACGTACGTCTCCAGGATGCAGGCCTCGGCGAAGGTCGACTCGATCACCAGGATGGGGGAGTTGGGGAAGTACAGCTCGCCCTCGGCGTAGCCCCAGATGTTCCCGGAGAATCGGTAGGAGGCCAGGAAGGCCAAGGTCTTTTCGTTGACCACGCCCGTGCCACGGAGGAAGTCGAGTTCATCGGGGCCGAAGCGGAAGTTCTTCAGGCCCTCCAGGAGGCGGCCCGTGCCGGCCACCACGCCGTAGCGCCGGCCGTCCGGGAGCCGGCGGCCGAAGACTTCGAAGACCGAGCGGCGGTGGGCGGCGCCGGACTCAAGGGCCGCCTGCACCATGGTGAGCTCGTAGTGGTCGGTGTACAGCGAGGCGCGCGGATGCTCCCAGGTGGTACTCACGTCTGACACTCTAATCTCTCCGGCCCGTCCCCGGCACGGCCGTGCCTGCGGACTGAATAGAATGGAGCAATGAATTCCACAGCCACGGCAGAGGTCCGGCTTGCGGCCATGACGGATCATGAGGTCCGGCAGGAGCAGGAGCATCAGGAACTGACGGCCAGTGACACCCCGTGGAACCTGGTGATCTGGAACGATCCCGTCAACCTCATGAGCTATGTCTCCTTCGTGTTCCGCAGCTACTTCGGCTACTCGGAGAAGAAGGCGGACAAGCTAATGCTGGAGGTTCACCGCAAGGGCCGCTCGATCGTGGCCCACGGTGGCCGGGAGCGCATGGAGCAGCACGTGGTGGCGATGCACGGCTACGGCCTGTGGGCCACCGTGGAGAAGGCCGTCAGCGGCGGGAAGGGGCAGCGTGGCTAGGACGTTCGTACCGGGCAGCCGGGGCATCTCCGGGCATCTCGAAGAGGAGGAGCGAGACCTCCTCCGCAAGGTCTTCGGGGACGTCATCCAGATGCTGGAGCCCGAGGCCCGGGAATCCGAGGACCCCCTGGTGGCCTTGACGGGGATCGATCCGCATGCGGCCCCGCCGCGGGATGCCGCATTGCGCCGTCTGCTGCCGGACGGTGTGAAGGACGGCGACGAGGCCGCGCTGGAGTTCCGGCGCCTCACCGAGCGCTCGCTGCGGGAGAGCAAGATCGGCTCGCTGCGTGCCGCGTCACTTCTGCTGGAGGGAAGCGAGCTTCAGCTCAACAGCGAGGAGGCCCGCCACCTGGCGATGGCGCTGAATGACGTGCGCCTGGTGGTGAGTGAACGGCTGGAGATCCGCACCGAGGCGGACGCCGAGGCCGTGCACGCCATGCACGACTGGTCCAAGGCCGATGACCTGGAGGAATACCTCTCCGTCCTGTACAACTTCGTCACCTGGCTGCAGGAATCGCTGGTCCAGGCGATGGCGTACGAACTCGACCGGACGCCGGACGCGGCCGGCGAGGGGGAGCCGTCATGAGCCTGCCGGGATCGGATCAGCTCATGTCCGGAGCGGGCGAAGGCGGTCAGCTGCCGCGCTCGGGACGCCCTATCGGCATCTTCGACTCCGGGGTCGGCGGCCTCACGGTGGCCCGCTCCGTGATCGACCAGCTGCCCAATGAGGCCGTGCTTTACGTCGGCGACACCGCCAACGGGCCGTACGGCCCGTTGCCCATCGCCGAGGTCCGTGCGAACGCACTCGGCATCATGGACGAACTCGTGGACTCCGGCGTGAAGCTGCTCACGATCGCCTGCAACACGGCGTCGGCGGCCGTGCTCCGCGACGCACGGGAGCGCTACGAGGCCCGCTACGGGATCCCGGTCATCGAGGTGATCCAGCCGGCTGTCCGCCGGGCCGTCTCCGCTACGCGCAACGGGCGCATCGGCGTCATCGGGACGTCCGCGACCGTGGGCTCCCGCGCCTACGAGGACACTTTCGCCGCCGCGCCGGACCTGGAGGTCCGCTCCGTGGCGTGCCCCGACTTCGTGCCGTTCGTGGAGGCCGGGATCACCACGGGGCCGGAACTGCTGGAGCTGGCCGAAGGCTATCTGGAGCCGCTGAAGGCCGCCGGGGTGGACACCCTGGTCCTGGGCTGCACGCACTACCCACTCCTGACGGGCGTCATCTCCTACGTCATGGGGGAGGACGTCACGCTCGTCTCCAGCGCCGAGGAGACGGCCAAGGACGTGTACCGCTCACTGCTCCGTCACGGGATCGAGCGGCGCGAGACCACGGCGCCCAGGCACCACTTCGTGGCGACCGGCGATGCGGACGGCTTCGGCAGGCTCGCCCGGCGCTTCCTCGGCCCGGAGGTGGTGAGCGTGGAGCACGTGGATCACGTTTCGGCCAGCTATCCCACCGGAAGCCTGGCGAAGATCACCCCGGAGATGCTCGAGGCGGCCCGCGCTGCGGCCGACGCACCGAGGATCTCCCATTTCGTGTCCGCGGATTCCCAGGGGGGAAGAGGATGAAACTGACCATCGTGGGATGCACAGGGAGTTTCCCCGGTCCCGGCTCGCCGGCGTCGTGCTATCTGCTCACGGCGGACAGCGGCGGACGCCGCTGGAAGATCGTGCTGGACCTCGGCAGCGGCGCCCTCGGCGCGCTCCAGCGGTACACCGATCTGGAGGACATCGACGCGATCTTCCTCAGCCACCTGCACCCGGACCACTGCATGGACCTGTGCGGCCTGCACGTGGCCGTGCACTGGAAGCCGGGCGGCTGGGGCCGCGGGCGGATCCCCGTCTGGGGACCGGCCGCGACGGCGGACCGGCTGGCCACCGCCTACGGGCTCCCGCTGGATCCGGGCATGCACGAGGACTTCGAGTTCGCGTCCTGGTCGGCGCGGCACCCGGTGAAGGTGGGGCCGTTCACGGTCACCCCGTACGCCGTGAACCACCCGATCGAGGAGGCGTACGCGCTGCGGGTGGAATGCCGCCAGGAGCTCGAGGACGGCACCGTCAAGGAGAGTGTGCTGGCCTACTCCGGCGACACGGACTCCTGCCCCGAACTGGTGGAGGCGGCCCGGGACTCGGACTTCTTCCTGTGCGAGGCGGCCTTTGAGGAGGGGCGCGACGACGACATCAAGGACGTGCACCTGACCGGCAAACGCGCGGGCGAGGCCGCCGTGGAGGCCGGCGCCGGGCGCCTGCTCCTGACGCACATCCCCGTCTGGACGGACACCACCAAGGTGCTCAACGAGGCGCGAGAGGTGTTCGGCGAGAAGGTTGCGGCCGCCGTCGCGGGGGTGCACTACCAGCTCTGACCGGTGAACGGCAGGACCGCTAGGACCATTTGCCGAGTAGTGGTGCGTTGGCCTCTCGGAGGGCCCGGAGCTCGGCTTCCGGGTAGTGCCTGTCCTTGAGCCATTTCTGGTGCTGGTCAAGCGTCACGAGCCGTCGGCCGGCGGCGAGGGGTGCGACTTCCCATCGATCCGCGGGTTGCAGATCGGGGTGCTCGGGGCCTAGGACCTGCAGTGGGAAGATCCCCGGGAGGGTGCGCTTGGTGAACTCCTCGTGGTCCTTGGAGAGGTCGCCGTCGCGCGGCCGCTCAAAAAGGCCTTGTGCCATCTGGTTTGCGGTCGAGGGGAGCCCGAAGAGGACCCGGGAGATGAATCCGAAATCGTAGAGCGGCGCCCACTCGGACAGGATCCGGACCACTTCCTCTCCGGTGTCGTCCTCACTTTTGATCTCGGTCCCGACGATCAGCCAGCCCTCCATGTTGAACATGGCGTACCGGTCTCCTGCGTTCGTCGCGAACTTCACGTCCGCAAAGCCCGTGTCGCGGCACACAGCGGAGAGGATCCTGGCCACCTGATGCGGTGCACACTGAGCCTGGGACAAGGGCTGGCCGGCGACCACTTTCTTGGGGGAGTGGGCGGTGACCCATGCCGAGACGTTATGGACCAGGGCGGTGAACTCGGGGCTCGATGTGTCCCACCGGTCCCAGTTCTTCTTCAACGGCATTTCGAACAGTGGCGGCGAGGTGTTGTTCATCGCTGCGGCCGAGGAGCACATCACCGCGCAGAAGGACTCGCGTTTCCGGGGTCTGCGTCCCAAGGTGTCGGCGCAGGCCGTGATGCTTCCCTCGAATCCGAGCGGGGCGATCAGTTCGGCGATCTGATGGGCCATGTCCACCGGTTGGTGCGTGCTGCCCAGGAACGGGCCGGTGAAGATCGCCACCCCGTTGACCACATCGACCGCGCGCAGTGGCATGTCAGGGAATTCGGCGATCCTCAGCCCGGTGATGGCCCGGTCGACGTCAGCCGCAGACGGCCCCGGAGACCCCTCGGGGACGAGATGGAACCCCAGGAAGCCCACGGACTTCCACGCGACCCTGATGATCTTCTTCTCATCAACCTCGATGCGTGGATTCTCAGTCATAACCGTCCCCCAAATTTCGGGCGCCTCGTGAGGGGGCACCTCCGATTCGAGGAGTCTAAGCTTCGATGCCTCCACACACTACCCTTAGAAGCATGACCTCCACGCTTTCCTCCGAGTCATCCCTGCGCGCCGACGGCCGCACCCCCGATCAGCTGCGCCCCATCAGCATCACCCGCGGATGGTCCAATCAGGCCGAAGGTTCCGCGCTCATCGAATTCGGCAACACGCGGGTCCTCTGCACCGCTTCGCTGACCGAAGGCGTGCCGCGCTGGCTCAAGGGCGAGGGCCGCGGCTGGGTCACGGCCGAGTACGCCATGCTGCCGCGCGCCACGAGCACCCGCTCGGACCGTGAGTCGGTCAAGGGCAAGATCGGCGGTCGCACGCACGAGATCTCCCGCCTGATCGGCCGCTCCCTGCGTTCCATCATCGACACCCAGGCCCTCGGCGAGAACACCATCGTCCTGGACTGTGACGTCCTGCAGGCCGACGGTGGCACCCGCACCGCGGCCATCACGGGCGCCTTCGTGGCGCTCGCGGAGTCGCTGCGCTTCGCCAAGGAGAACAAGCTGATCGCCCCCAAGGCGAAGCCGCTTGTGGACACCATCGCCGCCGTCTCCGTCGGCATCATCGACGGCGTGCCCATGCTGGACCTGCCCTACGTGGAGGACGTCCGCGCCGAGACGGACATGAACGTGGTGGTCACGGGAGCCGGGAAATTCGTCGAGGTCCAGGGCACCGCCGAGGGCGCGCCCTTCGACCGCGACGAGCTGAACCGCCTCCTGGACCTGGCCCTGATCGGCACCAGCGAACTGGCCGCCATCCAGCGTGAGACCCTCGGCGAGACCCTGGACGGCATCCTGTGAGTGCTGGTTCCGGATCCCGCGGCGCCCGCCTGGTCCTCGCCACCCGCAACGCCGGCAAGCTCAAGGAGCTCCGCGACCTCCTGCGCGACCAGGTGCCCGGCCTGGACGTCGACACCCAGGTGATCGACGCCGAGACCGCCGGCGTCCCGGACGTGGTGGAGGACGGGACCAGCTTCGCGGAGAACTCCCTGAAGAAGTCGCGTGCGGTGGCGGAGGCCACCGGCCTGCCCTCGATCGCCGATGACTC
The DNA here is from genome assembly GCF_030731045.1 of Arthrobacter horti. Classification (GTDB taxonomy): domain Bacteria; phylum Actinomycetota; class Actinomycetes; order Actinomycetales; family Micrococcaceae; genus Arthrobacter_E; species Arthrobacter_E nanjingensis. The sequence goes on along the minus strand of NZ_JAVALS010000014.1, from coordinate 7,268 downwards.
CGGTCTCAGCGTGGACATCCTGGGCGGCGCCCCGGGCATCTTCTCCGCCCGCTGGGCAGGCCGTCACGGCGACGACCAGGCCAATCTGGACCTCCTCCTGGCCCAGTTGGAAGACATCGCCGAGCCGCACCGCGGCGCCTCCTTCGTCTGTGCCGCCGCGCTCACCGTGCCGGCCGCCGACGGCACCGAGGCGTACGACGTCGTCGAGTACGGCACGCTGGACGGCACCTTGCTCGCGGTTCCCCGCGGTGAGGGCGGCTTCGGCTACGACCCCATCCTGGAGCCCACGGGGGAGACGCGCAGCTGCGCCGAGCTCAGCCGTGAGGAGAAGAACGCCATCAGCCACCGCGGCAAGGCGTTCCGGGCCCTGCTGCCCGCGATCGTGAAGGCGCTGTCCTGAGCACTCCTTAAACCAACTGGTCCGGTCCATCTGTCGCTATGAACTGCTCAAAGCGACAGATGGACCGGACCAGTTGGCGTTGGGGGGTGCTCAGGCCTTGTCGGACTGCTTCCGCTTCTCCAGGTAGCCCTTGACACCCTCAATGACGATGGGCAGCACGGACACCAGCACGATCAGGATGAAGATCAGGTCCAGGTTCTTGGACACCCACGGCACGCTGTCACCCAGCACGAAGCCGAGCAGCGTCACGCCGCCGCCCCAGAGCACTGCGCCGATGATGTTGAAGAGGAAGAACTTCTTCGCCTCGTACTCCGCGACACCCACGATCACGGGGACGAAGGTGCGGATGATGGGCACGAAGCGGGCCAGGACGAGGGCCTTGCCGCCGTGCTTCTCGAAGAAGGCGTGGGCCTTGTCCACGTTCTCGTGCTTGAACAGGCGGGAGTCCGGGCGCTTGAAGAGGGCCGGGCCGGCCTTGCGCCCGATCAGGTAGCCGCACTGGTTGCCGATGATGGCGGAGACGATCACCAGTGCCATGAGGGCCACGATGTTGAACTTGATGGTCCCGGTGGCCACCAGGAGACCGGCCGTGAAGAGCATTGAATCGCCCGGCAGGAAGAAGCCCACCAGCAGACCGGTCTCGGCGAAGATGATGCCGCACACCAGCAGGACCACCCACGGGGCCAGGGCCGGGTCGGCCAGGAAGATCTGCGGGTTCAGCCAGTCGGGCAGGAACGACGCGGTGGGCACGGGAACGCGCGCCAGGGCGGGCAGGGCGGTGGCGATGGAGGCGGTGATCACCCTTCAAGACTACGGGCTCCTGGTGGGCATCCACGGATCGAGCGGATCATGACCTTGCTCTCAGGCACCTATGGTTCTATGGTTAATTACATGAGTAATGAACCAGTGTGGCTGGGAGGTGGCGATGATTGACGACTCCGGCCCGATCTTCCTGCAGATCGCGGCCCTGATCGAGAACGACATCGTCTCCGGCGCACTGCCGGAGGAGGGGCAGGTCCCCTCGACCAACGAATTCGCCCAGTTCTACCGCATCAACCCGGCCACGGCTGCAAAGGGAGTGAACACCTTGGTGGATGAAGGGATTCTGTACAAGCGCCGCGGGATCGGCATGTTCGTCGCGGCTGGGGCGCGTGACCGGCTCCTGGGCCGGCGCCGGGATGACTTCCGGGCCCAGTTCGTTCAGCCTCTCTGCATGGAAGCGGACAAGCTGGGGATCTCCCGCGGCGAACTGCTGGCCATGCTGACAGCGGCTCTGGACGGCGCGGGACCTGAAGACGCGTTGAACACGGACGTTGTGAGCACCAGGGGAAGGCAGCATCATGAGTGAAGACGTGGTCCGGGTGACGGACCTGACACGTCGCTACAAGGACGTCACCGCGCTGGATACCATCAGCCTGACGTTCCGCAAGGACAGGATCTACGGTCTGCTGGGCCGCAACGGGGCCGGCAAGACAACCCTCATGTCCGTCCTCACCGCCCAGGGATTCCCGAGCGACGGGACCGTGGAGGTCTTCGGAGAGGACCCCTACGAGAACGAGGCGGTGCTCCGCAGGCTCTGCTTCATCCGGGAGTCCCAGAAGTACCCGGACAACTTCACCCCCGCCCAGGCGTTCCGGGCGGCGTCCCTGTTCTTCGAGGGCTGGGACCAGGAGTTCGCGCTGCGACTGGCGGAGGACTTCCAGCTGCCGCAGAAGCGCCAGATCAAGAAGCTCTCCCGGGGCCAGCTCTCCGCCGTCGGCATCATCATCGGCCTGGCGAGCCGCGCCGAGCTGACGTTCTTCGACGAGCCGTACCTGGGCCTGGACGCCGTGGCCCGGCACCTCTTCTACGACCACCTGGTCAGGGACTATGCGGAGCACCCTCGCACCGTGGTGCTCTCCTCGCACCTGATCGACGAGGTCGCGAACCTGCTGGAGCACGTGGTGGTGATCGACCGCGGGCGCATCATCATGAACGACGACGCCGAGGCGGTCCGCGGCTCCGCGGTCACCGTGTCCGGGCCGGCCGGCGTCGTCGCCTCCTTTGTGAGCGGGCGCGAGGTGCTGTTCGAAGAGCGTCTGATGAACACGGCTTCCGTGTCGGTTCGTGCACAGCTGAGCGTCGCGGAGCGGCGGGAAGCGGCGGAACTGGGTCTCACCCTGGGGCAGGTGTCCCTGCAGCAACTGGTGGTCCATGCGTCCCTGGCCCACTCCGGGGGCGGAATGGCCGCCAGTCAGGCGGCCATGAGCGCGTTCGAAGCGGAATTCACGGAGGTGTCGCGATGAGCAGGGTCCTGGCGGTCAGCCGCATGCAATTGATCAACAAGTGGACGTTTTTGGGCGTCCCGGCGGTGATTCTTGGAGGATCGCTCCTGCTGTCCTTGGTGATCTTCGCAATCATCCCCGTGGAGGACAAGCGCACGGGAGGCGCGGCGTTCGCACCGCTCTGGTACTTCTTCGTCCTGGGGATCCAGAGCCTCACCCTGACGTTCCCGTTCTCCTTGGGCATGAGTGTGTCCCGGAAGAGCTACTTCCTGGGGACACACTTGGCGTTCGGCGGCGTGGCGCTCGGACTGGCCGTGGTGTTCTGGGCGGGGAGCCAGCTGGAGCGGCTGACCGGCGGCTGGTGGCTGAACGGGTACTTCTTCCGGATCCCGTACGTCATCGACGGCCCGTGGTGGCACAGCATGGTGATCCCGTTCGTGGCCGCGATGTTCTTCTTCTCGGTGGGGTTCTGGGCCGCCACGGTGTACAGGCGCTGGGGTGTGACGGGGACCTTGATCGGAGTCATCTCCCTGGCGGTGCTGGTGGTGGCGGCCGTGGTGCTGGTGACCGTGTCCGGTTCCTGGCCGGCCGTGGGCGGGTTCTTCGTCCAGGCCCAGGCCATCGGCGTCGCCGGGATCGTGGCGCTGCTGGCGGCCGCCCTCGGGACCGGGTCCTTCATCACCCTCCGGCGGACGGCCGTCTGAGGGCAAGCGCACCCGCCGGAGGGCGTAGGCTTGGGGAGTGGCCCTGGACTTCACCGCGATCGACTTCGAGACCGCGAATGGATTCTGGGGCTCCCCTTGTGCCATCGGCATGACCCGGGTCCGGGATGGCCGGGTGGTGGCGGAGGAGACCTTCCTGATCCGGCCGCCCGAAGGCCATGATCATTTCGACCCCCGGAACATCGCCATCCATGGGATCCACCCCCACGAAGTGGCCGGGGTGCCGCGCTTCCAGGAACTTTTCCCCCGCATCCGGGATTTCATCGGCGACGACGTGGTGGCGGCTCACAACGCGGCGTTCGACCTGGGCGTCATCGAGGCGGCCCTCCGGATCTCGGGCCAGCAGGCTCCGCTGTACCGCTACGCGTGCACCGTGGTGCTGTCCCGCCGCTGCTACAGCCTGCCGTCCAACTCCCTGCCGTTCGCGGCACAGTACGCCCGCGTGCCGTTGGTGCACCACCACGACCCGGCCGAGGACGCCCGCGCCTGCGCCGGAATCCTGGTGGACATCGCACGGCGGCAAGGCGCCGGGACCGTGCAGGAACTTTATGAAGGACTGGGCATGAGCCTTCCGGTGAACGCCGGCAAGGCCGTCCGCTCACCCGGCCCTATTCGCTGATCAGATCCGCGAGGTCCTGGGCGATCCGCCTCACCACGTCAAGCCCGGTCACGGCCCCGAGCCACTCCGCCGGCAGCGCCGCCTCCCCGTGGACCGCCCCGACGATGTTCCCGGCGAGGGAGCCCGTGGAGTCCGAGTCGCCGTCGTGATTGACCGCGACGGCGACCGCCGTGCGGAAGTGCCGCTCGGCGTCGTCGTCCGCGGTGACCAGCGTGGCGTAGAGCGCGACGGCGAGGGCCTCCTCCGCGACCCAGCCCTCACCGAGCTCGGCGATGAGATCCTCGGGGGACAGGAGCGTCCCGGCGCCGGCCAGCTCCAAGGCGCGGGTCACGCGGCCCAGCATGGCGGGATCGGTGGTGGTGTCCGCGGAGATCCGCTCCCGCAGCGCGGCGGCGGCCGCCTGCAGGGTGGCGCCGCCGAGCAGCTCGTGGATGAGGAGGGAGAACTGGGCGGCGGCCTGGTGCGCGGCCGGGTGGCCGTGGGTCAGCGCGGCGGCGTCGGTGCTCAGCTTCAGGACTGCGTCCGGTGCCAGCTGGGGGACCATCCCGAAGGGGGCGGCCCGCATCACAGTCCCGCAGCCTTTGCTGTTCGGGTTGACCGGACGGCTCAGTGTGCCCATCTGGCCCGAGGCGAGGCCCGTGAGGCAGGCGTTGCCCGGGTGGCGCCGGTGGTGCATGACCGGCTGCTCGTCCAGCCAGCGGTCCACGGGGTGGGGCGCGGACTCCGGGAGGGCCGCGTTCTGGGTCCTGAGCCAGCGAAGGTAGGCGAGCCAGACACAGGCCAGTTCGTCGGCGCGGACGCCGTCCCGGGCCCAGGCGAGGGCCTCGTTGAGCCCGTCGGCGCTGTAGAGGGTCATCTGCGTGTCATCCGAGAATTCGGCGGGACCGTCCAGTTGGGAGAAATCGCGCAGGCCGTCGGCGCCGAAGCGCTCGCGGATGCGCGACATCAGGTCGAATTCGACGGCGTAGCCGAGGGCGTCGCCCAGGGCCCCGCCCAGCAGGGAGCCGCGGATGGCGGAAGCGAGTGACATGAGGACAAGCCTAGTCGGATCCGTCCCGCGGGCCGGGGCGGCGGCGTTCCCTGCCGGGGAATACCCTTGAGCCATGCGACGACCACGGTGGCGACAAGAGGGCACTGCTCCGGACTACCGCTTCTCCCTGGCCAACGAACGGACCTTCCTCGCATGGCTGCGGACCTCCCTGGCGCTCCTGGCCGGTGCCGTCGCCGTCGACCAGCTGGCGCCGGGCATCGCGCCCCAAGTGCTGCGTGTCGTGCTGTGCGTGGCGCTCGCGCTCATCGGGGCGGGACTTGCCGCAATGGCGTACCGGCGGTGGGCACAGGCGGAAGACGCCATGCGGCACGGGCGTGAGCTGCCGTTCTCCTGGGTGCTGCTGGTGATGAGCGTGGTGGTGGTCGTGGCGGCCATGGTGCTTGCGCTCCTGATCGTGGTGCGGCACTGAGCATGGACGTACGGCATTGAGCAGGGACGTCCCGGCGCGGGATCCCGGGCTTCAGCCCCAGAGGACCGCTCTGGCGTGGCGCCGGACGCTGCTCTCTCTGCTGGTGGTGGACTTCTTCATCCTGCGGTCCTGGATGTTCCCACGATCCGACGGGAGCGGCGAGGTCACGGTGGTGAACGGCGTGGCGGTGGCGGCCGCGGGAGTCGCGACCGTGGTGGTGTGCACATTCGCGGTCCAGCGGGTGAGGCACCTGCGCGACGGCGAAGGGGCGCCGCGGGCGCTCGCGATCGCCGGGGTGTCGGCGGCGGTGTGCCTGCTGGCCTGCTGTGCGGTGGCCGTGATGCTGGTGCGTTAGCGGCTGCTCTGCCGGAGCCTGGGGCGCCGGTGCCCGGTCCGGCAGGCCTAAAATGGGTGTTCAGGTGGCTTCCAGCCTGGAATGACAAGGTGGGGAGCCCGTGCCGTGGCGAGGTCCATGGCTCATCACCAGCACATTCGAAGGACAGGACACCCATGACTTCCGTCGACGCAGTCAGCGCCGGATCGCCCGCGAACAGCCCCGCCGAGCCCGCGGTGGTGGCGGAGCCGCACGTTCTGCTGAGGGGAGGGGCGGAGCTGCTGGGCGCGTTCCTGATCATTCTGGGCGGTGCCGGCGTGGTCATGTTCACCAACACCAACCTGGCGCCGTTCCCGGGCCCCGTTGCCACGGGCCTGGCGACCGTCGCCGCGATGTATGCGCTGGGCCGCATCAGCGGCGGGCACTTCAACCCGGTGCTGACGCTGGCGTCCGCCGTTGCCGGTCGTCTGTCCTGGAAGGACGCGCTGGTCTACCTGGTGGGCCAGGTAGCGGGCGGGTTCCTCGCAGCTCTGGTCTTGCTGGCCGTGCTGAGCAATGTGGCCGGCGTGGACGGCTCAAAGATCTTCCGAGTGGTGGCAGCCGGTTATGGTGACAACTCCGCGTTCAAGGTGCAGCTGCCGGGCGTTCTGCTGGTGGAAATCATCGGTTCGATCGTCCTGGCGGCCGTTTACCTGGCGGCCACCCGACAGGGCCGTGGCCGTGGTGTGGCAGCAGCGGCAGTATCCGTGGGTCTTGCCGTGGCCGTTTTGGGTCAGTTCGCACAGAGTCTGTCCAACAGCCAGTTCAACCCGGCGCGCAGCCTGGCCATGGCGGTCTTCGCTGAGCCGTGGGCGATTCAGCAGGAGTGGCTCTTCTGGGTCGCTCCGCTGGCCGGTGCGCTGCTGGCCGGCATGGTGGCGCGCCTTATCAGTCTGAGCAGCACTCCGATGGCTGTTGTCGCTGATGAGTCGGCCGACGACGCTGTTGCCGAGAACGCAACCGCAACTGAAGCAGCTGTCACCGCCGCTCCCGCGGAGGCCGCCGAAGCCAAGGAGGCCGCCACCGCAGAGCAGCGCGCCGCCGCGGAGCATGAAGAGGCGAAGGGTTTCTTCGACGGGAAGTGAGTTCCCGGACGGGACAATCCTGAAGGGATTTTCCTAAAGGGCAGGGGCCGCTGAGCAGGAGCTCGGCGGTCCCTGCCGTTTGTCCGGCCACGAACTACCACGGATCAAAAGGGCGGATCTGATCCGCGGGGAGCTGGTGCTTGGGGAGCCGCTCCGCCGGGATGTGGTTCTGAGTGGTTCGAACCCGCTCCGGATGGTCTTCGAGGCGATGTGGTGTGGGTTGCCGGTGTCGGTGGGTGGTCGAGGTGTGTGCGGCCGGTGGGACTGGTCCATTCCAGGGCGCCGACGACAGTGCCGGTGCCGGCCCCGTCTCTGACCTCGGTCCCGGAGTTGGGTCCGGGTGGG
>NZ_JAVALS010000013.1 GCF_030731045.1 Arthrobacter horti | reverse complement strand
CTCCACACCCGCACGCTGCTCACGGCGACGCGCCTCACGCGCCTGCTTATCGATCATGGTCATCAGTGTCTCCGATCAATCAGGAGCACCGCCCCTCACACAAACCATCTGACACCCTCTCGGGTGCCGGCCGTTCAGCTCCGCCGCAACCGGTGCACCATCCAGACCCGCACCGCGCAGTGACTCGCTCTGGCCGGCACCGGCGGCCGGTGGTCCGATCAGGGTCAGCACCGGCACGGTGACCTCGACCCGGGCGACGATGCCCGCCAGGAGCCCGTCGGGGGTGTCGTGATCGGTCGGGGCGCCGTGCAGGAGCAGGTCGGTGAGGAGGTCGGCGCGGAGCTGATCCCGGGTCCGGGACTCTGCGGTGTCTGCCCCAGAGCCGGTTTCTTCACGCACCTTGGCCAGGCTGGTCAGCCGTCCGAACACCCCGTGGGCGAGCGTGGCGGGCAGCACCGCCCCCAGTTCGGCCATCCCATCCGGCAACGGATTCAACCAGACACGACGCTCCTGACAGGCCCGCTCGTGACGCACGATCAGGGGTTCGGGTTGGGCTTTTTCGGCTTCCCGGGCCGCGAGTCTCCGCACCCGGCCCGGCGCCTGCACCTCCGCCACGGCCAGGACCGCGGCCTCGTACCGGGCCCGGGCTGCCGGGTCCTCGATCACGGTCCCGGCGTCCCGGATCACCCGCACATGCGCGGCACTGATCCGCCCCTCCGTGAAGGCTTGAAGGGTGGCGGGGAAGCGCTCCACGAGCTCCACGGCGGCACCCATCTGATGCTGAACGGACCGGTCACTGGTGCGGGTCGCGGTGGCGATCTCCGCCGCGACCGAACGCTCCGCCAACTCCACCGCCCGCGCCTCCCCAAACGGATCCCCGCCCGCCCCGCCCGGCCCAACCGCGCCGTCGCCGTCGTCGTCGATCAGCCCGTGGGAGAGCTCCACCGCCATGACCAGCAGCAGCTCCCGGCCCGCCTGCAACTGCGCAATCCCCCGGTCCGCCGCCACGATCGCAGCGGTCAGAGCATCCAGCGCACCCACAACCCCGGGCACCTGCCGGGCCCCCGGAACCCCTCTCGTGCTGCTCTCCGCCTCCATGACCCCACTCTCCCAGAGGGGTGTGACATTAATTTCCAGCCTCCAGAAAATTCCTCATTTCAGGGGTCCGCACGCCTGTTCCTGGATATATCCTGAGCGCACTATCACTTGCGGGATCATGGGGGAAACCGATGCGCGCCTTTTCACGCAGCCGCAAACTGCTCAATTCACGGGGACCCGCGGCACTTCTCGCCGTCGCATTGCTGCTCGCCGGAACATTCTTTCCAACGCCGGCATCGGCTTCCACGGCTGAAGCGATCAACTGTGCGCTTCCAGGGGAGCCGGCGTCCGCGGACATCCCCTTCCCGATACCGCACGACATCCAAAGTCGTTGGCTCGCAGAAGGTGGTCTGAATGGGCCCCTCGGCGCACCGACGGGGTCATCCCTCAATGGATACATGCTGTGCGCTCAGGCGTTCTCCGGCGGAACTGTCACCGCTTTTCAGGATCAGTCGGCATCCTCCTACTCGACCGCCGTGGCTTGGCGGAAATCGGGAGTGACCGGTCCGGCGTGGGCCGCGGATCCTGCGGCTTCCCGGTGGTATCCGATCAGCGAGGAGATCATCTCGCCGGCGGGCAGGTACCAGCGGTTCAGCAACACCTGGCGTGGGTCTGACGCATTCGTCGTCGCTCCCGCAGGCGGTCAGCCGTTCAATGTGGGGTTCGATCCATTGAACGATCAGACCGCATCCATGCTCAGGTCCATGAGGATCTAGACCCACGACAGGGCGTCCAACGCCACGGTATCCGGGGCGGTGGATTTGTTCAGCAAGTTCGGATTCCCGGATTCTCCCGCCGATTGCACCTTGATCCGGTCAGCGTGCAGCCTCACGCTTGGCGGAGGGACCTGGCGTTTCACTCAGCTCAGCAGCGGTGTCCTCGGCGGCTACCAGACCACGACGGCTCTCGGCAAGGACTACGCCGCCCGGGGTGCCGAAAACGGCCCGCTCGGGTACCCCACCAAGATCGTCGACTGCACCTCCGACTGCCGTGTGCCGTTTGAGAATGCCGATCTGTCGCAATCCCAGGGCGTGGTCCTGCTGATCCAGGAGCCGTACCGCAGCGTCGCAATCGGCATCGCCACCGGCGATCCTGTCTGCGGGATCGCAGGCGGCCGTTGTCGGCAGACTTTCACCGATTCCGTGGCGTACAAGCTCAGCGACGGAACCGGTGTGGCGGTGAGTGGAACCATCAGAGCGCGGTGGACGGCTCTCGGCGGTGAAACGGGATCGCTCGGATTCCCGCTGGCGAACGCCGTCAGCACCGCCAGTGGACTGCAGCAGCAGTTTCAGGGAGGTTATCTGGCGGAGGGCTACGCCCCGTACGGCTCGCCGCGCCCGGTCGTCGTCATCAAGGGCGGCATCCTCGGCAGGTATCTGATCACCGGAGCGAACACCCTGGGTGCCCCGGCAGAGGCCGAGACGTGCAATGCGGCGCACAATCTCTGCTCCCAGGGTTTCGACAACGGGCGGATCTGGTGGTCTTCCGCGGTGGGTGCCCATTCAGTTCTCTTCATCGGTTTCCTGACGACGTATCAGAACCGTGGAGCCGCAACCGGACCGTTGGGGTACCCCCGAACAGAATTGCAATGCAACGGGCCCAATGGTGGATGCCACCAGGAATTTCGGAGCGGGGCACTCTGGTCACCCACCTCGGATTGGGGCAGTGCCTTCGGAATGTACGGGATGGCGACTCACGGAGCCATCGGCGGCAAGTATGCGTCGTTGAACTCCGCCTGGGGGACGCTCGGATACCCGAGTTACGAGGAGGACTGCCCCGTCTCCACCATCTGCCATCAGGATTTCCGGAACGGGCAGATCTGGTGGACGCCCGGGACGGGAGCCAACATGCTGCGCGGAGGCATCGGTGCGGCATGGAACAACGGTGGCCAGTTGGTCGGGTTCCCCACCCAGGATGAGCAGTGCTCGGGTCCGCGGGCAGGCTGCTACCAGTGGTTCCAAAAGGGAATCTACTGGTGGTCCTCCCAAAGTGGTGTTCACCCCGTCAAGGACGGCTTCAAGGCGGCCTACGAGCGCCTCGGATGGGCTTGGGGACGCCTCGGGTACCCCACCTCGGACGAGTATTGGACCAATAGTGGCAGCCGTCAGGACTTCCAGGGCGGCAGTCTGCTCTGGAACTGGAACGGCTATGCCATAGTGATCTGGCGCTGACCCCGGGCGCCGCGTCATTGGCCCGCCCCCGGAGACGCCGACGGCCCGCCGGCAGAAGCCGGCGGGCCGTCGTGTCCCTCAACGGGACGGCGTGGTACTGGAGACCTGCGGACCTGTAAACCAGGAGCGCGGATCAGGCGGAGGCGCCCACCAGCTCCTTCTCGGAACCCTCCGGACCCTCTGCGGATTCGGCCTCATCGGAGAAAGCCACACCCTGGCGCGGAGCGTTGTAGAGGTCCAGGTCCAGGATGCCCTGGCGCTTGGCCACGAGCGTCGGGACCAGCGCCTGACCGGCCACGTTGACCGCGGTGCGGCCCATGTCCAGGATCGGGTCGATCGCCAGCAGCAGGCCGACACCTGCCAGCGGCAGGCCCAGGGTGGACAGGGTCAGCGTGAGCATGACCACGGCGCCCGTGGTGCCGGCGGTGGCGGCGGATCCGAGCACGGACACCAGCACGATCAGCAGGTACTGGCTGAAGTCCAGCTGGATGCCGAAGAACTGGGCCACGAAGATCGCGGCGACGGCCGGGTAGATCGCGGCGCAGCCGTCCATCTTGGTGGTGGAGCCGAGCGGCACGGCGAAGGAGGCGTAACCGCTGGGGACGCCGAGGTTGCGCTCCGTCACGCGCTGCGTCAGCGGCATGGTGCCCACGGAGGAGCGGGACACGAACGCCAGCTGCACGGCCGGCCACACGCCGGAGAAGTACTGCTTGACGGACAGTCCGTGGCTGCGAACCAGGATTGGGTACACCACGAACAGCACCAGCGCCAGGCCCACGTAGATGGCCACGGTGAACTTGCCCAGTGCGCCGATGGTATCCCAGCCGTAGCTGGCCACGGCGTTGCCGATCAGGCCGATGGTGCCGATCGGGGCGATGCGGATGATCCACCAGAGGACCTTCTGGATCACGGACAGCGTGGAGGCGTTGAAGTCCAGGAACTTGTCCGCCTTCTTACCGGCCTTCAGGGCGGCGATGCCCACGGCGATCGCCAGGACCAGGATCTGCAGGACGTTGAAGTTGACGCTCGTGGTGGCCACACCGTCAGTGATCTTGGTGCTGACCTCAAGGCCCAGGATGTTCTTGGGGATCAGACCCTGGAGGAAGGCCCACCAGCTGCCGGCGGAACCGGCGTACTTGGCGCCGCTCTGGCTGATGCCCGTGCCGGCGCCCGGCTGGAACAGCACGCCCAGTCCGATGCCGATCATGACGGCGATGAACGCGGTGATGGCGAACCACAGCAGGGTGTTCCAGGCGAGCTTGGCGGCGTTCGTCACGGCGCGCAGGTTCGCGATGGAGCTCACCACGGCGGTGAAGATGAGCGGCACGACGGCCGTCTTCAGCAGGGCGACGTAGCTGGACCCGATGGTCTGCAGCGTGACGGTCAGCCCGTTGGGGTTGTCATGGGTGCCGCCGAGGTTCTTGGCGACGAGCCCGAGGACGACGCCGGCCACGAGGGCGACGATGATCTGGACGCCGAAGTTCTTGGCCCACTGGGGCAAGCGGCTCGGCGCCTTGGGTGCGATGGTCTCTGTACTCACTCGCACGACAATAGAAATGCGCGTAACAATATTCCACTTTGCGTTGAGCAGTGTTACTTTTCCGCCCGAACCCTGAGAAATTCCTCACAAGGGGAATAAACGACGGCGGATGAACGACGTCGGCGGGATGGCCGCCTGGGCAGCCATCCCGCCGTCGTGCATCACTCAGCCCAGCAGCGCGGCGCGCAGCACGTCCAGACCGACCGAGCCGATGTTCAGGGCGCGGGAGTGGAAGGCCTTCACATCGAAGGCCTCGCCTTCGCGCTCCTGCAGCTCGGCGCGGATCTGCTCCCAGAGCCGCTGGCCGATCTTGTAGCTGGGGGCCTGGCCCGGCCAGCCGAGGTAGCGGGTGAATTCGAACTTCAGCTGCCCGTCGCTGATGGGCAGATTGGCCCGCAGGAAGTCGTAGCCCTTCTCCGCGGTCCACACACCGGAGCCCCAGCGCTCGGGGATCTGCAGTTCCAGGTGCACGCCGATGTCGAACACCACGCGCGCTGCCCGCATGCGCTGCATGTCCAGCATGCCCATGAGGTCGCCCGGGTCGGAGAGGAAGCCGAGCTCCTGCATGAGCTTCTCCGCGTACAGCGCCCAGCCCTCGCCGTGCCCGGAGACCCAGCAGATGTTGCGGCGCCAGTCGTTCAGCAGCTCCTTGCGGTACACGGCCGTGGCCACCTGGAGGTGATGGCCCGGGACGCCCTCGTGGTAGACAGTGGTGGTCTCGGACCAGGTGGTGAACCGGTCCTCTCCCGGCGGGACGGACCACCACATGCGGCCGGGGCGGGCGAAGTCGTCGCTGGGGCCGGTGTAGTAGATGCCGCCGTCCTGGGTGGGGGCGATCATGCACTCGAGGGTCTTCATGGGCTCGGGGATGTCGAAGTGCGTGTCCGCCAGGGCCGCGACAGCCTCATCGGAGAGGCGCTGCATCCAGGCCTTCAGGGCATCCGTGCCCTGGATCTGGCGGGCCGGGTCCGCGTTCAGGATCTCCTTGGCCTCCTCGATGGTGGCACCCGGGCGGATCAGCTCGGCCACTTTCTCCTGCTCGCTGATGAGCCGTTCCAGTTCGGCCACGCCCCAGGCGTAGCTCTCCTCCAGGTCGATCGTGGCGCCCAGGAACGTACGGCTGGCCAGCGCATAGCGCTCGCGTCCCACGGCGTCCTTCTCCGGCGCGCTCGGCAGGAGGTCCTCCCGGAGGAAGTCCACCAGGGCGAGGTAGGCGTCCCGGGCGCGCCGGACGCCTTCGTTCAGCTCCGCCTGCAGCTCCTGGGAAAGGGGGCCGTCCGCCGTCGTCGCTTCCGCGGCGAGCTTGGCGAAGAAGCCGTCCTCCGCCGCGTAGGTGGTGGCCTGCGCGATCACGGTGCGGACCTGCCGCGCGGCCGCCACGAGGTCCTGGGCCTGCGCCGTGCGCAGCGACTCGATGTAGCCGGCGACGGCGGCCGGGACGTTGTGGGCGCGCCCGGCGATGTGCCGCCACTGTTCCTCGGTGTCGGTGGGCATGAGGTCGAAGACGGCACGGATGTCCTGGGCGGGCGAGGCGATGTTGTTCAGCTCCGCGAGCTTCCATCCGCTGGCGTGGTGTTCCAGCGCCAGGCCGAGGCGCTCGCGCAGGGCGTCCCGGGTGACGCGGTCCACGTCATCCGTGGGTTCCAGGGCGTCCAGGCGCTCCAGGGCGTCCCGGTCCAGGCGGGCGAAATCCTCGTGCCCGGCGGGGGAGTAGTCGGGGTATTCGGTCTCGTGCCCGGGCAGGCCCAGGGTGGTGGCGGAGGACGGATCGAGCTCGAGCAGACGGGCGGTGTACTCGTCGGCGAGGCGGTCGATGTCGGAGGCGGGGCGGGCAGTGGTCTCAGTCACAGAGCCAGCATAGGCATTTTTCGTGAAAGAAGTGTTTGATGAAATGCCGCGCGGGGCAATCGGTCGCAAATGCGAGTGTTGTATCCGGAAAAAACCGTACGCGCGGTATTCGGGATAGGCTCGGCCCATGAGTGGAATCCGGATCAAGGACGCCGCCGCGTTCCTGGGCGTCAGTGACGACACGGTGCGGCGCTGGCTCGCCGCGGGCCAGCTGAAGGTCGCGGCCGGTGACGGCGTGACGGAGGTGGACGCCTTGTCCCTCGCCTCGCTGGCACGTGAACAGGCCGCCCAGCCGGCCGACCCCACCAAGGTGGGCCGCTCGGCCCGCAACCGCATGGTGGGTCTGGTGACCCGGGTGGTCTCGGATACCGTGATGTCCCAGGTGGAGATGCAGTGTGGTCCGCACCGGATCGTCTCGCTCATGAGCACGGAGGCCGTCCAAGAACTGGGCATCCGTGAAGGAAAGGTGGCCGTGGCCGTGGTCAAGGCGACGAACGTGATCGTGGAGGTGCCGGATGAGGCGTGAATCAGTGTGGGTCAAGACGGCCGTGACCGGCGTGGTGCTGGGGACGGCGATGGCGCTCAGCGCCTGCTCGGCAAGTGGCCAGGGCGCCGCGGCGGGAAGTGCCAGCCCGGTGGCCAAGAAGACCGTCATCGTCTTCGCCGCGGCCTCCCTCAAGGCCACCTTCACACAGATGGCCGACGATCTGAAGAAGCAGCATCCCGAGCTGGACATCAAGCTGAACTTCGCCGGATCCCAGGACCTGGTGGCTCAGATCAAGGCCGGCGCGCCCGCGGACGTGGTGGCCACGGCGGACCTCGCCACCATGGACAAGCTCACGGCCAATGGCTCCGTGGACGGCACCCCGCAGCACTTCGCCAGCAACACCCTCACCATCGCCGTCCCGCCGTCCAATCCGGCGAACATCGGATCCCTGGCCGACTTGGCCAAGCCGGGCACGCGGACCGTGTTGTGCGCCGTCCAGGTCCCGTGCGGTGCCGCCAGCCAGAAGGTGGAGAAGGCCGCGAGCCTCACCATCAAGCCCGTCAGCGAGGAGCTCTCCGTGAGCGATGTGCTGGGCAAGGTCGCCTCCGGGGAGGCCGACGCCGGGCTGGTCTACAAGACGGACGTCCAGGGCTCCAAAGGCAAGGTCAAGGGCGTTGACTTCCCGCAGAGCTCTTCCGCGGTGAACACCTACGCGATCGGCCTGGTCAAGGGCGCTCCCGACGCCGACGGCGGCCGCCTGTTCCTGTCCGACGTCACCGGAGACTCGGGTCAGGCGGTGCTGGCCGCGGCAGGCTTCGGCAAGCCGTGAGCAGGGCTCCGCGGAGGAGCCCGGCGGGCCTGAACGGGGTCCCCGCCTGGATGCTCGGCGTGGCACTGCTGGGCCTGGCCTTCATCCTGGTCCCGCTGCTGGCGACGGCCCTCCGCGTCGACTGGGCGCACTTCGTTCCGCTCGTGACGGACCCGGCCGCACTGGAGGCGCTGGGCCTGAGCCTGCGTACCGCGGGGCTGAGCACGCTCGTGTGCCTGCTCCTGGGTGTGCCCCTCGCTGCGGTCCTGTCCCGCGCCGAGTTCCCCGGCAAACGGCTGATGCGCTCACTGGTGCTGCTGCCGCTCGTGGTGCCGCCCGTCGTCGGCGGCCTGGCGCTGCTGTACGCGTTCGGGCGCTTCGGCCTGCTGGGCGCACCGCTGCACGCCCTGGGCGTGGAGATCTCCTTCAGCACCACCGCCGTCGTCCTGGCGCAGGCCTTCGTGTCCCTGCCGTATCTGGTCCTGAGCGTGGAAGGCTCCCTGTCCACCACGGAGGCCGGCTACGAACGGGTCGCCGCGACACTCGGTGCGAGCCCTGCCGCCACCTGGTGGCGGGTCACCCTGCCGCTGGCGCTCCCGGGGCTGCTGTCCGGGACGGTGCTGGCGTTCGCCCGCTGCTTGGGTGAGTTCGGTGCCACCCTGACGTTCGCAGGGAACCTGGAGGGCGTGACGCGGACCCTGCCACTGGACATCTACCTGGTCCGAGAGACGGACCCTGACTCCGCGGCGGCCCTGGCGCTGCTGCTGGTGGCGGTGGCCGTCCTGGTGGTCGGTGCGGCTCACGGACCGTGGCTGAAGCCACGGATACGAGGGAACGCGGTATGAGCGCGCTGGACCTGGAATTGCGCGTGCCGTCCCGGAGACTGGACGCTTCACTGCGGCTGGACGCCGGGCAGACGCTGGCACTGATGGGCCCGAACGGCGCGGGAAAATCGACGCTGGCTGCGGCGCTGACCGGGACTCTTCCGGGGCAGCGGCATGCCGTGCAGGGGCGCCTGACCCTGGGAGACCGGGTTCTGCTGGACAGTGTGCGGGGCGTGCGCGTCCCCACGCACCGGCGCGGCGTTGGGCTCATGGCGCAGACGCCGCTGCTTTTCCCGCACCTGGATGCGGTGGGGAACGTCGCGTTCGGCCGCCGGGGACTGGGGGAGCGGCGCACGACGGCGCGGCGAGCGGCCCGCCGCTGGCTGGACCGGGTGGGGGCCGGGGAGTTCGCGCAGGCGCGGCCGTGGCAGCTGTCCGGAGGGCAGGCTCAGACGGTGGCGCTGGCACGGGCGCTCGCCGCCGAGCCGGAGCTGCTGGTGCTGGACGAACCGCTCAACGCGCTGGACGTCACCGCCGCGAGCCGGATGCGAGCGGTGCTGAGGGAGCTGCTGGCGGATCAGACCGCCATTCTGGTCACGCACGAGATCCTCGACGCGCTCACGCTGGCCGATCGGACGGCGATCCTCCATGACGGCCGCGTGGTCGCGGCGGGCCCCACACGGGAGCTGTTCACGCGCCCGCCGAACGTCTTCGCCGCCCGGCTCGCCGGACTCAATCTGGTGCAGCGCGACGGCGAGTCGCTCGCCTTCCGGGCAGCCGACGTCGTGGTGTCTGCGGGTGAGCCGGACGCGACGGCGGCCGTGCGGTTCCCCGTGCGCGTGCTCAGCCTGGAGCCGCGTGGTGAGCACGCGCTGCTGCGGGGTGCCGGGGCCGAAGGGATCGCCGCAGGCGTGGAACTGCACGCCGAGGTGGACGTGCAGCTCGCATCCGGGCTCGACACCGCGCCCGGTGCCCCGCTGTGGTTCGGCGTGCCGGCGGCGGGGCTGCGGGAGTACTGACTACCCTCCCGAGCCGGACCCCGATCCGCCGCCGGTGCGGTTGCCACCGCCCCCGCCGAAACCGCCCCCGCCTGTGCCGGTGGTGGCGCCGGTCCCCGTGCCTGTCCCGCCGCCACGCGTCCCTCCCTGGAACTGACTGGTCCGGCCCTGGCCGCGTGCCCCGCCGTCGACGGCCTTCTGGACCGCCGCGCCGCCCAGCCCGCCGGCCAGCACCAGGCAGATGCAGATCAGCGCCTTGGACCACTTGCCCAGCCGGTAACGCGGCGCCGGGACGAACGGTTCCTCCTCATACTGCTGAGGCTCGTACGACTGTGGCTCGTTCTGCTGGACAGCCGGCTCCCAGAGTGCTTCTTCGGGTCCCGGCTGGAACGCCGGGTCCACCGAGGTCAGCAGGGGCTCCGTCGGAGCGGCGGCCTCGCCGGGGTACTGGTTCTGGTTCATCTGCTCCTCATTCATGGCGGGCCTCACTCGTAACGCAGGGCATCGATCGGGCGCAGTCGCGCGGCCTTGTTGGCGGGGTAGATCCCGAAGACGAGCCCGATGGCCGCGGAGACGCCCACACTGAGCCACACTGTCCACCACTGGACCTCCGGCGTGACACCGAACAGCGGGATGGAGGAGATCCCCACACCCAGCAGGATGCCCATGACACCGCCCAGCACGGACACGATGAGTGACTCCACCAGGAACTGCGCCACGATGTTCCCGCGCGTGGCACCGATGGCCTTGCGGATGCCGATCTCACGGGTTCGTTCCGTTACGGTCACCAGCATGATGTTCATGACGCCGATGCCGCCCACCAGGAGGCTGATCCCGGCCACCGCGCCCAGCAAGGTGGTCAGGGTCTGCGTGGTGCTGGTGGCCGTGGTCAGCAGCTGCGCCTGATTGCGCACCTGGTAGTCACGGTTCGCTTCGGTCACCTGGTGGCGGGCGTCCAGGATCTGCTGGATCTCGTTCTGGGCCTGCACCATGACATCCGCGCTCTTTGCCTGCACCGCGATGGAACTCAAGGACAGGGAGTACCCGGTGAACTTGTCCTTGGCCGTGTCGATCGGCACCATGGCAACGTCGTCAGGGTCGTTCAGCCCACTGGTGCCCTTGGCCGCCAGCACGCCCACCACGGTGAACTGCTGGCCGTTCAGCGACACCGACTGGCCCACCAGGGATGCGGTGTTCGCCGCCAGGTCCGCGGCCACGCTGTTTCCCAGCACCACCACTGACTGGCCCGTGTCACCCGCGTTGAGCACACGGCCCGCCGCTGCGGCGAAGTCGGTGATGCCGAAGTAGTCACCCGTGGTGCCCAGGGTGGAGGCGATCGAGTGCGTCGAGGTGCCCAGCGCCGCCGTGATCGACTGTGCCTGGACCACCGGGGCGGTGGCCGCGACGTCGGGCGCCAGCACCGGGTCCTGCAGCGCCTGCTGATCCGCCTGCGTCAGGTTCGTGGACTGCGAGCGGGTGCTCGTGGCGCTGCCGCCCGTGCTCCGGCCGCCCGTGGACACGGAGCGGTTGACGGTCAGGACGTTGGTGCCGAGCTTGGCGATCTGGGACTTGATGCTGTTCTGCGTCCCGGCTCCCACGGCCAGCAACGCGATCACGGCGCTGATGCCGATCACGATGCCCAGTGTGGTCAGGGCGGAACGCATCTTGTTCGCGGCGATGCCGGAGAAGGCGAACCGCACAGCCTCGAGGATCATGCGACACCTCCGGTGCGGGAGTCCGCGATGATCAGCCCGTCCTGCATGCGCACCGTGCGCTCCGCCCGGGCGGCGACGTCGAGTTCATGGGTGATCATGACGATGCTGCGGCCCGTGGCGTGCAGGGAGTCGAACAGGTCCAGGACCTCGTGGGACGCGTGCGTGTCGAGAGCGCCGGTGGGCTCATCCGCCAGCAGGAGCACCGGCTCCGTGACCAGCGCCCGGGCGATCGCCACACGCTGCTGCTGCCCGCCGGAGAGCTGGGACGGCAGGTGAGAGGCGCGCTCGGAGAGCCCGACGGCGTCGAGCGCGGCCATCGCCCGCTCGTGCCGTTCACGGCGGGAGACTCCGCGATAGGCCAGTGGCATCGCCACATTGTCCACGGCGCGCGTGCGCGGGATGAGGTTGAAGTTCTGGAAGACGAAGCCGATCTTCCGGTTGCGGATCTGGGCCAGCTGGTGCTCGTCCAGTTCGCCGGTGGCGATGCCGTCCAGGCGGTATTCGCCGGAGGTGGGGGCGTCGAGGCAGCCGATGATGTTCATCATGGTCGACTTGCCGGAGCCGGAGGCACCGATGATGGCCACGAACTCGCCCCGGGCGATGGACAGTCCCACCCCGTCCAGGGCCCGGACCTCCGCCTCGCCCTCGCCGTAGATCTTGTGCACGGCGCTGAGCGAGATGACCGGGTGCTGGGCGGCCCTGCCTGGGGCGGAGGGGTACGGCAGGGTTGCCGCGGAGGAGGTGATGCCGGACATCTCAGCCACCGTTTCTGGCGCCGCCACCGGCGCCACCGCCGAAACCGCCGGTTCCTCCGCCACCTCCGAAGCCGCCGGTACCGGTCCGGCCGTTCTGCGTGGTGGTGGTCAACGGGGTCGTGACGCTGGGCAGGACGATCGAGTCGCCCTCGTTCAGGCCGGTGAGGACCTGGGTGCGGCCGTTGGCCGTGATGCCCGTGGTGATGGCCACGGTCTGCTGGCTTCCGTCACGGTCCACGGTGACCGTCTGGCGGGTCCCCGTGGAGGTGATCGCGAGGGTGGGCACCACCAGGGCGTTGTCCACGCTGGCCGTCTGGACGGACACCGTGGCGCTCTGGCCGAGGCGCAGTGCGGACGGGGGGTTGTCGATGCCGATCGTGACACTGTAGGTCACCACGCCGTTGGTGATGACGGCCGAGGCCGCGATGCTCTCCACCTTGCCGTTCACCGGGGTCTGAGAGGCCGTGCCTCCGGACGCCGTCAAGGCCGGAAAGGTGAAGGTGGCGCTCTGGCCGGCCTTGATGGAGGCGACGTCGGCCTCGGAGAAGGCCGCGGCTACCTGCAGGTGACCCGTGTCGGAAAGGGTGACCAGCCCGGGCGCCGTGGACGCGGCGGAGGAGGAGCTGGAACCGCCCGATGAGCCGGAGCTGGCGTTCACCCCGACCACGGCACTGATGTTGGTGACGGTTCCGGAGGAGGTGGCCTTGACGGTGCAGGCCGCCAGGTTGTTCTGGGCCGTGGTCAGTGCGGTCTGCGCGGATTCACCACTCGCACTCGACTGGCTGGACGCGGAGTTCTGGGCGGAGCCGAGCGACTGTCCGGCGCTGTCCACCTGCTGCTGATCCTTCAGGGTCTGGTTGGCCTGCTGGTTCTGGGCCTGCGTGAGGCTCTGCTGGTCCTTGGTCACCTGACCCTGGGCGGCCGTCACGGCATTGGCGTCCTGCTGGCTGTTGGGATTGGCGCTCGCCGTGCTCTGGGCCTGGCTGAGGGTGGCCGTGTCCGTGGCCAGCTGCTTCTGAGCGGTCGCGACGGCGGCGCTCGCCTGCTGCGCGTCCAGTGACTGTGTCTGCTGGGCGTTGCGGAGCTGCAGCTGGGCCTGGCTCACGGAGTTCCCGGCCTGGACGGCCTGCTGGTTCTGCTGCGCCGCCGCGGAGTCCACCTGGGCCTGCGCGGCCTGCAGTGCGTTCTTGGCGCTGGTGGGGTCGATCTGCAGGAGGACGGTCCCGGCGGAGACCTTCTGCCCCACGGCCACCTGGATGGAGGTCACCGGGCCGGTGCAATTGCCGGCCGTGATGCCGACGGTGCCGCCGGCTGAGACGTTGCCCGTGGCCGTGGCGAGTTCCTGAAGACTGGCCCGGGTGACGGCCACGGTTCTCAGGCCGCTGACGGCGCTGGTGCGGTTGGCGGAGCCCACCACGGCGACCGTTCCGCCGGCCAGGGCCAGCGCGGTGAGCCCCAGGGCTGAATTGATGAGGATGGTCTTCCGGTTCACACTACGGACAGTAGGACCGGAGGCTATGCAGCGGCTGTGATGACGTGGTGCTTACTGTCAGCCGGTTCCCAGGCAACGGAAGGTCGCCCGGGAGCCGGCCGGAGGAGTCAGCCCTGGGAGCGTTTCCAGGAGCCCGGGCCGGCCTTCAGCGGCACGTTGAAGGCGGCCCGGCGGCGCCAGAAGCGCTCGGAGTGGCGCGGCTGCTCCTCGGCCGCCTGCGGGGCCGCGGCCAGGGCGCCCACGACGGCGGTCAGTGCGGCCAGCTCCTCGGCCGTCGGGTTGCCCTTGGTGACGGTCAGCAGCGGCTGCGCGGCGTCGTCGTGCGCCGTGGTGGTGTTCTCGGAGGGTGTGGTGTCCATGGCGGTGTCCTAGAGGGGGATGTTGCCGTGCTTCTTGGCGGGCAGGCCGGCGCGCTTGTCCCGCAGGGCGCGCAGGCCCTGGATGAGCTGGATGCGGGTGTCGCTCGGGGCGATCACGGCGTCGATGTAGCCGAGTTCCGCCGCCTGGTACGGGTTGAGCAGCTCGTCCTCGTACTGGCGGATGAGCTCCGCGCGCTTGGCCTCGACGTCGCCGCCCTCGGCCTGCACCGCGGCCAGGTCGCGGCGGTACAGGATGTTGACCGCACCCTGGGCGCCCATGACGCCGATCTGGGCGGTGGGCCAGGCGAAGTTCAGGTCCGCGCCGAGCTTCTTGGAGCCCATGACGATGTACGCTCCGCCGTAGGCCTTGCGGGTGATCACGGTCAGCTTCGGCACGGTGGCCTCGGCGTAGGCGTAGAGCAGCTTGGCGCCGCGGCGGATGATGCCCTGGAACTCCTGGTCCTTGCCGGGCAGGAAGCCGGGCACGTCCACCAGGGTGATGATCGGGATGTTGAACGCGTCGCAGTGGCGGACGAAGCGGGCGGCCTTCTCCGAGGCGGCGATGTCCAAGGTGCCGGCGAACTGCATGGGCTGGTTGGCCACGATGCCCACGGTGTGGCCCTCCACACGGCCGTAGCCGATGATCACGTTCGGGGCGAAGAGGGACTGCATCTCCAGGAAGTGCCCGTCATCCACCACGGTCTCGATGACGCGGCGCATGTCGTACGGCTGGTTGGCGGAGTCCGGGACCAGGGCGTCCAGGGCCAGGTCGTCCTCGTCGAGCTCCAGTTCCTGCTCGTGGTCCTGGATGGGGGCCTCGGCGAGGTTGTTGCTGGGGAGGAAGTCCAGGAGCTCGCGGACGAATTCGATCGCGTCGGCCTCGTCGCTGGCCAGGTAGGTGGAGGTACCCGTGGTGGCGTTGTGCTGCCGCGCGCCTCCCAGGGTCTCCATGTCCACGTCCTCGCCCGTGACGGTCTTGATGACGTCAGGGCCCGTGATGAACATGTGGCTGGTCTTGTCCACCATGACCACGTAGTCGGTCAGGGCGGGGGAGTAGGCCGCGCCACCGGCGCACGGGCCCATGATGAGGGAGATCTGGGGGACCACGCCGGAGGCATGGACGTTGTTGCGGAAGATGTCCGCGAACATGGCCAGGGAGGCGACGCCCTCCTGGATGCGTGCGCCGCCGCCGTCGTTGATGCCGATCACGGGGCAGCCGTTGCGCAGGGCGAACTCCTGCACCTTGACGATCTTCTCGCCGTTGACCTGGCTCAGGGAGCCGCCATAGACGCTGAAATCCTGGCTGTAGAGGGCCACCAGACGGCCGTCCACGGTGGCGTAGCCGGAGACCACGCCGTCACCCAGGGGCTTCTTCTTCTCCATGCCGAAGGCGGTGGAGCGGTGGGTGGCCAGGGCGTCGAACTCCACGAAGGAGCCTTCGTCCACCAGCAGGTCGATGCGCTCGCGGGCGGTGTTCCTGCCGCGGGCGTGCTGCTTCTCGATGGCCTCCTGACCGGAGGGGGCCAGGGACCGCTCGCGGCGGTCCCGGAAGTCGGCGATCTTCCCCGCGGTGGTGGCAAGGTCGTGGCTCATGGTCCTCATTTCCGGTCCGGGCGGCTGGCGCCTGTCGCTTCTGGGGCAGGCTTGTGCACTTTCGACAAGCCTGAGAGCCAGTCTAGCCAGCCCGGGCGGTCGCGCCGCTGTAGGAACCCTACAAATTCATACGGCGGTGTGTGAGCCGAACCCTCCGGCGCCCCGGACTACGATGGTGAGCATGGAAGAGGAGCACGGACACAGGATTGAAGGCCGGGAGCCGTTCGACGCTCACCTGCTGCAGCACGGGCTGATCGAGTCCCTCGGACTGGCCCGGTTCGACTTCGTGGAAAGCACCGGATCCACCAACGCGGACCTCCTGGCCGCGGTCTCCTCCGACGTCGCCGCGTATCCCGATCTGAGCGTCCTGGTGGCTGACCACCAGAGTGCCGGCCGCGGCCGGCTGGACCGGCATTGGGAGGCTCCTCCCCGCGCCGCACTCGCCGTCTCCATCGTCTTGCGCCCCGTCAATCTGCAGGGCCGGCCCCTGCCCAGCGACAGTTACTCCTGGTTCTCGCTCCTCGCGGCCGAGGCCTGGTGCCAGGCGCTCGTGGACGTCTGCGGCGTCACCGCCCAGGTGAAGTGGCCCAACGACCTCATGGTGGGGGAGAGGAAGCTGGCCGGCATTCTCGCTCAGCTGCACTTCCCGACGGACGGCGCGCCGCCCGTCGTCGTGCTGGGCGCCGGCGTCAATGTCAGCCTCGGCGAGGACGAACTCCCCGTTCCCACCGCCACGTCGCTGCGGCTGCTCGGCGGCCGCCCACTCGACCGGACGGCGCTCGTGGCCGCCTATCTGCGCCGCTTCACGGCGCTGTACAAGGACTACTGCAACTCCGACGGCGACGCCGACGCCGGCCTTGCGGGCGGCGGATCCGTGCACCACCGGCTCACCCGGTCCACCGTCACGCTGGGCCGAACCGTGCGCGCCCACCTGCCGGGCGACCACGAGGTGACCGGCGTGGCCGTGCGTCTGGACCACCACGGCTCCCTGGTGATCCGGGACGGGGACGGTCACGAGCACACCGTGACGGCGGGTGATGTGATCCACCTGCGCCCGCATGTGCCGGACGGCCATGCGTAAGACCCTCCTTCCCGGCGAACAACTCATCTGCATCACCCGCCCCCAGGCCCGCCGGCTCGTCCGGCCCGTTCTCGTGTTCCTGGCCGTGCTGGCCGCCATGTCCTTCGCGGCCACCTGGGCGGCGCTGGGCAATCCGAGCCGCCTGCTGAGCTGGGTTCCGGCCGGCGCCGAACCGTACCTGTCCCTGGCCTGCATCGCGGTGGCCGTGTGCGTGCTGCTGTTCCACACCTTGCGCCGCATCCTGGCTTGGGGCTCCACCCGGTACGTGCTCACCAGCCGCCGGATCATGGTCCTGAACGGGCTGCTGGCCAGGGTCGGCCGGCAGTACTCCCTGGCCTCGGTGCAGGACGTGGCGGTCCGTCAGGAACTTCTCCAGCGTCCTCTGCGTTCGGGGACTATAACCTTGGAATTGCGTCACGCCGGAAGCGGTGTGCTGGAAGACGTCCCGGAGGTGGGCCGCTTCCGCTCCTTCATCCAGGAAGCCATTGATGGGCTCCCCGAGGAGGAAGGCTTTCCGGAGGGCGCGGCGGAGGAATTCCGCGACCCCGCATCGCGCGGGAACACACGGTGGAGCGAATTGAGAGAAGGTGAAGTGTGAGCGAGGAGAACGTCCCGGCGGAGACCGCCCCCGCCACCAGGCCGTTGACCGTGGTGCCGCCTGAGGGGCCGGAGCCGGTCGTCCCCGTCCCCACCACGTCCCTTCCCCAGCTCAGCTCGGTCCGGGAACTGCAGCGCAGGCTTCTCGGCGGGGACCGGACGCTCAAGCGGCGCCAGGTGGCGTCCGGCGTCGGGGTGTCTCTGCTCTCCGCGCGCAAGATCTGGCGCGCCCTCGGATTCCCCAATTGGGGGGACGACGATGTGGCGTTCACCGAGGCGGATTCACAGGCGCTGGGCACGATCGTCGGGATGGTGCGTGACGGCGTCCTGACGGAGGAGACCGCCATCTCCATCGCCCGTTCCATCGGCCAGATGACGGACCGCATGGTGGTCTGGCAGGTGGAGGCGCTCGTGGAGGACCTCATGGCCAACCAGGGCATCCCGGACTCGGAGGCCCGCCAGGACATCGTGAAAGTGCTGCCGGCCCTCATCGACCCCCTCGAGGATGTCCTCCGGTACTCCTGGCGCCGTCAGCTCAACGCCGCCGTCCAGCGGCTCTCCGTTCGGGCGGCGTCCGGTCTGGAAGCGAGCGAGGAGGGCCGGGAGGGCGATGAGGACGATTCGCCGCTGCCCCTGGCCCGCGCCGTCGGCTTCGCCGACCTGGTGTCCTACACCAGCCTGTCCCGTCGGATGAACGAGCGCACCCTGGCCCAGTTGGTGCAGCGCTTCGAGAACAAGTGCGCCGAGATCATCTCGGTGGGCGGCGGCCGCCTGGTCAAGACGATCGGCGACGAAGTCCTGTACGTCGCCGAGACGCCGACGGCGGGTGCCGAGATCTCCCTGGCGCTCTCCGAGGCTTTCGAAGCGGATGAGATCCTGCCCAAGACCCGTGTGGCGCTGGTCTGGGGCCGCATCCTGTCCCGGATGGGTGACATCTACGGGCCCACCGTGAACCTCGCCGCGCGCCTGACGTCCCTCGCGGAACCGGGCACGGTACTGGTGGACCAGCTCACGGCCAACGTGCTGAGCGGGGACGAACGGTACATCCTGAGCCCGCAGGCGCCCGAGTCCGTGCGCGGTTTCGGGGAGATCTCCCCGGTGCTCCTGGAACGCGGCGCGGGCCGCGGACTGGTGGTCGACTAGCCGGGTTTCCCGCGCCCAGGGGATTAATCCGGCGATGTTACTTTCGGGTTTCGCCTTCGTCGTGAAAAACTAGGCCGGACAGGACTGCCCGCGGAGCCACCGCCCACCCCCGAAGTCCTGTGAACCGCCGAAGGACTGACCCCCGTGAGCCGAACCTCATCCAGGACCACTTCGCCCAGGCCCCGTTGGGGCCGCCGCACGCGGCGCGCCGTCGCCATCGCTTCGGTGACGGTGGTGTCCCTCTCGCTGACCGTGGCGGCGTTCGCTTATCCCGGTTTCAAGACCGCGGAGGTTGATCTGAACGACGGCGGTGTGTGGGTCACGTCGAAGGCGCGCGGTGCTGTCGGCCGGCTCAATTACGCCTCCAAGGTGCTGGACGGTGCGGTGTCCCCGGCCAGTAGCGCGTTCGACATCCTTCAGTCCAAGCAGAACGTCATGGTCCAGGACAGCCAGGGGTCGGCCCTGAGCATGGTCAACCCTTCCACCGTCCGGCTGAGCGGGGATGAACGCTTGGCGGGCGGTTCGGAAAGTGCCATCGGCGGGGATGTGGTGGCGGTGACGGATCCGGCCAAGGGCAAGGTCTGGGCGATGAAGGCGGACGCCCTCAGCGGGTACTCGCCGGAGGCCATGGAGCCGGCCGTGGCCGGTGAGCAGGGGATCGTCGCGGCCGTGGGCCGGGGCGGCCAGGTGGGCGTGGCGGACCCCTCCAAGGGTGTTGTGACCGATTTCACCCTGGACGGTCAAGGTGCGGTCACCGGTCTGAAGTCCTATGACAGGCCGGAGCTGAAGGGTGCGGGGAACGTCCAGCTGGCCCAGCTCGGGGACAAGACCGTGATCCTGGACGCCGCCCGCGGCAAGCTCATCCTGCCCGGCGGGAATGCGGTCCCGGTCCCGGACGCGCGCGACGCGCGTCTGCAGCAGAGCGGGCCGGACAGCGACACGGTGGCCCTTGCCACCGGAACCTCTCTGATCCTCCAGCCGCTCGACGGCGGCCAGGCCACCACGGTCGACGCCGGCGGCACGGGTGTCGCCGCGGCGCCCGTGCAGTTGAATGGCTGCGTGTACTCGGCGTGGAGCGGCAGCAACCGGTACGTGCGGCATTGCACGAACTCCGCCGACGACCAGGCGCGGGATGTGCCCAGGGCGAGCAGCACGCCGTCGTTCGTCTTCCGGGTGAACCGTGATCTGGTGGTCCTGAACGACGTCAACGCCGGCACCGTCTGGCTGGTGAATCAGAACATGCTTCTGGTGGACAACTGGGATGACGTGATCCCGCCTAAGAACACCTCCCAGGATGCGGACAAGGACTCCGCGGACGAGGTGCAGCGGACCACCCTCCCGGACCGCACCAAGCCGAACCGGCCGCCGGTGGCCAAGCCGGACAACTACGGCATCCGCGCCGGCCGCACCACCGTGCTCCCGGTCCTGGACAACGACTCCGATCCGGATGGCGACGTGCTGCGGGTCCGGGCGGACACCCAGCCCGGCTATGGCACGGTCCAGACCATTTACGGAGGCACCGGGTTCCAGATCAGTGTCCCCGCGGACGCCACGGGCCCCACCGAGTTCAAGTACTCGGTGGACGACGGCCGCGGCGGAACGGCCTCGGCCACCGTGACCCTGAACGTGGTCCCGCCGGAAACCAACCACAAGCCCCAGCTCAAGGCGGGCCGCGTGCCCAGCCTGGTCATGATGCAGGGCAAGCAGCTGGTGCAGAACGTCCTGTCCGACTTCATGGACCCGGACGGCGATGACATCTTCCTGGTGGGCGCCACCAGCAGCAACGAGCGGGACGTGGTGCGCACGCGGCCCGACGGCCAGCTCACCGTGCAGGATGCCGGCGGGACGCCGGGCAAGCGGACCCTGACGCTCAAGGTCTCCGACGGCCAGGACACGGCCGACGTGCCCGTGACCCTGGACGTCCGCGTGCCGGGTGCGCTGCCCCCGATCGCCAACGCCGACGCCGTGGTCGCCACTGCGGGGCAGAGCCTGACGATCTCCCCGCTGAAGAACGACGTCGACCCGCTGGGCGGGACGCTGCGGCTCGCCCAGGTGACGCCGGACGGTCAGTCCAAGGCGGTCATCGGGGCCGATCAGCAGACCTTCCAGTTCACCTCCGACTCGATCGGCACGCACTACGTCACGTACATGGTGACCAACGGCCCGGCCGCGGCCCAGCAGCTGGTCCGCGTCGACGTCGTCGCGCCGTCCACGGCCGGTGCGCCCATCGCGGTCCGCGACGTCGCGCAGCTGCCCAGCGGCGGCAGTGCCCTGGTGGACGTGCTGGGCAACGACTACGACCCGGCCGGCGGCGTGCTCGTGGTGCAGTCGGTGACGGCCCCGCAGGGCTCCCCGGTCAGCGTGGCCGTGCTGGACCACAGCGTGGTGCGGGTGACCGATCTGCACGCCAAGGGGACCGTGACCCTGAAGTACACCATCTCCAATGGCAAGGCCTCCGCCACGGGGGAGATCTCCGTGGTGGTCATCCCGCCGCCCGCCAAGCTCCTGGCGCCCCAGGCCAAACCGGACGAGGTCACGGTCCGTGCCGGCGACGTCGTCAGCATCCCCGTCCTGGCCAATGACGTTGACCCCAATGGCGGGAAGCTGACCCTGGACCCCAAGTTGATCCAGGTGCCGGACACCGCGGACGGCCGGACCTTCGTGTCCGGCAACACCATCCGCTTCCTGGCCGGGCCCACCGCCAAGACCGCCTATGTGATCTACAAGGTGACCAACGAATCCGGGCAGTCGGACTCCACCCAGGTGACCATCCGCATCAAGGCCCGCGACGACGCGCACAACGCCCGGCCCGAGCCGCAGACCGTGACGGCGCGCGTGCTGGCCGGGATGAAGACGAAGATCGTCATCCCGCTGGACGGGATCGACCCGGACGGCGACTCCGTGGAGCTCGTCGGCATCGACAAGGCGCCCGCGCTCGGCACCGCCGTGGTGGGGGAGGGCAGCATCGAGTACATCGCCGGCGCCGCCTCCGCCGGCACGGACACCTTCACCTACCGCGTCCGTGACCGCATCGGCGCGGAGAACACCGGAACGGTGATCGTGGGCGTGGCGCCCGCCGGCACGGTCAACCAGAAGCCGCTAGCCGTGGACGACCAGGCCGAGGTCAAGCCCGGCCGGAAGGTCGCCGTCGACGCCCTCGCCAACGACTCGGATCCCGACGGCGACCCGATCTCCCTGGTGAAGAACCGCTTTGAGGCCGATCCGTCGCTGCAAGCGACGGCTACGGAGAACGGCCGCGTGCAGCTGACGGCGCCCGGAACACCGGGAACGTACAACGTCCGGTACACCATCCAGGATGACAAGGGCGCTCAGGCGAGCGCCGTCATCGTCCTGAAGGTGAAGCCCGATCACGTGCCGCAGGCCCCCGTAGCCAACGACGACCACGTCACGCTCGCCGAGACCCTCGGCAAGAGCGCCGTGGACGTCCCGGTGCTGAAGAACGACACCAACCCGGACGGCGTCCCGGAGGATCTGAAGATCTCCTTCCCGGACGGCAACCCGAACGCCACGGCCGGGCCCAACGGCGTGGTCAAGGTGCAGCTCACGGACGCCGGGCAGCTCATCCCGTACACCGTCACCAACCTGGACGGCCTGACGGCCACGGCGGTCATCCACGTGCCCGGCAAGGGCTCCATGCCTCCGGTGCTGAAGAAGAACGACGTCGTGGAGGTCACCGCCGGGCAGAGCGTCGATCTCAAGCTCTCGGACTACGTGGCCGTCCGCGACGGGCACTCGCCCCGCATCACGGTGGCGGACAAGATCAAGGTCATGGGCGCTTCGGCGACCGGCGTGATCGGATCCGACGGCGCCACCCTGCATTACGCGGCGCTCAAGGACTTCGTGGGGCCGGGTTCCATCACCTTCGAGGTGACGGACGGCTCGGGACCGGATGACGCGAGCGGATTGAAGTCCGTGCTCACCATCCTCACGAAGGTGAAGCCGGACCCGAACGCCAACCACCCGCCTACCTTCCTGGGGTCCTCCCTGGATGTCCCGATGGGGGAGACCGCGGAGCTGGACCTGTCCAAGCTGGCGACCGACGCGGACCCAGGCGACCAGGGGAAACTGCAGTTCCAGATCGACGGGAAGCCGGCGCGTTTCCAGGCCTCCTTGGACGGTTCCACGCTCAAGGTCTCCGCACCCCAGCAGACTCCCGTGGGCAGTACGGAGAAGGTGGGCGTGACCGTCACCGACGGCCGTTCCGCCCCGGTCCGTGCCGAGATCGCGCTGACTCTGACCGCCTCGAACCGGCCGCTTCCCGTGGCCAATGACGATGTGGTGGAGAAGGCCGACGCCGGGAAGCCGAGCACCACCGACGTCACGGCCAACGACGTCAACCCGTTCCCGGAGACGCCGCTGAAGATCGTCTCCGCCGTGGTGGAGACCGGGACGGCCACAGCTCAGCCGGTCATCAACGGCGGTTCCATCACGGTGACTCCGGCCCCGGACTACAAGGGCGCCCTGGTGGTGCGGTACACCATCCAGGACAAGACCGGTGACTCGAGCCGCAATGCGGACGGCAAACTCCGGCTCAATGTCCGGGCCGTGCCGGATGCGCCGGCGGCCCCGACCGCCTCGGACATCCGGGACAGGACGGCCGTCCTGCATTGGACGCCGCCGTCGGACAACGGCGCCACCATCACCAAGTACACGGTGAAGTCCACGGACGGGCGGATCTCCCAGGACTGTCCTGCCACCACATGCACGCTGACCGGCCTGACCAACAACGTCACGTATCACTTCACGGTGATCGCCACCAATGAGGTGGGCGACTCCGCGCCGTCCGCAGCGTCGGGTGACGTGCGTCCGGACGTGAAGCCGCGCCAGATGGATGCCCCCACGGTGAAGGCCGGGGACCAGAACATGGCGGTCACCTGGGCGCCCGCCATTTCGGACGGCTCACCCGTCACGAGCTACACCCTGGAGATCTCGCCCCCGCCGTCCAGCGGCGTGGCACAGAAGACGGGTGTCACCGGCACCAGCTACACCTGGCCCGGCCTCACCAACGGGGTGGACTACCAGGTGCGCATCCAGGCGCTCAACCAGGCGGACGCGCCGTCTGACTGGAGCGCCTACTCGGTGCAGGACCACCCGGCGGCCGCCCCCGGCCAGCCGCAGGCGCCGACCACGCAGGCCGCCCCGTCCGTGGGCTCCCAGACCCAGGTCACGGTGAACTGGACGGAGCCTCCCACCAACGGCGACCCGATCAAGAACTACTACGTCACCAGGAGCGGTGGCGGGCAGGCTGATCTCACGGTGACGGTGCCGGGCACCAGCCAGAGCACCAATTTCACCGTGGACAATTCGCAGTCGAGCTACACCTTCACCGTGGTGGCGGAGAACAAGGCGGGCAAGAGCCCTGCCTCCGCACCGAGTGCCCCACGGCGGGCCACCGGCAAGCTCGGGACGCCGCAGAACGTGACAGCCACCCCCGCGAACACGGGAGGCAACGGCCACCAGATCACGGTGAACTTCACGCCGCTGGACCAGACGCAGATGAACGGCTCCGCCCCGGGCGAGGTGAGCTACCACTACAACGCCAGCCCTTCCGGCAGGACCGGCCCGATCGCCCCGGGTGACACGATCGGCGGGTTCCCCAACGGGACGGTCCAGAGCGTCACCGTTGTGGCGGACTCCACTGTGGCACAGAGCTCGGATGCCAGCGCGCCGGCGTCGGCCACGCCGTACGGCGCTCCGGGAAGTCCCGCAGTCACGGGTCATGACGGCGGCGGTGGATCGACGTCCGTGTCCTTCAGCTGGACCAACAACACCGGTGCGAATGACGTGGTCTACACGGAGTACAGCATCAATCGTGGCGGTTGGCAGCGCGGCGGAATCAACGATTCGGTCTCCTTCAATACCGGTGGGTACAGCACCCGTGCCGATATTCAGGTTCGGAATGTGAACTCCAAGGGCACCCCGGGCAACCCGCAGAGCGCCTCCGCCACCAGTGGCCAGGGTTCGTGGAACGGGAAGTTCTACGACGCGTCGACCTCCAATGCCCGGCAGTGTTCCTACACGTATGGAGGTGTCGACTACAGTTTCGACACCTTGACGTGCGACGGGGCAGCGAACCGAAATGTCCCCTGGGTCGCTCAGGGTGACACCTTCGTCATCAAGTGCTTCGTCACTTTCAATGACCGTAGCTGGCTGAATGGGCAGATCAAGGACTACGGTCCTCGGAACTGGTACCGGATGGATTCCGGCCGGAACCCCGGACGGTACATCATGGCCGACGACAGGGTCATCGATACCGGTACAGGAGCGCCTCCGCAAGGCGTTCCGCCTTGCTGACCTGCGGTGACGCCGCCACGGCGCGGCGGATGGGGAGCCGTCCCCATCCGCCCCGCTTGCACCGGTTATTCCGTCGAAGTTACTTTTGAGTCATAAGGTCTGCCTGGCAGACTCGACACGTGTGACAGATCGTTCCCCAGGATTTGTCCGGACTCACAAGCTCCACTGACCTAAGAGGACATTCGCTGTGCGAAACGACGGCCGTTCCCCCCGATTGAGCCGGAAGGTACGCCGAGGCTTGGCGATCGCTTCGGTGACGGTGGTGTCCCTCTCGCTGACCGTGGCGGCGTTCGCTTATCCCGGTTTCAAGACCGCGGAGGTTGATCTGAACGACGGCGGTGTGTGGGTCACGTCGAAGGCGCGCGGTGCTGTCGGCCGGCTCAATTACGCCTCCAAGGTGCTGGACGGTGCGGTGTCCCCGGCCAGTAGCGCGTTCGACATCCTTCAGTCCAAGCAGAACGTCATGGTCCAGGACAGCCAGGGGTCGGCCCTGAGCATGGTCAACCCTTCCACTGTCCGGCTGAGCGGGGATGAACGTTTGGCGGGCGGTTCGGAAAGTGCCATCGGCGGGGATGTGGTGGCGGTGACGGATCCGGCTAAGGGCAAGGTCTGGGCGATGAAGGCGGACGCCCTCAGCGGGTACTCGCCGGAGGCCATGGAGCCGGCCGTGGCCGGTGAGCAGGGGATCGTCGCGGCCGTGGGCCGGGGCGGCCAGGTGGGCGTGGCGGACCCCTCCAAGGGTGTTGTGACCGATTTCACCCTGGACGGTCAAGGTGCGGTCACCGGTCTGAAGTCCTATGACAGGCCGGAGCTGAAGGGTGCGGGGAACGTCCAGCTGGCCCAGCTCGGGGACAAGACCGTGATCCTGGACGCCGCCCGCGGCAAGCTCATCCTGCCGGGCGGGAATGCGGTCCCGGTCCCGGACGCGCGCGACGCGCGTTTGCAGCAGAGCGGGCCGGACAGCGACACGGTGGCCCTTGCCACCGGAACCTCTCTGATCCTCCAGCCGCTCGACGGCGGCCAGGCCACCACGGTCGACGCCGGCGGCACGGGTGTCGCCGCGGCGCCCGTGCAGTTGAATGGCTGCGTGTACTCGGCGTGGAGCGGCAGCAACCGGTACGTGCGGCATTGCACGAACTCCGCCGACGACCAGGCGCGCGATGTGCCCAAGGCGAGCAGCACGCCGTCGTTCGTCTTCCGGGTGAACCGCGATCTGGTGGTCCTGAACGACGTCAATGCCGGCACCGTCTGGCTGGTGAATCAGAACATGCTTCTGGTGGACAACTGGGATGACGTGATCCCGCCTAAGAACACCTCCCAGGATGCGGACAAGGACTCCGCGGACGAGGTGCAGCGCACCACCCTCCCGGACCGCACCAAACCGAACACGCCTCCGGTGTGCAAGCCGAGTTCCTTCGGGATCCGTGCGGGCAAGACGACCATCCTCAGTGTCATGGATTACTGCTCGGACGCCGATGGTGACGTTCTGCGCGTCCACGTTGACGAGCAACCGTCCCTGGGCCGGCTCGAGCCGGTCTATGGCAATACGGGCCTCCAGATCAGCGTCCCCCAGGGCAAGACCGGCAATGCCACCTTCAAGTACTCCGTGGACGATGGACGCGGGGGCACCACGGCATCCACGATCACGCTGAATGTGATCCCGCCGGAGGAGAACCACCCGCCACGCCTGAAGCCGGGCAGAGTCCCGTCCTACCAGGTGGCGCAAGGCAAGCAGCTGGTGCAGAACGTGCTCTCCGACTTCATGGACCCGGACGGCGATGACATGTTCCTTCTGGGCGCGACCAGCTCCAACGACCGCGACCTCGTGCGGACCAGACCTGACGGCCAGCTGACCTTCCAGGACGCGGGCGGGACGCCCGGCAAGCGCACGGTCACTCTGAAAGTCTCCGACGGCGTGAATTCCGCGGACGTCCCCGTGACGGTGGAGGTCAAGGCACCAGGCGCCCTCCCGCCGCTGGTGAACGCCAGCGCCGTCACCGCCGTCGCCGGTCAGCGTCTGGTGATCGCGCCCCTGGCCAACGACGTCGACCCGCTGGGCGGCACGCTGAGGCTTGCCCAGGTCACTCCCGATGTACAGTCATCCACCACCCTGGGCGCCGACCAGCAGACGTTCGCCTTCTCCTCCAACGTCGTCGGCACGCACTACGTCACCTACATGGTGACCAACGGCCCTGCGGCCGCGCAGCAGCTGGTGCGTGTTGACGTCGTTCCTCCCGGTCAGACCGGCGCACCGGTGGCGGTCCGCGACGTCGCGCTCCTGCCCTCGGGCGGGACCACGCTGGTGGATGTTCTGGCCAACGACGTCGACCCGGCGGGTGGTGTGCTGGCCGCTCAGTCGGTGACGGTCCCCGAGGGTGCCCCGGTCAATGTGGCCGTGATGGAACACAGCGTCGTCAAGATCTCCGACCTCCGTGCGAAGGGTACCCTGACCCTGAAGTACACCATCTCCAATGGCAAGGCGTCGGCCACAGGGGAGATCTCCGTGCTCGTGGTGCCCCGGCCGGCGAAGCTGTCCGCACCTCAGGCCAAACCGGACGAGGTCACGGTCCGTGCCGGCGACGTCGTCAGCATCCCCGTCCTGGCCAATGACGTTGACCCCAACGGCGGCAAGCTGACCCTGGACCCCAAGTTGATCCAGGTGCCGGACACCGCGGACGGCCGGACCTTCGTCTCCGGCAACACCATCCGCTTCCTGGCAGGTAAGAACGCCAAGACCGTCTACGCGATCTACAAGGTCTCGAATGACTCGGGACAGTCCGATTCGGCGCAGGTGACCATCCGCATCAAGGCCCGCGACGACGCGCACAACGCCAGGCCGGAGCCGAAGAACGTGACCGCGCGGACCTTGGCCGGGTCCGTGATCAAGATCCCCGTGCCGCTGGACGGGATCGACCCGGACGGCGACTCCGTGGAGCTCGTCGGCATCGACAAGGCCCCGGCACTCGGCACCGCCGTGGTCCGGGAGGGCTACATCGAGTTCACGGCCGCTGGCAACGCCGCGGGGACGGACACCTTCACGTATCGGGTCCGTGACCGTATCGGCGCCGAGAACAGCGGTGTGGTGACGGTGGGGATCGTCCCGCCCGCGACGGTGAACCAGAAGCCGATCGCGGTGGACGACACAGTCACCGTGAAACCGGGTCGTAAGGTCGAGGTGGACGTTCTCTCCAACGACTCCGATCCGGACGGCGACCCGATCGCCCTGGTGAAGAACGGGGTGCAGGCCGCGGACCAGCTGCTCGCCGAGGTCTCCGATTCCGGCAAGGTGCTGTTGACGGCACCAGGCGCCACCGGTACGTACAACGCCCGCTACACCATCCAGGATGACAAGGGCGCTCAGGCGAGCGCCACCGTGTTCCTGAAGGTGGACCCCAACGCGCCCGCGAAGGCGCCAGTGGCCAACGACGACTTCATCTCGCCCTCCGAGACCCTGGGCAAGAGTGCCGTGGACATCCCGGTGCTGAAGAACGATTCCAATCCCGGCGGGGTGACGGCGGATCTGAAGATCTCCTTCCCAGATGGCAACCCGGCCGTTTCGGTCAATTCCGCGGGAGTGGTGCACGTCGGTCTCACCGATCAGCCTCAGCTCATTCCGTACACCGTCACCAACCTGGATGGCCTGACGGCCACCGCGATCATCCACGCACCCGGCCTTGCGGATATGGCACCGGTCCTGAAGAAGACGGATCCCGTGGAGGTCACGGCCGGGCAGAGCGTCGATCTCAAGCTTTCCGACTTCGTGGCTGTGCGCAGTGGCCGCAGCCCCCGGATCACCGTGGTGGACAAGGTCCGCGTGATCGGAGCGGCCGGGACCGGGGTGGTAACCGGCGACGGCGGTACGCTGCACTATGCGGCGCTCAAGGACTTCTTCGGCCCCGGCTCGGTGACATTCGAGGTGACCGACGGATCCGGCCCGGATGACCCGCAAGGTCTCGCCTCCACGCTGACCATCATGACCAAGGTCGACCCGGATCCCAACGCCAACCACCCGCCCACCTTCCTAGGTTCCTCTCTGGACGTCCCTCAAGGCGATGCCGTGGAACTCGATCTGTCCAAGCTGGCGACCGATCCGGATCCGGGGGACCAGGGGAGGCTGGCGTTCTCGATCGATCAGAAGGCGCCGCACTTCCAAGCGAGCCTGGACGGGCACATCCTGAAGGTGCAGAGCAGTCAGGATGCCGCCGCCGGAACCATTGAGCCGCTGGGCCTGTCCGTCACGGATGGCCGCAGCCCTGCCGTCCACGCCCAGGTGACGCTGAAGTCGGTCTCCTCGACCAAGGCGAAGGCCGTGGTTCCCGATGTGACCGTGCAACAGGCGAACGCCGGTCAGCCCGTCACCACGGATGTTCTCACCGGCGCGGTCAATCCATTCCCTGACACCCCGCTGAAGATCACCAGCACCCAGGTGGAGACGGGGCAGGCGACCGGTGTTCCCAGCGTCAACGGCGGCTCATTGACGGTGACTCCGGCACCGGACTTCAAGGGCATTCTGGTGGTGCACTTCGTGGTGGCGGACAAGACCGGGGACTCCTCCCGCGATGTGGACGCCTGGCTGTCCCTCACCGTGCGGGCCGCGCCTGACGCCCCAGGTGTCCCGTTCGCTGCGGACGTCCGGGACAAGACGGCGGTGCTGAGCTGGACGCCCCCGTCGGACAACGGTGCGCCGATCACGAAATACACGGTCAGCGGAGCCAACGGTTTCAGCCAGGAGTGTGCGACGACCACCTGCACATTGACCGGTCTGACCAACACGGTCCACTACCGCTTCACCGTGGTGGCCACGAACGCCGTGGGCGACTCGAAGCCGTCCGCCCAGTCCAATGAGGTGGTACCGGACGTCAAGCC
This sequence comes from Arthrobacter horti, assembly GCF_030731045.1. GTDB lineage: Bacteria > Actinomycetota > Actinomycetes > Actinomycetales > Micrococcaceae > Arthrobacter_E > Arthrobacter_E nanjingensis. The sequence goes on along the minus strand of NZ_JAVALS010000013.1, from coordinate 51,462 downwards.
GTATCAGCCGGACGCGCCCAGCGTGAAGGCCGGAAATCAGGACATGGCCGTCAGCTGGACTCCTGCCCGCACGGACGGATCTGCGGTGAAGAGCTACAACCTGGAGATCTCGCCACCGCCGGCCGGCGGTGTGGCGCAGAAGACCGGTGTCACCGGGACCAGCTACACGTGGCCCGGGCTGACCAATGGCGTGGACTACCAAGTTCGAATCCAAGCGGTGAACGATGCTCCGTCGCCATCGGATTGGAGTGCCTTCTCCGTTGCCGACCATCCGGCGGCGCCCCCGGCCCAGCCGCAGCCGCCCACCACACAGGCGGCGGCGTCCGTGGGGTCCCAGACCCAGGTCGCGGTGAACTGGACGGAACCTGCGACCAATGGCGACCCGATCAAGAACTACTACGTCACCCGCAGCGGTGGCGGGCAGGCGGACCTCACAGTGACGGCGCCGGGCACCAGCCAAAGCACCAACTTCACGGTTGCGAACTCCCAGGCGGACTACACGTTCACGGTCCAAGCGGAGAACAAGGCCGGTCGGAGCCCGGCCTCGGGTCCGTCCGCACCTCGCCGTGCTACCGGCAAACTGGCAACACCGCAACTGGTGAGCGTGGTGGCAGCCAACACTGGCGGAAATGGCCATCAGTTGCAGATCAATTTCACGCCTCTCACCTCCTCCGCAGACCTCAACGGTTCTTCCCCGAGCGAAGTGAGTTACCACTACAACGCCAGTCCGTCAGGCATGACGGGTCCTGTCAGCTCAGGACAGTCGGTCGCCGGGTTCCCCAACGGCCAGCAGCAGACCATCACAGTGGTTGCGGACTCGACGGCGGCACCAAGCTCAGACGCCTCCAACCCGAAGTCGGCAACCCCATACGGTGCGCCGGGTACGGCTTCGGTGACCGCACACGACGGGGGAAGCGGCTCCACATCGGTGAGCTTTGACTGGTCCAACAACACTGGCTCGAACGACGTGGTCTCCACGGAGATCAGCTTCGACGGATCCAACTGGCAGGGGGCGGGCGTCAGCGGCTCCGTGTCGCATGACACCGGTGGGTACAACCGTAATCAGCGCTTCTGGGTCCGCAACGTCAGTTCCACCGGTCAGAAAGGCAACTCGATCTCCGTCCAGGCGACGTCCGGCGCCCAGCCGAGCACACAAGTGGCAGTGACGGCCGCTTCCGTGAACAGCTGCACAGAGCCTCCCACTGGAGGATCCGGGTACTCGGCCGGGCCGCCTCAGATGTGCTACGGCGTGGTCAGCCCGGGCGGCAGTGCGGCCCCCGGTCCCTGGCTGTATCAGGACCGGGCCGTCACGGTGGACCGCTGCGGAAGCCCTTGGGGGACGTCCGGCTGGTACCACATCAGCCGAGGCAGCTACAACGGCTATGACTACACCGGCCGCTGGGTCCGGGCCAACACCACCTACGTGGTCTCCGGTCCGCTGCGATGCTGACCCCGTCCCGGGCCGTGGCCCGGATATCAGACTCTTCACCGATTCACTCGACACAAAGGAACACAACGCCATGACCATGACCGCAGAGCAGGCCACCTGGTTCGCAGGGACGTTCGAGAAGCTCGTGGCCAATGTCAGCCAGGCAGTGCTGGGCAAGCAGCACGTCATCCGGCTGACCGTCATGACCATGCTGGCCGAGGGCCACGTCCTCTTCGAGGATGCCCCGGGCACCGGCAAGACCTCTCTGGCGCGTGCCCTGGCCGCCAGCGTGCAAGGCAGCCACAACCGCATCCAGTTCACTCCGGACCTGCTGCCCTCCGATGTGACCGGCGTGAACATCTACGACCAGAAGACGCAGCAGTTCAACTTCCACGAAGGCCCGGTGTTCGCCAACATCGTCCTGGCCGATGAGATCAACCGTGCCTCGCCGAAGACGCAGTCCGCGCTCCTGGAGGTCATGGAGGAATCCCGCGTCACGGTGGACGGTGTCACCTATGACGCCAAGCGCCCCTTCATGGTGCTGGCCACCCAGAACCCCATCGAGCAGGCGGGCACCTACCGACTGCCGGAGGCCCAGCTGGACCGCTTCCTCATCAAGACGAGCATCGGCTACCCGGACCACAACTCCACCGTGGAGCTCCTGGGCGGTGCCAGCCTCAGGGACCGGTCCAAGGCCCTGAGCCCCATCATCACCACCAAGGCGATCGCGGACATGGCCGATCTGGCCGCCACCAACCACGTGGACACCGCCGTGCTGAGCTACGTCTCCCGGCTGACCGAGGAGACCCGCAACGCCCCGCAGACCCGTCTGGGCGTGTCCGTCCGTGGCGCCCTGGCCATGGTGCGCGCCGCGAAGGTGTGGGCCGCCGCGCAGGGCCGCAACTACGTTCTGCCGGACGATGTGAAGGAACTCGCCGACGTCGTGTGGACCCACCGCCTGGTGATGGACCCCGAGGCCGAGTTCTCCGGGGCCACACCGGAGCAGGTCATCTCCCGCGTCCTGGCTGACATCGCCGCACCCCAGCAGCGAGCCTGACCCGTGAGTCAGAATCCACCGAGCTCGCGGCGTGCCGCCCGGGAGGCCAGGAAGGCCTCCGAGGCGGCCGCGCCCGCAGTGCCTCCCGCCGATGACCGAACGGTCCGCCGTCCGTCCGCGGCGGAGCAGGCCGCCGCGCAGCCGGGCACTCCGAAACAGCCGCCGTCAGGGAAACAGCAGCGTGCGCGCAAGGCCGCGAAGTCGTCGTCGTCCGTCCAGGTGGGCGCCGCCGCGCTCACCGGGCTGAAGTCAGCCTCCGCGCGCCCGCTCTCGATCGCCCGCCAGGCCTGGACGGTGGTGACCGATGTCTGCGCACCTGCCACGCGCGTGGTGCGCGACGCCGTCGTCCGCCAGGTGGTTCCCGTGCTGTCCGTCGTGACGCCGCTCGGCTGGGTCGCCCTGGTGGTGGGCGCGGCGATGCTGTGGACGTCGTTCGCGTACGGCTGGCAGGAGGCCATGGCGCTCGGCGTGCTGCTGCTCCTCCTGGTGCTGATCTCCGGCGCGTTCATCATCGGCCGTACCTCCTACCAGGTGACCCTGGACCTGACCCGGACCCGGGTGGCGGTGGGGGACAGCGCCGTCGGCGGCATCTCCGTGGTCAACACGGCCACCCGTCCGGTCATGCACTCCACCCTGGAACTCCCGGTGGGCCGCGCGGTGGCGGCTTTCTCCGTCCCGCGCCTGCGCCCGGCGGAGCTCCACGAGGACCTCTTCACCATCCCCACCACACGGCGTCAGGTGATCATGGTGGGCCCGGCCGTCTCCGTGCGGGCCGACCCGCTGCAGCTGCTCAAGCGCCAGATCCGGTGGACCGAGCCCGTGGAGCTGTTCGTCCACCCCCGCACGGTGGCGCTCGGGAGCCCGGCCGCAGGGTTCATCCGCGACCTGGAGGGCCTGTCCACCCGGGAGCTGTCCAATACGGACGTCTCCTTCCACGCCCTGCGTGAATACGCCCCGGGCGATGACCGCCGCCACATCCACTGGAAGACCGTGGCCCGCCTGGGCACGCTCATGGTCCGCCAGTTCGAGGAGACCCGCCGCGCCCACCTGGCCATCGCCCTGTCCGCGAATCTGGACGAGTACACCTCGGAGGCCGAGTTCGAGCTCGCCATCTCCGTGGCCTGTTCCGTGGGCCGGCAGGCTCTCATTGAGCAGCGTGAACTGGACGTCCTGACCCAGCGTGGCCCGTTCCGCTGCGCCACCGGCCGGACCATGCTGGACGACGCCACGCGCCTGGAGGGCATGACGGGCCGCAGGGACGCCGTCCATCTGGCCCGGCGCCTGGTCGACACCGTCCCGAACGCCTCCGTGGTGTTCTTCGTGGTGGGCAGCAACGTGACCCCCGCCCAGCTGCGTTCCTGCGCCGCGTCCGTGGCTCCTGGCGTCCGCGCCCTGGCCATCCGGATCCAGCCGGGCGCCGCCCCGTCCCGTGCCGGCATCGCGGAGCTGACCGTGCTCACCCTCGGCAGCCTCGATGACCTGGCGATCGTCCTGCGAAAGGCGGCCGCATGAGCACCGCGTCCACCACCCGCGTCCTGAAGGACGGCACGGGCCCCGCCTGGACCGGCGTGGCCGACGCCGTGGTGCTGTTCGTGCTCCTGGGACTCGGCATCCTGGGCCTGCACCTCAGCTACGGGGGAGACCCCCGCTACCTGCTCGCCGGGTTGGGTGGCATCGTTCTGGGCCTCGGTCTCGCGGCGCTGAGCCACCGTTTCCGGCTCGGCGTGCTCGCCACTTCGGGCACCGGGCTGCTGGCCTACTTCCTCTTCGGAAGCGCCCTGGCCACGCCCGCCGAGGCCCTCTTCGGCGTCCTGCCGAGCCTGGACTCCCTGAAGACCCTGCTCCTGGGCATCGTGTTCTCCTGGAAGGACATGCTGACCGTCGGCGTCCCGGTGGGCGTCTCCGAGGACTTGCTCGTGGTGCCCTTCCTGGCCGGGCTGCTCTGCGCCCTGGCCGCCGGCCTGCTGACCTGGCGGGCCAAGAACTCCCTCTGGCCGCTGCTGCCCGTGGGCGTCCTCTTCGTGGTGGGGGTCGCGTTCAGCACGAGCGCCAACTTCATCACGGTGCCGCGCGGAGTGGCCCTGGGTGCCCTGGCGCTCGTGTGGAGCTCCTGGCGCCGCACCCGGCTGCGGGGAGCCGATGCGAAGGTGCTCTCCAGCGGATCCGCGCACGACGCCGGAGCGGTGCGCCGCGCGCGCTTCAACCGCCTCGCGCTCGGTGCGGCGGTGCTGGCCGGTGCGGTGGGCGTCACCGCCGTCGCGGCCCCGGCGCTGAGCGCCGCCAACGAGCGGCAGGTGCTGCGCAACGTCGTCGTGCCCCCGTTCGATCCGCGCAACTACATCACGCCCCTGGCGAGCTTCCGGACCATGGTGAAGGACCAGAAGGACAAGACCCTGTTCGAGGTCAAGGGCCTGCCCAAGGACGGCCGGGTCCGTCTGGCCGCTCTGGACTCGTACAACGGGACGGTCTACAACGTGGATCCCAGCGGGACCGGGAACTTCAGCAAGGTGGGCGACGCCCGGGCGCTGAGCTCCCTGCCGCAGGCGCCCGGAAGCACTGATTACACGCTGGACGTGACCGTGGGGGACTACCAGGGGTACTTCGTCCCCGGTGGGACCCGGACCGTCGGTTACGACTTCCCCGTCGCCGGCGCGCCCGGCGCCGGGCTCTACTTCAACCAGGGCTCGGACACCGCCATCAGCACTCAGGGACTGTCCCAGGGTGAGCACTACACCGTCCAGGTGCAGGAGCCCCCGGCCCTGAGCCACGGCCAGCTGACCCAGTACGGATTCGCGGCAGACAGCCTGCCGGACCCTCAGGGCACGCCCCAGGCACTGACGCAGAAGGCCCAGGCGATCGTGGGTGATGCCCCGACGCCGATCGACCAGGTGCGGCAGATCGAGTCCTACTTCCGCACCAAGGGCGCCTTCAGCAACGGCCTGGTGACTGAAGGGCAGGTCCCGAGCCTGTCCGGCCACGGCGCGGCCCGCATCGCGAGCCTGTTCACGGCCAAGCAGATGCTGGGAGACGACGAGCAGTACGCCACCGCCATGGCCCTGGTGTGCCGTCAGCTCGGCATCCCGGCCCGCGTGGTCATGGGCTTCTACCCGGATCCCAAGAGCCCGCAGAACGGCGCCGGGACCGTGCCGATCAAGGGCAATGACGTGCATGCCTGGGTGGAGGTCAACTTCGACCGCGTCGGCTGGGTCCCGTTCGACCCGACCCCGCCCAAGGACAACGTCCCCATCCCGCCGGACCCGGAGAAGAACTCAAAGCCGAAGCCGCAGGTCCTGCAGCCGCCGCCCCCGCCGCAGGAGCCGGCCGAACTGCCGCCGGACTCGCAGCCGGAGGCCGCGGATGCGGACCAGAAGAAGGGCGATTTCTGGGCGATCCTGGGCCCGATCCTGGCGACCATCGGCATTGTCGCCCTGCCGCTCGCCGTCCTGGCACTGCCGCTGGTCCTGGTGGCCTTCCTGAAGGGCCGCCGGCGGAAGAACCGCTCCACCCTGGGCGCCCCGGTCCAGCGGTTCTCCGGCGGCTGGAGTGAGGTGGTCAGCCTGGCCACGGACCTCGGCACGGCCGTGGACCCGAAGGCCACACGGCGTGAGACCTCCGTGGTGGTCGGGGAAGCCTTCCCGTCCGCGGCGGCCGGGACGGTCATGCTCGCCCAGCGGGCCGACGCCGCCGTGTTCGGCGCGGGAGATCCCGCGGAGGAGGATGTGGCTGCGTACTGGTCCAGTGTGGACCAGTCCCTGGCCGGACTCACCGAGGGCCTGGGCTTCTGGCGTCGCCAGAGGGCGCGGTTCTCGCCGCGGTCCCTGCTGGTGGACGCCCGCACGGCCCTGGAATCCGGTCCGGGCGGCCTCCTGGAAAAGTTGCGGCGTACAGGCCGCAAAGACGGCGACAGCAGTGAAGGAGATGCGCGATGAGCGTTAACGCCGAGCTCTGCCCCCAGTGCCGGCAGCAACTGGCCCCCGGGGCCGGATTCTGCCTGGCCTGCGGGGCGTCCCTGAGCAACAGGGCTGCGCTGAGGAACGGAGCCGAGGCTTCCGGGATGCCGTCCGCGGCCTCCCTGCCGGGGGCACCCTGGCAGTCCTCCGCCATGCCCGGCACGGTGGCGCAGCATCCGGATCAGCTGCCGGGACAGCGCCCCGTGGTGCGTGCGGGGGCCGCGAAACGCCTCTTCTCCAAGGTCGTCGACCTCGTCATCCCGGGGCTCGTCTCCGGAATCCTGGGTTCGGTGGGCCTCGCCGCGTTGCTCCGCAATGGGCTGCCGGGCGGGACCAACCTCGGCCCGAGCCAGGAGGACGTGGTGTTCGCCCTGGTCATGACCGGTCTGGGAGCGCTCCTGGCGATCGTCTACGTGGTAGCCATGTGGATCTGGGAGGCCCGGAGCGGCAACTCGGTGGGCAACGCCGTGTTCGGCATCCGCACCACGGAGATGGAGGGGTACGCGCCCGGTGCGGGCGCCGTCTTCATCCGCTGGCTGATCCTGCTGGCTCCGAACCTCGTCTTCATCCTGCTGGGCGTCCTGCTGGCGTTCTTCGCCCCCCGTGCGGTCACCCAGCTGGTGGGCGCCGCGGGATCCTTCATCTCCTTCGTGTGGTTCATCGTGACGGGTCTCTCCAACGGCTGGGACGGCCGGGACCGCCTGCAAGGCTGGCATGACAAGGCGGCCCGGACCCTGGTGTTCGATGTCCGCGCCGGCCGGAACCCGGTGACCACCCAGGGGATCGCGGGAGTGCACAGCTACCCGACCCTGGACCTGCCGGCCGTGCGTCCCGTGACCTCGCCGCTGGCGGGCGCCGCCGCGTTCGCGCCTCAGAACGGCTTGCCGCAGGCGCACGTCCCGGTGTCCATCCCGCAGGATGCGCCGGCCGTGCCGCCGGTCGCGCAGGCACCGTTTGCGCAGAACCCTCCCGCCCCGCTCCCTCCCGCCCCGTTCCCTCCGGTGCAGACCATGCAGTACACGCTGCCGGAGGCCACCCTGGACGCCGGGCCGGACCACGGCGAGACGCTCCTGCGCTCCCATCTGCCGTCCGGCGCCGCCGGTCACGGTGAGCCCGCGCTGCTGGTGTTCGACGACGGCGGGCAGGTGCCGCTGGACGGCGGCGTCCTGATCGGCCGCAACCCCTCAGGCCGCGAGGGCGAGGAAGGCCTGCGCCTGGTGGCGCTGGAGGACCCGGGACGCTCGATCTCCAAGACCCACCTCCTGGTGGTCCCGGCCTCCGGTGGCGCCTGGGTCACGGACCGGCAGTCCACCAACGGCAGCGGTGAACTTCTGGCTGACGGTTCCCTGGTCCGCCTGGTGCCGGGCGAGGCGCGGTTCGTCAGGTCCGGTTCGAGTGTGAAATTCGGCGACAGGACTTTTAGGCTGAACACACCATGATCTCTGACGTCCCCTCTGATTTCGCCCCGCCCTCCGGTGCCGGACCGCTGACCCTGCGGTCCGGCTTCGGCACGGACCGGGGCCTTCGCCGCGAACTGAACGAGGATTCGTTCATCGCCCAGGACCCCGTCTTCGCCGTCGCCGACGGCATGGGCGGGCACGAGGCCGGCGAGGTGGCCAGTGGAATCTGCGTCCGCACCCTCGCCCAGCGGCTGGCCACCCCGGAGGGGAACCGGGACACGGACGTTCCGAGGCTCCAGCGGACGCTGCAGGAGGCCGACCAGGCGATCCGGCTCACGGCGGGAGGCCGCGCCGGCACCACCCTGAGCGGCGTCGTCGTGGTGGAGCAGAACCAGCAGCCCTACTGGCTGGTGTTCAACGTGGGCGACGCGCGCACCTACCGGCTCAGCCGGGGCGCCTTCGCCCAGGTCACGGTGGACCACTCCGAGGTCCAGGAGCTGATCGACGACGGCTCCATCACGCCCAGTCAGGCTCTGCGGCATCCGCGGCGTCACGTGGTCACCCGCGCCCTGGGCAGCGGCGACGGCGGCTCCCCGGACTACTGGCTGCTGCCCATCGAGGACGGGGACCGCATCATGGTCTGCTCCGACGGGCTCACGGGGGAGGTTTCGGACGAGTTCATCCACCAGGTCCTCCGGAACGCCTTCGAGCCGCAGGAGGCCGTGAATGCGCTGATCCAGGCCGCCCTGCGCAATGGAGGGCGGGACAACGTCAGCGTGGTGGTGGTGGACGCGTTCGCCGAGGACGGCGAACTGACCACCTCGCCGCGGATCGCCGCGGAGACCGAAGACACACTGCCCCGGGAGCAGCTCGCGCCCGCCGGGGATCAGGACCCCGGCTCCGGGGAAACAGGGGAGGAATCATGACGTCCGCTCACTACCGTCCGGGGACGTGGCAGTACGTGCTCCGCAACGGCATCGCCGTGGTGCTCTCACCGGAGACGGCGCCGGAGGCCATCCGGGATCTGTGGGTGTTGCTGGGCCGCAACCCGTCCGTGGACCGGCTCCTCAATGAGGTCACCGGGTCCTTCGGCACGTCCGTGACCGGGCTGCCGGACTTCGCCGTGGTGGACCACCGAGGTCCGCTGAAACTCTTCCTGCGCGGGCCGCTGCGGGTCGCCGTGCTGGACGGCGACCGTTCCGTGGCCGACGGGCGCGGTGTGACCACGTGGAACGAGAGGAGCCTGCCCGCCAGCGCCAGCTTCGAGATCGCCGCCGGTGAGCCGGCCGCGGCCGGCGATTCCGCGGACCGGGACGGCTGGCTCCCTCTGGACTCCGGGGTGGCACTGGCCTCCTCACTGGTGGTCGGCGAACTGCCGGCGCCGGGCGTCGTAGCCGCTGCGGAGGACGACTCCACCACCGCGGACCGCCCGCTGTTCGCGGCGGACGAGGCCACCGCCGCGGAGGAACAGGACGCCGACGACGCCGGGCCGGCGGCTCACCAGGAGACAGCCGCCACCGTGGGCGAGGCCGCCGGCGAGGAAACGGAACCGGAAGCCGAGGACGCTGGCTCCGGGGACACCGGCCCGGAGATCAGCATGGAGGGAACCACCGACAGCCTGGCCACCGAGCTGCTGGGAGCCCGTGAGCCGGAAGCCGAGACCGCGGACGAGATCCCGGCGACGGGCTCCGGCGTCGAGGAGCCCGTGGCTGTTGCCGCGCCCCAGGAGGCCCCGAACGACCTGACCACCACCTACGACCACCTCTGGGACCGGCTGCCGGTGACCGGGGAGGAGACGGGAGAGGACCGGCCCGGGTCGCCGGAACCGGAGTCCACCGTGCTCCCCAGGCCGGACGAGCCGTCACAGGACGAGGAGGCCGCGCAGGACGGGGCCTCTGCGGAGCCCGCCTCCGAGGAGCCCGTTCCGGCGGGGCGGCCGGCAACGGTGGCGTCCCCGGACGGCACCGCGCACACGCTCCTGCCCGCTCCGGAGGATTCGCTCATCGACGAGGTTCCGTGGGCGTCGTCGTCCGTTCCGGCGGCTCCCGCACCGCCCGCGGCCCCGAGGGCGGCCCCGCCCTTGCCGCCCGCCCCGCCGTCGTTCCCGCCCGCCCCTGCCGTGCCGTCGGCGCCTGGGGCGACGGACGACCCGGACCATGACGGCCACACCGTGTTCCGCAGTGAGATCGGAGCCCTGGGCGGACAGCCGGCGCAGGCGCTCCCGGTGGCCGCGCCCGCCGGCGACGGACCCCAGGTCCTGGCACGGCTGTGCCCGCGTGGTCACGCCAACCCGCCCACCCGCAGCGATTGCATGAACTGCGGCGAGGCGATCTCCTGGGATGCCGTGAGTGTGGCCCGTCCGCCGCTGGGCCGGCTGCGTCTACCGAGCGGTGAGACCGTTCTGCTGGACCGCAACGTCATCCTGGGCCGGCAGCCGTCCGTCTCCCGGGTCTCCAGCGGGAACATGCCGCATCTGATCCAGCTGGACAGCCCCAAGAGGGACATCTCGCGCTCCCACGCCGAGGTCCGTCTGGAGGGCTGGAACGTGGTGCTCACCGATCTGAACTCGAGCAACGGGACGGTGCTCCTCCGGGAGGGCCAGTCACCGCGCCGCCTCGGCCAGGCGGAGACCGCCCTGCTGCTCAGCGGCGATGTCGCCGAGCTCGGCGACCAGGTCTACATCAGTTTCGAGGACCTCCCGTGAGCCGCAAACGCCCGGCGGCCCCGCCGCCCCACATCGACGGGTTCAACTACGTCCGGGTCCTCGGCTCGGGCGGCTTCGCGGACGTGTACCTGTACCAGCAGGACCGGCCGCGCCGCCAGGTGGCCGTCAAGGTCCTGCACGCCGGTCTGAAGACGGAGGGCGCCCGCCGCGCCTTCGAGTCCGAGGCCAACCTGATGGCGCAGCTCTCCACTCACCCGTACATCGTTACGATCTACGAGGCGGAAGTGACCCCGGACGGTCACTCCTACCTGGCCATGGAGTACTGCTCCCGGCCCAGCCTGGATCTGCGCTACCGCAAGGAGCGCTTCCGCCTGCAGGAGGCGCTGTCCATCGGCATCCAGGTGGCGTCCGCCGTGGAGACGGCCCACCGGGCGGGGATCGCGCACCGTGACATCAAACCGGCCAACATCCTGGTCACCGACTACAACCGGCCGGCCCTGACCGACTTCGGCATCTCCGGCGTGATCGGCGGCGATCCGGAGGAGGACGGGAACGACGGCGCCATGTCGGTGCCGTGGTCACCTCCGGAGAGCTTCCGCTCGGGGAACACGGACGGCGTCCTGGTGGACGTGTGGGCGCTCGGCGCCACGGTCCACACCCTTCTGGCGGGGCACTCGCCGTTCGCGATCCCAGGCGCCGACAACTCCAACGCGGAGATGATCAACCGGATCAGCAACACGCCGCTGCCGCGACTGGCCCGGGCCGATGTGCCGGAGGCGCTGCAACTGGCGCTGGCCACGGCCATGGCCAAGAACCCGGCGTCCCGGTACCCGTCCGCGTACGCCTTCGGCCTGGCCCTCCAGCGCATCCAGGCCGAGCTGAGCCTGTCCGTCACCCCCTTCGAGGTGATGGGCGATCCTGTGCAGGACGAAGCGGAGCCCGAGGAGGACGTGGAGGCCACCCGCCTGCGCGGCGTCTCCGTCATCGACCCGGAGGGCTTCAGCGGCCGCTCCGGCACCGGGACCTCCGGCGAGCGGACCGCTCCGAACCGGACCACGCCCGGGTACACGGGACCGGGCCGGACCCTGCCCGAGGACCCCACGCAGATGCGCTCGACGGCGACGGGCGCTGCGAACGCGGGCACCGCGCCGGCATACCCTGCCGCGCCGCCCGCGCAGCAGGCCTGGCCGGCCCCACAGGGCTGGACCGCGCCACAGGGCTGGGCCGGCACCCGTGAGGACGACGCCACGAGTGCCACGGTGCTCCGCGGGATGCAGCAGCAGCCTGTTCCCGTCGACGGCGTCACGGCTGACGGCCGCACACACGGCGAAAGCGGTGCCCCGGAGGGCACCGGCCGCCCTGGAAGCAAGGTGCGTCTCTGGGTGGGCATCCTGGCCGGTGCGCTGGTGGCCGCGGTCGCCGTCGTGCTGGTGATCACGCTGAGCAACGGCGGGACGCAGGCCCGTGACCGGCAGCCCGGGGCGGTGCAGACCACCGGCGCGTCCGGGGTCGGCAAGCCCGTGGACCCGCTGGCGGACGGCACCGTCCCGGATGTGACGGATGTGAAGGGCGTGGCCGCCGGGCCGGACAAGGTGTTCTTCTCGTGGAGCAACCCCGACCCCAAGGCCGGCGACTCCTACAAATACCAAACTCTCACGGCCACCAGTCAGGGCCCTTGGCAATCGGCGGCCGGCCGCAATGCCACGGTGCCGAAGGCCCAGGCAGGCCAGCCCACGTGCATCGCGGTTCAGCTGGTCCGCAGCGATGGCGCGGCCTCCTCCGCAGTCGTCGACTCGGCGAAGGCCTGTTTCAAGTGAGCATGACCGGGGGACCGGAAGGGACCGCACTGACAAGGGGACAGAGATGACCGAGCTCGCCATCGACTACTGCGGGGAGTGGTTCGAGCCGGCGCAGGACGCCGCGTTCGGGATCGGGCGCGAGGGCGACCTGGCCATCGATGAGAACCCGTACCTGCACCGGCGCTTCCTGGAGGTGGCCCGCTACGACGGGATCTGGTGGCTGAGCAACGTCGGCTCCATGATCTCAGCCACCATCGCAGACGGCTCCGGCGGGATGCAGGCGTGGCTGGCCCCGGGTGCCAGGATCCCACTGGTGTTCGGGCTCACCACCGTGGTGTTCACGGCCGGCCCCACCACCTATGAGTTCTCCGTTCACCTGCGCACCCCGGCGTTCAAGCACCAGGCGCAGGACGCCGAGGCGGACGGGGAGACCACGATCGGCCCCGTGGTGTTCACGGACTCGCAGAAGGCCTTGATCGTGGCCCTCGCCGAGCCCATGCTGCGCCGTGAAGGGACCGGGTTCAGCGCGATCCCCAGCTCCGCCGAGGCGGCCCGCCGGCTCGGCTGGGCGCTCACCCGCTTCAACCGCAAGCTGGACAACGTCTGCGACAAGCTGGACCGGGTGGGGGTGGCCGGCCTGCGGGGCGGGGGAGGCAAGCTCGCCATGAACCGGCGCGCCCGTCTGGTGGAGCATGCCGTCACCTCCCATCTGGTGACCGCCGCGGACCTGCCCCTATTGGACAAGATGAAAGGTGAGGCCGGCGAGTGAAACTCCGCCTGACACTCCGCCGAGGAGACCTCGAAAGCAAGGACCTGGCCGTCACCGTGGACGGCACCGCCACCGTGGCAGACATCGCCAGGGAGCTGCGGCTGGCCGATCCGGAGCGGAATACCGCCGAGGCGCCCGGCACCCTGAGCCTCCTGGTGGAGGAGTCCTATGTGGGCGGTGCGACCCGCGGTCAGGTCCTGGACCCGGAGGCCAAACTCCTGGAATCCGGGCTCCGGCCCGGCTCTGCCGTGTCCATCGCCCCGGTCAGCCAGGCCTTCGCCACGCACCGGAACGCCGGCGGCCCCGCCGTCGCGACACTGCGTGTGCTGTCCGGCCCGGACGCCGGGCGGGAGTTCCCGTTGCCGTCCGGCACCAGCTACATCGGCCGCGGCCGGGACAGCGACATCCGGCTGAGTGACCCTCTGACCTCCAAGCGGCACGCGAGGATCCTGGTGGGGGAGAGTGTGGAGATCGTGGACACGAACTCCGCCAACGGTCTCCTCATGGATGGCCTGCCGGTCACGCGAGCCGTCCTGGGCTCTTCGGACACCATCACCCTGGGTGACACCACCATCTCCGTCATCACGGTCCAGCGGAACCAGGCGGCCGTGGCCACCCAGCCCACCGTGGACTTCAACCGCTCGCCCCGCGTGGTGGCCCGCTTCCCCGTCCGGAAGAAGGTCCCGCCCAAGGGCCCGCAGCCGCGGGACCACGAACCCTTCCCGATCCTGATGATGCTGCTCCCGCTCATGATGGGCGCGGCGCTGTTCGCCATCACCCAGAACATCACCAGTGTGGTCTTCATGGCACTCATGCCCCTGTTCGCGGTGGGCCATTGGTGGGAGCAGAAGCGGCACACGGGCAAGCGCTTCAAGGAGCAGCTGCGGAAGTTCCGTGAGGGCATGGCCCAGTTCCGTGAGGAGATGACGGAGCTGCACAAGGTGGAGCGTTCCGTGCGCCTGCAGGAGACACCGTCCGTCGCGGACACGGTGGACGCCATCTACCGCCTCGGCCCGCTGCTCTGGACGCACCGCACCGAGCACCGCGGCTTCCTGTCCCTGCGGCTGGGACTGGGCACCGCGCCGTCGCGCGTTCAGATCGAAGAGCCGGGCGAGCGGGACACGGAGGCCGTGTACGCGCGGGAGATCCAGGAGGCCATCCAGTACTTCGCCACCATCGACGGCGTGCCGCTGGTCTCGCAGCTGAGGCATTCCGGCTCGTTCGGCGTGGCCGGGGAACGCGGCGTGATGGACGAGGTGGCCCGTGGCCTGGTCATCCAGTTGGTCGGTCTCCACTCCCCGGCGGAGCTGGTGGTGGCGGCCATGACGTCGGCACGTTCCAAGGACCGTTGGTCCTGGCTGAAGTGGCTGCCGCACGTCGGCTCCGGCCACAGTCCCCTCCCTGGTGACCACCTGGCCGCCGGCCAGGCCGCCGGAACCGCGCTGCTGGAGCGCCTCGAGGCGCTCGTCGACGCCCGTTCCGCCGACCGCCGGGAGCCGATCCCGGCGCCGCGTGGCGAGCTGAAGGACGAGCTGGTGGATCCGCCGGCCCCGGTGGTCCCGGAGGTGCTGGTCATCGTGGAGGACGACGCGCCGGTGGACCGCGGCCGCCTGACCCGCCTGGTGGAGCGCGGTGCGGACACCGGCGTGCACATCATGTGGCTGGCCGCGGACGTCCAGTCGCTGCCGGCGGCTTGCCGCGACTTCATGATGGTCGACGGCGCCCAGGGCGCCACCACCGGCCAGGTCCGGCTGGGCCGGCACAGCTTCCCCGTCAGCTGCGAGAGCGTGGACGAGCAGCTCGCGACGCAGCTGGCGCGCATGCTGACGTCCGTCGTCGACGTCGGACGCCCGCTGGAGGATGACTCGAACCTGCCGCGCAGCGTCAGTTTCGTGAACCTGCTGGGCAAGGAGCTGCTGGATTCGGCGAACGCCGTGGGGGAGCGGTGGAAGGAGAACAACTCCGTCCACTCCACCGCCAGGCCCAACCGCAAGGACAACGGCACGCTGCGTGCACTGGTGGGTTCCAAGGGCTCCGAACCGATGTTCCTGGATCTGAAAAACGAAGGCCCACACGCCCTGGTGGGCGGCACCACGGGCGCCGGCAAGTCCGAGTTCCTGCAGTCGTGGATCATGGGCATGGCCAGCGCGTACAGCCCGGACCGGCTCAGCTTCCTGCTGGTGGACTACAAGGGCGGCAGCGCGTTCGCCGACTGTGTCCAGCTGCCTCACACGGTGGGCCTGGTGACGGACCTGTCGCCGCACCTGGTGCGCCGTGCGCTGACCTCGCTGCGGGCCGAGCTGCACTACCGGGAGCGGCTGCTGAACCGGAAGAAGGCGAAGGACCTGCTGGCGATGCAGCGGGAGGCGGACCCGGAGGCTCCGCCGTATCTGGTGATCATCGTGGACGAGTTCGCCGCGCTGGCCACGGAGATGCCGGAGTTCGTGGACGGCGTGGTCGACGTGGCCGCGCGTGGCCGCTCGCTGGGCGTGCACCTGATCCTGGCCACGCAGCAGCCGTCCGGTGTGATCCGCGGCAGCCTGCGTGCCAACACGAACCTCCGCGTGGCCCTGCGCATGGCCGATGTTGATGATGCCACGGACGTGATCGGCGACCCGATGGCCGCGTACTTCGACCCGGCCATCCCGGGCCGTGCCGCGGCCAAGACGGGACCCGGCCGCCTCCAGGGCTTCCAGACCGGGTACGCCGGTGGCTGGACCACGGACCGTCCGCCGCGGCCGCAGATCGACATCGTGGAGATGAACTTCGGTGCCGGGGCCACCTGGGAGCTGGACGCGTCGCTCCGCGAGCCGGAGCCGGAGCCGTCGGGACCGAACGACATCGCGCGGATGACGCAGACGATCGTGAAGGCGGCGGAGCTGCTGGAGATCGAGCCGCCGCGCAAGCCGTGGCTGCCCGTGCTGGCGTCCGCGTACGACTTCTCCCGGCTGCAGGGGCCGCTCACCGATGAAGAACTGCTGCTGGGTGTGGGCGACAACGCGGCGCATCAGGACCAGCCGCTGGTGTTCTACCGGCCGGACCGGGACGGCAATATGGCCATCTTCGGCACGGGCGGCTCCGGCAAGTCCGCGGCGCTGCGCAGCATCGCGGTGGCCGCGGCGGTCACCCCGGCCGGCGGTCCCGTGCAGGTGTACGGGATCGACTGCGGGTCCGCGGGTCTGAGCATGCTAGAGGTGCTGCCGCACGTGGGCGCCGTGATCGACGGCGACGACGAGGAGCGGGTGGGGCGTCTGCTGCGCTGGCTGCGGGACATCACCGATGACCGTGCCCGCCGCTACGCAGAGGTGAAGGCGTCCACGATCGTGGAGTACCGGAAGCTGGCCGGGCGTCCGGACGAGCCGCGGATCTTCGTCATGGTTGACGGCATCAGCGCGTTCCGCGAGTCCTATGAGTACTCGCCGAACCTGGGCATCTGGGAGATCTTCCTCCAGTTGGCCACGGACGGCCGCCCGCTGGGCATCCACCTGGTGGTGACGGGCGACCGGCCCGGGTCCGTCCCGACGGCGCTGCTGGCGTCCATTCAGAAGCGCCTGGTGCTGAGGCTTTCGGTCGTGGACGACTACATCGCACTGGACGTGGACAAGGACGTGCTGGACAACACCTCCCCTCCCGGCCGCGGCATCCTGGACGGCCTGGAGGTGCAGCTGGCGGTGCTGGGCGGCACGCCCAACCTGGCGCTGCAGGCCCGTGGTCTGCAGAAGCTGCGGGAGTCCATGCTACGGCGCGGGATCCCGCAGGCGCCGGGCATCCAGCGGCTTCCTGAGTCCGTGGAACTCGGCATCCTGCCGATGGCCGGGCCCGGCATGGCGGCGTTCGGTGTGGACAATGAGACGCTCACGGCGGCCCAGGTGCCGTGCGAGGGTGCGTTCATGATCGCGGGCCCTCCCGGCTCCGGCCGCACCACGGCGCTGGTCACGCTGGCGCACGCCTACAAGAAGTCCAACCCGGGCGGCACGGCCATCTACCTGGGGTCGAGGCGTTCCGCGGTGTCCAAGCTGTCCGTCTGGGACAAGGCGTATGCCGGACCGGACGATGTGGAGATGAGCGTGGACGAGGTCCTGGAGTTCGCTCAGGAGCGTCCGGGCCGGGTGGCGATCTTCGTGGAGGGCCTGACCGAGTTCACGGACTCCATGGCGGAGCCCGGCGTGGCCCGCCTGGTGACGGAGTCCATCAAGTCCGGGCAGTGGGTGGTGGCCGACTCGGAGACGTCCACCTGGTCCTCCGCGTGGCAGCTGGCCCAGCCGTTCAAGTCCGCGCGGCGTGGCCTCCTGGTCAACCCGGGCGAGATGGACGGCGACTCGCTGCTCAGCACGGGGCTGGGCCGTATCAAGGACCAGTTCATCCCGGGCCGCGGTTACCTCATCGCCCGCGGAAAGGCCCGCAAGGTGCAGGTGGCGCTCCCGCCGGAGGCGTAGGCTTCCTTGCCCTGACGCGAAACGGCACTTCGTCGCAGTGTTCCTGAATGGGACTGCGACGAAGTGCCTTTTCGTTACGCCCTTCCGCTGTCACACCCCCGTGGCAGGATTAGAGGCGTGAGCGAGAACGTGGAGAACACCCCGGCGGAAGACCTGCGCGATGAGTACCAGCGCCTGGCGGATGACGTGCGCCGATACCGGTACGCGTACTACCAGCAGGATGAGCCCCTCATCAGTGACGCGGAGTTCGACGAGCTGTACCGCCGCCTCGAGGAGATCGAGGCGCTGCACCCTGAACTGGTCTCCAATGACTCGCCCACCCAGGAGGTCGGCGGGGAGGTCTCCGCGGCGTTCGCCGCCGTCGAGCACCTGAGCCGTATGTACAGCCTGGAGGACGTCTTCTCCCTCGAGGAGCTGACCGCATGGGTGGAGAAGACGTTCGCCAGCACACAGAACCTCGGCCTGGCCGCCCCGCGCTGGCTCACCGAGCTGAAGATCGACGGCCTGGCGGTGAACCTCCTGTACCGTGACGGCAAGCTGGTCCGTGCGGCCACCCGCGGCGACGGAACCACCGGCGAGGACATCACTCACAACGTCCTGACCATCAAGGAGATCCCGAGGGAACTCTCCGGCACCGGCCACCCGGCCGAGGTGGAGATCCGCGGCGAGGTCTTCATCCCGTCCAAGGCGTTCGAGGAGTACAACGAGGTCCTGATCGCCCAGGGCAAGGCCCCGCTGGCCAACCCCCGCAATGCCGCGGCCGGCTCGCTCCGCCAGAAGGACCCCGCGGAGACCGCCAAGCGCCCGCTTTCCATGTACGTCCACGGCATCGGCCGCCATGAGGGCCTGGACCTGACCGCCCAGTCGGATTTCTACGCCCTGCTCAAGGACTGGGGCCTGCCCACCAGCCCGTACTTCCGTGTCCTGGAAACCCTTGATGACGTGCTCGCATTCATCGCCGAATACGGCGAGAAGCGGCACGAACTGATCCATGAGATCGACGGCATCGTGGTCAAGGTAGATCAGCTGGACGAGCAGCGTCAGCTCGGCCATACCTCCCGCGTCCCGCGCTGGGCGGTGGCCTACAAGTACCCTCCGGAGGAGGTCCACACCAAGCTCCTCGACATCCAGGTGGATGTGGGGCGCACCGGCCGCGTCACCCCCTTCGGCGTGATGGAGCCTGTCAAGGTGGCCGGCTCCACGGTGGCCCGCGCGACTCTGCACAACCAGGACGTGGTGAAGGCCAAGGGCGTGCTGATCGGGGACACCGTGGTGCTGCGCAAGGCCGGAGACGTCATCCCGGAGATCGTGGGACCGGTCCTGGCCCTGCGGGACGGATCCGAGCGTGAATTCGTCATGCCCGCCACCTGCCCGTCCTGCGGCACCCGTCTCGCCCCGGGCAAGGAGGGAGATGTGGACCTCCGCTGCCCCAATGCACGGTCCTGCCCCGCGCAGCTTCGCCAGCGGGTGGCGCACCTCGCCGGGCGGGGGGCGTTCGACGTCGAGGCGCTGGGTGATGAGGCGGCGCTCGCCCTGACCGCAGGGCCGGGGCAGGATCCCGCCGGGACCGGTGGTGCCGTGCAGGCGACCGGGCCTGGCGTCCTGCTGGATGAGGCGCGCGTGTTCGACCTCGCCTCCGAAACCGCGGGTGAAGACCTCCGGGCCGCGCTCGGCGAGGTCACGGTCTGGCGTGAGAAGCGCTCCAAGGGTGCCGGCACCGGCGTCTGGGAGCTCAAGCCGTACTTCTGGACTCAGGGCACGGCCAAGACCCCGGCCGGACCCACGGCGAATACCAAGAAGCTCTTCACGGAACTGGAGAAGGCCAAGTCCCAGCCCTTGTGGCGGGTGCTGGTGGCCCTCTCCATCCGGCACGTGGGCCCCACGGCCAGCCGCGCCCTCGCCACCGCCTTCGGGTCCATGGACGCCATCCGCGCCGCCACGGAGGAGCAGCTGGCCGATGTGGACGGCGTCGGACCGACCATCGCGGCGGCGGTCAAGGAGTGGTTCGCCGAGGACTGGCACGTGGCCATCGTGGAAGCCTGGGCGGCCGCCGGGGTGCGCATGGCGGACGAGGTGGACGAGTCCACGCCCCGGACGCTGGAGGGCCTGACCGTGGTGGTCACCGGGACCCTGCCCACCTTGAGCCGGGATCAGGCCAAGGAGGCCATCATCATCCGCGGCGGCAAGGCGGCCGGTTCGGTCTCCAAGAACACGTCCTTCGTGGTGGCCGGTGAGGCGGCGGGCAGCAAACTGGAGAAGGCCGAACAGCTCGGCGTCCCGGTCCTGGATGAGGACGGTTTCCGGCTTCTCCTGGAGAAGGGCCCGGCCGCGTTCGCCACGGAGGAGTCCGAGGATGGTGCTGAAGCCGCCACGGACGAGGCCGTCAGCGAAGGCGCCGAGGCATGAGCGAGGCCTTGGTCCCCGCCGGGGATTCCGCGGACGAACTGCTCGAGGTGGCACGGGAGGCAGCGGCCGCAGGCGCGGCCGTCCTGGCCCGCCGGGCCTCCCTGAGCCAGGAGGACGTGACCGGCCAGGCGGACAACAAGTCCAGTGACAACGACTGGGTGACCGCCTTCGACCGTGAGGCGGAGAACGCCGTGCGTGCCGTGATCAACCGGCTCCGCCCGCACGACGTCATCACCGGCGAGGAGTACGGCACCACGGCGCCCGGGACCCCGAGCGGCTACCGCTGGTCCATCGACCCCCTGGACGGCACCACCAACTTCATCCGCAACATCGTGTACTTCGGCACCAGCGTGGCCGTCGCGGGACCTGCCGAGGACGGCCGGGGCGAGCGCTGGCTGGCCGGCGTGGTGGACGCACCCGCCCTGCGGCGCGTTTACTGGGCCACCCACGGTGGGGGAGCGTGGCTGCTGGATGCCGCGAGCGGGAACCCGGAGCCGCGCCGGCTGTCAGGCCCTCCGGCCGGTGCCCGCGGCCGGATCGTCGCCACCGGGTTCGCGTACGACGCCGTGGTGCGGGCCGAGCAGGCGGCGTTCGTCCCAGCCTTGCTGGACGGCCTGGCGGACCTTCGGCGGCTGGGTTCGGCTGCGCTGGACCTCTGCCTTGTGGCCGACGGAACCCACGATTGCTACGGCGAACGTGGCCTGAACGAACACGATTGGTCCGCCGGAGCCCTCATCGCGGAGGAGGCGGGCTGCTGGGTGCGCCGTCCGGCCTTGCCCACTCCCCTCGAGGGCGGGCCGAGCGATGCCGATCGTCTGGCGGCCTGGACCTGCGCCGGGGCCCTGGAGGACGCAGGCCGCTTCCCGCTCTGAGCCGGGTCGTGGGTCTTTTCAGCCCCGGACCATCCGAAGTTCGGCGATCCCGCCGGGCCTTGCCACGAGTACGGTGCACCCGGGCCGGCGGAGTGTGATGGACGGCACCATGACCTCATGGTGCGGGCGGGAGGCGACTACCATTGACAGGTGCCGTCTGAGATCCTGATCCGCCCCGCCGTCCCTGCCGACTACCCTGAGATCGCCCGCATCACGCAGGACGCCTACCTTTCGGCCGGGTATTTCACGGATCCGGAGTTCCCATACCTCCAGCGCATCCGCAAGGTGGACGCGCGTGCCGAGGTGGCCGAGATCTGGGTGGCCGAGCGCGACGGCGCCGTGATCGGCTCCGTGACCCTCGCCGTCGAGGGTGAACCTTGGGCGGACATCGCACGCGAGGGCGAACTCGAGTTCCGGCTCCTGGTGGTCGACCCCGCCGTTCAGCGCAGCGGCGCGGGCCGCGCCATGGTCCAGGCCATTCTGGATGAGGCGCGACGCCGGCCGGGCATCTCCGCCGTCTCCCTCACCACGGGCGAGACCTGGGAGAGCGCGCACGGCCTGTACCGGGCGTTCGGCTTCGCCCGCGTCCCGGAGCGGGACTGGTGGACCCCCAATGGCGAGGCGAAGCTGCTGGTGTACCGCATGGACATCTGACACGACGTGGGGCCCGCACCATCGGTGCGGGCCCCACGTCGTGAGGGTGCTGTCCGGCTACTTGAGCCAGGCCGCCACCTTGTCCGGGTTGGCGTCGATCCACTTCTTGGCCGCGGCCTCCGGGCTCATGTTGTCCTTGGCGATGTAGCCGGCGACGGCGTTCTGATCAGCGTTGGTCCAGTTGAAGTTCTTCACCAGCTTGTAGGCGGGGCTCCCGGAGGAGGCGAACTTGCTGGAGACGATCTTGTTCAGATCGTACTTCGGGTAGTCGCACGCCACCTTGGCGGCGTCCGCGTCACAGCCCGCCGTGTAGGCCGGCAGGTTGACCTTCACCAGCGGGACTTCGTTCAGGAACCACTGCGGCTCGTAGAAGTAGCCGATGAGCGGGGTGTGGTTCTGCTCGGCCTGCCGGAACGCCTGGATGAGCGCGGGCTCACTGCCGGCGTACACCACCTTGAAGTTCAGGTTCAGGTTCTTGACCAGCGCCTCGTCATTGGTGACGTAGGAGGGGTCGCCGTCCAGCAGCTGCCCCTTGCCGCCGGATTCGGAGGTCTTGAACAGATCGGCGTACTTGTTGAGGTTCTTGTAGTCCGTGATGTCCGGGTACTGCTTGGCCATCCATGGCGGAACGAACCAGCCGATCACACCGGTGTTGCCGGTCTGCCCGGCGTCCACGGCGGTCTTGTCCTTGGTGATGTACTTGTCCGTCAGCTCGGGGTGGCCCCAGTTCTCCAGGACCGTGTCCACCTCACCGCTGCCGAAGCCCTGCCAGGCCACCTCTTCCTTGAGGGTCTTGTAGTTCACCGTGCAGCCGAGCTTCTGCTTCGCCACGGTGCCCACCACATAGGCGTCCGCCTCGTAGCCCACCCAGGGGTTCACGGCGACGTTGAAGGTGCCACAGGCGGCGGCCGCACCGGAAGCCCCGCCGGATGAGCCGGCGGCGGAGATGTCACCTCCGCAGGCCGTGAGTCCGAGCAGACCTGTCATGAAGACCGCTGCAAGGGCACTGTTCTTCAGTCGTCCAGCGCCCCCGCGCTTGTCAATCCATTTCTTCATGGCGTTTTCCTTTGTCAGTCACGGCCCAGGCGGGCCGCGGTGTATTTGGTGATTCGGTCGAGCATGACGCCCAGGGCGGTGATGGCGATGCCGGCGGCCAGTCCCTTGCCGAAGAGCTGGGACTGGGAGAAGCCGGCGACCACCAGGTAGCCGAGCCCGCCGCCGCCCACCAGGCCGCCGACCACGACCATGGACAGGACGTAGAGCAGACCCTGGTTGGCCGCGAGGACCACCGCGGAGCGGGACATGGGCAGTTGGACTTTCGAGATCATCTGCCAGGAGGTGGTGCCCATGGATTCGGACGCCTCGACGGTGACGGGGGAGACCCCGCGGATGCCGTCGGCCACGAGCTTGGTGGCGATCGGCACGCCGTAGCAGAATGCCGCGATGATGGCCGTGAAGCGGGTGGGCCCGAACAGGGCCAGCGCCGGAACCAGGTAGACGAAGGACGGGATGGTCTGGAGAGCGTCCAGGATGGGCCGGATGGCCGAGTCCACGATCTTGCTCCGCCCCATCCACACACCCAGGGCCATGGCCGCGACGATGACCAGCAGGGTGGCCACCAGGGTGGTCGCCAGGGTCTTCATGCTTTCGTTCCAGAGACCGGTTCCGAGGATGACGGCCTCGCACACCACGGTCACCGCGGCGGCGCGCAGCCCTCCAAGGGCCAGCGCGACGCCCAGCAGGACGATGACCATGACCCACCACGGGGCCTGCGCCAGCAGGGACTGCAGCGGATCCACCAGGGCCGCCGTCACCGTGTCCTTGAGCCAGCCGGTGAACCCGGCGAAGGTGTTCACCACCCACTGGGTGGCATTGGATACGGCGCTGGCCAGCGGGGATCCCAGGTCCGGGGAGGCCGGGAACTGGGCGAGGGCCAGGTAGCTGTGGGACAGGTACACGGCCACGCCGGCCAGTACGGCACCGATCGTCACGATGGTGACCCGGCGTTTCGGTCCCGGCATCAGCCCGGAGCGCGAACGCTTCTGGAAGCGCGCGGCGACGACTGAGCGTTCGGAGGCCGCCGTCGTCGTGCGGTCCAGCATGACGGCCATGAGGACGATGGCCAGGCCGGAGACGAAGGCGCCGCCCACGTCCAGGGACTGGAGTGACTGCAGCACCGGCTGGCCGAGGCCCGGGCCGTTGATCAGGGCGGCGATGGTCGCCATGGAGAGCGCGGCCATGGTGCACTGGTTGATGCCGACCACGATGGTCCGGCGGGCCATGGGCAGCTGCACCTTGACCAGCGTCTGCCAGGCCGTGCCGCCCATCGAGGTGACCGCCTCGAGGGTGGTGGGGGAGACGTTCCGGATGCCGTGCTCGGTGATGCGCACCAGCGGCGGGAGCGAGTAGATGATCGTGGTGACGATCGCGGCAGCGGGGCCGATGCCGAAGACGAGGGCCAGCGGGGCCAGGTAGGCGAACGACGGCAGAGTCTGCATGAGGTCCAGCACGGGAGTGAGGACCGAGGAGGCGCGCTTGCTGCGGGCCATCCAGATGCCCAGCGGCAGTCCGACGACCGCGCAGAGGACCACCGTGACGAAGGTGACGATCAGGGTGTCGATGCTCTGCTGCCAGTAGCCGAAGAAGCCGAACAGCAGCACGCACACGGCGACCAGGATCATGGAACGGATCCCGGCGAAGGTGAACGTCAGCCAGGCGAGGAGGGCCACGACGCCCAGCCAGCCCACCTGCGGCACCGGCCGGGTCGCGGTCCCCTGGCTGAAGAGGCTCTGGAGGAAGGTGACGAGGCCGTTGACGCCGTCCGTGATGGGCTGGACCACGTACTCGAAGAACGCCGAGTTGGTGCGGGCGGAGTCGAAGGCATCCCGGACGCTGTTGAGCCACAGGTGGACGTCCGTCTTGTCCGCGCCGCCGATCTCCAGCGTCTGCGTGCCGTGCAGCACCGCCCAGAGGACGACCCAGAGAAGCACGACGGCGACCAGCAGCGTCCGCCGCCACTGCCGTCGGAGGGTGCTCAGCACTGAGGCACTGCGCGCCTCGGTGGAGGAAGCAGGAGGTTTCACAGCTGGGCCGGCCTTGCGCTCACGGGCGCTGGTGACCGTGCTCACGGGGCTTCCTCGGCCACGACCACGCGCAGGATGTCGTCATCGTCCACGACGCCGAGGAAGTCTTCGCCGTCAAAGACCCGGACCGGCTGGGAGGAACGCAGAACCTGCTGGGCCGCGTCGCGGACGATGCGGTCGGCCTGCATGACGGGGCCGTCCAGTTCCTCTCCGGGCCGGGGCGGGCGGACCACGTACCGCAGGGTGAGCACGTGGGAGCGGGGCACTTCGGAGACGAAGTCCCGGACGTAGTCGTCCGCGGGATTGGCGACGACCTCTGCCGGGGTGCCGATCTGAACGATCTCACCGTCGCGCATGATGAGGATGCGGTCGCCGAGCTTGAGAGCCTCCTGAAGATCGTGGGTGATGAAGATCATCGTCTTGCCCACCTCTTCGTGCAGGCGGCAGACTTCGTTCTGCATGTCGCGCCGGATGAGGGGGTCCAGGGCGGAGAACGGCTCGTCGAAGAGGAGCACTTCGGGGTCCACGGCGAGCGCGCGGGCCAGGCCGACGCGCTGCTGCATGCCGCCGGAGAGCTGGTCCGGGAAGGACCGCTCATAACCGGACAGCCCCACCAGGTCCACCATCTCCTGGGCGCGGGCCAGCCGCGCGGCCTTGCCCTCTCCGCGGACCTCCAGGCCGTAGGCGACGTTGTCGATCACCTTGCGGTGGGGGAGCAGGCCGAACTGCTGGAACACCATGGCCATGTGGTTCCTGCGCAGGGTGCGGAGCTTGGTCTTGCTCGCCTGGGTGACGTCTTCACCGTCGATCGTGACGGTTCCGGCGGACGGCTCGATGAGCCGGGTCAGGAGGCGCACCAGGGTGGACTTACCCGAGCCGGACAGGCCCATGACCACGAAGACCTCTCCGCGCGCGACCTCGAAGGAGACGTCCTTCACGGCCGCCAGGCAGCCCGTCTTGCTCTGCAGCTCCTTGCGGCTGAGCTGTGCATCCGGTGTGCCGAGGATCTTGTCGGCCTTGGGGCCGAAGATCTTCCAGAGGCCCTCGACTTTGAGTGCCGGCCGGTTGCCGTCTTCTTGTCTTGCGGCGCGCCGCGAGCTGGTGGGTTCGATGACTGAGGCGCTCATGACGGCTCCTTGACGTGGGGGAGTTGTGGCGTTCGGGGCTGCGTGGGGCGCCGTGGCCCGGACGATGGCGTCGCCGGCGGATCTTGGGAAACGAGGCGGGGCCTTGCCACAACTGGGCCGGTCTCACTCATCGACATCTGCACTCCTGTCCGAAGAGTAATCTCTCGCTGATACATCTTTGATATATCAGTTATGTGTGACTCAGGTTACAGTCGCCCCCGGGCGGGGTCAACGGATTGGGACAGGGTGGCAGGTAACAATCGGGGACGTTACGGTCGCCGCGCGTAGCGGTGCTCCGGACGCCCCGTGGTGCCGTAGCGCAGCTGGATCCCCACCGCGCCGTCGTCGGCCAGTGCAGAGAGATAGCGCTGGGCGGTGGCGCGGGAGACGCCCACTTGCCGGGCGACCTCCAGGGCTGAGAGGGCCTCGGGCCGGCCCGCCGCGCCGGCCAGGGCCTCCAGGATCGTCTGCTCCGTGGCGCTCCGGGTGCGAGCAGGGGCCGCGACCACGGCGGCCTCCCCGCCCAGCAGTGCCCGGCGTGCCCGCTCCACCGCCTCCTGGTCCAGCGACGTCGCGCGGTCCAGCAAGCGGCGGTACCGGGCGTAGGACCGCAGCCGCTGCGCCAGGTCCTCCGGTCCGAACGGCTTGAGCAGGTAGGCCAGGGCGCCACGGCGGAACGCCATCCGGAGGGACGTGGCGTCCGCTGCGGCGCTGAGCATGATG
The DNA here is from genome assembly GCF_030731045.1 of Arthrobacter horti. Lineage (GTDB taxonomy): Bacteria > Actinomycetota > Actinomycetes > Actinomycetales > Micrococcaceae > Arthrobacter_E > Arthrobacter_E nanjingensis. The sequence goes on along the minus strand of NZ_JAVALS010000013.1, from coordinate 25,092 downwards.
ACGTCGCAGTCCAGCTGCCGCAGCACGTCCAGGCCGGAGCCGTCCGGCAGATAGACGTCCAGCAGTACCAGGTCCGGGCGCAGCGAGTGGAATGCCTGCAGGGCCTGCTGGGCGTTTCCCGCGTGCCCCGCCACCGTGAAACCGGGGACGGACGCCACGTAGCTGGAATGCAGGGAGGCCACGTGGAAGTCGTCGTCCACGATCAGCACGGTGAAATCCTGGCTCATACGTCCTCCTGGGGAACATCGAAGATCATCGCGGTGGGCAGCCGCACGGCGAACACCGCACCGGACCCGGCTCCCGCGGATGCCGCGCCCCCGGCCTCCAGCAGTCTGAGCTCGCCGCCGCGGCGCAGGGCCAGCTCCTGGGCGAGCTTGAGTCCCAGCCCCTGGCCGGGAACCTGAGAGGCGGTGTATCCCTCCTCGAACAGGCGCTCCGGTTCGGCCACGCCGTCCCCGGAATCGGCCACCACGGCGTGCAGCGTCCCCAGCCGGGGTGAGCCGTCCGTGGGTACCGGGCCTGGCTCATCCAGAAGGTCCACCCGGACCCAGCGGCCGTCTGCCGGGTCCACGTCCGTGGCGGACACGGCCGCGTTGATGGAGTTGTCGATCAGATTGCCCAGCACCGTGGTCACGTCCTGGGGCGCCTTGACCGCGCCCCGGACGAAGGTGTCCTCGCCGATCCGCAATGCCACGCCGCGCTCGCGGGCCCGGATGCCCTTGGCGCCGATGAACGCCTGGAGGTACGGCTCGGACAGGCGTTCCAGGCCGTCAACGGGGAACTCCAGCGGCCCGGTCTGCACGAGCCGGTGCACGTACTCGGACGCGCGCCCCGTCTCGCCGAGATCGAGCAGACCCGTGATCGTGTGCAGCTGATTGGCGAACTCGTGGCGCTGGGCGCGGAGCGCCGAACTCATGGTGCTGACCGACTCCAGCTGCCGCGTCAGCTGCGCCAGCTCCGTGCGGTCCCGCAGGAAGACCACCCAGCCGAGGTCCTCGCCGTCGTGCACCGCCTTGCGCGCCGTGGCCAGCAGGACGCGTGCCCCGGCCACGAGTTCCAGGACATCCTCCTCGGCGGCGTCGTCGCGGGTCAGCGTGCGGAGGGCTTCTGGGACGGGTGCATCAGACCAGACCGCGCCGTGCAGTGCCGGCAGGCCCAGGAGCTCCTGGGCGGTGGCGTTGACCACGGTGATCCGGCCGCTCCGGCCGATGCCGATCACGCCCTCATGTGTCGTCTCCAGGACGGCCACCTGGTCCTGGACCAGCGTGGTCAGCTCCTCGGGCTCCATGCCCAGGGTGAGCCGCCGGAGTCTCTTGCGCAGCAGCATGGACGCGAACACCCCGACTGCGAACGCTCCGCACGCCGTCAGTGCCACCGGCGCCGAGGACTCGAGCAGTGCCTGGCCGAGTGGCTCCCGCTCGAAGCCGACGCTCACGACGCCGACGACGCCGTCGGGCCCGCCCTGAGCGCGGCCGGGGGAGTAGACGGGGACCTTCGCCCCTGCCGAGGGGCCCAGCGTGCCGGTGTTGCGGGTGACCACCTCCTTGCCGCCGAGGGCCTCGGAAGGGTCCGTGCTGACCTTCTCCGCGAGCCGCTGCGGGTCGGGGTGGGCGAGGCGGACGCCGGTCTCATCCGTGATGACCACGAACAGTGCGCCGGTGCGCTGCCGGGCCGATTCGGCGAGTGCTTCGAGGGGACCGTCGTCCAGGTCCGAGGCCGGGGGAGTGCCCTCCTTGGCACTGATCCGGGCCACCTCCTGGCGGACCTCCGGCTGCGCGGCGACGGTCCGGGCGAGTGTCAGGGCCCGTTGTTCGGCGTCCTGCGTGATCCGCTCCATCAGGATCACGCCCACCGCCACGGCGAAGAGCAGGACGGTCAGGAGCACCACGGCGAGCTGGAGCAGCAGCGTCTGGGTGGAGAACTTCGGTGTTCGCATGGGACCCCCTTCGGCACGGGAGCCTACCCCAGAAACGCCCTGAGCTAAATGAGCAGAACGCGCTCAACAAGCTCAACCCGGATCAAGCGCACTTAAGCCCGGGGCGTGATCCACGCCACCCTACGGTGGTGGCGAGCGTCACAGCGGTGTGGCGCAGACGACTTTCAGCAAAGGAGCGCACGGATGCCAGTCCTGCTCGGCTTCGCCATGATCGCGGTGTTCATGGTTCTGATCATGACCAAGAAGATGACGCCGGTGCTGGCGCTCATCCTGGTCCCCACCATCTTCGGGCTCTTCGCCGGAGCCGGCCTCGGCATCGGGGACATGGTCATGACGTCCATGAAGTCCATGACCTCCACGGCCGCCCTGCTCATGTTCGCCATCATCTACTTCGGCACCATGATCGATGTGGGGCTCTTCGACCCGCTGGTCCGTTTCATCCTCCGCAAGCTGGGCAACGACCCGGCCAAGGTGGTCCTGGGCACCGCGGTCCTGGCCATGGCGGTCTCCCTGGACGGCGACGGCTCCACCACCTTCATCCTCACCACGGCCGCCATGCTGCCCGTGTACCTGCGCCTGAAGATGAGCCCCGTGGTCCTGACCTGTGTGGCGGGCCTGGCCAACGGCACCATGAACATCCTGCCCTGGGGCGGTCCCACGGCCCGTGCCGCCTCCGCGCTGAAGCTCAACGTCAACGAGGTCTTCGTGCCCATGGTCCCCGGCCTGCTGGCCGGCCTCGTGGTGGTCCTGGTGTTCTCCTGGAGCCTGGGCCTGATGGAGCGCAAGCGTCTCATGGTCGCCGAGCCGGAGCGCTGGGGCGCCGCGGCGGCGTACGACGGCGGGACGGCCATCGACGTCGTCGACGTCAAGAACGGTTCCGCCCTCTCCAAGGCGAGCGGCGGCCGCGTGGGCACCCGCACCGCGCTGCTGGAGAAGATCACCCCCGGTGGCGGCTCCTCCGCCGGCGCCGGCACCCTGGCCGACACCGCGCTGGATCCCACGCGTGAGACCCTGCGTCCCAAGCTGATCTGGTTCAACTTCGCCCTGACCGCAGCCATCATGGTCCTGCTGGTCCTGGATGTGCTGCCGCTGCCGTACGTGTTCATGGTGGGTGCCGCGATCGCGCTTCTGGTGAACTTCCCGCGCGTGAAGGATCAGGCCGGGGCGCTTGTGGCACACGGGCAGTCGATCGTGGCCGTGGTGAGCATGGTGATGGCCGCGGCAGTCCTGACCGGCGTGCTGAGCGGCACCGGCATGGTGAAGGCCATGTCCGAGTGGCTCGTGGACATCATCCCCGCCAGCATGGGTCCGTTCATGGCCGTCATCACCGGCCTGCTGAGCATCCCCATGACGTTCTTCATGAGCAACGACGCGTTCTACTTCGGCGTCCTGCCGATCCTGAGCGAGACGGCCGGTCACTATGGCCTGGGCGCCGCGGACATGGCCCGTGCTTCGATCACCGGTCAGCCGTTCCACATGCAGTCCCCGCTGGTCCCTGCGATCCTCCTGCTGGTCTCGCTGGCCAAGGTGGACCTGGGCGATCACCACAAGAAGGTCCTGTGGCGCTCCGCCGTGGTGTCCCTGGTGATGCTCGTGGTGGGCGTGCTGACGGGAGCCATCGGCATCGGGCACTGACGCCGGGCACCCCCCATCATTGAGTGCTCAGTTGTGGCGGCATTTCCCCGAGGGAAGTCGCCACAACTGAGCACTCAGTGTGTTGGCAGGGCCTCTCACCGCCCCAGCACCAGGCTCACCATCTCCTCATCCAGCCGGCGGTCCGCGTAGAGGAGCCTCATGGCGTGCGGTTCCTGGCCGTCGTCGTCGTTCCCGCGGAACCGCAGCGTGAGGCCGACGCGGGTGGCGACCCGGACGGAGGCGTGATTGTGTTCCAGAATGGAGGCCACCCGGGGTAGTGCGCCGTTCGCCTCGGCCGCGGCGGCCAGAGCCAGCCGGGCGACCTTCGTCGCCAGGCCCCGGCCCTGTGCCGCGGGCGTGAAGCGGTACCCGAGGTTCCAGTGGGCGTTGTTCCGGAGCGTGCAGCCGCACGTTCCCAGGAGCCGTCCGCTCGCCTTGTCCTCCACCAGCCACGGGCCCAAACCGTCCCGTTCCCAGCAAGTGATGAAGTACTCCACCAGGGCACGCGTGGACTCCAACGTGACGTGCCTGCCGCGCGGCGCGTGTTCCCACACCCGGGGGTCGCTGTAGAGCTCGTGGATTCGAGGCACATCGGCCAAGGTGGGGATCCGGAGCACTTCGTCTTCCAGGCGCGGTTGCATACCTCCATCCTAGGAACCACCGCGCCGCGGTGTGGGAAGCGGGCCGCGGATTGACGACTAAACTGGCCAGGAAACCTTTTCACCAATTGCAGGGGAGATCCATGGCTGCAATCACTCGTGACGACGTCGCGCATCTGGCGCGTCTCGCTCACCTTGAGATGAGCAATGAGGAGCTTGACCGTATGGCCGGGGAACTGGCCGTCATCGTCGACTCCGTGAAGTCCGTCAGCGAGGCCGCCGGGGCCGATGTCCCCGCCACCTCGCACCCCATCCCGCTGAACAATGTGTTCCGCGAGGATGTGGTGGGACACGTCCTCACCGTGGAGCAGGCGCTCTCCGGCGCGCCGGACGCCGCCGAGAACCGCTTCAAGGTCCCCGCGATCCTGGATGAGGAGTAAGCCATGAACCAGGAGATCATCCGCTCCACCGCCGCGCAGCTCGCTGAGAAGCTGGCCGCCAAGGAGCTCTCCGCCGTCGAGGTCACCCAGGCTCACCTGGACCGCATCGCGGAGGTCGACGGCGAGGTGAACGCCTTCCTGCACGTGAACACGCAGGAGGCGCTCGCCGTCGCCGGTGAAGTCGACGCCGCCCGTGCCGCCGGCGAGGGGCTGCATGCCCTGGCCGGTGTGCCGATCGCCGTCAAGGACCTGATCGTCACGGTCGGCCAGCCGACCACCGCGGCCTCCAAGATCCTCGAAGGCTGGCACAGCCCGTACGACGCCACCGTCGTCAAGAAGCTGCGCGCCGCGAAGATGCCGATCCTCGGCAAGACCAACCTGGACGAGTTCGCCATGGGCTCCTCCACGGAGCACTCCGCCTACGGCCCCACCCGCAACCCGTGGGACCTGGACCGCATCCCGGGCGGCTCCGGCGGTGGCTCTGCGGCCGCCGTCGCCGCGTTCGAGGCGCCCCTGGCCCTCGGCACGGACACCGGCGGCTCCATTCGCCAGCCCGCCTCCGTGACCGGTTCCGTCGGCGTGAAGCCCACCTACGGCGGCGTGTCCCGCTACGGCGCCATCGCCATGGCGTCCTCCCTGGACCAGATCGGCCCGGTGTCCCGCAACGTCCTCGACTCCGCATTGCTGCACGAGGTGATCGGCGGGCATGACCCGTTCGACTCCACCTCCCTGCAGGAGTCCTGGGCCGGGCTGGCCGACGCCGCCCGCAACGGCGACGTCAAGGGCCTGAAGATCGGCATCATCAAGGAGCTGCACGGCGAGGGTTACCAGACCGGCGTCGAGAACCGCTTCAATGAGTCCCTTGAGCTGCTCAAGGCCGCGGGCGCGGAGATCGTGGAGGTCTCCTGCCCCAACTTCCAGTACGCGCTGGGCGCCTACTACCTGATCATGCCGTCCGAGGTCTCCTCCAATCTGGCGAAGTTCGACGGCGTGCGCTTCGGCCTGCGCGTCCTGCCGGAAGAGGGACCCATGACCATTGAGCGCGTCATGGCCGCCACGCGGGCCGCAGGCTTCGGTCCTGAGGTCAAGCGCCGCATCATCCTGGGCACCTACGCTCTGTCCGCCGGCTACTACGACGCCTACTACGGCTCGGCCCAGAAGGTGCGCACGCTCATCCAGCGCGACTTCGAGGCCGCGTTCGCCCAGGCGGATGTGCTGATCTCCCCGACGGCGCCCACCACGGCGTTCAAGCTGGGGGAGAAGCTCAATGACCCGTTGGCCATGTACCTCAACGACGTCGCCACCATCCCGGCCAACATGGCCGGCGTCCCCGGCATCTCCATCCCCGGCGGCCTGGCGGATGAGGACGGTCTGCCGGTGGGCATTCAGTTCCTGGCGCCCGCGCGTCAGGACAAGCGTCTGTACCGCGCCGCCGGTGCGCTGGAGACGCTGCTGGAAGAGAAGTGGGGCGGCCCGTTGCTGGCGCAGGCCCCGGTGCTGGGTTCGAAGGCCCTGGGAGGTGCCAAGTAATGTCCGTCGACGAAATCCTGGACTACGACTCCGCCTTCGAGAAGTACGAGCCCGTGCTCGGCTTCGAGGTGCACGTGGAGCTGAACACCAAGACCAAGATGTTCTCCTCCGCGCCGAACGCCTTCGGCGATGACCCCAACACCAACGTCAACGAGGTGGACCTGGGCCTGCCCGGCGTCCTGCCCGTGGTGAACAAGGCCGCCGTGGAGTCCTCCATCAAGATCGGCCTGGCCCTGAACTGCCAGATCGCCGAGACCTGCCGCTTCGCCCGGAAGAACTACTTCTACCCGGACACCCCGAAGAACTTCCAGACCTCCCAGTACGATGAGCCGATCGCGTTCGACGGCCACCTGGACATCGAGCTGGAGGACGGCGAGGTGTTCCGCGTGGAGATCGAGCGCGCGCACATGGAGGAGGACGCCGGCAAGCTGACCCACATGGGCGGCGCCGCGGGCCGCATCCAGGGCGCTGACTACTCCCTGGTGGACTACAACCGTGCCGGTGTGCCGCTCGTGGAGATCGTCACCAAGCCGATCGTCGGCGCGGGCAAGCGCGCCCCGGAGCTGGCCAAGGCCTATGTGGCCGCGGTCCGCGAGATCGTGAAGAACCTCGGCGTCTCGGACGCCCGCATGGAGCGCGGCAACGTCCGCTGCGACGCCAACGTCTCCCTCAAGCCGATCGGCCAGGAGAAGTTCGGCACGCGTTCGGAGACCAAGAACGTGAACTCGCTGCGCGCCGTCGAGCACGCCGTGCGCTTTGAGATCCAGCGCCATGCCGCCGTCCTGGAGGCCGGTGAGAAGGTGGTCCAGGAGACGCGCCACTGGCACGAGGACACGCGCACGACGACGTCGGGCCGCCCCAAGAGCGATGCGGACGACTACCGTTACTTCCCGGAGCCGGACCTGGTGCCCGTTGTCGCCTCGCGTGAGTGGGTGGAGGAGCTGCGCGCGACGCTGCCCGAGCCGCCGGCCGAGCGCCGCAAGCGTCTCAAGGCAGCCTGGGCCTACTCGGACCTGGAGTTCCGCGATGTCGTCAACGCCGGCGTCATGGACCTGATCGAGGAGACCGTCGCCGCAGGCCTGAAGCCCGCCGCCGCCCGCAAGTGGTGGATGGGTGAGGTCGTGGGCCGCGCCAAGGCCGCCGAGGTGGAGCCGGGTGAGCTGGGCATCACGCCCGCCGTACTGGTGGAGGTCGCGGCGCTGGTGGACGGCGGCAAGATCAACAACAAGATGGCTTCCCAGGTCCTGGACGGCGTCCTGGCCGGTGAAGGCACGCCGGAGGAGATCGTGGCGGCCCGCGGCCTGGCCGTGGTGTCCGACGACGGCCCTCTCCTCGAAGCGATCGACGCCGCCCTGGCCGCCCAGCCGGACGTGGCGGAGAAGATCCGCGGTGGCAAGGTCCAGGCCATCGGCGCCATTGTGGGCGGTGTCATGAAGGCCACGCGTGGCCAGGCCGACGCCGGCCGCGTCCGCGAGCTGATCCTCGAAAAGCTCGGCGTGGAAGGCTGATTCTTCCTCGAAATTCGGTGAGGCCCGGAGTTTCCGACCGTTGAACGCATGTTCTTCGGCAGGAAATTCCGGGCCTTTCCTGTTCTCCGGAACAATACGATGACGAACGTTTCGTTGCATGAAGCGGCCCTGCCGTCGCGGCCCGTCCGCGCGTAACATTGGTGCCACTACAGGCTCTGGCTTGCAAATCCTCGTGGAATAGGAATAATGCAGTGGCTCTCGAATCGTTGCCCGTTCTCGATTTCTCCCGCCTGAGCGCGGGTCCCCAGGAGGCGGAGGGTTTCCGCAATGACCTCCGCGACGCGATGCATGAAGTCGGATTCCTGTACCTGACCGGGCACGGCGTGCCGCAGGAACTCACCGACGCGGTCCTGGATCTGTCCCGGCGCTTCTTCGAGCTGCCCGAGGAGCAGAAGCTCGCCCTGGAGAACACCAACAGCCCGCAGTTCCGCGGCTACACCCGCATGGGCGGGGAGCTGACCGCGGGTGAGGTGGACTGGCGCGAGCAGATCGACGTCGGCGTGGACCGGCCCGCCGTGGAGCGCGGTCCGGGCATCCCGGACTACTGGCGTCTGGAGGGCCCGAATCTGTGGCCGGAGACGCTGCCGGAGATGCGGCCCGTGGTCACCGAATGGATGGACCGTCTGAGTGTCATCTCCCTGGAGCTCCTGCGGGCCCTGGCCCTCTCGCTCGGCGCCCCGGAGGACTCCTTCGACGCGGCGTTCGCGGAGCGGGCCTTCCCCGTCCTGAAGATCGTCCGTTACCCGGGCGAGTCCGATCCGGACCCCAAACAGGGCGTGGGCCAGCACCGCGACGGCGGCGTCATCACGCTGCTGCTGGTGGAGCCGGGCAAGGGAGGCCTGCAGGTGGAGCACGACGGCGACTGGATCGATGCGCCGCAGGTTCCGGGTGCGTTCGTGGTGAACATCGGGGAGATGCTGGAGCTGGCCACCAACGGTTACCTCAAGGCCACCCTGCACCGCGTGATCTCACCGCTGCGCGGCACGGACCGCATCTCCGTGCCGTTCTTCTACAACCCGGCCCTGGATGCGACCATGCCGCAGCTGGCGGAGAACCCCGAGTTCCAGGAGAAGGCCCGCGGCCTGTCCGTGGACCCGACCAACAGCCCGATCCTGCAGACCTATGGCGACAACGCCCTGCGCTACCGGATGCGCGCCCACCCGAACGTGGTGGCTGCGCAGCATGCGGATCTGCTGAACTGAGCCCTCAGGCGGCGCGGCTCACCAGCCGGAGCCGCGAGCCGCGGAGCGGAGCTGGGCGGTCATCGCCCGGCCCACCCCGAGGGGCCACTGGAACATGACGTAGTCGGAGGCGTCCCGGACACCCAGCTGCCGGGTCGAATTGCCGCTGCGGACCCAGAACTCGTCGTTCTTGCCCTTGCCCGGGTCCAGGAACACCGGGCGGGGCGAGCGCGGGCACACCACACGGCACACGAAGGTCTGCTCGCCGTCCACCTCGTACGGGGCGAAGTCCACGCGGGCCAGCGCTGCCGTGGTCTGTCCCACCACCGTGGAGAGGAAGTCGCGCAGCCACAGCTCGTAGCGGTCCGGATCCGCCTGCTTGATCAGGCTGAAGTCCCGGGCCAGCCCCACCACGCGCCCTTCGTCGTTGACCCCGATGAGGAGGGTGCCGCCGTCGGCGTTGAGGAAACCGGCCACCGTCTTGGCGATGACCAGCTCGATCTTCTCGTCCCGCACCTTGCTGTGAAGGTTGTACCGGGCGGAGGACTTGAACTCCACCCGCTGGCTTTCACCCTGCGCGATGAGGGAGTCGACGTCCGCCACCTTCTTGGGCGGTTGGAAGCGCTTGGCCACCACAGCGAACAACGACAGCAGCAGCACCGTCAGCGCGATGGACAGCAGCAGGACCTCGACGCTCCAGGGCTTGGAACGCGGGAACATCACGGTGCTGAACAGCATCCCGAGCGACATGCCGGCCACGGACAGCACCACGGTGGTGGGGGTGTTGATGGTCACCCAGTTCCGGGCGATCCACCGGGCGATCTGGCCGATCACATAGGCGATGAGCAGGCCCAGGGGCAGGACCAGTGCGGCGGTCAGCATGGATTCGGAAAGCGGCTGAGGCATGGGATCGACCGTACCGCAAGGGCGGACGTCCGATTTAATGGACCCCATGACGCATTCCTGGGAGATCGTGGCCCGAGTCCAGACCGAGGGCGACGCCCACCCCCAGGAGGACAGCTGCGGCTTCGCCGGGCCGGACGCCTGGGTGATCGACGGAGCCACGTCCCTCCTGGAACCGCTGGGCCTGCCCGCCGCCTCGGATCCGCAGTGGCTGGCACAGGCCCTGTCCACCGCCCTGGCGCGCGTGGCCACGGGGAAGATGTCGGGACCCCTCCGCGCGAAGGAACGGCTGGCCGCCGCGCTGCGCCGTATCGACGCCGTCGCGCAGCCCATCGTGGGGACCGAGCGGATCCGCTTCCCGAGCGCCGCGGTGTCCGTGGTGCACCTCGACGGCGACGCCGTGGAGGTCGCGTCCCTGGCGGACTGCCGCGTGCTGGTGCGCGACGACGCCGGGGTCACCACCGAGGTGTTCGCCGAGCTCGCGGACCGGAAGGTCCTGGCCGCCCTCGGGGATCGCGAGGTCAGTGACGAAGTGCGCTGGGAGGCGCTGCGCAAGGACCGCGAACAGCGCAATACGGACGGCAATCTCTGGGTGGCGCGCCGTGAGCCGGAGGCGGCGGACCGTGCGGATCTGACCCGGATCGAGCGGCCCCGGCTGGTGGCACTGGCGAGCGACGGTGCCTGGCGCGCCGTGGATCTGGGGCTGGTCGCTTCCGCGGCGGAGTTCCTGGACCGGGTGAGCGACCCGGTGGGGGCGCTGGAACTCATGACGGAGCTGCGCCGCGAGCAGGCCCGGATCTCCGAAGTGGCGGACGACGCCACGGTCCTGGTCCTGCGCCCCGTGATCCTCGACTGACGGCCCCGCGAGAGGACAAGCGTTGCCGCTCTGAGGCGGTGAAGCCGGCAACAATTGCCCTCTCGCGGGAGGAGGTGCTCCGCGTAGACTGCCCCCATGGACGCTGACGTGATCGTGGTGGGGCACGGACTGTCCGGGCTGGTCGCAGCCCGCGAGCTGGTCCGGGCGGGGAAACGCGTGATCATCGTGGACCAGCAGGGGCCGCAGGATCTGGGCGGTCAGGCCTGGTGGTCCTTCGGCGGCCTCTTCCTGGTGGACAGCCCCGAGCAACGGCGCCTGCGGGTCAAGGACTCGTTCGACCTGGCCTGGCGGGACTGGCAGGGCAGCGCCGGCTGGGACCGTCTGGACGGTCCGGGGGATCAGGACGCCTGGGCGGAGCGCTGGGGCCGCGCGTACGTCGAGTTCGCCACGGCCGAGAAGCACGTCTGGTTGAAAACCGTGGGAATCGAGCTGACCCCGGTGGTCGGCTGGGCGGAACGCGGTGACGGCCTGGTGGGTGGCCACGGTAACTCCGTGCCCCGGTTCCATGTGGCCTGGGGCACCGGGACCGGCGTCGTGAAGCCCTTTGCCGACGCCGCCCTGGCGGCCTCCGACGCCGGCTCGCTCGGCTTCCGCCACCGGCACGCGGTGCGCGGCCTGCTCACGGAGGCGGGCGTCGTCGTCGGCGTCCACGGCGATGTGCTGAACGACGACGACAGGCCGCGGGGTGCGGCGACCCGGCACGAGGCGGTGGGGACCTTCGAGCTGAGGGCGCAGGCGGTGGTGCTCGCGAGCGGCGGGATCGGCGGCAATCACGAGATGGTGCGCAGGTTCTGGCCGGCACGGCTGGGCACGCCGCCGCGGGAGATGCTCTCCGGTGTGCCCGCGTATGTGGACGGCAGCATGCTCGCCCCCGCGGAGGCGGCGGGCGCCCGGCTGGTCAACCGGGACCGGATGTGGCACTACACGGAGGGGATCAGGAACTGGGCCCCGGTGTGGCCGCAGCACGGGATCCGCATCCTGCCCGGGCCATCACCCCTGTGGCTCGATGCGCTGGGCCGTCGGCTGCCGGTTCCGGGGCTGCCCGGGCATGACACGCTCGGGACGCTCAAGATCCTGCGGGCCACGCCTGAGCTGGTGGAGCACGACCACTCCTGGTTCATCGTCAGCCGCGCCGTTCTGGCGAAGGAGTTCGCCTTGTCCGGATCGGAGCAGAATCCGGACATCACCGGGCGGGACCGTCTGGCCGTGCTGAGCTCGCGGCTGGGTGGAGGCGTGCCGGGTCCGGTGCAGGCCTTCGTGGACCATGGGCCGGACTTCGTGTCCGCGGACTCGGTGGCGGCTCTGGTGCGGGGCATGAACCGCCTGGCACCGGGGGCCGAACTGGACGAACGGACCGTGCTGGAGGCGATCAGGCTGCGCGACGCCGAGTTCCGCAACCCGTTCTCCAAGGACCCGCAGGCGCAGAGCGTGCACAACGCCCGGCGGTACCTGGGGGACCGGTTCATGCGGGTGGCCCGGCCGCATGAGTTCCTGGACGAGTCCGGGCACCCGGCCAAGGGACTGGTGGCCGTGAAGCTGCACGTCCTGACCCGCAAGAGCCTGGGTGGGCTGCAGACGGATCTCGCCAGCCGCGCGCTCGACGCCGACGGCCACCCCGTACCCGGGCTCTACGCTGTGGGTGAGGCCGCGGGATTCGGCGGCGGGGGTGTGCATGGCTACAAGGCCCTTGAGGGGACCTTCCTGGGCGGCTGCATCTTCACGGGCCTGAAGGCCGGACGGGATCTGGCCGGGAGGCTGTAGCGCTGTCCCGCTGAGTGCTCACTTGTGGCGGGATATCCCGCCGGCAAGCCGCCACTACTGAGCACTCAACGCCCGGTATGGCATGCTCACATCCGCTCTTGCGCATGAGACCCGCGTCACATACGATCGGTTAATCGATTAAGAACTTAATCGATTAACTCAACGTGAGAGCGCAGGCCGAACGGCCGTTGACCCTCGGAGATCCCATGACACTCACCGCCCAGCGCAAGAGGCCGCCGTCGCCGTCGGCCTCCGCCCGTAGCGACAAGAAGCCCTTCCGTGTCCAGCTGAAGCAGGACCGCCAGATGCTGCTCATGATGGTGCCCGGCATCCTGTTCCTGCTGCTGTTCTTCTACCTCCCCATTCTGGGCAACGTCATCGCCTTCCAGGACTACCAGCCGTTCCTGGGCATCAAGGACAGCGAGTGGGCCGGCTGGCAGAACTTCGTTGACCTGTTCAGCAACCCGGACTTCCTCCACGCCCTCTGGAACACGCTCTACCTGGCGGCCTGGCAGCTGGTGTTCCTCTTCCCGGTGCCGCTGGTCCTGGCGCTGATCGTCGATTCGCTCATGAGCATGCGCATCCGCCGGATCTTCCAGAGCATCGCGTACCTGCCGCACTTCCTCTCCTGGGTCCTGGTCATCGCCCTCTTCCAGCAGATGCTCGGCGGCGCCGGTTTCATCAACAACACCCTGCGCCAGTTCGGCCTGGACGCCATCCCGTTCATGACCAACCCGGACACCTTCCCCGTCCTGGTGGTGGCCCAGATGATCTGGAAGGACGCCGGCTGGGCCATGATCATCTTCCTGGCCGCCCTGGCCAGCATCGACGTCTCCCTCTATGAGGCGGCGGCCGCCGACGGCGCCGGCCGCTGGCGCCGCATGTGGCACATCACCCTGCCAGGCCTGCGGCCCGTGATCATCCTGCTGCTCATCCTGCGGATCGGGGACATCCTCTCGGTGGGCTTCGAGCAGTTCATCCTCCAGCGCGACGCCGTCGGCGCGGGCGCCGCCGAAGTGCTGGACACCTTCACCTACTACACCGGCGTGGTGGGCGGCGGCTGGAGCTCCGGCGCCGCGGCCGGCCTCGCCAAGGGCGTGGTCAGTCTGGTCCTCATCTGGGCCGCCAACGCCCTGGCCCACAAGTTCGGCGAGGACGGGATCTTCGCCAGGAAGGTCCGCTGATGAGCACCCTCACCACTGAAACGACGACGACGTCGGCCACCGGCGGCCGTCCGGACGGCAGCCTGAGCGCACGTCGCAGCGCCCGGGGGAGGGCCGCCGTCATGCGAGACTCCCAGCGGCCGGCCTGGAAGGAACGCCCCTCCGCGCTCTATCAGAGCGTCAAGGCCGTCATCCTGGTCCTGTTCAGCGCATCCATCCTGGTGCCGATCCTCCTGGTGGTCTCCACCTCCCTGGCGGATGACCGGCAGCTCGCCCAGGCCGGCGGCTTCGTCCTCTGGCCCGAGCGGCCCACGTTCAAGGCCTACGAGACGATCTTCGCCGGTCCCATGGTGATCAGCTCCCTCGGCGTGAGCGCCTTCATCACGATCATCGGCACCGTCCTGGCGCTCTTCGTCACCATCACCATGGCCTATGCCACCAGCCGCCCCGTGCTGTTCGGCCGGCCCGTCATCCTGGCGGTCCTGTTCACGCTCCTGTTCGCGCCGGGCCTGATCCCCAGCTTCCTCATGATCCGGCAGCTGGGCCTGCTGGACTCCCTGTGGTCGCTCATCCTCCCGGGCATCTTCGGCGCCTTCAACTTCGTGGTGATGCGTTCGTTCTTCATGAACATCCCTGCCGAGCTCATCGAGAGCGCGCGCATCGACGGCGCCAGCGACTGGCAGATCCTGTGGCGCATCGTGCTGCCGCTGTCCAAGGCGGTGATCGCCGTCGTCGGCCTGTTCTACGCGGTGGCGTTCTGGAACTCCTTCTTCAACGCCCTGCTGTACATCAACGACCACGCCAAGTGGCCCATCCAGCTGCTCCTGCGCAACTTCGTGGTGCAGGGCTCCGGCGCGGCGGACGGCCTGGGTGTCTCCAGTGTCCCGCCGAGCCAGTCCATCCAGATGGCCGTGGTGGTCGTGGCCCTGGTCCCGATCCTCCTGGTCTACCCGTTCCTCCAGAAGCACTTCACCAAGGGCGTCCTCACGGGCGCGGTGAAGGGCTGACACCCGCTCCTCCTACGAAAGGCACCCCTATGAGCACCCTCTCATCCTCCGGCGTCAGCCGCCGTGGCTTCCTGGGCCTGGCAGGCCTGGCCGTCGCCACGGTGGGCCTGTCCGCCTGTGGCGGCGGCAGCGCCGGCGGAAGCGGCGGCGCGGCCGCCTCCGCCGGCGTCAAGCTCCCCACGTACAAGGAATTCACGGGCGTCACCCCGGATCTCGCCGGTGACGCCAAGGGCCTGCAGGCCGCGTTCTTCAAGCTCCCCAAGCCGGTGGTCTCCGTCAAGGACAAGCCCCTGACCGGCAAGGTCACGGGCCTCACCGAGACGTTCGAGACCATGAGCCCGGGCATGAAGGACAACGCCTTCTGGCAGCGCCTCAACCAGGCCCTGGGCGGTGAACTGAACCTCCAGATCGCCGAAGACATCGGGGACGGCTACCCGGCCAAGTTCGCCACCGTCCTGGCCAGCGACGACCTTCCGGACATGATGTGGGTCCCGCCGAACCAGGGCATTCCGAACGTCGGCCCCATGCTGGAGGCCAAGTTCCAGGACCTCACCAAGTACCTCTCCGGCGACGCGGTCCTGGAGTACCCCAACCTGGCCGCCCTCAAGCCGGACTCCTGGAAGACGGCCGTGGTCAACGGCAAGATCTGGGGCGCGCCGATCCCCAGCACCCCGTTCGGCCAGATCATGTCCGGCCGGCACGACGTCTGGGACACGGTGGGCGGCCTGACCGCCGCCAGCGCGGACGAGTTCCTGGCCAAGGCCAAGGAACTGACCCGCCCGGCCGAGAAGAAGTACGCCCTGGAACCCGCCTACGTGAACATGCTCCACATGGTCACCGAATGGTACGGCGCCCCGAACGGCTGGGCCGTCAACAAGGACCGGAGCCTGACGTACATCTTCGAAACGGATGAGTACGCGGCCGGAGTGGAGTTCATGGCCAAGATGTTCGCCGCCGGGGTCTTCTACCCGGACGTCAACGTCCCTGACATCCGCAACCGCGTGGCAAATGGCAGCGTGGCCGCCCAGGTTCTGGTCGGCCCGCACGACCTCAAGGCGTACCGGGCCTTCAACAAGGACCAGGCCTTCGACATCCTGGTCCCGTTCAGCGCAGACGGCAAGGTCAAGCCCACTTACGACATGGGCTACGGCACGGTCGGATTCACTCCCTTCAAGAAGACGGACGAGGGGAGGATCCGGGAGCTCCTGGCCCTCATCAATTACCTGTCCGCGCCGTTCGGCACCGTGGAGTACATGCAGAAGAACTTCGGCACCGAGGGCCAGGACTACACCGTGGACGCCCAGGGCAATCCGGCGTTCACCGCCACCGGAGCCACCGACATCCCCGGCCTGGCCTCCGCACTGAACATCATGTCCAGCCCGGAGAACGTGATCTTCAACCCGGGCTATGACCAGGACACCAAGTACATCAACCAGCAGCAGAAGAAGCTCCTGGAGCTCGCCTGGCGCAACCCGACGAACGGGACGTACTCGGACACCAACGCGAAGCTGGGTGCCAAGATCACCAAGCAGTTCCGGGACAAGGTGGTGGACATCATCACCGGCCGCGCGCCGGTGGGCGAGCTCAAGGACGCCGTCACCCGGTGGAAGAACGCCGGTGGCAGCAAGATCCGCGACGAATACCAGTCGCAGCTGTCCTCCGATGTGCCGGTCTTCCGGCAGTAGGCGCGGGGACCACCGTGCGGTGGGCGTGCTTGGCTAAAGTGGCCGCAGGCCCACCGCGCGGTGGACGGAACGATCGGCGAACGAAGGGGGATGAAGCGGATCATGAGTGAGAGCACGGCATCCGGAACCACCACGGGAGAGGCCACGGCACGTCCCGCGGTCCGGCCCACCATCCGCATGGTGGCGGAGCTGGCGGGAGTCTCCACGGCCACCGTCTCCTACGTCCTGTCCGGCCGGGGAACCGGTGGCAAAGGCCCGGGCGTGAAGGAGGAGACCACT
Organism: Arthrobacter horti; assembly: GCF_030731045.1. Taxonomy (GTDB): domain Bacteria; phylum Actinomycetota; class Actinomycetes; order Actinomycetales; family Micrococcaceae; genus Arthrobacter_E; species Arthrobacter_E nanjingensis. The sequence goes on along the minus strand of NZ_JAVALS010000013.1, from coordinate 8,567 downwards.
CAGCGTGTCCGGGACGCCGCGGAGCAGCTGGGCTACCGGCCCAATCAGGCCGCCCGCGCGGTCCGGACCGGCAAGACCCAGACCGTGCTGCTGTCCATGACCATGCTCCGGGACCCTTGGAGCCTGGAAGTGGTGGAGGCTGTCAGTGCGGCCGCCCGCCGCCACGATCTCACCCCGCTCATCATGGCCGACGACGACTGGAACGTCGCGCTGGAACGGAACCAGGCGGACGCGGTCTTCATCGACGCCGTCCGCCCCGAGCAGCGGGACGCGCTGTCCCGCCTCGCGGGCCGTGGCGCCAAGCTGGTGGTCTTCGACTCCACCGTGGAGCCGGACGGCTTCGACGTGGTCCGCTCGGACGATCTGGGAGGCTGCCGCGAACTGGTGGAGCACCTCCTGGACGGCTGGGACGACGTCGCGTGCCTCGGCCCCGGAGCGTCCCGTACGGACCGGGGCCGTGCGGCGGCGTTCCACGCGGCGCTCGCGGCGCGCGGCACCGCGGCGGCGGCGAACCGGGTGGCGGACATCGAAGGCACCCCCGAGTCGGCCTACGCCGGGGCCCTGGCGCTGCTGGGGCAGGCGGACCGTCCGAGGGCCGTCTACGCCACCAGCGACTACATCGCCATCAGCGCGGTCCACGCCGCCCAGAGCCTGGGGCTGGAAGTGGGCCGGGATGTCGCCATCGCTGGGGTGGGCAACACCTTGGCGGGAGAGCGCCTGCAGCCCCCTCTGACCAGTGCGGGCCCCACGAACGTCCTGGGTGCCATCGCCGAACTCATGGTGGACATCGCCACGGATCAGCGCGCCGTCGGCCATCTGCACGACTTCCCCTGGAAGGTCTGGGAACGGGCCTCCACCGGCCATGCCGCCCCGCTGAGTGCTCAGTAGTGGCGGCCTGGACCGCGCCAAAGCCGCCACAAGTGAGCACTCAACGCGCGGCCGGACAACTCAACAAGCAAAGGAACATCACTCATGGATCTCTCCGTAGCCGTGGTCGGTTTCGGCCTGCGCTCCGGGCTGTGGCGCCACGCTCACAAGCCCGGCGAAGGATCGCGCGTCACCCTTGTCTGCGACACGAGCGAGCGCGGCCGCGCCGACGCCGCCCGCGCTCTCCCGGACGCCACCGTCACCGGTGAGCTGCAGGACGTCCTGGACTCCGGCGTCGACGCCGTCCTGGTGCTGACCCCGGACAACCAGCACGCCGCCGTCGCGGTCCAGACGCTCACCGCCGGCATTGCGACGTTCTGCGAGAAGCCGCTGGACGTCACGCTCGAGGCCGCCGACGCCATCCTCACCACGGCCCGCGAGACCGGGACCCGGCTGTATGTGGGGCACAACATGCGGCACATGCCCGTGGTGACCCAGATGCGGGACCTCATCAAGCAGGGCCTGATCGGCGAGGTCAAGGCCGTGTGGTGCCGGCATTTCGTGGGCAACGGCGGCGACTACTACTTCAAGGACTGGCACGCCCAGCGCCGCAATGTGAACTCGCTGCTCCTGCAGAAGGGCGCGCATGACCTGGACGTGATCCACTGGCTGGCCGGCGGCTACACGAAGCGTGTCTCGGCCATCGGTTCGCTCGCCGTGTACGGGGACGTGGCCAGCCGCCGCGACAACTCGGACCGCCGCATGGGTGAGTGGTACTCGCTGGAGAACTGGCCGCCGGCCGCGCAGACGGACCTGGCGGAGGAGATCGACGTGGAGGACATCTCCATGATGAACATGCTCCTGGACAACGGGGTGCTCGCCTCCTACGAGCAGTGCCACTTCACGCCGGACTACTGGCGCAACTACACGGTGATCGGTACGGCCGGGCGGATGGAGAACTTCGGCGACGGCCCGGGGGAGACCATCAAGGTGTGGAACACCCGCACCGCCTACGGCTTCGCGGCTCCGGACCTGGAGGTGGAGATCCAGGACGGCGACGGCGGCCACGGCGGCGCGGACCCGCTGCTGATCGCCGAGTTCCTGCGCTTCGTGCGCGACGGCGGGCAGACCCAGACCTCGCCGGTCGCCGCCCGGCAGGCTGTCGCCGTGGGGATTCTCGCCGCGCAGTCGCTGCGCGGTGACGGCTCGGCTCTCACGGTGCCGGAACTGGACCCGGAGCTGGTGGAGTACTTCGAGCGGGGGCAGAGCGCCTGAGTGTCAGTCCACCAGGCCGGCCATGACCGTCCGGAAGGCCTCGGCCACGCGGCGCACGCTGCGCCGCTCCAGGGCCTCCGGGCGGGCCAGCAGGTCGATGCAGCGGCGGGTGTCCAGATCGGCCAGCGGCCGCAGCACCACGCCGTCGGGCAGCTGCTGTCCCAGGGCCGCGCGAGAGGTGTACCGGGGCAGCAGTCCCAGCACCCCTCCGCCGGCCACCAGCGCGGCGACGGTCGAGTAGTCGTTGATGCGGTGCACGATGCGCAGCGGCGTGCTGGCCAGGGCCGCGACGGCGGTCAGCACGTCATCGGGGGAGTAGCCGGGGCGGCTGGTCACCCAGGATTCGCGCGCCACGTCCCGGGCGCTGAGTTTCGGGTGCCTGGCCAGGGGGTGGTCCGCGGGCAGGGCGATGTCCAGGGGCTCGCGGGTCAGTTCGATGACGGCCACACGGTCCGTGGGCCACGGCGGGCTGTGCTCCATGCGGTGGGCCAGGACCAGATCGTAGCGGGCGGTGAGCGCCGGGAAGTCCTGCTGGGCCACGTCCTCATCGGTGAACTGCACGCGGGGCTGGGCCGCTCCTGCCGCGTCCGGGCCGGTGAGCTCCCGGCTCAGCGGCGCGAAGAGCGCCTGCCCGGCGGAGTGGAAGCCGCTCACCGTGACCGCGGCGTCGGGGGCCTCCTGGAAGGCGTCGATCGCGGCGCGGGCCTGGGCCATCGCCGCGACGACGGCGGCCCCCGCGTCCGCGAGCACCTCGCCGGCCTCGGTGAGCACCAGGGTCCGCCCGTCCTTGCGGGTCAGGGGCACACGGACGCTGCGCTGGAGCAGGGTGAGCTGCTGGGAGACGGCGGACGGGGTGACCAGCATGGCCTCCGCGACGGCCTTCACGCTGCCCAGTTCACCCAGTTCGCGCAGGACCTCGAGCTGACGGATATCCATGAGTGGATTCTAAAGCGTCCAGGATTTCGATGAAGGAATGCTGAAGGGTGGCCCGTCCGGGCCACCCTTCAGCCGCCGGAGGATCCTCAGAGGCCGTTGCGGACCACGACGCCCTGGGCCACCACGGAGTTGACCTTCTCCAGGGCCGTGCCGTCGCTCAGCGGGTCGGCGTCCACCACCACGGCGTCGGCGAAGGAGCCCACCGTGAAGCGGCCGGCCTTGCCCTCGAGGCCCAGGAGGCGTGCGGAGTAGGTGGTGGCCGCGCGGAGGGACTCCAGCGTGGACAGGCCCGCCTCGTGCAGACGGCGCACCTCGGTGCCGAGCGGGGTGACGTCGGTGCCGAAGGAGTCGGTGCCGGCCACGACCGTCACGCCGGCCTCGTGAGCGGCGCGCACCGCCGCCTGGTGGATGGGCGTGTACTCCTTGCCTCGGGCGGCCAGGATGGGGTTGGAGTCCTCCGACATGCTGTCCACGGCCTGCAGGGTCGGGGTGAAGTACGTGCCGCGGCGGACCATCTCCGCGATCGTGGACTCGGTCAGGTAGACACCGTGCTCAATGCTCTTCACGCCACCGCGGACGGCGCCGTCGATGCCCTCGGCGCTGTAGGCATGGCAGAGCACGCCGGCGCCGCGGGCCGCCTTGACGATCGCGGCGATCTGGTCCCGGCCGTAGACGAGCTCGCGCGGGTCCTGCTCGGGGATGCCGGCGCGCGGGTTGGCGCGCGTCTTGATCACCTGGGCGCCACGGGCCAGGTTGATCCCGGTGAAGTAGGCGAGGTCCTTCGCCTCCCGGATCCCGTTCTTCAGCCCGGCCAGGGGTGCCAGGTCCGGGTCCGCCAGGATGGAATCTCCCTGCTCCGGGGAGACGAACAGGCCGGCGGCGAGCATGCGGGGGGACAGGCCCGGGGCCCACTGGGGGAGCGCGGCGAGGGCCACGTCCTGGTAGAAGGTGCTGCTGCCGCTGCGGACGCTGGTGGTGCCGTTCTGCAGGTGCAGCCGGACGTCCTCCAGGCCGTTGGCATGGATGTGGGCGTCGACCAGGCCGGGGACCACCCAGCGGCCGTGCGCGTTCAGCACGGTGGCGCGCTTGGCGACGGCGGCCACGGCCTTGCGCGTCGTGTCGCGGGATCCGACGGCGACGACGCTGCCGCCGTCGAGCACCAGCACGCCGTCCTCCAGCGCTGTGCCGGTGAGCGGGTCCACGATGGTGCCGCCCTCGATGATGACGGCGCCGGTGACCGGGGGCTTGCCGGGGTAGGAGGGCGCGGCCGGGCGGCCGTCGGCCTGGGCCGCGGGGGCCATGGCCAGCTGGGACGCGACGGTGGCGGAGATGCCGGCGAGGGCGGCGGCGCCGGCCAGGACGCCCCGGCGGGACAGGCCGGAGGGCAGCGTGGGGCCGCTGTTGTGGTCATGGGTGCACATGAGGTCTCCTTGGGGGTGCGTGAACCGTGGTGCCGCTCACTCTGTTTGGGATACCAAATATAGCGCACGTCATGCCACCCTGTGAGCCGCATCGCAATACGATGAAGAAAAACTAAACTGTCAAGTGAGATACTTGAGCTTGTTCTAAGCCTTCGAGGGGCATCTAATGGAAGCCATGAAGGCTCTTTACAAGTCCGGCGCCCACCCCGGATTCGAACTCGTGGACCGTCCCGAACCCACCGCCGGGCCGGGTGACGTCAAGATCCGCGTGCACACCACCGGCATCTGCGGAACCGATCTGCACATCCAGTCCTGGGACGCCTGGGCGGCCAGCACCATCGAAGCCCCGCTCATCGCCGGCCACGAGTTCTACGGCGAGGTCGTGGAGATCGGCGAGGACGTCCGTGACGTCAAGGTCGGCGACCGCGTCTCCGGCGAGGGCCACGTGGTCTGCGGCATCTGCCGCAATTGCCGCGCCGGCCGCCGCCAGATGTGCATCCACACCTCCAGCGTGGGCGTCCAGCGGGACGGGGCCTTCGCCGAGTACGTCGTCATCCCGGAGGAGAACGTCTGGGTCCACCAGGATCCCAGCGTGACCGCCGAGCTCGGCGCCGTCTTCGACCCGTTCGGCAACGCCGTGCACACCGCGCTGAGCTTCCCGCTGGTTGGCGAGGACGTCCTCATCACCGGCGCCGGCCCCATCGGCCTCATGGCCATCTCCGTGGCCCGCCACGCCGGAGCCCGCAAGATCGCCATCACGGACGTCTCCCCGAGCCGGCTGGAACTCGCCCGCTCCATGGGAGTGGACCTCGCCGTCGACGTCTCCAAGATGCGTATCCGCGACGCCCAGCGTGAACTCGGCATGCGTGAGGGCTTCGACATCGGCCTGGAGATGTCCGGTCACCCCACGGCGCTGCCGGAGATGATCGAGAACATGAACCACGGCGGCCGGATCGCCATGCTCGGCCTGCCCAGCCAGTCGATCGACATCGACTGGGGCAAGGTGGTCACCCACATGCTGACCCTCAAGGGCATCTACGGCCGTGAGATGTTCGAGACCTGGTATGCCATGAGCGCCATGCTCTCCTCCAACCCCACGCTGCACCGCAACATCTCCGCCGTCATCACCGACGTCCTGCCCGCCACCGAGTGGGAGAAGGGCTTCGAGGCCGCCCGCGGCGGACACGGCGGCAAGGTCGTGCTCGACTGGCGCACCGTCTAAGCCCACTTCCTGGCCAACTGGTCGGGCCGAACTGTCGGAATGAAGACCTCAAAACGACAGATGGGCCCGACCAGTTGGGAAGAACTGAAAGGACTCACTCATGTACGGCCTGATCAAGGACCAGCTCGCCTCAGAACTCGATGAGATCCGCGGCGCCGGGCTCTTCAAGGAAGAGCGCAACATCACCTCCGCCCAGTCCAACCGCATCACCGCGGGTCCACTGGGCGCCCCCACGCGTGAGGTGCTCAACTTCTGCGCCAACAACTACCTCGGCCTGGCGGACCACCCGGAGATCATCACCGCCGCCAAGGACGCCATGGACACGCACGGCTTCGGCATGGCCTCCGTGCGCTTCATCTGCGGCACCCAGGACCTGCACCTGGAGCTCGAGCGGAAGGTCTCCGAGTTCCTGGGCACCGAGGACACCATCCTGTTCTCCAGCTGCTTCGACGCCAACGGCGGCGTGTTCGAGTCGCTCTTCGGCCCGGAGGACGCCATCGTCTCCGACGCCCTGAATCACGCCTCCATCATCGACGGCATTCGCCTCTCCAAGGCACGCCGCTTCCGCTACGCCAACCAGGACATGGCGGACCTGGAGGCCAAGCTGCAGGAGGCCACCACTGACGCCGAGGGAATGCCCGCCGCGCGACGCGTGGTGATCGTGACCGACGGGGTGTTCTCCATGGACGGCTACCTGGCCCCGCTGCGTGAGATCTGCGATCTGGCGGACAAGTACGGCGCGCTGGTCATGGTGGACGACTCCCACGCCGTCGGCTTCATGGGCCCCACCGGTGCCGGCACTCCCGAGCACGCGGGCGTCAGCGACCGCGTGGACATCTACACCGGCACCTTCGGCAAGGCCCTGGGAGGCGCGTCCGGCGGCTATGTCTCCGGCCGCTCCGAGATCGTCGCCATGCTCCGTCAGAAGGCCCGGCCGTACCTGTTCTCCAACTCGCTGGCCCCGGCCATCGTCGCCGCCACCCTCAAGGCGCTGGAACTGGTCCACGGCTCCGCCGAGCTGCGCACGCGGCTGTTCGAGAACGCCGCCCTGTTCCGCCGTCGCATGCTTGAAGAGGGCTTCGAGCTGCTCGACGGCGAGCACGCCATCATCCCGGTGATGTTCCACGACGCCGTGCTGGCCGCCAAGGTCGCCGCCGCGATGTTGGACCACGGCGTCTTCGTGACAGCGTTCAGCTTCCCCGTGGTGCCCCGCGGCGCGGCCCGCATCCGCGTCCAGCTCTCCGCGCGGCACACCCCGGAGGATGTGGAGGCCTGCGTCCAGGCGTTCGTCGCCGCGCGCGCCGAGTCCGTCTGAGCCACGCCGCCTTCATCGACTGCTCCGTAGATGTCGTTTTGAACCCTCAGAACGACATCTACGGAGCAATCGATGGTTAAGGGGCCCGGCGTAGGTCTGGGATACCGGACATGGCTCGGCGTGGGGGTGAGGCGCGGGACACGCTCGGCCCGGAAGAATGGGAACCATGAGCCTCCTGATCACCAATATCGCCGAACTCATGACCCAGGACGCCGAGCGCCGGGTTCTGAAGGACGCCGCCGTCGTCGTCGAAGGAGAGCGCATCTCCTGGATCGGGCAGGCCGCCGACGCGCCCGCCGCGGACACCGTCCACGACGCCCAGGGCCGCGCCTTGCTCCCGGGCTGGGTGGACTCCCATACGCACCTGGTCTTCGCCGGCGACCGCACCGCCGAGTTCGAAGCCCGCATGGCCGGGGAGAGCTACAGCGCCGGCGGCATCGGCGTCACCATGAACGCCACGCGCGCCGCCACGGACGCCGAGTTGCTGGAGCTCGCCCGGGCCCGCCGTGCCGAGGCCTTGCGCGGCGGCACCACCTACCTGGAGGCCAAGACCGGCTACGGGCTGAGCACCGAGCACGAGGCCGCCATCGCCCGCGTCACCTCTCAGGTGGCGGACGAGGTCACCTTCCTCGGCGCCCACCTGGTCCCCAAGGGCGCTGAGCCGGAAGCGTACGTGGACGAGGTGGTCGGCCCCATGCTCGCCGCCGTCGCGCCCCACGCCCAGTGGGCGGACGTCTTCTGTGAGCGCGGCGCCTTCGACGAGGCCCAGTCCCGCCGCGTCCTTGAGGCCTGCGCCGCCGCCGGCCTCAAGCTGCGCGTGCACGGCAACCAGCTCGGCCCGGGCGCCGGCGTGCGCCTCGCCGTCGAACTCGGCGCCGCGAGCGTGGACCACGTGAACTACCTGGAGGACGCGGACGTCCTGGCGCTCGCGCAGAGCTGGGATCAGTACGACGGCGGCCGCGGCCCCCGCGGGACCGTCGCCACCTGCCTGCCCGCCTGTGATCTGTCCACCCGCGAACCGCTCGCGCCGGCCCGCCGCCTGCTCGACGCCGGCGTCCAGGTGGCCATCGCCTCCAACCTCAACCCGGGCACGAGCTACACGAGCGCCATGAACTACTGCGTCACCACCGCCGTGCTGCAGATGGGCCTGAGCGTCCACGAGGCCGTGCGCGCCGCGACCTTCGGCGGCGCACTGGCCCTCCACCGCGAAGTCGGCGACGACGTGGACGGCCGCCGCGCCGTCGGCTCCATCGCCGTCGGGCACCGCGCAGACCTGCACCTGCTCAACGCGCCGAGCGCCACGCACCTGGCCTACCGTCCCGGCATGCCGCTGACGCACGCCGTGTGGCAGGCGGGCGCGCAGGTGGTCTGAGCCGCCAACGCTCACGCGAGAGAACAGCTGACGCCCCTAAAACCTGGGCGGTTTCAAGGGGTTAGCGCAACACTGTCGATCAGTTGGGTCAGTCTTTCACGTGGGGTGTCCCAGTGGAGGGTTTTGCGGGGCCGGATGTTCAACAGCCGTTCGGTCTCG
>NZ_JAVALS010000012.1 GCF_030731045.1 Arthrobacter horti | reverse complement strand
ACCCAGCACGGACTCACCCGCCAACAAGCGGTGATACGCCTCCGCCCGGACCTCCCACGCGATCTTCTTCGCCACGCACACCCTCCACCATCAGGGTGTTGCGCTAACCTTCTGAACTCGCCCCGGTTTTAGGGGCGTCAGCTGTTCTCTCGCGTGAGGGTGTTGGCGTGGTGTGGCGCTCGTCACGGATGTGAAATGACGCTTTCTGATCATGGTGATCGCTTGCGCTCACCTCCGCAGCCTTGCCGAACCGGGCTGAGATCCCGGGGTGAAGCGTCTGGACGTTTCGTCCCGAGTGGAGTAGCGTAAAACTGATTGAATAGGTCGGCGCGCAAGCATCAACAATCATTCAAAAAATGATCGATGATCACTCGCGCGGGCATTCCTGACAGACGCACACACAAGGAGTCAACGATGACGGAGTCCGTTCTCGGCGCCTACATGGACGAGGAACTCAGCTCTCAGCCGCAGGTCTGGGCACAGGCCCAGGCGCAGAGCCGTGAGGAAGGGCTGCTCCCCGCCTCCGGCCAGAAGATCGCCGTCATCGGCTGCGGCACGTCCTGGTTCATGGCCCAGAGCTATGCCACCGCGCGTGAGGCGGCCGGCCACGGCGTCACCGACGCCTTCGCCGCCTCCGAGGCGTTCCTTGCCCACAACAGCGCGGGCCGGGACTACGACGCCGTCGTCGCCATCACCCGCTCCGGCACCACCACCGAGGTCCTGGACGTCCTGACGCAGCTCAAGGGCACGGTGAAGACCATCGCCCTGATCGGCGACATCAACTCGCCCATCATCGACGTCGCGGACGTCATCATCGGCCTGCCGTACGCGGACGAGCAGTCCGTGGTCCAGACCCGCTTCGCCACCACCGCGCTCGTCTACCTCCTGACCAGTCTGGGCCAGGGCTTCGACGTCGCCATCGAGCAGGCCAAGGCCGCCGTCAGCGACCCCGTGGACCAGGGGCTCCTGGACGCCGAGCAGTTCACCTTCCTGGGCCGTGGCTGGACCGTGGGCCTGGCACACGAGGCCGGCCTGAAGATGCGCGAGGCCGTGCAGGGCTGGACCGAGTCCTACCCCGCCATGGAGTACCGCCACGGCCCCATCTCCATCGCCGCCCCCAACCGCGTCACCTGGCTCTTCGGCGAGGAACCGGAGGGCCTGGCCGCCGACGTCGCCAAGACCGGGGCCCGCTACATCAGCACCGGGCTGCACCCGCTCGCCGAACTGGCCCGTGTGCACCGGGTCACCCTGGAACGCGCCCGCGTCCGCGGTCTCAACCCGGACCTGCCCCGGAATCTGACGCGCTCCGTCATCCTCGACGAGGCCTGACACCCGCCCCGGCACCACCCACGGACAGGACAGCATGGCACTCGGATTCGCGGACGCAGGAGTACTCGCCTTCGATGTGGGCGGCACGGACATGAAGTCCGGCGTCGTCACCGCCGACGGCACGGTGCTGGCTCTCCAGCGCCACAAGACGCCGCTGGACCCCCAGCGGCCCGGCGAGGCGATCCTGGAGCGGATCGAACAGCTCTACGGCGAGTACAGCCACCAGTTCCCCGCGGGGACCTTCGAGGCCGTCGGCATCACGGTGCCCGGCCTGGTGGACGAAGTACACGGCGTGGGCATCTACTCGGCCAATCTCGGCTGGCGGGACTTCCCCTTCCGCGACCTCGCCGAGCAGCGGCTGGGCATCCCGGTGGCCTTCGGGCACGACGTGGCCAGCGCGGGCTCCGCGGAGATGGAGCTGGGCGCGGCCCGGGAGTTCCAGGACGCCATGGTCATGGTGGTCGGCACCGGCATCGCGGCGGCCATCTTCACCTCGGGCCGGCCCGTCACCGCCGGCGGCTTCGCGGGGGAGATCGGCCACGCCATGGTCCCGGACCCGGACGGGCAGGGCAGCGTGATCCTGGAGTCCGTGGGCAGTGCGGGGGCCATCGCCAAGCGCTACCGGCGGATCACCGGCACCGAGGTGGACGGCGCCCGCGAGGTCCTGGAGCGGGCCATGACGGGGGAGCCCGAGGCCCTGAAGGTGTGGAACCAGGCGGTCGAGGCGCTTGCCTTCAGCATCTGCCAGTGCGTCTCCATCCTGGGCACCGAGGCCGTGGTGATCGGCGGCGGCCTCTCCGCCGCGGGCGAGGCCCTCCTGGAGCCGCTCCGCTCCGCCGTGGACGACGCGCTCGATTTCCAGCGGCGCCCCGTCATCCGTGCGGCGGCCCTCGGCCAGGACGCCGGGATGCTCGGCTCCGCGCTCAAGGCCAGGGCCCGCCTCCTGGAGGTGAAGCTCTCATGAGCGCCGCAGCGCACGACGGCAGCCGCATCGTCACCGTCACGCCCAACCCCGCCCTGGACACCAGCTACACGGTGCCCCGGATCGAGCACGGCGCCAGCCACCGGGTGGCCCCGCCGCTGATCCGTGCCGGCGGCAAGGGCCTGAACGTGGCCCGCGTGGTGCATCAGCAGGGCCGCCGTGCCCTGGCGATCGCGCCCGTGGGCGGGAACACCGGGGAAGCGTTCCGCGCCGAGCTGGAATCCAGCGGCGTCCCGTCCAGGCTCGTCCCGGTGCAGGCCGAGACGCGGCGCAGCATGGCCTTCGTCGAAGAGACCCTGGGCGACACCACCATCTTCAACGAAGCCGGCCACGCACTGCAGCCGGGGGACTGGCAACGGCTCGCGGCCGCCGTCGTCGATGGTCTGCAGGACGCCGCCGTGCTGGTGGGCTCCGGCAGCCTCCCACCCGGCGCCCCGGCGGACTTCTACCCGGCGCTCGTCACGCTGGCGCACCAGCACGGTGTCCCCGCCGTGATCGACACCTCCGGCCCCGGCATCCTCGCCGCCGCGCGCGCCGGCGCCGACGTTCTGAAGCCCAACCACGTCGAGCTGCGGGAGGCGTTCGGCGGCCTGGAACTCGACGACGCCGTCCGGGAGCTCCTGCGCCTGGGCGCCCGCACCGTCGTCGTCAGCTCAGGCAGCGCGGGGATGCGGCTCTTCTCCGCCGATCACCCGCGCCACAGCTGGGCCGCGCGCCTCGCCGAGCCCCTGCACGGCAACCCCACCGGGGCCGGCGACGCCGCCGTCGCAGCCCTCGCCACCGCGCTCGCCGAGGGCGTGGACGAACCGGAGGACGTCCTGCGCCGCGCCGCCTCCTGGTCCGCCGCGGCCGTGCTCATGCCCGGCGCCGGGGAGATCTCGGAACGGCATACCGAACTCGAACAAATGCTCATCGTCACCCTGGAGGAGACCGCATGACCCTGGTCAGCACTCGCAGCATCATGGATCGCGCCACCGCCAAGGGCAGCGGCCAGGCGGCCTTCAACGTCATCCACCTGGAGACCGTGGAGGGCCTGGTGGCAGGCGCTGAGGCCGCCCGGCTGCCGCTGATCCTGCAGATCTCTGAGAATTGCGCGAAATACCACGGCGGCCTGGAGCCCGTGGCCCTGGCCTCACTGTCCGCCGCCCGGGCGGCCGGCGTGGACATCGCCCTGCACCTGGACCACGCGGAGAGCGAGGAGCTGGCGCGCCAGGCCGTGGACCTCGGCTTCGGCTCCATCATGTACGACGGCGCGCATCTGGACTATGCGGAGAACGTCGCCACCACGGCGCGCGTGCGGGAGTATGCGCACGCGGCGGGCGTTTACGTCGAGGCCGAGCTGGGCAAGGTGGGCGGCAAGGACGGTGCGCACGCGCCGGGCGTGCTGACCGACCCGCAGGAGGCCCACGAGTTCGTGGCGGCCACCGGCGTGGACGCACTGGCGGTCGCCGTCGGGTCCTCCCACGCCATGAGAAGCCGGGACGCACGGCTGAACCTGGAACGGATCGCCGCGCTGCACGCCGCCCTGGACGTCCCGCTGGTGCTCCACGGCTCCTCCGGGGTCTCGGATGAGAACATCCAGGCGGCCATCAGCGCCGGTATGACCAAGATCAACGTGTCGACGCACCTTAACGGTTTCTTCACCCGCGCGGTGCGCGAGTACCTTGAGTCACACCCGGATATCGTTGATTCCCGGAAATACCTGGGGGCAGGGCGGGCCGCGCTCATTCCCGAGGTCGCGCGCCTCCTGACCCTCTTCGACACAGCGGAGCGTGCTTCATGAACCGGACAGACCGCCTCACGGCCATCCTCGACCTCCTGGCCGAGCGTGGACAGATCGAGGTGGAGGACATCGTCACCCAGCTGGGCGTCTCCCCGGCCACCGCGCGCCGGGACCTGGACTCCCTGGCCAAGCAGCGCCTGCTGAGCCGGACCCGTGGCGGCGCCACCACCGGTGCCGTGTCCTACGACCTGCCCGGCCGCTACAACCGCGATGACAACGCGGCAGCCAAGCAGCAGATCGCCCTGGCCGCATCCTCCCTGGTGGAGCCCTACATGGTGGTGGGACTGGGCGGCGGCACCACGAGCACGGCCCTGGCGCAGGTGCTGGCCACGCGGGACGATCTGAACGCCCCCTCCAACCGGCCCACCCTCACGGTGGTCACCAACGCCATCAACATCGCCACCCAGCTCGCCGTCCGGCCGAACATCAAGATCATGGTCACGGGCGGCATCCTGAACCCGCGCTCCTATGAGCTCGTGGGCCCGTTCACGGACACCATCATGCAGAAGGTGGCCCTGGACATCGCGTTCATCGGCGTCAACGGCGTGGACCCGGTCCTCGGCCCCACCATCAATGACGAGGGTGAGGCGCAGGTCAACTCGCTCATGGCCAAGCGCGCGCTGGAGGCGTACATCCTGGCCGACTCCTCCAAGGTGGGCAAACGGGCCTTCGCCACCATGCACGGTTTCCAGATGCACAACCTCATCACCGATTCCGGCATCCCCGCCAAGGATCTCAAAGCCTTCCAGGACCGGGGGACCAATGTCCTCGTGGCGCCGGACGGCACGCCGGAGGCGTCGGACAGTGTGCCGGAGGGGCAGCCGGGGGAGTAGGCGGCCGGCCGCTCAGAAGTGCATGGGCGGGGCGTTGAGCACCGTGGTGGTCTCGTTGCACTCGTTCCACTGGCTGAACGGTGTGTCCAGGCGGTACTTGCCCTCCTCCTGCCGGATCAGGGTGCGGATCTCGGCATTGCCCGGGTTGTTGAGGGACTCGAAGTACTCGACGGACCAGTGGAACCAGCGCATGCAGAACAGCCGCATGGTCAGGCCGTGGGTCACCAGCAGGGTGTTGGGCGCGTAGCTGGGCTTGGACCAGTGCCGGTACAAGGTCTCCATGAAGCTGGAGATCCGGTCGTAGACGTCCGAACCGGACTCGCCCTCCCGGAAACGGTAGAAGAAGTGCCCGTACGCGTTGCGCAGTTCCTTCTGATCCGCGATGTCCCCGGCGATCTGGAAGTTCGCCCAGTCCTGCTCCCGCAGCCGCGGCTCCTCCATGACCCGCTCCGTCAGATCCTCCAGTCCCAGGGCCTCCAGGGTCTGGTAGGCGCGCAGGTAGGGCGAGACATAGACGCACACCTGCTGCCCATCAAGCTGCCGCCGGATGCGCTCGCCGGCGTCGCGGGCCTGCTGGACGCCCAGCTCGGTGAGCGGGATGCGGTAGTCCGGAACCCGGTTGTAGATGCCGGTGTCCACATTGGCCGCCGACTGCCCGTGCCGGACCATGATGATTTGCTGCGGCGCGCTCATGGAGACAGCTTAATGTCCCGGCCGATTTTAGAGTGGTGACATGCCCCGCCTTCCCGCCCTGCCGTCGTCGTCGCTGGATACGGATCCTTCCGCGCTGGGGCGCCGGCGGCGCAGGCTCTGGTGGGAGATGTCCCTGGTGCTGGCCCTGTCGCTGGGGCAGTCTGCCGTCTATGCGATCGTGCAGTTCGCGGACAAGGCCACCCGCGGCCCCCTGTCCTCCGCCACGTCTACGCTCAACCCTTCGCTGAACCGGCGCGAGCTCTTCGACCTGGTCTACCAGTTGCTGGACATCGGATTCTCGCTGGTCCCGGTCCTGCTCGGCCTGTACTTCCTGAGCACCTTCCTGCCGTTCCGCGGGGCGGACAGCCGCCGGCCCTGGCGCGCCCTGGGCTTCGACGGCCGGCATCCGGTGCGCGACGGCGCGGTGGGCCTCCTGCTGTTCATCGCCATCGGCGCGGGGACGCTGGGGCTGTACGCCGCGGGGCGTGCCCTGGGGATCACGACGGCGATCATCCCGGCCGCGCTGGACTCCCATTGGTGGACGGTGCCGGTACTGGTGCTCTCCGGCATCCGGCACGGGATCCTGGAGGAGGTCCTGGTGGTGGGGTACCTCTTCCGTCGGCTGGGGCAGCTCGGCCGCTCGCCGCTGTGGATCGTGCTGGCCAGTGCGCTGCTGCGCGGCAGTTACCACCTCTACCAGGGGGTGGGGCCGTTCGTGGGCAATGTGGTGATGGGCCTGGTGTTCGGCTGGGTGTACCTGAAATGGCGGAGGGTCATGCCGCTCGTGGTGGCCCATGCGCTCCTGGACGTCAGCGCGTTCGTGGGGTACTCGCTGCTGGGCAAGGCCATCGGCCTGGGCTGACCCTCCCGCGTCTTACCAACTGGTCGGGTCTATCTGTCGGAACGGGTACCATTTTCCGACAGATAGACCCGACCAGTTGGACGTTCACGCGGCGCTTCGGAGCATACGCCGGACCTTGGACACGGCCGATGCGCAGTCGTTTTTGAGGTCGTCTGCGACGATGATGACCTGCCGCCAGCCAAGTTCCTGCATGAGAGCATTCCTCCGCGCGTCTATTCGCTGCTGTTCGCGGGTCCGGTGGTGCTCGCCGTCATGCTCGACGGCGATCCGATGGTGTTCGTTTCCGAGATCGACATGGTGCCGTATCGTGCCGAAGCCATCGATGACCGGACAATCCGGGGTGAACTCAGGCAGGTGAGCATCGATAAACGCGAGTCGGAGAAAGCTTTCGGGCGGCGAATCGACGCCAGACCTCACCAGCTGTGCGGCGAGTCGTGCTTTGCGGATCCCAGGTGTCCCGCGTTTCCAGTCAAGATACTTCCGCAACTCATCCGGCGGAACAGCCGGAACGTCCTGTCGAGACCACGGCCGCCTCCCGAGGGATGCGATCGCGTCGCCGAGAGCCACAAGATGTATCTCTGGGAGAAGAGCCGCCATGTCAAGAAAGGTGCGCGCGGGGCTCGTCACCCACATTCCGTCGAGACTGATGACCTCGCCGGGGAAGAGAGTCAGGGCATGGCCCTGGATGCCTGGCCGGTGGGGCGCGTCCCGGCCTTTCGGGACGCTGATGTGAGTGCTGTCGCTGAGGAAACCTGGGACGGGAAGCCCGAGGAGGTGACAGGCCGAGGTGTGCGAGGCGATGCCGTGGGTCACCTCGAGAAGCGGACGGAACCGGGAGATCCGGTCCATTTCACCGGTCACGGGTTCCCTGACTCCACGGGTCGGCATGACGAGATCTTTCCGGCGCAGCCGTTCATGGTGCACGCCGAGTTCCCAGGCCTTCGTCAGGGTGAATGGCGCCGTGCCGAGCGGCTCAGGCAATTCAAGAGGCTTCCGCATGACCAGAGATAAGCAGAAAGTCACGGATCCCGCTGCCGTTATCCACAGATTCAGGGCGGATGCGCCAACTGGTCGGGTCTATCTGTCGGAACAGGGCGCCTGTTCCGACAGATAGACCCGACCAGTTGGCATGGAACCAGGTGCGGGAGGAGATCCGGGCGGAGGACGGCCGCGCCTGCATAATGGGGGGATGGTGATGTTGACCCCCGTCCATGAGCTGGATGACCTGGACCGACGCATCGTCGCGGCCCTCCAGGTCAATGGGCGCGCCTCCTGGCGCCGCATCGCCGACGTCCTGGGCGAGCCGTTCCGCACCGTCACCCGCCGGGGCATCGCCCTGCTCGAATCCGGCGCGGTCCGGATCGCGGGTCTGGTGTCCCTCGCCGCGACGCACCTCGTGGAGGTCCACTGCGAGCCGTCCCGGCTCGTCGCGATCGCGGAGACGCTCGCCGAGGGGCCGGACGTGACCTTCCTCTACGCGCTGACCGGGCCCACCCGGATCCTCCTGGAGGTCCAGGAGAGCCCCGGCCGGCTCTCCGACCTGGTCCTGGAGGAACTCCCCGGCATCGAGGGCGTGACCCAGGTGGATGCCTCCCCGGTCCTGGAGTACTACCGGACGGTGGCGGATTGGCATCCGGGGCCCATCACGGCCGCGGAGGTAGAGGCCCTTCAGGAGACCGTTCCGCCCGTCACCCGGCGCCCTGCGACGGGACTGCTGGATGACATCGACCAGACCCTGGTGCGGCTCCTGGTGGAGGACGGCCGTGTGCCCACCTCGGAACTGGGCGAAGCCGTGGCCCTCTCCGCCCCTGCGGTCCGGCGGCGTCTGGCGTCGTTGCTGGAGGAAGGGATGCTGAGCGTCCGGGCCATCGTGGAACCCGTGGACATCGGGCTGCCGGTGGAGGCGGTCATCTGGATCCGGACGGCCCCCACCGCGGTGGCCGAGGTGGGCCGTCTGGTCTCCGCCGAGCCAGGTGTCCGCTATGCGGCGATGACCATGGGGGAGTTCCAGCTCATGGTGAATGTGACGCTGGCCGGTCTGGACGATCTGCGCCGGTTCATCACCGCCTCCGAATGGGCCTCCCAGGCCCTCGCCATGCGCACCTCCATGGTGGTCGGTTCCTACAAGCGCGGAGGCGTGCGAGCCGCCCGCTGACGGCATCCACCCAGCTCAAACGTGCTCACCGGACGGCGCTGACGGCCCGTCCGGATTCAGCCATGCCCGGATCTCGGTCTCAATCCCTCCGGCTCTCCTTCTCTCCCACGGGGCCATGCCGGGCGCGGCTTCTCCACGCCCGGCACAGGATCACCTCTAGTCAAAAGTGATGTGCACCACTAATGTGGTCCACATCGCTCGTTGAGCCCCAAGGAAGTGGCTCAAAAAGAAACTAGCTAAAAGGTGAATGACTCATGATGAACGAGTTGGTCTACACGGATGCCGTGAAGCTCGCCTCCCTGCTCCACTCCGGTGAAGTCTCCGCCGTCGAGGTCCTGGAAGCCCACCTGGAGCAGATCGACACCGTCAACCCGCTGGTGAACGCCGTGGTGACCCTCGATGAAGAGGGCGCCCGCGCCGCCGCCGTGGAAGCGGACCGCAAGCGCCAGGCCGGTGAGCCTCTCTGCCCGCTGCATGGCCTGCCCATCAGCTTCAAGGACACCGCCTCGACTGCAGGGATGCGTACGACCTTCGGCCACCCGCGCACGCAGGACTTCGTGCCGGCTGTCAACGACCTGCACGTCCAGCGCATCCTCGACGCCGGTGCCATCCGCCTCGGCAAGACGAACGTGCCCGAGCACGCGGCCGGCTCCCACACCTTCAACCGGGTGTTCGGCGTCACCCGCAACCCTTACGATCTTTCCAAGTCCGCCGGCGGCAGCAGCGGCGGTGCGGCGGCCGCACTCGCCTCCGGTTTCCAGCCGATCGCCGACGGCAGCGACATGGGTGGCTCCCTGCGCAACCCGGCGTCGTTCTGCAATGTGGTGGGCCTGCGCCCGACCCCCGGCATGGTGCCCAATACCGACGGCGCAAACGTGTTCTTCCCGCTCGCCGTCAATGGCCCCATGGGCCGCACCGCCGCGGACACCGCATTGCTCTTCTCCGTCATGTCTGGCCAGGCCGCTGATGACCCGTTCTCCTCCTTCCCGGCCGAGGCCTCCGGCCTGGGCGGCGAACCGAAGCTGGAGGACCTGGCCGGTCTGCGCATCGCGTTCGCCCCGACGCTCGGCGGCCGTGTGCCGGTGGAGCGTGAGGTGCTGGACGTGATTGAGGCGCAGGCCGCCGCGCTGTCCGCGGCCGGCGCCGTCGTGGAGCTCGCCTGCCCCGATCTGGACGGCTCCGAGGAGGCGTTCCGCACCCTGCGGGCCGCGGCCATGGACGCCGCCTGGGGCGATGACCTGGCGGCGGACCCGGAGCTGTTCAACCACTTCCTCGCGTGGAACATCCGCGAGGGTGCGCGGCTCACCGGCCGCGACGTGTACCGCGCCGAGGAGACGATGACCCGTCTCATCCGCGGCGCGGCGGAATTCTTCACGCGCTATGACCTGGTGATCGCACCCGCATCCCAGGTGGTGCCGTTCGACGCCGATCTCGAATACCCCACCGAGATCGAGGGGCACCGGCTCGAAACCTACCTCGACTGGATGCGTGCCCCGTACCTCTTCACCCCGCTGGGTCTCCCGGCCCTGTCGGTTCCGGCCGGGTTCACCCCCGCCGGCCTTCCCGTCGGACTCCAGATGATCGGAGCGCGCGGCAGCGACGCCCGCCTCCTGCACCTGGCCTCGTCCTTCGAGAAGCTCAGCCTCTGCTCGACCATCCGCCCTCAAGGAGTTGCAGTCCTGTGAGCACCACCCTGGCATCCCCCAAGCGCCTGACGATCGCCCTGACCCCGGTCGCCGGCATCATGGTCACCCCCTTCCTTCCCTTTGTCTCCACCCCCACTTTCTGGTTCGGCCTGCCGGCCGCCCTGATCTGGATGGGAGCGATGGTGATCTGCACCGTCGTCGCCCTCCAGATCGTGGAGCGCAGCTATCAGCGCGACGGCGGTGCCGAGAACGACGCCGCCGAAGCAGTCCGGGACGCCGCGCGCCTGGCCGCCCTGAACGAGAGTGAGGCACACTGATGCTCACCGTCCTCATCGTGATCGGAATCGTCCTGATCGGCGCCATCGGCGTCTGGTCCCGCACTCGTCAGACCAGCCTGTCCGGCTGGTCGGTGGGCAAACGCGACCTTCCACGCTGGACCACCTGGTTCCTCCAGGCCGGCGAATCGCTGACCACCTTCAGCTTCCTGGGCCTGGCCGGCCTGGCCTACGGGGGCGGCATGGCGGCACTGTACGCCGTCGGGTACCTCACCATCACCTGCACGCTGCAGTACTTCATCCTGCCGCGTCAGCGCCAGCTCGGTGCCAACCGCGGCTACCTGACCATGGCGGACTTCTTCCAGGACCGCTTCGGCAGCCGTGCCCTGGGCAAGACCGTGGCCCTGTGCGGCGCCATCTTCCTCCTGCCGTACCTGCAGCTGCAGATCACCGGCCTGGGCATGATCGTCCAGCTCGCCACGGGAAGTGCGGACGCCAGCGGATTCAGCATGATCGTGGCCAGCGTGCTGGTGGTGGTCTTCGTGATCTGGGCCGGACTGCGCGGCATCGCCCGGGTGGCGGTCTTCAAGGACTTCATGATGGTGGCGGCGCTGGTCATCGTGATCGCGGGCGTCATCGCGAGCGTGGGGGCCATCCCGGACGTGGTCGCCAAGGTCAACGCGATCTCCGGTGACTTCTTCACCATCAGCCGGCCCGGCTTCGACGCCAAGTTCTGGGTGACCTCTGTGGCCGTGACCGGTCTCGGCGCCGGGTTCAACACCTTCCCCCACCTGTGGCCGCCGACCCTTGCCGCCAAGAGCGGGAAGATCCTGCGCCAGAACAACAGCTGGATCGCCATCTACCAGCTGAGCCTGTTCATCCCGATCATGGTGGGTCTCGCCGGCATCCTGGTTCTCCCGGCCCACACCAAGGGCAACACGGTCCTGCTGAGCGTCGCGCAGCACTCGCTGCCGGAGCCACTCCTAGCCGTCATCGCCATCGGCGGCGCCGCGGCAGCGATGGTGCCGGCGGGCGCCATTGCGATGGGCATCTCCATGCTCGTGTCCAACAACCTCTTCTCGATCAAGAACCCGCGGCTGCGCTTCCGGGTGAACCACCTGGTGGTGGCCGTGGCCGTCGCGCTGGCCCTGGTGTTCGGCCTGGCCAAGTCGGACATCGGCGCGCTGCTGCTCCTCACCTACGGCGGCCTGACCCAGATGGTCCCCGCGGTCGCGTTCGGCCTGGCCCGCAAGGTGAAGGTGCATGGCATCCCGGTGACCCTGGGCATCCTGGCCGGAACACTCTCGGTCGGCGTCATCACCTTCGCCAACATCAGCACCGGCGGCATCGACTCCGGCCTCCTGTCCCTGGTGCCCAACCTCGTGGTCCTGGCCGTGGCGGAGGGCATCCGCCGCGTGGCCTTCAAGGGACAGCCGCCGGTTCCGGCTCACGCCGACGAGTCCGCCACCGGACCCCGGCTGTCCGCGGACCACGGCCGTGAAACCGTCACCGAAGGGGCCACCGCATGAGCATCGGGAACGTCATGACATCCGCGAACACCCAGCCCGACGGCGACGACGACGGCCGGCAGGGCCCGCTGACCGGCACCCTCGTCGTGGACCTCTCCCGCGCCCTCGCCGGGCCGCACGCCGGCATGATGCTCGGCGACCTCGGCGCCCGCGTGATCAAGGTGGAGAACCCGGCCGCCGGCGATGACACCCGCGGCTGGGGCCCTCCCTTCATCGACACCCCCGACGGACGCGAGTCCACCTACTTCCTCTCGTGCAACCGCAACAAGGAATCCATCACCCTGGACCTGAAGGACGAGGCGGACACCGCCCTGCTCCGGGAGCTGCTGCGCCGGGCGGACGTCCTGGTGGAGAACTTCCGCCCGGGGACGCTGGACCGGCTCGGCTTCGACCCGGCCACCTTGGAGGCGCTCAACCCGCGGCTGGTCGTCCTGTCCATCAGCGGCTTCGGCCACGACGGCCCGGAAGGCACCCGCGCCGGCTATGACCAGATCGCGCAGGGCGAGGCGGGACTCATGTCCCTCACCGGCTCTGGGCCCGAGGACCCGCAGCGCGTGGGTGTGCCGATCGGCGACGTCCTGGCCGGGATCCATGGCGCCTACGGTGTCCTGGCGGCCCTGCTGGATCGTGAACGGACGGGCCGTGGCCAGGTGGTGCGCACCTCGCTGCTGTCCTCGATCGTCAGTGTCCTGGCCTTCCAGGGCACCCGCTGGACCGTCGGCGGGCAAGTTCCCCAGGCCCAGGGCAACCACCACCCGTCCATCGCCCCGTACGGTCTCTTCCGCTGCGCCGACGGCGCCGTGCAGATCGCCGTCGGCTCCGAAGGACTGTGGAAGCGGTTCGCGGACGCGTTCGAGCTGGATCCGGACGATCCCCGCTGGGACGGCAACGCCTCACGGGTGGAGCACCGCCTGGAACTGATCGCGGCCGTCGAGGAGAAATTCGCCGCTTACGGCTCGGAGGACCTTCTGGCCCTGCTCGAACGGGCCGGCGTCCCGGCCGGCCGCGTCCGGAGCCTGGACGAGGTGTTCGCCTGGGAGCAGACCCGCAGCCAGCACCTGCTCCTGGGGATGGAGCACCCGAGCCTGGGCCACATCGAGGTCCCGGGCGGGCCGCTGCGGTACTTCCGGCCGGACGGCACGGAAACCACGCGGCTGGAGCATGCCGCCCCGCCGCGGCTCGGCGAGCACGACGGCGACGTCAGGGCCTGGCTGAACCAGGCACTGGTGGGGAGCCAGGCCCTGGTGGGACAGGGCAGCCGATGAACGGCGCGGGCTCCGCCGTGCTGGACTCCCGGGCGTCCTCCGCCGAACAGTGCGCGGCGGTATCCCACCGCCCCGGGGCTCGGCAGGTACTGGACGGCCTTCTGGATCCCGGCAGCTTCCGCAGCTGGGACGTCGCGCCTGATCCGGTCGACGACGCCGGCTACGCGGCCGCGCTCGAGCGGGCCGCCGCGCGGAGCGGGACGGACGAAGCCGTGCTCACCGGGGAGGGGGGCATCGACGGCCGCGCCGTCGCCGTCGTCGTCAGCGAGTTCGCCTTCCTGGGCGGCTCGATCGGCGAGCGGACGGCCGACCGCATCGTGGCGGCCATCGAGGAGGCGGGGAGGCGGCGCCTGCCGCTGATCGCCGCGCCGGCGTCCGGCGGGACCCGCATGCAGGAAGGGACGCCGGCGTTCCTGCAGATGGTGCGGGTCACGCGGGCCCTGGTCCGGTACAAGGACCTCGGCCTGCCGTACCTGGTGTATCTCCGGCATCCCACCACGGGCGGCGTCTTCGCCTCCTGGGGCTCGCTCGGGCACCTGACCGTGGCCGAGCCCGGGGCCCTGATCGGTTTCCTGGGCCCCAAGGTCTACGAAGGGCTCAAGGGCGAGCCGTTCCCGCAGGGCGTGCAGCTTGCCGAACATCTGCGGGAGCACGGGACGGTGGACGCCGTCCTGGACCTGTCCGGGTTCCGGGAGATGGCCTCCGCAGTGCTGGCCATCCTGGAGCCATGCGAGGCTGCCGTCCCGGTTCCCAGCGTTGCCCTGGGGTCTGAGGCCCCGGAGTCCGTTGCCCCGGGGTCCGCTGCCAAGGTGCCGGACCCCGGGGCCTGGGCCTCCGTGCTGAAGACCAGGGAACCCGGCCGCCCGGGTCTGTGGGAGCTCCTGGTTCACGGTTTCGGCCGGACGGTGGGCCTGCGCGGCACCGGCCGCGGACGGCTGTCCTCCTCGGTCGCCGTGCTGCTCGCCGAGCTGGCGGGCCGCCCCGTGGTGGTGGTGGGGCACGACCGCGCCGCTCAGCACCAGGGCGCGGCGCTCGACGCCGCCGGGCTGGCGCAGGCCCGCCGGGGCATGGCCCTTGCGGAGTCGCTCGGCATCCCGCTTGTCACAGTGGTGGACACGCCGGGCGCAGAGCTGTCGGTGCGGGCCGAGGAGGAGGCGATCGCCTGTGCGATCGCGGACTGCGTCGCAGATCTGGCGAAGCTCTCGGTGCCCAGCGTGGCGATCCTGCTGGGGGAGGGGACCGGCGGCGGGGCGCTGGCCTTGGCCGCCACGCGCTGGATGGTCGCGGCGGCGGACGCCTGGCTCGCCCCACTGCCGCCCGAGGGCGCCAGTCTCATCGTGCAGGGCGACGTCGACGGCGCGCCGCGGCTGGCCGTCTCCCAGGGCATCGGGGCGCGGTCGCTCGCGGCCCGCGGCTTGGTCCACGACGTGGTGCCGGAGGACGGGAAGCTGTTGGAGAACCTGGCGTGGGCCGCGGCCCGGCGGCTCGGTTTCCACTGAGACCTGACACGGGAAAGGCCGGGCGGAGCACCGCGAACGCGGAGTTCCTCCCGGCCTTCGCCGTGTCCGAACGGTCAGAGGGTGACGGAGCCCTTGGCCGTTTCGAAGGTCACGGACATGATGCCCGGCGTGCCCTTGGGGGCCACCCACTCGACGTCGACGTCTTCCAGCGGGTGCTCCACTTCCTCGCCCAGCCATTCCGTCACGCGCTGCGCGGATCCGGCGATGGTCAGGTGGGAGACACGGACGTCGCTCGAGTAGACGAGGGACGGGTGCAGGGTGGGATCACCCTCCCACTTGAGCAGGTAGGGGACCTGGGGGTCGGCGATCAGGCCGAGAATGCCGATCTGCTTCCAGATCAGTTCACGGCCGTCGGGGAACTTCCGGTTGCCCGGAACGGCCTCACGGCCCAGCCGGGATTCGAAGGGGGTCAGGTCGTCCACGGCGACGCACCAGCCCATCCACCCCCCGCCCATCTCGGAGCGGGCGCGCACGGCCTGGCCGAAGGGGGCCTTGTCCGACGCGGGGTGGTTCAGAACTTCCACGACCTCAAGGTACTTGTGGTCGGCCAGGGGGAAGATCATGTTGCGGGTGCCGAAACGGGGGTGAATCCCGCCCCGCACCGCGTGCAGTCCGAGAGCGTCAGCGATGCGCTCTGCAGTGGCCTCGAGGCCGTCACTTTCACAGGCGTAAGAAACGTGGTCCATCCGCATGGCATCATCCTTGCACTTTGTGACCTGGCACTCAGCTTAGGGTTGCCTAACTAGGAATATGGCCCGGGATGACGCCGATTTCCGTCATACTCGCGCGCCCGCGACGCACTGTGACAGCGGCTCTTTTCAGCTCCGGGGGCCGCCCTTTACTCTTACTTCCAGGTCATGAGTGCCAGCATCGAGCCCCGGCTTGCTGGCCGGCAACCCTCCGTCCGCGGCGGGGTGCCCCGGGTGAGGACCGGGCGCATCGTCATCCCGGCGGTGCGCAAGCGCGGGCCATGGACGCCGTCCCCCTCCATCTGAGGGCAGGACGCCGTTCGGCGTGGTGGGGGAGTGTGTTCCTGGCCCTTTGACATATGCCTGAGGTACGCCATGAGCAACAACTGGTCCTTTGAAACCCGTCAGATCCACGTCGGCCAGGAGCCGGACGCCGCCACCGGCGCCCGTGCCCTCCCGATCTACCAGACCACGTCCTTCGTGTTCCCGAGCGCGGAGAGCGCCGCCAACCGCTTCGCGCTCGCCGAGCTCGCACCGATTTACACGCGCATCGGAAATCCGACCCAGGATGCCGTGGAGCAGCGCATCGCCAGCCTGGAAGGCGGCCTGGCGGCCCTGCTGCTGAGCTCCGGCCAGGCGGCCGAGGCGTTCGCGATCCTGAACATCGCGGAGGCCGGCGATCACGTGGTGGCCAGCCCGAGCCTGTACGGCGGAACGTACAACCTCCTGGCGAACACGCTGAAGAAGTTCGGTATCCAGGTCACCTTCGTGGCGGACCCGGACAACCTGGACGACTGGCGCGCGGCCGTGCGGCCCAACACCAAGCTGTTCTTCGCGGAGGTCGTCTCCAACCCGCGCCAGGACGTCCTGGACATCGAGGGAGTCTCCGCCGTCGCCCACGAATCCGGCGTCCCGCTCATCGTGGACAACACCCTGGCCACCCCGTACCTGGTCCGCCCGCTCGAGTGGGGCGCCGACATCGTGGTCCACTCCGCCACCAAGTACCTCGGCGGCCACGGCAGCGCCATCGCCGGCGTGATCGTGGACTCCGGCAAGTTCGACTTCGGTGCGGACCCGGAGAAGTTCCCGTCCTTCAACACCCCGGATGAGAGCTACAACGGCCTGGTCTACGCCCGCGACCTGGGTGCGGACGGCGCGCTGGGCGCCAACCTCAGCTACATCCTCAAGGCGCGCGTCCAGCTGCTCCGGGACCTCGGTTCCGCGGTCAGCCCGTTCAACGCCTTCCTCATCGCGCAGGGCCTGGAGACGCTCAGCCTGCGCGTGGAGCGCCACGTGCAGAACGCGCAGAAGGTGGCGGAGTTCCTGGAAGTGCGCGACGACGTCGAACGCGTCGCCTTCGCGGGCCTGCCGAGCAGCCCGTGGTTCGAACGCGGCCGCAAGTACGGCCCCAACGGCATCGGCGCCGTGGTGGCGTTCGAGATCGCGGGCGGGCTCGAGGCGGGCAAGGCATTCGTGGACGCCCTGGAGCTGCACTCCCATGTGGCGAACCTGGGTGACGTCCGCTCCCTGGTCATCCACCCGGCCTCCACCACCCACGCCCAGCTGGGCGAGGAGCAGCAGCGGGCCGCCGGCGTGACCCCGGGCCTGGTGCGTCTGGCCGTGGGCATCGAGCACATCGATGACATCCTGGCCGATCTGGACGCCGGTTTCCGCGCCGCGAAGGCCGCCCGCTGAGCGCAGTGTGAAACTTTGCGGCGGGCCGTGGATTCTTCGGATTCCCGGCCCGTCGCGGCCTTCCGGCTGAACAAAGCATCGCGGAGCGGCCCTCATGAAGCGTCATCTTCGCAAAACGGCCCTATCCGATCCTTTACACTGATTCATGAGTCACGAGTGTCAGCGCTAAACCCCGGTTTGCTGGCCGGCAACCCTCCTCCTGCGGTGGGGTGCCCCGGGTGAAGACTCGGCCTGGCACCGTCCGGTGTGGGCAAGCGCAAGGAAACGAGGCTCCATGACCATCGCCGCATCCCGTCCCGTGACAGCCGTGCGCCACACGGCCGCCGTGCCCTCCGCCCCCGTCCGGGAGCTCGACGGCGTGACGCGCACCGCCGTCGTCGGCCCCCTGGCGCTTGAGGCGGGAGGCAAGCTGCCGGAGGTGACGCTCGCGTACGAGACGTGGGGGACGCTGGACGCCGACGGCGGCAACGCGGTCCTCATTCAGCACGCCCTCACCGGCAGCGCCCACGCCGCACGCGGGGATTCGGACGAGGACGGCTGGTGGGACGGCCTGATCGGCCCCGGCCGCACCATCGACACGGACCGCTTCTTCGTGGTCTCCATCAACATCGTGGGCGGCTGCAACGGCAGCACCGGCCCCGCGAGCCCGGCCCCGGACGGCAGGCCGTGGGGTTCGCGCTTCCCCTTCATCACGCTCCGCGACGCCGCCGCGGCCGAGGCGCGCCTGGCGGACCGGCTCGGCATCCGCCAGTGGTTCGCCGTGGTGGGCGGCTCCATGGGCGGCGCCCGCGCGCTTGAGTGGGCCGCGACGTTCCCGGAGCGCGTCCGCAAATGCGCCGTGATCGCCGTCGGCGCCCACAGCACCGCCGAGCAGATCGCCCTCGCCCAGGCGCAGACCCTCGCCATCCGCCAGGATCCGGACTTCCGGGACGGCGATTACTACGACGGCGCGGCCCCGGAGTCCGGCCTGGCCCTGGCCCGCCGCATCGCCCACATCTCCTACCGCAGCGAGGCGGAGCTGGAGGCGCGCTTCAGCCGGAAGGCGCAGGACGGTGAGCAGCCGCTCAACGCGGCCTCCCTGGCCGAGCGCGGCCGCTACCAGGTGGAGAGCTACCTGGACCACCAGGGCGCCAAGCTGGTGCGGCGCTTCGACGCCAACAGTTACATCGCGCTCACCGAGGCGCTCATGAGCCACGACGTCGGCCGTGGCCGCGGAGGTGTTGAGGCCGCACTGGCGGACAGTCCGGTGGAGTTCTTCATCGCGGCCGTGGAGACGGACCGTCTGTACCTTCCGGTGCAGTCCGCGGTGCTGGCCGCAGCACTGCCGGGAGAGGTCCCCGTGCACCACATCGCATCCGCGATCGGGCACGACGGTTTCCTCACCGAGGCCGAACAGCTGGGCGCGCTGCTGAAGAGGACGCTGTTCTCCTGAGGCGGCCGTCCGGGCCTCCGCAGGACGGGATGGGATAATCCCGTCATGTCGCTGGAATCGCTCCTGCTCCGCCTGGACCGCCTCGCCGGAGGCCGCCAGGCCGGTGTCCTCATTGCCGAGCAGCACCGCCTGCACCCGAAGACCAAACGCGCCTTCAGTTGGGTGATGTGGCTCCTGGTCCTGGAGTTCATCCTGGGGTTCGGGGCCGTCGCCGTCGCACTGGTGCTCGCCGGCAGCGGCGAGGCCGTGCCGTTCGCCGTGTGGATGCGCACCGTGGTGGTGCTCGGCATGACGGCCACCCTGTTCTACTTCGCCTGGCGCGCCACCAAGGGCTGGTACTGGGCGTATCAGCGGCTGCGGCTGTTCGCGCAGATCTTCCCCGTGGTGACGCTGGTGATCGCCGCCATCCCGGGGCTCTACCCGCTCTGGATGGTCACCGAACAGATCGTGTTCAGCATCGTGATGATCGGCATCGGCGACTTCCTCACCAGTGACCACATGCGGGCCGCGTTCCGGAAGCCGGAGAAGAAGGCCCCCGGCCACCCCTCCCCGGGATCCTGAAACGCTCCTAGGCTGAGGGGATGAGCCAGATCCCGGCGATCCCAGCCGCCCACAACACCGTCAACCCCTTCGTCATCGTCAGCGATGCGGCGGGATTCATCGACTTCGTCACCGAGGTGTTCGACGGACGGGAGTCCCCTGGGCTGCGGATCCCGGACCGGGACGGGAGCCTGATCCACGCCGAGGTGGTGATCGGGGACTCGTCGGTGCTGATCAGCGACCGCAAATCCGATTGGCCGTTCACCCCTGCCTTCCTGCAGGTGTACGTCCCGGACAGCCAGGAGGTCCTCGACCGGGCGGTGGAGCGTGGTGGAACCGTCGTCACGCCGGTCTCCTCCTTCTATGGCGGATTCACCCTCTCCCGCTTGCAGGATCCTTGGGGCAACCTCTGGTGGCTGTACTCGCCGGCGCCGGCCGTCGAGCCCGGGCCGACGGCGTCGGGAGGCAGCACCGACTGGCACGACAGGAAACCCAGCGCGGTGTACACGACGCTGATGGAGGCCATGCGCCGGCTGGGCGAGCCGACCTCCGGAGACCTCGCCTAGACCTCCCGGCCCGGCACGAACACGGGCCCCGGCACAGGCCGCTTCGGCAGGACGCCGTCACCGGAGGACTGGTGGCGCAGCCGGCGCAGCACCCACGGGAACAGGTGTTCGCGCGCCCAGAGCAGGTCCTCCGTCCTGGCCTCCCGCCAGGTCTTCTCCGGCATCGGCTTGGGGGAGAGCGGCTCCAGGCTGTGCTCCACGTTCAGCGCGTCCAGCACCATGGCGGCGATGGTGTGGTGGCCCAGCGGGGAGAAGTGCAGCCGGTCCTCGTCCCAGTACTGCGAGCCGGCCAGCTGGCGCAAGGACCACATGTCCGCGATCACCGCGTCATGACGGGCCGCGACCGTGCGCAGGTTCTCGTTGTAGATGGCCACCTTGCCACGCAGCGGGCTGAGGACGGTTGACAGCGTGTCCGGCCCGTTGAACAGCACCACCGTCGCGCCCTGGGAGGCCAGGCGCCCGACGGCGGAGTCCAGGGTGTCCGCCAAGGCGTCGGGATCGCCGCCGGGCCGGATGAGGTCGTTGCCGCCCGCGGAGATGGTCACCAGATCGGGGGAGAGAGCCAGGCACGGCTCCACCTGCTCGTCGATGATCTGCTGGAGCAGCCGGCCGCGGATGGCCAGATTGGCGTAGGCGAAGTCCGGGTGCCCGGCGCTGAGTTCCTCGGCCACGCGGTCCGCCCAGCCGCGGTGCCCGCCCGGCGCCGTCGGCTCGGGATCCCCGATGCCCTCGGTGAAGGAGTCGCCCACGGCCACGTAGCGGCTCCAGGGATGGGCGGTGGCGGTCTGATCCGCACTGTGGAGAGTGAGGGACGGTTCGGTCCGGGGGGACGTACCGGCAGAGAAGTGAGAGGATTCGCTCATTCTTCTCATCATGCCCCCAGTGGCCGTGGCTACGCCACCGTAGCCTTCGCGTGATCCCGGGCGCGGGACTCCCGGGATGGCAGAATACGAGCCATGAGCCTTCCCCCCATCGCCTTCCCCGAGCCCACCGTCCTCTGGTCCGCACCGGAGGGAGACTGGGAGGGCCGGCCCCTGCTGGTACTGCTGCACGGCTACGGCGCCAATGAGGCGGACCTGTTCGGCCTGGCGGACCAGCTGCCGGAGGATTTCGTGGTGGCGAGTCTGCGCGCGCCGATCCCGATGGGGCCCGGCTACACGTGGTTCCCGCTGACGGGCTCGCTGGACTACTCCTTCGACGCCGTCCGCGACGCCAGCGAGTACGCCTTCGACTGGCTGGACTCCGTCAAGGAGCAGTTCAGCTCGGTGAGCCTGCTCGGCTTCTCCATGGGCATGGCCATGGCCACCAGCATGTGGCGCCGCCGCCCCGCGGACTTCGCGGCCGTCGTCGGGCTCTCAGGCTTCGCCGTGGAGGGCGGCGGCGACTACTTCCAGGACGCCGGACTTGACGGGGAGACCCCGTTCTTCTGGGGCCGGGACCCGCAGGATCCGGTCATCGCCCGGGACAAGGTGGACTTCACGGCGGCCTGGCTGCTGGGCAAGGCGCGCGCCACCAAGGTGCAGTACAGCGGGGTGTGGCACGGCATCAGCCCCCAGGAAGTGGGGCACGTGGCCGAGTTCCTGACGTTCGAGGTCCTCAGCGCGCGATGAGTCAGCGCTGGGCGAGTCAGCGCGCTGCGCTGATGCGGACGCTCTCGCCGTTGACGCTGACCACGTCGCCGTCGGTGAGCTGACGGCCGCGGCGCTCTTCGATCTCACCGTTGACCTTGACCAGGCCGTTCTTGATCAGCTCGGTGGCCTCCACGCCGTCCTCGGCCAGATTGGCCAGTTTCAGCAGCTGTCCCAGCCGGATCATGGAATCGCGGATCTCGAGGGTGTCCAGATCGTCCGGCATGTCACTCGTCATAACCCCATGATGCCCTACCCCAAGGAGCCCGCATGACCATCCAGCTCTGGCTCGGCAGCTACACCGAGGACGGGGCCGGGCGCGGCCGCGGCGTGCAGCGCGTCTCCGTCGACCCCACCGGCGACTCATTGCGCGTCGAGGCCGTGAGCCGCGGCGTCCGGAACCCGTCCTTCCTGCACAGGACGGCGGACGGCCGCCTCTTCGCAGTGGAGGAGCTCGACGCCGGCCAGGTGGTGGAGCTGGACCCGGAGACGCTCGCGGTGCTCGCCCGGGCCTCCAGCGGCGGGGCACACCCGTGCCATATCAGCTCACTGGACGACGGCGACGGCGGACGCCTGCTGCTGGTGTCCAACTACTCCTCGGGCACGGTCTCGGCGCTGCCGCTGGACCGGGAGTGGGGCCCGGGCTCAGAGAGGCCCGTGCCGTTGTGGACGGTGGGTCAGCCCGGATCCGGGCCGGTGGCGGACCGTCAGGACGGGCCGCACGCGCACTCCACCCTGCCGCTCGGGTCAGGCCGCTTCCTGCTGGCCGATCTGGGCCGGGACCGGGTGGACGAGTACGCGCTCACGCCGGACGGGCCGGCCCTGGTGGGCGGGCTGGATCTGCCGCCAGGCACCGGGCCCCGCCATCTGCTCCTGGACGGCGATTCGCTGTGGATCGTCGGCGAGCTCGACGCCGCCCTGCACCGTGCCACGCGGCGCGGCGAGGCCTGGGCGCTGAAGGGTCCGGCTGTTTCTCTCGCCCCGGGCGCGGAGGTGGCGTATCCCAGCGAGCTCGCCGCGACCTGCGCGGGGGACGCGATCGTGGTGGCCGTCCGCGGCGCCGACGCGCTCGCCGTCGTCGGCGTGGACGGTGAGCTGCGCGGCAGCGTGCCGTGCGGTGAGTGGCCCCGGCACCTCGCCTGGGTGAGCGACGACGCCGGTGAACGGTACCTCTGTGTCGCCGCCGAACGCGGTCACCGGCTGGACGTCTACGGCCCGGGCACGGACGGCGTGCCTGTGGCGCAGGCCTCGCTGGAGACATTGAGCCCGACGTTCGTGCTCCCGGTAGGCTAGTCCGTGTGTCCTCTTTTAGGACATGTACCGCAGAATTCGCACCGGACCGCACCCAGCGGCCCGCTTCCCTTGGAGTTGTTCATATGGCAGCAAAGTCCACCCTCGATTCGGTCATCTCCCTCGCCAAGCGGCGCGGATTCGTCTTCCAGGCCGGTGAGATCTACGGTGGATCGCGCTCCGCATGGGACTACGGCCCCCTCGGCGCCGAACTCAAGGAGAACATCAAGCGCCAGTGGTGGCAGTCCATGGTGCGGGGCCGCGACGACGTGGTGGGCCTGGACTCCTCCGTCATCCTGCCCCGCCAGGTGTGGGAGGCCTCGGGCCACGTGGAGGTCTTCTCCGACCCGCTGGTCGAGTGCCTCTCCTGCCACAAGCGCTACCGTGCGGACCACCTCGAGGAGGAGTTCGAGGAGAAGAAGGGCCGCGCCCCCGAGGGCGGCCTCGCCGAGATCGTCTGCGCCAATTGCGGCACCCGCGGCCAGTGGACCGAGCCGCAGGAGTTCTCCGGCCTGCTCAAGACCTACCTGGGCCCCGTGGCCAGCGAGGAAGGCCTGCACTACCTCCGCCCGGAGACCGCCCAGGGCATCTTCGTGAACTTCGCCAATGTGCTGACCACCTCCCGCAAGAAGCCGCCGTTCGGCATCGGCCAGATCGGCAAGTCCTTCCGCAACGAGATCACGCCCGGCAACTTCATCTTCCGCACCCGCGAGTTCGAGCAGATGGAGATGGAGTTCTTCGTCGAACCCGGCACGGATGAGCAGTGGCACGAGTACTGGATGAAGGAGCGCATGGCCTGGTACATGGGTCTGGGCATCCAGGAGGACAACCTCCGCTTCTTCGAGCACCCGAAGGAGAAGCTGTCCCACTACTCCAAGGGCACCACGGACATCGAGTACCGCTTCGGCTTCCAGGGCTCCGAGTGGGGCGAGCTGGAAGGCATCGCCAACCGCACGGACTTCGACCTCTCCACGCATGCCAAGGCCTCCGGCACGGACCTGAGCTACTTCAACCAGGCCACCAACGAGCGCTTCACCCCGTACGTGATCGAGCCCGCGGCCGGCCTGACCCGCTCCTTCATGGCGTTCCTCATCGACGCCTACACCGAGGACGAGGCCCCCAACGCCAAGGGCGGCGTGGACAAGCGCACCGTGCTGAAGCTGGACCCGCGCCTGGCGCCGGTCAAGGCCGCCGTGCTCCCGCTCTCCCGTAACGAGGACCTGTCCCCGAAGGCCCGCGACCTGGCCGCCCAGCTGCGCAAGAGCTGGAACATCGACTTCGACGACGCCGGCGCCATCGGCCGCCGCTACCGCCGCCAGGACGAGATCGGCACCCCGTTCTGCATCACCGTGGACTTCGACACCCTGGAGGACCAGGCCGTCACCATCCGCGAACGCGACACCATGGCCCAGGAGCGCGTGTCCCTGGACAAGGTGGAGGCCTACCTGGCCGGGAAGCTGCTGGGCGCCTGAGATGGCGATCCAGTACCGCCCCTGGCGGGAGGGTGACGACCTGGAGTTGCTCCAGCTCTGGGGCGACCCCGAGTCCCGCGTGGGGGAGCAGTTCCGGGGTGCCTTCGCGCCGTCCTCCGGGACCGGCGACGGCGACGCCGCCGGGGCTGCCGGAACCGGTGAGTCCTGGCGCCAGTGCATCGTGGCCGAGGACGTGGTGGACGGCGTGTCCATCCCGGTCGCCGCGGGCGTGGTCTACGAGACCCCGCTGCACGGCGAACGCCTCTGGTCCTACATCGAGGTCTCGCGCGATCACCGTGGCCAGGGCATCGGCTCCAGCCTCCTGGTGATGCTGCGCCGCGAGGCGGAGCTCTCACCGTCCGGCGTCACCCGCCTGCGGTCCAAGGTGGCGGCCGGCTCGGCCGGTGAGGCCTTCACCGCCTCCGCCGGCCTGCAGCCGATCCAGCGCTCCCGCCTGGTGGAGGTCTCCGCCGGTTCGCTCAAGCTTCCGGTCTTCGACGGAGACGGCGAGGACGCCGGCAGCGATGTGGTGATGGACCTGGCGACCGGTTCCGTGGAGCTGACGCAGCTGGTGGGGAAGTACTACCGCTCGGTGCACTCCTGGGACGATCCGGGGGAGCTGTCCGTCGGCACCGTGCAGCGGCTCTTCCTGGATGACGCGTCCGGGGCGCACGGCGCCATCGTGCTGCGTGCCAAGCCCGAGTCCGCGTTCGGGAGCACCGTCACCCCCACCCGCAAGGGCCGAATCCGGGCGTTCGCCGTCAGCTACGCCGCACCCCTGCTGGGCGAGGGCGCACCGGAGGTGGCCAGCGAGGTCTTCCTCGGCCACGATCCGGAGCTGGACGCCGACGACGCCGCGGAGGCCGTGCGCGATCTGCTGGCACTCATCGCGTATCAGCACCCCGTGGTGCTGGAAGTGGACGATTCGATGACGGCGGTGCGCGCCGCCGTCGAGCCTCTCCTGGCCTCCGGTGGAGCACGCCAGATCGGCCAGGACATCCGGGTCATCAGCGAATAGCAGGTTCATCCGGCCCTAGGCCGCGATCCCGGCGGCTCTGCACTGTCAGAGCCGCCGGGATCCGTCGCTTAAAAGGCCTCCCGGTGGGAGGAGTGAAGCCCGGGATAAACATCTTGACGCCGGACCGCCCTGGGTGTATCCCGGGCGTTATAAGCTCCGCGTCAAGACCTCCCATCGGGGCCGATGGCCGGGGATGGGACTGATCTCTTGCGAAGGATCGGCGGCGGGACCCATGAATGGAACAGTGCTGGATGGATTGCGGGATCAGCTCCGCGGGCAACTCATCACTCCGGTGGACCCGGACTATGACACAGCACGTGCCGTGTTCAACGGCATGATCGACAAGCACCCGGCGGGCATCGTCCGGGTGGCCCAGGTGGCGGATGTCATCGTGGGCGTGAACTTCGCGCGGGAGAACTCCCTCCCGCTCGCGATCCGTGGCGGCGGGCACAGCGCCCCCGGCTTCGGGACCTGGGATGACGCGCTGGTCCTCGACTTCGTCAACCGCACCGGGGTCCGCGTCGACCCCGCGTCCGGGACGGCGCGGGCCGAGGCCGGGACCACCTGGGCGGACTTCAACCACGCCACCCATGCGTTCGGCCTGGCGAGCACCGGCGGCATCGTGGGATCGACCGGAATCGCCGGCCTGACCCTGGGCGGCGGAATCGGCTATCTGACCCGTAAGTTCGGCCTGGCCTGCGACAACCTGATCTCGGCGGACGTGGTCACGGCAGATGGCAAGTTCGTGACGGCCAGCGCGGAGCAGAACGAGGACCTGTTCTGGGCTCTGCGCGGCGGCGGCGGGAACTTCGGTGTGGTGACCTCGTTCGAGTACCAGCTGCACCCGGTGGACATGGTGCACGTGGGTGTCGTCATCTACGGCGCGGAGCACACCCCGGCGGTCGCCAGGTTCTACCGGGACTACATCGCCGACGCCCCGGAGGAGTTCGGCGCGTTCCTGGGCTTCCATCAGGGCCCGCCGGTGCCGTTCCTCCCGGAGGAGTGGCACGGCAAGCCGGTGTGCGTGGTGGTCGGCATGTGGACCGGCGATCCGGCCGAGGGGGAGTCCCGCTGGGCGCCGTTCCTCGGGGCCGCGCCGGTGGCCGGATCCCTCATCACTCCGATGCCGTACCCGGCACTCAACGTCGCGTTCGACGAACTCAATCCGAAGGGCATGCAGGGGTACTGGAAGGCCAACTTCCTGAGCGAGCTCAACGACGGCGCCATCAGTGCCCACGCCGATCACGGAGCCACGGTCACGAGCGTTCACACCGCGGTCCACGTCTACCCGATCGATGGCGCCGCAGGACGGGTGGCGCCGGAGGACACGGCCTTCGTGCACCGCGGCATGAAGTTCGCCCCGGTCATCGCGACCCAGTGGCAGGACCCGGCGGACAATGAAGCCAACATCGCCTGGGCCCGCAGCTATGCGGAGGCGCTTCGGCCGCACTCGGCAGCCGGTGGGTACATCAACTTCATGGACGCCGAGGACCAGGGGCGTATCGGAGACAACTACGGGGTCAACTACCAGCGGCTGGTGGATGTCAAGAGGAAGTACGACCCCGGAAACCTCTTCCGGATCAACCAGAACATCAAGCCGGACTGAGGCGCACTGGGCTGTACTGAACCGGGCAGAGAGACCCTGCCGGCCGCGTCATGGACCTGGCCGGCAGGGTCTAATCCGTCTGCCGCCCGTAGGCTGGGAACCATGAGGATTCAGCTCTGATGGGTCATGGACATTCGCACGACGGCGGGCCGCCGCCCACGCTTCAGGCCGCGGCGGCGCGGCGCCGGGCCGGCTGGATCCTGGCGGCGATCCTGCTGCCCGTCACCCTGCTGACGGCCGTGGGCATGATCCTGCTGTGGCCGGGCGGTCAGCACCAGGATCTCAAGCTGAGCTCCCCATACGCTGCCGCACCCGGCGTCAGCTTCGACACGGGCAAGGTTCTCAGTGTCACGCGGGGTTCCTGTTCGGGCGGGCCGGCGGATTCTTCACAGAGTTCACAAGGCTCGGGCGCTTCGCAGGGGAGTGATTCACAGAGTTCACAGAGCAGTGCCACGCAGGGTGCCGCCCGGCTCAGCACCTGCTTCACGGCCGTCACCCAGCCGGACGCCGGTGGCCCGTCCGTTCAGGTCCTCTTCAACCCGGAGGTCTCCGCCTCCGACTCGGTGCACGCCGGGGACGGGATCCGGTACCTGAATCTGTCCAGGGTTCAGCAGGGCGCTGTGCAGCAGGGCGGTCAGGCGCCGGCCTATGTGTTCGTGGACTTCGTGCGCACCTTCCCGGTGGCCGTGCTCGCGGTGCTGTATGCCGCCGTCGTGATCCTGGTGGCCCGGTGGCGCGGCTTCCGCGCGCTGCTGGGACTGGGCGTGGCCTATCTGGTCCTGGCGTTCTACCTGCTGCCGGGGCTGGTGGACGGCAAGCCCGCCCTGCCGCTGGCTCTCACGGCGTCCACGGCGATCCTCATCGCAGTGCTGTACTTCGCGCACGGCTTCTCCGCCAGGACCTCGACGGCGCTGCTGGGCACGGTCTTCGGGCTGCTTGTCACGGCGGGGCTGGCGTTCTGGGCCACGGACGCGGCGAAGCTCCTGGGCATCGGGAGCCACGAGGCCTCCACGCTGATCAATACGAGCGGGACCATCTCGATCTCCGGGGTGGTGCTCTGCGGGCTCATCGTGGCGAGCCTGGGTGCCCTCAATGACGTCACCATCACCCAGGCGTCCGCCGTCTGGGAGCTGTACGAACTCTCGCCCGGGACTTCAGCGGGACGGCTGTTCACCTCGGCCATGCGGATCGGCCGGGACCACATCGCGTCCACCGTCTACACGATCGCCTTCGCCTACGCGGGTGCCGCGCTGCCGGTGCTCATCATCGTGATGCTCTACGAACGGCCGTTCCTGGACACCCTCACGAGCGCCGAGCTGGCCGAGGAGGTGGTGAGGACGCTGATCGGATCGATCGGCCTGGTCCTGGCCATCCCGCTGACCACGCTCGTGGCCGTGCTGGTGGTCAAGGCGACGGACCTGCGGCGGCACGCCACGGAGGACGGCCACGACGACGGCGAACCGCACCGTCCGCACGACGACGCCCTGGCCGCCATCGAAGGCGCGGTGCTCACCCGCCGCGAGCTGCGCCGTCGTCGTTAAATGCGTTGAGTGCTCACTTGTGGTGACCTGTCCGTCTGGAAAGTCACCACAAGTGAGCACTCAACGCATGGGAAGGGCGGATCAGAAGTGGGTGCCGCCGTCGATGCGGATCTCGGTGCCGGTGATGAAGGCGCCGTCGTCGCTGGCGAGCATGGCCACCACGCCGGCCACGGTCTCGGGGGAGGCGAAGCCCTGGCCCAGGGCCGGTGCGAGCTTCATGAACAGGCTCATGTCGGCGTCCTCGGGCAGGCCCGGGCCGGCGCTCTGGCGGCTGGCGCCGCTGCCGTCGGTCATGCCGGAGGAGATGGAGCCCGGCTGCACCGAGGTGAAGCGGATGTTGTCCTTGGCGAACTCGGACGCCAGGGCGTGGGTCATGGACTGGATGCCGCCCTTGCTGGCCGCGTAGGCGGCCATGTACGGGTGGGCGAAGCCGGCGGAGGTGGAGCTGAAGTTCACCACGGCGGCGTTCTGACCCTGCTTCAGGGCCGGGAGCGACTCGCGGATCATGAGGAAGGTGCCCACCAGATTGATGCGCAGCACCTGCTCGAAGGAGTCCAGGGTGGTCTGCTCGGTGTGGGAGGAACGCAGGATGCCTGCGGCGTTGACCAGGGCGTCCAGGCCGCCCAGGAACTCGAGGGCCTCGGCGACTCCGGCCTTGACGGAGGCTTCGTCGGCGATGTTGACCACCACCGTCTTCAGGCGGTCCGCGCCGTCCCCGGCCTTGGCGACGGTGTCCGCGAGGCCCTGCTCGCTGACGTCGGAGGCGACCACGCGGCCACCCTCGGCGAGGATACGGAGCACGGTGGCCTGACCGATGCCGGAGCCGCCGCCGGTGACGAGGGAGCGGCGGTTTTCATAGCGGAGCATGATGTTTCCTTGTCTGTCCGGGCGGCCGGTGATCGGGGAGGTCGCCACTTGTCCCCTGGGCCGGTCCGTGACCGGCTGATACGCTCAGCATACGCTTCATGACATGGCGCGCCAAGATGGCAATTCGTGTCTCATTCGTCACGTCCGGGGTACGATCAGGAGGTGGAAGCCGAACAGCCCAGCCTGCGGGAACGCCGCCGCCTCCAGACCCGTCAGGAACTCGCTCAGGCGGCAGCGGAGCTCTTCACCGCCCAGGGCGTGGCGGCCACCACGGCCGAGCAGATCGCCGGCCGTGCCGGGATCTCCTTGCGCACCTTCTACCGGCACTTCCGCACCAAAGAGGAGGCCATCGCCCCCGTCCTGGAGATCGGCGCCGAGCGCTGGCAGGCCGCACTGCGCACCGTGCCGGTGGGCGAAGGCTGGCAGACCGCCGTGGCAGGTGCCGTCCGGGCCATGCTCAGCCCGGTCGGCGGCACCACGGAGGAGGGCCTGGAACTGGTCCGGGACCTGCTGGTGGCAGCGGGCGAGGATCGTGAGCTGGCGGATGTGTGGGCCGTGGTCAACGCCCGTTCTGAACGGGAGCTCCTGGCCGTCATGCGGGAGCGGCTTCCCGAGGCCGGACACCTGACCCTCGCTCTGCACTCCGCGGCCGCCACCGCCGCGATCCGTGTGGGTCTGGAGGCCTGGGCGGAAGGCGAGGCGGCCGACGACGGCGGCCACCCGGCGTCGTCGCTGGCCGCGCAGGCGTACCTGCGGCTGTCCGCCGGCCTCTGAGCCCGCGTTCACGCGAGGCGCCCGACTGCGGGACAATGGAGGGGTGACCCCTCAGACCATCGCCGCCGACGCAGTCCCTGCCAAGATCGAACTCCCGCCCCTGACGCTGGGCAACATCACCGTGGACACCCCCGTGGTGCTCGCGCCCATGGCCGGCATCACCAACAAGGCCTTCCGCCGCCTCTGCCGCGAGTTCGGCGGCGGCATCTACGTCACGGAGATGGTCACCTCCCGCGCTCTCGTGGAGCGCTCCCCGGAGTCGCTGCGGATCATCGAGCACGACGACGACGAAGCCGTCCGCTCCGTCCAGCTGTACGGCGTGGACCCCGTCACCGTGGGCGCCGCCGTGCGCCTGCTGGTGGAGGAGGACCGCGCGGACCACATCGACCTGAACTTCGGCTGCCCCGTGCCCAAGGTGACCCGCCGTGGCGGCGGCTCGGCGCTGCCCTGGAAGATCGATCTGTTCACCTCCATCGTCCAGACGGCCGTCCGTGAGGCGTCCAAGGGCGACATCCCGCTGACCATCAAGATGCGCAAAGGCATCGACGAGGACCACCTGACGTACCTCGAGGCCGGCCGGATCGCCCGCGACGCCGGGGTGGCCGCCGTCGCCCTGCACGGCCGCACCGCCAGCCAGTTCTACTCCGGCAAGGCCGACTGGGACTCCATCGCCCGCCTCCGCGAGGCACTGCCGGACATCCCGGTGCTCGGCAACGGCGACATCTGGAGCGCCGAGGACGCCGAGCGCATGGTGCGCCAGACCGGCGTGGACGGTGTGGTGGTGGGCCGCGGCTGCCAGGGCCGCCCGTGGCTCTTCGGCGATCTGCAGTCCGCCTTCGAGGGCCGCGAGGAGCGCATCCGCCCGGGCCTGCGGGAGGTGTCGGACGCCGTGTACCGGCACGCCGAGCTGCTCATCGACACCTTCGGCGAGGAAGGCAAGGCCCTGCGGGACATCCGCAAGCACATGGCCTGGTACTTCAAGGGCTACGTGGTGGGCGGGGACCTGCGCGCCAGGCTCGCCGCCGTCCCGGACCTGGCCACGCTGCGCGAACTCCTGGACCAGCTGGACATGGACTCGCCGTACCCGGGTGTGGACGCCGAGGGCCCGCGTGGCCGCGCGGGAACCCCCAAGCGGACCGCCCTGCCGGACAAGTGGCTGGAGAGCCGCAGCCTGAACGAGGAGCAGCGGGCCACCATCAAGGCGGCCGAGCTGGACGTGTCCGGCGGCTGAGACCGCCCTGTCCTGAGCCCCTGCGGGCATGCCATGATGGCGCCACGCCCGCGAAAGGAGCCCCAAGATGCCCGGCTGGAAGATCCGCGATTTCCATCCCTCGGATGTGGAGGGACTGCTCCACCTCTGGGAGTCCCTGAAGACGTCCGCCGCCGAACCCGTCTACGACCTGGCGGAGGTCCTCGCGTCCTGCGAGCAGGACCACGCCGTGGTGGCGGTGCAGGGGGAGACCGTGGTGGGTGCCGCCGTCGGCCGTGCCGCCCACGACCAGGGGTGGATCGTCTTCCTGGCCACCCGGCAGGACCGGCGTGGGCAGGGCATCGGCACGGCGCTGCTGGCCGCCGTCGAACACCGGATGGCTCACCTCGGGTTGAACAAGCTCTCCGCCCTCATGCCCAGCAGCGAGACCCGTGTGGAGGCGTTCGAGAACCGCGGCTTCGAGGTCAAGGCCGATCTGCGTTACTACGAACGCCGTTTCCCGTTGCAGCGCGCCGAACTCGGCGCCCTGGAACAGCTTGGCGGGCGGATCCTGCCGCGCGATCTCTGGGACAAGGTGGCCGGCATGGTCCGGGAGAAGCAGCTCCTGGAACGCCGGCTGGTGCTCCCGCTCGCGCAGTCCGAGCTCGCGGAGGAGTTCGGCGTGGTGCCGCCGCGCGCCGTCGTGCTCTTCGGCCCGCCCGGCACCGGCAAGACGACCTTCGCCAAGGCGATCGCCTCCCGGCTCGAGTGGCCGTTCGTGGAGGTGTTCCCGTCCCGGCTCGCGGCGGACCCCGCCGGCCTGGCCGGCGCGCTGCGGGAGACGTTCCTGGAGATCTCCGAGCTGGAGCACGCCGTGGTGTTCATCGACGAGGTGGAGGAGATCGCCGCGCAGCGCTCCGGCGAGCCGCCGTCGCCGCTGCAGGGCGTCACCAACGAACTCCTGAAGATCATCCCGGCCTTCCGCGACCAGCCGGGCCGTCTCCTGGTGTGCGCCACCAACTTCATCCGCGCCCTGGACTCCGCGTTCCTGCGCCACGGCCGCTTCGACTACGTGATCCCCATCGGGCTGCCGGACGAGGAAGCCCGCACGGCCATGTGGGAGCGCTTCATCCCGGCCGCGGTGCGCCAGGATGTGGATGTGGCAGCCCTGGTGGAGCGCAGCGAGGGTTTCTCCCCGGCGGACATCGAGTTCGCGGCCCGCAGCGCCTCCCAGCGCGCGCTGGAGAAGGTGGTGTACGACGACGGGGCCTCACCGGACGGTGTGACGCCACGCCGCGGCCCCACCACGCGCGACTACCTGGACACCATCGCGGACACGCGGGCCACCGTGAGCGACGAGGTCCGCGAGGCGTTCCTGGAGGACATCGGAGCACTGTCCAGGACGTGACCCATGACAGATGTCATGCCGCAACCATGACGCACGGCCCGGGCATGGCTCCGGTGTACACGGTCGAATGGAGGCATGAACAATCTTCTGGCCGTGGACGCCAAGGGCCTCCACAAGAACTTCGGCTCCGTGCAGGCCGTGCGGGGCATCGATCTGCAGGTCGCACCCGGCGAGGTGGTCGCCTTCCTGGGTCCCAACGGCGCGGGCAAGACCACCACGATCGACATGATCCTGGGGCTCTCCCAGCCCGGCAAGGGCACCGTGAGCGTCTACGGCGGCACCCCGCGGCAGGCCATCGCCCGTGGTCAGGTGGCCGCGGTCATGCAGACGGGCGGCCTGCTCAAGGACATCACCGTGAAGGAGTCCGTCCAGCTCACCGCCGCCATGTTCGATTCCCCGCGGCCCGTCGTCGAGGTCCTCGAAAGGGCGGGCATCGCCGAACTGGCCGACCGCCGCGTGGAGAAGTGCTCCGGCGGCCAGCAGCAGCGGCTGCGCTTCGCCATGGCACTCGTCTCCGACCCCGGTCTGATGATCCTGGACGAACCGACCACAGGCATGGACGTCACCGGGCGGCGCGACTTCTGGCAGGCCATCCGGCAGGACGCCCACCGTGGCCGCACCGTGGTCTTCGCCACCCACTATCTGGAGGAGGCGGACAGCTACGCGGACCGCGTCGTCCTGGTCCGGAAGGGCCGCATCGTGGCGGACGGCACGGCCGCCCAGATCAAGAACCTGGCCTCCGGCCGCACCGTCCGCGCGGCGTTGTCCCACGACGATCCGCGCCTCGCGCTGCTGCCGGAAGTGGACTCCGTGGAGCACGACGGCGCCCGGGTCACCATCCGCACCCGCGAATCGGACGCGGTGCTCCGCTTCCTCCTGACCGAAACGGACGCGCACGACCTGGAGGTCACCGCCAACAATCTTGAGGATGCCTTCGTGGCCCTCACCAGTGACGAGGCGGAGGACATCGCGTCCCTGCCGGAGACAGCGGCCGAACCCCGGACGGAAAGCGAGGCACGGGCATGAGCACCACCAGCACGGACGAACAGCGGGCCGCCATCAACCTGGTGGACCGCCGCCCGGCCCGGGGCGGGGTCAATGGGACCTTCCTCTGGATCGAGATCAAGCGCCTGGTGCGCAATCGGCGGAGCCTCATCTTCACTCTGGTGGTGCCCGCCATCTTCTTCGCCATCTTCGGCCTGGCCAACAAGAACCAGATGATGCCCGGCGGCCAGCACAGCTACGGTGAGTACATCCTCATCAGCCTCACGGTCTACGCGGCCATGACCTCGGCCACCGCTTCCGGGGCACAGGTGGCTGTGGAGCGTGCCCAAGGCTGGTCACGGCAGCTGCGCCTCACGCCGCTTCAGCCGGGCGCCTACATCGTCATCAAGGCGGTCGCCGCACTGGTCATGAGCTTCATCTCCGTGGTGGCCCAGTTCACCGTCGGCGCGCTCTTCGGGGTGCACCTGGACACCGGAACGCTCATCGCCGCCGGCCTGACGGCCTGGCTGGGGTCCCTGGTCTTCGCCGCCCTCGGTCTCATGGCCGGTTATCTCATGCCGAGCCAGAACGTCATGCAGCTGCTGGGCCCGGTCCTGGCGATCCTCGCCATGCTGGGCGGGCTGTTCATGCCCGTGCAGATCATGGGCGACACCTTCGTGGAGATCGCCAAGTGGACCCCGGCCTACGGGATCGGGCAGATCGCCCGCAGCCCGCTCACCCAGGACTGGAACTGGATCTGGGTGCTGAACGCGGGGATCTGGCTGGTGGTGTTCGCCGTGGGCGCCGCGCTGGCCTTCCGGCGGGACACCAAACGGGTCTGATGGAGCCTACGGAGCGTGGGTCCGGGGATGGGCGCCGGCGAGGCGGGGACTAGATTGATCGATATGGAACGTTTCGGACCGATGGCCGCGGGGGCCTGGCTGCAGCACGCCGGCACCCGCGGCTGGTTCTTCGGGGCCGGCATCTCGTTGCTGCTGTGGACCTGGCCCACCTTCAGCACCGTGTGGTCGGACCCGTCCACCGCGCTGGGGCACAAACTTCTGATCACCGGGCTGAGCCTGGTGTTCTTCGTGGTGTACGCCTTCGGCCCGCCGTACGCGTGGTTCCGGGAGAATGAGCCCCACCAGCTGCGGGCCGGGTACCTGGTCCTGGCGGCACTCCTGCTGAGCAATCTTCTGGTGGTGGCGGTCCTGGGCGCCCCGGCCGTCTGGACCTGGACCTTCCTGGCGTGCTCCCAGGCCATGCTGCCGATCCCGGCCCGGTGGCGCTTCGCGGTCCTGATCATGCTCTCCGCAGGAGCCATGGCAATCGGCTTCAGCGTCTCGCAGCCCGAGGTGGGCGTCATCCAGGGCTCCGTGGTGCTGTCGATCGGCCTGATGCTCATGGCGTTCGCCCGGCAGATCGAGCTGCGGCAGCAGCTTGAGGCCACCCGCCAGGACCTTGCGGACGCCGCGGTCGCGGCGGAACGGGACCGGATGGCCCGGGACATGCACGACATCCTGGGGCACTCCCTGACCGTGGTGGCCGTCAAAGCGGAACTGGCCCGGCGCCTGCTGGACGCGGATCCGGACCGGTCCCGGAAGGAGCTGGAGGAGATCGAGGAACTGACGCGTGGAGCCCTCGCCGATGTGCGGGCCACCGTGGCCGGCTACCGTGGCGTGAACGTGGTGGCGGAGCTGGCACAGGCCCGTGCCGCGCTCGGATCGGCCGGCATCGAGGCCGAGCTTCCCGGCACCGTGGACCAGGTGTCCTCGGCGCACCGCGAGCTGTTCGGCTGGGTGGTGCGCGAGGGCGTCACCAATGTGGTCCGTCACTCGCGCGCGGCACATTGCCGCATCACCCTCACCGCCGACCGCGTCCAGGTGGACGACGACGGCGGGTGGCGCGCCGCCGTCGTCGACGGCCGGCAGGTGGCCGGTGGAGCGGTGCCGCAGTGGATCGGCAAAGGCACCGGCCTGGACGGCCTCGCCGAACGTGTGCGGCTGGCCGGCGGGACGATGACCACGGGGCCGTCGGAACTGGGCGGATTCCGGCTGACGGCGGTGATGGGGCA
Organism: Arthrobacter horti; assembly: GCF_030731045.1. Classification (GTDB taxonomy): domain Bacteria; phylum Actinomycetota; class Actinomycetes; order Actinomycetales; family Micrococcaceae; genus Arthrobacter_E; species Arthrobacter_E nanjingensis. Next base: position 51,571 of record NZ_JAVALS010000012.1, on the reverse strand, counting down.
GTGACGGCGGAGCAAGCGATCCGCCTGGTCATCGCGGACGACCAGGCCCTGGTCCGGGGTGCGCTCGCCGCCCTGCTGGGGCTGGAACCGGACATCGACGTGGTGGCCGAGGCCGGTGATGGGGAGAGCGCCGTGGCGGCGGTCCTGGAGCACTCCGCCGACGTGGCGCTCCTGGACGTCCAGATGCCCGGTATGGACGGGCTGTGCGCAGCCGAGCTCCTGCGCAAGCAGGCGCCGTCGTGCCGCGTGCTGATGGTGACCACCTTCGGCCGCCCGGGGTATGTCCGGAGGGCGCTTCAGGCGGGCGCCGCGGGGTTCGTGGTCAAGGACACCCCGGCAAAGCAGCTCGCGGATGCGGTGCGCCGCGTGCGTTCCGGGCTGCGCGTCGTCGACCCCTCCCTGGCGGCCGAGTCGCTCGTGGCGGGGGAGTCGCCCCTCACCGTCCGCGAGGTGGACGTGCTCCGCGTGGCGGCCGGTGGCGGGACCGTGGCGGACATCGCCCGGGAGGTCTTCCTCTCCGAGGGCACGGTGCGCAATCACCTCTCGTCGGCCATGGCCAAGACCGGCGGCCGGACCCGCGGTGACGCAGCCCGGATCGCCGCGGAGAACGGCTGGCTGCTGTAGTCCAGGACATGACGCCCCACGTGACTTCCGTGAAACAGTCGGTTTCCGCTGAAACAGTGGGTTTCCGCTGAGACAGTGGTTTAACCACACTGTTTCAGCGGAAACCGACTGTTTCGGCGGGGGCATCAGGGCGGAGACCAAGCACCGCAATACACTGAGACCGTGAGTGACGCCCAGTACCCCGTCCACGCCTCCGAGCGCTGGGTCGCGGAGCCGCCCAAGAGCACCTACCGCTCGGACTTCGAGCGTGACCGGGCCCGCGTCCTGCACTCCTCGGCCCTCCGGCGCCTCGGCGCCAAGACCCAGGTGGTCGCGCCGGACACGGACGATTTCGTCCGCACTCGCCTGACCCACAGCCTGGAAGTGGCACAGGTGGGCCGCGAACTCGGCCGGACCCTCGGCTGCGACCCTGACGTGGTGGACACGGCCTGCCTGGCCCACGACCTCGGCCATCCGCCCTTCGGCCACAACGGGGAGTCCGCACTCAACGAGATCGCCCATGACATCGGTGGTTTCGAGGGCAACGCCCAGACACTCCGTCTCCTGACCCGGCTGGAGCCGAAGGTCCTGACCTCGGACGGCGGCCCCGCCGGCCTGAATCTCACCCGCGCCAGTCTGGACGCGTCCTGCAAGTACCCGTGGCAGGCCGCGGACGCGCCCGTGATCCACGGCCAGCGCACCAGCAAGTTCGGCGCCTACACGGACGACGTCCCCATCTTCGACTGGATCCGGGACAACGCCCCGGCCGGCCAGACCTGCATCGAGGCGCAGGTGATGGACCTGGCGGATGACATCTCCTACTCCGTGCATGATGTGGAGGACGCCGTCGTCGCCGGGCACTTCCAGCTGCGCTGGATGGACAACCCGGACCACCGTGCCCGCGTGGTCGGCTACACCCGCCAGTGGTATCTGCCGCACGCAGACCCCGCCGAGGTGGACGCCGCCCTGGCCCGCCTGGAGGCCACTCCGGTCTGGGTGCGGGAGGCGGACGGCAGCCGGAAATCTATGGCCGCCCTGAAGAACATGACCAGCCAGCTCATCGGCCGCTTCTGCCAGAGCGCCCTGGAGAGCACCCGTTCCGTGTACGGCCCGGACCGGCTGACGCGCTACAACGCCCAGCTCATGGTGCCGCAGGAGACCGTGATGGAGATCGCGGTCATGAAGGGCCTGGCCACCACCTTCGTCATGACCACGGACCACCGGCAGCCCATCTACGAACGTCAGCGGGAGGTCCTGCACGCACTGGTGAGTGCGCTCAACGCCACGGGGGACACACATCTGGAGCCGATGTTCGCAGCGGACTGGCGCGCGGCTGCGGACGACGACGCGCGGTTCCGTGTGGTGATCGACCAGGTCGCCTCACTGACGGACGCCTCAGCCCTGAGCATGCATGAGCGTCTGGTGGGGAGCCTGCCGTCCTTGTGGTGATCCACAGGGTGGCCGTGGCCACCTGCCGATTTGCCACGGAGTCATAGGATGGTGATGTGGCTGGGCTGATCAAACGGGAAGACATCGAGACGGTCCGCCAGCGCACCGACATCAAGGAAGTGGTGGACGGCTACGTCACGCTCCGTGGCGCCGGGATCGGCTCATTCAAGGGCCTGTGCCCCTTCCACGATGAGCGCAGCCCCAGCTTCCACGTGCGCCCCCAGGTAGGCACCTACCACTGCTTCGGCTGCGGTGAGAGCGGCGACGTCATCTCCTTCGTGCAGAAGATGGACCACCTCTCCTTCACCGAGACCGTGGAGAAGCTCGCGGCCCGCGTCGGCATCGAACTGCGCTATGAGGACGGCGGGAGCGGACCGCGGCGCGAAGACGTGGGCAAGCGGCAGCGTCTGCTGGATGCACACAAGATCGCCGCGGAGTTCTTCACCGCCCAGCTCCTGACCCCCGGCGCCATCGAGGGCCGCCGCTTCCTGGCCGAGCGCGGCTTCGACCGCAACGCCGCCGAACAGTTCGGCGTCGGCTTCGCCCCGCAAGGCTGGGACGGCCTCCTGGGCCACCTGCGCACCAAGGGCTTCCGGGACGAGGAACTGGTCCAGACCGGCATGTTCTCCAGCCGTGAGGGGACCACCCGGATGTACGACCGCTTCCGTGGCCGCCTCATCTGGCCCATCAAGGACATCACCGGGGACGTCATCGGCTTCGGCGCCCGCAAGCTCTTCGAGGACGACAAAGGCCCCAAGTACCTCAACACCCCGGAGACCCCGCTCTACAAGAAGTCCCAGGTCCTCTACGGCATCGACCAGGCCAAGCGGGAGATCGTGAAGTCCCGCCAACTGGTGGTGGTGGAGGGCTACACGGACGTGATGGCCTGTCACCTGGCCGGGGTCGGCACGGCCGTGGCCACTTGTGGCACGGCGTTCGGCGGGGACCACATCAAGATCGTCCGCCGGCTGCTCTCCGATGACGGCTCCGGCGGCGAGGTGGTCTTCACCTTCGACGGCGACGCCGCGGGCCAGAAGGCCGCACTGCGCGCCTTCGCGGAGGACCAGCGCTTCGTCGCGCAGACCTATGTGGCCGTGGAACCGAGCGGGGCCGATCCGTGTGAGCTGCGGCAGCACCGGGGGGACCAGGCGGTCAAGGACCTCATCGACAGCCGCCGTCCGCTCTTCGAGTTCGCCATCCGTGTGGGCCTGAAGAAGCACGATCTGAACACCGTGGAGGGCCGCGTCGCGGCGCTGCGCGAGGCTGCGCCCATCGTCGCCCAGATCAGGGACAGCTCCCTGCGCCCGGCGTACACGCGTGAACTGGCCGGCTGGCTGGGAATGACCATGGAGGACGTCTCCCGGAGCGTTCAGGCCGCCATCCGACGCGGCAGCGGTGGGCTGTCGTCGCGCGGCGGCGATTCGTCGCCGTCGTTCCGGGAGGAGCCCGGCAGCCCTGCCGAGCCGGAGACTCCGCTGTACAGCCGCCCGGACCCGAAGGATCCGGCGGCCGCCATGGAGCGCCAGGCGCTGGAGGTGGCGCTGCAGCAGCCACAGGTGCTCGACGACGCGCACTGGCCGCCGTTCGCGGCCATGCATTTCGTGGTGCCCGCGTACCAAGCGGTCCACACGGCGATCCGCGCGGTTGGCACGGCGCGGACGGGAGACCCGGTGAGCTGGGTGGAGGCCGTGCGGGAAGAGGTGCCGGAGCCGCTGAGGGCGCTGGTGTCCGAACTGGCCGTGGCGATGATTCCCGCGGCCGATGAGGAGGCTCTGCGGCGCGCCTGCCGCGACATCCTGGCCCGGCTGTTCGAACTCGACATCACGCGCCAGAAGGCGGATCTGCTGGGTCAGTTGCAGCGTATGGGCGTCGACGCGGACCCCGCCGTGGTGCAGGATCTGAACCGGCAGTTGCTGGGTCTGGAGATGCAGCGGCGCTCGTTGCGGCAGAACGCTTGAGCGGTTCCGGCGGAGGCGAAGAGACACCGATTTCAGCTTCCGTCCAGGCTCTGGTAAAGTTATACCCGCTTCGCGATCCTCCTTAGCTCAATTGGCAGAGCATTCGACTGTTAATCGAAGGGTTGCTGGTTCAAGTCCAGCAGGAGGAGCAACTGAACCCCTGGTCGGCGGAAATCACGCCGCTGACCAGGGGTTTTTCTTTGCCTGCCAGCGGCGTTGACTGCTCAGTTGTGGCGACGTCCCGGCGGAGAATGCCGCCACAACTGAGCACTCACTGCGTCAGACCCGCAGTCGGTATCCGCGCTTCACCACGGTCTGGACCAGGCTCCCGTCCGGGAGCGCGGAGCGGAGCCGGTTCACCGCGGTGTCCAGGGCGTGGCCCGGGCCGTCCTGGGACAGGAGCCCGGCCAGGGTCTCCCGGGTGACCACGGCGCCGCCCACTTCGAACAGAGCGCGGAGGAGCAGGAGCGCCGTGGGGGTCAGGGACACCTCGGTCCCGGCCACCAGAACGGAGCGCCCGCGCAATTCCACGAGCCCGCACGCGGTGCTGAGGGTCCGGACCTGCCGGCGGAGCAGATTGTCCGTCACGAGCTTGACCATCGCACCCATCCGGAAGCGGTCCGGGATCCACGGGCTCAGGCCGGCGGCCTCCAGGGGAGCCGCGGTGACGGGCCCGACGGCGGCCGTGGCCGCCCGGTTCCGGAACGCCGCGAGGAGCTCCGCGTGGCGGCCCATCTCGTGGGCGCGGCTGAAGAGGGCGTCCACCGCGGGGGCACTGGTGAATGTCACGACGTCCACCGCGCCGTCGCACACGGCCTCGATCAACGCCTCCAGCCGTTCGCCTCCCTCCGGCGCCACCCAGCGGTAGGGGGTCACCGTGAGGAGCTCCGCGCCGGCGTCGCGCAGGCGGTCCAGCTGGGTGGTGTCGGTGTAGCCGTGCAGCTGCATGACCACCCGCTGGCCGTCCAGGCGCCCGCCCGCGTCGGCGAGCACCAGGTCCACGAGCGTGGCGGTGGTCTCGTCATGGGAGATGCCCACGTCCGCCAGTCCGGCGGCCCGCACGGCGCCGCGGGCCTTGGGGCCACGGACGTACAGCGAGCAGGCGGACAAGGTCTCCTGCAGGTCTTCGCCGAGCCCCGCGGCGTCCGCCACCTCCAGCCAGCGCCGCACCCCGTATGCCGTGGTCACGAGGCACAGCTCGGGCCGGGCGTCGATGACGCGCGCGGTGTCCGCGATCAGTTCCACGTCCTGCTCCACTGGCGCGATCGCCAGGGCAGGAGCGTGCAGCACCTGAGCGCCGCGGCGCTCCAGAGCCTGGATGAGGTCCTCGGAGCGGCGGTGCGAGGTCACGCCGATCGTGAACCCCTTCAGGGAGGGCTCCGCTGCGGCGGGCGGGGGAGTGCTGCTGTCCATGCTGTCCTGTCGTCGGAGTGCCTGAGCGGTCATGCGGTGTCCACGGCCGTGGCGTGGGCCACCAGCCGGGCTCCGGAGTCCGGGGCCTGCCGGACGACGTCGCCGATCACGATCACGGCCGGGTTGCCGCAGCCGGCGGTGTCCCGCTCGGCCCGGCCCAATTCTGTCAGGGTCACGCGCTGGTCCACATGGTGACCTCGTTCTATGACGGCGAGCGGCGTGGAGTTCGCCATCCCGGCGCGCCGGAGTCCCGCCGCCAGATGCGGCAGATTCGCCACCCCCATGAGCACCACCAGCGTGCCGCCGAGGCCGGCCAGGTGCGCATGCTCGGCGGAGGAGAGCGGCGCATGGCCGGAGATCACGGTGAAGCAATGGCTCACGCCGCGCTGGGTCACCGGGATGCCCGCGGCCGCCGGGACCGCGATCGCGCTGCTCACGCCGGAAACCACCCGGACGGGCACGTTCGCGGCCGTGCAGGCATCCAGTTCCTCGCTCCCACGGCCGAACACGTACGGGTCCCCGCCCTTGAGCCGCACCACATTGGCGCCGGCCCGGGCCTGTTCCACGAGCAAGGCGTTGATCTCCTCCTGTGGCACCTTGTGATGGCCGGGCAGCTTCCCGACGTCCACCAGTTCGGCCGTGCTGAGCGCGGGCAGGGACTCCCAGGGGCCGAGCCGGTCGTAGAGGACCACATCCGCGTCCCGGAGGGCGTCCAGGGCGTCCCGGGTGAGCAGCCCTTCTGCACCGCAGCCGCCGCCCACCAGCGTCACGACGCCGCGGGATCCCGCGGCCGGTTCCCGCACCACCGGCACCCCGGCGGCGCGGTAGTGGTCCACGATGCCCTGCCACACGCCGTCGTGCACGCGCCCTCCGGCGCCCGGCCGCACGGACGGCGCGACGACGGCCACCAGGCTCACGCGGCCCGGCAGCCCGGCGCGCAGGAAGGCGGCCGGGGAGGCTAAGTGGGCCACGACGGCGCCCTCCCGCCGGTAGCGGGCCAGCGCCTGGCGCGTGGCACCGGGCTCGCCTAGGAGCAGGACGTTCAGTCCCTCCAGGCTGAGTTCCAGCATCATCGCAGGTCCCCTTCCGTGCCGCGCACCGGGATGGTCGCCCCGAGCAGGACCCGCTCGGGGTCCGTGGCGGGGCGGATCTGTTCGCGTTCGCTGACGTGGACGATCGAGTCGTCCGCCGTGTCCGGGGCGTTGACGAAGGCACGGAAGCGGCGCAGGCGCTCCGGGTCCTTCAGGGTGGCCGCCCACTCGTCCTCATAGGAGTCCACGTGCCGGGCCATGGCGTCCTCCAGTTCCGCGGCGATGCCGAGCGAGTCCTCCAGCACCACCCGGCGCACCTGCTCCAGACCGCCGTCCAGCTCCTCCTGCCAGCGGGCGGTGCGCTGGAGGCGGTCCGCGGTGCGGATGTAGTACATGAAATAGCGGTCGATGTAGCGGATGAGGGTCTCGTCATCCAGGCCCTGCGCCAGCAGCTGGGCGTGCGAGGGGGTGGCACCGCCGTTACCGCCCACGTACAGATTCCAGCCGTCGGCCGTGGCGATGACGCCCACGTCCTTGCCGCGGGCCTCCGCGCATTCGCGGGCGCAGCCGGAGACGCCCAGCTTGAGCTTGTGCGGGCTCCGCAGGCCGCGGTAGCGCAGCTCGAGCCGGATCGCCATGCTCACCGAGTCCTGGACCCCGTAGCGGCACCAGGTGGACCCGACGCAGCTCTTCACGGTGCGCAGGCTCTTGCCGTACGCCTGGCCGGACTCCATACCCGCGTCGATGAGGATCTTCCAGATCTCCGGAAGCTGTTCCAGGCGGGCTCCGAAGAGGTCGATGCGCTGGCCGCCGGTGATCTTGGTGTAGAGCCCGTACTGCTGCGCCACGGAGGCGATCACGGCGAGCTTCTCCGGCGTGATCTCGCCGCCGGGGATGCGCGGGACCACCGAGTAGCTGCCGTCCTTCTGCATGTTCGCCAGAGCGCGGTCATTGGTGTCCTGCAGTGTGCCGCGGCCGGCGTCCAGGACGTAGGCGCTGTTTTGGCTGGCCAGGATGTTGGCGACGGTCGGCTTGCAGATGTCGCAGCCCGCGCCGCTGCCGTAACGGTGCAGCACCTCCTCGAAGGAGGTGAGCTGCAGGACCCGGATGGCGTCGAAGAGCTCCTGGCGGGACAGCGCGAAGTGTTCGCACAGGGCCTTGGAGACGGTCACGCCGGCCGTGGTCAGTTCCTTCTCCAGGAGCTTCTTGAGCATCGGCACGCAGGAACCGCACTGCGTCCCGGCCCGGGTGCACCCCTTCAGCTCGCCGAGTTCCTGCACGGGCGCCGAGCCCTCGCACGCCCCGCAGCCGCCCACGGCGTCCCGGATGGCCCCGGCCGTGACGTTGTTGCAGGAGCACAGGACGGCGTCGTCCGGCAGCTCCGTCTCCGGAGCGGAGCCTCCGCCGGCGGCGGTGAGGAAGGCACCGGGTTCGGCCGGGAGCTCACGGCCCAGCAGGGGCCGCAGCCCCTGGTAGGGCGCCGCATCGCCCACGAAGATGCCGCCTAGGAGGGTCCGGGCGTCATCCGTGGTGACCACCTTCTGGTAGACGCCGCGGGCCGGGTCCGCGTAGACGATCTCCAGGGCGCCGGGCGTGGCGGCGAAGGCGTCGCCGAAGCTCGCCACGTCCACGCCGGAGAGCTTGAGCTTGGTGGCCGTGTCGAAGCCGGGGAACGCCGCGGACCCGCCGTGCAGCCGGTCCGCCACCACCTCCGCCATGGCGTTCGCGGGGGCCACCAGGCCCACGCACTCACCGCCGAAACTGGCCACCTCGCCCACCGCCCAGACACGGGGAACACCAGTGGAGCAGTCCTCGGAGATCACGACGCCGCCTCGCGGGCCCACGCTGAACGGTGCGGCGCCGCCGCCGGCCAGGGCGTCCTCATTGGCCCGGCGGGCGAGCTCATCGCGTGGGCGGATGCCCACGGCGGCGACCACGAGGTCGGCGGGGAGCACCCGGCCGTCGGCAAGCTCGACGCCGGTGACCGCGCCGTCGTCGTCCGTCAGCACCGCTGATGGCGCAGTGCCGGTGTGCACGGCGAAGCCCTGGCCCGCGATCAGGCGGCCGAGCGCCTGGCCGGCGCCCTCGTCGAGCTGGGCATTCATGAGCCAGCCGCTGCGGTTTACCACGGAGGACTCTGCACCGAGTTCGAGGGCGCCGGCGGCGGCCTCGATGCCGAGCAGGCCTCCGCCGATGACGACGACGTGGGGCTTGCGCCCGAGGGAACGGGACAGGAGGGTGAGCGCTCGCTTGAGCCCGTGCACGTCGTCCAGGGTGCGGTAGACGTGGGCGGAAGCTGCGCCCGGGAAGGGGAGCGGGGCGGCGTCCGAGCCGGTGGCGAGCACAAGCTCGTCGTACGGGTGTTCCGCGCCGTCCCGGGTGTGCACGGTGCGGGCGTCGAGGTCCAGACGGACGGCCCGCGAGCCGAGCCGCAGGCTCACCCGCTCGTCCGCCCAGAAGGAGGGATCGCCGAGGGTGAGGTCCGCGTGACCGGTCAGGGCCTTGCCGAGGTTCACGCGGTCATACGGCAGGTAATTCTCCTCGGAGAGGACCGTGAGTGAGCGGCCGTCCAGGCCGCGGGCGGCCATGGCCTCCACGAAGCGGTGGGCCGCTGGACCTCCGCCGACGACGACGATCCGTCGGGTGCCGGCCGGGGTGCCGGCCAGTGTGCCCTCCGGGGTGCTACGTACGCTCATGTCCGTTCCTCTCTGATGGGGGTGAATCCAGCCTAGAAAGCCGCCGTTTCGCCTCAGTTGCCCGTGTGTAACGGGGCGTTGACATGATCGTCACAGGCATGTTTCCGGCACGGTGAGGCGGGTTTTACCTTCCCGTGACACAGGAAAAACCCGGGCGAAACGGCCCGCTCCGTACGGTGGAGGTATGACCAGCACAGCCATTCCAGAACTCGTCGGCATCCCGTCATTCCCCGGCGTGGCCGGCTCCGTGGACCCGGCCGTGACCTCCTGGCACTCCGTGTGCCGGGTGCAGGACCTCGAACCCGATTGGGGCGAGGCCGCTCTGGTGGAGGGCCGTCAGGTGGCCCTCTTCCTCCTGTCCTCCGGAGCGGTGTACGCGGTGGAGCAGCGGGACCCCGTCACCGGCGCCCACGTCATGGCCCGCGGCATCGTGGGTTCGCGGGCCGGGCAGGCCACCATCGCCTCTCCGCTGCACAAGCAGGTGTACCGGTTGTCCGACGGCGCGTGCCTGGACGGCGCCGGCTCGTCCCTGGCGGCCTTCCCCACCCGCGTGGTGGGTGACGAGATCCAGGTGGCCGCCTAGTAGCGGTTTCCGTCCCGGAAGACCCGGCTCCGGCCGGGTCTTCCGGCGTTCCCACGGAGTAAAATCCAGACATGGAACCGCGGTTCATGGCCCGGCGTTCCGATGTGGCCGTACTGCCTCCCGGACAGGACGACCGCTTCGCCGGGTACGGAGTGGTGGCATTGCCCTTCTCCTCCGGGTATCTCCTGGCGTTGCGCCACTTCCCGGCCTCCACGCTCGGTGCCGGTTACGACTCCCTCTGGATGCGCGAGCCGGACGGCCAATGGACCATCCTCACCACCGTCCCCGGTGACCTGGCGTGCCCCCGCTACTTCAGTTCCGCGCTCCGGGCGGCGGAGCAGACGGAAATCCGGCTCCACTGGCACTCGCCGTCCGTGCTGGTGGTGAGCGTGGCCGCACCGTGGGATCTGAGCTGGGAACTCGACCTCGGCACCTCGGCCGTGAGCGCCCTGATGTCCGCCGTGTGCCCGGTCATCCCGGCGGGCTGGTGGCGGGGGTCCCTGTTCTCCCGGGTCATGGGCGTCATGGCCGGGAGCCTGTTCGCCGCAGGGCGCATGAGCCTGTCCGGCAAGACTCCCAACGGGAACCAGTACACGATGGGCCCGCGCCGGGTGTGGGTCATCAGGGATTCCCGGGCGAGCCTGCGCGGGCAGGACCTGGGCACCCCGGCCCGTCTGGCGGTCCAGGACCGGCTGGGGGATTTCTGGCTTCCCCAGCGGGGACTGTTCATGCAGGGCTGGGCTGGGTTCGACTGACGGAGCCCGGCGTCCTCACGCCGCAGCTCCTCAGACCGCCGTCGGGGCGAAATACTCCTCGATCAGCTCCCGCACGGAGTCCTTGCAGCCACCGCAGCCGGTCCCGGCCTTCGTGGCCCGGGCCACGTCCTCCACGGTGCCGCATCCCGCGGTCACGGCGGCCTGCACGGAGCCACGGCTGACGCCCGCGCACCGGCACAGCACCGACTCCGGGCCGGCGGAGGTGCCCGGCCGGCCCAGGGATCCGTCCGGACCGTCCAGCCGCAGCAGCACGGAACGGTCTGCGGGCAGCTCCCCGCCGCTTCCGAACAACAGGGTCAGCTCCGCCGCCGCACGGGACATCCCCAGGGCGACGAATCCGGCCAGTGCCCCGTCCCGCGTGCACATCTTCACGTAGCGGCCCTGGGCGGGGTCCGCCCACAGGGACACCTCAAGCGGCGCGCCGGGGTCCATGGCGTCCCAGGGATCCGCCTGGAGGTCCCCCGCAGCGGCGAGGTTCACGCCCGTGGCCTTGAGCAGGATGACACCGGGCTTCTCCTCCGGCAGGGGCGCAGGTGCCACGGTGCCCAGGAGCCGTGCCGTGAACGACGCCGCCAGCCTGTCCGCCTGGCGCCAGCCGGGGGCGATGAGCCCGCTCGGTCCGGCGGACGCCTGGCACACGGCACAGGAAGGGTCGGGACAGCGGACCTCGGCGCAGTCGCCGATCGCGAACACGTGCCCGGTGTGCAGCGCGCGGAGGGAATGATCCACCAGGACGCCCCGGCCGACCGCCAGGCCCGCCCCCTCGGCCAGTTCCGTGCGGGGCCGTGCCCCACATGCGAGCACCAGCAGCTCACCCTCCACGAGCGTGCCGTCCGCGAGTGCCAGTGCCCGGAACGCGCCGTCGTCGGCCGTCGTGAGACCCGTGGCGCGGGCGCCGGGGACGAGCTGCAGACCCTGCCGCCGGAGGGCGGCGGAGAGCGTGGCGCCGGAGCCGGCGTCGAGCTGGCGGCCCATCGGACGGTCGCCATGGTGGACCACGGTGACGTGAGCGCCTTCCTCGGCGGCGGCGAGCGCCACTTCCAGGCCGAGGACACCGCCTCCCAGCACCACCACCCGCTTGCGGCCGTCGACGGCGGCGCGCAGCCGGGCGGCGTCGGCGAGGTCCCGGAGTGCGGTGACGCCCTCCGGGAGGACAGGGTGCAAGGGGTCCGGATTGAGGCCCGTGAGGTTGGGGACCGTGGCGCGGGCTCCCGTGGCGAGGACGAGCCGGTCGTAGGGGAGCCGCGAGCCATCAGCCGCGTGGACCAGGCGCCGGCTCCGGTCCACGCGTTGTGCGCGGACGCCGAGCAGCACCCGGATCCCGTCCGCGGCGAGTTCGTCGGGATCGGACAGGTCCAGCGACCCGCGGGATGCGCGGCCCACTCCGAGATCGGCGACGAGCACGCGGTTGTAAGCGGCATCCTTCTCCTCACCGAGCACGGTGACCTCCACCAGGCCCGCGGCGGCCAGCGGGCGCATCGCGTCCAGGAACCGTGCGGCGACGGGGCCGTAGCCCAGCACGACGATCCGTTCCGGGGTGTTCATCCGGTGACTCCTTCGCTCGATGCCGCCACCGGTTCGATGCGGACGCGCGTGGTCTTGAACTCCGGCATCCCGGAGACCGGATCCGTGACGGCCTCCGTCACCTGATTGGCGGAGGCGCCGTCCGCGAAGTGGAACGGTGCGAAGACCGTGTCCAGCCGGATGAAGGTGGTCACCTCCGCCCGGCACAGGAGCCGCGGCGCGAAGGGGCCGGTCCCGCTCCGGCGGACACGCACCGGAGCACCGTCCATGATGCCGAGACGTGCGGCGGATGCCGGGTGGATCTGGAGGCGCGGCTCCGGCTGCGCCTCCAGGAGGGCCGTGACCCGGCGGGTTTGGGCGCCGGACTGATAGTGCTCCAGCAGCCGTCCGGTGGCCAGATGGAACTCGTCCCGGCCCAGAGCCGCGGCGCCGTCCGGGATGACGGCGGGCCGGACCGCCACCAGCCTGGCCCGTCCGTCCGGGTGGGCGAAGCGTTCGCGGAAGAGCCGTGGGGTGCCGCCGCCACCGGCCGGGTACGGCCAGTGGACCTCGGCCCCGGAATCCAGCAGCTCATAACTGATCCCGGAGTAGTCGGCCAGGCCGCCGGCGGAGGCGCGGCGGAGTTCCTCGAACGCCTCTCGCGGTTCCGTGGGGAAGCCGCCCGGCACTCCGAGGAGGGCGGCCAGCCGGTGGAGCACCCAGAGCTCGGACCGTGCCCCCTCCGGCGGCCGCAGCGCACGACGGCGGCGCAGGACTCTGCCTTCCAGGTTCGTCATGGTGCCCTCCTCTTCGGCCCACTGGAGGACGGGGAGCACCACATCGGCCTGCCGGGCGGTCTCGGATGGGAAGAAGTCGCAGACCACCAGGAGGTCCAGACGGTCCAGACCTTCCCGGACAGCCGCGGCGTCGGGGGCGGAGACGGCCGGGTTGGCGCCGTGCACCAGGAGGGCGTGGACGCCGCCGGGCAGCCCGAGGGTGCTCAGGAGTTCCACGGCGGGCACGCCGGGACCGGGGATCTCCTCTTCCCGGACACCCCATACCGTGGCGAGATGGGCGCGCGCCGCGGGGTCGGTGATCTTGCGATAGCCGGGGAGCTGATCTGATTTCTGCCCGTGTTCGCGGCCGCCCTGGCCGTTGCCCTGCCCGGTCAGAGTTCCGTATCCGCCGCGCGCGGAGCCCGGCAGGCCCAGGAGGAGCGCCAGGTTGATGGCTGCGGTGGCCGTGTCCGTGCCGTCGCTGTGCTGCTCCACCCCGCGTCCGGTCAGGATGTAGCAGGACCCGGTGCGGGCGGAGTCCGCCAGGCGCCGGGCCGTGCGGACCAGCACGTCCGCCGGGACACCGGTGGCGGCCTGGACCCGTTCCGGCCACCAGGCGGCCACGGAACGGATCACGGATTCCACACCTGACGTCCGCGCGGCCAGGTACGAATCATCCAGCCAGCCCCTGTTGACCAAGATGTGCGCCAGGCCCAGGAGGAGGATGAGGTCCGTCTTGGGGGCGGGTGCCAGATGGGTCCCGGCGCCGTCCTCGGTCAGGAGCGCCGTGGGGGAACGGCGGGGGTCCACCACGATCAGGCCACCGGCCGCACGGGCCCCGGCCAGGTGCTGAACGAACGGTGGCATGGTCTCGGCCACGTTCGAGCCGAGCAGCAGCACGGTGTCCGCGGTGTCCAGATCGGCCAGGGGGAACGGGAGCCCCCGGTCCAGGCCGAAGGCCCGGTTCCCGGCGGCCGCCGCGGAGGACATGCAGAACCGGCCGTTGTAGTCGATCCGTGAGGTCCGCAGCGCCACACGGGCGAACTTCCCCAGGAGGTAGGCCTTCTCATTGCTCAGGCCGCCGCTGCCGAACACGCCCACGCCGTCCCGCCCGTGACGGTCCTGCACGGTCCGGATGCCGGAGGCGACCCGCTCCAGAGCTTCTTCCCAGGACGCCGGCCGCAGCGCGCCGTCGTCGCCGCGGATCAGAGGCGAGCTCAGCCGCTCGGGGTGGTTCAGCAGCTCGGCGGCGGTCCAGCCTTTCCGGCAGAGTCCGCCGCGGTTGGTGGGGAAGTCCCGCCCGGCGATCTCCACCGGGGTGTCACCCGCGGACGGGGTGAGCGTCATGGCGCACTGGAGGGCGCAGTAGGGGCAGTGGGTGGCGGTCATCGTCACACCTCCACCGGGACGGTGCGGCCCGTGCGCCGCAGGTAGCACGCCCAGGTCACGGCCATCATGAGCAGATAGGCGGCCACGAAGCCCAGGAAGGCGGGGAGGTAGGATCCGGCGGTGCTCGCCGACGCGCCGAGCAGCTGGGGGATGAGGAATCCGCCGTACGCGCCGATCGCGGACACCAGGCCCAGGGCGGCGGACGCCAGGCGGGCGGTTCCGGCCGGCGAGGCTCCGGCCCTGGCCGCACGGCTGGAGTGGGCGAAGACCGCCGGGATCATGCGGTAGGTGGAGCCGTTCCCCACGCCGCTCGCCGCGAACAGGATCAGGAAAAGCGCCAGGAAGAGCCAGAAGTTCCGCAGCGGCAGCGTGAGGATGACGGCGCCCGTGGCGAGGGCCATGACGGCGAACGAGACCGTGGTCATACGGGCCCCGCCGAAGCGGTCGGCCAGACGTCCGCCGTACGGGCGGGTCAGGGAGCCGACGAGCGGGCCCAGGAAGGACAGGGACAGGGCGGCCGCGCCGACGGCGAAGCTCGAATAGGCGGGGAAGAGGTCCTTGATCAGTTTGGGGAACACCCCGGAGAAGCCGATGAAGGACCCGAACGTCCCGATGTAGAGGAACGCCAGCACCCACAGCTGCGGCTCCTTGAGCGCGGCGAGGGTTCCTGCGACGTCACCCTTCGCGTGGGAGAGGTTGTCCATGCGCCGGAAGGCGCCCCAGGCCGCCAGCAGGATCAGGGGCACCCACATCAGGCCCGCGACGGCGAGCGACGGCGCGCCCACGGTCAGCGCGGCGGTGACGCTCACGGCGACGGGTACGGCGAGCTGTGCGACGGCGGCGCCCAGATTCCCGCCCGCGGCGTTCAGTCCCAGCGCCCAGCCCTTGCGCCTGGCCGGGTAGAAGAAGGTGATGTTCGCCATGGAGCTGGCGAAGTTCCCGCCGCCGAGCCCGGCCAGGCCAGCCATGAGCAGCAGGACCCCGTAGGGGGTGGCCGGGTTGGAGACGACGGCGGCCAGGCCGAGTGCCGGGAGCAGGAGCAGAAGGGCGGAGACGACTGTCCAGTTCCTGCCGCCGAAGCGGGGCACCATGAAGGTGTACGGGATGCGGAGCGTGGCGCCCACCAGGCTCGGCATCGAAATGAGCCAGAAGAGCCGGCCGGTGTCCAGATGGAAGCCGGCTGCCGGGAGCTGGACCACCACGATGGTCCAGAGCTGCCAGACCACGAAGCCCAGGAACTCGGCGAAGATGGACCAGCGCAGATTCCGCCGGGCGATGCGCCCGCCGTCGTGGGCCCATTGGGTGGGGTCCTCGGGATTCCAGCCGTCGATCCAGCGGCCGGCGCGGAAACGCAACTCGGACGTGGCGGGTCGGTGCGTTTCCAGGAAGGTCACAGGACTGTCTACGGGGGTGTTCACGGCGGCCTCCAGAGGGTCGGTTCCGGGTCTGCCTTCCACGCTAAGAGCCGGGTGTTTCCGCGGGCCGTGCGGGCCGTGACAGGCCGGTAACGATCACCTCATCCGGCGTACGTGGCGGCCGTGAGGAGAAGGAAACACGGGGACACGCGCCGGCAACATGCCGGACACGGGAGGTGGCGGCGCGCGCGGGGAACGGCGGCCACGTCGCCGCCCTGGTCCGCGCGTGGTGCATGATGGGACCGACAGCAGCCAGGGGGGGCGATCGCAAGTGAAAGGAACGCCGTGGTGCCGGAACGAACTTCTCCACAGGCCAAACCCCGGTTCAAGCGGCGCCGCAACGGCATCGCGCTGTCCGTGGCCATCATCCTCACGGTGATCGGAGTCCCGTCCCTGGCCGGGGTGGTGATCACCGTGGTGAGCGGTCTGGCCGATGGCTCGGTCAACGTGTTCTCCGGGATGGGGAGGCTGATCGGCATCGCCCTCTTCGCGGCGGTGATCGTGTGGCTGTACCGTCTGGGCTGGGGCAAGCTGGAGCCGGTCGCAGCCGAGAAGCCGTTCGTGGATTTCAGGGGGCTGACCCCGGGCTCTCCCGAGTACCAGGCCGCGTTGGAGGACTACCGTCAGCGCCGCGACAAGCTCATCGCCGATTCGGCAAGGGTGGCGGGCGGCATGCCGACCCTGGAACCGGACACCAGCGGCTTTCTCCGATCCCGGAGCCGGGAGGAAGCCGAATCGGATATGGCCCTGTCCGCTGCGGACTACCGGGAGAGCCTGCGCCCGTCCCTGCGGAAGTGGCCGGTGGCGCTCCAGGGACCGTACCTGGCACTGGGATTCCTGGCCTGGGGCGGGGTGATCTGCGCGGCCCTGCTGGCGTTCTGGGGTTCATCGCCGGGGATGGGAGGCGCGGATGCGCTGATGGGCCTGTTGTGCCTGCCCCTCTGGATTCTGGCCGTCGGCAGTTCCTCGCGGATTCTGGACGGCTCGCCGTCCCACCAGAACGTGGCGCAGAAGGTCAGTTACGGCATCCTCCGGAAGACCTGGACCACACCCGCCGTCACGTGGATCCTGGTGCTCGGCTTTCTCGCGCTGGGGATCGCCGCCATGCTGGCTCTTGCCTACTGGCACCCGTCGGCCCGGCCCGGGCTGGGTGCCGTGGAGGTCCTGATGGCATCCTTCGTGGGCTGGGGTTCCGCTCTGGCGCTGGTCTTCCTCTTCTGGAGTGTTCGTCCCGGCAAGAAGAAGTCCTGAAGACCCCGATTTCGCATCTGCCGGGAGGTCTGATAACGTCTTACTCGCTTCGATCCTCCTTAGCTCAATTGGCAGAGCATTCGACTGTTAATCGAAGGGTTGCTGGTTCAAGTCCAGCAGGAGGAGCAACCGGACCCCTGGTCGGTGGATGAGAATCCGCTGACCAGGGGTTTTTCTCTGCCCGAGAGTCGTGAAGCCTACTTCCGGCGCGGTCCCGGATTGAGCCGGTACAGGACCGCGGCACCGATGAGTCCGCCCAGCACGATGCCCCAGGCAGCCTGTCCGATGGCCCGTCCCGCGAAGTACCCCAGGATCCCGCCCAGCACGGCCCCCACGAACAAGCCCCGCCCATTGCGGTGCGGCTTCCTCTCCGGGGCCTGCCGCTGCGCCCAGGGAGCCAGCGCCCGCCGCAGCGCACCCGGAACCCGGGAGGCACGACGGCGCCATGCGCCGAGGGCGGGGAAGCGGGTGGTGCGCCGGCCGTCGTCGTTGTTCACGCCTCCAGCCTACGTGCCGCGTTTCAGGCGAGGGGAGGAACCGTACGCGGGCGGACCACCAGCCAGAGGCTGAGGATGCCCACCCCGATGCAGGAGATCATCACCCCCGCCATGGGGACCGCGGAGCCGGTGCCCAGCAAGCCGACCACGGGGGAGAGGAGGCCGGCCGTGAGGAAGGTGCTCACGCCCAGGAGGGAGGCCGCGGTGCCGGCGCGTTCGCCATGCGGCACCAGTGCCAGCACCTGGTTGCAGGGGAAGCAGAAGCCCGTGCAGAGGATGTAGAACCACAGGGGGATGGCGAGCCCCGGGAGCCCGCCGCCGGCGAGCGTCGTGATGATGATGGCCAGGGCGGCCAGGACCTGTCCCACCGTGGCGACGGCCAGGATCCACTGCGGGCCCACACGCCGGATGAGCCGCGAGCTGGTCTGGACACCGGCCACGATCCCGAGCGAGTTGATGCCGAACAGGAGGCCATACTGCTGCGGGGTGAAGCCGTAGAGCTTCTCGAACAGGAACGGCGAGGCCGAGAGGTAGGCGAAGAGCCCGGCGAAGTTCATGCCCGCCATGACCAGGATGCCCACGAAGATCCGGTCCCGGAACAGGATGCGGTAATTGGCCAGCACGCCGGTTCCGCCGGTGCTCCTCTTCTCCGGCGGGAGCGTCTCGCGGACCAGGAACAGGCACGCCACCATGACCAGGGCGCCGTAACCGGCCAGGAAATCGAAGATGCCAGGCCAGGCCGTCAGGAGGAGCAGCTGGGAGCCGATGACGGGAGCCAGCACCGGGGCCAGGCCGTTGACCAGTGCCATCGCGGCGAACATGCGCACCATGGCGAAGCCGGAGAACAGATCCCGGACCATCGCCATGGACACCACGCCGCTTCCGGCGGCACCGATGCCCATCAGGACGCGGAACACGCCGAGCAGAACGATGTCGTGGGAGAAGGAGGCACCCAGGGAAGCCAGGATGTGCAGAGCGGTGGCGCAGATGAGCGGGGCTTTCCGGCCCACCTTGTCGCTCAGCGGCCCCACGAAGAGCTGTCCCAGCGCGAAACCCACCGTGGTTCCCGTGAGAGTCAGCTGGACCGCCGCCTGACCGACGCCCAGGTCCCGTTGGATGGCGGGGAAGGCCGGCAGGTAGAGATCGATCGTGAACGGACCCAGCGCCGTCAGGGCGCCCAGGATCAGGACGTAAGTGATCTTCTGCCGCCGGGGCATGGTGGTCTCGGGGGCAAGGGTCGGAGCGGTCACCCCTGTCATTTTATGGGCGGACCCGGGCCGTGGAAGGATGCTCAGCCTCCTCCCGTCCACGTGAACGCAGGTGAACACGGCCGGGCGCCGGGCCCGGGTGAGCGCCGCAATGATAGTTTTGTCCCAGGCGGGACCGCCTGTTGACAGCTCGGTCCGCGGCCTTGCGTGACCCCGGTCACGGACCATGACCCGTCGAGTCGATGTGAGGCGAAACTCATGAGCGGACGCCATGCGAGCAATGCACGGCCACAGGCAAGCCTCAAGGCCCTCCCGGGAACGGCCCGCAGCGCGGCCCAGCTGTTGCCGCGTCAGATCCAGGACGAGATCTCCCTGGCGCAGCTGGAGCTCAAAGGCAAGGGCGTCCAGCTGGGTGTCGCGACCGCGGGCTTAGTCGCGGCGCTCGTCTTCGTGGGACTCCTGGTCATCGCCCTGGTGGTCGCCGCGATCATGGGCCTGGCCACGGTGATGCCCGCCTGGCTGGCGGCGCTGATCGTCTCCGCGGCGTTCCTGATCATCGCCGGGATCGGTGCCCTGTTCGGCCTCCGCAAGCTCAAGAAGGCCATGCCGATCATGCCGGCGCAGACCATCCGCGGCATCAAGCACGACCTGGGCATCGTGAAGGAAGGCAGCGCCTTCGACGCCAGCATCCTGGAACCCGGGTCGCCGGCCTATGAGGCCGCGGCGAAGGCCAAGGAGGAGGCGAAGGCCAAGGCCGCCGCCGAAGCGAAGGCGAAGGCGGAGCAGAAGCTCGCCGAAGAGGGGCCCGCCCCCACGCAGGAGCAGCTGCTGGCCCGTCTGGCCGAGCGCCGCGTCCACCTCACCGGCATCCGCGACGAGCTCGGGGCCCAGCTGGACGTCAAGAGCCAGGCTCAGGCGTTCGTGGAGGACGCCAAGGGCCGCGCCGAGGCGGTCAAGGAGAGCGCCCAGCAGCGCTTCGCGCAGTTCACGTCCTCCTCGGAGGAATCCGGCGGCCTGGGTGAGGAGCTCGCCCGCCGCTGGAAGCCCATCGCCGTCGCGGTGGCCGCCGGCACGGCATTCGCCGTGCTGCTGCGCAGGCTCCTGAAGCACTGAACGACGGCGGGCTGTGGCCCGCGCTCGCAACAGGCGGTGGGAATCGGCAGGACAGGAACGGGGAGAGGGGGAGGATGAAGCTCATCGGCGCTGGCGCACGCCCGGGCGTGCCGCAAGTCGACCATGACCGCATCCTCACCGTGCCCAACATTCTCACGGTGGTCCGCTTCCTGGGCGTCCCGCTGTTCATGTGGCTGGTGCTCGGCGTGCGCGAGTACGGCTGGGCGGTGGCCGTCCTGGCCGTCATGGGCTCCACCGACTGGATCGACGGCTACGTGGCGCGCCGCTTCGACCAGACGTCCAGGCTGGGCAGGATCCTGGACCCTGCGGCGGACCGCCTGGCACTCATCGCGGTGGCGCTGACACTGGTGTTCGCCGGCGTCGTGGCCTGGTGGTACCTGGCCGCACTGCTGGTGCCGGACATCGTCCTGGGCACCGCCTCACTTCTCTACTTCCGGAACCATCCGGACCTCCCGGTCAGCGTGGTCGGCAAGGTCCGCACCGCACTGCTCCTGCTGGGCACCCCGCTCCTGGTCCTCTCCGAGGTCACCGGGGGACTGGCGCTCACGGTCGTGGCCTGGGTGCTGCTGGGCCTGGGCCTGGTGGGGCACTGGGTCGCCGCCATCGGCTACTTCGTCGCGATCGTGCGCAAGGGCCGGCCCGTGCGGCAGGCGCGTGTGGCCACCCAGCGGGGCGACGACGGCGAGGACGGTGACCGCGCGTGATCTGGTTCGCGGTGGTCCTGGCGGTCCTCAGCGCCTTCTGCATGGCCATCGGCACCCAGCGCCAGGGGAGCGCGGTCAAGGCGGACACCGGTGGCCTGGCGCTGGGCACCAGCAGTTTTCTGCGCCTTCTGCGCAATCCGCGCTGGCTCCTGGGCCTGGTGCTGCTGGGCTGCGGCATGGCCATGAACAGCATCGCTTTGGTGTCTGCTCCGCTGACCGTGGTGCAGCCGATCGGGGCCATCGCCCTGGTGATCACCACAGTGGTCAACGCCAAGGACCAGGGCCTGAAGATCAACCGGGCCACCGTGGTGGCGATCAGCGCGTGCGTGACGGGCTCGGCGCTGTTCGTGTTGCTGGCGGTGGGGGCCACCCAGGAGAACCATCACGTGGCGCCGACGGATGAGCTCGCCGTCGTGCTGCTGCTGACCCTGGCCGTTGGGCTGTTCGGCTCGCTGGCGTTGATGTTCCGGCACCGGCTGAGCGCCTTCGTCTTCATCCTGGGCGCCGGGGTGCTGTTCGGTTTCGTGGCGGTGCTGACCCGGATCATCGGGCGGCACCTGCTGGACCCGAACGGGCAGTTCCTCCTGAATGTGCCGTGGTATTCGGTCCTGGCGATCGCCGCGGCCGGCGGGCTGGGGTCCTGGTTCGTGCAGAGCGCCTACTCCTCGGGTCCTCCGGATCTGGTGGTGGCCGGGCTGACCGTGATCGACCCGATCGTGGGCATTGCGATCGGCATCACGTTGCTGGGTGAGCTGCGTCCCGATGTCCCGGCGGTGACCGCGATATCCATGGTTGCGGCCGCCTGCCTTGCTATCGTTGGTGTGATCGCCCTGTCCCGTCACCACCCCGAGGTGACCAAGCGCAAGAAGGAAGCCGCCCGGAAGTCCGCGGGCAAGCAGGCCTAGGGCCACCGCCCGCCACCTACACAACGCCAGGAGAACTGACGCATGACGTCCACCGACGCCACCAAGCCACTGACCCTTCTGATCGCAGCGGACACTTATCCTCCGCACGTGAACGGGGCCGCCCAGTTCGGATACCGGCTGGCGAAGGGCATGACGGCGCGGGGGCACAAGGTGCACGTCCTGGCGGCACGCGCGGACAAGGGCAAGAGCTACACGGAATTCCGTCCGGAAGGCACCGTCCACCGGATCCGCTCCCACTCCGTACCCACCCACGAAACCTTCCGCATCACCTTCCCTTGGGAGATCAAGAAGGAGATCGCGCTGCTCTTCGACAAGGTGCAGCCGGACGTGGTGCACATCCAGAGCCACTACATGATCGGCGAGCACGTCCTCTATGAAGCCGTGAAGCGCGGCATCCGCGTGGTGGCCACCAACCACTTCATGCCGGAGAACCTGAATCCGTTCCTGCCGTTCCCGCAGTGGTTCAAGGACCGCATCGGCCGGATCTCCTGGAAGGACATGGGCAAGGTCATGGGACAGGCCAATGTGGTCACCACCCCCACGCCCCTGGCGGCCAAGGCCATGCACCAGCATGCGTTCCTGCGGCAGGTCCTGCCCCTGTCCAACGGCATCGACACGCCGGCCTACGAGCTGCAGCCCGGCGAGGTCGTGGAGAAGCACCCGTACCCCACCATCCTCTTTGCGGGCCGCCTGGCCGAGGAGAAGAACGTGGACGTCCTCATCAAGGCGCTGGCGCGCCTGCCGAAGGACATGAACGTGCACCTGGAGATCGTCGGCGGCGGAGAGGTCCGGCCGGCCCTGGAGCGCCTGGTGGCGTCCCTCGGCCTGGGCGACCGGGTCGCCTTCCTGGGCCTGGCGCCCGACGACGAACTGCGCCGCGCGTACATCCGTGCGGATCTGTTCTGCATGCCGGGAACGGCGGAGCTGCAGTCATTGGTGACCCTGGAGGCGATGAGCGCGTCCACGCCGGTGGTGCTGGCCAACGCGATGGCACTGCCGCACCTGGCTGAGGACGGCGTCAACGGCTACCTGTTCGAGCCGAACAATGTGGTCGATCTGACGCAGAAGCTCCTGCTGGTGCTGGACCGGCCGGAGGAGGAGCGCCGCGCCATGGGTGAGGCGAGCCACCGGATGGTGCAGAAGCACAGCCTGCAGAACACGCTGCAGACCTTCGAGGACATCTACCGCGGCGCGGACTACGACGACCTGCTGGTCTGAGGTCCTCGTCACGTCTGTGGGGCCGCCGCCGCTGATTCGCGACAGCGGCCCGCACCGGTAAACTGTCCTGGTGCCGTCGCGGGGTCCGGATCCCGCCGACGACATGGGGGTATAGCTCAGCCGGTTAGAGCAGGGGACTCATAATCCCTTGGTCCTGGGTTCAAGTCCCAGTGCCCCTACCACGTCCGGCCTCATCGCACCACGGGATCGTGACGCGTCAGGCCGGACGCTGACACGGCCGTTCAGCGTACTCACTCCGGCGCGTTGAGCTCCGCGATGCCGACGACTTCGAAGCGGAAGTCTTGCACGAGCGCGCCGCCGTGGGTGGCGCGAGGCGGAACCGGGGCAGGGATCACCTCGGCGTAGATCCGGTCGAAGGTTTCGAAATCGGACATGTCCCTCAGGATGCAGTGCACCTGAACGAGATTCTCCAGGCTCGATCCGTACTCCTCGAGGGTCTGGGCGAGCGAAGCCAGAGCAGCGCGGACCTCGTCCTCGAAGCTCGCCGGACGGACGCCGTCGGCGCCCAGGCCGACCTTGCCTGACGTGAACACGAGACCGCCTGCGACGCGGGCGGAGCTGAAGGTACCGAAGGTGTGATCGTGGGTCATTCCCCCACGCTAGGGGAGCAACCGCTCCAAGTCAGCATCCAGAGTGCGCACGGGGGTTCTGCTGTCATGGTGGAAACGCTCAAAGCAGCATGGCGGGCAGCGCCGGCTTGGCCAGGCTGACCGGGGCCGGATGGTTCACGTCCAGCTGCACCTGTACCTGCATCTGCGCCTGGATCTGGGCCATGGTGAGCGTTCCGCCGTGCCGACGCCGCCCCGGCCGCCACGAACTCGGCGGCGGTCTCCGGAGAGTCCTCCGGAGACCGCCCCGATCCTGGACTCAGATCCTGACGATTGCCGAAATCGGGGCCTGGGCCGGCGGGCACTGGTGCTCTGTGCCACCGGATACGAAGATCCGTGGGTCGCCGGTCTGGCTCGCGATCACGGCGCCCACGGCGGCCCGGCCGTGCCGCTCGTAATTGATGTCGGCGTCGGACAGCATCGTGGTCCGGGCGCCCCTCAGGACCCCGCCCAGCGGGGCCTCCGCTTTGGCGAACACCGCAGCGATCCTGGTGACGTCGTCGGGGGTCGGATCGCACTCAAAGTCCAGCCCCGCGTTCCGGAGGGCGGAGCGCACACCGTCGAGGTCGATCGGGTCCTTCAACGTAGCGTGCCCGATCCGGAGATCACTCGAGGACTGCAGGGAATTCGCGAAGACGACCACCTCACAGCTGGTGAGTTCTCCGCCTGCCGAAGTTGATGCGACGTCGGAGTAGAGCCCCATGTCGTTGGCGATGACGTCATCGGTGATCCGGCCGGCGTCGACTTCTCCGAGTGCGATGGCGACACCGAGCGCGGTCGCGCCGCGTGCGTACGCCTTGGAGCGGTTGGGGTCTGTGGTGACCACCTGGACTCCGCGGGCGTCCGCGTCCGCGATACCCGCCGGGGTGAGCAGCGGCCCTTTGACCTGGACGTAGTGGACGTCCTCTCTTTCTGAACCGAGTTCATCGAGTGCGCGGCGGACCGCATCGGCGACCTCATTGACCTCCGCCATCCGCCCGACCTCCTCGGGGAGGAAGTCCCTGGTCCTCTGGACGGAGATGGCCAGTCGCTTCTGACCGTCGGGGGATGCGGGCGCGTCGTCGTCGCGGGTGAAGACCGTGACGTGAGGTGACAGCACACCTTCGCACCCGCCCGACCATACGAAGGCGATCTCCTCGGCGACCTGCTCAGGGGACTGGCCGCGAACGGTGGCCAGATAGTTCGAGAAGTTGGTGGTCGCCAGGGCACGGGTGAAGTCGTTGGCACCGCCATTGCCTTCGGTCTTGCCGATCGTCGCCACGATCTTGCCCGGATCGACCTGTCCTGATTCGACAAGGCCCTTGAGCCCACTGACGTCTCCAGGGTGGGCCATGGAAAGGCGGTGAAGTTGTACTCGCATCGGTTTTCTCCTTATTGCGTTGCGAACGTCAGACGGCTTGTACGGGATTGATCAGGCTGCCGAGCCCGGTGGCGCGGCATTCGACGACATCGCCGTCCTGGAGGAAGCCCGGTGGCGTGAGCTGATACCCGCAGCCTCCCGGCGTTCCCAGCGTGATGATGTCTCCCGGTTCCAGCGTGATGCCCTGGGAGAGCCAGCTGATGGCATCGGCGGGCCCGAAGAGCATGTTGCCCGCGGATTCGCTCTGGCGCACCTCTCCATTGACCAGCAGTTCCAGAGTCACATCGTTCAGATCGGTGATCTCGTCGGTGGTTGCGATCATCGGGCCCACCGGACAGTACGAGTCCTGGCCCTTTCCATAGAGGAACTGGCTGACGCGGAACTGCAGATCACGGGCGCTGACGTCATTGGCGATGGTGTAGCCGAACACGTGATCCATGGCGTCTTCGCGGGAGATCCACGTTCCACCTTTCCCGATCACGATCGCCAGTTCGATCTCATAGTCGAGTTTGCTCGTGAGCCGCGGATCCAGCCGGATCGGCTGGTCCGGCCCGACGACCGCTGTGACCGGCTTGGAGAAGAACAGGGGGACGTCGGGAATCTCGATCGCCTGCCCGAGCGCCGTCGCGTTCTGTTCGACGTGGGAAAGGAAGTTCAGTCCCACGCAGTACACGTTCTTACGGGGCCGGGGGATGGGGGACAGCAGGTTCGCCGCGTCCGAGTCGATGAGGTGCTCGGCTGCCGGTCCTTCGCCGGAGCGTGCTTGCTCCTCCCACTGCTTCGCCTGCTTCAGTGCGGCTTCGCCGGCGTCGATGAAGTGGAGCATGGAGCTGAAATCGGGATCGTCGCCGGCGAGCCCGGTGAGGTCGAGAATCCGGTTCTCCGGGCCGAGGGCGCCGAGCCGTGGTTGCGAGCCGTCCCGGGTGAAGGTGACGAGTTTCATGGATGTTGGCCTTTCAATCAGGAAATCCGGTTCGTGGGGTTTCGGGGACGGGGTTCAAATCGATGCGGCACGCGCGGCTTTCAGACCGGAGAAGGTCTGGACGCCGAGGCAGGCCAGGAGCAGGAGGACCCCGGGGCTCCAGCTCCCGGTGCGGTCATGCAGAAGACTCAAGACGAACGGGCCGAGAGCGGCGATCACGTAGGCGACCGACTGAGCCGCCATCGAAAGCTTCGCGGTCTGGCCACTGTTCTTCGTCTTCAGACTGAAGAACGCGAGTGCCAGCGAGAACGAGGCGCCCTGACCGATTCCCAGCAGGACGGCCCACAGGACGGGCACGATGCCTGGAAACAGCAGAAGTCCCACAAGCCCGGCCGCAGCACAGGAAACCGCGAACGCCACCAAGGGCCGCTGATCTCTCATCCGTGCGGCGGCCACGGGCATGAGCAGCGCGATGGGCGCTCCCACAACGGTCATGATCGACAGCAGGATTCCGGAAGTGGTGGTGGGCTGGCCATGGCTCTGGAAGATCGAGGGCAGCCAGGCGAGCATGCAGTAGTAGACCACCGACTGCGCCGCGGTGAAGATCACGATGTGAACGGCGGCTCCACCGGTCCAGCGGATGCCGGACGACCCCGTTGCCGGCGGATCCGCGGCCTGTCCCAGACCTGTCGCCCGGTGCGAAGCCGTGAGGAACGCCCAGCAGATGACGCCGATCACCGCTGGAAGGGCCCACACCATCAGTCCTTGGTGCCAGTTCCCTCCGGACATGACGGTGAGCGGCACGATCGTGGCGGCCGCCGCCGCGGCGGCGACGTTGAGCGTCATGGTGGACAGCCCGGTCACGCTTCCCACTCGGGAGACGAAGTGCGACTTGGTCAGTACCGGCAGGAGCACGTTTCCGACGGCGATGCCGATGCTGAGGATGCACGTGCCGGCGAGGAGCGCCGGCCACCCCGGAGCAAGCCGGAACATCGCGCCGAGCGCCACGACACCCAAGGCCGCAGTGGTCGTGAGTCTGGTCCCCAGACGACGGATGAGCATCGGTGCCATCGGGGCGCAGACTCCGAAGATCAGGACAGGCATCGATGCCAGGAGCGAGGTCTCCGTGCCGGTCAGGCCCAGGTCAGTACGGATCTGGCTCATGAGCGGGCCGATGACTGCGATGGAGGGCCGCAGATTCGCGGCCAGTAGCAGCACGCCGGTCAGGAGCAGGGCGGCGGCCGTCTGGCCCGACCCGCCCCGCTCCACCGACTCGGCACGTTCGACCGAATTGCTCACGGGAGACTACTCCGCCTGAAGCCCGCGATACGTCCCGGGCACTTCTCCGCCGACCGACCGCTCCGAGGGGAGCGCCGCCCCGGTGGAGTCGGACGTCTCCGGCTGGTCGCCTCGATCGACCGAGACTCCCGGCAGATCCCTCGGAGCTGCGATCGTGGGGGCCATGAGGGGGTCGGAGGCCGTGGCGGACGGCGCCAGCGGCTTGCGCCCGATCCTCAGTTCGTTCAGCAGGAGGTTCAGCACGATGGCGGTGATGGCGCCGGAGGCGATGCCGGAGCTGAACACGGTCTGCACTTCGGAGGGGAACTGGTGGTAGAAGTTCGGTGCTGCGATCGGGAGGATGCCCATGGTCAGGGTCGCGGCCACGATGAGGGCGTTGATGGCTCCCTGCTCGTCATTGTGGAAATCCACCTTGCTGAGCGTCTGAATGCCGTTCACGGCCACCAGACCGAAGATCGCGATGCCGGCGCCGCCGAGGACGGGGAGCGGAACCACCGCGACCACAGCGGCCGTGATCGGGAAGAGCGCCAGGACGATCAGGATGATTCCGCAAGCTGCGACCGCATAGCGGCTCTTCACACGGCTCATGATGAGAAGGCCGATGTTCTGACCGTAGGCGCTTGCCTGGAAGCCGTTGAGACCGCCACTGATCACGGAACCGAGGCAGTCGGCACGCAGACCGTTGGCAACGTCCTTCGGGGTCACCGGGCGTTCCACGATCTGTCCGATGGCCAGCATGTCCGCGGTGGCCTCGGTCATGATCACGAGCATCACGATCAGCATCGAGATGATGGCCGCGATATCAAAGCGGGGCGCTCCGAAGTGGAAGAGCTCCGGCACGGCGAACACCTTGGCTCCGTTGATCTTGCTGAAGTCGGTCATTCCCAAAGGAATCGATACCAGCGTGCCGATGAGCATGGCGACGAGCATACCGACCCGCTTGGTGAAGCCCGGGACGTACTTCACGATGAACAGGGTCAGCAGAAGAGTCAGAATACCCACGAAGATGTTCTTGGGGGCGCCGAAGTCGGAGCTTCCCTGGTCGCCTTGAATCCAGCCGATGGAGATCGGGATCAGGCTGATGCCGATGACGGCGACGACGGAACCCATCACGAGGGGCGGGAAGAACCTCAGGAGCTTGCTGTAGATCGGTGCCAGGAAGAACATGGCGGCTGCGGCGACGATGACGGCACCCACGATGATCTGCATGGCGACGTGACCGTCCGGGTTCCCTTGACCGATGGCGATCATGGAGGCGATTCCAGAGAAGGACACGCCCTGCACCAGGGGGAGCCTGACGCCGACTTTCCAGATTCCGAGGGTCTGGAGAAGTGTCGTGATTCCCGAGGCGAGAAGGCTTGCGCTGATCAGGAAGATCAGGTCGCTGAGGGGGAGGTGCAAGGCCGTTCCGATGATGAACGGCGGGGCGATGATGCCGGCATAGGCGGCCAGCATGTGCTGGGCTCCGAGGGTGAACAGTTTGCCGAGGGGGAGCATTTCGTCGACCGGATGAGTTTCCGCGTCACGTCCTGCGCCGCGGCCGAGAGTCTTGAGGCGACTCATCATGGTGGTCTCCTTCTTGATAGAGACGATGAGAACTCAGTGGATCGGGGCCGGGCCGGAGGCGACAGGCGGGGGAGCGATGCCCTGAGTCGAGAAATTCTGGCTATGAGGAATCCGGCCTGAGATGAACAGATCTGTGTTCTCAGCAGAGCACCGGCAGCCGTGTGTAGATGCATGGTTGGTATCCCTTCTTGGGATCCCAAGACCAAGGTAAGTGTGATCCGTGCCACTCGTCAAGGATGATTTTCTGCCCGCAACCAAAGGCTCGGATGAAGCCTTGACCCGCGTCCCCGGCAGACTTAACCTGCTCTTGGGATCCCAGGATCTGCGGTGTGCCGACGGCGGACTGCAGTCAGAGCTCAGGGGGCACGAATGACACGAGCTGGTCAAGAACCGCAACGTGAGCGCACGCTGCGGGAGTCGATCCGTGACACGCTTCGCACGCGGGTTTTCGAAGGTCACTATCCGCCGGGAACCCGTTTCGTCGAACGGGACCTTGCGTCCGAATTCAATGTTTCCAGGCTGCCGGTCCGGGAGGCCCTGCGCATGCTCCTTCAGGAGGGCGTGCTGGTGGAACGGGCTCCTCGGGGGCTGGCGGTCGCCGTTCTCAGTGACAAGGACGTCGTCGACCTCTTCGCCGTGCGCCTCGCCCTGGAGGTCCTGGCCTGTCGGCTCGCCGCTCAACGGGCCACTCCGGCGGATATCGCCCGGCTTGATTTCATCCTCGCGAAGGCGTCGGATGCCTTGGCCCGGGGAAGCCTGAATGAAGCGCATCGGGCCAACAATGACTTCCACGACGAGGTGACCCGCATCGCGGACAACGGCTTCCTCCGGACGGCACTTGAGCCGCTGCAGGGCCGGATGCACTGGATCTTCAGGCATGTCAAAGATCTCAATGAACTGATTCAGGAACACCGGGATCTGCTCGCCGCGATTGCCAGCGGAGATCCGGATCGCGCCGGGGAGCAGTCCGTGAGCCACATTGAGAAGTACCGTGAGCAATATCCGGACGTCCCGTGGTGACCGTCTCATGGAGGTCCGCCTTTGGCGCCTCGCCCGGACGTTTGTCCGGGCTCATGCTGTTGCCGAGTGCCTCGACTGCGTCAATGACAATCGGCCCGGGGTTTTCGCCAAGTTGGTCCGGGGAAGGAGCGACCTCAAGGCTGATCCGCCGCTGGCGGCCACCGGAGAACCCGTCCTAGACCCCGTCTCTGTGCTCGATCCAGCTGCGGGTCACCGCCTCAAGCCCCGGCGTCTTCTCCGCCAGATCCTCGAAGGACAGAACCTTCGCCGACCGGGCCACGTCGCCTTCGCCCCCAAGAATCCCCTGAGGGTCGGACAGGCTCGCCCCGGTGTGGAACATGAGCACCACGTGTTTCACTGCGCGGGGGAAGAAGGAAGCCATGTTCCCTCGGTACATGAACGTCGGGGCCTTCCACTTGATCGCCTCCGTCATCCGCGGATCCACCCCGAGGATGACGTCCCGGACGGCGAGCATGAGCTCCTTCTGGGGGTTGGTGTATCCCTCGAACCAGCGATCGACCTCCGGATTGTGCTGGACCATCACTGCTCCTGGCTGATCCACGGCCTGGTGAACGCCTGCACCGCGGTGCCGTCGAGGTCTTTGAGGGACACCCCGGCGAAGGTGGTCGCGGCCGGAGAGGTCTGCTGCCGGAAGGAGAATCCCGCAGACGTCGCAATATCGGCGATCGTGTCGCCGGCACTCCGAGCGGTCTGTGCGTTGGCGAACGACGTCGAAGTCCGGGCTATGTAGGCGTCCAGCAGCGCGCCGTACGCGCCGACGTCGTCGGGCCGGGCCACGTTGGCCACGAACTCACTGGCGACGGCGGCCGGTTCGATCACTCCGACCTGCACTCCGAAGTGCTCGGCGACCGAGGCGAGCGACTGCATGAAACCTTCAACGGCGAATTTGGCGCCGCAGTAGGCGTCGGCGAACGGCTGGCCGACGGTGCCGCCCACGCTGGTGACCGTCAGGATCCGCCCGGAACCCTGCTCCCGCATGGCGGGCAGAACCAGCTTGGCCAGGTTGACCGGGGCCAGGTAGTTCACGTCCAGCTGGGCCTGGATCTGGGCCATGGTGAGTTGTTCCGCGGTGCCGACGCTGCCCCGGCCGGCGTTGTTGAGCAGCACATCGATGCGGCCGTGCTCCGAGAGGACGGCGGCCACGAGCCTGGCCGCGGCCGCGTGGTCGGTGACATCAAGGGGACGCACGTCGAGCTGGACGTCCGCGTCGCCGGCCGCTTCGAGCAGACGCTGGGCTTTGCCGGTCTCCCGCATGGTCGCCACCACATGGAATCCGCGGCGTGCGAGTGCGACGGCGGCGTACAGGCCCATGCCCGAGGACGTGCCCGTGATGATGGCGACTTTGCTCATGAAGCGAAGCATATCCGCACGGCCCGTCGGCCAGTAGAGGGCCGTGGAGGATCGGCGGGAGACCGGTCCATCTGAAAGTGTTCTCTCGTTCATCTGCCGTCCACAGGGGGACTAGTCAGAATCCATCCGGGCGTGGGAAAGTGGCACAGGATGCCATCGAGAGCAACACCCAAGCCCCCGGTGCCCACCCCTTCGGGCCGGGATCTCGTTCGGTCCCGGTTCTTTCGAAGCGAACGATTCTCCGCCCCACCAGGCCCAGCCCGCTCCCCATTTCACGCCCCGCACCGCGCCGGAGTCCCCGGCTTGCGATGCTCGACGACGGCTGAGGCCTGCCCTTGAAAGGACCCCCCATGCGACACGTCATCGCCCGCCGCACCCTCGGTGCGGCTTTCGCGACGGCTGCCGTGGCCGCCGTCGCGCTGGCCGGCACGGCCGCGCTTCCCGCCGCGACCGCAGCCCCGGTGAAGGCTCAGAACGGCCCGGACCACGTCTTTGTCATCATGATGGAGAACCACGGCTACGAGCAGGTCGTCGGCAATACGGCCGACGCCCCGTACATTACGTCTCTGGCGCAGAAATACAACACCGCCTCCAACTACCACGGCGTCACCCAC
Source organism: Arthrobacter horti (assembly GCF_030731045.1). GTDB lineage: Bacteria > Actinomycetota > Actinomycetes > Actinomycetales > Micrococcaceae > Arthrobacter_E > Arthrobacter_E nanjingensis. Next base: position 20,260 of record NZ_JAVALS010000012.1, on the reverse strand, counting down.
CCGAGCATGCCGAACTACCTGGCCACCATCTCCGGCGATTTCCAGGGCCTGCATGATGATTGCAAGGCCGGCGCCACGGTGACCTGTGACCCGGAGGAGTTCACCGCCGACTCCAGTGACACCGCCCTGGATGCCTTCCTCACCCCGGCCCAGTACAAGACGGCCGCCACCACGCCGCACATGTTCTCCGGCAGGACAATCGTGGACCAGCTTGAAGAGTCCGGCCGCACGTGGAAGGCCTACATGGAGAACCTTCCCTCGGTGGGTTCCGAGGCCGAATACGCCCCGGTCGTCAACGGCACCACGGTGAAGCTGTACGCGCAGAAGCACAACCCGTTCATGTACTTCTCCCGGATCAACTCCCCGGGCAACCCGCGCCTGCAGAACATCGTCCCGCTGGAGAACAACCTCAGCAAGGACCTGGCCTCCGGCAACGTGCCGAACTTCGTCTGGATCAGCCCCAACCAGTGCCATGACATGCACGGCGTCTCCCCGTCCGGCGCGGCCCTGGTCGACATGCCCAACTGCGGTTACCCGGATTCCGGCCTGGACCACGGCGCCATTCAGATGGGCGACGCCTACGTCAAGCAGCAGATCGCCCAGATCATGAACTCCACCACCTGGAAGACCACCAACTCCAGCATCGTCCTGGCCTGGGATGAGAACGACTACTCCGGCTCCTCCGGCGGACCCGGCAGCCCGGTCGGTTTCAGCACCCCCAACGGCCCGGGCACCGCGGTCCTCGGCGGCGGCCACGCCCCGATGATCGTCATCAACTCCGCCGAGGGCCCGCACAAGACCACCAACCAGCTCTCCGACCACTACACCCTGCTGTCCACCCTGCAGCACCTGTGGCACCTCGGCTGCCTGGCCAACACCTGCTCGCCGACCACCTCCGGCACCTTCGAGGAGCTCTTCCGTCCCTGAGCCGGGACCTGTTCCTACGCTGAGCGCCTTCCCTGCCGGTCTTCCGGTGGGGGAGGCGCTTCCGCTTTCCGTCACGGGCGACGACGACGGCGGCCGCGAGCCGTCACTGCCGCCGCCCGTCTCCGGCTCAGCCCGCCGTCGTCGCCGCCGCGACGGTGCAGCCGTACAGCCCGCTGACGCCGGTGGCGGTCACGGCGGTGCAGTTCGACTGCACCCAGCTGCGGATCTCCGACGACGTCCCGGTGGACGCCGAACCGCCCGGGCCACCACCCATGCCCCCAGCTCCGCTCATCAGGACGTACTTCAGAGCCCCCGTGGACACGAGTGCCTTGAACTGCTCCAGGGATGGCACGGGATCATTGCCACTGAAGCCGCCGACCGGCAGCACGGACTGACCGCCGGATCCGGTGATGATGCCGGCGGCCTCCTGAGCCCCGAACGTGGCCACCAGATACTGGGCGTTGCCCTTGTGCGCGCTCAGGTAGGACAGCAGCGCGGTGGATGTCACCCCGGCACCGCCCTGTCCGCCGAAGCCGCCCCCGGTGAATCCTCCGGCCGCACCGCCACCCGGGCCGAAGCCCGCCCCTCCCTGAGGAGGGGTGCCTTGGAAGGATCCGCGGCCGGCGAAGGAACCCGTCCCCGGGCCTGCACCGAAACCGCGCTGCCCGCCTTGGCCGAAGCCACCCAGGCCCCCGCCCATGTAGTCGACCCCGCCGGCCACCGGATTGATGCTGTTCGGATGGGCCAGCGTGACCGCCGACCAGACCAGCGGCGTGAGGATCAGCCCGGCCAGGATCGCCAAGGACGTCCACACCTTCAGCACCGCACCCCGGTGCGTCTCCCAGAGCAGCAGCCCGGCCGCTCCGAGCGCCAGCAACGCCTGCACGCCCGACACCGCCAGCGAGTAGCCGCCGTACATCAGGGCGATCACCAGAGCAGTGACAGTGGCCAGCCCGAGCATCGAGTACAGCACCCAGCCCACGCCCCGCCGTCGTGCCACCCCCACGGCCAGCCCGATCGCCAGTGCCACCGGGACGCCCAGCGCGGCCGTGTAGAACTGGTGCATCCCGGCCACCACGGAGAACATGATCGCGAACGTTCCCAGCCAGACGGTCAGGAACACCGGCACCGCGGGCTTCTGCCGCAGCACAAAGAGCGCGACGACGGCCAGCGCCGCCGCGGGCAGCAGCCATCCGATCTGCCCGGCCAGTTGCTCGTTGAAGAGGCGGAGTACGGAGGGGGAACCGGAGAACGGGGGAGTGAAGGAGTTATACGAGGTGGAGTCCGCCGTGTTCTGACCGAAGCGTCCCAGCCCGTTGTAGCCGAACACCATCTCCCAGGGGTTGTTGTGGAGCGTGCTGCCCACATAGGGGCGATTGGACTCCGGGGTCAGGGCCACCGCGATGATCCAGCTCAATGACAGCCCCAGGCTGATCACCCCGGCCACCGCCGTGTGCCAGAGCTTCCGCAGCCACGGTTGCGCGGTGCACAGGTAAGCGGCGGCCAAGGCGGGCCAGACCGCCCACGCCTCCAGCATGTAGGTCTGGAACGACGCCGCCACGAACACCCCCGCCAGGATCAGCCAGCCGAAACTCGCCCGCGTCAGCGCCCGGACCGCCGCCCAGGCGGTCAGGGCCAGGCCCAGGACGAAGAACGTCTCCGGCTGGTTGGAGCGGGACACCGCCACCAGGATCGGCGTGGTCGCGAGCACGGCCCCCGCGGTCAGGCCCGCGAACGGCCCGGCCAGGCGCTTGGCCGTGAACGCCGCCAGGACCGTGGCCGCCACGGAGGCCAGGGCGTTCGGAAGGATGACGGACGCCGTGGAGAATCCCAGCACCTTGATGAACAGCGCAGGGATCCAGAAGGAGCCGGGGATCTTATCCAGTGTCACGGTGCCCGCTGGATCGAAGGCCCCGAAGAAGAAGTTGTGCCAGTTCTGGCTCATCGACAGGGCGATCGAAGCATAGTACTCGGAGCGGGAACCGGCCCACACGCCCCAGACGGAGAGCGCGGCCGAGAGCAGGATGAGCGCGCCGAGACCCAGCCGCCACGGCATCTGGCGTCTCGTTGCCGGCGGCGTGGCCGAACGGTCCGGTGCGTGGATTCCGGGGGGCGCGGTGAGGGCTGAGGCGGTCATGTATCCAGGACACGGGACCGCCCGTTGCCTGGACTGAGGCCGGCCTGTGAACCGGCTATGTGCGCAGGCGCCGCTCCCGGAGCGCTCGCCACCCCGCGCCGGGGCCGGCCGCGGTCAGAGAGCGCCGGCGAGTTCCATGAGCCTCAGGCGGAACGCGGCGAAGCGTTCGTCGTTCCCGCGGCGCGGGTGGACCCTGTTGCTCAGGAGCACCGCGGAACGGGACCCGGACGGGACGAAGCCGAATGCCGTGCCGGTGTAGCCGCCGTGACCTGCTGGGATGCGCCGGGATTCCGGGGCGAGTGCTCTCAGCCATGGCTCTCCCACCCGCAGGCCCACGGCCTGGTCGTAGCCGGCGGACCGCGGACCTGGCGCCGGGGTGGTCATGAGCCGCACAGCTTCGGGCGGCAGGATCCGCACGCCGCAGTGCGTGCCGTTCCGCCGCAGCATCTCCACGAACGTCAGCAGCTCCGATGCCGTGCTGAAGAGCCCCGCGTTGCCGCTCACCCCGCCCAGCGCCCAGGCCGACTCGTCGTGGACTTCGCCGTGAACCAGCCCGCGGCCCGGCTGCACCTCCGTGGCTGCGATGGTCTCCAGAGGGATCGAGGGCCGGTAGCCGGTGAGTTTCAGGCCCAGCGGCCCGAGCAGGCGCTGCTCCATCAGGACGTCCAGAGGGAGCCCGCTCAGCTCCTCGAGCCACAGGCCGAGCCAGGTGAATCCCACGCAGGAGTACGCGTGCCCGCGGCCGGGCGGCACCTGCAACGGCAAGGACCGGAACCGCTCCCAGGCGTCGGGCCCCGGCCGGTTGTCCTCCCATTCGGACGGCAGCCCGGACCGGTGGGTGAGCAGCTCCAGCACGGTGACCTGCGCGAATGGCGTGCGGTGGAACTCGGGAAGGAGAAGGGCTACGGGCCGCGCCAGAGAGGACAGTCCCGACCCCAGCAGGCCTTTGTCGCTCAGAACCGCCAGGGCGGTGGCGGTGACGAAGGCCTTGGTCACCGAGGCGAGGTCGAAGAGTGTGCCGAGCGAAGCAGACGGGCCCTGATGGGCTGTTCCGCCGTCGTCCAGGTAATCGATGGTGCGTCCTACGGCCTCGCGGGCCAGAAGCTCCCCATCGTCCGACACCAGGGCGGCCGCCGCGGAGAACAGCGGTGCACCGCCGTCGGACGGGTGCAGTGCCTCGCTCAGGAGTGCCGAAAGTTCCTCCTGTCCGGTGGTGGTCACGGGTGACTCCCGCCGCTGATCACGGGCAGCTGCCGCGCAAAGCTCCCCTCACGCAGCACCTGCACGACGGCGGCCGCGACCCTGGCGCGCGGCGTGAACAGCTCCGCCGGGCCATGGGGAGTCAGGCGGACGCCGCCGTGGTGGGGGCCGTTGACGAGCTTCAGAACCCTCAGGATGGTGAATCCGGCGGGACCCTCCTGCAGAAGCCGGACGTGTTCCTTGCCATCGGCGATGCGCTTCGGATCAACCAGCGCGATGGCCGCGTTGGCGGCCCGGTCCAGCAAGGGGATCCTGTCCCCGGGGAGCCGTACGCCCGTGCCTGTCAGAGACACCAGACGCGTGTCCGGCTGCCGCTCGGCGATGATGCCGAGGCAGTGGCGGATCGCGGTGGACTGGACGGTGGGGGAGGAACGGCGGTTGTGCCCGATCATGCTGACCACCGCCGAAGCCCCGTCCAGAAGCCGGGCGACATCCCCCTGGTCCAGGACGTCGCAGGGGATCTCATCCAGCAAGGGGTGTGGGGCGAACGTCCCCTTGGAGCGCACCCCCGCCCTGACCCGGTACCCGGCCTGGAGCAACGCCTGCACGCAGGCCCGGCCCGATCGTCCTTGGGCGGCCAGCACGGCGATGGTGTCCGTCATGCTCCCCAGCTTAACCGCCGAGCGAGCCGGTGGGGACGGAGGAGCTCGGGGAGGCTGTCAAGCGTTAACGCCGCATGCCGCCTCCCTGCGGGGAGGCGGCATGCGTGAGTGGCCGATGGGTCAGCGGGTGAGCGCCCAGGAGACCGCGTCGAAGGCGTTCACCGTCCAGAGGAGCTTCTCGCCGTCCTGGGGCGTGGGCCAGCTGGAGAGCTTGGCGGCCACGACGCCGGCGGAGCGGTTGACGTACACCATCTGGCCGTGGATGCCCAGGGCCAGCATCGGGTTGGAACCTTCGCGGGGGAACCAGAACCCGTTGCGGTACATGCCACCCGGCATGAGCGTCGGTTCAGGCGCGTTGGCGAAGGCCTCGCGGCTGTCCGGACCGCCGCCGAAGGTGTCGGCGACCCACCACGCGGGCAGCACCTGGGTGCCGTCCAACGCGAAACCGTCCCGCAGGAAGAGGTTGCCGAAGCGTGCCAGATCCCGCAGGCCGGCCGAGACGCCGCCGTCGAACATCCCCTCGCCGGCGCTGTCCACGCCCACGTGTGCGCCCAGCTCGGCACCCATGGGCTGCCACAGCCGCTCAGACATGAGGTCTGCGGCGTGACGGCCCGTGGCTCCTTCGAGAACGAAGGCGAGAGTGTCCGTCTCGCATGACTTGTAATCGAAGGCACCGCCGTGCTCGCGGTCCTTGCGCAGGCTGGCCAGGAAGTCCAGGAGTGTCCCGGGGGAATTCAGGTGCCGGCGCGGCGCCCACCCGATGGCCTCCTCCAGGACGCGTACTTCCGCGTCCGGGTCCAGGTATTTCTCCGAGAAGTGGATGCCCGTGCGCATGTCCATGAGGTGCCGGACGGTGGCGCCCTCGTAGCCGGAACCTGCCAGGGCAGGCACGTACCCGGTGACCAGTGCGTCGGGGTCCAGCTCGCCGGTGCCCTCGAGGACACCGGCGGTGGAGGTGGTGAGGGACTTGCTCACGGACATCAGGAGGTGGACCGAGGCCGGCGTCATGGTGTTGAAGTAGCCTTCACCCACCAAGCTGCCGTCCTTGGTCACCACCCAGCCGTCCGTGAAGGTGTCCTGCATGACCTGGGCGAACGGGGCGGAACGGTCCTCCCAAGGGTGCGCCACCTGGACTCCGGAGAGATCCACGGGGGCGGGAGGCAGTTCCGTGACACGCAGCCCGCGCGGGATCGAGCGCACAGGCAGGAACGTGGCGATGTTCTGCATCGACCAGTTCAGGTGCGGAGCCTCCTGCCACTGATCCAGGGGAGGGGCGGACGGAGTGCCCGTCGGACCGCTGCTCATGTCGTAGGCCTCGTCTGCAAACATTTCACCAAGTATGGCACGTGACTATCAGTTCCCCTTGGCCGGCGCCGCCCACTTGACCGGCTCGGACTCCGGCAACGGGGTGGCACGGTACATGCTGCGGATGGACTCGATCAGGTGCCGGGCATGGATGGTCAGGCCGCCGTGGGCTCCCTGCAGACGGCCCTTGGTGACCAGGATGCCGAGGTCGGCACCCTTCCAGCGGTAGTCTCCAGGCCCGTAGATGCGCAGATAGAACGCCTCCGACTCATTGTTGACCAGGTGCCAGTCCAGCTCACGGTGGGCGAAGACGAAGCGGCCCTGACCGTCCAGCACATACAGACCTGTGGTGGGTGCGGCGTCGATGTGCTCCACCGACTTGTCCGTGTGCTTGATGATCATGTGGCTCCACTCGTCCTCCGAGGCGAGTTCCTCCCAGCGGGCGTTGATCTCGTCCACGTCCAGGTCGAACTCCACCCCCGAGTACTCCAGGAGGTGGAAGACGAACAGCGGCACGTCAGCGTAGGCGCCGGCGGTCACGTTCGTGATGGCGGAGGCGCCGCTGATGCGCGGGTTCAGTTCGCCCAGGTAGACCTCGTCCGTGTCGGTGTCCAGCAGGACATCCACCTCGAAGAAGCCGCGGTAGCCCTCCTCGGCCAGGCGATCGCCAAGCTTCCGGACCAGCCCGGTGGTGGCGTGGCGTGCCTTCTCCACGAGCACGTCCGGGTACATCTCATTGCCGGCCCAGCCGCCACGGTACGGGGTGAGGGCCTTGTGCCCGGTGATCTCGGTCATGCACGGTCCCACGATGGTGCCGTGGTGCGTGATCACGGCCTCCACGGCGATCGGCCGGTTGTTGATCCGCTTCATGATCTTCACCTCTTCGCCCCGGAGGTGTTCCGCCACCGCGTTGAACTCCTCTTCGGAGGTGACGAAATAGGTGGTCTTGCCCGAGTCGCCGTAGGCGGTCTGGATGACCAGGTCGGTGCCGAGCTTGGCCGCCTTGGTGGCCTTGACGACGTCGGCCCAGCTGTCCACCGTGGTCATCACATTGGGCACGCTCTCCACGCCGGCCGAGGCGGCGATGCGGGTGGTCTCCATCTTGGAGTCGAGGCGTTCGCGCAGCGCGGCCGGCGGCAGGATCAGCTCGTAGCCGAGTTCCTGGCAGATATGTTCGGTCTGCTCATCGAAGAAGACCATGACGATCTTCGGGTGGACCCCGGCCGGGGTGCGCTGCTCGATGTGGGCCCGGACCTCATGGTTGGTCAGGAGCCAGTTGTTGATCTCCTCGCCGCTCTGGAATTCGATGTACGGCTTGTCGGCCGGGGTGAAGACCCGCGGGTGGGTGCCCTCCCAGCTGTCGTAGTACGTGATGTAGGAGAAACCGCGGACCCAGCGGTCCAGGCCCAGGAGATTGAATGCCGAGGCGCCCACGAAGAAGACGGGGGAGTCATCCGTGCGGAAATAATGCCGGATCTCCGACATGTTCTTCAGCCGGCGTGCCCCGGGGGCGCCCGTCGGCGTGGCGGCTGTCCGGTTCCGCGGCGCCGGCTTGCTCGTCCTGGCGCGACGCGGCGCGGGAATGCGCTTGGCGAGGGACGATTTGGCGGCGCTCGCACGGGTGGTCCCGGTCTTGGTCGCGGCACTGGTGGTCTTGGCCGGCGTCGCGGCCTCTTTGGCCTCGGCCGGGACCGTCTTGACGGCGGCCTTTCTCACCCGCGACGCCGTCGCGGCCGGCGTGCTTTCCTGCTGGTCTTCTGCACCACTGGACGCTGCTTTCCGCACCATTGCGAATTCCTTCCCTCCGAGATTCGTAGCGCCATCTTGGCACGCGACCAGCACCGCACCAAGTACGTTTTGAAGACCGTTCGTTTGTGTCGTCCGAACGACCGGTTTTCGTGTCCGGGATGTCGGAAAGTCTTTACCTGACGTGACCTCCTGCGGTAAGTTACTCATGAGTAACATGAACACTGGAGGAATCATGGGCCAGACCGTGCCGGACATCAATTCACTGCCGTATGCCGACGGGGATTTCTTTGCTTTCGAGCAGCTCCTCACTGACAAGGAGCGCGACCGCCTCGCCGAGATCCGCCAGTGGCTGGACCGCGAGGTCCGCCCGATCGCCGTGGATTACTGGAACCGCGCCGAATTCCCCCTTGAAATCATTCCGAAGCTGGCCGAACTGGACGTGGTGAGCCCGGTCAGGCGTCAGGGCTACTCCAATCTCTTCGCCGGTATCGTCCATGCGGAATTCACCCGGGCGGATACTTCCATCGCCACCTTCATGGGTGTGCATGACGGCCTCTTCACCGGTTCCATCGAGGCCCTGGCCTCTGAGGAACAGAAGCAGGAATGGCTGCCGGACATCTATTCGCTGAAGAAGATCGGCGCCTTCGGTCTGACGGAACCTCTCGGCGGCTCCGATGTGGCGGGAGGCACCCGCACCACGGCCCGGAAGGACGGCGACCGCTGGATCCTCAACGGGGCCAAGCGCTGGATCGGCAACGCCACCTTCTCCGACTACGTGATCATCTATGCCCGCGACGTAGCGGACAACCAGGTCAAGGCGTTCCTGGTGGACACCGCCACGGAGGGCTACAAGGCCACCAAGATCGAGAACAAGATCTCCCTGCGCTCCGTTCAGAATGCGGACATCGTCCTGGAGAATGTGGTGGTCCCGGACACCCACAAGCTCGCCGGCGGCAACAGTTTCCGGGACACCAACAAGGTTCTCAAGGTCACCCGCCTGGCGGTCGCCTGGCAGGCCGTCGGGCAGCAACTGGCCGCCTTCGACGTCGCGCGCCGCTACGCCGTCGAGCGTCACCAATTCGGCCGTCCGCTGGCGTCCTTCCAGCTGGTGCAGGAACAGCTGGTGAAAATCCTGGGCAATACCGTCAGCTCCATGGGCATGATGGTGCGCCTGTCCCAGCTGGAGGATGCCGGCGTGGCCAAGGATGAGCAGTCTGCTCTGGCCAAGGCCTTCACCACGGCCCGCATGCGGGAGTCTGTCGCGATCGGCCGTGCGCTCCTGGGCGGAAACGGCATCGTCACCGACTATGAGATGGCCAAGGTGTTCGCCGACGCGGAGGCCATCTACTCCTACGAGGGGACCTACGAGATCAACACGCTCGTCACGGGCCGCGCCATCACGGGGATCTCCGCGATCGTCTGAGGCGTGGCGTCTCATGCCGGCCTGTTGAGGGGCAGCGGGATCGACGGGCGGAGGTCGGTCAGAAACCGCAGTGGATCGGTGTACTCGCCGTCGCGGCGCACGCCCCAGTGAACGCAACTGCGAGGGGCGCAGTGACCGTCCAGCAACGTGCCTATGGGCTGCCCCCGGCGGACGCGGGCCCCGACGGCGAGATCGCTCTCCACCGGTTCGAAACTGCTCTTGATCCCGCCGCCGTGGTCGATCGTGATGACCGGGCGGTCGACCACCACTCCGCGGAAGCTCACCACCCCGTCGGCTGGCGCGAGCACCTCGGAACCCTGGGTGCCGGCGTCGAGGTCCACCCCGCGGTGGCCTGCGAGCCAGGGCTTGTCCGGGGGATCGAAGGGCCTGACGACGCCGGAACGCAGAGGGCGTGGGCGGTGGGGCAGCGGCCATGACCAGGAATCCGCCGACACTGCGGCCGTGGCCGGCGGCCTCTGGGGTGATGCCGCCGGCGCCGCCGGCAATGCGGAGGCCGTCAGGACCGGAAGGAGTCCGGCCAGAATCGTGAGGCTGAGGCGTCGGTGCGCAGTCCGTGTGAGGGAGGTCATGGCCTCAGGATGGGGGCATCCCGGTGCTGGCGGGGGCGCTGAAAACGGCCATGTGGAGAGCGGTGCTGCAGGTGCCTGTGGAGCGGCGGAGGGTCGGCCGGATGAGAGGGGCTGTAGTACACTGGGGACTGCAGTCTTGCGTGCCCGCCGCTCCGGTGGTGGCATGCTGACTGACTTCGCGTGCCCATCCCCGCAAGTCTGGATCCTCCCGGCTCCTTCCGTGCGGGCTGTGACCACTCGCGGTCCGCGCCCCGGTTCATCGCCGAGGTGTGGGGAGTGGCTGCTGGGGCACCAGGAGCCCAGGCCGTTCGGCCCGGACTGATAAACCGTCAAACGTACTATGGCAGGGCAAGAGCGGCCTATTGATGGCCCTCTCACGAAATCTCCGTGACCTGCCGGAAGGAGCGATGGCATGCCCGTCGTAACCATGCGCCAGCTGCTCGACAGCGGTGTCCACTTCGGTCACCAGACCCGCCGTTGGAACCCGAAGATGAAGCGCTTCATCCTCACCGAGCGCAACGGCATCTACATCATCGACCTGCAGCAGGCGCTGTCCTACATCGACCGCGCCTACGAGTTCGTCAAGGCCACTGTCGCCCACGGCGGCACCGTGCTCTTCGTCGGCACCAAGAAGCAGGCTCAGGAAGCCATCGCCGAGCAGGCCACCCGCGTGGGCCAGCCCTACGTGAACCAGCGCTGGCTGGGCGGCATGCTGACCAACTTCCAGACCGTCGCCAAGCGCATCCAGCGCATGAAGGAGCTCGAGGAGCTCAACTTCGACGACGTCGCCTCCTCCGGTTACACCAAGAAGGAGCTCCTGCTCCTCAAGCGCGAGCTCACCAAGCTCGAGGCCAACCTCGGTGGTATCCGCAACCTCACCAAGACCCCGTCCCTGCTCTGGGTCGTCGACACCAAGAAGGAGCACCTGGCGGTCGACGAGGCCAAGAAGCTGGGTATCCCGGTCGTCGCCATCCTCGACACCAACTGCGATCCGGATGAGGTCGACTTCCCGATCCCGGGCAACGACGACGCCATCCGCTCCGTCAACCTGCTGACCCGCGTGGTCGCCGACGCCGTTGCCGAGGGCCTCATCGCCCGCAACAACCGCGCCAACGGCACGGCCGAGACCGCTGAAGAGCCCCTGGCCGCCTGGGAGCGCGAGCTCCTGGAAGGCGAGCAGGCTGCTGCTGTCGAGGCTCCCGCTGCTGAGGCAGCCGAGGCTCCGGCCGCCGAGTAAGTCTGACTGCAACCGTCTCCGGCCTTGGCCGGGTACGGTCCGGTGACAGGATGGCCGCCAGGCGCGGCCATCCTGTCACGCATGTCACACCCAATTCTTTAGAAGCAACGAACACACAGAGGGGTTCACATGGCGAACTACACCGCTGCTGACATCAAGGCCCTGCGCGAGCGCACCGGCGCCGGCATGATGGACGTCAAGAAGGCTCTCGACGAGGCCAACGGCGACGCCGAGAAGGCCATCGAGATCATCCGCATCAAGGGCCTCAAGGGCGCCACCAAGCGTGAGGGCCGCTCCACCGCCGAGGGCCTCGTCGCCGCCAAGGTCGAGGGCAACGTCGGCTTCATGGTCGAGGTCAACTGCGAGACCGACTTCGTCGCCAAGAGCGACAAGTTCATCTCCATCGCCGACAAGGTGCTCGCCACCGCCGTCGCCGCCAACACCGGTGACCTCGAGACCCTGCTCGCCACCGAGGTCGATGGCAAGCCGCTGTCCGAGATCGTCATCGAGGAAGGCGCCGTGCTCGGCGAGAAGGTCGCCGTCCGCCGCGTGGCCCGCGTTGAGGGTGCCACCGTCGACGCCTACCTGCACAAGACCTCCAAGGACCTCCCGGCTCAGGTCGGCGTCCTCTTCGCCGTCTCCGGCGAGGGCGAGGCCGCTGCCACCGCCGCACACGATGTCGCCGTGCACGTGGCCGCCATGGCCCCGAACTACCTCACCCGTGAGGACGTTCCGGCCGATCTGGTCGAGAACGAGCGCCGCATCGCCGAGGAGACCGCCAAGGCTGAGGGCAAGCCGGAGGCCGCGCTGCCGAAGATCGTCGAAGGCCGCGTGACCGGCTTCTTCAAGGGCGAGGTCCTCCTGGACCAGGCGTTCGCCAAGGACGCCAAGAAGTCCGTCGGTGCCGTCCTCGAAGAGGCCGGCGTCCAGGCTGTGGCCGTCGCCCGCTTCCGCGTCGGCGCCTAGTCAGGCACACAAAAGGGGTGGCTACTTCGGTAGCCGCCCCTTTTGCATGCGCACCGTGGCCCAGAGCCGGGGCGGCTACGTCCCCCTGAGCCGTGCGGTGACGCCCCTATAGTGAACTCAGAACCGAGCCAGGGAGGCACCATGGAAAACACCACCATCGCCAACGATCCGTCGCCGCGCCGCCGCAGGGTACTGCTGAAGCTCTCCGGTGAGGTGTTCGGTGGCGGCAAGCTGGGCGTGGACCCGGACACGGTCCGCGGCATCGCACTGCAGATCGCGGAAGCGGTCAAGAACGACGTCGAGGTGGCCGTGGTGGTGGGCGGCGGCAACTTCTTCCGTGGCGCCGAGCTCTCGCAGAGCGGCATGGACCGTTCCCGCGCCGACTACATGGGCATGCTCGGCACCGTGATGAACAGCCTCGCCCTGCAGGACTTCCTGGAGCAGGCCGGTGTGGACACCCGTGTACAGTCCGCCATCGAGATGGCTCAGGTCGCAGAGGTGTACATCCCGCGCCGCGCCATCCGCCACATGGAGAAGAACCGCGTGGTCATCTTCGGCGCGGGCGCCGGTCTGCCCTACTTCTCCACCGACACCGTCGCGGCACAGCGTGCTCTGGAGATCCACGCCGACGAGGTGCTCATGGCCAAGAGCGGTGTGGACGGCGTGTACACGGCCGATCCCAAGAAGGACCCGAACGCGGAGAAGCTCGAGACCCTCAGCTACGACGATGCTCTGCGCCGCGACATCCGCGTGATGGACCAGACCGCCATGACCATGTGCAAGGACAACAAGCTCCCGATGCTGGTGTTCGGCATGGAGGGCGACGGCAATGTCACCCGCGCCATCAAGGGCGAGCGGCTCGGAACCCGGGTCACCGCTTAGGCAATCCACACCGGCTGCCGCGCGGGGCGACGACCCGGACGCTGCGGCTAGGATTACTTGTAATCATGCCTGGAAGCAGGCACGTACACCGATGAGTTCACAGGAGAAACCGTGATCGAAGAGACCCTGCTCGAAGCGGGCGAGAAGATGGACAAGGCCATTGAGGTGGCCAAGGAGGATTTCGCCACCATCCGCACGGGTCGCGCCAACCCGGGCCTCTACAGCAAGGTGATCGTGGAGTACTACGGCACGCCCACCCCGCTGCAGCAGCTGGCGTCCTTCGCCGTGCCGGAGGCCCGCACCATCCTGATCACGCCGTACGACAAGACCGCTCTGCGTGACATCGAGAAGGCCCTGAGTGACTCCGAGGTCGGAGCCAACCCGTCCAACGACGGCAATGTCATCCGTGTGGTCCTGCCCGAGCTGACTCAGGAGCGCCGCAAGGAGTACGTCAAGGTGGTCAAGTCCAAGGCCGAGGACGCCAAGGTCTCCGTCCGGTCCATCCGCCGCAAGGCCAAGGACACCCTGGACAAGCTCGTCAAGGACGGCGAGGCCGGTGAGGATGAGGGTGCTCGCGGCGAGAAGGAGCTCGACGCTCTGACCAAGCAGCACGTCGACGCGATCGATGAGCTGCTCAAGCGCAAGGAAGCCGAGCTCCTCGAAGTCTGATGACTGAGCCTGCCGGGTCGCGGCGTCGTCTGCGGCCACCGCGCCCGAATCCCACTCCGAAGGCCGGCCGGGATCTCCCGGCCGCCATCGGGGTGGGACTTGCGTTGCTCGCCGCCGTGCTGGGCACGCTTTTCTTCCTGCCTCTCGGCTTCGTCGCGGTGGTGGCGGGTTTCGCCTGCTTCGGTGTGTGGGAGATTTCCCGGGCCCTGGAGAGCTACGGCATCCGGGTGGCATTCACGCCCTTGATCCTGGCCTCGGCCGCTTTGCCGTTCGTCTCCTACCTCGGTGGCCTGGAGGCCTTGCTGTACGGAGCAGTGATCGGGGCGTTCGCGATCCTCGTCTGGCGCAGCGCCGAGCATGCGGACGGCGCCGCCCCCAGCATCTACGCCAGCACGTTCATCCTGGCCTGGGTGCCGTTCCTGATCAGTTTCGCCGTGCTGTCCATTCACACCGGGGTGGGCCAGGCGACCCTGGGCCTGTGGCCGGGCGGGGAGATCCCCCAGGGAGTCTTCCAGCTCATGACCATGCTTCTGCTGGTCGTGGCCAACGACACCTTCGGTTACCTGGTGGGCGCCTCTCTGGGCAAACACCCTATGGCGCCGAAGATCAGCCCGAAGAAGTCCTGGGAGGGCTTCGCGGGTTCCGTGGGCGGCGCGGTTCTCATCGGTGTGCTCGCCTGCGTGCTGTTCCTGGACAAGCCGTGGTGGTTCGGAGTGGTCCTGGCCGTCGGCATGGTCGGTGCCGCGACGGCGGGCGACCTGGCCGAGTCCATGGTCAAGCGCGAACTCGGCGTCAAGGACATGAGCAGCATCCTTCCCGGTCACGGCGGGGTGATGGACCGCCTGGACTCGATTCTGTTCGGTTCGCCCGTGGCGTTTATCCTGTTCCATGTCTTTGAGAGCGCGCACTGACACGGCCAACCGCCTGCACAGACCGCCTTGTCCCTAGGGAGAAATCCATGTCAGAAGAGAGCAGCCGCAAGATTCCGGCGACGTTCCGCCGGGTGGACCGCTCAGCCTACGGTTACAGCGTGGCCCAGGTCGATGACTTCATGGAACGCGCGCGCGCCATCTTCGAAGACCCGGAGAACGCCCCCGAGCTGAGCAGCACGGATGTCCGCAAGGTGGCCTTCGACGGTGCGCGAGGCGGCTACGACGCCACCCAGGTGGATCACTCCCTGGACATCCTCGAGGACGCCCTGGCGCACAAGGAACGTGACGGGCTCATCTCGGAGAAGGGGGAGGAGGCCTGGCTGAGCGAAGTGGGACGTCTCTCGGCCCTCCTCCGTCAGCGCCTCTACCGGCCGTCAGGGGAAAAGTTCCGCCACCCGTCCAAGGCCAAGACCCAGGGCTACTCGGTCACTGACGTCGAGGCGCTCTGCCAGGAGATCGTCGAGTACCTTGAGAACGACCACGCCCTGAGCGTGGACGACGTGCGCCGCTCCGCCTTCGGGCCGGCCAAGGGCACCGACGCCTACGAGGAGGCTCAGGTGGACGCCTTCCTGGACCGCGTCGTCGAACTCATGGCCGCCATCGACTGATCCCCACGCGCTCCCGGACCTCGCAAGCTCGGTCCGGGTCCCTCGCGCGCGGGGCCCCACCCACGGGCTCCCACCGCACGCTCGGTCCGGGTCCCTCGCGCGCGGGGCCCCACCCACGGGCTCCCACCGCACGCTCGGTCCGGGTCCCTCGCGCGCGGGGCCCCACCCACGCGCTCCCACCGCACGCTGAATGAACGACGGCGCGTGCCACCTTGAGACCCAGGGCGGCACGCGCCGTCGTCGTCCTCCGCACGGGGTGCCGGAGACTGGGCGCGATGCGCAAAGCGAGCGCCCGGACGGGGAGGCGAGCAAGCATGATGCTCAAGCTGCACCGTGATGCTTGCCCACTCCCCGCCATGTGAGTAGGGTCACAAATAACGGTGCTCATCAGCGCCGATGACTGCGGCGTGGGCCTGCCAGGGGCGATCCTCCCGGGGCCCGGGCCACGACCGAAGGGACGGAATCGCCGTGCTGGGAGAAGACTCCACACCCCACCCACAGGAACGTTCGCGACGGGAGCAGAGTGAGGACCCGGAGTTCCTGCAACTGCTCGACCCGTCCGGACAGCGAGTGGCCCGCCCCGAGCTGGACCGCTGGCTGGCGGACGTGGACGGTGAGGGCGGCGCTCGGGTCCTGGCCGGTCTCTACGAGGACATGGTGGTCATCCGGCGCATCGACATGGAAGCCACAGCGCTGCAGCGTCAGGGGGAGCTGGCGCTGTGGCCGCCGCTGCTCGGCCAGGAGGCCGCTCAGATCGGTTCCGGCCGCGCGTTGCGTCAGGACGACTTCGTCTTCTCCAGCTACCGGGAGAACGGCGTGGCCTACTGCCGCGGCGTCAACCTGAACGAGATCCTGCGGGTGTGGCGCGGCAATGCCTCCTCGGGCTGGGACCCATTCGAGATCAACATGGCCACTCCGCAGATCATCATCGGTGCCCAGACGCTCCACAGTGTCGGGTACGCCATGGGGATCCAGTTCGATGGTGCGGACTCTGTGGCCCTGGCGTACTTCGGCGACGGTGCCACTAGCGAGGGCGACGTCAGCGAGTCCATGGTCTTCGCGGCCAGCTACCAGGCACCGGTGCTCTTCTTCTGCCAGAACAACCACTGGGCCATCTCTGAACCGGTCACCTTGCAGACCCACATCACGCTCGCCGAACGGGCCGGCGGCTTCGGCATCCCGCATGTGCGGGTGGACGGCAACGACGTCCTGGCGGTGCTCGCCGCCACCCGTGAAGCACTGGACCGGGCCCGTCAGGGGGGTGGCCCGAGCTTCATCGAGGCCGTCACCTACCGGATGGGACCGCACACCACCGCGGATGACCCCACTCGTTACCGGGACGCCAACGAGCTCGAGGACTGGGCGGCCAAGGACCCTATCCTGCGGCTGGAGAAGCACCTCGAATCCCGCGGGCTGCTCACTCAGGAACTGCGTGAGCGGGTGGCCGCGAAGTCGGACGAGGTGGCCGGCGTCGTGCGCAACGGCGTCATCACGATGCCCGAGCCGGAGGCGATGGACGTGTTCAAGCACGTCTACGCCACCCCGAACTCGTGGCTCTCCCGTCAGGAGGACCACTACCGGCGGTACCTGGCTCAATTCGAGCACCACGGCGCATCCGCTGCGGGGCATGTCAGCGGAGGGCAGCACTGATGGCGACCATGACGTTCGCCCGGGCCATCAACGCCGGGCTGAGGAAGGCGATGGAGAACGACCCCAAGGTGGTTCTCATGGGTGAGGACATCGGCACCCTGGGCGGCGTCTTCCGCATCACCGATGGCCTGCAGAAGGACTTCGGCCAGCACCGCGTCCTGGACACCCCGTTGGCCGAGGCGGGGATCATCGGCACGGCCATCGGTCTGTCCTACCGCGGCTACCGGCCCGTGTGTGAGATCCAGTTCGACGGTTTCATCTACCCGGCCTTCGACCAGATCGTCTCCCAGGTGGCCAAGCTCCACTACCGGACCCAGGGGCTGGTGAAGGTACCGCTGACCATCCGCGTGCCGTTCGGCGGCGGCATCGGCTCGCCGGAGCACCACTCCGAGTCCCCGGAAGCGTACTTCACGCACACCTCGGGCCTCCGCGTGATCTCCGTGTCCAATCCACAGGACGCGTACACGATGATCCAGCAGGCCATCGCCTGTGACGATCCGGTCCTGTACTTCGAGCCGAAGCGCCGGTACCACGACAAGGGTGAGGTGGATGAGGGACTGGACCTGTCCGCTGCGCCGTCCATGGAATCCGCCCGCGTCCTGACGCAGGGGAGCGACGTCACCCTGGTGGCGTACGGGCCGCTGGTGAAGACTGCTCTGGACGTGGCTGTCGCCGCCGGGGACGAGGGGATTTCCGTCGAGGTCATCGACCTGCGGTCCCTCTCGCCCGTGGATTACCCGGTGGTTGAGGCGTCCGTCCGGAAGACGGGCCGCCTGGTCATCGCTCACGAGGCCGGCCAGAACGGCGGCTTGGGCGCCGAGATCGCGGCGAGCCTGACGGAACGCTGCTTCAACTACTTGGAGCATGCTCCGGTGCGCGTCACCGGCTTCGACATCCCGTACCCCTACTCGAAGCTCGAGATGCACCACCTGCCCGATCTGGACCGCATCCTGGACGGCGTGGACCGCGCCATGGACCGGCCCAATTCCCTCTCGAGCCTCGACGGAGCCGACGACTGACATGATCAAGGTTTTCAAGCTGCCCGATCTGGGCGAAGGTCTCACGGAGTCCGAGGTGGTCGCCTGGAAGGTGAGCCCGGGCCAGTCCGTGGAGCTCAACCAGATCATCGCCGAGGTGGAGACGGCCAAGGCCGTGGTGGAACTGCCGTCGCCGTTCACCGGAACCATCTCGGCCCTGCACGCCGAGCCGGGAACCGTGGTGGGGGTTGGCGAGCCGCTGGTCTCGTTCGACATCGAAGGTGCGGACGACGACGCGGTGCTCGCTTCCGGTCACGCCCCCGCCAAGCGGGAGGCGAACCTGGTGGGTTACGGCGCCATCGTGGAGAAGGACGGACGGCCCGCGCGGCGTGCACGGGGCCCCGTCCCGGCCAGCGAGGCCGCGCCGGTGGTGACTGCCGTGGTCGAGGACGCCCTCGCCGTCGTGCCGGACGCCGTCCAGGAGCGCCCGCGCTCCACGCCGCCCGTGCGCAAGCTCGCCAAGGACCTCGGGGTGGACCTGACCCAAGTGACCGGCACAGGGCAGCGGGGCCTGATCACCCGGGAGGACGTGAACGCGTCCGCTTCCGGTACCGCGGCGGAGAGCGTCCCCGTGCCGTCCGCCGTCGACGGCGTTCGGGAGAGCCGGACACCGATCAAGGGCGTCCGCAAGCACACGGCCGCGGCCATGGTGGCCAGCGCCTTCACTGCTCCGCAGGTCTCGGAGTTCCTGACGGTCGACGTCACGGAGAGCATGGAGCTGCTGGCCCGGCTGAAGGCGAACCGTGCGTTCGCTGGGCTCAAGCTGACGCCGCTGACCCTGGTGGCCAAGGCGGTGCTGATCGCGCTGGGCAACAATCCGACGCTCAATACTCGCTGGGACGAGGCGGCGCAGGAGATCGTTCAGTTCCACTACGTGAACCTGGGCATTGCTGCGGCTACGCCCCGGGGCCTGACAGTCCCGAACATCAAGGATGCCCAGGGCCTGAGCCTGAAGGAACTGGCCGTGGCGCTCGCGGAGCTGGCTGAGAACGCGCGTGCTGCGAAGACCACACCGGCCGAACTGAACGGCGGGACCTTCACGATCACCAACATCGGAGTGTTCGGCATCGATGCCGGGACGCCCATGCTGTACCCGGGGGAGGCCGGGATCCTGGCGGTCGGCGCGGTGCGGCGTCAGCCGTGGGAGCACCGTGGCGAGATCGCGTTGCGTCAGGTGATGACGCTCAGTGTGTCCTTCGATCACCGGCTCGTGGATGGAGAGCAAGGCTCGCGCTTCCTGGCGGACGTCGGATCGATCCTGTCCGACCCGGGCATGGTCCTGACGATGATCTGAGGCCTCGGTTCGGGGGCTGGATGGGGTCCGACGACGGCGAGTCTCCCTGGGTGGGAGACCCGCCGTTCGGCGTTTTCTGGGGGAGTTGGGGGTGGGGTTCCTGACCTCGCTGTGGTGTGCGGCTGGATTCGCTTTTCGCGGGCGGATTCGGCCGCGAAAAGTGAATCCGGCCGCAGGAGTTCCGAGCAGCTCAGGCTTCGTGGGACGGCGCTGGTTCAGCAGCCGGGGCCGGTGGGGTTCTGGTTGCAGTCCTGGGCGTACCAGTTGACTTTGGAGCGCCAGACGGAGAGGCGGATGTCGGGGCTGGGGACGTTGGCTTCGCCGGGGATGGGTATGGCGGGTCCGCCGTTGATGCTGAAGGTGCCGTGGTAGCGGGTGGTGACGGTGGCGGTGTAGTCGCCGGTTGTGGTGTAGGAGTGTGAGGTGCGGGTTTCGGTGCCCCATTGGTCTTTGGGGAGGGAGGAGCCTTCGAGGCTGGTGGGTCCGAGGGTGGTGCCGTCTCCGTAGTCGTAGGTGTAGGAGACGGGGTAGACGGTCATGTCGATGCGCTGGCCGAGGAGCGTGAAGGTGATCTTCTGGGTGTCGGCGTGGGCGGTGAAGTTGGTTTGGTAGCCGATGAGGGTGTGTGGCTGGGGCTGAGCGAGGAACGTGGCTGCGGCGAGCTTCCGTGACTGGAAGTCCTTGGCGACCAGTCCGGGGATGTTCAGAAGCGCCTGGGCTTCCTGGGGGTTGTAGACGCAGGTCGGGGCGCCGTCATTGGCCCATTGGGACCATTCAGGATTGTTCAGACCGATCGGTGCGTACTTGTACTGGGCAAGGAATCCGGCATCCTTGTGTCCGTCGCCTGGAGGGCACTTCTGGTTGTTCCGCTGAGGGTGTCAGATGGTTTGTGTGAGGGGCGGTGCTCCTGATTGATCGGAGACACTGATGACCATGATCGATAAGCAGGCGCGTGAGGCGCGTCGCCGTGAGCAGCGTGCGGGTGTGGAGGC
>NZ_JAVALS010000011.1 GCF_030731045.1 Arthrobacter horti | reverse complement strand
ATGACGCATGGCTCGACGGGCGGTCCCTGTGGGTGGGGGTTGAGGGGCTGCATCGACATCGTCAGCGCGTCCACGGCGGGGCGGTCCCTGTGGGTGGGGGTTGAGGCCAGAACCCGCGCGCACCATCCGCGACGGCGCCGGGCGGTCCCTGTGGGTGGGGGTTGAGACGAGGAGCCGCTGGCCTCGTGCTCGACTACGACGGGTGGTTCCTGTGGGTAGGGGTTGCGGCGCCGTGGCCAGGGAACCGAGCCCCGCGACCAGGGGTGGTCCCGGTGGGTGGGGGTTGAGGCCGGTGCAGGTCTTCGAGGTAGACGGCACCGACGGGATGGTCCCTGTGGGTGGGGGTTGAGGGTTGGCGAACAAATGGGCGAAGAAAGCCGGCGTGGGTGGTCGCTGTCGGTGGGGGTTGAGGCCGCGGTTCCCCGAGCGGGATCCCCAGCGCCTTGGGCGGTCCCTGCACCCGGGGGTTGAGGCACCGGGTACTCGGTCATTTCCGGGACGACCGGGGTTGGTCCCTGAGAGCGGGGGTTGCCGTCATCCGTATGCGGCGCACTGAACCGCAGATTTGGCCAGTCTCGGCGAGCGGAGGTTAAGGCTCGAATTCATGGACACCACGGTCATGGGCTGGGTCTGATCCCTGCAGACGGGGGTTGAGTCGGCTCACCGCGGGACCCAGGTCCTTCGTCGGGATCAGCGCCTGCGAGTGGGCGTTGAGGCTCCACATCAGCGATTTCCTGACCGTTGAAGATGATCGGTCCCCGCATGCGGGGGTTGGGGCTGGACATCCGCCTGCGTTTCGCCGTTCGCGCGGAGCATTCCCCGCTGAAGGGGGCGAGGGCACTCGACGAGTTCGCGCGCCGATTTCAGTGTCCGAATACCAGTGCGACAAAGAGGTTACCGAGCAAGAGCGAAATCGGGTTACCGCAACGTGCGGCCGCCAATCAGTGGATCAGCCGCTCACGATTATGAGTCGTGCGCCCTACCCCCGGAAGTCGCTGCACGCCTCGTTGCTGCAGCCGGCGTCTCGCGGCGTCCAGCGGGGCGGGTCCCCGCCGTCGTCCGCCGGTACCCAGCGGATGTGGCGGTGCTGACCGCACAGCTCGCATGACGGAGCCACGAAGCTGCTGCGGTCCTCTGCGGTGTAGCTCCGGAAGTCTGCCATGACCCCTCCTGAACAGGCGTTGAACAGTGTCCTCCCAGGCTACGCCCGCCCCCCGGAAAGGGACAGGCGCTTCACGCCGGTGCGCCCGCGGCCTCCACCATCTTCAGGACGTCGACGACGACGAACTCGCCCATCCGCTCGACGCCCGCCTCCTGCTGGACCTCGCGCCGCTGCTCGTAGCTGACGTCGACGAAGCGTTGGGCGCTCTCGCGGTTGCTGAACATGAGAAGGCTGTGATTGGTGCCCCGTTCCTCGTCGTAGCTGAAGCTCGCGCTGAGGAATCCGGGCAGGGTCTTGATGAACGGGATGACGCTGGACTCCAGGCCGTCGATCATCTCTTCGCGGGAGCCCGGAACCTTCCAGGTCCCCATGACGGCGTACATGGCATCTCATCTCCTTTGAGTTATTCACTAGTGACGTTCACTAGTGAATAACTGCAGTATGCTCCGGAGTGTGAAGCAGGTCAAGAGTTCTGACGACGGCGCACCGCTGACACGGCGGGAGAAGGCCCGGGCCACCCGGCTGGCCATCATCCACGCCGCCCAGGAGGAGTTCGTCGCCAATGGCTACCACGCCACCACCATGAGCGCCATCGCCGCTCGCGCCGGTGTGGCGGTCCAGACCGTGCACTTCGTCTTCCACACCAAGGGGGAGCTCCTGGGCGCCGTGGTGGACAACGCCGTTCTGGGCGAGGAGCCCCCCACGCCGCCCGAACAGACCGACTGGTACCGCGCCGTGCTGGAGGAACAGGACCCCATCGAGGCGCTCCGGCGGTTCGTGCTCGCGGGCAAGGGCATCTTCGTCCGGGCCAGCGCCATGAACGAGGTGGCCCGCTCCGCCGCCGGCACCGACCCGGACGCCCGGGCCACCTTCGAACGCGTCGAGCGGCTCCGGGAGGCGGGTTACCGGAACTTCCTGGCGCACCTCGCCACGCGCTGCTCCTTCCGTGATGATCTGGGGCTCGACGGCGCGCTGGACGTCCTGTTGTCCCTCCTGAGCCCCCGCATGTTCCTCTCCCTCACCCAGGACCGCGGCTGGGATGCCGACCGTGCCATGGCCTGGATCGCGGACACCGTCCCAGGCCTGATCCTGGCCCGGTGAGAGTCCCCGTTCCGGGTGCCCGGACGAGCGTTCACTTAATGATCCGGGAACCATTACAGGAGAAGGCCCCGGATACTGCATACTCTGGACATGTCGACACACGACTTTGATTTGGCTGATTACGCGGAGGGCTCCGAAGCCGAGTCCGAGCGCGCCCTCCGGGTGCTCCGTGCGCAGATCCTCACGGGCAGCCGTGAGCCGGGCAGTAAGCTCGTCGAACGCGAAACCGCGGTGGAACTCGGCATCAGCCGCATCCCCATCCGGGAGGCCATCAAACAGCTCGCCGCGGAAGGCCTGGTGGTCCAGCAGCCCCGGATGCCCGCCGTCGTCCGCCAGTTCACCTCACGCGACGTGGCCGAACTCAACGAAGTGCGCGCCGTCGTCGAACGCCAGGCGTTCCTCCTCGCCGCGCGGCGCTGGGAGCCGGAAGGCCTCCAGGAACTCGAGGCCGTCCTGAACCGCCAGGCCATGGCCGCCGAACACGGCGACAACGTCGACGCCCAGCTCGCCTCCGCGGACTTCCACGAGGCCGTGGTCTACCTGGCCGGCAACGACCTCCTCATGGAGATGTACGGCACCATCAGCAGCCGCCTCCGCTGGCTCATGACCCGCCGCACCTACTCCCCGGACGTCACCAATGAGCACCGCAAACTCTTTGACGCCATCGCGGCGCGGGACCTCGAACTGCTGGAGCGCCTGGCCACGGTCCACCTGAAGTGGAAGCCCGAGGTGCTGGAACCCACCGAGGACTTCTAAGGAGGCTCACTCCCGGAACAGGCCCGCCAGGTCCTCCGCGGTGAGATGCGTGGAGGCGAGAGCTTCGTCCCCGGCCACGGAATCGAAGAGCTTGGACTTCTTGACCTTCAGGGCCATGACCTTCTCCTCGATGGTGTCCTTGGCCACCAGCCGGTACACCATCACCTGTTTGTCCTGCCCGATGCGGTGCGCCCGGTCCACGGCCTGTGCCTCACTGGCCGGGTTCCACCACGGATCCAGGAGGAACACGTAGTCCGCTTCGGTCAGGTTGATGCCGAAACCGCCGGCCTTGAGGCTGATTAGGAACAGCGGCGCGTCGCCCTCCTTGAAGGAGGAGATCACGTCCTGCCGCTTCCGCGTGGCCCCATCCAGGTATGCGTACTGCACGCCGTCCGCGTCCAGCCGCTCCCGCACCTTGCCCAGGAACCCGGTGAACTGGCTGAAGATCAGGGCGCGGTGCCCCTCCGCCAGGACGTCCTCCAGCTGTTCGAACAGCACATCCAGCTTGCTGGACCGCACCCCGCTCAGCTCCTCGTCCACCAGGGACGGGTCCAGCGCCATCTGCCGCAGCAGCGTCAGCGACTGGAAGATCGTGAACCTGTGCTTGTTGGCGTCCTCCAGCAGTCCCAGGATCTTCTGCCGCTCCCGCTGCAGATGCGTCTGGTACGCCTTCGCGTGCCGCGGATTCAGTTCCACGGTCAGCACCTGCTCCAGCTTGGGCGGCAGCTCCTTGACCACCTGCTCCTTGGTACGGCGCAGCATGAGCGGCCGGATCCTCTGCCGCAGCTTGCCCAGCAGCTTCGGGTGACCGTGCAGCTCGATGGGCCGCCGGTAGTACTCGGAGAACTTCCCGGGGCTGGGGAACAGGCCCGGCGCCACGATCGACAGCAGCGCCCACAGCTCCATCAGATTGTTCTCCAGCGGCGTGCCCGTGATCGCCAGCTTGAACGGCGCCCGCAGCTTCCGCACCGCCTGGTACGCCTTGGACTGGTGGTTCTTCACGAACTGAGCCTCGTCCAGCACCAGCGCACCCCACTCGGCGTTCTGGTAGTGCTCCAGCTCCAGCCGGAACAGCGCATAGGACGTCACCACCAGGTCCGCCCCGGCGAACTCCTGCACCGGGTCCAGGCCGCTGCGCTTGAACGTCTCGGCCACGGCCACGGTCTTCAGCCCGGGCGCGAAGCGCGCGGCCTCCATCGCCCAGTTGGACACGACGCTGCTGGGCGCCACCACCAGGAACGGTGCCGGGCGCGTGGCGGTTGACGACGACGCGGCCTCCTCCGACGGCCCCTCACCACTGCTTTCCTGCACCGAGGGGGAGGCGCCGTCCCCGGCTGAGCCGGCGTCGCCGTCGTCGTGCACGGTGCTGCCGGCACCGTCTTCCCGCAGCGAGCAGATCAGCGCCAGGGCCTGCAGGGTCTTGCCGAGGCCCATGTCGTCGGCCAGGACGCCGCCCAGCCGGTGGTCGTGGAGGAAGCGCAGCCAGCGGAAGCCCTGCAACTGATACGGGCGCAGATCGGCGTTCAGCCCGGCCGGCGCCTCGAGATCCTGGGTGGCGTCCTCGAGGTTCAGCAGGCCGGCCACGCTGTTCCGCCACTCCTGTGCTTGCTCCTTCACCACGCCCAGCGCCGCGAACTGCTCCCACAGGCCCACCTGGAAGCGGCTGATCTGCAGCTCCTCGCCGGGCCGGTCAGACAGGGACCGGGCCTCCTCGATGAGCTCGCGCAGCTGCTGCAGCTCCGGGGTGTCGAGGGGGAAGTGCTTGCCGCTGGGCAGGACCATGCGGGTCTGGCCGGAGGCGATCGCGGAGAAGATCTGGCCGAACGCCACCTGCTCGCCCTCCAGCGTCACCACGATCTCCAGGCCGAACCAGTCGCGGTCGTCCTTCTCCAGGGTGGACACCTGTACCACGGGCGCCTCCACGGCCTCCCGGTAGTCCGGGACCACGCCGTTGACGTCCACGTCCACGTCCGGGAGCGCGCGCAGCGCCGGGAGGAGCTCCTCCGTGAACGCCACGGTGTCCATGCCGTGCAGGGTGGCGGCCGGGGCGAGGCCCGGCATGGTCCACGCGCCGTCGGCCGCCAGGGTGGGTTCGGTGGCCAGGGACGGCACCAGCTCCCACGGCTTGCCGATCTCATGGAGGATGCGCCGTTCCTCCCGCTCGTCGCGGTACCCGGAGTCCTGGCGGTCGAAGAGGAGCGGCTGGGAGATCTGTTTCCCGTTGCTCTCGTAGTGCCACTCCCAGTGCAGGTCCAGGCGGTGATCCTTGCGGTAGTTCGCCAGGAGGGACAGCACCGGTTTGCCGATGGTGGGGAGCTTGACCTCCTCCGACGCCGCCACCACCGGGGCGCCCTGACGCAGCCGCGGGTAGTAATCGCTGAGGAAGCGCTCCTCGTCCTCGGCCGGGATGTGCACCGGCTCGGCCGCGCGGGCGAAGGCGATCATCTCGGCGCTCGCCGGGGCGAGCGGTGTCAGGACCAGGGTGCCGTCCGCCGTGCCGCCCGGCGTGGCAGGGGCGCTGTGGAACGCCAGCGACGCCGGTTCGCCCGTGAAGTTCAGGTGCTTCAGGTCCAGGGGACGGCCGTGGAGATCCGCGCGGGGAGCGACGTCCAGGCCGCCGTCCGGCCGCCGGTCGATCGAGAGTTCCAGCGTGGCCATGTCCCGTTCCAGGCGGACGCCGGGGGAGCGCGGATCGGCGTCCTGCACGAAGACGATGCCCTTGGCCGACAGATCCGCCAGGGCCTGGGCCAGGTGCCGTCCGTTGTAATGCGTCAGCTCCAGCCACTGGCCGGTCTGGCCCGGGTACTGGCCGGGGATCCGGGCCATGTCCAGAAACTCGGACAGGGCGTCCGTCTGTTCGCGGGAGAACTTCCGGTAGTAGCTGAGGTAGTTGATGTTGGTCCAGGCCACCTCGCTCTTGATCCACTTGCCGCGGGCGCCCATGGACAGCGGGCGCACGCGCAGCCCGGCGGGCTCGGCGGGGCTGTAGACGCGACCGGCGCGGGAGACGGCCGGCTTGGCCTCGGTCACCTCGAAGAGCAGGGCCAGCTGGGGCACCGTGGCCGACGACGGCGCGGCCGACTCCGGCATCAGCGGCGCCAGGGCCTTCTCCCAGGCGGAGGTCTGCGGCTTCGGTGCGCTGCTCGCCGCGGCGGCAGGGGCGGAGGTGCTTCCCGGCAGAGGCGCGGGACCGCGGCGGCGGCGCGCCACGACGTCGTCGGAGTCGAGCAGGCCCCGGTCCAGGGCGGTGAAGAGGAGCGCGACCACGTGCTTGCAGTCCTGACGGACCGGGCAGTCGCAGAGGGCGGTGAGGAGCGTCCAGGAGTCGTCCTGCTGCTGGAGTTTGGCCACCGAGCGGTAGGAGTGGGTCCCGTCCACGCGGCCCGTGAGCAGACCCGTGGTGCGGCCGAACACCACATTGAAGACGCGTTCCTGGCGGGCATACTCGTACCCGCGCTCCACACTGGCTTCGCTGAAGCGCGCGGCGAGGGTGCCCAAGCGTTCCTGGGCCTGCGAGGTGGCCATCTTGCCAAGTCTAATGCGCGAGGGGACCCCGGCCGAGCGCAGCGAGGTTGGGGAGCGCATTGGACGCTAATGCGCGAGGGGACCGTCTCCGGCCTGGGCCCACACCGGCGAGGTTCCCGGGGCGAGCGCAGCTGCACAGGCACGGGGTCACACGACGACGGCGAAGCCGGCGCGCTAGACACTAGATTGGAGGAACTAAAAAACCCCGGCCGCTTCATGGCTCATGTCCAGAGAGGCGGATCCGGGGACTTCGCTTTCAACATTAGCGGGGGGAACTTGTGGCGGGAAGCCAAGCCTGGGTCAATGGCGCTCACAGTCAGGCTCTCGACATCGCGGTCACGCCGATCCGGATGGGCACCTACTTGGCTGCGGCGCAGCAGGATGCGACCCTCGCAAGGGACTTCTATGTCTGGGACCGGGATATCGCTGCTGCGTTTCTAGCGGACATTGCCATCGTGGAGGTCGCATTGCGAAACGCAATGGATGTGCAACTGGTCAAGGCCTATGGAGCCGATTGGTATTCACAGGACATCGGCCTGGACAGCCCGAGTCGTTCCAAACTGGCTCAGGCCTGGGACAGGCTGCCGCAGGCACGCCGGACGCATGGGCATCTTGTCGCAGGCCTCATGTTCGGGTTTTGGAGAGGGTTGCTGGAACCTGGCGGCTACGTGGGCAAGGAACCACAGCGGTTTCATTTTTCTCACGAGGGGCTGTGGAACAGTGTCCTGAGCAAGGCATTCCGCGGCGGACGTCTGGTCGCGGCGGCGGACGGCTCACAGTTCACCCGGAGCTGGACGCTGGGCGTGGTTTCGATCGTGCACGCGGTGAGGAATCGGGCGGCGCATCATGAACCGTTTGTCTCCGGTTTCCCTCTTCCGGGTCAGCAGACTCGGCTCCAAATCCAAGACGGACACGACGCTTGTCTGAAGCTGACAGGCTTACTGGACCGGGATCTTGCGGACTGGATGAGAAACACATCGTCACTTCCGGGGCTCATCGGAACTCGACCGCACTGATTGGGGGACATACGACGACGTCAGGCCCGGCCGAATCAGCGCCAGGCGGAATCCCTCTGGCGCTTCCGGGTGTGGCGCCTACGCTGGAGACATGGCACAGACAGCGAGGAAGAAGGGCCCTGCGGCGCCCCGGGTTTCCGCCCCGGATCTGCCCCGCGCACTCGGCGAAGTGGACGGGCTGCGCCGCTACGACGAGGTGCAGGAAAGCCTGATCACCGGCCTTGAGGGCGAGGTCGACGCAGGCCATGCGAACCTGAATGAGAGCATCCTCCGGGACGCCAAGGTGGACCGCCTGGACCTCACCGGCGCCACCCTGGTGGACGTGGAGATCGAGGAGCTGCAGGCCACGGAACTGGTGCTGCGCAACGCGCGGGTCCGCCGCGTCCGCCTGGCCGGCGGCCGGATCGGCACCCTGGACCTCTCCGGCGCCGAGATCGACAGCCTGGAACTGCGGGACGTCCGAATCGACTATCTCGGCCTATCCGGATCCACGGCCCAGGATGTGAAAGTCTCCGGCTGCCGTCTGCGCACTTTGGATGTGCCCCTGGCGAAGCTCAAACGCGTCGCCTTCCAGGAATCCCAGGCCGAGGAGGTCGACAGCCGGGACCTCGATGCCGCGGACGTGGACCTGCGCGGTCTGGACGCCCACGCCTTCACCGCCATCACGGGCCTGCGGGGTGCCACACTGACCGAATCGCAGGTTCGCGAACTGGCTGTTCAGATGGCGTTCCAGGCCGGCATCCAGGTCACCGAGGGCTGACCCTCCGAAACCAGCCGCCCACAGCCACCGCCCAGCGTTCTCCCACCCGGCACCGCTAGGGTTCAGGGGCTGGTGCGTGTGAAAGGTGGTTCTTGCGTGATCGAGGTGCGTTCAACCGGGCTGCGGAAGGTCCCGCAGGTCACGGTGCTGTTCTGGGTGGTCAAACTCCTGACCACGGCCCTGGGCGAGTCCGCCTCCGACTTCATGGTCAACACGGTTGACCCGTATCTGGCCGTCGGCGCGTCGTTCCTGGTCTTCGTGATCGCGCTGGGGATCCAGCTCCGCAGCCGCCGCTACATCCCGTGGGTGTACTGGCTGGCCGTGACCATGGTGGCCGTCTTCGGCACCATGGCGGCGGACGTCATCCACGTGGTGCTCGGCATCCCCTACCTGGTCTCCACGGTCGCCTTCGCCGCCGCGCTCGCCGTGATCTTCCTGGTATGGCGCCGCGTCGAAGGGACCCTGTCCATCCACAGCATCACGGGCGGCCGCCGCGAGCTCTTCTACTGGGCCGCCGTCCTGGCCACCTTCGCCCTCGGCACCGCCGCCGGCGACCTCCTCGCCTACACCGCGCACCTCGGATTCCTCGACGCCGGCCTGGTCTTCGCGGTCCTCTTCGCCATCCCCGGCCTCGCTTACCGCTTCGCCGGCCTCAACGCCACGCTCGCGTTCTGGACGTCCTACGTCGTCACCCGGCCCCTCGGGGCCTCCTTCGCCGACTGGTCCGGGAAGGAACCGGCCGCCGGCGGCATCGGCTGGGGCGACGGCCCTGTGGCCGCCGTGCTCGCCGTCTTCATCGTCGTCGGCGTGGCCGCGATGCACCGGCAGCAGAAGACCGCCGGGCAGCCTCTCGAGACCGCGAGCGTCTCCCGGTAGCCTCAGCCGCTCAGCGGGAGCGAGATCGACACCTCCAGCCCGGGTTCTGCCCGCCGCGCCGCCGCATGGCCGCCGTGCGCCTCGGCGATCCCCCGCGCGATCGCCAGGCCCAGCCCGGCCCCCGCTCCGGTCGCCGGAGTCGCACCTGCAGAGGTGCCTTCGGCCGCGAGCTCACGCCAGCCGACGTCGAACATCCGCTCCAGATCCGCCGCCGGGACGCCGGGGCCGTGGTCCCGCACCCGGATCAGGGCGCTGGCTCCTTCGGCCCGCACGGCGACGCTGACTTCAGACCCCTCCGGGGCGAAGCGGATCGCATTGGCCAGCAGATTGGACACCGCTCGCGTCACCGCGTGAGGATCCACCGGGAGTACGACGCCGGACACCTCCTCCCCACTGACCGTCACCCCCCGGCGGTGGGCAGCAGGCATGAGGTCCGCGACGGCGTCGGACACCACGTCCGCCAGGTCGACTTCCTGGCGGGCCAGCTGGAAGGTGCCTGCCTGGAGACGGGACAGCTCGAAGAGGTCGTCCACCAGGCGGCTCAGACGGTCCGCCTGGGTCAGGATCTGCCGCTGGTAGTCGGCCCTGTCGTCCGCGGCGCCCTCTTCCAGTGCCTCTGCGAGGGCGCGGATCCCGGTGATGGGGGTGCGCAGATCGTGGCTGATCCACGCGAAGAACATACTGCGGGCCTTCTCCAGCTCACGCAGCTCGGCGCGTGCCTCGGCCAGGCGCCGGGAGGTCTCCGCCAGCTGCTCCGAAACCGCCCGGACCTCCCGCGGCGCGTCCCGGTCAGCGTGGACCGGGACGGACCCGTCCACCGCTCCAGCTGTGAGCCGCAGGGATCCGAGTGAACGGGCCAGACCCCGCCCCACCAGCCAGGCCGCGGCAAGGGACAGGACCGCCGAGGCGCACACCATCCAGAGCAGGATCTGGGTGTCATGCCCGGAGAGGTACATCTCCCCGGCCACCACCAGCACGGACAGCACCACGGACGCCAACGCCCCCAGGGTGACGATCAGCCCCCGGCTGGCCACCGAGGCCCGCCGGGAGAAGCGCAGCAGCACCACCTCCAGCAGGGTCACGGCCAGGGTGACCGCCAAGGTGGTGACGATGATCTGCAGGAAGTCCTGGGCGGCGATCACTCCCGCTCACCCCGGATGTCGAAGCGGTAGCCGGAGCCCCACACGGTCACCAGATGGGCTGGATAGCGCGGGTCCGCCTCGACCTTCTCCCGCAGACGGCGGATGTGCACGGTGACGTTGGAGGCGTCCCCGAAATGCCACTCCCAGACCTCCTGGAGGATCTCCTCCCGGGTCACGGTCCGGCCCGGATTGCGCAGGAAGAACAGGAACAGCTCGTACTCGCGGGTGGTCAGGGAGATCTCCGCTCCGTCCCGCCACACGCGTCGCTTGGCGGGATCCACGCGGAACGGTCCCAGGGAGAACTCCAGCGGCGAGGAGCCGGCCTGCCGGGCCCGGCGGAGCAGGCCGTCGATCCGCAGCCGCAGCTCCTTGAGTGCGAACGGCTTGGCCAGGTAGTCGTCCGCGCCGGATTCGAGCCCCGCGATGCGGTCCGGCACAGCGTCCAGGGCGGTCAGCATGATGATCGGCACGTCCGAGATCTCACGGAGCCGACGGCACACCTCGTCCCCGCTGAGGCCCGGCAGCATGCGGTCCAGGACCACCAGATCAGGCCGGTGTTCCGCGAATTGCCTCAGGACGTCCGCCCCGTTGTCCACAAGCGTGACGGAGAAGCCCTGCGTGCTCAGGTAGTCGCCCACCACGGTGCGGACCGTTCGGTCGTCCTCCACCACCAGGATCTCCGGGGAGCTGTTCATGGCAGGAGGCTACCAGTGGGCCCCGACAGCCGAGCGGGTCCTTACAGCGCCGAAACCCTTACAGCCCTGACATCACTTACAGAGCTGACAGGACCCGCCACCGGGCCGCATCGGTTTCCTACGGTGAAGGTATCGCCGGAGCCCGGCCTCCGATATCCGAATCCGAGAACTCTCACGAACCGAGGAATCCATCATGCGCAAAGCAGCATTCGCCACCGTTCTCCTGGCCACCGCGAGCCTGGGGCTCGCCGCCTGCGGCAGCCCGGCGTCGTCGTCGGCTCCTTCCGCGGCGCCGGCGACGACGGCGGCATCACCGATGATGACCGAGTCCATGTCCCATGCGGCGTCCCTCACGGGTGGCTTCGCCGGCCTCAATGGCAAGAAGGTCGCCGGCATGGCCACCCTCACCAGCGGGGACCTCATGCTCTCCGGATTCAGCTCCGACATGGGCCCGGACCTGCACGTGTACCTCACCAAGGGCACGGATGAGGCATCCGTCATGGCGGGCAAGGAAATCGCCCCCGTGAAGTCCGACGCCGCCTCCCAGAGCTTCATGCTCAACGGCATCATGACGGGCGACTACGGCTACGTGGTCATCCACTGCGACAAGGCGAAGGCCGTCTTCGGGGCGGCGAAGCTGCAATGAACGCGCAGCTGAGAGGGCGTACGACGCCGGCCCGCCTCCTTCCGTACCTTGCGGTCGCGGCTCGCGTCGCGCTGGGTGTGCTGTGGCTGGGGGAGTCGCGCACCAAGTTCGCGGCCGGTTTCGGCGCCGCGGACATCGGGCTGGTGGTGCAGAGCACCGCGGGCAACAGCCGGGTGCCGGGCTGGTATGCGGACCTCCTGGCCCACACGATCGGCGCGGCCCCGGCGCTCGCGGGCGTGGCCGTGCCGCTCACGGAAGGGGCGCTCGGGGTGCTGCTGGTGCTGGGCGTGCTGCCGCGCTGGGTCGCGGCCGCGGCGACGCTGGTCCTGGCCAGCTACTGGCTCAGCGACCAGCTGATCGTCCAGTACCCCGTCATGCTGGCGCTCGGCGCCGTCGTGCTCCTGTTCCCGGCGGCGGCCGCGCGGCTGTCCGTGGTGCAGCTGGTACCGTGGCTGCGCACGCGCCGGCACCCCGGCGTCGTTCACCCAAGGTTCACCCGTCCTTGACCTGTCCTCACCGGCCGCGCCCAGGCTGGGCGCGTACGGTCGGAGGTGTCCCGTGGACTTCTCGAGTGAGGATCAGCATGACCGATAAGCAGCTTCCCGTCGTCCTGTTCAAGGAGAGCCTTGAAGCCGGCCCCGATGAGGTGGTGGACGGCAACGTCACCGTGGTCAACGCCATGTACCAGGAGTTCCTGGGCGAGGACGAGATCGCGGCCGAGGCCCTGCGCAGCTACTACGTCGACTTCTACCTGA
The DNA here is from genome assembly GCF_030731045.1 of Arthrobacter horti. GTDB lineage: Bacteria > Actinomycetota > Actinomycetes > Actinomycetales > Micrococcaceae > Arthrobacter_E > Arthrobacter_E nanjingensis. The sequence continues at coordinate 93,921 of NZ_JAVALS010000011.1, read as the reverse complement.
CTCAGGCCCTGGGCGGCGGCTTCGCCCAGTACGTCTTCACCGCCGAAGACCGTGAGGATGTGGATGCCTACGTCCGCGGCGGCTTGGAGGGCATGGGCGCCGTCAAGCACCTGGAACTCTTCAACCGCACCGCCGAGGCCTTCGACGCCCTCTCTGAAGAGGAGACGGATGCGTACCTGGACGGCGACTCCGAGGACGAGGACGCCGAGGTTAGCGACGCGGTCCTGGCCCAGGAGGAGCTGGACAACGAGTTCGAGGCGCTCCTGGAGACCGAGGACATCATGGCCCTCAACGCAGAGTGGCTGCGGAACCTGGAGACCCTCCAGGTGGTGGACCAGGACGGCCTGGAGGCCGTGATCGAGGCCCGGCTGGAGACCGTGGAGGACCTCGAGGAGCGCCGCGCCGCCGCCGAGGCCGCCGCGGTGGAGGACATGCCGGACTTCGAGATCATCATCCGCGAGCTCTGCGACCTGGCCGAGGTGGAGCTGGAGAAGATCACCCTGGGCGATCCCAACCACGTCTACCAGGGCGAGACCGTCCTGGCCTGGCACTTCCTGGCCGACGGCGAGGAGTACCTCATGATCGAACTCGAGGACGAGGCTCTAATGCTGCGTGCCGAGGGCGAGGAGGTCATCGCGGTGGTCGAGATCGAGGAGATCGACGAGGAGGAGCTGGAGGACGCAGGCGTCGAGGCGTAACCACCCTTCAGAAGCGGACGACGACGGCGGGTTGCCCGCCGTCGTCGCGCGTCTTAAACGGTCGTTTATGTCGCGGGCGTCGAAGCTGAAGGATTTCATCGGTGGCTCGCTGAAAGAAGTGTCAGAACTGTCTCCCACGGGTTTTTGTTCCTGGTCACCCTCGGCAACGCCGATCCGTTGCAAGGGTGGACAGTCGCTGGATCCGTGACGGGGGAGCATCACGGCGTGACGTTTCCTCGCGACGGCTCCTGGTCTTTGTCGGCGCAATGTCCGGGCAGATGGTTCCAGAGGACCTTATAGCGTCCGTCCTAGTGCGGACAGAGCGGTGCGATCCGTTCCCGGATACTCCGCCTGTAGTTTCACGAACAGCGGCCCGGACATCAACCCGGGGCAGTCCGGCTACAGCTCCATCTCATGCCGGTTGAAGTCGACCAGATCAGGATCCTGCTCGACAAGGGCATCTTCAAATGCACTCCAGCCGTGGCTGGAGACGAAGTTCGCTTCACCTGTAGTGATCGGCACCAACCATGCCACGGCGACGTCGCCGTCGGCGCCAGAGTAGGTCGCGAAATCGGTAGGAATGTAGCTCGGCATAGTTGCATACAGCGCTGTCAGCTCCGATCCTGGAACGAGTGCACCTGCTGGACCGACAGCATTCCCGCGGAGCAGCGCATGATGAGTTTTAAGAACCATCGACGCAACCTGCTGAAGCAGGCCAGCAGGGAGATCCGGTTTCATGCCCTTCGGGGCAAGCATCAGAAGCTCATGACGAATAGTCTGGTCGGACACTGTCGACACCAGCGAGTGTTTGCTCAAGCCGAGCGTCGCGTAGCCGACCGAATCCTCGTCGGACCCGCCGGTGAACTGGACGACCTGATATGGCATCTTTATTCCATCAGGATCAACTGACCATCCAGCCGTGATCAACCCCAAAGTGCGCTCGAAGTGCGCGATGAGACCAGGCGTCTCACGGTCCGAAACGGGCGTCATTATTACCTCCTCGGCGGTTGCAGAGTGGACACTCTAGGGACACCCCACGGGTCTGCCGCATGAACAAACTGCCACCAATTCGTGCAGCAGACCCCTCCTGACCCGATTCACGTGATCTCTGCCGGCCATTTCAGCCTGGAAGAAGCCGGCCGAGGTGTGGGTGTCAGCCCGCCGCTTTGCGGATGAGGTCCGCGAGGGTGGCCTCCGTGTCGGCATCCAGGGCCGTGATGTTCCAGACGATCGGGTGCAGGTTCGCACCCTCCTGGAAGGCCGGGTTCACGGACTCGCCGAAGCCGAAGGCCAGGTAGTCCTTGCCGGTCTTGATGTAGCAGATGTCCTCGCCGTCCTTGACGTAGAACGGGAGGCCCCAGCGGACCACAGGCTCCAGGCCCGGGGCATTCTCCCGGATGAGGGCGTGCAGGCGCTCGCCGATCCCGCCGTAGGGCGCGGGGGCTTCGCGGAGCTTCGCCAGGGCCGCGTCGTCGCCCTTCTTGCCGAAAATCATGGGTGAGCCTCCTTCGTAAGGTGCCGTGAGTGCCGGCTGCCTGCGATTTCGGCGGGCAACCGGTTCCAGCCTACGACGATGGCCGGGGCCTTTCGTGGACGTAGTCCTGTGCGAAGACGAGGAGTTCGGAGGCGATCCGCTCGCGGAACCTGGGGATTTCGTCCCAGTCGTCCAGGAGGTTCAGCAGAGGGACCAGCTCCTCCGGTTGATCGAGCGGGAACCACCCGACGCGAAGCATCCGCCTCGACCCCGGAACGACCTCGAGCCGCCCCTCAGCGATCTCCTGGGCCCAGTGCCGGAGAAGGAAACGTGCAGCTTCTTCATCGGTTTCGGGGCGGAATCCGAGTTCTTCGCGAGCTGCTTCCCAGAGTTCCGCGGCATCTGAGCGATCGCCCGGGGGAAGCCCCGCAAGTTCGCGAAGCGTGGGGCTGTCGTACCCCATGACGAGGAGTTCGGTCGCGACGTCCGGGAGCTCGTGAGGCGGGATCAGGCCGACCTGCCCGGAGGTGAAGATCGAGCGCGCCCGATCTTTTGTCCTGCTGTCCATGAGGGAGAACATAACCCGGAGACCAGTCCGGCCCCCTCAACCAGCGGGAGTGACGGCCGGGTCCTTCGCTTCGACAACGGCCGGCGGGGTCCGCGTCCCGCCGCGCTGCGCGCCCGCCGCGGCCAGGACCACCAGGACGATGCCCGTGACCTGCAGCCACGACGGCACCTGGTGCAGCACGGCCAGGCCGAGCAGCAGCCCGAACGCCGGTTCCAGCGCCATGAGCGTGCCGAACGCCGTCGCGGTCATGCGGCGGATCGCATACATCTCCAGCGCGAACAGCAGTACGGGCGCCAGGAGCGCCAGCCCGAACGCGGCGGCCGCGATGCCCCAGGAGAGGTGGCCGATCGCCTGCGGGACGCCGACGACGGACGTCACCACGGCGGCGATCGGCACCGTCATGGACAGGCCGCTGAGCCCGGTGAAGCGGTCGCCGACCTGCTGGGTGAGCAGGATGTAAGAGGCCCAGGACGCTCCCGCGAGGACGGCGAAGCCCACGCCCAGCAGGTCCACCTGCCCGGCCCACGGCTCGGTCAGGAGCACCACACCGCCGAGCGCGAGCAGCGGCCAGACGATCATGCGCAGATTGTGGCTGCGGACCGCCGCCACGATCAGCGGGCCCAGGAACTCGATCGCCACGGCGGTGCCGAGCGGGATCCGGTCGATCGCGGCCATGTAGAACACGATCATCCCGCCCGAGGCGGCGCCGAGGCCGAGCAGCGGCGCCACGTCCCGCCGTCGTACCTTCTTCAGCGGCGGCCGCGCGAGGGCGAGGAAGATCAGCGCACCCATGCACAGGCGCAGCCAGGCGGTGCCGGCCGGGCCGATGACGTCGATCAGCCCGATCGAGAGGGCCGAGCAGAACTGGGCGGAGAACATCGCCACGATCGCGGGGATCCACGGCGGGAGGGCGGCGTCGCGGCGCTGGACGAAGCTCACGGTGCCACCGTCCGGTGGGCCGGATTCAGGTGACCGGCCCCGACGCCCGGTTCGAAGACGGAGAGGGAGAAGCGTGTGGTGTCCTGCCCGGGATTGGCGTAGGAGTGCTCGACGTCGCCGCTGAAGCTGAGCGCGTCGCCCGCACCGAGCGTGAACGGCTCGCCTGCCACGGTCACCGTGAGCTGTCCGCTGAGCACCTGCAGAAGTTCCTTGGTGCCCGGCGCGTGAGGCTCGCTGCTGAGGCTGTCGCCGGCTTCCAGGGTCCAGTCCCAGAGTTCCACGACGTCGAGCGAGGCGGTTCCCGCCACCAGGACGCCGCGACCGCCGTGTTCGCCGGTCCAGAGGACTGCGCCGTCGCCGCGGCGGGTGACTTTGCCGCCGTGCGTGTGGGGCGGCTCCACGAGCGCCGGGAGGCCGACGCCCAGGGCGTCGCTGAGACGCAGGAGCGTGGCGATGCTGGGGTTGGCGGCGCCCTGCTCCACGTTCACCACCATGCGGCGGCTCACGCCCGCGGCGTCGGAGAGCTGGTCCAAGGTCCAGCCGCGGGCCTGGCGTTCGTGTTTCACCCGGGCGCCGATGGTGGCGGCGAGGAGGTCGGCGTCGGTACTCATGAGTGCATCATAGTGCACTAAGTCGTGCACTATACGTTCGCCGCATGACCCCGCGTTGCTGGAATCAGGCGGCGACGCTCTCGCTGAGCTTCCCGTCCCGCATGTGCACCTCGCGGTCGCACAGGTCCACGAACTCCAGATCGTGGGTGACCATGACCGTCGCGGTCCCGAAGTCCCGTGTGATCCGGGCCAGGAGCTCCACCACGGCGTGGCTGCGCTCGGCGTCCAGCGCCGCGGTCGGCTCGTCCACCAGCAGCACGCTCGGCTGCCCCATGAGCGCCCGGGCGATGTTCACGCGCTGCCGCTGGCCGCCGGAGAGCTGGTGTGGACGCTTGTTCTCCTGACCTTCGAGCCCGACGGCGGCGAGCAGCGTGCGCGCCCGCTCCACCGCCGTCGCGCGCTGCTTGCGGCTGCCGAAGCCGCGCACGTGCTGGGTGACCAGCAACTGCTCGACGGCGGTCAGCGAGGGCAGCAGATTGGGCTGCTGGAAGATGATGCCCAGCTTCTCGCGACGGAGTTCCGCTTGCCCGGAACGCCCCAGCCCCTGGACCTCGCGCCCGTCGACCAGGACGCGGCCGGCGGTCGGGGCCACCAGCGTGGCGGCGACGGAGAGCAGTGTGGACTTGCCGGAGCCGGACGGGCCGGTCAGGGCCAGGAACTCGCCGCGGTTCACGGTGAGGGACACCTGGTCCAGGGCGGTGATGGTGCCGGAGCCGTCCGGGTAATCGACGGTGACGGAGTGCAGTTCGAGGGCGGGGGCGGTGGTCATGGGGTTCTCCTGAATGTCGTGGGGATGGTCGGGCGTGCGCGGCTCAGCTGCCGCCGAGGGCCAGCAGCGGGTCCACCCGGGTGGCCTTGCGGACCGCCAGCGCGGAGCCGGCCAGGCCCAGCAGCACGATGCCGACCACGGGCACGGCCACGGTCATCGGGCCGAGCACGAACGGCGCCGCCTGGGAGGCGAACCAGCCGCCCACACCGCCGACGACGGCGCCGAGCACGGTGCCGCTGATCAGCACGGAGAGTGCCTGGGCCAGGGCGTCCTTCAGGACGTAACCCTGCGTGGCGCCGAGCGCCTTCAGCACCGCGATGTCGCGGGTGCGCTGCACCGTCCAGATGCTCAGGAACGCGCCCACCACCAGGGCGGAGATGCCGTACAGGAAGGCCTGGATCAGCAGCAGCGAGCCGTTCTCGCTCTTGAAGGATTCCAGGGCCTGGAAGCTCGCGTTGCGCTCCACGCTCACCATGGCGGTGGCGGAGTCCGCGCGCTGCGCGGCGGCGGCGTCGACGCCCGGTGCCACGAGCGCGGTGGCGGCCCGCCCGCGGTTCATCTGCTGCCAGTCCGCCAGCCCCACCCAGGCCACGGCCATGTGGGAGTACCACTCGTCCGGGACCACGGCCTTGACCGTCAGGTCCAGCCCGTTGCTGTTCAGCGTCCCGCCCTGGGCCAGGTCCAGGGAGGTGGCCAGGGACTGGCTGAGCACCACTTCGCCCTTGCCCGGCTCCACAGGAGTGATCTGTTCCCCATTGACCGTTTCCGAGCCGAAGAAGGCCGCATTGGCGGTCCGGGCCCCGTCCGCGGCGGCGTCAGTGGCCTTGCCGGTGCGGAGCTTGCCCTGCGAGATGCCCAGCGGGATGACCGTGCTGCCGGCAGCCTTGGACCATTCGGTGGCCTGCTCCGGGGTCACCTCGGAGTCCGCGTAGCTGGCCTTGGCGTCGGTGCCCTTCGGGGCGCCGAAGACCACGCGGCCGGCCGGCAGATCGCCGATGGCCGAGGTCGACTGGTGGGCCAGTCCGGCGGTCAGGCCGGAGAGCATGACCAGCAGGACCGTGATGAGTGCGACCACGCCGCCCATGAGGACGAAGCGGCCTTTGGCGAAGCGGATGTCGCGCAGGGCGAGGAACATGGTGTGTGGCTCCTGAAGCGGTGTTTCCCCGGTGATTTCCCGGGGTGATTCCAGCGTCCCGCGGATCCGTCTCCGGCACATCGGCGGGGTGGTTGACCTGCGTGGATGGTGAGGTTGAGCCGGAAATCAACCGATCGGTTGATCGGTGCCGGAAACCCTGTCGGTCCTCGCCGTTATCGTTGGGGCATGGGACTCGGAACTGACCCGGAGACGCCGGGGCACGGCACGCAGCTGATCCTGCGCGTGCTGCGTGTCAGCCTCCATCTCGGCTTCGCGGCGCTCCTGCTGCTCGGGGTGGTCCGGTACACGCTGGCGCTCCCCGGAACGCCGGGGAGTCCCGCCTGGGCCCCGTACGCCGTGTACGGCGCGGCCGCCCTCCTTGCCGGGGTCTATCTCGGCGGGACGGCTGCGGAGAAACGGCACGCCCTCGACGCCGGCCGCTTCGACCCGGTGCCGTACGCGCGGGCGTGGCTGGGCGTCGTCGTGCTCCTGTGGGCCGTCCTGCTGCTGATCTCTGCGGACTTCGTCTGGCTGGCGTTCCCCTTGTTCTTCCTGCAGCTGCATCTGCTCCCGCGCGGCTGGGGCCTCGCCGCGGTGGTGGGGACCACTGTGGTGCTGCTCCTGGCGCTCGGCCTGCATACCGCGCCCGGAGCCTGGAACGCGGCGCTGGTGATCGGCCCGAGTTTCGGAGCGGCCTTCGCGGTGGTGACGGCTCTCAGCTACCAGGCTCTGTACCGCGAGGCGGAGGAGCAGCGGCGCGTGGCGGCCGCGCTCCGGGCGGCCCGGTCCGAACTCGCCGCCACCCAGCGCGAGGCCGGGGTGCTCTCGGAACGGACCCGCTTGGCCCGGGAGATCCACGACACCTTGGCACAGGGGCTCTCCTCGATCGTGCTCATGAGCCGGGCGGCGGAGCGGTCCCTGGACGCCGGGGATGCCGCCGTGGCGCGGGAGCGGCTGCGCGTGGTGGAGGAGACCGCGTCCGCGGCGCTGGAGCAGGCGCGGGAGTTCGTGCGCTCGCCGGGGGCCTCCGCATCGGTGACCTTGCCGGAGCTGCTGACCGCGCTGTGCGAGGACACCCAGCGGCAGGCGCAGGCCGCGGGGAGCGATCTTCAGGTGCGGTTCGGTCTCAGCGGTGATCCCCGGGATCTTGGGCCTGAACTGGTACAAGACCTGCTGCGGGCCTCCCAGGCGTCGCTGGCGAACGTGCTCCGGCACGCCCGGGCACGGCACGCCGTGCTGACGCTGGGCTTCCTCGAGGAGGAGCTCACCTTGGACGTGTTCGACGACGGCGCGGGCTTCGACCCGTCCGTCCCGTCCCCGGGCGCGGGGCTGGGTCTCGGGCTGCTGAGGGGGCGCGTCGAGGCGTTGGGTGGGAGCCTGGTGGTGGAATCCGCCCCAGGGGAGGGGACCGTGGTGGCGATCCGGGTCCCGGAACGGTCCGGCGGGGCGAATGAGATGTTGGTGGAAGGCGAGGAACAGCCATGATCAGAGTGCTGCTGGTGGACGACCATCCCGTGGTCAGGGCCGGCCTCAAGGCCATGCTGGAGGAACCGGACGTCCCGTCTGCCCGGGAGTCTCCGGTGGCGGAGACCGGGATCCAGGTGGTGGCTCAGGCTTCGGACGGAGCCGCCGCGCTGGAGGAACTGCGCCGTCGGCAGACTCTGGGCGATCCGGTGGATCTGGTGCTCATGGACCTGCAGATGGGTGACGGTATGGACGGGGTGACGGCCACGCGGGCCATCCGCGGCGGTGACGGCGGCGTTGTGCCGGTGCCCGTCCTGGTCCTGACCACGTATGACAGCGACTCGGACATTCTCGGCGCCCTGGATGCCGGGGCGAGCGGGTACATGCTCAAGGACGCGGAGTCCGGGCGGATCCGTGCCGCGGTGCGGGCCGCAGCCGCGGGAGAGACCGCGCTGGCTCCCGAGGTCGCTGCCCGCCTGGTGGGCCGGCTCCGCAACCCCGAACCGCAGCTGTCCGCGCGGGAGGTGGAGATCCTGGAACTGCTGGCGACGGGCCTGACCAACACGGCCATGGCCCGGCAGCTGTTCATCTCCGTGGCCACGGTCAAGACTCACCTGGTGCACATTTACGCCAAGCTCGGCGTGGACAACAGGACGTCCGCCATCACGGTGGCCGTTCAGAAGAAGATCATCCGCGTCCCGGACGCGTGACGGCGAATGGTCCGGCTCAGACCGTGGACCGACTGGCCAGAGCCTTCCGGAACGCGGTGGATGAGGCCGTGCTGCTGTTGATCCGCCAGTCCGTCTCTTTGAGGAAGTCGAACCAGATGAAGCCGCTGACGTCCGCCTGGGCGTCCAGGTAGGCGATACCGTCCCGGATCCAGTTGGGCTTGGAGCCGCCCAGTTCGCTGGATGCGGTCTCCGAGACCAGGATCGACTTGCCCGTTCCGAGTGCGCGGAGGGCCGACAGCCCGGGGGCGAACACCTGAGACGGGGTCTTCCAGGTGGACCAGCTCTGGCTGGTTCCGAAGTTGTAGGAGTCCAGGGCCAGCTCGGTCACCACATCATTGCCCGGGTACACCTGGTCCAGGGGGACGGAACCCGGGTAGGGGTCGTTGACGGACCAGATCCACCGCGGCGTGGCCCCTCCGGCGGCCAGGACGGCCCAGACGTGGCGCCAGGCGGCCACGTAGTCAGCGGCGGTGGTCCCGTTGACCCCGGGGCACCAGGGGTACCAATTGCCGTTCATCTCGTGGGCGAAGCGGATGGAGACGCTGTCGCCATAGGGGGCGAGGGCGGAGGCCCAGCTGTTCAGGTAGCCGTCGAAGGCGCCGGCCGCGATGCTTGCCATCGAGTAACCGGGCTGAGTGAGGCCGCCGTCCGCGGCCCACGGCTCCCAGGTGATGACCGGGCGGGCGCCGGCATTGAGGGCCGCCGAGATCTCAGAGACCGGGGCGGGCTGCCGGAAGTCCTTGTAGAACTCCAGCAGTCGCGGTGCCTCGCCCACCAGGGACGTCAGCGAGGACAGATACGACGAGTCGAGAGGGCCGCCAGGATTGGCCACGCCGAAGGTGAGTCTCTTGGTGCTTGTCGCGGCCTGTGCCGCGGTGGGTGCGAAAGCGGTGAAGGTGGCGGCGAGACCCGCCGCGCCGAGAGATCCGAGAAGAGCCCTCCGCGACAGTGCGGCGGGCGTGGTCCGCCCGGACGCGGTGGACCGGAGCGAGTGAGCGTGGGACATTGAGGGTTCCTCCGTGGAGAGCCATATGACCGGCCCGAAAGCCGATACGACACCACGAGTCACCGGCATGACGGAATTCAATCGTACGTGCGCTGACACCCCTCGCACCAGACCTTCATCTCGCACGAACGCGGGGCCGCTCCTCGCCCGATTCCGGTCCCGGATCGGGCGAGGAGCGGCCCCGCGCTGCGGTTTCTGACGCCGCGTTCGCGTGGTGAGCCCGGCTCAGCCGGCCGCGACGATCGAGGATTCCTCTTCCTCGGCGGTGACCAGCGCGGCGTCGTCGGCCAGCTGACGCTTCTTGACCGTGGCCAGGTGGGTGGCGACGATCAGCCCGACGCCCACCAGGGCCCACAGGGCCAGCTTCAGTCCTTCGACGCCGAACTGGGCGCCGGGGAAGTAGGTGAGGTCCTTGGCGGAGGTCAGCCAGGCGGCGCCGTTCCAGAAGGTGTTGAGCCCGGCGAAGAAGGACGGCGAGAGGAAGGACGGGAACACGCCGCCGCTGCTGGTGAAGTTGAACATCACGAACAGCATGGTCAGGGCCGGGGTGGTCCACTTGCCCAGGATCGGGTGCAGGCCCAGGCCCACGGTGACGATGCCGAAGGAGTACAGGGCGCCCATGAGCCAGATGGCCCATTCGTTGCCGGTGAGCACATGGTAGACCGGGCCGGCCACGAGGGTGCTGATGCCGGACATCACGACGCCGACGCCGGCGGCGGTCAGCAGGCGGACGCCGACGTTGAGCTTGGCGGTGGCCGCGGCGAGGGCCACGACGCTGGCGTAGGAGCCGACGCTCATGGCGACCAGCATGAAGAACAGGGCCTGGCCTGCGGGGTCGTTCTCATTGCCGGGGCGGACGTCCTCCACGTTGAAGGGCAGGTGCTGCTGGTAGGCGATCGGGAGGAAGACCTCCTCGGCGGTGGCGGCGCCGGCCTGGCTGGACGCGTTGGACACCATCAGGGTGGCGTGGTCCTTGGCCGGCACGTAGGCGGCGGTGATCTTCTGGTCGATGATCTGCTGACGGGCGTCCGCCTCGGTGGCCAGGGTGGCGACCTGGAGCTTGCCGTCGCCCTTGTCGTTCAGGGTCTGGGCGAACACCTTCGCCTCGGGCCCGGCGCCGACCACGGCCAGCGGGACGTTGTGCGGGGCGGGAGCGTGGAAGCCGCCCAGGTAGGCGAACGCCATGCCGGTGCCCATGACCAGGGGGATGAGCAGGTGGATGAAGATGTGCCCCCAGCTCTTGCCGCTCGGCCAGAAGCGCGGGCGCGGCGAGGGGAGGGTCTTGACGGCGGGGAGGCGGTGCGTGGACATGTGCCGGCTTTCAATCCAAGAAGATTAGGTTCGCTAACAACTATAGATCCATAAGTTGCATTGTGCAACAATCGATTATCGTCCCACCCCGTTGAGTGCTCAGTAGTGGTGGCATTCCCGGCCGTCATCCCGCCACAACTGAGCAGTCAAGGGGCTGGGGCCGCTCGAACTACGCTTGGGGCATGGGAGCAGCTGGGCAGGACGGGGTGGCGCACGACGCCGCGATTGCGCGTATTCAGACGAACCTCACCACGGTCAGTCGCCGGGGGAGCGCGCGCGTGCGGCGCGCGAATCAGGCCCTGTCGCCCGTTGACCACTCGATGCTGGAGTACATCCGCTCCCATCCGGGCTGCCGTGCCATAGACATGGCCGCGCACTTCGAACTGAACCGCTCCACGGTCTCGCGCCAGCTCGCCGCTCTGGCCAAGCTCGGCCTCATGGCCACGGACGAGGAAGGATCCACCGGCCGGAGCCAGGCGCTCCGGCTGACGGATGCCGGTGAAGCCGCGCTGCAGGCCTCGGCCCGGCTCATCAACGACGTGATGCGGGAGCGTCTGGAGGGCTGGAGCACGCAGGAACTCGAAGCGTTCGCGCTCATGCTGGACCGCTTCAATGACGCGATGGGGGAGGGGTAAGGCTGAACGGCGTTGGCATTTTGAGGCGTTGGGAAGTTGGCGCTGGGCGCCGCTTCCGAAGTCGTTCGAGTATGTCAGTCTCTGACGGCTCGAACAGTCATTTCCGTCGCTTCGCCATGGTCGCTTCCGTGGATTCGAAGGCGCCGGTTTTCCGGGCCTCGACCCGTCAGGTCCGGATTCGTCGCTGATCGCACTAGTTGTACCCGGCCATCAGCTTGGTTGCAGTCGGCTGATGGGTGGTTGGCCTCCGAGTGCGCTGTGGCGTCGTTCATTGTGGTAGTACTCGACCCAGGGTGCAAGGGCGGCTGATCGCTGGTCGTTGTTGGTGAAGGCCTGGCGGTAGGCCCATTCGGTTGCCAGGGTGCGGTTCAGGCGTTCCACTTTCCCGTTCTGCCAGGGGCAGTGGGGTTTGATGAACTTCTGCCGGATGCCGTGGGTGGCGCATACATCGCGTAGTGACCAGCGGTAGGCCCACGCGTTGTCGGTCATCAGCCGCTCGATCCGAGTGATTCCGTGGTCGGCGAAGTACGCGATGGCGCGCTCAAGGAACGCGGCGCAGCTCGGGCCTTTCTCATCGGCCAGGATCTCGCTGTAAGCCAATCTGGAATGGTCATCGACTACTGAGTGGACGTAATCGAACCCGACCTTGGCGTTCCGGTCACGCTGGATCGACGCGTTGCCGCGGCCGTGAACCCGCCAACCGCCTCCGTCGGGAATGCGTCCGAGCTTCTTGACATCCATGTGGACCAGCTCGCCTGGTCGTTTGCGTTCGTAGCGCACAGCGGTCTGCTTTGAGGAACGGATCACCTCGCCGGTAATCGGGTCGCACTCACGCAGATACGGCACGCCGTGACGGCGCAGGATCCGTGACACCGTCCGCGGCGGCACCCCGACCTTCGGACCCAGCACGTCCGGACCATCACGGTGCTCGGCACGGGCCGCGAGGACCTTCCGTTCCACCTCGTCGCTGGTGCGGGTAGGCATCGTGTGCGGCCTTGATGACCTGGTTGCCAAACCGGCCTCGCCCTCGGCAGCGTATCGGTCGAGCCACGTCTTCACGCACTTGCGCGAGACACCCATCGCCGCGGCAATGTGAGACTGGGGCCAGCCAGCCCGGGGTCGTTGAACGATCAGCCGCCGACCACGGACGGTCAAACGGGCACTACTGTGGGACACGAGAACCTCCGGTGGGAGTGGGCCTTAGACAAGCCACATCCCACTCGGAGGTTCTCGTTCAATCAACCAGGCTCGCCGCCACCAACGTCCTGGCCGGGTACACCTAGTGCGCAGACTACAAGAGAGCCGGACACTCGTTCTGAAGGCTCCCATTAGACACCGTCATCTGTACTCCGGGCCTTGCTCACCAGAAAGTCGCCCCGTGTGCCGGGGCGCCGTCTCGACTTCGAGTTCTCCCGACGATGCAGCGTGTGGTCAATGGTTCAGCGCGGAGGAAGTCGTCCACGTTTTCGACGTTTGCGAAGCCTTCTCTTCATTCGAGTCGCGAGAGCGGCGGTCAAAGGGGGTGGCGTCGGGGGCAAGTGTTTCGACCTCGGCTTATGCGGATGGCTAGATGATCCAGGGGTCCATGCTCTTTAACAAGGGTCCGAGCATGTCCCGGAGTTCGGCGCCCGTGTCGCCCGGGTCGGGTATCAGCTCTACTCCGCTGACGATGATGAGATTCTTAACTTCGTCAGGACCTCTCTCAAATTCTCTTTCAAGCCAATTCACAATGGACTGGCACGCGCTCCGGTCATTTTCGACGTGGGCGGCCATCCAGCGAAAAACATCTGCCATGATCAGGTGGGCGAGGACTTGGCCCTCATTATCTTCTAATGACTCTTGAAGAATTTCCGTGAGTTCCGGAAATTCGTGAATGAGAGCGCCAATCGATGCAACGTTCTCAGCCTTGACGCCGACGGGCTGTGGCACCTGTTCCGAGTAGCTCTGGGCGAAACGAGACAGGTGCCGTTGCCGGTTTTCAGTCTGTTCTTCACGACTCTTTGAGAAATCTACTGACGGCCAAAGATTGTTGACTGCCTGCCTGAAGTCGAAAGCGACGGGAATGTCCATGGATCCAAGAAAGTGGAGGTCAAATTCGGCGCAGATGACTGCGAACTCCCAGGTTCTTTCCGCCCAGATGGACCATCTGAATGACCGTGAGTAGATCGCGATAACGTCAGCTCTCATGTAGATTCCGTCAAATCCGAGTGTTGTCAGCTTTGGAAGGATGATCTGATTGTAAGCCTCGGAAGAAAATGCACTGGGCTGAATGATTGCTGCGGGGAAGTCGTCCTCCATGTGGAGCTCGCCAGGGTCGTCCGGATCTACAGCCACGAGTACGGCCATGTCGGTCCCATCGCGCTTCGCGAGAGCCTTGAGGGCCGTCGGGAAGTCATCGCCGAGAAACCAGTCCCAGTCAAGAATTGCAATATGAGCAGGCGACCTCCGGTGCGGACGATTGGGAAACCTGACGGCGAGATCGAAGACATGTGAGGCTTCGTCGCGGAGTCTCCGATACTCTTCTTCGGTCGATACTTTCCGATTTACGGCACTCATTTCTGTCCTCCTGGTCTGAATTTCAGTATGGGCCCTGTCATGCCGTATGCCCCTTGAAGTATCTCGAACGACCCACCGCGAGTGATGGGCTCGTCGTGGATCCACAACCCCGTCAACGCGCCAGCGGAACCACGTCTTCCACCCCACCCAGCTTCTCCGGGTTCCGCATCGCGAAGATCCTGGTGATCCGGCCGTCCTCCACCGCCACGCTGATGAGGGTGGGGCCGGCCACCTCGTCGTCGATCCGCAGGCCCGGCAGGCCGTTGAGCCAGAGGACGGCACTGCGCGGGTTGACGGCGGCCTTCGGGAAGGACTTGAGCAGGTTGATGACCTTCTTCAGGCCGAGCACCGGCACCTTGACCGCCTGAGCCAGCCCGCCGCCGTCGGCGATCAGCACCACATCCGGTGCCAGCACATCCATGAGCCCCTGCACATCTCCGGTGCTCACCGCCGCCAGGAACCGCTCGACGACCTCGCGCTGCTCGCTGCGGTCCACGTGCACGCGCGGGCGACGCGCGGCCACATGGGAGCGGGAACGGCTGACGATCTGCCGCACGGCGGCCGGGGTCTTGTCCACGGCCTGCGCGATCTCCTCGTACGGGGTGTCGAACACTTCGCGCAGCACGAACACCGCCCGCTCCACCGGCGTCAGCGACTCCAGCACCGTCAGCATGGCGATCGAGACGCTCTCCGCCAGCTCGACGTCGTCGGCCACATCCGGCACGGTGAGCAGCGGTTCCGGCAGCCATTCCCCGATGTAGTCTTCCTTCCGCCGCGCCAGCGTGCGGAGGCGGTTCAGCGCCAGGCGCGTGACGGTCCGCACCAGATAGGCACGTGGGTCGCGCACCTCGGCGCGGGCGTCCGGGGCCAGCCCGGCCCACCGCAGCCAGGCCTCCTGCACCAGATCCTCCGCGTCCGCAGCGGAGCCGAGCACCTCGTAAGCCACCGTGAAAAGGAGGCTGCGGTGGGTGACGAACGGGTCCTCGCTGTCAGCGACGCCGGGGCTCATGGCGCTCAGGCTACCGTGCGGCCGCTGCGCGCGGCGAGGGGCTTCAGCTCGCAGGACTCCGCGAAGCCTTCGGACTCTATGCCCATGGCCACATTGCCGCGCGTGGTCAGGTTGGCGAAGCCGATCACGCTGGTCAGCTCGACGAGTGCCGGTGCTCCGAGCCGTTCCAGCAGCCGGGCCGAGAGCTCGTCAGACACCGTGACCGGCGTGCTGCTCATGGCCTCGGCGTACTCCAGGACGTCGCGCTCCAGCGGGCTGAACACATCGGAGTCGCGCCAGCACGGGATCTGCCGCGCCTTTTCCAAGTCCAGTCCCTGGTTGTAGGCCATGAAGTAGTTGTAATCCAGGCACCAGGTGCAGCCGATGTAGGAGGCCACGGCCATGTGCGCAAAGGACTTCAGCGACTCGTCACAGTGATCCCACTTCTGCAGCTTCTGGCCGAAGCCCATGGACGCCTTGAGCACGGCCGGGCTGTGCCACATCACGCCCAGGGACTCCGGGACGCGGCCGAACATCTTGGTGCTGAACTTCTTCACCAGCGCGCCGTAGAGGCCGGTGATCTCGGTGGCGGGAATTCGGGTGGTCATGACTCCTCCTGCGGGTCGGTACTTCCTTGGTGCACATGAAGACACCGCCCGGGCCGGATCTGTGACAGCTAGGGTGAATTCATGAGCATCTCCCAGGACCAGGCCTATTACCGCGACACCTATCTCTTCGCCACGGAGGCCACAGTGGTGGCCGATGGCCGGGACGAGGACGGCGCCTGGGTGGCGCTCAGCCCCAACATCTTCCATCCCAAGGGCGGCGGCCAGCCTTCCGATGAGGGGACGGTCGGCGGGACTCCCGTGACGCCGTCGCGCACCGAGGACGGGCTGGTGATCCTCAGCGCCGCCGACGACGCCGCGCTGCCGGCCGTCGGCGCTCAGGTGGGCTGCGCCGTCGACCCTGAGCGGCGCTTGCGGCACGCCGCGCTGCACACTGCCGGGCACGTGCTCGGCCACCTCGGCGAGTCGCGCGGCTGGCAGAGCACCGGCCACAGCCACTACCCGGGGCAGGCGCGCCTGGACTTCGACCCGGAGGGCCTGGAGGCCGAACTCGCGACGCCGGAGCTCCGCGACGCGGTCCGCGCCGAGCTGCAGGCGGCCCTGGACTCCGTGCTCGCCACTGGCGGTGCCGTCACCGCCAGCATGGACGATGCAGGCCACCGCACCGTGACGATCGCGGGCGTGAATTCCGAGCCCTGCGGTGGCACGCATGTGGCCAGCCTGGCCGATCTGCGGGACGTGAAAATCCTGGAACTCAAGGTCAAACGCGGGGCGCTGAAGGTCCGCTACGAGGCCGAACACGCCTGAAACTGAAACAGACTGGAGGATTGCACATGGCCTGCCGCATCGGTGAACTCGTCTTCGGCTGCCGCGAACCGGAGGTCCTGGCCGCCTTCTGGTGCCAGGTCCTGGACTTCGTGGTCCTGGGACGGGAGGAGGACGGTTCCGTGGAGATCGGTGCCCGGGATGGCTTCGGCGGCTCGCAGCCGACGCTGTTCTTCAGCTACCGGGAGGCCCCGGAGCCCGGGAAGTCGCGGCTGCACCTCGACCTCAACGCCACGGACCGGGACCAGGACGCGGAACTCGAGCGCCTCCTGGCGCTCGGTGCGAAGCCGGCGGCCATCGGCCAGACCGGCGAAGAGAACTGGCACGTCCTGGCTGATCCGGAAGGCAATGAGTTCTGCCTTCTCAAGGCCCGGATCGCGCCGGTTCCGGTGCCCGGTGCGTGAGGACTGAGACATCCCGGACCTGCCGTCCGGGGCGCCTCGGCTGCAAGATCACGAAATGAGAAACTCCGTGAATATTCTTGTCAAAAAATGAAAACGGTCGCTTGGCCTGCGGGAATGCCGAGCTTAGGCTGTGGATTGTTACTCCAAACTCATGAGATCGGAAAGAGGAACCATGTCTGAATCCGTTGCTCCCGACGCTCCCTCAGTCGTCGCCAAGCTTGGCGCTGAGGCTGTCGGCACATTTTTCCTGGTGTTCTCCGTCATCGGCACCGCCCTGTTCGCCGCCGGTTTCGGCAAGGGCCAGGGTGGTCTGAACGTCGGATTCCTCGGGGTGGCCTTCGCCCTGGGGCTCTCCGTGCTGATCGGCGCCTACGCCTTCGGCCCCATCTCCGGTGGCCACTTCAATCCCGCGGTCACCTTGGGTCTGGCGGCCGGGGGCCGCTTCGCCTGGAAAGACGTGGCCGGGTACCTCATCGCCCAGATCGTCGGCGGCGTGGTGGCCGCCGCGGTCCTCGCCGGCATCCTGGCCGGCGGCAAGGACGGTGCGTTCGCCGAGGCCCAGAAGGGCGGCTTCGCCTCCACAGGCTGGGGCGAGCTCTCCCCGGGCGGTTATGGCCTGGGCGCGTTCTTCCTGGCGGAGGTCGTGACCACGGCCATCTTCGTGACCGTCATCCTGGCCGTGACCGGAAAGCGCGGGGCCGGGAACTTCGCGCCCATCGCGATCGGCCTGACCTTGACGGTGGTCGCCCTGGTCGCCATCCCGGTGACCAACGGCTCCTTCAACCCGGCCCGTTCCATCGCCACGGCCGTCTTCGGCGGTGGCACGGCCCTGGGACAGCTGTGGGGTTCCATCGTGGCACCGATCGTCGGCGGCCTGATCGCCGGCTTCATCCACAAGCCGCTTTTCGAGGGCGTCTCCAAGTAATCCGGCACGACGACGGCGGCGGTCACCTTCCGGTGGCCGCCGCCTTTTCGTCCGCAGGCTACGCCGTCCAGACTTACGCCGTCCAAACCCCCGAGGAGCCGCGCCGGTGGCTGTCCACCAGGTGCGTGTCCACCATCCCGATCGCCTCCATGAGCGCGAACATCGTGGTGGGCCCCACGAAGGCGAAACCCTTCTTCTTCAGCGCCTTGGACAGCGCCTTCGACTCCTCGGACACCGTGGGGATCTCCGCGAACGTCCGCGGGGACGGCGTCTCGGCCGGCCGGAACCGCCACACGAAGTCCACCAGCCCGCCCTCGTCGCGCAGCGCCACGGTGGCGCGCGCATTCGCGATGGTGGCCAGGATCTTCGCCCGGTTCCGCACGATTCCGGCGTCCAGCATGAGCCGCTCCACGTCGTCGTCCGTGAACGCCGCCACCGCGTCCGGCACGAAGCCGGCGAACGCTTCGCGGAACGCCGGCCGCTTCTTCAGGATGGTGGCCCAGGACAGTCCGGCCTGGAATCCCTCCAGGGCGATCCGCTCGAACAGGCCGTGCTCGTCCCGGACGGGCATGCCCCATTCGGTGTCGTAGTACTCGCGCATGAGCGTGTCGGTGGCCGCCCAGGCGGGGCGGCGCAGGCCGTCCTCGCCCAGGACGGTCGCGCTCTGTTGCGTGTTCAGCGGAACGGGCACGACGACGTCGCTCACGGCTTCCTCTTCCCGGTCAGTTCGAAGACCATGCGGCCGGCCTCGAGGGCCTTGCGCTCAAAGCTCGTCAGGGTGCGGCCCTCGAAGCGGGGGGCCCAGCCGCCGTCCTGGTCCACGCCCTCGTTGGGGCCCGTGTGCGAGGTGCTGACCGGCGCGCGGCCTTCCCGCACCGGTGCCCCGCCCACCACGGTCTCCACACCGCTCGCCCACACCTGCGTCAGGGGGCTGTCCGCCCCGCTGCGCTCGCCTTCGTGCACGTTGTCGAAGTCCGCCGAACCGTCCAGCACCTCGCGCGCGTGGATGGCGTAGTTGGACCAGTCCGTGGCGATCCGCCACAGCCCGCCCGGTTCCAGGGCCTGGGCCACCTGCTCCGCGAAGGCCGGCTGGATGAGGCGGCGCTTGTGGTGCTTGGCCTTGTGCCACGGGTCCGGGAAGAACACCCACACCTGGTTGACCGAACCGGCCGGAAGCATGGTGGAGAGGACCTCGGGGGCGTTCGCCTGGACTACCCGGACGTTGGTGAGTCCGCCCTGGGCGATCTTCATGAGGGTGTTCGCCAGGCCGGGCGTGTAGACCTCCACGGCCAGGAAGTCCCACTCGGGGTGTTCGGCGGCGGCGTGCGTGACCGCCTCGCCCAGTCCGGAGCCGATCTCCACCACCAGGGGTGCTGTGCGCCCGAAGGCGGCCTCGGCGTCGAACACGTAGTCCGGGTGCACGCTCGTGTCCGCCACCTGGCGCGGCACGTCCACCACCCAGCGGTCCGCGTACTCGTCCCAGGCGGCCTGGCGGCGGCCCTGCAGGCGGGTCCCGCGGCGTACGAAGCTCACCGGATTGCGCCGGTACGTCCCGAAGGACGCCTGGCTGCCCTCCGTGATGGGGTGGTGCGTCTGGTGCTGCTCCGCGCCTTGGTGCGGTTCAGGGGCGTCCGTGGGGGTGGGGGAATCCATGCCGTTCATCGTGTTCCAGGGTACCGGGGCGGGGTGACAGCCGGGCGGGCGGCGTCCGGCGTGACCCTTCTCTTTCGAGGCTGCCTCCCTCGCTGAAACAGTGGGTTTCCGTTGAAACAGTGGTTTAGACCCACTGTTTCAACGGAAACCCACTGTTTCAGCGGAGGGGCCCGGGCAGGACGGTCGGTTTGGGCGGAGGGGCCGCGGCCGGGGCGGGGCGGTGAATGCGGCCGGGGCGGGACAATGGATAGCGTGCAGACGCAGACCCCCGCCCTCGAGACCACCGCCCCCAGCCGCGCCCGGCTCGCCTTCCTGGGGGTCTGCCTGGTCCTGATCGGGCTCAATCTGCGCACCGTCTTCTCCAGCTTCGCGGCCGTGCTCGTGGAGATCCGCGCCGCCGGGGCCATCCCCGAATGGGCCGTCACCGCACTCACCACGGTGCCCGCGACCCTCCTGGGCGTCTTCGCGCCGCTCGCCCCGGTCCTGGCCCGCCGCTTCGGCGCGGAACGTGTCCTCCTTGGCGCCATGCTGGTGCTCACGGGCGGCCTGGCGATCCGCCCCACGGAGCTCGGGACCCTGGGCCACCTGCCGTTCCTCCTGCTCGGCACCGCCCTCTGCGGGGCGGCGATCGCCCTGTGCAACGTCATCCTCCCCACCGTGGTCAAGCGCGACTTCCAGCACCGCCTCGGCCTCATGGGCGGCCTCTACACCACCGCGATCTGCGCCTCAGCCGCCCTCGGCGCCGGCTTCACCTACCCGCTCTTCGAGCTCAGCGGCCAATGGACGACGGCGCTGTTCGCGTGGACGGTGCCGGCCGCCGTCGTCGCGCTCCTCTTCGCCCCGCTCGCCGTGCACGCGCCGCACCGGGCGGCCGTCGCGGACCACGAGGGCGCGGACGTGTGGCGCTCTCCTGTCGCGTGGCAGGTCACGCTGTTCATGGTGCTGCAGGCCATGAGCTCGTTCAGCGTGTTCGCCTGGCTGGCGCCGGTGCTGCGGGACCGGGGGATCGACGGCGGCACCGCGGGCGTGATGGTCTCCGTCTCGATCCTGCTGCAGATGCTGGGGTCGCTGTTCGCGCCCGCGCTCGCGGCGAAGCTCTGGGACCAGCGGATCATCAACGCCACGCTGGCCCTCATGACCGGGGCGGGGTTCGCGCTCAGCATCCTGGGCCCGCTCGAGGGGATCTGGGTGTGGATTTCGCTGCTCGGGCTCGGCCAAGGTGCCCTGACCGCGGTGGCGCTGACCATGATCATGCTGCGCACCCGGGACCAGCACACGGCCGCGCGGCTGTCCGGGATGATGCAGGGCGTGGGCTACGGCGTGGGGTCGGCCGGCACGTTCCTGGTGGCACAGATCCACCAGAACACCGGTCATTTCACGGTGGCGGGATGGATGTTCCTGGGCATCTCCCTGGCCGGTGCCGTGTTCGGCTGGATGGCCGGGCGGCGCCGGTACGTGGAATGACGGTCAGAGATAGGCGAGGATCAGCGCGGAGAACATCAGTCCCATCGCCACGCTGATGACCCATGCCGTGACGGCGGCCAGGTACCAGTGCTGCTGAACCTCCAAGCGGAACCGCTCCTGGCTGCCTTTCGGGTGCCTCCGGACTGACCTCTCGGTCAGAGCCATGACCGGCAGCAACAGCCCCATCAGGAGCAGCACCGTGACCAGCTGGAGCGCACCCCACACGGAGTCCGGCCCGATGCTCTCCACTCCCAGTGCCCTCAGGATCAGGAGCGTGACCTCCTGCGGCCCGCTGACGGCCAGGATCCCTGCGCCGCCGAGGACCACCACCGTGGCCCTCCCGATCCACTGGCCCGGGCGCAAGGGGACCTTCGGCACCGGCGCCGTGGGCTCGGAGCCCCATTCGGCGACCTCGTGCGGGCGTCTGCCCCGGTTGTGCCAGAACTGGCGGTGCGAACCGCGGATCGCCAGCGGCCAGAGGACCAGCGCCATCATGGCCGCGATCTCCCACGCGAACACCTGATTCGCGCTCTGCCCCCAGCCCCGGTCCTCCCCGAGCAGGACCAGCCCGATCCAGGCGCCCAACAGGAGCGGCACCCCGGTCACCACGAGCAGCATCAGCCACAGGATCTGACGGGCGGCCGACGGCTTGCGCGGTGTGGTGCCCGGCAGGCCGGGCCCGGCGGGTGCGGAGGTCATGATCCCGATCCTAGCCAGCGGCGGCGCTACGCTGAATCCGTCCTGATCCTCCGTCCGAAAGGCCTTGCCGTGGCCGCGTCCTTGCCCTGGCGGGGCATCCTCTATGCCGGTGGACTGTCCGCCGTCGCCGGATTCATCGACGCCGTGGCGTACATCCATCTGGGCGGGTACTTCGTCTCCTTCATGAGCGGCAACACCACGCGCGCCAGCTCGGACCTGGTGCACGGCTCGTTGACGGGCGCCGGGCTCGCCCTGGGCCTGATCGGATTCTTCAGCCTGGGCGTCGTGCTCAGCACCCTGGCCTTCCGGAACGCCGGCACCCGGAGGCTGCCCGCGGTCCTGGCCACGACGACGGCGCTCATCGCCCTGGCCGCGCTCCTCCCGGCGCTCTCGGCCGGCGTCGTCGTGCCTCCGCTGCTGGCCATGGCGATGGGCGTGGTGAACACCTCCTACACCCGCAACGGCGAGGTCAGTATCGCGCTGACGTACATGACCGGGACGCTCGTGAAGACCGGCCAGCATTTCGCGGCGGCGCTCACGGGTGCCGAGCCGCATGGGGTGTGGCTGCGGCATTTCACCCTGTGGAGCATGATCGCGGCCGGTGCCGTGGTGGGCGCCGTGAGTTACAGCCTGACGGGACTGACGAGCCTGTGGTTCGCGGCCGCGATGCTCCTGTGCTGGACGACAGTCGCGTTACGCCGGGCTCAGGCCTGAGCCCTTCCGCCCCGCGAGCCGTCATTTAATCGCAGTGGCACGCGACAACACTGCGATTAAATGACGGTTCGCGGACAAGAAACGGACCTCACTCCCACAGCAACGGCCCGCTGCCTTGCCGGCCGAGCTCGTCGTCCGGGTTCTGCAAGGCACAGCGTTTCAGGCTCAGGCAGCCGCAGCCGATGCAGGAGTCCAGATCGTCCCGCAGGTGCGTCAGCGCCGCGATCCGCGCGTCCAGCTCCTCCCGCCAGCGCCGGGACAGCCGCGACCAGTCCTTCTTGGTGGGCGTCCGGCCCTCCGGCAGAGAGTCCAGCGCCGCCTGGATCTCCTTCAAGGCCATCCCCACTCGCTGGGCGGTGCGGATGAACGCCACGCGCCGCAGCGCGTCCCGTGCGTAGACGCGCTGATTGAGCCCGTTCCGGCCGGCCTGCAGGAGCCCCTGGCGTTCGTAGAAGTGCAGGGCCGACGCCGGTACGCCGCTGCGTGCGGACAGCTCACCGATGCTGAGTTCATGCGTCTTCCCGCCCGGGATCTGTGGCACGGCCGGCTCCTTCCGATCGGCTTTGACCTCAACCATAGTTGAGGTCGTAGCGTCAGGACCATGGTATCCACTCGCACCTCCGGCACAGACGCGCACGATCACGCGCCGCCCGAAGACGCAGCCCTGCAGGGGGTCCTGTCCCCGGCCCACCTCCTGACCACTCTCGGCACGTGCGCCCTCGTGTTCCTGGCCGCTTTCGAGGCCATGGCGATCACCACCGTCATGCCGCTCGTGGCGCGCGATCTGAACGGCACCGCCCTCTACGCCCTCGCCTTCGCCGGCCCGCTCGCCAGCGGCGTGGTCGGCATGGTCCTCGCCGGAGCCTGGACCGACCGGCGCGGCCCCGCGCTTCCGCTCTTCGCGTCCACGGGCGTCTTCGCCCTGGGTCTCCTGGTGGCGGGCCTGGCCCAGTCGATGCCCGTGTTCCTGGCGGGACGCCTCATCCAGGGTTTCGGCGGCGGTGCCATCAACGTGGTGCTCTACGTCCTGGTGGCCCGCTCCTATCCCGCCGCGCTGCACCCGAAGATCTTCGCCGCGTTCTCCGCCGCCTGGGTGGTCCCGTCCATGGTGGGCCCCTTCTGTGCCGGGCTCGTGGCCCAGTACCTGAGCTGGCACTGGGTGTTCCTGGGTGTGGTCTTCCTGGTGATCCCGGCCCTCGCCATGCTGGTCCCCGCCCTGCGCCGCCTCGCCGCCCGTGAGCAGGTGGACGACGGCGGCGCGCCCGCCGCACCAGGCGACCTCACCTCCCAGCAGCTCACGGCCGACCCGGCCGCCTCCCGCGGCACCGGCGCGCGGGCCGGGTTCGCCGCCGTCGTCGCGCTCGCCGTGCTGGGGCTGAACCTGTCCGTCGAGGTAGGGCAGTGGTCCTGGCTGGTGGCGCTCGCCGCCGTCGTCCTGGCGCTCGTCACGGTCCGCAAGCTCCTGCCGAGTGGCGTCCTGACGGGCCGGCGGGGCCTGCCGTCCGTGATCATGATGAAGTTCCTGGCCGGCGCCGCGTTCTTCGGGGCCGAGGTCTACGTGCCGTACGTCCTGATGGACCGGCACGGCTTCGAACCCTCCACGGCCGGGCTCGCCCTGACCTTCTCCGCAGTGGCCTGGTCGGTGGGCTCCGCCGTGCAAGGCCGGCTCTCAGCACGGATGAACGACGCCGCGTTCGTGCGGCTCGGCGCCCTGTTCCTGGTGGTGGCGATCGTGACAGTCCTGGCCGCCACCGTGGGGGACTGGCACCCGGCGGCCCTGATCGCCGGCTGGCTCCTGGCCGGCGCCGGCATGGGTGTCATGAGCCCCCGGCTGAGCGTCCTGGTGCTGGCTTTCTCCAACCCGGGGAACCAGGGGTTCAACGGCTCCGCGGCGAACGTGGCCGATTCCCTCGGCGCGGCCCTTTCCCTCGCGGCGACGGGCCTGGTGTTCCACGTCCTGGGGTCCGGCGAGGCCTTCGCCGGGGTGTTCGCCCTGACGGGTGCCGTGGCGGTGCTGGGTGCGTCGGTGGCGGGGCGAGTGCGGACACACCCCGCCCCCTGACGCGAACGGTCATTTAGTCGCAGTCCGCCGCGGAAACACTGCGATTAAATGACCGCTCGCGGTGACGGGCTGGGACGCTCACGCGTGCGGTAGGACCAGCTCCGCGTAGCGCTCCTTCATGGTGGCGATGACCTCGTCTCCGTCGGCGTCCCAGATCTCCTGGTTGAAGATCTCCACTTCGATGTCCCCGGTGAACCCGGCGTCGCGAATCCACGCGGTGATCGTGGCGAAGTCGATGACGCCGTCGCCCATCATGCCGCGGGAGAGGAGGGCGTCTGCCGCGATGGGCAGGTTGAAGTCGCACACCTGGTAGGAGGCGATCCTGCCCTCGCGGCCGGCACGCTCGATCTGCACCTTCAGCTCCGGGTCCCACCACACGTGGAAGGTGTCCACGGCCACGCCCACGGCCTCCACCGGATACGGCGCCGCGAGGTCCAGGGCCTGACCGAGGGTCGAGATGAGCGCCCGGTCCGCCGCGTACATCGGGTGCAGCGGTTCCAGAACTAGGCGTACCCCGTGTGCGGACGCGAACGGCACCAGCTCCGCGAGACGGTCCGCCACCCGCTGCCTCGCCGCCAGCACGTCCTTCTCGCCCGGTGCCAGGCCGCCCACCACCAGGAACAGCTCCGAGGTACCCAGGGCCACGGCCTCCAGCACGGCCTGCCGGTTGTCCTGAAGCGCCGCAGCCTGCCCCTCGGGATCGGCGGCCGTCAGGAAGCCGCCGCGGCAGAGCGAGGAGACGCGCAGGCCGGCGTCGCGGATCATCCGGGCGGCGTTCTCCAGCCCGGCCTCGGCCACACGGTCCCGCCACGGCCCGATTGCCGGGATGCCGGCCCGGACGCAGCCGTCCACGGCCTGCTGCAGCGTCCACTTCTTGGTGGTGGCCGTGTTCAGGGACAGGCGGGAGAAGTCACTCACAGGATCACTCCGTTCACGCTCAGGAATCCGGTCATCCGGGCCGCCGCCAGTTCCGGGTCCAGCAGCAGCCCCGCCTCGTCCGCCAGCTCCAGAGTCCGCACCAGATGTGGCACGGAACGGCCCGAATGCAGCCCGCCCACCATCTGGAAGCCCGGCTGGCTGCCGTTCAGCCAGGACAGGAACGCGATCCCGGTCTTGTAGTAGAAGGTCGGTGCGCTGAACAGCTGCCGGCCCAGCTCACGCGTCGAATCCAGGAGCCCGCGCGCCTCGGCCGGGCGGCCGGCGTCGTACGCCTGCAGCGCCGCCGACGCCGCCGGGTAGATCGCCGCGAAGACGCCCAGCAGCGCGTCCGAGTGGCGCTCGCCGTCCCCATCGATCAGCTCGGGGTAGTTGAAATCGTCACCGGTGTAGAGCCGGACGCCGTCCGGCAGTGCGGCGCGCAGGGCGACCTCGTGCGCGGCGTCCAGCAGGGACACCTTCACACCGTCCACCGCGTCCGGATGCGAACGGATCAGCCCTACGAACGTCTCCGTGGCCGCGGCGACATCGTCGGCACCCCAGTACCCGGCAAGCGCCGGGTCGAACATGGTGCCCAGCCAGTGCAGGATGACCGGTTCGGTGGCCTCCCGCAGGAGCGTCGAATAGACCCGCAGGTAGTCCTCCGGGCCACGCGCCACCCGCGCCAGCGCGCGGGACGCCATGAGGATGACCTTGGCGCCGGAACCGCTCACCACGGCCAGCTGCTCGCGGTAGGCCTCCAGCACGACGGCGAGCCCCGCCTCACCGTCCGGCACGTCCGCCGGATCCAGCTGGTCCGTCCCGGCGCCGCAGGCGAGGAGGTCACGGACCGTCTTCCCGGCCAGTGCAGGCTGCCCGGACGCGACGACGGCGGCCGCCTCCTGCGCGCTGCGCCGGATCAGCTCCTGCGTGGCCGCCCAGTCCAGGCCCATGCCGCGCTGGGCGGTGTCCATCGCGTCGGCGACGCCCAGGCCGTAGGACCAGAGCTCGTGGCGGTAGGCCAGGGTGGCGTCCCA
This sequence comes from Arthrobacter horti, assembly GCF_030731045.1. Taxonomy (GTDB): domain Bacteria; phylum Actinomycetota; class Actinomycetes; order Actinomycetales; family Micrococcaceae; genus Arthrobacter_E; species Arthrobacter_E nanjingensis. The sequence goes on along the minus strand of NZ_JAVALS010000011.1, from coordinate 67,772 downwards.
GTCCAGCCGCGCCGGGGCGCCGGAGGTGTTCTCCGCCGTCGTGCTCGGGATGACGTGGGCCGCGGCGTAGGCGTGCCGGGAGGTCAGGGGTGTGCTTGGCCGGGCCCACGCCGTGGCGGGGCGGAGGGCGCGTTCATACAGTCCGCCGTCCACGGCGGGCAGAAGGAGGGCCGCCATCAGAGCACGATCTCCGGGATGTCCAGGGTGCGCCGTTCGGCGGAGGACTGCAGGCCGAGTTCGGCCAGCTGCACGCCGCGCGCCGCGGAGAGCAGGCCGAAGCGGTGCTTGCGGCCGGCGACGACGTCCCGCAGGAACTCCTCCCACTGCAGCTTGAAGCCGTTGTCCAGTTCGGCGTTGGCGGGGACCTCCAGCCACTGCTCGCGGAACGGCTCCGTGACGGGCAGGTCCGGGTTCCAGACGGGTTTGGGCGTGTGGGCGCGCTGCTGGGCGACGCAGTTGCGCAGGCCGGCGACGGCGGAGCCGTGCGTGCCGTCCACCTGGAATTCCACGAGCTCGTCGCGGTGCACGCGCACGGCCCAGGACGAGTTGATCTGGCCGATCACCGGGTCGCCGGCCGGGGTCTCCAGCTCGAAGATCCCGTAGGAGGCGTCGTCCGCGGTGGCCCGGTACTCGCGGCCGGACTCGTCCCAGCGGACGGGGATGTGCGTGGCGGTCTTCGCGGTCACGGACTTCACGGAACCGATGATGCCCTCCAGGACGTAGTTCCAGTGGCAGAACATGTCCGTGGTCATGCCGCCGCCGTCCTCCTTGCGGTAGTTCCAGGAGGGGCGCTGGGCGGCCTGGACGTCGCCTTCGAACACCCAGTAGCCGAACTCGCCGCGGATTGAGAGGATGCGGCCGAAGAAGCCCTCGTCCACCAGGCGACGGAGCTTGACCAGGCCCGGGAGGTAGAGCTTGTCATGCACCACGCCGGCGGTGACGCCGGAGTCCCGCCCGATCCGGGCCAGCTCGACGGCCTCCTCGAGGGTCTCCGCCGTGGGCTTCTCCGTGAAGACGTGCTTGCCGGCGCGCATGGCCTTTTTCAGGGTGGCGGCGCGGAGGCTGGTCATGGAGGCGTCGAACACGATGTCCACGGTGGGGTCACTGATGACGGCGTCCAGATCGGTGGACCACTCGCCGACCTTGTGCTTCTCCGCCAGCTCACGGATCTTGGCCTCGTTGCGGCCCACCAGGATCGGCTCCACCTGCACACGGGTGCCGTCCTCCAGGAGGAAGCCTCCGGCGTCGCGGATCGGCAGGATGGAACGCAGCAGGTGCTGGCGGTAGCCCATGCGGCCCGTGATGCCGTTCATGGCGATGCGGAGCGTGCGGGTGGTGGTCATCGGCTCTCCTGAGGGGTCTCGACGTATGGAAAACGCTTTCCGAACCCAGTGTGACGCGCGCCTCGCCACTTGGCAAGCGCTTTCCGAAACTTTCCCGGCATGAGATGATGCCAGCGACGAAGGAGGACGATGGGCGCAGTGACATTGAGCCAGGTGGCGCAGGCCGCCGGGGTCTCCCTGGCCACGGCTTCCCGGGTCCTCAACGGCTCGGCGCGGACCCCTGGCGCAGGGGTCGCGGAGCGTGTCCGGGACGCCGCACAGGCCCTCGGCTACGTGGCGAACGCCCAGGCCCAGGCCCTGGCCCGCTCCAGCAGCGGCCTCCTCGGCCTGATCGTCCACGACATCGCGGACCCGTACTTCTCCTCGATCGCCCGCGGTGTCCAGCGCGTCGCCCAGGCCGAGGGCCGCACCCTCCTGCTGGCCGGCACGGACGGGGGCCCGGCGGAGGAGCGCGCCGCCCTGGAGGTGTTCGCGTCCCGGCGCGCGGACGCCGTCGTGCTCGCCGGAAGCCGACAGGAGTCGCCGGACAACGCCGCCCTTCGCCGGGAAGCCGAGCGCTATCTCCGCAACGACGGCCGCCTGGTCCTGCTGGGGCACGCGCTCACGGATGACGCGAGCGTCCTGGAGATCCCGCACGAGCGGCTCGCCGGAGAACTCGCGGACGCGCTGATCGACGACGGCGCGCGGTCCTTCCACCTGGTCGGCGGACCGGAGGGGCTGCTCACCTCGGATCAGCGGCTGCGCGGTTTCCGGGGCGCCCTCGCCGCGCGTGGGCTGAGCGAGGCGAGCCTGCGGCGGGCGGCCTTCGGGCGCGACGGCGGGTTCGCGGCGGGTGCGGCGCTGGTACCGGTCCTGCGGGAGTCGCGCCAGCGCGGCGAATGGCCCGTGGTCTTCGCCGCCAATGACCGCATGGCGATGGGAGTCGCCGCGGCCCTGCGGGAGCAGGGCCTGCACGCTCCGTCGGATTACGGTCTGGCCGGATTCGACGACATCGACACGCTCCGCGATTTCCAGCCGGGCCTGAGCACGGTGCACCTGCCCCTGGAGGGGATCGGCGCCGCCGCGGCCCGCGTGGCCCTGGGCGGTGAAGCCGAGCCGGTGCGGGGCCAGGTGATCCTGCGCGAGTCCACGCGCCGGGTCTGAACCCTCCCTCCTCCCGCCCCCGCCCGCGAGACAGCATTTAATCGCAGTGCGCCGGCCCCGGACTGCGATCAAATGCCGTCTCGCGGGGGCCGGGAGGGGTCGCCGGAACCTGTCCGTCTGTGCACTCGTGTTCGCTTGACTGGACAGCGTCACTCCCGTCTTGGCAGGGTGTTCACCCCGGCGGTGCAATGGATCTGTGCATTCCGCCGCCACCATCACCCGCACCGGGATCTTCACCCCTCCGTACCTCTTCACCACCCTCGGCCTGCTGGCGCTGGTGATCTTCAACGCGTTCGAATCCATGGCCGTCACCACGGTCATGCCTGTCGCCGCCCGTGAGCTCGGCGGGCAGGAGCTCTACGCGCTGGCATTCGCCGGTCCCATGGCCGCCAGCGTGATCGGCATGGTCCTGGCCGGCAGCTGGTCCGACCGCCGTGGCCCGGTCGGAGCCATCTACGGCTCGGTGGCGCTCTTCACCCTCGGCCTGATCATCGCCGGGACGGCCCCCACCATGCCCCTCCTGGTCCTGGGCCGCATCATCCAGGGCTTCGCGGGAGGCGCCAACGGCGTCGCCCTGACCGTCCTGGTGGGCAAGGTCTTCCCGGCGGATCTGCACGCGAAGATGTTCGCCGCGTTCGCCGCCGCCTGGGTGCTGCCCTCCATCGTCGGCCCCTACATCGGGGGTCTCGTGGCGCAGGCGTTCAGCTGGCACTGGGTGTTCCTGGGCGTCCTGATCCTGGTGATCCCCGCCCTCCTCGGCCTGGTCCCCGCCCTGCAGCGGCTCAGCCGCACGCAAGAGCCGCCCACCGCCGTCGCGCCCTATCCGTGGGGCCGTCTGTTCTGGTCCGTGGTGGCCGCCGCGTCCGTCATGGGGCTGAACCTGAGTGCGGAGATCCCCGTGGTGGGCTGGGTGCTGGCCGTGGCCATGATCGCGCTCTGCATCTTCGCCATCCGTCCGCTCATCCCGCGCGGCACGCTGACCGCGCAGCGGGGCCTGCCCAGCGTGGTCCTGACCCGCGCCATCGGCTCCGCGGCCTTTTTCGGCACCGAGGTGTACTTGCCCCGCACCCTGTACGAGGTCTACCACTTCGAGCCGTCCTTCGCGGGCCTGGCCCTGACCTGCAGCGCCGTCTCCTGGGGCATCACCTCGGGCATCCAGGGGCGCCTGGGGGCCGCCCGGCTGCCCCACCACCGCGCCGTGCGGATCGGCTCCACCGTGGTGTTCGGCGTGGTCACGGGCATCTTCGTGGTGATTCTGCTGCAGGGTCCGGCGTGGCTGCTGATCGGGGTGTGGCTGTTCGGCGGCGCCGGCATGGGCCTGATGTTCCCGCGCCTGAGCGTCATGGTCCTGGCCATGTCCCGGCCGGGGGAGCAGGGCTTCAACAGCTCCGCCCTGGCCATGGCCGACTCCCTGGGCAACGCCCTCTGCGTGGCGGTCTCCGGGCTGGTCTTCGCGGCCCTGGCCGGCGCGGCCAACTCCTACGCGGGACTGTTCGCCGTGACGGTGCTGTGCGGGGTGGCCATGCTGGTGATCGCGCCACGCACCCGCACGCTGGTAGACTAGAACGTCTGGCCTGCGCCCACTGCGCGGCGCCGGCTGCCCTGGCTTCCTGTCCTGGGCCACAGTTCCCCAAGGACTTCCCCTATGACTTCTTTCGCCTCACTGGGCGTGCCCGCCGCGATCACCTCCGCGCTCATCAGCCTGGACATCACCGAGCCGTTCCCCATCCAGGTCAAGACCTTGCCGGACACCCTGGCCGGGCGTGACGTGCTCGGCCGCGGCCAGACCGGCTCCGGCAAGACGCTCGCCTTCGCCATCCCGCTCGTCTCCCGCCTGGCCGACGATGACGACGCAGCGGGCCGCCGCCCGTCCGGCACCCGCCGCCCGCGCGGCCTGGTGCTGGCCCCCACGCGTGAGCTGGCCACCCAGATCGACCGCACCGTGGCCCCCCTCGCCGAGGCGCTCGGCCTGCGCACCACCGTGATCTACGGCGGCGTCCCCCAGGCCCGTCAGGAGAAGGCCCTCGCAGCCGGCGTGGACATCATCATCGCCTGCCCGGGCCGCCTCGAAGACCTCATGAAGCAGGGTGTCGTATCCCTGGACCAGGTGAGCATCAGCGTCCTGGACGAGGCGGACCACATGGCCGACCTCGGCTTCCTGCCCGTGGTGCGCCGTATCCTGGACGCCACCCCGGCCGGCGGCCAGCGCCTGCTCTTCTCCGCCACCCTGGACAACGGCGTGGACAAGCTGGTCAACCGCTACATGCAGAAGCCGGTCACGCACTCCGTGGACGCGCCCAAGGCGGCCGTGACCACCATGGAGCACCACGTGTTCCTGGCCCAGGACAAGGAGGCCAAGAAGGTCCTGATCAACCAGCTGGCGTCCGGCGTGGGCAAGCGCGTGCTGTTCACCCGCACCAAACACGCCGCCAAGAAGCTGGCCAAGGTCCTCACCGCCAACGGCATCCCCGCCGTCGACCTGCACGGCAACCTCTCCCAGAACGCCCGTGACCGCAACCTGGCCGAGTTCTCCAGCGGCGAGGTCAAGGTCCTGGTGGCCACCGACGTCGCGGCCCGCGGCGTGCACGTGGACGAGGTGGAGCTGGTCATCCACGTCGACCTGCCCGCAGAGCACAAGGCCTACCTGCACCGGTCCGGCCGCACGGCCCGCGCCGGCGCCGAGGGCACGGTGGTGACCCTGGTCCTGCCAGAGGAGCGTTCCGAGGTGCAGAAGCTCCTCCGCGCCGCCGGCGTGAACGCGCCCTTCACCCCGGTGAAGCCCGGCTCCACCGAGATCCTGGACTTCGTGGGCGAGCAGGCCGCCGTCGTGGACCCCGCCTCCCGTGCCGCGGCCGTCGCGGCCAAGGCCCCGCAGCAGGGCGGCGGCAGCTCCACCGGCGCCAACGCCCAGCGCAAGCGCGCCCGCCGCGGTGGCGGCCAGGGCGGTTCGCCGTCCGGCTCCCGTCAGGGCGCGACGGCGGACGCCGCCAAGGCTCCGGCCTCCGAGGGCGGACGCGGCCGCCGCCGCGGAGCCGCGAACCGTGACGGCTCCCGTCCCGAGCGCGGCGCCACCGGCTCCCGCAACGACCGTTCCGGCCAGGCCCGCCCGGAGCACGCCGCCCCGCGCGGCGAGCGTGCTGGACGCCCCGAGCGCGCCGGCTCCGCCCGGTCCTCCGCTCCGCGTTCCTCGGCGCCCCGTGGCGGCAGCGCCCCGGTGTGGTCGTCGACGACGGGTGGCACCTCCGGCGGTTCCTTCGGCTCCGGCGGTCAGAACTCCGGCTCCGGCCGCCCGCCCCGCAAGGGCCCGCGCCGCGCCTCCGCCCCGGCGTCGAACGAGCGCCGCGGCCGCTGATCCCGGCTTAACCACGCATCGACTGCTCCGTAAAGTGCCAGAATCCCCGGAAATCCGGGTTAAATGGCACTTTACGGAGCAGTCGATGGCGTTTAGCGACCTTTACCAGCCCCGCGCCTTCCACTTGGGCAGGTGAGGGCGCTCGGCGCCCAGGGTGGTGGACTTGCCGTGGCCCGGGTACACCGCGGTGTCGTCCGGGTAGAGGGCGAACAGCCGGTCGCTGACGTCGCGGAAGAGCTGCGCGAAGCGGGCGGGGTCGCGGTCCGTGTTGCCCACGCCGCCCGGGAACAGGGAATCCCCACTGAACACGTGTGCCCGGCCGGACGGGTCCCGGTACACGTACGCGATCGACCCCGGCGTGTGGCCGCGCAGGTGCACCGCCGTGAGCCCGAAACCGTCGAACGCCCTCACATCGCCGTGCTCCAGCAGCACGTCCACCGGCACGGGGAGGGCTGCGGAGTCGTCCACGCCGGCGGCCGTCCGGGCGCCCGTGGCGTGCACCAGATCGCGGAGGGCGCGCACGTGGTCCCAGTGCTGGTGCGTGGTGGCGATCAGCTCCAGCGACGCCGTCGCGGCCGAATCGGCGGCGCCCTCGGCCAGGAGCCGCTGGATCGCCGGGAAGTCGTCCGCGGCGTCGATCAGCACCTGGGCGCCCGTGGCCCTCGCCGTGAGCAGGTAGACGTTGTTGTCCATGCCGCCCACGGAGATGGTGCGGATGGTGATGTTGTCATCGCTGTGCAGCAGGGTGCTCATGCGGGCTCCTCCTTGGAGTCTTCGCTGACAGGGTCGATCGAGATGACGGCCACGAAGCCGCGTCCCAGCAGTTCGGGGCTGCCCTCATCGGTGCCCACGACGGCGTCGTAGCGGCTCAGTTCCACCGGCTCACCGGTGCCCTCGCCGCCGTCGTCGTTCGCCGCCGCCTTGCCTTCCAGCAGGATGGCGAGCTGCCCGTCGAACACCGGGTGGGCGCGCTTCTTGGAGAGCTCCAGAATGGACAGGTACCCCTTGTATGCGCCGCGGCGGGCGATCACGTTGAGGTCCCGGATGTCACCCATGGGGAGTGCGGAACCGGATTCGGCATCCCCGGAGAAGCGGAACGGGCGGTATTTCTCCATGGCGTGCTCCACACCGTCCACGGTCAGGAGCAGCAGCTCCCCGTCGATCACGGAGATGACACGCTCCATGCCCGCGAAGGTGGAGAAGGCGCCTGCGGTGCCGACCTCGGCGATGCTGACCCGCCAGTCCCACTCGCCGGTGAGCGGATGACGTGCGATTTCGCGCGTGACACCCCCGCCGTTGCGCCACGGTTCGGGCCGGATGCCGGCGAAACGGATGATCTCCATGAGGCTCCTCTCGGTACATCACACAGCTTAGGACGGGACTCCGATAGGGGCGGAACGGGGCGGTCTTGATACCGTCATAGGGACTGTTTTTCCCGGGAGGACCCCTGATGTTCGTGAAAGTGTGCGGCCTGAGCACGCCTGATTCGGTGCGTGCCGCCGTCGACGCCGGAGCGCATGCGGTGGGATTCGTCCTCACCCCGAGCCCGCGCCAGGTGAGCGCGGAACAGGCGCGCGCCCTGCTCGCCGAGGTGCCGGTGGAGGTGGCCGCCGTCGGCGTCTTCCGTCACGAGAGCATTGCGGAGGCGGCTGAGCTGGCCGAGGAGGCCGGGCTCAGCTGGATCCAGCTGCACGGCGAACGCACCCCGCAGGAGGTCGACGCCCTGCAGGAGCGCGGTTTCTCCGTGATCCGGGCCGTGCGTATGGACGACCCGGACCGCGTCTTCGCCGACTGGGGCGAGGAGTTGCTGCTGGTGGACGCGTCCATCCCCGGGTCCGGTGAATCCTGGGACTACGCCTCCGTGCGGGAGCGCGGGCTGGACAGCCGCCGCTGGCTGCTGGCCGGAGGGCTCGACGCCGGCAACGTCGCCTCCGCGGCGGAGGCCGCCCAGGCCTGGGGTGTGGATGTCTCCTCCGGCGTGGAGAGCTCCCGCGGCGTCAAGGATCTGGGAAAGATCCGCGCCTTCGTGGCCGCCGCGCTGGGGGAGTAGCTCTTCGATCGCCTTGACTGCTCAGTTGTGGCGGGATACACGGCGTTCAAGCCGCCACAACTGAGCACTCAACTCAATCCACCAGGTTCCGGGGGCTGCCCGGGTTCATTACCGAGTTCTTCCTGCCGTAGCTGAAGTAGATGATCAGGCCGATCACCAGCCAGACGCCGAAGCGCAGCCACGTCTCCCAGTGCAGCTGGGAGATCAGGAACAGCGAGGATACGACGCCGATCAGCGGCACCACCGGCATGAACGGCAGCCGGAACTCGCGCGGAGCGTCCGGCCGGGAGTAGCGGAACACGATCACGGAGACCGAGACCACCACGAAGGCGGCCAGGATGCCGATGTTCGTCAGGTCCGCCACCTGTCGGATGGGCAGGACCCCGGCCAGGAGCGCCGCCGCGCCGCCCGCGATCCACGTGACGCGCTGCGGGGTGCCGCCGTGGTCCACCTTGGAGAACCACTTGGGCAGCAACCCGTCACGGCTCATGGAGAACCAGACGCGCGTGACGCCCAGCAGGAAGGTGAGCATCACGGTCAGGATGGACAGCACGGCGAAGGCGGAGATGATCGTGGCGATCACGGGCATGCCCACACCTGAGAAGGCGGAGGCGAAGCCCGCCTTGGGGTCGATGTCCTTGTAGTTCTGCATGCCGGTCAGGACCAGGGTGGCCATGACGTACAGGACCATGGCGATGACCAGGGACAGGATGATGGCCTTGGGCATGTGCTTCTTCCCCTCCTTGGCCTCCTCCGCAGCGGTGCTCATGGCGTCGTAGCCGAACACCGCGAAGAAGACGGTGGCCGCGCCCGTGAAGACAGGCCCGAACCCGGTGGGCATGAACGGGTTGTAGTTCTTGGTGTTCACGAAGAACACGCCCAGGCCGATGATGAAGAGGATGAGCACCACCTTCAGGCCCACTGCGATCAGCTCGAAGCGTCCGAAGGCCTTGGTGCCGCGGCTCAGGATCCAGGTGACCAGCAGGCACACCAGGATGGCGGGCAGATTGATCCAGCCGCCCTTGCCCTCGTCGAAAGTGGAGGTCAGCTCCACGGGCAGCTGGAATCCCAGGCCCGCCAGGAAGAAGTTCAGGTAGCCGGAGATGCCGATGGCCACCACGGCCACGATCGCCACGTATTCCAGCAGCAGGTCCCATCCGATGAACCAGCCGATCACCTCGCCCAGGGCCACGTAGCCGTAGGTGTACGCGGAGCCGGCCTTGGGGATCATGCCGGCGAACTCGGCGTAGGAGAGGGCCGCGGCGGCGGAGGCGACGCCTGCGATGAGGAAGGAGATCAGCACTGCGGGCCCCACTCCCGGGTTGGCGCTGTCGCCGTGGGCCACCAGGCCGGCCAGGGAGAAGATCCCGACGCCGATGATGCCGCCGACGCCGATCGCGGTCAGCTGCCAGAGGCCGAGGGAGCGGAACAGTCCGCCTTCGCCGCCACCCTCCTCCTCCATCTCCTCGATGGGCTTTTTCCGGAAGATCGACAGGGGGTTGGGTGCTGATGACATGCCGGGCCTCGCTTTTCAGGGACAAGGTGCCGGGCCGTCACCCGGCTGGTCTCTACGAACTATGCCCCCCGCCCGGGGACAGGACAAGGGTCCACTCCGGGGAAACCCCGAGGGATTCTGTCGGTCCTCCTTGGCAGACTGGAGGTATGAAGACCCTGTTGAATCTGATCTGGCTGGTCTTTGGCGGCTTCTGGCTGGCCATCGGCTATTTCGCGGCGGGCCTGCTGTGCTGCCTCCTGATCGTCACCATCCCCTGGGGCATCGCAGCCTTCCGCATCGGCGCGTACGCTCTGTGGCCGTTCGGCCGGACAGTGGTGGAGAGGCCGGGCGGCGGTGGTGCGCTTCCCCTGCTGGGCAACGTCATCTGGTTCCTGATGGCGGGCGTGTGGCTGGCCATCGGCCACGTGGTCACGGCCATCCCCATGTTCGTGAGCATCATCGGGATCCCGCTGGGAATCGCCAACCTCAAACTGATCCCCGTGTCCCTCATGCCGCTCGGGAAGGAGATCGTCCCCACGGACGCCCAGTTCGCCGCGTACCGCTGAACTGCACTTCAAACGGGCTGAACTTCTGGTGCACCGTCGCAACGCGGGATACCTTGAGATGGTGAAATCAGGAGGTGGCACGAATGCCAGAAATTGACAGCTCCCTCGCCGGGGAGTGGACCTTTGACCCAGCCCACACGCGCATCGGGTTCTCGACCCGGCACGCCATGGTCACCAAGGTCCGCGGTGCGTTCAACGACATCGAAGGAGTCATCGTCGTCGACGCCGACGATCCGACGAAGTCCACTGTGAAGCTGACCATCCAGGTGGCCAGCATCGACACCCGCAACGCCGATCGTGACGGGCATCTGCGCACCAACGACTTCTTCGATGCCCCACAGTTCCCGGAGATCGTCTTCGTGTCCAAGCGCATCGACCAGGTGGAGGAGAACAGCTACATCGTCAACGGCGACCTCACCATCAAGGGCGTCACCAAGGAGACCGCGGTTCCCATCGAGTTCATCGGCGTGGAGAAGGACCCGTCCGGGAACCTCCGTGCCGGCTTCGAGGGCTCCCGCCGCATCGACCGCAAGGAGTTCGGTGTGAACTGGAACGCCGCGCTCGATTCGGGCGGTGTCCTGGTCTCGGACCGGATCCTTCTGGAGTTCGAGATCTCGGCGGTCAAGACCGTCGCGGATGGCGACACGGACGGCGACTCGGACTAGAAACCTCCCTTGCACTGACGTGACGGGCACCGCCCAGAGGGGGAAGGGTGGGGCATCCGACCGCCCGGGCCCCGGATGGCACCGCAGAGGTGTTCTCCGGGGCCTTTCTGCGTCCGGAGGAGCACCACCGCTTGCTCTCCCGCTCAGGAAACCGCGCGGAACGCCCCGTCCTGGTAGCGGGCCGCCACGGTGCACGCATCCAGCTGCGCCGCGAGTTCGACGTCGTGCCCGAAGCCGTGCATGACCAGCTCGGTGCCGCTGGCGCTCTCCAGGAGTTGCTCCGGCAGATCGTCGCGGAACGCCTCGAAGAGCGCGACGGCGGCCCTCGCCTCCGGGGACAGCTGCGCCGCCGGGCGAGCCAGCGCAGCCAGGATTGCCCCGGCGCCCAGTTGATCCTCCAGCGCAGGACGCAGGGCGCCGCCCGGCCAGCGTTCCCCGGCTGCGACGACGGCGATCACGGCGGACGGCGGCAGATGCCGGGACAGCCAGGCCGCCGTCGCGCCCGCATTGCGCAGTGTGCCGGCGAGCAGCTGGGGCACGTGCCCGGCCAGGTGCTGGGAGATGGCGGAGCCATTGGGCGACGGCAGGACCAGCTCGCCGCCCTCAGAGCGAGCCGCGTGCGCCAGAATCGACGACGGCGAAAGGCTCAGCTGCGTGAGGCTGCGCGGCCCCGCGAGCAGTGCGCCGCGTTCGGCGGCGAGGCGCGCTGCGGAGGCCTGCAACTCCCCATCGCCCGGTGCGGTGCGGAACGGGATGACCGCGAGTCCGGCCTCCACACCCACGGACACGGTGGTGGAGAAGGACAAGGTGTCCACCACGACGGCGGCCTGGGCGCCGGGCAGGATGGCGGTGGCACCCTTCAGGCCCCAGTCGAGGCGGACGGTGTACGGCAGTTGCCGGTGCGCGGCATGCATCAGGCGCTCTCCTCCGGTGCCGCGGCGAGCTCCGAGCGCAAATTGCGCTGCGCATCCTGCAACCAGAGCCGCCGCGCCGTCGCGCTGTGGAACAGCGGGTCCAGAGCCAGCAGCTGCCCGACGACGGCCGCCCGGCCGCGCGCGAAGTCCGCGTCCGGGACATGGGCGTAGTCGGCGCGCACCGCGGCCAGGTAGCGCGCGTAGCGGGGCTGGGGCCAGGCGAGAACGGAGAGGTCCGCATCGCAGAGGAGATGCCCGGGCAGGTCTTCCGGGCCCGGCGCATGGTCCGTGGTGAGCCGGACCAGGCGAGCCACCTCGGCGCGTTCGGATCCGGGCAGGAAGTGCAGGGAGTGCTCCGCGAGCAGGGCGGAGTCCTCCTCGTCCCGCCCAGGGACGCCTTGGTAGACGGCATCGTGGAACCAGGCGGCCAGGAGCAGAGGACGGCGGGCGTCCTCCGCCAGGCCGGACTCCGGCAGCAGGAGCTCCAGTGCCTCCAGGACGTTCAGCAGGTGGACCCGGGAGTGGTAGTGCCGGTGCGGTTCACCCCAGCGTTCCAGCAGCTCCTCACCCAGGCTGGGCCATCCCGGAAGCAGGGTCTCCCAGCGGTGCCGCAGGGCGGGCAGCAGCTTGGACGGGCGCTCGCGGGCGGGGATCCGCAGGCCGCTCGCGGCGAGACGCCGGGCGAGCTCCTTGCCGCTGACGCTGACCGCGCCGAGGGTGACGAGCCGCTCGAAGTGGCGCTCCGCGACGTCGTAGTGGTCGCCGTCGAAGGCCCGCTCGGGGATGCCGGCGGCCTCCGCGAAGGCGTGCAGCTCGTCCAGGGAGGAGTCGGAGATCAGGTGGGAGAACACCGTGCCGTGGGCGGGCCAGAACGGGGGATCGATCAGCACGGTCATGCTGGAATCCTATGCCGAGGTGCCACGCCAACTGGTCGGGACGATCTGTCGTTTTGAGGGTCCGATACCGACAAATAGTCCGGACCAGTTGGACGCCACCGGCCCTGTGGATAACTTGACTCCCAAAGTTGAGCTGACTAGACTCAACTTAGATGCGTTGACGACTGTAAGGCGTCGGCGCTTGGATGAAGGAAGAACCCCGCAAGGTCCGCGCGCGTGCTGGAAGGAGCCGTTTTTGGACATCAAGTTCACCACCAAAAGCCAGGAGGCCCTGTCCGCGGCCGCCATGAACGCTTCCACCGCGGGCAACCCCCAGGTGGAGCCCGCCCACCTGCTGAAGGCCCTCATGGATCAGCGGGAAGGCGTGGCCGTCGCGCTGCTCAAGGCGGCGGGCGTGGATCCTGACTCAGTGAGCGTGCAGGCCAGCGCCGCCATCAAGGCCCTGCCTTCCAGCTCCGGAAGCAGTGTCGCCCAGGCCCAGCTCTCCCGTCAGGGCCTGCAGGCCGTCCAGGCCGCCCAGAACGAGGCGGAACGCCTCGGGGACAGCTACGTCTCCACCGAGCACCTGTTGCTGGGGCTCTCCGCCGGGAACGACGCCGTCGCGCGTCTCCTGCGTGAGGCCGGTGCCAGTCATGAGGCGCTCAGTGCCGCCCTGCCCGGCGTCCGCGGCGACCGCAAGGTCACCAGCCCGGACCCGGAGAACACCTTCCAGGCTCTGGAGAAGTTCGGCACTGACCTCACGGCCGTGGCCCGTTCCGGCAAGCTGGACCCGGTGATCGGCCGTGACGCGGAGATCCGCCGCGTCATCCAGGTCCTCTCCCGCCGTACCAAGAACAACCCCGTGCTGATCGGTGAGCCCGGCGTCGGCAAGACCGCCGTGGTGGAAGGCCTGGCCCAGCGCATGGTGGCCGGGGACGTCCCGGAGAGCCTGCGCGGCAAGACCCTCGTGGCCCTGGACCTCGGGTCCATGGTGGCGGGCGCCAAGTACCGCGGCGAGTTCGAGGAGCGGCTGAAGGCCGTCCTGGAGGAGATCAAGAACTCGGACGGGCAGATCGTCACCTTCATCGATGAGATCCACACCGTGGTGGGCGCCGGCGCCACCGGCGAATCCGCCATGGACGCCGGGAACATGCTCAAGCCGATGCTGGCCCGTGGTGAGCTCCGCCTGATCGGCGCCACCACCCTGGACGAGTACCGCGAGAACATCGAGAAGGACCCGGCCCTGGAGCGCCGATTCCAGCAGGTGTACGTGGGCGAGCCGAGCGTGGATGACACCATCGGCATCCTCCGTGGCCTGAAGGAGCGCTACGAGGCGCACCACAAGGTCGCGATCGCGGACTCCGCCCTGGTGGCGGCCGCCAACCTCTCCAACCGCTACATCTCCGGCCGGCAGCTCCCGGACAAGGCCATCGACCTGGTGGACGAGGCGGCGAGCCGGCTGCGCATGGAGATCGACTCCGCCCCGGAGGAGATCGACCAGCTGCGCCGTGCCGTGGACCGCCTCACCATGGAGGAACTGGCCCTGGCGGACGAGACGGACCCGGCATCCTTGGAACGTCTGGCCGCGCTGCGCGCGGACATGGCGGACAAGAAGGAGGAGCTGGCCGCGCTCAACGCCCGCTGGGAGGCGGAGAAGGCCGGCCTGAACCGGGTCGGGGAGCTCAAGGCCAAGCTGGACGAGCTGCGCTCCGTGGCGGACAAGGCCCAGCGCGAGGGCGACCTCGCGGAGGCCTCCCGCATCCTCTACGGTGAGATCCCCACGCTGGAGGCCGAGCTGAGGGCCGCGGCCGCCGCCGAGGCCCAGAACAATGAAGCACAGCAGGGCGAGAAGCCCGCCGCCATGGTGGCCGAGGAGGTCACGGCGGAGGACATCGCCGAGGTCATCGAGGCGTGGACGGGCATCCCCGCCGGGCGCATGCTCCAGGGTGAGAGTCAGAAGCTCCTGCACATGGAGGAGTTCCTGGGCGAGCGCCTGATCGGGCAGAAGAAGGCCGTGGCGGCCGTCTCGGATGCGGTGCGCCGCGCGCGGGCCGGCATCAGCGACCCTGACCGGCCCACCGGATCCTTCCTGTTCCTCGGCCCCACCGGCGTCGGCAAGACCGAACTGGCCAAGTCCCTGGCGGACTTCCTCTTCGACGACGAGCGGGCCATGGTCCGCATCGACATGAGCGAGTACTCGGAGAAGCACGCCGTGGCCCGCCTGGTCGGCGCCCCTCCCGGGTACGTCGGTTACGAGGAGGGCGGACAGCTGACCGAGGCCGTCCGCCGTCGTCCGTACTCCGTGGTCCTGCTGGACGAGGTGGAGAAGGCGCATCCGGAGGTCTTCGACATCCTCCTGCAGGTGCTCGACGACGGCCGCCTCACCGACGGCCAGGGCCGCACCGTGGACTTCCGCAACGTCATCCTGGTGCTGACGTCGAACCTGGGCAGCCAGTTCCTGGTGGACCAGACCCTGGACGCGCAGACCAAGAACACCGCCGTCATGGACGTGGTCCGGGCCTCCTTCAAGCCGGAGTTCCTGAACCGTCTGGATGAGGTCATCATGTTCGATCCGCTCTCCGTGGAGCAGCTCAACGAGATCGTGGAGATCCAGGTCAAGGAACTGGCCCACCGCCTGCGGGATCGCCGCCTGACGCTCGAGGTGAGCGACGGTGCCCGGGCCTGGCTGGCCATGACCGGTTACGATCCGGCCTTCGGCGCCCGGCCCCTGCGCCGCCTGGTGCAGAAGGAGATCGGGGACCGGCTGGCCCGCGCCATCCTGGGCGGCGAGATCGTGGACGGGGACACCGTGGCCGTGGACACGAGCGAGGACCTCGGCGAGCTGAGCGTCACCCGCGGGTAGTCCAGGCAGAACGAAGGGCCGCATCCTCTCAGGGATGCGGCCCTTCGCTGCGTCCGGCCAAGGAGGCCCGGGCCTACTTGGCCAGGCTCTCCGTGAGCGAGTTTCCGGCCTCGGTGAAGATGATGCAGTCCACGCGACGGTCGCCGGCGTCCCAGCTCTTCTGGCTGGGGTAGGCGTAGCGCTGACGCAGATCCACCGAGTCCACATCGGGCGAGAGGGTGGCCGTGCGGCAGAGCTCGCGGCCCTTGGTCTTGAAGGCGTCCGTGCCGGGGAAGGCGTCTTTGCTCTGGTAGTAGAAGACGTTCACCAGCTGTGCGGAATGCGCCGTGCCGCAGTCCACCACCACCAGCTGCGAGTTGCTGTCATTGGGGTAGCCCCAGAAGCATTCGCCCTGCTTCGCATCCAGGGCGCTGATGGTCTGGGCCCCGGACGGCGGGGTGGTGCTGCCGCCGGATGGAGACGACGACGGCGCCTGGCTGCTCTGGGAGGTGGTGGCGGTCCCGTCCGGGGCGACGTGGGGTGTCATCCCTCCGACCACCAGGTTCACCAGCCAGATGATCAGGAGGATCACCACGACGCCGCCCAGGGCGGCGCCGCCGATCATCATGAGCCTCTTCCGGTCACGGTTCGCGGCGGTGGTGCGGGAGAACGGCTGAGGGGTATGGCCCGGGTAGGCGTTCTGCAGGTTCTGGACCGACGGGGCGTGGTCGGGCTCCGGCGGCAGGTTCTGCCCACCCGGGGTGCCACCGGCGGCGCCTCCGGCGTCGTCGGGTCCCTGCGTCGGTTCGCTCATAGCCAAACTCCACCCTGTTCTCCGTCATGCCGTCCCGGGGCAGTGCTGAAGCGCTGCGGGCCCGGTCGGGGCCGCAGAAAACACGTGATCACGCGGGACTGTTGCTACCCATGACTCTACCGAAGCGCGCTGCTCCTGGCATTCTCCCGGCCGGCTCCCAGGCTCTGGCCGGGCCGGACGCATGGTCTCGACCACGCGTCTGGAGGGGAAAGCATGTAATCTAGAACTACGAAACATTGACCAAACATTCCGGGGCCTCGCTACCTGCCAGGGCGACCACCTCCGGATCGACGTACAGAGGGGGTCACGCCATGGGGCGCGGCCGTCAAAAGGCTAAGGCAACCAAGCAGGCTCGGGACATCAAGTACTACTCCCCGAACACTGACTATTCTGCGCTGCAACGAGAACTCGGGGCATCCAATTCACAGATGAGCAGCCGCCGTGGTGCTGCCGCGTCGCTGGAGGCGGATCCTTTTGAACCCGACTATTCGGAGTATGAGGACAAATACGCCGATCAAGATGACGACGATGAGGATGAGACGGACACCCGCCGCATCAGCTGATGCGATGACCCGGTGACACTCGTCCACACCGAAGGCCCCGGCCGGAGCGATCCGGCCGGGGCCTTCGTCATGCGCCGGTGCCTTCGTCATGTGCGGGGACCTTTCCGTGAGCCGGCTTCTCAGCGGCCCTTGGTGGCGGCGAACAGGCGGCGCAAGGTGAAGAAGCAGCCGAGGCCGCCGAAGAGCAGGGACGACCACAGGTTCTGGATGATCTCGTTCTGATACTCGCGGTTCTCGGAGAGATTCCAGGAGAGCTCTTCCCACGGGCCCGACGATCCGATCCAGGCGAAGGGGTGGCCGCCGACGACGTCGATCATGTCCAACCACATCCCTGCAAGGAAACTCAGGGCCATGGTGAGAACTGTGATGGCCATGACGACCCATGCCCCTGTCCTCGTGACGCGGTGCCTGCTGCCGATGATGTAGAGCTGAGCCGCGAGCAGGGAGACGGCGAACGCGACCACGGACGAGATGACGTGCGCGTTCCAGAGGAGGGCCCACGCCAAGACGCCCAGGGGAACCGTGCCGAGTGCAAGCAGCGTTCCGCCGGCCAGGCCGGGGTCGCCGGTGGACGAGGGCGAAGAGACTCTGGCGGGGGCCCGGACCTCGGGTTGCCAGGCGGGCACGCCAGTCGAGGCTCGAGCGCCGTAGCGAGGCTGTTCTTCAGGCGACGGTGGGACGTCCGGATCTGAAGTGGATCCAGACGCAGAAGAGCTGCTGGACATGATTCCCCCAATATTCGTGAGTGTGCATCTGGTGCGATGACATATGTTCCCATCGCCCGGGGTCCGGCGCCAGAGGTGTTTCCGCCCGTTAAACGACATCGACTGCTCCACAGAGTGCCGTTTCGCCCGGAAAATCCGGCGGAAACGGCACTCTGTGGAGCAGTCGATGCTCAGGGGGTCACTTCAGGCCGAGTTCCCGGGTGGGCACCTTGGCGGTCTCCTTGGCGGTCAGTGCGGCGCCGGCGGCGATGAGGCAGATGACGGCGGCGAAGACCGAGGTCTGCACCCAGCCGCCCGGCTTGGTGCCGCCGATGGCGGAGGCGATGGTGGGCGCGAAGCCGGCCATCAGGAAGCCGAGCTGGGTGCCGATGGCGAGGCCGGAGAAGCGGACCTGGCTGCTGAACATCTCGCCGTAGAAGGACGGCCACACGGCATTCGCGGCGGCGTAACCGCAGGAGAAGTATGCGATCGCGGCCACGAACATGAGCGGGACCGAACCGGACTGCAGGCTCAGGAAGAACAGCGGCGTCATGACCGCGCTGGACAGGGCGCCGTAGATGAACAGCGGCTTGCGGCCGATCCGGTCGGCAAGCGTTCCGAAGAAGGGCTGGGTTCCCAAGGCCACCACATTGGCCACCACCACGAGCCACAGGGTGATGGTGCTGTTCACATGGGCCACGTCCTTGCCGTAGCTGATGGCCAGGGTGCCGAACACGGTGCTGATGGCGGCGATGAAGGCGCAGCAGATCACGCGGACCACGTCACGCCAGTGGTGAGTCATCAGCTCCGCGAACGGCAGGCGCACCTTCTTGGTCTCCGCGAAAGCCGCCGGCTCGTGCAGGCTGCGGCGGATGAAGAACGCCACCACTACGACGACGGCGCTGAGCCAGAACGGGATGCGCCAGCCGATGCCGTACTTGACGGCGTCCGGGAGAGCGGCCACGGGGATGAAGACCAAGGCTGCGAGGATCTGGCCGCCCTGTGTTCCGGTCAGCGTCCAGGAGGTGAAGAAGGCGCGGCGGCTGTCCGGTGCGTGTTCCAGGGTCATGGAGGAGGCGCCGGCCTGCTCGCCGGCCGCGGAGAGGCCCTGGCAGAGGCGGGCGAGCACCAGCAGTGCGGGGGCCCACCATCCGACGGTCTTGAAGTCCGGGAGGCAGCCGATGATGAAGGTGGACCCGCCCATCAGCACCAGGGTGAACAGGAGCACCTTCTGCCGGCCGATCCGGTCGCCGAAGTGGCCCAGGAACACCGCGCCGACCGGACGGGCCACATAGGCGAAGCCGAAGGTCGCGAAGGACATGACGGTGGCGTTGGCGTCCGCGTCCGGGAAGAACACGTGGGGGAAGATCAGCGCCGCTGCCGACCCGAAGATGAAGAAGTCGTAGTACTCCACCGCGCTGCCGAGGAAGCTTGCGAGTGCGGCCTTCCGGGGAGTGCCGGAGTGGCTGGTGGCCGCTCCGGAGGGGATGGCGCCCGGTGCTGCGGGCGGAAGGGTCTGATTCATGATGTTCCTTCGGTGTGACGGCGATGTCGCATCTGGAGTGTTGTCGCCGGCCGGGGCCGGCCAGGGTCCGGGAGGACAGTGAGTGAGAAGGTCCGCCTCGAGGAGTCAGTTTCCGGATGATGGGAACTGTTATTGCGATATAGAAGATTCTGGCTGTGAGCGCGGTCACTGTCAAGATTTTTTCTCACGATCTAGACACAGCTCTCATAATGTGGCAATCTTCTGCCCATGAGTGAGAAGGAAACCGCCAAGACGGACATGATCGGCAAGGCGCTGAGCCTGCTCGTGCTCCTGGGCGATGAGCCTCGTGGTGCGAGCGCCGCCGAACTGGCTCGCCGTTCCGACCTTCCGTTCAGCACGGCCTACCGCCTGCTGGGCTCCCTGACCCGTGACGGTTTCGTCGACTACGAGCCGGAAGGCCGGCGGTACCACCTCGGGCTGCGGGTCTTCCAGCTGGGACAGCGGGTGTCCAACCATCACGGCTTCGCCGGGACGGCGCGCCCGGTCCTGGAGCGTGTCACCGACGTGACCGGCGAGGCGACCATCCTCTCCGTACGGGACCAGCACCGCTACCTCACGGTGAACAAGGTCGACGGGCCGCAGATGTTCCGCGTCACGAGTGACCCGGGCCACCTGGGGCAGTTGCACACCACCGCGGTGGGCAAGGTCCTGGTGGCTTTCGCCTCCGAGGACGAGCGGGAGGCGCTCCTGGCCGGGCTGGAGCTGGACGCGCTCACGGAGCACTCGATCACGGACCGGGAGGCCTTCCGTGCCGAGATCGAGACCGTGCGGCGCCGTGGCTACGCCCTGATGGACGAGGAGAACGAGATCGGCATGAGGGCCATCGCCGTGCCGGTCCTCGGTGCCACGGGCGTGGCGCTCGCGGCGCTCGCGACGGCGGCGCCTGTTTTCCGGATGAGTGTGGAGCAGTTGCAGACGGTGGTGCCGCTCCTGAAGGATGCGGCGGCGGAGCTCACGGCCAGGCTCCCCCTGCGCTGAGCGGACCACTTCCTGACCATGCACGTACCGAATCCGAACGGGATGGGAGCCCGGGCCGCCTGGCCCGGCACCGCCCCATGGTGCCTCTGAAGGAGCACTGAGCATGAGCACTCACGCAGAATCAGTCCTGATCGGTCTGGTGGGGGACGGCGTTCTGCCCTCCCTGACGCCGCCCCTCCACGAACGGGAGGGCGATGTCCAGGGCCTGAGGTACCTGTACCGTCCGCTCGACCTCCCGGGCATCGGGCTTCCCGCTGACGCGATCGGCGATGTGCTGCTCTGGTCCTCGCGGCTGGGATTCAATGGCCTGAATGTCACGCATCCCTGTAAGCAGCTGGTGCTGGAGCACCTGGACGAGATGTCTGACGATGCCCGCCGGCTCGGCGCCGTCAATACCGTCCTGATCCGTGACGGACGGTTCATCGGCCACAACACGGACTTCTCCGGATTCAGCCGGGCGCTCGCGGACGGCCTCCCGGGCGCAGCCTTGGACCGTGTGGTCCAATTGGGGGCCGGTGGGGCCGGGTCCGCCGTCGCGGACGCCCTGCTGACCGCGGGTGTCCGCGTCTTCGACCTTGTGGACACCGATCCCGGGCGCTGTGCGGAGCGGGCGGAGGCGCTCGGTGAGCTGTTCCCCCAGACGAGGGTGACGGCCCACGCCGCCGCCGAGCTGCCGGCGCTGCTCGCGGAGGCAGACGGCGTCGTGAATTGCACTCCGGTCGGCATGGCCGCCCACCCGGGCGCGCCGTTCGACACCGGGCTCCTGGAGAGCCGCCACTGGGTGGCGGACGTGGTGTACCGGCCGCTGGAGACGCAGCTGGTGCGCGAGGCGCGGGTTGCCGGATGCCGGGTCCTGGACGGCGGCCGCATGGCCGTGGGCCAGGCCGCGGACGCCTTCCGGCTCTTCACAGGGCGCGACGCCGACGCCGGCCGCATGCGGGAGCACTTCCTGGAGCTGATCGCGGCCGAGGAAGCCCCCGCGACGGCCGGGGCGGGCCTCTGATGCGCACGGGGGTCGCCACCGTCTGCCTGTCCGGCACCCTGCGCGAGAAGATGCAGGCCTGTGCCATCGCCGGCTTCGACGGCATCGAGCTCTTCGAGCAGGACCTGATCACCTCCCCGCTCAGTCCGGAGGACGTGCGCGCCCTGGCCGCGGACCTGGGGCTCGGGCTGGACCTCTATCAGCCGTTCCGCGACTTCGACAGCGTGCCGGAGGACCTTCTGCGGGAGAACCTCCGGCGCGCCGAGGCGAAGTTCCGCCTCATGTCCCGCCTGGGCATGGACACCATCCTGGTGTGCAGCAACGTCGCCACCGCGCAGATCGACGACGACGGCCTGCGCGCCGAGCAGCTGGCGCGCCTGGCGCGGCTGGCCGGGGAACACGGGGTCAAGGTGGCGTATGAGGCGCTCGCCTGGGGCAAGTACGTGAATGACTACGAGCACGCCCACCGGCTCGTCGAGATGGTGGATCATCCGAACCTCGGCACGTGTCTGGACTCCTTCCACATCCTCTCCCGAGACTGGGACACCGCCCCCATCGAGGCGTTCCGCCCGGAGAAGATCTTCTTCGTCCAGGTCGCCGACGCCCCGCGGCTGTCCATGGATGTGCTGTCCTGGAGCCGGCACCACCGCGTCTTCCCCGGTGAAGGGCAGTTCGACCTTGCGAAGTTCATGGCCCATGTGGTCCGCGCCGGCTACTCCGGCCCGGTGTCCCTGGAGGTCTTCAACGATGTCTTCCGGCAGTCCGATGTGGACCGCACGGCGGTGGACGCCATGCGCTCGCTGATCTGGCTCGAGGAGCAGAGCGCACGCCGGCTCACCGTGCAGGACGGCGGCGCGCCGGCCGCGCACCGCCGTCGTCATCCCATGGAGCTGGCCACCCTGCCCCGGGTGCCGGAAACCACCGGGTTCGACTTCGCCGAGGTCAAGGCGGACGACACCGCCGGACTGGAGACGCTGCTGGGGCAGCTCGGCTTCGCGTTCGCGGGCCGCCACCGGACCAAGGACGTCCAGCTGTGGACCCTGGGGCAGGCGCGCGTCATCATCAACGAGCAGGCGCCCTCCCAGGCGGAGCCGGCCATCGCGGCTCTGGGCTTCGACGTCGATTCCCCGGTGCTGGCCTCGGCCCGGGCCCAGCAGCTCAAGGCGCCCGTGGTGCCTCGCACGGTGCAGGCGGACGAGGAGATGTTCCAGGGGGTCGCGGCTCCGGACTCCACGGAGATCTTCCTGTGCCAGGCGAGCCCGGACGGGACGGCGGCGTGGACTCACGAGTTCGGGGAGGGACAGGACGCCGGACCGACGTCCCTGTACGCCGTGATCGATCACGTCAACCTCGCCCAGCCGTGGCAGCACTTCGATGAGGCGGTCTTGTTCTACACGAGTGCCCTGGCGCTGGAGCCGGCGCCGTTCGCCGAGGTGCCGAGCCCCACCGGGCTGGTCCGGTCCCAGGTCATGCAGACCTCGGACCGGGCGGTGCGCCTGGTCCTGAACCTGGCCCCGATCGTCCAGCAGGGTGCCCCGGACGGCGCCCCTGGGCGCAAGAGCTATCAGGAGCACATCGCCGTCGCCGTGGATGACCTCGTCGCCATGGCCCGGGCCGCCAAGGAACGCGGACTGGAGTTCCTGCCGATTCCGGCCAACTACTACGAGGACCTTGACGCCCGCTTCTCCCTGGAGCCGGACTTCCTGGCCACCCTGCGCGAGCTGGATCTGCTCTACGACCGTGACGGGGAGGGCGAGTTCCTGCACTTCTACACGGCCACGGTGGGCTCGGTGTTCTTCGAGGTGGTGGAGCGGCGCGGGGGCTATGACGGCTACGGTGCCGCCAACGCCCCGGTCCGGCACGCCGTGCAGTACGACGCCCGGCAGTCCAGAGGCGTGGCCTGACGTTCCGTCCCGGGAGACCTCGGCGGTACCCTGGGTCTGTTCCATTGAATGAACAGACCTGGGGTGCCGGGCCGTCCTAGGAGAAGTGCATGGCGAACTCCCCATCCGGTGATTCCGTGGTGGACCGCGTGGTCCGGCTGCTGGCTGCGTTCCCCGAGGGCACCGTCCTGCTGCCGCTGTCCGAGCTCGCCGAACGCGCCGGCCTGCCGCTTTCCTCCACCCACCGCCTGGTCCGGCAACTGGCTGCCCATGGCCTCCTGGACCTCGGCGCGGGCGGCTCCGTGAAACTCGGTCTGCACCTGTGGGAGCTGGTCAGCCGGAACTCCCCCACCCTGGAACTGCGGACCGTGGCGCTGCCGTTCATGGAGGACATCCACACAGTGCTGCGTCAGAACGTCAACCTGGCGGTCCTGGACGGAGAGGACGCCCTGTTCGTGGAACGGCTCTCCCGTCCGGGATCCGTGGTCAACCGGGCCACGGTGGCCGGCCGCCTCCCCGTCCACATCTCCTCCGCAGGACTGGCGCTCATGGCGTTCCAGTCCCGCACCGTGCAGACCGCGTACCTCGAGGGGCTGGAAGCCCGGGGCTTCGCCGCCGCCGAGGTGCTGAGGCAGCATCTCGCGGAGGCCGCCCGGAACGGCTATGCCCAATTGGCCGGCGCCATCGACCCGGAGACCTGGGGCATCGCCGTACCCATCCTGGATGCCAAGGGACAGGCGGTGGCCGCGCTGGGCGTGGTGGTCCCGCTGGACGAGGTCCGGCTGCGGGAGGTGGTGCGGGCCCTTCAGCTCGCCTCCCGCCGGATTCGGAGCGGGCTGGAAGACCTGCGGCGCGATTAGCCGTTCAGGGAACGGGGCACCTCGTCGATCGCCGTGGACCGCCGGAAGCGGCCGCCCGGCTGTCCGACGGCCGCGTCCGGGGCTTCCGGGGTCACTCGGCGCGGGATGAATGCCAAGGCCAGGAGCGCTGCCACCGCGGCCAGGGCGAACACGTAGAAGCCCCACGGGTACGCCATCTTCGCGGTCACCAGGGCGCCGGTCACGGCCGGGCCAAGGATGGCTCCCAGCCGGCCCACGCCGGCGGAGAACCCCAGCGCCGTGCCGGTGAGATGCCGGGGGAACGGCTGGCTGACCCACGCGTATACCAGCACCTGGGCGCTGAACACGAACACTCCGGTGATGAACACGGCCAGATCCAGCAGGACCTCATTCTGCAGCTTCAGGCTCAGCAAGGCCAGCAGTACGGCGGACAGCCCGAACCATAGCAGGACGATGCGCTTGGTCCCGTGGCGGTCGGCGAGCCAGCCGGCCACCAGGAGGCCGGCAACGGCGCCCACGTTCAGGACGAACAGCAGCGTCAGGGAGGAACTCATCGAATAGCCGGCGCCGGCCATGAGTGTGGGGAGCCACGTGTTCAGGCCGTACACCAGAAGGAGGCCCATGAAGGATGCGGCGGCGACGCCCGCGGCGACCAGCGGGTAGGGCTTCTGCAGCAGGGCCGCGAAGCCGGGCTTCGACGCTGAACGCCGGCCCGCGCCGTCGTTCGTGGTGTTCTCGGCGCCCGCCGCGGCAGGCCGCGGGGCGGAGTCGGGCAGTTTGAACCACAGCAGCGGCGCCAGCGCCAGTCCGGCGAGGCCGCCGATGACGAACACGGCGCGCCAGTTCGGGATCAGCAGCAAGGCCAGCAGGGACGTCACGACGGCGCCCGCGTGGTATCCGGTCATGGTGCGGGTGGTGGCCCGGGCAGCGGAGGCGGCGGGCGCCAGATCGTTCATATAGGCGAGGGCTGCGGGCAGGCAGGCACCGAGGCCGAGGCCCGCCAACAGTCGGAAGAGGCTGAAAACGGCCACGTTCGGGGCGATCACCACGGCGAGCGTGAACATGGAGAACCAGGCGACGCAGGCCACCAGGAGTTTCCGGCGGCCGAAGGTGTCGGAGAGCGGGGCGATGAACAGGGCACCGATGCCCACGCCCACCAGGGAGATCGTGGCGGCCAGGGTGGCGCCGGCGGGGTCGAAGCCGAGTTCTTTGGACTTCAGCAGGGTGGGGATGACGGCACCCAGAACCACCAGGTCGAATCCGTCGAGGACCATGGCGAGCCAGCAGAGCATCGCCGGGGTGGATGTGCGGGAGGGGGACGACTGTGTCACGGGAGAACCTCCGTCAGAGGATGAATGGTGAGAGGTGTATCACTTTCGGTGCTGCGTCCGGAATGGCGCATTCCGTTGAATGGAAAATCTGGATCGGCGGGCTGGGAGGCGAGCAGGTGCATCGGCTTCCGTTCAATGGAATGCCATTGGCGTGGCGGCGGTGATCTGGAGCACACTCGGAGCAGTTGTCCGGAGCCGGTCCGATGGAGGGCCGGTCTGCAGGTGAAAGAGAGTCTGTCCATGAGTCGACGCACGACCAGCACCACCCAGGTCGCCATTGTGGGCGGAGGCCCGGCCGGCCTCATGCTCTCCCACCTGCTGGCAGGCCAGGGGATCGAGTCCGTGGTCCTGGAAGCCCGCAGCCGGCAGGCCATCCATGAGACCGTCCGGGCCGGCATCCTGGAGCACGGGACCGTGAAGCTGCTGGTGGAATCCGGCGTCTCGGACCGTGTCCTGCGGGAAGGCGACCGCCACGACGGGATCGAGCTCCGCTTCAACGGGGAGAGCCACCGGATCGACTTCCAGGACCTGGTGGGGGAGTCCGTGTGGCTCTACCCGCAGACCGAGGTGTTCGCGGACCTCGCGGCCCGCCGGGAGGCCGACGGCGGAGACGTCCGGTACGGCGTGTCCGGGGTGAGCATCGAAGGCGCGGAAACGGACCCCGCGCTGACCTTCACCGATGGGGACGGCCGGGAGTCCGAGCTCCGCGCCGACCTCGTGGTGGGCGCCGACGGGTCCCGCAGCTACTGCCGCGGCCTCATCCCGGAGCAGACGCGCCGTCGGTACTTCAAGGAGTACCCGTTCGCGTGGTTCGGCATCCTCACCGACGCACCCCGCAGCTCGGATGAGCTCATCTACGCCAACTCGGAGCACGGCTTCGCCCTCATCAGTCAGCGCACGGAGATCATGCAGCGCATGTACTTCCAGTGCGATCCGCGGGAGAACGTGGCCGACTGGGATGACGAGCGCATCTGGTCCACCCTGCGGCAGCGGGTCAACGGCAACGGCTTTGAGCTGAAGGAGGGTCCCGTCCTGGAGAAGGTGGTGCTCCCGTTCCGCAGCTTCGTCCAGGAGCCGTTGCGCCACGGCAAACTGTTCCTGGCCGGCGACGCCGCCCACACGGTCCCGCCCACGGGCGCCAAGGGCCTCAACCTGGCCATTCATGACGTGAAGGTCCTCTTCGAGGCCCTGGACTCTTACTACCGCACCGGCTCCACCGGAGGCCTGGACACCTACAGCGACGTCGCCCTGGGCCGGGTGTGGAAGGCCCAGCACTTCTCCTACTGGATGACCTCCATGCTGCACGCCGCCCCCGGGGACAGCGAGTTCGATCAGGCCCGCCGCCTGGGTGAACTGAACTCCGTGGTGTCCTCCCGCCACGGCGCCTCCTACCTGGCCGAGTGCTACACCGGCTGGCCGTCCCCGCGCGCCTGAGCCGTCGCCGGCCCCGGGCCTCACGGCCCGGGGCCGGTTCAGCAGGGATCGAAACTGTGTGCCGTCTTCAGCTCGACTGCTGCGGCAGAAGCCAGGTGATCCAGGACCGCCGCGGCGGCGGCGGGGTTCTCCGAGGCGGTGGCCACGGCACCGGAGAACACGGTGCTGACGGCGCAATCGGCCGGCAGAACACCCAGGATGCGGACTCCCGGTTCCCCCACCAGCTCGCTGAGCTGCTGGAAGCCGAGATCCACCTCGCCGGCGGCGAGCAGCCGCGCCACCGGGATGCCGGGACGCGCCTGCACCAGGCGATCGCCGACGTCGGACATCAGGCCCCAGGCGTCGATCATGCGGAGCAGCGCGGTGCCGCTCGGCCCGGTCGAGTACCCGATCCGGGAGGCCTCCCGCAGTGCTTGACGGACGCCGTCGGCGTCCGGGAAAGCCACGTCTTCCGGGCGCGTGGCCGGGCGGTCCTCACCGGACGGGACGGCCACGGCCACCTGGGAGAGCAGCAGGGGCCTGATCGTCGCGCCGTCCACGTGCCCGGCCTCGGCCAAGGTGCTGAGCGCACCGTCCGCCAGGAACACCAGGTCCAGCGCTTCGCCGCCGGCCACGCGCTTGGCCGCGTCCACACCGCCCACGGACTCCAGCGCCACCGATCCGAGCCCGGCGGACTCCGCCGCGCTCAGGAGGTCGGACAGCACCTGTCGGGTGGCCATCGAGGAGATGGCCTTCATGCCGCGTCCTCGAAGGTCTCCGAATCGACCTCGGCCGACTGCGCCGGGTTGTAGCGCTGCCCGGACACCGTCGCGGTGCCGATCAGCTCATCGGCCCGGGCCAGCACGGCCGGATCGGCCTGCAGACCGAGAGCCGCGAAGTCTTCGCGGAGATGGGCCACGCTCGTCGTCCCGGGGATCGGGACCACGTGATCGCCCCGGGACAGCAGCCACAGAAGGGCCAGCTGAGCGGGGGTGCAGCCGGCGTCCGCGGCGAGATTCCGCCAGGCGGGCAGGAGCGCGGCGTTCGCCGCCCAGTGCTCCGGCTGGAAACGCGGCATCGCCCGGCGGATGTCCCGTTCGGAGAGATCCGCCGGGCTGGACACCCCGTCGGCGAGGAAACCGCGCGCCACCGGGGAGAACGCCACCAGGGCCACCCCGGCCTCCCGCGTCGCCTCCAGCATCCCGAGCTCGGGATTCCGGCTCCACAGCGAGTACTCGTTCTGGACGGCGGCAATGGGAGCCACGGCCTGCGCCTCACGCAGACGGGCCACCGACACCTCGGAGAGCCCGATGGCGCCGATCTTGCCGGCCTCCACCATCTCGGCGAGGGCGCCCACGCTCTCCCCGATGGGGACGCTCTTGTCCCAGCGGTGCAGGTAGTAGAGGTCGATGTGGTCCACGCCCAGCCGGCCCAGGGAGGCCTCCACCTGGGCCCGCAGTGTCTCCGGGCGTCCATCGATGGTCTTGACGCCGTCCACCAGGGCCATCCCGCCCTTGCTGGCCAGGATCACCTCGTGGCGCCGGCCGGCGATCGCCCGCCCCACCAGCTCCTCATTGCGCCCACCGCCGTACAGGGTGGCCGTGTCCAGAAGCCGCACGCCGTCGTCGAGCGCAGCGCGGATCAGCGTCGCCCCCTCCTCCGGGGTGGGGGCGACGCCGTACGCGTGGCTGACGTTCATGCAGCCCAGGCCCATCCGTGGCAGGATCACGCCAGCTGCTCCTCGAGCGCCCCGAGGACCCGGTAGCAGTCGATCACCTGGCGCAGTGAGGAGTTCGGCTCCCGGCCCTCGCGGATCGCGGCGATGAACTCCCGGTCCTGCAGCTCGATGCCGTTCATGCTGACCGCCACGTTGGAGACGTCGATCGGCTCGTCCCGGCCGTTGACCAGATCGTCGTACCGGGCGATGTAGGTCTCCGTGTCGCCGATGTAGCGGAAGAAGGTGCCGAACGGGCCGTTGTTGTTAAAGGAGAGGGACAGCGTGCAGATCGCGCCGCTCTCGCTCTTGAGCTGGATGGACATGTCCATCGCGATGCCCAGCTCCGGGTGGACCGGTCCCTGAATGGCGTTCGCCTGCACGATCTTCCCCGCCTGGTAGGCGAACAGGTCCACGGTGTGCGCGGCGTGGTGCCACAGGAGGTGGTCGGTCCAGGTCCGCGGCTCGCCCTTGGCGTTGGTGTTGCTGCGGCGGAAGAAGTACGTCTGCACGTCCATCTGCTGCACGTTGAACTCGCCGGCGGCGATGCGCTGGTGGACCAGCTGGTGGGACGGGTTGAAACGGCGGGTGTGGCCCACCATGGCCACCAGGTCCGAGGCGTCGGCGATCGCGAGGGTCGCTTCGGCATCGGCCAGGGAGTCGGCCAGCGGGATCTCCACCTGCACGTGCTTGCCCGCGGCGAGCACGGCCTGCGTCTGCGAAGCGTGCAGTCCGGTGGGCGTCGCGAGGATGACGGCGTCGACGTCGTCGCGCTCCAGCACGGCGTCCAGGCCGACGACGGCGTGCGGCACGCCGTACTTCTCGGCCACCGCCTGGGTGGGCTCAGGGCGGGTGCCGCTCACCACGGTGACCTCGGCCTCCGGAATGTTCGCCAGGCCGTCCAGGTGCTTCATGCCGAAGGCGCCGGCGGCGCCGACGACGGCGACGCGGGTCCTGCTGTTGCTCATTCGAATCTCCTAGGGGTCGGTTCAGGCCGTGGCCGGGTCCTGCACGGACGGATTGGTCAGCACGAGGTGACCCACGGCGGTGTTGGAGGCGGGCACGTGGTAGAAACGGTGGTTGACCTCGGGGGATCCACCGCCGAACTGATCATCCATCGCGCCGCGGGCGATCAGCCAGTCCACGAGCTCGATGCCCTCGGAACCGGCCTCGTCCACGTACTCCATGTGCTGCCATTCGGTCAGGCCCACGGGGTCGGCGATCAGGTGGTCCAGGAACGCATTGTCCCACTCCTCGTTGATGAGGCCGGCGCGAGGGCCCTGGAGCTGGTGGCTCATGCCGCCCGTGCCCCAGATCTGCACGTTGAGCTGCTCGCCGTCCCACTTGTCCAGGGCGCGGCGCAGGGCGCGGCCCAGTTCGTAGCAGCGGCGCCCGGATGGCACGGGGTACTGGACCACGTTGACGGCCAGAGGGATGACCTTGCAGGGCCACTCTTCGACGTCGCCGAAGACCAGGGACAGGGGGACGGTCAGGCCGTGGTCCACCACCATCTCGTTGACCAGGGTGAGGTCGAAGTCGTCCTGGATCACGGACTGGGCGATGTGCGCCGCCAGTTCCGGGTAGCCCTTCACGTCCGGCACCGGGCGCGGCCCGTAGCCCTCATCGGCCACCGGGTAGTCGGAGCCGGTGCCGAGCACGAAGGTGGGGATGATGGAGGAGTCGAAGGCCGTGGCGTGGTCGTTGTAGACCAGGATGACCACGTCCGGCGTGTTCTCCTTGGCCCATTTGCGGGTCCACTCGTAGCCGTCGAAGACCTTCTTCCAGTACGGCTCCTCGGTCTTGCCGAGGTCCATGGCCGCGCCGATGGCGGGCACATGGGAGGTGAACAGCGCGGAGGTGTAGGCGGCCGGGGCGTCCTGGCGCAGGGTCTCGGCCTTCTCGCCGGGCTGCGGCGGGGTCCAGCCGTCCAGGTCCTTCAGGCGGTTGCCCTCCGGGCGGCGTCCGCCGCCCACCATCATGTCCCGGTACGCGGCTTCGGACATGCCGGTCATGGAGCCGGCCATCTGCTGGAAGCTCAGGCCGTGGGTGGCGCCGATCTTGCTCAGGAAGTAGATGTTGCCGCCCTCGGCGATGCAGGTGTTCAGGTCGATGTCCAGGACGGCCTGACGCTGGCGGGGGTTCAGCGGCCACTCGTCCAGGTACGCCTCCTGGTCGGCCAGGAACCGCTCGCGGTTCTCCGGCTTCATCAGGGACATGCAGAACTGGTTCAGGTGGTAGCCCTTGCGGGCCTGCTCGGCGTCGAAGATCGTGGTGCCGGGTACGTCCTTGTACGGCTTGTCGAGTGCCATGTCATGCTCCCTGGGTGTTCAGTGATTCGGGCCAGTAGAGGCGACGGGGGTTCTCCACCAGCAGCTGCCGCTGCAGTTCCGGTGTCGTCGCGATCCGCGGGATGTAGTCGACCAGCAGCCCGTCGTCGGGCATGTGGTCCTTGAGGTTGGGGTGGGGCCAGTCGGTGCCCCAGAGGACGCGGCCGGGGAACTCCTCGACCACGCGGCGGGCGAACGGCACCACGTCGGTGTAGGCGTGCTGTTCGCCGTCCAGGGCGCGCGGCCCGGTGACGGAGAGCCTCTCGGGGCAGGAGACCTTGGTCCACACGTTCGGATTCTCCCGCATGAACTGCAGGAACAGCGCGAACTCGGGCCCGTCCGGGTCCTTGGTGACATCCGGCCGGCCCATGTGATCGACCACCACATCCGTGGGGATCGAGGAGAAGAAGCCGTACAGCTCCGGAAGGTCCTCGGCTTCGAAGTAGATGACCACGTGCCAGCCGAGCGGGGCGATCTTCGCCACGATCTCCTCGAGCGAGTCGGTGGGCACGCGGTCCACCAGGCGCTTGACGAAGTTGAAGCGGACGCCGCGGACACCGGCCGCGTGCAGCTCGGCGAGCTGCTCCGCGGTCACGTCGCGGCGGACGGTCGCGACGCCGCGGGCGCGGCCGTTGCTGCGCTGCAGGGCGTCCACCAGGGCCCGGTTGTCCGCGCCGTGGCAGGTGGCCTGGACGATCACATTGCGCTCGAAGCCCAGCTGATCACGCAGCGCGAACAGCTGATCCGCGGAGGCGTCACAGGGCGTGTACTTGCGCTCCGGGGCGTAGGGGAACTGCCCGCCTGGGCCGAACACGTGGCAGTGGGCGTCCACGGCGCCTTCGGGCAGGGTGAAGGCGGGGGTGCTGGGGCCGTCGTACCAGTCGAGCCAGCCGGGGGACTTCTCGAAATCGCCGGTGGTGTCTCCGTGTGCCATGCTCAGTCCTCCACGTATTCCAGGCCGGCCTTCGCGAGCGGCTCGCGCATGCCGTAGATGTCCAGGCCCAGGACGCCGTCGCGGAATTTCACGCGCTTGGCCTCCTCGTTGTCCTCGCGCTTCTGCGAGGCATCCGCCACCGCCCCGACCAGTTCGCGCGGGACCACCACCACGCCGTCGACGTCGGCCACCACCACGTCGCCGGGGTTGACCACGGCGTTGGCGACCACCACGGGGATGTTCACGGAACCGAGCGTGGCCTTGACGGTGCCCTTCGCGTTGATGGCGCGGGAGAAGACCGGGAATTCCATCTTCTCGAGGTCCTCGACGTCGCGGACACCGCCGTCGATCACCAGGCCCTTGCAGCCGCGGGCGGTCAGGGAGGTGGCGAGCAGCTCGCCGAAGAAGCCGTCCTCGCTCTCCGTGGTGCAGCCGGCCACGATCACATCACCCTCCTGCACCTGCTCAGCGGCGACGTGGAACATCCAGTTGTCGCCCGGCTGCAGGAGCACGGTGACCGCCGGGCCGCAGAGCTTGGCACCGTGGTAGGCGGGCCGGATGTAGGGGCGCAGCAGTCCCACGCGGCCCATGGCCTCGTGGATGGTGGCGACGCCGAACCGGGACAGGCGCTCGACGTCGGCCGGGTCCGGCCGGTCGATGCGGGTGTGGACGATGCCGAGATTGTTCAATCGCATGAGGGGTCCTCTGTTCAGAGCCCCCGCGCCGCGAGGGCGCGGTCGAGGCGGGGGTAGACGCGGCGGGCGTTGCCTTCGAACACCTGGGCGCGCTGGGCGTCGTCGAGGTTCGGGGTGGCATCGACGTAGCGCTTGGTGTCGTCGAAGTGGTGGCCGGTGCGGGGATCGATGTCGCGGACGGCGCCGATCATCTCGCTGGCGAAGAGGATGTTGTCCGTGGGCACCACCGAGGTCAGGAGGTCGATGCCGGGCTGGTGGTACACGCAGGTGTCGAAGAAGACGTTCTTCAGCAGGTGCTCCTCGAACTCCGGCTTGCCCAGCGCCATCGCGAGACCGCGGAAACGTCCCCAGTGGTAGGGCACCGCGCCGCCGCCGTGCGGGATCACGAGCTTGAGGTCCGGGAAGTCTCGGAACAGATCGCCTTGCAGGAGCTGCATGAAGGCGGTGGTGTCCGCGTTGAGGTAGTGCGCGCCGGTGGTGTGGAACGCCGGGTTGCAGGAGGTGCTCACGTGCACCATCGCTGGGATCTCGTATTCGACGAGCTTCTCGTACACGGGGTACCAGGAGCGGTCCGTGAGCGCCGGCGCCGTCCACTTGCCGCCGGAGGGATCCGGGTTGAGATTGACCGTGACCGCACCGAGTTCCTCGACGGCGCGGGTGAGCTCGGCGAGGGTGGTCTCCGGTGCGACGCCGGGGGACTGGGGGAGCATGGCGCCCATGACGAAGTGCTCGGGGTAGAGCTCGCTGACGCGGGCGCAGAGGTCGTTGCAGATCCGCGCCCAGGTCTCGCTGACCGCGAGGTCGCCGATGTGGTGGGCCATGAACGACGCGCGGGGGCTGAAGACGGTGACATCGCTGCCGCGGTCCTTCATGAGCCTGAGCTGGTTCGCCTCGATGCTTTCGCGGATGTCGTCGTCGCTGATGCGCAGCGTGGCCGGATCGGGGGCCTCTCCTCGGCCTTCCGTGAAGGCGATCTGCAGATCGCGCCAGGCGCCCAGCGGAGCCGGTGCCGTGGTGTAGTGGCCATGAATGTCGATGATCATCGTGCGTCCTTGTCCCTCCAGGCCGTGGACCGACTGCTGTGGGGTCCCGCGCCGGCGCCTCTGCCGGATGCCGTTGCAACGACTGTAAGCCGCGCCACACGCTATAGTCGAATAGATATTCGAGCCTCCATATATAGAGGGGATCTATAGTGCAACTCGTCGACCTGAACCAGCTGCGGACCTTCGTGGTGCTGTACGAGCTGCGGAGCCTGACGGCCACCGCGCACCGCCTTCACGTCACCCAGCCCACGGTGAGTTACACGGTCCGGCGCCTCCGGGAACAGTTCGGAGATGACCTGTTCCGCCGGGAAGGCCACGCCATGGTCCCCACGGCGCGCGCCACCACGTTGTTCGGTCCGCTGCAGGACGCATTGGTGAAGATCGAGAACGCCCTGAGTGACCCGGGGGACTTCGACCCGATGACGTTCACCGGTGAATTCTCCTTGGGCCTGACGTCCATCGGTGAGCAGACCTTCCTGCCGCCCATCATGGAGGCGCTCGCCGGCGCCTCGCCCGGAATCCAGCTGAAAGTGGAGCGGCTCGATTCCGATGAGGTGCAGGACGGCCTGAGCCGCGGCACCATCGACCTGGCCATCACCGTCATGCTGATGGCCGATCCACTCCTCTGGCGGACCACGGTCCGGGACGTGGAGTATGTGGCGCTGTGCGCGGGGAAGCACGCTCTGCCTCCCGTGGGGCCGGAGATGTTCGAGGGGCGCCGGTTCGTCCGGGTGTCCGCCCGCGGTGGTCACGTCTTCCCTCTTCAAGCACTCGTGGAGCATGGCCTGATGGATCAGGTGGCCCTGACGGTCGAGGGTTACGCAACGGTGCCCGCAGTTCTGGAAGCGACGGATCTGGTGGTGTTCCTGCCACGGCACGTGGCGGAGGTCTTCAGGGGCTGGTTCCCCGGCCTGACGATCACGGACCTTCCGTGGCCGGGCGCCAGCAACCCCGTGGCGCTCTACACCCGCCGCGAGGCGAGCCTGTCCCCTGCTCAGCGGTGGTTCCGCTCGCTGGTGTTCGACGCCGTGGCCTCGGAGGCCTACCGCACTGAGGGGCCGGAACAGGGCTAAGCGTTGCGACGGGGCCGGTTCCAGCTGGCCTTGGCCGGCGCGAAGGGGCTGCGCAGATGGATCGACCAGGTGGAGTGCGGATGGACGGACAGAATGGACCGCTCCCACCAGGCACGGGCCTCCTCGGAAAGGGCCGGGAGCACGGCGTCCTTGTCCACGTCATCCTGGGGGCGCGGCCGCAGGGCTTTCCAGACCAGCTGAACCTCGGGTGCGCCGGTCGGGATGCCGCCGACGTCCAGGACCGCCCGCTCCCAGGGGAGCTGGAGACGAGGGTCCCGGCGGTACAGCCAGGCCCGCTGAATCCCGTCCTCCACGTTCACCCGGAGCACCCAGGTACCGGCCTGATCGTCGTGAATGGACACGGGCTGCACGTCGACGCCCTCCGGCACCTCATTCCACGGAGTCAGCACCTCGTCCACGGCGACCCAGGCGCTGAACCGCTCCGGCAGGAGGTCCACCAGGCGGGCCACGTCGGCCGACGTCGTGCTGACATCGGTGTTGCCGCGCTCCTGGATCTTCCGGCCCAGCCAGTGGTCCAGGGCCACGCCTCCTGACAGCCACCAGCGCACGTCCACGGCGTCCAGGAGCCGGGCCACGTCCTGCGGGGTCTGGAGAACCCAAGGGGTCACGGGGGTCGGAGTCAGCATGCACCGAGAATACCCCGGGTCCGGCTCAGCCGAGGAGGATCTCCAGCAGCTCCTCCGGCGCGGAGTAGAACGGGGAGTGGCCGGTGTCCAGACGGTGGATCGTGGCCTCTGGGGCGCGGGCGGCCATGAGCTCCTGGAGGGCCGGCGGTATCGCGCGGTCCTGGGTGCAGATGACGTACTCGGTGGGCGGAAGCTGCGCACCCGCAATGCTGACCGGGGTGGCGAACAGGGAAGCCGGCTGAGGCGTCAGCCGCTCGGCCGCGGCCTGGGCGATATCCGCCGGGACGCCGGTGCCGAAGACCTCGTGGGACTTGGTCATGTCGAAGATGACCACCGGTGGATCTCCTGCCACGGTGCTGTTCGCCTGGACGCCGTCTCCGGCGCCTTCGGGGAGTCCCGCGAGGGCCAGGAGGGACTCGCCGTCCACCGGCCGGAATGCGGTCACGTAGATCATCTTCGAGATGAGCTCCGGGACCTGGGCGGCCACCTGGGTCATGACGATCCCGCCCATGCTGTGGGCCACCAGGACGGAAGGTCCGTCCTCGGCCTTGAGCTCCTCCACGATCCGCGCGGCGGCGGATTCGAGGGTGACCTCGGAGACGGGGGTGGGATCATCCCCGGAGCCGGGAAGGTCCGGGGCCACTGCTGTGTGGCCCTTCGCGTCAAGTCCCGCGACGATGTCAGACCAGCACCATCCACCATGGAAGGCGCCGTGAACCAGAACAAAGTGTGTCATGGCTCACACGCTAGGCCCGGTGGTCTCCGTGTCCCACGGCAATTCCGTTCAATGGGATCTCACGGGCGGCTTAAAAATCGACTGCTCCATACGATGCCGTTTTCACCCCGAAAACCAGGGATTCCGGCACCTTATGGAGCAGTCGATGAAAGCGAGGGTCAGGCGTACTGGCCCACCAGGCGGACGGCGCCGCCGTCCACGCCCTTGGCGCCCTGGACGTAGTCCACGGTGCCGGTGAAGGCGCCGCTGTCCTCGGCCACGGTGCCCATGACCCACGACGGCAGGCCGCGCTCGTTCAGACGTGCGACGGCGGCGTCGGCGGCTTCGGGGGAGGCGATCGCCACCATGCCCACGCCGAGGTTCAGCGTGCGCTCCAGGTCCGGCAGCGGGACATTGCCCAGCTCGGAGACCAGCTTGAAGATGGCCGGCAGCTCCCAGGTGTTGCGGTCCACGGTGGCCAGCAGGCCCTGCGGCAGCACGCGGGCCAGGTTGGCGGCCAGGCCGCCACCGGTCACGTGGCTGAAACCGTGGATGGCGGCGGAGGAGTTCACCGGGAAGGCGCGGGCCAGGTCCAGGCAGTCCGCGGCGTACACGCGGGTGGGTTCCAGGAGCTCCTCGCCCAGCGTGCGGCCCAGCTCGGAGACCTGACGGTCCAGCTCCCAGCCGGCGTGGTTGATGACGCGGCGGACCAAGGAGTAGCCGTTGGAGTGCAGGCCGGAGGAGGCCATGCCGATCACCACATCGCCCGCCTTGACCCGGTCCGGGCCCAGCAGCGCGTCAGCCTCGACCACACCGGTGGCCGCGCCCGCGACGTCGTACTCATGCTCACCCAGCAGGCCAGGGTGCTCGGCCGTCTCGCCGCCCACCAGGGCGGTCCCGGCCACGGAGCAGGCGGCCGCGATGCCGCGGACGATGTCCGCGATGCGCTCCGGGACCACCTTGCCGCAGGCAATGTAGTCGGTCATGTAGAGCGGCTCGGCGCCCACCACCACGATGTCGTCCACCACCATGCCCACCAGGTCGAAGCCGATGGTGTCGTGGATGTCCATGGCCTGCGCGATCGCGACCTTGGTGCCCACGCCGTCCGTGGAGGTGGCCAGGAGCGGCTTCTTGTAGCTGACCAGGCGGGAGACGTCGAAGAGGCCGGCGAAACCACCCACGCCGCCCAGCACGGAGGAGTTGTGGGTGGCCTTGACGGCGTCCTTCATCAGTTCGACGGCGCGGTCGCCGGCTTCCACATCGACACCGGCCGAGGCGTAGGTGATGCCGTTCTCTGCGGGGGAGGAGCTCATGGTCTGGTTCTCTTTCAGGCTCTGGGCTGGTTCTCGGTCAGGCGCAAGGCTGTGGCCCGGGTGGGGTGCTCAGGACGCGGGGTGCTTGTCTTCTTCGGTCAGGAAGTTCTCGAACTCGGAGTCCGGGCCCGGGTCGCAGCCGGTCGCACCGGCCACGACGTCGCCGGAGGCCGTCACGCGGGCGTCCTCCGCCGGGGAGGGCAGCTCGACGGCGGGCCGGGCGGTGCCGGAAGCCGAGGCGTCGCCGTCGCGCTCCAGCACGTTCTTGCCCAGCAGCTCCGGATCCGGCAGTGCGATCGGGTACTTGCCCGTGAAGCAGGCGGTGCAGAGGCGCTCGCGCGGCTGGTGCGTCGCGGCGATCATGCCGTCCTCGGAGATGTACCCCAGGGAGTCGGCGCCGATGGCCTTGGCGATCTCCTCGATGGAGGCGCCGGAGGCGATGAGCTCGGCGCGGGAGGCGAAGTCGATGCCGTAGAAGCACGGCCACTGCACGGGCGGGGAGGAGATCTTGACGTGGACCTCCTTGGCGCCGGCCTCCCGCAGCATGCGGACGATGGCGCGCTGGGTGTTGCCGCGGACGATCGAGTCGTCCACCACCACCACGCGCTTGCCGCGGATCACGGAATCCAGGGCGTTCAGCTTCAGGCGGATGCCCAGCTGGCGCAGCGTCTGGGACGGCTGGATGAAGGTGCGGCCGACGTAGGAGTTCTTGACGAAGCCGTGCGCGAACGGGATGCCGGATTCTTCGGCGTAGCCGACGGCGGCGGGAGTGCCGGACTCCGGCACGGGGATCACGATGTCCGCCTCATGCATGTTCTCGCGGGCCAGCTGGCGGCCCATCTCCACGCGGGCCTCGTACACGGAGCGGCCGGCGATGGCGGCGTCCGGACGGGCCAGGTAGACGTACTCGAAGACGCAGCCGGCCGGGGTGGCCTTGGCGAAGCGCTGGGTGCGGACCCCGCTCTCATCGATGGCCAGGAACTCGCCCGGCTCGATCTCGCGGATGTAGCTGGCGCCCACGGTGGCCAGGGCGGACTGCTCGGAGGCCACCACCCAGCCACGCTCCAGGCGGCCGAGGACCAGCGGGCGGATGCCGTAGGTGTCGCGGGCGGCGTACAGGGTGCCCTCATCCATGAAGACGAAGCAGAAGCCACCCTTGATCTTGGGCAGCAGCTCCAGGGCGGTCTGCTCCAGGGTCTTGCCCTCATCGCCTTCCAGGAGCGCGGTGACCAGGGCGGTGTCCGAGGTGTTGCCCTGCTTCATCTCGCCGCTCAGGGCGCCGCCGGTGCGGTCCATGATCATCTGGCGCAGCTCGGCGGTGTTGGTCAGGTTGCCGTTGTGAGCCAGGGCCACGGTGCCGTTGGCGGTGGCGCCGAGCGTCGGCTGGGCGTTGGCCCAGTGGCTGGCACCCGTGGTGGAGTACCGGCAGTGACCCACGGCAAGGTGGCCCGTCAGGGTGTTCAGGGTGGTCTCGTCGAAGACCTGGGAGACCAGACCCATGTCCTTGTAGACGTTGATGCGCTGGCCGTCGCTCGTCGCGATGCCTGCGGATTCCTGACCACGGTGCTGCAGTGCGTACAGTCCGTAGTAGGTGAGCTTTGCTACTTCTTCACCGGGTGCCCAGACGCCGAAGACGCCACAGGCGTCCTGAGGGCCCTTTTCACCGGGGAGAAGATCGTGTGAGAGTTTTCCGTCGCCGCGTGCCACTGGTCAATTATCGCATGCCGTGGGATACCCAGGACACTCGTCAGGGAGTACGACGACGGCCGGACGCCATGGGCGTCCGGCCTGCGGATCCGTCGTATGAAGTCTTCTCGTGCGGGAGTCCGGGGGACTCAGTCCTCGCGCTCTTCGGCGGCAGCGGTGCGCTCCTCTTCGGCGCGGTTCTCCTCGCTGCTGAGTGCGCGGACCGTGGCGACGCGGCTGTTGCGGCGCCCCACGCGGTCCAGGACCAGGGCCACCACGGCGCCCAGGGCTACGCCGAGTCCGGCATACAGGACGGCCAGGAAGCCGAACACCGTGCTGGGGTCATAGGAGCGGGCCGGGTTGCTCACGGACTGCACCGTGGGGAAGCCGAATGCGGAGATCGCGGCGACCACCAGGCCGATGAGTCCACCGGCCACCAGGAACGGCACGTACTTGGGTGCCGTGCGAACGGTGATCTGACGCTCTTCGAGGCTGGCGTCGGCGTGAGTGGCGCGGTCCTGCTGCATGGATCAAGGGTATCCCGGATCACTGGATGTTCCCTGCGAGCTCCCTCCGGATCCCCGCAGTCCCGTGACGCACCCTGTAACCCACGCGCGAGGTAGCAGATCACGCCCCTAAAACCGAGTTTTAGGGGCGTGATCTGCTACCTCGCGTGGCTGAAGGCCGGGCTTCAGGAGCCGCGGTAGGTGGAGAACGCGAACGGGCTCAGCAGGAGCGGCACGTGGTAGTGCTCGCCGGAGTCGGCCACGGAGAAGGTGAGGTCCACCTCCGGGAAGAAGGTGTCCTGGCCGCTGGCCGCGTAGTAGCCGCCGGTGGCGAAGGTCAGCTTGTAGGTGCCGCCGGCCACGGCCTCCGGGCCGAGGTTCTTGATGCGGCCATCCGCGTCGGTGACGCCGCGGGCGACTTCGCTCCACGCGCCGTCGTTGTTCACGGAGAGGACCACCGGGACGTCGGCGGCGGGGCGGCCCGAACCGGTGTCCAGGATGTGGGTGGTGATCTGGGAAACGCTCATGCCTGCACGGCTCCTTCCAGGCGGAGCACGGCGATCTGCCGCAGCTGGTCCGCCACGATGATGTCTTCTTCTTCAGGGGTGTTGCCCAGGCGCTCGTTCAGAGCGGCCAGGATGTCCTGGGCGCTGCGGCCGGCGGCACGGATCAGGAAGACCCGGCCGAACTTGGCGTCGTAGGCGGCGTTGCCGCTGGCCAGGGCATCCTGGACCTCGCGGTCGTTGGGGTCCACGGCGGACTGCTCATTGCGGGAGAGCGCGGCTTCCTTGCTGTCGCCCTTGGCCTTCTCGCCGATGCGCGGGTGGTGCGCCAGAGCGGACTCGAGCTCCTCGGCGCTGAACGGGTGCGCCACGGTGCCGGCGGTCTCGCTCAGATCGCCGGCGGAGCCGTAGGGACGCGCGTCCACCACGGCCTCGATCCAGCGCTGGATGTCCAGGGCCGGGCGGACGACGGCGATGGCGTCCTCCCGGGACAGGGCATTGAATTCCTCGAGGTTCATAAACACCTATTTCGCAATGCGGAAGTTGATTTTCGGTATGCGTAATTATTCAACGTGTTCAGGCGTGGAGGTGTCAAGCGTCACAGTCCGTTCCGGCCCCTCTTCTGACGCGAGACGTCACTTAATCGCAGTCGTATCCGATGCGACTGCGATCAACTGACGGTTCGCGAGAGCGATGGGGTTGCGGGACGCTTCAGCTGGCCGGCTCAACGGCGGTGAGCACCGTGAAGTGCCCGCCCACCGGATGGCTCCTGGCGCCGGGAGCCGCGCGGACGGCGTCGCCGGCGTCCGTCGACGTCGCGACGGCGACCACCGCCCGTCCGGCCTGGTTCACCATCGCGGCGGTGGGGCCCAGCTGCCGAAGCAGAGGCAGGACCATCAGCTCCAGCTTCTGTGCCGTGACGTCCATCCCGACGATTCCCGCGATGGCGCCGAGCCGGAACACCGGGTACGTGAAGGTGCAGACGTACTCGTCCGTGCAGAGCAGGTCGATGTACGGGCCGGTGACATGCGGTTTCCCTGTGGAGACGGGGACGCGGAACCACTCGGCGCGCATGTACCGGCTGACCGGCTGCGGGCTGAAGTTGGCCAGGGCGTCCACGCGTTCCATGTCGTCGCCCTGCCACCAGGCCATGTAACTGCGGTCCGGCGCCAGGAGTCCCAGAGTGGCGATGAATCCGGCCCCGGCGATGGGGGATCCGGGTTGCTGCAGGAGCGTCTCCACGGCCGGGCGGACGAACTTGTCCACGGAGGTGCTGGTCACGCGGGAGGTGCGGCCGAGCCAGTCCGTGGTCCGCTCGGCCCAGCCGGCCAGCTGTGCGGTGAGGCCGCTCAGCAGGGCGTCCAGCTGCCGCAAGGACTCGGGGGTGTCTTCGGCGGGTCCGGCCGCGGGGGAGGCCGGGGTGATGTCTGGAGTCAGGGGGGAGTCTGTGGCGTCAGTGCGGGTCATGAGCCGCCTCCTTGCGGCTGAGCGGCCCGGCGGAGAGTTCGTCGAGCAGCCATGAACTGGTGTTGTGGATGAGTTCGCGGACAAGGGCCTCGGAGGCCGGGGGGTCTTGCCGCTCGATTGCGGAGGCGAGCGCCTCGTGGAGCCGGCTCGCTTCCGCACGGAAAGCTTCGTCCCCGAACGGGAGAAGCGTCAAGGTGCCCAGTTCCGCCTGGATTCGCAGGAGTTCGCGGGCCAGTCGCGCCGAACGGGCCGCGGCGGCGACCTCCAGCATGAATTCGGAGTGGGTCATACGCCAGGCGAGAGGGTCCGTGACACCGCCGCCGGGGCCCTGTGCCAGTTCGTGAAGGGTCTCCAGATCATCCGGCGTCGCCCGCCGGGCGGCCAGCGCCGCGCACGCCGAGGCGATGGCCTGGTAGTGGAGGCTCAGGTCGGTGATCTGCAGGCGCGTGAGCGAGGCCAGTCGGCGTCGCGCCTTGTCGGGGGAGGGGAGCGCGTCGTCGGCGATGAAACTGCCGCCGCTGCGGCCGCGGACGGTGCGGATGAGGCCCTGGCCGCGCAGCTGGGAGAGCGCCTCGCGCGTGGTGACCGCGGAGACGCCCAGGGCGGAGGCGAGCTCCACCTCGTTGGGGAGCCGCTGCCCGGCGCTGAGCAGCCCGGTCTCGATGGCCAGCTCGATCCGGGAGCACACCTCGTCCACCAGCCCGCCCGACTTGATGGGCGTGAACAGGGCCGCCAGGCTGCGCGAGGCCCCGAGTGGCGAAAGCGACATTCCCAGCCCCCTCGTGCTGCGTTTTCCGTGGTCCGGTGTGGGTTGACGGACAGATGTGCCCGGTATCGGCCATGGTAGTCCGGCTTCAGAGTGGGGTCTATACATAAATCCTCTGAAGTAATAGTCTTTAGCGCAGAAGCTCGGATGTGAGCCGCATCACGCGGAGATCGTCCAGGACCACGGGCCCTCCCCAGGCCCCGGAACACGAGAAAAGGCACTGCGATGAGTGAAACGGCACAGAGCCCCACGGCGGCTCCCATCACGGCCCCGGCCGAGGTCCCCGCCATCCGCCTGCGGAAGCTGGTCAAGACCTTCGGCGACGTCAATGCCGTGGACGGCGTGGATCTGGACATCCGGCAGGGCGAGTTCTTCTCCATGCTGGGCCCGTCCGGCTCCGGCAAGACCACGGTCCTGCGGATGATCGCCGGCTTCGAGCTCCCGAGCTCCGGGACCATCGAACTGGACGGCGCGGACGTCAGCACCAAGGCCCCTTTCGAACGGGACGTCAACACCGTCTTCCAGGACTACGCGCTCTTCCCGCACATGTCCCTGATCGACAACGTCGCCTACGGCCTGAGGGTCCGCGGCATGGGCAAGAACGAGCGCCGGGAACGTGCCGCGCAGGCCCTGGAGCGTGTGCAGCTGGGCAAGTTCGTGGCCCGCCGCCCCGCGCAGCTCTCCGGCGGCCAGCGCCAGCGCGTCGCCCTGGCCCGCGCCCTGGTGGTGGAGCCCAAGGTCCTTCTCCTGGACGAACCCCTCGGCGCCCTGGACCTCAAGCTGCGCCAGCAGATGCAGATCGAACTCAAAGAACTGCAGCGCTCCCTGGGCATCACCTTCATCTTCGTCACGCACGACCAGGAGGAGGCCCTGACCATGAGCGACCGGATCGGCGTCTTCAGCAACGGCCGCATCGCCCAGACCGGCTCCGCCCACGAGATCTACCGCAGCCCGCAGACCGCGTTCGTGGCCAACTTCGTGGGCACCTCCAACATCCTCACCGCCGGCATCGGCGGGACCGCCTCCGGGCCGGGCGCGAGTTTCGTGGTGCGCCCCGAGCGCCTGCACCTGAACTGGGAGGCCACGGCGCACGACGCCGGCCACCTCACCCCGGGCGCCCGGGTCCTGGCCGGGCGGGTCACCTCCGCCGTCTACGTCGGCCACGCCACCCAGGTGCACGTGGAGCTCGACGCCGGCCCCACCGTCATCGCCCTCGTCCACGGGGACGTGCCGGACACGGACGCCCTGAAGGGGCACCGGGTCACCGTCGCCTGGGCCGAGCACGACGCCGTCTGGCTGCCCGACGCCGCCTGATCGCGACACCTCACCGCACTTCACCGACGCCGGCCGCGCGCCGTCGTCGTTCCCCCCGTCAAGAATTCACCGCACGATTCACCTCAGCAGCACCCAGTGAAAGGACACTCCAGTGGCACGCACCAGCATGCGCCTCAAGGCCGTGGGCCTCGCCGCGATCGCGGCTCTCGCCCTCACGGCCTGTGGCACCACCGGCGGAGGCGGCAGCGCCGCCCCGGCCCCCACCAAGACCGAGATCGGGCAGGGCGAAGGCCAGGTCTCCATCCTCGGCTGGCCCGGATACGTCGAAGACGGATCCAACGACCCCAAGGTCGACTGGGTCCACCCGTTCGAGCAGGAGACCGGCTGCAAGGTCAGTTTCAAGCCGTTCGGCACGTCGGACGAAGCCGTGACCCTCATGCGGACCGGCCAGTACGACGTCATCTCCGCCTCCGGCGACGCCTCCCTCCGCCTCGTGGCCGGCGGCGACGTCCAGGCCGTCAACACGAGCCTGCTCAAGAATTACGCGGACGTCTCCCCG
Source organism: Arthrobacter horti (assembly GCF_030731045.1). Taxonomy (GTDB): domain Bacteria; phylum Actinomycetota; class Actinomycetes; order Actinomycetales; family Micrococcaceae; genus Arthrobacter_E; species Arthrobacter_E nanjingensis. The sequence continues at coordinate 24,251 of NZ_JAVALS010000011.1, read as the reverse complement.
TTCCTGAAGGACAAGGCCTGGAACACGGTGGACGGCAAGAACTACGGCATGCCACACGGCTGGGGCGCCAATGTCCTGATGTACCGCACGGACAAGGTCAGCCCGGCGCCGACGTCCTGGAAGTCCGTCTTCGAGGGCTCCTCCCAGTACGCCGGCAAGGTCACCGCCTACGACTCGCCCATCTACATCGCGGACGCTGCCATGTACCTCATGAAGCACCAGCCGGATCTGGGCATCAAGAACCCGTACGCGCTGGATGAGAAGCAGCTGGACGCGGCCAAGAACCTCCTCAAGGACCAGAAGAAGAACGTGGGCGAGTACTGGAACGACGTCACCAAGGAGGTGCAGTCCTTCGGCTCCGGCTCCACCGTGCTCGGCACCACCTGGCAGGTGGGCGCCAACATCGCCGAGGGCAACGGCACCAAGGTGGCCACCGTGCTGCCGGAGGAAGGCGCCACGGGCTGGTCCGACACCTGGATGATCGGCTCCAAGACCAAGAACCCCAACTGCTCCTACAAGTGGCTGGACTACATCGCGAGCCCCACGGCACAGGCCGCCGTGGCGGAGTACTTCGGCGAGGCCCCGGCCAACCCGAAGGCCTGTGACCTGACCTCGGACAAGAAGTTCTGCGACACCTACCACGTGAAGGACGCCGACTACGCCTCCAAGATCTGGTACTGGACCACCCCGGTGGAGAAGTGCCTGGACGGCCGTTCCGACGCCAAGTGCACCGACTACTCGGCCTGGACCAAGGCCTGGACGGAAATCAAGGGTTAGTCATGTCGATCCAGCTCAGCCAGCCCGGCGCCCCGGGCCCACTTCCAGGAGGCGGCCCCGCTCAGAGCGGCGCTCCGGCCCGGCACGGCGACGTGCCCCGCGCCCGGACCAGCGCGCTCTCGGGCTTCCTCTACCGGTCACCCCGGGCCCGCCTGGCGGGTCTGCTCACGGCGCCGGCCGGCTGGCTGGTCCTCGTCTACATCGCGGCCCTCGCGGCGCTGCTGATCACCGCGCTGTGGAGCGTGGACTCGTTCACGGGCAAGGTCTCCCAGGCGTGGACCTTGGACAACATCAAGCAGGCCGTGCTGGACCCGGTCTACCAGGGCATCGCGCTCCGCACCGTGTGGATCGCCGTGCTCGTGACGGTGATCGACGCCGTCGTGGCCATTCCGCTGGCGTTCTTCATCGCGAAGGTGGCCACGGCCCGCTGGCAGAGGCTCCTCCTGGCGGCCGTGCTCATGCCGCTCTGGGCCAGCTACCTGGTGAAGGCGTACGCGTGGCGGAACGTGCTGGCGGAGGGCGGGCTGCTCGAATGGCTCGGAGCGCCGCTGGGGCTCAACTCCCCGGGGTACTCCGAGACCGCCGTGGTCCTCACGCTGGCGTACATCTGGCTGCCGTACATGATCCTGCCCATCCACGCGGGGTTCGAGAAGGTGCCGGACAACCTCCTGGAGGCCTCCGGGGACCTGGGCGCCAAGCCCTGGGCGACGCTCCGGCTGGTGGTGATGCCCCTCCTGGTGCCGTCCGTGATCGCCGGGACCATCTTCACTTTCTCCCTGACGCTGGGCGACTACATCACGGCCCAGATCGTGGGCGGCAAGACGCAGATGCTCGGCACGGTGGTCTACAGCAATGTGGGCGCCGCGAACAATCTGCCGTTCGCCTCCGCGATCTCCCTGATCCCGATCGTGATCATCATGATCTACCTGCTGGTGGTGCGCCGGACCGGCGCCCTGGACGAACTGTAAGGAGGGCCCGCCATGAGGCTTTCACGAGGCGCCAAATGGGCCCTGGGTGTCATCACCGGGCTGGTCCTGTTCTTCATCTACGCGCCGCTGCTGCTGGTGGTGGTCAATTCCTTCAATGCGGACAAGACGTTCGGCTGGCCGCCCAAGGGCTTCACCCTGGAGTGGTGGACCCGGGCGTTTGAGAACGACGGCGTGCGCTCGGCTCTGGGTTCCTCCCTCTGGGTGGGTGCCGTGGCGACGCTGCTGGCGCTGGTGCTGGGGACGCTGCTCGCCTTGGCGCTGCAGCGGTACCGCTTCTTCGGCCGGGACGTGGTGAATCTGCTGGTCATCCTGCCGATCGCGCTGCCGGGCATCGTCACCGGCATCGCACTGAACAACATGTTCACCACCATCCTCGGGATCCCGCTGAGCATGTTCACCGTGGTGGTGGCGCACGCGACCTTCTGCATCGTGACCGTGTTCAACAATGTGATCGCCCGGCTGCGGCGCGTGAACCCGGGGCTTGAGGAGGCCTCCGCCGACCTCGGCGCCGGAGTGTTCACCACGTTCTGGCAGGTGACGTTCCCGCAGGTCCGCTCGGCCCTGCTGGCCGGTGGCCTGCTCGCTTTCGCCCTGAGTTTCGACGAGATCATCGTGACCACGTTCACGATCGGCGCCGGGGAGACCACCCTGCCGATCTGGATCCTGCAGAATCTGTTCCGCCCCAACCAGGCACCCGTGGTCAACGTGGTGGCCGTGGTCCTGATCGTGGTCTCGATCCTGCCGATCTGGCTGGCCCAGAAGCTCTCCTCCGACACCGTGGCGGCGAAGTAGGGGCTCCCCCTTCCCCCTCCTCCCCGCGAGAAGCCACGTGAGCACGGTGTTCCGTCCCGAGACCGTGCTCACGTGGCTTCTCGCGTGGGTGTGGGAGTGCTGAGCCTGTGGATAACCGTCCAGGCGACCTGAATCCCGGCCACTATGGAGCATGCTGCGTCAACCGCTTCCTCCCGTTCTAGCCGCCGGATCGTTCACCGTCACCGAGGGAAAGGTTCACGGTGTCAGCCGGGGCCGGGTACGGGCGAGTGATCTGAGGGTGGTTTCACGAGGCATTCGGATCCCGTTGGAGGCAGATCTGCGAGGGCCTGCGGCGTTGCGTGCCTACACGGCCGATGACCCCGGCGCAGCAATCATGGACCTGACCGCGGCCGGGGTCCACCACATGCCTTTGCCATCACGCCTGCGCGGGGACTGGCGTGTGTACCTGGGGCGAGCCAGGGGGCGGAATCGTGCTCGACGCAAGAACGTGGTCGGGCGGGTGGTGACGTTCAAAGAAGGCGAGGTGGTTCTGCTCGAGGGCCTCAGGATCACCAGCCCCGCGCGGACCTGGCTGGATCTCGCAGTGCGCCTGGACCTCACGGATCTGGTCGCGGCCGGGGATTTTCTCGTGTGCGAACACGGGCCTGAGGCGCCGGTTCCGAGGCGTGCGATCTGTTCGGTTGAAGAGCTGGACGCGGTGATCCGTAAGCACCCAGGCATGCGAGGGGTGAAGAACGCCCGAGCGGCTCTGGAACTCATCAGGGTCGGAGCGGATTCACCCCAGGAGTCCGCTTTGAGACTTGCGCTCTATGAGCACGGATTGCCGGAACCGGTGCTCAACCATATTCTCCGGACTCCGGACGGCAAAGCGGCGGTGTGGCCGGACCTGGCATATCGGAAACGACGGATCTCCATCCAGTACGACGGGGAACACCACGAAGGGTCCGACCAGTACCAAAAGGACATCCGGCGCCAGGCGCTCACCGAACAGCTCGGCTGGCGTGAAATCCGGATCAGCAAGGACGATCTCGTGGGGAACTTTCCCCACGCTGTGACTAAGATCCGCAGGATTCTCGAGCAATCCGGCTGGTCTCCCGCCACGCGAGAAGCCAGTTGAGCACGGTGCGGCGGCGGAACACCGCGCTCAGCTGGCTTCTCGCGGGGGGGGGGGTGGGGGGAGGAAGGGGGGCTCAGAGGCCTTCGTCCTCGGCGTACTCCTCGTCGGTCAGGATGCGGGAGCGGATCAGGAAGCGGACGCCGAGGGGTGCCTCGAGGGAGAAGCCGGCGCCACGGCCGGGGACCACGTCGATGGTCAGGTGCGTATGCTTCCAGTACTCGAACTGCGCGGCGGACATCCACACCGGCACGGCCCGCTCCAGCCCCACCGGCAGGTCACCGAGGTGCACGTCCGCGTCTCCCAGGAGGAACTCGCCGTCGGGATAGCACATGGGCGCGGAGCCGTCGCAGCAGCCCCCGGACTGGTGGAACATGAGCGGCCCGTTGTCCTCCGTGAGGCGGCGGATCAGCTCCGCCGCCTCCTCGGTGACCGCCACTCTGGCCATCAGAAGAATCCGAGGGCGTCGGGCGCGTAGGAGACCAGCAGGTTCTTGGTCTGCTGGTAGTGGTCCAGCATCATCTTGTGGTTCTCCCGGCCGATGCCGGACTGCTTGTACCCGCCGAACGCCGCCCCCGCAGGGTACGCGTGGTAGCAGTTGGTCCACACGCGGCCCGCCTGGATGGCCCGGCCGGCCCGGTACAGCTGCGCGTTGTCCCGGGACCAGACACCCGCGCCCAGGCCGTACAGGGTGTCGTTGGCGATCCCCAGCGCGTCGGCTTCATCGGAGAAGGAGGTCAGGGACACCACGGGCCCGAAGATCTCCTCCTGGAAGATCCGCATGGAGTTGTTCCCCTCGAAGATGGTCGGCTGCACGTAGTAGCCCTCCGCCAGATCGCCCTCCAGGACGTTGCGCTCGCCGCCCGTGAGGACCTTGGCGCCCTCCTGCTTGCCGATCTCCAAGTAGCTGAGGATCTTCTCCAGCTGGTCCCGGCTCGCCTGGGCGCCGATCATGGTGGCGTCGTCCAGCGGATTGCCCTGCACGATCTTCTCCGTGCGGACCACGGCGTCGGAGACGAAGCGCTCGTAGATGGATTCCTGCACCAGCGCGCGGCTGGGGCAGGTGCACACCTCGCCCTGATTGAGGGCGAACATCGCGAAGCCCTCCAGGGACTTGTCATAGAACGCATCGTCCTGGGCCGCCACGGATTCGAAGAAGATGTTGGGGCTCTTGCCGCCCAGCTCCAGCGTCACCGGGATGATGTTCTGGCTGGCGTACTGCATGATCAGCCGGCCCGTGGTGGTCTCCCCCGTGAACGCGATCTTGGCGATCCGGTTGGAGGAGGCGAGCGGCTTGCCGGCCTCCACGCCGAAGCCGTTGACCACGTTCAGCACGCCGGCGGGCAGCAGATCCGCGATCAATTCCACCACCTTGAGGATCGACCACGGGGTCTGCTCGGCCGGCTTGAGCACCACGCAGTTGCCCGCCGCCAGGGCCGGCGCCAGCTTCCAGGTGGCCATGAGGATGGGGAAGTTCCACGGGATGATCTGGCCGACCACGCCGAGCGGCTCGTGGAAGTGGTAGGCGACGGTGCTGTCATCCAGCTCGCTGATGCCGCCCTCCTGGGCGCGGATGGCGCCGGCGAAGTAGCGGAAATGGTCGACGGCGAGCGGCAGGTCCGCGGCAAGCGTCTCGCGGACGGGCTTGCCGTTCTCCCACGTCTCCGCGACGGCGAGCATGGGCAGGTTCTGCTCGATGCGGTCTGCGATGCGGTTCAGGATGTTCGCGCGCTCGGCGGGGGAGGTCCGGCCCCACGCGTCCTTGGCGGCATGGGCGGCGTCGAGCGCGGCCTCGATGTCCTCCCCGGTGCCGCGGGCGATCTCGGTGAAGGGCTTGCCGTTGACGGGCGAGATGTTCTCGAAGTACTGGCCCTTCACGGGGGCGACCCACTCGCCGCCGATGAAGTGCTCGTAGCGGGGCTGGACGGAGACGAGCGAGTCGGCCTGGCCGGGCGCTGCGTAGACGGTCATGATTGCTCCCTTGCATGAAATGGCGTCGACGGTGACGCAATTCACACGCTAGGTCCGGCGACGTTGCAGCGATGTTGCCTCCCAGCGGCCTCCTCGACGACGACGGCGGCGACCCGCCTCAGAGCCCCAGTTCGCGTTCCAGCCGAGCCAGCTGCCCTTCGGCCAGGGCACGCAGCGGGGCGCCGGGGGAGAGCAGGTCCCGCTGGCGCGACCAGAGCTCGTAGTCGTCGGAGCCCCAGGCCGAGCGGGTCCAGGCGGAGATCAGGTCCGGCTGCCCGGTGGCCAGCAGGGCGGCCCGTAGCTGATGGTTCAGGGCTTCCCTCAGCCGGACCACGCCGGGCGCCGTGGAACGCGGCAGCAGCGGCCCCCGGAAGATCCTCAGGGCACCCCCGACGTCGCCCGCGGCGAGCTTGGCCTCGACCGCCAGCCAGTCGCCGCCCACCTCCGCCTTGAGCCGGTACGGGCGGGACGCCAGGAAGTCCTCGCTGAGGAGGTTCCGCAGACGGTTCACCTCCGCGCGCAAGGTGGAGGAGCCGCCGTCGTACTCGTAGAGCAGCACGGCGAGCTCATCGCCGGAGAGCCCCTGTGGCGCGCTTGCGAGTAGTGCCAGCAGCTCGGAGTGCCGCGGCGAGAGGCGGAGGCGCGCACGGTGGCCCCGCGCGTCGTCGAGCAGGAGGAGAGCCTCGCCGCGGCCGAGGAGCTCGATGCGGAGCTGGGGACGAAGCACCGGCTCCGGCGCGACGGCGGTGCGCACCTCCCGTGCGAGCTCCGACTCGGCGAGGCGCACGGCCGCCCGGATGAGCGCCATGGTCTGCGGCACCACGATCGTGTCACCGCCCGTGACGTCCAGGACGCCGAGGAGGCGGGACGTGGTGGGGTCGTGGATGGGCGCGGCGGCGCAGCTCCAGCTCTGCACCGACTGCCGGAAGTGCTCGGCGCGCGTGATCATGGACGGGCCGTCGAGGCGGAGGGCCAGGCCGGGCGCGTTGGTGCCGGCGAGCCGCTCGTCCCAGTTGCTGCCCTCGACGAAGCCGATGCCCTCGGCCCGGCGGAGCGCCGAGGCGGAGCCGCACACCCAGAGGAGCTGTCCGGCCTCATCGGAGACCGCCATGACGGCGTCGCAGTCGCGCGCGGCCTGGCCCAGGACGTCGTCCAGCAGGGGGAAGACCTGGGCGAGCGGATGCGCCGCGCGGACGTCTTTCAGTTCCGCGTGGTCCAGGGTGATAGGGGCCGCCGCCTCCTCGGCGAGCACCCCCGCCGCGGCGGAGCGGTGCCAGGAGTCCGCGACCTCCGCGCGCATGCCGGTTCCCACCCCGCCAGTATGAACGCGAGAAGCCAGTTGAGCACAGTCCCGAAGCGGAACACTGTGCTCAACTGGCTTCTCGCGGAGACGGGCGAGAGGGACTTAGAGACCCAGTTCGTCCTTCAGGGCGGCGACGTGACCGTCGGCGGCGACCTGGTACTTGGCCAGCTTCACCTTGCCCTCGGGGTCCACCACCACGGTGGAACGGACCAGGCCTTCGACGACCTCGCCGTCCAGGAGCTTCTCGCCCCAGGCGCCGTAGGCCAGGGCCACCTTGTGGTCCTGATCGGCCAGCAGCGGGTAGCTCAGGCTGAAGTCATCGGCGAAGCTCGCGATGGCTTCCTGCGGGTCCGGGGAGATGCCCAGGACCTCATAGCCATGGCCCTTGAAGCCGGCCAGGGAGTCGCGGAAGTCGCACGCTTCGGTGGTGCAGCCTGGGGTGGCGGCCTTCGGGTAGAAGTACACCACCACGTTCTTGCCGCGGTAGTCGGAGAGGCGGTGAGCCTCGCCCTTGCCGTCGGTGAGGGTGAAGTCCGGGGCCTCGGCGCCCGGAATGAGCTTCACAGCGGGAGTTGCAGTCATGATGGATCCTCGATCAGTTCTCGTCGGTCTGGTCGGTGCTGCGGGCCGGACGGTGGCCCGTCCCGCAGATGGTCTTGGTGGATACAGCGTTCGCCGCGGCTTCGCTATTCCGGCGACGGCGGTGCGTCACTCAGATGGAGTACTCGGCCGGGCCGCGGACGCGGGAGTGCCGTCCGGCCTGGAAACGATAGCCGCCTCCGCGAACGGTTTCCACTACGTGACGCACGGGGCCGAGCTTGCGGCGGATCCGGCTGACGTAGACGTCGATGGACCGCGGAGCCGCAGTGGCATCCAGGGAGATCAGGAAGTCGGCCAGCTCCTGACGGGGAACCGAACGGGAGCAGTGCTGCACGAGGTACCGCAGGAGCCGGTACTCGACGCCGCTGAAGGAGACCGGAGCCCCGTCAACGCGCACCTGGTCGGCGGCGAGGTCGACGTCGACTTCGTGGACGTGCGCACCGTCATCGCCGGAACCGGCGACGTCGTCCGCTGCCGCGATGGCCGCCGCGTCCTCGGCGAGGGATGCCTCGCGGGCTGCTTCGAGTTCGGCGTCGGGGACGTTCCAGAGGATGGCTTCAGCTTCGGGATTGATGTGATGCAGCCGGGTGAGGATGAGTTCCTCGAGTCGGGCGAACTGTTCGTCGGTGAGCTCCTGAGGAGTCTGGAAGAACAGCCCGGCGCCGTGGGCGGCCATGCGAGGCCGCGCACCCTGCCCATCGTCCTGACCGGGCACCGGCCCCCGGTGGGACGCCGCCGAAAGGGGGCGTCCCACCGGGCCGGGATGGCCGGTGTCAGAGCGGTGGTGAATCGCCTGGGCGCTCATGGAGCCGCCTCAGATGCCCCCGCGGCGGATCAGCTTGCCGATCGGCTGGGTGCCGTCGGCCACCTGGCCGCGCAGGTAGGTCTTGCGGACCACGCCGGAGAGGGCGCGGCCGTCGTACGGGGTGATGGGGTTCTTGTGGCGCAGCTTCTTCACGTCCACCACGAACGCGTCGTCCGCGGCGAAGATGGAGAAGTCGGCGTCGTAGCCGACCGCGATGAGGCCCTTGTTGGGGACGCGGGCGATCTCGGCCGGACGGGTGGACATCCAGCTCACGACCTTCTCCAGCGGGATGCCGCGGTGGCGGGCTTCGGTCCAGATCAGGGACAGGCCGAGCTGCAGGGAGGACACGCCGCCCCAGGCCACGGCGAAGTCACCGTTCTCCAGGTCCTTGAGGTCAAGGGTGCTGGGGGAGTGGTCGGAGACGATGCAGTCGATGGTGCCCTCTTCCAGGCCCTTCCACAGCAGTTCGCGGTTGGAGGCCTCGCGGATCGGCGGGCAGCACTTGTAGGCCGTGGCGCCGTTGGGGATCTCCTCGGCGTTCAGGGTCAGGTAGTGCGGGCAGGTCTCCACCGTCAGGTTCACACCGTCGCGCTTGGCGGAGGCGATCATCGGCAGGGCGTCCGAGGAGGACAGGTGCAGGATGTGGGCACGGGCGCCGGTCCAGCGGGTGCGCTCGATGACCTCGGCGATGGCCTTGTTCTCGGCACCGCGCGGGCGGGAGGCGAGGAACTTGGCGTAGATGTCACCCTCGGCGTGCGGCGCACGGTCGATCGCGTGGGAGTCTTCGGCGTGCACCAGCATGAGGGAGTCGAACTTGCGCAGTTCGGCCAGGTCCGTCTCCAGTTCCTCGGCCTCGAGGTGCGGGAACTCGTCCACGCCGGAGTGCAGCAGGAAGCTCTTGAAGCCGAACACGCCGGCGTCGTGCAGCGGGCGCAGGTCGCCGGTGTTGCCGGGGATGGCACCGCCCCAGAACCCGACGTCCACGAACGCCTGGTTCTCGGCGACGGAGCGCTTGAGGGCCAGGTTCTCCACATTGGTGGTGGGCGGGATGGAGTTCAGCGGCATGTCGATGACGGTGGTGACACCACCGGCGGCGGCGGCACGCGTGGCGGAGGCGAAGCCTTCCCAGTCGGTGCGGCCGGGCTCGTTGATGTGCACGTGGGTGTCCACCAGGCCGGGGATGAGGGTCTCGTCGTCGGCGAGCTCGATCGTCTCGGCGCCCACGAGGCCGTTGCCCAGGGGCTCCATGGCGACGACGCGGCCGTCCTTGACGGCAACTTCGCGGGGGGCGATCCCCGCGCTGGTCAGCACACGCTGGCCACGGATGACCAGATCGAATGCTGCTGCGGTGTTCTGTTCTTCAGACATGCTGATCCTGTCCTAGTTGCTCTGCTTGATCAGACTGGTGGCGATGATTCCGCCGAGTTTCTCCACCAGCGGTCCGGCTTCGTTGATGCACTTGTCGATATCGTCCTCGATGGACGTCAGGGAGTACACCGCCTGGAACCCGGAGGTGGAAATCTGTTCTTCGTTCAGGAGGGTGCGGCCGCAGACGGCCACGATGGGGATGCCTGCGGCGCGGGCCGCGTCGGCGACGCCCATGGGCGTCTTGCCGCCCAGGCTTTGCTCGTCGAGGCTGCCTTCGCCGGTGATCACCAGCCCGGCGCCCGCGAGCTTTCCAGCCAGGCCGGTGAAGTCGAGGACGACGTCGACGCCGCGGCGGCGCTCGGCGTCCAGGACGGCGAGGGCGGCGTAGCCGACACCGCCGGCGGCACCTGCGCCGGGTGCGGCGGCATCGGTGGCGGCCTTGGCGCCGATCTCACGGCCCAGGACGTCCACGAAGTGGGCCAGCGCGGCGTCGATCTCGGTGACGTCCTCCGGCGAGAGGCCCTTCTGGGGGCCGAAGACCGCAGGGGCGCCGTTGTCGCCCAGGAGGGGGTTGTCGACGTCGCTGGCGAGGATGAAGCGGGTGCCTTCCAGACGGACGTCCAGCCCGGAGAGGTCGACGCGGTCCAGCAGCGCCAGCGCGGCGCCGCCGTCGGGCAGTTCTTCGCCCTGCGCGTCCAGGAAGCGGCCGCCGAGGCCCTTGATGACGCCTGCGCCGCCGTCGGTGTTGGCGCTGCCGCCGACGCCGAGGATGACGGTGCGGGCGCCTGCGTCCAGGGCGGCGCGGATGAGCTGGCCGGTGCCGAGGCTCGTGGCGCCGCGGCCGTCCTTCTCGCCGCCCGGGAGGACGGCCAGGCCGGACGCGAGGGCCATTTCGATGACGGCCTCGTCGCCGCGGACGGCGAAGTCGGCTTCGACGGGCTGGCCGGTGGGGCCGGCCACGGTGACGCTGCGGCGGGTGAAACCGGAGCCGATGGCGGCGTCCAGGGTTCCTTCTCCGCCGTCGGCCACGGGGAGGCCCAGCACCTCAAGAGTGGGGTCGACGGCGCGCAGACCGGTGGTCAGATGCTCCACGACCTCGGGGGCCGAAAGCGAGCCCTTGAACTTGTCCGGGGCGATCACGATCCGCATGCTCAACTCCTTCGTCGGTGCGGGGACTGGTGGAATGGGCGGGCCGGCGTGCCGGCCCGCCCATGCTTGGATGCTAGTCGAGCAGAGCGACGATCGCGGTGGGGGCGTCGGCGCCCTTCTCCGCGAGCTCCTCGAACTCGGTCAGGTTGTTCAGCTCGGTGCCCATGGAGATGTTGGTGATCTTCTCCAGGATGACCTCGACGACCACCGGAACCTTGAACTCCTCGATGAGGGCACGGGCCTTCTCGAATGCGGCACCCAGATCGTCCGGGTTCTGCACGCGGATGGCCTTGCAGCCCAGGCCTTCGGCGACCTTGACGTGGTCCACGCCGTAGCCGTCGGTCTCCGGGGAGTTGATGTTCTCGAACGCCAGGGAGACGTTCTGCTCCATCTGGAAACCGCGCTGGGACTGACGGATCAGGCCGAGGTAGGAGTTGTTCACCACCACGTGGATGTACGGGAGGTTGAACTGGGCGCCGACGGCCAGCTCCTCGATCATGAACTGGAAGTCGTAGTCACCGGAGAGGGCCACGACGGTCTCGCCCGGCTTGCCGCGCACGACGCCGAGGGCGGCCGGAGCGGTCCAGCCCAGGGGGCCTGCCTGACCGGCGTTGATCCACTTGCGGGCACCGAAGACGTGCAGCATCTGCGCGCCGGCGATCTGGGACAGACCGATGGTGCTGACGTAGGTGGTGTCCTTGCCGAAGGCGCTGTTCATCTCCTGGTACACGCGCTGCGGCTTGATCGGCACGTTGTCGAAGTTGGTCTTGCGCTGCAGCGAGCCCTTCTTCTGCTGTGCGGCGTCCACCCAGGCGGTGTAGTCGGTCAGCTGACCGGCTGCCTTGCGCTCCTTGGCCAGGCGGACCAGGCCCTCCAGAGCGGCGCCGGCGTCGGAGGCGATGCCCAGGTCCGGCGCGAAGACGCGGCCGATCTGGGTGGGCTCGATGTCGATGTGCACGAACTTGCGGCCCTGGGTGTAGAGGTCCAGGCCACCGGTGTGGCGGTTGGCCCAGCGGTTGCCGATGCCGATGACGAAATCGGACTCCAGGAAGGTGGCGTTGCCGTAGCGGTGGGAGGTCTGCAGACCCACCATGCCGGCCATCAGCTTGTGGTCGTCCGGGATGGTGCCCCAGCCCATGAGGGTCGGGATGACCGGCACGTTCAGGGTCTCGGCCAGCTCGACGAGCTGCTCGGAGGCACCGGCGTTGATGATGCCGCCACCGGCGACGATCAGCGGACGCTCGGAGGCGAGCAGCATGTCCAGGGCCTTGTTCAGCTGAACATCGCTGGCGGCCGGCTTGGAGGCCTCGAGGGGCTCGTAGGCGTCGATGTCGAACTCGATCTCGGCCATCTGCACGTCGAAGGGCAGGTCCAGGAGGACCGGGCCCGGACGGCCGGAGCGCATGAGCTGGAAGGCCTTCTGGAAGGCGCCGGGGACCTGGCCGGGCTCCAGGATGGTCATGGCCATCTTGGTGACGGGCTTGGCGATGGACTCGATGTCCACGGCCTGGAAGTCTTCCTTGTGCAGCTTGGCGACGGGGGCCTGGCCGGTGATGCAGAGCATGGGGATCGAGTCCGCGAAGGACGCGTACAGACCCGTGATCATGTCGGTGCCGGCGGGGCCGGAGGTTCCGATGCAGATGCCGATGTTGCCATCGGCCGCGCGGGAGTAGCCGTCAGCCATGTGGCTGGCGCCTTCCACGTGGCGGGCCAGCGTGTGGCGGATGCCACCGTTGGCGCGCATCGCGGAGTAGAAGGGGTTGATTGCCGCGCCGGGCAGGCCGAACGCCTCAATGGCGCCTTCCTTCACCAGGATGGCTACGGCAGCGTCAACGGTGCGCATCTTTGCCATTTTGTGCTCCTAAAGCTTTGAAAGTGAGGGTGTACGACGGCGGCCGCCGCTTGTTGCGAGAGCCGGCTGCCGCCGTCGTACAAGTTCTGTGTGAGAAGGGTCAGTTCTTGCCGGCGAGCTCGGTGGTGAGCTTGAAGAGGCCGGAGTGGTCCAGGCCGCCGTCGCCGCGGGCGACGAGGGAGGAGACCAGCTGCGCCACGGCGGAGCCGAGCGGGACGACGACGCCGGCCTCGCGGGCGGCGGAGGTGACGATGCCGAGGTCCTTGTTGTGCAGGGCCAGGCGGAAGCCGGGGTCGAAGTTGCGGTCCAGCATCTTCTGACCCTTCTGGTCCAGGACCTTGGAGCCGGCCAGGCCGCCACCGAGGACCTTGAGGGCGGCGTCGGTGTCCACGCCGTAGGCCTCGAGGAAGACGACGGCCTCGGCGAGTGCCTGGATGTTGACGGCCACGATCAGCTGGTTGGCAGCCTTCACGGTCTGGCCGGAGCCGGAGGGGCCCACGTGGACGATGGTCTTGCCCACGGCGTTCAGGACGGGCTGAGCAGCCTCGAAGTCAGCGGCCTCGCCACCGACCATGATGGACAGGACGCCGTCGATGGCACCCTGCTCGCCACCGGAGACGGGGCCGTCGAGCGGGCGGAGGCCGGCCTCACGGGCGGCGGCGGAGAGGCGCACGGCCACATCCGGGCGGATGGAGGAGGCGTCGATCCACAGTGCGCCGGACTTGGCGTTGGCGAAGACACCCTCGGCGCCGGAGACGACGCCCTCGACGTCCGGGGAGTCCGGAACCATGGTGATGATGACGTCGGCGTCCTGGACGGACTCGGCGATGCTGGAGGCGCCCTTGCCGCCGGCAGCCACGAGGGCGTCGATCTTGTCCTGGGAGCGGTTGAAGCCGGTGACGTTGAAGCCGGCGTTGACGAGGTTCTTGGCCATGGGGAGGCCCATGATGCCGAGGCCGATGACGGTGACGTTGGTCATTGGAAGTCCTTTTGGTCGTTCGTGCTGAAGGTGGTCAGTGAGTCCGGGCCGAGCGTCGGCGCTCAGCGGACCAGCCAGGCGAAAGCGGATTCCTGCGGCTGCTTGTACTCGAGGGCGATGGCGCCGTCGTAGCCGAGCTCGCGGCTACGGGTGACCCACTCGCCGAGGGGGAGCTCGCCGGTGCCGGGGGCGCCTCGGCCGGGGTTGTCCGCGATCTGGATGTGGCCGAAGTCCTTGGTATGATTCTCGATCACGGCGGCGACGTCGTCACCGTTCACGGCCAGGTGGTAGAAGTCCGCCAGGAACTTGACGTTGTCCACGCCGGCCCCCTGGGTCTTGGCGATGACCGCGAAGGTCTCCGCGGCGGTCTTCAGCGGGTACAGCGGGGCGCCGGAGACCGGTTCCAGCAGCACGGTGCCGCCGAGCTTGGCGACGCCCTGGGCGGCGGCCACGAGGTTCTGCACGGCCAGCTCGTCCTGGGCCTCCGGAGTGGAGGATTCGAGGCGGTTGCCGTAGAGGGCGTTGAAGGCCTTGGTGCCGAGGCGCTCACCGATGCCGACGACGACGTCGATGTTGTCCTTGAACTCGCTCTCACGGCCGGTCCAGGAGACCAGGCCGCGGTCGCCGCCGGCCATGTCGCCGGCGAAGAAGTTCAGACCGGCCAGCTGCACGCCGGCGTCCTGGATGGAGTTCACGAAGGCGTCGACATCAGCGTCGGCCGGAACGGCCTCGGCGAAGGGCCACCAGAACTCGACGGCGTCGAAACCGGCCGCCTTGGCAGCGGCTGCGCGCTCCAGAAGGGGGAGCTCGGTCAAGAGGATGGAGCAGTTCACGGAGTACGTCATGGCGTGTCCTTCCTGGGCTTCATCGCCCTGCGGTTGCGCTCATTCCACCCTGCGGCCGGGTTCGGCCTGTTTCCGTAGAGTGGAAAGAAAGTTTTGCTTAGTGAAAAGTCTACGAACGGGGTCGGGGGGCGTCAAGTGGGGTGGGTCACGGAATGGTGAATGGGATACAAAAAGTAGGGGTGGGGCGTGTGAATGCGCGCCCCACCCCTGGTCCTCAGCCGGGCGGCGCGACTCGGAGGCGCCCGGACCCATCAGCGGTGATGCTCACGGCTCGTAGTCGTCGTGGATCACCACGCGGCTGAGTTCGATCCGCTGGGATTCACCTTTCCAATAGTGAATCCGCAGCGCGGCGGGCGCATTCTCTTCGGCGTACATGCGGAAACAGGTCTCAGTGCCGTTGTCGCCCTGGCGGGTCCGCGGCGGGGAATCGCCGCCGTCGGAGCTGCGAAGTTCGTGGATTCCGCGGGTGCGGAGGGCGTCCTGGCGGTTGGCTATCAGGTCCACAAGGGCACGGAAGAGCTTGCCCCTCTTCTGAACGGGCTGAGCGAGCAGGCTCTCCACGAACCGGGGTCCGAACCTGTACTCCCTCAGGGGGAACTCGGCTTTCTCCGCGGCGCCGACACGTTCGGCCCACGCCAGGTCCAGTTCCATCCTGAACCAGTCGGACGGATCGGCAAACCATTCGGGCTCAAGCCGGCCCGGGCCGGACACGGTGTTCCGGTGCTTGGTCTTCAGTGTTCGGAGATCCTGGCGGGCCCTGCTCAGATCCTCCTGCAGAGTACGGGTCCTGTCCTGGGCGTCGTGCAGATCCCGCGCGAGCCGGTCCGCTTCTGCGGCCAGCCGGCGGTTTTCAGCCAGCTCCTGCGCCATCCGTGCGTCGCCGGCGGCCAGCCGCGCGACGTCGTCGTTCAGTCTGCTGATCTCCGCTTTGGCGGTGGCAAGAGCGAGTTGGACCTGGTGCAGAGTCTTGGACGGTGCGACGGCCTCGGATGATGCCGGCGGCTGCGGCGGCGCCTCGGGGTGCTGAGGTGGCTCCTCGGAGTACAGATGGCGGTCTTTCTGAAGCCAGGGGGTGCCGCCCTGAAGCAGTGCGGGGGCCATCCTGATGGGTTCGTCATCGTCCACGTCCAGAAGGCTCAGCGTCAGTGCGCCGCTGTGATAGCCCACCCGGGCCGCCACCACTTCGCCGACGCTCAGCAGATCTTCCGGGCTGTCAAGCTCATTGGAGGAGATGGCGTCAACCGGCACTCGGATGTCGGTTCCGGGGAGGAGCGCCAACGTCGCGTCATGGGCGGACACCGCGGTGACCAGGGCGAGTGCCACACTGCCGGCCGGATAGAGCTCGGGGAGGACCAGTCGCGCAGTCCGGAGGGGCACATGGAGCCTCATCCGTGCCTGGTCGTGCAGACCTGCCACTGCCTGGCCCTGGTTCAGCAGCCAGGACAGGGGGACCGGGGGAAGGCCGGGATCGCGGTCGATCAGTGCTTTGTCGCCGTCATCGAAGGTGACCCACGCCTGATCCTCCGTGGGGAAGCCGATGACGCTTCCGGGCCGCATGACAGGCGTGGGAGCCGTCGGCGCCGGGGATTCGGAGTGCCACTCGGTGCTTTCCGCCATGCCCTGGGCGTCCTTCAGTACCCGGGCGGCAGCCGTCTGAGCGTCCGTGTCTTTCACCAGGTGGAGGGGGCTGAGGTCGCGGCGGGACATCCATGCGGTGCCCACGGGGTACGCCCGTGCGGCCTTGCCGAAGATGTTGAGATCTTCAGGCATGAGGTCCATGAACGCGTAGGTCTGAGGCCCGTTGATGAGCGTGTGGACGGGAGCCACGTCTTGAAGCTCGTTCCGAAGGCGCGCGACGTCGATGTTCTCTCCTCCGGGATCGGACACCAGCGACACGACGACCACTGGAGTGCTGCGGGCCGGATCGTAGAGCAGCGCTGCCAGTTCGTCAGGTGTCAGGGCCGGTGGCTCCGGTGTCTCGCCGGTGCCGGACGCCTCGGCGCCGGATGTTGGAGGGCCGGCTTGGGCCGGCTGTTCGGTTCTGCTGCGGTGCCGCTTACGTGGTGGCATGGTTCCCCCCATTCCAGCCGGCCGGATTTCGGCCTTGGGCACAGAGTAGTGGACGGGGACTGACAGAGTTTCGGGCGGGGACCGTACCTGAAGATCCTCATAGATCAGCTCGCTGAGCATCAGGCGGGCCAGGAACTCGCCGCCGGGGCCGCTCAGCGCAATCTCACCGAGCGATGCATGGTCGTAGTCGCTGAAGGCATCGCCCTCGACGGTGAAGGTCTCATTCGCCCAGGGCGTGATCACTTCCCACGTCAGGTGCGTACTGGGGATCTCATAGCTCTGCCCAGGGACGATCTTCATCACGTACCCACCCCCTACTCACCCGGTGGATATGGACGGGTGAACAAAATCGCTTCCGACCACTTTTCCGAGCCGGAAAACAATGTCAGACCCCCCTGCTTTGATGGATTCATGGAGACCACCACAGGCTTTGCGTCTCAGGACGCGGCATCCGACGAAGCGGCGGACCAGCAGCGTCTGCTCGCTGAGATGATCTCCACGCTGGAGTCCCTGGAGTCCTCCATCGCGGGCCTGCAGGCCCTGCGCGAGTACACCTTGGCGATGCTCTCGCGGTTGGCGGGCATCATGGCGGAGAACGACGACGGCGCATCGCATGGCTTCGCGGACGGGTTGTGGGATTCGCGGGCGGCCGAGATGGCGGAGCGTTCGGTGGCGGCGGAGGCCGCGACGGCGACGCGCGCCAGCGATCGGACCGTGCAGCGGCAGATGGGGGAGGCAGTTGAACTCCTGGACAAGTTCCCTGCGACATTCGATGCGCTTTTCGACGGACGGATCGGCTTGGCGCACGTGCGGGCGATTCAGGGAGCCGGTGCCGCGCTGACTGATCCTGGGGCACGGGCCGGGTTCGAATCAGTGGTGGTGCCGTGTGCGGAGGAGCAGACTCCCTCCCGGGTGCGGAGGCTCGCAGCGCGGGAGGCGGAGAAAGCGCAGCCGGAGCTGCTGGCCACACGTCACGAGCGTGCTGCCGAGGAACGTCGCGTGATGGTGAAGCCGCTGGATGACGGGATGGCCGAACTGGCGGCGATCCTGCCGGCGGCGGCCGCACACGGGATTCATGATCGGCTGACGCGGATGGCGAAGGCTCATGTGGAATCGAGTGCGGCGACGTGTCCGGGGACGGTGAAGACGGGAGCATCGAATGATGCGCCGCTGAATGGCCGACCGCACAAGGATTGCAGGACGGTCGATCAGCTGCGGGCGGATCTCCTCGCGGATGTGCTGCTGCGGGGTATCCCGAGCGGGATGGACTCCGAGGATGGGATTCTCGCCGGGATCGTGGCACATGTGGAGGTGACGGTTCCGGTGCTGACCCTTCTGGACGGCCCGGCCTTGGGGGACGGGCCGTCCAGCCGACATGCTACGGACAGGGCGGGGCGCGGCAGGGTGGCGGCAGAGCTGAACGGGAAACACCCGATCGACCCGGAAGCGGCGAAGCAGCTGATGGGGAACGCGACGGTGTGGAACCGGGTATTGACGGACCCGATCACCGGGGCCGTGCTGGCAGTGGACAGGTACCGGCCGAGTGAGGAGCTGAGGAGATTCCTCACGGCACGTGATTCCCGGTGCAGATTCCCAGGGTGCGGGATCAAAGCCCGCGAGCTGGACCTGGACCACGCGCATGATGCAGCGCTCGGTGGTGAAACAGCGGTAGGGAACTTGGCGGGCCTGTGCCGGCGACACCACATGCTGAAACATCACGGCAGATGGAAGGTCCGGCAGGCGGGCGGTGGGGACCTGGAATGGACGAGTCCCACAGGGCGGCACCATGTGGACAGGCCGCCGACGCCGGCAAGCTGGACGGGGAGCAGTTCGCCAAGGGACAGGAAGGACTCGCGATTTCGGGATGAGGGCGGAGCCGAACACGGGGATTCTGATCCGCCGTTCTGAGGACTCATCGTGCCTGAGCCGATTGTGCGTCCGGACCCGTAGCAGGCATTGCCTGTGGCAACGGCCATAGGCGGAGAATACCGAGAGGATTTGACCATGGAGATCACTGATCACCGTCTTGTGGAGCTCGCCGATGAAGTGGCCGAGCAGGCCCACCTCGGCCAGACGGACAAGGCCGGACTGCCATACATCGAGCACCCGCGGAGGGTGGAGAGGCACCTGGTGCGCCTGTATCCGGACGCACCGGTGGAGGCCCGCGCGGCGGCGCTTCTGCACGACGTGGTTGAGGACACTGAGGTGACCCTGGCGGTGCTGCGTTCGCTCGGGTTCCCGGACGACGTGGTGACCGCTGTGGATGCGGTCACCAAGAGGTCCGGTGAGGCGAAGGAGGACTACTTCGCCCGGATCCGGGCGGACCGCCTGGCTCCGATGGTCAAGCGCGCGGATCTCGCCGACAACACGGACCCCGCACGAATGGCGCTACTGCCCGAGGACGCCCGGGTGAGGCTGACGGCCAAGTACGCTGCGGCTGCCGAACTGTTAGGGGAATCGGAGGAGTAGTTTCGAGGCATGGAGCGGTGCCCTGGCGGTCAAGGCGCTGGCTGTGGGCAGGTCCGATGTCTGAGTGCCTGGATAAGCTCGGTGGCATGAACGCATTCGAGCATGTCTGCGAGGTCTGCGGCAGGGCGGAGACGCTCACGTCAGAGGAAGCGTACAGCGCCGGCTGGGACTATCCGCCGCGTATTGGGCAGTTCGGTGTGGTTTCCCCGCGCACCTGTGGCGAATGCCCCATGACCTCCACCCTGTGGTGGGCCCTGCAACAGGGCGAAGTGGATCCTGAAGATCCGCTGGGCTGGCCGGAGCCTCATCGGAAGACGCTCGCCCGGATCCTGGACGAGTCCGGGGCGGAGTGACGAGGCTCTTCAGTGGCGCCGACAAGAGGAGGGGCCGGGATCACCCGGCCCCTCCTTGCGAATGGAGCATGGACGTCATCAGCCCATAGACACCGTCAGTACCGCGAGTATTCCAGCTTCACGGCGCCGTTCTCCACAGTCACGGTGGCGCGGAGCGTGAAGGATTGCGTCTCCGAGTCCGGCTTCCAGGACGGTGTGCCGAATCCATAGCTGCTGTCCCGTTCGTAGCTCACCTTGACCTTGCCGGTTTCATCGCTATGGATCTGCCATCCCGAGCTGAACGGCCCCGTGGCCTCGTTGCTGAACTGGTATGCCGGCTTCCTGACCAGGGACCACTTGATGTTCCGGGTGGAGGAACTCAGGTAGGTGCCGAACGGGCAGCCCGAGGGATTGGCCTCCGTGGACTTCAGGCACTCGGTCAGGTGGGCGTCCGCCTGCGTGGATGCTTCCGAGACCAGCGCATTCGATGGTCCCACCGTCAGCGGTGCGGAGGCCGTCCCGCCATCGATGGTCACCAAGGAGGTGGACTTCTCCGCACTCAGATACTTCTCCGAGGCAGACAGGCCCAGCGTGTACTCCCCAGGCAAGGCCGGGTAGGTCTGGCCACTGCTCTGGTATCCGCTGGTGGACACGGTCACGGGAACTTCCTGTCCGTTGACCGTGACAGCCCGCACGGAGACGCTGGGGGTGATGGTCAACTTGTTCAGCAGCCCTGAATCCAGCGTCCAGTGTTCGTCCAGGAACTCCGGCGAAGCCTTGTGCAAAGTGAACGTGGAGCGGTTCTTCCGCCCGTCCTGGTGGACATCCGCCACCACGGCGGCGCTGTCCTCGGTCACCTTGGACGAGACGATCTCGAATGCGTCGATCCTCTTGGACGCCTTCGAATACACGGCATCGGATAACAGGACCCGCTGGTCATTCGCCACCCCCGGATCGGCCAATTCCAGCGCCCTGGACGCCTTGCCGTCCACCAAGGCCTGCAAATATGCGGTCACCGGCTTATCCGGACCATTGGAGTCCTTGATGACATTCACCGCCACGAGCGATCCCACCACAAGGAGGACCGCCAGGCCTGCCCCGCCGAAGGAGAAGGCCAGGGCCTTCTTGGCCTTCGGGGTGAGCGGCTCCCGCGGTGCCAGCGCCGGATGGGTGGTGAGCGCCGGAGAGGCGGATGCCGGGTGGCCGGCCGGTGGTGCGGTCACCGGCTGAGTGCCCGACGGCGCGGTGCCCGGCTGTGCGGCGACTGTCGCCGCGCCGTCGCCGGCCGGCGTCGTACCCGCTGGAGCGTCAGTATCCAGGGCTGGACCTTGGGTGACCTCACCGTGACCGAGCAG
The DNA here is from genome assembly GCF_030731045.1 of Arthrobacter horti. Lineage (GTDB taxonomy): Bacteria > Actinomycetota > Actinomycetes > Actinomycetales > Micrococcaceae > Arthrobacter_E > Arthrobacter_E nanjingensis. The sequence continues at coordinate 3,499 of NZ_JAVALS010000011.1, read as the reverse complement.
GTGGGCCGCCAGCGGCGCAGGGACGAACCGGACCAGTTGCGGCGCCAGATACCGTGCGGAGGCTTCGGCCCCGGCGCCCCAGACGAGCATGATGAGCGGCGTCAGGAGTGTCAGCGAAGAGCCCGAGCTGGCCGAGACGAATGATGATCCGTCTACGGAGGCCGAAGCGGGGCTGAGCGCCACCGCCACCAGGCCGAGTGCCGCGAATGCCGCCGGAAGCGCAAGCCATCCGCCGATTCCGTTGATCCGCGCATGGTCCCTCCGCAGGAACCAGAACACCGAGGTCACCACGGTGAGCAGCAGGGCCAGCAGAACCAGGAGCCAGCCGGCCCACGCCGGATCGAGTCCCGGGGCGAACACGAACACGGAGTCCTGGGAACTGGTGGAGGTCATGAAGGAGGAGGACGTCGACCAGCTCGCGCTGATCGGGCTCAGATGACCGAGACCCAGAAGGTACAGCCCGGCGGGCGGCGCCCACAAAGGCGCGGTGAGCGTCGCGACCCAGCCCGCCTTCACCCCGGCGACGATCACGAACGCGGGGACGGCGATGACCAGGAACAGGGCGCCGTGCACTCCGGCAGCGGACGCAGGCCGGAGCCATTTCGCCAGGGCTGCTTTGCGCGGATCTTGGGCCGATGTCCGGACGGACCACAGGCCTGCTGCCGAGGCCGCATACCCGAGCACCAGGGATCCGAGGACGGATCCGAAGGTCACCGCGTTGATGGGGCTCACCTTCACCTGGGGTACTGGAACCGTGATCGACGCAAGAGCAGCTACCACGTTGACCAGGAGTGCGAACACTGCGGCCGTCACGAGCGCCTCGCTCCAGAGCCCGCCCGTCAAACCCGGCGCCTGTCGATGGCGGGCCGTCCACCGGCTGGCGGCGAAGCACAGCCCCAGTGAGACCACGGTCAGGAGCAGGGGGAGTGCGAAGACGGAAGCGGATCCGTGAACGGAGCCGACGAACGGCGCGGTGACTTCAGCTGAGGTGCCCAGAGCCCCGAACTGGCTCATGGCTACCAGCTGGGCGGCGAGCTGAAAGAGCCATTGCCAAGGAGATGGGGTGACTTCCCGGGGCAGAAAGGGATTGTCAAGAGCCTTCGCTTGATCTGCGGAGCTCAGCCCTGCGATCGCCAGAAGCACGATCACCAGCGACACCAGAAGCGTTCCGCCGTAGCTGACCGCCCCGACCATGATGGAGGGCAGCAAGGACTGCGGCGCGAAGGACCGTGCAGGAGACGAAACGACCGGGCCGCCGCCGGCGGGCGGCAGCTCCGGTTCCGGGTGGTGCGAGTGGTTTTCAATGGACATGGTCACCCCAATGACTTGGCCGGATCGCCGCGGCCAGTGCACCGGTTGGTGCGAAATCTGTGTGCCCGCGGCCGTACGAGAGAACCCCACCGCCGTCGAAGCGATGGGGTTCTTCTCGACGCTAGACAAACCTTGGCGAAGTTTTCAAGTCATATTGACTCGATATGACAATCCATGCTGTGACCAAGGGTTGCTCACCCCAGCCCGAGCTTCTTCAGCGCCGTGGTCCAGTCGGTGGCGATGGCGATCTGAGCGTCGGAGAGGCTGATGGTTCCCTTGCAGACCGCAGCGGCAAGCTTGGACTCCACCGGGTCCTTGTCGTTGTTCACGCCCTTGGACGGGTCGTGCCCAGGGCTCGGCGGCTGGACCCACAGGTTCCTCGGATCGTTCGGGTCCCCGCCCAGCTGCAAGCTGATCAGATGGTCGTACTCCGCCTCGCTGAGGCTGCCCTTGAAGGAGTAGCTCTTGGCGTTCAGATCTTTCTCGCGCCCGGTGATGTTCACGGGTGGACGGATGTCACTGGTGTATCCGCCGGTGCGGCAGATGGTGGTCTTGAGATTCTCCTGGGTCACCTTCGGGTTCAGGGCTCCGGGAGTGCACTTCGGATCCGGCAGCGGCTGCTTGTCCGCCGTGTAGCGGTACTGGCAGGAACCCGGTGCAGGCTGCTGCTGGACGGTGTACGGAGACTGCGGGCCCTTCCCGACGGCGATCGCCGTGGCGCTGGTCCCTGGCGTTGAACCGGACGTTGAACCGGACGTGGCGGATCGCTCGCCGCCACCCGACGTCGGCGGCGTCGCCTGGCAAGCCGTGAGGGCGAGGAGCGTCAGCGCCAATGCGGCGGGGAGCGCGGCTCGGTGACGGCGGGACGACGTGTGACGATTGCGGTGAATCTGATTAGGCACGCAGAGCAGTTTATGGGGCGGAGAGGGTGGGGCCAGGGTTGCTCCGGGCCCCACCCGGATTCGAGCTGGTCAGATGCCTGCCTTGGTGGCGCCGTATTCGGCCTGCTCCGGGGTGAAACCTTCGAAGGTCAGCTGGTCGACGAGCCCTGCATGGGAGAACGACGTCATTTCCAAATACTTCTTTGCCTTCTTCTCTGCCTGGACGTTCCAATCGACCTCGAGGTGATCCACCGCCCAGGTGGCATCTGCTGCGGAGAACTTCTCGAATTCGAGTTGGCCGATCAGGCCGGAGCGGGAGAACGCGGTGAGGTTGAGATAGCTTTCCGCTTTGCGCTTGGCATTTTGCTGGCCCGGAGTCCCCCGTTTGGCGGCGGCTTCCGCCTCGGCCTTGGCCTGTGCCTTTGCGTCAGCCTCTGCCTGCGCCTTGGCTTTGGCGGCGGCTTCCGCTTGGGCCTTTGCCGATGCGGACGCCTCCGCGGCCGCGATGGCCGGATCCACAGCCGGGGCGGTGGTGGGCGTGGACACGGACACATCGGAACCATCAAGTGCCGGCGCAGACTTGGACCCCGAGTTCACACCGTTCACGACGTTGCCGATACCGCCCACCACGATCACCGCGACGGTGACGATGATCGCGACCACCTTGTGCTTCTCATAGCCTTCCAGCTTGAGGCCCTGCTTGTCTGTCTGCTTGTTCGTCAGCACCAGGATCAGGTCCACCAGGGCCCAGATCCCCAGACCGCCGAAGGTCAGGAGCTTGGCGATGCCGGTTCCGACCTTGCCCAGGTAGAAGCGGTCGATACCGAACCCGCCCACCAGCAAGGAGAGGAGCCACGTCACCAGGAACGACTTGGTCCCCACGTCCTGCGGCTTGTACTGCGGGGTGAACTGCGGCGGTGCCCCATACTGCGGAGCCTGGTACAGGGGTGCCCCGTTCTGGGGTGCCCCGTACGGCGGCTGAGGCTGGCCCTGCGGGTAACCGCCCTGCGGCGGCGCGGGGTAGGACGGCTGAGCCGGCTGGCCGGTCGGGGGATAGGGATTGCTCACGAGTGATTCCTTCTGAATGCGCGAGTGAAACGCTGAAGGGGCTCGGCGAAAGTGCATACAAAGCAGGCCCCGACGCCCCCAATTCGGCCGGTGCTCTGTACGGAAGAAATCCTACTGAGGGTGTCAGATGGTTTGTGTGAGGGGCGGTGCTCCTGATTGATCGGAGACACTGATGACCATGATCGATAAGCAGGCGCGTGAGGCGCGTCGCCGTGAGCAGCGTGCGGGTGTGGAGGCGC
>NZ_JAVALS010000010.1 GCF_030731045.1 Arthrobacter horti | reverse complement strand
ACAACTCGCCGAGACCGAACGGCTGTTGAACATCCGGCCCCGCAAAACCCTCCACTGGGACACCCCACGTGAAAGACTGACCCAACTGATCGACAGTGTTGCGCTAACCCCTTGAAACCGCCCAGGTTTTAGCGGCATCAGCTGCACTCTCGCGAGGGACGGTGCTCAGCCGAAGAGGACCGCGGCCTCCTCGTAGCGGTGCGGCGGGACGATCTTGAGCTTGCCCAGGGCGTTCTCGAAGCTCACGTGCTCGATCTCGGTGCCCTTGAGGGAGACCATGGTGCCCCAGCGGCCGTCCACCACGGAGTCGATCGCCGCCATGCCCAGCCGGGTGGCGAGCACGCGGTCGAAGGCGCTCGGGACGCCGCCGCGCTGGATGTGGCCCAGGATGGTGGCCCGGGTCTCGATGCCGGTGCGGGCCTCGATCTCCGGGGCCAGCTGATCGGCGATGCCGCCCAGGCGGGGACGGCCGAAGGTGTCCAGGCCGCGCTCGGAATGGGGCGCCTCGAGGTGTTCCGGGACGAAGCCCTCCGCCACCACCACGAGCGGTGCGCGGCCGCGGTCGTGGGCCTCGGTGACCCACTCGGTGATCTGCTCGATGCTGATGCGCTGCTCCGGGATGAGGATGGCGTGGGCCCCGGCGGCCATGCCGGCGTGCAGGGCGATCCAGCCGACGTGCCGTCCCATGACCTCGGCGATCATGCAGCGGTGATGGGATTCGCCCGTGGTCCGCAGGCGGTCGATCGCCTCCGTGGCGATCTGCACGGCGGTGTCGAAGCCGAAGGTGTAGTCCGTGGCGTCCAGATCGTTGTCCACGGTCTTGGGCACGCCCACGATCTTGAGCCCCGCATCGGTGAGCCGGCGCGCGGCCGCAAGGGTGCCCTCGCCGCCGATGGCGATCATCGCGTCGATGCCGAGACGGTCCATGTGGGCCTTGATGGTCTCCGGCCCGCCGCCGTTCTCGAAGGGGTTGGTCCGGGAGGTGCCCAGGATGGTGCCGCCCTGCTTGGCGATGCCGCGGACCAGGCTGCGGGGGATGTCGATGATGTCGCCCTCCACCACGCCGCGCCAGCCGTCACGGAAGCCCACGAACTCGTGGCCGTGGATCGCGATGCCCTTCAGGACCGCGCCGCGGATCACCGCGTTCAGGCCGGGGCAGTCGCCGCCGCTGGTCAGGATGCCGATCTTCATGGGTCGTTCGCCCTTCGTCCGTTTCGATTCTTGGAAGAGCGCCCCATTGAGCCCAGGACGATTCTACGATCCGATGTGACGTGGATGACAACGGCCCCCGTCACTGTGACGGGGGCCGTTGGCCGGATGAGCCGGGTGTCCGAGGTGCGGTTTCGCCTACTTGGCGCCGCGGTTCTGCAGGAATCCTTGAAGGATGATGCGGTCGTCCTTGCTGTCCGGGAGCAGCAGCCACAGGGTCACGTAGACCACCAGTGCCGGGCCGGTCAGCAGGCAGAAGAGGAGGTATCCGAGCCTCACCCACGCCACATCCACCCCGAACTTCGCGGCGAGGCCTCCGCAGACTCCTCCCAGCCACCGCTCCGGTCCTCGACGGACGCCGATGCTCCTGATCACGCTGAAAAACTTGTCCATGTCCTCTAGCCTCCCGTCTCAGTTCTGCTTTGTCACGCCGTCGCGGCCGTCGCGGTTCTTCCGGCCGGCCGCGGAGACCAGCCCGCCCACGAGCAGTGCGGCGCCCGTGCCCAGCATGAGCCAGATCAGGACCTCGCCGCCGTCCAGGACCACCAGGCCCATCCGCGAGATCACCAGGAGCGTCGCCAGCGCCATGAGCAGCAGGCCCCACACCACGGTGCCCACGCGGGGGCCGCGGTGCTCGGGCGGCGGGGTGTAGGACCACGACGACGGCGCGTGCGGCGGAGTGGGGAGCTCCAGGTGCGGTGCGGGCTGGGGCCCGGGCTGGGCGCCGGGGCGCGGCTCCGGCTCCAGCGGTCCCAGGGCGAGGGTGGGCGGCTGCAGTGGAAGTTCGTAGGCGGCCGTGTTCTCCTGCTCGTCCTCCGGCCGCGGATCGTGGGTGCTCATCGGAGGCTTCCTTCCTGGATGACGATGTTGCTGAACGTTCCGTGCAGCTGGATGATGAGGGGCTGCCCGGGCTTGCCGGAGTTGATGTTCTCCGTGGTTGACCTGGTGAGGGCGCCGCTGTCCGTGCCGTTCTCATGGAAGCCGGTCAGGGTCAGATCCGAAGTGAGCTGGACGGGGACGTTGTCCGGCAGGATCAGGGTGACATTACTGGCCGTGACGTTCACGGGCACGGTCACGGAGGAGCTCAACGGCGCCGAGGTGCTCAGGCCCCGCAGATCAACGAGTCCCTTGCCCGCCGTCATGCCGAACCCCTGCTGGGCCTCGGCCGTGGTGGTGGGGGCCCAGTCCTTGTTCTGGAAGTTCGCCTGATCGCCAGGCTGGACGGCACTGAAGATGCCGCCGATGACCAGCGTCACGAGGGCCAGGAATCCGAGGAACCCGGAGGTCCGTCCGCGCAGCCCGGACACCACGATCCCCAGACCGAGCACTCCGGCGGCCACGGCCCAGATCACGGCGTCGGCGGAGTTCCCGAGCTGGACGGCTCCGCTGGACTGGAGAGCCTTGAGCGCGCCGCCCACCAGGAGGGCCACACCGACGGTGATGGCGACGGCGGCGCTGCCGGGGCCGCGTCGGTAGGGCCGGGGCGGGCGCGGAGGCCTCGGGGGACGGGGCTGGCGGGGCGGACGCGGTGCCTGGGCCGACGGCGGGACCGGCGGAAGGTCTGCGACCGTCCAGGCGGCCGTCCCCGGATCTGCCGGGAGAACGGTGGAGGCATCAGCAGTCGGAGGATCCGTGACGGGTGCATTGCCGGCCGTGGTGGAGGCGCTGTAGCCGGCGTACGCGGTGCCGTGCCGGCTTCCGGACTCTCCGGGCCATCCGTCGCGCCAGCGCTTGCCGCCGTGGTTCCCGCCGCGGCTGTAGTAGACGCTCACGTAGATGATCACGCCGACCACGGCCACCCAGAACAGAGCCCAGAGGAAGCCGGAGAAGCCGTTCCAGCCCCAGCCCCAGACGCCGCGTCCCAGTCCCGGCAGACCGATGACCGTGGTGATGACGGCTCCCGTCATGCCCGCGCTCCATCGGCCGGCACCGGCCTCTTGGGCGTGGATGCGCCCGTCAGGCTCGGGCAGGAGCGCCCAGGCGATGCCGTAGAGCAACACCCCGATCCCGGCGAAGACCGCCAGGACGAAGAAGATGCCGCGGACGATCAGCGGGTCCACGCTGAAGCGGTGCGCCAGACCGCTGCACACACCTCCGATCCAGCGGTCCTGGCCGCGGGCGACGCCCTGGTCCCGGATCCAGTCGAAGAAGTCACGCTGTCCGGGACGGCCGGCGCCCGGGGTGCCGGAGCCCTGACCGGGCCCGTATCCTCCGGGGGCCGTGTCTCCGTTGGAGGGAGTGGGCCTTCCCGGGTCGTCTGGGTGAGTGCTGTCCGTGTTCATGTTTCGATCCTCCCGTTTCCGGGGCCGCGCCTTCTACTGGGGGATCCCCTGAACGATCCCTGAGTCACCCCTGGGAACGGTCCGGGACGCCCCCTGGCCCGGCCGTTCCGTGTTTGGATAGCGATATGAACTCCTCCGTGCAGCGCCCGCCCCTGGTCCGTGGCGGCGAGCGCATGATCGCCGGCGTGTGCAGCGGCCTGGCCGCCCACCTGGGCTGGCCGGTCAGGTACATCCGCGCGGGGATGGTCCTGGCCGCCTTCGCCGGCGGCGCGGGGGTGGCGTTCTACGGCTGGCTCTGGCTCCTGGTACCCACCGCCGACGAGAAGACGGCGAAAGGCGCCCCGCGCCCCGCCTCGGTGATCGCACCGGCAGTGAGCGGCCCGTCGTCGGGGGCTGGGAACGGCCACGGGGACGACGCCGACCGGCCGGGTGCCGCCGTCCCCGGCGCCGTGCGGGCGTTCCGCGCGCCCTTCGGCAAGGAGATCCTGCTCGGCGCCGGGCTGCTGCTGCTCGCGGCCACGCTGATCGCCCGTCAGCTGGGCGCCGACGTCCCGCTCGGGACGCTGATCGCGGTGGCTGCGATCCTGGGCGGCGCCGCGATCGCGTGGATGCAATTGGACGAGTCCCGGCGCGACAGCCTGGTGGACCGGGCCCGGGTCCGTCAGGCGGGCGGCTGGGGCCGCCTCCTGGCCGGCCTGGCCCTGGTGATGGCGGGCGTGCTGGTGATGGTGTCCGGATCCGGTTCCTGGCAGCAGACCTGGCTGGCACTCCTGGCTTCCGTGGCGGTCCTGGGTGGCGTGGCACTGGTCCTGTTGCCGTGGGGGCTGAAGTTCTGGAAGGACCTGGAGGCCGAGCGTGCGGCTCGTGTCCGGGAGACCGAGCGGGCCGAGATCGCTGCCCATCTGCACGATTCGGTGCTCCAGACGCTGGCGCTCATCCAGCGCCGGGCCTCCGCCGAACAGGACGTCATCCGGCTGGCGCGCTCGCAGGAGCGGGAGCTGCGGACGTGGCTCTTCGGGGATCACAGCCGCGACGCCGGGCGGCTGGCGGACCGGATCAGGGCCGTGGCCGCGGAAGTGGAGGACAACCACGGCACACCGCTGGACGTGGTGTGTGTGGGGGACACGGATATGACGGGCCGGCATGAGGCCCTGGTCCAGGCGGCCAGGGAGGCGATGCTCAACGCGGCGCGGCACGGAGGTGGGCCGGTGTCCGTGTACCTCGAGTGTTCCGGCGGAGCCGCGGAGGTGTTCGTGAAGGACCGCGGCCCGGGTTTCGACCTCGACGCCGTCCCGGACGATCGCCTGGGAGTGAAGGAGTCCATCATCGGCCGGATGAAACGCCACGGCGGGACCGCGGCCATCATGACCGGTCCGGGTGGCACCGAGGTGCGGCTGCGACTGCCGGCGGAGGACAGCGCGGAGCCGGGAGACGGGGACGAATCCAAGGAGGAGACACGGTGACGGAGAACATGAGTGCCCCGGTGCGGGTGGTGATCGTGGATGACCACGCCATCTTCCGCTCCGGCCTGAAGACCGATCTGCAGGACGGCATCGACGTGGTGGGGGAGGCCGGCACCGTGGATGAGGCGGTGGAGGTCGTCACGCGGGAGATGCCCGACGTCGTGCTGCTGGACGTGCATCTGCCCGGCGGCCTGGGAGGCGGCGGCCGGGAGGTCATCAACCGCTGTGCCGCGCTGCTGGGTCAGGTGAGGTTCCTGGCCCTGAGCGTCTCCGACGCGGCGTCGGACGTGGTGTCCGTCATCCGGGCCGGCGCCCGAGGCTACGTCACCAAGAGCATCTCGGGGGAGGAGATCTCCTCCGCCGTGCACCGGGTGGCCGGAGGTGACGCGGTGTTCTCCCCGCGGCTGGCCGGCTTCGTCCTGGACGCCTTCGGCACGGCCGTGGAGGACATCGCGGACGATGAACTGGACAAGCTCTCCAGCCGGGAGCTGGAGGTCATGCGCCTGATCGCCCGCGGCTACAGCTACAAGGAGGTGGCGAAGGAGCTCTTCATCTCCATCAAGACCGTGGAGACCCATGTCTCCGCCGTCCTGCGCAAGCTCCAGCTCTCCAACCGCTACGAACTGAGCCGCTGGGCCGCCGAACGCCGCCTGCTCTGAAACCTTCACAGCGTGTCACAGCCCGCACATAGCCCCGGCCGTCCGGCGGCACAGGAGCGCTCGGGAGGCTGAAGGCGAATGATCCGCAGCAGGTGGATCCGGCCCCCGGGGAGAATCGTGAATGTAGTGGCGCGGAGCATAGGCAACGCCTTCCGCAATTGGATCAGAACCACGGCGGTGGTGGCCGTCCTGGCCGTCGCGATCGGGCTGGCGCTCGCCATGCTGGTGTCCAACCAGGCGGTGGAGTCCAAGGTCGGGGAGCTGAACGCCTCGGTGGGCACCGTGCTGACGGTCAATCCGGCGGGAGGCCAGGGGTTCGACGGCGGCGGCGAACCACTGACGTCCGCCACGGCCAAGACCGCGGCGGCCGTCCCTGAAGTGACCTCTGTGGTGGCGACCAAGCAGCTGCGCCTCAGCCCGGCGTCGTCGTCTTCCACCGGGCAGGCGGCGGTTCCGGGCGGCCCGGGAGGATTCGGCGGTCAGGGCACCTCGGTGAGCACCAGCCTCCAGCCGGCCGTGGCGGCAGGAACGCTGGGCAACCGCAACAACTCCGGCGGCCAGACCAGCCAGTACGGTGGGACCGCCCAGACCCGGACCTTCCAGCTGCCCATCACGGCCACGGGGACCGGCGCCGAGGTCGACTCCAGCGGCAAGGCCCTGAACATCACCAGTGGCACCGGACTGGGCGACTACACCGCCAAGAGCACCAAGGCGCTCCTCGGCACCACGCTGGCCCAGAAGAACAACCTCACGGTCGGCTCCACCTTCACCATCGACGGCACCACCTACGTGGTGGCCGGCCTGTTCGACGCCGGCACGGAGTTCGGGAACAACGCCGTCTACCTGACGCTGCCCCAGGCCCAGGCCGTGGCGGGAACCCCGGATGAGGTGTCCAGCCTGGTGGTCACGGTGAACAGCATGGAGAACGTGGACGCCACGCGGACCGCACTGCAGACGGCCCTCGGCTCCGGCAAGGCCGATGTGACCCAGGGGACGCGCGGTCTGGAGACGGCCGTGAGCTCCCTGAAGAGCGTGCAGAACATCTCCCTGATCGCGTTCATCGCCTCCCTGGCCACGGCCGGCCTGGTGATCCTCTTCATCATGATCCTGCTGGTGCGCGAACGCCGCCGGGAGATCGGCGTCCTGAAGGCCATCGGCGCACCGAACCGGACCATCGGGCTGCAGTTCGTGCTGGAGTCCCTGGTGCTCGTGGTCATGGGCAGCGTGGTGGGCGCGATGATCGCGGCGTTCGCCAGCAACGGCATCGCGGCGGCATTGGTCAGCTCCAACACCTCGTCCGCAAGCACCGGCCGCGCCGGTGGTCCGGGCGGTGGATTCCCCGGTGGAGGCCCCGGAGGGGGCGGCTTCCTCGGCGGCGCCGGAGCGCTCCTGTCCTCCGTCAACGCGAGCGTCTCGCCGGGCGTTCTGGGCCTTGGCCTGGCGGCGGTCTTCGCCGTGGCGGTCCTCGGTTCCCTGGTCCCGGCCCTGCTGACCGCGCGTATCCGTCCCATCGAAGTTCTCCGAGGAGAGTAGCCATGATCGAGGTCAAGGACCTGGTCCGTCAGTTCACGTCCGGAGACCGGACCATCAAGCCCGTCAACGGGGTCAGTTTCACGCTGGAGGCCGGCTCCTTCGCGTCCATCGTGGGCAAGAGCGGCAGCGGCAAGAGCACCCTGCTGTCCCTGCTGGGCGCCCTGGACAAGCCCAGCGGCGGCGATGTGCTGGTGGACGGTGTGAGCCTCGCATCGCTGTCCGACGCCGGCCGCACCGCCTACCGGCGCAAGGACATCGGCTTCGTGTTCCAGCAGTTCAACCTGGTGCCCAACCTCAGCGCCCTGGAGAACGTGATGCTGCCGATGGAGTTCGCCGGGGTGTCCCGCGCCGCCCGGAAGGCTCGGGCGCAGGCCCTCCTGGAGCGCGTCCAGCTGGATGCGGAGAAGCACGGACGCAAGGCCAACCGGCTCTCCGGCGGCGAGCAGCAGCGCGTCGCCATCGCCCGCGCCCTGGCCAATGAGCCGAAACTCATCCTGGCCGACGAACCCACCGGGAACCTGGACGAGCAGACCGGTGAGCACATCATCGCGCTGCTCAGCTCGCTGGCCCGCGAGCAGGGCACCACGGTGCTGGTGGTGACCCACGACCGCGGCCTGGCCCGCATGACGGAGCGCCGGTTCCGGCTCCAGCAGGGCCGCCTGGAGGAGGAAGCGCGCACACGGTCCTGACGGGCCCGGCCTGAACGAGCCGGGACACGCGGAAGGCGCCCTCCCACCGGGAGGGCGCCTTCCGTCATCGCGCAGGCTGTCAGGCGGCCTTGCCCAGGAACTCCTGGAGGCGGCGCACGCCCTCCGCGAGGTCTTCATCGCCCAGGGCGTAGGACAGGCGCACGAAGCCGGAGGGGCCGAAGGCCTCGCCCGGGACGATCGCCACCTCGATCTCGTCGAGGATCAGGGCGGCGAGCTCGGCGCTCGTCTGCGGGGTGGCCGTGCCGCCGTCAGCGGTGGGGAACGACTTCCCCAGCAGCCCGCGCACGTCGGCGTAGGCGTAGAAGGCGCCCTTCGGCGTCGGGCACTCGACGCCGGCGATCGCGTTCAGGCCGTCCGTGATGGCCCGACGGCGGCGGTCGAACGCCACCTTCATCTCATCCACCGCGGTCAGCGGCCCGGAGACGGCGGCCAGGGCGGCGATCTGCATGATGTTGGAGACGTTGCTGGTGGCGTGCGACTGCAGGTTGGTGGCGGCCTTGATGACGTCGGCCGGGCCGATCATCCATCCCACGCGCCAGCCGGTCATGGCGTAGGTCTTGGCCACGCCGTTGAGGATGACCACCTTGTCGCCCAGCTCCGGGGAGGCGGCGGCGATGGAGGTGAACGGCACGCCGTCGTAGGTGAGGTGCTCGTAGATCTCATCGGTGACCACCCAGAGGCCCTTGGAGGCGGCCCAGTCGCCGATCTCCTTGACCTGCTCGGGGGAGTAGACGGCGCCCGTCGGGTTGGACGGGGAGACGAAGAGGAGGATCTTGGTGTTCTCGGTGAGGGCGGCCTCGAGCTGCTCCACCGTCACCAGGTAGCCCTGTTCCGGCCCGGCGAATACCTCCACGGGCACGCCGCCGGCCAGACGGATGGACTCGGGGTAGGTGGTCCAGAACGGGGTGGGGATGATGACCTCGTCACCCGGATCCAGCAGCGTGGCGAAGGTGTTGTACACGGCCTGCTTGCCGCCGTTGGTCACCAGGACCTGGGAGGCGTCCACCCGGTAGCCGGAATCACGGAATGTCTTCTCCGCGATGGCCTGCTTGAGCTCGGGAAGACCGCCGGCCGGGGAGTACCGGTGGTATTTGGGGTTCTTCGCCGCCTCAATGGCGGCCTCCACGATGTAACCCGGAGTGGGGAAATCCGGCTCGCCCGCGCCGAAACCGATCACCGGACGGCCCGCGGCCTTGAGGGCCTTGGCCTTGGCGTCGACCGCCAGGGTGGCGGACTCGGCGATGGAGGAGATGCGTCGGGAGATGCGTGAAGAGGGCATGGGGCGTGTCCTTCGCGTGAATTTTCAGCGTGATCCGGGGGCAATCCGGCACTTCACAGTTTAGGCGGAGGCCGTCATCAAGGCACAGCCGGAGGGCGCTGATGAACCTCGCTTAGACGTTTGCCCACATCTTGCGTATAGTTGTACCTCGGTGTTGGAACGCCGCAAGGCATCCATCTCCATAGGGTAGTGGCGCAATTGGTAGCGCAGCGGTCTCCAAAACCGCAGGTTGCAGGTTCGAGTCCTGTCTGCCCTGCGCATGGTTAGCTCCAGGCATCAGCCGAGAGGACCAGAGCACCAGCACGAAAGGCTCGTCATAGGCGGCGCCGCGTGATTTCGCAGAGCGTTGGTCGATCAGACGAGTACGGCAATGAAGAGCGAGGTAACAGTGACCGAAACGGCCGCCAGCAACGCTCAGGGCCGCCCTGCCAAGAGCAGCGGCAAGAAGAACAAGAAGGCCGGCTTCTTCGCCAGGATCGCCCTGTTCTTCCGTCAGATGATCGGCGAGCTCAAGAAGGTTGTCACTCCGACCCGTTCGGAACTGATCAACTACACGATTGTCGTCCTGGTGTTCGTGGCCATCGTGATGCTGATCGTCACCCTGCTGGACCTCCTCTTCGGCGTGGGTGTCGGCTGGGTGTTCGGCGGTTCCGGCCCCAAGGAAAGCTGACCGACCGATCTTCCGCAGCATGCGGCCCGCACCCCTGAGGGGGCGCTGAGGTTGCAGGCTGTGGAATTGAGTCGTTTAAGTGGGGATGCCCGCGGATGGCTCAGCCACCACGAGCGTTCCCACGCTTGCAATGCACCATCGACGAAGCAGGAGACCACGTGTCTGAGCAGGAGCTCGAATTCACCGAGGACAACGCCCCGGAGTCTGAGGACGCCGTCGTGGCGGAGACTGCTGCGCCCGAAATCGTGGACGCCGAGTCCGAGGCCGTGGAGGCTGACGAGGAGGAGAACGACGGCGAGGCCGCCGCTGAGGAGGCCGCCGCCGTCGTGCCGTCCGAGCCCGCCGAGGACCCCCTCGAGGCCTTCAAGGCCAAGCTGCGCCGCCAGGAGGGCGACTGGTTCGTCGTCCACACCTACGCCGGTTACGAGAACCGCGTGAAGACCAACCTTGAGACCCGCGTCCAGACCCTGGACATGGAGGACTACATCTTCGAGATCCAGGTCCCCATGGAAGAGGTCGTGGAGATCAAGAACGCGCAGCGCAAGGTCGTCACCCGTGTGCGCATTCCCGGCTACTGCCTGGTCCGTATGGAGCTCACGGACGCCTCCTGGGGCGCCGTCCGCCACACCCCGGGCGTCACCGGCTTCGTGGGCAACGCCCACAACCCGGTCCCGCTGAAGCTGGATGAGGTCGTCTCCATGCTGGCTCCGGTCTTCGAGCAGGAGCAGGCTGAGCAGCAGGGCGGCAAGCAGGCCCGCGTCGCCGCCGCCCCGGTCAACGTGGACTTCGAGGTCGGCGAGTCCGTGATCGTCAAGGAGGGCCCGTTCGAGACCCTCCCGGCCACGATCTCCGAGATCAAGATCGAGTCCCAGACCCTGGTGGTCCTGGTCTCGATCTTCGAGCGCGAGACCCCGGTCACGCTGGCGTTCAACCAGGTCACCAAGATCTGACAACCCGAGTTTTCGTTTCCGGGCCGTGCTGCTTTAGCGGCCCGGGGACGTCCGGTCACCTCGCCAAGGTGGCCACCCAACTGAGGCGCACTCCTGTTCCTCAGTAAGCAATTGAGAGAAGGACCCTACATTGGCTCCCAAGAAGAAGGTCACCGGCCTCATCAAGCTGCAGATCCAGGCAGGTGCCGCCAACCCGGCTCCTCCGATCGGTCCCGCGCTTGGCCAGCACGGTGTCAACATCATGGAGTTCTGCAAGGCGTACAACGCCGCCACGGAATCCCAGCGCGGCAATGTCATCCCGGTCGAGATCACCGTGTACGAGGACCGCTCGTTCACCTTCATCACCAAGACCCCGCCGGCTGCTGAGCTCATCAAGAAGGCCGCCGGTGTGGCCAAGGGCTCTGCCACCCCGCACACGGTCAAGGTCGCCAAGCTGACCCAGGCCCAGGTCGAGGAGATCGCCACCACCAAGCTGCCCGACCTGAACGCCAACGATGTCCAGGCCGCCGCCAAGATCATCGCCGGCACCGCCCGCTCCATGGGCATCACCGTCGAGTAATCAGGCCTCTGGCCTCCCGCCGGGTGACCGGCACCTTTAGAAATTCATCAAGTCCCGTCCTGTGACGGGACCGTGGCAGGGCCCAGCGCGGTCCGCAGACCACAACTGCACAAGGAGAAATACGCAGCATGGCAAAGCGCAGCAAAGCATATGAGGCAGCCGCCGCCAAGATCGACGCGGAGAAGTTCTACACCCCGGCCGAGGCAGTGACCCTGGCCAAGGACACGAACCCCTCCAAGTTCGACGCCACGGTGGAGGTCGCCTTCCGCCTGGGTGTTGACCCCCGTAAGGCCGACCAGATGGTCCGCGGCACGGTCAACCTCCCGCACGGCACCGGCAAGACCGCCCGCGTCCTGGTGTTCGCCACCGGTGACAAGGCTGAGGCCGCTCTCGCCGCCGGCGCCGACTTCGTCGGCTCCGACGACCTGATCGAGAAGATCGCCGGCGGCTGGACCGACTTCGACGCCGCCGTCGCCACCCCCGAGCTCATGGGCAAGGTGGGTCGCCTCGGTAAGGTCCTGGGTCCGCGTAACCTCATGCCGAACCCCAAGACCGGCACCGTCACCCCGGATGTGGCCAAGGCCGTCAACGACATCAAGGGCGGCAAGATCGACTTCCGCGTCGACAAGCACTCCAACCTCCACTTCATCATCGGCAAGGTCAGCTTCGACGTCGAGAAGCTCGCCGAGAACTACGCCGCTGCTCTGGAAGAGGTGCTTCGTCTGAAGCCGACCGCCGCCAAGGGCCGTTACATCCAGAAGGCCACCGTGGCCACCACCTTCGGCCCGGGCATCTCCGTGGACCCGAACGTCACCAAGGTCATCCTCGGCGCCTAGTCGCCGTTCCAGGCATCGCTTGGATTTGACTTCCTGAAGGCCGCCCAGCGACGCTGGGCGGCCTTCGGCGTACCCGGATCCTCCGGTCCGGCAGGCCGCCCCGGCGGTAGGGTGAAGGCATGACGGAGACGCCCTTCCTGATCGAACGGCTCACCCTGCCGGACTCCTTGGAATCGCCGGAGGCAGGGGACTTCCTGGAGCTCTGTGCGCTCACGGACACGCTGCTGGAACAGGTCCGCGGCAACACCGATCTGGGCACTCCGGACGCGGCCCGTCTTCAGAACTGGCGGGATTCGGACTACCAGAGCCTGGAGATCTACTTCATCCGTGCCGGGGGCCGGATGGCCGCCCGTGCATGGATCCAGTTCCCTCTGCGGGAGAACCTGGAGACCGCCTGGATCGGCCTGGGGGTCCTGCGTGAATTCGAGGGCCGGGGCCTGGGGCGGGCCTTGGCCGATCACGTGGAGGCGCGTGCGGCCGCACGCGGCCGGACGGTGCTGCAGAGCGGCACCGAGCACACGGCCGGAGGCCCCGACGACGGCGGCGAGCGGCTGGTGCCGCCCACCGGCAGCGGGAGCGTGCCGGCGTCGTCGCGCGCAGTCCGCTTCGCCCTGCGGCGGGGCTACGAACTGGTCCAGGTCGAGCGGACCAGCCTTCTGACGCTCTCGGAGGGGACCGTTCGTGCGGCGGCGGAACTTCAGGCCGCGGCCCAGACCCGCGCCGGCGATGCGTATGAGCTGGTGTCCTGGCTGGACGCGACCCCGGAACGGTACCTGGAGGACCTGGTCACGCTCTACACGAGCATGTCCACGGAGATCCCGCTCGGTGGCCTGGAGCTGGGCGAGGAACTGTTCGACGCCGCCCGGGTCCGTGAGATCGACGATCGCCGGGAGCACGGAGGCGTGCGGGCGGTGACCATGGCGGCACGCCATCGCCAGACCGGTGCTCTGGCCGGTTACAGCATCCTGGAGCACAGCGAGGAGCGTCCGGAAGTGGCCCATCAGGACAACACCATCGTGCTGCCCGGGCACCGCGGCCACGCGCTGGGCCAGTGGATGAAGGCGGCCAATCTGTTCGCGCTGACGTCGGCGTTCCCCGCGGTCCGTCGCATCTACACCTACAACGCCGATGAGAACCGGCACATGCTGGACATCAACGTGGCCATGGGCTTCGTCCCGGCCGGCCACGACGGCCAGTGGCAGCGGAAGGGGCCGTGGAGCCCGGAAGGAGAGGGCGGGTCATGAGCATCCAGGTGGATCAGCTGTGGATCCCGGACACACTGGAATCGGACGATGCGGCGGACTTCCTGGCCGCTGTCGAGGTGGCCCGCCGCGTCCGGCTCGCCACCTGGGGCACCGACGATCTCGCCTACACCCCCGTGGAGAAACTCTTCGAGCTCAGGGACCCCTATGAGCGGCAGGTGCTGCTGGCGGCCCGTCTGGACGGCAGGATCGTGGGTGTCGCGGACGTCTCGCTGCCCCTCATGGGCGACGTGGACGTCGCCGAGTTCACGCTGGACATCCTTCCCGAGGCCCAGGGGCACGGGGTGGGCCGCGCGCTCGTCCAGGCTGCCGAGCACTTCGCCCGTTCGGAGGGCCGGCGCCACTTGTTCGTGGACACGGACCATCCGGCAGCCACCCTCGGCGACGACCAGGGGAGCCTGCTCCCGGACAGCGGCCCGGGCTTCGTCCCTCTGGCCAGCCGGTCCGTGGATTTCGCCCGGCGCGGCGGGTACACGCTGGAGCGGATCGAGCAGTTCAGCTCCTGCGCCCTGCCGCTGGACTCCGTGCTGGAGGGCAGCCTCCTGGCCGAGGCGGATGCCGCGAACGCGGGCCGCTACCGGCTACACCACTGGCGGGACCGTTGCCCGGACGAGTGGCTCGCGGACATGGCTGCCCTGGACTCGTCCGCGGAGGACTTGACGCTCGCCGAAGCCGCCCAGTCGGGCGTGCCCGCCGCGGAATGGGAGGACTACGACGCCGAGGCGCTGCGGCGTGCGGAGGACATCGCCGTGGCGCAGGGCCGGCGGGCGGTGGTCACCGCCGTCGAGCACGTGGAGAGCGGTTCCCTGGTGGGTGTGACCACCATCAGTGTCCTGCCGCAGCGCCAGGACGTGGTGTTCCAGGATGAGACGCACGTCCGCCTGGCGCACCGTGGGAACAAGCTGGGGCTGCTGCTGAAGATCTCCAATATGCAGCAGCTGCGGGACCTCTTCCCGGATGTGCGCGTCATCTACACCTGGAACGCCCTGGAGAACCGCTACCTCCTGACCGTGAATCAGCAACTGGGCTTCCGCACCGCCGGGGTGACGGGCCTGTGGCAGAAGCAGTTGCCGGACCTTAGCCAGCCCAACCTCACCTGATGCCCCCGCGATCGGTCATTTGATCGCAGTGTCACGCGGAAACACTGCGAGCAAGTGACCGTTCGATGGGGGAGGGCGGCCTCGATTTGCCTCGTTCCTCCCGTGTCCCGTAGGCTTGAAGCACCAAAGACCGTCGGTTGTTGGACATCCCTGTGCTTTTCGGCATTGCTGAAGAGTGTGGATCTCCATCGAAGGACCCTTCAGCATAAGGGCGGCCGGCGCAGGTGAGCTGAGCTTTGAAGAGAGATCTTCCATGCCCCGTGCGCCTGCGCGGGGCGTTTTTTGTTGGTGCCCCTGAGTACCTGATGCGCGGCTCACGCTGCGAGCAGCGAGGACCTTCCTGACCGGCCTGATTCCCCGGAAGGAGGGTTATGACAACGCCGAACAAGGTGGCCGCAGTTTCTGAGATCACCACCGATTTCCAGGAATCGACCGCCGCTGTCCTGACCGAATACCGCGGGCTCTCTGTCGCACAGCTCAAGGAGCTGCGTCGTTCTCTGGGCGCGGAGACCAAGTACTCCGTCGTCAAGAACTCCCTGACCGCGATTGCTGCCAAGGAAGCCGGTGTCGACGCGTTCGACGGCCAGCTCGCAGGCCCCACCGCAATCGCCTTCATCAAGGGCGACGCCGTTGCTGCTGCCAAGAGCCTCACGGACTTTGCCAAGGCCAACAAGCAGCTGGTCATCAAGACCGGTTACTTCGAGGGCAAGGCTCTGAACGCTTCGGAAGTTGCCGCTCTGGCCGCTCTCGAGTCCCGTGAGCTGCAGCTCGCCAAGGTCGCCGGTGTCCTCAAGGCCCCGGCCGCCGCAGCTGCCCGCATCATTGATGCCCTGCGCATCAAGCTCGAAGAAGAGAACGGCGCTCCGGCGCCCGCCGCTGAGGAAGCACCTGCCGAGGCTCCGGCCGAGGCCGCTTCCGAAGAGGCCTGATCCTCTTCTCCCCACCCACACACTGTGGTGCGCAGGCACCAACAACAGGAAGGACGCCAATCATGGCGAAGCTCAGCAACGAAGAGCTCATCGAAGCTTTCAAGGAACTGACCATCATCGAGCTCTCCGAGTTCGTCAAGCTGTTCGAGGAGACCTTCGAGGTCACCGCCGCAGCTGTTGCCGTTGCAGGCCCCGCCGGTGGCGGCGCTGCTGAAGAGGCCGAGGAGAAGACCGAGTTCGACGTCGTCCTCGAGGCCGCCGGCGACAAGAAGATCGGTGTCATCAAGGAGGTGCGCGCCCTGACCTCCCTCGGCCTGAAGGAGGCCAAGGACCTCGTCGACAGCGCTCCCAAGGCCGTCCTCGAGGGCGTCAACAAGGAGACCGCCGAGAAGGCCAAGGAGCAGCTCGAGGCTGCCGGCGCCACCGTTTCCGTCAAGTAATTCGGTTTCGGTCCGGTTCCCCGTTCCGCACGGAACGGAAGCTGATCGCTGTGAAGGCCCCGTCCACTTCGGTGGGCGGGGTCTTCCGCTTTAACTGCGCCCTCCGGCGTGGGAACCCCGGGTGAACAATGCAAGAAGTGCTTCAGAAGTCCTTCTCACGGCGCGACGGTGCTCATAGACTGGCGCTTCAGGCCTCCTGGGCCGCGCCCACCACAGGGTGGCGGGCTTTCGCATCACTCACGCACCCATCGACTCACCCCGAGGTTTCCCCATGAGCGAATCCACCTCCCTCAGCCCCGCGTCCCGGATCAGCCGGCGCGCCATGCTGGCCGCCGCCGTCGTCGCCGGTTCCAGCGCGAGTGCCCTCCTGGCCGCCTCGCCGGCCGAGGCCGCACCGGGTCTGGACCGGAAGAACTTCCGGCTGACCGTCCTGGGCACCACCGATCTGCACAACAACGTCTTCAACTGGGACTACTTCAAGAACGCGCCGTACACGGACAAGGCGGGCAACCGGATCGGCATCGCCCAGGCCTCCACCCTCATCAAGGCGGTCCGCGAAGAACGGGGTGCGGCAGCCACCCTCACCCTGGACGCCGGGGACACCATTCAGGGCACCCCGCTGGCGTACTACTTCGCCAAGATCACGCCCGCGTCCGCCACGGTGAAGCACCCGATGGCGCTGGCCATGAACGCGGTGGGGTACGACGCCGTGGCGCTGGGAAACCACGAGTTCAACTACGGCGTCGACCTCCTCCGCACGTGGGAGTCCCAGCTGACGTTCCCGCTGCTGGGTGCGAACGTCCACGTCGCCGGCAGCGGCGCGCGCGCCTTCACCCCGTACGTCCTCAAGCGTGTGAAGACGGGCAACGGCTGGGTCACGGTGGGCCTGGTCGGTTTCGTGACCCCGGGCTGTGCCCTGTGGGACCGCCACAATGTGGAGGGCAAGCTCGATTTCAACGGGATCGTGGAGGAGGCCAAGGTGGTCATCCCCGAGGTCAAGGCCGCCGGTGCGGATGTCGTGATCGTCTCCTGCCACTCCGGGGCCACCCCGGGCTCGTCCTACGGGGACGCGCTGCCGTTCCCGGAGAACGCCTCATCCCAGCTCGCCGAGGACGTCCCCGGCATCGATGCGATCCTGGTGGGCCATGCGCACCAGGAGATCCCGGAACGGTTCGTGGTGAACAAGTCCACCGGGAAGCAGGTCCTCCTGACCGAGCCGCTCCGCTGGGGGATGCGGGTTTCCGTGATCGATCTGGACCTGGTCAAGGAGCGCGGAGGCTGGACGGTGGCCTCCGCCCATTCGCACCTGCTGGACGCCCGCACGGCGCCGGAGGACCAGCAGATCGTGTCCGCCGTGAGCGCGGCGCACCAGGCCGCGGTGACCTACGTGAACAAGGTCATCGGGACGTCCACTCAGCCGCTCTCCACGGCGACGGCGTGCTGGGAGGACTCGGCCGCCGTGGACGCCATCAACTTCGTGCAGGCGAGCCGGATCAAGGCGGAGCTGGCTGGCGGCGCCGCGGCCTCCTTGCCCGTGCTGTCCATCGCGGCCCCGTTCTCCCGGGAAGTGGATGTGAAGGCGGGCCCGCTGACCATCCGCGACATCGCCGGGCTCTACATCTTCGACAACACGCTCCTGAGCATCAAGCTGACCGGCGCCCAGCTGAAGGCCTACCTGGAATGGTCGGCGGCCTACTACAAGACCGTCACCGCCACCTCGGTGGCCTCGGCGGATCTGACCAACGCCCCCACCTCCCTGGCGCCCGCGGGCACACCGGACTACAACTACGACATCGTCTTCGGGCTGGACGCGCCGCTGGAGTACTCCATCGACGTCGCCAAGCCGGCCGGGCAGAGGATCCAGGGCCTGCTGTACGGCGGCGTTCCCGTGCCCGACGCCCAGGAGTTCGCCCTTGCCATCAACAACTACCGCCAGAGCGGCGGCGGTAACTTCCCCGGGGTCACCATGGCGCCCGTGCTGAGCAACAGCCAGCAGGAGATCCGGCAGCTGATGATCGACTACGTCGTGGAGCACGGCACCCTGGACGCCGCCGTGTTCGCGCGCCAGGACTGGAAGCTCGTGGCCAATGGCGTGCCGCTGAGCGTCACCCCCTGACCATGTCCTTCTGATCGGATCGTGTCCGGCGGGGTTCATGTGAGCCCCGCCGGATGCGCATCGTCTCCGCCTGGACAAGACTGGAGCCATGACCTCCGCCTCGCCCCGCTTCGGCGTCAACTACACCCCCAGCGAGAACTGGTTCCACCACTGGCTCGACTTCGATCTCGATGCGGTCCGCCGCGATTTCGACGGCCTGGCGGAGCTGGGGCTGGACCATGTCCGGCTCTTCGCCATCTGGCCGTACTTCCAGCCGAACCGGTCCTTGGTGAGGGGGCACGCCGTGGAACAGTTGTTGTCCATGGTGGATGCTGCGGGGGAGCGGGGCATGGACTGCAGCGTCGACGCTCTCCAGGGCCACCTGTCCAGCTTCGATTTCCTGCCGGCCTGGACCCAGAGCTGGCACGGCACGGACCTGTTCACCGATCCCCGCGTGATCGAGGGGCAGCAGGACTATCTCCGGACCGTGGCACGGGCCCTGGCGGGCCGGGACAACGTCCTGGGCATGAGCGTGGGCAACGAATTCAGCCAGTTCGCCAACGTGGCACACCCGGGCTACAAACCGCTCGGCACCACGGCCGCCCACCGCTGGCTGGGCCTGATGCTTGAGGCGTGCGAGGAGGGCGCACCGGGCCTGGCGCACTGCCATTCCGAGTACGACGCGGCCTTCTTCGGCGCCGAACATCCGTTCACGCCCGCGGCCACTGCGCGGCAGGGCGCCATGACCACCATCCATTCCTGGGTCTTCAACGGCACCGCCCAGCGCTACGGCGGCATGAGCCAGGAGAGCGTGCGTCTCGCCGAGTACCTCATCCAGCTGGGCCAGGCCTGGGCCGTGGATCCCACCCGTTCCGTCTGGTTGCAGGAGATCGGGGCGCCGGCGCCTCACATCCCGGCCGAGGACGCCGCGGAGTTCGCCCGGCAGTCCGTCGCACATGCACTGGACAGCCGGGACGTCTGGGGTGTCACCTGGTGGTGCTCCCACGACGTGTCGCGGAGCCTGGCCGGCTTCCCGGCGCTCGAATACAGCCTGGGACTGATCCGCAACGACCGCTCCCACAAGGACCTCGGCTGCGCCTTCGCGGAACTCGCCGGGAGCTCCTGGGAGACGCCGGAGCCGCGGCGTACGGCACTGGTGCTCGACGTCGGCGCCGAAGAGCCCGACGACGGCGCGGTGCCGCACGTCCCCGCCCTCGCCGGCCCCGCCGTCGCCGCAGCCGGACGCCCCAGCTGCGCGCCCGGGGGAGGGTTCTTCGACGCGTGGATGCGCCTGGCCAAGGCAGGTGCCCGCCCCGCCGTCGTGCTCGCCTCGAAAAGCACGGATGCCGCGCACCTCACGGCACGCGGCATCACGGACGTCCTCCGCCTCCAAGACCTCTGACTAGCCGCGGTAGAGCAGCAGCGCCTCGCCCTGACCACCGCCGCCGCAGAGGGACACGGCGGCCTTGCCGGTGCCGCGCCGCTTGAGCTCGAACGCGGCGTGCAGGGCCAGACGCGCGCCGGACGCGCCGATCGGGTGGCCGAGCGCGATGGCCCCGCCGTGGATATTGCACTTCTCCAGCGGGTAGTCGAGGTCTTTCAGGGACTGGACGGCCACGGAGCCGAAGGCCTCATTGATCTCGATGAAGTCCAGGTCCTCCACGCTCCACCCGGCCTTCGTGAGGGCGGAGGAGATCGCGTGGGACGGCTGGGAGTGCAGGGAGTTGTCCGGGCCGGCCACCTGACCGGGCTTGCCGACGGCGGCCAGGTAGTCCAGGCCATGCGCCTCGGCGTAGGAGCGGGAGGCCAGCACCAGGGCGGAGGCGCCGTCGGAGAGCGGCGAGGAGTTGCCGGCCGTGATGGTGCCGTCCGTGACGAACGCAGCCTTCAGCGGGGCCAGCGTCAGCAGCGTGGTGCCGCCGCGGACGCCTTCATCGGTGTCCACCACCAGGGCATCGCCCTTGCGCTGGGGGATCGTCAGCGGGGCGATCTCGTCGGCGAAGACGCCGTCCTCGATGGCCTTCGCCGCGCGCTGGTGGGACGCGACGGCCACCTCGTCCTGGGAGCGGCGGTCGATGCCCAGGGAGAGGTTGAGGCTCTCCGTGGACAGGCCCATGGACTGGCCGTCAAAAGCGTCCGTCAGGCCGTCGTACGCGGCGTGGTCCAGCATCTGCACCGTGCCGTAGGTCCAGCCCTGTCGCGAGCCCGGAAGCAGGTGCGGGGCGCGGGTCATCGACTCCTGGCCGCCGGCCACGACGACGTCGGCCTCGCCGGCGCGGATGAGGCGCGCGGCGTCGATCACGGCGGTGAGCCCGGAGAGGCAGACCTTGTTCAGGGTCACGGTGGGGACGTCCCAGCCGATTCCCGCCCCGATGGAGCTCTGCCGGGCGGGGTTCTGCCCGGCACCGGCCTGGAGCACCTGGCCCATGAAGACGGCCTGGACGGCTTCGGGGCCGATCCCGGCGCGCTCGATGGCGGCCTTGATGGCGTGGCTTCCCAGCTGCACGGCGGTCTTGGCCGCGAGCTGGCCGTTCAGGCGTCCCTGGGGCGTGCGCGCCGCAGAGAGGATGACAACGTCGTTGTTGTTTTCGGACATGGCCCTTCGCTTTCCATCGTGCTTAGTGACACCAGGCTATCGCCCCGGAACGTGCCGGACGTCACAGCAGACCCGGAGCTTGCTGTGACTTGAGAGCGGGGTCTGCCAGGATGGTGGGACAGGATGCACCGAAGGGGGAGCCGGATGCCGGAAGCACACTCCAGGGTCCGTGAGGCCGCCGCGGCCCGGGGCCTCGAGATCGAGATCCGCGAACGGCCGGCGGCGAATTCGCTCGCCGAGGCGGCGACGCTGCTCGGCATCCCGCCGTCGGGCATCGTCAAGACGCTCGTGGTGAAGCGGTCCGACGGCACCTTCCTTTTCGCGCTTGTCCCCGGCGGACGGGCGATCTCCTGGCCGAAGCTGCGGGCGGTGGTCGGTGTCAACAAGCTGCGCCTCCCCGAGGCGGATCTGGCCTTGGAAGCCACCGGCTATGAACGGGGCACCATCACTCCGATCGGCAGCACCACGGACTGGCCGGTCTTCGCCGATGAGACCATCGTGGGGCACCGCGTAGCCATGGGCGCCGGGGCCCACGGTTACAGCCTGTTCGTCGACGCCGATGAGCTGATCAGTGCCTATGGCGCCACGGTGGCGGACATCACCGTTCCCGAGTAGAACGGTGGCCCGGCAGCCTGGCCGGGCCGCCGACCGGCTTGACGCGGGCATACTGACTGGGGTAGACATATTCGTTTGATTCCGGTAATGTAGGTCTTTGCGTCTTCCCTCTGTACCTTCGGCCTTCATATAGCGGTGGGCTGGCCGTGCCTGTGGCGTTTAAGCAGCGAATCGGCTGCCGCCACGGATGCGGTCCCGGGTCATATAGCGGTCCCGGACAGGTGGCGCCCAGCGTGTACAGCGTGGGCGCTCGATCGGGGGAGGGCTGATCAGCCCGAAGGTCTGTGGAAGGAACCCTCTTGGTCGCCTCGAGCACCCCAAACAATGAAACCGCTACCACTGATGGTGCGACCCGTCGCATCTCATTCGCGAAGATTCACGAGCCGCTTGACGTCCCGAATCTGCTCGCTCTCCAGACGGACAGCTTTGACTGGCTGGTAGGCAACGAGCGCTGGCAGGCCAAGGTCGCCGCCGCCGTTGAAGCCGGTGATGACTCCGTGGCCACCACGTCCGGTCTCGCCGACATCTTCGAAGAGATCTCCCCGATCGAGGACTTCCAGGGCACCATGTCCCTGAGCTTCTCCGACCCGGAGTTCTACGAGCCCAAGTACACCATGGCAGAGTGCAAGGACCGCGACGCGACCTACTCCGCCCCGCTGTACGTCAAGGCCGAGTTCATCAACAACAACACGGGCGAGATCAAGCAGCAGACCGTGTTCATGGGTGACTTCCCCCTTATGACGGAGAAGGGCACCTTCGTGGTCAACGGCACCGAGCGTGTCGTCGTCTCCCAGCTGGTCCGTTCCCCGGGCGCCTACTTCGAGAAGGCTCCGGACAAGACCAGTGACAAGGACATCTACACCGCTCGCATCATCCCGTCCCGCGGTGCCTGGTTCGAGCTCGAGATCGACAAGCGCGATCAGGTCGGCGTCCGCCTGGACCGCAAGCGCAAGCAGTCCGTCACGGTGCTGCTGAAGGCGCTCGGCTGGACCGAGGGCCAGATCCTCGAGGAGTTCGGCCAGTACGACTCCATGCGTGCCACCCTGGAGAAGGATGCCACGCAGACCCAGGAGGAAGCCCTCCTGGACATCTACCGCAAGCTGCGTCCGGGCGAGCCGCCCACCGTCGAGGCCGCCCAGAACCTCCTGGACAACCTCTACTTCAACGCCAAGCGCTACGACCTCGCCAAGGTCGGCCGGTACAAGATCAACCGCAAGCTGGGCATCGACCGCCCGCTGTCCGACCGCGAGGCCTCCATCCTCCACGTCGAGGACATCGTGGCCATGATCAAGTTCCTCGTGGCGCTGCACGCCGGCGAGAGCACCATCAAGGGTGCCCGCGACGGTCAGGAAGTGGATCTGCGCGTCGAGGTCGATGACATCGACCACTTCGGCAACCGCCGCATCCGCGCCGTGGGCGAGCTGATCGAGAACCAGGTCCGCACGGGTCTGTCCCGTATGGAGCGTGTGGTCCGCGAACGCATGACCACGCAGGACGTCGAGGCCATCACCCCGCAGTCCCTGATCAACATCCGTCCCGTGGTGGCAGCGATCAAGGAGTTCTTCGGAACCTCCCAGCTGTCCCAGTTCATGGACCAGAACAACCCGCTCTCCGGCCTGACCCACAAGCGCCGTCTCTCCGCGCTGGGCCCGGGCGGTCTGTCCCGTGACCGTGCAGGCATGGAAGTGCGAGACGTCCACCCGTCCCACTACGGCCGCATGTGCCCCATCGAGACCCCTGAAGGCCCGAACATCGGTCTGATCGGCTCGCTGGCCTCGTACGGCCGCATCAACCCGTTCGGCTTCATCGAGACCCCGTACCGCAAGGTCGCCAACGGCGTCGTCAGCGACGACGTCGAGTACCTCACCGCGGATGACGAGGCCGAGGTGGTCATCGCCCAGGCCAACGCGCCGCTGGACGGCGACAACCGCTTCACCGAGGAGACCGTCCTCGTCCGTGAGCGTGGCGGTGGAGGCGAGCCCGTGCTCATCCCGGCCGAAGACGTGCAGTACATGGACGTCTCCCCGCGCCAGATGGTGTCCGTGGCCACCGCCCTGATCCCGTTCCTCGAGCACGATGACGCCAACCGAGCCCTCATGGGTGCCAACATGCAGCGCCAGGCCGTGCCGCTGGTCCGCGCCGAGGCCCCCTTCGTGGGCACCGGCATGGAGCGCGCCGCAGCCGTTGACGCCGGCGACGTCGTCGTGGCCAAGAAGGCCGGCGTGGTCTCCGAGGTCTCCGCCGACCTCGTGATCATGCTCAACGACGATGGCACCGAGACCAGCTACCGGATCGGCAAGTTCTCCCGCTCCAACCAGGGCAACTGCTACAACCACCGTGTCCTGGTGGACGAAGGCCAGCGCCTCGAGGTCGGCGGCATCATCGCCGACGGCCCGTCCACGGACCGTGGCGAGCTGTCCCTCGGCCGCAACCTGCTGGTGGCCTTCATGTCCTGGGAGGGTCACAACTTCGAGGACGCCATCATCCTGTCTCAGCGCCTGGTGGCGGAGGACGTCCTGTCCTCCATCCACATCGAGGAGCACGAGATCGACGCCCGCGACACCAAGCTCGGTGCCGAGGAGATCACCCGTGACATCCCGAACGTCTCCGAAGAGGTCCTGGCGGGCCTGGACGAGCGCGGCATCATCCACATCGGTGCCGAGGTCGAGGCCGGCGACATCCTGGTCGGCAAGGTCACCCCGAAGGGTGAGACCGAGCTGACCCCGGAGGAGCGCCTGCTCCGCGCCATCTTCGGCGAGAAGTCCCGCGAAGTGCGTGACACCTCCCTGAAGGTGCCGCACGGCGAGTCCGGCACCGTCATCGGCGTGCGCGTCTTCGACCGCGACAACGACGACGAGCTGCCCCCGGGCGTGAATCAGCTGGTCCGCGTGTACGTGGCCGCCAAGCGCAAGATCACGGACGGCGACAAGCTCGCCGGCCGTCACGGCAACAAGGGTGTCATCTCCAAGATCCTGCCGATCGAGGACATGCCGTTCCTGGCCGACGGCACCCCCGTCGACGTCGTGCTCAACCCGCTGGGTGTCCCCGGTCGTATGAACGTCGGCCAGGTGCTGGAAACGCACCTCGGCTGGGTCGCCAAGACCGGCTGGAAGATCGAGGGCGAGCCGGAGTGGGTCAAGAACCTTCCGAAGCTGCCGCGTGAGACCGCCCCGAACCAGACGCTGGCCACCCCGGTGTTCGACGGTGCCCGTGAGGAGGAGATCGCAGGCCTGCTGAACTCCACCAACGTGACCCGCGACGGCGATCGCCTGATCGACGCCTCCGGCAAGACCCGTCTGTTCGACGGCCGCTCCGGCGAGCCGTTCCCGGACCCCATCTCCGTGGGCTACATGTACATCCTGAAGCTCCACCACCTGGTGGACGACAAGATCCACGCCCGCTCCACCGGTCCGTACTCCATGATCACCCAGCAGCCGCTCGGCGGTAAGGCCCAGTTCGGCGGCCAGCGCTTCGGTGAGATGGAAGTGTGGGCCCTGGAGGCCTATGGCGCGGCGTACACGCTCCAGGAGCTCCTCACCATCAAGTCCGATGACATCCATGGCCGCGTGAAGGTCTACGAAGCCATCGTCAAGGGTGAGAACATCCCGGAACCGGGTGTCCCCGAGTCCTTCAAGGTTCTGATCAAGGAAATGCAGTCGCTGTGCCTGAACGTGGAGGTCCTCTCCACGGACGGCACCACGATCGAGATGCGTGACTCTGACGATGCGGTCTTCACGGCCGCTGAGGAACTGGGCATCGATCTGTCCCGCGCAGAGCCCAGCTCCGTCGAAGAGGTGTAGTGCCGTGCGGAGGCGGCGCCTGAGCGCCGCCTCCGCACCCCACCCCTTCTAAGAAGTCAAGACTTTTCAGACAAGAGAGAACAGGATTCCATGTCCAGCGAATCTTCCTTCGGCCTCATGCAGATCGGCCTCGCCACGGTGGATGACATCCGCCAGTGGTCGTACGGCGAAGTCAAGAAGCCGGAAACCATCAACTACCGCACTCTGAAGCCGGAGAAGGACGGTCTTTTCTGCGAGAAGATCTTCGGCCCGTCCCGTGACTGGGAGTGCTACTGCGGCAAGTACAAGCGTGTGCGCTTCAAGGGCATCATCTGTGAGCGCTGTGGCGTCGAGGTCACTCGTGCCAAGGTGCGCCGTGAGCGCATGGGCCACATCGAGCTCGCCGCTCCCGTCACCCACATCTGGTACTTCAAGGGTGTGCCGTCCCGCCTCGGTTACCTCCTCGACCTGGCCCCGAAGGACCTCGAGAAGGTCATCTACTTCGCCGCCTACATGATCACCAGCGTGGACGAGGACAACCGTCACGCGGAACTGCCGAACCTCCAGATCGAGCACGACGTGGAGAAGAAGCAGCTCGTGGACACCCGCGACGCGGACATCGCCGCGATCGCCCGTGACCTCGAGGACGAGCTCGCCCGCCTCGAGGGCGAGGGCGCCAAGGCCGCCGACAAGAAGAAGGCCCGTGACTCCGCGGACCGTCAGATGGCGAACGTCCGCAAGCGCGCGGACGCCGACATCGAGCGCCTGGAGCAGGTCTGGGACCGCTTCAAGAACCTCAAGGTCGCCGACCTCGAGGGCGATGAGGGCCTGTACCGCGAACTGCGTGACCGCTACGGCATGTACTTCGAGGGCTCCATGGGTGCCGAGGCCATCAAGAAGCGCCTCGAGACCTTCGACCTGGAGGCCGAGTCCGAGCTGCTCAAGGACATCATCCAGAACGGCAAGGGCCAGCGGAAGACCCGGGCGATCAAGCGCCTCAAGGTGGTCAACGCCTTCCTCACCACGGACAACAGCCCGCTGGGCATGGTCCTGGACGCCGTCCCGGTGATCCCGCCGGAGCTCCGCCCCATGGTGCAGCTGGACGGTGGCCGCTTCGCGACCTCCGACCTCAACGACCTGTACCGCCGCGTGATCAACCGCAACAACCGCCTCAAGCGTCTGCTCGAGCTGGGTGCTCCGGAGATCATCGTCAACAACGAAAAGCGCATGCTGCAGGAAGCTGTTGACAACCTCTTCGACAACGGCCGCCGTGGCCGCCCCGTCACCGGTCCGGGCAACCGTCCGCTGAAGTCCCTGAGCGAGATGCTCAAGGGCAAGCAGGGCCGTTTCCGTCAGAACCTCCTCGGCAAGCGCGTCGACTACTCCGGCCGTTCGGTCATCGTCGTCGGCCCGCAGCTGAAGCTGCACCAGTGTGGTCTGCCCAAGCAGATGGCCCTGGAGCTCTTCAAGCCGTTCGTGATGAAGCGCCTGGTGGACCTCAACCACGCCCAGAACATCAAGAGCGCCAAGCGCATGGTGGAGCGGTACCGTCCGCAGGTGTGGGACGTTCTCGAAGACATCATCACCGAGCACCCGGTGCTGCTGAACCGTGCGCCCACCCTGCACCGTCTGGGCATCCAGGCGTTCGAGCCGCAGCTCGTGGAGGGTAAGGCCATCCAGCTGCACCCGCTCGTGTGTGCCGCCTTCAACGCCGACTTCGACGGCGACCAGATGGCCGTGCACCTGCCGCTGAGCCCGGAGGCCCAGGCGGAGGCCCGCATCCTGATGCTGTCCTCCAACAACATCCTGAAGCCGTCCGACGGCCGCCCGGTGACCCTGCCCTCGCAGGATATGATCATCGGCCTGTACCACCTGACCACCAAGCGCGTGTGTTCCGCAGGTGAAGGCCGGATCTTCTCCTCCGTGTCCGAGGCCATCATGGCTTTCGACAACCGGGAACTGCACCTGAACTCCAAGGTGAAGATCCGCCTGGACGACTTCGTGCCGTACGAGGGCTGGGAAGCCCCCGAGGGCTACGAGCCGGGTCAGCGTGTCCTCGTGGAGACCTCTCTCGGCCAGGTCATCTTCAATGGCACTCTGCCGGCGGATTACCCGTGGGTGGAGGCCGTCGCGGACAAGGGTGAGCTGTCCCGCATCGTCAACGACCTTGCTGAGCGCTACCCCAAGGTCATCACGGCCGCCACGCTGGACAACCTGAAGGACGCCGGTTTCTACTGGGCCACCCGTTCCGGCGTGACCGTTGCCGTCTCCGACATCGAGGTCCCCTCCGCCAAGCCGGCCATCCTGGCAGGCTACGAGGAGAAGGCCGCGAAGATCCAGGGTCAGTACGACAAGGGTCTGATCGACGAGGAGGAGCGCCGTCAGGAGCTCATCGAGCTCTGGGGCAAGGCCACCGACGAGATCGCCAGCGTCATGCGCAAGTCCCTGTCTCCGATGAACACCATCAACCGCATGGTCTCCTCCGGTGCCCGTGGTAACTGGATGCAGGTCCGTCAGATCGCGGGTATCCGTGGCCTCGTGGCCAACCCGCGTGGTGAGATCATCCCGCGCCCGATCAAGTCCTCCTACCGTGAGGGCCTGTCCGTGCTCGAGTACTTCATCGCCACGCACGGTGCCCGTAAGGGTCTGGCCGACACCGCTCTGCGTACCGCCAACTCGGGTTACCTGACCCGTCGTCTGGTGGACGTCTCCCAGGACGTCATCGTCCGCGAGGAGGACTGCGGCACCGAGCGCGGCCTGGTCACCCCGATCGCCATCGTCGATGAGAACGGCGAGCTGCGTCTGGACGAGAACGTCGAGAACAGCGCCTACGCGCGCACCCTTGCCGTCGACGTCGTGGATGCCGAGGGCAATGTCCTCGCCGCCGGCGGCACCGACTGCGGTGACGTGGTCATCGCCGAGCTGTTCGCGGCCGGCATCACCGAGATCAAGGTCCGCTCCGTGCTGACCTGTGAGTCCACCGTGGGCACCTGTGCCCTCTGCTACGGCCGCTCCCTGGCCACCGGCAAGACCGTGGACATCGGCGAGGCCGTCGGCATCATCGCGGCACAGTCCATCGGTGAGCCCGGTACCCAGCTGACCATGCGTACCTTCCACACCGGTGGTGCCGTGTCCGCGGGCGGTGGCGATGACATCACCCAGGGTCTGCCCCGTATCCAGGAGCTCTTCGAGGCCCGTACCCCGAAGGGTGTGGCCCCGATCTCCGAGACCGCCGGCCGCGTCACCGTGGAGGAGGGCGAGAACTCCGTCCGCCTCGTGGTGACCCCGGACGACGGCACGGAGGAGCTGGCGTACCCGATCCTGCGCCGTTCCCGCCTGCTGGTGGCCGACGGCGAGCACGTCGCCGTGGGCCAGAAGCTGGTCCAGGGTCCGGTGGACCCCAAGCAGGTGCTGCGCATCATGGGTCCGCGTGCCGCTCAGAAGTTCCTCGTCGACGAGGTCCAGGGCGTGTACCGCAGCCAGGGCATCGGCATCCACGACAAGCACGTGGAGGTCATCGTCCGTCAGATGCTGCGTCGCGTCACGGTCATCGAGTCCGGCGACTCCGAGCTGCTGCCCGGTGAGCTGGCCGAGCGGAGCCGTTTCGAGTCCGAGAACCGCCGTGTGGTCTCCGAGGGCAAGAAGCCGGCCTCCGGCCGTCCCGAGCTCATGGGTATCACCAAGGCGTCCCTGGCCACCGAGTCCTGGCTGTCCGCGGCCTCCTTCCAGGAGACCACCCGCGTGCTCACCCAGGCGGCCATGGAGGGCAAGAGCGACCCGCTGCTCGGCCTCAAGGAGAACGTCATCATCGGTAAGCTCATCCCGGCCGGCACGGGTCTCCCGCGCTACACCGAGGTGAACGTGGAGCCGACTGAGGAAGCCAAGGCGAGCATCTTCTCCGCCCAGGCCTCGTTCAGCGACTTCTCCTACGATCCGATGGGTGTCGACGGAAGCAACGAGTTCCACGCCATCCCGCTGGATGACTACGATCTCGGGAGCGATTTCCGCTGATCACGGTCGACGCCGACACATCCGGTGCCGTGAGGCACTGACAGTGTGAGCCGACGACGGGCCCTCACCGCAGCTGCGGTGAGGGCCCGTTCTCGTTTCCGTCGCCGACGTCGTGGATGGCCGACGTCGTCGTGCACACCGCCCGGGCGATGCTCAGGTGGTGTAATAGCCCTTCTTCCACTGCTCCCAGTCCCAGGTGTTCAGGAAGCGCTGGGCACTGCTGAAGCCGCTGGTGTAGAGGGTGGTCTTGTCCTCGGCGCTGAGATGGAAGTCCGTGGCACGGTAGCGGGAGGTGTCCACGAACACGGTCCGGGAGGACGCCTGGGGGTCGTTGATGTGCGCCCGGTCGTGGGCGCCGATCATGGTGCTCAACAGGGACTTGGCCAGCTCGAAGCCGTTGTTGTCCGGTTTCCAGTCCTCGGTCCGCAGACTCTGCTGACCGGAGAGCTTGACCCCCATGGTGGGCCAGCGGGACGGCTTGTCGTCGCGACGGTCGAAGACGTCGATGGGGAAGTTGGACAGCATGCCGCCATCGGTGCACACGATGTGATCGTGTCCGGTGACGGCGGCGTTCATCGCCATCTTCCAGGGCCGGAAGAAGAACGGGATGGAGGCCGAGGCCCGCACGGCGTCGGCCACCGGCACGGTGTCCGGGTCCACGCCCAGGAGTGTCTCGTAGTCCCAAGGCAGCCGCAGCATGAGGCCGCGGGACACGTCGGAGACGATCACCACCAGCTTGTACCGCTGCGAGGGCGGCAGTGCAGAGCCCGGGTCGTCCTCGCGGAGATCGGCCCAGGTCTTCACACCCTGGCCGGCCAGGGTCTCCGTCAGCCATTGATGCATGAAGTCGCCGGCGAAGAGGCCTTCGTGCACCAGCAGCCCGAACGCCGGGCCCAGGCCGGGGATCCGGGCCAGGATGCCCTCCTTGTCCTCGAAGCGGGAGAAGTCCAGCTCGTCCATGACCTTCTTGATCTGCCCGGCGTTCATGCCCGAGGCGAGGAAGGACGCCACGATCGCGCCGGCCGAGGTTCCGGCGACGCGATGGAAGGTGTAGGGGTCTGCGGCGGCTTCGAGAGCGGACAGGGCGCCCACCAGGGCCGAACCCTTGACCCCGCCTCCTTCGAGTACCAGATCGGCGTCGGCCATGGGTGCCTCCCTCAATGAGGCGGTCCGGGAAGGACCGCATGCTTGCATGGTGGACCCGTGCCGGGGCAGGGTCAAGAGGCCCGCGGAAGCTGGAGATGCGGGAGCAGGGAACAGTGCGTGCTACAGTTAACGTGATTGATTTAGTGGCAGCGGACTCCGTCCATGTTGTGGGTAACTTGCACAACGAATGCCACGCTTTTGCATGTCTTGGCCCTTTTGGGATTCCTTCGGATCGGACCAGGCGTGCATCTCTTTGAAGTGCTTCGCCCCGGCGTTCCCACGGCTTCCGTGGGCCTGGGCCGGGGCAAGTAAATGAGGAGCGGCCGGAGACGGCCACTTCAGACGATGGAGAAATAGTGCCTACTATTCAGCAGCTGGTCCGTAAGGGCCGCACGCCGAAGGTCTCCAAGACCAAGGCTCCTGCCCTGAAGGGCAGCCCGATGCGCCGCGGCGTCTGCACCCGCGTGTACACCACCACCCCGAAGAAGCCGAACTCGGCTCTGCGTAAGGTCGCCCGTGTCCGCCTCAACGGCGGCGTCGAGGTCACGGCTTACATCCCGGGCGTGGGCCACAACCTGCAGGAACACTCCATCGTGCTGGTGCGCGGTGGTCGTGTGAAGGACCTCCCCGGCGTTCGCTACAAGATCGTCCGTGGTGCCCTCGACACCCAGGGTGTGAAGAACCGCAAGCAGGCTCGCAGCCGCTACGGCGCAAAGATGGAGAAGAAGTAATATGCCTCGCAAGGGTCCGGCCCCCAAGCGGCCGCTCGTTTCGGATCCGGTCTACGGTTCCCCGCTGGTCACCCAGCTGATCAACAAGGTTCTCGTGGACGGCAAGAAGTCCACCGCTGAGCGCATCGTCTACGGCGCCCTCGAGGGTGCTCGTGAGAAGAGCGGCAACGATCCCGTGGCCACCCTGAAGAAGGCCATGGACAACATCAAGCCGAGCCTTGAGGTCAAGTCCCGCCGCGTCGGTGGCGCCACCTACCAGGTTCCGGTTGAGGTCAAGCCGGGCCGCGCCACCGCGCTGGCCCTCCGCTGGCTCGTCGGCTACTCCAAGGCCCGCCGCGAGAAGACCATGACCGAGCGTCTCCGCAACGAGATCCTGGATGCCTCCAACGGTCTCGGTGCCGCTGTCAAGCGTCGCGAAGACACCCACAAGATGGCCGAGTCCAACAAGGCCTTCGCCCACTACCGCTGGTAAAACCTCACGACCCGCCGCCGGCCCACACGGTCGGCGGCGGACGTCGTGTAGTCCATCTCAAAGGGAGACACCGTGGCACAGGACGTGCTTACCGACCTTAACAAGGTCCGCAACATCGGCATCATGGCCCACATCGATGCCGGCAAGACCACTACGACGGAGCGCATCCTGTTCTACACGGGTGTGAACCACAAGATCGGTGAAACGCACGACGGTGCGTCCACCACCGACTGGATGGAACAGGAAAAGGAACGCGGCATCACCATCACCTCCGCCGCGGTGACCTGCTTCTGGAACAAGAACCAGATCAACATCATCGACACCCCCGGTCACGTGGACTTCACCGTTGAGGTTGAGCGCTCCCTGCGCGTCCTCGACGGCGCCGTCGCCGTCTTCGACGGCAAGGAAGGCGTTGAGCCGCAGTCCGAGACCGTGTGGCGTCAGGCCGATAAGTACAACGTCCCGCGCATCTGCTTCGTCAACAAGATGGACAAGCTCGGTGCGGACTTCTACTTCACGGTGGACACCATCATCAGCCGTCTGGGCGCCAAGCCGCTCGTCATGCAGCTGCCGATCGGTGCCGAGAACGACTTCGTCGGTGTCGTGGACCTGCTCGAGATGCGCGCCCTGGTCTGGCCGGGCGACGCCAAGGGTGACGTGACCATGGGTGCCTCCTACGAGGTCCAGGAGATCCCCGCCGATCTCCAGGAGCGTGCCGAGGAATACCGTGCTCAGCTCGTCGAGACCGTTGCCGAGTCCTCCGAAGAGCTCATGGAGAAGTACCTCGAGGGTGAGGAGATCACCCTCGCCGAGCTCAAGGCCGGCATCCGCAAGATGACGGTCAACTCCGAGGTCTACCCGGTCTTCTGTGGCTCCGCCTTCAAGAACCGTGGCGTGCAGCCGATGCTGGACGCCGTGATCGACTTCCTGCCGTCCCCGCTGGACGTGCCGGACATGATCGGCCACAACCCGCGCAACGAGGAGGAGGAGCTGGTCCGCAAGCCCAGCGCCGACGAGCCGTTCTCCGCTCTGGCCTTCAAGATCGCCGCTCACCCCTTCTTCGGTCAGCTGACCTTCGTCCGCGTGTACTCCGGTCACGTCGAGGCCGGCGCCCAGGTGGTCAACTCCACCAAGGGTAAGAAGGAGCGCATCGGCAAGCTCTTCCAGATGCACGCCAACAAGGAGATGCCCGTCGAGGGCGCCACCGCCGGCCACATCTACGCCGCCATCGGTCTGAAGGACACCACCACCGGTGACACCCTCTGCGATCCGGCCAACCAGATCGTCCTGGAGTCCATGAGCTTCCCTGAGCCCGTGATCTCCGTGGCCATCGAGCCGAACTCCAAGGGTGACCAGGAGAAGCTCTCCACCGCCATCCAGAAGCTCTCCGCTGAGGACCCGACCTTCCAGGTCTCCCTCAACGAGGACACCGGCCAGACCGTCATCGCCGGCATGGGCGAGCTCCACCTGGACATCCTGGTGGACCGCATGCGCCGCGAGTTCAAGGTCGAGGCCAACGTCGGCAAGCCGCAGGTCGCGTACCGCGAGACCATCAAGAAGGCTGTCGAGAAGGTCGACTTCACCCACAAGAAGCAGACCGGTGGTTCCGGTCAGTTCGCCAAGGTGCAGGTTTCCTTCGAGCCGCTCGAGACCACCGATGGCACCTTCTACGAGTTCGAGAACAAGGTCACCGGTGGCCGCGTTCCGCGCGAGTACATCCCCTCCATCGATGCCGGTATCCAGGACGCCATGCAGTTCGGTATCCTGGCCGGTTACCCGATGGTGGGCGTGAAGGCCATCCTGATCGACGGCGCCTACCACGACGTCGACTCCTCGGAAATGGCGTTCAAGATCGCCGGTTCCCAGGTGTTCAAGGAAGGCGCACGCCGTGCCAACCCCGTCCTCCTCGAGCCGCTCATGGCCGTCGAGGTCCGTACTCCCGAGGAGTACATGGGCGATGTCATCGGTGACCTCAACTCCCGTCGTGGCATGATCCAGTCCATGGAGGATGCCGCGGGTGTGAAGGTCATCCGTGCCAACGTTCCGCTGTCCGAGATGTTCGGCTACATCGGCGACCTGCGTTCCAAGACCCAGGGCCGCGCGGTGTACTCGATGACCTTCGACAGCTACGCTGAGGTCCCGAAGGCTGTGGCCGACGAGATCATTCAGAAGAGCCGCGGCGAGTAAGTTGTCGCACCTCGGCTGGGGGTCTGCGTGCAGATCCCCAGCCGTCGTCGCGAAACTTTCGGCTGCTCGCCGAGGGACCGCGACAACCCGGCGCCAGGGGCAGAAGTGCCCTTGAACCGCAATTTCATCAAAACCCCTGCCCCCAAGTAGACTGGTCTAAGTTCTGCCGCGATACCCGCGGCGAAGGAGCACGTCACTTGAAAAATGTTCTAGGAGGAACCTGTGGCAAAGGCAAAGTTCGAGCGGACTAAGCCGCACGTCAACATCGGCACCATCGGTCACGTTGACCACGGTAAGACGACGCTGACGGCCGCCATTTCCAAGGTGCTGTACGACCAGTACCCGGATCTCAACGAGGCGCGTGACTTCGCTTCCATCGACTCCGCTCCGGAAGAGCGCCAGCGCGGTATCACCATCAACATCTCCCACGTGGAGTACCAGACCGAGAAGCGTCACTACGCACACGTTGACGCCCCCGGTCACGCTGACTACATCAAGAACATGATCACCGGTGCTGCTCAGATGGACGGCGCCATCCTCGTGGTCGCCGCCACCGACGGCCCGATGGCTCAGACCCGTGAGCACGTTCTGCTGGCCCGCCAGGTTGGTGTCCCCTACCTGCTGGTCGCCCTGAACAAGTCCGACATGGTCGAGGACGAGGAACTCCTCGACCTCGTCGAGATGGAAGTTCGCGAGCTGCTCTCCTCCCAGGAGTTCGACGGCGACAACGCTCCCGTCATCCGCGTCTCCGGCCTGAAGGCTCTGGAAGGCGACCCCAAGTGGGTTGAGTCCGTCAAGGAGCTCATGGCCGCCGTCGACGAGTCCATCCCGGACCCGGTCCGTGACCGTGACAAGCCGTTCCTGATGCCGATCGAGGACGTCTTCACCATCACCGGTCGTGGCACCGTGGTGACCGGCCGCGCCGAGCGTGGCACCCTCGCCATCAACTCCGAGGTTGAGATCGTCGGCATCCGCCCGGTCCAGAAGACCACGGTGACCGGTATCGAGATGTTCCACAAGCAGCTCGACGAGGCTTGGGCCGGCGAGAACTGTGGCCTGCTGCTCCGTGGCCTGAAGCGCGACGATGTCGAGCGTGGCCAGGTTGTCGTCAAGCCGGGTTCCATCACCCCGCACACCGACTTCGAGGCGAACGTCTACATCCTGTCCAAGGACGAGGGCGGCCGTCACAACCCGTTCTACTCGAACTACCGCCCGCAGTTCTACTTCCGTACCACGGATGTCACCGGCGTCATCACCCTCCCCGAGGGCACTGAGATGGTCATGCCGGGCGACAACACCGAGATGAGCGTTGCGCTGATCCAGCCCATCGCCATGGAAGAGGGCCTCGGCTTCGCTATCCGTGAGGGTGGCCGCACCGTTGGTTCGGGTCGTGTGACCAAGATCGTCAAGTAGTCTCTTGGTGATCCTTCCGGACTAGTCCGGTGAGAAGGGCCCCATCGCTTTTGCGGTGGGGCCCTTTTCGTTGCCGTGAATGTCTCGGCCTGAGCACGACGTTGTCTTATCCACATGGGCGTCCGCCTCGTTGTGTACCGGTAGAACCCGGATCTATCGTTAAAGCCAATCGATAGATTAAAGGGGGTGGGTCATGGACGGCTTTGGAGTTCTTCTGATCCTTGCGGCCGCGGTGGTCACCGGAATGGTGGCCTACGGGCGGGGAAAGCTGGCCGGGGAGCATGACGCCCTGGTGAGACAGCGGACTGCGGCCCACGCCGCTGGGGTGCGGGAGCAGGACGCTTATCTCAAGGGCCATCGTGACGGCTGGCTGAAGGGCATGGAGCAGCTGGGCGTTGCGGTCGGCGACGGAGCGTCCGCCTCGCAGCCGGTCAGCACTGTGCAGCCGGTCAGGACTGTGCAGTCGGTCAGCACTGCGCAGCCGCACGACACAGCGCAGCCGCTCAGCGCCTTACGGCCGACGGCTCCCCGGCCGACTGCGACGCCCCCCACCACGCTCGCCGCTGCCGAATCGCCGGCGGTGGCACCCAGTGTTGCGGAGCAGCGATCGATGAAGCCTGCTGAACCGGCGGTTCCGGCAGGGGCGCCCACCATGCCGGCATCTGCCGACCCAGTGCCTGTGCAGCCTCGTCGTGAGCCGGAACCCAGCCATACGGTCGCGGAGAATGCCGGGGTCCCGCAGGGCACCGCGGCCGCCGTTCAGCGTCCATCGGCCTCTGAACTCCGGTCCCGCAGGGAGAAGCGCGTCGTCAACCTGACCCTGTATGTGGCCTCGTTGCTGATGGTCTCGGCGGGCGCCGCCTTCTTGGCCGGTGACGCCGCGCCTGTGGCCAAGTTCGCCGGGGTTTTCGCGCTGTCGGTGCTGTTCCTCGTCGGAGGTCACCTCCTGTTCGCACGACAGCCTCGGGTGAAGCCGGCGGCCATCGCTTTCGTCGGCATCGGCCTGGCTTCCGTGCCGCTCTGCGGAGTGGCCCTCGACCTTCTGCTGCTCCACCAGCCGCGGCTGAGCTGGTTCCTGGCATCGCTGGCCGGGCTCGGAGCCTTCGTCCATGCCACTGTGCGTCTCAAGAGCAAGGTTCTCGGCTACCTGGTCATCCCGTTCCTGCTGTCGCTCGTCGTCTCGGGCCTTGCCGTGATGGGAACCGGTATCGTCTGGACGTTCGTCGCACTGCTGGCGTTCAGCGCGCTCCTCTCCTGGTTCGAGCGGCGTGCGCCCGGGTGGTGTCCTCCGGTGCTCCTTGAGCCGCTCCGCACACTCGATCCCTGGCTGGCCCCGGTGATCATGGCGGTGGAGCTGTTCTTCGCCTTGGGTTTCAGCAACGGCGAGCACGCCCTGGTCATGGCTGTGCTGCTGGGCTACTCGCTGCTCCGGCCGGCCGACGAAGCCCTCGTCTGGCGCCGGGTCTACCACCTCCTCGGCAGGGCCTCAGGCACCGCCTTCCTGACCTTCCTGCTTCTGACGCTCGGGCTGCCGTCCCACCAGACCCTCTACGTCGTCGCGAGCTGCCTGGCGCTGCACGTCCTGCTGATCACGTGGGATTCGCGACGGATCGAGCGCGTTCTCGGCTGGCCGGCATTGGCCGAGGCCGGGGCCATCGCCGCTGGGCTCGCTCTCCTGCTGCTGGCGAATGCCGGGACCGGCTGGCAGCTGCGTTACTCATACTCACAGGGCGGCTTCGGGCCTGTCCGTGCCTACCAGGCCGAGACGCTGTGGTCCTGGCTGGTGCTCGGCCTGTCGCTCGCAGCGGCCGTGCGGGCTGCATGGTTCTGGCGGCCGCGAGCCGAATGGTTCGTCCTTCTCCCGGTGACCGCGGGATGCCTTCTGCCGGCGATCGGCTTCAAAGGACTCGCCCTGGTCCTTGTTGGAGTGAGCGCTTTTTGGCTCCTCCGTCCTGAAAAGGACAAGTCCCGGGCGCGGTGGTTCCTGGCCGGGGCGCAGCTGCTGCTGGGTCTGGCACTCCCACTCGGGATCCACGAGTTCGCTTCCGATATCCCGGGCCGGCCGGTCTACGTCGTACTCGGCGGGCTGGCGGCCTCCGTGGCACTCGCGCTCGGCCACCTCCTGTCCGGAAGCCCGTGGCGCTGGGGTTTGCCCGGGGTCCTGGCCGGGGCGGTGTCTGCGACCGCATCGGTCCTGCTCCTGCCGCTCGCCACGGCCGTGGGGGACCGGCAGTTCCCCGGATCCGGCGGATGGATCGCGGCAGCGACCGCTACGGCGGTCCTCGGGGCGGCGGTTCTTGCACCGGCCCTGTGGCGAGCCGCACGAGAGAGGTCCGGCGGCGCCGTCTGGGCGGAGGCCGGATACACGAGTGCCGTGGTTCTGTCCGCCGACGCGAGCCTCCTCTGGGTGGCTTCCGGCGCGGGTGCCCGGGATTCCGCCTGGATTCTCGCCGCCGCGGGCGCGACCGCGCAGCTGCTGCTTGCCGGCCTGCACCGTTCCGGGAGCCGGCTGCCGTTCGTCTATGGCACGCGTCTCCTGGGAATGGTGGCGGCGGCCCAGGGACTCGACGTCTTGCGGACCCATGCACCCCAGGGGACCTTCCTCGCCACCCTGGAGAGCCCGACCGTCCTGGTGGTCCTCCTGGCCTTGCAGAGCGTGTTCCCGGTGATGCGGCTGGCCGCCGTGAAGGGTCCGGACCTGCCTGCGCGGGCCGTGGGCGCCCTGGCGGAGTTGATGACGCTGAGCGTGCTGGCCGGCCTCTGCGGTCTCTTCCTGTATTACTCCGGCACCGGTGCCCTGGGCTGGCAGTGGACCCTGGCGGCGGCGGTCGGCCTCGCGATGGCCGGTGCGGCAATGATCCTCAGGCCGGATGCCCAGGAAGGAGCCCTGTTCGCGGGATGTGCGGCAGCGCTGGACGGCATCGTCGTGCTGTCCGGCGGGCGCGGCCCTGCCGGCTACGGGCTCGCCATCGTGGCAGGCGCCGTGCTGGTTCTGCTGCTCAGCTCGGGGCTGCGGTCCGGAGCTGCGTCCAACCGCCACCTCTACCTGTTGGCCTCCCGGCTCGACACCTTGGTCCTGCTCTTCGCCGTGCTGCGCCTGCTGCACGCGGATCCGGGACAGAGTCTCCTCGCGGTCCTGGGACTGTGCTGGGTGAACCAGCTCATCCCGGAACGCTTCGACGAAGGTTCGGGCCGGATCTACGCAAGGGCTCTGAGGTGGACGCTGCTCTCCGTGCAGGCGATCGCAGTCGTCGGGTACTTGGCCACCACGTACAGGGGATGGCAGCGGTGGATCGCGGTCATCGGAATCGTGAGCCTGTGCGGTGCCTCCTGGGTGCTCTGCCGTCGCGCCCGGGACCAGTGGCTGATGGTGCCGGCCGTGCTCGGGCTGCTGGCCCTCGCCCCGGTTCTCGGTCCGGGCTATGTCAGCGATGGGCCGTTCCTGAAGGATCCCGTGCTCGATGAGGCAGGCATGACGGTTTCCGCCTCCGTACTGGCTCTCCTCTGGCTGGCCCCGGTCGTCCTGCGATCCAGGAGAACGACGGCGCGTGGCGGCTCTCCGGCCGTCCCCGGCCGTGCGCTCTGGTTCGGGTCCTCTGCGGCCTTCTTCGTCGAAGCGCTGGTGTTCGCATCCGAAACAGGGCGGACGTGGCCCGCCTTCGCCGTCCTCGCCGCCGTGGCGGTGCTGCTGCTCGTGCTCTCCCACAGCGAGGGGCTCCCCGTCCTGTACGTGCCGGGTGTGGCCGCGGGCGTCGTCGCCGTCTACGGACTGGGCCTCAGCGTCGACCTGCGGGCGGACATCTCATATTTGGGGTGGCTGCTGCCGTCGGCACTGCTGGCGCTCGCCGGCGCCGCCGCCACATGGCGGGGCGGCGTGCCGCGGGCGGTCGTTCTCAGACGGAACATGATGCTCTCTGCCAACGCATTCGCGGTGTTCGTGGGCACCGTCAACGCTCTCGCCAGCAGGCCGGTGGTCTGGAGCGGGACCGCGTTCCTTCTGCTCGGGCTGCTGATCCTGCTGCGGCAGCTCGCTCCGGCGCATCGTTCGCAGGCCCTCCAGATCGGTCTGCTCCCGGTCCTCTCCGCCGCGCAGCGCGCCTACTACTGGGGAGGCGGGATCACGGTGGAGACCTTCTGGCTGCTGCAGTGGTATCTCGCCTATGCGGCGTTCCTCGCGGTCTGGCACCTCGGCCGCAAATCGGCAGGCCACGCCTTCCTGTTCAGCTGCGTCTTCGCCGGGGGAGCGAGCTTGTCCGCGATCCTGGCCTTGACGGACGGCGACGCCGCACAGCAGTTCTGGGTCCTGGTGTCCTTCGCAGCCGTCGTCGTGGCCGGCTTGCTGCAGCAGCGCCCGCTGTTCAGCTGGTGGGGGAGCGCCGGGGTCCTGGCGGGGATCCTCTTCATGTTCCGGTCCTACGTCTATCTCGGGCTGGGCCTGACGGCCGCCGCGCTCATCGCCGCAGTGCTGGTGACCCTGCTCCGGCGGAAGCCGCCGGCCGGTCAGGCCTGAGACGGGGGTGGGGCTGAGGCTCCACCCCCGTCTCGATTCGCAATTCCCGGCCGGATCCGGCATACTTGAAGGGTTGCTCACGCGCTCCTTCGTGTCCCGGTCCGGATAATGCCGGATGACAGGGACCAGGTCGGAGGCCGGGCGGCAAAATCCAACCACACAGGAACGGTGTGAACCGCGCTCTCCGGGTCGCGACACGCCCGACCGCGTGGGTCGGAGCTCTGGTGGGTTGAGGAACCCGGGCCTGGTCCGGATTCAGCTCATGGGAGAGCGGTAGTCACGACTTCAAATGCTTCGGCAGCCGCGCATAACAGCAAAGAGATGCGAAAGCGGTCCTGGTTTTCCGGGAACGCACCTAACTGAAAGAGAGTCAGGCGACATGGCGGGACAGAAGATCCGCATCCGGCTGAAGTCATATGACCACGAGGTCATTGATGTTTCGGCCCGGAAGATCGTTGAGACGGTCACGCGCGCAGGCGCAACGGTAGTCGGCCCGGTGCCGCTGCCCACGGAGAAGAACGTGTACTGCGTTATTCGTTCTCCCCACAAGTACAAGGACAGCCGTGAGCACTTCGAAATGCGTACTCACAAGCGTCTGATCGACATCATCGACCCCACGCCGAAGGCTGTCGATTCGCTCATGCGTCTCGACCTGCCGGCTGACGTGAACATCGAAATCAAGCTCTGAGGGAGGTGCTGAGAAAACTATGACCGCAACCCGCAATGTTAAGGGCCTGCTGGGCACGAAGCTCGGCATGACCCAGGTCTGGGACGAGAACAACAAGCTCATCCCCGTCACTGTCGTCCAGGCTGACTCCAACGTCGTCACCCAGCTGCGCAACGCTGAGAAGGACGGCTACACCGCGGTTCAGATCGGCTTCGGCCAGATCGACCCGCGCAAGGTCACCAAGCCGCTCGCCGGCCACTTCGAGAAGGCCGGTGTCACCCCGCGCCGTCACGTCGTCGAACTGCGCACCGCTGACGCCGAGAGCTACGAGCTCGGCCAGCAGCTCTCCGTGGAGGTCTTCGAGGCCGGTCAGAAG
The DNA here is from genome assembly GCF_030731045.1 of Arthrobacter horti. GTDB lineage: Bacteria > Actinomycetota > Actinomycetes > Actinomycetales > Micrococcaceae > Arthrobacter_E > Arthrobacter_E nanjingensis. Next base: position 68,564 of record NZ_JAVALS010000010.1, on the reverse strand, counting down.
ATCGACGTCGTCGGAACCACCAAGGGTAAGGGCTTCGCCGGTGTCATGAAGCGTCACGGCTTCCACGGTGTCGGTGCCTCTCACGGTGCTCACAAGAACCACCGCAAGCCCGGTTCCATCGGTGGCGCCTCCACCCCGAGCCGCGTCTTCAAGGGCCTGAAAATGGCCGGCCGCATGGGCGCCGCGCGTCACACCACGATGAACCTCACGGTTCACGCGGTCGACGCCGAGAAGTCGCTGCTCCTGATCAAGGGTGCCGTTCCCGGTGCCCGCGGCTCGGTCGTCCTCGTACGCACCGCCGTGAAGGGAGCCTAATTCCATGGCTAACACCATCAAGGTTGACCTGCCCGCCGAGATCTTCGACGTCCAGACCAACGTGCCCCTGCTGCACCAGGTCGTCGTCGCGCAGCTCGCCGCTGCTCGTCAGGGCACTCACAAGACCAAGACCCGCGGTGAAGTCGCCGGTGCCGGTCGCAAGCCGTTCAAGCAGAAGGGCACCGGCCGCGCTCGTCAGGGTTCCGTCCGTGCTCCTCACATGACCGGTGGTGGCATCGTCCACGGCCCGACCCCGCGTGACTACAGCCAGCGCACCCCCAAGAAGATGAAGGCCGCCGCTCTCCGTGGTGCCCTCTCCGACCGCGCTCGCAACGGTCGCATCCACGTGGTGGAGTCCCTGGTCGCCGGCACCACGCCGTCCACCAAGGAAGCCATCGCCACGCTGAAGGCGATCTCCGACCGTAAGAACCTGCTCGTGGTGATCGACCGCGCCAACGATCTTGCCGCACTGTCCGTGCGCAACATCGTCGAGGTTCACGTGCTCTACGTCGATCAGCTCAACACCTACGATGTGCTGATCTCCGACGACGTGATCTTCACCAAGGCCGCTTTCGACGCTTTCGTTGCCGGTAAGGACAACAAGACCGTGGAGGAAGCCAAGTGAGCGCAGTCTTCGACAAGGACCCGCGTGACGTCATCCTGGCGCCCGTGGTCTCCGAAAAGAGCTACGGCCTGATCGACGAGGGTCAGTACACCTTCCTGGTGGACCCCCGCTCGAACAAGACCGAGATCAAGCTGGCCGTGGAGAAGATCTTCTCCGTCAAGGTCGACACGATCAACACCATCAACCGTGCCGGTAAGCGCAAGCGCACCAAGTTCGGATGGGGTCAGCGCAAGAGCACCAAGCGTGCGATTGTCACCCTGAAGGACGGCACCATCGACATCTTCGGCGGTCCGCTCGCGTAGCGGAGACCACTTTAACGAGGAATAAATTATGGCAATCCGCAATTACAAGCCGACCACCCCGGGCCGTCGTGGCTCGAGCGTGGCCGACTTCAGCGAAGTAACTCGCTCGACTCCGGAAAAGTCGCTGCTGCGTCCGCTCACCAAGAGCGGTGGCCGCAACAACACCGGTCGCATCACCACCCGTCACAAGGGTGGCGGGCACAAGCGCCAGTACCGCGTGATCGACTTCCGTCGTCACGACAAGGACGGCGTGAACGCCAAGGTCGCTCACATCGAGTACGACCCGAACCGTACCGCCCGTATCGCCCTGCTCCACTTCGTGGACGGCACCAAGCGTTACATCATCGCCCCCAACAAGCTCTCCCAGGGCGACATCGTTGAGTCGGGTCCGAACGCTGACATCAAGCCGGGCAACAACCTGCCGCTGCGCAACATCCCCGTCGGTACCGTGATCCACGCTGTGGAGCTGCGTCCGGGTGGCGGTGCCAAGATGGCCCGCTCCGCCGGTGCCTCCATCCAGCTGGTCGCCAAGGAAGGCCGCTTCGCTCAGCTGCGCCTGCCTTCCGGTGAGGTCCGCAACGTCGACGTGCGCTGCCGCGCCACCGTCGGCGAGGTCGGCAACGCCGAGCAGTCGAACATCAACTGGGGCAAGGCCGGCCGTATGCGCTGGAAGGGCGTCCGCCCGACCGTGCGTGGTGTGGCCATGAACCCGGTCGACCACCCGCATGGTGGTGGTGAAGGCAAGACTTCTGGTGGCCGTCACCCGGTCAACCCGAACGGCAAGCCTGAGGGTCGCACCCGCCGCCCCAACAAGGAAAGCGACAAGCTCATTGTGCGTCGTCGTCGTACCGGCAAGAACAAGCGATAGGAGCCTGGAAACATGCCACGCAGCCTGAAGAAAGGTCCTTTCGTTGACCAGCACCTCTTCGTGAAGGTCGCCAAGGAGAACGAAAAGGGCACCAAGAACGTCATCAAGACGTGGTCCCGTCGCTCGATGATCATCCCGGACATGCTGGGTCACACGATCGCCGTGCACGACGGACGCAAGCACGTGCCGGTTTTCATCACGGAGTCGATGGTCGGGCACAAGCTCGGCGAATTCGCCCCGACGCGGACTTTCCGCGGCCACGTGAAGGACGACCGCAAGGGCAAGCGCCGCTAAGGCGCCTGACCTCGGTCTTAAGACGAGAGAAGGAAAGCAATGGAAGCCAAGGCTATTGCGCGTCACATCCGCGTAACGCCTATGAAGGCCCGGCGCGTCGTCAACCTTGTTCGTGGCAAGCAGGCGAATGAGGCTCTGGCGATCCTGAAGTTTGCCCAGCAGGCAGCTTCGGAGCCGGTCTACAAGGTTGTTCAGTCCGCCATCGCCAACGCCCGCGTCCTCGCGGACCGCGACGGTGTGGCGTTCGACGAGAACGATCTGTTCATCAGCGAGGCGTTTGTTGATGAGGGTCCGACCATGAAGCGGTTCCAGCCGCGTGCTCAGGGTCGTGCCTTCCAGATCAAGAAGCGCACCAGCCACATCACCGTGGTTGTCGCTACCCCGGAGAACGAGGAGGCCCGCTAAGTGGGACAGAAAGTAAACCCGAACGGGTTCCGACTCGGCATCACCACCAACCACATCTCGCACTGGTTCGCCGACAGCAACAAGCCCGGTCAGCGCTACAAGGACTTCGTTCGTGAGGACGTCAAGATCCGTGAGCTCATGACCACCGGCATGGAGCGCGCAGGCATCGCCAAGGTCGAGATCGAGCGCACCCGTGACCGTGTGCGTGTGGACATCCACACCGCCCGCCCGGGTATCGTCATCGGCCGCCGTGGTGCTGAAGCCGACCGCATCCGCGGCGAGCTGGAGAAGCTCACGGGCAAGCAGGTTCAGCTGAACATCCTCGAGGTCAAGAACCCCGAGATCGAGGCTCAGCTTGTCGCTCAGGGCATCGCCGAGCAGCTCTCTTCCCGCGTGGCGTTCCGCCGTGCGATGAAGAAGGCCATGCAGTCCGCGCAGCGCGCCGGCGCCAAGGGCATCCGTGTCGCTTGCTCCGGTCGTCTGGGTGGCGCTGAAATGTCCCGCTCGGAGTTCTACCGTGAGGGTCGCGTGCCGCTGCACACCCTGCGCGCCAACATCGACTACGGCTTCTACGAGGCCAAGACCACCTTCGGCCGCATCGGCGTGAAGGTCTGGATCTACAAGGGCGATGTGACCGCCAAGGAGCTTGCCGCCCAGCAGGCTGCAGCCCCGTCCCGTGGCCCCCGTGGTGGGGACCGCGCCGGTCGCCCCGGTGGCGAGCGTCGCCGTCGTAACGACCGCCCGGCCGCCGACGCAGCTCCGGCTGCTCCGGCTGCCGAGGCCGCAGAAGGAGGACAGGCTTAAATGCTGATCCCACGTCGAGTCAAGCACCGTAAGCAGCACCACCCGGGTCGTTCCGGCGCTGCCACCGGTGGCACCGCGGTCACCTTCGGTGAGTTCGGTATCCAGGCGCTGACCCCGGCCTACGTGACGAACCGTCAGATTGAATCTGCACGTATCGCCATGACCCGTCACATCAAGCGTGGCGGTAAGGTCTGGATCAACATCTACCCGGACCGCCCGCTGACCAAGAAGCCCGCCGAAACCCGCATGGGTTCCGGTAAGGGTTCCCCCGAGTGGTGGGTCGCCAACGTCAAGCCGGGACGAGTTCTCTTTGAACTCTCCGGTGTGAACGAAGAGGTGGCACGCGAGGCCCTGCGCCTGGCAATCCACAAGCTCCCGTTGAAGGCGCGCATCGTGCGTCGCGAAGGTGGTGAATGAGAATGGCAGTTGGATCCAAGGATCTGGCCCCGGCACAGCTGGACGGGCTCGACAGCGAGCGCCTCGTTGCTGAGCTCCGCAAGGCCAAGGAGGAACTGTTCAACCTGCGTTTCCAGTCCGCCACTGGTCAGCTGGAGAACCATGGTCGTCTGAAGTCCGTGAAGCGCGACATCGCTCGCATCTACACGGTTCTGCGTGAGCGCGAGCTGGGCATTCGCCCGGAGCCCGCTCCCGTGGTCGAGGCCAAGGAAGAGAAGAAGGCCAAGAAGGCTTCCAAGAAGGCTGAGGCGGCTGAGGTTGCCGAGACCGAGGAGGACGCCAAGTGAGTGAAAAGGATCAGAACGTGACGGAAGCCACTGCGCAGCAGCGCGGTTACCGCAAGACGCGTCGCGGTTACGTGGTCTCCGACAAGATGGAGAAGACCATCGTCGTCGAGGTCGAGGACCGCGTGAAGCACGCTCTGTACGGCAAGGTCATCCGCCGCACGTCCAAGATCAAGGCTCACGACGAAGAGAACACCGCCGGCATCGGCGACCTGGTTCTCCTCGCCGAGACCCGCCCGCTCTCCGCCACCAAGCGCTGGCGCCTGGTGGAGATCCTCGAGAAGGCCAAGTAAGCCTTCCTCAGGACTCCACGGAGCACAGCCTCTGCAGAGCACAGTGTTGACAGAGCACTGTGTTGACGGAGCACCGTGAAGACCCCCGTTCCCGCCCAGGGAACGGGGGTCTTCCGCTTAACGTCGGACGGCGCCGGTATTCTGTGATCAGCCGTGCGGGGGAGCGCTCCGCGCAGGCCCATGATCCCAGATCCGAGAGGTGTCCCATGGAGCAGGAGCTGACCGTGACCGAGGGCCGTCATACCGCCGATTCACATGGCATGATCCGCGTGCGCGGCGCCCGGGAGAACAATCTGCGGGACGTCTCCGTGGATCTGCCCAAGCGCCGGATCACGGTTTTCACCGGAGTGTCCGGCTCGGGCAAGAGCTCGCTGGTGTTCGGCACCATCGCAGCGGAGTCGCAGCGCCTGATCAACGAGACCTACACCAGCTTCATCCAGTCGTTCATGCCGGCGCTGCCCCGCCCGGATGTGGATGAACTGGAGAACCTCTCTGCGGCGATCGTGGTCAACCAGGAGCGGATGGGGAGCAACTCGCGCTCCACCTTGGGGACCGTCACGGACACCCATGCCCTGCTGAGGATCGTCTTCTCCCGGGTGGGTGTGCCGAGCGCCGGCCACGCCGGGAGGTATTCCTTCAACCTGGCTGAGGGCATGTGCCCCGAATGCGAAGGGGCGGGGGAGATCTCCGCCCTGGACGTGGACGTGCTCCTGGACCGCTCCAAATCGATCGCGCAGGGCGCCATTCAGGTGCCCGGGTTCAATGCCGACGGCTGGCTGGTCAGGATCGTGCTAGGCACCGGACGTTTCGACCCGGACCAACCGGTCCGGGACTTCGACGCGGAAACACTGGACTTTCTCCTGAATTCGCCGGCGGTCAAGGTCAAGATGGACAACGTCAACATGACGTACGTGGGCCTGGAGACCCGCATTCGGCAGAACTACCTGGCCGCCGGCAAGGAACCCAAACAGGCCAACGTCAAGGCGTTCCTGGAGCGTGCCGCCACTTTCGCGGTCTGCCCATCCTGCCAGGGCGGCCGGCTGAACCAGGACGCCCTGGCCAGCCGTATCGGGGGCAGGAACATCGCCGAGTGCGCCCAACTGCAGGTCTCCGATCTGATCGACTTCCTCGAAGGCGTGGACGCGCCGTCGGTGGCTCCTGTGATCGGCAACCTGCTGGGGTCCCTGCGTGCCCTGGTGGACATCGGCCTGGGCTATCTGAGCCTGGACCGGCCCTCCTCCACGCTGTCGGGAGGAGAGGCCCAGCGGGTCAAGATGGTACGTCACCTGGGATCACCGCTCAGCGACGTCACCTACGTCTTCGACGAACCTACCGTGGGCCTGCACCCGCATGACATCGCCCGGATGAACGAGCTCCTGAAGAGCCTGAGGGACAAGGGCAACACCATCCTGGTGGTGGAGCACAAGCCCGAGGTCATGGCCATCGCGGACCACATCGTCGACATCGGGCCGAAGGCGGGCATCCACGGCGGTGAGATCGTGTTCCAGGGAACCTTCCAGGAACTCTCCGGTGCGGAGACACTGACCGGGCAGCACGTCGGAACGAGGGTGCCGTTCAAGAGCACGCTCCGCTCCGGCACCGGGGCATTGGAGATCCGAGGCGCCTCCACCCACAATCTCCGCAAGGTCGATGTGGACGTTCCCACGGGGCTCCTCTGCGCCGTGACCGGGGTGGCGGGTTCCGGCAAGAGCTCCCTCATCCACGGGTCCCTGGCCAAGCGGGAGGGCGTGCATGTGGTGGATCAGTCCGCGATCCGCGGGTCCCGCCGCTCCAACCCTGCCACGTACACGGGGGCTCTGGACCACATCCGTGCGGCCTTCGCCAAGGCCACCGGGACCAAGCCCTCGCTCTTCTCCGCCAACTCCGAAGGGGCGTGCCCCAGCTGCAAGGGCGCCGGCGAGATCTTCACGGAGATCCCCGGCATGGCGCCCGTGGGCACGGTCTGCGAGGACTGTGGCGGCAAATGCTTCACGGACGAGGTCTTGGAGTACCGGATGAACGGCCTGAACATCTACGAGGTCATGCGGCTGAGCGTCGAGGAGGCGCTGGAGCAGCTCGCGGTACCGAAGGCGAAGCCCATCCTCCAGCGGCTCGCCCAGGTGGGCCTCGGGTACATCACGCTCGGCCAGTCGCTCTCCACCCTCTCCGGCGGCGAACGCCAGCGCATCAAGCTGGCCACTCACATGGGCAGCGACGCCGGCGTCTTCATCCTGGACGAACCGACCACGGGCCTGCACCTGGCCGACGTAGAGAACCTGCTGGCGCTGCTGGACCAGCTGGTGGACGAAGGCAACACGGTGGTGGTGATCGAGCATCACCTCGGTGTGGTGGCGCACGCGGACTGGGTCATCGACATGGGTCCGGGCGCGGGACACGACGGCGGCATGGTGGTTTTCGAAGGCACCCCGGAGCAGCTCGCGGCGTCCGGCAGCCTCACCGGCCGGTACTTGAAGGAGTACGTCGCCTGAGCCGCCCCACGGGCGGGGTTCCTTGACGGACCGCCCGATCCTGGGTTATTGCGAGCTGTGATAGGATATTGAGCTTGTATGGGTGCGTCATGCGCCCGGACAAATCCTCGTGAAACTTTCGTGCCAGCGCATACTGCCTCAGGGCCGGTCCCCGGCCAAGGGGGCCCAGATGCGCCTGGAACGGAGGTTCAACCCTGTTCTGGCAAAATCCAGGCAGGGCAGAGACACCCCAGTAACCGTTCCGCAAGGCTCGCGCTGTATGCAGTTTTTCAGCGTGGGAACCAGCGCGACGCAAGGAGTAAACATTGATTCAGCAGGAGTCGCGGCTTAAGGTCGCCGACAACACGGGTGCCAAGGAAATCCTCACCATCCGTGTTCTCGGTGGATCGGGCCGCCGCTACGCAAGCATCGGCGACGTCATCGTCGCCACCGTCAAGGACGCGATCCCTGGCGGAAACGTCAAGAAGGGCGACGTCGTCAAGGCCGTCGTCGTTCGCACCCGTAAGGAGCGCCGTCGTCCGGACGGTTCCTACATCAAGTTCGATGAGAACGCAGCCGTCATCCTGAAGAACACGGACGGGGAGCCCCGCGGCACCCGTATCTTCGGCCCGGTCGGCCGTGAGCTTCGCGACAAGAAGTTCATGAAGATCGTTTCTCTGGCCCCGGAGGTGCTGTAACTATGGGTGCAAAGATCAAGAAGGGCGATCTCGTCCAGGTCATCACCGGTGCCCGCCAGTCCCGTGGCGGAGACCGTGGCAAGCAGGGCAAGGTTCTGCGTGTGTTCCCGGAGACCAACCGTGTGCTCGTCGAGGGCATCAACCGCGTCACCAAGCACGTGAAGGCCGGCCAGACCCAGCGCGGCACCACCACCGGTGGTATCGAGCAGGTTGAGGCCCCGCTGCACATCTCCAACGTGGCACTCGTTGACCCGTCCACCAAGAAGCCCACCCGCGTCGGCTTCCGTGTCGAGAAGGTCGAGCGCAACGGCGTCGAGCGTGAAGTTCGCGTCCGCGTGGCCAAGGCCTCTGGGAAGGACATCTGATGACTGAGACTCTCGAGACCCCGGTGAAGATCGTCCCGCGTCTGAAGACCAAGTACGCCGAGAACATCAAGCAGTCCCTGCAGGATGAGTTCAAGTACGAGAACGTCAACCAGGTTCCGCGCCTCGTGAAGGTCGTCGTGAACATGGGTGTCGGCGACGCCGCCAAGGATTCCAAGCTCATCGAAGGCGCCGTGCGCGACCTGACCGCGATCACCGGTCAGAAGCCGCAGGTGACCAAGGCCCGTAAGTCCATCGCTCAGTTCAAGCTGCGCGAAGGCATGCCGATCGGTGCTCACGCCACCCTCCGTGGCGACCGCATGTGGGAATTCCTTGACCGTCTGGTCACCCTCGCACTGCCCCGTATCCGCGACTTCCGCGGCCTGAACGGCAAGCAGTTCGACGGTAACGGCAACTACACCTTCGGCCTCACGGAGCAGGTCATGTTCCACGAGATCGATCAGGATGCCATCGACCGCGTCCGCGGTATGGACATCACGGTTGTCACCACCGCGAAGACCGACGAGGAAGGCCGCGCGCTGCTCAAGCACCTCGGCTTCCCGTTCAAGACCGAAGACTAATCACTACGTAGAAGGTCCACCGGCTCAGCCGGGGGAAACCAGTACGAGGAAGGGCAAGAGCCCACATGACTATGACTGATCCTGTCGCAGACATGCTCACGCGTCTGCGCAATGCAAACTCGGCACACCACGACACCGTGTCCATGCCGTACTCCAAGCTGAAGGCCCGCATCGCCGACATCCTGAAGTCCGAGGGTTACATCTCGGAGTGGAAGGAAGAGGAAGCACGCGTTGGCAAGACGCTGACCATCACCCTGAAGTTCGGTCCGAGCCGCGAGCGTTCCATCGCTGGCGTCCGCCGTATCTCCAAGCCCGGTCTCCGCGTTTACGCGAAGTCCACCAACCTGCCGCACGTGCTGGGTGGCCTGGGCATCGCTATCCTGTCCACCTCTTCCGGCCTCCTGACTGACAAGCAGGCCGGCAAGAAGGGCGTGGGCGGCGAAGTCCTCGCTTACGTCTGGTAACGGGAAAGGAAGAGAAGAATGTCGCGTATTGGACGTCTCCCCATCACCGTTCCGGCTGGCGTTGAGGTCAACATCGACGGCGCCGTTGTCACCATCAAGGGTGCCAAGGGCGAACTGAGCCACACCGTGGCCAGCCCCATCGAGGTCGCTCTCGAGGAGAGCACCCTGACGGTCACCCGTCCCAACGACGAGCGCGTTGCTCGTTCGCTGCACGGCCTGACCCGTACCCTGCTCGCCAACATGATCGAAGGCGTGACCAAGGGTTACGAGAAGAAGCTGGAAATCGTCGGCACCGGTTACCGTGTGCAGGCCAAGGGTTCTGACCTGGAGTTCGCTCTGGGCTACAGCCACCCGGTCAACATCGTGGCTCCGGCCGGCATCACCTTTGCGGTGGAAGGCCCGACCAAGTTCTCTGTTGCCGGCATCGACAAGCAGCAGGTGGGCGAGGTTTCCGCCAACATCCGCAAGCTGCGCAAGCCCGACCCCTACAAGGGCAAGGGTATCCGTTACGCCGGCGAGGTCATCCGCCGCAAGGTCGGAAAGGCTGGTAAGTAACCATGGCCATCAGCATCAACAAGAAGCGCAACAGCAAGAACAAGAGCGCCTCCCGCGCTCGTCGTCAGCTGCGCATCCGCAAGCGGATCTCCGGTACCCCGGCCCGCCCGCGTCTGATTGTCAACCGCTCCGCCCGTCACGTGTTCGTGCAGGTCGTGGACGACACCATCGCCAAGACGCTGGCCTCTGCCTCCACCATGGAAGCCGAGCTGCGCTCCTTCGAGGGCGACAAGACCGCCAAGGCCAAGCGCGTCGGCGAGCTCGTCGCCGAGCGTGCCAAGGCAGCCGGTGTTGAGGCCGTGGTCTTCGACCGCGGTGGCAACAAGTACCACGGCCGTATCGCCGCCGTCGCCGACGGCGCTCGTGAAGGGGGCCTGGCACTGTGACCGAAGTGAACAACGAAAAGGAAACCCAGGTGTCTGAAGCTGCAGCTGCTGTTGCAACTGAAACCACTGAGGCTGCCGGCAACAACGACCGCCGTGGTGGTCGTCGTGGCGAGCGCGGCGAGCGTGGTGGCCGCGGCGAGCGTGGTGGCCGTGGTGGCCGCGACGCCCGTGAGGCCGAGAAGAACCAGTTCGTTGAGCGTGTTGTAACCATCAACCGTGTTGCCAAGGTGGTCAAGGGTGGCCGCCGCTTCAGCTTCACCGCCCTCGTGGTGGTCGGCGACGGCAACGGCATGGTCGGTGTCGGTTACGGCAAGGCCCGCGAAGTCCCCGCTGCCATCGCCAAGGGTGTGGAAGAGGCCAAGAAGTCCTTCTTCCGCGTCCCGCGCGTCGGCAGCACCATCCCGCACCGCGTCCAGGGCGAGGCCGCCGCTGGTGTCGTCATGCTTCGTCCGGCTTCCCCGGGTACCGGTGTTATCGCCGGTGGTCCGGTCCGCGCCGTGCTCGAGTGCGTCGGCATCCACGACGTCCTCTCCAAGTCGCTGGGTTCCTCCAACGCCATCAACATCGTTCACGCGACCGTTGAGGCCCTGCGTCAGCTCGAGGAGCCGGCAGCCGTTGCCGCTCGTCGTGGCCTGCCGCTGGATGAGGTCGCTCCGGCCGCTCTGGTGCGTGCACTGAACGCTCCGAAGGCAGGTGCCTGAGCCATGGCAAAGAACCTGACCCCCTCCGACGCTCAGTTGGAGATCACCCAGATCAAGGGCGTCATCGGCGCCAAGCAGAACCAGCGGGACACCCTTCGCTCCCTCGGCCTCAAGCGCATCGGCCACACCGTGGTCCGCTCCGCTGATGCCGTGACCGTGGGCATGCTCAACACGGTTCCGCACCTCGTAGAGGTCAAGGAGGCGAAGTAATGACCGAGAAGAACACTGCTGAGGCTACTGAGAAGCAGCACGCTCTGAAGGTTCACCACCTGCGTCCTGCCGCTGGCGCCAAGACCGCCAAGACCCGTGTGGGTCGTGGTGAGGCGTCCAAGGGTAAGACCGCCGGTCGTGGCACCAAGGGCACCAAGGCGCGCTACCAGGTCAAGGCCGGCTTCGCCGGTGGCCAGCTGCCGCTGCACATGCGTCTGCCGAAGCTTCGCGGCTTCAAGAACCCGTTCCGTGTCGAGTTCCAGGTGGTCAACCTTGACCGCCTCGGCGAGCTCTTCCCGGAGGGTGGCACCGTGACGGTGGCCGATCTGGTCGCCAAGGGCGCGGTTCGCAAGAACCAGCCCGTCAAGGTGCTGGGCTCCGGCGAGATCACCGTCAAGGTCGATGTCACCGTGGACGCCTTCTCCGCCAGCGCTGCTGAGAAGATCCAGGCCGCCGGTGGTTCCATCACCGCTCTCTGAGAGCCGGAACCGCTGAACGCGCACTGAGAACTCCCGGAATCCGGACCATGGTCCGGATTCCGGGAGTTCAGTGCTTTCCCGCGCTGATTACTGGCGCGGCCATGACAACGGTTAGACTCGGGTGTCGGGTTCAACCAGGAATCCACCGCACTCCCAACCTCACACATCCTTCAGGAGGACGCTTGCTCAGCGCATTCGGCCGTGCCTTCCGGACACCTGACTTGCGGCGCAAGTTGCTGTTCACGCTTGGCATCGTCACGATCTTCCGCCTCGGCGCGTTCATCCCTGCACCGGGTGTGAGCTACAACAACGTGCAGCAGTGTCTGCAGCTGACCAAGAACAACACCAGCCTCCAGCAGATGGTGAACATGTTCTCCGGCGGCGCCTTGCTGCAGGTCTCCATCTTCGCGCTGGGCATCATGCCCTACATCACTGCCAGCATCATCGTTCAGCTGCTGCGCGTGGTGATCCCCCGGTTCCAGGAACTCTATGACGAGGGCGCGTCCGGTCAGACCAAGCTGACGCAGTATACGCGTTACCTCACGATCGCCCTGGGCCTCCTGAACGCGACCACGCTGGTTTCTTTGGCCCGCTCCGGTCAGCTGATGCAGGGCTGCACCGTGCCGTTGATCCCGGATTCCGGCATCGTGACCACCATTCTGCTGATCATCACGCTCACCGCGGGCACCGGCCTGATCATGTGGATGGGCGAGCTCGTGACGGAGAAGGGCATCGGCAACGGCATGTCGCTGCTGATCTTCACCTCCATCGCCGCCGGCTTCGTCCCGGCCATGAACGGCATCATCGGTGCCAAGGGCTGGGGCACCTTCCTGGCCGTGCTGGCCGTCGGTCTGGTGACCGTGGCGCTGGTGGTCTTCGTGGAGCAGTCGCAGCGCCGCATCCCGGTGCAGTACGCCAAGCGCATGGTGGGACGCCGCACGGTTGGCGGCACCACCACGTACATCCCGATCAAGGTCAACATGGCCGGTGTGATCCCCGTGATCTTCGCCTCGTCCATCCTGTACCTGCCCGCTCTGATCGCGCAGTTCAACACCCCCACGGACGGAAGCAACATCCCGGACTGGGTGGCCTGGGTCAACAACAACCTCACCAGGGGCGACCACCCGCTGTACATGGCGGTGTACTTCCTCCTGATCATCTTCTTCACCTACTTCTACGTGTCCATCACCTTCAACCCTGAAGAAGTGTCGGACAACATGAAGAAGTACGGTGGCTTCATTCCCGGGATCCGGGCCGGCAAGCCCACTGCGGACTACCTGCAGTACGTGCTGTCCAGGATCACCCTGCCAGGTGCGCTGTACCTCGGCATCGTTGCGCTCATCCCGCTGGTGGCACTGGTCCTCGTCCAGGCCAACCAGAACTTCCCGTTCGGCGGCACCTCGATCCTCATCATGGTCGGTGTCGGTCTGGAGACGGTGAAGCAGATTGACGCGCAGCTTCAACAACGGCACTACGAAGGGCTCTTGCGATGACAAGAATGCTGATCATTGGTCCCCCCGGCTCCGGCAAGGGAACCCAGGCCGAGCGGATTTCCGAGCGACTCGGTGTGGTGGCCATCTCCACGGGCGACATCTTCCGCGCCAACGTCAAGGGCGAAACCCCTCTGGGCCTGGAAGCGAAGCAGTACATGGACGCCGGGGACTTCGTCCCCGACTCCGTCACCAACCGCATGGTGCGTGACCGGCTCAGCCACGGCGATGTCGCCGACGGCTTCCTGCTGGACGGCTACCCGCGGACGGTGGCTCAGGTGGATGAGCTGGACGCCATCCTCTCTGAGACCCACACCAAGCTGGACGTCGTACTGCAGCTCACCGCGGACGACGAGGAACTGGTGTCCCGGCTCCTGGGCCGTGCGCTCGAGACCGGCCGCAGCGATGACAACGAGGCGGTCATCCGCCACCGGCTGGACCTCTACCACGGTCAGACCGAGGCCGTCGTGGCCAAGTACGCCGAGCGCGGGATCCTGCGCCGGGTGGACGGGATCGGCGGGATCGACGAGGTCACCGACCGCGTGATGGACGCCATCCGCGAGGCCGTGGCCGGCGAGACCACCTCAGCCTGAGAACCCCAGTCATGCCCCCGGAGATCTCCGGGGGCATGACTTTTTCAGTGACAGCGTCGAGAAGGCCGCCCGGCGGCCGGAGCGAAGGAACATCGTGGCACTTTACACACGCCAGATCGAATACAAGAGCAACGCCCAGATGCGCATCATGCAGGAGGCCGGCGAGCTTCTGAGCCGCGCCCTGGACGCCGCCGTCGCGGCTGTGGCGCCCGGTGTCACCACCGATGAACTCGACGCCGTCTTTGCCGAGGTCGTGGACGCCGCCGGCGCCCAGTACAACTTCCTGGGTTACCACGGCTACCCCAAGCACATCTGTGCCTCCGTCAATGACGAGGTGGTCCACGGAATCCCCGGCAACCGTGTCCTGGAACCTGGCGATGTGGTGAAGATCGACGGCGGCTGCATCGTGCGCGGCTGGAACGCCGACTCCGCCCGCACCGTCATCGTCGGCGAAGGCGATCCGGAGGACGTCCGGCTCTCCGAGATCACCCGCATGGCCATGTGGCACGGCATCGCGGCCCTGGCCACGGCGAAGTACGTGGGGGACATCGGGGACGCGATCGACGACTACGTCTCCGCCCAGCAGGGCAAACCCCTGGGAATCCTGGAGGACTACTGCGGGCACGGCATCGGTTCCCAGATGCACATGGCGCCGGACGTCCTGAACTACCGCAGCAAGCACCGCGGCCCCAAGGTCAAGCCGGGCATGTGCTTCGCGATCGAACCCATGCTGGTCCGCGGGGACATCGAGACCGTGACCCTGGAGGACGACTGGACCGTGGTGACCACGGACAGCTCGCGCGCCTCGCAGTGGGAGCACTCGGTGGCCGTCCACCGTCAGGGCATCTGGGTGCTCACCGCGCCCGACGGCGGAGCCTCCGAGCTGGAGAAGCTCGGCGTCACGGTGGTCCCCATCCCCGCCTGAGCAGCCCCTGGACAGCACGACGGCGGTCGGTCACCGAGAAAGGTGACCGACCGCCGTCGTCGTCTGGTCGATCAGGCTCAGGCGAGCGGGAAGCTCGGCGGCAGCAGCTCGTCCGTGGGGCGGTGCGCGTAGTCCGAGGTGCTCAGCGAGGCGATGTAGTGGTCCAGGAAGGCCTGGGCCCGCTCCTGGTAGTCGCTCGTGTCCACCGTGACGATCCCGCGGTCCTCCACGATGGTGCGTCCGGCCACCGCCACGCGGGTGATGTCGCGGCCATCGGCGTTCAGGACCAGGGTGCGGATCGGGTCGCCGTAGGGGCCGATGTGGGTTCCCGTGAGGTCCAGGACGAAGTAGTCGGCCTGTGCGCCGGGGGCCAGCCGGCCCAGGTCCGGGCGGCCCAGTGCCTCGGCCGGATCCAAGGTGGCGGAACGGAAGAGGTCGCCGGCCTGGGCACTGGCACGGTCTGCCGTGGACGTCTTGTGCATGGCCATCGCCAGGTCCAGGCCGCGGATCATGTTCGGCGGCGCGGAGTCGGTGCCCATGACGATGCGGACGCCCTTCTCCCGGTAGGAGTCGTAGTTGTCCAGCAGGCTGCCGTAGTGGGCGGCCGGGATGGGGCAGAAGATCACATTGGTCCCGGTCTCGGCGAGCAGCGCGACGTCGTCGCCGGTGCCGAACTCGGCCGGCATGTGGCGGTGTCCCGGCACGGTCCAGGCGTGCGGGATGAAGGTGCGCGGTGCCAGGAAGCCGATGGAGTACAGGTAAGGGATGGAGCGCAGGCCGGTGCGTTCCAGCATGACCTCCACCTCGGAGAGGCCCTGCGCGGCGTGCAGGCGGACCGGGATGCCGAGTTCGTCGGCGGCCTTGCGGGTCAGCTTCAGCGACTGCTCGGTCTGCGTCTCGATGCGGGCGGGCAGCAGGGCCGTACGGATCAGGCCGTTGGCGCGTCCCTCGTAGTCCTTGGAGAAGCGGATGGCGTCCTGCAGGCCGTCCAGGCCCTTCTGCTCGTCCTCGTGAAGGAGGACCTTCTCGCCGTCCGTGTACGGGACGTGGGTGCGGTAGCTCGGGCCGAGGTAGGCGCGGACTCCGATCGCCTCGACGGCCTCGGCGGTCATGGCCATGTCCTGGTAGTCCTCGCACCACTCGAGGTAGGACTCGGAGGAGATGGGCATGATGGTGGTGATGCCGTTGCGGACCAGCTGGGAGAGGGCGAATTCGCGGCGGAAGCGCGCCTCTTCGGGGGAGAAGACTGCGCCGTGGTCCTTCAGGTACTCCTCGGACCAGACCAGGCCGAGGCGGGTCGCCGGACCGTGCCAGGAGTCGAAGATGGCGTGGTCGATGTCCGCCAGGGCGTTCAGGTCGATGAAGCCGGGGGAGACGACCGAGAGGCCCGCATCGACGTCATTGTCGACGTGGCCTTCGTAGCCGCGGCCCACGAAGACGACCGTGCCGTCGTCATGGACCAGCTCGGCGTCCCGGAGGATGCGGTGGTCGCCGTCGGCGTAACCGATGACGAACGCGGCCTTGATGCGTGTGATCACTGAGTGCTCCTGAGGGTGTTCTGCTGCGTGGTTCAGGCCGGGGCCTGCTCCACGGGGGACTGGGTGAGGTCCGAAGTCTGGTTGTCCAGGATGGCGCCGGCCCGGAGCATGGCCTCCTGGGCCTGCTGGTCGCGGATGGCCTCGTAGAGGTCGTCGTGGTTGTCGTGCACGACGGCCGCGGCACGGTTGAGGCCGGCGCGGGATGTCCAGCCGCCTTCCGCACTGGAGGCCAGGGAGCCGTAGATCCCGGCGAGGAGCTGATTGTGCGAGGCCAGGACGATGGCGCGGTGGAAGTCGATGTCAGCGTCGCGGAACGCGACATCGTCACGCGCCGCGGCGGCGGCACGACGGCGGTCGAGTGCGTCCTCAAGGCGGGCCAGGTCGTCGTCGTCGCGCCTCTGGGCGGCGAGGGCGGCCGCCGGGATGTCCAGGCTGCGGCGGACCTCGATGGCCTCGTGCGGGTCCGCGCCCTGCAGGCCGCGCCGCAGCGCGATTTCGCTTTCGTTGACCGCGGCGACGAACGTCCCGTCGCCCTGGCGTGTGACGAGCAGCCCGGCGTGGACCAAGGCGCGCAGGGCCTCGCGGAGCGGCGCGCGGCTCAGTCCGAGTTCGCGGCCGAGTTCCGGTTCGGGCGGGATCCGGTCTCCCAGGCCCCATTCGCCTCGCCGGATCCGCAGGCGGATGTCATCAATGGCTTCCTCGACCACGCTCCTCCGGGGCTGTGCCATCATGTCTCCTCCTTGGCGGCTCGAGTGGGATCCCACACGGGTGTGAACGAAGCTTCTCACGGAGTGCGCCGAAAATCCACCCTTTCATAAGACGTCTGACGGGTGTACCGTGGCGGACATGACCCAGATCACATCAGTTCAGCCCGGGTCCGGCGTCGAAGACGGCGCCGTGTCCCCTCAGATCCGGATCGGTGCGCAGTTCACCCGCTATCCGGAACTCGAGGACCAGCCTCTCATCGAATCCCTTCACACTGCTGTAACAGACGGATTCCAACTGGTTGTCCTGAACAACATCGCCGCTGAACTCGCCGCGGACGGGCCCGACGGCCTGGACGAGGTGGCGGCGGAAGCCGCCGGCGCGGGAACCGAACTCCAGCTGGGCCTCGGCTGCGCCGGGCCGTTCGGCGACCCGCAGACCCTGCGGGCCTCGCTGCGTCAGGCGATGAACCGCGGCCTGGAACTCGGCATCCGCGAGTTCTTCGTGTACACGCGCTCCGAGCGCGACGGAGGGATGGAAGCGGGACGCTTCCTGGACCACCCGGCACAGCTGCGGAACATCCTGGCCACGCTGAACGCCATCGCCCCCGAGGCGGAGGCCGCCGGCGCCCGCATCAACGTGAAGACCCATGAAGACCTGGCCTCCGGCGAGGTGCTCGCCCTCGTGGAGCGGCTGGACCCCGCCGTGTTCGCCATCGGCCTCGACGTGGCCAATCTGGTGGTCCGGGGGGAGGACCCGCAGGCCGTGGCACAGAAGCTGGGCCCCCGCATCAGGATGACCCACCTGGAAGACCTGGTCCTGTTCCCCGTGCCGGACGGTTACCGCCGAAGGCTCCGCGCCGTCGGTGAGGGCGTCCTGGACTGGAACACCCTGCTCGGCACGCTGCTGGACGCGGGGGTCCGGGACTTCACCCTGGAACAGCACCGGGGCCGTTTCGACACCCCCGTCTTCGACCGCTCGTGGTTCGCCCATGAGCCCCACCTCGATGCCGCAGACCTCGGGCAGCTGGCCCGCCTCGGCGTCCTCACCCACGACGGCGCCGCCCAGGGCCGCTTCCCGGTCCTGCAGGACTGGGACGAGGAGCCCACCCCGGGCGAGCGCCGACGCCAAATGCTCCACAGCACCGCCACCCTGCGGAGCGTCCTCACATCGATCGGTGCCACCGTGGCCTCCCCGTCCACGGTCCTCTCCCGGGAGGAAGGAAAACAATGACCGCCGTCGCAGTCACCCCCGCCTCGCCCGCCAGGAGCCGTCCCATCAGGAGCTTCCTGAAGCGCGACGCCGCCCTGACCCTGACCTTGTCCCTGCTGGCAGCCCTCATCCTGCTCACGCTCATCGGCCCGTTCCTGTGGCGCGTGGCGCCGGATGACATCAACCTCTCCGCCGTGCTACAGCCGCCCAGTGTGGCCCACCCCATGGGCACAGACGACACCGGACGCGACGTGCTCGCCCGCTTCCTCGCCGGCGGACGCACCTCCATGCTGGCCGGCCTGGGCATCGCGCTGATCGGCGCCGTCGTCGGCTGTGTGACCGCACTGCTCGCCGGCTCCATGCGCGGCTGGGTGGACACCGTCTTCACCTGGCTGACCAACTCCATCCTCTGCTTCCCGGCCATCCTGCTGGCCATGGCCATCGCCATGGCGCTGCAGCCCGGCGTGACGGCGGCCGTGATCGGCCTGTCCCTGCACTCCTTCCCCTGGTACATGCGCACCCTGCGCGGTGAGGTCATGCGCCTCTACGGGCAGGACTTCATCCGGTCCACCACGGCCCTGGGCGCCCACCCCGGCCGTGTCCTGTTCCGCCACGTGTTCCCGCACCTGGTGCCCATCATGATCCTGCAGATGGCCGCCGTCTTCGGCGCGGCCGTCCTGTCCCTCGCGGCCCTCGGCTTCCTCGGCCTGGGCGCCCAGCCGCCCACCGCCGAGTGGGGCGAGATGATCACCGAAGGGCAGCAGTTCTTCCTGACCGGCCAGTGGTGGATCGCCGGCTTCCCGGGCCTCGGCCTGCTGGTGGCCGTCACCCTGACCACCCTGATCGCCGACCGTGCGCGTGAGGTCCTGGACCCGCGCGGCGAATTCACCCAGGCAAAGTGAGGCCTGACGATGCTCAGCACCATTCTCAAGAAACTCGGCGTCTCCGTGGCCACCATCTTCGGTGCCTCCCTGTTCGCCTTCATCCTCCTGCGCAAAGTCCCGGGCGACCCGGCCCGGGCGATCGCCGGAGACACCGCCACCCCGGAGACCATCGCGGCACTCCGCAAGTCCATGGGCCTGGATGAGAACATCCTCGTCCAGTACGGCAAGTACATGGAGTCGATCTTCCGCGGCGACTTCGGCTTCTCCTACAGCACCGGCACCCCGGTGGGCACGCTGCTCTCCCAGCGCCTTCCCGCCACCCTGGAACTCGGCCTGCTCTCCGTGATCATCGCGATCGGCGCCGCGGTCCTGACCGCGGGGATGGCCGTCTACTCTCGGCGCCGCTGGCCGGACAAGGCCCTGAGGATCTCCTCCTCGCTGGCCATGGGCTCCCCGCCCTTCTGGATCGCCCTGCTGGCCCTGATGGTCCTCTCCATCCAGTTCGGGATCTTCCCCGGGCCGGAAGGACGCCTCTCGCCCGGTGTGATCAAGCCTCCCGCCGTCACCGGCCTGTTCACCATCGACTCCCTGCTCGCAGGACAGTGGGCCACCTTCGGCAACGCCCTGTGGCACCTGGTCCTCCCCGCCGCGGTGGTGGCGCTGGGACCGTTCGCCTTCCTGAGCCGGCTGTACCGAAATCAGCTGCGAGGAACCCTGCGCGAGACGTTCGTGACCGTGGCCCGGAGCCATGGCCTGCGCCGCTTCCCGGTCTTCAACCGGCACGTCGCCCCGCACGGACTCCTGTCCCTGCTGCCTGCCGCTTCCCTCCTCTTCGCCGACCTCCTGGCCGGCAGCCTCCTGGTGGAGAAGGTCTTCGGCTGGCCCGGCGTCGGGTCCATGACGGCCGACGCGATCATCCAGAAGGACTTCGCCGTGGTCCAGGCCGTGCTGCTGCTGGCAGCCATCCTTTACGTGGTGGTCACCCTGCTGGCAGACGTCCTCATGGCCGCCGCCGATCCCCGCACCCGAGTAGGAGCACGCTGATGTCACACGCATCCCTTCCTCTGCTGAGCCCCCGGCCCGCGTCCCCGGACGAGGCCCCCGTGCTCGCGGTCCGGGGCCTGCGCACCGACTTCGAGGCCCGGACCGGCACCGTCCACGCGGTACGGGACGTGACCTTCGACGTCCGCAAAGGCCAGCGCCTGGCCATCGTGGGAGAGTCCGGTTCCGGCAAGTCCGCCCTGGCCATGTCCCTGGTGGGCCTGGTGCCGCCGCCCGGCCGCGTGGTGGGTGGCAGCATCTCCCTCAACGGCAAGGAGCTGGTGGGCCTGGACGACAATGGGATGTCCCAGGTCCGTGGCCGGGACATCGGCCTGGTCTTCCAGGACCCCATGGCGGCCCTGGATCCGCTGCGGACCATCGGGAGCCAGTTCGTGGAGACCATCCGCGTCCACCAGGACGTCTCCGTCAGGACGGCCCGGAAAATGGCTTGCGAGCTGCTCGCCGAGGTGGGCGTCAACGATCCCGCCCGCCGGATCGCAGACTACCCGCACCAGTACTCCGGCGGCATGCGCCAGAGGGTGCTGATCGCCATGGCCATCGCCAACGACCCCGCCGTCGTGATCGCGGACGAACCGACCACCGCGCTGGATGTCACCACCCAGGCCCAGGTCCTGGACCTGCTGGCGAAGATCTGCGATGAGCGCGGCAATGCGCTGATCATGATCACCCACAACCTCGGCATCGTCGAGGAGCTCTGCGACAGCGTCAACGTGATGTACGCGGGGCGCTTCGTGGAGAGCACCAGCGCCCGGAGCCTCTTCGAGACCCCGGCCCACCCGTACTCCCAGGCGCTGCTGGACTGCGTCATCGACCCGGCCACCACCCGGCGCGGCGCCATGCCGGCCATCCCGGGGTCCCCGCCGGACCTCTCCGTGGACGAGCCCGGCTGCCCGTTCGCCCCGCGTTGCCCCATCGGCCGCAACGAACCCCGTTGCGCCACCGAACGGCCGGAACCGCGCACCCTGTCCACCGGCGCCGTCGTCCGCTGCCACTTCGCCAGCGACATCACCGGAGGTGAAGCATGAGCACCGCACACGAGCCGCTCCTGAAAGTGGAGAAGCTGAACAAGTCCTACGGCCGGGGGATGAGCACCAAGAACCGGGTCCAGATCCTGCACGACGTCTCCTTCGAACTGCGCAGGGGCCAGACCCTGGGCCTGGTGGGGGAGTCCGGCAGCGGGAAGTCCACCACGGCGTCCTGCGTCATGGGCCTCACCGGGGCGGACAGCGGGCTGATCGAGTTCGACGGCGTGGACCTCACCAAGCTGAAGAAGGCGGAGATGCGCCGCATGCGGCGCCGCATCCAGATGGTCTTCCAGGACCCCAACGGCTCCCTTGACCCGCGCTTCACCGTGGCCGATCTGGTGGAGGAACCGCTCATCATCCACGGCGCCTCCGACTCGGCCGAGCGCTCGCGGAGGGTGGAGGAGGTGCTGGACCGCGTGGGCATCACCGTCAAACAGGCTCAGCGCTACCCTTTCGCCTTCTCCGGCGGCCAACGGCAGCGCATCGCCATCGCCCGGGCCCTGGTGCTCAAACCGGACCTGGTGGTCCTGGACGAGCCCGTCAGCGCCTTGGACGTCTCCATCCAGGCGCAGGTCCTCAACCTGCTCAGTGATCTGCAGGACGAGCTGGGTCTGACCTACCTGTTCATCGTCCACGACCTGGCGGTCGCCCGGCTCATGAGCCACGACATCGCCGTGATGAACGGGGGCCGGATCGTGGAGGCCGGTACCTCCACCGAGGTCTTCGAGAACACCTCCCACCCGTACACCCGAGCCCTGCTGGACGCCGTCCCCGGCGCCCGGCGCCGCGCCAAGGCGCTCGCCGCCGCCGGCGACGGCCCGTCCCAGGAAGGACTGTGACATGCGTTCCGCACGAATCCGGCGCACCCTGCTGAAGACGACGACGGCGCTGCTCGCCTCCGTGGGCCTGCTGGCCCTGTCCGGCTGCGGCAGCCCGTCCACGGCGGGCGGTTCGGCCACCCGGGACTTCACCGTCAACTGGGCCACCTCCCTGACGAACATCGACCCGGCGTTCGTGTGCGCCGGCAATGAGAACAGCTTCGCCAGCAATTTCTACGCCCGGCTGGTCAAGCTGGGCGCGGACACCCAGGCGGACGGCACCGCGGTGGCCAACACGGACCCGGCCCGGGTCCAGGGCGACCTGGCGACGTCCTGGAAGGTGTCCCCGGACGGCAAGGACTACACGTTCTCCCTGCACCCGGGGGCGAAGTTCGCCAACGGCGACCCCCTGGATGCCGAGGCCGTGCGCTATTCGATCATGCGCAACCTGACCATCGGCGGCTGCGGCTCCCTGGGCCTGCAGATCGGCCTGACGGACCCGGCGCTCATCAAGAACGTGGTGGTGGTGGACCCGTCCACGGTGCGGCTGGAGCTCTCCCGTGCCTACCCGGCCATCCTGGTGACCCTGGCTCAGAGCCGCGGTTCCATCTACGACCCGATGGTGATCAAGCAGCACGGCGAGGACAAGAAGGGTGTGCCGAACCAGTGGCTCGCCTCCCACACGGCCAGCAGCAGCGGTCCGTACGTCCTGGACGAGTACGTGGCCAACAACTACGCGGTGCTCAAGCGGAACCCCAATTACTACGGGACCCCCGCCCTGGAGCCGGTGGTGAGGGTCAACTTCATCACGTCCATCCCGACGCTGATGCTGCAGGCCCGCCGCGGTGAGGCGGATGTGACCCTGGGCCTGCCGCCCTACGTGGTGCACGAACTGAGCTCGGATGCCTGCTGCAGGGTCACCGCCACGCCTGCCTTCGCCCCCGTGACCGTGTCCATGGACAACTCCAAGGGCGTGACCTCGAATGTGCAGATCCGCCAGGCCCTGAGCTATGCGGTGCCGTACCAGCAGATCCAGAAGAGCGTGGCCTACGGCTATGCGGACGGCTACTACGGTCCCTTCGTCCCGGGCACCCCCGGTTTCGACCCGCAGCTCTCCGCCCCGCGCGCCACGGACCTGGACAAGGCCCGGCAACTGGTGAGTCAGTCCGGCGTGGCGGATCCGCAGATCGATCTCATGATCAATCCCTCCGCTCCTGGCGTGTCGACGCTGGCCACCATCCTGAAGTCCTCCTGGGAGGAGATCGGAGTCAAGGTCAACATCGATTCTCAGACGCCCACGGCCTTCGCCACGAAGTTCAACACGGGCAGCTACCAGTCGGCACTGCTTTTCGAGAGCGCCGGCCCGGTGGCCGCGTACGAGCTGCGCAAGAAGATGACCTGCGGCAGCAGCTTCAACAACCAGCACATCTGCATCCCGGGCACCCCGGAGCTGATGAAGGATCTGAACAACGCACCGGACCTGCAGACCCAGCAGCCGTTCATCAATGCGCTGGTCAAGGACTGGACGGACAACGCGCCCACCATCCCGCTCTACCGGGCGCAGTTCACCGCCGTGCTGGGTCACACCGTGAAGCACTTCGACTACGCCCCCTCCACCACTTTCTACAACTGGGGCCGTTAGGCCTCGCACGATCTGACGGAACCACAGTAAGGACACGAAAATGCGCATCGGTGTTGATGGAAGCAAGATCCCGCACGAGGCCGACGACTCCGGCGTCGCCATCCTGGAACGGGCGCACGCTCTGGGCATGGAAGGCGTCTACTTCCGCACCATCCTGGACATCACCCCCACCCTGGACCGTGGGCTGCTGGCGGATGTCCGGGCCTGTGCCGACGACCTGGGGCTGTACCTCCAGATGGGCTTGGCGAAGGTGAACCCGTTCGCGGCCGCGGAGGCGCCTCACGTCCGCCGGCTGGGCGACGGTGACTACACCCGGGGCATGATCAAGATGATCGAGGCGGCCCATGAAGCGGCCGGCGTGACGGACCTCTGGGTGGCCTGCGCCAACTACCAGAAGGGCCTGCCCGGCTACCACGTCTACGACCGCTTCCGCACGGACGCGCCGTGGGCGGACCAGCTCGTGGCGATCGAGAAGTTCCTGCGCCTGCTCGCCCCGGTGGCCCGGGATCACGGTGTTCACATGAACATCGAGACCCATGAGGAGATCACCAGCTTCGAGGTGGTCCGCCTGGTGGAGGCCGTGGGGCCGGACGTCCTGGGCGTCACCTTCGACACCGCCAATGTGGTGGTTCGCGGTGAGGATCCGGTGGCCGCGGCCCGCCGCGTGGCTCCGTACACCCGGGCCACCCACCTGCGGGACTTCCTCCTGGGGGAGCAGGACGGCATGTTCGGCCGGGTGTTCGCCCCCATCGGCCAGGGCTCCCTCGACTGGGACGCGATCGTCGGCACGCTGCACGCGGGCAACCCCGATCTGCCGCTCACCATCGAGAATGCGGGGCCGTCGCTGCACCTGCCCATCGGCCTCGACGACCCGGCCTGGCTGGCACTCCACCCGGATTACACGGAGGAGGAGGGTGCGGCCATCCGGAAGATGGGTGCGGACTACCAGGAGCGCGTCGACCGCGGCGAGGCCATCCCGCTGAGCGACTTCCGTGCCGTCCCGTACGACGGCGAGCGGTTCATCCGCGAGTCCGCGGACGCTCTGCGCGCGTCCCTCGCCCGTCTGGGCCTCGCGGCGGGGGTCGCCGCGGGCTGACCCGGCCTGCCTAGCGGAATGACGACGGCGGGGCGGCACCACAAGGTGCCGCCCCGCCGTCGTGCGTTGTGAGCCGTGGGGACTACTTGCCCAGCTTCGGCTTCACGTCCTTGGTGTAGATGCCCTCCAGCTTGCCCTTGAGGTCCGTCAGGCTGGACTTCACGTCCGCCTTCTGGGTCAGGATGGCGGCCGCGGTCTTGGCCATCTCCTGGTCCGCGCCGGGGAGGAACACGCGGGCGTTGTCCTGCTTGTGAGTGACCGTCAGCTGGTCCATGGCGATCTTGATCTGCGGGGTCTTGGCCAGCACGGCGGACATGTCGGCGGACTTGCGGGTGGGCATGTAGCCGGTGGCGGCGGAGAACAGCGCGGTGTTCTCGGGCTCCGTGACGAACTTCAGGAAGGTGGCCGCCGCGAGCTGCTGCTCCTTGGGCACGCCGGCCGGGATGCCGAGGCCCGCACCGCCGGTGGGGCACACCGGGCTGGTGGACACGGAGCCGCCGGGCATGAAGCCCACACCGACGTTGAACTTGGCGTTCTTCAGCACGGTCAGGAGGGACCCGGTGGAGGCGAGGGTCGCGGAGGCGATGCCCGCGGCGAAGTCCACGGCGGAGTCCTTGGACGAGACACCGGCCCAGTTGTCCTTGTAGACGGAGTCCTGCACGAACTGGAGGGCCTTGACGTTGGCGTCGGAGTCGGTGGTGAAGTCCCACTCCTTGGACCAGCCGCCGCCCTCGCCCCACAGGTTGTTCTGCAGGGTCCAGCCCGCGTAGCCGGCCAGGGCCGGGTACATGAAGGAGTACTGGGCCTTGGAGACGGCCTTGAGCTTCGGGGCCCACTCGGCGAACTCGGCCCAGGTCTTCGGGGCGCGGTCCGGCAGGCCTGCGGCCGCGAAGCGGTCCTTGTTGTAGTAGAAGAGCGGAGTGGAGCGGGCGTACGGCATGGCCCACTGCTTGGAGTCGTAGCCGTAGTCGTCCACCAGGGTCTTCTGGAAGTCGTCCAGCTGGAAGTCGAGCTGCTTGAGCAGGCCGTCCAGAGGGATGATGCTCTTGTTCATGTAGTAGCGGAACCACCAGACGTCGGAGAGGACCACCAGTGCGGGCAGATCGCTCTTGGCGGCCTGGGCGGCCTGGAACTTCTGGGCGATCTCCTCGTAGTCCTTGCCACCGGTGACCAGGTTGACCTTGATGTCCGGGTGCTTGGCCTGGAAGGCGGCGATCAGCTTCTTCTCCGCATCCTCCGACTGGCCCGGGTGGTTGCTCCAGAAGTCGAAGCTGGCGGCGGGCTTGACACCGGTGAAGTCGACATCGGCGGCGGCCTGCGGGGCGGAGCCGCCGCTGGTGGACGGACCGCCACAGGCCGCGAGGGCGGCGGTGACGGCGGCGGCGGCCGACAGGCCGAGGAATTGACGACGGCGCAGGGGCGAGTTCATGAGGGACCTTTCAGTGGTGCAAGGGGTGCGTGAGGAATGAGAAGTGGGGTGCCCGGGCTCAGCCCGTGACACTGCCCTGGGTCAGGCCGGCCACGATATAGCGCTGCAGCATGGCGAAGACCACCAGGATGGGCAGGATGACCAGGACGGAACCGGCCATGAGGATGCCCCAGCCGGCGCCGTTGCTCTCCGTGTTCTGCAGCAGCGTCAGGCCGACGGGCAGCGTCATGCTCTCCGGTTTGTCGGTGATGATGAGCGGCCAGATGTAGTCGTTCCATTCGCTCACCACGGTGACAAGTGCCACCGTGGCGATCGAGGGGAGTGAGACGGGCGCGACGACTCGCCACAGGCGGCGCCAGTGCCCGGCGCCGTCGAGTTCCGCAGCTTCCAGGATGGATTTCGGGAGCGTGAGGAAGTGCTGGCGGAGCAGGAAGGTGCCGAAGGCGGTGCCGAGGCCGGGCAGGATGATGCCCCAGAGGGTGTTCTTCCCGCCCATCCCCGCGATCAAGATGTAGTTCGGCAGGATGGACACCTGGGCAGGGACCATGAGGGCCACCAGGATGAGTACGAAGACCACGTTCTTGAACGGGAAGTCCACGAACACGAGCGCGTACGCGGTGAGGATCGCCAGCACGACCTTCACGGTGGAGCCGACCGCGGTGACGATCAGGCTGTTGGCGAAGAACCGGCCGAACGGGACCGTGGTCATGGCGGCCTGGTAGTTGTCCAGGGTGGGCGCCTGCGGCAGGAACTGCAGCTGGGTGGTGACGATCTCGCTGGGCTGCTTGAAGGAGTTCAGCACCATCCACAGCAGAGGCAGGACCACCACCAGCGTGGCCAGGACCAGCGGGACGTATCCGGCGCTGAGCGTGGCCAGGAGGTTCTTCCGGCTGAAGGCGGTGTCCGGCGCGGCGACCGGGGCGGGCGTGACGGCCGTGCTCATGCGTAGTGCACCTTCTTCTCAACGAATCGCAGCTGGAGGACCGTGACCACCAGGAGAATGGCGAACAGGACCACGGAGATGGCCGCGGAGTAGCCGGCACGGTTGTAGGCGCCGAAGGCCTGCAGGTACGCCTCGTAGATGAGGGTGCTGGTGCCGTTGCCCAGGGGTGTCATGATGCGGATCAGGTCGAACGCCTGCAAGGAGCTCAGCATGGTGGTGATGAGCAGGAAGAAGGTGGTGGGGGACAGCAGCGGCAGGGAGATGCTGAGGAAGCGCCGGACGCCGTTGGCGCCGTCCAGGGACGCGGCCTCCATGACCTCGGTGGGCAGGGACTGCAGGCCGGCCAGGAACACCACGGCGCAGTAGCCCAGGTTCTTCCAGACGTAGACCACGATCACCATGACCAGCGCCAGCTGCGGGTCGTTGATCCACTCCGGGCTCTTGGCGCCGAAACTGCGGAAGATCCAGGACAGGACGCCGTAGCCGGGGTCGAAGATGAACAGCCAGACCAGGCCCACGCCCACGCCGGACAGGACGTAGGGGGCGAAGACGGCGGCGCGGGCGAAGGTGGTGCCGCGGGCCTTGGTGTTCAGGGCCAGGGCCACGAGGAGGCCGAGAGCCATGGAACCGCCCACGGTGAACAGCATGAACACGGCGGTGGTGCCGAGCACACGCGGGGCGTCGTCACTGGTGAAGAAGGTGACGTAGTTGCCGAGCCCCACCACGGCGGCGTCGGGGGAGCCGAGCGTCCAGTCCAGGGTGGAGTAGTAGATGTTGTTGAGCAGCGGCAGGTAGGTGAACACCGCGATCAGCAGCAGGTTGGGGGCTGCGAAGGCGAGGAAGATCAGGAAGTCGCGACGCCGGCGCGGGCTCCAGCCACGGCGGGCGGATCGCCTTTCCGGGGCGGTGACGGAGGCTCGGGGCGGCTCGGTCACCGGGGGCGCCGTGCGCCGGGAGATGTCGGTGTGAGTCATGAGGGAAATCAGGTCCTTCTGGCCACGAGGAAAGCGTGGGCCGAGTTCACTCCACCACAGGAACGACGTCCGGAAACCCGGAATCGGGGCTTCCGGAGCAGAGTTCCGGGAGCCTTCAAGGCTTGTTCACCATGTGGACACCGGCCGCCCACTCCATGTTCAGAAACGAGGGCGGCCTACCGTTTGCCGCGGGGTGGACAATGGCGTCATGGGACGGATCACGGAAGTGCCCGGTGTGCGGGTGGGGCGTGCGGAGCGGATCGGCGACGGCTGGCTCAGCGGGGTCACGGTGGTGCTGCCGCCGCCTGGGACCGTGGGGTCCGTGGATGTGCGCGGCGGCGGACCTGGTACTCATGAGACAGACGCCCTGGATCCGAGCACACTCGTGTCGACGGTGGACGCGGTGGTCCTGACGGGTGGGAGCGCCTATGGCCTGGTCTCGGCGCATGGGGCGCAGCTCTGGTGCGAGGAGCAGGGGAGAGGCTTCCCGGTCCAGGGCGGCGTGGTGCCGATCGTCCCGGCGGCGGCGATCTTCGACCTGGGCCGCGGCGGCGACTTCACCGCCCGCCCGGATGCGGCCATGGGCCACCAGGCGGCGGCCGACGCCGGTGCGCGGGAGGACGGGCACGACGTCGAGCGCGGCGCCGTCGGCGCGGGCACCGGCGCCCTGATCGCTCAGGGCCGCTTCAAGGGAGGCCTCGGCACCTCGGCGATCCACCTCGACGACGGCGTCATCGTCGGAGCGCTCGCCGTGGTCAATGCGCTCGGATCCCCCCTGGGACTCGAAGCGGCCTCGGGCACTCTTTCTCCGCGTTCACTTGTCACCCCGACCGGGGCGGGTCCCGTTCAAGGTGACGCGCCCGCATCGGCGAGCCGGAAGGAATCCGGAAGCGTGCGTCTAAGCGAGGGACGAGCGAGCACGCGGAGGATTGCGTCCGACTCGCCGGAGGCCGGCGAGGGTCACCAACTGAACACCACGCTCGCCGTCGTCGTGACGAACGCCGCCTTGGAGGTGGCCCAGTGCCGCCGCACCGCCACGGCGGCTCACGCCGGGCTCGCGCGGGCGCTGAACCCGAGCCACACGCTGGCCGACGGGGACACGGTGTTCGCGCTGTCCACGGGGGTGGAGACCGGCTGGACCTCATTGCCGCCTCAGGAGAGGACCGCGTTCCTGATCGCCCTGCAGAGTGCGGCGGCCGAGGCCGTGCGGCTGGCGATCCTGGACGGGGTGGAGCAGGCTGCCGGGATGACGACGCCGGCGGGCGCCTTTCCGGCCTGGGGTGCGTGATCGGCCCAGGCCCGCTATGATGGTCCGATTTAACATCCGGCCCATCATGCCGTACAGTTGTTGGTTGGTTGTCTGTTCCGTCATGCCCTCTCTCCAGCGGGTTCCGGTTCGTCCGGGACGCGGTGCTCAGGTGCGGCGCGGCGGGGAATCGACAGCCTGTGGGGGTCTCCCCACAGGACAACACCCATTGCCCGCCCGGCGCATCCGTGCCGTGCGGCACCAACAGTTAGCGGAGGATATGGCCAAGAAGGACGGGGTCATTGAGATCGAAGGCGTCGTGACTGAAGCGCTGCCCAACGCGATGTTCCGCGTTGAGCTGACGAACAAGCACATCGTCTTGGCACACATCTCTGGAAAGATGCGCCAGCACTACATCAGGATCCTCCCGGAGGACCGCGTGGTGGTGGAGCTGAGCCCGTATGACCTCACCCGGGGTCGTATCGTCTACCGCTACAAGTAAAAAGCCTCCACCGCGGTCTGCCGTGGTGGGAGTCCCTGCAAACACGCAAAGGAACGCCATGAAGGTCAAGCCGAGCGTCAAGCAGATCTGCGACAAGTGCAAAGTGATCCGCCGTAACGGCCGGGTCATGGTGATCTGCGAGAACCCGCGCCACAAGCAGCGCCAGGGCTGATTCCCCGCAAGGGATCAACCACGGCTGCTTGCCCACGCAAGTAACTGAAAAAGGCAGCACAAGCTGCGCTGGGACGTACAGAGCCCGGACAGCTGACCCCCGGCCCGGAGGCTGGGGCCGCACGAACGGTGCGGGTGTACTGCCTACGACCTCCGGACAACACAAGGAGAACCGCCACTATGGCTCGTCTCGCTGGCGTTGACATCCCCCGCGAAAAGCGGTTGGAAATCGCGCTTACTTACATCTACGGCGTGGGCAAGACCCGTGCGAAGGAAACTCTGGCTGCCACCGGCATCAGCGCTGACGTCCGGGTCAAGGACCTGACCGACGCCGAGCTGGTTCAGCTGCGTGACTTCATCGAGGGCAACTACAAGGTTGAGGGTGACCTTCGCCGCGAAGTCGCCGCCGACATCCGCCGCAAGGTTGAGATCGGCAGCTACGAAGGTCTGCGTCACCGCCGCGGCCTTCCGGTCCGCGGTCAGCGCACCAAGACCAACGCTCGTACCCGTAAGGGTCCGAAGCGTACCGTCGCAGGCAAGAAGAAGGCCGGTCGCTGATCCCTGTAGGGATCACGGCGGGTTTCACTGAAAACTTTTGTAGGAGTAGATAATGCCCCCGAAGACTCGTGGCGCTGTCCGCAAGCCGCGTAAGAAGGACAAGAAGAATATCGCGCTGGGTCAGGCGCACATCAAGAGCACGTTCAACAACACCATCGTGTCCATCACGGACCCGTCCGGTGCTGTGATCTCCTGGGCTTCCGCCGGTGAGGTCGGGTTCAAGGGCTCCCGTAAGTCCACCCCGTACGCCGCTCAGATGGCTGCCGAGACCGCTGCGAAGCGCGCTCAGGAGCACGGCCTGAAGAAGGTCGACGTGTTCGTGAAGGGTCCGGGCTCCGGCCGCGAGACCGCCATCCGTTCGCTGCAGGCCGCCGGCCTGGAGGTCGGGTCCATCCAGGACGTGACCCCGAGCGCCCACAACGGCTGCCGTCCCCCGAAGCGCCGCCGCGTCTGATTGCGCTGGTTCCGCCGCGTCGTCGCGCCCCTCGTGGAGGGGCCGGCGGCGCGGCGGCGGAACGACGTCGATTTCCACTACCTGTGTTGCGTCATATAGCGGATGCTCGCTGAAAGGAAACCTAAGTGCTCATTGCACAGCGCCCCACCCTCACTGAAGAGGTAGTTTCCGAAAACCGCTCCCGGTTCGTCATCGAGCCGCTGGAGCCGGGCTTCGGTTACACCCTCGGCAACTCCCTGCGTCGCACCCTGCTCTCCTCGATCCCCGGCGCTGCTGTCACCAGCATCCGGATCGACGGCGTGCTGCACGAGTTCACCACGGTTCCCGGTGTGAAGGAGGATGTCACTGAGATCATCCTGAACATCAAGAACCTGTCCGTGTCCTCCGAGCACGATGAGCCGGTCGTCGCGTACCTGCGCAAGCAGGGCCCCGGAGTCGTCACCGCCGCGGACATCGCTCCGCCGGCGGGTGTGGAGTTCCACAACCCGGATCTGCACATCGCGACCCTGAACTCCAAGGGCAAGTTCGAGCTCGAACTGACCATCGAGCGTGGCCGTGGCTACGTCTCCGCTGCTCAGAACAAGGCAGGCGATGCTGAGATCGGCCGTATCCCGGTCGATTCCATCTACTCGCCCGTCATGAAGGTGACCTTCCGCGTGGAGGCCACCCGTGTCGAGCAGCGCACCGACTTCGACAAGCTCGTCGTCGATGTGGAGACCAAGCAGTCCATCGCCCCGCGCGATGCGGTCGCTTCCGCCGGCACCACGCTGGTGGAGCTGTTCGGTCTGGCCCGCGAGCTCAACGTTGCCGCTGAGGGCATCGAAATCGGCCCGTCGCCCACGGACGCCGCCCTGGCGGCCGACATGGCACTGGCCATCGAGGAACTGGACCTCACCGTCCGTTCCTACAACTGCCTCAAGCGCGAGGGCATCCACACCGTGGGCGAACTCGTGGCGCGTTCCGAGGCCGATCTGATGGACATCCGCAACTTCGGTGCGAAGTCCATCGATGAGGTCAAGGCCAAGCTTGTTGAACTGGGCCTCTCCCTGAAGGATTCGCCTCCCGGCTTCGACCTGGCTGCCCGTGCGGCCGCGGTCGACGAGGATGACGTCACCTTCAGCGACGAAGAAGCCTGATAAAGCAGATTTCGGTCGATCCGGCCCGTTGACGGACCGGGAAGACCACCCATCTAGGAGATAGAACTATGCCTACCCCCTCCAAGGGTCCGCGCCTGGGCGGCGGCCCGGCTCACGAGCGCCTGCTGCTCGCGAACCTGGCCTCCCAGCTCTTCGAGCACAAGCGCATCACCACCACGGTCACCAAGGCCAAGCGCCTGAAGCCGTACGCCGAGCGTCTGGTCACCTTCGCCAAGCGTGGCGACCTGGCTTCCCGCCGCCGCGTGCTCGGCCTGATCAGCGACAAGGGCATCGTCCACGAGCTGTTCACCGACATCGCCAAGCAGGTGGAGAACCGTCCCGGCGGCTACACCCGCATCACCAAGATCGGCAACCGCAAGGGCGACAACGCCCCCATGGCCGTGATCGAGCTCGTGCTCGAGCCGCTCTCCGCCAAGCAGGCCGTCGTGGCCGAGGCCACCAAGGCCGCCGAGAAGGCTGCTCCCGTTGAGGAAGCCGCCGTTGAGGCTCCGGCCGAGGAGACCGCCGAGGTCGTCGAGGAGACCGTTGAGGCTCCCGCCGCCGAGGCTGCTGCCGAGGAGACCGAGGAGAAGACGGCCGAGTAAGGCCCTTTTCCCTCTGGTTCGCAAGGCCCGGTAGAATCGGGCCCATGCGCTCTCAGGAACCCGTCGTCACCCCCATCGGTGACGGCGGGTTTCTGCGTATCCGGATGTCACTGGCCTACGACGGCGGCCCGTTCCGCGGCTGGGCCGTTCAGCCGGGCCTGCGGACCGTCCAGGGAGTCCTGGAGGAGGCGCTGGAGCTGATCGCCCGGCGCCCCGTCCGTCTGACCGTGGCCGGCCGCACCGACGCCGGCGTGCACGCCCGCGGCCAGGTGGTCCATTGGGACAGCACACCGGACGAATGGGCGAAGCTGGGCCGCGGATCCGCGGCCGACGCGCCCAGCGTGCTGCAGCGCAGGCTCAGCGGCGCCCTGGCGAGGGTTCTGGGGGACGACGGCGGCGCCGTCGTCGTGCGGGACGTCCAGGTGGCCGCGGAGGGCTTCGACGCCCGCTTCAGCGCCCTGTGGCGCCGTTACAGCTACCGCATCGCCGACGACGCGCGGCTGCACGATCCGCTGGGCCGCTCGCTCACGCTGTGGCACAAGAAGCCGCTGGACGTGGAGGCGATGAACCGCGGCGCGGCGCTGCTGCTGGGTCTGAACGACTTCCGCTCGTACTGCAAGCCCCGCGAAGGGGCCACCACAGTCCGTGAACTGCAGCGGTTCGACTTCGACCGCGGAGCCGACGGCATCATCACGGCACATGTGCAGGCGGACGCCTTCTGCCACAACATGGTGCGGGCGCTGATCGGCGCCACCCTGCGGGTGGGGGAGGGGATGGAACCGCCGCCGTGGCTGTGGGAACGGCTCCTGGAGAAACAGCGCGACGCGCGGTCCGTCCTGGCCCCGGCGCACCCTTTGGTGTTCGAGTACGTGGCCTATCCGGATGACGCACAGCTGAGGGCCCGGGCCGAGCAGACCCGGGCCCTGAGGGACTGAACGCCCTCGTTTTTGCGGGCCGGAGCGATTAACGATAAAGTTTTAAGTCGTTGTGCGTGTGCCCCCTCGATGATGGGTGCCGCCTGGATGATTCTGTTGCATGGATCGCATGTCCGGGCGGGCTATCGAGCTTAGGGTCTCACTGGTTGGCAAGAGCCCTCACCTCTCGTATCCGGTCGCACAGGAAACCTCGACGGGCTCTCACACCCGTTGAACTACTTTGAACGCCAGAACAAGAACGAGGCATACACCGTGCGTACGTACACCCCGAAGCCCGGCGACGTGGATCGCCAGTGGCACGTCATTGACGCCACCGACGTTGTCCTGGGCCGTCTTGCCAGCCACACCGCCAACCTGCTGCGCGGCAAGCACAAGCCGACCTTCGCCGCTCACATGGACATGGGCGACTTCGTCATCATCATCAACGCTGAGAAGGTCGCCCTGACCGGCGCCAAGCTCGAGCAGAAGCGCGCTTACCGCCACTCCGGTTACCCGGGCGGCCTCAAGAGCGTCAACTACGCCGAGCTGCTCGAGAAGAACCCGGTTCTCGCCGTGCAGAAGGCCGTCAAGGGCATGCTGCCGAAGAACTCCCTGGCTGCCCAGCAGCTGACCAAGCTGAAGGTGTACCGCGGTGCCGAGCACCCGCACGCCGCTCAGCAGCCGAAGTCTTTCGAAATCACCCAGGTCGCCCAGTAGTCCTGGCCACCACCCAACTTATTTTTCAAGGAGAATCGTGGCTCAGAACGAAGAACTGACCACCGAGGCCGTCGTGGCCGAGGAGAACCTGACCAGCTACACCTCGGAGAGCGCCCCGGCGCAGGTTTCCGAGCAGAAGGAGCGCCCGGCCCTGACGGTCCCCGGCTCCGGCGTTGGTCGTCGTAAGGAAGCAATCGCCCGCGTCCGTCTGGTTCCGGGCACCGGCAAGTGGACCATCAACGGTCGCGAGCTGGACAACTACTTCCCGAACAAGCTGCACCAGCAGGAAGTCAACGAGCCGTTCCGCATCCTCGAGCTCGAGGGCGCCTACGACGTGATCGCCCGCATCCACGGCGGTGGCCCCTCCGGCCAGGCCGGTGCGCTGCGCCTGGGCATCGCCCGTTCCCTGAACGAGATCGATGTTGAGAACAACCGCCCGACCCTGAAGAAGGCCGGCTTCCTGACTCGTGACGCCCGCGTCATCGAGCGTAAGAAGGCCGGTCTCAAGAAGGCCCGTCGCGCGCCCCAGTACTCGAAGCGTTAATCTTCGCGTTCTTGGAAGGCCCGGTTGCTTCGGCAGCCGGGCCTTTCGGCTTTCCCCGGGCTTGTGGACCTTCCTCCGGTCTCCAGCGCAGGGGAAAGTCCGTACGCCCGTGGAAAGCCGCTATCGAGGTGCCTGGGAATGTGGCGGGTCCCGGCTGCGCGGGCCAGGTCGGATAGAATCTTGTCCGATGTCTAGATTATTTGGAACCGACGGTGTCCGCGGCCTGGCGAACGGGTTGCTGACGGCTGAACTGTCCATGCAGCTGGCTCAGGCCGCCGCAGTCGTGCTCGGCCACGAGCGCTCGAACGGCACGCGGCCCCGGGCCGTCGTCGCGCGGGACCCCCGGGCGAGCGGTGAGTTCATCTCCGCCGCCGTCGAGGCGGGCCTGGCGAGTTCCGGCATCGACGTCTACGACGCCGGTGTGCTGCCCACCCCCGCCGCGGCCTTCCTGGTGGCCGATCTGGAAGCCGATTTCGGCGTCATGATCTCCGCCTCCCACAACCCCGCGCCGGACAACGGCATCAAGTTCTTCGCCCGGGGCGGCCACAAGCTCCCCGATGAGGTGGAGGACGCCATCGAGGCCCGGATGAAGGAGCCGTACGAGCGTCCCCAGGGCGCCGGAGTGGGCCGCATCCGCCGCTTCTCCGATGCGGAGGACCGCTACATCGTCCACCTGCTCCGTTCCATCGCGCCGCAGCGCCTGGACGGGCTCAAGGTGGTCCTGGACTGCGCCCACGGCGCGGCGAGCGGCTGTTCCCCCGAACTCTTCAAGGACGCCGGCGCGGACGTCGTGGTCATCGGAGCCGACCCGGACGGCCTGAACATCAACGACGGCGTCGGCTCCACCCACCTGGGTGAGCTGCAGGCCGCCGTGGTGGCGCATGGCGCCGATCTGGGCATCGCACACGACGGCGACGCGGACCGCTGCCTGGCCGTGGACCACGAGGGCCATGAGGTGGACGGCGACCAGATCATGGCGATCCTGGCAGTCGCTCTCAAGGACGCGGGCAAGCTCAACGACGACACCCTAGTGGCCACCGTCATGAGCAATCTGGGCCTCAAGCTCGCCCTGCGGGACGCCGGCATCACCATCAAGGAGACCGCGGTCGGTGACCGTTACGTCCTGGAAGGTATGCGCGACGGCGGTTACAACCTGGGCGGTGAACAGTCCGGCCACGTGATCTTCGCCGACTTCGCCACCACGGGCGACGGCCTGCTCACGGGACTGCAGCTGGCCGCCCAGGTGGCCCGTACCGGCAAGAGCCTGCAGGAACTGGCAGGCGTGATGCGCAAGCTGCCGCAGCTCATGATCAACGTCAAGGGCGTGGACAAGGCCCGCGCCACGAAGGATCCGCACGTTGCGGCCGCGATCGCCCGCGCCGAGCAGGAACTGGGCGAGACCGGCCGCGTGCTGCTCCGTCCCTCCGGCACCGAACCGGTGGTCCGCGTCATGGTGGAGGCGGCGGACATGGAGACCGCCACCCGGATCTGCGAAGAGCTGGCCGGGGTGGTCAAGGAGAACCTGGCGCTGGAGCCGACTGCCTGACGTCCGCCCCGCAGACACGGCGAAGGCCGCTCACCCCACGGGGTGAGCGGCCTTCGCCGTTCCAGGAGAGGCTTCCGGGCCTCAGCGGTTCTTGAGGGAGTCGCGGATCTCGGTGAGGAGTGCGATCTGCGGATCGACGGCGGCCTCCTCCTCGTCTTCCTTGATGCCCAGCTTGGCGTTGCGGCGGGCGATCATGTGGTTCATGGGGACTACGATGACGAAGTAGATGGCTGCGGCGACCAGAACGAAGTTGATGATCGCGGCGATGACACTGCCGTAGGCGAAGCCCTCCCAGGTCATCCCGGCGAGGTCCTTGGCGTTGAACAGACGTGCGATGAGCGGGGTCAGCAGACCCTTGACGATGGAGTCGACAACGGCGCCGAAGGCGGCACCCATGACCACGGCCACCGCCAGGTCGACGACGTTGCCCTTCATGACGAAATCTTTGAATCCCTTGAGCATAGGGACAAGCTAACCCATAGAAGCGGCCGGCCGGTGGATGAAAGACGACTTATTGGCGAACGTGTCTCATCGTGTGACACCGTGCCACGGCCGGATTCCGGGGTTCGGGGCCGGCGCGGGACAGGCTCAGAGGTACCCCGGCGCGGCCGGGATCCCGAAGTAATCCTCCAGGTTCTTGATGCCCTTGCGGCGCATGTCCAGGGCTGCGGCCACACCGATGTATCTCAGGTGCCACGGCTCGGCCAGATAGCCGGTCACGTGCTCCTGGTCCATGCGGTACCGGACGATGAAGCCGAACTCGGCGGCCCGGGCGGCCGCCCACTGCGCGGCAGGCTGATCCGCGAAGCACGGCAGGAAGGCGCACGCCCCACCGCTGTCCTCCAGGTCGAACGCCCAACCTGTCTGGTGCTCGGAGAACCCCGGGCGGGCCGAGGCCGTGTCCGCGTCCGCGGTGCCGCGTGCCGCCGCGTAGGAGCCGTAGAGCCGCAGCTGCGTGGCGTGCGAGCGGTAGCCGCTGGCCAGGACCAGCCCCACACCATCGGCCGAGGCCGCGGCGAACATGCTCTCCGCGGCCGTCGCGGTGGTCGCGTTCACGAGGGCCAGCTCGCCGCTGGCGGAGGTGCTGACGGCGGGCTGCCGCAGATCCGGCGGCACGAAGTCCACCGGCCGCAGCGGCCGCCGTTTGTTGACCACCACCCAGGGGCTCCGTGGATCGTCGAAGGAGAAGTGCTTTCCGGGCAGGCTCAGGTACGGGGCCGGAGGTTTCGGCGGTGTGGTGATGGTGGGCCGCGCGGAGGGCGTGGCCGATGGCGAGCCCGACGCCGCCGGCGTGGGGGAGGCGGTGGTGCGCGCCGTCGTCGTACTCCCCGCTGAGGGGGCGGCCGACGGCGTGCAGGCCGAGAGGGCCGCCGCCCCGGCTCCGAGGAGTCCGGTGGTGAGGAAGGCCCTGCGGCGGGAGTCCATATCAGACCTTTCTGAGCAGCATCCTGCGGATCGAGTGGTCGGAATCCTTGGTGAGCACCAGCTGCGCACGGCCCCGGGTGGGCAGGACGTTCTGGACCAGGTTCGGCTCGTTGATGCTCTTCCAGATGCCGCGTGCGGTGCTCTCCGCTTCGGCGTCGCTCAGCGAGGCGTAGCGGTGGAAGTAGGACTCCGGCTGGGAGAAAGCGGTGGTGCGCAGCTTCCGGAAGCGGTCCACGTACCACTCCTCGATGAACTGGGTCTTGGCGTCCACGTAGATGGAGAAGTCGAAGAAGTCGGACAGGGCCAGGCCGTGGCGGCCGTCCTGCCGGATCTGGGCGGGGGCCAGGACGTTCAGGCCCTCCACGATCAGGACGTCCGGGCGGCGGACCACCACTTCCTTGTCCGGGACGATGTCATAGGTGACGTGCGAGTACCAGGGGGCGCGCACCTCCTCCGAACCGCCTTTGACGGCGGAGACGAAGCGCAGGAGGGCGCGGCGGTCGTAGGACTCCGGGAAGCCCTTGCGGTCCAGGAGGTCACGACGGCGGAGCTCGGCCAGCGGGTACAGGAAGCCGTCCGTGGTGATCAGCTCGACGTTCGGAGTACCGGGCCAGCGGCGGAGCATCTCCCGCAGTACGCGGGCGATGGTGGACTTGCCGACGGCCACGGATCCGGCCACACCGATGACGAACGGGGTGCGCTGCGTCTGCTCACCGAGGAAGGTGGTGGTGGCCGAGTGCAGCTGCCCGGCCGCCTCGACATAGAGGTGCAGGAGGCGGGAGAGCGGGAGATATACGTCACGGACTTCGGCCATGTCCAGGGGGTCGCCCAGGCCGCGCAGGCGGTCCAGGTCCTCCTGGTTGAGTGGCTGCTCCATCTGGGCGGACAACCTGGACCAGGTCTGACGGTCCAGCTCCACGAAAGGGGACGCGGTGTCCGTGGGGGTGTCCACTCGGTGCAAACTCACCTTAGTGATTCTGCCCCGAGGAGCGGTCAGAATGAAATGCACGGTGCCCGCCCGGTAGGCTTGTGCGCATGTGTGGAATTGTGGGATACACCGGTCGTTCCGCTGTCGCCGAGGGCCGCTCGGCACTCGGCGTGGTGCTGGAAGGTCTTCGTCGTCTTGAATACCGCGGCTACGACTCCGCGGGCGTCGCCGTGCTCGACGGGGGCGAAATCGCGGCCCGCAAGAAGTCGGGCAAGCTGGCCAACCTCCTGGGTGAGCTGGAAGCCGAGCCGCTGCCCGAGTCGCTGACCGGCATCGGGCACACCCGCTGGGCCACGCACGGCGGCCCCACGGACACCAATGCGCACCCGCACCTGGCGGACAGCGGCAAGCTGGCGCTCATCCACAACGGCATCATCGAGAACTTCTCCGACATCAAGCAGGAGCTCACGGCCCAGGGCGTCGAGTTCCTCTCCCAGACGGACACCGAGGTCGCCGCAGCCCTGCTGGGCCGCCTGTACCGCTTCCTGGCCGATGGCCCGATGCAGGGCGAGCCGGGCGCCGTCGTCCTCACCGAGGCCATGCGCCGCGCCTGCCAGCGCTTCGAGGGCGCCTTCACCCTCCTGGCGATCCACGCCGACGCTCCGGAGGCCGTCGTCGCGGCCCGCCGCAACTCCCCGCTGGTGGTCGGCCTGGGCGAGGGCGAGAACTTCCTGGGCTCCGACGTCTCCGGTTTCATCGACCACACGCGCCGCGCCGTGGAGCTGGGCCAGGACCAGATCGTCACCATCACCCCGGACAGCATGGAGATCACCGACTTCTTCGGCAACGCCGCGGAGGGCAAGGAATACCACGTGGACTGGGACCCGTCCTCCGCCGAGAAGGACGGCTACCCGTCCTTCATGGAAAAGGAGATCCACGACCAGCCGGACGCCGTGGCCAACACCCTCCTGGGCCGTGCCGACTCCCACGGCAACCTCACCCTGGACGAGCTGCGGGTGGACCCGGAGGTGCTGAAGTCCGTCAACAAGATCATCGTCCTGGCCTGTGGCACCTCCGCCTACGCCGGACAGGTGGCCAAATACGCCATCGAGCACTGGTGCCGCATTCCCACCGAGGTGGAGCTCAGCCACGAGTTCCGGTACCGCGACCCGATCGTGGACGAGAACACCCTGATCGTGTCCATCTCCCAGTCCGGCGAGACCATGGACACCCTCATGGCGGTCCGCTACGCCCGGGAACAGGGCGCCAAGACCGTGGCCATCTGCAACACCAACGGTTCCACCATCCCGCGTGAGTCCGACGCCGTGCTGTACACGCACGCCGGCCCGGAGATCGCCGTCGCGTCCACCAAGGCGTTCCTGGCCCAGATCACGGCCGCCTACCTTCTGGGCCTCTACCTGGCACAGCTGCGCGGCAACAAGTTCAAGGGCGAGATCAAGGACATCCTGTCCGACCTGGGCAAGATCCCGGCCAAGATCTCACAGATCCTGGAGCGCGAGGAGGACATCAAGTCCCTGGGCCGTGACATGGCGGACGCCAAGTCCGTGCTGTTCCTGGGCCGCCACGTCGGCTTCCCGGTGGCCATGGAGGGCGCGCTCAAGCTCAAGGAGCTCGCCTACATCCACGCCGAGGGCTTCGCCGCCGGTGAGCTCAAGCACGGCCCCATCGCCCTGATCGAGGAGGGCCAGCCGGTCTTCGTGGTGGTCCCGTCTCCGCGCGGCCGCGACTCCCTGCACGCCAAGGTGGTGTCCAACATCCAGGAGGTCCGCGCCCGTGGCGCCCGGACCATCGTGATCGCGGAGGAGGGCGACACGGATGTGACGGCCTACGCCGAGCACGTGTTCTACGTCCCGGAGACCCCGCCGCTGCTGGCCCCGCTGCTCACCACCGTCCCGCTGCAGCTCTTCGCCGCGGCATTGGCGGCGGCCAAGGGCTATGACGTGGACCAGCCTCGCAACCTGGCCAAGAGCGTCACCGTAGAATAACGCCATGATCGTAGGAATCGGCGTGGACGTGGTGGACATCGAGCGTTTCAAGCGGCAGCTGGAGCGCACCCCGGGGCTGCGTGAACGGCTCTTCGTCCCGGCGGAGCGCGAACTGCACGAGCGGTCCCTGGCCGCCCGGTTCGCGGCCAAGGAGGCGGTGGCCAAGGTGCTGGGTGCACCGGCCGGCATGAACTGGCAGGACTGCTGGATCGGCCTGTCCCCGGAGGGCCCCACCGTCCAGGTGAAGGGCACCGTGAAGGCCGTGGCCGACTCCAAGGGCATCAAACACTGGCACCTCTCCATGAGTCACGACGGCGGCATCGCGACCGCCATGGTCGTGGCGGAGCGCTGACCCCACAGCCGACGATGAACGGTGCCTATTCCGCGGATCAGGTGCGGGCCGCTGAGCGGCCCGCCCTGGACGCCGGGATGGGCGCCGTTCTCATGTCCCGGGCCGCCTTCGGGCTGGCCGTGGCCGTGCAGCGGCTGATCCGTCAGCGGAGGGGCGGCCTCTACGGCGCGCGGGCCGTGGCGCTGGTTGGAAAGGGCAACAACGGCGGCGATGGCCTCTGGGCGCTGGCCAATCTCGCCCGCCGCGGCGTGGCCGTCAGCGCGGTCCTGGTGGACCGGGAGGCCCACGCGGAGGGGCTTGCCGCGCTGCGGGCGGCCGGCGGGCACGTGCTGTCGTTGCCTGGAGTCCCAACTGGTCGGGAGTATCTGTCGTTTCAGGACCCTCAAAGCGACAGATACTCCCGACCAGTTGGTGTCGGTGAGGGGGTCGAGGTCTGCTGCCGCGCCGATGTGGTGATTGACGCGATCCTGGGCACCGGCGCCCGGGGCGGGCTGCGCGGGCCGGCGGCTTCCCTGGTGGGCGCGCTGGCCCTGGCACAGGCCGGGCAGGACGGCTTCCCGCCGGTGGTGGCGTGCGACGTGCCCAGCGGTGTGGATCCGGACACCGGGGAGATCCACGGGCCCGTCTTGTATGCCGAGCTGACCGTCACGTTCGCCGCCGCCAAGGCCGCGCTGTTCCTCCCGCCTGGGGCGCGGTGCGCCGGCCGGGTGGAGGTGGTGCCGATCGGCGTGGAGGAATCGCTGGGGGAGCCGGTCCTGGGACGCCTGGACGCCGGCGAGGCGCGGGCGTTGCTGCCGCGGCCCTCGGCGGACGGCCACAAATACACGCGGGGCGTGCTCGGCGTGGTGGCCGGTTCCGAGGAGTACCCTGGTGCCGCGCTCCTGGCGTGTTCCGCGGCTCTGGCCGCCGGGGCGGGCATGGTCCGGTACTACGGCCCGGCCTCGGTGTGCGCCGTGATCAATGCGGTGCTTCCGGAAGTGGTCTGTCATTCTGGCACGGCTGTGCCAGAAAAGCGCCTGCCCGGTCGCGTGCAGGCCTGGCTCTTGGGATCCGGGGTGAGTGGCGACGAGCAGCTGGACCGTTGCCGTGCCGCACTCGGCTCAGGCGAGCCGGCCGTCGTGGACGCCGGGGCGCTGGACCTGGTGGGACCCGGGACGGACCGCCCGGAGCTGATCCTGACCCCGCACGCCGGGGAACTCGCGCTCCTCCTGAGCCGTCTCGGCACGGAGTGGAACCGTGAGGAGGTTGAGGCCCGGAGCCTCGCGGCACTGAGCGAAGCCGTGGAGAGCACGGGCGTCACGGTGCTTCTGAAGGGGCCGCAGACGCTGGTGCGCTCTCCTGGCGGCCTCGGCTACTCCCAGGCCGACGGGACGCCATGGCTCGCGACGGCGGGCAGCGGGGACGTCCTGGCCGGAGTGCTCGGTGCGCTGCTGGCGCAGGCCGCCTCGGCTGAGGGGGCGGACGACGACGGTCGCTGGGCGCGCGTGGCCGCGCTGGCCGCCGTCGTGCATGGACGGGCCGGAAGAATCGCCTCCGGTGAGGCGGCAGGAGGTGTCGGCCGCCCGCTGACCGCCCGCGATGTGGCGGCCGCCGTGCCGCTGGTGTGGGACGACATACGCACCGGCCGGTAGCCGGGCCGTCACGCAGATGCTGTAGCTTGGCGCGCAGGGCCGGAAACGTGGGCCGGGGAGTCGAGGAGGAGTGCGCGTGGAACGTGTGATTCATCATCAGGTGTGGCCGGGCAAGGCGTATCCCTTGGGCGCCACCTACGACGGCGCGGGAACCAACTTCGCGCTGTTCAGTGAACGGGCCGAGGGCGTGGAGCTGTGCCTCCTGGACGAGGACGGCACCGAGCAGCGCATCCCCCTCACCGAGGTGGACGGCTATGTGTGGCACGCGTACCTGCCGTCGGTGAAGCCGGGCCAGAAATACGGCTACCGGGTGTCCGGTCCCTACGATCCTGCCCACGGCGACCGCTTCAACCCGGCCAAGCTCCTCCTGGACCCCTACGCCAAGGCCGTGGCCGGGGAGATCGACTGGGATCCGGCGGTGTTCTGCTATGACCACGCCGATCCGGCCAGCCGCAATGACCAGGATTCGGCGCCGCACATGATGCTGGGTGTCGTGGTGAACCCGTTCTTCGACTGGGCGGGCGACCGTGCGCCGGGTACCCCGTATCACGCGAGCCTGATCTACGAAGCCCATGTGCGCGGGCTGACCATGCTCCATCCGGAGGTGCCGGACGAGCAGCGCGGCAGCTACGCTGGCGTCGCGCATCCGGCCGTGATCAAGCACCTGCAGGAGCTGGGGGTGACGGCGATCGAGCTGATGCCCGTGCACCAGTTCGTCAACGACTCCGTCCTGCAGGACAAGGGGCTGGCGAACTACTGGGGCTACAACACCATCGGCTTCTTCGCCCCGCACAACGGGTATTCGGCCAGCGGCGACCACGGGGAGCAGGTCCAGGAGTTCAAGGCCATGGTGCGGGATCTGCACCGGGCCGGCATCGAGGTCATCCTGGACGTGGTCTACAACCACACGGCCGAGGGAAACCACTTGGGGCCCACCCTGTCCTTCCGGGGCATCGACAACGCGGCGTATTACCGGCTGATGGACGATGACCCGCAGTACTACATGGACTACACGGGCACCGGGAACTCGCTGAACGCCCGGAATCCGCACTCGCTGCAGCTGCTCATGGACTCGCTGCGGTACTGGGTCACGGAGATGCACGTGGACGGGTTCCGCTTCGATCTGGCGGCCACGCTGGCCCGCGAATTCTACGACGTGGACAAGCTGTCCAGCTTCTTCGAACTGGTCCAGCAGGACCCGGTGGTGTCCCAGGTCAAGCTCATCGCGGAGCCGTGGGACGTGGGGCCCGGCGGGTACCAGGTAGGCAATTTCCCGCCGCAATGGACCGAGTGGAACGGCAAATACCGGGACACCGTCCGGGACTTCTGGCGCGGTGAGCCGGCGACGTTCGGCGAGTTCGCGTCCCGGCTGACGGGCTCCGCGGATCTGTACGAGCACTCGGGACGCCGCCCCATGGCGTCCATCAACTTCGTCACCGCGCACGACGGTTTCACCCTGAAGGACCTGGTGTCCTACAACCAGAAGCACAACGAGGCCAACGGCGAGGAGAACCGG
Organism: Arthrobacter horti; assembly: GCF_030731045.1. Taxonomy (GTDB): domain Bacteria; phylum Actinomycetota; class Actinomycetes; order Actinomycetales; family Micrococcaceae; genus Arthrobacter_E; species Arthrobacter_E nanjingensis. Next base: position 24,427 of record NZ_JAVALS010000010.1, on the reverse strand, counting down.
GACGGGGAGTCCCATAACCGGTCCTGGAACTGCGGCGTGGAAGGTCCCACGGACGATCCCGCCGTTCTGGCGCTGCGCTCGCGGCAGCAGAGGAACCTGCTGGCGTCGCTCCTGCTGTCTCAAGGCGTGCCCATGATCCTGCACGGCGACGAGCTCGGGCGGACCCAGCAGGGCAACAACAACGCCTACTGCCAGGACTCGCCGCTCAGCTGGGTGCACTGGGACGCCGTGGATGCCGGGCTGGTGGAGTTCACCGCCGCCGTGAGCAAGCTGCGCCATGAGCACCCGGTGTTCCGCCGCCGTCGTTTCTTCGACGGCCGGCCGGCGGCGACGTCGGAAGGCGAGTGGCTGCCCGACGTCGTCTGGCTGGACACGGACGGGACGCAGATGACGGACGATGACTGGAACAACGGCTTCGCCCGGACCCTGGCGATGTTCCTCAACGGCGGCGCCATCCAGGCGCCGGGGGAGCGGGGCGAGGAGATCCTGGACGACGACTTCATGCTCTGTTTCAACGCCCACGACGACGAGGTGGACTTCCGGCTCCCAGGCGAGAACTTCGCGGTGAGCTGGACCCCGGTCCTGGACACCTCCGGCGCGGAGTGCAGGGGATCCCACGCGGCCCGGGCCACGGTGAAGGTCCCGGCCAAGTCCATGCTGGTGCTGCAGGGCTGGCGAGGGTAGCGCTTCTCTCCGGCGCTTCCCCGCGAGAAGCCACGTATGCACAGTGTTTTCGGCTGGGACCGTGCGTACGTGGCTTCTCGCGAAGGGACTACTTGGACAACGACGCCGCGCGGGCGGACGCCTGCTCGCGGATGGTTGTGACCTTGGCCAGCTCACTGGCGTGCTGTTCGACGGCGGTGGTCAGGTAGCGGGCCAGGACCTCGTCCAGGCGGGGAACCAGGTTGGTCTTGTCACGGCAGGTGACGTCGGCGACGGCGAGTTTGCGGGCTTCGGGCGGAGAAGAGACGTCGCCGGCAGATATCGTCGCGTTGATCGCGACCGAATAGGCGTTGCTGGGGGCCTTCAGGTTTGGGTACCCGGACTCGTTCATGCACGCGGACCATGCCTGCAAGGACTCCGCGATGGCGGGGTCCTGGTGGGCGGAGTGAGTCGCAGGCATCACGATTTCCATACCAGCGCCCAGCGCACGGTCCACATTCGTAAATCCGTACACGGCCATCAGGCCTTCGCCACGGCAACCTTTGGAGAAGTCCGGTGTGACGCCTCCGGCATCTGCCGGATCAATCCCCAGATATGCCTTGAGCATGGACCGATCGGACGTCGTCCGGACACCTGACTCGCTGCCCGCGGATGTTTCGTAGCCGGTCAGCCGAGCTTGCTGGACGGTGAGTGCGCTGAATCCGTACAACGACGAAGTCATGTCATTGAACTGGTCGGCTTGCCCGCTACCCGCGAATCCAGGGAAGCCTGCGGACGTCATACAGGCATAGCTGACCTTCATCCGCGCGTCGAACACCGCCTTCGGTTCCTGGATGAGGTTCATGACCTCATCCATCACCCCGGGCTTCGCCGTGGCTGCGGGCTCGACTCTTTCGAATGCCGCCTGGGATGCTTGTGGCCCGGGTACTGCATCGCTGTGCGGGGCGATCGTCCCGGCGGTCACGGCCGCGACCGCTCCCAGTGCCAGGATTCCAAGGCCCCAATTCCTTGTCTTCATGATTGCCTCTCGGTGGTGGATTCAGGAGCTCTTCGTGGACAGCAGGCCGTGTTCGTACGCGAACGCGACCAGCTGGATCCGGCTCTTCAGCCGGAGCTTGGTGAGGATGTTCCCCATGTGGGTCTTCACGGTGGCCTCGCCCAGGAACAGGCCCGCCGCGATCTCGGCGTTGCTCTGCCCGCGCGCCGCGGCCAGGAACACCTCCTGCTCGCGCTCGCTCAATCCGTCGAGGACCGAATGGTCCGCCTCCGGGGGCGTCAGATAATCCCGCAGCAGCTCGTTGCTCGCCTTCGGGGCCATGACGCTGTGCCCGGCATGGACCGTGCGAATGGCTGCGAGCAGGAACTCCGGCGTGGTGTCCTTGGTGAGGAAGCCGGCGGCTCCCGCCTGGATGGCGCGGACCACGGCCTCGTCGTGCTGGATGGTGGTCAGGACGATCACCTGCGGATGAGGCCCGTCGCCGGACAGCATCCGCCGCGTGGCGGTGATGCCGTCCAGCTTCGGCATGCGGATGTCCATGAGCACGACGTCGGGGCGGAACTCCGCTGCCATGCTCAGCGCCGCTTCGCCGTCCACCGCCTCGCCCACCAGCTCCAGATCGGGCTGGCTGCGCAGGATCATCTTCAGCCCGGCGCTGAAGAGCGGCTGATCGTCCACCAGGGCCACCCGGATCGGTGGGTTCGGCCCCGAGAGGTTCGCGTCGCTCATGGCAGCACCGCCGTCACGGTGAAATGGCTCGCCGCGGGACCGGCATGCAGGGAGCCACCCAAGGCCTCCGCCCGCTGCCGCATCCCTGCGATGCCCAGGCCGCGGCGCTCCCCAAGGGACTTCGGTTCCCGCCCCGGGTCCAGCACGGAGACCACCTCCAGCTCCACCCCGCCGTCGTGATGTTTGGAGATCCTCACATGGGCGCCCTGCGCGCGCTGGCCGTGGCGGAACGCGTTGGTGAGCGACTCCTGGACCACGCGGTAGACCGCCAGCTGCTGTGCGGGCGACAGCACGACGGCGTCCTGCTCCAGCCGGACCGGCATCTCGCTGCCGCGGAAGCGTTCCAGCAGCTCGGGCAGGTCTTCGAGGCCTGGAGCGGGTCCGTCCTGGTCAGGACCGGATTCCAGGAGATGGCGCACGTCCCGGAGTGCCGTCCGGGCGACGGAGGCGATGACACCCGCCGACTCCTGGGCCGTTTCGGGTTCCGTCGCCGCGATGTACCGGACCCCGTCCGCCTGTGCGGCGATGACGGTGAGCGAATGGGCCAGGATGTCGTGCAGTTCGCGGGAGATCCGTTCGCGTTCGTTCTGCAGTGCGAGGGTGACGGCCTGCGCTTGCACTGTCGCCTCGGCCTCCTGATGAGCCGCCTCACTCGTCCCGGCGCGGTGGACTATCAAGGCCGCGCCCCATGCCGCGAGGCACAAGCACACGGCTGAGAGGAAGAGGAATGTCGCGTATACGGCCAGGCGGAGCCGCCCGAAGCCGAAGGCCGACGGAAGCACGTTGTTCATCCAGGTGACGTCTCCCACGCAGGCGACCGCGATCAGAGCGGACAGGACGACGCCGGCCAGCGCGGTCGACATCGGCGGTGCGGACAGCAGCGCCGCGGCCTTCCGGAGGTTCGACGGCGCTGGACGGCCCGCCGTCGTCGTGCGCGCTGAGCGCTTCAGCTGCGTGAGGGTGGTGACGAACAGCAGCAGCGGAATCGCCACATACGCCCACACCCCGGAGACGAACGGCGGCGGGACAACCCCCAATGACTGTCCCGCCACCGTCAGCCCGGCGAACGCCAGTGCTGTCCAGGGGGCCAAAGGCGCGGCCGCCACAGCGGCGCTCAAGGCGATGGTGACGCTCAGGCTGCGGTCGAAGCCGTGCCCCTCCACCGGGAACGCGCCGATCAGCACGAACAGTGCCGCAGCACCCGGAGCCCAGAGAAGCCAGGAGGCACGAAGCCAGGGGGCACGGAGCCGGGAGCCGGAGCCGACCGGGGTTCCCGAGAGTGGCCGCTTCCTGAGAGCGGTATCCGAGGAAGCCTGAAGCGAGCTGATCATGGGATTCAGCGTAGGGGAGCGGACAGGCCGAAACCGGCCGATCGGTACGCGTTCATCCGGGCGGTGGAGAGGAATCCACCCTGCGGCGCTCTGGTGCCGGCCCCGGCCCTCCCGCGAACCGCCATTTGATCGCAGTCGTGCCGCGCTGGACTGCGATTAAATGCGCTCTCGGCGCACCCAGGTCTCGTTCCTCGACCGGGGACCCCTGCGCCTTCCGCTTGTTTCGCGGGAGGGGTGGGAGGATGAGCGGGTGAGCTACCTTGCATCCCCTCAGCGTTACGAGACCATGCCCTACCGCCGGGTGGGCCGCAGCGGATTGAAGCTGCCCGCCATCTCCCTGGGCCTCTGGCACAACTTCGGTGACGACAAGAACTTCGAAACCCAGCGCGCCATCCTGCGCCGCGCCTTCGACCTGGGCGTCACGCACTTCGACCTGGCCAACAACTACGGCCCGCCGCCCGGGAGCGCGGAGAGCAACTTCGGCCGCCACCTGGCCGAGGACTTCCGCCCCTACCGGGACGAACTGGTCATCTCCACCAAGGCCGGCTATCACATGTGGGAGGGCCCCTACGGGGAATGGGGCTCCCGCAAGTACCTGATCTCCAGCCTGGACGCCTCCCTGAAGCGCATGGGCCTTGAGTACGTGGACATCTTCTACAGCCACCGTCCGGACCCTGAGACGCCGCTCGAGGAGACCATGGGAGCCCTGGACTTCGCCGTCCGCTCCGGCCGAGCCCTCTATGCCGGCATCTCCTCCTACACCCCGGAACAGACCCTGGAGGCGGCCCGGATCCTGAAGGAACTCGGCACTCCACTCCTCATCCACCAGCCCAGCTACTCGCTCCTGAACCGCTGGACGGAGGACGGTTCCCCCAATCTTTATGAGGCCCTGGACGAGGTCGGCGCCGGCTGCATCGCCTTCTCCCCGCTGGCCCAGGGCATGCTCACCGACCGCTACCTGGACGGCGTGCCGGCGGACTCCCGTGCGGCCCAGGCGCGCTTCCTCAGCGCCGATTCCCTCACCGACGAGAAGATGACACGGGTGCGCGGTCTCAACGCCATCGCCTCCGGGCGTGGCCAGAGCCTGGCGCAGATGGCCATCTCCTGGATCCTGCGCGAACAGCCCAAGGGCTCCTCGGTGACGTCGGCCCTTGTGGGAGCCTCCAGCGTCGCCCAGCTGGAGAACACCCTCGGCGCCCTGGAGAACCTCGCCTTCACGGCCGGGGAACTGCAGGCCATCGACGAGTTCGCGGTCGAGTCGGACATCAACCGCTGGGCACCCAAGGCGCACCGGCAGGGCTGAGCGGCGCCACGGCGGACGACGACGCCGGCCCACCGGCCGCCGTCGTCCGCCCCAGGCCGAGCGGACGCGCCCGAGGCGGGTGCCGCCGTCGTCCGCGTTCCACGATGTGGACGGTGGACTAAAAACGGACTGTGCGGTGTTGTCCCTTTGCCGGGCGGTTTTCTGACCGCTCGGGCGTTTTCGATAGACTGCTTGAGCGCTCCGGCTCCGAAAGAGGGGAACCGGCGCGCTCGCTGCTGCTCGCCGGGGCCGTCAGAACGGGGCCGGAGAGGGGGCCTGCAGCCCTGTTCTGACTAAGGAGTTCCGTGCCGTCACATCCCATCCGTGTTGCCATCGTCGGTGTTGGCAATTGCGCCGCATCCCTGGTTCAGGGCGTCGAGTATTACAAGGACGCCGATCCCAGCAGCACCATCCCGGGGCTGATGCACGTCGAGTTCGGTCCGTATCACGTGCGCGATGTGCAGTTCGTGGCGGCCTTCGACGTGGACGCCAAGAAGGTGGGCCTGGATCTGGCCGATGCGATCGGCGCCAGCGAGAACAACACCATCAAGATCGCCGATGTGCCGAGCACCGGTGTGACGGTGCAGCGCGGACACACCCTGGACGGCCTGGGCAAGTACTACCGCGAGACGATCGTGGAAGCCCCCGAGGAGCCGGTGGACGTGGTCGCCGCCCTCAAGGCCGCTGCGGTGGACGTCATGGTCTGCTACCTGCCCGTGGGCAGTGAAGAGGCCGCCAAGTTCTACGCGCAGTGTGCCATCGACGCGGGCGTGGCCTTCGTCAACGCCCTGCCCGTCTTCATCGCCGGCACGCCGGAGTGGGCCGCCAAGTTCGAGGCGGCCAAGCTGCCGATCGTGGGCGATGACATCAAGAGCCAGATCGGCGCCACCATCACCCACCGTGTGATGGCCAAGCTGTTCGAGGACCGCGGCGTCACGCTGGACCGCACGTACCAGCTGAACGTCGGCGGCAACATGGACTTCAAGAACATGCTGGAGCGCGATCGCCTGGAGTCCAAGAAGATCTCCAAGACCCAGGCCGTGACCTCCAACGTCGAGGCCGAGCTGCGCGCCGACGACGTGCACATCGGCCCGTCCGATTACGTGGCCTGGCTGGATGACCGCAAGTGGGCCTTCGTCCGCCTGGAGGGCCGCAACTTCGGTGACGCTCCGGTGTCCCTGGAGTACAAGCTGGAGGTCTGGGACTCCCCGAACTCGGCCGGTGTCATCATCGACGCCATCCGTGCCGCCAAGATCGGCCTGGACCGTGGCATCGGCGGCCCGCTGCTCTCCGCGTCCAGCTACTTCATGAAGTCCCCGCCCGAGCAGGTGGACGACACCACCGCCCGCGAGAACGTCGAGGCCTTCATCCGCGGTGAGCGGGAGCGCTGATCCCACACTGAACTGGGAAGATCTACGGAGGGTGCCTGTCTGAGGACGGGCGCCCTCCGGCGTTTCCGGGAGTGCCCGCGTGCGGTGGGGTCAGGGGCCAGGCCGTCATATTGGATTCTGGGATCCCAAGTCTTGACTGTGACTGGGGTCATACCTATATTTGATTTTGGGATCCCAACGCGGGATCCCAAATAGACCTCCCCGGGCCGGCCCACGGCGCCCGGCATGCCCTTCCCGAAGAAGCGAAGGAGGACCTCGTGTCCCTTCCCCAAGACACCGCGGCAAGCACCGCTGCGGCGCCTGACTCGACCTCGAGCAGCAAGTCCAAGCCCACCAACGTCCGATGGAAGCTGTTCCTGCTTCTCCTGGTGCTGGTCTCCGTGAACTACATCGACCGCGGCTCGATCTCCGTCGCCCTTCCCATCATCCAGAAGGAATTCAACATCGGCCCCGAGCTGGTGGGCCTGCTGCTGTCCGCCTTCTTCTGGACCTACGCCCTCATGCAGGTCCCGGTCGGATGGCTGATCGACCGCTTCGGCCCGCGCAAGGTCGTCACGGCTTCCTGCATCGGCTGGGGCGCTGCCACCGCGGCTTCCGGCATGGCCGGTGGCTTCATCCCGATGCTGATCGCCCGCATGGGCATCGGCATCACCGAGGCCGGCGTGATGCCGTCCGGCGGCAAGCTCAACGCCCTGTGGATGCACTCCAAGGAGCGCGGCCGCGGCGCCACCATCCTCGACGCCGGTGCTCCGCTCGGCGCCGGCGTGGGCGGCATCTTCATCACCTGGCTGATTTCCACGATGGGCGGCTGGCGCATGGCGTTCGTCACCGCCGGTATCCTCACCGTCCTCCTCGGCCTGGCCATCTGGTGGTACGTCCGTGACAACCCCCGCGACCACAAGGCCGTCAATGGCGCCGAGGCCGAGTACATCGAGGCCTCCCACCGTGCCGAAGACGCCGAGGCTGAGGCGCAGGGCGTCACCAGCACCCGTCGTGGTCTCCTCCCGTACCTGAAGTTCCGCTCCTTCTGGGCCATGTGCCTCGGCTGGTTCGGCTTCAACGGCGTGTTCTACGGCCTGCTCACCTGGGGCCCGCTGTACCTGTCCCAGGCCAAGCACTTCAACCTGAACACCATCGGCTGGTCCACTTTCGTGATCTTCGGCGCCGGCTTCGTCGGTGAGATCCTGGGCGGCTCCCTGGCCGACAAGCTCCGTGCCAAGGGTCACGACACCAATAAGGTGATGCGCTCCCTGCTGGGCCTCTCCTCCCTGGTGGTCACCCTCGGCCTGGTCGGTGTGACCGTGGTGGCCGATCCGATCACCGCCGTGGTCCTGCTCTCCGTGGTGCTGTTCTTCCTCCGCTGGGTGGGTCTGTTCTGGGCCGTCCCGGCAACCCTGGGCGGCCGCGCCAACGCCGGTGTCCTGGGCGGCGCCATGAACCTCAGCGGCAACATCGCCGGCATGATCACCCCGATCATCGTGGGCTTCATCGTGGGCGCCACGGGTGGCTACACCTGGGCACTGCTCTACTTCGTGGCCTCCGCGATCGTCATGGGCATCTCCGTCCTGGTGCTCGACTACAGCAAGCGTCTGGCCGTCTGATGCACCGCGTGTCCGTGGACCCCTTGTCCGGTCTGCGGACACGCGGCACTTCCGTCTCCCGCGACGCTAAGCTGGGATCCCAGAAAACATACGACTACCGAGGGGGATGCCGTGGCGCAGCCTGTGGAAGAGACCCAACGCGACGCCCCGCTGCGTGAGGTCATCCGGGACACTCTCCGGACCCGGATCTTCGAGGGACACTATGCCCCCGGCGCCCGCATGGTGGAGCGGGATCTGGCGGCCGAGTTCCACGTCTCCAGGCTCCCGGTTCGCGAAGCGCTCCGGATGCTCCAGCAGGAGGGACTCCTGACGGAGCGGGCCACCCGCGGGTCCGTCGTCACGGCCCTGGAAGACAAGGACGTCGACGATCTGTTCGACGTCCGGATCGCCCTGGAGGTCCTGACCTGCCGCCTGGCGGCCGAGCGGGCCACCCAGGAGGACCTGGCCGGGCTCCGCAGGCTCGTGGAGCAGGCCGAGGAGGCACTGTCCCGGGGAAGCCTGGCGGACGCCCACCGCTTCAACAGTGAATTCCACGATGAGCTGACGCGGATCGCGGACAACACCTTCCTCCGGACGGCACTGGAGCCCCTCCAGGGCCGGATGCACTGGCTCTTCCGCCACGTCCGGGACCTCCCGGAAATCATCCGGGAGCACCGCGAGCTGCTGGAGGCCGTCGCCAGCGGCGACCCCGACCGGGCTGAGGCCCAATCGGCCCACCACATCGAGAAATACCGCGAACAGTACCCAGACACCGTGTGATGCCGTCCGGCAACGGTGACTGCCGACGAAAGACCGACATGAAACTTCTTGTGATCAACCCCAACATCAGTGAGGACGTCACCAGCCTCATCCGGGCCGAGGCGGAACGTTCCGCCGGGCCGGCGACCGAACTCGTCGTCGAGACCGCGCCCTACGGCGTCGAGTACATCGAGACCCGCCTTGAGTCACTGATCGCCGCGGGCGCCGTCGCGGAGGTCATCGCGGCTCACGCGGGAACCGTCGACGGCGTGGTGGTCGCCGCGTTCGGCGACCCGGGCATGCCGGCACTCAAAGAGCTCGTGGACGTCCCGGTCATCGGCATCACCGAGGCCGCGCTGTGCGCCGCGGCGCTGCAGGGGCACCGCTTCTCCATCATCGCCATCTCGGACCGGATCACCGCCTGGTACCGCGAATGCGTCGAAGGCTTCGGCCTGGCCGGGCGCCTGGCGTCCATCCGCTCCATCAAGGAGGCCCTGGGCGGCATCGGCACGGTCCAGGAGGACTTCGGTCCCACCCTCGTCGCCCTGGCCAAGCAGGCCGTCGAAGAGGATGGCGCGGACGTCATCATCCTGGCCGGCGCCCCGCTGGCGGGCCTGGCACGCGAGGTCAGCCACCAGATCCCCGTCCCGGTGGTCGACGGCATCGGCTCCGGCATCCGCATGGCGGAGGCCGTCGTCGGGCTCGCCTCCGGCACCCACCGCGACGGAGCGTTCGCGGCCCCGCCGCTCAAGCGCCGCGCCGGGCTCTCGCCCGCCCTGGATCTCGCACTCACCCTCACCCAGAATCCCTCCTCAGCAACCCCGGAAGGGGGCAAGTGACATGACCGAGCTCGTCATCTCCAACGCCCGGATCGTCAACGCCGACGGCACGTCCACCGGACACATCCTGATCACGCATGGCCGCATCGAGGCCATCGTGGACGCCGCCGAGGCCGTCCCGGCCGCGGACCGAGTCATCGACGCCCAGGGCCGCGCCGTGATTCCCGGTGGCATCGACGGGCACTGCCACGTCGCCCAGATCACCGGCCGCTTCCGCACGCTGGACGACTACGCCACCACCTCCTCCGCAGCCCTCTGGGGCGGCACCACCACCATCATGGACTTCGGCATCCCGCGCGACTCCTCGGAGACCCCCCTCGAGGCGGCCCGCAACAAGAGTGAGCTGGCCCGCGAGGCCCGCTGCGACGTCGCGCTCCACGGCTCCGTGATCAGCTGGGACGAGACCGTCCCCGCGCAGCTGGACGCGCTGGCCGGGATGGGCATCCGCTCCGTGAAGATGTACATGACCAACCGCGGCGGCACCATGAGTGACAACGACACGGTGCTGAAGGTCATGAAGGAGATGAAGCGCCTGGATGGCCTGACGTACATCCACGCCGAGCACGACGCCATGATCGTGGACTGCACCGAGGAGCACGCGGCCAAGGGCGAGATCGGTATCGAGCACCTCCACGAGACCCGGCCGGAGCTGGCCGAGGAGGCCTCCGTGCAGGAGGTCCTGGCCATGGCCGAGTACATCGGCACCCCGGTGTACTTCGTGCACCAGTCCACGCCCGGCGCCGTCGACCTCGTCACGGACGCCCGCGGCCGCGGCGTGGAGGCCTACTCCGAGACCTGCCCGCACTACCTGCTGCTCGACGACGGCGTGTACGCCTCGCGCTTCCCGGAGTGGTTCGCGTGCTGCCCGCCGATGCGTTCGGCCGAGACGGTGGCCGCGCTCAAGGAGCGCTTCGCCTCCGGCACCATCCACACGGCGTCGAGTGACCACTCCTGCTACGACCTCACCCAGAAGCGTGAGCGCACCGACGACATCCGTCAGATGCCGCACGGCCTTCCGGGCGTGGAGACCCGCATGCCGTCCGCGTTCACCGCCCTGGTGGAGACCGCGGGTGAGGGCCTGTCCGTGAGCGACGCCGTCCTGCAGCGCTTCGTGGAACTGTTCTCCGCGGGCCCCGCCCGGATCAACGCGCTGCCCGGCAAGGGTGCCATCGTCCCCGGCTTCGACGCCGACCTGGTCATCTTCGACCCGGCCGAGTCCCGCGTGGTGGACGGCGCCGCCCTGCACATGGGCACCGACTTCTCGCCCTTCGACGGCAAGGAGCTGCGTGGCTGGCCCGAGGTCGTGGTCTCCGGAGGCCGCGTGGTCCTGGACGCCGACGGCTTCCACGACCCGGGCGCCGTGGGCCGTCTGGTGGCCCGTGCCGCCCAGGCAGATGCACGTCAGGGCCTCGTGGCCCCCGCCCCTCTCGCAGGAAAGGCCGTCTAGAGAATGACGCAGGAACAGAACACCGTCAGCACGCAGCGCCCCGTGCGCATCGGGATGATCGTCCCGTCCTCCAACACCTGCCTGGAGCCCATGAGCTACCGCATCCTGGGCGACCGCGAGGACGTGACCATCCACTCGGCACGCATTCCGGTGACCCGGATCGCGCTGGATTCCGGCTCGGACAAGCAGTTCGACGCCGCCGGCATGCGTGCCGCCGCCGAACTCCTGGCCACTGCGGATGTGGACGTCATCGCCTGGAACGGGACTTCCGGCTCCTGGCTGGGCGTGGAGCACGACCGCGCCATTGTCGAGGAGATCACGGCGGCCACCGGCATCCCCGCCACCACGTCCACCCTGGCCTACTTCGACGCCTTCGAGCGCTTCGGCACCAAGAGCATCGGCCTGGTCACGCCGTACACTGCGGACGTGAACGAGCAGGTCGCCGCGCGCTACGAGGCCGAGGGCATCGACATCAGCGGGCACCGTGCCCTGGGCCTGAGCGACAACGAGTCCTTCGCCCGGGTCCGCCCGGAGGCCCTGGTGGGCCCGTCCGAGGAGCTCGCCGCCGACGCCCCGGACGCCCTGGTGTACCTGTGCACCAACCTGTACGGTGCCCCGGTCACGGCCGAGGTGGAGCAGAGCACCGGCGTGGCCGTCCTGGACTCCGTGGCCGTCACCCTGTGGCGTTGCCTGGACCTGGCCGGCGCACCCCTGCTCGATCCGAAGTGGGGCCGCCTGCTCGGCTAGCCTCCCGCCGTCGTGCTCACGTTGAGTGCTCAGTTGTGGTGGCCTGACTGCCCGCCAGGCCACCACAACTGAGCACTCAACGAAAAGGCCCCCTCCGTTCGGAGGGGGCCTTTGTCATGTCAGGGCCTCAGCGGCGGCCGGTCTGCAGGCCGGCGCGGCCCATGGCGTCCGCGTAGGAGCGGCCCATGTCGATCAGCCATTCGGTCTGGCGTTCCTTGGAACCGGCGAAGCTACGGCCGTGCAGGGAACGGGCCTTGTAGACCTTGAGGCCGCGGCGCCAGATGAGCGGGTTGTCCGTCTTGAGCAGCATCTGGGCCAGGCGGTTCGCCTCGGTGCCGTGTGCCACGATGGCGGAGGCGCGGGGGAGGATGCGCAGGAGTGCCAGGAGCGGCTTCAGACCGGCGCTGACCTGCTCAGGTGTGAGCTTGCCGTTGGCCTCACCCGGCGTGAACCACGGGTGGGTGTTCCACGGCATCATCCACTCCGGGCGCAGGCCCAGCTGGAACTGCAGGCCGAGCAGGCGAGTGGCCGCGGCGTCGTCGCCGGCCCACACCACGCCGTTCGGAGACGGCTCGCTGTTGTTGGAGAACAGCGTGACGATCCGGCATTCCTCGACTGAGTGCATCGGGTCCACGTACGGGACCTCGAAGCCGGGGCGCAGCCTGCGCAGGAACTCCACGTGCTGGTTCACCGGAGCGATGTGCGGGGCGAAGAACGGGCTGTCCGGGAGCTCCGGCAGCTCTGCGGTCTCGGTTTCCGTCTCCTCGGAGTCGACGACGGCGGGCACGGCCTCGACGGCCGGTTCCGGGGTCACGGGCTCTGCGATCGCGGGCTCGGCGGGGACCGCCGGCTCGATGCGGCGGGTGATGACCTCACTGGCCTTGGGCGGCGTCTTGGCCGTCTTCTTGACCGTGGCCTTGGCGGCGGGGCCGTCCTGGGACACGGTGGCATTCACCGCCGGCTTGCGTCCGGGCTTCTTTGCGGCCTTCGCCGGGGCGTCCGGACCGGCGTCGTCCTCATCGATGAAGAGGCCGTCCAGGAGCTTGTCCAGCTCGTCGAAGCCATTGTCGTAGTGGTCGTCGTCAGGATCGTGAGTGTGGCCGAAGCCCTCGTCATAGCGGGAGCTACGGCTGTCGTAATCCTCGTCCTCGAAGTAATCCGTGTCGGCCAGGGCGGTCATGAGGGCAGGGCTCTCCTCGGTCATGCAGGGGCCCGTTTTTTGGGCGCGGAGCAGTGCGCCCGATCCAGGCCGGGAGGGTGGGGTGAGGGGTGCCCACCGGAAAGCCGGTGAGACTACCAATATTAGCAAGCCGCGGGACGGTTTTGGGATGCCCGTGGCCAAGGTCTCCCTCTATTGCTGTTCCCGGGGTCCGACGGCGCAGCTCACCCCCGCCTTTGTGGTTGACCCACGGAAATTTCGGTGGGTCAACCACAAAGGCGGGGGTGGAACGGCCGGGCGCGGAGACGTGGACCGGACACGGAAAAGCGGCGGGACGGTTCCAAGGAACCGTCCCGCCGCTTTCGGGCTCCGGGCGTGCGGCCTAGAGGTGGATGACGAACTGCGCCAGGCCCGCCGCGGCCACGAAGCTCGCGGTGAAGGTGATGCAGGCGATGATGATGAGACGCCAGTTGAGCGTCTTGAGGGCGTTGACGTCGCGGCCGATGTTCAGCCCGAGCATCGCGATGGAGCCGAGGCCCACGTACAGCGGGTTGAAGTCCTTGGTGATGGACACCAGCACCGAGGAACCCGGGAAGAACGGGGCGGTCACCAGGGTGGCCAGGGCCAGGACCCAGACGCTCGGCGGGACGTTCGGCATCAGCTTGCTGAGCACGAAGGCGATCGCGGTCAGCACGCCGAGCAGGAGGATGCCGGTGATCTGGGTGGGTGCGAACTTGTGGGTTCCGAGGACGTTGAGGAGCAGGCCCACGGCGAGGCTCGCCACGAACACCATGATCCACAGCTTGGATCCCATGGCGACCTCGGGGTCCTTGATGACCGCGTTGACGTCCAGACCGTCCGAGTTGTCCTCCTTGCGCTTGGTGGCCGGAACGATGGCGTTACCGTTGGAATCGAGGCGGTGGCCGTCGTCATTGCGGCGGAACAGTCGGGACCAGAACTTGTACAGGCGCTGGGAGATCGGCATCGAGACGAAGACGCCGGCGTAGAAGCCCACCAGGTTGGTCACCAGATTGGACAGACCCGCGAGGGCGAGGATCTCCGCACCCTGGTCCGGGTGGATGGCGGTCAGCGCCGCGGCGCCGCCGATCATCATGGAGCCGGAGCCCAGCCCGAGGCCGAGGGCCAGGGAACGGACGTCGAAGATGCCCAGGCCGCCGAGGATGCCGGCCAGCAGGGAGATGAAGACGGCGCCGAAGACGCTGCCCAGGAGCCAGACGGAGAAGACGCCACGGTAGATGGGGGACTTCACGCCGAACTTCTGCAGGGCGTAGGCCAGGTAGGACTCGCGGTCGATCGCCCAGGTGGCGCCGATGGCGGCCTTGCCGAGGCCGAGGGCCACGGCGACCGGCAGCGCCAGGATGACGGTGCCGAAGATGTGGCCGACCTCCTGCAGGACGATGGCCGGGCCTATGGTGCTGAGCTTGCCCAGGGACGGGCCCACTCCGACGCCGAGGGCTGCCAGGAAGAGGACGATGCTGACGTTCAGCAGGACCGAGTTGACGGCGCGGTTCTCACCGGAGAGGGGCTTCCAGCGCTGGACGCCGATGACGGCGCCCATGAGCACCGCCCAGAGGACCGGCTGCAGCACGATGGCGGCCTTGCCGAGAGGGATGGTGTACGTACCGACCAGGATCGCGGCGGAGCAGATCACTGCGGAGAGCAGGATCATGGAGGTCCACTGCTTGGCGGAGGGCTTGAACCACCTCTTTGTGGTGTCCGCCTCGCCGCCGTGCACGGGCACGGCCTGGGGAGTGGTACTTGCTTCGTCAGACATCTGATGACCTTTGTGAAGTGCTGGGGCGAGAAATACTCCCCGCCATTTGGGATACAGAAAATCGTAAGCTGTATCACACCGCCAAGGCAAGACGCCAGGAAAATTCCTGAGAAAAAGGATGGAGGGTCGGTTTTCGTCTCAGATTTCGCTTTGTTACCCAAATCTGTCCACTATTTGGAATACCAAATGGATGCTTCAGAACTTTGACGTCCAGAAGCGCTTGCACTGTCAGGCCCGAGGAGCCGTCAGGGCCTTCCGATAGGACGCCAGCGTCGCGCGCGCCGCGCTGTCCCAGCCGAACGCGGCGGCGTGCCGGACGGCGCCGGCGCCGAGCGCGGCACGGAGCGCGACGTCGTCGTGCAGCTTCTCCAGCGCGGCCGCCCAGGACGTGATGCGGTGCCCCTCCACGAGGAGGCCGCTCATGCCGTCGGCCACCGCCTGCGCCAGGCCGCCCACGCGGGTGGCGATCACGGGAGTGCCGCAGGCCTGCGCCTCGAGCGCGACCAGGCCGAAGGACTCGCTGTAGGACGGCATCGCGACGACGTCCGCGGAGCGCAGCCAGGCCGCCAGCTCCTCGCGCGGCACCGCGCCGTGGCGGGTCACGACGTCGGCCATCCCGGACTCGGCGATGATGGCGTCAAGATCGTAGTGCCGCGCCCCGCTGTGCTCACCGAGCAGGGTGATCTTCAGAGGGATGTCCGGCCGCCGGGCCCGCAGGGCCGCGGCCGCCTGGACCAGCACATGAGGCCCCTTGAGCCGCTGCAGGCGCCCTGCGAACACCACGTGGAAGCCGCCCGGATGGCGGCGGACCCCTTGCGGCGTGAAGACGTCCAGGTCGACGCCGGGCGCCACCACGTCGATGAGCCGCGGATCGGCCTCATAGTGGGACTGGAGCTCTGCAGACTCGGCGACGGTGTTCGCCACCAGGCGTGCCGCGTGGTCCGCAACGAGCTGTTCGCCCTGCTCACGATTCTCCGGTTCGGCGTTCTCCCCGGAGTGCAGATGCAGATTCTTCACGCGCGCCATGGTGTGCATGGTGTGGATCAGCGGGATTTTCCAGGCGCGGGACAGATACAGCCCGGCCACCCCGGAGAGCCAGTAATGGGAATGGATGGCCTGGTAGTGCCCGGCAGGCTGGGTGGCGCGGATCGCGTCGATTTCATCCGCCATCTGATGAATCAGCCCTGGCAGGCGTTCCTTGGGGATCCGGTGTGCCGGGCCGGCCTTGATGTTGTGGACGCAGACGCCGGCCTCGGGGTGTTCCACGCGGGGCTGATCAGGGGACCAGGAGCGGGTGAACACCTCCACCTCGGTGCCCTGCCGGGCCAGCGCGGAGGCCAGGGAGCGGACGTAGACGTTCATGCCGCCGGCGTCGCCCGAGCCGGGCTGCTCCAGGGGTGAGGTGTGCAGGGAGAGGAACGCGACGCGTCTGATCTGCGGCATGGGATTCCTCGGGTTCCTGCTGGTGAGAGGCGGGGCGTCCGGCCCCAGGGCTGACTTTACTCTCCGGGGCGGCGGCGGGCTGAGCGTGACGTGGGGCGGGAACTCTTAGAATTGTCGGGTGACTTCTGAGACCCCAGCCGCCCTGAGCCCTGAGGACACACCCGGCGTGCACGCCGTGTCGCTTCCCGAGCGCGCCGCCGTCGTGGATCTCGCCGCGATCCGGCACAACGTCCGCCGGATCGCCGGGATCGCCGCACCGGCCAAGGTCATGGCCGTGGTCAAGGCCGACGGCTACGGGCACGGTGCCGTGCAAGTTGCGCGGGCCGCGCTGGACGCCGGCGCGTCCTGGCTCGGTACGGCGCATGTGAGCGAGGCGCTCGCCCTGCGTGCCGCCGGCATCGAGGCGCCCCTGCTCGCCTGGCTTCACACCCCGGACACCGACTTCGCCGCCGCCATCGAGGCCGGCATCGACCTGGGCTGCTCCGGCTGGGAGCTGGAGCACATCGTCGCGGCCGCCCGGCAGGTGGAGCGCCCGGCCCGTGTGCACCTGAAGGTGGACACCGGCCTGGGCCGCAACGGCTCCACGGTGGAGTCCTGGGACCGCCTGGTGGGCGAGGCCGTGGAACATCAGGACGAGGGCCTGCTGCGCGTGGTGGGCATCTTCTCCCACCTGGCCGTGGCGGACGAGCCGCACCGCGAGGAGACGGACCAGCAGCTGGACGTCTTCCGGGAGGCGCTGGCGCTCGCCGAGGACGCCGGCATCGACCCGGAGGTCCGCCACATCGCGAACACCCCGGCCGCCTTCACCCGTCCGGATGCGCACTTCGACCTGGTCCGCGTGGGCATCGGCATCTACGGCCTCTCGCCCTTCACCGACCAGCGCAGCCCCGAGCTCGGCCTGATCCCGGCCATGACCCTGTTGACCCGCGTGGCCAACTGCAAAGCCGTCCCCGCGGACCAGGGTGTCTCCTACGGGCTGAACTACCGCACGGACGACCCCACCACGCTGGCCCTCATCCCGCTCGGTTACGCCGACGGCGTGCCGCGCGTCGCCACCGGCGGACCCGTGCGCCTGGGCGGCGCCACCTACCCCGTGGTTGGCCGCATCGCCATGGACCAGATGGTCCTGGACCTGGGCACGCGCCTGAGCGAGGAAGAGCGCGCCGCGCTGGTGGGGGAGCCCGCGGTGCTGTTCGGGGACGGGCACGACGGCGGCCCGCTCGCCGACGACTGGGCGTCCGCCGCCGGGACCATCAACTATGAGATCGTCACCCGGATCAGTTCAAGGGTGCCGCGCGTCTATGTGGACAGCGAGGCCGCCGGCGAGGCCGTGGACAGCGGGGCAGCGGGCGGCGGGGCAACGGACAACGAGGCCACCGACGGCGGGGACGCCGCATGAGCCGCCCCCTCTGGACCGCGGTTTTCCAGGTGGCCGATGTGGACCAGACGCAGGATCTCGCCGTGCGCATCGCCCAGAGCCTGCGGGCCGGTGACCTTCTCATCCTGAGCGGCGGGCTCGGCGCGGGGAAGACCACCTTCACCCAGGGCCTGGGCCGAGGCCTGGGCGTGCGGGAGGGCATCATCTCGCCCACCTTCGTCCTGGCCCGGCAGCACCCCAACCTCCCGGACGGCCCCCGGCCGGGAGGCCCGGATCTGGTCCATGTGGATGCCTACCGCCTGGGCAGCGCGGAGGAACTCGAGGACATCGACCTGGAGGAGACCCTGGACACCTCGGTCACCGTGGTGGAGTGGGGCCGGGACCGTGCCGAGCAGCTGGCCGCCAGCCGTCTGGAGATCGAGCTGGAGCGTCCGCGCGGCGGCGACGAAACCACGGGAGAGATCGTCCTGGACTTCGAGGACGAGGACGAACCCCGCACCATCACCGTCACGGCGTTCGGCGAACGCTGGGAACAGGCCCCCGAATGGGCCGTGGACGGCATCGCGGTGCCGCAGGAAGGACAGCAGTGACCACCATTCTGGCCATCGACACCTCGGCCATCGCCAGCGCGGCCATCCTGCGCGCGGGAGCGGAGGGTACCGAGGTGCTGGCCCGCTTCGCCACCGAGGACACCCGCAGCCATGCCGAGGTGACGGCTCCCGCCGTCGCACGCCTCCTGGAGGAGACCGGCCTGAGCGGCAAGGACCTTGACGCGGTGGTGGCCGGTGTCGGCCCGGGCCCGTTCACCGGCCTGCGCGCCGGGCTGACCGTGGCGCGCACGCTCGGTTTCGCCTGGTGCCTGCCCGTGCACGGTGTCATGAGCCTCGATGCGATCGCCGCGGATGCCGTCGCGGCGGGCGCGCCGGAGCGCTTCCTGGTCGCCACGGACGCGCGGCGCAAGGAGGTCTACTGGGCTCTCTACGCGAACGACGCCGGCACGCCGCGCCTGCTCGACGGTCCCCATGTGCAGCGGCCCGCCGACGTCGTCGTGGACGAGTTGCTGGGCGCCGGCGGTGCCGTGTACGGCGCGGGCGCCGGCCTGTACCCGGAGGAGCTGTCCCCGGTGGAGGCCTTCGCGCGTACCCAGCCGGACGCCGTCGCGCTCGGCACCCTCGCCTTGGAACGCCTGGCCCGTGGCGAGGAGCTCCTGGAGACCGAGCCGCTCTACCTCCGCGAGTCCGATGCGCAGGTCCCCGGCCCACGGAAGAAGGCGCTGTGATCAGGAACGGAATCGGATCATGAGCGGCAACGACGAATCGCCCCGCCGGTACACCGTGGACGAGCGTGACCCCGGGTTCACCCTGCGCGGCATGACCCCGGAGGACCTGCCCGTGGTCCACCAGCTGGAGCTGCGGCTGTTCCCGGAGGACGCCTGGCCGCTGGACATGTTCCAGGCCGAGCTGGCGCAACGCGAGACCCGCGAGTACTTCGTGGCGACCATCGGCGGGACCGTGGTGGGCTACGCCGGGCTCATGTGCATCCCGCCCATCGCGGACGTGCAGACCATCGCCGTGATCCCCGAGTTCGAGGGCCGGGGGATAGGCTCCACGCTCTTGCGCACCCTGTTGCAGCGCGCCGCCGAGGGCCGGGCCGAGGACGTCCTGTTGGAGGTCCGCAAGGACAACCCGAGGGCGCAGGAGTTGTACCGGCGCTTCGGCTTCGAGCAGATCGCGGTGCGGAAGCGGTATTACAAGGGCGGGATCGACGCCCTGATCATGCGGCGTGAGCTGGGGCAGGAGCCCCTCGCGCCGGAGAACGAGCACGACGGAAGGACCGCATGAACCGGGCCGAACCCCTGATCCTGGGCATCGAATCCTCCTGTGACGAGACCGGCGTGGGCATCGTCCGTGGCGGGACGCTGCTGAGCAACACGGTGGCCTCCTCCATGGATGAGCACGTCCGCTTCGGCGGGGTGATCCCGGAGATCGCGTCCCGCGCCCATCTCGAGGCGATCGTCCCGGCCCTGGACGCCGCGCTGAAGGAGGCCGGGGTCACGCTGGACGAGCTGGATGGCATCGCCGTCACCGCCGGGCCGGGCCTGGCCGGCGCGCTCATGGTGGGTGTCAGTGCCGCCAAGGCGCTCGCCGTCGCCACCGGCAAGCCGCTCTTCGCGATCAACCACCTCGTGGCGCATGTGGCGGTGGGCCTGCTGGCCGAGCAGGTGTTCGCGGACGGGCTGCCGGAGAACCTGGGCGCCCTGCTGGTCTCCGGCGGGCACACGGAGGTGCTGCGGGTGCGTGGCATCCAGGACGTTCAGATGCTGGGCAGCACCATCGACGACGCCGCCGGCGAAGCGTACGACAAGACGGCCCGTCTGCTGGGGCTGGGTTACCCGGGCGGACCGGTCATCGACCGCCTGTCCCGCGAGGGTGACCCGAAGGCCATCCGCTTCCCGCGCGGCCTGACGCAGCCGAAGTACATGGGCACCGCGGACGAACCCGGCCCGCACCGCTACGACTGGTCGTTCAGCGGTCTGAAGGCCGCCGTCGCGCGCTGTGTGGAGCAGTTCGAAGCGCGCGGTGAGGAGCCGCCCGTGGCGGACATCGCGGCGAGCTTCCAGGAGGCAGTGGTGGACGTGGTGACCGCCAAGGCGATGCTGGCCTGCAAGGAGCACGGCATCACCGAGCTGCTGCTCGGCGGCGGGGTGGCCGCGAACGCGCGGCTGCGTGAGCTGACGGCCAGGCGCTGCGCCTCGGCCGGGATCACGCTGCACGTGCCGCCCATCAGCCTGTGCACGGACAACGGCGCCATGGTCGCGGCGCTCGCCTCCCGCCTGGTCATGGACGGCGCCGAACCGTCCAGCCTGGACTTCGCCCCGGACTCGTCGCTGCCGGTGTCCACGGTCCTGCTGCCGTAAGGGGCGGTGGGCCTACTTCGGCGGAAGCGAGCTCGCGAAGTCGACGCCGACCTTCACCCAGCGCGCCAGCCCGGCGTCGTCGGCGGTCACCGCGTCGTCCACGCGCAGCCAGCCGTCCATCGTCTTGCCGCGCATCACCACGCGTTCGACGCCGGCCTCCGCGGTCAGCTCAGCGCTGTCCGCGGGCTCGCAGCGGAGCATCATGCCGCCGTTGCCGCTCGCGCTGACGGCCATGTTCCCGCCGATCAGGAACGCCAGCCCGCCGAACATCTTCTTCTCGCTGACCCCGGGGGTGCCGCTCAGGGCACCGCGCATCCGGGCGGCGAGCTCTTCGTCGTATGCCACGCGCTCATCGTCGCACCGCGCCGTCGGCCCCGCAACGGTCCATCGCCCCCGCGAGAAGACAGTTGTTGCCGCCTTCCGTGACGGAAAGCGGCAACGTTTGTCCTCTCGCGGAGGGGGAGAGGGGCGCTCAGGCGTCCGGGCCGAGCCTCATCTGCTGGACCAGATCGAGCACGACGGCGCGCAGCTCGCCGTCGTTGGCGTCCGCCACGCGGCGCTGGCGCTGGTAGCCCGCGCCGCGTTCGATGATGCGGTCCACGTGGGCGAGTTCGTCGGCGCAGCCGAGCTTGGCGGCGATCGGCTCCAGCCGGTTCAGGACGTTGTTGCGCAGATGCTCGGTGACCAGGAGCTCGTCACCGGCCTGGTTGAGGATGATGATGGCGTCCATGCCGTAGCGGGCGGCGCGCCACTTGTTCTCCTTGAGGTGCCAGCGCGGCATGGTGGGGACGGCCCAGCCGGCGTCGAGCTGCTGGGAGGCCTCCTCCACCAGGCACTGGGTGAGGGCGGCGATCGCGCCGACCTCCTCCAGGGTGGCCAGGCCGTCGCAGACGCGCATCTCGATGGTGCCCAGGGCCGGGACGGGGCGGATGTCCCAGCGGATCTCGCTGCCGGTGTCGATGACGCCCGTGGTGAACATGTCCTGGACGTAGTCCTCGTACTGGCCCCAGGAGGAGAAGGAGAACGGCAGGCCCGCGGTGGGGAGCTGCTGGAACATGAGTGCGCGCTGCGAGGCGTAGCCGGTGTCCTCGCCGCCCCAGTAGGGGCTGGAGGCGGACAGCGCCTGGAAGTGCGGCATGTAGTTCATGAGCGCGTCCATGACGGGAAGTGCCTTGTCCCGGTGGTTCAGGCCCACATGGACGTGCACGCCGTAGATGACCATCTGGCGGCCCCACCACTGGGTCCGGTCGATCAATTTGGCGTAGCGTTCCTTGTCCGTGACCGGCTGGAGCTGGGGCGGGCTGAAGGGGTGGCTGCCGGCGGAGAACATCTCCACGCCCATGGGGTCGGTGACCTCGCGGACCGCGGCCAGATTCCGCTGCAGATCATCCTTGGCCTCGTCCACGCGGTGGTGCACGCCGGTGACCAGTTCCACCGTATTGAGGAGGAGCTCCTGCTTGATGTGCGGGTGCTCCTCGTCCTCCTGAAGCTCCGGGTGGCGGACGGTGACTTCGCGCAGGACCTCCTGGGCCACGGACTTCAGGTCACCGCTGGTGGCGTCCACGAGCGCCAGTTCCCATTCGATGCCGAGCGTGGACTGCTCGGAGTGCGCGAAGTCGATCTGCACGTAGGTCCCCTTCATTTTGATCGGCGTCCTCGCGTGGCCGTCCGGAGACCATGCCGATGCCTGCTCAAGTTTATGGCAGGACTCCGGCGGCGCCTCAGATGTCCTGGTCAGGGGCCGTAACAGAGGTGTTGCGGAAGGTGTCGTGGCCCGGGCGGCGGTCCGGGGAGCGGTCTTAGAATGCGGACTGGGCCCGCATTGCGGCCCGTCCCACTGCGATGAAAGGCCCGGTGCCATGTCCGCTCGGCGGCCGCTGTCCAAGCTCGGTTTCCTCCACATTGTGCCGTTCACGCGGGACGACCCCGCTCGAGGGCTCCAAGAAGCGCTCCGCCTCTTCGAATACGGTGAAGAGCTGGGGCTCGACGGCGGCTGGATCCGCACGCGCCACGTCCAGTACGGCGTCCCGTCGGCGGCGGTGTTCCTGGCGGCCGCGGCACAGCGCACCAGACGCCTTGAGCTGGGAACGGCTGTGATCCCCACCGTGTACGAGTCGCCGCTGCGCCTGGCCGAGGACCTGGGGCTGGCCGATCTGCTCTCCGATGGACGGCTTCAGCCGGGGCTCAGCGTAGGGCCGGCGAAGCACTCGGATCAGGTGGCGGAGAACATCCTGGGCCCGGGCTGGCGTGAGGAGGACATCAGCTACGGCCGGCTTGAGAGGATCCTCGGATTCATCCGCGGTGTACAGGTGGATGAAACGGAACGGGAGATCGGCCTGGGTGGTGCGGTGGAGATGTCCTCGGACCGCGTGGAACCGCACAGTGAAGGTCTCGCCTCGCGCATCTGGTACGGCGGCGGCTCCCTGCGGTCCGCGGAATGGGCGGGCCGCACCGGGCTGAAGCTGCTGGTCAGCAATATCTGCAGTGCGGACGGTTTCACGGAGTTCGAGCTCGCCCAGCGTGCGCAGATCGACCGCTTCCGTGAGCATCATCCGGCCGGGGAGCGGGCGGTGGTGTCCAAGGGGCACGTGATCCTGCCGACCGACAACGCCACCGCCCAGCAGCGGGAGAAGTTCGAGGCCTACGTGGAGGCGCGGACGCCGCGGACCCGGTACGCGGAGGGGGCGCGCACCCTGATCGCCCGGGACATCATCGGGTCCACCGAGGAGATCGTGGAGCGGATCCGTCAGGATCTCGGGTTCCAGGGTGCCGATGAGATCCTGATCGAATTGCCGTTCCAGTTCGATGACGCCGACGTCCGCCACATCGTTCGGGAGTTCGCCGAGAACATCGGGCCGGCCCTGGGCTGGTCCCCGGCGTCACAGAGTCAGGCCGTCAAATAAATATGACAATTTTGCCGGGCGGTGACGTTTAATGAGCCCATGGCCATCTTGAACAAGGACATGACGCTCTGCATCTCCCTGGCGGCGCGCCCCAGCAACATCGGCACACGCTTCCACAACTACCTGTATGAGAAGCTCGGCCTGAACTACGTCTACAAGGCCTTCGCGCCCGCGGATCTGGCCGGGGCGGTGCAGGGGATCCGCGGTCTGCCGATCCGGGGCGCCGCGGTGTCCATGCCCTACAAAGAGGCCGTGATCCCGTTGGTGGACGTCATGGCGCCGTCCGCTGCGGCCATCGACTCGGTCAACACGATCGTGAACGACCACGGCGTGCTCACCGCCTACAACACCGACTACCAGGCGGTGGAGCGGCTTCTGGCGGAGTACGCGGTCCCGTCCGGGCTCTCCGTCATGCTCCGGGGATCCGGCGGCATGGCCAAGGCCGTGGTGGCAGCGTTCCGCGACGCCGGCTTCCGCGACGTCACGCTCGTGGCGCGCAATGAGGAGAAGGGCCGCGCGCTCGCGGAGCTCTACGGCTTCGCCTGGCAGGCGGACGACGACGGCGGACGCCTCGCGTCGGGCGCGCAGGCTCAGGTGCTGGTCAATGTCACCCCGCTCGGCATGCGGGGCGCCGATGAGGATGCCCTGGCGTTCCCGCAGGAGGCGATCGATGCCGCTCAGGTGGTGTTCGACGTCGTCGCCATGCCCGCCGAGACGCCGCTCCTGAAAGCCGCCCGGTCCGCGGGGAAGGCGGTCATCACGGGCGCCGAGGTGGCGTCGATCCAGGCCGAGGAGCAGTTCGTGCTCTACACGGGCGTCCGCCCGGACGCGGCGCTGGTCCGGGAGGCGAGCGAGTTCTCCCGCCAGGAGGCATGACCCCTCGAACCTCCCCGCGAAGTCGCAGCTCACGCCCCTAAGACCGTGGCGAGTTCAGAAGGTTAGCGCAACACCCTGATGGTGGAGGGTGTGCGTGGCGAAGAAGATCGCGTGGGAGGTCCGGGCGGAGGCGTATCACCGCTTGTTGGCGGGTGAGTCCGTGCTGGGTG
>NZ_JAVALS010000001.1:560531-844293 GCF_030731045.1 Arthrobacter horti | reverse complement strand
TACGGCGGTCATAGCGTGGGGGAAACGCCCGGTCCCATTCCGAACCCGGAAGCTAAGACCCACAGCGCCGATGGTACTGCACCCGAGAGAGTGTGGGAGAGTAGGACACCGCCGGACACAACCACCAGCGAAGCCCCGGAAGCAACGACGCTCCCGGGGCCGCTGCATTTAACACCCGGGACACGACCGCCCGGCAAGGCCACACAGACCCGTCACGAACACCGAAGGGCAGCACCCGCCGAACCGTGGCCGCCCACGCGACGTCGCTGCCTGACCGATATCGCTTCGCCCAGACAGGGACTGTCAGATGCGTACCACCTACAGAATTCTTGCTTATCTTCTGTGCGCCCTCGTGGCTGTCCAGGCGGCCACGGTCGCTTGGGGAGCTGCCGGGCTCGACCATTTCCTCACCAATGGAGGGGCATTCGATCCCGAGAGCAGATCTGGTCCGCCACCATTCCCCGAGGTCTTCGGATTCATGATCCATGGGATGAACGGAGAGATGCTCATCCCTCTGGTCGCCCTGGTGCTTCTGGGGATCTCCTACGGCACCAAGGTGGCCCGATTACGCCCGGGCCATGACTTCGTCTACCGGTTCCTGGCCCGCCAGGCCGGGACGTTCTGGTACCACTCCCACCAGATGTCCCACACCCAAGTGCAGGAGGGCCTCTTCGGTGCGCTGGTCCTGCTGCCCGCCGCCGAGGTGCCGGGCAGCCTGGACATCCCCCTGGTGGTGCACAACTACCCGGGAGCGTCCCGCAGCCTGAACGGCCAGGGCCGTGAGCTCCGGCAGGAGGTGCCCGCAGGCCGGGAAGTCCGCGTGCGGGTCATCAACACGGACAACTCGCCCATCTCCGCCTGGACCACCGGCGCTCCGTACCGGCTCCTGGCCATCGACGGCCACGAGGTCAATGGCCCGACTCCGGTCACGGGCCAGAAGGTCCTCGTCACGGCCGGCGCCCGCGCGGATCTGGGCGTCACAGTGCCCGAAGGCTCAAGCGTCCGCGTCCAGGTCCCCGGTGCGTCGCTGCTGCTGAGCACGACGACGGCGGGCCGCGCGCCGTCGTCGTCCACCGTGCGGGACACCGCGGCACCGTCCGCGACGCTCGACCCGCTCAGCTACGGCTCACCGGTGAGCCTGCCTTTCGACCCTTCGCAGGCCAACCGGCGCTACCGCTACGACATCGGCCGTGCGCCCGGATTCCTGGACGGGAAGCCGGGATTCTGGTGGACGGTCAACGGCAAGACCGGCCGCGACATACCCGCGTTCCCTGCCTCACGCGGTGACGTGGTGGTCATCAGCATCAGCAACGCCAGCGGTGAATCGCATCCGATGCATCTGCACGGGCACCACGCCGTGGTCCTGAGCCGCAATGGCACGCCGGCCACGGGGAGCCCCTGGTGGGTGGACTCGCTCAACGTCGAAACGGGGGAGAGTTACGAGGTGGCGTTCCTCGCGGACAATCCGGGCCTCTGGATGGATCACTGCCACAATCTTCCCCACGCTGCCGAGGGACTCATGACCCACGTGGTGTATGAGGGGGTCACGACGCCATTCCGTCTGGGCGCGGACACCGGCAATGTGCCGGAATGACCGCCTTCACCGGACCGACTCCACCACCTCGACGTAGTGGCTGTTCTCCATGACACCCAGCAAGTTCCCGAACGGGTCCACCACGGACGCCGTCACGAAGCCGGGCCCTTGCGTCCGGACGGCCTGATGCTCCGTGGCGCCGAGTTCCAGCAGACGGGTGAAGGCAGCCTCCGCGTCATCCACCGCCCAGTAGGCGATCGCACCCGAGACGGTCTCCCGGGTGCCGCGCGGCTGCGGAGCGAACCGGGCGTCGATGATGCCGAGCTCGGTGGAGAAATCACCGATGCGGAACTCCACATAGGCGAGTCCGCCGTCGACTTCCCGCGCGAAGTACGGCTCCGCGCCCAGCAGTTCGGTGTACCAGCGGCGGGCCTCCTTGAGGTCCTCCGCGTAGATGTTCACGGTGGCGATTCCTCGCAGCATGACCGGATCCTTCCTTCGGCCGGGCCGTGTGCCCGGGCTCCTGGAATCACTGTGCGCCCGATAAGTGCTCACCTTATGAGCTGTTTTTCTGGGATTCTGGTCCCATGCGTGCCGATCGTCTGGTGTCCGCCCTGCTCATCCTTCAAGCCCGGGGCAAGGTCACCGCCGCCGAACTGGCCGGGGAGCTCGAAGTCTCCCTGGCCACAGCCCGCCGTGACCTCGGGGCGCTGTCCGTGGCCGGCATACCCGTCTACGCCGAACCCGGCCGGGGAGGGGGCTGGCAGCTCCTGGGCGGTTCCCGCACGGATCTGACAGGGCTCACCGCCCCGGAGGCTCGCGCGCTCTTCCTGCTGCTGGGCTCCGCACCGCAGCTGCCCGACGGCGCGGCCCCCGCCCTGCGTAAGCTCCTCCGGGCACTGCCGCCCAGCTTCCGGGACGACGCCGAGGCCGCCGCGGCGGCGAGGGTCACCGACCGTGCCGGCTGGGGCGAACCGGCTCCGCAGCGCCCGCAGCTGGCAGACGCTCTGGAGAACGCCGTCGTCGACCGCCGCCGGCTCCGGCTCGACTACCGCCGCAGTGCGGGAGAGCGGAGCGTCCGGGCGGTGAATCCGTGGGCGGTGGTGGACAAGGGCGGTATCTGGTACGTGCTGGCCGGGACGGACAACGGGCCGCGAACGTTCAGGGTGGACCGGATCGAGGGGCTGGAGGATTCCGGGGAACTGTTCGAGCGTCCCGCGGATCTGGATGTCCTCCGGCTCTGGAACGGCGTCTCCGCGGAGATCGAGGGCCGGCGTTCACGGGTCCGTGTCACCGTCCTTCTCGATCCCGGGCACCTTCCCGTCCTCAGGGACCACTTCGGCACCCACCTGGACGAACTCGGCACGGAGCCGGACGGAAGGGCCAGAGTGAGCGTCGCCGGATCGGTGCCGATGGACGTCGCGCGGAAGCTGGCCGGCTGGGGCTCTTTGGTGGAGGTCGTGGACTCTCCGGAGGTCGGACGGCTCCTGGCGCGGCTGGGACGGGAGCTGATGGATCTCTACTCGGAGGACTGAACCGGCTCGAAGGAGAGGAGGAGCCGGGCGAGCGTCCCCTCGGGGCTCGGGACCGAGGTGTCCCGGCAGCTCTCGGTGAGGTACCGCATCACCGTCCAGACCACCCCGGCGGCGAGGAACTCGCGGGTGGCGCCATCTTCCGTCACCGTGCCTGTCAGCTGTGGTTCCCGGTGCAGCCACTCCGAAGTGGCCCGGACCGCCTCGGCGTGGAAGGGTGCGCCGCCGGGGCTTTCACCGACCCGTGCGTAGAAGAGCGAGTGCTCACTCAGACGACTCAGGAGGGCGCCGAACAGTGCGGGGACCGTACCGGGCACGCCGTCGCTGTGCCCGGCATCCGGCATGCCGGCCACGGCGCTCTCGAAACGGCTCATGCCGGCGGCCGCGAACGCATCCCCGACGTCGGTGAAGTGCTGATAGAAGGTCGGGCGGCTCATACCGGCAGCGGAGACCACATCTTTGATCGAGATCTCCGCGGCGGGGCGGGCATCAAGGAGCCCGGTGGCGGCGTCCAGCAGTGCGAGGCGCGACCGCGCCGCCACGGGGTTCGTCGGAAGATCCTTACTCATGTAAAGAATCTAACATCTGTCAATGGTCCGGCACGAGGGACTTCTTCATCTTCAAGGTCACCGTCTCGTAGCCCAGCGACTCGTACAGCCCGCGGGCCGTGGCGTTGAAGCCGAACACACTCAGGCGCATTGCGGTGGCGCCCTGGCTCCGGGCGTAGTCCTCGGCCAGGAGCATGGTGGCCCGGCCGAACCCCTTGCCACGGTGACCAGGCTCCACCACGATGTCGTAGATCCACCACTCGTGCGGTTCCTCCGGCGGACCGCTTCTCACCCACACATAGCCCACTGCGACGTCGTCACCGTCCAGGACGTCGAAGACGGCATTGCCGGCCGTCTGGGACCCGGTGGGGAACGCCGATTCCAGGGAAAGCTGGGCATGCCGCCGGGCGTCCTCCGGGGTTTCCCCAGTGGCCACCAGGTCCGCCTCGTATTCGGAGCAGCTTCTGGCGAACCACTGCGGGAACCGGTCAGGACTGAGTGGGCTGAGTCGGAGGGTCATGGCCCCAGTCTGCCAAGCGGGACGGCCGGCGTCACGCCGGCCGCGCGGCTCACACCCTGCCCTCGTCCGTCTGCAGCCGATCCGTCCGCAGCAGATCCAGGCGCCGCCGCAGGTACGCCCGTACACGCTCCTCGGCGCTGAGCTCCAGCGCTCTCTCCCAGGCCTCCGCCGCACCGTCGGCGTCGCCGGCCGCCTCCAGTGCATCGGCGCGCACCGCCGCCAAGGGCTGGAACCTCTCGACGGCACCGGGGAACTGTAATGCGACGGCGTCCAGTCTCCGCAGTGCGGCGTGGGGCCCGTCGGCGCGACGGAGCACCGCGGCCTCCGCCACGAGGGAGCCGAGGGTCGGAGCCACTGTGTTCAGCGCCGCGTACAGCGTGGCCAGGTCTGTCCACGGGGTCTCTCCGGTACGGGCACGATCCGCGTGCGCGGCCTGGATCGCGGCCTCGAGCTGGAAGCGGCCGGGTGCCCCGCCGGCGGACAGGCGGGAGGACCGTTCCAGATACTCCCGTCCCCGCCGCATCAGCACCGGGTGCCAGGCCTGGGGATCCTGCTCCTCGAGCGGGACGAACGGTCCGGTCGCCGGCCGGGACGCCAGGAACGCCGCCATGGAGGCGAGCCCCCACGCCTCGGCATCAGTGGCCAGGCTCGACGCGAGGAGCTCCGCGAGGAACAACCCCTCGGCCAAGGACGGAGCCGGTCCATCGTCAGGACCGGAAGGCCTCACCGCCAGGCAGCCGTACACGGCCTCCAGCACCGGGGGAAGGCGGTCCGGCAGTGCCTCCGGACCAGGTGGTTCGAACGGAATGCGGGCGTCCCGGATACGGCGTTTGGCCCGGACCAGACGCTGGGCCATTGTCGCCGTGGGTACGGCGAAAGCGGCCCCGATCTGAGCGGCGTCGAATCCCAGGACGGCCTGCAGCATGAGCGGCGTGCGGATGTCCTCCGCGATGGCCGGGTGCGCGCACATCAGCAGCAAGGCCAGCCGGCGGTCCGGGAAATCCTCGGAGTGATCGGTCATGGCAGGTTCTCCGGCCTCGTCCAGGGGAGTGGACAGCCGGCGACGCGCCGACTTCCAGTCGTCACGCTGCCGGTTCCGGGCCACGGACAGCAGCCAGGCGTCCGGGCGGTCCGGGACACCGTCCACCGGCCAGCGCCGCAGCGCCTGCTCGAATGCGTGGCCCAGGGCGTCCTCGGCCAGCAGTACGTCCCCGGAGCCGCTCGTCAGGAATGCCACCAGGCGCCCGTACGACGCGCGGGCGGCCAGTTCGGCGGCCGCCCGCGCGCCGTCGTCGTCCCTTCCCCGTGGATGGCTCAGGCGTTCGGCGTCCATACGCCGTCCACCGTGTGCACGGCCCCCGGGCGGATCTCCACCGTGCCCCACTGGGCGCCGGGCGCCTGAGCTGCCCAGCCGATGGCGGCGTCCAGGTCCGCGACGTCGATCACGAAGTAGCCGCCCATTTGCTCACGGGAGTCGGCGAACGGCCCGTCCTGGATCCTGAGTTTCCCGTCACGGGTGGTCACGGTGGTGCTGGCATGCGAGGGCTGCAGGACCTCGGCGCCCAGGAGCACACCGGCCTGCTGAAGCGTGGCGGCGTAGCCCGCCATGGCGGCCTTGCCCTGGTCCAGGACCTCCTCACCAAGTTCCTCCGCGGTCATCTCCGGGTAGTGCAGCAGCAGTGTGTATCGCATGGCTCTGTCCTCCTTGATTCGATGGTGGCCCCTTCCGGGCTCACTCTCAAGACGATCGGGCGCGGCGCCGATCGACAGGAGCGTGACAATCCGTTCGGGAGATCTTCCGGCCAGGGGCCCTGACGCGAAGAACCCCTGAGGACGGCTCCTCAGGGGTTCCCACGCATCAGGCGGGCGCGGCTACGCCGTGACCTCCCAGCGGTCCACCGTCAGCTCGTCCAGCACGTCCTGGTCAACGTCCACGCCCAGGCCGGGCCGCTCGGAGACCAGGACCTCCGGGATGCGGAACTCCAGGTTCCCCGGTTCTTTGGCGAACTTCACGGGGCCGGAGAGCTCGGTGGACACGATGGCCGGGTGCGCCAGGGCCAGGTGGTAGCCGGCGGCGGAGGCGATGCTCGTCTCCAACATGGAGCCGATCTGCACGGTGAATCCGGCCAGTTCGGCTTGCGTGGCCAGCCGGTGGCACGCGCGGATGCCGCCGCTCTTCTGCAGCTTCAGATTGACCATGTCCACGCTCCGGGCCTTCACGAAGCGGGCCAGATCGCCCTGCGTCACCACGGCCTCATCCGCCATGAGACGCACGCCCACCTGGGCGCGGATCAGCTCGAAGCCGTCCACGTCGTCCGCACGGATGGGCTGCTCCACCCAGTCGATCCCGAACGGCTCCAGCGCCCGGATCATGCCGATCGCCGTGGCCGGATCGCCCCAGCCCTGATTCGCGTCCACCCGGATGGCCAGGTCGTGGCCGATCGCGGCGCGCACGGCGCGCACGCGCTCCACGTCCAGGCCGTCCTTCCCGCCGAGTTTCATCTTCAGATGGGTGAACCCTTCGGCCCGGGCCTGCACGGCTTGCTCCGCGAGCACCTCGGGGGCCAGGATGCTCATGACCCGGGCGATGAACGGGTTGGCTTCCTTGCGCCCGCCGAGCAGCGCATACACGGGCTGCCCCGCGACCTTGCCCGCCAGGTCCCAGCAGGCGATGTCCACGGCGGCCTTCGCCGAGCCGTTCCGCAGGATCGCGGCGTCCATGCGCTGGTGCACGGCCGTGATGTCCCGCGGATCCATACCGAGGATCGCCGGCAGGAGCTCATGCCGCAGCACCTCCACGGCGCCGCCCGGCGTCTCACCCGTGACGTGCGCGTCCGGAACGCTCTCTCCGTATCCCACCAGGCCGTCGTCGGTCTCCAGCGTCAGCACGATGCTGGGCATGGTGTGGTACGTGTCGTAGGCGACGACGAACGGTTCTTTGAGCGGGACCTCGAGGCGGGTGATGGTCGCCTTGGTGATCTTCACGGGTGTCCTTTCACATCACGGAATTCAGGAACGCGACGGTGCGCGGGTTCTGCGGGTCATCCAGCACCTCGGCGGGCGGGCCGGCCTCCACCACCACGCCTCCGTCCATGAAGACCACGGTGTCCGCGACGCTGCGGGCGAAGCCGATCTCATGGGTCACCACGATCATGGTCATACCGTCCGCGGCCAGCTGCCGCATGACCTCCAGGACGTCACCCACCAGCTCCGGGTCCAGGGCCGAAGTGGGCTCGTCGAAGAGGAGGAGCTGCGGTTCCATGGCCAGAGCGCGGGCGATGGCGACGCGCTGCTGCTGGCCGCCGGAGAGCTGGGCCGGGTAGTGCTGCGCCACATGGGACAGGCCCACCCGGTCCAGCAGCTCCAGCGCACGGGTCTTCGCGGCGTTCCGCTCCACCTTCTTCACGCCCACGGGCGCCGCCATGATGTTCTCCAGGGCGGTCATGTGCGGGAAGAGGTTGAAGCGCTGGAACACCATGCCGATTCCGCTGCGCTGCCGGGACACCTCCCGGGCGTTCATCTCGTAGATCCGGCCGTGCCGCTGGGCGTAGCCCACCAGTTCCTCATCCACGATGATCCGGCCGCCGTCGATGCTCTCCAGGTGGTTGATGCAGCGCAGGAAGGTCGACTTGCCGGAGCCGGACGGCCCCAGCAGGCACATGACCTCGCCCTGCTTCACGGACAGGGTGATGCCCTTGAGGACCTCCACGTGGCCGTAGCTCTTGCGGACGTTGCGGGCCTGGACCAGGGCGCCGGTCTGGACGGCGTCCAGAACGGGCTCGGTGACGGTCAGGGCGTTCACGGCTGGCCTCCTTCGGTGGGGCGGACGACGGCGGGGCGGGCCTTCAGCACGCCGGCACGGCGCAGCAGGGCGGCCAGGCGGCCGAGGGGGGTGGGAGCCTGGGCGGCACCGTTGCCGCGGCCGAAGTGGCGCTCCAGGTAGTACTGCGGGACGGAGAGGACCGAGGTCAGGAACAGGTACCAGCAGCTGACCACCAGCAGCAGTTCCACCTGGCGCAGGTTCTGCGAGGAGATCTGGGTGGCCACCGTGTAGACCTCCAGCACCGCGATGACGGAGAGCAATGAGGTCTGCTTGAGCATGGAGATGGTCTCATTGCCCATGGGCGGGATGATGACGCGCGTGGCCTGCGGCAGGATCACCTTGAACAGCGTGTAGGCCGGGGACATGCCCAGGGATGCGGCCGCCTCCGTCTGGCCCGGGTCCACGGAGAGCATGCCGCCGCGGATGATCTCCGCGGAGTAGGCGGCCTGGTTCAGGGTCAGGGCCAGCAGACCGGCCGTGAAGGCGGGGACCAGGGTGTTGGTGTCCACGGAGAACACCGTGAAGTCGGTGAACGGGACGCCCAGGGTGATCTGCTGGTACAGCAGGCCGAGGTAGCCCCAGAACACGATTTGGATCAGGAGAGGGGTGCCACGGAACACCCAGACGTACAGCCAGGCGAAGAAGTTCATGACCGGGTTGTGGGCCAGGCGCATGATGGCCAGGAACACGCCCAGGACGGTGGAGACCAGCATCGCGATGACGGTGATCAGGATGCTCAGGAGCACGCCGTTCACGATCCGGGGGTTGAACAGGTACTTGGTGACGGTCTGATGGCTGATGTTCGGGTTGGTCCACATCGAATAGATCAGCCACACCAGACTGAGCCCGAGGACCGTGGCGACCACCCAGCGCCACGGGTGGCGCAGGGGGATCGCGACGACGTCGTCGTCGGGCGCTGAGGCCACCGCCGCCGCACGGCGGCTCGTCGGTGCCGTGGGAGCCGCGCTGCTCACTTGGTGTCCTTGCCGAGGTTCATGCCGGCGTCCTTGACGGCGAAGTCGGAGAGGCCGTACTTGTCCAGGATCTTTGCGTAGCTGCCGTCCGCCAGGAGGGACTTCATACCGAGTTCCAGAGCCTTGGACAGGCCGCTGTCCTTCTTCAGCACGCCGATGCCGGTGTGAACGGGCATGTAGCCGGACGGGTTGGCCGGGTCGGTGACGATCTCGAAGGCGTTGCCGCCGTCCGCGGTCTTCGCCGTGTAGCTGGAGGCGGGGGAGTCGGAGACGTCGGCCACGGCCTTGCCGGAGCGGACGGCGGTCTGGACATCGGTCTCGAGCGGCAGTTCGGAGACGTTGATGCCGCTGGAGCCCTTGTCCTTGCACTTCTGCTCGTAGCCGCGGAGCATGTCTCCCTGCACGGTGGCCTTCTGCACGGCCACGTTCTTGCCGCAGAGGTCAAGGATGCCGGTGATCTTCTCGGGGTTGCCCTTCTTGACCAGGATGGAGAATCCGGCGTGCAGGTAGTCCACGAAATCGAGGGCCTGCTCGCGCTCGGCCGTGTCGTTCATGCCGGACATGATGATGTCGTGCTTGCCGGACTGCAGGGACGGGATGATGCTGTCGAAGGACTGCTTCTGCAGTTCCAGCTTCACGCCGAGCCGGTCTCCAAGGGCCTTCGCCAGGTCCACGTCGAAGCCGATGAGGTTCTGGTCGTCGTCGAAGAACTCCATGGGCGGGTACGGGATGTCGGAGGCGACCTTGATGACACCGGCCTTCTTGAAGCTGTCCGGGACCGCGGCCGACGCCGCGGGATCCGCCTTGCCCGAGGGCGCGGCCGCGGGGGCGGCGCTGTCGGCCTCGGCGCCGCCGCTGCAGGCGGACAGGGCGAGGACCAGAGGGAGGGAGACCGCGACGGCGGCGCGGGCGAAGCGGGTACGCGTGAGTGAGGTGTGGTGCTGCATGAGTGCTCCTCGGGACTGGGAGTGAGGCTTGGGAGGTGAAGGAGGGGGCGGTCAGGCGTGGGTGACGAGGCCCTGGGCGGCTGCCACGGTGTTCTCCACGAGGGTGGGGGAGAGCCGGTACCAGCCGGTGCGGGTGACGCCGTCGGCCACTCGGCCGGAGGCGAAGGCGGGTTCGAGGACGTTGCGCAGAGCCATGCGCCAGGCGGAGGCGAGGGCGGGATCCTGGGCGCGCAGGCTCACGATGTCGCGGGGTGCGCGGACCCAGAGGGTCTCGCCGTGGCCCAGCAGGTGGGGCTCGCCGTCGGGGCCCGTCCCGAGGACGGCGGCGTCCGCGAGGTCCGGGAGCTCGACGGCGCGCGGCCGGCCTTCGCTGCAGTCCACGGCGGTCCGGGTGGCCAGGGGCCAGACGGCGGTCAGGCGGTCGCTTTCGTCACCGGCATTGATCTCGTCCTCCATGAGCCCGTAGAAGTTGCGGGTGTACTCGGAGACGTGGGCACCCAGCTTCGCCAGGTTGAAGCGGGCGTTGCGGCTGACCAGCGGATCGAACGTCCAGGTCATGGTGTCGATGCCCCGTTCCAGGGACCAGGCCCGCTGGTGCTGTTTGAGGGCGAAGCCGACGCCCCGGTCGCCGGTGCCGGGCGCCACGCCCGCGATGAGCGAATAGGTGGCGGTGCTGCCGGGCGTCACGATCGCCACTGCCGCGCCGCACAGGGTTCCGTCCGGGCGGTAGGCGGCCGTGATGTTGCATCCCGCGTGGGAGATGGCGCGGAGGATGTCGAAGGGGACCGGGGATCCCTGCGGGGACGTCCCCCAGATCTGGACCAGCAGGGCGTCGATGTCCCGCTGCTTCTCCAGATCATGTTCGTCCACCACGGTCACCCCGGCGGTCCGGGCGGCGTCCTCCGCCGCCTGGCGGGCCTGTGCTGCGACGGGATGGGGTTCAAGGCTGTTGGGCATGCACTCAACTATGTCGTCCGGATCCGGCCTGGGCTTCAGTGTGGAGCACTAAAGTAGGTAAAGAATTTAGTGCTGGAACACCAAGGAGTGCCATGGCTGCCGATACCAGACCGCGGACGCTGCGTGAGCTGACGTCCGTGCTGGACACCGCAGGGCTCAGCCTGCACCACCTGGGCGGCAATCCTGAGCTGGCCCTGTCCAGTCCTGTCATCCTGGACCCGTTGGAGCCACTGCCCGCCCTGCCCGGTGGAATCCTCCTGGGCGTCGGGCTCCCGGCGGGTGCGACGGAGGTGACCGCGCAGGCCCTGGCCGGCGCCGCCCGGCAGGGGTACGCCGCCGTCGTGCTCAAGTCCGGGCCGGCCGCGCCGGATCCCCAGGGGCGTCAGGCGCTGGAGGCGCTCGCGGGCGAGGGGCCCGCCGTGCTCCTGGTGGAGGGTGAGCTCTCCTGGCGGCATCTGGACACGCTCCTGGAATCGGCACTCGGAGCCGTGGCGGAGGCCAGCAACGCCCCCACGGCCCTCGGGGTCGGCGACCTCTTCGCCCTCGCGAACGCCATCGCCGCGATGGTCGGCGGGGCCACCACCATCGAGAACCTGCAGGAGGAGGTCCTGGCCTACTCCACCCTCCCCGAGCAGCCCATCGATGACGACCGTCAGCGAGGCATCCTGGGCCGGCAGGTGCCCTATCTGCCCGAGAACGCCGAGCAGTACGCCGCGGTGTTCCGTTCCCGTGGCGCGGTGCGCATCCAGGGCGTGGGTGAAGGCGCCATGGACCGCCTGGCGATCGCGGTGCGGGCCGGCACCCAGCCGATCGGGTCCATCTGGGTGGTGGACGCCGACGGTGACCTCCCGGAGGATTCGGTGGCCGCCCTGGAACGCTCGGCGGACATCGCCGCCCTCCACCTCCTCCAGGCGCGCAGCAGCAACGACCTGGCTCGCCAGCAGCGCGCCGACGGCCTCCGGCGGCTCCTGGAGGGTGACGGCGATGGCGCGCTCGTGGCGCGGCACTTGAACCTCGCGCCGGAAGGCCCGTTCGCCGTGCTCGCCTTCGCCCCGGATGTGGTGCCCGGCTCCGAGGCCGTGACCCTCAGCCGGCTCATGGACCTGGTCAGCATCCAATGCGAATCCCAACGCCGCGGCACCTGGTGCGTCCTGCTGGAAGGGACCATCTACGCCCTCCTGTCGGGCCTGGAGCCCGGGCAGGAACGGTCCGTGGAGTCGCTGGCCCGGCGGGTCATCGACCGCGCGGCCGTCTCCCTCCGGCTCCCGCTCCGGGCCGCCCTCGGCGCCGTCGTGGGCGCGGTGGGGGAGTTGGCAGGCTCACGGCGCTCGGCGGACCGGGTCCTCCTCCTGCAGTCGACGACGGCGGGCGGACACGACTACACGACCGCAGCTCAGGAACACAGCCGGCTCACTCTGGTGGAGCTGGGTGCGGTCCTCGGCTCACGTGAGGGCCTGCTGTCCCCGGCGGCCCTGGCCATGGCCCGTCATGACGAACGCCACGGAACCGATTACATCCGCACGGTGCGGACCTACCTGGACGCCGGGCGCGACTCCGCCCGGACGGCCGCGGAGCTGTCCCTCCACCAG
The DNA here is from genome assembly GCF_030731045.1 of Arthrobacter horti. Taxonomy (GTDB): domain Bacteria; phylum Actinomycetota; class Actinomycetes; order Actinomycetales; family Micrococcaceae; genus Arthrobacter_E; species Arthrobacter_E nanjingensis. Next base: position 831,869 of record NZ_JAVALS010000001.1, on the reverse strand, counting down.
AATTCCTTGCGTTACCGTCTGCGGCGGATCGAGGAGATCTTCGGGGTGGACCTGTCCGGTGCCGGCCTGACCGGGGCCGACGACACGCTGGTGCTCTGGCTCAGCCTGCGGGTCATGGAAGGAAAGTCTTCGTGAATGAAGGAATCAGATCTGGCGCAAGCGGCGTACACCTGTAGACTGGGAACAGTTGTTTTGCATTGGGTAGTTCAGAGCAGTGCCCACGGGTGACCGTGGTGTCTTTCTGAGGTAAGCCGTGGAGAGCATCCCACACCGGAGACCCGAAAGTCGGGACTGAGCTCCGGCTTCAGTAAGGACACAGATTATGGCTACAGGTACCGTGAAGTGGTTCAACGCGGAAAAGGGCTTCGGCTTCATCTCCCCCGATGACGGCAGCCAGGACGTTTTCGCGCACTTCTCCGCGATCAACTCCAACGGCTACCGCTCCCTCGAAGAGGGCCAGCGTGTCTCCTTCGAGGTCCAGCAGGGCCCCAAGGGTCTGCAGGCCGCGAACATCGAGGCCATCTGATCTTGTAGATCGATGAACGCGCAGTGCGCGTTGAACACCTCAGGGCCGGTTTTCACCGGCCCTGAGGTGTTTAACGAGGTTCAGACAGCGTTCGCGGCCCGCCACTCATCCTCGAGCAGCGCGTAGATGAGCATGGTGCACCATTCGTCCTTGCACCATTCCTCGTCCACCATCCGGGCCTCCCGGCGCATGCCCAGACGCTCCGCCAGCCGGGCCGAGGCCGCGTTCCGCTCGTCCAGGCGGGCCACCACGCGGTGCAGCCCGAGTTCCTCGAAGGCGAGCCGGAGCATCATCTCCGCCGCCTCGGTGGCGTAGCCCAGGCCCATGGCATCCGGCGCCAGGATGTAACCGACCTCGCCTGAACGGTTCTCGGCACTGTGCCAGAACAGCACCACGTCACCGACCAGGCGGCCGGTGCCCTGTTCCTCGATCGCGAGGGTCATGCCCTGTCCGGGCTCCGTGAGTTCCGTCCGGCCCCAGCGCGTGGTGATCCGCTCGGCGATGTCCTCCCGGCTCAGAGGCCCGTAGGGCACGTACCGCACCACGTCCGGGAGGGACTTGTAACGCAGCATGGGCTCGACGTCGTCGCCGGTCATGGGGCGCAGCAGCAGTCGGGCGGTCCGGATCGGGTAGGTGGGGCTCAGCATGTCCCCATGCTCCCATGGTTCTGGTTTGGGGCGGGTTCAGGAGCGGGCCAGGGCGATGGCCTGGGCCCGGTCGCGCACGGCCAGCTTGGCGAAGAGCGAGTTGATGTGCGATTTGACCGTGGAGACCCCCAGGAAGAGCCTCCCGGCGATCTCTCCGTTGCTCAGCCCGTCCGCGACGAGCGCCAGCACCTCCGCCTCCCGCCGGGTCAGCTGCGGGAAGCGCGCCAGGAGGCCGTCCGCCGGTTCCGGCGACGACGCCGGACTGGACGACGGAAGAGAGCCTCCCGGCGTCGTGCCATGGCTCAGCGCCCCGAGCAGGACGGCGCTGACCTCGGGAGCGAAGGTTGACTGCCCGCGTGCGACGGCGCGGATCGCCGCGGCGAGCTCGGCCCGGCCGGCGTCCTTGGTCAGGTAGCCCCGTGCGCCGGCCGTCAGTGCCCGCACGATCGACTCGTCGTCGGCGTAGGTGGTCAGGACGAGGACGGCCGTGCCCGGCAGCTCGGCGGTGAGCCGGGCCGTCGCACCCACGCCGTCCAGCCGCGGCATGCGCAGGTCCATGAGCACCACGTCCGGCTGGAGCCGCAGCGCCAGTTCCACGGCCTCCGCTCCGTCCGAAGCCTGGCCGAGCACCTCGAACCCGGCCGTCAGCTCCAGAAGCGTGACGAGGCCGTCACGGACGATCGCCTGGTCATCGGCCACGAGGACGCGGATCGGAGCTTCACTCACGGTGTTCTCACCTCGGCCGTCACCACGAAACGGTCCCCGTGCACCCCGGAGCCGGCCGAGCCGCCCGCAGGCAGGGCGCCGAAACGCTCGCGCATGCCCAGAAGCCCGTAGCCGCCGCCCGGGCGTGGACCATCGTCCTCGGCGGAGTCCGGCATCGGATTGGAGACGGTGAGAAGCACGCTGCCATTCTTCCAGTGGAGGGACACCCGGACCGGTTCGCCCGGCGCGTGTCTGCGGGCGTTGCTCAGGGCCTCCTGCAGGGCGCGGCCAAGCGCCTCCTGCTGCCCGGAGGTGAGCGGCACGGCGGCGCCGATCTCTGTGAAGTCGGCGACCCCGCCCAGGGAGCGGTGCGCCTCGAGAAGGCCCGTGAACGTTCCGGCCAGCCCGGCCGAGGGCTCCGGCATGCGAGCGCCGGTGTCCCGCAGAGCGGTCACCGCCCGTCGAGCCTCCTGAAGCCCGTCCGAGGCGAGGCGACGGGCGGCCGTGACCCTTGCCGCCGCCGCGTCCCGGTCGCCGGCCTCCAGCAGCGCCTCGACGGCGTCGAGCTGGAGGACCAGTCCGCCGAGGCTGTGCGCCAGGACATCGTGGAGGTCCCGCGCGATCGCCACCCTCTGCGCCTCCTGGCGCATCAGCAGTTCCTTCTCCCGCAGCAGGGCGGACTGCTCCTCGGCGACCCGGAACTGGCGGCGGCTGTATCCGGCCACCGCGGCCAGCAGCACGCCGCCCATCATGGTCAGGGTGTCCGGCACGGCCGTGGTGTGGACGGCGGCACCCGTGGCGATGAGCCCGCAGCTGAGCACGGCGAGGGTCACGCCCGCCGTGAGCGGTGCGGCGAGCGTGCCGATCACGGCCACCGTGCCGATCGCGGCCGGGACCACGGTGAGGCCGTGCGTGGCGGCCGCTGCGAAGCCTCCGCTGACGGCTGCGAGCGCACTGAGCGAGAGTGAGGCCGCCTGACCGTGGGGGATCATCGCGACGGGGCCCCGGGCGGCCCAGGAGGCCACGGCGACGAAACCCGTCGCCGTGGCCCAGAAGGGGCGCGTGTGGTCATCCAGGGGGAACAGTGCGTAGCCGACGGCGACGGCTCCGAGGAGGTTCAGCAGCGCGAGGGTCCATCCCGGCCGGCCCGTGGTGGTCATGAGTCCATCATGCGACAGGACGGCGTGCCCCGGGCTGTTGAACTGCCGCGGACGGCGGCGTGGCGATCCGCTGGGCGAAGACGAAGGTGCGTGCGGCGCGGTTCGCGGCGAGCATCAGCAGGATCGCCCCGGTGGAGGCGGCCACCTGGGAACCGGCCATTGACGCCAGGACGTCCAGGCCCACGCGGACCGCGATCACCAGCACCCACAGGAGAAGGCCCAAAGCGCCGGTCCGGGATTCGAGGGTGGCCATGGCGCCATTGCGTCCCACGGGCCGCGGCGCGGACAGCGGGCGGAAGTGGGCCAGGGCGCCCATCCAAGCCCCGATCCCCAGCGAGATGACGAGTTCGGCCACCAGGACGCCGAGGTCCAGGGGCGTGAGTGCACTGGGTGAGGCGGTCTGCATCAGCATCGCGACGCCGACCACGCCCATGATCAGGGGCATGCGCCACATGGTGGAGATGGCGACGGGGCGCCAGGTCATCTGCCGGTAGCCGATCCAGCCGATCAGCGCGAGGGCGAGGAGTACGTTGCCGATCATCTGCAGGGACATGGCCGTGCCTTTCGGGAAGCTTTCCGGCAACGGTTGCCGGTGAATCCAGCTTCCGGTCTCCGGCCCCGGGACGGGACCATCCCAGGGTGGAACGCCGGGTGGAGATCCGCGGGTGGAGGCCGCCGACCGGGGAGGGGGAGAATGCTGTCATGACGTCCTTCAGCCTCCCCGGTGTGCCCCATGATTTCCGTCCGCTGCTTTCCTCTGGGGGCCGGGCGGAGCAGGACGGCGATGCGGTGACGCTGCACGCGGGGGCCGGGGATGATCTGTTCCGCCGTCCCGGGACCGACCGTGCCGTGGCCACCGCCAAGGTGTTCGGATTCGCCGTGGACGGCGACTTCCGGCTCGAGGCCGAGGTCCAGGTGGAGTTCCTCAGCGACTTCGACTCGGCGGTTCTGGTGGGATACCTGGACGAGCGGCACTGGTTCAAGCTCTGCGCGGAGCGGGACGAGCTGGGCAGCCCCCGGATCATGTCCGTGGTCACCCGGGAACGCTCGGACGACGCCACCGGCATCCACCTGGACGGTGGACCGGTCCGGCTGCGCATCTCCCGCTCCGGGACGATGGTCAGCCTGCACTATTGCACCGACGGCGCCCGGTGGAACCTGGCCCGCTACTTCGACTTCCCGGTGACCGGCTCCGAAGGAGCGCTCCGGGCGGGGATCGCCGTGCAGTCGCCGCGCGGCACGGGAACCAGTGCGACATTCCGGGATGTCCGCTTCAGCGCCGACGGCGTCACGGAGGTCCGCAGCGGCGAGTGAGGCCCGGGACCCGGGCATGGGCAGGGCTGGGCATGAGGGAGGACGGCATGGACGGGCATTCCACGGACGTGATGATCATCGGGGCGGGGCCCACGGGGCTCATGCTCGCCGTGTGCCTGGAACGGCTCGGCGTCCCGTTCCTCATCGCGGACCACAAGCACGGACCCACGATAGAGTCGCGCGCCCTGGCCCTGCAGGCCCGCAGCCTGGAGATCTACGATCAGCTGGGCCTGGCGGACCGCGTCCTGGCGGGCGCCTCCGCGGCACCGGCCATCGTTCCGGGCTTCCGGGACCGCCCTTTCGCCACCTTCTCCTTCCGGGGCCTGGGCGGGGATCTCACGCCGTATCCCGGGATCTACGTCTTCGAACAGAGCCGGAACGAGCGGCTTCTGGTGGACGCGCTGGAGGAGGACGGCCGTGGGGTCCTCTGGGGGCACCGGCTTGAAGCCCTGGAGCGGGACGCCGGGGGCGTCACCGCGCTGCTCCGGGACGACGACGGCGCCCCGGCCCGCGTCCGCGCACGGTACCTGGTGGGTGCCGACGGGGCGTCCTCGGCGGTGCGGGAGCTGTCCGGCATCCCCTTCGACGGGGTCACCAACCCGCACACCTTCTACGTCGCGGATGCCAGGGGCGTCCAGGGGCTGGTGCCGGACTGCGTGAACCTGCGCTTCAGCGCCACGGACTTCCTCCTGACCTTCCCGCAGGGAGCCCCGGGGCGTCACAGGCTCATCGGGGTGGTCCGGACGGACGGCGGGGAGGAGGTCTCGGAGGAGTCCGCCCACGCCACACTGGCCCGGGAGTTCGGGGTGCGCTTCGACGACACGGCCTGGTTCTCCACCTACCGTGTCCATCACCGGGTGGCCCGGCGGTTCCGGGACGGGCCGGTGTTCCTGGCCGGAGACGCCGCGCACGTCCACTCGCCCGTCGGGGCGCAGGGCATGAACACCGGGCTCCAGGACGCCCACAACCTCGCCTGCGCGCTCGCCGACGTGATCCACAACGGCGCCGCCGAGGATCGTCTGGACGGGTACCAGGAGGACCGAAGGCCGGTGGCCCGCACGCTGGTCCGCAGCACGGACCGCCTCTTCGGGGCCGTCACCGCCGACTCGCCGTTCAGCCGCTTCATCCGCTCCGAAGTCCTGCCCAGGGTGGCCCCCGTGGCAGGACGGATTCTGCCGCGCCTGGCCAAGAGGGCCGGACTGTTCGAGTACGTCTCCCAGATCCGCATCCACTACTGGATGGACCCCGACGCCCGGCGCCGAGCGCACGGCCGGCGTGGGGCCGTCGTCGGGCGCCGGCTGCCCTGGAACGGGGACAACTTCGCGGCTCTGCGCGAGTTCGCCTGGCAGCTGCACGTCTACGGGGACGCCGACGACGCCGCGCTGGAACGGATGGGCAAGGAGAGCCGGCTGCCGGTGCACCACTTCGACGTGCTCGGCAATGCGCGGCTGCGCGCCGAGGCGAGCGGCGCCGCGGGGGTGGTGCTCCTGGTGCGGCCGGACGGCTTCGTCGCCGCCGCCCGGCCGCTCCCGGCGAGCGTGGCCGACTGGGCCATGCACGCTCCACGGGCCGGTGGTCCCCGGACGAGGCGCGGCTAGGGGACGATGACGGCGCGGCCCGCGATCGTTCCCTCGTGGAGCCGGTGGTACGCCTCCGGCCCGTCGTCGAGGGAGAAGCGCTCCACTTCCACGCTGAGCTGCCCGGCACGGGCCAGGTCCAGTACCTCGGAGAGCTCCGAGCGGCTGCCCCAGTAGGGGATCCGCACGGCGACGTCGTAGGCCTGTGTGCCCCAGCCAAGGCTCGCCGTGCCACCGCCGATGCCCACGATCGTCGCATCGCCCTCGGCCGCCGTCGTGCGCACAGCCAGATTCATGGTGGGCGTGATGCCCACGAAGTCGAATGCGGCGTTGGAGCCCCGCCCGCCGGTGAGTTCCCGGATGGCGGCCTCCGCGCCGTCGTCGCTCAGCACCGCATGGTGCGCGCCCACCTTGCGGGCCAGCTCCAGCTTCTCTTCGCTGACGTCCAGCGCGATCACCGTGGCGCCGGAGAGAGCCCGCAGGATCTGGATGGCGACATGGCCCAGGCCGCCCGTGCCGATGACCACGGCGAAGGTGCCGGCGCCGAGCTTCGGCAGCGACTGCTTGATGGCGTGGTAGGGCGTGAGCCCTGCGTCCGTGAGGGAGACGTTCTCCACGGGGTCCAGATCGCCCAGGGGGAGCAGGTGACGGGGATCGTCGATGAGCACGTACTCGGCCATGGTGCCGTCCCGGCCCAGGCCCGGAGGGAAGATGCCGTCCCGCTTGGCGCGCTCGCAGTAGTTCTCCTTGCCCTGCTGGCACAGGTGGCAGAGCCCGCAGCCCCAGGGGCCGTAGATCGCCACGGCGTCTCCCACGGCCACGCTGGAGACACCGGCGCCGACCTGGTGGACCACGCCGACACCTTCGTGACCAAGCGTCATGGGAAGGGGGAAGCCGGAGCCGCGGTACGCGTCCTCCGGCAGGCTCATGACGAACTGGTCCGAGTGGCACACGCCCGCGGCCGTGACCTTGACCAGGACCTGGCCTGCGCCGGGCACGGGGATGGGCACGTCGCGGATTTCGGGGGCCTGGCCGATGGCCGTGTACTGCAATGCCTTCATAGGGGATCGATCCTCACTGCTGACGATGAGCGGGCCCCGCCGTGGACCGCCCCATGACGGGGCCCGGTCCCGGGACCGGCAGGGCGGCGCGGGCACTGCCTCCGGTCCGCGTCATTTCCACGATACTCCTCATAATGTTGCGTTATGAAACATATGGAGTGGTGCCGGCTCAGGCCGTGCCGGTCACCAGGAGGGCGCTGACCGGGAGCCGGAACTCCTCCTCGCCGAGGTTCCGGGCGAGGAGGGTGGCCACCGCGTCGCTGACAGCCTCGGCCTGACCTGGCCGGTCCGCCTCCACGTGGTTCAAGGTCGGAGTGCCGAGCACATGGGACCGCGCCACGATCCCGGCGGTCGTCACGGCACTCTCATGGGCCACCGTCTCCACCCGCACCTGGGAGAACCCGGCCTGCTCCAGCTCGGTTCCCAGCTTCCAGGGGTCGGCCAGGGAGAACGGCACCCGCTCCAGGAACGACGTCGCCTGGGTCAGGCCCAGCTCGGCCAGGGCCTCGGCGACGGCCCGCGGCAGGGGGTTGTTGGCGAGGCTGTCCCACACGGCCAGGGCCAGTCGGCCGCCCGGTGCCAGGACACGCCGGGCCTCACGGTATGCAGCGGGACGGTCGGGGAAGAACATCACGCCGAAGGCGCAGACCATGGCGTCGAAGGAGTGATCGTCGAAAGGGAGCCTCTGGGCGTCGGCCTGAAGCCATTCCAGCGTGTCCGAGCCGGGGAGGACGGAGGCCGCCCGGGCCAGCATGGCCGGGTTGAGGTCGGTGGCGGTCAGACGTGCGTCCGGGAGCGCCTTGCGGAGCTCACGGGTCACGGCACCGGTCCCCGCGGCCGTCTCCAGCACGGTGGCTGGGGCGCACGCCGCCACCCGGGCGGCCAGGTCGCGGGCGTAGTCCTGGAACATGAGCGGCACCAGGAGCTCGTCATAGAGCGCGGGGATCGAACCCGCGAAGTCCTTGTCCTTGGCATTCATGCTTCATTGTCACGCCGGAGCCGTTCCGGGGAACACCCCCCCCTGGGGGGGACGCTCAGCCCTGGTGCCGGGCGATCAGCTCCCGCACCGTGGAGGCCACGGCTTCGGGCTCGGCGCCGCCGGCCACGGCGAGCCCCACCAGGTAGGTGGTGAGCGGCCCGGCCGGCCGGGTCACGCCGTGCGCCGCGTCCCGGGTCAGGTCCAGGAGAAGGCCCGTGGGGACGTCCGTCCCTTCCAGCCCGAGCGCCTGGGAGAGCTCGGCGACCCAGTCGTCGAGTCCTGCGGGGGTGTCCGTCATGGTGTTTCCTTTCTCAGATGCCGCTCCGGCCTCCCGGAGGGCCGCGCGGTGCTGTTCCACGGCCGGCCACGTGTCCAGATCCAGTGTCAGCCCATCCGGGTCGTCCACGAAAGACGTCCGGAGCCCGGCCGTGATCTGACGGAGCGCGGCACCGTCCGTCCGGGGGAGTGCCCGGACGGCGCTGAGCAGCGGACCCAGCCGGTACCGGGCGGCGAGCCATTGTGGCCGGCCGTCATGGTCCAGCGGGACGAGTGCGTCCGCATCGGCGGGCATCGGCACGCCGGCGAGCCAGGCCACCAGTTCCCGCGGCCTGGCGAGGTCGCATGCCAGAACCCAGGTCTCGGCGTCGTCGTCCAGCGCGTCGTCCTCCACCGGCACGACGGCGCCGAGCGCCGCGGCGAGAGCGGCCACCGGGCCGCCGTACTCCGGGTCCTCGCGGACCAGGAGCGCGCCGGTGCGGGCAAGCCAGGCAGGCCCGGCCACGATGAGGGGAGAGCACTCCGGCACGGCGTCCAGCACACGCTCGGCGAGCGTCCGGCCGCCGAGGTCCACGGCGGCCTTGTCGGTGCCGCCCAGGCGTGAGCCGCGGCCGCCCGCGAGGACGATGGCGGCCCGCGTCATCGGAGCGCTCCTCCGCCGAGCGGGAGCACCGTCACCGCGTCGCCGCCGTGCACCTCCTCGACGCCGGCCGGCACGACGATCAAGGCGTCCGTGCCTGCCAGAGTGGGTGTGCCCGGAGCGGACGCCGCGTGCCGGGGGACGGGATGCGCGGTGTCCCCGTCCAGGACCGCAGGAAGAACCTGCACGCGGTGCCGGGGGCTGTGCCAGGCGCTTCCCGCCACAGCCGTGCGGTGGGGCCGGCGGGCCTGAGGGCTCCCGGCCAGCGCGCGGAGCGCCGGGCGGACGAACAGTTCGAAGGAGACCGCCGCGGCCACCGGGTTGCCGGGCAGGCAGAACGCCAGGGTGCCGTCGTCCAGCGGGCCGAAGCCCTGAGGCTTGCCCGGCCGCACGGCCACCGCGTCGAAACGGACGCCGCCCATGCCGTTCAGCACGGCCTTGACCACGTCGAAGGAGCCGACACTGGCACCGCCGGAGAGGATCACGGCGTCGGCCTCGATGGACTCGAGGGTCCGGCGCAGGGCCGCCTCGTCGTCGGGCACGATGGCGGCGAACACGACGTCGGCACCGGCCTCGCGGACGGCCGCCGCCAGGTGGACGGAATTGGACTCGGGGATCTGACCGCGGAGCGGCTCGGCGTCCGGGGACACCAATTCCGAGCCGGTCGAGATCACGGCCACGCGCGGCCGGGGGTGCACGGCGATGTGGGCATGGCCCGCGGACGCGATGGCGGACAGGTGCCAGGGCCCCAGGAGGGTCCCGGCCGTCACGGCGACGCTGTCCACCGCGGCGTCCTCGCCTGCACGGCGGATGTGCGCCCCGGGGCGCGGCTGCCGCTGCACCGTCACGTGCGACGGCGGCGTCGAGGACACGGCGGTGCCCTCCTCCGTCTCCTCCAGAGGGACGACGGCGTCCGCGTCGGCGGGAACCGGGGCCCCGGTCATGATGCGGGCCGCTTCGCCCGGCCCGAGCGCCGGCTCATCGGATGAGCCGGCGGGAAGGTCTGCGACGACGCGCAGGCGGGCTCCGTCCACGGCATCGGCGCGCCGGACCGCGTAGCCGTCCATGGCGGAGTTGTCGAAGAGGGGGAGCGCCCAGCGGCGCCGCACGTCCTCCGCGAGGACCAGGCCGAAGGCGTCGTGCAGGGGGATCCTCACGGCGGGCAGCGGGGCCGCGGCGCCGAGGATCCTCTCCTGGTGGTCTTCCACGGAGATCATCCCGTGTGTCCGGGACGAGGGCACGGCCGAGGGGGCCGGGGAGCGAGACATGCGAACATGTCTACCACACGGCGTGTAGCCTGGTTGCGTGGGCCAGATCACGCGACGCCGTCCTGTCATGAAGCTCGTCCTCGGCGAGGGCGCGGTGAGGAAGACCGACACGCTCGCCGTGGAGGAACCGTTGGAGATCCGGGTGGCGTCCAGCCCCCTGGCCGTCACCATGCGAACCCCGGGCCATGACCGCGAGCTGGCCGCGGGGTTCCTCGTCTCGGAGGGGATCATCGCCCGCGGTGAGGACATCCGCACCGCCATCCACTGCGGCGGTCCCGGGACCGGCGGCACGGAGAACACCTTCAACATCATGGACGTGGCCCTCGCCCCCCATGTGCCACCGCCCGCACCCGAGGCCGCGCGCAACTTCTACACCACCAGCTCCTGCGGGCTGTGCGGCAAGGCGAGCATCGAGGCGGTGCACACGGTGAGCCGCCACGAGGTGGCCACGGACCCCGTGACGGTCGACGCCGGCCTGCTCACCACCTTCCCCGACCGCCTGCGGGAGCGGCAGGCCGCGTTCGAGAAGTCCGGCGGCCTGCACGCCGCGGCGCTCTTCGACGCCGCCAGCGGAGAACTGCTCGTGGTCCGCGAGGACGTCGGCCGGCACAATGCCGTGGACAAGGTGGTGGGCTGGGCGACGCTCAACCACCGCCTGCCGCTGCGGGGCACGGTGCTGCAGGTGTCCGGCCGGGCCAGTTTCGAATTGGTCCAGAAGGCCGTCATGGCCGGAATCCCGGTCCTGGCCGCCGTTTCGGCGCCGTCCTCCCTGGCAGTGGAACTGGCCGAGTCCACTGGGCTGACCCTGGTGGGCTTCCTCCGTGGACGGTCCATGAACGTGTACGCGGCGTCCCACCGGATCCTCTCCGGGGACGTGCAGGGGCTCCAGGCCGCCCCGGAGGAAGCGCCGGTCGCCTAGGGCGAGCGTGCCCCCAGACGCCTCTGCCGCCGTCGTTCCTCCCCGGGACGACGGCGGCAGCGTTCGGCTCAGACGCCTGCGGTGACCCGGGCGCCCTCCTCCTGGGACTCCGCCTCCCGGGGCTCGGACTCGTCGAAGTCGAGGGCCATGCCGCCGGCCTTCCGACGACGGACCAGGAAGACGATGACACCCACCAGCAGCCAGCTGCCGCCCAAGGCGTAGGTGAACCACGCGAGGGAGGTCCACAGCCAGGCGATGAACGCGAAGCCGATGAGGGGCAGCACCAGGTGGCGCAGCACGCCGAGCAGGCCACGGCGCCGGTCGTCGAAGAACAGGACCTTGATGGTGGCCAGGTTGACCATGGCGAATGCGATGAGGGCTCCGAAGTTGATCATGTAGACGGCCTGGTCCAGCGTGATGAACAGGGCCACCAGGGAGACCACGGAGACCACCAGCGCGGCGATCCACGGCGTGCGGAAACGCGGGTGCAGGCGGGAGAACGCGGCCGGGAGGATGCCGTCACGGCCCATGGCGAAGATGACGCGGCTGACGCTCATCTGGGCTGCGGTGCCGCAGAGCACCAGGCCGGTCAGGTTGACCAGGACGAAGACGACCATGAGGACGTCGCCGCCGGCCTTCTGCATCAGCTCGGTGCCGGCGGCGTCGAGGTTCTGCAGGTCCTTCCAATCGGGCACCAGCAGGCTGCCGGCCACGGAGAACAGGGTGTAGCCGAGGCCGGCGATGAGGGTGGAGAGGACGATGCCGCGGGGCACGTCACGCTGCGGGTTCTTGGACTCCTCGGAGAGGGTGGAGACCCCGTCGAAGCCGAGGAAGGCGAACGCCACGATGGCCGCGGCGGCCATGATGGGGGCGATGCCGCCGCTGCCGTAGCTGAGCGGACGGACGAATGCGTCGAGGTTCGGGCTCGGGGCGTGCATCACGGCCAGGACCAGGAATGCCGCGATGACCAGCACCGAGGCGATGACCACCACCACGTTCATGCGCTTGACCCAGCCGACGCCCACCACGCTGAACAGGCCCACCACCAGCAGACAGGCCAGCACCGCGAGCTGCGGCGGGACCACCGGGAAGAGGCTGTTGAAGTAGAGGCCGAAGATCAGGAAGTTGACCATCGGCAGGAAGAGATAGTCCAGCAGCATGGCCCAGCCGACCAGGAAGCCGGTGGGCGTGCCGAAGGCGCGGGAGGTATAGGCGTAGGCGCCGCCGGTCACGGGGACGAAGCGGGCCATGCGGCCGTAGCTGTGGGCGGTGAAGAGCATGGCGACGACGGCGGTCAGGTAGGCGGCCGGGAGGTGGCCGTCGCTGAGCTGGGTGCCGGAGCCGTAGACGGACACGACGGACAGGATGCCCATGGAGGTCAGACCGAATGCGATGAGGGACGGCAGTCCCAGGACACGCTTGAGCGTGGTGGGGGACTGGGCTCCGGGGGCCGGGGTCTGGCTGGGGGAGAGGGGCACGGGGGACTCCTGCAATGCTGGTGTGAGAACTGGCTCACAAAATGAATGCCGTTCATAAGAGTAAGTCAGATCACATGAGCTGTCCACATTTGGTATGCCATAGGAGCGTCGGGAGCCTTGTCAGAAAGCCTCTGAACGCCACTCTTCCCTGGTGGCCGGACATTGGGATACCGTCATGGGTGGCGGTGGAGCCCTGGCGATGGAGCCGGCGCCGCCCACAGGAAAGGACCTGCGATGAGTGACGCTGTGAACAGGCCGGTGGCCTTCCGCCGGGAGGACGGGACGCTGGTGACCCCGGGATTCGTCAACGGCCATGTGCACCCGGACAAGACCACCTGGGGCGGCCCTTGGCTGTCCCGCAAGGCGGCGCCGCAGCTGAAGGACTTCATCGCCAACGACCTCGAGCTCCAGCTGGGCTTCACCGAGCAGAGCGTGGAGGAGCGGTCGTACGACCTCATGCGTCACGCCGTGGAGAACGGCGCCATGGCGCTGCGGGCCCATGTGGACGTGGGAACGCAGATCGGGCTCAAGAACGTCCACGGTGTCCGGGCCGCCGCCGAGCGCCTGGCGCCCTACCTGAAGGTCCAGATCGTGGCCTTTCCGCAGTTCGGCCTGCTGACCAACCCCGGCACCCTGGACCTCATGGAGGCGTCCCTGGGCGAAGGCGCCGATCTGGTGGGCGGCATCGACCCCCAGTCCTTGGACGGCGATCTCCATGGCCATCTGGACGCGGTCTTCGGCGTGGCCGGCAAGCATGACCGTGACCTGGACATCCACCTCCACGACATGGGTTCCGAGGCCCTCGGACAGCTGCGCGAGATCGCCCGCCGCACTGTGGCCGAAGGCCTGCAGGGCCGCGTGACCGTGGGGCACGCCTTCGCGCTGTGCGACACGGAGGAGCCGGATCTGGGCCGCACCCTGGATGCCCTGGCGGATGCCGGCATCTGGATGGCCACCTGTGCCCTGGGCGCGGACCCCGTTCCGGTCCTGGACCTCCTGGAGGCCCACGGTGTGCGCGTCGCGCTCGGCTCCGACGGCGTCCGCGACTCGTGGTCGCCGTACGGCAACGGCAGCATGGTGGACCGGACGCATCTGCTCGGCTACCGCACCGGCGCGATGACCGACGCCGAGCTGGAGCGATGCCTGCGCATCGCCACCCTGGACGGAGCGGAGCTTCTCGGGGTGCAGGAGATCCTGGACTTCTCCGGCCCGGACGCGGCCCACCGCGTCGAGTTCCAGGCGGAGTCCGCGGCGCAGCTCGTGGTCGACCGCCCGGCGCCCCTGCGCGTCGTGCGCAACGGGGCCGCGATCGCCCTCTGAACCGGGCCGCCCACGGCGGGAACGACGGCGCCCTCCGCGCTCGGTGCGGAGGGCGCCGTCGTCGGGCGTCGGAAGCTCAGTCCGGGGTCCCCTGGACGCCTCGGAAGGTCCGCAGGCCGGGGAAGCGCAGCACCACCCCGCCCAGCGTGAGCAGCATGAGCACGCCGGCGACCGCGGACATGGCCGCCACCCCGGTGAGCTCGGCGATCGCGCCGAGCGCCAGCGTGGACAGCGGCATCACCCCGATGGCCAGTTCCAGCAGGCCCATGGCCCGGCCGTGGACCGCAGGGGGCGTCGCCAGCAGCACCAGGGTGCTCTGCAGGACGCCGAAGGCGGCGCTCGCCACGCCGGCGAGGACCAGCAGCCCGTAGGAGAGCCACACCGTCCCGGAGAGTGAGAACACGGTCCACAGGGCCGCCCACACGGCCGTCCCGTAGACGAAGAGGGCGCCCTTGAAACGGAAGTCGCCCAGCCCGGCGATGAGCAGTGAGCCCACCAGCCCGCCGGTGCCCGCGCAGCTCAGGAGCACGCCGAGCCCTGCCGCGTCCAGGTGGAGCATTCGGTCCGCGAACACCGGCATGAACGACTGGTAGACGGGCCAGATCAGCACATTCGCACCCACCGTCACCAGCAGCGCGGCGACGGCCACGGGGCTGGCCCCGATCACCCGGAAGCCGCTCGCGGCCATGGCGAACGGGGAACCGTGGTGGCCTGAGGCGGGCTTGCCGCGGCCCCGCAGGGGAAGCATCAGCAGCAGGGACAGGACGTACCAGGAAACCGAGATCCACAGGGCCGTCGGTGCGCCGAGCGTGGCGATCAGCGCCCCGCCCATCGCGGGGCCGATCACCTGGGTCATGTTCAGTGCCAGGGCGTTGAGGGCGTTGGCATTGCTGACGTGGGACGGCCCCACCAGCTCCATCGCCAGGGCCCCACGGGCCGGCTGGGACGGAGACTGCGCCAGGCCGATCACCAGGCCGCCGATCACCAGTGCGGGGTAGGAGAGCGCGCCGGCGGAGGCCAATGCGGCCACCACGGCGATGCCCAGCGTGGACCACCCGCAGGCCACGATCAGCAGGCGGACCTTGTTGAAGCGGTCGGCCAGGGCCCCGGAGAGCGGTCCCACCAGCATGGGCGCCAGGCGCACCGCCGTGTACACGCCCACCAGGAACTCCGAGTGCGTCATCTCATAGGCGAGCCAGCCCAGGACCAGGGTCTGCATCCAGACCCCGCCGAAGAAGAAGAGATTGGAGAACCACAGGCACTGGAAGGCCCGATTGCCCCGCAGTGCGCTCACAGCGGCGCCGAGGCCCGGCCTGAGCCGTTCATCCTCCGCGCCGCCGTGAGCGTGTTCGGTGGTTTCAACCATTCAGAGCCGGACCTCGCCGTGCCGGGTGGTCACGCGGCCGCCGGCGAGCACCAGCTCGCGGCGGGGGACGCGGGTCAGGGCGTCCTGGACGTTCTCGGCGTCCAGGAGTACGACGTCGGCGCGCGCCCCGGGGAGCAGGTCGTGCAGGCCGCGGCCCACGAAGGACGCGGCGCGCTTGGTGGCCAGCTCGACGACGTCGTGCATCTCCTCATCGGTGCGCACGCCGTGCTGCTTGGCGAAGTCCAGGGCGATGCGGAGGATGTCGCCGTCGCCGTACGGGTTCCAGAGATCCCGGATGCCGTCCGTGCCGAAACCGATGCCGATCCCGCGCCGCAGCATGTCCTCCCATGGCAGCGGGCTCGGGCGCGGGGTCACGGTGGTCCAGGAGATCCCGGCCTCCTGCAGCCCGTCCAGGAGGTCCCGCTGGCGGGTGCCCTGGGTGTCGCCGAGTGCGAAGCCGTGGGAGATGTTGACTCTGCCCTGAAGGCCGGCCTCGATGGTGCGGGCGATGATCAGGTCATACTGGAAGGCGCCCAGGTTCTGGCCGTCGTGCAGGTGGATGTCGATGCCCACGCCGCGGTCCACGGCGATGCGGAACAGGCCGTCCAGCTGGGCGACGGGGTCCATGTCGATGCCCGCCGGATCGAGGCCGCCGATGTAGTCCGCGCCCTCCGCCGCGGCGCGGTCCAGAAGCTCCAGCACGCCGGGCCGGCGGATCACGCCGTCCTGGGGGAAGGCCACGAGGGTGAGCTCGACCGCGTCGTCCAGTTCGGCGGACGCCTCACGGACCATGCGGATGCCCTCGAGGCCCACCCCCAGATCCACGTCCACGTGACTGCGCGCGGCCGTGGTGCCGTGCCGGAGGAACTCCTGCAGCACGGTCCGGGCGCCCAGGACGCTTGGGATACCGTGCTGATCGCGTTCCAGACGCTCGTGGGCGATGCGGCCCTGGGTGGTGCGTTCGCCGCCGTAGGAAACCCAGGGGCGGTGCCACCAGCTCTTGTCGACGTGGGCGTGGGTATTGATGAAGCCGGGGAGCGCCAGAAGGCCGCCGCCGTCGATCACCTCCTGCCCGGAGGCCGGCGAGACCGGACCCTCGTGGGGGCGCAGGGCCGTCAGAAGGGCACCGTCGATCTCGAGGTCCACCGCGGGGCCGCCCCAGGGGCGGACATTGGAGAGAATCATGGAAGGCATGGGCAAATGGTATGCCAAAGAAAGCCTGGCGGGCCAGTGATCAGGCGGGAGGCTCAGAAGGGTCCGTGGGGTGACTGCGCGCCAGGCGCGAACGATGGTCGTCCAGCACACGCCGGGCCGCCGTGCCGGCCTGCTCGGGGTCCCCGGCCACGATGGCGTCGAAGAGCCGCCGGTGCACTCCGGAGTGGTCGTCCTCCAGGATTCCGTGGGCGTTGGAGCGGGCCACGGAATCCGTTAGGGACCCTTCGAAGCTCAGATACATGGCCAGGAGCAGCTGATTGTGCGCTGCCCGCGCCACGCCCAGGTGGAAGCCGACGTCGGCCCGCACGAAGTCGTCCAGCCGGTGGGCGTCGACGGCGGCGGTGCGGCGATTCAGGCTCTGGCGCAGCAGTTCCAGATCCTCCGCCGTCCGGCGTGTGGCCGCCTCCCGGGCGGCGAGGATGTCCAGGGCCCGACGGACGGCCAGGACCTCGCCCTCCTCGGCGGCTTCGACGCTGCGCTGCAGCGTCACGGTCATCTCGTCCTCGGCGATCACGAATGTGCCGTTGCCCTGCCGGGTCTCCAGGAGGCCGAGCTGCACCAGGGACCGTACGGCCTCCCGCACGGAGGAGCGGCTGACCCCGAGCAGTTCCACCAGGTGCTGCTCGGTGGGGATCCGGGTGCCCACCGGCCAGTCACCGCTGGTGATGGAGTGCTTGAGCTGTTCGACGGCGGCGTCCACCAGGGAGACGCGCTGGACCGGCTTCATGTCATGTACCTCGTGTCCGTCTCTGCGGTTCAGGCGTCTTCGGCCACGGGCAGTTCGATCCGCCCGGCATGCCGGGGACGGATGGCCAGGACGTAGACGATCGTCAGGAACGCCGTCAGGCCGAGCCCCACCGCCACTGCCACGCGGCCCTCCTCGGAGACGAGCAGAATCACGAGGACGAACGCCATGAAGGCCAGGGCGATCCAGCTGAGCCCGGGCCATGCCGGCATGCGGTAGGCCGAGCTGCGCACGCCGTCCCGGCGGAGCTCACGCCGCATCCGGTAGTGGGACACGAGGATCATGACCCAGGTGAACACCGTGGCGAAGGAGGCGATCGACGCCACGAGCAGGAACAGGGTGTCGGGGATCAGCAGGAAGGCGAACAGTCCCAGGACCAGACCGCCGAGGACCACGGCCACGGGGACGAGCGGGACGCCGGAGCGGGTCAGGCGCAGGAAGGATCTGGGGGCCTGGCCCTGCTGGGCGAGACCGAAGAGGGTGCGCACCAGGGTGTAGGAGATCGCGTTCATGGCGGACAGGGCCGCTGTCAGGACCACACCGTTGATGATGTGCTCGGCGGCGGGGATGTGCAGGCCGGTGAAGACCTGGACGAAGGGGCTGCCCTGGGAGCCGATCTTGTTCCAGGGGAACAGGCAGAACATGACGCCCAGGGACAGGATGTAGAAGATCAGGATCCGGAAGGGCACCGAGTTGACGGCCTTGGGGATGGCCGTGCCGGGGTCGCCGGTCTCGCCGGCGGTCATACCGAGGGTCTCCACACCACCGAAGCTGAAGACCACGATCCCCAGGCTCATGACGATGCCCCAGACTCCGAACGGAGCGAAGCCGTCATAGTCCACCAGGTTGTTCACGCCGGGCCGCACACCGCCCGTGGACACGCCGAACACGATCAGCCCGAGGCCGCCCACGATCATGGCGATGATGGTGGCCACTTTGATGAGCGAGAACCAGAACTCGAGTTCGCCGAAGACACTCACCTTCATGAGGTTCAGTGCACAGATGATGAGCAGTGCGGAGAGCATCCACACCCAGCCGGGGGTGCTGGGGAACCAGAGCCCCATGTACTTCCCGGCCGCGGTCATGTCCGCGATGGCCACCATGAGCATCTCGAACGCGAACACCCAGCCCGTGAGGAAGCCGGCCCAGGGGGAGATGTAACGGTCCGCGTACTGGGCGAAGGAGCCGGCCACCGGGTGACGGACGGCCATCTCACCGAGGGCGCGCATGACGATGAAGACCATGATCCCGGCCACGATGTAGGCAAGAAGCACCGCCGGGCCGGCCGCTTGGATCGTGGCGGAAGAGCCGTAGAAGAGGCCGGTGCCGATCGCGGAGCCGAGGGCGATGAAGCGGATGTGCCGGGTGGACAGGCGGCGCTGCAGCCCGGCGTCGGCACCGGGCGTCTCCAGCAGGGTGGCACCGCGCCGTGTCTGGGGGGAGGACTGGTTCATGGCTCACGTTCCGCTTCAGGGTGGGGGGATGGGCCGGGTCCGAAGCGCAGGCCCTTGTCCATTGCCCAAAAATCATACTCACGGAAGTGGCCCGGGGCGTGGGATTCAGCCCCGCTGAGCTGCGAAGTCCTCCCGGTACCGGCTCGGGGTGGTTCCCACGGCCCGGGTGAAGTGCTCACGGAGCCGTGCCGCCGTGCCGAAGCCGCTGCGGCGTGCCACCGCTTCGATGTCCAGGTCTCCGGTCTCCAGGAGCTGCCGCGCGGCGGCGAGCCGCCGGGCCACCAGCCAATGGTGCAGGCTCGTCCCGGTCCGGGCCCGGAAGGCCCGGGTGAAGCTGCTGCGGCTCAAATGGGCCCGCGCCGCCAGCACGTCGATGCTCAGCGGCTCGTCCAGGTGGCCGCTCGCCCAGGACAGGGCGGTTCCCAGCGGGTCAGGCCCGGGCTCGGGCAGCGGGACCTCGATGAACTGCGCCTGGCCGCCCGCGCGATGCGGGGCCGCCACGATGCGCCGGGCCACCCGGTTCGCCGCCTGCTGCCCTTGATGCCGGGCCAGCAGGTGGAGGCAGGTGTCGATGCCCGCGGTGGCCCCGGCACCCGTCACGAGCCGTCCCTCGTCCACGTAGAGCTCTTCCGGCCGGAGCCGGACCTCGGGGAACCGCCGGCGGAACGTCTCAGCCCACTTCCAGTGGGTCGTCGCCGTGAAGCCGTCCAGCAGCCCGCTGTCGGCGAGGACGAACGACCCGAGGCACAGCCCCACCACCGTCGCCCCGTTCGCATGCGCCCCGCGGAGCGCCTGCAGCACCGGTTCCGGGGCCGCCGTCGTCGGATCCGACCACCAGGGCACCACCACCAGATCCGCCGTGGTCAGCTCTCCGAGGCCGTGCTCCACGACGATCGAGTACCCGGCGGCCGTTCGCAGCGGCCCGGGCCGCTCGGCCACCACCGTGATGTCCCACGGGCTCAGATCGCCGGCCGGCGATTCCGCTCCCCACACGAGGGACGGCACCGAGAGGTGGAACGGATTGATGCCGTCGAAGGCCAGCACGGCCACGCGCGGCACCGCCGCCTCCCGGGTATCTCCTGCCGCCATGCCGCGTCCCCTTCCGTCCGGATCCGTGCTTCCCTGACCCGATCCACGCTGTTCACGGTGGATCGGCTCAGGAATCATGGTAGGCGCAGCGGTTCACCGCACCATCGACAAGGAGTGAAGACCATGACCAGTGCCACCTTGCGCGAACTCGGAGGCGACACCACCCGGCCGGCGTCCCTCGCGGACGCGAGCCTCATTCTGGTGGATTACCAGAACACCTACACCCGGGGTCCCATGGAACTCCACGGGTGGGAGCCCGCGCTCGAGGAGGCGCGCAGGCTGCTGGATGCCGCGCGTGCGGCCGGCGCCCCGGTCTTCCATGTGGTGCACGACGGCGGGGCCGGGAGTCTGTACGACCTGGACGGTGAGAGCGGGGCGATCCACCCGCGGCTGGCGCCCGCGGACGGCGAAGAGGTGGTCGTCAAGACCGTCCCCAACGCCTTCGTCGGCACCCGCCTCGCGGAACTGCTCGACGCCGCGGGGCGGAAGGACGTCGTGATCGCCGGTTTCATGACGCACATGTGTGTCACATTCACGGCGGAAGGGGCGATGCTGCACGGCAGCCGGCCGACCGTCGTCGCCCGGGCCTGCGCCACGCGTCCGCTGCCCTCGGTCGTGGGGGACGTCTCGGCGGAGGAGCTGCACCGGTCGGCCCTGGCCACCATCGCTGACGTCTACGGTGTGGTGGTGCCCTCGGCGGGGGAGCTTTCCGCCTGAGCGCCCGAACAGCGTTCGGCGAGGACCGTTCTCCGGTGGCCGGGGGAGTGGGATCTTCGGCCGGGAGGGGTCTTCGTAGCTCCGCGTCCGGGCGGCCCGACATACTTCGTTTGGTATTCCAAATCGGGACTTCGCTGATGTGATAATAGGAAAATGTCCACCTCGGAGATTTTCGAACCGGAGTCATTCCGCGTCACACGCCAGATACGCGACGAGATCCTTGACGGGGTCCGCCTACCGGGCAGCAAGCTCGTGGAGCGTGACCTCGCCAATGAACTCGGCGTCAGCCGGCTCCCGGTCCGTGAAGCCCTCAGGACCCTCGTCGCGGAGGGCCTGGTGACCCCTCGCCCCCGCACCTGGGCAGTGGTCCGCGAGTTCACGGCATCCGATGTGGTGGACCTGAACGAGGTCCAGGCGTCCTTCGAGCACCTGACCTTCACCCTGGCTGCCCAGCGGCACAACAGGGAAGGACTGAAGCGTCTCAAGGACGCCCTCGACGGCGAGTTCCTGGCGGCCGAGGCGGGCGATGCCGTGCAGGCGCGGCGCTCCGGCGCAGACTTCCACGAGTTGGTGACCTCCATGGCCGGCAACGAGCTCCTCAATGAGCTGCAGGGCATTTTGAGCAGCCGGATCCGGTGGCTCATGGGCCAGCACGACGATCTGGTCCGTGTCGCCGAGGAGCACGCCGCACTCTACGAGGCGATTGCGGACCGCGACGTCGACCGGGTGGATGTGCTCATCCGCCAGCACATGGTCACCAGCCGTACCCAGGCCATCGCCAAACAGACCCACGTGGACATCTGAGTCCCGGATGCACCGAGGCCCCGGTCGCCGCTTGAGCGGCGACCGGGGCCTTTCGCCTCCTGGACCGGAGGCGCCGTGCCCCAGTGCGAGGGGAAGCCTCAGTGCACGGGGAAGACCGGCGGGAACAGTTCGTCCACGGACCCTGCCAGGTGGTCCCGCTCCGTGTAGGCGCCGCGGAGCTTGTCGAAGACCGCCTGGCCGTCCCGGCGGAGCTGTTCCAGGTCGACGCCCGGGATCAGTCCGTCCTGTGTGACGATTCTGCCGTCAACCATGCTGAACCGGCAGTCGCGCCCGGTCCCGGAGAGCAAAAGGCTGCGGATCGGATCCTCCACGGGGCCGGCTCTGAAGTCGTCCAGGGCGAACGCCACGAGGTCCGCGGTGGCCCCGGACTCCAGGCGCCCCAGATCGGGCCGGTGCAGTGCGCGTGCGCCGCCCAGGGTGGCCGCGTTGATGTAGTCGGCGGTGAAGTGGTTCGCCGGCTCGCCGTACTGCTCCTGCGCCACGTGGATCCCGGCATCGATACCGCGGATGAGGTCCGGCGGGAAGGAGTCGGTGCCCAGGCAGATCTGTACCCCGGCATCGAGATAGCGGCCCAGCCTGACCAGGTGATCCGCGTACCGTGTGTTGGTCAGGGGGCAGTGGATGATGGAGGCCCCCGCTTCCGCGAGCGTCGCCAGATCGCCGCGGTCTTCGCCGTGCACCGCGTCATGGATGTCCAGGTAGACGCCGTGTGCGATGAGGAGACGGTCGTTGAGCAGACCCGTGCGTTCCAGCAGCTCCAGGGGAGTGGTGCCGTGTTCGCGCAGGACCTCGGACCGTTCGCTCAGGCCTTGAAGAGCGTGGACGCGGACCAGGACGCCACGCTCTGCGGCGATGCGTGCGGTCTCCGCCAGGAGCTCCTCGCGGACCGTCTCGATCCGGCAGGGCATCAGAACGCCGGTCAGGAGCGGATCGGCCAGTTCCTCCACGGTGTCCAGAAAGCGCACGGCCTCCTCGAAACCACGGCGGCCCTCCTCGTCGTCGAACGCGATCACGTGCCCGCCGTCCGCGGTGGTCGCGTGCACCCCCGAGCGGTAGGAGGGGCCCACGAAGCCGCGCAGTCCCAGCTTGGACGCGGTCCGGGCCAGGTCCAGGAGATCGTCGTGGGTCTCGGCCCAGGCGGTGTTGACCTCGGCGGCGATCGGCATGAAGCTCGTGATGCCGTGCAGGGCCAGCTGGGCCAGGGCATAGCGCCGCATCGTGCTGCGCTCCTCGGCCGTGAGAACGTCGTGACGCGCGGAGCGCAGGTACTCCTCGGACCAGCGCAGCCGGGCCGAGTGTTCGTCATCGCACCAGGAGTCGAGGATGAGGTGGTCGATGTCGGCCAGGGCGTCGAGGTCGATCAGGCCGGGCATGAGGAGCGACTGTCCCAGCCCGAGGATGCGGTGGGCTTCCGCCACGGGGGCCTCTTCTCGAGGGCCCACCCATGCCACCCGCCGGTCCTCCACCAGGACCGCTCCGTCGCGGAGTAACCCGTGTCCGGAGGGCCCATGGGCCAGAACGAATGCCGAGGTCAAGAGGGTCTTCATGCCACCACTCTAGGGCTTTGGTATCCAAAAGATCTCACGGTACTCCTGAAGCTGGGCATGATGCGAGCTGGACCCTTGAATTGAGAACCGGATCTCATCTGACTGTTGCATGGGTCACAGCAATTTTGGTATACAGTACTGGAACGCTTCGCCGCTGAGAAGGAAATCATGAGTACTGCCGCAACGGCTACCGCGCCCCCGGAGGGCGCCCCGAAACTTGTCACAGGGCGCTCCCTGCTCGGTACCGCGTGGATGCGCATTCGCCGGAGCAAGATCGCCATGGTGAGCCTGGCCATCGTCATTCTGATGGTCCTGTTCGCCCTGCTGGCCCCGGTCCTGACCGCCATTGAAGGCCAGAATCCGGACGCCACCAACACCGGCCCGGATGTACTGGACGCCTTTGAGAATCCCGGCCTCCCGTTGCCGGGCTACATGTTCCCCTCGGCCGAACACTGGCTCGGCGTGGAGCCCGGCCTCGGCCGCGACCTCTTCGCCCGTCTGGCCTACGGCGCTCAGGTCTCTCTGATCATCGCCCTGCTGTCCACCATCGTCTCCGTGATCCTCGGAACCGTCCTGGGTGCCGCGGCCGGCTATTTCGGTGGAAAGATCGATTCAGTCATCAGTCGTCTGATCGATTTGTTTCTCGCCTTCCCGCATCTGCTGCTGGTGCTGTCCATCGCCCCGATCCTTCAGTCGAGGCTGAAGGACTCGCCCCTGGCGCAAGGCAGCTTCGTGCCGATCACCTCTCTGGTGGTGGTCCTGGGCTTCTTCGGATGGGCCTACCTCGCCCGCATCGTCCGCGGCCAGGTGCTCAGCATCCGTGAGCAGGAGTACATCGAAGCGGCGCGGTCCTTCGGCACCAGCCACCTGTCCATGATCCTCAAGCAGATCATCCCGAACGTGGCCGGCGTCGTCCTGGTGTACGCCACCATGATGATCCCCACCAACATCACGGCCGAGGCCGCGCTGTCCTTCCTCGGCGTCGGCGTCAAGGACCCCACGCCGTCGTGGGGTCAGATGCTCAACGCCGCCCAGCAAGGCAATTGGTACCTGAATGACCCGTGGTTCCTCGCCGTGCCCAGCATCGCGCTGATCATCACCGTGCTGGCGTTCAACCTCCTCGGCGACGCGGTCCGCGACGCCCTGGATCCCAAGTCCTCTCGCAATTGACAATCACCCTTAGGAGAGAAATGAAGATGCGTGCTTCGGCCACCATCGGATCGATCGCGATCCTGGCCCTCGCGCTGGCCGGCTGCTCCGGCGGATCCACCGCGAACGGTGGCTCCTCCACGAGCAAGGCGGATCCCTACGCGCCACTGATCGTGAAGGACGGCTTCAAGGACAAGGGGGGCAACGTCAACGTGCTGATGTCCGCCGACTTCGCCACCCTGGACCCGGGCAACAGCAACTACGTGCAGACGGCCAACGTCGGTCAGCTGTACTACCGCACGTTGACCATGGCCAAGGAGACCGCCGGTCAGCCGCCCAAGATCGTCCCCGATCTGGCCACGGACACCGGAAAGGCGTCCGCCGACGGCATGAGCTGGACCTACACCCTGAAGAAGGGTGTCAAGTTCGAGGACGGCAGCCCCATCACGTCCAAGGACATCAAGTACGGCATCGAGCGCACCTACGCCCGCGATGTCTACACCCAGGCCCCTCAGGAACTCGACTCGGCACTGGCCGATGACGGCTACAAGGGCCCGTACCAGGGCGGCGATCTGAAGTCGGTGGAGACCCCTGACGACTCCACGATCGTCTTCCACCTCAAGCAGCCGAACCCGGACTTCCCGGCTCTCGCCTCCCGGTCGAACTCCGCCCCGGTGCCGCAGGCCAAGGACACCAAGCTGGACTACACCAACCACCCGGTGTCCTCCGGCCCGTACAAGGTCAAGAGCTACGAGCGCGGCCGCCAGCTGGTCCTGGAGCGCAACCCCAACTGGGACGCCTCCACCGACCCCAACCGCAGCGCCCTGCCGGACTCCTTCACCTTCTCGCTGTCCACGTCCCAGTCCACCATCAGCCAGCAGCTGATCTCCAACTCGGACCCGACCGCGATCACGCTGGACTCCAACGGCGCCTTGCAGGCCTCGGACACCGCGAAGCTGAATGACGCCGACGTGAAGTCCCGTCTGGCCGGCGGCTTCCTCGGCTGCATCGACATCATCGCCTTCAACACCCAGAGCGTCAAGGACCCCGATGTCCGCAAGGCCCTGTCCCTGGCGATGGACCGCAACGCCATGCAGGTCCAGTACGGTGGCCAGCGCTTCGGCCAGATCGCCCAGTCCCAGCTGACGGACAAGATGGCCGGCTACCAGGCTCCCGTCACCGACCTCGACCCCAGCGGCAAGCCCAAGCTGGATGAGGCCAAGAAGCTGCTCCAGGGCAAGACGGTCCCGAAGACCCTGAGCTACGGCTACGCCAACTCGGCTCCGCGGTACAAGAACATCGGCACGGTGCTGCAGCAGAACTTCAAGGAGCTCGGCATCGACCTCCAGCTCCAGCCGATCCCGGCCGCGAACTACTACACCACCCTGGCCGGCGACAACATGCCGGACATCGCCCGCTCCGGCTGGTGCGGTGGTGCGGACAGCTCCTCCGCCCGTTTCACCGTGGACCCGGGCGTCGGCCCGTCCATCGACGGAAAGACCTGGGGATTCTCCAACATCCCGCGTTTCTACGACACCACCCTCTCCAAGGAGATGTTCGACCTCCGCAGCCAGAACGGCAGCAAGGACGAACTCGGCAAGAAGTGGTTCGACGTCTACAACAAGGCCATGGAGCAGACCCCGCTGGTTCCGTTCGTGCACAGCTACACCCTGAGCGTGGTCGGATCCAAGATCCACAACGCCCAGGTCGGATACTTCTTCGGTTCCATCGACCTCAGTGAAGTGGGCGTGGAGAAGTAATCATGATCGCCTTCCTCTTGCGCAGGCTCGGCGCGATGCTGCTGCTGCTGATCGTGGTCAGCTTCATCACCTTCAGCCTGTTCCACTTCGGCCCTGCCGATCCGGCCTCCGCCGCATGCGGCCAGGAGTGCACCCCGGACCGCGTGGAACAGGCCAGGATCGCCCTCGGCCTCGACAAGCCCTTCTTCGTGCAGTACCTGACGTACATGTCCGGCTTCATCATGCCCCGGATGATCGGCGCCCCCGGCGCCGAATCCGCCTGCGCGTGGCCGTGCCTCGGAAAGTCCTTCCAGACCAATGAGAACGTCACGGACATGATCGCCAACGCGCTGCCGTTCACGCTGTCCATCGCCATCGGTGCGGTGGTCCTGTGGACCATCGCAGGCGTCGGACTGGGCCTGCTGGCGGCCATGCGCAAGGGGAAGGCGGCTGACCGCATCATCGTGGGCGGCGCCTCCGTGGGCGTCTCCCTTCCCATCCCGGTCACCGGCCTGGTGCTCCTCCTGGTTTTCGTGGGCATCCTCCACGTCCTGCCCTTCACGAGCAACAGCATCAACAGCCCCTTCGGGGCGGCCGGTCCCTGGGCCTGGGTCCTCAACTACCTGCTGCCGTGGCTGGCCATCGCCATCCTGTTCAGCGCCCAGTACATCCGCGTGACCCGCAGCAATATGATCGAGACCTTCAACGAGGACTTCATGCGCACCGCCCGGGCCAAAGGCCTGGCGCGCCGCTCGATCGTGTTCAAGCACGGCGTCCGCGCCGGTATCACCCCCGTGGTCACCATGCTCGGCATGGACATCGGCGGCCTCCTCGGCGGCGCCGTGCTGACCGAGCAGATCTTCTCGGTGCCGGGACTCGGCTTCACTGCGGTGCACGCCGCCACCTCGGGTGACCTTCCCGTCACCATGGCCATCACCATGCTCGCGGCGTTCTTCATCATCGTCGCCAGCGTCGTCGTCGACCTGGTCTACGCGGCCATCGACCCCCGAGTGAGGATCAACTAGTGACAAGCTTCCTCAGCGTCAAGGACCTCCACGTCGAGTTCCCCACGGATGACGGGCTCGTCTCCGCCGTCAACGGCATGGACCTCTCCCTCGAGCGCGGCGAGACCGTCGGGCTCGTGGGGGAGTCCGGCTCCGGCAAGTCGGTGACCACCCAGGCCATCATGGGTCTCTTCAAGGACAGCAAGGCCCGGGTCAGCGGCACCATCGACTTCGAAGGCACCGATCTCATCTCCCTGAGCGAGAATCGCATGCGCGAGTACCGCGGCAAGAAGATCGGCATGATCTTCCAGGACCCGCTGTCCGCGATGCACCCCTTCTACACGGTCGGGGAGCAGATCGCGGAGGCGTACCGGGTGCACAACCAGGTGAGCAAGAAGGCTGCCAAGGAGGTTGCCGTGGACATGCTGGGCCGCGTCGGCATCCCCGCCGCCCGCAGCCGCGCAGACTCCTACCCCCATGAGTTCTCCGGCGGCATGCGCCAGCGCGCCATGATCGCCATGGCACTGGTCTGCGAGCCCGAACTCCTCATCGCCGACGAGCCCACCACGGCCCTGGACGTGACCGTCCAGGCTCAGATCCTCGATCTCATCTCCGGCCTTCAGCAGGAGACCAACTCCGCGGTCATCTTCGTCACCCACGACCTGGGTGTCGTGGCCGAGCTCTGCCAGCGCGTCGTCGTCATGTACGGCGGCCAGTGCGTGGAGCAGGCCCCGGTGCGGACGATCTTCCGTGAACCGGGCCACCCGTACACCCGAGGTCTCATGGCGTCCATGCCGGCTCTGAGTGACGAGACCGGCCGTCTGAAGCCGATCCCGGGCTCCCCGCCGGCCCTCCTGGATCTGCCCAAGGGCTGCCTCTTCGCGGAACGCTGCGAAGTCGCCAAGCTGCTGCCTGAGGGCCTCTGCCGCGAGGAACGTCCGCTCCTGCGGATCCACGGCGACCACGAGGTGCGCTGCCACGCCCACGAACGCGGCCTGCTGGCCGTCGGCGGCCCGAGCGCCGCCGGGAACATGAAGGGGGAGAGCGCCGATGTCTGAGCCGCTCCTGAAGGTCACCGGTCTGCGGAAGCACTTCACCGTGCGCAAGGGCCTCGCCCGGCAGGCCTCCGTGGTCAAGGCCGTGGACGGCCTGGACTTCACGCTGGAGCGGGGCAAGACCCTCGGCCTGGTGGGGGAATCCGGCTGCGGCAAGTCCACCACCGGCAAGCTCCTCATGCGCCTGCTGGAGCCCACCGCCGGCTCCATCGCGCTGGACGGGCGGGACGTCGCGAGCCTCCGCAAGGATGAGCTGCAGTCCTTCCGCCGCCGCGTCCAGATGGTCTTCCAGAACCCGGCGTCCTCGCTGAACCCCCGCATGACGGTCGGTTCGGCGATCGCGGCGCCGCTGGCCGCCCAGAAGATCACCCCGCCGGAGGGCGTGAAGAAACGCGTTCAGTCCCTCATGGACCGCGTGGGCCTGCGCCCTGAGCACGCCAACCGCTTCCCGCACGAGTTCTCCGGCGGTCAGCGCCAGCGCATCGGCATCGCCCGCGCCCTGGCGCTCGAGCCCGACGTCGTCATCTGCGATGAGCCGGTGTCCGCGCTGGACGTCTCCGTCCAGGCGCAGGTGGTCAACCTCCTCAAGGACATCCAGGACGAGCTGGGGATCTCCTACATCTTCATCGCCCACGACCTCGCGGTGGTCCGCCACATGGCGGATGATGTCGCCGTGATGTACCTGGGCAAGATCATGGAGCATGGGAGCCGGGACCAGATCTTCGGCGATCCCCAGCACCCGTACACCCGCTCGCTCCTGTCCGCGGTGCCCAGCGTCGAACTGGGCGCCGGGAGCAAGGACCGGATCCGTCTCCAGGGCGATCTGCCGTCCCCGGCCAACCCGCCGAGCGGCTGCGTGTTCCGCACGCGCTGCCCCGCGTATGCACTGCTCCCGGAGGAGAAACGACTCCTCTGCCGGGACGAGATCCCCACGGGTTCCGTGGCCTGCCACCACCCCGACGCCCCGCTGCTGGAGATCCCGGCAGCGGCCACCACCCTCGTCTGAGGCCCTTCGCGGCCCGTGATCACCTTCGAAGAATGAAAGGCACTCCATGCTGATCCGCAATGTCCGGCCCTGGGGCGGAGCCCCCTCCGACGTGCTCGTGGACGGCGAAGTCATCGCCGAGATCCGCCCCCATGTCCCGGGAGAGGCCCCCACCGACGGGCAGGAGGTGGTGGACGGCCGCGGACGGCTGCTGCTGCCCTCCTTCAGCGACGTCCACGTCCACCTCGACTCCACGCGCATCGGCCTGCCGTTCCGTGAGCACACCGGCCGTCCGGGCGTGTGGGGCATGATGAGCAACGACCGGGAGAACTGGCGCACGGCCGAGATCCCCCTGAACGAGCGCGTCGCGGGCACTTTGGAGCGCATGATCGGCCGAGGCACCACCCGCGTCCGCTCCTTCGCCCAGGTGGACGTGGATACGGGACTCGCCAAGTACGACGCCGTCGTGGCGGCGAAGGAGAAGTTCAAGGACCAGGCGGAGGTCCAGGTCATGGTCTTCCCGCAGGCGGGCATCCTCCTGGAGGACGGCACCCCGGAACTGCTCGAGGAGGCGCTCAAGCAGGGCGCCGATGTGATGGGCGGCATCGACCCGTGCCAGCTGGACCGTGACCCGGCCCGGCACCTGGACATCGTGTTCGGGCTGGCCGAGAAGTACCAGGTGGAGGTGGATGTCCACCTCCACGAGCCCACGGACCTCGCCATTTTCAGCACCGAGCTCATCATGGAGCGCACCAAGGCCCTCGGCATGCAGGGCAAGGTCAACCTGTCCCACGCCTACACCCTGGGCGGCTCGTCCGAGACCGTGACCCGTTCGATCATCGAGCGGATGGCGGCGCTGGACATCTCCCTGACCAGCGTGGCGCCTTCCGCGGCGGGTCAATTGCCGCTGCAGGACCTGGTGGCGGCCGGCGTCCGCGTCGGCCTCGGCCAGGACGGCCAGCGCGACTACTGGAGCCCGTACGGCAACTGCGACATGCTGGACCGCACCTGGCAGCTCGCATTCACGCGCGGCTTCCGGGCGGACAAGCTGGTGGAGCACGCCGCGGCGGTCGCCACCGTCGGCGGCGCGAGCATCATGGACCACTCCATCGCGCGTCTGAGCGGCGTGAACGACCGTCCCGGCCTGGCCGTGGGCGACCGTGCCGATCTGCTCCTGGTGGACGGCGACACCGTCACCAGCGCGGTCATGGACCGTGGCCGGGACCGCACGGTCCTGCACCGCGGCCGTGTGGTCGCCGAGCAGTACCGCGTCGAGGGCGGCAGCGGCTACTAAGCCGCTGCATACGACGACGGCGCCTCCCGCCGCAGCAGGCGGGCGGCGCCGTCGTCGTGTCCGGCCGGCCCGGCGGCCGCCTCAGGCGGGCTGCCTGCCCGCTCTGACGTGGGCGGAAGCGCTCTGGAGCTCTTCCACTCCCCACGAGCACCAACATGGCTGATTCCGGCCCGTGACGGGCCGGGATGTGCCTATACTTTCAGCGATGGTTGCCAAGGACCGGCAGCCTTCCAAGACCAGATGAAAGGCCACGCGATGAGCAACATCCCCGCAGAGCTGTCCTACACCGCCGAACACGAATGGGTTGCGAGCACGGAGCAGGACGGTGTGGTGCGCGTCGGCATCACCGATTTCGCACAGGATGCCCTCGGTGATGTCGTGTATGCGCAGGTCCCCGAGCTCGGCTCCTCCATCACCGCCAACGACGTGGTCGGCGAGGTGGAGTCCACCAAGAGCGTCAGCGACATCTACGCTCCGGTCTCCGGCGAGATCGTGGCCCGGAACGAGGGCCTGGACGGGGATCCCGCACTCATCAACTCCGATCCTTACGGTGAGGGCTGGCTCTTCGAGATCCGCCTGAGCGATGCCGGCCAGCTGTCCGGCCTGCTCAACGCGGAAGCCTACGGCCAGCAGGTAGGCTAGAAAACCACAGGTCCGTGCTGCCCGGGACGTCCTGTCCCGGGCAGCACGTCCCTTTCCCGCCCCTCCGGCATGGTGGAGGCGGATATGCATTCCGAGGCGAAGAAGAGTGAGGAGCCGCCCGATGTCTGAAGAACCATCGGTCCCCGTCGAACCCACGGACGATGCCGTCACCGACGGCACGTCGACTGACACCACCTCGGTCTTCCTTCCGGTGCTCTCCGGGATGGGTGCTTCCGATCCCCAGCTGAGCGCCGATGACGTCGCGTCCATAGGCGCGCTGCCGCACGGTTCCGCGCTGCTGATCGCCCACGGGGGTCCCAACGCGGGCTCCCGTTTCCTCCTGGACACCGACAGGGTGACCGTGGGACGGCACCCGGACGCGGACATCTTCCTGGATGACGTGACCGTGTCCCGCAAGCACGCGGAGTTCGTCCGGACCCCGTCAGGCTACGAACTGGTGGACACAGGCAGCCTGAACGGCAGTTACGTCAACCACGACCGGGTGGACCGGGTGCTGCTCAAGAGCGGTGCGGAGGTCCAGATCGGCAAATTCCGCCTGAGCTACTACCCGAGCCCGGCACGCCCGGCCAGCGGGCACTGAGGCGCGCCGCTGGTGGCTTTCGCACAGCCCGGCGGCCGCCGCTCCGGCACCGCCGTCGTCCTGAACATCGGGGAAGTCCTCGCTCGGCTGAGTGAGGACTTCCCCGGCATCTCCGCCTCCAAGATCCGCTTCCTGGAGGAGAAGGGGCTCATCGCGCCCCAGCGCACCCCGGCCGGGTACCGGCAGTACAGCGACTCGGATGTGGAGCGCCTGCGTTTCGTCCTGGCTCTGCAGCGGGACCAGTACCTGCCGTTGAAGGTCATCCGGGACTACCTGGACGCCATCGACCGCGGAGAGCGTCCGGAGAATCTTCCCGGTGGGATGAAGCTCGCGCCACGCGCGGTCTCCGACGACCCCGCGGAGGCCCTCCGGGGACGGTCCCGCCGCCTGACCGAGGCGCAGCTGAGGACCGAGTCCGGAGCCGGCGTCCGCCTGGTCAAGGAGTTGCTGGACTTCGGCATCATCACCCACCAGGACGGGCTGTTCGACGAATGCGCCCTGCAGGTCACGCTGGCGTGTGCCAAGCTGGAGGCACAGGGGCTCCAGCCCCGCCACCTGCGTCCCGTGCTGGCGTCGGCGGAACGTGAGTTCGCCCTGGTGGAGCGGGCCGTGGCGCCCCTGGCGTCGCGCCGGGACGGCGCGTCACAGGCCCGGGCCGCGGAGGCGGCGCGGGAACTCAGCGGCCTGCTGCTGGACCTGCATCAAGCCGTGATCCAGGGGCAGATCGCCCGATTGGAGAAGTGATGATCGAGGTCGAAGTCGTCGGCGTGCGGATCGAGCTTCCGGGGAACCAGCCTCTGGTCCTCCTGAAGGAGGTGCACGGGGAACGCCATGTGCCCATCTGGATCGGCCCGCCGGAGGCGAGTGCCATCGCGCTGGCCCAGCAGGGGGTGGTTCCGCCGCGTCCGCTGACGCACGACCTTCTGCTCGACGTGGTCCATTCGCTGGGCCGGGAACTGGTCTCGGTGACGATCGTGAGTGTGGAGGATTCGGTCTTTTACGCTCAGCTCCAGTTCGACGACGGAACGAGCGTGAGTTCGAGGGCTTCGGACGCGCTGGCGCTGGCACTGCGGGGTCACTGCCGTATCTGGTGCGCGGAACAGGTCCTGGAGGAGGCCGGCGTTCTCATCGATGTGCAGGATGAGGACGCGGAGGTGGCCCGTCCGGTCGGCGACGACGCCGCGGAGCAGCCCGGGGAGGGCGGCGCGGGTGACGCCTCGGCCGCGACGGCGGAGCAGGAGAGTGAGCTCCGGCGCTTCCGCGAGTTCCTGGATGACATCGAGCCCGAGGATTTCGAGCCCTGAGTCCTGACAGTGTCCCAAGGTTCAACTTCAGCTTCAAAGTTTCGACACGCCATTAAAAAGGCCCGAACGTCTTTGACCTGGGGGCCGTGCGGCCCTAACGTCGAAGTATCAGGTTCCCATTGCCTCCCGGCGCGGGCCCGTCCAGACTGGAAACATCACCATCGTCACCACTGATGGCGCAATCCATGTCGGCTCCGCAACCGGGAAGCGTTTCGCGCCCCGGGAACCCGTGAAGAGGAGGAAGACGTGAGTCCGGAAGTCGAGGCAGGCCAGCGCCGTCACGCAGGCGTCCCCACCGTGCCCGCCGCGGGTTCACAAGGACTGCTGTTCACCGAGGACTTGCCGATCCTCGACGAGGATGCCGGGTACCGCGGTCCTACGGCCTGCAAGGCGGCCGGCATCACCTACCGTCAGCTCGACTACTGGGCCCGTACGGGACTGGTTGAACCCACTGTCCGGGGAGCGGCCGGTTCCGGCTCCCAACGGCTGTACAGCTTCCGGGACATCCTGGTCCTGAAGGTGGTCAAGCGGCTTCTGGACACCGGGGTGTCGCTGCAGCAGATCCGCTCTGCCGTCTCACATCTCCGGGAACGCGGTGTCGAAGACCTGGCCCAGATCACCCTGATGAGTGATGGCGCCAGCGTATACGAGTGCACCTCGGCGGATGAAGTGATCGATCTGGTCCAGGGCGGCCAGGGCGTCTTCGGCATCGCCGTCGGCAGGGTCTGGCGCGAGGTGGAGGGGACGCTCGCGGAGCTGCCCAGCGAGCACGCTCTGATTCAGGACTTTCCCGGGGACGAGCTGAGCCGCCGCCGGGCCCAAAAGAAGATCAGCTGAGCGAAGATCAGCTGATCACCCCGGAACATGGAAAGGGCCGCCCCACCTGATGGTGGGGCGGCCCTTTCGTTGCCCGGGACTGCCGCGTGCCGTCAGGCCTGGCGGATGCCGGCCAGAAGCTTGTCGTAGACGGTGGCGACGCCCTTCGCGGAATCGCCGGGCCACTGGTGCACGGCGTGTGCGGCGCCCTGGATCTGCTGCCAATTGGCCAGTTCGGGGACCACGGGTTCCAGCAGCAGCCGTCCGAACATGGAGCGCATCTCCTCGAGCCGGTACACGTGTTCGCTGGAGCCGACGCGAACGCGATTGGCCACGATTCCCGCGGGGTTCAGTGCGGGGGAGAACTCTCGGCGGAACATGTCGATGGCCCGCAGGGTCCGTTCCGTGCCGGCCACGGAGAACAGGCCGGGCTCGGCCACGAGGATCACGTCGTCGCTGGCGTGCCAGGCCATACGGGTCAGGCCGTTGAGTGAGGGCGGGCAGTCGATGAGCACCAGCTCGTAGCCGGTGACCGGCGCCAGGAGGTTCTTCAGCCGCCGCAGATCGCGCCGCCCCAGATCGGGCCGGTCATAGATGCCCGTGTAAGCGGAGCCGATGGCGACGTCGAGTTGTCCGGGGCCCGTGGTCCAGGCGCTGGGGGTGAGATTCCCGGCGAGGCGTGCGCGACGGGCGTTCTTCAGCAGGCGGCCGATGTCGGTCACGTCGCCGGCGTGCGCGCCGAGAGCCGTCGATGCGTCGGCATGCGGGTCAAGGTCGACCACCAGAGTGGGCACACCGGCCGCCAGCGCCGCGGAGGCCAGTCCCGTGGTGACGGAGGTCT
Source organism: Arthrobacter horti (assembly GCF_030731045.1). Classification (GTDB taxonomy): domain Bacteria; phylum Actinomycetota; class Actinomycetes; order Actinomycetales; family Micrococcaceae; genus Arthrobacter_E; species Arthrobacter_E nanjingensis. The sequence goes on along the minus strand of NZ_JAVALS010000001.1, from coordinate 797,611 downwards.
TGCCGACGCCACCCTTGAGACTGCTGACGCTTACGACTCGCACTTCTGACTCCACACCCCTGCCATCTCGACTCTCGCATGTGCTGCGCCGTCCGGCCGTCCGGATCCCCTCCGGTGTCCGGCCCTGGGACGGGCGCTTCCTCCATCATAGGGGCGGCGTCCGCCTGGCCGCCCTGATTGCGGCGCGGAGTGGACGCGCGTGTGTCGCCGGGACGTGCCTGGACGGGCCCGCGTTGCACATTTCCGGTCCGGATGCCGTCAGCTGTCGAGGTGGTGCGACGCCACATCGCCGCGTTTCCGCGGGTCAGGGGCCCTGGCGCCTCCGACCTTGCGAGTCACAATCCGTGGACACCTGAAGTGATGCGGTCTCCCGGACGTTACTGTGATACCCATCACGGTCGCTTGTCGCACGTCTGGGACGAACTCCAGACTTGGGGCACGGGACCCACCCGGCGTATGACCAATGGAGAGAAATGTTTTCCAAGATTCTGGTGGCCAACCGCGGTGAAATCGCGATCAGGGCCTTCCGCGCGGGCTACGAGCTCGGCGCCAAGACCGTTGCCGTCTTCCCCCAGGAGGACCGGAACTCGATCCATCGCCAGAAGGCGGACGAGGCGTATCTGATCGGTCAGGAAGGGCACCCGGTCCGGGCCTATCTGGACGTCGAGGAGATCGTCCGGGTCGCCAAGGAGTCCGGGGCGGACGCCATCTACCCGGGCTACGGCTTCCTCTCCGAGAACCCTCACCTGGCCCGGGCCGCGAAGGACGCAGGCATCACCTTCATCGGCCCGCCCGCCGAGGTCCTGGAGCTCGCCGGCAACAAGGTCGCGGCCCTGGCCGCGGCCCGCAAAGCGGGAGTGCCGGTTCTGAAGTCCTCGGAGCCCTCGCGTGACATCGAGGAACTGCTCGCCGCGGCGGACGGGATCGGATTCCCGATCTTCGCCAAGGCGGTGGCCGGCGGTGGCGGGCGCGGCATGCGCCGTGTGGAGACCCGTGAGGAGCTGCGTGGCGCGCTGGAGTCCGCCATGCGGGAGGCCGATGCGGCCTTCGGCGATCCGACGATGTTCCTGGAGCAGGCGGTACTGCGGCCCCGCCACATCGAGGTCCAGATCCTGGCGGACGCCGAGGGAAACGTCATGCACCTTTTCGAGCGCGATTGTTCCCTGCAGCGGCGGCATCAGAAGGTCATCGAAATCGCGCCCGCCCCGGACCTGGACGATTCCATCCGTCAGGCCCTGTACCGGGACGCCGTGGCGTTTGCGAAGGCGCTCGGCTACGTCAACGCGGGAACTGTCGAGTTCCTGGTGGACACGGCCGGTGAGCGCGCCGGCCAGCACGTCTTCATCGAGATGAACCCCCGCATCCAGGTGGAGCACACCGTGACGGAGGAGGTCACGGACGTGGACCTGGTCCAGGCTCAGATGCGCATCGCCTCCGGGGCCACGCTGGCGGACCTCGGCCTGTCCCAGGAGACCGTCAGCCTCAAGGGAGCGGCGCTGCAGTGCCGCATCACCACGGAGGACCCGGCCAACGGCTTCCGGCCGGATGTCGGGAAGATCACCGGCTACCGCTCCGCCGGTGGTGCGGGTGTCCGGCTGGACGGAGGCACCGTCTACTCCGGTGCCGAGATCAGCCCGCACTTCGACTCGATGCTGGTCAAGCTGACCTGCCGCGGACGGGACTACCCGGCCGCTGTCGCCCGCGCCCGCCGCTCTCTGGCCGAGTTCCGCATCCGTGGCGTCTCCACCAACATCCCGTTCCTGCAGGCCGTCCTGGACGATCCGGACTTCGTGGCGGGCAAGGTGGCCACCTCCTTCATCGAGGAGCGCCCGGAGCTGCTGAAGGCGCGCAGCTCCGCCGACCGCGGCACCAAGCTCCTGACGTGGCTCGCCGAGACCACGGTCAACAAGCCGCACGGCGAGCCGCGCGTCACCACGGGCCCGTCCGCGAAGCTTCCGGCAGTGCCGGACGGCGAGGCGCCCGCCGGCTCGCGCCAGAGGCTTCTGGAGCTCGGACCGGAGGGCTTCGCCAAGGCGCTGCGCGAGCAGACCGCCGTCGCCGTCACGGACACCACCTTCCGCGACGCCCACCAGTCCCTCCTGGCCACGCGCGTCCGCACCCGGGACCTCGTCGCGGCCGGACCGGCCGTCTCCAAGCTCCTGCCGGGCCTGTTCTCCGTGGAGGCCTGGGGCGGCGCCACCTACGACGTCGCGCTGCGCTTCCTGGGTGAGGACCCGTGGGAGCGGCTCGCCGCGCTCCGCGAGGCCATCCCGAACGTCTGTCTCCAGATGCTCCTCCGCGGCCGCAACACCGTGGGCTACACGCCGTACCCTGAGGAGGTCACCCGTGCCTTCGTTCAGGAGGCCGCGTCCACCGGTATCGACGTGTTCCGCATCTTCGACGCCTTGAACGACGTCGATCAGATGGAGCCTGCCATCCGGGCCGTCCGGGAGACCGGCACCGCCGTGGCCGAGGTGGCGCTCTGCTACACCGGTGACCTGCTGGATCCGGCGGAGGACCTCTACACGCTGGACTACTACCTGGGCCTGGCCCAGCGGATCGTCGACGCCGGTGCGCACATCCTGGCCATCAAGGACATGGCCGGTCTGTTGCGTCCCGCCGCTGCCGCCACCCTGGTGAGGGCGCTGCGGGAGCGCTTCGACCTCCCGGTGCACCTGCACACGCACGACACGGCAGGCGGCCAGCTGGCCACCCTGCTGGCTGCGGTGGACGCCGGGGTCGACGCCGTCGACGTCGCTTCCGCCTCCCTGGCCGGCACCACCAGCCAGCCGGCCATGTCGGCCCTGGTGGCCGCCCTGGCCCACACGCCGCGGGAGACCGGCCTGAGCCTGGCCGGTGTGGACGCGCTCGAGCCGTACTGGGAGGCCGTGCGCCGCGTGTACGCGCCGTTCGAGTCCGGCCTCGCCTCTCCGACGGGCCGGGTGTACCAGCACGAGATCCCCGGCGGCCAGCTGTCCAATCTCCGCCAGCAGGCCATGGCGCTGGGGCTGGGGGAGCGATTCGAGGCGATCGAGGACATGTACATGGCCGCGGACCGGATCCTGGGCCGTCTGGTCAAGGTCACTCCTTCGTCCAAGGTGGTGGGCGATCTCGCGCTGCATCTGGTGGGCCTCGGCGCCGACCCGGAGGAGTTCCGTGAGAACCCGCAGAACTTCGACATCCCGGATTCGGTGATCGGCTTCCTCAACGGTGAGCTGGGGAACCCCCCGGGCGGCTGGCCGGAGCCGTTCCGCACCAAGGCCCTCCAGGGCCGGGCCGTGAAGCCGCGTGATGTGGAGCTGAGCGCCGAGGACCAGGACGCCCTGCAGGCCGACTCCGTCACCCGGCGTGGCACGCTCAACCGGCTTCTCTTCGCGGGCCCCACCAAGGACTACCAGCGCAGCCGCGAGAGCTATGGGAACCTGTCCGTCCTGGACACCCGCGACTACCTCTACGGCCTGCAGCTCGGCGAGGAGCACGTGATCGAGCTGGAGCGCGGCGTCCGCCTCATCGCCAGCCTGGAGGCGATCTCGGAGGCGGATGAGAAGGGCATGCGCACGGTGCTGTGCAAGCTCAACGGCCAGTCCCGGCCGGTCCGGGTCCGCGACCACGCCGTGCAGAGCAACGTCAAGGCGGCCGAGAAGGCGGACCCGTCCGTGCCCGGGCAGGTGGCCGCGCCCTTCGCCGGCGCCGTGTCCCTGAAGGTGAAGGTGGGGGACACCGTCGCCGCGGGGGACGCTGTGGCGACCATCGAGGCGATGAAGATGGAGGCCTCCATCACCACCCCCGTCGGCGGCACCGTGCAGCGGGCGGCGATCTCCGACGTCGAGCAGGTCCAGGGCGGTGACCTCCTGCTGGTCATCGGCTAGCGCGGACACTGCAGAGGCCCGGCACCCCGTGGGGGTGCCGGGCCTCTGCAGTGCCGGGCGGATCAGGCGGGTTTGGGAGCCGAGTACATCTCCTCGATGACCTCGGAGTAGTCCTTGACCACCTGGGCGCGCTTGACCTTCAGGGACGGGGTCAGGTGCCCGGAGGCCTCCGTGAAGTCTGCCGGGACGATCCGGAAGGACTTGATGGCCTCGGCCTGGGACACGGAGCCGTTGGCCTTGGTGATGAGGGACTGGACCGCATCCTTGACCTCGGTGCGGCGGGCTGCCTCGGCGACCGTCAGGCCCGCGGGGAGCCCGTGGCGCTCCAGCCAGCCGGGGAGGGCCTCCTCGTCCAGCGTGACCAGGGCGCCGATGAACGGCCGGTTGTCGCCCACCACCAGGACCTGGGAGACCAGGGCGTCGGCCCGGATCTGGTCTTCCAGCTGGGCGGGGGCCACGTTCTTGCCGCCGGCGGTGACGATGATCTCCTTCTTCCGGCCCGTGATCCGCAGGAAGCCCTGCTCGTCCAGTTCGCCGATGTCACCCGTGTGGAACCAGCCGTCGGTGAACGCCTCGGCCTGCAGCTCCGGACGGTTGTAGTAGCCGCGCATGACGCAGACGCCCTTGGCGAGGATCTCGCCGTCGTCCGCGATCCTGACCGCATTGCCCGGCAGGGGCGGACCCACGGTGCCGATGCGGTTCAGTTGCAAGGTGTTGACCGTGATGGGCGCGGTGGTCTCCGTGAGGCCGTAGCCCTCCAGGACCAGCAGGCCGATGCCGTTGAAGAAGTGACCCAGCCGCTCGCCCAGGGGACCGCCGCCGGACACCGCGTGGGAGACCCGCCCGCCCATGGCGTCGCGCAGCTTCTTGTAGACCAGCACGTCGAAGAGGCGGTGCTTCAGGCTCAGCACCAGTCCTGCGCCCCCGTTCTGCCGGGCACGGGAGTAGGCGATGGCCGTCTCGGCGGCCTTACGGAAGATGGCCCCCTTGCCGCCGTCGTCGGCCTTGGACAGCGCCGAGTTGTAGACCTTCTCGAACACCCGGGGGACGGTGAGGATGAAGGTCGGCCGGAAGCTCTGAAGGTCCGCCAGAAGGTTCTTCACGTCCGGGGTGTGGCCCACCCGGGCGCCCGCTGCCACGGCCAGGACCGCGATGAAACGGGCGAACACGTGGGCCATGGGCAGGAACATGATGGTGGAGGAGTGATCGTTGACGATCGTGCCGAGCTCGGACAGGGCGTTGTCGGAGAGCTCGGCGAAGTTGGCGTGAGTCAGCTCGCAGCCCTTGGGACGGCCGGTGGTCCCGGAGGTGTAGATGATGGTGGCGAGGTCATCGAGGACGGCCGCGCTGCGGCGCTCTTCGAGCTCGGCGTCCGTGATCTGGGTGCCCAGGTCGCGCAGCTCGTCGAGGCCGCCGGCCTCGATCTGCCAGACGTTCCTCATCCGGTCCAGGTTCTCGGCCTGGACGGCGGCCCGGATGGCGTGCTCATGGTGCGCCTGCTCGGCGAAGGCGCCCACGGCGCCGGAGTCGCCCAGGTTCCAGGCGATCTGGCTGGGGGAGGAGGTCTCATAGATCGGGACGGACACCGCGCCCGCGAACCAGACGGCGAAGTCGACGAGGGTCCATTCGTAGCGCGTGCGGGACATGATGCCGACGCGGTCGCCACGCTGCACCCCGGCGGCGATGAGTCCCTTGGCGAGGGCGCTGACGTCGGCCAGGAATGCGGAGGCGGTCACGTCCTGCCAGACGCCGGAGGCGTCCCTCGTGGCGAAGAGCGCCGGGTCCCCTGCACCACCGGTGTGACGCAGCAGGAGGTCGGTGATGTTGCTCTGCCGGTCCAGGTGGACTTTGGGCGGCATGCTGAATTCTCGCACGGTGGCTCCTTCGATATCCCGTCCCCCGGCAGGGCGTGACACCAGCGTACCTGGGCCCACCGGAGGCGGACGGTCCTGCGGGGAATGTGATCCACATTATACCTACTGGCCAGTAACTTAGTGTTGCTCCCTACGATGGGGCCATGCAGCGTTCAGCACCGGCTCCGGGTCCCCTCCTCTCCATCGGGATCGACATCGGGGGAACCAAGGTCGCCGCAGGCCTCGTGGACCGGCGCGGCCGGATCCTGCGCACGCTGCGCCGCGACACTCCGGGCCATGACGCCGTTCAGGTGGAGGAGGTCATCACGGAACTCGTCCAGGAGCTGAGCCGCGGCCGCTGGGCGGTGCCGGTGGGCATCGGGGCCGCCGGGTGGATGGACCTCGACGGCGGCACCGTGCTTTTCAGCCCCCACCTCGCCTGGCGGAACGAGCCGTTGCGGGAGCGGCTGGAGGAGCGTCTCCGGCGCCGGGTGCATGTGGCGAACGACGCCGACGCGGCGGCGTGGGCGGAGTGGCGTTTCGGTGCCGGCCGTGGAGAGCCCCGGCTGGTCTGCGTCACGCTCGGCACCGGGATCGGCGGCGGCATGGTCAACGACGGCCGTCTGGAACGGGGCCGGCACGGCGTCGCGGGGGAGTTCGGCCACGCCATCATCGTCCCCGGCGGTCACCGCTGCGAGTGCGGCAACCGCGGATGCTGGGAGCAGTACGCCTCCGGGAACGCCTTGGGGCGTGACGCCCGTGAACTCGCTGCCGCCCAGTCGCCCATGGCCCGGGAGATCCTGCAGGCCGTGGGAGGGGACCCGGACAGGGTCACCGGTGCCCTGGTCACCGAGCTGGCACTCCGCGGTGACGCGCAGTGCCGCGAACTTGTGGCGGATGTCGGGGAGTGGCTGGGTCTGGGCCTGGCCAACCTCGCCGCCGCCCTGGACCCCGGGACATTCGTCATCGGCGGGGGGCTGTCCGCGGCCGGGGACCTTCTCCTGGAGCCCGCCGTCCGGACGTTCCACCGGAATCTGACGGGACGGGGATTCCGCCCGGCGGCCCGGATCCGGCTCGCGGAACTCGGGCCGGAAGCCGGACTGGTGGGCGCGGCGGATCTGGCGCGGGTGGCCGCGAGAAGGAATCCATTCCGCGGCCGCATCCCCGTGCGGCGTGGAATGCTCAAGCCACGCTAGATCCGTGCGCCGTCGTCGCGGTCGTCACCGTCCGTGCCGTGGGGCAGGCGCCAGAGCAGGTACCCGGTGCCGGCCGCGAAGGCGGCCACCAGAAGCCACCACAGCGGTCCCGGGGCGGAGCGCCAGAAGATCAGGAACACCACCAGGAGCATGGGAGCCCCGGCCGCGCCCGCCCAGGCGAGAACCAGCCGTGGGTCCGCATTGCTGAAGATTTCAGGATCCTCCGGCACGAAGGCGTCCGAGTCGTCCTCCAGGTCCGGATCCGGCACGTGGTCACGTGGGCCCTGCCCGGCGGAAAGCGGCAGGGAGTCCGCCCGGCTCAGGCCCAGCGGATCGAACGAGGCGAAGCGCGGCTCGGCGATGGGCCCCTCGTCCTCCGGCAGCGGGCCACTAGGGGTGGCCTCGAGCCGGGCCACCAGCTCGGCCCAGATGGCATCTTCGTCCTGGGGCTCGTGCCCCTCCGGTGCGGAGCCGCCGGAGTTCTTCCCGTCATCAGCGGCCACGGCCGGCCTCCAGAGCGTCGATGAAGGAGACGCTGCCGGCGAAGATCCCGGGCGCGTCATTGTCCAGGGTGGCCACGTGATAGCTGTTCTCCAGCCACTGGGTCTCCAGCAGCCCGTCCCGCAGCCCTGCCTGGAGCGCCCGGACGCTCGAGTCGCCCACGATGTGGTCGGTGCGCGAGCGGAAGAGGTGCACCGGTGCACCGATGCGGGGAAGGAGCTCCCGGGTGTTGGCGAACAGCTTGTACAGTTCGTGTGCGGAGGCGGTGGGCGTCCGGTCGTAGGCACCTTCGTCCCCGCCGGGCTTGAGGATGTCGTTGCCGATCGCCGGGGTCGACTTGAGCACGTGCTTGAGGACGCCCGCCAGGGGAGCCCGCCAGTCGTCGATGACCAGTCCGGGATTGACCACCACCGTACCGGCCACGGGCTTGAGTGCGGCCAGCCGGAGCGCAAGGCAGCCGCCCATCGACAGTCCCGCGCTCACCACCGCATCGCAGCCCTGTGCGAGTTCCTGGTATGCGGCCTCGTAGGCGCGGTACCAGTCCTGCCAGTGGCGTGTCGCCAGGTCCTCCCAGCTCGTCCCGTGTCCGGGCAGGAGCGGCATGCGCACGGCGAAGCCGGCGTCCGCCAAGTGCGCGGCCCAGTCGCGCAGGGCGTGCGGGCTTCCGGTGAAGCCATGCGCCAGAACCACCCCGACGCGGCCGCGCGGGCCGTGGCCGTCACTGAAGAACGGTTCGTGGGAGATGATCGCCTCGCTGCTCATGAGTCCATCATTCCCCAAAGCAGGGTCCCTGGGACACCCTCATGCCGTGCAGTAGTCTGGCCCCAGGCGACCCGCGCCGAAGGGCGCCGCCGACGGACCCGTCCAAGGAGATGAAGCCATGTTCTACTGGCTGATGAAGAACATCATCATCGGTCCGCTGGTCAAGACGCTGTTCCGGCCGTGGGTGAAGGGACTGGACAATATCCCCCGGGAGGGGGCCGCGATCCTGGCGTCGAACCACCTCTCGTTCTCCGACTCGATCTTCATGCCGCTCGAGGTTCCCCGGCCCGTGACGTTCCTGGCCAAAAGCGAGTACTTCACCGGTACTGGGCTCAAGGGCCGGCTCGTGGCGGCCTTCTTCCGGATGACCAACCAGCTCCCCATGGACCGTTCGGGAGGCACTGCCTCCAGTCTTTCCCTCGGGGCGGGCGCGGACGTGCTCCGCCAAGGTGAGCTCCTCGGCATCTATCCGGAGGGGACGCGCAGCCCTGACGGGCGGCTGTACCGCGGCAAGGTGGGGGTGGCCCGCCTGGCCCTGGAGTGCAGGGTGCCCATCATCCCCGTGGCCATGATCGGCACGGACCAGGTCCAGCCGATCGGCAAGCGGGTGCCGAACATCCGGCGGATCGGGGTCATCTTCGGAGAGCCGCTGGACTTCAGTGAGTTCTACAGCCGTGCCGAGGAGTACGAGGTGCAGCGGGAGGTCGTGGACACCGTCATGGAGCGCCTCATGCGGCTCTCCGGGCAGGAATACGTCGATAAGTACGCAGCGGCCGTCAAGGCCGAGGCGGCCGCCGCGTCAGCGGCGGACGCGGACCGGACGGACCGGGACGACGACGCCGGCGACGGGCCGTCCTGAGCGGCGCCGCGCCGTCGTTGTCCGCGTTGTGGACCGGGCGCGGGTGCCTCACGCGCGGGAGTCTAGAATCAGAGGCGTGACTGAGCTTTCCACCGCAGCGACCAACGATTCCATCGCGGCCTTCGAAGCCGCCTCCCAGAGCGGCGCCGCGGACTATCCCGGACTGGACACCTGGCGCTCGTTGCCGATCAACCAGCAGCCCACCTGGGCCGATCCCGAGGTCTTCGCGGCATCGGTCAAGGAGCTCTCCATCCTTCCGCCGCTCGTGTTCGCGGGCGAGGTGGACGTCCTCCGGGAGCGTCTCGCCGCCGCGGCACAGGGTAAGGCCTTCCTGCTCCAGGGCGGCGACTGCGCGGAGACGTTCGAGGCCGCCACGGCCGACCGCATCTCCTCCCGGGTGAAGACGATCCTGCAGATGGCGGTCGTGCTGACCTACGGCGCTTCCCTCCCCGTGATCAAGATGGGCCGCATGGCCGGTCAGTTCGCCAAGCCGCGCTCCTCCAACGATGAGACCCGCGACGGTGTGACCCTCCCCGCGTACCGCGGTGACATCGTCAACGGCTACGACTTCACCCCGGAATCCCGCGCCCACGACGCAGGCCGCATGCTCCGCGCGTACCACACCTCGGCCTCCACGCTGAACCTCATCCGGGCCTTCACCACGGGCGGCTTCGCCGATCTGCGCCTGGTGCACCAGTGGAACAAGGGCTTCACGGCCAACCCCGCCCACGCCCGTTACGAGTCCCTGGCCAAGGACATCGACCGCGCCATCACGTTCATGCAGTCCTGCGGCGCCGACTTCGAGGCCCTGCGCCGTGTCGAGTTCTTCGCCAGCCACGAAGCCCTCCTGCTGGACTACGAGCGTGCCCTGACCCGCATCGACTCCCGCACGGGCTTCCCGTACGACACGTCCTCGCACTTCCTCTGGATCGGTGAGCGGACTCGCGAGCTGGACCACGCCCACATCGACTTCCTGTCCCGCGTACGCAACCCCATCGGCGTCAAGCTCGGCCCGAGCACCACGGGCGACGACGCGCTGCGCCTGATCGACAAGCTGGACCCGAACCGCGAGCCCGGCCGCCTCACCTTCATCACCCGCATGGGTGCCGGCAAGATCCGCGAGAACCTGCCGCCCATCGTGGAGAAGGTCACCGCCTCCGGGGCGCAGGTCCTCTGGGTCACCGACCCCATGCACGGCAACACCGTCACCAGCAAGAACGGCTACAAGACCCGTCGCTTCGACGACGTCATGGACGAGGTCCGCGGCTTCTTCGAGGTCCACGAGTCCCTCGGCACCTTCCCGGGCGGCCTGCACGTGGAGATGACCGGTGACGACGTCGCCGAGTGCCTGGGCGGTGCCGATCCCATCGACGAGGCCGCCTTCGAGGATCGCTACGAGTCCGTGTGCGACCCGCGCCTGAACCACATGCAGTCCCTGGAACTCGCATTCCTGGTGGCGGGGTCGCTCGCCAAGCGCTGAGTCCCGCCCGGACCGCCACGAGGCCCAGGCCGTCTGACACCCGTCAGCGGACCTGGGCTTCGTCGTCTTCGATGAGCTGCCGCGCGGACAGCTCGGCGAACGCGCCGCCGGCGGCCCGCAGCTCCGGTGCGGTGCCGCGCTCCAGCACCTGGCCGTCGTCGAGCACCACGATCTGGTCCGCATCCTCCACCGTGGACAGGCGGTGTGCGATGGTCAGGGTGGTGCGGGTGGCGGCCAGGTGGTCCAGGGCCGCCTGCACCTGAGCCTCCGTGGTATTGTCCAGAGCGCTCGTGGCCTCGTCCAGCACCAGGACCCGGGGGTTGCGCAGGAGGGTCCGAGCGATGGCCAGGCGCTGCTGCTCCCCGCCGGAGAAGCGGTGGCCCCGGGCACCCACCATGGTGTCCAGCCCGCCGGGCAGGCCGCGGACCAGCTCCGCCACATGGGCCGCCTCGAGTGCCTCCCAGAGGACATCGTCCGAGGCATCAGGGGCGGCGATCAGCAGATTGTCCCGCACGGAGGCGTGCACCAGGTACGTCTCCTGCGAGACGACGCCGACGAGCTTCGCCAGATCGTCGAAGCTGAAGTCCCTGACGTCGACGCCATCGATCGTGACCCGCCCGGCGCCGGTGTCGTTCAGCCGGGGGAGGAGGGACGCCAGCGTCGACTTGCCGGAACCGGTGTGGCCGACGACGGCGGTGGTGGTGCCTGCGGGGATCCTCACGCTGACGTCGTGGAGCACCTCGCGGTCGCTGCCGGGGTAGGAGAAGGAGACCTGCTCGAAGCGGACCTCGCCGCGGACGCGGGCCGGGTCCACGGCGACCGGGTTCTCCGGCTCTTTGATCTCCGGCACCAGGTCCAGCCACTCGAAGATCCGGGAGAAGAACGCCATGGCCGTCACCCACTGAACACCCACGCTCATGAGGCCCATGACGGGGCGCAGAAGCCCCGACTGCAGAGCCGTGTAGGCCACGATCGTTCCGATCGAGAGGCCCGCCCCACCGACCGGGAACCCGGCTGCCAGGTAGATGACGGCCGGGATGGCGGCGAAGACCACCTGGAGAGCGGCCATGCGCCAGCGGCCGGCCAGCTGAGAGTGCATCTCCAGCTCGGCCAGATCCCGGCTCGCCTCACCGAAGCGGAGAGCATCGCGCCCGGTCGATCCGAGGGTCTTGGCCAGGCGGATCCCGGACACGGAGAGGCCCTCGTCCACATACGTCTGCAGTTCTGCCATCTTGGCCTGCTGCTTCGCCGTGATGTCACGGCGCTGCAGGGCCACCTTGCGGGCCACCCACACGGAAGGCGGGAGCACCAGGAGTGAGACCAGGCTGAGCCAGGGGGAGAGCGCCACCATGGCGATCATCGTGCCGATGGCGGTGGTCACATTGGATGCCACCGCGGTGGCCGTGTTGGTGACCAGGTTCTGCATCCCGTTGATGTCGTTGGTCATGCGCGACTGCACTTCACCGCCGTGGGTCCGGGTGAAGAACCCCAGGGACTGGGCCTGGAGGTGTCCGAACAGCCGCGTTCGCAGATCGTGCATGACGCCCTGGCCGACGCGCGTGGAGATCCAGGTCTGCCACACGCCGATGACGGCGTTGACGGCCGCGACGGCGACCATGCCGAGGACTAGGAGGACCAGCAGCTGGACGCGCCCGTGCGGCAGCGCGTCGTCGATCACGCCGCGCACCAGGAAGGGCTGGAAGAGCGAGACCACCGAGCTTCCGGTGATGAGGACCACCACCAGCAGCAGCGGCCGCGTGTACGCCGAGAAGAGCGCCGCGATCCGGCGTTTGCTCACCGGGTGCTGGGCCAGCTGGGAGCGATCGGCCTTGCTCACCCGGCCGGGGCCGCCCATCATGCGGCCTGCGCCGGCGCGAGGGCTGTGGGGAACGGCTCCGTGCGTCATTCATGGCCTCCTGGCTGGAAGAAGGGTGGGCGGGCCGGGTCCGCCGCGGGGGAGCGTGCACTCCCGTCACACATATAAAGAGGTTACCTCTCAATCTATTCCCTGGCGCTACAGTGAAGACATGAATTCAGATCGCATGGAGCTCGCCGATCTGGTCCACTCCGTCTCCCGCGGCCTGCGCCGCAGCTGGATGGCGGATCTGGCACCGTTCGGGATCTCCCCGCACCAGTGGCGGGCGCTGCACGTGATCGCCACGCATGATGGCGATCCGCCACGCCAGCGTGACGTTGCGGCCATGCTGCGGATCGCCCCCCGATCGGCGGCCGAGGTGATCGCTCAGCTGGAATCGGAAGGCCTGATCGTGCGCGCCGAGGACCCCATGGATGGCCGGGCGATGCTCCTGGCCGCCACGGCAGAGGGGCGGGAGCTGGAACGCCGCATCTGGGCTGTCCGGGCTCAGCGGGGGGAGGAGTACTTCTCCACCCTGGACGCGGAGGACCGGGAACAGCTCAAGCGCCTCCTGGACTCACTCCTGGAAGCGCATCCGGGCACCGGGGAGGCCTGGAGGATCCCGCCTAGGCGACCGTGATGGTGATCGTGGAGCCTTCGGGCTGCTCGCCGGTCTTGTCCTGTCCGGCCACCAGCCCGAAGATGGGCCGCCCGTAGGTGTAGTCGCTCTGCACCGTGAAGCCGGCCGCCTGGAGGATCTGGACGGCGTCCTTCTCCGACTTGCCGAAGACATCGGGCACCTTCACCATGCGCGGTCCCTTGGAGACGGTCAGAGTGACCGTCTGCCCCTTGAAAAGGGTGCCCCCGGCGGGCTTCTGCGTGACCACCTTGCCCGCCGGGACCTCCTTGCTGAAGACCTGCTCCGGAGCGACGGACGCTGCGAGCCCCGCGGCTTGCAGCTTCTTGGCCGCCTCGTCGGCGCCCAGGCCGAGCACGGACGGTACGGGAATCGGCTGAGGCCCCTTGGACACCACCAGGTTCACCGGGGACTCCCGGCGCAGCAGTGTCCCGGCGGACGGGTCCTGACCGATGATCCGGCCGGCGGGCACGGAGTCGCTGAAGTCCTGTGACGCGGTGCCGGTCGCCAGGTTCGCCTCGGTGAGCGCCGTGCGGGCGGCGTCGAGGCTCTGCCCGCTCAGGCTCGGGACCGCGAACAGCTGTGGGCCCTTGGAGACCAGGAGCTGCACGCTTTCGAATTTACGGATCACGGTGCCCGCCGCGGGCTCCGTGGCCACCACGAGACCGCGGCCGACCTTGTCATCGAAGACCTGCTGCTCGCTCGAATGGACCCCGTAGCCGTTCAGGATGTCGGACGCCTGACCCGAGGGCTGATTCTTCAGATCCGGAAGGGTGACTTGAGCGCCGGGGCCCATTGCGAAGAACCAGCCTGCCAGTGCCGCGAGCACGGCCAGCAGCACGATGAGACCCGCCCAGAGCAAGCCGCGGCGCCGAGGATTGCCGGAACGCAGCTGCCGCGTCGGCGTCGCCAGTGCCCGTTCACGCCTCCTGGCCTCCTCCTTGTCGAGGCGCCGCTGCTCCCGCTTGCTCGGCGAGGCCTCGGGAGTCGCCGCCGGAAGGACGGTCGTGGCATCCTGGCCGGGCAGCGGGCCGAGGACCGACGTCGGGTCGTGCTCCGGGCTGAGGACCTGGGTGGCCGAACCGGCGGCGCTCAGGGCCTCAGTGGCGTGGCCGAACAGGCCGATGGCCTCCGTGGCCGCCTCGGCGGTGGGACGCGCGGCCGGCGGCGCCGCGAGATCGAGTGCTTCGGGCGGCAGCGCGGCCGAGACGTGGCGCAGCTCGCCGAGGAACGCTCCCGCGTCGACGGGCCGCTGGTCGGGGTCCTTGGCGGTGGCCCACTGGACCAGCTCATCGAAGTCCTGCGCCAGCCCCGGACGCTTCAGCGACGGAGCCGGGACCGCGTCATTGACGTGTTGGTAGGCCACCTGGATGGGCATGTCACCCGTGAACGGCACCGACCCGGTGAGGAGCTCGTAGAGGAGGATGCCGCAGGAGTACACGTCACTGCGGGCATCGGCGTCCTGCCGCTGGAACAGCTCCGGGGAGAGGTACGCGGCCGTGCCCAGGAGCTCGCCGGTGCTGGTGCGGGTGGTCGCGAGACGGGCCAGCCCGAAGTCGCCCACCTTGACGGCCCCGTCGTGGGAGATGAGGACGTTCTCCGGCTTGATGTCCCGATGGATCAGCCCGGCGTCGTGCGCGGCCGCCAGGCCTTCGAGCGCGGGCGCCAGATAGCTGATCGCGACGCGCGGCGACAGTGCGCCTTCCGAGCGGATGACGTCGCGGAGCGTCCGGCCCTGGATGTACTCCATGACCAGATATGTCAGGTTCCCCTGCCGGCCATGGTCCAGGACGGCCACCACGTGGGGGTGGGAGAGCCGGGCGGAGGACCGTGCCTCCCGGGCGAAGCGCTCCACGAACGCCTCGTCCGCGGCCAGTTGCGGGTGGAGCACCTTGAGTGCCACGGGACGTTCCAGAGCGATGTGCAGAGCCTTGTACACGGTGGACATGCCGCCGTCGGCGATCCGTTCGAGGACACGGTACCTGTTGTCCACGATCGTGCCGAGCAGCGGGTCTTCAGAGCGGTTTTGCACCCTTCGATCCTACGCGAGCGGTCCCGCCGTGCCGTGATCCGGCGCCCGTGCCGGAACGCGGAACGGCCAGGGTCAGGCACGTGAAGTGCCGGACCCTGGCCGTTCGGTCGTCGTTCTCAGAGGAACGTGGCGCGGTGGGCCTTGATGGCCGCGACGTACGCCTTCGTGTCCTTGTACATGCCGTACTTGTCCACCGAGTACTGGCCCTGGTAGTAACCGGCGATCGCGTAGTCCATGTTCCTGCTGGTCTGCAGCAGGGAGCGGATGATCGCGATGCCGGCCGTCGCGTTGTCGTAGGGATCCAGCAGGTTCAGCTTGCGGCCCACCAGCTGGGAGGCCCACTCGCCGGAGCTCGGGATCACCTGCATGGTCCCGATGGCATTGGCCGGTGAGACCGCGCGCTGATTGAAGCCCGACTCCTGGTAGGCGAAGGCCATGGCCAGGGCAGGCTCGACTCCCATGCGACGGGCCGTGTCAGCCACGATCTGCTTCATCTCCGCGCGGGTGGGCACGGGTGCGGCATTGAGGAGAGCCTTGTTGCGGTTGGCTGAATCGACCACGGCCTTCGGGTACGTGTAGCCGAGGAAGGAGTCCGGGACCAGGCCTCCCGGCGCCTCGGATCCGCCGCTCTGCGCGGCGCCGGGGATCGCCAGCCGCTGGCCGGGGTAGATGATCGAGCTGATCTTCAGCTTGTTGGCGTCGAGCAGCGAACCCAGGGAGACATTGTGGCGGGCGGCGATGGCGCCCAGCGTGTCCCCGGCCTTGATGAGGTAGCCGCCGGCGGTGCTGGGGGCACTCGGCGCGGTGGGCGTCGTGGTGCCGCTGGACTGAGGGACCACAGCGCCCGGGGCGGAGACCTTGACCTTCTGGCCGGGGTAGATGATCGAGGTCATCTGGAGCCCGTTCCAGGACAGGAGGGAGCCCAGACTCACCCCGTGGCGCATCGCGATGGCGCCCAGCGTGTCGCCGGACTTCACCGTGTAGACGGAGCCGCCTTGCTGCGGTGCGGCCGGGCTGGTGGCGGGGGCGCTGGTGGACGGCGCCGCCTTGAGGCGGATGACCTGTCCGGGGTAGATGATCTGGGTCTCACGCATGCCGTTGAGACGGAGCAGCGCACTCAGGCTGAGTCCATAGCGGCCGGCGATTCCGCTCATGGTGTCTCCGGAGACGATCCGGTAGCTGTCCGGCACGGCCGTGAGGGCGATTCGCATCGCGCTCGGCAGAGCGGTGGCCACCTGAGCGGCGGGGAGAAGGGCGGCGGAGCTGCGGCCGGCGATGGCGGCCTCAAGCCCCTGCGGGAGCCGCTTGACCGTGGGCTGGCTCTGGGGCGCCGGCGCCTGCGCGGGCTGCGCCAGCGCGAAGGACGACACGACGACGGCGGGGATCGCGGCGGTGGCGACGGCGGCAGCGGTTGCCCGCGAACGGTTCTTCGGCGAAGCGTGATTCGTCATTCAGTCTCGTCCTTGGCGTCCGGGGCCCTGCACGGAACGGTGTCCGTGGGGCCTGTGGTGCGTGTGTGAATAGTGATGGCCATGTTGAATCTGTGACCAAAGTGAATCTCTCATGAAATAGGCGCTAGCACAAGAACGGGTGAAATGACTGGCAGTTTCCACGGCGTGTCATACCGGTGACCGGCGGATGGTCCATGCTACGGGCTAGGTGCGGTGTGGTGGGACGTGGCACCCTTGGAGGGTGAGTGAAATTGAAGCCCTGGTGGGCGAATGGCTTCCGCTTCCGGATGTGGCGGAAGTGCTTGATGTGAAGATCTCCCGGGTCCACGGTCTGCTCGATGAGCGGGTCCTGGTGGCTTTGAAGCTCGGTGAGCGGAAGATCCGCAGTGTTCCGGCCGAATTCGTGCGCGGAGGAGAGGTGCTGGATTCCCTCAAGGGGACCATCGCGGTGCTGACTGATGCGGGATTCAGCGACGAGGAGCTCCTCCTGTGGCTCTTCACGGACGACCCGTCGCTGCCGGGCCGCCCCGTGGACGCGCTGCGGGAGGGCCGGAAGACGGAGATCCGGCGCAGGGCCTCGGCTCTCGCCTGGTGACGACTGTGGCCGGGGCATGCGCCCCGGCCACAGATGTATCCCCGGCCTTCACCGACGGCGGGGAGGACCGGCTCAGGCCTTGCGCCGGACCGCCGCCTCGGCGAGAGTGTGCAGCGCGAGCCGCGGAGCTTCGGCGATGTCCAGCTCGTCGAGGGCCGTGGCACTGGCGGTGCTGAGCGACGAGATCTCCGCCTCGACGGCGCCGAGCGCCCCGGAGACCTGCAGGTCTCCGCGGATCAGTTGCACGTCGTCGTCGCTCATGGAGGCGTGACCCAGCAGCGCTTCGAGATTGCGCACCTGATCCTCCGTGCCCAGTTCGCGGAGGAACGCCACGAGCAACGTCCGTTTGCCTTCGCGCAGATCGTCCCCGGCCGGCTTGCCGGTGGTCGCCGGGTCCCCGAAGACGCCCAGGACGTCATCGCGCAGCTGGAAGGCCTCCCCGAGGGGGAGGGAGAAGCGGGAGAACCGCTCCAGCAGGCCGTCCGGGGCGCCCGCGATGGCCGCACCGAGCGCCAGGGGGTGCTCGGTGGAGTACTTGGCCGACTTGAAGCGCAGGACCGTCCGGGCCCGGCCCGCAGCGCCCGCCACCGTCCGCAACGGGCCGGCGACCTCTTCCAGGATGTCGAGATACTGCCCGGCCATCACCTCGGCCCGCATCCGGTTGAAGATCTCCCGTGCCTTGGTGCCGGAGGCCGTGGCCGGGCCGATGGACGCGAACGCCTCCTCGCTGAAGGACAGGCACAGATCGCCCGTCAGGATGCCGGCCGCCTGCCCGAACCGCTCCGGGTCCAGCTGCCAGCCGGATCGCCCGTGGAGGTCCGTGAACGACTGATGCACACTCGGCCGGCCGCGTCGCGTCGCCGAGCGGTCGATGATGTCGTCGTGGATGAGGGCCGCGCCCTGGAAGAGCTCCAGTGCGACCCCGGCCTGGACGGCCTGGTGGGACAGACCGGCGCCGCCGGCCGCCCGGAACCCCCAGTACGCCAGAAGGGCCCGCATCCGTTTCCCGCCGCTGACCAGCGTGCGGATCGAATCCAAGAGCGGCGCCACGTCAGGGGAGATGTCCGACACCAGGTGCTGCTGGCGGTCCAGGAAATCATCCAAGGTGGTGTTGAGCGCCGTGATGAAGGCCGACTGCTCCTCGGCGATGCTCTGCTGCAGGGTGGCGTTCACTTGACGCTGCCAGCCCGGACGGTGGCGCCGATGGTCACGGCCGAACCGCCACCGGCTGCGTCCGCGACGCTCAGGCTGATCGTCTCGTCGCCGTTGCTGCGGACGAACATCCGGGTCAGGACGCCGTCCACGGTGGTGGCCGCGGGTGCGGCGAACCCCTGGGCGGTGAAGCGCTGGGCGTAGAACGCCTCCACGTCCGCCGGCTTGGCAGTCACGGTCGCATTGAAGGCGATGGTGCTGAAGTCACCCTGGGTGGCGAGAGATCTCGTGACAAGGGCCATGCCGGGCATCGTGGGAAGGAGTGCCGTGGGGAATCCGGACGGCAGTGCGGCGGGCTGGGTCGGCGAGGCTGTCGGTGCCGGCGCGGACGACGGCGGCGAGGCCGACGACGGCGCGGTGCTGGGCGCGGAGGAGTCCTGGGGGCCGGGGGAGCAGGCCGTCAGTCCGGCGCCCAGGGTCAGGAGGGCGAGGGCCGCCAGGCCGCGGCCGGACAGGGTGGCGTGCTGTGACAATCGGTGCTCCTTGCTCAGGGACAGGTGGCGCCGGCTCCGGTGGCGCACTTCCATCTTATGGGGCGGTCACGATGGCACCGCCCGTGGATAGCATGGTGAGCATGGAGCGTGAGGAGCTGGAACGCTGGAGGCGGTGCAGCATCCTCCACGTGGACATGGACGCGTTCTTCGTCTCGGTCGAGCAACGGGAGGACCCGTCCCTCCTTGGCCGGCCGGTGATCGTCGGGGTGCCGGCCGAGCGGTCCGTGGTGCTTTCCGCGTCCTACGAGGCCCGGGCGTACGGGGTGCGGTCCGCGATGCCGATGTCCCAGGCCCATGCCCGCTGCCCTCAGGCAGTGGTGGTGCGCCCCCGCCACGAGCTGTACTACCAGGTGTCGTCCGAGCTGATGGAGGTCTTCCGCTCATACACGGACGCCGTGGAACAGCTGAGCGTCGACGAGGCCTTCCTGGACGTCTCGGGCGCCTTGCGACGCCTGGGAAGCCCGGTGGAGATCGCCCGGGACATCAGGGCGACCGTGCGGGCACGGCTGGGTGTCCCGGCTTCCGTCGGTATTGCGGGCACCAAGTTCCTGGCGAAGATCGCCTCCACGCGGTCCAAGCCGGACGGGCTGCTGGTCATCGAGCCGGGGGAGGCCCTGGAGTACCTTCACGCCCTTCCCGTGAACGCACTGTGGGGCGTGGGCGGCAAGTCCCAGCAGCAGCTGGCCCGGCTGGGGATCAGCACGGTGGCGGACGTCGCGGCGACACCGCTCCCCGTGCTGCTCAAGTCCTTTGGTGCGATGGGACGCCACATCCATGACCTCGCCTGGGGGAGGGACCCCAGGAAGGTGACTCCGGAACGTGTGGACAAGAGCATGAGCGCCGAGACGACGTTCAGAGAGGACGTGCGGGACGCGGAATCGCTTCACCGCGCACTGCTTTCGCTGTCCCACCGGGTGGGTCAGCGCCTCCGCAGTTCCGGGATGTCGGCGCAGAGCGTCGCATTGAAACTCCGCTATGCGGACTTCGGCACCATCAACCGGAGCCGGAGACTCGACTTCCCGACCGACTCGGCGGCACGGCTCTATGACATTTCGCGCCATCTGCTGGCGGCCGTCGGGCCGCTGCCGCAGGCCGTGCGGCTGGTAGGCGTCCGGGCGGAACATCTCGAACCGTCGGCCGGTGCCGTGCAGCTGAGTCTGGACCGGACCGAGGAGAACCAGCGGCTGGTGGAGCGGAGTCTGGATGAGGTCCGTGGCAAGTTCGGATCCGCCGGGCTCACCCCGGCGCGGCTCTTGAAACCACCCAGGCCGCCGGGTCAAGATCAAAGCTCCCTGTGAGCGCGCCGGACGGTGGCCGATCCACTTTCACCAGTGGCCGCAGAGGCCTAAAATTATATGGAGAAGGAACTTCCCTCCCAGGGAGATCGTTGGAGGGACAGTGGGGTGCCGGAATCAGCGCCGGCGCCGGAGAAGAGGAGGTCGACATGCCGCTCTCAGAGCATGAACAGAGGCTGCTGGAACAGCTTGAGCGCCAGTTGCATGAAGACGACCCCAAATTCGCCAGCCAGATGGAGCAGGGCGGTGCTCGCCGCTGGTCCACCAAGAGGGTCCTCATCGGTGTGTTCGCCGTGGTGGCGGGAATCCTGGTCCTTCTTCTCGGTGTGACACTGAACAACATCCCGCTGGGCGTACTCGGGTTCCTCGCCATGGGCGCAGGAGTCTACTTCGCAACAGGCAAGGCGAAGGGGCCGGCCCCGAAGGGTTCAGGCAAGGAGCGTTCATCCCGCTCGAAGTCGGGTTTCATGGAGGATCTGGAACAGCGCTGGGAGCAACGCCGCCGGGACGATTCATGACCCGGCGCTGAGACGTACCGCCGCGGCTCGGCCGCGGCCCCTCCGGACGCCTGTCCGGAGTTCCGAGGAGCCTGCTGTCGGCGGGCTCCTTTTTCGTGCCCTGGCGTCCCCTGTGTGCCCTCCACCGTTGCTCCATGGGACTCTCCACTTCCCTCCCTGTGCCGGTCCGGCAGGTGTTTCAGGCGCGTGACTGACGCGTCGGGCCCCGATCCGGGGCCGTCATGCGCGCCGGGGCGGAAAAGTCCCTCCACTTTTCACCAC
Source organism: Arthrobacter horti (assembly GCF_030731045.1). Classification (GTDB taxonomy): domain Bacteria; phylum Actinomycetota; class Actinomycetes; order Actinomycetales; family Micrococcaceae; genus Arthrobacter_E; species Arthrobacter_E nanjingensis. The sequence continues at coordinate 776,741 of NZ_JAVALS010000001.1, read as the reverse complement.
ACGCCCGGTTCCCAGTGCTGGCAAGGAATCGTGATTGGCAACACGCTGGATGAAATAGGAGTCCGTGTTGACCGGGGAGCGAAGTGGAGTAGAGTGGAGCCAGCAAGAGGGTAGTGGCGGCGCTAGGGGTAGACGGCGGCTTTCGACTGATCGGCGGTGAGGCGGTGTTCCTTGGAACTCACTCACCACGTCTGGACGAAAAAGGCCGCATCATCCTTCCGGCCAAGTTCCGTGAGGAACTGGCCGATGGGCTGGTCCTGACGAGGGGCCAGGAGCGTTGCATCTACGTCTTCAGTCAGAAGGAATTCGAACGTATTCACGAGCAGATGCGGCAGGCACCGTTGTCCAGCAGGCAGGCCCGCGATTACATGCGCGTCTTTCTGTCTGGGGCCTCTGATGAGGTGCCGGACAAGCAGGGGCGGGTGACCATTCCGCCGGCCCTGAGGGCCTACGCGGGACTCGACCGGGAACTCGCCGTCATCGGTGCAGGGACCAGGGCCGAGATCTGGGACGCCCAGGCTTGGAACGACTACCTCGTGGAGCAGGAGAACTCCTTCTCCGCAACGGATGAAGATGCGATCCCCGGACTCTTCTGACGAAGGGACCGGAACGCATCCTGGATGAGATCTCCAGCCGCCCAAGGCTGCTCGTCCTGGCTCACCTTCCCCGGAGCCAGGCAGACGGCCCGCGGCGCGGATGGGGATCCCGTCACAGGATTCGGCGCATCGGCAGGGCACGAACGCAAGCGGCACCACCACCACGGCAGGAGAGCACATGGCGGAGATGAGCGGGTCCCGGCCCACCTCCGAACGTCACATCCCTGTACTCAAAGAACGTTGTCTGATGCTCCTTGCTCCCGGCTTCGAAGCCGCCAGGGAGCGGGGTGAGCAACCCGTCGTCATCGATGCCACTCTCGGCATGGGCGGTCATTCGGAAGCCATGCTGCAGCGTCACGCGGACCTTCACCTGATCGGCATCGACCGTGATGAGGAGGCGCTGGCCCTGGCCGGAGAACGGCTGAACCCCTTCACGGGACGCACCAGTCTGGTCCACGCCGTCTACGACGAGATCCCCGATGTCCTGGAAGATCTCGGCATCGAGCGTGTCCATGGCGTCCTCATGGACCTCGGCGTCTCCTCCCTCCAGCTCGACGAACGGGACCGGGGCTTCGCCTACTCCTATGACGCCCCGCTGGACATGCGCATGGACACCAGCCGCGGGCAGACCGCGGCCGATGTGGTCAATGACTACGAGGAGCAGGACCTGGTCCGGATCATCCGCTCCTGGGGCGAGGAGAAGTTCGCCGGCCGGATCGCCCGGAGCATCGTGACACGCCGGGAGCAGTCGCCGTTGCGCACCACGGGAGAACTCGTCGACGCCATTCGCGCCGTCGTGCCTGCGGCAGCGGCCCGCACAGGCGGGCACCCGGCCAAGCGGACGTTCCAGGCGCTCCGTATCGAGGTGAACGAGGAACTCGACGTGCTCCAGCGAGCCGTCCCGGCCGCCGTCGACGCTCTGGCCCTCGGGGGCCGTGCCGTCGTCATGTCCTACCACTCGCTGGAGGACAAGATCGTCAAGAAGGTGTTCCAGGCGGCCTCGACATCGTCGGCCCCTCCCGGATTCCCCGTGGAACTCGAGGAGCACAAGGCGGAACTGAAGACCATCACCAAGGGCACCGAACAGCCCACCGAGCAGGAGATCGCGGAAAACCCCCGTGCAGCATCGGCCCGTCTCCGGGCGGCCGAGCGCATCAGGACCAGGAGGACGGCATGAGCTCAGTGAACAACCGCATGACGGCCAGCTCCATCGGCAACACGGCCCGCAAACTGGCGGCGCCCGCCCCTGCCAAGGAGCGCAGACGCACGCCGCTCGTCGTCGTGCCCGCCGCGCCGCGCCGTCGTTCGCTGATGTTCGTGATCTCCTGCTTCACCGTGCTCGCCGCCGCTCTGGTCGGGGTGCTCACCCTGAACATCCAGCTCTCCGAGGGGCAGTACGCGATCGTGAACCTGAAGGCCCAGCAGTCCTCGCTGAGCAAGTCCAACCAGGAACTCACCCAGCAGGTCCAGAACTTCAGCGCTCCCCAGAATCTGGCCGCCAAGGCCGGAGCCCTCGGCATGGTCCCGTCCGCCGGGCAGGGCCAGATCGATCTGGACAATCTGACGGTCACCGGCAAGGCCGTGGCCGCGGTCAAGGACCCGAAGTCCGGCCTGGTTCAGATCGCCGCGCCGGAGATCGCCGGCCAGCTGAGTGTCGTCACGGCCCTTCCCGACCAGCAACCGGGCCAGGCTCAGGCTCCTGAGACGAAGACCAAGCCCGTGGCTCCCGCTGCTCCCGAGGTTCCTAAGGTTCAATTGAACGGAGGCTCCGTCCCTGCACCCGCGCAGAGGACGCCGGGCAACTGAGTGAGACAGGCAGCGGCCTGCAACCCCATGTAGGCCAACGGAAGGCGAGGCGCGGTGAGCACCGGCAGAAACAATCGCAAGGGCGGCGCCACGAGGGTCCGGAAGCGGCTGCGGATCGGCCTGGGCGTCATGCTGACGCTGCTCCTGGTGGTGGGCGGGAAGCTCATCCTGATCCAGGGGTTTGATATCGGAGATCTGGCGGCCAAGGCGGAGAGCCTGCGGGCGAAGACCGTGACCCTGCCCGCGCAGCGCGGCGCCATCGAAGACATCAACGGCAACGTCCTGGCGAACTCGATCATCCGCTACAACGTGGTGATCGACCCCAGCACGAACACTCCGGCGGACACCTTTGAGCGGCGCGACCCCAAGGACCCCACCCGTGTGGTCGAGGTCAGTCGCGATCAGGGGCTCAAGGAACTCGCCGCCCTCCTCAAGCAGGACTTCAACGCCGTCAAGGCGGCGGCCACGGGAACATCGAAGTACAGCCTTCTGGCGAAGGGCGTGAAGCCCGACGTCGCGGATCAGATCACCGCCCTGAACGTCCCCGGCGTGGTCACTCAGGGCACCAGCCAGCGGGTGTACCCGGACGGCTCGGTCGCCGGCGGGATCGTGGGATATCTTCAGGACGGCACCACCGGTGTGGGCGGCATCGAGCAGACCCAGGACAAGCTGCTCCAGGGCACCGACGGCAGCCGGAGCTTCGAGATGGGCGCCGACGGCCTGGTGATCCCTCAGGCTCCGGACAAGGTCACGGCCGCCCAGAACGGGCAGACCGTCCGCCTGACCATCAACCGGGACCTGCAGTACTACGCGCAGCAGGTCATCCAGACCCGGGTGAAGAGCACCGGGGCGGAGTACGGCATCGCCGTCGTCGCCGAGGTCGGCACGGGGAACATCGTGGCCATGGCGGACTCGAACGCGCCGGATCCCAACAACCCGGGCGGCTCTGCGGCGCAAGACCTCGGGGTCCGTGCCGTCCAGGCGGCCGTGGAGCCCGGCTCGGTGGAGAAGACCCTGGTGGCCGCCGCTCTCGTAGAGGAGGGCAAGTCCACGCCCCAGGAGCAGTTCCACATCCCCAACGAGTACACGGTCAACGGTCAGACCTTCGGCGACTCCTTCGACCACCCCGCCTTCAACCGCACCCTCGCCGGCATCCTGGGCTACTCCCTGAACACCGGAACCGTCATGGCCGGACAGCGTTTGACCAAGCAGGAGCGCTACGACTGGCTCAAGAAATTCGGCATCGGCGAGGCGCCGGACATCCCGCTGCCCGGTGTTTCCCAGGGCATTCTGACCACGCCGGACAAGTGGGACGGCCGTCAGGAGTACACGGTGCTCTTCGGCCAGGGTGTGTCCCAGTCGGTGCTGCAGACCGTCATGGCCTACCAGAGCATCGCCAATGACGGCGTCCTGCTCAAGCCCCGACTGATCGACGCCTACATCGGCCCGGACGGCAAGGTGCAGAAGACGCCGGTGACGGAGGTCCGCCGGGTCCTTTCGCCCGAGACCGCCCAGAAGACCAAGGACATGCTGGAGAGCGTCGTGACCGCCGGTGAGTGGAAGGACGCCCAGATCGCGGGCTACCGGGTGGGCGCCAAGACCGGCACCTCGCAGTCACCGTGCGACAACGGGCAGGCGGGCTACTGCGGCTACACCGCCTCGATCGTCGGTATGGCCCCCATGGACGATCCGAAATACGTGGTCGAGGTGCTGATCCAGCGCCCCAAGACGAACATCATGGGCATCGACGGTGCCGATTTGTTCCGCGACATCATGGGCCAGGCCCTGCGCATGAACAACGTGGCCCCCTCCACCGGTGCGCCGGTTCACCTGGACCAGTACGGCCCTGGCGGATCCGACGGCACCCAGAAGTGAACCCCGTGGGCCGGCCTGTCCGGACCACCCCCATTCAGCCAGCAGCAGTCATTTGGAGCAGAGCGTGTCAGAGCAACAACCCAGCAGCGGTGTGACGTCCCCGGACGGGCCGGCGTCGAGGGCGCGGGCCTTCCGGCCCGTGGCCCCACCGGCCGTCGCGCTGGCCGATCTGAGCGCCGTGCTCGGAGCCTCCGTGTCCCGGGGGACCGGTGTGCTGGTGTCCGGCATCAGCAATGACTCGCGGGCCATCCTGCCCGGTGATCTGTACGCGGCACTGCCGGGTGCGCACCGCCACGGCGCGGAGTTCGCCGCCCAGGCCCGCACGGCGGGCGCCGTCGCCGTCCTCACCGACCCGGAAGGTGCCCGCCTCCTCGCCGACGATGATCTCCCCGTGCTGGTGCACCGGGAACCGCGCGCCGTACTCGGCGACCTCGCCGCCCGCATCTACGGCAACGGGCCGGACGACGGTCTTCGCCGCTTCGGCGTCACGGGGACCAACGGCAAGACCACCACGAGCTACTTCATCAACGCCCTGCTGCGCGCCCTCGGCACGGTCCCGGGCCTGATCGGGACCATCGAGATCCTCGCAGGCGATGAGGCCATCCCCAGCGTCCTGACCACCCCCGAGTCCAGCGACGTCCAGGCGCTGATGGCCCGTATGAGGGAACACGGGCTCGGCGCGGTGACCATGGAGGTCTCTTCCCACGCCCTCGAATTCCACCGTGTTGACGGGGTCGTGTTCGACGTCGTGGGCTTCACCAATCTGACTCAGGACCACCTGGACCTGCACGGCGGCATGGAGGAGTACTTCACCGTCAAAGCCCAGCTCTTCACCCCCGGGCGTGCCCGCCGCGGCGTCGTGATCGTGGACGGCGGCTGGGGCGGGCGGTTCGCCCAGGCGAGCGGGATCCCGGTCACGCGGCTGGCTCTGCCCGGCGAACCGGCGGAGGCTGAGTGGCGCGTACAGGACGTCGCGAGCCACGGAGCGCTCGGCTCCGACTTCGTCCTGGCGGGCCCCGCGGGGGAGCGGATCTCGGCCCACGTGCCGCTGCCCGGTGAGTTCAACATCGCGAACGCGGCCCTGGCGATGGTCATGGTGCTGGAATCCGGTGTGAGCCCGGAAGGCCTCGAGGCACTGTTCGCCGAGGGCGAGCCGCTGTCGGTCCAGGTCCCCGGCCGTATGCAGCTGCTCGCCACCGAGCCGCGCGCCATCGTGGACTTCGCTCATAACCCGGATGCGCTGGAACGCGCCCTCGAGGCGGTGCGCGGCCCGGAGGGCGAGGGGCGCGTCATCGTCGTCTTCGGGGCCACGGGGGAGCGCGACGCCGGCAAACGGCCCATCATGGGCGCCACCGCAGTGGCGGGCGCCGACGTCGTCATCGTCACCGACGACGACCCGCACGACGAGGACGCCGCGGCCATCCGGGCCGCCGTGCTCCGCGGGGCCGAGGAGGCCCGGGATTCGGCCCATCCGGACCGCCTGGTGGAGGAGGTCTTCCCCCGCGATGCGGCGATCCGGCGGGCCGTGGAACTGGCGGGTCCGCGGGACACGATCCTGGTGGCGGGCCGGGGGCACGAGGTCTGGCAGGAGGTCAAGGGCGTGAACATCGCGCTCGATGACCGTGAGGAACTCCGCACCGCGCTCACGGCGCGCGGATTCCGTGTTTCGACGAGCAACGACTAGGCTTCCAGACGAGATGATTGACTTCACAGCGGCTGAAATCGCCCAGATCACTGGCGGCGAGCTGGCCGCCAATCCGCATCTTTCCCCGAGCTCCGTGGTCACGGACTCCCGTGAGGCGACAGCGGGTTCCCTGTACGTGGCGAAGGCCGGCGAGCATGCCGACGGGCACGACTTCATCGCCGCCGCCGTCGAGTCCGGCGCCGTCCTCACCCTGGGCGAGCGCCAGATCCTGGACGCCGACGGCCTGCCGTTCCCCAGCGTGATCGTCCCCGACGCGATCCTGGCGATGGGCGCCCTGGCCGCGGCCGCCGTCGAGCGCATCCGTGAAGCCCGGCGTGCGCAGGGCGGTGAGCTGACCGTGGTCGGCATCACCGGATCCGCCGGCAAGACCACCACCAAGGACCTCCTGGCCGGCATCCTCGCCACGCAGGGTCCCACCGTGGCCCCCCAAGGGTCCTACAACGGCGAAGTCGGCGTCCCGCTGACCGTCTTCCAGGCCACCGAGGACACCCGCTATCTCGTGATCGAGATGGGCGCCACCGGGATCGGGCACATCACCTACCTGACCGACATGGTGCGGCCCTCCATCGGGGTGGTCCTGTGCGTGGGAACCGCACACGCCGGCGAATTCGGCGGAGTGGAGAACATCGCCATCGCCAAGGGCGAACTGGCCGAGGCGATCCCGGCCGGCGGCAGGGTCATCCTCAACACCGACGACGCGCGGGTGGCCGCCATGCGGGAACGCGCCACGGCACCCGTGTGGGGATTCAGCGCCGACGGCGACACCGCGGCCGCCATCCGTGCCGAGGACGTGAGCCTGGATGACGCGGGACAGCCGGTCTTCACCCTGGTCTTCCCGGACGGAAGCGCCCACCCCATCGCATCCCGGCTCATCGGGCTGCACCACGTCAACAACCTTCTCGCCGCCGCTGCCGCCGCCTTCGCGGCCGGTGTGGCACCCGAGGCGATCGCGGCCTCCCTGAACGAACAGAAGGCGGCCAGCCGCTGGCGCATGGAACGGACCGAGCGCACTGACGGTGTGACCGTCATCAACGACGCCTACAATGCCAACCCGGAGTCCATGCGGGCCGCGCTGAAGACGCTCGCGCAGCTGGGACGCGAACGCCGCACCTGGGCCGTCCTGGGCGCCATGCTCGAACTGGGTGACGAGTCCATCCGTGAGCACACGGCGGTGGGCACTCAGGTGGTCCGGCTGAACATCGACCAGCTCCTGGTGGTCGGACGGCAGGCCCGCGCCCTGTACATCTCGGCCATCAACGAGGGCTCCTGGGGAAGCGAAGCACTGTTCGCGGAGGACCTGGAAGAGGCCGAGCGGATCCTCGACGAGGGACTGAAGCCCGGCGACCTGGTCCTGTTCAAGTCCTCCAACGGGGTCGGGCTGCGCCATCTGGGCGATCGGATAGCATTACGGGGACGGACACCGTCAGGGGCGTCCGCGTCCCCCTCAGCACACGAAGACACTCACGGTGACGAAGGGAGCGGACGACTGTGATCGCACTGTTGACCGGAGCCGGCATAGCCCTCCTGTTCTCCCTTGTCGGAACACCTGCCTTCATCAAGCTGCTGGTGCGCCGCGGCTATGGCCAGTTCATCCGAGATGACGGTCCCACCTCGCACCACACCAAGCGCGGGACGCCTACCATGGGCGGAGCCGTGTGGGTGGGTTCGGTGGTCCTGGCCTACTTCCTGACGCATCTGCTCATGTGGCTGCTCAACCCGCATGGCGGGGGAGGTCCCACCGCTTCCGGCCTGCTCCTGCTCGGCCTGACCGTCGGCATGGGCCTGGTGGGCTTCCTGGACGACTTCAAGAAGATCTCCAAACAGCAGAGCCTCGGTCTCACGGCCAAGGGCAAACTCATCCTGCAGGGCATCGTGGGCATCAGCTTCGCCCTCTTGGCACTGGCGTTCCCGGATGAGAACGGACTCACGCCGGCGTCCTTCCACATCTCGCTGGTACGGGACATCCCCTGGCTGAACCTGGCGTTCGGCGGGACCGTGGTGGGTGCCGTGCTCTTCGTGATCTGGTCCAACTTCCTGGTCACCGCGGCGTCCAACGGCGTGAACCTCACGGACGGGCTGGACGGCCTCGCCTCGGGTGCGGCCATCATGGTCTTCGGCGCCTACATCCTCATCGGCATCTGGCAGCGCAAGTACGCCTGCTCGATCGTCGGCACGGGCAACGGCACCTGCTACACGGTCCGGGACCCCCTGGATCTGAGCATCCTGGCCGCCATCATGAGTGCCGCCCTGGTCGGCTTCCTGTGGTGGAACACCAAGCCGGCCAAGATCTTCATGGGTGACACGGGCTCTCTGGCGATCGGCGCCGCCGTGGCGGGCTTCGCCATCCTGACGCGCACCGAGCTGCTCCTGGCCGTCATCGGCGGCCTGTTCGTGATCATCTCCCTCTCCGTCATCCTCCAGGTGGGCTACTTCAAGCTCAGCGGCGGCAAACGCATCTTCAAGATGGCACCGCTGCAGCACCACTTCGAGCTTAAAGGCTGGCAGGAGACCACCGTGGTGGTCCGGTTCTGGATCCTGGCCGGGCTCTTCGTCGGGCTGGGTCTGTGCATCTTCTACGCCGAATGGGTGGCCGCACTGTGACTTCACCGAATGAATCCCTGCGCGCGCGGCTGGACTCCCTGCGCTCCTGGGACGCCGACTGGGCGGGACTGCGCGTTGTGGTCACCGGCATCGGCATCTCCGGTTTCGCCGCGGCAGACACCCTGATCGAGCTCGGCGCCCGTGTGGTGGTGGTCGACTCGGCCACCTCGGAGACCGCCGTGGCGCAGGCCGACACCTTGAAGATCGTCGGGGCGGCGGACGTCCTGCTCGGCCCGGACGCCGTGGAACACCTGCCGCTGGTGGACGGGGAGCCTGCGGAACTCGTCGTCACCTCGCCCGGCTGGCGTCCGGACCAGGCGCTCCTGGCCAAGGCCGCGCGCCGTCACGTGGCCGTCTGGGGCGACATCGAACTGGCCTGGCGCCTCAACGTCCGGCAAGGTCGCAAGACCCCCGAATGGCTCACCATCACGGGCACCAACGGCAAGACCACCACGGTGGGCATGACCGCTTCCATCCTTCAGGCCGCCGGCCTGAAGGCGATCGCCGTCGGCAACGTCGGCACGCCCGTGCTGGACGCCCTCCGTGACCCGGTCGAGTACGACGTCTTCGCCGTCGAACTCTCCAGCTTCCAGCTGCACTGGAGCGAATCCCTCTCGCCGCTGGCCAGCGTGTGCCTCAATGTCGCGGAGGACCACGTCGACTGGCACGGCTCCTACCAGGCGTATCTTGCGGACAAGGCGAAGGTCTACACGCACACCAAGGTCGCTGCCATCTACAACGCCGGGCAGCGGGAGACCGAAGCCATGGTGGAGGAGGCCGACGTGGTGGACGGCTGCCGTGCCGTCGCGTTCACCACGGACACGCCCTCGCTGAGCATGCTCGGCGTGGTGGAGGACCTCCTGGTGGACCGTGCGTTCGTTCAGGAGCGCCGGACCTCAGCCCAGGAGTTGGCCACGCTGTCCGATCTGGGCCCCGTCACGGCCCGCCACACGGTGGCGAACGCGCTGGCCGCCGCCGGGCTGGCCCGTGCCTACGGCGTCGCAGCGGAGGCGGTGCAGGAGGGTCTGCGCGCCTACCTGCCCGGCGACCACCGGATCCAGGCAGTGGCCAAGCAGGATGGGATCCTGTGGATCAACGATTCGAAGGCCACCAACCCCCATGCGGCCGACGCGGCCCTGTCCGCGTTCAAGGACGTGGTCTGGATCGCGGGCGGCCTCGCGAAGGGCGTGCAGTACGACGAACTGCTGGCAGCCCACCGGGACCGTCTCAAGGCCGTCGTCCTGATCGGCGCCGAAAGCCGTGAACTGCGGGAGGCGCTGGAGCGCACCCTGCCGGATACGGCGGTGGTGGAGACGCTCCAGGAAGGCTCCCCGGCCGACGACGGCGACGCGGCCATGCGCCGCGCCGTCACCGCGGCGCGGGAAGTGGCCGTCCCGGGCGACACAGTGCTGCTCGCCCCCGCGTCAGCGTCCATGGACCAGTTCGCCTCCTACGCCCACCGCGGCACGGCGTTCATCGACGCCGTCCGCGAGGTGGTCCTGGGACAGGCGGCCGACTCGGAGGGGTAGTCAGTGCAGAACGCTTCCCGGCAACCACGCGGTCTCCTGCCCCGGGCCAGGACCGCTCTGGACAGGCTCTTCCAGCGGATCGAAGGACGCGGGGCGGCGGCCAATTCGGCCTATTACCTGATCCTCGGATCCACGATCGCCCTGACCGCCATCGGCGTGCTCATGGTCATCTCCGCCTCCAGCGTCGAGTCCATCGCCGCCGGCCAGTCCCCGTACGCGGACGGCCTCAAGCAGGGCGTCGTGGCGCTGATCGGATTCGTCGCCATGTTCCTGCTCTCCCGCAGCAATGTGGCTTTCTGGCACCGCATCGCCTGGCCGGCATACTTCCTGGCGGTTCTTCTTCTGCTGTCCCTGTTCGTGATCGGCATCCGGGTCATGGGCAACTTGAACTGGATCAACGTGGGTGGCTTCTCCGTGCAGCCGTCCGAGACGGCCAAGCTCGCCATGTCCGTGTGGCTGGCCCACATCCTCGCCCGTAAGGAGAAGCTCCTGGGGCAGTGGAAGCACGTGGTCATGCCGGCGATCATCTTCAGCGGCGCCATCGTGGCGATCGTCATGATCCAGCACGACCTCGGAACGGCCCTGATCCTCATGGCGCTGCTGTTCTCCGCACTGTTCTTCGCCGGGGTCAACTTCAAGATCCTCACCGCGTTCGGCCTCTCCCTGGTGGCGGCGGCCGGCGTGGCGGCGCTGACGAGCGGCAACCGCATGTGCCGCATCACCACCTGGGTGACGGGCCAGAATTGTTCCGACAGTTACGACTCCGCCTACCAGAGCACCAACGGCCTGTACGGGCTGGCCACCGGCGGGCTGCTGGGGACCGGGCTGGGACAGAGCCGCCAGAAGTACTCCTGGATCCCCGAAGCCCACAACGACTTCATCTTCGCCATCGTCGGGGAGGAACTCGGCCTGGTGGGAGCCCTCGTGGTTCTGGCTCTCTTCGCGGTGCTCGGCCTGAGCATCTACCGCGTGGTCATCCGTCAGGAGCAGCTCTTCCACCGGGTCCTGGGCGGCACGATCATGGTCTGGATCCTGGGCCAGGCGGCCCTCAACATGGCCATGGTGACGGGACTGATGCCCGTCATCGGTGTGCCGCTTCCGCTGATCTCGTACGGTGGCTCGGCGCTGCTCATGACCTTGATGGCCATCGGTGTCGTGCTGTCCCTTGCCCGGGACGGCGCCACCCGCGCCACCCCGGCCCGTGGCAAGAACGCCCGGAAACCGGCCGTGGGCCGGACGAAGCACACCAGCAGCAAGGGCGCCCCTAAGGCGCAGGAAAGGGTCTGACGACCGTGAATCCCCCCAGCACCCTGAACGTCGTGATCGCCGGCGGCGGCACCACGGGCCACATCAGCCCGATGCTCTCCGTGGCCGACGCGCTCAGGCGACGGCTCCCGGAGGCCGGCATCGTCGCGGTGGGGACCGAAAGCGGCCTGGAGACCCGGTTGGTGCCCCTGGCCGGCTATGAGCTGCGGACCATCGACCGGGTGCCCCTTCCGCGCAGGCCGTCGGTGGACCTCCTGAAGGTTCCGGCCCGCCTGCTCGGAGCCGTTCGGCAGGCGCGCGCCATTCTCCAGGAGTCCGGGGCCGACGTCGTCTTCGGTGTGGGCGGATACGTGTGCACCCCGATGTACCTGGCGGCACGGAGGCTCGGCATTCCCGTCGTCGTCCATGAGGCCAATGTCAAGGCCGGCCTCGCCAATCGCGTCGGGGCCGCATTCGCGGCCCGGGTCGGCACGGCGTTCGCGGCGACCAGCCTGAAGAACGGCCGCCACGTCGGCATGCCGATGCGTCGTCAGATCGCGCAGCTCGACCGGGCGGACGCCCGGGCCCAGGCGCGCCAAGCTCTGGGTCTAGCGGCGGACAAGCCGGCCCTGATCGTCACGGGCGGATCCTCCGGTGCTCAGAGCATCAACACGGTCCTGGCGCAGTCGCTTCCGGCCCTGGCTGCGGCAGGCATCCAGACGTTCCACATCACGGGCCGCGGCAAGACGGTGCTGAGCGATGACGGACTGCCACTCGCCTTCGAAGGTTACCGGCAGGTCGAATACGTGGATGGCATGGAGACGGTGTACGCGGCCGCGGACCTCCTGCTCTGCCGCAGCGGGGCGGGGACGGTGTGCGAAGTCGCCGCCGTCGGCCTTCCGGCGGTGTTCGTCCCGCTGCCGATCGGCAACGGCGAACAGGCGTTGAACGCGTCGGAACTGGTCGCGGCCGGGGGAGCGCTCCTCGTCAGCGACGCCGCGCTCACTGCGGCCTGGCTCGAGGAGAACGTCATTCCGCTCCTGAAGGATCCCACGGCCCTGGAACGCATGGCGGGCGCGGCCCGGGAACACGGCATCCGGGACGCGGATGAACGGATGACGGACATGATCATGGAGGCAGCACGAGTATGAGCACCGCTGAGCTGAACCACGCCGGGACCCCCGTGCGGCAGCCGGTCCACTTCATCGGCATCGGCGGCGTCGGCATGTCGGCCGTCGCCCGCATCATGGTGGCCCGCGACGTCGCGGTGTCCGGCTCGGATGCCAAGGACCTGCCGGTCATGCACGACCTCGAGGCGCAGGGCGCCCGGATCGCAGTCGGCTACGACGCCGCCAATGTGGGCCCCGCCGGGACCGTGGTGGCCGGCTCGGCCATCCGCGCCGACAACCCCGAACTCCTCGCCGCCCGCGACGCCGGCATCCCGGTGCTGCACCGCTCCGAGGCCCTCGCCGCCCTCATGGGCGAGGACCGGGTGGTCACGGTGGCCGGCACGCACGGCAAGACCACCACCACCTCGATGATCACCGTGCTCCTCAAGGGCATCGGCCTGGACCCCAGCTACGCAATCGGCGCGGCGGTCCCGGCGCTCGGCGTCAATGCCGCGAGCGGCGCGGACGATGTCTTCGTGGCGGAGGCGGACGAATCGGATGGTTCCTTCCTGAACTACTCGCCGCGCATCGCCGTCGTGACCAATGTCGAGGCCGACCACCTCGACCACTACGGCACGGCCGATGCCGTGTACCGTGCCTTCGACGACTTCGCTGCGCTGCTGCCGGCCGACGGACTCCTGGTCATCTGCGCCGACGACGACGGCGCGGCCGCCCTCGCGGACCGGGTCGCCGCCGCGGGCCACACCCGGGTTCTCCGCTACGGCGCGTCGGAAGCGGCGGATCTGCGGCTCCTCGGAACCGCCTCGGACCCTTCGGTCCTGATCGGGGAGCAGGAACACCCGCTTCGGCTGACGGTGCCCGGCCGGCACAACCAGCTCAACGCACTGGCCGCGCTCGGCGTCGCACTCGAGCTGGGGGTGAACGCCGACGACGCGCTGGCCGCGCTGGAGGACTTCCGCGGCGCCGCCCGCCGTTTCGAGTTCAAGGGTGAGGTGGGCGGGATCCGCGTCTACGACGACTACGCCCATCACCCCACCGAGGTGCGTGCGGCGCTCAATGCGGCCCGGACCGTGGCGGGGGAGCACCGGCTTCACGTGCTCTTCCAGCCGCACCTCTTCTCACGCACCCGCGAGTTCGCGCAGGAGTTCGCCGAGAGCCTGCGCCTCGCCGATACCGCCGTGGTGCTGGACATCTATCCTGCCCGTGAGGACCCGATCCCCGGGGTCAGCAGTGAGCTCATCACCGCGTACCTTGGCACCAAGCCGAGTGAACCGGGGGAGCGGGCCGTCGAGGCCGTGCTGCGCGGCGCAGGCGAGGGCGACGTGGTGCTCACGGTGGGGGCCGGCGATGTGACGGCCTACGGTGCGTTGATCCTCGATGCCCTGGAAGACGCCGTCGCCCATGGCTGACCGCCTGGAGGGCGGCGCCAGCGTCCTGGCGTTCCCGGAGCCCCCGCGTCTCCGCCGGCGGCGGACCGCGCTGCTGACGATCGGCGGTGCGGCCGTCGTGGTGCTGCTGCTCATGGCGGTGGCGCTCTTCAGCCCCGCTCTGGCCCTCAAGGACGTCTCCGTGCGGGGGACGAAGCTCCTCACGGCACAGTCCGTCCAGGAGAAGCTCGCTCCGCTGCAGGGGAAGCCCCTGCCGCAGATCAGCAAGGACGACGTCGGGCGCCTGCTCGCGCCCGTGGTGCAGATCAAGTCGTGGGACATGCAGTTCCGGCCGCCGAACACGATGGTGCTGACCATCGTCGAACGGGTTCCCGTCGCGGTTCTGAAGAACTCCACGGGGCTCTCCCTGGTCGATTCCGAGGGCACGCCCCTGGCCGCCGTCCAGGACCCGGCCACGGCCAAGCTGCCGCTGGTCGACGGTACCGACAAGACCATGACGCCCGACGTGTTCAAGACCGTCACCGCTGTGCTGGGCTCCCTGCCTCCGTCCGTGCTGGCACTCCTGGCGGACGCGACCGCCCGGTCCGTGGACTCCGTGACCCTGGATCTGCAGGACGGCAGGAAGGTCATCTGGGGCAATGCAGATGACATGGATCTGAAGTCGAGGGTGCTGCAGGCACTCCTGAAGAAGCCTGATGATCCGGCGAATCCGGTGAACACCTTCGACGTGAGCACACCCCGTCACCCGGTGACGAAATGACTTTCCCGCCGGACTTGGGCGACACGCGCGGCGGGTCATTGAATGTCCCTGATGGAGCACATACCGTCGAGGACAGAGTTACTTGACATAACTGTAACCCTCAAGTAGAGGGTTAAGGTTGTGGTTGAGACGCAGAGCTATCGTAGGAATCTAACAAGGGGCACGTAACGTGGCAGCACCGCAGAATTACTTGGCCGTCATCAAAGTCGTCGGCATCGGCGGCGGTGGCGTGAACGCCGTCAATCGCATGATCGACGTCGGCCTCCGCGGGGTCGAGTTCATCGCGATCAATACGGATGCCCAGGCGCTCCTGATGAGCGACGCCGACGTCAAGCTCGACGTCGGCCGTGAACTCACCCGTGGTCTCGGTGCCGGCGCCAACCCCGAGGTCGGCCGTCAGGCCGCCGAGGACCACGCCGACGAGATCGAAGAGGTCCTGCGCGGAGCGGACATGGTGTTCGTGACGGCCGGCGAGGGCGGTGGGACAGGTACCGGTGGTGCTCCGGTGGTGGCCCGTATCGCCCGTTCGCTCGGCGCCCTGACCATCGGGGTGGTCACCCGCCCGTTCACCTTCGAGGGCAAGCGCCGTGCCACGAGCGCTGAGAACGGCATCGACGCGCTGCGCGACGAGGTCGACACTCTCATCGTCATCCCCAACGACCGCCTGCTCTCCATCAGCGACCGGAACGTGTCCGTCCTGGACGCGTTCCGCTCCGCCGACCAGGTCCTGCTCTCCGGGGTCCAGGGCATCACGGACCTCATCACCACCCCGGGCCTGATCAACCTCGACTTCGCGGACGTCAAGTCGGTCATGCAGGGCGCCGGTTCCGCCCTCATGGGCATCGGTTCCGCCCGTGGCGACGACCGCGCCGTCAAGGCCGCCGAGCTGGCCATCGCGTCGCCGCTGCTGGAGGCCTCCATCGACGGCGCCCACGGCGTGCTGCTCTCCATCCAAGGTGGCAGCGACCTCGGCCTGTTCGAGATCAACGAGGCCGCCCGCCTGGTTCAGGAGGTGGCCCACCCCGAGGCGAACATCATCTTCGGTGCCGTCATCGACGATGCCCTGGGCGACGAGGCCCGCGTCACCGTCATCGCGGCCGGCTTCGACGACGTCCAGGCGACCTCGCCGTCGCTGGAGGCCAAGCCCGCCGTTCCGGCTGCCGAGCCGGCTCCGGCCCAGCCCGCCCAGCGCCTGGCCCCCGTGGCGGCGGCCACCCCGGCAGCCGGCCTGAGCGCCTGGGGCCAGCGCGGCGGCAGCCCGGTGAAGGAGCCCTCGTTCGGCGAGGAGCTTCCGAGCGTCGTCGACGAGTCCGCCCTGAGCGGCAGCGGTGAGCTCGACGTGCCGGACTTCCTCAAGTAGTCCTGCACCGCACGGCACGATCGGACAGGGACCCGCAGGCCTCAGGGCCGCGGGTCCCTGTCCGTGAGCGAGACATGACCGCGGAGGTTCCGCGGGAAAGGAAACGGCACATGTTCAGCTGGCAGGGTGAGCTTCTCCCCGGGGTCCGTGGGGCCTTCACGTCCGTGGCGGCCGGGAACCTGGCCTTCCACGTCGGGGACGACGCGGACGCGGTCAGGCGGCATCGTGAGTCCGTGCGGACGGCGCTGGGCAGCGGTCCTGTGCAGTACATGAACCAGGTCCATGGTGACCGGGTGGTGGTGGTCGAGCGGTTGACGCTCGGCGACGACGCGCCGACCGCGGACGGGCTCGTATCGCGCGGCCTTCCCCTTGCCGTCATGGTGGCGGACTGCGTCCCCATCCTCCTTGCCGGGACCGATGACGACGGCGGGCCGGTGATCGCGGCGGTGCACGCGGGACGGCCCGGGATGGCGGCGGGAGTGGTGCCCGCCGCGGTGCGTGCGATGCGGGGTCTCGGCGCTCACGAGCTGCAGGCCTGGCTCGGCCCCAGTGTGTGCGGCCGTTGCTATGAGGTGCCCGCGGCGCTTCAGGAGGAGGTCGGCCGGATCGTCCCGGAGGCCGTCTCCACCACCTCATGGGGAACCCCGGCGCTGGACATTCCATCGGGAGTGAGTGCCCAATTGGAGCGGGACGGGGTCCGGATCCGGTACCACGGCCAGTGCACCATGGAGGATGAGAGCCTCTACTCGCATCGCAGGGCCCCGGGCCTCGGGCGGTTCGCCGGACTGATCTGGCGGGAAGGGCAGTGACGGTGGAGCACGGACTTCCGACGGGAGACGCCCGGACGCTCGAACTGGCCGAGCGGCTGGAGCGGGTCCGTGAGCGCATCGCCGCGGCGTCGGCGGCCGCCGGACGGGGGCTACCCGAACTCATCGTGGTCACCAAGTTCCATCCGGCCGCCGATGTGGCACGGCTGTACGGACTCGGCGTACGGCAGGTCGGGGAGAACCGCGACCAGGAGGCCTCGGCCAAGGCGGCGGAACTCACGGCGCTGGAGGGGCTCTCGTGGCACTTCATCGGACAGTTGCAGAGCAACAAGGCCAAGTCCGTGGTCCGGTACGCCACAGCGGTGCACTCCGTGGACCGCGGACCGCTGGTCGCCGCGCTCTCCAAGGCCGTGCTGGCAGAGCAGGAAGCGCGGGGCCGTGCCGACCTGGAGGTGCTGCTCCAGGTGAACCTGGACCCGGAGGCGATCGCCGCCGGCGCCGGCGGCCGGGGTGGTGCCTTGCCGGATGAGCTGCCGGCCCTGGCCGGGCAGGTGGCGGTTGCGCCCGGGCTCCGCCTCCGTGGTCTCATGGCGGTCGCTCCGCTCGGGGCGGACGCCGCCGAGGCCTTCGAACGGCTCCACCGGATCTCGGAGCTGCTGCGGCGGGAACACCCCGAGGCGGGACTGCTCTCCGCGGGCATGAGCCACGATCTGGAGGACGCCATCGCCTGTGGTGCGACACACCTGAGGATCGGTACAGATGTGCTCGGTCCACGTCCGCCCATGGGGTAGCGTCGAAGAGACGGGAAGTCCGGTCAGCGCACCTGGCGGACCTCCGGCGCCGGTCATGCGGGGGAGCTGAGAACCACCGTGGGACCGGTGTTGCAGGCAAGCCGCTGAGGGGCTCCTTCGGGAGTCTGATGCGGGGAAGCACAGACAAGGAAACGGAGCCGAACATGGCCAGCTTCATGCAGAAGACCATGCTCTACCTCGGCCTGACGGACGCCGACGAGCATCTCGACGCCGACCACGCCAAGGCGCCTGCGCGGCCTGTCGAGGCGGTCCAGCACCACGAAGAGCCCGAGGAACGTGAAGTCTCCCCGTTTGAGGAGCGGCAGGTCCAGAAGACTCAGGCGGTCCGTGAAGAGCCGGCCGAGACCGAGTACCGCGCCCCCGTCACCCCCATCAAGCGTATTGCCCCCGTTCGAGACGAGCCAGCTGCCTTGCGACAGATCACCACCATCCACCCCCGTTCCTACAATGACGCCAAGGTCATCGGCGAAAGCTTCCGGGACGGGATCCCCGTCATCATGAACGTGACCGACATGGGCGAGGCCGATGCCAAACGACTGGTGGACTTCTCCGCCGGTCTCGTCTTCGGTCTTCACGGAAGCATCGAACGAGTGACCAGCAAGGTCTTCCTGCTGTCTCCCTCCTTCGTGGAGGTGCTCGGCGAGGAGAAGAAGAAGGGCGAGACCCAGGCCAGCTTCTTCAACCAGAGCTGATGGCCGCCGTCGTCGTCCTGCCGGCAGGTGCCCGGCAGGTTGAGGAGGCTTGATGGGCGTTCTCTTCGCCCTCATCTACGTGGTGCTGCTGCTGTTCCTGGTCGCCTTGATCATCCGTCTGATCATCGACTGGGTCCAGGTCTTCGCCCGGCACTGGAGGCCTCGCGGTGCGGCTCTGCTCGTTGCCAGCATCGTGTATTCGCTTTCCGACCCTCCGCTGCGTTTCCTGCGCAGGGTCATCCCGCCGCTGAAGATGGGGAATGTGACGCTCGACATCGCATTCATCCTGCTGTTCTTCGTGGTCAGCATCGCTATGGCAATCGCGAGCAGTTTCGCGTAGTTTCAAATCAGTCCACGCAGCGCCCGGCGAACGTTCCGGAGCTCGGGTGGGCCGGTGGCCGGACGTCCAACGGATGGACGATTCGAGCCGACGGCCTACTTTAGGTAACGTAGTCGGCAGGGCCAACCGCTCTACGACGATAAGAACCAACGAGGTGACCAGATGGCTTTGACGCCAGAAGACGTTGTCAATAAGCGCTTTCAGCCGACGAAGTTCCGTGAGGGATACGACCAGGACGAGGTCGACGATTTCCTTGACGAGATCGTCGTCGAGCTTCGCCGTCTGAACCAGGAGAACGAAGAGCTCCGCAAGCAGCTCGGCGGCAAGGGTGCCGAGGCGCCCGTCGCCGAGGCCCCCAAGGCGGAGCCGGTCAAGGAAGAGGCTCCCAAGCCCGCGCCGGTCAAGGAGGAGGCCCCGGCCGCTCCGAAGGCGGCCGAGCCGGCTCCGGTCACCTCGGCCATCCCCGCTTCCGCGGAGTCCGCCGCCGGTCTTCTGGCCATGGCGCAGCAGATGCACGACCAGCACGTGTCCGATGGCGCCGCACGCCGCGACAAGATCATCGCCGAGGCTCAGATCGAGGCCAGCACCCTGGTCAACGACGCGCAGGAGAAGTCCCGCCAGGTCCTTGGTGTCCTGGAGCAGCAGCGGTCCGTGCTGGAGCGCAAGGTCGACCAGCTGCGTGGCTTCGAGCGCGACTACCGCAGCCGCCTGAAGAGCTACATTGAAGGCCAGCTGCGTGACCTCGAGTCGCGTGGTTCCGTCGCCGCAGAGAACAGCGAGCAGAACTCCGAGGGCTGAGACCCTCAAAGACAAGGCCGGTGACCGGTTTCCGGTCACCGGCCTTGTCATGTCCGTGGAGGCCGGTGCCTCCGCGCCCGGCCTGCGTACGCCGGGGAACACGAGCCGAGGAAGTGAAGAGCAATGAGCAGCAGCCCCGCTGACCAGGGACCCGAGTCCGAGGTCCCCGGCGGAACCGTGCCCGAGCCGGAAGAGGCGGCGATCTCGCCGGTCCGGCGCCACGGTCCGGTGCTCGCGCTGTTCGCAGCCGCGGCGGTGTTCGCGTACGGGCTGGACCAGCTCACGAAATTCCTGGTCAGCACCGGGATGACGGAGTACGAGAGCATTCCGGTCCTGCCCCCGCTGCTGCACTGGTACTACATCCGCAATTCCGGGGCGGCGTTCTCCATCGGCGAGAACTACACCTGGGTCTTCACCATCATCATGACCCTCGTCTCGGCCGCCGTGCTGGTGTACATCCGGCGCGTGGGTTCCCTCTGGTGGGGGCTGGCGCTCGGATTCCTGCTGGGCGGCGCGCTGGGTAATCTGACGGACCGGCTGTTCCGGGCACCGTCGTTCGGCATGGGGCACGTGGTGGACTTCATCCAGCTGCCCAACTTCGCCATCTTCAACGTGGCCGATTCCGCGGTGGTGACCGCCGTGACCGTCATCGTCATCCTGACGCTCAAGGGTGTCGCGGCGGATGGCCGGAAGCGTGCGCCGGGGGACTCCGGCGCGGGTGACGCCGGCGAGGCCGGCAAGTGAGCGAGCCGCGCGACGGCGCGTCGGTGACCGGCGTCGTCGTCCCCCCTGAGCAGGCGGGCAAGCGTGTGGACGCGGCGCTGGCGGCGCTCCTCGGCATCTCGCGCTCGGCCGCCGCCCTGGCGGTCGCGGAGGGCCGGGTCAGCGTCGACGGCGCGCAGCCGGCGAAATCATTGAAGCTGTCCGCGGGGCAGGAGATCCGTCTGACGGCCTCCACCGCGCGGGACCCTTTGGAAGTGGTGGTGGAGATCGTGGACGGCTTGGACATCCTGCTCGACGACGAGGACTTCGTGGTGGTCGACAAGCCCGTGGGCGTGGCCGCACACCCGAGTCCGGGCTGGGTGGGACCCACGGTGGTGGGCGGGCTCGCAGGGGCGGGGTACCGCATCACCACCTCCGGCGCACCCGAGCGCATGGGCATCGTGCACCGGCTCGACGTCGGCACGAGCGGGATCATGGTGGTTGCCAAGACCGAACGCGCCTACACCTCCCTCAAGCGCGCCTTCAAGGAGCGCACGGTGGACAAGGTCTACCACACGGTGGTCCAGGGGCTCCCGGACCCGCTGAAGGGGACCATCGAAGCCCCGATCGGCCGGCACCCCGGCCACGAGTGGCGCTTCGCGGTCATCGAGGACGGCCGTCCGTCCGTGACCCACTACGAAGTCCTGGAGGCTTTCGGCCGGGCGAGTCTCCTAGAGGTGCACCTGGAGACGGGCCGCACCCACCAGATCCGGGTGCACTTCTCGGCACTGCGGCACCCGTGCGCGGGCGACCTGACCTACGGCGCCGACCCCCGTCTGGCCGCCGAGCTCGGTCTGACCCGGCAGTGGCTCCACGCCCGTCAGCTGAGCTTCGATCATCCTGCCTCCGGCGAACGCGTCACGGTCACCAGCGACTACCCGGAAGACCTGGCCTACGCCCTGGAGCGCCTGCGCGACGGGCACTGAATACCGGGTCCCCTCGGTGGGGCGTACTAGGATGTACGGGTGGCTAGCCAGGATTCCTTCGTCCATCTGCACACCCATACCGAGTACTCCATGCTGGACGGTGCGGCCAAGCTGGGAGAGCTTTTCGCCGAGACCAACCGGCTGGAGATGCCGGCCCTCGCGATCACCGATCACGGGTATCTGTTCGGCGCGCACGACTTCTGGAAGAAGGCCAAGGACGCCGGCGTGAAGCCCATCATCGGCGTCGAGGCGTATGTCACGCCCGGCACGCACCGCACCGACAAGGAGCGTGTCCGCTGGGGTGATGAGAGCCAGCGCAGCGACGACGTCTCCGGCGGTGGCGCGTACACCCACATGACCCTGCTGAGCTACAACAACACCGGCATGAGGAATCTGTTCCGGGCCTCGTCCATCGCCTCCCTGGACTCGGTGTTCGGCAAGTGGCCCCGCCTGGACCGGGAGCTGCTCCACACCTACTCCGAAGGACTCATCGCCACCACCGGCTGCCCCTCGGGCGAGGTGCAGACCAAGCTGAGGCTCGGGCAGTACAAGGAGGCCGTGGCAGCCGCCGCAGAGTTCCAGGATCTCTTCGGCAAGGAGAACTACTACTGCGAGCTCATGGACCACGGGCTGTCCATCGAGACCCGCATCCGCGAGGACCTGCTCCGCCTGGCGAAGGACCTGAGCATCCCGCTGGTCGCCACCAACGACCTCCACTACACCCACCAGCACGACGCCAAGGCCCACGAGGCGCTGCTGGCCATCCAGTCCGGGTCCACGCTCCTGGAACCGAGCTATGACGAAGGCGGCTCCCGCTTCGCGTTCTCCGGCACGGGCTACTACCTGAAGTCGCCGCGGGAGATGCGTGAGCTGTTCCGTGAGCTCCCGGAAGCCTGCGATAACACCCTGGCGATCGCCGAGCGCTGCGAGGTCGGCTTCACGCACAACAACTACATGCCGAAGTTCCCGTGCCCGCCGGGCGACAATGAGGACTCCTGGCTGGTCAAGGAGGTGGAGCGCGGTCTCCAGTACCGGTACCCCAAGGGCATCCCGGACGATGTGCGCAAGCAGGCCGAGTACGAGCTCGGCATCATCAGCACCATGGGATTCCCCGGCTACTTCCTGGTGGTGGCCGACTTCATCAACTGGGCCAAGGACAACGGCATCCGTGTGGGCCCGGGCCGTGGCTCCGGTGCCGGTTCCATGGTCGCTTACGCGCTGCGCATCACCGACCTGGACCCGTTGCGCCACGGCCTGATCTTCGAGCGCTTCCTCAACCCGGACCGCGTGTCCATGCCCGACTTCGACGTCGACTTCGATGACCGCCGCCGTCCCGAGGTCATCGATTACGTGACCCGCAAGTACGGCGACGAGCGCGTGTCCATGATCGTCACCTACGGCACCATCAAGACCAAGCAGGCGCTCAAGGACTCCTCCCGCGTGCTCGGCTACCCGTTCAGCATGGGCGAGACGCTCACCAAGGCCCTGCCCCCTGCGGTCATGGCCAAGGACATCCCGCTCAAGGACATCCAGGACCCCAAGGCCAAGCGCTACGGTGAGGCCGGAGACTTCCGGGAGCTGCTGAACACGGACCCGGAGGCGGGCAAGGTCTTCGAGACGGCGCTCGGCCTGGAGGGCCTGAAGCGGCAGTGGGGCGTGCACGCTGCCGGCGTGATCATGTCCTCGGACCCGATCATCGACGTGGTGCCGATCATGCGCCGCATCCAGGACGGCCAGGTCATCACCCAGTTCGACTACCCCACCTGTGAGGGCCTCGGCCTGATCAAGATGGACTTCCTCGGTCTGCGGAACCTGACGATCATCTCGGACGCCATCGAGAACATCAAGCGCAACCGCGGCATCGACCTGGATCTGGAACACCTGGAACTCGACGACGCGCCGTCGTACGACCTTCTGGCCCGTGGTGACACGCTGGGCGTCTTCCAGCTCGACGGCGGGCCCATGCGCTCCTTGCTCAAGCTCATGAAGCCGGACAACTTCGAAGACATCTCCGCCGTCCTGGCGCTGTACCGTCCGGGCCCCATGGGCGCCAACGCCCACACCGATTACGCCCTGCGGAAGAACAACCTCCAGCCGGTGATCCCCATCCACCCCGAACTGGAGGAGCCGCTCAAGGACATCCTGGGCGGGACGTTCGG
Organism: Arthrobacter horti; assembly: GCF_030731045.1. Classification (GTDB taxonomy): domain Bacteria; phylum Actinomycetota; class Actinomycetes; order Actinomycetales; family Micrococcaceae; genus Arthrobacter_E; species Arthrobacter_E nanjingensis. Next base: position 753,490 of record NZ_JAVALS010000001.1, on the reverse strand, counting down.
CCTGATCGTGTATCAGGAGCAGGTCATGGCCGTGGCGCAGAAGCTGGCCGGCTATTCGCTCGGCCAGGCGGACATCCTCCGCCGCGCCATGGGCAAGAAGAAGAAGGAGGAACTGGACAAGCAGTTCGCCGGCTTCCAGCAGGGCATGTTCGACAACGGCTACTCCGCGGAGGCCGTGAAGACGCTCTGGGACATCCTGCTCCCGTTCTCCGACTACGCCTTCAACAAGGCCCACTCCGCCGCGTACGGTGTGGTCTCCTACTGGACCGCGTATCTGAAGGCGCACTACGCACCGGAGTACATGGCCGCCCTGCTCACCAGCGTGGGCGATGACAAGGACAAGTCGGCCATCTACCTCAATGAGTGCCGCCGCATGGGCATCACGGTGCTCCCGCCGGACGTCAACGAGTCCGAGCTGACCTTCACCCCGGTGGGGGATGACATCCGCTTCGGCATGGGTGCCATCCGCAATGTGGGCGCGAACGTGGTCAAGGCCATGGTGGAGACCCGGCAGGAGAAAGGCGCGTTCACTTCCTTCTCCGACTACCTGCAGAAGGTCCCCGCGGTGGTGTGCAACAAGCGCACCATCGAATCGCTCATCAAGGCCGGTGCGTTCGACTCCATGGAGGGCAACCGCCGTTCCCTGGTGATGATCCACGAGGAGGCCATCGACTCGGTCATCACGCTCAAGCGCAACGAGGCCAACAACCAGTTCGACCTGTTCAGCGCCATGGACGACGCGGCGCCGGACGCCGGGCTCTCGGTGGAGATCCCCGAACTGCCCGAGTGGGAGAAGAAGGACCTGCTCAGCTTCGAGCGGGACATGCTGGGGCTGTACGTCTCGGATCACCCGCTGAAGGGCCTGGAGGAGGCGCTCGGCTCCCTCGCCGACACCTCGGTGGCCAACGTGATGAGCGACGACGGCCCGCCGGACGGTGCGATCGTCACCATCGCCGGCATGATCACCTCCCTCAGCCGGCGCGTGGCGAAATCCAGCGGTAATGCCTACGCCCGCGCCGAGATCGAGGACCTCGGCGCCTCCATGGAGGTCATGTTCTTCGGGCAGGTCTACGGCCCCATCTCCACGATCCTGGCCGAAGACCTGATCGTGGTGATCAAGGGCCGGGTCCAGCGCCGCGACGACGGCTCGGTGGTGCTCAGCTGCATGGAGATGAGCGTCCCGGACCTCAGCCAGGCGAGCGGGAACGGGCACCTCATGATCAGCGTCCCCACGCACAAGGCCACCGAAGACCTCGTCTCGCGGCTCGGCGACGTGCTCCGCAGCCACTCCGGCAAGAGCGAGGTCCGGCTGAAGCTCCAGGGCACGCGCAGCATCGAGCTCATGCGGCTGGGCCGGGACTTCATGGTGGATCCGAACCCGTCCCTGTACGCGGACCTCAAGGTCCTCCTGGGACCGGCCTGCCTGGATGCCTGACCCCGCCCCGAACAGCCGTCCATGTGACGGGCCGGTTCGGGGGAGCCCCGACGCCTCGATAAACTGAATCCGTGAGTGAGACCCCTGTGACCAGCCCCGACAGCACCGAGTTCTTCCGCACCGTGGATCTCCGCGGCCGCCATCTGAGCCGGGCCGCGCTGAAGGCCGCCGTGCCCCGCGTGCATGAGGAGTCCAACAGGGAGGCGGAGGACGCCGTCCGCGGGATCATCGCCGCCGTGCGCGACGGCGGCCACGCGGCGTTGCGCGACTTCGCCCAGCGCTTCGACGGCGTGAGCCTGGAACAGGTGCGCGTGCCCCGCGCGGCGCTGCGCGACGCCCTCGCCGGGCTGGACGCCGCCGTGCGTGCCGCCCTGGAGGAGTCCATCCACCGTGCCCGCCTCTTCGCCGAGGCCCAGCGCCCCGGCGACGTGGAGACGGTCCTCGCGGAGGGCGCCGTCGTGCGTCAGCGCTGGATCCCGGTGAGCCGCGTGGGTCTGTACGTCCCGGGCGGCCTGGCACCGCTCGCCAGCTCCGTGGTCATGAACGTGGTCCCGGCCCTGGCCGCGGGCGTGACGTCCGTGGCACTGGCTTCTCCGCCGCAGAAGGACCACGGCGGACTGCCACACCCCACCATCCTGGCCGCCGCTGAGCTGCTGGGCATCGAAGAGGTCTACGCCATGGGCGGCGCCCAGGCCATCGCCGCCTTCGCCTACGGTGTGGCCGAAGCGGAGGGATCCGCGGAGATCGAGGCGGTCGACCTGATCACCGGCCCCGGCAATGTGTACGTGGCCACGGCCAAGCGCCTGGTCCGCGGCGTGGTGGGCATCGACTCCGAAGCCGGTCCCACGGAGATCGCCGTCCTCGCCGACCACACCGCCCGGGCCTCCCTGGTGGCGGCGGATCTGATCAGCCAGGCCGAGCACGACCCCCGTGCGTCGAGCGTGCTGATCACGCCGTCCACCGAGCTGGCCGACGCCGTCCGGGAGGAGCTGCTGCGGCAGATCGTCACGGCCCGGCACGGCGAACGCATCACCACGGCCCTCTCCGGCCCGCAGTCCGGTGTGGTGCTGGTGGATGATGTGAGCCAGGGGGTGGCGGTGGCGGACGCGTACGCCGCCGAGCACCTGGAGATCATGACGGAGGACTCTCCCGCGGTGGCGGCCCGGATCCGGAACGCGGGCGCCATCTTCGTCGGGGACTATTCTCCGGTGAGCCTGGGCGACTACTGCGCCGGCTCCAACCACGTGCTGCCGACGTCCGGCACGGCGTTGTTCTCCTCCGGCCTGAACGTCACCACCTTCCTCCGTGCCGTGCAGGAGATCGAGTACTCCCGCGACGCTCTGAAGGGTGTGCGCACTCACATCGAGCAGCTCGCCTCGGCGGAGAACCTGCCCTCCCACGGTGAGGCCGTGTCCATCCGGTTCCGCTGAGACCCCCGGGGTGTGTGAGAATCACATCCTTGTGATTTGAAATGCCCGGTCTTAAACTGAGCCCAGACACGGTAAGGAGGCAAGGTGTTCTGTCCCTATTGCCGTAATCCGGATTCCCGGGTGGTGGACAGCCGCGTCACCGAGGACGGATCCTCGATCCGCCGGAGGCGGCAGTGCGGCAATTGCGCGCGCCGCTTCACCACCATCGAGACCACCAGCCTGTCGGTGCTCAAGCGTTCCGGTGTGGCCGAACCCTTCAGCCGCAGCAAGGTCATCAACGGGGTGCGCAAGGCCTGCCAGGGCCGCCCGGTCACCGAGGATGATCTGGCCATGCTGGCACAGGAGGTCGAGGAGATCGTCCGTGCGAGCAGCGCCGCCGAGATCAAAGCCAATGAGGTGGGCCTCGCCATCCTGGAACCGCTGCGCCGCCTGGACGAGGTGGCCTATCTGCGCTTCGCCAGCGTGTACCAGGACTTCGACTCGCTGGACGACTTCGAAGAGGCGATCGCGCGCCTGAGGAGCCAGAAGGCCTGAGGAGCCAGAACGCCTGAGCGGTGCCGCACAGGATGAACAGCGAAGGGCCCCGCCGGAAGATCCGGCGGGGCCCTTCCGCTCCCAGGAGGGTGTCTACTTGATGAGCTTGTGGTGCTGGGCGACCTGCAGTGCGGCGCCCACGATGCCGGCCTCGTTCTTCAGCTTGGCCGGGACGATCGGGGTCCGGAGCTCCAGGCGCGGCAGGTACTCGTCGGCGCGCTTCGAGATACCGCCGCCCACCACGAACAGTTCGGGGGAGAAGAGCATCTCGACGTGGCTGAAGTAGCGCTGCAGCTTGACCGAGTACTCCTCCCAGCTCAGGCCGTCCCGCTCGCGGGCCACGGCAGAGGCCTTGGACTCGGCGTCGAAACCGTCGATCTCCAGGTGGCCGAGCTCGGCGTTGGGCACCAGACGGCCGTTGAAAATGAACGCGGAACCGATCCCGGTGCCGAGCGTGATCACCAGGACCGTGCCCTTGACGTCCTCCCCGGCGCCGTAGCGCACCTCCGCCAGGCCGGCCGCGTCGGCGTCGTTGATCACTTCCACCGGACGCTTCAGCGTCGTGGTGAGCAGAGCGTCGATGTCCACGTTCAGCCAGCTCTTGTCCACATTGGCCGCCAGCAGGCAGACGCCGTGCTGGATGATGCCCGGGAAGGTGACGCCCACCGGTGTGGAACGTTCCGGGGCATCCTGGCGGGCACTGAGCTCCTCGACGATCTGGGCGACGACGGCGGAGACGGACTCCGGCGTGGCCGGCTGCGGCGTGGGGATGCGGACGCGCTCGCCCACCAGCTTGCCGTTCTTGAGATTGACGATCCCGCCTTTGATGCCCGTTCCGCCGATGTCGATGCCGATCATGGCGGGGTGCTTCTTGCCGGAGTTGTCGTTCTTGCTCACGCTGTTCCTTCGATGCGGCGGACGGGGTGCAAAGCGGTGCCGCTCAGGGCAGGGTGAGGATCTCCGCGCCCGTATCGGTCACCACGAGGGTGTGCTCAAACTGCGCAGTCCGCTTCCGGTCCCGGGTGAGTACGGTCCAGTCGTCAGGCCACATATCCCACTCGATGGTGCCGAGCGTGAGCATGGGTTCAATCGTAAACGTCATGCCCGGCTCGATGACAGTGCTGTAGGCGGGGGCCGCGTCATAGTGCGGAATGATCAGGCCCGTGTGAAACGCCTCGCCGACACCGTGCCCGGTGAAGTCACGGACCACGCCGTAGCCGAAACGCTTCGCATAGGACTCGATGGTGCGCCCGATGACGTTGATCTCGCGGCCCGGGGCCACGGCCTTGATGGCGCGGCGCAGGCTTTCCTCCGTGCGTTCCACCAGGAGCCGGGACTCCTCGTCCACCTCGCCCACCAGGAAGGTGTGGTTGGTGTCGCCGTGCACGCCGTGAATGTACGCCGTGATGTCGATGTTGAGGATGTCGCCGTCCTGGACCACGGTGGAGTCCGGGATGCCGTGGCAGATGACCTCGTTGAGCGAGGAGCACAGGGATTTCGGGAAGCCCCGGTAGCCCAGCGTGGAGGGGTAGGCGCCGTGATCCAGGAGGAACTCATGCCCCACGGCGTCCAGCTCGTCCGTGGTCACGCCGGGGCGGATGCTCTTGCCCACCTCGACGATCGCCTGTGCGGCGATGCGGCTCGCGATGCGCATCTTCTCGATCGTCTCGGGGGTCTTGACCGCGCTGCCCGTGAACTTGGCCGGGGCGGGCTTGTCCACGTACTCCGGACGTTCGATCGACGCCGGGACGGGACGGCGTGGGCTGACGGTCCCCGGGGTCAGGGTGCCGAGGGGTGCGGTACTGGCTTCAGCTGGCATACCTTGATCCTAATAGCCGTCACGCAAGGAGGAGCCATGCCGAAGTTCTGGTACAACATGGTCACGCACCAAGTGGAGGAGGACGCCATGAGCGACTGGAGCCAGTTGCTCGGCCCGTTCGACACCCGGGAGGAGGCCGCGAAGGCCCTGGAGAGCGTCCGGAAACACAATGAGGCGTGGGACAAGGATGACGACGACTGAGCCCGCTCCCGGCCGGGCCTCTCCTAGAAGGAGTGCTCCGGGCCGGGGAAGGAGCCGTTCCGGACTTCGTCGCCGAACTGCTGCGCGGCATCCATCAGGGTCCCGCGCAGCTGGGCGTACTGCTTGACGAAGCGTGCCATCTTCCCGCCGCGCAGACCCATGGCGTCCTGCCAGACCAGGACCTGGCCGGTGGTGCCGCTGCCGGCGCCGATGCCCACGGTGGGGACCTTCAGCGCTGCGTCGACCCTTGCGGCGGTCTCCGCCGGGACCATCTCCATGAGCACCGCGAAGGCGCCCGCCTCCTCGAGGGCCAGCGCGTCCGCCACGAGCCGCTCGGCGTCGTCGCCCCGGCCCTGCACACGATAGCCGCCCAGGGCGTGCTCACTCTGCGGGGTGAAGCCGATGTGCCCCATGACCGGGATGCCGGCCTGGACCATGGCGCGCACGGTTTCCGCGTAGAAGGCGCCGCCCTCCAGCTTCACGGCGTGGGCCAGGCCTTCCTTCATGAAGCGGACGCCGGTCTCCACGGCCTGCTGGGGGGAGACCTCGTAGGAGCCGAACGGCAGATCGGCCAGGATCAGGGCGTGGTGGGCCGAACGGGCCACCGCACGGCACAGCGGCAGGAGTTCGTCCACCGTGACCGGGAGGCTCGTCTCGTTGCCGTACACGTTGTTGGACGCGGAATCGCCGATCAGCAGCACCTCGATACCGGCCGCGTCGAAGATCTCCGCCGTGTACTGCTCGTAGGTGGTGAGCATGGCGAAATGCCGCCCCTGCTCCTTCGCCTGCCGCAGGTGGTGGAGCCGGACCCGGCCGGCCGGAGCGGACGACGACGGCGCGGGGCCACTTCCGTACGGTGCGCTCGTCTCGCCGGCGGTGCTGGAGTGGGCGGCTTCGCTGTGGGTCATGCTTCGAGCTTAACGGGGAACGTGCGGGGGTGGGGAATTCCCTTTCGCCCAGGGCGCGCTGGGAACCGCAGGTGACCGCTCCTGGGTAGAGTTGCTGTCAGCAGAACAGGAGTGTCCCGGCCAGGGCCGGGGGAGCAGAGGAAGCGAGGCCCGCATGGACCGCCAACAGGAATTCGTGCTCCGGACCATCGAGGAGCGGGACGTCCGGTTCGTCCGGCTCTGGTTCACCGACGTGGTGGGCTCTCTCAAGTCCGTGGCCCTGGCCCCCGCCGAGGTCGAAGGGGCCTTCGAGGAGGGTCTCGGCTTCGACGGATCCTCCATCGAGGGCCTGGCCCGTGTGTACGAATCCGACATGCTGGCCCAGCCGGATCCGTCCACGTTCCAGATCCTGCCCTGGCGCGGCGAGACCGAGCAGACCAGCCGCATGTTCTGCGACATCCTGACCCCGGATGGGCAGCCGAGTGCGGCGGACCCCCGAAATGTGCTCAAGCGGACCCTGGCCAAGGCCGCCGACATGGGCTTCACCTGCTACACGCACCCCGAGATCGAGTTCTACCTCCTGGAGTCGGACCGTCCCGGTCCGGACGGGCTGCCGGTGCCGGTGGACGAGGGCGGGTACTTCGACCACGTGCCGGGAGGCGTGGCCCAGGACTTCCGCCGGACGGCCGTGACCATGCTGGAGAATGTGGGGATCTCTGTCGAGTTCAGCCACCATGAGGCCGGCCCCGGCCAGAACGAGATCGACCTGCGCTACGCGGACGCCCTCCAGACGGCGGACAACATCATGACGTTCCGCACCGTCATCAAAGAGGTGGCGCTGCAGCAGGGCAGTTACGCGACCTTCATGCCCAAGCCGTTCACCCAGCACCCGGGTTCCGGCATGCACACCCACTTCTCGCTTTTCGAAGGCGACACCAACGCCTTCCACGAGGCGGGCGCGGAGTACGAGCTCTCCCGCACGGCCCGGCAGTTCATCGCCGGCATCCTGCACCACGCCCCCGAGTTCACGGCCGTGACCAACCAGTTCGTGAACTCGTACAAGCGCCTCTGGGGCGGGGGAGAGGCTCCCAGCTACGTCTCCTGGGGCCACAACAACCGCTCCGCGCTGGTCCGCGTCCCGCTCTACAAGCCGGGCAAGGGCAACTCCGCCCGGGTGGAGTACCGCGGCATCGACTCCGCCGCCAACCCGTACCTCGCCTACGCGGTGCTCCTGGGCGCCGGCCTGAAGGGTATCGAGGAAGGCTACGAGCTGCCTCTCGCCTCCGAGGAGGACATCGCCTCCCTCTCCACCGCCGAGCGGCGGGCCCTCGGCCATGATCCGCTCCCGGCGAGCCTTCACGACGCCATCAACACCATGGAGAACTCCGAGTTCATGGCGGAGATCCTGGGCGAGCAGGTGTTCCAGCACTTCCTGCGCAACAAGCGGGCCGAATGGAACGACTACCGCCTCCAGGTCACGCCGTACGAGCTTCAGCGCAACCTCGGGATCCTGTAGCACGGTGGCCATGAGTGTCGCCCGGCGCCTGATCGCCGCCGGCTTCAGCGATGTGGAACGCGCCGAGCGGTTCCTGGGAGCCCCTGAGCTGGACGGCGTGGACCAGGAACTCCTGTTCGCCGGGCTGCTGCAGGCCGCCAACCCGGATGAGGCGCTCCTGTCCGTCGTCCGGCTCCTGGAGAAGGAAGGGCCGGTCGGCGGCACCGTCCGGAAGCTCCTGGCGGGCGGCCCGGAGCGCTCCGAAGCCATGTTCCGCCTCCTCGGGGCATCCACCGCACTCGCGGACTTCCTGCTCCGCAATCCGGGCGAGAAGGACGTGCTGACGGCCCCGGTGAGCCCTGAGCCGCTCCGCACACCGGCGGAGACACTCCGCACCTCCCTGCTGGCCGCCGTCGGCGCCGATGCGCGCGCAGCGGCCCCCGTGGCGCGGATGACGGGCGAGTCCGCGCAGTCCGCCCTGCGGGCGCGCTACCGGCGCCACCTGACCGAGCTGGCCATCCGCGATCTCTGCGCGGCCGATCCGCGGGACTTCATGCCGTCGGCCGGAGCGGAGCTGGCGGATCTGGCGGCCGCCGCGCTCGACGCGGCGCTCGCGGTGGCCCGCTCGGAAGCCGCAGCCGTGTTCACCGCGGAGGAGGTGGCCGCCGTCCGCCTGGCCGTGCTCGGCATGGGCAAGAGCGGCGCGCGGGAGCTGAACTACATCTCCGATGTGGACGTCATCTACGTCCTGGAGGCGGACGGCCTGGACGAGGTCCAGGCCGTCGCGATCGGGACCTTCCTGGCCAGCACGCTCACCAAGGTCATCTCCAGCCCGGGCCGGGAACCCGCGCTGTGGGAGGTGGACGCCAATCTGCGGCCCGAGGGCAAGGACGGGCCCTTGGTCCGGACCCTCGAATCCCACCGCCTCTACTACGGCCGCTGGGCCGAGAGCTGGGAGTTCCAGGCCCTCCTCAAGGCGCGCGCCATGGCCGGCGACACCGGGCTGGGCCACCGCTTCGAGGAGATGGTGGAACCCCTGGTGTGGGCCTCCGCAGGCCGGGACGGATTCGTCGAGTCCGTGCAGGCGATGCGGCGTCGCGTGACGGCCAACATCCCTGCCGCCGAGGTTGCCCGCCAGCTCAAGCTCGGCCCAGGCGGGCTCCGCGACGTCGAATTCACGGTCCAGCTCCTCCAGCTGGTCCACGGCAAGGCGGACCCGGCACTGCGCGTGCGGGACACCACGTCCGCCATCGCGGCGCTGTCCGCGGGAGGCTACATCGGCCGCTCCGACGCCGCCGAATTCGACCGTGCCTACCGGCAGCTGCGGGTCATCGAACACCGCATCCAGATGGTGCGCATGCGCCGCACCCACCTCATGCCGGAGAAAGAGGAGGACCTCCGCGCGCTCGCCCGTGCCGTCGAAGGCTCACTCAGCACGGCCCGGCCCACCGCCGACGCGCTCGTGAGCGGGTGGCAGAAGACCAAACGCCGCGTGCGGGAACTCCACGAACAGATCTTCTACCGGCCCCTGCTCAGCACCGCGGCGTCCCTCAGCACCGCGGAGGCGCGGCTCAGCCCCGAAGCGGCCTCCGCACGCCTGGCCGCCCTGGGTTACCGGGACCCCGACGGCGCCATGCGCCACATCGCGGCCCTGACCTCGGGCGTCAGTCGCCGGGCGGCGCTCCAGCGCCAGCTCCTGCCGGTGCTTCTCGGCTGGCTCGCCGAGGGCCTGGACCCCGACGGCGGCCTGCTCGCCTTCCGCCGGGTCAGTGAGGCGCTGGGTGCCACCCACTGGTATCTGGGGCTGCTGAGGGATTCGCAGGCCGCAGCGGAGCGTCTGTGCCACATCCTGGCCGACTCGAGGCTCATCGCCGATCTTCTGGAGGTCTCACCGGAGTCCGTCGCGTGGCTGGGCACCGACAAAGAGCTGGCACCCGTCCCGTTCGATGCCCAGTGGCAGGAGATCCGTTCCAAGATGGCCCGGCATCAGGAGGCATCCGGGGCCATGCGTTTCATCCGCCTGATCCGGCGCCGGGAGATCCTGCGCACAGCGCTCGGCGACGCCGCGGGCGTCCTGGACCAGGACGGCGTCGCCAAGGCGCTCGCCGACGCCGACCAGGCGGCCATCCTCGGTGCACTGCACGTGGCGGAACGTGAGACCGAGGCCGACGGCGGCCTCCTCACCCGGGTGCTCGTCATGGGGATGGGACGGCAGGGCGGACGGGAGATCGGCTACGGCTCCGACGCGGACGTCATGTACGTCCACCAAGCCCTTCCCGGGGCCTCCGACGCGGACGCGCAGAAGCAGGCGCTCTGGATCGTCGGGCGGATCTCCGCGCTCCTCACCCAGCCGCTCCGCCCGGCGATCCAGGCGGAGCGCGTCCTGGCCCTGGATGCGGACCTGCGGCCCGAGGGCAAGAACGGGCCCATGGTCCGGTCACTGGACGCCTTCCGCGCCTACTACGAGCGCTGGTCCCTCATCTGGGAGTCCCAGGCGCTCCTGCGGGCGCGCCCCCTGGCCGGCGACGACGCACTCGCAGCACAGTTTCTCGAACTCATCGACCCGCTCCGCTACCCGGAACACCTCTCGCCGCAGGACGAGCGGGAGATCCGGCGGATCAAGGCACGCGTGGAGGCCGAACGGCTGCCCCGTGGAGCCGACCCGTCCCGGCACGTCAAGCTCGGGCGGGGAGGCCTCAGTGACGTCGAATGGCTGGTGCAGTTGCGCCAGCTGCAGCACGCCCACCTGCACCCTGGGCTGCGCACCACCTCGACCGTGGACGCGCTCGCGGAACTCGCGGCACTCGGGCTCATGGACGCCGACGACGCCGCGCTGCTGGGTGAGGCGTGGCATCTCGCCTCACGTGTCCGGAGCGCCAATGTGATGTGGTCCGGCAGGGCTTCCGATCTGCTGCCCTCGGCCCGGAAGGACCTGGAGGCCGTGTCCCGCTGGTGCGGTCATCCCGCCGAGCACGCCGCGGACTTCGAGGAGCACTATCTGCGCCTGACCCGCCGGGCGCGCAGCGTCTTTGAACGGGAGTTCTACGGGCCGCGCTGAAGCCTTGCCGCCGTCGTCGTCGTCCGCGCCCCAGGCTCTGCTCAGACGATCTCGTCGCGGTCGCGCAGCTCGATGACGCGGCCCTCCCGAAGGCCCTTCAGGGCTGAGGTGATGTGGAACGCGCCGTGGGGGCCGAAGTAGTCCGGCAGTTCCGCGACGGTGACGAAGCGCCACTCGGTGAGTTCCTCCTCCTGGAGGGAGATCTCCGTGCCTGGGGCCAGGACGCCGCCGTCGTAGAGGAAGTTCAGGCCGTCGCCGATGGGATCGGGGAAGGTGGAGTGCCCGATGATCAGCAAGGCCCCAGGAAGGATGTCCAGGCCCAGCTCCTCCAGCCCTTCGCGGCGGGCGGCGTTGCGGGGCGCCTCACCGGCGTCCACGGTGCCGCCCGGAAGGAGCCAGCCGTCCTTGTAGTTGGGCTTGACGGCCAGGATGCGGCCGGCGTCGTCGCGGATGACGAGCCCCGCGGCAACGCGGCGGCGGGGCAGGGTGCGGAAGTACTCGATGCTCTCCGGGCTCAGTTCAGGCATGGTGCAAGCCTAGTGCTCGGGAACGGTATGGGTGCGTGAACGGACGCAGCCCCCGCATCGTGACGATGCGGGGGCTGCGTCGCGTGGGAGCGTCAGACGCCGTAGTAGAGCTCGAACTCGTACGGGTTCGGGCGCAGGGACAGCGGGGCGATCTCGTGTTCGCGCTTGTATGCGATCCAGGTGTCGATCAGGTCCTGGGTGAACACGCCACCCTCCTGCAGGAACTCGCTGTCGTTCTCCAGGGCCTCCAGGGCCTCCTCGAGGGAGCCCGGAGCCTTGGGGATGTCCTTGGCCTCCTCGGCGGGCAGCTCGTAGAGGTCCTTGTCGATCGGTGCCGGCGGCTCGATGCGATTGCGGATGCCGTCGATGCCGGCCATGAGCTGGGCGGCGAACGCCAGGTACGGGTTGGAGGCGGCATCCGGGGCGCGGAACTCGATGCGCTTGGCCTTCGGGTTGGAGCCCGTGATCGGGATGCGGATACCGGCGGAGCGGTTGCCCTGCGAGTAGACCATGTTCACCGGGGCCTCGTAGCCCTTGACCAGACGGCGGTAGGAGTTCACCGTCGGGTTGGTGAAGGCCAGCAGCGCGGAGGCGTGCTTGAGGATGCCGCCGATGTACCAGCGGGCGACGTCGGAGAGGCCGGCGTAGCCCTTCTCGTCGTAGAACAGCGGGTCGCCATTGCTCCACAGCGACTGGTGGCAGTGCATGCCGGAGCCGTTGTCACCGAAGACGGGCTTCGGCATGAAGGTCACGGTCTTGCCGTATTCCAGGGCGGTGTTCTTGATGACGTACTTGAACTTCAGGACGTCGTCGGCGGCGTGCACCAGGGTGGAGAACTTGTAGTTGATCTCCGCCTGGCCCGCGGCGCCCACCTCGTGGTGGGAGCGCTCGACCTCAAGGCCCACCTCGTCCAGGTTCAGGCACATGGCGTCACGCAGATCGGCCTGGTGGTCCACCGGTGCCACCGGGAAGTAGCCGCCCTTGAACGGGGTCTTGTTGCCCAGGTTGCCGCCCTGCTCCTCGCGGCCCGTGTTCCACGGGGCCTCGATGGAGTCGATCTTGTAGAAGGAGCCCTGCGGGGAGGACTCGAACTGGATGTTGTCGAAGACGTAGAACTCGGCCTCGGCGGCGAAGAATGCAGTGTCGGCGATGCCGGTGGAGGCCAGGTACGCCTCGGCCTTCTCGGCCACGCCACGCGGGTCGCGATGGTAGGGCTCGCCGGTGCGCGGGTTCACGATGGAGAAGTTCAGGGCCAGGGTCTTCTCGATGCGGAAGGGATCGAGGAAGGCCGTGGTGACATCCGGGATCAGCTGCATGTCGGACTCGGCGATGCCCTGGAAGCCGCGGATGGAGGAACCGTCGAAGAGCTGGCCGTTGACGAAGAAGTCCTCGTCGACCGTCTTGGCCGGGACGTTGAAGTGCTGCTGCACACCCGGGAGATCGGTGAAACGGATGTCGACGAACTTGACGTCCTCATCCTTGATGAACTTGAGGACTTCGTCCGCACTGGTGAACATGCATGCTCCTAACGGGGATGGGGCCGAGGGCCTGAAAGCGATGGCGCACGTATCTCCCGCCAGGCCGACACCTGGACCGGGCTCTCCGTGCCATCTTCTGTGAACAGCCTAAGGGAGGGGGATTACCCGGCAGTGTCTGCTTTGTTTCCGGCACGTTACAGGAATCGTTCACCGCCTCCTCCGGCGCAGGGCCCGACGATGCGTACCCTGGCCACTCTACGCGGTGCCCGCCTCGGGGGCGACGGCGTGCGCTGCCGTTCGCCGCGGCCACTCTCTCCGGCACATGGGGCTCCGCCGGGCCGATACCCTTAAGGGGTGGTGACTCGACGTGATCTCGGTTCCTGGCTGGAAGGCCCGGACACTTCCCATATCAGCAAATACCCCGGGGAACGCCTCGGCCTTCCGGAGACCGGACCGGGTTCCCTCGGCCGCGCAGGGCGCCGGATCCTGGCCATCTGCATCGACTGGGGCCTGTGCCTGCTGATCAGCAACGCCTTCTTCGGCGGGAACTCCTGGGCGACGCTTGCCGTCTTCTTCGCCGAGCAGGCCATCCTGATCGGCACGCTTGGCTACAGCGTGGGTCACCGGGTGTCCAACATCCATGTCATCAAGCTCGACGGGACCCGGGCTGGCATCCCCGCCGCCCTGGTCCGTGCGGCGCTGCTCTGCCTGGTCATCCCGGCGGTCATCGTCGACGCCGATCACCGCGGCCTGCACGACAAGGCCATGAAGACCATCCTGGTCCGCCGCTGACGGACCCCGCAGACCGTGGAGATTCCCGTGAACGATCAGTCCCTGCCGGACGTCTCACCCACCTCACTCGCCGACCTCGTGGAGGAATCCCGGGTCATGGACACCGGGATCAGGCCCTTGTGGCACGGCATGCCGCGCGTCAGCGGTCCCGCCTACGCCGTCACGTGCGCCCCCGGTGACAATCTGATGATGCACGCCGCGATCTACCGTGCCGAGCCGGGTTCCGTCATCGTGGTCGATTCCGGTGGCAGCCCTCTCGCCGTCGCCGGTGGCAACGTCTGTGCGGTCGCGCAGAAGCGCGGGATCGCGGCCTTCGTCGTCGACGGCAACATCCGCGATCTGCAGGAGGCCCGGGAACTGGGCTTCCCCGTGTTCGCCCGCGGCGTTTTCCCCAAGCCGGGCGGCAAGAAGCACGTCCTGCCCTCCGGTGAGGCCGTCGTCGGTGGCGTGCGGGTGCGCACCGGTGACCTCGTCGTCGCCGATGAGGAAGGCATCGTGGTGCTCGACGCCGCAGAGTCCGGACGCCTGCTGGACGCGGCGGCCCGCCGTGAGAACGGTGAGTCGGGGCAGAGCCTCACCGAGTGGGAAGCCGCGCACCGCGCGAAGATCGAAGCGGGACTGGCCGCCGGCGGCGACTCCGGTGGCCTGCCGGCCTGACCCTGGACGAATGAGAAGGGCCGCCGCGATCTCCCAGGAGATCACGGCGGCCCTTCTCATTCAGGCTCTGTCATTCAAGCTCTGCGCCTCAGCGTCCGCGCAGTGCCTCAGCGTCCGCGCATGGACCGGCGGTCCGGCCGCGCCTTGTAGGGATCCACACCCTTGGGGATCGGCAGGCGGTTGCCCAGGGAGGACAGGCGCTTGGAGACGGCACCGACCTCCACCTTGGTCAGGGTCGGCTTGAGCTTGCCCATGGCACCGGCCACCTTGGCGATCGGGGTCTGCCCCTCGTCGCGGCCGGCGTAGATGACATGGATCGGGACGTTCGGGAGGATGCGAGCGAGGCGCTTGCGCTCACCGTCGGCCAGGGGCCGCGCACGGCTCAGCGGTCCTTCGGCCACCAGCACGACGCCGGGACGGCCCACCGCGCGGAACACGAAGTCCTGGGTGCGCGGGTTCGCGGCAACCGGCTGCTGCTCCACGATCCAGCCACGGCGCAGGGTGCTGAGCGCGGCGCCCGCGGCGCCGGCCTGGCCCTCGATCTGCGAGAACGCCGCCTTCTCCGCGCGGCGCGACAGGATGAACGTCGCGGCCAGCAGGCCCAGCATGATGCCGAGGATCAGACCGGTGATCCAGTTCTGGAACAGGGCGCCGATGCCCGTGCTCACGCCCAGGACCACCAGGAAGGCCAGGACCATGAGCCAGACCGCGAGCGGGTCGTTGCGGCGGGTCATCTGGAAGACCTCGCCGATCTGCTTCAGGCGGCTGGGGCCCTTGTCGGCCTTGGGCTTGCGGTTGAACAGCCCGCGCTTGGTGGAGCCGTCACCGTTCGTGACGGAGGAGTCGGAGGATTTAGCCATAGTGAGTTCATTCTATCCAGCAGAGCGGGCGGACCGAAACGTGAACGACGACGGCGACGTCCGGCAGGTGCCGGATGTCGCCGTCGTCGTATGAATGGTGAGGAGAAAGCCTCAGCCCTGCGCGGCGAGGAGGGTACGCGCCTCCTGGCGCGTGCTCCCGGAGCTCTCGATGTGGGCCAGGGCTTCGGGGATCTCCCAGCCCTTCTTGCGCATGGCGGTGGCCCAGAGGCGGCCGGCGCGGTAGGAGGAGCGGACCAGAGGGCCGGACATGACGCCGAGGTAACCGATCTCCTCGGCCTCGTCGGCCAGGTCCACGAACTCCTGCGGCTTCACCCAGCGGTCCACCGGCAGGTGGCGCTCGCTCGGGCGCAGGTACTGGGTGATGGTGATGATGTCCGTGCCGGCCTCATGCAGATCGCGCAGGGCCTCGGAGATCTCCTCCCGGGTCTCGCCCATGCCGAGGATGAGGTTGGACTTGGTCACCATGCCGTGCTTGCGGCCCTGCGTGATCACGTCCAGGGAACGCTCGTAGCGGAAGGCCGGGCGGATGCGCTTGAAGATGCGTGGCACCGTCTCCACATTGTGGGCGAAGACCTCAGGCTTCGAGTCGCAGATGGCCTCGATGTGCTCGGGCTTGCCGGAGAAGTCCGGGATCAGGAGCTCGACGCCGGTGCCCGGGTTGAACTCGTGGATCTTGCGGACGGTCTCCGCGTAGAGCCACACGCCCTCGTCCTCGAGGTCGTCCCGGGCCACACCGGTGACGGTGGCGTAGCGGAGGCCCATCTGCTCCACGGAGCGGGCCACCTTGGTGGGCTCCATGCGGTCCAGCGGGGACGGCTTACCGGTGTCGATCTGGCAGAAGTCGCAGCGGCGGGTGCACTCGGATCCGCCGATGAGGAAGGTGGCTTCCTTGTCCTCCCAGCATTCGAAGATGTTGGGACAGCCGGCCTCTTCACACACGGTGTGGAGGCCTTCCTTCTTGACCAGGTTCTTCAGGCCGGTGAATTCCGGGCCCATGTGGACCTTGGCCTTGATCCAGTCGGGCTTGCGCTCCACGGGCGTGGCGGCGTTGCGCTGCTCGATCCGCAGGAGTTTGCGGCCTTCGGGGGCAAGGGTCACTGCACTGCTCCTTCTTCGACGGCGACGAGTTCGTCCTCGTGCCCGCGGAACTCTTCCGTGATTCGCTCAACAAGGTCTGCCGGCGAGATGTTCCGCCCGGTCTCCAGGGCGATGGTGGTCACCCCGGCGTCGGTGATCCCGCACGCGATGATCTGCGCGTACGGGGCCAGGTCATTGTTGCAATTGATGGCGATGCCGTGCATCGTCACGCCTTCATGGACGCGGATGCCGATGGCGGCGATCTTCCGGTCCGGACCCTTCTCATCGGCCAGGATCCACACGCCCGCACGGCCGTCCACGCGGGTTGCGGCGATGCCGTAGTCGGCCAGGACGGAGATGATGACGTCCTCCAGGCGGTGGACGTAATCACGGATGCCGGCCGGGTTCTTCAGCTTGATGATCGGGTACGCCACGAGCTGCCCCGGACCGTGCCAGGTCAGTTTCCCGCCGCGGTCCACCGGGACCACGGGGGTGCCGTCGAACGGGCGCTCATGGTCCTCGGTGCGTTTACCGGCGGTGTACACGGCGGCGTGCTCGAGGAGCAGGACGGTGCTGGGGCGGGATCCTTCCAGGACATCGGAGTGCAGAGTGCGCTGCACGTCCCAGCCCTGGACGTAATCGACGTAGTCGGGGGCAAGCCCCAGGGTCGAGAACTCCAAAGTCATGCGTACCAGCTTAGACCCGTCCGCTCGCGGGCACCGTCGATGTGGCGAAGCTCTCATCACCCCCGGGATTGTTACCGGGCGCTTGCAGGCCACTCCCTGTGGATAACTTCTGCGGCCGATGACCAGCCCGGGGTATTGATATTGAGGGACAGCCATCACGAGCACGGGACGGGAGAGCGGCGATGGGGATGCACGTGGCCGGGCAGGCGGACGGCGGAGAGCCACGGACGGACGGTTACCGGACGGTGCGACGTCTGGGCTCCGGAGGCAGCGGGGAGGTGTGGCTCCTGCGCGACGGCGGCGGCTGGGCGGCGCTGAAAGTGCCCCGGGAGGGTGAACCGCTGATGGACGGCCTGGCGGAGAGCTGGCGGGGTGCCGCAGTGGAGCATCCGCATGTCCTGCGGACCCGCGGCGTCGTGGCTTTCACTCGTGGTGACGGCGCCACGGGAGGGGACGGTCTGCTGATGGACTTCGCGCCAGGGGGAAGCCTTGCGACTCTCCTTCCCGTCCGTGGCCGTCTGACACCGGGCGAGACGGTCACCGTGGTGGTCCCTCTGGCACGGGCCCTCGCAGCCCTCCACGCGTCCGGGATCGTCCATGGGGACGTCGCTCCGGGCAATGTGCTCTTCACCGCGGAAGGGAAGCCGCTGCTGTCCGATTTCGGTCAGGCGCTGCTGATCGGCGAGTGCGGTCCCACGTCCCGGAGGGTGACGCGGGCGTTCGCCGATCCGAGGTCCACGGGCGGCGTTCCCACTTCTGCGGCGGATGTCTATTCCCTTGCGGCCGTCGCGTGGTGGTGTCTCACCGGCACCCCACCCGGTGATCCGTCGCTCAGGCCGCCCCTGCCGGTCCTGCACCCGGACGTTCCCCGTGGCCTGGCCTTGGCGATCGATGCGGGCCTGGCGGAGGCTCCGGGGGAGCGGCCGGGGGCGGAAGAACTCGCACGGGCGGTGCAGCGGGCTTGTCCCGCCCTGCCCGTCAGGATCGCGCCGGGGGCGCATGACGGGATGGGTCCCGAGCTGGTGACCTCCCTGCTTCCTGCGGAGCTGGATCGCATGGGACGCCGGTCCCGTCTGATGCCGGCCTGGGTCCGGCCCCGGGCCGCCACCGTACGCAGGACCGCCACCTTACACCGAGACGGTGCCGCACGCCGTGGCCGTGGAGTGCGCTCCCGGGTGCGGGGTGCGGTGGGAATGGCTGCGGCATGCGGAGTGCTGGTGCTGCTCGCCGTCGGGCTTCTGGTCGCCGGGGCGCTTCCCGTCCCTGGTGGCCGGACGAACGGGTCCGCCGTGGATCCTGCGCCGGCGGCAGGGAGCGCAGGACCCCCCGGGCCGGCGTCGGCCGTTCCGGAAGACCCGCGCGCGGCGGCGGCCCGGCTCCTCACAGCACGGACGGAGGCCCTGATCGGGAGGAACCATCAAGCGCTCGAAGCGCTGTACGTGCCCGGAACCGCACTGGAACACGATCGGGCGCTCGTGGCCGAACTGATCAAGAACGGGATGCGTTACTCGGGCTACCGGACGGAGCTCACGTCCATCGTGATCCGGGCCGGTGCGGAGCGCGACAAGGCCGTGGTGGATGCCACGGTGAGGTCGTCAGGATTCTCCCTCGAACGGGTTCCGGGATCCGTCCCTGCGGCCGGCGCCGCCTCAGAGGGGGCGAAGCGGTCCCCACGGGAGGAAGAGGTCTCCCTGCTCCTGCGCCGGGTGGACGGGGTCTGGAGGATCGAGGCCGTCGATCCCCGTGCCTGAGGCCCAGCCTCCCGGGCCGTGGCCCGTGGCCTGGTTAGGATCGTGCCATGACACACGGCGGCTATCTGAGGTACCCCCACGTCCACGATGACCTGGTCACATTCGTTGCGGAGGACGACGTCTGGCTTGCGCCCGTCTCGGGCGGACGGGCCTGGCGGGTGAGCTCCCTGAATCTTCCCGCCCGGAATCCGCGGTTCTCTCCCGACGGCACATCGCTGGTCTGGACCGTCACGCGTGGCCGGGCCCCGGAGGTCGTCTGCGCCGGGATCGACGGCGGAGGCTTCCGGCAGCTGAGTCACTTCGGCCACGCGACCACGCGGAACAAGGGGTTCCTGCCCGATGGGCGCGTCCTGGTCACCAGCGCCTTCGAGCAAGGCGACTCCCGCCTGGCCCACGGCTACGCCCTGTCCCTGGACGGTGGAGCGCCGGAAGCCCTGGGATACGGACCCCTCGAGTCGGTGGCGTTCGGTCCCGAGCTGGGTGATGAGAAGCCCGTGGTCGTGGGATCGCTGCTGTCGCGGGAACCCGCCTGGTGGAAGCGCTACCGAGGCGGAACGGCCGGCAAGCTCTGGATCGATCATGACGGCAACGGTGAGTTCGTCCGGCTGGTCCCGGAACTGGACGGGAACCTGACGGACCCGCTCTGGGTCAACGGCCGGATCCATTTCCTGTCCGACCACGAAGGCTACGGCAACCTCTACTCGGTCACTCCGGACGGCCGCGATCTGGCGCGCCACACGGACCACCAGGACTTCTACGTGCGGCACGCCGCGAGCGATGGCCGGAGGGTGGTCTTCGAGTCGGCGGGCGAGCTGTACCTCCTCGACGCTGGTGCCGGGGAGGCACGCAGGCTGGATATCAGGCTCGGTTCCACCGGTGTCATCGCCCGGCCGCTCGACGTCGGCGCCCACTTGCGTGAGGCGCAGCCCGACGCGAGCGGTGCCTCAAGCCTGGTGGTGAGCCACGGCGCCCTGCATTGGCTGCGTCACAAGGACGGCCCGGCCCGCGGACTCGAGACGGACAGCGGCGTCCGTGCCCGCCTGCCGCGCTTCCTGGCCGATGACCGCGTGGCCTATGTGCACGACACTACGGGGGAGGAGACCCTCCGGATCACCTCCCTGGTGCCGGCCGGCGTCACGGCCGCGGCGAACACCCCGGCCCCCATGCCGGCCGAGGCGCCGAATGACGGCCCGGCAGACGCCGTGGAGCTGCCGCGCCCGGTCCCGGCCCGCGGGGCCGGAGAGGACGCAGTGACGGAGCCGGCCGGGAACCAGGACGACGAATCCGCCGGCGCCCCGGAACCGGAGAACCCGGACAACCTGGACGCCGGGCCTGTCGATCGCGAACTCGGCCTTCCGGCCCGCGTGGTCAGCCTGGAGCCGAGCCCGGACGGACTCCGGCTCCTGGCGGGCACCGCGTTCGGGGATGTCCTCCTGATCGACGTGCGGAGCGGCGAGGTGGAGACCGTCGAATCCACCGGTGCCGGTTCCGTTGACCACCTCGCCTGGGCCCCGGACAGCAGCCACTTCGCCTGGGTGCAGGCCACGGATGGGGATTCCGACCGGACGTTCCTGCGTCTGCGCTCGCGGGATGCGGGAGCCGGGATCATCGATGTGACCGATGGGCGGTTCGTGGACGGCTCGCCCGCGTTCACCCCGGACGGGAAGTTCCTGGCGTTCCTCTCCAGCCGCAGCTTCGATCCCGTGTATGACGGGCAGGGCTTCGACCTGGCCTTCCCCCACCCGATCCGTCCCTACCTGGCCGTCCTGGACGCGTCCACTCCGGCGCCGTTCGGGCCGGGCGTCGCCGAGACGGCGAATGCTCCCGGGAGCGGCACGGACACGTCGGGGACGCCGGCACCCGTGACGGTCCGGGTCGAGGCCGAGGGCCTGGCCCAGCGGATCGTCGCGCTTCCCGTGAGCCAGGGCAACTACGAGGGACTGCAGGCCGTGGCGGGCGCGGTCCTCTACCTGGACGTCCCCACCGACGGCGTTCTCGGGGACGGGCGGGCCCGCCTGACGGACGAGTCCGGCCCGGCGAAGCTGGTGCGCTTCGGGCTGGAGGACGGTAAGAGCAGCGTGCTCGCCGAGGGCGTGAGCGCCTACCGGCTTTCGGCGGACGGCAAGAGCGCAGTGCTCCGCTCCGAGGGGAAGCTCCGCACGGTGTCCACCGCCGCGGACCCCGCGGAGCCCGAGGACGTTGGCCTGGAGCGGATCCGGGTTCAGCTGGAGCCCCAGAAGGTCTGGAAGCAGCAGTTCCGGGAGGCCTGGCGGCTGCAGCGCGACTTCTTCTGGGACGAATCCCTCGGCGGCCTGGACTGGGACGCCGTTCACGAGAGCTACCAGCCGGTCCTGAGCCGGGTGGGATCCTATGACGATCTGGTGGACCTGATCTGGGAGCTTCACGGCGAACTCGGCACCTCGCACGCCTATGTGCGCAGCCCCGAAGCGAGTGAGCCGGGCAGCGGCCGGCAGGGATTCCTGGGTGCCGACCTCGCCCTGCGAGACGGGGAATGGGCCATCGCACGGGTGCTCGACGGCGACAGCTCCGACCCTCAGGCGCTCTCACCGCTGCGCCGCCCCGGGGCCGGCGTGCGGGCCGGGGACGTGCTGCTCGCCGTCGACGGCTCGCCGCTCGGCGGCGCGGCCGCGGCGACGCCCGCCGCTCTGCTGCGTGACGCCGGCGGGCAGCCGGTGGAACTCACCGTCCGAGGCGAGGACGGCGCGATCCGCCGGACCGCCGTCGTGCCGCTGACTTCGGAGGAACGCCTGCGCTACCAGGACTGGGTGCAGGCCAAGCGGAGGATCGTGCATGAGGCCTCCGGCGGGCGTTTCGGGTACCTGCACATCCCGGACATGCAGGCGCACGGCTGGGCACAGCTGCACCGTGATCTGGAGACCGAGGCCGCCAAGGACGCACTGCTGGTGGACGTCCGCCGCAACCGTGGCGGCCACACCTCGCAGCTCGTGGCCGAACTCATCGGACGGACGGTCGACGCGTGGATGCTGCCCCGTGGCGAATACCCCATCACCTACCCGCACCAGGCAGTCCGTGGCCCCGTCGTGGTTCTCACGGACGAGTTCGCAGGTTCCGACGGCGACATCATCACGCAGATCGTGAAGATGCGGGGGATCGGGCCTGTGATCGGTGTGCGCACCTGGGGTGGTGTGATCGGGATCGACATGAAGTTCGATCTGGTGGACGGCACCCCCGTGTCGCAGCCCCGCTACGCCAACTTCTTCGAGGGTGGCACTGGCTGGGGTGTGGAGAACCGGGGCGTGGACCCGGACATCGAAATCCCGTTCCCGCCGCACGCCCACAAGGCGGGCACGGATCCGCAGTTGGAACACGGGATCGGCGTCCTGAGGGAGATGCTGCAGGAGATCCCCACCCGGCGGGCGCCCGAGCGGACTTCGCTGCCGCGTCTGGTCCCGCCGCCGCTCGGTCCGCGCCCCTGAGCCCGGAGCCGGCCTGAGAACGAAAGAGGGGCGGTGGGAACGGATTCCGTTCCCACCGCCCCTCCGGCGTTCCTGCTGGATCAGGCGTTCAGCGTGGCATCCAGGGTGATCTCGATGCCGGCCAGGGCACCGGACACCGGGCAGCCGACCTTGGCGGCCTCGGCGATGCGCTGGAAGTCCTCCTCGGAGATGCCCGGGATGGTGGCGGCCAGGGTCAGCTTGCTGCCCGTGATGCCGACGCCCGGCTGGAAGCCGACCTCGGACTTGGTGCGGATCTCCGTGGCGGTGAAGCCGGCCTGGTCCAGCTCATTGCTGAAGGCCATGGAGAAGCAGGCGGAGTGGGCGGCGGCGATCAGCTCTTCCGGGCTGGTCTTGCCCTCGGCGGCCTCGGAGCGGGCCTTCCAGGTGACGGGGTGGGTGCCGAGCGTGGAGCTCTCGAAGGTGGTCTCACCCTTACCCTCGAAGAGGTTGCCGGACCAGACGGTGGATGCGCTGCGGGACACTGCCATGAGTTGCTCCTAGGAAGTCGGGGAATCGGCCCGAGCGGAACGACGGGCCTTTCGGCATTCAGCTTATTACGGGACAGGTTCCGGGACGAGCGGCCCGGGTGCGGCGGGTGTAACAACTCGCCGCAGCAGTCTCACTGCCAGATCGTGGCGATGGCGATGTTGATCAGCGCAAGGCCACCGACGCCGTGGGCCAGTCCGGTGGAGACGGGCTCGCCCTTCTTGACCTTGCGGGATCCGATGACGGCCAGGACGGCCACGGCCAGGCCGATGGCGAACTTGATGCCCAGCTTGAAGTAGTTGGCGTCGAAGCCCGGAATGAGGGGGATCAGGCCCATCATCGCGATGCCGGTCAGCAGCTGGAGGAACGCACCGTCACGCTGGCGCGGGTGGACGGTGGGCTCTTTCATGGTGGCGATCCAGTAGCCGACGATCATGCCTGCGCCGACGATGTGCAGGAACAGCAGAATGCTGAAGAGGATAGTCATGCCTTCAGTTTAGCGACACTCTGTCAGGAGATTCGACCGACCGTAGAAATGACGACGGCGGCCCGCCTCCGGAAGGAGGCGGGCCGCCGTCGTGCGCTGCGTGTGACTACAGTCCGAGGTCACCCTCGAAGGCGCCACCCTCGAGGCGGGCCTTGACCGTCTGCAGGAAGCGGCCGGCGTCGGCGCCGTCCACCAGACGGTGATCGTAGGTCAGGCACAGGTACATCATGTGGCGGATGGCGATCGAGTCGTTGCCGTCGGCGTCGGTGACGACCATCGGGCGCTTCACGATCGTGCCGGTGCCCAGGATGGCGACCTGCGGCTGGTTGATGATCGGCGTGTCGAAGAGGGCGCCCACCGAACCGATGTTGGTGATCGAGAAGGTGCCGCCGGACAGCTCATCCGGACCGATCTTGCCGCTGCGGGTGCGGCCGGCGACATCGGCGATCTTGCTCGCCAGGCCGGCGAGGTTCAGGTCACCCGCGTTGGAGACGACCGGGACCAGGAGGCCCTTGTCCGTGTCCACGGCGAACGCCAGGTGCTCGGCGTTGTGGTAGGTGATCTGCTGAGTCTCTTCGTTGTACTCGGCGTTCAGCGTCGGGTGGGCCTTCAGGGCCTCGGCGACGGCCTTGGCGATGAACGGCAGGTAGGTCAGGTTGACGCCGTTGACGGCCTTGAAGCTGTTCTTGGCCGTGCCGCGCAGCTTGACGATGCGCGTCATGTCGATCTCGTGGACCTGGGTCAGCTGAGTGGAGATGTCCAGCGATTCACGCATGCGACGGGCGATGACCTGACGGATGCGCGGGGCCTTCGCCGTGGTGCCGCGCAGCGAGGACGCGACCACTGCGGGAGCTGCAGCAGCGGCCGGAGCGGCTGCGGCGGCAGGGGCTGCCACGGGGGCGGCGGCCTTCTTGGCCTCGATGGCGGCCTGGACGTCCTGCTTGCGGATACGGCCGCCGACGCCGGTGCCGGACACGGTGCCGAGATCGATGCCGTTGTCCTTGGCGAGCTTGCGGACGAGCGGGGTCACGTAGGACTCGGCATCGGCGGCGGCCGCCACGGGTACCGGAGCAGCGGCCGGGGCGGGCGCAGCAGCGGGAGCCGGAGCAGCAGGTGCCGGTGCGGCTGCGGGGGCGGCCGGTGCAGGGGCTGCCACGGGGGCCGGAGCAGCGGCAGGAGCAGCAGGGGCGGCGGCAGCACCGGCGGCGCCGATGACGGCCAGCACGGAGCCGACCTCAGCGGTGTCGTCCTCGTTGACGCGGATCTCCAGCAGGGTGCCGGCCACGGGGGACGGGATCTCGGTGTCGACCTTGTCGGTGGAGACTTCCAGCAGGGGCTCGTCGATTTCGACGGAGTCGCCGACGGACTTCAGCCAGCGGGTGACGGTACCCTCGGTGACGGACTCGCCCAGAGCGGGGAGAGTGACCTCGGTGCCTTCGCCGGCAGGTGCGGCAGCGACGGGAGCCTCAACGGTGGCCGGAGCGGCCGGGGCCTCTGCGGCGGGAGCCGGTGCGGCCTCCTCGACGGGTGCCGGAGCTGCGGGGGCGGAACCGGAACCCGAGCCGTCGCCGATGACGACCAGGGCTGCGCCGACCTCTGCGGTCTCGTCCTCAGCGACGAGGATCTGCTCGATCACGCCGGCGATGGGGGACGGGATCTCGGTGTCCACCTTGTCAGTGGAAACCTCCAGCAGCGGTTCGTCGATTTCGACGCGGTCGCCGACGGACTTCAGCCAGCGGGTGACGGTACCCTCCGTGACGCTCTCGCCGAGTGCGGGCAAGTTAACGGATTCAGACATGTCGTCCCCGTTCTCCTTCGTGATCTTTTGCCTGGAAATTCTGTGGTCCGGTGGCCGGTTCGAGCCGGCCACCGGGGTGGGGCAGGGCGCCGGGATGGTGCCCTGACCCGAAGTCATCAGCCGTGCAGTGGCTTGCCGGCCAGGGCCAGGGCGGCCTCGCCGAGGGACTCGTTCTGCGTCGGGTGAGCGTGGATCAGGGTGGCCACATCCTCCGGGAAGGCCTCCCAGTTCACGATCAGCTGAGCTTCGCCGACCTGCTCGCCGAAGCGGCCGCCGATGCCGGTCACGCCGACGATCGGGCCGTTCTTGACGCGGATCATCTTGACCAGGCCGCTGGTGCCGAGGATCGAGGACTTGCCGTTGCCGGCCAGGTTGTACTCGGTGGTCTCGATGTTGTCCTTGCCGAACTTCTCTTCGGCCTTGGGCTGGGAGTAGCCCACCGACATGATCTCCGGTTCGCAGAAGGTCACCTTCGGGATGTTGACGTCATCGACGACGACCGGGTTGAGACCGGCGATCTCCTCGGCGACGAAGATGCCCTGCTGGTAGCCGCGGTGGGCCAGCTGGACGCCGGGGACGATGTCGCCGATGGCGTAGATGTTGCCCACGCCGGTGTGCAGACGCTCGTTCGTGATGACGAAGCCCCGGTCCAGGGTCACACCCTGCTCCGCGAAACCGAAGCCCTCGGTGACGGGGCCGCGGCCGACGGCCACGAGCACGATGTCGGCGGAGACGGAGGTGCCGTCAGCCAGGGTGACGGTGGCCTGCTCGGCGGTCTGCTCGACCTTCTCGAAGAAGACACCGGTCTTGAACTTGATGCCCTTCTTCTTGAACTCGCGCTCCAGGACCTTGATGATGGCCGGATCCTCGTTCGGGACCAGGGAGGGCAGGCCCTCGACGATGGTGACGTCCACGCCGAAAGAGTTCCACATGGAAGCGAACTCAACGCCGATCACGCCGCCGCCCAGGACGATCGCGGAGGACGGGAGCTCGCTCATCTCCAGCGCCTCGGTGGAGGTGATCACACGGCCCTCGATGTTCAGACCCATGGTCTTGGAGGTGGAACCGGTGGCCAGGATGATGTTCTTGCCCTTGTAGGCCACACCATCGACGGTGATGGTGTCGGGGGAGGTGAGCTTGCCCTCGCCCTCGATGATGTTGACCTTCTTCATCTTCAGCAGGCCGGTGAGACCCTTGTGCTTGCCGGCGACGATGCTGTTCTTGTGATCGCGCACGGTGCCGAGATTGATGGAGTCCAGCGTCGTGTTCACGCCGTACTTGGCGCTGTCACGGGCGTGGTCGGCCAGTTCCGCCGAGTGCAGGTATGCCTTGGTCGGGATACAGCCGGTGTGCAGGCAGGTGCCGCCCAGCTTGGCCCGCTCCACGAGGCCCACCGTCATGCCCAGCTCCGTGGCGCGGATGGCTGCGGAGTACCCCGCGCTGCCACCACCCAGGACGAGGATGTCGAATTCTTGCGCAGTTGCCGTATCGGCCACGTGGACGCTCCTGTGAATCTGTCGAGACGGTGCCGTGCGGCACCCTCTTGGTCTGGACCTTTGCCTGCCGCGATTATGCCAGCAGCTCGGGTTCTTCTGCAGTGGTCATGCTTTTGTGACTGCCCCCTGGACCGTCACTGAGCCATTGGCTCTCACCTTAGTCTCACCCCGTCCATGGTGCACCTTAAAAGGCTTCGGCGCGGCGGCCTTGTGTGGTGACTCACGTTCATTTATTTCTGAACGGGTCTGCAAGGCCGCCGCGCCGGGGCGGAAGGGTCAGGAGGCGAGCGTCTCGGCGTAGCTCAGGAGGGTGCGCAGAGCGGAGCCGGTGGCCTTCTTGGGGGTGTAGCCGTAGGCGGAGCCGTTGTTGAAGGACGGGCCGGCGATGTCGATGTGGGCCCAGGAGATGGTCTCGCCCGTGGCGTCGCTTCCGACGAACTCCCGCAAGAAGGCGGCCGCGGTCATCATGCCGCCGTGCCGGGCGCCGATGTTGGCCAGATCGGCCACCTCGGAGTCCAGCGTGGGGCGCAGCTCCTCGGGGATCGGCATCGGCCACATGAGCTCCCCGGCGGCGTCCGCGGAGGCCTTGAGCGCCGCGGTGACGCCGTCGTGTCCCATGAGGCCCGCGGTGCGGTCGCCGAGGGCGATCAGCTGGGCACCGGTGAGGGTGGCGACGTCGATGATCACATCGGGCTGCTCCTGGCTGGCGGCGACCAGGCCGTCGGCCATGACCAGGCGGCCCTCGGCGTCCGTGTTGAGAACCTCCACGGTCTTGCCGCCGAAGACGGTCATGACGTCGGACGGGCGCTGGGCGGTGCCGCTGGGCATGTTCTCCGCGATGCACAGCCAGGCGGTCACCGTGACCGGCAGGCCCAGCTCGGCGGCCGCGAGGGCGGTGTTCAGCACGGTGGCCGCACCGGCCATGTCGCTCTTCATCTCGTCCATGTTCGCCGGCGGCTTGAGGGAGATGCCGCCGGTGTCGAAGGTGATGCCCTTGCCCACCAGGGCGAGGTGGGCACGCGACTTGGCGGGTGCGTATTCGACCTTGACCAGGCGCGGCGGGCGGGAGGAGCCCTTACCGACGCCGAGAATGCCGCCGAAGCCCTCCTTCTCCAGACGCTTCTCATCCCACACCGTGACCTTGACGGGCAGCGGCTTGGCGGCGTCCTTCGCGGCGGCGGCGAAGCTTTCCGGGTACAGCACGTTCGGCGGCTGGTTCACCAGATCGCGGGTGGAGTTCACGTAGCGGCCGACGACGGCGGCGCGGCGGAGCGCCTCCTTGGCGCCGTCGGCGCCGGCCAGCTCCGTGTGGATGCGGACCGTGGTGACGGGCGTCTTGAGCCCGTCGCGGGAGGAACGGTGCTCGTGGAAGGCGTACGCGCCCAGGGCGGCGCCCTCGGCGACGGCGGCCAGGGCCGCGACATCGGCGAGTGGGAAGGAGAGCGTCACGGTCGAGGTGCCGGCGAGCTGGCGCACCGCCGAGCCGGCGGCGCGGCGGAGGGACTCGCCGTCGTCGTTCTTGCCGAGGCCGGCGAGCGCGATGACGTCGGCCCCCAGGCCGTCCACGCCCGGGAGACGGTGCAGCTGGTCCGCGGCACCGGTGACCCCGAGCGCCGTGAGCGAGGCCTGGAGCGCCTCGGCGGCCTTGGCGCTGAGGGGGTTGGCGGCCAGCTCGGGACCGTCGGCCCCCTGCCGCACGCCGATCACGACGACGTCGCTGGGCTTCTTCTTCAGTTCTCCGCTGATTGCTTCAAGGGTGACTTCGCTGCTCTTGGCCACGAGTATCTGCCTCACTTCTTGTAGGGGTGGACGTCCTTGTCCCACTCGGTCGCTGGTGCCGCCGCCTGTGGCGCCGTTCACCATCTAAGATCGTAGCCCGTGGCCGGGCGGGATCCCGGTGACGGGAATGCGGGCGCCTCAGCGGGGCGTTGCACCCTTCAGAGGTGTGTCCGCCACGGTGCGGACGTGGATCGATGAGCCGGCCGGAAGCCGGCCGCATACGGAGGCATGGTGTTTGACGAGACGTACGGTGCGCTGCTGGACCCCGCCGGTCTGTACCGGGCGGATGAGGAGCTTCTGCGGGATCCTTCCCTGAAGGGCTTGAACCTCTTGATGGCGTTCACGGGCTTCGCCGACGCCGGGCATGTGGTCCGGCAGCTCTCCGGTGAGCTGCTGGATCTTCCCGGGGCGCGCCCGGTGGCCGTGTTCGACGCCGATCAGCTGCTCGACTACCGGTCCCGGCGCCCCCACATGTCGTTCGTGGAGGACCACCTCCAGGACTACACCCCGCCGCGCCTGGCCCTGTACCTCCTGGAGGACCCGCTGGGCACCCCGTTCCTCTTCCTCGGCGGATTCGAACCGGACCTGCAGTGGGAGCGGTTCGCCCGCGCCGTCGTTTCCCTCGTGGAGCGGCTCGACGTGAACCTGGTGACCTGGGTGCATTCCATCCCCATGCCCGTGCCGCACACGCGGCCCGTGGGGGTGACCGTGCACGGCAACCGACCCGAACTGATCGAGGGGATCTCGGTCTGGAAGCCCACGGTGGAGGTGCCGGCCGCGATCGGGCACGTCCTGGAGCTGAAACTGATCGGTGCGGGGCGGAACGTGGCCGGATACGTCATCCACGTCCCGCACTATGTGGCCGACGCGGAGTATCCGCAGGCCGCCGTGGCCGGGATGGAGTACCTCGGCGCCGCCGCTTCGCTCATGCTGCCCACGGACCGTCTCCGCGAAGTGGGGCGCGACGTGGCCCGGCAGATCGCCGAACAGGTCGCGGCGAGTGAGGACGTCCAGCAGGTGGTGAAGAACCTGGAGGAACGGTACGACGAATACTCCGGCAACACCGTGCGCCGGTCCCTCCTGGCCGACGAGAACGACGAGCTTCCCAGTGCCGAGTCGCTCGGCGCAGCGGTGGAGGCCTACCTCGCCCAGGAGCTCTTCCAGCAGGAGGATGGGCCGGCGTCGTCCGACGGCGAGGGGCCGCACGCCGGTTCCGACTGATCCCCACTCGTGGGTGCGGGAGAATGGGACGGTGCGTGGAATGCGGTCGTGGCTGGTGTGGGGTGTCGGAGTCTTCGCGTACCTGGTGGCGGTGACACAGCGGACGTCCTTCGGCATCGCCGGCCTGGAGGCCACGCAGCGGTTCCATGCCAGCGCCGCGGCCATCTCCGCCTTCTCCGTGCTGCAGCTCCTGGTCTACGCCGGGCTCCAGATCCCCGTGGGGGTGCTGGTCGACCGTCTGGGCCCCCGTCTCATGATCGCCGGCGGGGCCGTCCTCATGTGCCTGGGCCAGGCGCAGCTGGCCGCGGCGGACTCCGTGTCCGCGGGCGTGGTCGGCAGGGTTCTGGTCGGCGCCGGCGATGCCGCCACCTTCATCTCCGTCCTGCGCCTTCTCCCCGCCTGGTTCCCGGCGCGCAGGGTCCCGCTGCTCACCCAGTTCACCGGTGTGGTGGGCCAGACCGGACAGCTCATCTCGGTGATCCCGTTCGCGTGGCTTCTGCACTCCATCTCCTGGACCCCTGCGTTTCTCTCACTGGCCTCGCTCTCCGCGCTCGCCTGTGTGCTGGTGCTCCTGCTGCTGCGCGACACTCCGGAGGGCCGCGCCCGGACCGCCTCGCACGGTGGCCTGACGGACATCCGCCGGGCGCTCGCAGCCTCCTGGAAGGAACCCGGGACCCGGCTGGGGCTCTGGAGCCACTTCACCACGCCGTTCGCCGGCACCGTCTTCGCGCTGGCCTGGGGATACCCCTTCCTCATCTCCGCCCAGGGCCTGGACCGTGCCACCGCATCCACCGTCATGAGCATCTACGTCCTGGTGAGCATGGTGGCGGGTCCGTTCTTCGGACGCTTCGTCTCCCTGCATCCGGTCAGACGGTCCTCCATGGTGTTGCTGGTCTCCTTCCTGACGGGCGCCGGATGGCTGGTGGTGCTGCTGTGGCCGGGACGTTCACCCCTGTGGCTTCTCATCGGCCTGGTGGTGGTCATGGGCTTCGGCGGCCCCGCATCCATGATCGGATTCGACTTCGCCCGCACGTCCAACCCGGTGGAGAGGATCGGAACCGCCACGGGCATCGTGAACGTGGGCGGATTCGTCGCGGCCCTTCTGAGCATGTACGTCATCGGGCTCGTCCTGGACCTGCTGAACGCCGGCGGCTTCTCCCATGGCGAGCTTTACGGCCTGCAACCCTTCCGGATCGCCCTGGCCACACAGTTCTTCTTCCTCGCCGTGGGTTCCATCGCCGTGGCCGTGGTGCGCCGCAGGGCCCGCCGCGAGGCGGGCATCAGCCCTCGTCCGCTGGCCCGTGTCCTGTGGGAGCGGACCCGGCAGGGCCGCGGCTGACTCTGAACTCTTCGCCGCAGGCCGGTCCCGTCCACAGCCGGTTCCGTGCTCCCGGCCCACATGGGGGAGATCTCCCGCCGCAACGCTCCGGCAGGCTGGGAGCGTGGCGGGATGGAGAAGACGACAGACTGCACCGCCCGAAGCCCCGAGGACGTCCTCGGCTACATCCCTCACGCCATCGGGTTCCAGCCCCGGGACTCCCTGGTCTGCCTGACCGCCACAGGCAAGGAGCTGGGGGCCATCCTCCGGGTGGACCTCCCACGCGCCGGAGCGAGCCGTGCACGGCTGCGCGATCACGCGCTCGCCGTCCTGGCCTACCTGTCCCATGACGCGGCCGCGGACGGCACGTTCCTGGCGCTCTACCAGGAGGCCCCGGTGGCGCAGCTCCAGTCCAGGCACGCCGCGTTTCTCAGCATCCTCGAATCGATGCTCTCCGGAGCCGGCCGGCCCGTGCGTGAGTGCTGGCTGATCGGCGCCGACGGCTGGAACGGATCAGGCTGCCGGCTGGGGGAGTGCCTCCTGGGCCTGGGCAGGGGCGGTCTTGTCACGGAGAACCCATGCCGTCATCCGCTGGAACTGATCAGCAACTCCGCCCTGGCCGCGGAGATGGTGTTCCGTGGCAGCGCCGTGCAGGCCCATCCCGACGATGCGTCCGATTCCCCGGGTCGCGTGCCTGACCCGCGCCGTTCCGCTTCTTCCGGTGAGGATCCGGGCTCGCCGGGCGGCGATGACGGGAGTTCCGCAGGCCCGAGCGCTGAGGAACTCACCGGGGCGCTCGCGGAGTGGGAGCCGCTCTTGGACGGCTCACAGTCGTGGGCCGGGTTACTGCCGGACACCGGATGGCCGGAACGGCTGGGCCGCACCCTGGAGGTGCCGGCCTTGCGGGATGCCGTCTACGTCTCCGCTGCCGACGGCCACGAGACGGCATTGCGGGGGAGTCTCAAGGACGGGCCCTCCTGGCGGGAGCGTTTCGGTGCGGTGATCATCGCGGAAACGGGTGAAGGGCCCGACTGGGCCAGGATGGACCGCTTCGCGGAGGTGCTCGGCCGGCTGCGCCGGGAGACCGGCGACGGGACCACCGCCGCCGTGCTCACCGCCCTGGGGTGGGTCGAGTGGTGCCGGGGCCGCGGCACCCATGCCTCGGCCGTCCTCCGGCGCGCGGCGAGGAAGGACCCGGAACTGCACCTCGCCCGGCTGCTCCTGGAACTGGTCCTCATGGGACGGCTCAGCGGATGGTCCACCCGGCGCGACAGCAGCTGGCGGCGGTCTCCTCAGACGGGGTGACGGCCGTCCGCGGCACCCCGTACTTCACCGCCGTAGATCACCGCCGTGTGGTGAAGAACACCTTGAAGAGGCGTGGAAAGCGCGTATCCTGGCGTGCTTGCTGGGAGCGGTGGAGAATCCGTGAGAGACTGGAGACCAGAGACCCGGTTGGGTCCGCGTCATATCGAATTCCCACGGTCCGGGCACTGCCTGGATCCGGGAACAATCGACAGGCCGCAGGCGTTGTGTTCACAGGCTCTGCTGGTCTGGAATTTCTGCCTTTCGGCAGCGCGGACTTGACAGGGTCATAGTGGTGTTGCCCTCCGGGACACCCAGGCGCTGCTAGAAAGGGTTTCTGTGACCACTCCCACGACGAAGGAAACTGCCGCTCAGGCCGAGTTGACTGACGAGGAGAAGAAGAAGGCGCGCGCCGCCAAGGCGGCCGCCACTCGCGCCGCGAACAAGGCCAAGAAGGAAGCGGAGGCCGCCGCCGGGACGGGCGGGGCTGCTCCGAAGACCCGCGGCCGCAAGGCCGCCGCCAAGACTGACGACACCGGTGCCGATGACGCCGAGATGTCTGATGAGGACACCAACGAAGACGCTGAGCCCGGTGCGGCCGACGTCGCCGAGGCGGAGGAGACCAAGCCCGCCGCCGCGACCGGCAGCGGCTTCGTCTACTCCGACGCCGACGACGACGACGCTCCGGTGCAGCAGGTCATGTCCGCCGGCGCCACCGCGGACCCGGTCAAGGACTACCTGAAGCAGATCGGCAAGGTGGCCCTTCTCAACGCCGAGCAGGAGGTGGACCTCGCCCTGCGCATCGAGGCCGGCCTCTTCGCCGAAGAGAAGATCGCCGCCGAGGGGGACACCATGGACCCCAAGTACCGCCGCGAACTCGACTTCATCATCCACGACGGCAAGCGGGCCAAGAACCACCTGCTGGAGGCCAACCTGCGCCTCGTCGTCTCGCTGGCCAAGCGCTACACGGGCCGTGGCATGCTCTTCCTGGACCTGATCCAGGAAGGAAACCTGGGCCTGATCCGTGCCGTGGAGAAGTTCGACTACACCAAGGGCTTCAAGTTCTCCACCTACGCCACCTGGTGGATCCGCCAGGCGATCACCCGCGCCATGGCCGACCAGGCGCGCACCATCCGCATCCCGGTCCACATGGTGGAGGTCATCAACAAGCTGGCCCGCGTCCAGCGTCAGATGCTGCAGGACCTCGGCCGCGAACCCACTCCGGAAGAGCTCGCCAAGGAGCTGGACATGACCCCGGAGAAGGTCGTCGAGGTCCAGAAGTACGGCCGTGAACCCATCTCGCTCCACACCCCGCTGGGTGAGGACGGGGACTCCGAGTTCGGCGACCTCATCGAGGACTCCGAGGCCGTGGTCCCGGCGGACGCCGTGAGCTTCACGCTGCTGCAGGAACAGCTCCACTCCGTGCTGGACACCCTGTCTGAGCGCGAAGCCGGCGTGGTGGCCATGCGCTTCGGCCTGACCGACGGCCAGCCGAAGACTTTAGACGAGATCGGCAAGGTCTACGGTGTCACGCGTGAGCGCATCCGTCAGATCGAATCGAAGACCATGTCCAAGCTGCGCCACCCCTCGCGCTCTCAGGTTCTCCGGGACTACCTCGACTGATCCTGAGCCGTCCACGTCGCGACCCCGGAACCCGGTTCCGGGGTCGCAGCCGTTAACGTGCGGACGAAGGCCGGGCCAGGTCCTCCGGGATACCCTGAACACGATCCGCACGACCATGACCGAAGGAGCCGCCCGGTGACCGGCCAGGCCATTTCCCTGCCTACGACCTACAACTTCCGCGGCCTGGGCGCCCTGCCCGCAGCAGGGCGCCGGACGCGGGACGGCGTGCTCTACCGCTCCGACGCACTGAACCTCCTCAATGACCAGGGCCGGCTCGTGCTGAGGGAGCTGCGGATCGGGACGGTCGTGGACCTCCGGGATGACGAGGAAGTGGCTCACGCGCCGAGCGCGCTCAGCCACCTGGACGTCGAGCTTCTGCGGGGCAATGTCCTGGCCGGGGCGCTGACCCGTTCCCTGCAGGAGATCCCGTCGCTCACCGGGCTGTACCGCCTGATCGTCACGCAGGGAGGCCCGGTCGCCGTCGAGCTGGCCCGCACCGTGAGCGCCAACGCGCGCCGGGACCGTGCGACGCTGGTGCACTGCACGGCCGGCAAAGACCGCACAGGGGTGATGGTCGCCGTGCTGCTGGATGCGGTCGGTGTGGACCGGGAGGCCATCGTGGCCGACTACGCGCTCACCGAGGCGAATCTGGCCGGCCCGTGGCTTGACGGTGCCAAGACCCTCCTCGCGAAACTGGGAGTCCCCCTCACCGAGGAGGTCCTCCAACTGGTCGGAGGGAGCCCCTCCGGCGTCATGCACGGGACCCTGGAGCATCTCGACGCCGGGTTCGGCGGGGCCGCCCGCTACCTGGGTCTCCACGGACTGGGAGCGGACGAGCTGGACCTGCTGAAGGAATCCCTCCTGAGCCCAGGGAAGTGAATCATTGTGAATTTTGTGAATCTTATGAATATTGCTGGCATTCTCGGGCAGCTCCGGCGGTGGCCGGACGTGGAGGCCCCGAACCTCCAGGCGTACGACGGCGCGGACCGCCTCCTCCTGGAACGCGCGGCGGAGTGCCTCGGGATTCTCCTGGCCGACGGTGCCGCGCGCGATTCGGTCGTGGTCATCGGAGACCGGTACGGCGCGCTGACGCTGCCGCTGCTGGCGGCGGGCAACGCTGATGCGGACCCGGACCGGCTGGGGACCG
This sequence comes from Arthrobacter horti, assembly GCF_030731045.1. Lineage (GTDB taxonomy): Bacteria > Actinomycetota > Actinomycetes > Actinomycetales > Micrococcaceae > Arthrobacter_E > Arthrobacter_E nanjingensis. Next base: position 718,646 of record NZ_JAVALS010000001.1, on the reverse strand, counting down.
TCCGGGTCTGGCAGGATCTGGCGAGCGGGCAGGCCGCCCTGAGGGCCAATGCGGAACGGCTGGACCTGAAAGGCTTCGAACAGGTCCCTCCCGCCGAGGACTCGCCGGGACTCTACGGTCCTGATCTCCTGGCGGGTGCCAGGCTCGTCCTGCTCAGGCTCCCCAAGAACCAGGCGGATCTCGCGGAGGCAGCCTGCGCGATCGCCCGGTACGCCGATCCGGGAGTCGTGGTCCTCGCCGCCGGGATGGTCAAACACATGACCCTGTCCATGAACGGGGTCCTGGCGGAGAGCTTCGGATCGGTCCAGGCCGGCCTGGCCAAGGGCAAGGCCAGGGTGCTGACCGTCACCGGCGCGCTGACGGGGCCCGAGGCGGAGGCGCAAGGCCCCGAACGGAGGCGGCACGCTGACCTGGGCCTCGACGTCATCGCGCACGGAGCCGTATTCGCCGGCACCAAGGTGGACATCGGCACCCGCTATCTGCTGGAGTTCCTGCCGCAGATGGCGCGTGCAGCGCGCATCGTGGACCTCGGCTGCGGCTCCGGCGTCCTGGCGACGCTCGCCGCCCGTGACCAGCCTGGGGCCACAGTCCTCGCCACTGACGTCTCCGCGGCCGCCGTGCGGAGTGCCCGGCTCACTGCAGAGGCCAACGGGGTGGGGGACCGGGTGAGGGCCGTGCACGCCGATGCGCTGAACGGCTTCGCCCCGGCGAGTGCCGGCCTCATCCTGCTCAACCCGCCCTTCCACCTGGGCCACAGCGTCCACGCGGGAGCCGCGCACCGATTGTTCGAAGCCGCGGCCGGAATCCTGGCCCCCGGGGGCGAGCTCTGGGCCGTGTGGAACAGCCACCTGGGGTATGTGCCCGCATTGGAGAGGGCCGTCGGGCCGACACGGGTCATGGGCAGGAATGCGAAGTTCACGGTCACCCGGACCGTGCGTAAGCAGTGAACCCTTCGCCGGCGGCCATGAACACAGTGAGCCATCCCTTGCGTGGGGCATCGTGGCTGGTAGCCTACGTGCAAAGGCCTGGTGCCCAGCAGTCTTCAAAGGAGAATGAGTGACCGAGCTCCGCACGCCCGCTTCGCGGCGCGGAACCAACCTGCCCAAGATGGGCGATTTCAACCTGACGGTTATCCTCGACACCATTCGGCGTTCCCCGCACGGTCTCAGCCGGGTCGAGCTGGCGGGACTGGTGGGCCTCTCCCCGCAGACGATCTCCAACATCTCCCGGCGCCTGCTGGACCAGGGCCTCATCGTGGAGGCCGGCAAGGCCGGAGTGGGACCTGGCAAGCCCCGCACCATCCTTCAGCTCAACCCGTCGGGCATGTACGCCTTGGGCGTGCATGTGGATCCTGCGGTCATCAGCTTCACGCTCCTGGACCTGGTGGGCCAGGTGGTGATGGACTCCAAGATCGACACCCCGGAGGCCGGGGAGCCCACCGCGGTCATGGCCGCGATCGTCTTCGAGGTCCAGCGTCTCCTCGAGGAGTCCGAGGTGGACCTGGACAAGGTCGCCGGGCTGGGCGTGGCGGCGCCAGGGCCCATCGACGTTGAGGCCGGCACCGTGGTCAACCCGCCGCTTCTGGAGGGCTGGAGCCGGGTTCATCTCCGCGACGCGCTGTCCAAGGCCACCGGGCTCGCCGTGGTGCTGGACAAGGACGTCACGGCCGCGGCCGTGGCCGAGACCTGGGTGTCCAAGACGTCCGGGAACGGGAACTTCGCGGTGTTCTACATGGGTACGGGCATCGGCTGCGGCCTGGTGCTCGGCGACGAGGTTTTCCGCGGGGCCAGTGGCAACGCCGGCGAAATGGGCCACATCGTGGTGGACCCCTCCGGGCCGCCGTGTGACTGCGGCCTGAACGGCTGCGTCAAGTCCACCGTCATCCCGAAGGTCCTGGTCGACGCCGCCGCTCAGGCGGGCCTTGTCGCGCCGCTCGCCGAGGGGGACTCCGGCGTCGTCATCCAGGAGCGGTTCAACGCGCTCTGCGACGCGGCCGACGCCGGCGACGCGGCGGCCATCGCCATCCTGGACCGCTCGGCGCTGCACCTCTCGCGTGCCGTGTCCGTGATCGCCAATGTGATGGACCTGGACCGGGTGGTGTTCGGCGGCCCGTTCTGGACCAGGCTGGCGCCCTACTACCTGGAGCGTATTCCCGGCCTGGTGGCGCATGGTGCGGACGCCCGTGAGATCCATGTGCCGAAGGTGCTCGGCAGCACCGTCGGCGAGGACGTCGGCGCCATCGGTGCCGCGTGCCTGGTGCTGGAGCACACCCTGGCGCCGCGCTCCGAGAGGCTTCTGCTCGGCGGATGATCCGGATCTGGCCGCCCGGCGAACAATCTTCGTTCCGGACCGCGGAACCGGCCGTAAGATTGCGTCTTAATTCGGCGACCGGTTTGCCGGAGGCTCCTCACACTCCGTAGTCTGGATGCATCAGTTACCGAGGTAACGTGTCAGCGACCCTCCCGCGTGAGGGTGTGGGTGCCCCCATGTGGGCCTGACATTTGCACACGGCAACGGACCTGGCGTTTTTCGCATGCGCGCCGGTCTGCCGTGCCCGTCCATTGCCAGACGCGAGGATCGCAGATGTCCCCACCCAGCTTGATCGACCAATCCGTACAGGCTCATCACCGGGCCCCCGTGGCCCTGTCCTACGAGCTGTTCCCTCCCCGTTCCCGGGCCGCCGAGGAAGTCCTCTGGGCCACCATCCGGGAACTCGAAACCACCGCCCCCGACTACGTGTCGGTGACTTATGGCGCCAGTGGCTCCAACCACGACACCGCACTGGACCTGGTGGCCCGGCTGCAGGAGGAGACCCTTCTGCGCCCCCTAGCCCACCTGACCTGTGTGGGCGACACTGCGGCGGAGCTCGCCGACATCGTGGCCGAACTCCTGGACCACGGCGTGCGGGGCATCCTGGCACTGCGCGGTGACCTTCCCAAGGACGGCTCCCCGCTTCCTGAGGGCTCCCTGCGGTACGCCCAGGACCTGGTGGAGCTCATCCGCCGGGTGGAGCAGAGCCGTTCGGCCCTGCTCTGTGCCGGGAAGGTGGCCATCGGGGTCGCCGCGTACCCCACCCGGCACCCCGAATCGCCGAGTGAGGCGCACGACGTCGAGGTCCTGCTGGCCAAGCAGCGCTCCGGTGCCGACTTCGCCATCACCCAGGTGTTCTTCCACGCCCATCAGTACGAGGATCTGCTGTTCCGGGCACGCCGGGCCGGGGTCACCATCCCGATCATCCCGGGGGTCATGCCCCTGACCAGCATCCGCCGCGTGACGAGGCTCTCCGAGCTCTCCGGCGTGGCACCGGATCCCGTGCTGCTGCACGCGCTGGAGACCGCCGGCAGCGAGACGGAGGCTCAGCGCATCGGCGTGAAGGCCACCGTCGAACTGGCGAACGCCGCGCTGGCGTCCGGAGCCCCGGGCCTGCACCTCTACACCTTCAACGAGCACCGTCACGCTCTGGACGTCCTGGACCGGCTGAACCTGCCGCGCCCCAGCCGTCCCCTGCACGAGCGTGCCGCGCTCGTCTCCTGACAAACACCACTTTCAGCCGGCTGAGTGCCGGCGCCACCGGGGCGGCCCGGCCTCCGGCCTGCCCAGAAACAAAGGATTCCCCATGACTGCACAGACTCCCTTCCCCTCCGCCAGCCTCCTCGGCTACCCGCGCATCGGCCGCCGTCGTGAACTCAAGAAGGCCGTGGAGGCCTACTGGGCCGGCCGCATCGACGCCGCTGCCCTGGACGCCGTCGCCAAGGAGATTCAGCTGAGCTCCGCCCAACGGCTCGTGGAGCTGGGCCTGACCGAGGCGGCCGCCGTCCCCGGCACCTTCTCCTACTACGACCAGGTGCTCGACGCCGCGGCCCACCTGGGTGCCGTCCCGGCACGTTTCGGTCAGCTCCTGAACGCAGAGGGCCGCCTGGACATCGACGGGTACTTCACCCTGGCCCGCGGCTCCAAGGAGCAGCAGCCCCTGGAGATGACCAAGTGGTTCGACACCAACTACCACTACCTGGTCCCCGAGATCGGCCCGGAGACCGAGTTCCGCCTGACCTCCGAGCGCGTGGTCGAGGAATTCGCCTACGCCCTGGCCAATGGGGTGGAGACCCGCCCGTACCTGGTGGGCCCGGTGACGTTCCTGCTGCTCTCCAAGGCATCCGATGACGCCCCCGCCGGCTTCGACCCGCTGAGCCGCCTGGAGGACATCCTTCCGGTGTACGCCGAGCTGCTCACCCGCCTCGCCGCCGCCGGCGCGAGCTGGGTCCAGCTGGACGAGCCCGCCCTCGTGGTGGATCAGGACATCGCCCCGGAGAAGCTCGACGCCGCCGTGACCCGCGCCTACGAGGTCCTGACCGCCGTTGCCAAGCGCCCGCAGATCCTGGTCTCCAGCCCGTACGGTGCCCTGGAGGGCCAGCTCGCCGCCCTCGCCGCAAGCGACGTCGACGCCCTGCACCTGGACGTCTTCAAGGGCGAGGTGCCCTCCGCGACGGCACTGGCCGGCCTGGGCTCCAAGACCCTGGTGGCCGGTGTGGTGGATGGCCACAACATCTGGCGCAATGACCTGGCGGCCTCGGCAGCCAAGCTGAACGCACTCAAGGGTGCCGCGGCCCGCGTCGTCGTCTCCACCTCCACCTCCACGCAGCACGTGCCGCACGACGTCGCCGAGGAGACCAAGCTCTCCGCCCAGCTGAAGTCCTGGCTCGCCTTCGCCGACCAGAAGGCCGTCGAGGTGGCGACCCTCGCCTCCTACCTGGCCGACCCGGCCACCGCCCAGGCGGCCATCGACGAGGCGTCCGCCGTCATCGCCTCCCGCGCCACCGCCGATGGTGTCCGCCGTGAGGGGGTCCGGGCCCGCACCGCGGCCCTGACCGACGCCGACTTCAGCCGCTCCGCGTACACCGTCCGCGAGGCCGCCCAGGAGGCCGCGCTGCAGCTCCCGCCGCTGCCGACCACCACCATCGGCTCCTTCCCGCAGACCGCGGAGATCCGCTCGGCCCGCGCCCGCAACATCAAGGGCGAGCTGAACGACGCCCAGTACGAGCAGCTCATGAAGGATGAGATCAAGCGCGTGGTGGACCTCCAGGAGGAGCTCGGCTACGACGTCCTGGTGCACGGCGAGCCGGAGCGCAACGACATGGTCCAGTACTTCGCGGAGAACCTCGAGGGCTTCGATGTGACCGTACACGGCTGGGTCCAGTCCTACGGCTCCCGCTGCACCCGCCCGTCCATCCTCTGGGGTGACGTGACCCGCTCGGCTCCCATCACCGTGGCCTGGGCCGAATACGCCCAGTCGCTGACGGCCAAGCCGATGAAGGGCATGCTGACCGGTCCGGTCACGATCCTGGCGTGGTCCTTCGTCCGTGACGACCAGCCGCTGGGGGAGACCGCGAACCAGGTGGCTCTCGCCCTGCGCGACGAGATCACCGATCTCGAGGCCGCCGGCATCAAGGTGGTCCAGGTCGATGAGCCGGCGCTGCGCGAGCTGCTGCCGCTGCGCACGGCCGATCAGGCGGCCTACCTGAAGTGGAGTGTGGACTCCTTCCGCCTCTCCACCGCCGGGGCCCAGGACGCCACGCAGATCCACACGCACCTCTGCTACTCCGAGTTCGGGGTCATCATCGACGCGATCGACGGCCTGGACGCCGACGTGACCTCCATCGAGGCCGCCCGCTCCCGCATGGAGGTGGTTCACGACCTGGAGGCCCACGGCTTCGGCCGTGGTGTGGGTCCGGGCGTGTACGACATCCACTCGCCGCGCGTCCCGGGCGAGGTAGAGGTCACGGAGCTGCTCTCCACGGCGGTGAAGCACGTTCCGAGCCGCCAGCTCTGGGTCAACCCGGACTGTGGCCTGAAGACCCGCGGCTACGCCGAGACGGAGGAGTCGCTGCGCAACCTCGCCGCCGCGGCCAAGGCCGTCCGTGAGGAACTCGGCGCGAACGTCTGATCCACTGCACGGCCCTGAAGACGACGCCGGCGCCGCTCACCGAGAGGTGTGCGGCGCCGGCGTCGTCCGGGGGGTCTCAGCTCCAGTTGATCTCATCGTCCACGACGCCGTCGGCGTCCGCGGTGGCCACCAGGGTCTCATCGCTGAAGTGCTCGCCGAGGCTGAAGTCCAGGACGAAATAGCGTTCCGGCTGGTCCGGGAAGATGCCCACGTGGCCGAGCCGGAGGGCGCGGACGAATGCGTCGTCGTCCACCTCACCCGTGACGCCGAACGTGTTCCACTGCTTCTCCGGGTCCAGGCCCTGGCAGTGGAAGCGGCGGTACTCCTGGACCTGGCTGCCCTCGATGCCCAGCTCCTGGATGATCATCTCCCGGACCTGGTCCACGAGCTCGGGAAGGTAGTGGAGGCGGTAGTCGGCTTTGTGCACGGACGCCTGGTCGGGCCGCTCATGCGCGGCGAAGTTCAGCTCGATCTCGACCGGGACCCCGTGGACCGCGTGGTTCGCGGTGAAGCAGTGGGCGGCGCCGTGATTGAGTTCGAGCTCACCGAAATGTTCGCTGATGACCGTGCTCATGCCATCAACATAATCCCCGGCGGCCCCGCTTTCCAGACTTGCACGCCGGGCGTTTCGGGGCTAGGCGATCCCGGCGGCCGTGCGGGCGGGAGCCTCAGTGCGTCAGCGCGTCCTGCAGACCGTCGCCGAGCAGCTCCAGGAACAGGTCCACGCGGGCGTTACCCGAACCGGACGGCAGCAGGGCGAAGACGTTGCGGGCCAGGCGGATCTCCGGGACGTTGAGGACCACGACGCCGTCCGGCCGCCGCCCCAGGGCCAGCTCGGGGACCAGCGACGCGCCGAGGCCCGCCGCGGTCATCTCGACGCTGGCGGTGAAGTCGTCACTGTGGGCGACGACGCGCGGGTGGAGGCCGCAGCTGGCGAACAGCCGCTCGATCACGACCGCGTCCGGGGTTCCCGGGTGGTGGATGATCCAAGGCATCTCCGAGAGCTGCTCCGCCGAGACGGTGGCGCCGGGGGAGAAGCCCCAGGACGCTGGGATGACCACGCGGAAGTCATCGTCCCCGAGCCACTGGCGGCGCATGGTGTGCGGCCAGGCGAGGCCGCTCTGCCCCACCTGGTAGACCAGGGCGAGGTCCAGCTCTCCGCCGTCGCGCAGGCCCTGGATGGTCTGCGCCGGCTCCGCGACCGAGACCTTGAGCTCGATCCCGAGGCGGGTCCATCGCGGGTGCCGGACGATGCGGGGCAGGACGTAGGTGGCCAGGCTGGGGAAGATGCCGAGCCGCAGCTCCTGCCGTGAATCGTCCTGGGCGCGGGAGGCCGCCGCCATGAGGGCCTCGATGTCCGTGAGCACCTTGGTGGCATGCCGGCCCATGGCCTGGGCCGCGTCCGTGGGCACGATGCTGCGGGCGTGACGGTGGAAGAGCTCGACGCCGGCATCGCGCTCCAGCGCCGCGATCTGCTGGCTCACGGCGGACGCCGTGTAGCCGAGGTTCTGAGCGGCCGCGGCGAAGGAGCCGTGCCGGATCACCGCGAGCAGGGTCCGCAGGTGGACGGGGTTGATCACGGAGGACCTTTCGCCAGGGCGCCTCCGGTGGGCGCGATCGAAAGACAGTCTAGGCGGCGGCCGACGCGGCCGCGCCCGCCCCACTACGCTGGTCCCATGACTGACGCCGAGTTCGCCCCGGAGGACGCCTGGTCACTGACGGATGTCATCACCAGGATGCGCCGCGTGCTTCGTTCCGGCATCAGGGAGGAACTCCCCTGGGAGTCCCTGCCCATGGCTCAGGTGGAGCTGCTCCAGCGGCTTGCCGATGAGCCGGGGCTGGGCGTCAGCGAACTCGCCGAGCGCCAGAATCTGGCGCGGAACACGGTCAGCAACCTGGTCCAGCAGATGGTCGCCACCGGCCTGCTGGAACGCAAGGACCATGAGACGGACCGCCGTGCCGTGATCCTGAACCTCACGGCGGCCGGGGAGGACCGGCTGCGTGCCTGGCAGGACGCCAACGAGCGCCGCGTCCGCCATGCCCTGTCCGCACTTCCCGAGGGCGAACGGGACGCCGTGGACCGCGCGCTTCCCGCGCTGCGCAGCCTCGTGGCCCGGATGGAATCGGATGACCGGGCGTCCAAAGCCCGCCTCCGTGCTCAGGGGAGACCGGACGCCTGAGCCGGCCGCGCGCCGTCGTTCACGGGATGTCGCTCAGGCGCGTGCGCTCCAGGAAGTAGACGACGGCGAGGGCGCCCGCCGTGGCGAGCATCGCGGGGATGAGCAGTTCCGGTCCCTGGGCGGTGAACTCGGTGACCAGGATGAGCCCGGTCATGGGAGCCCGCATGGTGCTCGCGAGGAAGGCCGCGGCGCCGACGAACGCGAAGGCCGCGGTGGAGGTCCCCGGGACGACGGCGCTGACCGTGCTCCCGAGGGCGATCCCGAGCATCGCTCCGATCGCCACTGAGGGCGTGAGCGTGCCGCCCGCGGCGCCTGCGCGGATGGTGCCGAGAGTGGCGAGGCTCTTGACGAGCAGGAGCCCCAGGACCAGGATAAGGGGAGTGCCTGGTGAGAACGCCGTCTGGGCGGCGGCCCGCCCATTGCCCAGGACCTCCGGCAGCACCAGGGAGGCCCCGGCGACCAGGGTGAAGAGCAGCGGCATGACCCACAGGATCCTGGCGCCGCGTGGTCGGGACGACGCCGCCCGCCGGGCCAGCAGGACGAACCACGCCGCGGCCAGCCCGATCAGAGGGCCTCCCACGAGCGAGAAGACCAGGAGCTGGGGCGTGAGCTCGACGTGCGGGAGGGCGTACAGGGGCGCCGACGGCTCCGCCACCCGGGCCACGAGGGCCGCCACGGCCGAGGAGGCGAAGGCGGGGAGGAGGGTGGCGAAGCTGACCTCGGCCAGGAGCACCTCGACCACGAAGAGCGCGCCGCCGAACGGGACGTTGTACACCGCCGCCAGGCCGGCGCCCGCCCCGCAGGCGATGAGGATCCCCGCTTGACGTCCTTCGATCCCCGCCGCACGAGTGAGGCGGGACGCGAGCAGCGCGCCGAGTTCCCGGGGTGCGGCCTCCCGCCCGATCGACGCGCCCAGGCCGACGACGCCGATCTGGAGCAGGGCGTTGAGCACGGTGGTGCGCAACGGCATCCTGGTGCCTGCCGCGGCGCGTTCCACCGAGACCACTTTGGAGCCCCAGCGCCGCAGGGCCCACCAGCCGGCCGCACCCAGGATCCCGGCGGCCATCACGGACAGGAAGCGCCGCAACGGCGGCGCCTGGAGGGCTCCGTCCAGGAACGTCCCGTCCGCGTACCCAAAGGCGGCGTGTTCGATGCCGTGGAGCATGAGGTTCACCAGGACACCGACGACGCCGGCACCGCCTCCGATCAGCAGGGTCACCAGGGCCACGCGCAACAGCCACGCGGCGTGACCGGGGGACGGTCCTGATTGTTCTGGCATAGAACAATTCTAGGGCGGGACAAGTTCGGCTGCGGGCCGGAAAGCGCTCTCTGCGGGGTGGTGGGTGACGCCCGTCACCGGGCGGCGCGACACGCCATGCGGACGACACGCCGTCGATTTAAATGTGTCCAAGTCGTGCACAGCGTGTGGATGAGAGTGCCTTAAAGGCCGGAATTCCGGGCAAGATCAACCCTCCGGTCTGTGGACAAGCGGTGGATAGAATGACATGCTTGTAATACAGCATCTTGGGGTGCAAGACGGGGCGTTGCACTACATGTAGTATCGACATACGCAATCGGGCCGCTGAGCCCGTGCCGCGGATTCCCGCCGGAAAGCCAGGAAGACGGCAGAGCTGAGGCTCCCGGAGGCAGGGGCGGACGGACCACGGCAGAAGCAGTGACTGAAGGGGAGAGGGACATGACCGTAACCGTGTACACCAAGCCGGCATGCGTCCAGTGCAACGCCACCTACCGGGCCTTGGACAAGAAGGGCGTCGTCTACCAGACCGTGGACGTGTCCCAGGACACCGAGGCGCTGGAGCGCCTGAAGGACATGGGCTACATGCAGGCCCCCGTCGTGGTCACGGACGACGACCACTGGTCCGGCTTCCGCCCGGACAAGATCGCCGGCCTGAACGCCGCGGACACCGCTGTCGCCTGACGGCCGTGCCGGCCTCAGGGCCGGGGAATGCCCCCGCGCCGGATGAACGCGGGACGAAGTGAACTGACGCAAGACTTGATGGGGTGACTTCGCATGGCGACGCTCGCGCGTGACTCTCACGGGACGCGGGAGGCGAGCACAGGACATGATGCGGGGAGGGGAAGCTTCCGCGTCACGTCCAGTCACCTCATCTACTTTTCCTCGACGTCGGAGAACACCCGGCGCTTCGTGGACAAGCTCGGGAGGGATGCGAGCCGCATCCCTCTCCTTCCCACCGAAGTTCCACTGCTGGCCACCGAACCGTACGTGCTGATCCTGCCGACCTATGGCGGAACGGGCGGGCACGGCTCGGTCCCCAAGCAAGTCATCAAATTCCTGAATGTGGAACAGAACCGCTCATTGATCCGAGGTGTGATCGGGGCGGGGAACACCAACTTCGGAGACAACTACTGCATGGCCGGCGACATCATCGCCGTCAAGTGCCATGTGCCACACCTGTACAGATTCGAACTCATGGGCACTCCGGACGATGTGCGCCGGGTCAACGAGGGATTGGATACGTTTTGGACACGACTGTCGCAGAACCGGAACTGAACGAGGTTTCCGTGAAGACTGAGAAGGCTCCGCTGCCGGAGAGTTTCAAGGGCCTGGGCTACCACGAGCTGAACGCCATGCTGAACCTCTACGGACCGGACGGCAGGATCCAGTTCGAGGCGGACCGCGAGGCGGCTCACCAGTACTTCCTGCAGCACGTGAACAACAACACGGTGTTCTTCCATGACCTGGAAGAGAAGCTGGACTACCTCATCAAGAACCAGTACTACGAGCGTGAGACGCTCGACCAGTACACGATGAACTTCATCCGGGACCTGTTTAACCGTGCCTACAAGAAGAAGTTCCGCTTCGAGACCTTCCTGGGCGCGTTCAAGTTCTACACCTCCTACACGCTGAAGACCTTCGACGGCAAGCGGTTCCTGGAGCGCTACGAGGACCGCGTCTGCATGGTCGCGCTGCACCTGGCCCGCGGTGACGAGGAGATGGCCACCAGCCTGGTGGACGAGATCATCGACGGCCGGTTCCAGCCCGCCACTCCCACCTTCCTCAACGCCGGCAAGGCCCAGCGCGGTGAGCTCGTCTCCTGCTTCCTGCTGCGCATCGAGGACAACATGGAGTCGATCGCCCGCGGCATCAACTCCGCCCTGCAGCTCTCCAAGCGTGGCGGCGGTGTCGCGCTGTCGCTGACCAACATCCGCGAGCACGGCGCGCCGATCAAGCAGATCGAGAACCAGTCCTCCGGCGTCATCCCCGTGATGAAGCTCCTCGAAGACAGCTTCTCCTACGCCAACCAGCTGGGTGCCCGTCAGGGCGCCGGCGCGGTGTACCTGCACGCGCACCACCCGGACATCTACCGCTTCCTGGACACCAAGCGCGAGAACGCCGACGAGAAGATCCGCATCAAGACCCTGTCCCTGGGCGTCGTCGTGCCGGACATCACCTTCGAACTGGCCAAGAAGAACGAGGACATGTACCTCTTCTCCCCGTACGACGTGGAGCGCGTCTACGGTGTGCCCTTCTCCGATGTGAACGTCACGGAGAAGTACTACGAGATGGTGGACGACTCGCGGATCAAGAAGACCAAGATCAGCGCGCGTGAGTTCTTCCAGACCCTCGCGGAGATCCAGTTCGAGTCCGGTTACCCGTACATCATGTTCGAGGACACGGTGAACCGGGCCAACCCGATCGCCGGCAAGGTCACCATGAGCAACCTCTGCTCGGAGATCCTGCAGGTGTCCACCCCCAGCCTCTACAACGAGGACCTGTCCTACGGGACCGTGGGCAAGGACATCTCCTGCAACCTCGGCTCCATGAACATCGCCAAGACCATGGACTCCCCGGACTTCGGCGCCTCCATCGAGACCGCCATCCGGGCCCTGTCCGCCGTGTCCGACATGTCCTGGATCAACTCCGTGCCGTCCGTGGCCGAGGGCAACGCCCAGAGTCACGCGATCGGCCTGGGCCAGATGAACCTGCACGGTTACCTGGCCCGGGAGCGGGTCCACTACGGCTCCGAAGAGGGCCTGGACTTCACGAACATCTACTTCTACACGGTGCTGTTCCACGCGCTGCGGGCCTCCAACAGGCTGGCCATCGAGACCGGCCGGACCTTCGGCGGCTTCGAGAACTCCAAGTACGCCTCCGGCGAGTTCTTCGACAAGTACACCGAGCAGGAATGGGCCCCGGAGACGGAGCGCGTGCGTGAGCTGTTCGGGGACCACCACATCCCCACCCAGGCCGACTGGCTGGAGCTGAAGGCCTCCGTCATGGAGCACGGCATCTACAACCAGAACCTGCAGGCCGTGCCGCCGACCGGTTCGATCAGCTACATCAACAACTCGACCTCCTCCATCCACCCGGTGGCCGCGAAGATCGAGATCCGCAAGGAAGGCAAGATCGGCCGCGTCTACTACCCGGCCCCGTACCTGACGAACGACAACCTGGAGTATTACCAGGACGCGTATGAGATCGGCTACGAGAAGATCATCGACACCTACGCGGCCGCCACGCAGCACGTGGACCAGGGCCTGTCCCTGACCTTGTTCTTCAAGGACACGGCCACCACGCGTGACATCAACAAGGCGCAGATCTACGCGTGGAAGAAGGGCATCAAGACCCTCTACTACATCCGCCTGCGCCAGCTCGCGCTGGAAGGCACCGAGGTCGAGGGCTGCGTCAGCTGCGCACTGTAGGGCTTTCCGACGACGGCGTGTGCCGCCGTCGTCGGCCACTTCTCAATCATTCGAAGAAACAAACGTAAGCAAGGGACAAGCGATGAGCGCCGAGAAGGTCAAGCTGCTGGGCCACGTTGAGGCCATCAACTGGAACCGCATCCAGGACGACAAGGACGTCGAAGTGTGGAACCGCCTCGTGAACAACTTCTGGCTGCCGGAGAAGGTGCCGCTGTCCAACGACGTCCAGTCCTGGCACACGCTGACCCCGGCCGAGCAGCAGCTCACCATGCGCGTGTTCACCGGCCTGACGCTGCTGGACACCATCCAGGGCACCGTGGGCGCCGTTTCGCTGATCCCGGATGCGCTGACCCCGCACGAGGAGGCCGTGTACACCAACATCGCCTTCATGGAGAGCGTGCACGCCAAGAGCTACAGCTCCATCTTCTCCACGCTGTGCTCCACCAAGGAGATCGACGACGCCTTCCGCTGGTCGCTTGAGAACGAGCACCTGCAGAAGAAGGCGCAGATCGTCATGGACTACTACCAGGGCGAGGATCCGCTCAAGCGCAAGGTGGCGTCCACCCTGCTGGAGAGCTTCCTGTTCTACTCCGGCTTCTACCTGCCGATGTTCTGGTCCAGCCACGCCAAGCTGACCAACACGGCCGACCTGATCCGCCTCATCATCCGTGACGAGGCCGTGCACGGCTACTACATCGGCTACAAGTTCCAGAAGGGCCTGGAGCTCGTTTCCGAGGAGAAACGCCAGGAGATCAAGGACTACACCTTCGAACTGCTGTTCGAGCTGTACGAGAACGAGGTGGCCTACACGCACAGCCTGTACGACTCGGTGGGGCTGAGTGAGGACGTCAAGAAGTTCCTGCACTACAACGCCAACAAGGCGCTCATGAACCTGGGCTACGAGGCCATGTTCCCGTCCTCCGTGACGGACGTGAACCCGGCCATCCTGTCCGCCCTGTCCCCGAACGCGGATGAGAACCACGACTTCTTCTCCGGGTCCGGTTCCTCGTATGTGATCGGCAAGGCTGTTAATACTGAGGATGAGGACTGGGACTTCTAGAAGATCCAGATCAGACCCGGCCCACACAGGGCGGCAGAGAGGCCCGGACCCGCAGGATTCTGCAGGTCCGGGCCTCTTTCGTGCCTTCTCTCGACAGACAGAGGAAGACAGAGATGAACATGAATAGCCGTTCGCAGTGGCACGGGGGTGGCGCGCGCACCTTCCTCGCAAGGGCGGGAATCGGTCCCGGTGTGCCATCGGAGACGAGCCACAGCGTGCCACGGGACGCGCATCTCGGCTGAACAAGAGCCAGGTGAGCAGGCAGTTCCGGGGCGATGCCGGTCCAGTGACACGACCGTCTGCGATCGTCCGCTCGTGGCCACGAAGATCGCAAGACAGGAGTGGGGGGGCGCCCTCGGCGTTCGTGGTTCGTCGGCGTGCCGAGGCCGACGCGGAGAAGGCTCGCTCCATCGGGTTCACCGATTACGCCAGGAGCAGGCTCACTTTGATCCGGGTCGAGCCCAACCGCAGCGGCAAGAAGCGGGCCATCGGTACCATCTGTTCCTACAACGGCAAGGTCGACGGGTACTTGATCCCGGAGTTCGGTGACACGCCGGTGCGCCAGATAGACAAAGAGCACATCCGAATGATGACCGACCGGCTCGACGTGATCCCGTCGCCGCTGAATCCGAAATCCAAGTTCAACGGGATCGCCAGGCCGGTGCTGATCGTGCGGATGATGATCCTCCGCCAAGCGGCGCGAGACGGGATCATTCCCGCTGCGCCGGATGTGTCGGTGCCGAAGCAGGAGAACCTGTGCGGCGCGACGCTCGCCGAGCTCATGCGTCGCGGAGGGCACGCCGACATCCGCTTTGTCCTCCGGTACCAGCACGCGATCGAGAACTCGCCGACCGGATGTGCGATCGCGTCGAAGCGAGGATGCGTCCAGGCGATTCTGAAGCAACCGGGACAACGACAGACATCGATGCACACCTCTGAGGTAGGACCGCAACGTAACGGGAGGCACCGTCTTGGTAGCTCGCTCTGTTCGGGAAACGCCCGGAACGAAATACGTCTCGCTGGTCACCGCGGCGGGCGGGTTCGGAATCTCCGTCAAGACGCTCCGACGCCGGATCGCCGACGGCACCGGGCATGGATATCTTGTCGGTCGGCTCATTCGCGTATATCTCGATGGGCTGCGTCAGCGGATGGTCGTCGAGATTCCCGCGGGGAACCGACAGAACAGATGCTACTGGCGCAGCGTATATCGCTCCGCCGGGCGTGAGAGAGTTTGGGGCCCGCTGCTGTTCCCCCTCGTTCTGTGGGGATCGCTCGGTGAGCTTTGAGAACAGTAGACGCTCAATGAAGATGGCGGATACTCAGATGAAGTGGAGGGCAAGCGGCATATTCGCCACCTGCCTGAGAGCGCAGGCGGGGCACCATTGAGGACGAGTGACTCGCGGCGTGCGGTGCCGGATATCCGGAACTGCTGGCGGCCGGGGCCTAGGCGGTTGGGGGCGTCAGTTGGGCGATCGGTTCGAGGACGGCCCGGTCGAGGAGCGCCTGGTCGGGGAGTGGGAACTGGGGTGCGTCGGCGCGGAGGCGAACGAGTCCGTGAAGGCCGACCCAGAGCGCGGTCGCGGTCATGAACGGGTCGTCGGTGCGGGATGCGCCGGCGGCGGCGGCGGCGGTGACGTCATCGATTAGCAGTGCGAACGACTCGGCGCCGACGAGGCGGTCGACGCCCTCCCCGTCCTCACGCAGTCGCGGGTCGGGGTCCTGGCCGTCGGCTGCGTCCGCGGTGTGGTGCCTGCTGGGGTTCGGGCCCATCATCAGGGTGTACAGGGCCGGGTGCTCGGCTCCGTAGGAGAGATACGCCTCGCAGGTGGCCATCAGCCGGGTGCGCGGGTCTTCGATGCCGACCCGAGCGGACGCCAGGTGCTCGAGGAACTCGTCGAAGACCTCCTCGATAACGGCGCGGAGGATCTGCTCCGTGTCGGCGAAGTGCGCGTAGATCGACGGGGCTGCGATGCCGACCCGGCGGGCGACCGCGCGCAGGGTCACGGCGCCGGGGTCGCCGGTCTCCTCGATCAGCTCCCGCGCGGCCGCGACGATGTCGGCGCGCAGCTGGGTTCCTTCGCCTCGGCGATTCCGGGCGCGCGCTTCACTTTTGCTCACGGTCGTAACCTTACGCGGACTCGCCGACATTCGAGGCTAGACCACGCTGTCAAAATTCATACTTGCAAGCGTAACGTAACAGACGTAAACTTACGAGTGTCAGGCCGTAGGGTGCGGCGATCCTCGATGGGGCTGACGACGCAGAGGAGACTCCGATGTTCGGTCTGCTGCACAACAACCGCCTCGTGTTCCAGAGCCGCCGTGAGGTCGGCGGCGACTCCTGGTCGTTCTCGTTCGCGATGCAACGGCCGTTCTCTTTCCACGCCGGCCAGCATGGGGTGCTGTCTGTGAGCGGCGGCGGGATCGGGAAGGGGTTCAGCATCGCGTCCGCCCCCGAGGAAGATCTCGTGCAGTTCGGCACGTCGCTGCGATCCGGGAGCGCTTTCAAACAGCGTCTCTCCGCACTGCAGGCCGGCGACATCGTCGCACTGCGCGGGCCGCTGGGCGGCTCCTTCCGGCTGGACGGCGCAGCGCGGGAGGTCGTGATGCTCGGCCAGGGGATCGGGATCACGCCGCTGCGGTCGATGCTCGCCCACGCCGCCCTCACCGGTGCGGGCGTCCGGTCGACGCTGATCCACGTGGCATCCGGTGGGCACGCCTACCGGGACGAGACCGAGGAGTGGGCGACGGATGCCGCATACCCGCTGCACGCACACGAGTTCCGCACGGCCACGACCGCGGCAGCCGCCGCAACCCCGGGGGGCGATGTTCTTCATCGCCGGCGCGAGCGCGTTCGTGTCCTCCACTGCCGATCTGCTGCGCGACGCCGGGATCCCCGGCAAGCAGATCCGTCAGGACAAGTACCTCGGGTATGCCCCGCGCGCCAGCACACCGACGGCAACCACTACACCCGTGCTGAGCTGATCCAACACTCGCCCCAGGCGCCGATACCAGATCGGCGCCGCCTGACGAAGGAGTTCTCATGACCACCACGACCGTCCGCCCGCCCTTCGACCCGGACGCCGCAGCGGTCCTTGAGCTCGCGCAGATCCCGCCGACGATCACTATCGACATGCTCCCGGGCCTGCGCGCGTCCTCCCAAGGATGGAACGATGCCGTCACCGAGGACATGCTCACTGAGGCGGGGCTCACCGCTCGAGAGGTGACGATCCCGAGCTACGACGGAGCCGACATCCAACTGTCCATCATCGAGCCCGTCGGCCGGACCGGAACCGGCCCCGGAATCTACCACACGCACGGCGGGGGGATGATGTCCGGGGACCGATGGGCCGGGATCATCCCGATGTTCGGCTGGCTGCACCGCTACAACGCGGTCTTCGTGACCGTCGAATACCGGCTCGCACCCGAGCACCCCGACCCCACACCCGTCGAGGACTGCTACGCCGGGCTGGCCTGGACCGGTGAACACACCGCGGAGCTGGGCATCGACCCCGACCGGCTCCTCATCGTCGGCGGCAGCGCCGGCGGGGGCCTCGCCGCCGGCACCGCGCTCCTCGCCCGCGACCGGCGGGGACCGGCGCTGGTCGGTCAGCTGCTCGAGTACCCCATGCTCGACGACCGCGATCAGACCGCGTCGACGATCCAGATCGACGGCGTCGGCATCTGGGACCGGGGCAGCAACATCACCGGCTGGACTGCGCTGCTCGGTGACCGTCGCGGCGGCCCCGAGGTCTCCATCTACGCAGCACCGGCGCGCGCGACCGACCTGACCGGGCTGCCGTCGACCTACCTCGACTGCGGTAGTGCCGAGGTCTTCCGCGACGAAACCGTCGCCTACGCCACCAAACTCTGGGAGGCAGGCGTACAGGCCGAACTCCATGTATGGGCCGGCGGCTTCCACGGGTTCGACCTCCTCGCCCCCGACGCCGCTGTCTCCCGGCAAGCCTTCGCCGCACGCGAGGGATGGATAGATCGCCTGTTTCGATGATCGGTCCCGTCGTGCGGCTTATGCCTCGTGCTCGCCATGGAGTGCGTCGCTCGTCGCCCCAGGCGTGGGCGGAATCCGTCATCCTGAGCGGACGCTGAGCCGGAAATCCTCGCCGACCGCCGCGGATTCCCGGGGACCTCGGCCCAGTCGACCGGGACCCGACAAAAGCGACTGCGAAACTACGCGGTTCACGGTGATTGCGCGGGGTTCGCTCATGGATGTTCAGCGCGTGGCTGCGAGCGCCTGGAGCCAGGCGACTGCATCTGCGATGAGTTGCGCACCCTCGACGTGGCCGTACCGAACATCGCGCAAGATCGGAGGCTCCCAGGGCTTCGTGACTGCATTGCCCGGTTCCAGCCGTTCGCGGGCGAACCCGATGCTGAATCCTCCTATGCCACCGCCGTAACCACGCCACTGGCTGAGGAGGTCTACGTCTCCGCAGAAGCAGGCGACGTAGGCGCTGAGCGTCGAGTCGCCGCGCAGGTGGTCCGGGTCGGGCTTCTCGAACACCCCCGAAGGACCGTGACTTGTGACCAAATGGGATCACGTTCGGGGTCAGTGACTTGCGCTTCGAGATCCGCGAGCCATTCATGGACTCTGTGCCGGACGGCCGCGGCGCTGTATTTGATCTCCTCGCGATCATTCAAGGAGGTCACTTCGGTCAACCAGATCTGTCTGCTGCTGAGGATGCCCTGAAGTCCCAGAGGGGTGGTGTAGTGATAGCTCAGGTCACCCGCGGCATCCATGGGCAACACAATGGGGTTCGTCAAGGCAAACGCGGCGGTCGGCCAGCGTGGCGTGCAGCACTCTGGCCATCGGCGGGTGAGCCGAGTAGATCGTCTCCTACAAGTGACGAGTTCGGTAGATTCGACGCCGCGCCCGCCACGAGTGGCACGTGGCAGGCACGGGTTGCCCGCTGGCCTGATTGTCCTGCGTTATTCCGCGGTCCGCGAAGAGAACAGGGATTTCTGAGTCACCCTGTCTGGTGCGTTTCGTTTGGATGGGGTCTGCTGCACGGATAGGTGACATTTTTCTTATGCGGCCACCGCTTCATCGAGCACGATCTCCGTTTCGAAGTCCTCGAGTGTCCCGACCGTCAAGTGGTCATTGCGCCTGAGGCAGCGGAGAATTGATGCGGTCTCTCCCGCCGTCGACCTCAGGGAACGCAGGCCGGGCACGACGCGGCCGATCGCGATTTGGATGCTGAGCCCCAGCCGCCCGGCGTCTTTGACCATCGCCTCGGCGAATTGCGGCAGCGAGGCGGGAGCCGTCCGAGCGTTCAGATCCGGAACCACGATCGCCGTCTCTCCGCCGTACTGGCCCACGACCGCCGTCGCCTTGAACGCGGCCGCGTGGATCGCAGCCAGATTGGCCAGTTCGCCGTGCCGGAGCTCACCATCCGCCGCCCGCGCGTCCTTCGGATGCAGACCGACGAGGATGAGGCACGCAGGACGGTCCGCGTTGATCCGCGCGAATTGTGCGGTCACGGCCGCTTCGTCCCAGCTCGAGAGCAGATGCGTGATCCGGTCTTCCCTGAGATGGATCGACTGCTGATTCCGGTGACGGATCAGTTCGTTCGAGGCCCGGCGGGCCGCGCCGAGCAGGACACTCCCCACGTTCTCCGGGAACCCGGAGCCGGTCTCCTGGAGCCAGAGATAGCCCAGAACCCGTTCACCTGCGAAGATGCGATCGCCGCACGCTCCCTGAGTCCATCTTCCAGCCGAGCCGGCACCAGGACCATGCTCCTGGTGAGGATCGACGCACGCCGGAGCTCGTCGATGTCGTTTGAGACGGTCGAATAGGCCAGCACCTTGTTCGCCGCATCCTCGATGACCACGTGACTGGACGTCATCCGTGCCGTCGTCTGGGCGATCGCGAAGAGGTCTTCCTCGATCAGAGCCCGGACATCGCTGTGATAGTCGGTGGTCTGAATGCGGCCATTGATCACGGCCAGCACAAACTCCCACCCGGAGGCCGGCTCGATCAGGAACAGGCCGACACCGGCAGGGCGCAGAAGTTCTTCGATCTCCGGGACTTCGTCCGACGTGCCCTTGAGAACCAGCGCGACCGGCTTCCGCGGCGCGAGCCGGCGGGCCGTGGGGAGTGCTTCCCGGCCCCGGATTCCCACGAGGCACACCACTGATCCGCTGACATCGGCGTCGATGTCCTCCTGGTCCAGGATGATCGCTTTCGTGGCCAGGGAGTCTGCGGGGACGGGGGCGCACACCAGGCGCCCGGTCTGTGTGGGCAGGTCTTCCAGGATGTCGTTGACACTGACCGATCCCTCCTGCCGTCGACGATCACCGGGGAGGACCTGAATATGTTAAGTGGATCACAACAGCCGGGAACTTGGGCTGGAATCCAAATGATCGGGGCCGGTCTTGTATCGCAGACCATCCCTGGGACTGGAGATCGCTCAGGCAAAGGGCGCCGACCGCCGCTGGGCCTTTCGATATGACAACGCCAGAGGTCACGCCGTACGGCGTTTCGAGTGAAGATGTCCGGCGGGTGGTGTGGAGGGTCCGGCGGAAAATTCCAAAGAGTAGATATTCCCGAGGTGCCGTGAGCGGCCGCATGGCGGTTCGTGAATGATTTCCGGAATCGGCAGGGGGAGTGGTGGCATATCAGGCACGGGCCTAATCCGGCCCGCGCTCCTTGCGAATAATCGGTGGATATTCGTCCCGCAGTTCAGCCCCAGCGGGACGGCAGGAAAAAGCGTTGCCGTTTGATTTCGATTCACGACGGGCGGCCGGTCGATGCCCTTCATCCTGGCAAATCTGCATGCCGGACCGGTGCGAGTCGTGCCGGTTGTCGTTGATCAAACCACCGTGATCATCAAAGAAACCTGATTTTCATGCCGCTGCTTTCACGCCTTTCAATCGAAGGTCCGGCCGCCATGTGAGTCCATCTGTTTTCTGAAATGATCCGGCGCGGGAAACAGTCTTGCTGCGGAATTCGAAAGGGCCTTGGCGAGTCGTCATGAAACAACCGATTCACGCTCCATCCTCTGGCGATATCCGTGACGGCATACGTAAATCCGGGCATGCGGGAAGGGTTCCCTCAGCCGTTGCCGGCCGCGGGCCGCCCAGGGATTTACATGATTCAACCAGGGGTCTTGACGGCTTGGCCGGGGAGGTTTAGCGTCATCGTTGGAATTGTCATGCAGTTCCGATCCGGTGCCGGGGGCGGCATTCGTGAAGCCCATGGTGCCGAAGTGCGCGGACCGCACGCTCCCATGGGGCTGGCGGTCGTCGTCGGAGATCTGGCGGACGTCTTACCCGCCAGCCGCCGACACTCAGCCATATTGGGGGGCTTCTAACGATGGTGGACGATGCGTCGCATCGTTCTGGGTGATCGGTGGCCATACCGTGATTTCGTCTGCGCTCTGGAAGGTGGTTGAGCGGCTTGTCGCCGTCTCAGCGGCCTTGGCCATGGCGTTCGCGATGGCCACACCGAGCGGGACGTTCAACGTCGCGGCCTTCAGATCCGGGCAATGGGCCATCAGCGGCTCTGACCTCGCAAACCACCAGGACGCCTCATCGCTTCCCACGACCCCGGTGACCACCGCGATCTCCCTTGCGGACATTCAGTCCGTTTTCGGTGCCGCAGCGGCGTCGTGGCCCGGCCAGGACGTGAGCGCCGCGACCTTCGCGATCGCCCCGCTCTCCGGAACCACCCTCGCTGTCACGAACGGGAGCTCCATCACGGTGAGCCCGAACGCGGCGGGATGGGGCTGGAGCGTCGGCACCGTCGCCCCGAACCGGATGGACCTCCAGACGGTGATCGCTCACGAACTCGGGCACGTCCTGGGCCTGAGCGACATCGAAGGCGGGACGGACCTCATGAGCCGGGTGCTCAGCCCCGGCGAACGGCGGACGACGACGGCGCTCACCGTGCCGGCGCCTGCTCCGGCAGCTGCACCCGCGCCGGCACCTGCGGCAACCACGGCACCGGCCCCGGCACCCGCTCCGGCGGTGACGCCGGACCCGGCTCCCGTGGCGACCACGGCACCAGCCCCGGCTCCTGCCCCCGCCAACACTCCGGCCCCGACCACCGCACCGGATCCGTCCACGACGGCTCCGGCACCCGCTCCCGCGGCTTCGCCGAACACGGCCGGCACACCGGCCACCGACCCGGCGGCCTCGTCCACCCCGGCTCCGACTTCCCCGGCACCGACCACGACGGCACCGTCCGCCCCGGCACTGGCGGGATCCACCGGCACCACCACGAACAGCAGCACCAGCGCGACGGCGACGACCGCCCCCACGGCGGGATCGCCGTCGTCGGCGTCTCCGGCCGTCGCAGCGGCACCTGCCGCCCCGTCCTCACCGGCCACCACGGCCCCGACGGGCCCGAGCGCGTGGGCACTCCAGATGACCTCCACGGCATCGACGCTGGCATTCCACGCCGACGGCACGGTGACGTTCGAGGGGCAGAGCCGTGCCCTCAGCTCGATCTCGGCCATCTCGGTCATGGGCACGCCCGGGAACGACACCCTCACGGTGGACCGTGGCACGGTCAACCCGCACCTCACCATCAGCTTCGACGGCGGCCCGGGCTTCGACACCCTCGCCACCGCGGGCGCGGTGACGGTCTCGCGGTCGATGGCGGTCAACGGCTCCACCGGCACGCTCTTCCTGGACGCGACGCGGATCGACTACACGAACATCGAGCCGATCACGAACTCCGGCACCGCGGCCGACATGGTGTTCACGCTCGGCACCGGCGACGACCAGGCCACCCTGACCCAGTCGGGCGGCCTGCTCACCCTCGCGAGCTCGAACAGCGGTTTCGAGTCCACGACGTTCACCGCCCCCACGTCCTCGCTGACGATCGACGGCGGCACCGGCTGGGACACGGTCACGCTGAGCGGCCCGATCGCCCTCGGCGCGGCGGCCCTGACCCTCACGTTCGAGAAGATCACGCTCGCCTCCGGGACCGTCCTCACGGCCGGCAATGTGAGCCTCATCGCCGCGGACAACGTGACCGGCGGCCCAAGCAACCCGCTCACCAACCCGCGGAGCTGCGTGACGCTTGCGACGCACTGCGGCGACGTGGAGGTCACGCTCCAGGACAGCCAGGTCACCTCGGGCGCGTTCACCGCACAGGCCACCGCGACGATCACCCCCGACGCGAGCGACACCCTCGCCTACGCGATCAATGTCTCCTCGAAGGCCCTCGTTTCGATCCTCGGTGCCACTCAGGTCACCGCGACGGGCGACGTCGTCCTCTCCTCGCAGTCGACGGTCGGCCCCGTGACGCTCGTCAAGAAGTACGCGGACGCGGCCATCGTCGCCTCGGACGCCGAGGTCACCATCGGCGGGACCGCGGTGGTCAAGGCGAGCGGCACGACGACGGTCAGCTCGGCGTCGTCGGTCGACGCCGGAGCGACCCCCGGCTCTGACGCCGCGAAGAGCGAAGGCTCGGCCGACTCGAGCGGCGCCGCGTCGAACGACGCGTCGGTCGCGATCCTCACGGTGAGCACGACGGCGGTCAGCAAGGTCACGAACTCGGCCCACCTCGAAGTCACGGGCGCGCTGAGCCTTGGCGCGAAGAACCACGCGGGACTCACCGGGACCGGCGACGCCAGCCAGGCGGCCTCGGGCGCCGGCATCGCCGTCGTCAACCTGAGCGAGACGACCCAGGCGGTCATCGACTCGACGAGCGCGACCCCGACGAACGCCGCGAGCATCACACTCACGGCGGACGCCGACGGCACCGGCACCGCGAGTGCGAAGGCCGGCAAGGGAGGCTCGACGGCGAACGACAAGCCGGTCAACGATCCGTCCCGCGCGAACGGCCAGGCGACCACGGCGGACGGCGCGATCGGCCTCGCCGGGGCCCTTGCGGTGAGCATCCTCAACGCGGTGACCAGGGTGGCGGTCCAGGCCGCGAAGCTCGTCACGGCCGGTGCGCTCCTCCTGAAGTCCACGTCTCAGCTCGCCTCCTCCGCCACCGGTGACGGCAGCACGACCGACGGCAGCGGAAGCGGCGTGGGGGTGGGCGTCGGCATCGACGTCGCGACCCTCGTGACCGAGGCGTTCATCGGGTCCGGCTCGGCCATCCAGGCGGGCTCGGTCACGGTCGAATCGGATGAGACCCGGACGGGCGGCTCGGCCTTCTCCTCGAGCGCAACCTCGGGCAAGGCCTCCTCGTCCAGCTCGGGTGTCGGAGCCGCCGGCTCCTTCGCCCTCACCCTCGTCAACGGCAAGACCCTCGCGGAGATCCGCGACGCGGGCAACGCGCTCAGCGGGACCCCGGCGGTCACGCTCAAGGCCAGCGGTAACCACGTCGACTCGGCCACGGCCAACGCCGCCCAGTCCGGCGGCTCCGTCGGGATCGGCGCCTCGATCGCCCTCGGCATCATCGACACGGTGGTGGCGGCCCGCCTCGCCCAGGACGCCGGGCTCACTGGAGCCGGGTCCCTGAACCTCTCGGCCACGGGCAGCGACGCCACCACGACGTCTGCCACCGGAGGCGCCCAGGGCGGCAGCAACGCCTCCCTCATGGGCGTCGTCGCGATCACCATCTCCAACGTCCACACGGTGGCCTCCATCCTCTCCGGCCCGGCGCTGGCCCTGGCCGGCTCGCTCACCGCAGCGGCCCTCCAGACCGCGGCGGCCACCACGACCGCCACCGGCAGCACCACCGCCGGCAGCGGTGCGAGCCTCGCCGCCGGCATCAGCTTCGCGCTGACCTCGGCCACGCACTCCGTGGACTCCTCGATCGACCGCAACACCACGGCAGGCGGCGACGTCACCCTGAGCGCCGACGGTTCCTCGACAACGTCGACTACGGCCACGTCCTCCGCGGCCGGCGCACCGGGCGGCTCGAGCAGCTCTCCGACAAGCACGGACAGCACCGGCAAGAACGCCAACCAGAAGTCCGATGCGCAGCTCGGCTTCGCGAGCGGCAAGTCGTCCGCGAACGGCGGAAGCGGCTCGGGCGCGACGAACACCCCCTCCGCGAGTGACAGCAACGGGAACTCCGTCACGGTGGCCGCGGCACTGGCCTTCAACCTGGTGAACTCGTCCTCGACCTCCGAACAGGCGCCTGCCAGCACCCTGAGCACCACCGGCAAGGTCTCGTTCTCCTCAGCCAACACCACGAACGCGCAGGCGACCGCCGACGGCTCCGCCACCACGGCCGCGAGCGGCAACGTGATCGGTGCGGGCATCGCCGTGAACCGGGCGACGGTCGTCAACGAGGCCTCGATCGGCGCCGGAGCCAGCCTCACCGCGACGGGCCTGACTCTCAAGGCCGTCAACCACGCAGACCCCTCGGCCCCCGCCACCCCGGTCCCGAACGCCACGAGCGCCACCGCGAAGTCCGGCGCGAGCAGCGCCGGCGGCAGCCTCGGCATCGCCGGCTCCTTCGCCCTGAACATCGCGAACCTTTCCACCGTCGCGGCCGTCCACGCCGCCACGGCCACCCCCACCGACCCGCTCGGCGGCGTGAACCTGGGCGGCTCCGGCAATGCGGCGGCCACCGCGTCGTCGTCGTCCGCGAACGGCGCCTCGGCCACCTCCGCCCAGGCGACCGGTGGCAGCGGCGGGACGTTCGGCATGGGCGCCTCGATCGGCCTCAACCTCGTCACGGACCAGGTGTTCGCCGGAGTCGACGAGCTCGCGCTCGGCACGCGGGGACCCCCACTCACCGGCATCGGCAACTTCACCATCCAGGCGGCCAACAGCGATACGCTGACGACTGCGATCGACGGAGGTGCAGGTGGAGCGAACATCTCGCTCGCGCCGGCCATCGGGATCACGCTCGCGAACGTATCGACCATCGCCGGAATCGGCGGAGCCGATCCGGGCCTCGGCGCCACGGTACTCACCGGGGCGGTCTCCGCGACCGCCGACCAGACGGTGACGGCCACCACCACCGCGAAGGGCGCCGCGACGGCGGCCTCCGGCGGAACCCTCGCCCTCGGCTTCTCCCTCGCGTTGACGGTCCTCGACGCGACGGCCTCGGCGCCACTGGACCGCACACTTTCCGCGGCCTCGGCGGCCTTCACGGCGCACCACACCGAATCGACGACGACCACGGGAACCGCGAGCGCCGCCGGCGCCCAGGGTGAGAGCAGCGACACCTCGGGCAAGGACGTCAACGGCAAGGCCGACTCCGCCCTCGGTGACGCGAAGGGCAAGCAGACGGCGAACGGCGGCAAGACCACCTCGACCGGCGCGACCCCCAAGACGTCGGTGGACAAGACCTCGGGCGGCTCCGGCAGCATCAGCGTCGCCGCGGCGATCGCGATCAGCATCGTGGGCGTGACGACGGCGGCGCAGCTCGCCGCCGGCATGACCCTCACGACGACGGGCGCGGCCTCCTTCTCCGCCGACACGAACGCGGATGCGGTGACCACGGCGGACGGCTCGGCGACGTCGCCGTCCGCGTCCGGCATCGGCGCCGCTGTCGCGGTCAACAAGGCGACCATCACCACACAGGCTCTCGTCCCGGCCGGTGCCACGGTCGCCGCCGGCTCGCTGGCCCTCTCGGCCACCGAGCGCGTGGTCGGCGCGGACGGCCTCAACACCCTCTCCGCGACCGCGACCTCCGGCGCGACGGCGGGCAGCGACATCGGCCTCGCGGGCTCGTTCGCTCTCAACCTGGTGAACGTGAGCGTCACGGCGACGCTCGCTGGCACGGCCTCGCTCCCGGGCACCGGCGACGTGACCGTCACTGCGGGATCCGTCACCGAGAACATCGCCAAGGCGACGGCTGCGGCGAACATCACCGGCGGGACGCTCGGCCTCGGCGCCTCGGTGGCACTGAACCTCATCAACGACGCTGTCGTCGCCACGATCGGCGCCGGGGCGACCCTCACGGGAGGCCACGCCATCGCCCTCACCGCGACGAACAGCGACAAGGCGACCACCGGTGCCGAGGGCGGCGCGAAGGCGACCGGCCAGACGACCCTCTCGCTCGCGGCGTCGCTCGCGCTCACGATCAGCGAGGTCTCGACGACCGCGAGCATCCTCGCCGGGCCGGCTCTCGGCCTGGCGGGCGGGATCGCGGCCCACGCGGACCAGACCGCGACGGTCCTCGCCACTGCGAAGGGCGCCTCCTCGGGCGGCTCGACGCTCGGCCTCGGGATCGCCCTCGCCCTCACGATCGCCGACCACGTCGTCGACGCGTCCCTCTACCGGAACACGACGGCCGGGGCCAATGTCTCCTTCGCCGCGGACGGCCTCTCGCAGTCCTCCTCCACCGCCACCGCGAGCGCCGCGGGCGCCGAGGGTCAGGGCGGCTCCGGCAAGGACTCGAGCGGCAAGGACGTCAACCAAAAGGGTGACGCGTCCCTCGCCACGGCCAAGGGCTTGCAATCGGACAACAGCGGCGGCAAGACGACCTCGAGCACCTCGACGCCGAGCACCAAGCAGGACTCGGGCGGCACCAACATCACGGTGGCCGCGGCGGTCGCCATCAACCTGGTGACCTCGACCACGACGGCGCTGCTCGCGCCGAACACGACCCTGACCGTCAACGGAGGAGGGACCGCGAGCTTCACGACGACGAACCACACCGATGCCGTGGCTGTCGCGGACGGCTCCTCCAGCAACAGCTCGACACTCGGCATCGGCGCGGCCGTCGCCATCAACCTCGTGACGGTGCGCAACGAGGCCAGCCTCGGCATCGGGTCCCGGCTCACGGCCTCCGGCCTGACCCTGAGCGCGACGATGCGCGGTGCCGGTGCGCAGCACACCATCACGGCCACCGCGACGGCGGGCGCGGCCAACACCTCCGGGACACTCGGCCTCGCCGGCGCCCTCGCCCTCAACGTCGTCAATCTCAAGACCCTCGCGACCGTCCACGCCGACGCCACGACCACCCTCCCGGCCGGTCCGACGGGCAACGTCCAGCTCATGGGCGGCGCCGCGGGCATGACGGCGGGCTCCAGCTCGAACAGCACCACCAAGGCCGGCGCGAAGCAATCGGGCACGGGCACGGTCGGCATCGGCGCCTCGGTGGGCATCAACCTCGTCAACGACACGGTGTACGCGGGCATCGACCAGGTCGCGGACCCGAGCCGCGGGCCCCCGCTCACGGGTGCCGGAAGCGTCACGATCCAGGCCACCACCACCAGCGTCATCGACAATGAGGTCGACGGCGGCGGCAAGGGCGGCGGCGTGACCGTGACCCCGTCGGTCGCCGTGACGATCGCGACCCTCCGCACGAGCGCCTCCCTCGGCGCGAGCAGCACCGCACTCACCGCGAGCGGGGCCGTCCAGGCCACCGCCACCCAGAACGCCACGACCACCACGATCGCCAAGGGCGACACGACGGTCGGATCCGATGCCGGCTTCGGCATCTCCCTCGCACTCGCCATCGTCGACGACGGCGTCGACTCGGGCAGCGCCCGCAGCATCTCCGTCGGGGGAGCGGTCTCCTTCAAGGCTTCCGGCACCTCCGCGACCACGACGACCGCGGAGGCGGCCGCCGAGGGCGCCGAAGGCCAGACGACGAGCTCCGCGAACGGCAAGGACTCCTCCGGCACGGACGTCAACCAGAAGGCCGACTCCAAGCTCGGCGCCGCCAAGCAGACCCAGGCAGACAACAGCGGCGGCCAGACCACCGGCACCTCCTCGACCCCGAAGGCCGCGAGCAACGACAACAGCGGAGCGTCGATCTCCGTGGCCGCAGCCGTCGCGATCAACGTGGTCACCACCGCCTCCCGCGCCTGGTTCGCCAACGGCGTCGTGATCTCCTCCGGCGGCGTCGTGACCCTCGGCACCACCGCGGACACCGACGCCCGCGCGACCGGCCGCGGCGACTCGACCGCCGACGCGAGCGTCGGCATCGGCGCCGGCGTCTCGGTCAACAAAGTGGACATCACCAACACCGCCCTCACCGGCACCGCGACGATCACCGGCACGGGCCTGGTCCTCTCGGCCGGCATGACCCCGGGCGGTGCGGGAGATGTGCTCCGGGTCTGGAACGCCGCGGACGGCGCGTGGAAGACCATCGACTCGGGCAAGCAGCTCCCCGGCCCGTCGGACGGCGACCTGGCGGCCGCGAAGGCCAAGTCCGGTTCGAACGACGCCGGAATCTACACGTACGACGGCTCCAGCGCCAAGTGGACCCTGCAGACCGACGCAGGCGCCTCGATCGCCTCCGGCAGCACGCTCCCGTCCTCGCCGTCCGCCAACCAGCTCTTCGTGCTGGCGGCCCCGAAGGACGGCCACCCGGCCGGCAGCGTCTGGCAGTGGAACGGGACGGCCTGGGTCTTCGTCACCAAGCTCGCCTACGACGACTTCGATTCCCTCCCCGCGGACAGCATCGAGAAGGACACGCTCTTCCAGCTCACGCAGCAGGACGGCTCCAACGCCCCCGGCATCTACAAGCGCAGCGCGAGCCACACGTGGGCCCTGACCACCATCACCGTGACCGACGGCGACCACCTGCCGGCGAGCCCCGCCGACGGCCAGGTCTTCCGGCTCTGGGAGCACGAGGTGACCGCGACCGCCTACGCCGGCGTCGGCAAAGCGACCTCCGTGGGTGTCGCAGGCGCCCTCGCGATCAACATCGTCACCGAGCACACCGCGGCCCTCCTGGAGACCGGCGCCTCCGCGACCCTGAGCACCGCGGCCGTGTCCATCACGGCCCTGGAGAACTCCTACGACCTGGCGAAGGCCACGTCCAAGGCCGAGGTCGGCTCCGCCACCGGCGTCGGCGCCTCCGTCGCCCTCACCGTCCTCCCGGACAACACCGTCCGGGCCGGTGCCGAGGACGGCTCCACCCTCACCGGCGGGACGTCACTCACGATCGACGCCATGGGCTTCCGGGAACTGCCGACGACGGCGGAGGGCGGCACCGCGGGCGGCACCGCCGTCACCCCGGTGGTGGCACTCGTGGTGAGCGTCGGGGACACGGTGGAGGCCCGCCTCGGCACCGCCGCCTCCGGCGGGCCGGGCTACACGGGCAGCGGCGCCGTCGTCGTCCACGCCACGCACGTGAATCGCATCGCGACCGACGGCGACGCCGAGGCGGCCGGCAAGAGCACCGCGGTGGGCATCGACATCGCCGTCAACGCCGTGGTCGGCTGGAGGACGACGGCGACGATCGCCCGCGACGTGTCCGGCACCTCCGTGGACGTGCTGGCCTCTTCGGAGATGAGCAGCGAGGCCAAGTCGGTGGCGAGTGCCAAGGGCTCCAGCGACTCCGAGACGCAGAGCGGCGACTCGAAGGCCAACGAGCAGGCCAACGGCAGCAACCCGAACACGCAGTCCACGAAGTCCTCCACCGCGGGCATGCCGTCCTCCTCCGGCGGCACGAACGGCTCCAACGGCGCCAGCGGCGCGAACAGCCAGTCCGGCTCCCAGTCCGGCAGTTCGGGCGGTGGCACCGGCGTGGCCGCGGCGATCGGCGTCAACTGGGTCATGGCCACGACGTCGGGCTCCATCGCCGACGGCGTGACCGTCACCGCCACGACCGGCGCGGTGTCCGTCCAGGGCCTCATGCTCGCCGAGGCGACCGCCCGCGGCACCGGCAGCGCGATCGACCTCCAGAAGGACACGGGCGTGGGCGCGGCGATCGGCCTGAACGTCCAGGTCCTGACCACCACGGCGACGATCGGCGCGAACGCCCACGTCACCGGCCAGACCGGTGTGAGCGTCATCGCCGGGACGCCCGACGGCAAGCACAATACGTTCATCATCTGGGGCATCTCGGCCGGTGCGGGCAACAACTCCGCAGGCGTCGCGGCGTCGGCGGCCGTGCAGATCCTCCTCCTGACCATCACGGCGTCCGTGGGGGCCGGCGCCGTGATCTCCGCCCCGGCGGGCGGCATCACGGTCTCCGCCGCGGATGCGGTGATCTTCCAGAACATCGCCCTCTCCGGTGGCTTCTCCAAGGGCAACGGCACCGCGATCGGCGGCGCCATCGCGGTCAACTACTTCGAGATCACCACCAAGGCGTTCGTCGACTCGTCCGCCGCGACGCCGACGTCCCTCGATGCGAGCGGTGCGATCTCGGTGACCGCGGCCGAGAGCCTGGCGGGCCAGGAGCCCGAGACCCCGCTCAAGGGCAAGATCACCCTCCCGAGCGTCACGAACGTCGCGGCCGGCGGCGGCGCCAGCAGTGGCGGCGCGGCGGTCAGCGGCTCGTTCATCATCCAGATCTTCTCGATCGACACGCAGGCCTACCTCGCGGCCGGGACCAAGGTCAATCAGACCACCGGGCTCGGCGGCTCCGGCCAGACCCTGACGGTCAAGGCCACGGACAGCCTCACCCTCATCGACTTCGCCGGCGCGCTGTCCCTCTCCAAGAGCTCGGCCGCCGTGGGCGTCACCGTCATCGTGGACGTGTTCAACATCAACGCCGTCGCCACGATCGGTACGGGCACCCACGTCACGGCAGGCGGCACGGTCACGGTGGACGCCGAGTCGGCGGAGAACCTGACCGAGGTCTCGGTGGCCGGCGGCGTGTCCGCCAACTCGGCCTCCGTGACGGGCGCCGTCGTGGTCCTGGTGCTCAACCAGGGCGGCTCCTCGCCCAAGATCTCGGCGGCCATCGGCGCCGGTGCCTCGGTGACCGGTACGGGCGGCGTGTCCGTCACCGCGTCGAAGACCGGCACCGTCGACCTCGCGGCCGGCAACCTCGCGATCGGCGGCGGCTCGGCCGGCGTCGGAGCGTCCGCCGTCGTGGTGGTGCGCGACTCCACCGTGGACGCCTCGGTGGGCACGGGCGCCACCGTCCACGCGGGAGGCACCGGCCTGCTGGTCTCCGCGACGCAGGACGCCCACTACCTCTTCCTGGCCGTCGGCGGCGCCGGCGGCAACTCGGCCGGCGTCGCGGGCTCGGTGGTGGTCAACGTCACGAGCGACACCACCAAGGCCCACATCGACGCCTCGTCCACCGTCACGAAGGGCACCTCGACCGCACTCCTCGCCAAGGACACGACGACGGTGTTCAGCCTGGCCGGCGTCCTCACCGCCGGCGGCACGGCCGGCGTCGGCGCGGGTGTCGACGTCGAGGTCGTCACGAAGGACACGGAAGCCTGGGTGGGGCACGCGACCACCATCACGGGCAGCGGGAATCTGAGCGTGGACGCCCTCTCGAGTGAGAAGATCACCTCGGTCTCCGTGGGCGGCGGTTTCGCCGGCACGGCAGCCGTCAACGTCAACGCGGCCGTCCCCGCGATCAAGGTGACCACGAAGGCCTACCTCGAGGACGGCACGTCCGCGGGCGACGGGGTGACCGCCACGATGGGCGGGACCGTGCGCGTGAACGCGGACGAGACCCTCACCGCCAACGTCATCGCCGGCAACATCTCCGCCAGCGGCACGGCCGCCGTCGGCGCCGCGGTCGCAGTACCCGTCATCACCAAGGAGACCCACGCCTGGATCGGCGACTACGCGGTGGTCAGCGGTGCGGGCGCCACCGGCCTCGACGTGGCGAGCGGATCGTACACGGTCACCCCGCACGATCCGCGCTTCGCCCCCTCGGACATCACGGGCGGCAGCACCATCCACGTGGACAGCCACGGATTCTCGAACGGCGACCAGGTCCAGTACGACGCCGGCTACGGCACCGCGATCAACCCGCTCGTCCAGGGCGGCCAGTACTACGTCAAGGTCATCGACCCCGACCACTTCCAGCTCTTCACGACGGCCGATCTGAGCGGCTCGCCCATCGTCCTCTCCGGCGGCACGGGCGAGAGCCACCGCCTCTTCAAGACCACCGAAGCGAACGTCACGCAGGATCAGACGCCGCGCTTCAACCCGGACAACGCCGTGAACCTCGGCACCAACTCGATCCACCTCCCGTACTCGCTCGGCTCGATCAGTGACAACGACGCCGTGGTCTACAGCTCGGGCGGCGGCACACCGATCGGCGGGCTGGTCGACGGCGGCACCTACTACTACAAGAGCCTCGGCGGCGGGTCGTTCCAGCTCCTCGACAAGCCCTCGGACAAGGGCGGGCACGTCATCACCCTCGGCGGAGGCTGGACCGGAAGGTCCCACAGCCTGGTGCGCCAGGGCGACGCCCCCGCGGGCGACGCGAGCGCCATGGGCCCGCGCGACATCTCGGAGGGCACACCGGTGCCGTTCCGCGGCGTCGCGGTCACGGCCAACAACTCCGACAGCATCGGGGCCTTCGGTGTGGGCCTCGGCTTCTCCGGCACCGCAGCCGTCACCCTCGCCGGTGCGATCGCGGTCGTCACCGTCCACACCTCGGCGCACATCGGGCAGAGCGCCAAGGTCAACTGCGGCGCCACGTGTGCGAGCAACGTCGCCGGTGCCGACCCGAATCAGTCCGTCCAGGTCTCCGCGGCCAACCAGTTCTACCAGCTGGGCATCGCCTTCACGCTCGCGATCGCGGGCACGGCCGGCGTCTCCATCCCGGTGGCCGTCCGTGTGGTCACCCTCGACACCTACGCGTACATCGGCACCGGGACCACCGTGAACGCCCGAAACTCGATCTCCGTGACTGCGGACGGCAAGGATACCGTCCTGTCCTTCGCGGTCGGCGCGGGCGGCGGCACGGTGGGCGTCGCGGGCACGGTCGCCGTCACGGTCCTCACAGTCCACACCTTCGCGTGCACCGGCACCCCGGGCGGCAGCGACCCGTTCGCCTGCACGGGCAACGGCGCGACCCTCTCCGCCGGGAACAACGTCGTGGTCACCGCGACGGACGCCACGAAGCTCCTCCTCATCACCGTCGCCCTCGCCGGCGGTTACGTGGGAGTCGGTGCGGCGGTCGGCGTCGCGACCCTGGACAAGCAGGTCCGCGCGTACCTCGGTGCGGGCAGCACGGTCGACGCACTCGCCCAGGGCCTGCCGGTCACCGGCATCCCGAACGGGACTCTGGGCGGCTCGCAGAGCTTCTCCGGCGTGATCGTCCACGCGGGCTCCAGCGAGAACGTCTTCGGCCTGGTCCCGGCCATCGGCGGCGGCTTCGTCGGCGTCGCGGGCGGCGTCCAGGTGACGCTGCTGAAGACCTCGACCGTCGCCTCGATCGGCGGCTACAGCTCCATCAACACGGCGTCCGGCGCCGCCCTCGTCCAGGGCGTGAGCGTCACGGCGACGGACGACTTCACGTCGCTGACGATCGCGGGTGGCGCGGCCGGCGGCTTCGTGGGCGTCTCGGGCGGCATCGACATCGGCACGGCCAACAGCTCGGTCCTCGCCCACATCGACGGCCCCTCGACCGTGAAGGCGCGCGGGAACGTCGAGGTGTTCGCGCTCTCGACCAAGCAGGTCAGCACCTTCGCGGTGAGCCTCTCGGGCGGCGTGGTGGGCGTCGCGGCCTCCGTCTCGGTCTGGAGCGTCGGAACCACCCCGACCACCACCTACCAGGACAGCAACGGCGGCAACTTCCGCGGCGCGTGGGACGGGACGCACACCTCCTACGCCAAGGGCGATGTGGTGACCTTCGGGGTGAACCACACGCAGTACACCGCCACGAACGACGTGGCCGCCAATGCCGGCAACCTGGACCCGACCCAGGACACCACGGACTGGCGCGGCCCCTCCGATGCGATGGCCGGGGACAACGGCAACAGCGTCACCTCCGCGGGCAGCACCGCGCAGGGCGGGGGAGCGGGCGGCTACCAGAACCACTCGCTGGACGGCACGACGGCGGGCACCGCCAACGCGTGGAGTTCGGCCACGAACTACTCGAGCGGCCAGCTGGTCACCTACGGCGGCAGCACCTACTCGGCGACGGCGGACATCTCCTCGGGCGGCGCGGATCCCGCGCACAACGCGGCCTGGCGTCTGAACTCCGGCACTGAGTCCTCGACCAACGCACGCCTCGCCGCCCGGCTCGCCGCCGCCGGCGCCATGATCGCCGCGGCGGCTCCGACGTCGAATCTCGGCAGCCTGGCCCTCAGCACGGCCCCGACCGGCGGGACCGCGGCGACGATCGACGCGACCATCGTGGCGGGCGGCCACGTGGACGTCTGGGCCATCGACCGGCTCCACGTCCTCGGCGTCGCCGGTGCGGGCGCCGCGGGTCTCGGCGGGCTGGGCGTCTCCGTCCTTGTCCTCAACGTGGACAGCGCGACGGATGCGAGCATCGGCGGCACGGCGACCATCACGGCCGGAACGGGCCCGGACGGCAAGGTGAGCGTCAAGGCGCGCATGGATGACGAGACCGTCACCGGAGTCGCCTTCGTCGGAGCCGCGGGCGCCATCGCGATCGGTGCGCAGGTGGTGGTCATCAACGATTCGAGCACGCAGAACGCCCACATCGACTCCAGCAAGACCGTGACGACCCTCACGGGTCCCGTCACCGGTGCAGGCGTCACCCAGGCCGGCGGCGGCATCGACGTCGCGGCCTACGCGAAGCGCACCGCGAACTCGTACGCGATCGGCGTGGGTCTCGGGGCCGTCGCGGTGGGCGTCTCGGCCGCCGTGGTCAACGTCACGGGCGGCGTGAGCGCCACGGTGGGCAACATCGCCGTCGGCGCCGGCGGGACCGTGGGCCACCTCAACGTCTCCGTGACCGACAACGCGACGAACGACCTCCTCGCGATCGCGTTCGAGGCCGGTGCGGGCGGCGGCTTCGCCGGCGACCTCGCGTTCGTGACCCTCAGCGGCACGGCGACCGCCTCGAGCGGCGCGCACGGCACGCTCGGAGCGGGCGGACTGAGCGTCACCGCGGACGGCACGCACACCGCGACGGCGAAGACCCTCAACGTCGCCACGGGCGTCCTGGCGGTCTCGGTGACCGTGGCCCGCGTGACCAACTCCCGCTCCACCGAGGCCCTCGTGGGCCCGACGTCGGCGATCACCTTCAGCACACCGGCACCGTTCCTCGTCAAGGCCACCGCGAGCAATTCCGCCACCGCCACGGCGCCGGGCGGCGGCGGGGGAGGCGTCCAGGTGACCGTCCTCCTCGCCTTCGCCACGGTCTCCGGCCACACGAGTGCCGAAGCCGACGGCTCGGCGTCGAACGCGAGCACTATCACCGTCCAGGCGTTCGCGGACAATACCGCGATGGCCAGCTCGACGACGGTCGGCGTCTCGGTCGTCGGGCTCAGCGGCGGTGTCGCGACGGCGGACATCACGCAGGACGCGAAGATCGAGGCGACGATCGGATCGGGCGCCTCGCTGAACGGCACCGGCCTGGTGCTCATCCAGGCCGGGACGCGCAATGGCGGCAACCAGTCCATCGCGTCGGCCACGCTCGGAAACCTCGGCGGCGTCGCAGCCCTGAGCGTCATGGCGGCCGCCGCGCACGACAACTCCGCGGCGCGGGTGCGCATCTACGGCTCGGTCAGCACCACCTCGACGGCCACCACACCGGGCGCCGCGGCGATCGAGGTCAACGCGAACGGGACGAACCTCGCCACGGCGGACATCCTCGCGGTGACCGGAAGCCTCGGCTTCGCGGGCAACGGCAGCATGGCCTTCGCCGAAGTCGGCTCGAACGGCGACGTGGAGGTCCTCGGACAGTCCGGCGGCGCACTGAACGCGAGCGGCCTCGTGGAGGTCACGGTGACCTCGAACAACCACGCCGAAGCCAGCACCGTGCTCGGCGCGGGCGGCTTCGCGGCCCTCGGCGTCTCGGTTCCGACGGCGAAGGTCGACGGCGGAACGGACATCGGCCTCGGCGGAACCTCGATCACGGGTTCGGCGCTCACGGCGACGTCCCTGAGCTCCAACCTCGCCGAAGCGACCACCAAGGCGATCACGATGGGCGCCATCGCCGCACAGATCGCCTCGGCGAAGGCGGAGATCGGCAGAAACGCGACGACGGAGGCCGGCATCGGCTCGGCGAACGTCGGGAGCGGCGCCATCCTGGTCACGGCGACATCGACCGATACGGCGACGGCCGAATCGGGCGGCGCCTCCGGCGCAGGACTCTCCGTCCAGGTCTTCACCCCGGACGCGGAGATCCACGGCTCCACGCGGGCGTTCATCGCGGCGAGCAGCACCGTCGTGGCCGGCTCGCTCACGGTCACCGCCGGCGCGACGCCGAACGCCACCGGCACGGCCAAGATGCTCGGCCTGGCGGCCATCAGCGGCACGGGCGCCACGCCCACCGCCACCGTCGACGGCACCACCGAGGTGTACATCGGCGGCGGCAGCGGAGTCTCCCTCGGCACCGGCGCGGCCGACCTAGAGGCGACCCGCAACGCCCACGCGACCGTCACGAACATCGACATCGCGGTCGCGGCCGTCACGATCTCCGTGGTCGACCTCGAGGCCACCACGGCCGGCACGATCGCCGCGCACATCGACGACGGCGCCACCCTCACCGCAGGCTCCCTGATCCTCCACGCGGGCGGCACGAGCACTCCGACGGCCACGAACGCACCGCCTGCGGGTTCGAACGTCACGGTCGGCGTGGCCGCGGGCGCATTCATCACCACCCACGCGACGGATTCGACGACGGTCGAAGCGTACGTCGGCCCCGAGGGCCCGGCCGCGGACACGAACCACCCGGCCACCGTCACCGTGAGCGGTACGGGAACCGCCGCATCGGTGGTCGCGAGCCTCACCTCCGCGCCCAAGGCGTTCACGGACATGGTCAGCGTGGGCCTCGGCTTCGACCTCGTGATCGTCAACGAGACCACCACCTCGGCCCCGGTCGTCAAGGCCTTCCTGGGCGGCTCGGCCAAGGTCCTGGCCACCACGGGAGCGGTCGAATTCATCGCCTCCTCCACCGCCACGGCGATCGCGGACGGCCGCGGCATCGGCATCGGCGGCGGTTTCAGCGCCGGGGCGACCACCGCGACGTCGGACTTCCGCCCGACCCTGAAGGCCTTCACGGTGGGAGGCGGCGAACTCCACGGCACGGCCGTCACCGTCTCCGCGCGGCTGAACGTCGATTCGGCCGGAAACCCGGTCCGTCCGAGCGTCACGCTGGCCGGCGACTCCACGCCGTCGACCGTCGACCCCGCCTACGCCCGGGTCCGCCTCACGGGCATCGCCATCGGCGGCGCGGTGACGGCTGCCAGCGCGACCGCGACGAGCAAGCCCGAGGTGTCCACCACCATCGCCTCCGGCACGAGCCTCACCGGCCCCGGCTGGGTCAGCATTGCGAGTGTCGCGTTCAACGCGGCGACCGCCGCGGCGGACAGCCTGGCGGTGGGCGTGGCCGCGGGCATCGGCCTCGCACAGCCGACGGCCGAGGCGGGCGGTCACGTCACCGCGGACTTCAACGGCACGGCCAGCGGAGTCACGGCCGTGACGGTCGGCTCCACGGTCGATTCCTCCGCGGTGGTCCACGGCCACGCGGCCGGAGGCGGTGTGGGCGCAGGCGTCACGAGCGGCAGCTACACGGCGACCACGGACATGGGGGTCTCGGCAGGGGCCGGCGGCACCATCAGCGGCACGGGCGACGTCACCGTCCAGGCCATCGAGCGCAACTCGACCATTGCGGACTACTCGGCCGTCACCTTCGGCGTCGGCGGTGCGGTGGGCGTCTCCACGGTCAAGGCGACCGACTCCTCGACCGTCACGACGACCGTCACCGGCTCCGTGACGAGCGGCGGCACACTCTCCGTCCTCGCCTACCACAACTTCGACGGCAGCAACTTCCTCACCGACCACGTCGTGGACGCCTCCGGCAGCGCACTCACCGTGGCCATCGGCCTCGCGATCTCCAGCAACAACCTCTACGCGAAGGCCGCAGCGACTACGACGGCGACCCTCGCCGCGGGCGGCACACTGGCAGCGCCGGGCGGCGTCATCATCGTCCGGGCCATGAGCGGCGACTTCGCGCACTCGAAGCTGCGGAACGCGAACGGCGCGATCCTGAACGTGTCCGTGGACTCGAACCCGGACGCCGAGGCCTCGGGCAAGACGTCGGCGTCCATCCTCGGCAACGTGCGCGTGCTCTCGGGCAGCACCAGCAATCCCGGCGCCGCGAGCCTCACGGTCCTTGCGAAGGGCAATGACACGGCCGTGGCGGGCATGGACGAGACGGGCGGCGGCCTCCTCTCGGTCACGAACTCGACCTCCTCGAGCCACGGCACCCCGACGGTCGGCGTCGTCCTCGGCGGCGCCACCTCGGTCATCCGGGTCAGTGGGACCGTCAACGCCCAGTCGATCGGCCTGAGTGACTCGGACGCGAGCACCTCGAGTGCCACGGGCGGAGCGATCAACATCGGCTCGTTCAGTGCCACCGCGAAGATGTCCCCGACGTCGACCGCCTCGGTCACGGGCGGTGCGAGCATCATCGCGGCCGGTGCGATCACGGTGGACGCCTCGGCGAACCCGCCGCTCCCGCCGGCCTCGGACGGCACGTTCGACGGCGTGGGCGGAGTCTCCGACGGGGCCAATACCATCACCTTCACCGCGAACCACAACGCGAACACGGGCGACGTGGTGACCTACGACGCGCAGGGCCATCCGGTCATCCCGGGCCTGGCCGACGGCGCCCAGTACTCGGTCATCGTGACGAGCCCGACGAGCCTGCAGCTCGGCGCGGTCTTCACGGGGGCGAACGTCGATGCGGCGAACGACGTCATCGACTTCGGCCTCCGCGAGCACCACCTGCACGAGGGAGACATCGTCTGGTACTCCGCGGTGCCGCTCGGCCCGTCGGGCACGACCTCGGATGTCGGCGGCCTCACGAACGGCACACGCTACCGGGTCCACGTCCTGGACGCGTTCCGCATCAAGCTCCAGCCCATCGGCTTCGTCTCCACGAGCGTCTCGGTGAACGCGG
The DNA here is from genome assembly GCF_030731045.1 of Arthrobacter horti. GTDB lineage: Bacteria > Actinomycetota > Actinomycetes > Actinomycetales > Micrococcaceae > Arthrobacter_E > Arthrobacter_E nanjingensis. The sequence continues at coordinate 679,143 of NZ_JAVALS010000001.1, read as the reverse complement.
GCAGCATCAACGGCGGAACGGGTGTCATCACGGCCTCGAACAGCTTCCACGACGGCGACTTCGTCACCTACTACCAGCCGGGACCGGCCGTGACGTTCAGCTCGGGCCAGGTCAACGTGGTGTGGGACGGCACCAACAAGAAGTGGGTCGCGGCCACCGGCAATGACGCCAATGACGTGTACTTCGCGGTCGAAGACCCGTCCAACCCCGGGAACTTCCTCGACATGGGCTTCTCCAGCGGCACGCGCGTGTACTACTCGCCGAAGTCGGGCTCCACCATCGGCATCGCGGCCGGCTACTACTACCTGATCCGCATCAACGGCCAGGAATACAAGTTCGCCGACTCCCTCTGCCACGCGACCGGCCTCGCGTCCGATTGCGGCACGTCCTCGAATCAGGCGCAGGTGGCGCTCACGCTCAGCCCGGTCACGACGACGGCCGGCAAGGCCGTCATCCAGCAGCTCTGGTACGCCGCCAACGCACCGATCCAGGGACTCACGGACGGCCACGGCTACTACGTCGTCGGCTGCGGCGGCGCGTGCTCGTCGTCGTTCTCCCTCTCCGACACCGCCGGCGGCGCGGCGAAGACCTACACCATCGTCTCCGGCCAGACCGGCGGGCTCCACACCTTCGCCCGGGACGGCATCAACCTCTCGGCACCCACGCTCCCGTCCGGTGTGTCCGGCCTCGGAAGCCTGGTCTACACACTCGTGGAGGACATCGCCCCGGCGAGCGGTGCGGGCACGCAGCGGCTCCACGGCATCGGTGACAACATCCCCTTCGGTGCGACGAGCGGAGACCTCATCGTCTCGGCGTCCGCCACGGGCGGCGGGGGCGGCGCCATCTCGGTCTCCACCGCGGCGTCCCTCGTCGAGGTCACCTCCACGCTGAGCGCCACCGTGGGCAACGGTGCGACCCTCAGTGGCGGCTCCGTCAGCGTGACCACGCACGGCATCGTCTCCGGCAAGACGGTCTCCTCGAACGACAGCGGCGGGCTCATCTCGGTCAACTCGGCGAGCGCGGACACCCACCTGTACATGGGCAACACGATCCTCATCGACACCAACGCCGCACTCAGCGCCGCACAGGACGTCACCGTGTCCGCGAACTCCGCACTGAACCCCACGATGATCGCCTCCTCGAGCTCGGGCGGCCTCTTCGCCGGCGGTGGATCCGGCGAGACCATCCTGGCCGACTACTCGACCACCGTGACCGTCAAGGGCTCCGTGACGGCCGGCACCGCCGCGACGATCGAATCCCACACCTCGGTGAACGGGTACGGCCAGGGCACGGCGGACGTCGGCGGTCTCGGCGTCGACGGCACCACGAACCTCGCGATCCGCGTGGGCCGTGGCGACGCCGGCTGGGTCCCCGGTTCCGCGGCGGTCGCGACGACGCAGACCACCATCGGGGGAGCGGTGACCGGCCGGACGGTGGCCGTCGGCGCCTACGTGGACTCCCTGCACCTCGTCGGCACCTCGAGCTCGCGGGCGACGGCGTTCGGGGCCAACTCCGAGGCGACCACGGCGGTGGACGTGAGCGGCCTCACCCAGACGGTGCTCTCGAACGGCTCCGTGCTCACCGGCAACGTCTCCACGGCGCTCAATGCGGAGTACCGAGGCATCTTCATCGACAGCTACGCGTCCTCCACCTGCCACTGCTTCGGCGGCCGCACCTCCCCGACCGCGAGCTCGGACATCGCCACCACGGCCCAGGTGGCGGGCATGAGCGGCTCCACCATCACCACCTCGGACCTCTCGGTCACGGTCAACCAGCTCGTGGACCGCTACCTCCGCCACACCGACCGCAGCGGCGGCTTCCTCGACTTCGGCGGATCGGACAGCAGCGGCGGCAGCCAGAACTTCCAGCGCTGGATCTTCTGGGAGTCCACCGTCATCATGCTCGGCGAGCCGAATCCCTGGGTGGAGGTGGATGCCAACGGCAACGTCACCAAACTCGTCAACGCGACCGTGCGCGATGCCAACGGCCACGTGTACACGGATGACCCGTTCAACAACATCCACACGGTCGGCCAGCTCACGGGATCCTGGTTCAGCGCGGACGACATCCTGTACAACCACGGCGCCAACGCCCGGTTCCTGGCGAATGTCCCGGCCAACATCACCAACGGCACGGCGCCGGCCGGCGAGATCTGGGGCGGCCTCGGCCAGTTCCAGTTCCAGCAGACGTGGAACTACGTCAAGCTGCTCAATGCCTCGAACCTGAACATGATCGTCCACAAGATCAACGTCGTGAACACCGTCAACTCGCCGGTCATCGACATCCGCGTCCAGAAGATCGACGCCGGCACGGGCCACAGCGTGAGCGGTCTGAGCCCCCCGAGCCCCGGCCCGAGCCTCGACTTCGACATCAAGTACACGTTCCCGCCGACGCTCGTCCAGATCAAGAACACGTGCGCGTACACGTGCCCCGTCCAGAACCCGTTCATCCGGCTCGATGACTACATCGAGAACCCCATCGGCACCACCGACATCGAGAACGCGAGCGGTGACATCCTCGCGGGCCCGCTGGGCGCCGTCGCCACCAAGGTCATCCGCACCAACATCCTCACGCTGTCCGCCCCGCACGGGAACATCGGCCACCAGGCCGCCCAGCACCCGGTGCCCGGGACGCAGGACACGGAGCGCAACCCGATCGCCGTCGAACTCATCCGCTACCAGAGCGTGGACGGCGCCTACCACGACTTCTCCATCACCGCCGACGCCGGCGCGGACCTCGTGCTCGACCTCACCGCCAACCGCCGCACCGACGAAGCCCTCGGCTCCGCTCTCACCGTCACCATCGCACGGCTCACCGCGGGCGACGACCTCGACGTCGTCGTCAACGACAGCAAGAACGGCAACGACCTGGCGAGCAACATCCTGGTGACCGTGAATGCGTACCACGCCGCGACGAACAACTACCACTACGTCTTCCCGACGGGCTACAACCCCGGTGTCAGTGCGGACGGCGCACCGTACGGCTCCACGTCCACGAACCCGGGCAGCGGCCAGTACCAGACGCATTACGAGCCGGACACCGCCGACCCGAACCTCGCCCGCATCCTGCGCGCCTTCGGGACCGTGACGTCCACTCTCGACTCGGACTACGTCTTCTCCGAGGCCCGTGCCGGCGACGATCTCGACATCTGCCACGTGTCCACCTCCTCCGCCTACGCGGCACAGGAACCCAAGTACTGCGCGAACACGGCGATCGACGACGGCACGCACGTGGTGAGCGCGGCGACGCCCGTCACCACCGTGACCTTCACGATCAACACGGACGTCGCCTGGACCGGTGGCTCGCCGAGCACCAGCCCCGTGGACGATCCGAGCCTGTCCGGCGGCTACCTGACGGCCGACGCCGCACAGATCTTCCTGACGACGAACGGCAAGATCACCGCGACGGAGCTGGCCGGGGACATGCTCGTGGGCCACATCGACTCGACGCAGAGCGACGTCGTTCTCTCCTCGCCGCAGCGCATCCTCGACGCCAACGGCCAGCCGTCGATCGACGTCAGCGGCGTGAACATCACCATGACGGCTGGCACCGGCGGGACGCTCGGAGGCATCGGCCTCCCGAGCGACTTCCTCGAGATCAACGTCGACGCCCTCCGCACCGGCACCGGCGTCCTGACCGCGATCGACACGGCCTCGCCGAACACCCTCGGCGTGTTCCTCACCGAGATCGGCGACAGCAACCCCGCGAACACCGATGACCTGCGCATCCACCTCGTCCGGACCCGCGGCGACGTCTCGCTCGCCACGGTCAAGGGCTCGGTCATCGACGCCAACGGCCCCACGGGCCAGACAGCCGCGGAAGTCATCGGCAACACGATCGACATCAAGGCCGCGGGCGGATCGATCGGCGCGGCGGACGGTACGAACGACCTCGACATCTCCTCGGGCCGTTTCACCACCCCGTGGAGCCCGGCCTCGACCACCCCCGCGGCGACGGTCGCCCTCGAAGCGGACACCGGCATCTTCGTCACCGAGATCCCGGACGCGGTCGATCCGGCCGACCTCGGCACCCCGGCCCCGATGAACGTGGTCCTCGCCCGGACCTTCGCCGGCAACATCCGGCTCACCGTCGCGGAGACCGCGGCACAGGGCGAAGACCTCAACCTCCTGCCGTGCGCGAACCCCGCGAGCGGCGGCCGCCGCTTCTGCAGCCTCCTCTTCGCCGAGAACGCCCCGCGCACGACGGCGAACGGCCAGATCCAGCGCGGCCTCATCCAGGCGGACCACGGCTGGGTGCTCCTGCGGGCCGGCGACAACGTCACCACGGACGGCTACAACGGGGCCGTGGCCACCGACGCCAACCCGGCGCTCGTCGCGAGCGTCCGCGCCGCCCAGTGGATCGACATCTACGGCGACTTCTCCAACAGCGGTGCGGGCTCCGCCGCCGGCGTCCCCGACCTGGGCTGGGGCACGGTCATGCACCTGCACGGCGAACTGTGGTCCGGCACCGCGCAGACCACCAACGGCACGGCACTGTTCGGCGGCACCCAGACGAACGCCTGCGTGAACCAGCTCGACAAGGACGGTCACGCGTGCAACCTCACGCGGATCTTCGGCAACACCGACGCGGACATCATCAGCCTCGACCAGACGTACCTGCGCAACATCACCCGCGTCTACGGCAGCAACACCCCGACGCCGGGCGGCTCCTACGCCCCGGTGGGCGACGGCGAAGACTTCATGTTCGTCAACCAGCTCCAGACCATGGACGTCGCGGACGGCATGACGCTCACCCTCGACGGCCAGTCGGGCACGGACACCTACGTCATCAACACCACCGGCAGCCAGCCGTGCTTCACGGGCGACCCGACCGGTTCGAGCTGCCACAACTACGTCATCAACGTCCTGGACACGGGCGCCCCGAACGACGGCACGGACTACCTCACGGTCAACGGTTACGACAACCCGCTGTCCGGCTACGACGCCCACGGCAACCCGTACCCGGCCGATGACATCTTCCTCCTGCGCCGTTCGCGCTTCATCGCCTCCACTCCGACGTCCAACACCGTGGGCGAACGCTCCGACGATCCCGGCTTCGTCGCCCTCCTGCACGGCCAGTTCGGCGCCCGGGCCCCACTCTTCACGGGCAATCTGAGCCTGTGCTTCACGGCCACGGGCTGCGGCGCCGGCACCGCCCCCGGACGCACCCTCATGGGCGCTCCGGCCGGCACCTTCGCCCAGAGCCTCGTGGGCCTCCGCGTCCACCTCGGCGGCCCGACGGCGGGCGTGTGGACCGGCGACTACACGGTGGCGAGCGTGGACCCCAACGGCACCTGGATCACGTTCTCCGAGACCCTGCCCGTGGGCGTCTCCCTCACCACCGAGCAGGTGCCGACGTCCAACGTCGCCCTGACCAACGTCACCGTGAGCCTGCTCACGAACGACGTCACGACGTCGGACCCCACCGGCAACCCGGCCCTGCGCACCCAGGCGTACGAGCGCATCAACTACGACACCGGCATCAATGGACGGCTCACCGTCAACGGCCTCGGCGGCAACGACGTCTTCGCCTCCGACGACGTCACCGTGACCACCACGCTCGACGGCGGCGCGGGCAACGACTCGTTCCAGATCGGCCAGATCTACGGCCGCCAGCGGGACGGGAACGCGTTCTCCTCGAACCTCGGCGTCTCCGCCGACGGCATGACGCGGGACACGAGCGGGGGAGACCTCAATCCGCAGGACGTCTTCGGGACGGTCGCGACGACGCGCGGCTGGGTCTCCGCGGGTGCGTCCGCACCGCTCGTGGCAGTCGGCGACGCGGGCGATGACACCTTCACGGTCTACTCGAACCAGGCGCCGCTGCGGCTCGAAGGCGACGACGGCAACGACCTGTTCGTGGTCCGCGCCTTCGCCCTCGCTGAGGTCCGGACCGGCCACGGCCTCCCGGCGTCGATGGGCGGCAAGAGCTGCACCGACCCGGGCGTCTCGCTCACGGCCGCCGAGCGCGCCACGTGCGACATCGTGTGGATCAATGCGCAGGACCAGATCGCGATGCCGCGCCTGACGAGCGGCTTCTCCACCGCGGCCGAGAGCGACATCCGCACGGGCGCCGGCCAGAACCAGGTCGAGTACAACCTTAACGCCCCGGTCTCGATCGACGGCGGCACGGGCTTCAACAAGGTCGTGATCCTCGGCACCGAGTTCGCCGACCACATCGTGGTGACCGCGAAGGCGATCTACGGGGCAGGTCTGTCCGTGACCTACACCAACGTCCAGGTCCTGGAGATCGACGGCCTGGAAGGCGACGACACGATCGATGTGCTCTCCACCGCCCCCGGCATGGTCACACGCGTCATCGGCGGCCTCGGAAGCGACACCATCAACGTCGCGGGCGATGTGGCCGGGGACGTGACGGCCCTCAACATCCAGGGCACCAGCAGCACCGTGAACCACGGCGTGGTGTCGACGGACCCGGGCTACAACGGGATCGTGGCCGACGGCGTCCCGGTCACCGTCGCGCGGCCGGGTCAGGGCCAGGTGGTCATCACCGAGAGCGGCGGCTTCACCGCGGTGTACGAGGGCGGCTGCTACCTGCTGAGCCCGACCTCGTCGCTGTGCGGAAGTGTGCCCCCGCTCCCGTCGCTCGACTCCTACACCGTCCATCTCGCGGCGCACCCGGTGTGCACGGGCCTCTCCGACGCCCAGTGCAAGGTGTACGTGAGCGTATCGGCGGCCTACCCGCCGTCGACGGAGCACCCGCAGCTCACCGTCGGCAACCTGCCCGACGGCGCCCCGACCGGCAACGCCGGCGACACGATCCTCGTCGCCGCGAACCTCAGCGGCAGCGCGCTGGCCGACTTCTACCGCCAGATTCTCCTGGGCGGCGCGTCGATGAGCGCCTCGAACCGCTCCCTGGTCCTGGTCTTCGACGGCACGAACTGGAACACCGACCAGACGGTGTACCTCTACGCGGTGGACGACACGCGCGCCGAGGGCACGCGGGTCGTCACAGTGAACCACTCGGTCATCAGCGCCGACCCGAACTTCGACGGCGCACTCGTCCGCAACGTCGAGGCCACCATCTACGACAACGACCAGGCGGACATCCTGGTGGGCCAGACGGATCCCACCACGGGCCACCTCGACAACGACACCACCGTCCTCGCGGGCACGGTCACCACCGAGGTCTCGGACCAGATGACAGTCCAGCTCGCGAAGGCGCCGGCGGCCGGCCAGACGGTGGTGGTCCGGATCGTCCCGGGCGACAACATGGTGTGCCTGTCCAGCACGGATGGCCGCTTCGCCGTCGCACAGGGTGCGGCGTTCAGCGACCCGACGGCGTGCGGTGCGACCCCGTACGTCTACACCGTGACGTTCACCAGCGCGAACTGGTACATGCCGGTCATCGTGACCATCCACGCGCGGACCATCATCGCGCCGATGGACCCGCACAATATGGCGATCATCATGACGATCGACCCGTCCACCACGGACGCCGCCTACCTCGCGGCCGCCTCCCGGATCAGTTCGCGGGTGGACGTCCAGGTGATCAGCGACAAGACCCCGGGCGTGTTCGTGCAGCAGAGCGACGGTTCCACGGTGGTCCAGGCGTGCGGCAACGTGGCCTGCACCGTCCCGGGCACGGGTGACTCGTACTCCGTGCGCCTCAACTCGGCTCCGGCGGCGCCCGTCACGATCTTCATCCTCACCGATGGCCAGGTCGACGTGGCCCCGTTCGGCGGCACGGCGTACCAGTCGTACGGTGGCCAGCGTGCGGCGCAGGCGTTCAAGGGCTTCCTGAACGTCTCCGGCTCCACCATCACCCGCGGCAACGGCTCCGACCTCGGCAGCTTCCTCGACGAGGGCTTCCGGATCGGCCAGAAGATCCGCATCAGCGGCACGGGAACGGCCGACGACGGCGACTACCAGATCGTGGGCCTCAGCGCCGGCTCGCTCACCCTCGACCGTCCTCTCCCGGTGGCCCGGCCCCTCTGGGCGAACCCGTTCTCCAACGTCATCATCAGCCAGCTCCAGGACGCCGGGATCTTCACCGGCACGGCCGGCCACACGCTCTCCTACAACGCCGTGACCGGTGCCCTCACCCGGGACGACGGCTCGAGCTGGCTGGACAGCGGCTTCACCGAGGGCATGATCATCAAGATCTCGGGCGACCCGAACTTCTACAAGATCCAGTCCTTCGGTTCGGCGAACGGCGGCACGCTCAACGTCCTGTACTTCACCAGCACGGCCAAGCCCGCCGCCGTCGGGCCGCTCGCCACCGTCACGCAATGGGCCGCGACCCTGACGTTCACGCAGTCCAATTGGTGGATCCAGCAGACCGTGAACCTCCTCGCGGACGTCAACTGGGTGGTTCCCGCGGGACGCGCGAACCTCGTGACCTTCCCGAAGCAGGCCCACCGCCTCGATCAGATCCGTGGCCCGCTCTCCGTCGAGGGCGGCGCGACGGCCTCCGACCGCTCGCTCAAGGCCGCGATCCTGCTCCCGGGCGAAGGCAACACGCCGCCGTTCCGGGTGGCCGCACAGCCGCCGGAATGGCAGCAGATCGACACCCTGAACATCTACGACGACGGCAGCCACCAGAACCTCTCCGGCAACCTCACCTCGACGGCCGTCACGGGTCTGAACATGGGCCCGGGCCTGGACTTCTCCAGCCTCGCCGACCCCGTGACGCACCGCCTCCCGTGGGGCGAACCGCTCACCTTCCCGGGCGGCATCAGCTACGGTTCGCTCAGCGTGGACCCGAACACGGGCCAGTACTCGATGGACAATTCGGTCTCCACGATCGAGGTCCTGAACATCATGCTCGGCTCCGGCAACGACACCTTCACCGTCCAGAGCACCCTCATCCAGGGCGGCGACTTCAACCCGATCACAGGCCTGCGCGGCGAGCTCGCGCATCATGGCGGCATCACAGCCGTCCACGGGGGCGGGAACAGCCCGCTGCTGGTCAACGGAACCTTCTCCGTTCTGACCGTGGGGGGCGGCAGCGGGCTTGTCCGTGCCGACGGACTCGCCTGGACGAGCCTCGGCTTCCGTGCGGGCCAGCTCGTCGAGGCACCCGACGGGCACCTCTACACCGTGACGGGCTTCGCGAACAGCGGCAACGCGGGCTCGCTGCCCGGCGACGTCATGCTCCTCGCGGGAGCGTCGCCGCTGCCCACGGGCCCGCTGACGGGCCAGATCTCCGTGGCCGACGAACTCTCGGCCGGCAATGGCGCCCCGCGCACGCCGCTCCCGGTCGGCTGGACCCCGGCGCAGAGCATGCTCAGCATCGTGGCCGGCAATGGGATCCTCCTCTCGAACGGCCAGGCCTGGCAGGCCCTCGGCTTCCGCGCCGGCCAGCAGGTCTACATCCCCGGCGCCGGGATCCGCACCATCCTCCGCTTCGCCAACAGCCCGGCCCTGAACGCGGACGGCAACCCGTCCGACGGCGCCGTCATGATCGTCGACGGCGCGGCCCTCACCCCGGGTGCGCTGGCCGGCGTCGTGAGCGCGGTGAGCCGGCTGTGGGTCGCCGGCAGCGGCTCCATCACGGCGACGGCCGACGGCGGTGTCATCGCCTTCACGGGCCTGCCCGCCGGCGCCCTGACGGCCTCGGGCCTCACGGCCGGCATGCTGGTCCGCATCGACGGGGTCACGGGCTACCGCATCATCACGGCCATCGACCCGGTGGCCGGCACCATCACGGTCAACGGCGGAGCACTCGCCGCGGTGCCGTCGTGGACCGGCCTCGTGAGCGCCATCCGCCTGGGCGGCGACACCATCACCGTGACCGGCGGTGGCGGCCCGGCCTCGCCGCTGGTCCTCTACGGCGACACCTCGCAGGACGGCGTCTGGTACGGCGGCGATCCGACGCACCTCACACTCCACAACTTCGGCCCGAAGCCGATGCCGCACATCGAGGGCTCCAATGTCACCCTCTCGCTTTCCGCTGACGGCCACACGGGTACGATCACGCTCAACTCCTGCACCGGGACCTGCACCGGCAGTGGCACGTTCCTCCACGACGGCTTCGCCGTGGGCCAGGAACTCGCCCTGAGCCTCGCCACACCGATCGTCCAGAGCGGCTCCGTCCTCCTGGGCACCGACCGCATCACGCTCGCCACCGGCACGTGGAACGCCGCCTACACGACCGGCATGCAGATCATCATCTCCGGCCTCACCGGCGTCTGGACCATCACGGGCTTCGACAGCCTGCGCCAGACCATGCTCCTGAACGGCCCCGTGATCGCCCCGATGCCATGGGCGACGCGCACAGTGACCGCGGTGTCGCAGTACGTCGGCATCATCAAGGCGGTCACCGCGACCACGATCTCGGTCAACCTCACCCTCTCGCTCGCCGACTTCCCGGCCGGCCCCGCCTTCCCCGTCACGACGCCGGGTGCCACCACCACGGGCGTGTACAGCGTCGTCGTGCTCAACCGGGTGGGCAACAGCGCACCGTTCTTCATCTTCCCGCTCGCCAACCCGTTCCAGTTCAGCGGCAACGACATCATCGACGCCCACGCGCTCACCGGCACCGACGCCAACGGCAATCTCCTGAGCATCGGCGTCACGATGTACGGCGGTGCGGGTGACGACGTGCTCATCGGCTCGCAGACCGGCGACCAGATCGCGGGCGGTTCGGGCTCGGACACGGTCTTCGGCGAACGCGGCGAGGACATGATCTACGGCGACTCCGGCTTCAATGTGGACCTCATCACGCGCGTGCTCACGGTCGCGACGGCAGGCAATGGCCCCACGGGCTACCCGGCCGCGCAATACCCCGACCGTGACCTCCTCAAGGCCGCCCCGGACCTCCTGTACGGCGCGGGCGTGGGCACGCTCCCCGGTGTCAACGGCACCACCATCGGCCAGGATGACAACATCATCTTCGGCGACCTCGGAGTGATCACCCAGGACGTCTCGGGCGCCCGTGATACGACGAAGCCCGTTCCCGGCAAGCTCCAGAAGATCCAGACCACGCTGCTCACCGGCGGCCTCGGCACGGCCGGCACGCAGACGGACGGCGGCATCGGCGTGCTGAGCGTCGACTCGAAGGCCCTGCAGAACGGCGACGACGACTGGGTCTACGGCGGTTCGGGCCGCGACATGCTCATCGGCGGGCCGGGCAACGACGCGGTCGACGGCGGCGGGCAGAACGACATGATCTTCGGCGACAACGTCTCGATCCAGCGCAGCTACGGTGACTGGACCAACGGACGCTTCCAGTCGCTGTGCGGGACGCTCCTGTACAGCCGCTCCGACCGGACCAACCCGTGCGGCGGAGCCGTGGACGCCTACAACTCCGGTGCGCTGCTCACCAACGGGGTGGCGCAGAACTACCGCACGGCCAACGACGTCCCGTGGTGGGCCGAGTACAAGGTCTCCAACCTGTGGCAGGACTTCGCGGCCGACGACGGCCTGAAGTGGCTCGGCTCGTGGGGCAACGACTACCTTGCCGGCGGCGGCGCGAACGACGTGATCCTCGGCCAGATGGGCGATGACACCATCCAGGGCGACGGCTCGATCGACTGGATCTCCCCGGGCAGCCCGACGTCGATGCTCCAGCGCGTGGGTGCGTTCCGCACACCGACGGGCTGCACCGGAGCGGCCGGGTCGATCGTGTGCGACCCCGTCGGCCCGCTCACCGTCTACCCCTCGGTGGAGCGCGCCACGGACGGCTCGGACTACATCGAAGGCAACGCCGGCAACGACGTCATCTTCGGCGGCCTCGGCCAGGACGACCTGGTGGGCGGCAACTCCGACTTCTACAGCCTCACGAGTCCCTACCAGCGGCCCGACGGCGGCTCCTACTCCGTGGTGCCCGACGCCTTCGGCAACCCGACGTACGTGCCGCTCTCCGCCGTCGTCGGCGACCTTGGGAAGAACCTCATCTTCGGCGGCGCCGGGACACAGACCGACCTCAACAACGAAGTCGGTGAGACCGGCGGTCTCAACGCGACCGCGAACCGGCAGCTCGCCGACGGCACACTCAACCGGGACATCCACTCCCGTGACGCGGACACCGTGGTCGGCGCGAACGGCGACATCGTGCGGATCGTGGGCATCAACGGCACCGACACCTCGGGCTGCCAGGCGGCGACATCCTCCGGTGCCGCGGCGGACTGCCACCTGCTCCTGAGCAACCCGGACACCATGCGCTACGTGACGTACAACTGGGACACCTACGATCTGACGCGCTGCACGCTCGACGCGTCCGGCCGGCCCGTCTCCTGCAAGTACAACGCGGACGGCCAGCAGGTGGTCCGGGGCGTGAGCCTCCTGGACTACACGCCGGGCGGCCCGGACTTCCGGCCAGACCTCTTCTTCCCGGCCGGCACCCCCGGGACGTGCAACACCTCGCCCACACAGCCCGTCTGCAGCCCGGTCCTGCCGGGTGTCCACAGCCTCATGTTCGCCCAGCAGCTTGCCGCCTGTGCCCCGGCCCTCGACGCCAACGGCAACCCGGTCTACAACCCGAACTGCCGTCTCTACGACATCGGCGGCGTCAACGAGGTCCACGGCGAGTCCGGCGACGACACCGTCTACGCCGGTCCCGGCTACGACATCGTCTACGGAGACGCCCAGAACGATCAGATCATCGGCGGCTGGGGCAGCGACTGGCTCTCCGGTGGCACGGGCGATGACACGATCCTCGGCGACGACGGCCGGATCTTCACCAGCCGCAACAGCGCCACGGGCGTGAGCTGGAACGGCAGCGCCTGGGTCGCGAACGGCTGCGCGCCGAACGCCGCCGGCTGCTACTCCGAGCCGCTCTTCGGAGTCCTCACGCTCCTGCCCACGGACCCGAACACGCGCATCTCCAACGGCAACGTCCTGGACGAGTTCATCTACACGCCCGGTATGGTCCAGCAGGCCACGATCAACCACAATGGCGCCCTCGCGACGGCGGTCGATGAGACATCGTTCGATCTCACCCCGCGCTCCGCGGGCGCCGCGAACCCGAACTACGATGCGAACAATTCGGATGACGTCATCTTCGGCGGCCTCGGCAACGACCAGCTGCACGGCGGGGCGGGCGATGATGCGATGAGCGGCTCGGAGGCCCGTGCCGAGAGCTACGTGCAGGCGTTCGACGCCAACGGCAACCCCGTGGGTGTCACCCGCACCGACTTCTACCACCCGTGGAACCCGGGCGACATCCTGCACTTCGGCGCGGACACCAACGCCTGGCATTCCAACCACCACGTCGCCAGCCGCCTCGGCGAGTTCCTCCTCTACGATGAGTACGATCCGCGGCGCATCATCCTCTTCAACCCGGATGGCAGCGTGTGGAAGGGCGGCCCGCCGCCCAAGAACCTCCAGTTCTTCCTGAACAACGACGCGACCCTCGGCGACCCCGTCACCGCCTGCACCGCCGTCGACAATCAGAGCAACTGCACACAGACCAGTACGGTGCCGTCGGACGGCAACGACGTTCTCTTCGGAGACCTCGGCAACGACTGGCTGGTGGGCGGCACCGGCAACGACACGATGTACGGCGGCTACGGCAACGACCTCCTCCAGGCGGACGACGATCTCACGACCGGCACGAGCTACGGTCTGAACGATGTGCCCGACGGGCCCAACTCGAGCTTCGAGGACCGCGCGTTCGGCGGCGGCGGGCTCGACATCCTGATCGGCAACACGGGCGGCGACCGGCTCATCGACTGGGTGGGTGAGTTCAACAGCTACCTCGTCCCGTTCTCGCCATTCGGCATCGCCACCGTGAGCCGGCAGGTCGAGCCGCAGCTGCCTGAATTCCTGTACGCACTCTCGCGCTCGCAGGGTGCCGACCCGACGCGGGCCACCGACACCGGCGACGATCCGGCCCGCAACGGCGAGCCAGACGGTGAGCTCGGCCTCGTCACGCAGCACGACCACGGACTGTGGCAGCTGCAGACGGGCGGCCCCACCGACCCGCAGGCCGGCAACCTGCCCGGCGGAAAGAGGGACGTGCTCCGCTCGGCCGACTTCAACGGCGGAACACTGCAGGGCTTCGCAGTCGACTCGGGTACGTTCCAGGTCGCCAACGGCCAGCTCCAGGTGGGAGCCGCATCGCTCGGCAAGGACGCCGCAGCCGTCTGGTACGCCGACGCCTATCTCCCGATCTACTACGAGATCCGTGCGTCGATCTCAGTCCAGAAGCCCACGGGCGGCTGGAAGGCGAACTCGTTCGTCATCTTCGACTACTGGAGCCCCACGGACTTCAAGTTCGCGGGCATCGACGACTCGATCAACAAGATGGTGATCGGCCACCGTGACGCGAACGGCTGGTGGTACGACGCGCAGGGTTCGGTGCAGGGCTCGCTCTCGCCGGGTACCTTCTACGATCTGCTGGTGGCGGTCAACGGCACCGTGGTGACCGTGACGATCAACGGGACCAAGGCGTTCACGTACAGCTTCCCGGTCAGAGTCCTGCCCAACGGGGATCGGGTGGCGCTCAACAAGGGCTTCATCGGCTTCGGCTCGAACGACTCGCAGGGTGTCATCGACAACATCGCGCTGCAGGTGATCCCGCCGCAGGTGGTACTCGACCGCACGAGCTACTTCGACAACGGCACGGCCGACTGGTTCACCGCCGATCAGACGGGCATCTGGAACGTGGCCTACGGGCGGTACGGAACGGCGGCCGGCGGCTCGCCCGTGGTGTCCGCTACGAGCTACACCCCGCAGGGCCAGCTCATCGATCCGACGTCGTACGTCGAGGTCGTCGCGGTGCTGAACACCAACGGCGTCGCGGGCCTGGTCTTCGACGAGTACGCGCCGAACGACTTCAAGTTCGCCGCGCTGGACATCGCCGGTCAGCGCGTCATCGTAGGCCACATGGATCCTCGACGCGGCTGGCAGATCCAGCAGAGCTACGCCGTGGCGCTCACGGCGGGCAGGGACTACACGCTGGACCTCGTCCTCAAGGGCACGGTGGTGACGGTCACGCTCAACGGGCAGGTGCTCGGCAGCTACATCTTCAACGCGACTGTGACCGACGGCAGGGTGGGCACGCTCGCTCAGTCCGGCACGGCGTCGTTCGACTCCTTCCGCTTCATGACGGACGACCAGGTGTTCGCCGGAGCGTCTCCGCCACCGCCCACCATCTCGATCGCGGACGCCGCGGTGACCGCACCGGCGTCGGGAACGACGACGGCGACGCTCACCATCACGCTCTCGGCGGCACCTGCCAGCCCGCTCACGCTGAGCTGGACGGCCCTGGACGGGCCGGTGGCCACCGCGGCCTCGGGGGATTACGTGGCGGCGTCCGGGACGGTGACATTCGCGGCAGGATCCACGTCCGCGACGATCAAGGTCACGGTGAACGGGAGCGGGAAGTACGAGCCGAGCGAGTTCTTCTGGGTCCAGGTCTCCCCGGTGGCGGGTTACAACCTGGCGCGCGGTTTCGCGGCCGTGACGATCACGAGCGCGATCGCACCGCCCGCCGGGGCCACCACGACGACGGCGACGCCGACCGCGACGGCGAGCAGCGCGAGCTCCGCACCCGCTCTGGCGCCGGCGGCGAACACGACCGCGGCCACGACGCCGGGCACCGGCTCAGGCACTTCGACGTCGGGCACGGCCAGCCCGGCGGGCAGTACGAGCGGCCCGGGCATCACGGCCGTGCCTGCCGCCGGTGGCAGCACGGTGACGTCGACGGGCGGCGTGTACTTCAAGGTCGTGGGCGCCAACAACCGGGACTATTACCAGATCACGGTGGTGTGCACGGTGAACGGGGCGGTCGTCTACAGCACGGCGCTGACCGTGGTGATCGGCGCCGACGGCACCGGCCGGTCCCAGACGATCTACCCGCCCGCGGGCGGCTCCTGCACGGCATACCTGCAGATCCCCAAGCAGATCGACAGGCCGCGCACGGTGGGACAGACAGGCTTCACTGTTTCGTAGAGCGGGATCTCCAGGCCACTTCCCGGCGCCCGGGGTAGTAGACTGATCTGCTTGCCGGGCGAGGATTCCCGGACGGAGAAACCGACGGAAGGAACCCTCGTGGCGAATGCGAAGCGCGGTGCGCGGGACGATGGCGGTGCCCAGGCCGAGCAGGCGCTGCGCGGCAAAGTGCGGCGCGCCCTCGACGCGGTGACGCCGGCCTTCGTGGCCTGGTTCCAGGAGAACGAGGAGCCCGTGGGTGAGTGGAACGCCGCCGCGGTGCTGGACGTGGTGCAGGACCTGGTGGTCGCGGGCGCCGACGGGTCCGGGGACATCTCCGTGACGGCCTTCCGCCCGGACGAGTTCGTGGCGGCCTACGACGCCCTGGCCGGCAGCGTCGCGGAGAACCGGGAACTCCTGGACTTCCTCGGGGCGTCCATGCATTCCTACCTGGACTTCCTGGAGACCACGGGGGCCTGGAGCGGCGACCCGGAAGATCTGGCGGCGCTGCAGGGCTAGGAGCGGCCGGCCACATCCCGGTTCCGCCACCTGGAATTAATGTCAGACCCCGCTGATTCAATGGGTTCATGGAGAGCAGGAGCACTCGCGGGACGTGGGAGGCCGGGCAGGCCACCTCGTCTTCGGGTGTGTCCGATCCGGTGAAGGCTCTGTCTGCTTTGACGGAGGCGATCGCTGCTGCGGAGCGGGTGATTGCTCAGGCGCAGGCGGGCCGGGAGTTGCTGCTGGCGATGGCCGCGGAGCTGTCTCATGCGTTGATTGAGGACGACGACGGCGTGCCGGCGGGGTTTGAGTACGCGCGCTGGGATGTGCGGGCGGCTGAGCTGGCGGAGCGTTCGGTGGCGGCGGAGATTGCGGCGGCAACCAGGGTGAGCGACCGGACGGTTCAGAGGCAGATGGGCCAGGCCGTGGAGTTGGTGACGCGGTTCCCGGCGACCGTTGATGCGCTGTGTGAGGGGCGGATCAGTATGGCTCATGCGCAGGTGATCCGGGAGGCCGGGGCCGACCTCCATGATGATGAAGCTCGCGGTGCGTATGAGGCGGTGGTCCTGGAGAGCGCGGCACGGGAGACTCCGGGCCGGGTCCGGCGGTTGGCGGTGCGGGAGGCGGAGAAGGTCCGTCCTGAAGGATTGCCGGGCCGGTTTGAGCGTGCCCTTCAGGAGCGTCGGGTGTGGGTGACGCCTCTGGTGGATGGGATGGCGGAGCTGTGCGCGGTGCTGCCGGCTGCGGTGGCGTTCGGGGTTCATAGCCGGTTGACGGGCATGGCCACGGCCCATAAGGAGGCATCCGGGACGGACGCCATGGGCCCGGTCGAGGTCCGGTCCATGGATCAGCTGCGGGCGGATCTTCTGGCCGAGCTGTTGTTGCGGGGTGCCCCGAGTGGGATGGATGGTCCGGAGGGGCACCTGGCCGCGATCACGGCGAGCGTGGAGGTGACGATCCCCGCGGATGTGATGATGCGGCACGGGCACTGGCATGCCCATGAGACCGGAACAGAGGGCTCAAGTGCCGCCGAAGGAGTCGCCCCCGAGTTGAACGGTCATGTGGTCCTGGATCCGGAGTCGGCGCGGCGTCTGGCTGGGGCGGCGGCGGGGTGGAACCGGGTGCTGACGGATCCGTTCACGGGTGCTGTTCTAGCGGTGGACCGGTACCGGCCGAGCGCGGAGCTCAGGCGCTACCTGGCGGCGCGGGACAGCCGGTGCCGTTTCCCGGGGTGCGGGATCCCGGCGGTATGGCTGGATCTGGACCACACCGAGGACGCCGCGTATGGCGGGGCCACGGAGGTGGGGAATCTGGCCGGTCTGTGCCGCAGGCATCATCTCCTGAAACACCATTCGAGGTGGCGGGTCCGCCAGACCGGCGGGGGAGTGCTGGAATGGACCAGCCCCGCGGGCAAGGTCTACACGGACAAGCCACCCGGCCCGGCCACGCGGACAGCGTCCCGGTCAGCGGCACCCACCCACGCGGAAGCCGGACGGAGTCACCCAGTGGGTTATAGCCGACGACCCTGCCGCGAACCGGACCCGCCGCCTTTCTGAGCGCACCCGGCTATCATGGATAGCCGACCCCTCACTTCACCCTGCGCCGCGGCATGCCCCGGCGTCCGGTTTGAGCCGGTGTGGGGGGTGAAGTGCCCAACGACAACGGAGGACCATGAGCCGGAACCGGAAGAAGCTGCGTCAGACCGACAAGAAGCAGGCTGCCGCCGAGCGGCAGAGCGAGGCGCTCTACAAGAAGGCGGAGTTCGCCGTCGACGCCCTCGCCCTGCCCTTCGTGAAGTGGTACGAGGAGGCCGATGGCAACACCGGTTCCGAGGCTCTCCAGGTCCTCCAGTCCGTCAAGCAGTTCCTCTGGCTCTACGGCGCGAGTGGCGCACCCGTCCTCGCCACCGAGTTCGACGCCGGCGTCTTCCTGCGCACCACCAGCCAGCTCGAGGAGCTGGGCTCGGCCGATGAGGAGAACCGCGTCTTCCACGTGATCATGGACGACGTCCAGGTCTACACGGCCTTCCTCGACGCCACCGGCACGTGGACCGGTGACGCCGACCACCTTGACATCATCCTGGAAAGCTTCGACCTCGACGGGGAACTTGAGGCGGAACTGAGCGCCGGCGAAGAGGGTGCGGCTGACGAGGCTGAGGACGCGGCCGCCGCTGACGCGGTCTCTGCCCTCCTTGCCTGGATCGGTGCCGGTAAGGAGCTCACGGCCACCGGCGCCCTCCGCCTGGCGGACATCGCAGGTGCCGCGGCGGCCGTCGGCCTCCACGCCGTCGGCTCCCAGAAGCGCCTTTCCGAGGATGAGGTCGGGGCCCTTGCTGACGCCGACGGCCGCCTGCCCCAGGTGGTCCGCTCCATGGCCGAACTCGAACCGCTCAACGACGCCTGGCAGACACTCCAGGACCAGGGCCTGATCGAGATCACCGGCAAGAAGGTCTCTGTGACCGCAGACGGTCGTGAGCGCCTCGCGAGCGCCCCCGAGCTGGCCCCGATCGGCTGAGCCTGACCATCCGGCGGCCCGGCTCCCTTCACGCGATCACAGCATTCCTGTGAATACCCCGGGAGCCGGGCCCGCCGCCCCGGCATCGAGCCGCGCCGCCGGTACTCTGGGACTTTATGCCGAGCCTTACGCGCCGTGCCGCCTCCCCGCTCCTCGCCACGGCCCTGACCGCCGCATTCCTTGGCCTCGGGTTGACGCCCGCCGCCCGGGCCGATGACGACACCCCGCCCAGTGGCTACCCCAGCTGGAGCGATGTCCAGCAGGCCAAGCAGAACGAGGGCGCCAAGGCCACGGAGATCACCAAGATCAACCAGCTGCTCGGCACGCTCCAGACCGAATCGGAGAAGCGCGGCACCGCCGCCGTCGTCGCGGCCGGCCAGTACGCCCAGGCCGACGCCGCCCTCACGCTCGCCAAGGCCAAGGTCGACGCCCTCACCTCCCAGCTGACCCAGGCCACCGCCGAGGCCGCGCGCTACCGCAAGGAGTACGGGGCCCTCGCCGTCCAGGCCTACAAGACCGGCAGCACCGACATGCCCGGTGTCCCGGACCTCCAGTCGGTCCAGCCGGACAACCTCCAGGGCCTGAGCGTCCTGCAGATCGTCACCGACCGCGCCACCGGGCTCCTCGGCCAGGCGAGCGTCGCGGAGAAGACCGTCCAGTCGCTGCAGGCCATGCAACAGGCCGCGGAGGACGAAAGGCAGCGCCTGGCCGATGACGCCAGGCAGAAGTCCGACGCCGCGCGGGCCGCCAAAGCCGCCATGGACACCCAGCTGGCACTCCAGCAGCAGCACAGTCAGGAGCTCACTGCCCAGCTGGCTTCGCTGAAGGGTACGACGGCGCGGGTCGAGCAACGCTATCAACAGGGCCAGGACGCTCTGGCCGCGTACCAGGCGGCTCAGGCGGCCAAGGCACGTGCCGCCGAACTCGCCCGCGAACAGGCTGCAGCGGCAGCCGCTGCAGCTGCGGCCGCCCAGCAGAACAGCGGCACCGGTGGTGGGGGAGGCGGCGGTGCCGTCGTCGACCCGCCATCCGTGCTGGTTCCCCCGGCGGGTGGCGGGCTCAATGACCCCGCGGCTGCCCAGGCCTATGCGGCCGGGCAGCTCGGCGCCTACGGCTGGGGCCAGGATCAGTTCCGGTGCCTTCAGCTCCTCTGGACGCAGGAGTCCAGCTGGATGACCACGGCCACCAACCCCAGCTCCGACGCCTACGGCATCGCCCAGGCCCTCCCGGCTGGCAAGTATGCGAGTGCAGGGAGCGATTGGCTCACCAACTACCGCACCCAGATCACCTGGGGCCTCGGGTACATCCGGGACCGCTACGGCTCGCCGTGCAACGCCTGGGGCCATGAGATCAGCTTCAACTGGTACTGATTCAACCGCCGCCGAGCCGTCCCGGCGGCCGGGGGCCGCTCACCACTTGAGCCCCCGTCCCACGATGGCCCGGATCAGGGCGTCGATCACCTCGGCGTTCGCCAGGGGATTGCGCAGGAGTGTGAAGTCCACATCTCCCACCGGCGGCAGGTCGAAGCGCCGGGTGATGACGGCCAGGTCCTCCGGCACCAGCGTGGAGGGCATGACCGCAACGCCCAGGCCGGCCCGCACCGCCGCGAGCACCCCCGCGATCTGCCGGGTGGAACACGTGACCTTCCACTGCCGCCCATGCCGCTCGAGTGCATCGATCGCCAGGCGCCGGCTCAGGCTCGGGGCCGGGTAGGCGACCAGGGGGACCGGGGCCGACGGCGGCAGGACGGTCTGCTCCAGGCCCACCCAGGCGAAGGTGTCGTGCCGGGCGACCTCGCCTTCCGCGGTGCCGGCCACCCATTTCACGAAGATGAGGTCCAGCTGTCCCGACTCCAGGCGGCGGTGCAGCTGATCGCTCTGCCCCACGGTGAGCTCCAGGTTGATCTCCGGGTACAGCTGCCGGAACTCCCGGAGGATCTTCGGCAGACTGGTGCCGGCCAGGTCGTCCGCGGCGCCGAAGCGCAGGCGCCCCTTCATGGCGGAACCGGCGAAGTAGCGGCCCGCCGCGTCGTGCTCGGCCAGGATGGTCCGGGCGAAGCCGGCCATCGCATCCCCGTTGTCCGTCAGCCGGACCTCCCGGGTGTCCCGCACCACCAGCGCGCGCCCGGCTTCGGCTTCGAGCTTCTGCACGTGCTGGCTCACGGTCGGCTGCGCGAGCCCCAGGCGCTCGGCGGCCCTGGTGAAGCTCAGGGTGTCCGCGACGGCCAGGAAGGACCGCAAGTGAACAGGGTCGAACATCGGAGGGTCCCTCCCGAGGGCTGCCGGCGGTTCGGGTTCCCCGGAATTCCGGGCAATCCGAGGTATTGCGTTTTGCAATACCACTTATAGACATAATTCTCTTCTGCAATGTTCGCCGCAACCATACCGTGGAAGGTGACCCCACCACAGAGCCCGACCCGAGGATTCCCCGTGACGCCCCCATCGGCAGCTTCCCAGTCCATCTCCCACCCCATCACCCAGCCCGTCGGCCTCGTGGCCGAGCGCCTCCCGTGGCGTCAGACGTTCAATTCCCTCAGCGTGCCCAACTTCCGGATCTTCGCCGCGGGCCACTTCGTGGCGATGATCGCGATGTGGATGCAGCGCATCGCCCAGGACTGGCTGGTCCTGCAGCTCTCCGGCTCTGTCGCCGCGGTGGGTGTCACGGCCGCTCTGCAGTTCCTTCCCTCGCTGGTCCTGGCGCCGTGGGGCGGAGCGGTTGCAGACCGCTTCCCCAAGCGGCGCATCCTGATGATCACGCAGAGCACGGCCGCCGTCCTCGCCGCCGCCCTGGCCGTCCTTGCGCTCACCGGGACCATCCAGGTGTGGCATTGCTACGTCATCGCCCTCCTGCTCGGCCTGGCCACCGTCCTCGATCAGCCGGCCCGCCAGGTTTTCGTCAATGAACTCGTCGGCCCCACGCATCTGAAGAACGCCATCAGCGTCAACTCCACGATCTTCCAGCTCGGCGGCCTGATCGGGCCCTTCCTGGCCGGCGTCCTCCTCAATGCCGTCGGTGCCGGCTGGGCTTTCGCCCTCAACACGGCCGCCTGCTGCTGCACCGTCCTGACCTTGTCCGCCATGCGCGTGGACCGGCTGCACCTCAGCGCCCCGGCGCCCCGCCAGAAAGGCATGGTCCGGGAGGGGGTGCGCTATGTCCTGCGCAAGCCCACCATCTACTGGCCGGCTCTCACGGCCGGGATCGTCGCGCTCTTCGCCCTGAGTCTCCCCGTGCAACTGGCGGCCTTCGCCGACCACGTGTACGGCATCGGGGCGGGCGGGTACGGGCTCCTGAACGCGATGCTCGCCCTCGGCGCCCTGGCAGGCGCGATCTCGTCCACACGCCGTCGCCGGCTGCAGCTCCGTTCCGTCGTGTTCGCCGCGGGCGCCTACGGGGTGATGCTCTGCCTCGCGTCTCTCGCGCCCAGCCTGCCCGTGTTCTGCGCCATGATGGTCTGCTCCGGGTTCTGCTCGCTCCTGTTCCTTACCGCGAGCAACCAGATGGTCCAGACGAGCGCCAACACGGCGATCCGGGGCCGGGTCATGAGCCTCTACCTGATGGTCTTCATGGGCGGTCAAGCGCTCGGCGGGCCAATGATGGGGGCAATCGCCGAGCACTTCGGCCCGCACCTTTCCCTGTTCATTTCCGGGATCGTGCCTGCCGCGGCAGCCGCGGTGGTGTCCCTGATTCTGGCCCGGCAGGGGAGGCTGGAGCTCCAGGTGCGCCGGCGCCGCTACCTGCCGCTGCTGAGAATCGCGCGCCGGGCCTGACGCACAGCCTCACGCACGCGGGCGGGGCGGGCCATCGCCCGCCCCGCCCGCGTCCGCGTGATGCCGGCCGGACTACTTGCCGAGCTGAGGATCGCTGGTCAGCGACCCCGCGTTCTCCAGCCGTCCCGCGAGCACCCGGACCAGCGTGGGATCCTGTGCCGAAGTGACAGTGAGGTCGTACCAGCCGCCGCGGGTGGGGACCACCACGGTGCTCGCCTGGCCCGGGTTCAGGGACAGCGTCCGGGCGCCGTCCGCGTACGCGTCCGCCAGCCGCAGCTCGACGGCGGTGCCCCCGCTGTTCTCGATCCGGAACCGGGCGTGCGCGGCCGCCCCGTCGCCGGCCACCGTGACGCGGACGTCGGCGGTCGCCGTCGTGCCCGCATAGCGGCGGTGCCAGCCCGCCGGGCCGTGCATCTGCACGTCGTAGGCCGGTCCGAGATCCCAGACGGCGTCCAGTGAGGCGCCCGCGCCGATCGTGTACGAGTAGGGTCCGGCAGGAAGCAGGGTGGACCGCACCTGCACGTGGGAGCCCAGCACACCGCCGTTGGCCCAGCGGGCGGTGAGCTTGCCGCCGGACAGCTTCGTCTCGACGTCCAGTGCGTAGCCCAGACGGCGCGACGGGCGCGTGCCCGGGGTCTGCTTCGGCATCGAGTTCTGTGCCGGAGGGACCGGGTAGTAGCTGGGGTGGCGGTTCGCGTCGGCCGGCTTGTACTGGGCGGTGGGCGGCATGGCCGGCACGGCGCCGCCGGAAGCCGAGAAGTCGAAGGCGCTCGTGAGATCGCCGGAGACCGTGCGACGCCACGGTGAGACGTTCGGGGACTTCACCCCGAAGCGCTGCTCGATGAACCGGACGATCGAGGTGTGGTCGAAGGTCTCGGAGCAGACCCAGCCGCCCATGCTCCACGGGGAGGCGACGATCATGGGCACCCGCACGCCCAGACCGTAGTGACCGGGGATGTCCTTCTTGCCGGAGGCGGTCTTGCGGCCGTCATACCACTCGCCCTCGGTGGAGACGGTGGAGGCGCCCGGGATGTCCGGCGTGTTCGGGTGCGGCGGGACCACGTGGTCGAACAGGCCGTCATTCTCGTCGTACATGAACAGCAGCGCCGTTTTGCTCCACACGTCCGGGTTGGAGGTCAGGATGTCCAGGATCTGCGCGGCGTACCAGGCGCCGTAGTTCGGGGGCCAGTTGGCGTGCTCCGTGTACGCTTCCGGGGCCACGATGTAGGAGACCTGCGGCAACTTGCCGGAGGTGACGTCCTCGCGGAAGATCCGGAAGAAGTCGTCCCCGTGCACGGCGTCCGTGCCGGTCCGCGCCTTGTCGTACAGCGGACTGCCCGGCGCCGCATTCTGGTACTGGTGGAAGTACAGCAGGGCGTTGTCGCCGTAGTTGCCGATGTAGGCGTTGCCGGTCCAGCCCCAGTTCGGGCCGGTCAACCCGGTGCCGGCGTCCTGGTAGACCTTCCAGCTCACCCCGGCCTTCTCCAGCTCCTCCGGGTAGGTGCTCCAGTCATAGCCGACCTCGGCGTTCCACAGGTCCGGGCCACCGCCCTTGTAATCGTTGCCTGTGAAGCCGGTGAACATGTAGTAGCGGTTCGGATCCGTGGGGCCCAGAACCGAGCAGTGGTACTGGTCGCAGAGGGTGAAGGCGTCTGCGAGCGCGGTGTGGAACGGGATGTCCGTCTGCTCGTAGTAGGACATGGTGGCGTCCGTCTTGGCCGGGAGCCACTGATCGTAATTGCCCTTGTTGAAGGCCTTGTGGGTCATGCCCCAGTTGTGGTCCAGATCCTCCAGGAACTGCAGGCCGAGGTCCGGCGCGCTCGGGTGGAACGGCAGGACCTCACGGGTGCCGTCGAACTGGTGCCACACGTCCTTGCCGGACGGGAGGACGGCCGGGTGCGGATCGCCGAAGCCCCGCGCTCCCTTGAACGTGCCGAAGTACGTGTCGAAGGAGCGGTTCTCCTGCATGAACACCACGATGTGCTCCACGTCCTGCAGGGATCCGGTGGCCCGGTTGGCCGGGATGGACGCGGCCCGGGCCAGGCTCTGCCCCAGGGTCTGGGAGATGGCGGTGGCGGCAGTGGTCGCGGCGCCGAGCTGCATGAAGCGCCGGCGGTTGAGCTGTGGCATGGCGGTGTTCTCCTGTGAGAGGTCAATGATCATCCCCGCGAGTGCCCCAGGACCTCACTGTGAAGGATCCGGGTGACGCGGAGATGACCGCCATGTGAACTGCCGGCGGGGCAGACCGAGGCAGGCCCGGGTCAGTGCCCCGTCTCGGAGGCGATCCGCTTCGCCACGGCATCCGGCATGGTGGAGCACGCATCGGTATTGGAACGCTGAGCCGCATGATCGTTCGCCGTGTCGGTGATGCCCACCGTCGCCACCGTGGCCTGCCAGCCGCCCATGCCCTCGATCTGCCGCGGGACCCACACATTGGCCGCACCGTTGATGAGGTCCCAGGCCAGTGGGTCGGCGGCCGGCCCCAGATCGATGCCGCCGTTCGGATTCCTGCGCACGCGCTCCGGCAACGGCAAAACGCCCATGAGCTGACCGGCCTGGTGCTCCGTCATGGCCCAGGGTGGAGTGTCGAAGTAGTACCAGCTGGCCGCGCAGATCCCGTAGAGCTTGGGTGCGAACTGCGCATAGTTCAGGTACAGCTCCAGGACGCGCTTGGACGGCACCGTGAGGCTCATCTCCGTGGACAGTCCGGCCTCCAGCCCCTTCCGGAACGGGTCCTGATCCGGCCACAGGTAGATGTTCTTGACCAGCTGCTGGGGGATGGTGGATCCGCTCGGGTCCTTCTCGCCTTTGCTCCAGGCCTGCGCCCGCTGGGTCAGCTCATCCCAGGTGAACGCACCCACCCGGGTGCCGAGCTGTTCGTCCTCGTGGGCGATCGTCGCGGCGAGCGCAAAGCGGCTGATGTGGTCGATCGACACGTACTGATAGACGGTCGGCTCACCCGTCTGCAGCATGAACGACGTGCGCGGGGGAGTGAACCAGTTGTAGCTCACCACGGAGAGGAACTGCGCCACAAGGACCACGACGACGCCCACCCCGACCCGCTTCCAGGCCTTCCGCCGCCGGCTGGGAGTACCGGCCGGCTTGGGCTTCCGTGCGCGGGGTGCCCTGGGAGGCTTCGGTGCCTTGCGCTCGCCGGGGTCGCTGCGCTCGCCGGGCTCGCACCGGCCGGCCGGCTGTCGCTCCCAGGCCTCGGTCTCCTCCTCGTACTCCTCAGGAAGGGGCCGCTGAGCCTCGATGCGTCCGGTGGGTGCGGGCGGCCAGGCATTCGTCGGACGGTCGGGGCGCATGCGGGTGAGTCTAAAGGGCCAGCCTTGGAGCCCTCTGGGAGGCCCCGGGGGAGGAGGAGACGACGACGGCGCGCCGCCCCTGACGTGGGGCGACGCGCCGTCGTGCCGGTGAAGGGAGTCTCAGACGCCCAGCTTCTGCTTCACCTCGGCAGCGCTCGGGTTGGTGGCGGCGGAGCCGTCCGGGAACAGCACGGTGGGGACCGTGCGGTTGCCGCCGTTGAGCTGCTCCACGAGCTCCGCGGTGCCCGCCACCTCTTCGATGTTGATCTCCTGGTAGCCGATGCCCTGGGCGTCGAGCTGCTTCTTCAGGCGCTTGCAGTAGCCGCACCATTCGGTGGAGAACATGGTGATGGTGCCGGAGGCGGGGGTGAAGTCCACGAAAGGTCCTTTACGTCTGGGTGATCGATGTCCTCCTCAACACTACGTGGCCGCAAATCCTTCCCGGGTGATGGCGTCCTTCCCGGCGTTCGTGACACGACGGTCGTTCTGGGGTGTAATGACGCCATGACGGTCTCCTATGCCACGTCCGCGGACGGCACCCGCATCGCCTACGAAACCCACGGGGAAGGGGCGCCGGTGCTGTTCGTGGGCGGTGCCCTGAGTCCGCGCCAGTCCGCGCTGGCCTATGTCCCGCACCTGGCGGACGACTGGACGGTGGTGTGCCTGGACCGGCGGGGAAAGGGTGACACCCGCGAGAGCACGCCGTGGTCCGTGGAACGGGAGATCGAGGATCTCGCGGCCGTCATCGAGCAGCTGGGCGGCGCCGTGAACGTCTACGGGCATTCCTCCGGCGCCATCCTCTCCCTCAAGGCGGCCGCGGCAGGCGTGCCGATGACCACCCTCACCACCTATGAGCCTCCCTTCCTCACCACTCGGGAACCTGAAGGCTGGAAGGACTACGCGGACCGCGTGCGCGCCATGGCGTCCGGTGACGAACCCGGCGACGCGGTGGAGTCGTTCATCCGCCACACGGGGGCGCCGTGGGACGACGGGATCCGGCAGAGCCCCTTCTGGCCGGCCATGGTGGCACTGGCCCCCACCCTCTTCTATGACCTCACCATCGTGGCGGACGCCCAGGTGCCCGCGGACACCCTGGGCCGCATCACCGCCCCGGTGCTGTCCCTCTACGGTGGCGGCAGCCCCGCCTGGGCGGAGAACTCGGCCCGCGCCGTCGCGGCCGCGGTCCCCGGCGCCGCGGTGGACGCCGCCCCAGGCCAGACCCACAACGCGGATCCCGCGGTGGTCAGCCCGATCCTGAAGGACTTCCTCCGTCACTGAGCGGTTCGACAGGGCGGCCGGCTTTGCTGACACCCTGTCGCCGCGGCTCGAACGCCCGATGCGGCAGACTTGAAGGGATGGACTTCCTCCTCAATCTCCCGTTCCATGTGGCGTTCCCGGCTCTGTTCGTGATCGTCATGTGCCGCGCCAACGCCACCTACTGGCTGGGCCGCGGGGCCGTGAACGGGCTCGAGAAGACGCGCCTCGCCGCCCGGCTGACCGGGGCGAAGGCGGGCACCGCCCAGCGCTGGATCGCGAAATGGGGGCCCGGCGCCGTCGTCGTCTCCTTCCTCACCATCGGCGTGCAGACCGCCGTGAACTTCAGCGCGGGGGCGGGGCGCATGCCCCTGAAGCGTTACCTGCCGGCCGTGACCCTCGGATCGCTCATCTGGGCGTTCCTCTACGCCACCGCCATCCTCGCCCTCATCGACGCCTGGCTCGGCCTCGTCACGGGCTCGCCGTGGGCCTGGGTCGCAGTGCTTCTGCTGGCGCTCGCCGTTGTAGCGTTGGTTCTTGTACGACGACGGCGGCGCTCCGGGAGCGCGGCCGTCTCCCCGGTGGACGCCGACGTCAGCCCCTGAGCCTCACGCCGTCCACGCATCGCGCGCTGCATGCCAGCGAGGAAGGACCCGGCGTGAATCTGCCTGAACTGGCCGAAGGGAACTCCTACTACGTCTCGCTCGGCGACGGACGCTACCACTCGACGGTCCATGCGCAGGGCGCCTGGAACCCGCATGAGCAGCACATGGCCCCCGCCAGCGGCATCATGGTCCACGAACTGGCCAAGTATGCCCCGCGCCCCGATCTGCGCATGGCGCGGCTCTCCTTCGAGATCCTCGGCCTGATCCCCGGCGGCGAGTTCTCCGTGCGCTGCGAGACGCTCCGCCCGGGCAAGACGATCGAACTGGTCCAGGCGGAACTCGTGGCCCCGGACCCGCGCGGTGTTGAACGGGTGGCCATCCGCGCCTCCGCATGGCGGCTGGTCACGTCCGACACCACGGCGATCGCGGCCGTCGAGGACGAGCCCATGCCGCCGCTTGACGAGTGCGAGCCGTTCGACGTCTCCCATCTCTGGCCGGGCGGGTACATCGCCTCCTTGGACATCCGCGTCGCCACGCACCACCGCAAGGGCAACGGCTGTGTCTGGGTCTCCACGCGCCACCTCCTCACCGATGGTGGGGACTCGCCGGAGTGGGTGCGGCTCATGGGCCTGGTGGACACCAGTAACGGCATCGCCGCACGGGAGACGCCCGGCCCCGGCGGCTACGCCTGGCCCAACACCGATCTGCAGATCCACATGTACCGTGAGCCGTCCGGTGAGTGGCTCGGCCTGGACAATTCGGTGTCCTTCGGCACGGACGGCATCGGACTGACGTCCACTGTCCTGCACGACATCCACGGCCCGTTCGGCCGTTCCGAGCAGATCCTCACCATCAGGGAACTCGGATGAGCGCGTCCGAGCCGGTCCTGCCACTGACCGTGGTGAACCAGGGGCGTTCCCTGGGGCGAGCCGAAGATCTGGACCTGGCGCTCCAATGGCTGCGGCTGGCCCAGGACGGGCGCATCGGCCCGACCTTGCGGCTGTACCGGCCGGAACCCACCGTCGCCTTCGGGCAGCGCGACGCCAAACTGCCCGGCTTCGCCGCCGCGGAGCAGGCCTGCCGGGACCTGGGATTCGAGCCCCTCATTCGCAAGGCGGGCGGCCGGGCTGCCGCCTACCACCCCGGCTGCCTGGTGGTGGACCACATCGAGCCCCGCGTGGACGCGATCGCCGGCGCGAAGGCCCGCTTCTCCCACTATGGGGACCTCCTGGCCGATGCGCTCCGCTCGCTCGGCGTCCTTGCCGCGGTGGGGGAGATCCCGGGGGAGTACTGCCCCGGGGAGTTCAGCGTGCACGGCAACGACCCGGTGTTCCCGTCCCACCAGGTGAAATTGATCGGAACGGCGCAGCGCGTGGTGTCCGGGGCCTGGCTGTTCAGTTCCGTGGTCGTGGTGGAGGACTCCGAACCGATCCGCAACGTCCTGACGGCGGCCTATGAGGCGCTGGGTCTCGAATGGAGCCCGGCCACGGCCGGTGCCGTCCAGGACCTGGTCCCGCACGTGACGGTGGAGGACGTGATGGGTTCGGTCGTGGCCCGGTATTCCCAGGAGGTCCCGCTGGCCCACGCCTCCTTCGACGCCATGCCCGGGATCTGAGGATTTTCACGGCCGAGTCCTCAAGGGCTTCTTTCACGATCGCTCGTCAAGCCCGCATCCGGCGCGTTAGGCTCACATCATGACGCAACTGACCGGGGACTACACCGTCCGGACCTTCGACATCGCCACGCTCCCGGAGGACCGGACGGCCGAGTTCGGGGAGTGGTTCAAGGCGGTGAAGCTCGGGTTCCACGATTCCGTTCCGGGGGACGAGCTGCAGGCCAAGGCTCTGAGGAACCTCCGGCATGACCGGCGGATCCTCACCGGCGTGTACCAGGCGTCCGCGCCGGAGCACGCGCTGCCGGCCACCATGCCCGTGGCCACGTACGGGACGTTCGTGAAGAACCTCAACGTGGGCCGCGGGCAGGAGATCCCGGCGCATCTCATCACGGCCGTCACGGTCCGTCCCACGCACCGCCGCAAGAGGCTGCTCACCCGTCTCATGACCGAAGACCTCCGCCAGGCCCGGGACAAGGGGCTGGCCGTCGCCGCGCTCACGGCCTCGGAGGGCGGGATCTACGGCCGGTTCGGCTTCGGGGTGGCGAGCCATGAGCGCACCATCACGGTGGATGTGACCAGCCGCTTCGCACTGCGCACGGAGCCCTCGGGCTCCGTGGAGCTGACGGACCCGAGGAACCTCCTGGAACTCGCGGACGGGATCTTCGAACGGTCCCAACAGGCCACCCCGGGCTCCATCGGCCGTGCCAGGTTCTACGCCATGCTGGTCTCCGGCCTGGTGGACCACAGCGGTGAGGAGAGCAAGAACCTGCGGGCCGCGCTCCACTATGACGTGGACGGCGTGCCGGACGGCTACGTCGCATACCGCTTCAAGGGCTGGGACAGTGAGCCGCACACCATGACGGTGGTCGACCTCGTGGCGGCCACGCCGGACGCGTATCTGGGCCTGTGGAGGTTCCTGGCCGGCCTGGACCTGGTGGAACGCATCGAGGTGGAGGAAGCGCCCCTCCACGACCCGCTCGAGTGGGCGCTCACCGACCCCCGCTGCGTGACGGCCAAGGACCCGCGGGACATGCTCTGGCTGAGGATCCTGGACATCAAGGCGGCGCTGGAGGCCAAGCACTACCCGATGGATGGCAGCCTCATCTTCCGTGTGGACGATCCGCTCGGCCTCACCGGCGGGGCCTACCGTCTGGTGGTGGTCGGGGGCACGGCCACGGTGACGCCGCTGCCTGACGAGGAGACGGATGAGAGCACCCTTGAGCTGTCCCTCGGCGTGGCGGAACTGGGCTCCGTGTACCTCGGCGGAGTCCCGGCGTCGGCCCTGGCCGATGCGGGCCGGATCCACGAGCATGCCCCGGGGGCCGTCGAGCGGCTCGCTCTGTTCCTGGCCCCGGAGCGCCCCGTCCACTGCCGCTCACATTTCTGAGAACCCGGCCCCTAAAATAAGGGGGTGATCCCGCCCCGCCACCTCCGCGACTCTCCGGCCACCGCCGGAGGGCCGCTCAGCCGCCGGTCCCTGCTGATCGGAGGGGTCTCGCTGGCAGCCGCAGGACTCGGGCTCGCCGCCTGTGCCACGGTGGAGCAGCCCGCGGCTCAGCCGCCGGTCCCGCCGACGGGTGAGGGCGCCGTCGTGCCGGCCTCGCAGCCGACCTCCCGGCCGCCCGCCAAGCCCACTGGTCCGTCGCGCCCGAGGTTCCCGTCCAAGTCGGCCATCCTGGCCGAGTTCTCCGGGCGCGTCCCGCGGGAGTGGGGCCTCGACGTCACCGGCGTGGCACTAGGAAGCAAGAGCCGCTCCGTGGCGCTCACCTTCGATGCCTGCGGCGGTCCGGGCGGTTCAGGCTTCGACCGGGCGCTGATCGGGAGCCTGCGGCGGCACCAGGTGCCGGCCACGCTCTTCATCAACAAGCGCTGGGCGGTGGCCAACCCCGGGCTGCTCCGGGAGCTCGCCGCCGATCCGCTCTTCGAGATCCAGAACCATGGATTCCACCACCTCCCGCTCTCCGCGAGCGGCCGCAACGCGTACGGCATCCCCGGCACAGCGGATCTGGCCGCGGCGTACGACGAGGTGGCGGCGAGTCAGGAACTCCTCACAGACCTCCTCGGCCACGCGCCGAAGGCGTTCCGCCCGGGAACGGCCTACTACGACGACGTCACGGCCGCGATGGTGTCCCGCTGCGGCCTGCTGCCGGCGAACTTCTCCGTGAACGCCGACGCCGGCGCCACCTTCCCGGCGGAGACGGTGGCCGCGCAGCTGGCCGGCGTGGTGGGCGGCGACGTGGTGATCTCCCACTTCAACCAGCCCGGCTCCGGCACCTCCGGAGGCTACGCCGCCGGCCTGCCGCGCATGCTCGACCGCGGCATCCGTTTCGCCCACCTCAGCCGGGTCTTCTCCCTCTGAGGCCCGCTTTGACCCGGCTCACCGCCAGGTCGTAAACTGGTACGGCGTGCGTCACGCGCACGTGAGAAATCAATCCAACACTTCAGGATGGTCCCTTTCGTTGTCCACGCCCTGAGCGTGGTGGATCTGCCTGACCGACTCACTATCCACATCGGAGCCCCTACTACATGACCATCACCTCTACCGAGAAGTCCGGTACCCCTGTCGTCGCGATCAACGACATCGGGTCCGAAGAGGATTTCCTCGCCGCCGTCGACGCCACCATCAAGTACTTCAATGATGGCGATCTCGTCGAGGGCATTGTCGTCAAGGTCGACCGCGATGAGGTCCTGCTTGACATCGGGTACAAGACCGAAGGTGTCATCCCCTCCCGCGAACTCTCCATCAAGCACGACGTCGACCCCGGTGACGTCGTCGCTGTTGGCGATGAGGTCGAAGCTCTTGTCCTGACCAAGGAGGACAAGGAAGGCCGTCTCATCCTCTCCAAGAAGCGTGCTCAGTACGAGCGTGCCTGGGGCGACATCGAGAAGATCAAGGAAGAGGACGGTGTTGTCACCGGTACCGTCATCGAGGTTGTCAAGGGTGGTCTCATCCTGGACATCGGCCTCCGTGGCTTCCTCCCGGCCTCCCTCGTGGAGATGCGCCGTGTCCGCGACCTGGCTCCGTACATCGGTCAGCAGATCGAAGCCAAGATCATCGAGCTGGACAAGAACCGCAACAACGTGGTCCTGTCCCGCCGTGCCTGGCTCGAGCAGACCCAGTCCGAGGTCCGCTCCACCTTCCTCAACAAGCTCGAGAAGGGCCAGGTCCGTACGGGCGTCGTGTCCTCCATCGTCAACTTCGGTGCCTTCGTGGACCTGGGTGGCGTGGACGGCCTCGTGCACGTCTCCGAGCTGTCCTGGAAGCACATCGACCACCCGTCCGAGGTTGTCGAGGTCGGCCAGGAGGTCACCGTCGAGGTTCTGCTCGTCGAGCTGGACCGCGAGCGTGTCTCCCTGTCGCTGAAGGCCACCCAGGAAGATCCGTGGCAGACCTTCGCCCGCACTCACGCGCTGGGCCAGGTCGTCCCCGGTAAGGTCACCAAGCTGGTTCCGTTCGGTGCGTTCGTGCGCGTCGAGGACGGCATCGAGGGCCTCGTGCACATCTCCGAGCTGGCTGTCCGCCACGTGGATCTGGCCGAGCAGGTCGTGTCCGTGGGCGACGAGCTCTTCGTCAAGGTCATCGACATCGACCTCGAGCGCCGCCGCATCTCCCTCTCCCTCAAGCAGGCGAACGAGGGCGTGGATCCCGAGGGCACCGAGTTCGACCCGGCTCTGTACGGCATGGCCGCGGAGTACGACGAGGACGGCAACTACAAGTACCCGGAGGGCTTCGACCCGGAGTCCAACGAGTGGCTCGAGGGCTTCGAGACCCAGCGCGCCGCCTGGGAGCAGCAGTACGCCGATGCTCAGGCCCGCTGGGAGGCTCACAAGAAGCAGGTCGCTCAGCACCTGGCCGACGACGCCGCCGCTGCCGCCTCCGGCTCGGCCGACGCCGCTCCGACCAGCTACTCCTCCGAGGCCCCGGTCGCCGAGTCCGGCACCCTGGCCTCCGACGAGGCTCTCGCCGCTCTGCGCGAGAAGCTGACCGGCAACTGATCACAGCGCTGATCTGAAATGCCAGGAAGGCCGCCACGGGAGACCGTGGCGGCCTTCCTGTTTAAACCATGGAGAATGGGAGCCATGATCCCTGAGAGCTGGTTCCCCGCACTGCGTCCCGACGACGGCGAGACCGTAGGCTACCTGGATCTGGTGGGGGAGGAGTTCCAGCCCTACGATCTTCTGGGGCGGCCCTGCGGTGATCCGGCCGACTACACCGACGCCGAGGACCGTCTGAGTGCCCTCGGGCTCGCCTACCTGGCCCGGCGCTGGACCTTCGCGGTGGAGGACCATCCGGAACCCATCGCCGTCGTCATCTCCGAGGTGAGCCGGGAGTCCGTGGTGGTCCGCAGCGACGATCCCGGCTATCACCGCGACTTCGGCACACCGTTCACGCTTCCTCTGCCGGTGGATCGGTCGGTGCTGTGGGAGAACCCCGAGGGTAAGGGGCCTCGCTTCACGCAGGCCGTGCCCGGTCGCTGAGCCGGACACACGGAAGGCCCGGGACGCAGCGCGTCCCGGGCCTTCCGCCGGCTGTCAGCGGGAGATCACTGGACGGCCTTCAGCGCGTCCACGATGCCGTAGCCGTAGTAGCTGTTCAGCTCCGGCGTGCCCACGCACGCCGCGCCATTGTTCAGCTGCGGCGCCGAGCACGGCGTCTTGGTGGCGTCGGCACGCAGCTTTTCCACCATCTGGGCCGGGGTCAGCTCCGGGTGCGCGGACTTCATGAGGGCGAGCACGCCGGCGACATGCGGGGACGCCATGGAGGTGCCGCTCTTCAGCCCGTACTTGTTGTTCGGGATGGTCGACAGGATCCGGTAGCCTGGGGCGGCGACGTCGATGTGGCCGAGACCGCGGTTCGAGAAGTACGCGAGCTGCCCGGTCTGCGTGATGGCGGAGACGTTCACGACGCCGGGGATCTGCGCGGGGATGTCCTTGCAGCCCTGGTTGATGGTCCGGTCCACGGGGGCCGGAGCATCGTTGGGGCTTCCTTCGTCCGTGGTGTTCATGGTGAAGTCGATGCCGGAGTTGCCGGCTGCGGCCGCACTCACCACGCCCTTGGCGCTGGAGAAGTTGACGGCACGGGCCACGGCCTCACGCACGGCGGCCTGGTCCGGCTGGTCGTCGCACCAGAACTCGAACGGGTCGATGTAGTAGCTGTTGTTGGTGACGTCCATGCCACGTTCCCCGGCCCACATGAAGCCGCAGATGGCGTACTCCGGGTAGATGAAGCCGTCGTCGTTGACCACCTTGACGGAGGCCAGGCGGACGTTCGGCGCCACGCCCACGATGCCGACGCCGTTGCGGGCCGCCGCGATCGTCCCGGCGACGTGTGTGCCGTGGTCCGAGGTGGTCGGGTACCAGCCGCCGGGGGCCTGGCTCGGGCGGCCGCCGGCCGTGCAGTTCACCGAGTTGGCCACGTCGATGTTGGCCTTGAGGTCCTGGTGATTCGGGTCGATGCCGGAGTCCAGGACACCCACCAGCACCTTGCGGCTGCCGTCGGTGATCGTATTCGCCTGATCCGAGTGGATCAGCTTCATGTCCCACTGCTCGGATTCACGGGCGTCGGTGCCGTCGGCGGGGACCGGCGTGGTGGGCTCGTCGCCGTTGACGGGCTTGTTCTTGCCCTGGTTCCATCCGGAGGATCCGGGGCCCCATGGCAGCTGGGCCCCGGTGACCTTGTCCTTGACCTCGGCGGTGCGGGTCGCACCCACGGAGGCGACGACGTTCTTACCGGTGACCTTGATGCTGTCACGGAAGGCGGCGCGGTCCGACTGGGCGATGATCACACCGATCTCCGGCCAGCTCTGCACCACGACGCCGCCGGCGTCGGTGACGGCCTTCTCGGCCTTGCGGGTCTGTCCCGGGTTCGCCTGGCCCGTGTTGACTACGTAGCTCATGACGGTGCCGTCCGGTGGAGTGACGGGCACCGGGGTGGAAGCCTCGGTCACCGCCGCGGTGGCGCTGACTCCGGAGCCGACCAGGATCATACCCAGCGATGCGACGGCGCACGCGACGGGGCGGAGGGTCCGTTGGTGGTTCAGTAACCTCATGAATGAAGGTCCTCTCAAGCGAGTGAGTGCCGGCCCCAAGCCGGCGCAGGCGAGTGCCTTCCATCGTTTGTAGTACCCATTCACAGGCATTTCAATGGTTATTGAAAGATTGTCTTCAGAAAATGCGCGAAAGGTCCACCCACTCGGTGGCCCCGACGACCACGTCGCAGGCTCCGGCGCTCAACGACTGCACCGTCTGCCGCACGCCGGCCAGAGACTCGGCGTCGTCCTGGAACGCCACCCGGATCCGCGCCTCGGAGGCACCGTACTCCGTTCCTGTCACGTGGACGCCCGCGGTCCTCAGCTCGTTCTCCAGCTTGCCGGCGGTGGCGAACCCGGACGCGATCTCACCGAGGCGCAGGCGCTGACGGGTCACCAGCGGCGCGGCGTCGACGGCCTGCGAGACGGAGTCCGAGTAGGCGCGCACCAGACCGCCGGCGCCCAGCAGGATCCCGCCGAAATAGCGCACGACGACGGCGCACACGTCGCTCAGG
This sequence comes from Arthrobacter horti, assembly GCF_030731045.1. GTDB lineage: Bacteria > Actinomycetota > Actinomycetes > Actinomycetales > Micrococcaceae > Arthrobacter_E > Arthrobacter_E nanjingensis. The sequence goes on along the minus strand of NZ_JAVALS010000001.1, from coordinate 643,196 downwards.
TCGGTGACGCCGGGTGCGGTCTCGCGGCGGCTGAGGGCCTCCAGCATGGGGATGCCCGCCGTCCCGGACGGCTCGCCGTCGTCGCTGGAGCGCTGGGTCATGCGGTCGGCGCCGAGAATGAACGCGCTGCAGTGGTGCCGGGCGTCATGGAACTCGCGGCGCAGTTCCGAGACGAGTTCACGGGCGGCTGCTTCGTCCTCGACGCGGCGGAGGACGGTGATGAAGCGGGACCGCTTGATCTCGATCTCATTCCGGAAGTCCGGTCCGGCGGTCAGGGTGGTGTACCGCGTGGCGCGGCTCTCGTCGGCAGGAGGCACCGGTCCATCCTATGCTGGGGCCATGCGGAGAATCGGACTGACGGGCGGCATCGCTTCGGGGAAGTCGCTCGTGGCGGCCAGGCTCGCGGAGCTCGGTGCGGTCCTGGTGGACGCGGACGTGCTGGCCCGGAGGGTGGTGGAACCGGGCACGTCCGGTCTCGCGGCGATCCGGGAGACCTTCGGGGATGCGGTCATCTCAGCGGACGGATCACTGGACCGGCCCGCGCTGGGAGCGCTCGTCTTCGCGGACCCGGCCGCGAGAGAGCGGCTCAACGCGATCGTCCACCCGCTGGTGAGGCAAGCCTCAGCCGAGCTCATCGAGGCGGCCCCGCAGGACGCCGTCGTGGTCGAGGACATCCCGCTGCTGGTGGAGACGGGCCAGCAGGACCGCTTCGACGCCGTGCTCGTGGTGGACGCCGCTGACGATACCCGCGTGCGCCGCATGATGGAGCACCGCGCCATGACAGAGCAGGACGCCCGCGCCAGGATCGCCGCCCAGGCCACCCGCGCCGAGCGCAACGCCGCCGCCACCGTCGTCATCCCGAACGAAGGAACGCGCGAAGAATTGCTTCAGCGAGTGGACCAGGTGTGGCAGGAGCTGACAGGGCAACCGGACGCGGACGGGTAGGACACGGCCGCGCGCGTCCAAGCGAGGGACGCGTGGGCCCGCCAGGGCACAGCGGTCCCGAGCGAGCGCGCGGAGTGTCCTACCCGTCCGCGTCTGCCAGGCTGTCAGAGCCGGGTAGTACATTTGTTCTATGAGCCTCGCCCAGGAGATCAACCGCGTCGTCGCCCCCTTTGAAGTCGTCAGCGAGTACCAGCCCGCAGGCGACCAGCCCACCGCCATCGCGGAGCTGACGGAACGCATCCGGAACGGCGAGAAGGACATCGTGCTCCTGGGTGCCACAGGCACCGGCAAGAGCGCCACGACGGCGTGGCTGATCGAACAGGTCCAGCGGCCCACGCTGGTGCTGGTGCAGAACAAGACCCTTGCGGCGCAGCTGGCCAACGAGTTCCGCGAGCTGTTGCCGAACAACGCGGTGGAGTACTTCGTCTCCTACTACGACTATTACCAGCCGGAGGCGTACGTGCCTCAGACGGACACCTTCATCGAGAAGGACTCCTCGGTCAACGAGGAGGTGGAGCGGCTCCGGCACTCGGCCACCAACGCGCTGCTGACACGGCGTGACGTGATCGTGGTTGCCACCGTGTCCTGCATCTACGGCCTCGGCACCCCGGAGGAGTACATCGCGGGGATGGTGACGCTGAAGCGGGGCATGGAGATCAACCGGGACGATCTGCTGCGCCGTTTCGTGGCCATGCAGTACTCCCGGAACGACATGGACTTCCACCGCGGCACCTTCCGGGTGCGCGGGGACACCGTGGAGATCATCCCGATGTATGAGGAACTGGCGTTGCGCATCGAGTTCTTCGGTGACGAGGTGGAGAGCATCCAGACGCTGCACCCTGTCACCGGTGAGGTCATCCGGGATGAGAACGAGATGTACGTCTTCCCGGCCTCTCACTATGTGGCCGGCCCGGAGCGGATGGGGCGGGCGATCACGGCCATCGAGGATGAGCTGGCGTCCCGGCTGAAGGTGCTGGAGTCCCAGAACAAACTGGTCGAAGCACAGCGCCTGCGGATGCGCACCACCTACGACCTCGAGATGATGCAGCAGATGGGCTTCTGCAACGGCATCGAGAACTACTCGCGCCACATCGACGGGCGCGAGGCCGGCTCGGCCCCGCACTGTCTCCTGGACTACTTCCCGGATGACTTCATGATGGTGATCGACGAATCCCACGTCACCGTGCCACAGATCGGCGCCATGTACGAGGGCGACGCCAGCCGCAAGCGGACTCTGGTGGAGCATGGCTTCCGGCTGCCGTCCGCGCTGGACAACCGGCCGCTGAAGTGGGACGAGTTCCTGGAGCGCGTCGGCCAGACGGTGTACCTCTCCGCTACCCCGGGCTCCTACGAGCTGGGCAAGTCGGACGGTGTGGTCCAGCAGATCATCCGCCCCACCGGCCTGATCGATCCGGAGATCGTGGTCAAGCCGACCAAGGGCCAGATCGACGATCTGCTGGGGGAGATCCGGGAACGCACCGAGAAGGACGAGCGCGTGCTGGTCACCACGCTCACCAAGCGCATGGCCGAGGATCTCACCGAGTACCTGATGAGCCACGGGGTGAAAGTCCAGTACCTGCATTCCGATGTGGACACGCTGCGCCGCGTGGAACTGCTGCGCGAACTGCGGCTCGGCGTGTTCGACGTCCTGGTGGGCATCAACCTCCTCCGTGAAGGCCTGGACCTTCCCGAGGTGTCCCTCGTGGCGATCCTGGACGCGGACAAGGAGGGCTTCCTGCGTTCGTCCACGTCGCTGATCCAGACCATCGGCCGTGCCGCCCGCAACGTGTCCGGCCAGGTCCACATGTACGCGGACCGGGTCACGGACTCGATGGAGCGCGCCATCGATGAGACCAACCGCCGCCGCGAGATCCAGATGGCGTACAACAAGGAGCACGGGGTGGACCCGCAGCCCCTGCGCAAGCGGATCGCGGACATCACCGATCAGCTGGCCCGGGAGGATGCGGACACCAAGGAGCTCCTGGCCACCACGGGCCGGAACCCCAAGGGTTCCAAGGCCGCCGCGGAGAAGGCGGGAGCCAAGGTCCGCCAGGACGGGCTGGCCGCGGCACCGGCCACGGAACTGGTGGGCCTGATCGAGCAGATGACCGAGCAGATGCACGCCGCGGCCGCCGAGCTCCAGTTCGAACTCGCGGCGCGGCTGCGTGACGAGGTGGCGGATCTGAAGAAGGAGCTCCGCCAGATGCAGGCGGCAGGTCACGCATGATCCCCAGCGGCATGAGATAAACTGATTGACGAGTAGGGGAGTATCCCGCGTTCTCGGTCCGTCAACACGCAAGGCAATGGCGCCTCGCCGGGCTGGGAGGGTTCCGAATCATCGGGGCCGGAGAGACTTACGGCGATTGTCCGTACCCTGCGAAAGGCACCTTCGTGCTCGATCTTCCTCTCTGGTTTGAAATCGGATCCTTCGTGGTCCTCGGTGTGGTCCTCCTGACGGACCTGTTGCTGGTCCTCAAACGCCCCCATGAGCCCTCCATGAAGGAGGCCGGCCTCTGGGTCGGGTTCTACGTGGCGCTGGCTCTCGTGTTCGCCGGGCTGATCTTCCTCTTCGCCGGTCCCGAGTTCGGCGGCCAGTTCGTCGCCGGCTGGGTCACCGAGTACAGCCTGAGCATCGACAACCTGTTCGTGTTCATCATCATCATGGCGCGCTTCTCGGTGCCCCGGAAATACCAGCAGGAAGCCCTCATGGTGGGCATCGTCATCGCCCTGGTGCTGCGCGGCATCTTCATCCTGCTGGGCGCCGTCATCATCGAGCAGTTCTCCTGGGTGTTCTACATCTTCGGCGCGTTCCTGCTGTGGACGGCGTACAAGCAGGCCGCGGACAACAGCGAGGATGAGGAGGAAGGCGGGGAGAACCGCCTGGTGGCGCGCCTGTCCAAGGTCCTGCCGATGCACTCCCGGTTCAATGGCGGAAAGGCCACCGTACGGATCGACGGCAAGCGCTACTTCACCCCGATGCTCCTGGTCTTCCTGACCCTCGGCATGACGGACCTGCTCTTCGCCCTGGACTCCATCCCGGCGATCTTCGGCCTCACCAAGAGCCCGTTCATCGTGTTCACCGCCAACATCTTCGCCCTCATGGGCCTGCGCCAGCTCTACTTCCTGCTCGGCGGCCTGATGGAACGCCTCATCTACCTCAAGCACGCGCTCTCGGTGATCCTGGGCTTCATCGGCTTCAAGCTGATCTTCCACGCCATGCATGAGAACGAGCTGCCGTTCATCAACGGCGGACGGCACATCGAGTGGGCGCCGGACATCCCCACGTCCTTCTCCCTGCTGTTCATCGTCGGCACCATCGTCCTCGCCGTCGTGGCCTCCCTGGCGGTGTCCAAGAAGCGGGACGGCCGCGAACCGGAGGCCCACCGGATCAGCCAGACGGCGGACCGGGTGGCGCACCAGGAGGAGAGCGACGCGGCGTCGTAGGCCCTACTCGCCCCGCGCCATGGCGAGCAGCCGGCGGAAGATCGCCTCGCCGTCGTCCGCGATGCCGTCATGGTGGAAGTCCGGGGTGACCCAGGTCTGCAGACGGCGCACGGCGGCGGCGGTCTCCAGGGACAGATCATGGTCCACGAACACGTCGTCCGCATACACGGCGGCGGCCACGGGGACGGTGTTGGTGGCCAGGACGTCCAGGTCGAACACCCGCGGCCAGTCCTCCTTGGCGGCCAGGAGTTCGGCCACCTCGGTCAGCGGCGTGAGCGTTGGGTCCTGGGCGAAGAGCCACGGGTGGATCATCTCGCCGGTCAGGAGCAGATCCTCCGCATCGGGGGAGAACTGCGGGAACTCCTGCTGGACGCGCGCCGCCGACCACCGGGTCGCCTCCTGCTGCGCGTAGATGGACTCATGTACGACGGCGTAGAGCGGGTTGGGTGCGAAGTCGACGTACGCGGGGAGCTGGGCCAGGAACCAGTCGGACAGCCGCTCACCGTCAGGGGTGGTGATCAAGGCCTTCTCCAGGAGGTGGTGGAGGGAGTCGACCCGGGTGTTCCCGCCGAGGTACATGCCGAGCATCTGGAACCGCTCCACGGTCAGCCGTTCCCCGCGGGGCAGGTGCTCGGGCACGGCACGGAGGTGCGCCGCGATGCGGTTCACCAGCGCACGGTCCTCCGGGTACCAGGAGAAGTACTCGCGGTTCCGCGCTTCCATCCGGGCGAAGGTGGCGCGGTACACCCGGTCCGGGGAGCCCTGCAGGGGCGCCAGACCGCCCGTGATCAGGACCTCGCGGAGCGCCTGAGGCGCCCGGGACAGATAGGCCAGGGAGCACCAGCCACCGAAGCTCTGGCCGAAGACGCTCCACTGTGCGACGCCGAGCGACTCACGGATCGCCTCGGCATCCGCCACGATGGAGTCGTGCCGGAAGTGGCTGAGATATTCGGCCTGGGCGGCCGCGTCGCCGCGAGCGGCAAGGGACTTCGCCTCCACCGGGCTGGAGAGGCCGGTACCGCGCTGGTCCAGCATGAGGACGCGGAAGTGATCCGTGGCGGCCTTGGCCCAGCCGCTCAGGCCGGCCCAGCGGTTCCCGGGAAAGCCCGGCCCGCCCTGGAAGAACAGGAGCCAGGGGAGCCCGTCCCGCTGCTCCTGGGTGAGCCCGCCGCGGGTGTACTCCCGGGCGAACACCTCGAGGGTCTCGCCGTCCGGTTCGGCAGGCCGCAGCGGCACGGTGAAACGGTGGTCCGCCGTGCGGAGCCCGCGGAACTCGTGGACCGCGCCGGGCCGGTGGACTGCCATCGTCCGCTGCGGGACCGTCATGCCGTGACCACTCCGGCGGCGTGCGCCGTCGTCGCGAAGACCTCGCCCGCTGAGCGCAGGGCGTCGCCGGTGAGCCGGAAGGTGGACCACTCGCTCATGGGGAACGCGCCCAGGGACTCGTAGAAGTCGATGGAGGGCTGGTTCCAGTTCAGGACGCTCCACTCCATGCGGGCGTAGCCGCGCTCCACGGCCAGACCGGCCAGGTAGGTGAGCAACGCCTTGCCGTGGCCCTCGCCGCGGGCTTCCGGCTTGACGTAGAGGTCCTCGAGATAGACACCATGGACGCCCTCCCAGGTGGAGTAGTTCAGGAACCACAGTGCGAAGCCGCGGGTCCGGCCGAGGTCGTCTTCCGCGATCGCCGCGTAGATGGCCGGGCTGCCGTCGAACAGATGGCGCTCAAGCTCCGCCGGGGTGTTCCGGACGGCGTCCGGCTCCTTCTCGTAGACCGCCAGGTCGACGATCATCTGGTGGATTTCGGGCACATCGGCACGGCTTGCTTCACGAATACGGCTCATGAAATCCAGCTTAGTGCCAGAGATCACCTAGAGCCGATTGACGTCCTTGAGCGTGAGCACCGCGCTGCCGGCCTCGTCCGAGGCGACCAGGTCCACGGTGGCGGAGATGCCCCAGTCGTGGTTGCCGGCCGGGTCGGCGAAGGTCTGGCGGACCTCCCAGTGGCGGGGGTGCTCGGTGATCATGAGCAGTTGCGGGCCGCGGGCGTCCGCACCCGTGGAGATGTCGTCGTGCTCGTCGAAATAGTCGTCCAGTGCGTCCTCCCAGCGCTCGGCATTCCAGCCGGCGTCCCCGTCGAGCTCGCCGAGAGCCTTGGAGTCCTCGTCCGCGAAGAGCTCCACGCGGCGGAACATCTCGTTGCGGACCATGACGCGGAAGGCCCGGAGGTTGTCCGTCAGCTTCGGCGGGGCGGGCGGGATGATCGGGTCCTCGGCGTGGTCGTGGGGATGGGTGAGTTCCTCCCACTCGTCCAGCAGGCTCGAGTCGACCTGCCGCACCAGCTCGCCCAGCCAGGCGATGAGGTCCTCGAGGTCTTCGCGGAGGGCGTCCGCGGGGACCGTCTGGCGGAGTGCCTTGATGGCGTCACTGAGGTAGCGCAGCACATTGCCTTCACTGCGGGCCAGGCCGTAGAACTGGACGAACTCGCCGAAGCTCATGGCACGTTCGTACATGTCGCGGACCACGGACTTGGGGGAGAGCTCGAAGTCGCCCACCCACGGCGCCGCCCGGCGATAGGTGTCGAAGGACTCGAGGAGGAGCTCGCCGAGGGGCTGGGCGTAGGTGACCTCGTCCAGTGCCTTCATGCGCTGTTCGTACTCCATCCCTTCCGCCTTCATGGCCGTCACGGCGTCCGTGCGGGCCTTCTTGAGCTGGGCGGAGAGGATCTGACGCGGCTTGTCCAGGGTGGATTCGATGACGGAGACCACGTCGAGGGCATACGACGGCGACTCCGGGTCCAGCAGCTCGAGCGCGGCGAGCGCGAACGGCGAGAGGGGCTGGTTCAAGGCGAAGTTGTCCTGCAGGTGGACGGTGAGACGGACCGAACGGCCGTCGGTGCCGCGTTCGGCCTCCGGGATGCGTTCGACGACGCCGGCCGCCAGTAGCTCACGGTAGATGCCGAGCGCCTTGCGCATCAGCTCCAGCTGCCGCGAACGGGGCTCGTGATTGGACTCCAGGAGGTGGCGCGCGACGGCGAACGGGTCACCCGGGCGCTCCAGGAGATTCAGGAGCATCGCATGGGTGACGGTGAAGCTGGAGGAGAGCGGCTCCGGAACCGACTCGACCAGGCGGTTGAATGTCGGCTCGCCCCAGGAGACGAAGCCCTCCGGCGGCTTCTTCCGCACCACCTGGCGCAGTTTCTTCTGGTCATCGCCGAACTTGGCCACCGCCTTCGCCATGGACTTGGCGTTCTCGATCACGTGCTCCGGCGCCTGCACCACCACCGTCCCCGCCGTGTCGAACCCGGCGCGGCCGGCGCGCCCGGCGATCTGATGGAACTCCCGCGCGTTCAGCAGGCGCGTCCGCACGCCGTCGTACTTGCTCAGCGCGGTGAGCACCACGGTGCGGATGGGCACGTTGATGCCTACGCCCAGCGTGTCCGTTCCGCAGATGACCTTGAGCAGGCCGGCCTGGGCGAGTTGTTCCACCAGACGGCGGTACTTGGGCAGCATGCCGGCGTGGTGCACGCCGATGCCGTGCCGCACCAAGCGGTTCAGGGTCTTGCCGAAGCCCGCCGAGAAGCGGAAACCGGCGATCAACTCAGCGATCCGGTCCTTCTCTTCACGCGTGCACATGTTGACGCTCATGAGCGATTGCGCCCTCTCGATGGCCTCGAGCTGGCTGAAGTGCACCACATAGACGGGCACCTGGCGGGTCTCGAGAAGCTCCTCCAGGGTTTCGGCCATGGGCTTCATACCGAAGTAGAAGTGGAGCGGGATGGGGCGTTCCGCAGAGCTGACCGTGACCGAGTCCCGGCCGGTGAGCTCGCTGAGTCCCTTCTCGAAGCGCGTCACGTCGCCCAGGGTGGCGGACATGAGCAGGAACTGCGCCTGAGGGAGTTCGAGCAGGGGGACCTGCCAGGCCCAGCCACGCTGTGGGTCGGAGTAGAAGTGGAACTCGTCCATGATGACGGTCCCGAGCTCCGCCCCGGCACCTTCACGGAGCGCGACATTGGCCAGGATCTCCGCGGTGCAGCAGACGATCGGTGCGTCGCCGTTGACCGAGGAGTCCCCGGTCACCATGCCGACATTCTCGGCACCGAAGATCTCGCAGAGGGCGAAGAACTTCTCTGACACGAGGGCCTTGATGGGGGCCGTGTAGTAGCTGCGCTCCCCGCGGGCCATGGCGTGGAAGTGGGCGGCGATCGCCACCATGGACTTCCCGGAACCTGTGGGCGTGGCCAGGATGACGTTGGACCCGGCGACGAGTTCCAGCGCGGCTTCGTCCTGGGCGGGGTAGAGGCTGAGCCCACGGGACTCCGTCCACTCCACGAACGCGGTGTACACGGCGTCCTCGTCCAGAGGGCGCGCGGAAGGGAGCAGTTCGAGGAGTTTCACTGGACAAGCCTATAGCTCTGTCGCGGTTGGCCGTGGGGTAGTCTCGCACTGAGCAGCAAGGGAGCGAACGATGACACAGCGCATGGAGTGGGACCCGGTCAAGTACGTCCAGTTCGGCGACTACCGGGACCGTCCGTTCTTCGACCTCACGCAGCGGATCCACGCGGACTCTCCACGGCTCGTGGTGGACCTCGGCTGTGGTCCCGGCAATCTGACGGCCACCCTGGCCGAGCGGTGGCCCGGCGCCGAGGTGGTGGGCATCGACTCCTCCGCCGCGATGCTCGAACAGGCGGCCGTCCACACCGAACGGTTCCCCAACCTCCACTTCGAACTGGGGGACATCGCCGCCTGGACACCCGGGCGGGCCGACGTCGTCGTGTCCAACGCCGCCCTGCAGTGGGTTCCCGGCCACGAGTTCCTGCTTCCCGGCTGGCTGAACGCGATGCCGGAGGGTTCATGGCTGGCATTCCAGGTACCGGGAAACTTCGGCGCGCCGTCGCATGTGCTTATGCGTGAGCTCGCCGAGACGCCGCAGTGGTCGGGAAAGCTCGACGGCGTGCTGCGCCGCCGCGACGCGGTCGGGGAACCGGCCGATTACCTCCGGATCGCCCTCGACGCCGGATGGCGCGCGGACGCCTGGGAGACCAGTTACCAGCAGCTCCTGCCGGGCCAGGACCCGGTGCTCGAATGGGTGCGCGGGACCGGGCTGCGTCCGGTCCTGGGCGCGCTCGACGCGGCCGATGCACTGCTCTTCGAGAAGGAGTACGCGGCGCGCCTGCGCGACGCCTACCCGTCGACCGCACACGGAACGGTGTTCCCGTTCCGGCGGATCTTCACCGTGGCGCACAAGCCCGCCGGAACGGGCGCGGGGGAGTGAACGTGGCAGCCTTCCCCGGGTCCTGGCGTCCCAGCGCGGAGAGCTCCGTGCCGCTCTTCGAGCAGCTCAGGCTCCGCATTCTGGAACTCGCGGACAAGGGAACCCTTCCGGCGGGCCGGCGCCTGCCGGCTGTCCGGGCTCTCGCCACCGAGCTCGACGTCGCGCCGCACACCGTGGCCCGCGCTTACAAGGAGCTTGAGGCGGCGGCAGTGGTGGAGACCCGGGGGCGCGGCGGCACCGTCGTGCTCCCGAGGGACGGGCGCGAACAGGGTCTCCAGGCCGCGGCCGCGGCCTTCGCCGCCGCCGCTCTGGCCGGTGGGATGAGCCTGAAGGAGGCGGTCCGCCTCCTCTCCGCGGCCTATGAGAGCGGCTCGAACTCCTGAACCGCCCCGGGACGTGGAAATTCGAACAGGTTTTCGATTAGCATTGCTTCGTGCCTCATGCCAGTCGTGAAGACCTCCTGACCCCGTCCGAGCTCGATCAGGGCCTCGCGCCCGTCCGCCTTCACGGTGGAGGATCGCAGGCCCACCACCCGTCCAGCCGCCTGGTAGTGAAGGGCGCCCGCGAGCACAATCTGCGCAACGTGGACCTGGACCTGCCCCGGGACGCCATGATCGTCTTCACAGGCCTCTCCGGCTCCGGCAAGTCGTCGCTGGCGTTCGACACGATCTTCGCGGAAGGCCAGCGCCGCTACGTCGAGTCCCTCTCCGCCTACGCCCGTCAGTTCCTGGGACAGGTGGACAAGCCGGATGTGGACTTCATCGAGGGCCTGTCCCCGGCCGTCTCGATCGACCAGAAGTCCACCAGCAAGAACCCGCGGTCCACGGTGGGCACCATCACCGAGATCTACGACTACATGCGTCTGCTCTGGGCGCGTGTGGGCCGGCCGCACTGCCCGGTCTGCGGTGAAGAGGTCACCCGGCAGACGCCGCAGCAGATCGTGGACCAGCTCCTCGAACTCTCCGAGGGGACCCGCTTCCAGGTGCTGGCCCCCGTGGTGCGCGGCCGCAAGGGCGAATTCGTGGACCTCTTCAAGGAACTCAGCGCCAAGGGCTTCGCCCGGGCCCGGGTGGACGGCGAGCTCATCCAGCTCACCGACCCGCCCAAGCTAGGCAAGCAGTACAAGCACACCATCGAGGTGGTGGTGGACCGGCTGGTGGCCAAGGACGGCATCCGGCAGCGCCTCACCGATTCGGTGGAGACCGCCCTGGGACTCGCCGAGGGCCGGGTCCTGGCCGACTTCGTGGACCTCGATGCGGACGATCCCGGGCGGACCCGTGCGTTCTCCGAGAACCTGGCCTGCCCCAATGAGCACCCGCTGGCCATCGACGAGATCGAGCCGCGCTCCTTTTCGTTCAACAACCCCTTCGGCGCCTGTCCCGAGTGCACCGGCATCGGCACCAAGCTCGAGGTGGATGAGGAGCTGGTGGTTCCCAACTCCGAGCTGAGCCTGAACGACGGCGCCATTGCACCGTGGTCCCTGGGCGCGGCCACGCAGGAGTACTGGAACCACCTCCTCTCCGGCCTGGCCGATGAACTCGGATTCTCCATGGACACGCCCTGGGAGAAGCTCGGCAAGGACGTCCGTAACACCGTCCTGCATGGCAAGGACCACAAGGTGGTGGTCCAGTACCGGAACCGCTTCGGCCGTGAACGCAAGTACAGCACCGGTTTCGAAGGCGTGGTCCAGTACGTCCACCGCAAGCACGGGGAGACCGAGTCCGACTTCGCCCGGGACCGCTACGAGGAGTACATGCGGCAGATCCCGTGCCCCGCCTGCAACGGTGCGCGGCTGAACCCGGCCTCGCTGTCCGTCCTGATCAACGGCAAGTCCATCGCCGCGGTCTGCGCCCTGCCGATGCGGGAGTGTGTGGAGTTCCTCAGCGGCCTGGAACTCACGCCGCGTGAGGCACAGATCGCGGCGCAGGTCCTCAAGGAGATCCACGCCCGCCTGACGTTCCTTCTGGACGTGGGTCTGGACTACCTCAACCTCGAGCGCCCCTCCGGCACCCTGTCCGGCGGAGAGGCACAGCGCATCCGCCTGGCCACGCAGATCGGTTCCGGTCTGGTCGGTGTGCTCTACGTGCTGGACGAGCCGTCCATCGGCCTGCACCAGCGGGACAACCGCCGGCTCATCGAGACACTCACCAGGCTGCGTGGCCTCGGGAACACCCTGATCGTGGTGGAGCACGACGAGGACACCATCCGTGAGGCCGACTGGATCGTGGACATCGGTCCGGGGGCCGGTGAGCATGGCGGCCAGGTGGTCCACTCCGGCACTTACGCGGAGCTGCTGGACAATACGTCCTCCCTGACCGGCGACTATCTCGCCGGCCGCAAGGGCATCGAGGTGCCCGCCAAGCGCCGTTCCTATGACAAGAAGCGTGAGCTCGTCGTCGTCGGCGCCCGGGAGAACAACCTCAACAACGTCACGGCGCGCTTCCCGCTCGGCCTCCTGACCGCCGTCACCGGCGTCAGCGGTTCCGGGAAGTCCACGCTCGTCAACGAGATCCTCTACAAGGTCCTGGCAAACAAGCTCAACGGCGCCCGTCAGGTGGCGGGCCGTCACAAGACTGTGGACGGGCTGGAACACCTGGACAAGGTGGTCCATGTGGATCAGAGCCCCATCGGACGCACCCCTCGGTCCAATCCGGCCACCTACACGGGCGTCTTCGACAACATCCGGAAGCTCTTCGCGGAGACCAATGAGGCGAAGGTCCGCGGCTATCTGCCCGGGCGCTTCTCCTTCAACGTCAAGGGCGGCCGGTGCGAGTCCTGCTCCGGTGACGGCACCCTGAAGATCGAGATGAACTTCCTGCCGGACGTGTACGTCCCGTGCGAGGTGTGCCACGGTGCCCGGTACAACCGGGAGACCCTGGAGGTCCACTACAAGGGCAAGACGATCGCGGACGTGCTCAACATGCCGATCGAGGAGGCTGCGGGGTTCTTCGCGGCCTTCACCCCGATCGCCCGGCACCTCAACACCCTGGTGGACGTCGGTCTCGGCTACGTCCGCCTGGGCCAGCCGGCCACCACCCTCTCCGGCGGTGAGGCACAGCGCGTGAAGCTCGCGGCGGAGCTCCAGAAGCGGTCCAACGGGCGCAGCATCTACGTGCTGGACGAGCCCACCACGGGCCTGCACTTCGAAGACATCCGCAAGCTTCTGCTGGTTCTGCAGGGACTGGTGGAGAAGGGCAACACGGTCATCACCATCGAGCACAACCTCGACGTGATCAAGAGCGCCGACTGGATCGTGGATCTGGGACCCAACGGCGGTTCGGGAGGCGGGCGCATCATCGCGACCGGCACCCCGGAGGATGTGGCTGCCACTGAGGGGTCCTTCACCGGCGAGTTCCTGGCGGAGATCCTGCAGGCTCCGGCCTCGAAGTAGTCCTGTGGAGGCATGTGTCCACTCGAGGTATGCGCCTGGCGGCATGCCTGTTTCTCCTCGTCACGCCGCACGTGAGAAACTACCTCGGTGACTCTCACTCGACCCGCCGTGATCTTCGATCTGGACGGAACCCTCGTGGATCCTGCCGGAGGAATCACCGGAGGCATCTCGCTGGCCCTGGAGGAGACCGGCCTCCCCGTTCCCGGGGACGCCGCATTGCACGCCATGGTGGGGCCTCGCCTCAGCCAGGCGCTGCAGGAGCTTGCCGGGGTCCCCGCGCACCGCGTGGAGGAGGTCATCGCCGCCTACCGGAAGCACTACCGGGCCACCGGCATGGCGGCCAGCGTGGTCTACCCCGGGATCCGTGACCTCCTGACCGGGCTGCGTGAGCGTGGCTTCGCCCTCGCCGTCGCCACCCAGAAACCGGGCGGCATCGCCCGGGAGCTGCTCGGCCTGCACGGGCTCGCTGAGTCGTTCGACACCATCCAGGGGTCTCCTGATGACGAGAGCTCGGATCAGCCTGCCGGAGCTCCCGTCGGGAAACGCGAGATCATCGCCAACGCGCTGGCCGAACTCGGGCTCGGCAACGGACGTGCGGACGTCACGATGGTGGGTGACCGCTACCAGGACGTGGAAGGTGCCACCGCCAACGGACTGCCCTGCGTGGGCGTGGCGTGGGGCTTCGCAGCCGACGGCGAGCTGGAGACCGCCGGCGCGGTCGCCGTCGTCGGATCGGTTCGGGAGCTTCTGGACCAGCTGAGCCGGACCACCGGGCGAACGGACACGGACGTGAAGGAGACCGAACATGGCATTGTTTGACGCAGTGCGCTTCACGACGCGCACCCTGATCAAGGGCACCTGCCGTCCCACCGTCACCGGACTGGAGAACGTCCCCGCGGACGGGCCGTTCATCGTGGCTCCGAACCACCTGTCCTTCTTCGACAGCGTCATCGTCCAGGCGCTCATGCCGCGCCCCGTGGCCTTCTTCGCCAAGGCCGAATACTTCACGGGAACGGGCGTCAAGGGCAAGGCCATGAAAGCCTTCTTCGAGTCCGTCGGCTCGATCCCGGTGGAGCGCGGCGAGCAGGCAGCCAGCGTCCAGGCGCTCAAGACACTGCTAGGCATCCTGGACGAGGGCAACGGCGTGGGCATCTATCCGGAAGGCACGCGGTCCCGCGACGGGCTGCTGTACCGCGGCCGGACCGGCGTCGGCTGGCTCGCCCTGACCACTGGCGCACCGGTGGTCCCGGTGGGTCTGATCGGCACGGACAAGCTGCAGCCGGCGGACACCAATGCGCTCAAGCCGCAGCACTTCACCATGGTGGTGGGGGAGCCTCTCTACTTCGAGAAGACGGGCCCGGACCATTCCCTCCCGGCACGGCGCCAGGCGACGGACCGGATCATGGACGCCATCGCGGCGCTGAGCGGCCAGGAACGCGCCACAGGGTACAACCAGAGCCGCACGGCGGAGTGACCGACAGGAGCGAGAAGAGCCATGGCTGATCCGGCGAGCTATCGGCCCAGGACCGGGGAGATCCCCACGGAGCCCGGCGTCTACCGGTTCCGGGATCAGCACGGCCGTGTCATCTACGTCGGCAAGGCCAAGAGCCTGCGCTCCCGCCTCAACTCCTACTTCGCCAATCCGGCGGGGCTGACGCCCAAGACCCATGCCATGGTGCACGCGGCGTCGAGCGTCGAGTGGACGGTGGTCGGAAGCGAACTCGAGTCGCTGCAGCTCGAGTACACCTGGATCAAGGAGTACAAACCGCGCTACAACGTGGTGTTCCGGGACGACAAGAGCTATCCATACCTGGCTGTCACCCTGGGAGAGAAGATCCCCCGGGTCCAGGTCATGCGCGGCGAACGCCGGAAGGGCACGAAGTACTTCGGGCCCTACACTGCAGGTGCCATCCGCGAGACCATGGACACCCTCCTGCGGGTCTTCCCGGTGCGCAGCTGCAGCGCCGGCGTCTTCCGCCGTGCGGAGGCCAGCGGCCGTCCCTGCCTCCTCGGCTACATCGACAAGTGTTCGGCCCCCTGCGTCGGGCGGATCAGCGAAGAGGACCACCGGGCTCTCGCCGAGGACTTCTGCGCCTTCATGGGCGGGGAGGCGAAACGCTTCCTGAACCGGCTCGAGCGGGAGATGAAGGCCGCCGTCGCCGAGCTGAACTATGAACAGGCCGCCCGGCTCCGGGACGACATCGCCGCGATGCGCAAGGTTTTCGAGCGCAATGCCGTGGTTCTGGCGGACTCCACCGACGCGGACCTCTTCGCCATCCACGAGGACGAGCTGGAGGCCTCCGTCCAGGTGTTCCACGTGCGTGGCGGCCGGATCCGCTCCCAGCAGGGCTGGGTGGTGGAGAAGGTGGAGGACACCACCGCCGCCGACCTCGTGGAGCATCTGCTCCAGCAGGCCTACGGCGAGGAGGCCGGCAACACCGACCGCATCCCGCGCGAGGTCCTGGTGCCGGTGCTCCCGCCGGACGCGGGGCAGCTGGCCGAATGGCTCAGCGGCCTGCGCGGCGCCCGTGTGGACGTCCGCGTGCCGCAGCGCGGCGACAAGGCCCAGCTCATGGAGACCGTGCGTGCCAACGCTGAGCAGGCGCTCAAGCTCCACAAGACCCGCCGCGCCGGGGACATCACCACCCGGTCCCTCGCCATCCAGGAGCTCCAGGAGGCCCTGGAACTGGACGAGCCACCCCTGCGCATCGAGTGTTTCGACATCTCACATGTCCAGGGCACCAATGTGGTCGGTTCCATGGTGGTGGTGGAGGATGGGCTCCCGCGCAAGAGCGAGTACCGGAAGTTCACCATCACAGGCGCCGCCGCGCACGACGACACCGCCGCCATGGACGATGTCCTCACACGGCGCTTCAAGGCCTATCTGCGTGACCGTGTGCACGTGCCGGCGGAGCTGGGACAGGCCGTCGACGGCGGGAACGAGGACGCGCCGCCCGTCACCGACGCGCGGGAGGAGGCCGTCCTCGGCGCCCCCGCGCAGCCAGGCAAGTTCGCCTACCCGCCCAATCTCGTCGTCGTCGACGGCGGAAAGCCCCAGGTCGCCGCCGCCCAGCGCGCCCTCGACGCCTTGGGCATCCAGGAGGTGCGCGTCGTCGGCCTGGCGAAGCGGCTGGAGGAGGTGTGGCTGCCGGACAGCGACTTCCCCGTCATCCTCCCCAGGGCCTCGCAAAGTCTCTACCTGCTGCAGCGCATCCGTGATGAGGCGCACCGCTTCGCCATCACGTTCCACCGCCAGCGCCGGGGCAAGGCCATGACCGTGTCCGCCCTGGACGGCGTCCCCGGCCTGGGGGAGAGCAAGCGCAAGGCGCTCCTGACGCATTTCGGCTCCCTCAAGAAGATCAAGGCGGCCACCGTGGAGGAACTGACGGACGTCAAGGGCGTCGGGGTCGTGCTCGCGGCCGCTGTCCACGAACGGCTGCACGGCGAGGAGTCCCAGGACGTGGCACCCGCTGTGAACTACACCACGGGCGAGATCCTGGAGCCGTAATCCCACGTGGAGCGCGTGGCCGAAAGTTCGCTAGGCTGGTGACAGCCGCGGCGCCCGGTCCAGGGCGAGCACGCACGGAGCAAGGAGCGCAGAATCCCATGTCGGACGCCGAATTGAGCAGCCCCGCCTCCGAGAACGGCACGGGCGTCCCCGCTGAGCACACCGCCGAACTTCTCATCATCACGGGCATGTCCGGTGCGGGCCGCAGCACCGCCGCGGACGCCCTCGAGGACCATGGCTGGTACGTGGTGGACAACATCCCGCCCAAGATGCTGAACATGCTCACCGAGATCGTGTCCCACGCCGGACCGGCGATTCCGAAGCTGGCCGCCGTCGTCGACCTGCGCAGCAAGGGCCTGTCCGCCAACATTCTGGAGTCCCTGGGCAATCTGTCAGCGAGCGGTGTGAAGTACCAGGTCCTGTTCCTCGACGCCGGGGATGACGTCCTGGTGCGGCGATTCGAGCAGGGGCGCCGCCCCCACCCGCTGCAGGGCGGCGGGCGGATCCTGGACGGCATCACGGCCGAGCGCGAACTCCTGAAGGATCTCCGCGCCAAGGCGGACATCGTCCTGGACACCTCGCGCCTGAACGTCCACGGCCTGGCCAACGAGGTGGTGGAGCTCTTCACCGAGTCCGGCCCCGTGGTGCTGCGCCTGAACGTCATGAGCTTCGGCTTCAAGTACGGCTTGCCCGTGGACGCCAACTACGTGGCGGACGTTCGCTTCCTCCCCAACCCTCACTGGATCCCGGAGCTCCGGCCGCACACCGGCCAGGACGCGGACGTGCGTGACTACGTCCTCGCGGCGCCCGGAGCGGAGGAGTTCCTGGAACTGTACGTGAAGGCCCTGGAGCCCGTGCTCTCCGGATACCGCCGGGAGAACAAGCACTACGCCACCATCGCTGTGGGCTGCACGGGCGGCAAGCACCGGTCCGTGGCCATGGCCGAGCAGATCTCCCGGCGCCTGGCCCAGCTCCCCAAGGTCACCGTGACCACCAGCCACCGTGACCTGGGGCGCGAATAGTGTCGATTTTCACCGGGCAGCTGCCCCTGGTTCCGCCGAGCGGCGGATCAGGCTCGCAGCAGGACGCCGGCCCGTCCGTGGTGGCGCTGGGCGGCGGACACGGCCTCTCCGCGACGCTGGGGGCACTGCGGCTCCTCACGCCGTCGCTCACCGCCGTCGTCACCGTGGCGGACGACGGCGGATCCTCCGGTCGTCTGCGCCGGGACTTCGGCGTCCTGCCGCCTGGGGACCTGCGGATGGCGCTGGCCGCCCTGTGCGATGACACCGACTGGGGCCGGACCTGGCGCGATGTCATGCAGCACCGCTTCCGTGGGCGGCCCGGCGGCAGCGGGGCCCTGGACGAGCATGCCATGGGCAATCTGCTGATCATCACCCTGTGGGAACTCCTGGGCAATCCGGTGGACGGCCTGAAGTGGGCCGGGGCGCTGCTGGGTGCCAGGGGACAGGTGCTGCCGATGTCCACGGTCCCGCTCACCATCGAGGGGGAGGCACGCAGCATCGGCGAGGACGGCCTGGTGAGGACCCGGATGATCCGTGGCCAGGCCGAGTGCGCCGTGGCGGGAGAGCTGGAGAACGTCCGGCTTCTGCCCCAGGACGCTCCGGCGTGTGCTGAGGCGCTCAGCGCCGTGGAACTCGCGGACTGGGTGGTCCTCGGACCGGGGTCCTGGTACACCTCGGTGCTCCCGCATCTGCTGCTGCCGGAACTCCGCTCGGCCCTGGCGAACACGCCGGCCCGCCGGGTGCTGGCCATGAACCTCATGACGGAGACCAAGGAGACCCAGGGCATGAGCGCCTCAGACCACCTGAGGGTGCTGAGGGAGTACGCGCCGGAGGTCGGCTTTGACGTGGTGATCGCCGACCCCGGTTCGGTGGGGGACCGGGACGAGTTCGTCGCCGAGGCGGGCCGCCTGGGAGCGGAGGTCCATCTGGCCCGGCTGAGAAGCCGGGGTTCGGCGGCGGTGCATGACACCCTGCGGCTGGCCACCGCATATCACGAAGTTTTCAACGGGAAGTAGGAGCACGAGTGGCGCTGACCGCATCCGTCAAGGAAGAACTGTCCCGGCTGGACGTCAAGAAGGTCTCGGAGCGCAAGGCCGAGGTGTCGGCCTTGCTCCGCTTCGCCGGCGGCCTGCACATCATCTCCGGCCGGATCGTGATCGAGGCCGAGGTGGACCTCGCCGCGACCGCGCGGCGTCTCCGCGCCGCGATCGCAGAGGTGTACGGGCACCAGAGCGAGATCATCGTGGTCTCCGGAGGCGGGCTGCGGCGCGGCTCGCGGTACGTGGTTCGTGTGGTCGTGGACGGCGAATCGCTGGCCCGCCAGACAGGGCTCCTGGACTCCCGCGGCCGCCCCGTGCGTGGCCTGCCGCCCGTCGTCGTGAACGGCTCCGCCGCGGACGCAGAAGCGGTCTGGCGCGGCGCCTTCCTGGCCCATGGCTCACTGACCGAGCCCGGCCGTTCCTCCGCACTGGAGATCACCTGCCCCGGCCCGGAGGCCGCCCTGGCGCTGGTCGGCTCGGCCCGCCGTCTGGGGCTCGCCGCCAAGGCCCGCGAAGTCCGCGGCGTGGACCGCGTGGTCATCCGCGACGGCGACACGATCGCCGCGCTGCTCACTCGCATGGGCGCCCATGACGCGCTCATGGTCTGGGAGGAGCGGCGCATGCGCAAGGAGGTGCGCGCCACCGCGAACCGCCTGGCGAACTTCGACGATGCGAACCTCCGGCGCTCCGCCCAGGCGGCCGTCGCCGCCGGAGCACGCGTGGAGCGGGCCCTGCACATCCTGGGCGACGACGTGCCGGACCACCTCAAATACGCTGGGGAACTGCGGGTGGCCCACAAGAACGCGAGCCTGGACGAACTCGGCCGGCTCGCGGATCCGCCCATGACCAAGGACGCCATCGCCGGACGCATCCGGCGCCTGCTGGCCATGGCGGACAAGCGGGCCGTGGAACTCGGCGTGCCCGGTACCGAGGCGAATGTGACACCGGAGATGCTCGACGAGTAGACACGGGGCGCTTCCGTCACATGAAGTAGTGCAAGTATGGGCGTGGAATGCCTCAGGGCGGTTCGCTGTTGTGCCGGCCGGGGCCACGCCTCACGGATTTCCGGGATCACTTCCCGGATCGACAACAAGTCACAGCAAGGACTCACGTCCTGACGTTTGGAGGAATCAGTGTCTGAGTACGTACTCCCGGAACTGGGCTACGACTACGCGGCGCTCGAGCCGCACATCTCGGCCCGCATCATGGAGCTGCACCACAGCAAGCACCACGCCGCCTACGTGGCCGGCGCCAACGCCGCCCTCGCCGGCCTGGCCGCCGCCCGTGAGAACAACGACTTCGCCAACATCAACCGCCTGTCGAAGGATCTGGCGTTCCACACCGGTGGTCACATCAACCACTCCGTGTTCTGGAACAACATCTCCCCGGACGGCGGCGACAAGCCCGAAGGTGAGCTGGCTGCCGCCATCGACGACCAGTTCGGTTCCTTCGACGCGTTCCGCGCCCACTTCACCGCGGCCGCCATGGGCCTGCAGGGCTCCGGCTGGGCCATCCTGGCCTACGAGCCCATCGGTGGCAACCTGGTCATTGAGCAGCTCTTCGACCAGCAGGGCAACGTCCCCGTGGCCACCACCCCGCTGCTCATGCTGGACATGTGGGAGCACGCCTTCTACCTGGACTACGTGAACGTCAAGGCCGACTACGTCAAGGCCTTCTGGAACATCGCCAACTGGGCCGATGTCGCCAAGCGCTTCGACGCCGCCCGTCAGGGCGCCTCCGGCCTGATCACCCTCTCCTGAGTCTGGTCAACGCCGTTCCGTGAAAGGCCCCGTCCAGTTGGACGGGGCCTTTTCGTAACATAAATCACATTTTCCGGCCCTTTGTGGCGTGCACTTGCCGCTCGGGGAGCCGTAGTCCGTAAGATGGGTCACGGAAGGCCTCGGGCCTTCAGCAACGAGGCTGCGAGACCTTTCACCTGTAATTCTCTCTGCCCAACGATGTGCGGGGTCTTTCTGTCGGACCTGCTCCGACTCGATACGTGCGTCCACGGGACGCATGAAGGAGATTGCACAGTGACCACCCGTATTGGCATCAACGGCTTCGGCCGTATCGGTCGCAACTACTTCCGCGCGGCTCTCGCGCAGGGCGCGGACCTGGAGATCGTGGCCGTCAACGACCTCACCAGCCCGGAGACCCTGGCCCACCTGCTCAAGTACGACTCGGTCACTGGCCGTCTGGGCGTCTCCGTGGAGGTTCAGGATGGCGATCTGGTGGTGGACGGCAAGCGCATCAAGGTCCTGGCCGAACGCGATCCCGCGAACCTCCCCTGGGGCGAGCTGGGCGTGGACATCGTCATCGAGTCCACGGGCTTCTTCACCAAGGCCGCCGACGCCCGCAAGCACGTCGAGGCCGGTGCCAGGAAGGTCCTGATCTCCGCCCCCGCCTCCGATGAGGACATCACCATCGTGATGGGTGTGAACGACGGCCTGTACGACGACGCCGCGCACACGATCATCTCCAACGCCTCCTGCACCACGAACTGCCTCGGCCCGCTGGCCAAGGCCATCAACGACGCTTTCGGCATCGAGCGCGGTCTGATGACCACCATCCACGCCTACACGGCGGACCAGAACCTCCAGGACGGCCCGCACAAGGACCTGCGCCGCGCCCGCGCCGCAGCCATCAACATGGTCCCCACCTCCACCGGAGCGGCCAAGGCCATCGGCCTGGTCCTGCCGGAGCTCAAGGGCAAGCTGGACGGCTACGCCATCCGCGTGCCCGTCCCCACCGGCTCCGCCACGGACCTGACCGTGACGCTGGCCCGCGAGGTCACCGTGGCCGAGGTCAACGCGGCCGTCAAGGCCGCTTCGGAGTCCGGCCCGCTGGCGGGCTACCTGAGCTACACCGAGGACCCGATCGTCTCCTCCGACATCGTCACGGACCCCGCCTCGTCCATCTTCGACGCCGGGCTGACCAAGGTGATCGGCAACCAGGTCAAGGTGGTGTCCTGGTATGACAACGAGTGGGGCTACTCCAACCGTCTGGTGGACCTCACCGAGCTGGTCGCGTCCAAGCTGGGCTAAGCTCTAGCCATGACGTCTCACACCCTCAACGAGCTCCTCGCTGAAGGCGTCCGCGGGCGGCACGTACTGGTCCGGAGCGACCTGAACGTGCCGCTCGACGGCTCTTCCGTGACGGACGACGGCCGCATCCGCGCCTCCATCCCGGTCATCCAGCAGCTGGTCGACGGCGGTGCCCGGGTCCTGGTCTCCGCCCACCTCGGCCGCCCCAAGGGCGCGCCGGAGCCCAAGTACTCCCTGAAGCCGGCGGCCGACCGCCTCGCCGAGCTGGTCTCCTTCCCGGTCCGTCTCGCGGAAGACACGGTGGGCACCTCGGCGAAGGGGCTCGCGGCGGAGCTGGCCGACGGCGAAGTCCTGGTCCTGGAGAACGTGCGCTTCGACGCCCGGGAGACCAGCAAGGACGGCGCCGAGCGCCTCGCCTTCGCCCAGGAACTCGTGGCCCTGACCGGTGACAACGGCGCATATGTGGACGACGCCTTCGGCGCCGTGCACCGCAAGCACGCCAGTGTCTACGACGTCGCCACCCTGCTGCCGTCCTACCAAGGCGATCTGGTGCGCGCCGAGGTCGAGGTGCTGCAGAAGCTCACGGCCTCCCCGGAGCGCCCGTACGTGGTGGTCCTGGGCGGGTCCAAGGTGTCCGACAAGCTGGCGGTCATCGACAACCTCATCGGCAAGGCGGACACGCTGCTGGTGGGCGGCGGCATGCTGTTCACCTTCCTCGCGGCCGCCGGCCACAAGGTCGCATCCAGCCTGCTGGAAGAGGACCAGATCCCCGTCGTGCAGGACTACCTGGCGCGCGCGGAAGCCGCGGGCAGCCGC
Organism: Arthrobacter horti; assembly: GCF_030731045.1. GTDB lineage: Bacteria > Actinomycetota > Actinomycetes > Actinomycetales > Micrococcaceae > Arthrobacter_E > Arthrobacter_E nanjingensis. The sequence continues at coordinate 620,715 of NZ_JAVALS010000001.1, read as the reverse complement.
TTCGTGGTGCCCACCGACGTCGTCGTGGCGAGCCGTTTCGCGGCCGACGCGGAGCACGAGGTGGTCGCGGCCGATGCCATCGAAGAGAGCGCTTTCGGCGCCTCCGGCATCGGTCTGGACATCGGGCCGGACTCCGCCGCGGCCTTCGCCGCCCAGATCGCCGGTGCCCGCACCGTTTTCTGGAACGGCCCCATGGGCGTCTTCGAATTCGAAGCGTTCTCCGGCGGCACCCGGGCCGTGGCCCAGGCGCTCACCGAGACCGCCGCTTTCACCGTGGTGGGCGGCGGAGACTCGGCTGCCGCGGTCCGCACCCTGGGCTTCTCCGATGACCAGTTCGGTCACATCTCCACCGGCGGCGGCGCCAGCCTGGAATACCTGGAGGGCAAGGACCTTCCCGGTCTGAGCGTCCTGGACCGCTAGGTCCCGGTCCGCAGAGACCCCGGGCCGGCGGGACGCACGTCCCGCCGGCCCTTCTTCTTCACTCACCACTTCACCACAGTCATGGAGGCCACAGTGACCACCACCCCCGTGCGGACCCCGCTCATCGCCGGCAACTGGAAGATGAACATGGACCATCTCCAGGGCATCGCGCTCCTGCAGAAGCTCGCCTGGACGCTGGAGGACAAGAAGCACGACTACCGGCGTGCCGAGGTGGCCGTGTTCCCGCCGTTCACCGATCTCCGGGGGGTGCAGACCCTGGTGCAGGGTGATGAGCTGGACGTCGTCTACGGCGGCCAGGACCTCTCCCAGTACGACTCCGGCGCCTACACCGGCGACATCTCCGGGGACTTCCTGTCCAAGCTGGGCTGCCGTTACGTCCTGGTGGGACACAGCGAACGCCGCACCATCCACCAGGAAAGCGACCAAGCCCTGAACGCCAAGGTGCACGCCGCCTACCGCCACTCGCTGATTCCCGTCCTCTGTGTCGGGGAGGGCCTGGAGATCCGCCAGGCCGGAACCCATGTGGAGCACACCCTGGCCCAGCTGCGGGCCGGCGTCGCAGGGCTGAGCGCCGAACAGGCGGCCACCCTGGTGGTCGCGTACGAGCCCGTCTGGGCCATCGGCACCGGTGAGGTGGCCGGTCCCGAGGACGCCCAGGAGATGGGCGCCGCCCTCCGTGCCGAGCTCGCCTCCCTTTTCGACGGTGACGTCGCAGCTCAGACGCGCCTGCTCTACGGAGGGTCGGTCAAGGCGGCGAACGCGGCGGCGATCCTGGGTCAGCCCGACGTCGACGGCGTGCTCGTGGGTGGCGCCAGCCTGGACGCCGTCGAATTTGCTAACATTGTCAGGTTCGAGGACCACGCCGGCGTCTGAGCCGGCATCCTCCACCGCAACGCGAAAGGCCGATGTGGGCGTTCTCCAAATCATCTTGCAGATCCTCCTGGGTGTGACGAGCTTTCTCCTCACCCTGCTGATCCTGCTGCACAAGGGCCGCGGAGGCGGCCTGTCCGACATGTTCGGCGGCGGCATGACCTCGGGTCTGAACTCCTCCGGCGTGGCCGAGAGGAACCTGAACCGCTTCACCGTGATCCTGGGCGTGACCTGGGCAGTGGTGATCATCGGCCTCGGGTTGATCATGAAGTTCAGCGGCGCCGGTTCCTGAACCACGGCGCGGGACACGGCAAAGGGCCGGGAGCGAAAGCTCCCGGCCCTTTGCCGTTGGACTCAGCGCCGTCGAACTCAGCGGCCGCGTGGTTCCTTGCGGACCAGGTTCTGCGGAACCTTGGCTGCGGCGGATTCGTCGATCAGCCAGAGCGTGCGGCTGCGCCCGCGGGGCCCGGCTGCGGGGACCTGGACGGTGCCGGCACCCGCCAGAGCCAGGCCGACAGCGCCTGCCTTGTCCTCGCCCGCCACGACCATCCAGACCTCCTCGGCGGTGTTGATGGCCGGAAGGGTGAGGGAGATCCTCAGGGGCGGCGGCTTGGGGGAGCCGTGGACGCCCACCACGAGTGCCTCGCGCTCCCGGATCCCGGCCATTTCAGGGAAGAGAGACGCCACGTGGGCGTCCGGTCCCACGCCCAGGAGCAGGACGTCGAAGCGGGGGAGTGCCGGGGCCTGCTCCGGACGGCCGTCCGAGACGTCCGCGGCATGCTCCGCGGCCGCCGCTTCAGCCAGGTGCCGGGCGTAGTCGGCCGCGGCCTCTTCGACGGACCCGAATTCGTCCGTGGACCCGGGGATGTGGACCCGGGACGGGTCGAGGTCCAGGCTGTCCAGCAGGGCCTGCTGGGCCTGAACGGCGTTGCGGTCCTCGCTGTCGCGGGCGACGAATCGCTCGTCGCCCCACCAGAAGTTCACCTTGCTCCAGTCGACGGCGGGAGCCGCGGCCGACGCCGCCACGGCACGGAGCGTGCCGATGCCCACCGTGCCGCCGGTCAGGACGACGGTGGCCTCGCCGAAGCGGTCCTGGGCGTCCACGAGCTTGGTCACCAAGCGTGCGGCGATGGCCGCCATCAGGACCTGCGAATCAGGGTGGATGCTCACGCGGGGTTCACGGCTCATGTCACAGGCTCCTCTGCATTGTCCGGGGCAGGCCTTGGGTGAGGACCTCGCCGAACACTTCGTCCGGGTCCAGCCGGCGCAGTTCCTCCGCCAGGCAGTCCTGGAGACTGCGGCGCGGCAGGGAGATGCGCTGCATCGGCTGATCGGGCTGGGTCAGTTCCGCGGTGCTGAGGCCCGGGCGGTGCAGCTGCACATCGCCGGACTCCCGGCGCGCCAGCACCCGGCGAATGCCCGTTCCGGCGGGGTCTTCCACGATTTCCACGGGGACGTCGAAGGCGAGACCCAGCCAGGAGGCCAGGAGCATGGTGCTCGCGGAGTCGCTGGCACCCTCCACCTCCACCGAGGTCACGGGGGACTCGTCCACCTGGTCGAACGCGGCGGCCAGCTGGATGCGCCAATTGGTCAGGCGGGTCCAGGCCAGATCGGTGTCGCCTGCTTGATAGGTGCGCCGGATGTTCTCCAGCGCCGCAAGCGGATCCGGTTCGTTGGCGGAGTCGGTGATACGGCGGTGCGCGATCCGCCCGATGGAGGTCCCGGAGGCGTCCGCGGGGGCGCCGTGCGGCCACCATGCGACGATCGGGGCGTCCGGCAGCAGCAGGGCGGAGACCAGGGATTCGCTCTCCTGGGAGAGCCGGCCGAAGCCGCGCAGGAGGATGACCTCGGACGCTCCGGCGTCACCGCCGACGCGGATCTCCGCGTCCAGCCGGTCCGGGGCCTCGGCGCCGGCGTCGGCCAGCACGATGATGCGGCAGGGATGCTCGCGGCTGGCCTCGTTGGCGGCCTGGATGGCTTCGTCCTCGAGCCCGTTCCGGGTGATCACAACGAGGGTCAGGACGCGGCCCAGGGCGGTGACGCCACCCTGTTCCCGCATCTTGGTGATCTCCTTGGAGATCTTCGAGGTGGTGGTGTTGGGCAGTTCGATGATCATGGCCGCCTCCAGCTGCGTCCGTCGCGGGCCAGGAGCTCATCCGCGGAGGACGGGCCCCAGCTTCCCGGTGCATAGGGTTCGGGCTGTTCCGTCAGACTGGCCCAGTACTCCTCGAACGGGTCCAGGATCTTCCAGGACAGTTCCACCTCCTGGTGACGCGGGAAGAGCGGGGGCTCGCCCAGCAGCACGTCCAGGATGAGACGTTCGTACGCCTCGGGGCTGGACTCCGTGAAGGAGTGGCCGTAGCCGAAGTCCATGGAAACGTCGCGGACTTCCATCTGCGTGCCCGGGACCTTGGACCCGAAGCGGATGGTGGCGCCCTCGTCCGGCTGGACGCGGATGACCACGGCGTTCTGTCCGAAGTCCTCATCCCCGTTGTCGCGGAACAGGAGGTTGGGCGCCTTCTTGAAGACCACGGCGATCTCCGTCACCCGGCGGCCCAGGCGCTTGCCCGTGCGCAGGTAGAACGGCGCTCCGGCCCAGCGCCGCGTGTTGATGTCCAGGCGGATCGCGGCGAAGGTCTCCGTGGTGGAGTCGGCGGGGATACCGTCCTCCTCGAGGTAACCGAGGACCTCCTCGCCGCCCTGCAGGCCTCCGCTGAACTGGCCACGGGCCGAGTGCAGCGAGAGATCCTCGGGCAGCTTCACGGCCGCCAGGACCTTCTCCTTCTCGGCGCGGAGATCCTCCGCGTTGAACGAGATGGGCTCCTCCATGGCCGTCAGGGCCAGGAGCTGGAGCAGGTGGTTCTGGATGACGTCGCGGGCCGCGCCCACGCCGTCGTAGTAGCCTGCGCGGCCGCCCGTGCCGATGTCCTCGGCCATGGTGATCTGGACGTGATCCACGTAGTTGGCGTTCCAGAGCGGCTCGAAGAGCTGGTTGGCGAAGCGGAGCGCCAGGATGTTCTGGACGGTCTCCTTGCCGAGGTAGTGGTCGATCCGGAACACCGAATCCGGCGGGAAGACGGATTCGACGATGTCGTTCAAGGCCCGGGCCGACTCGAGGTCATGACCGAAGGGCTTCTCGATCACCACACGGCGCCAGGTCCCCTCAACGGCCTGGGCGAGACCGTGTTTGGACAACTGGGTGCAGACCAGTTCGAACGCCTTGGGCGGGATCGAGAGGTAGAAGGCGTGATTGCCGCGGGTGCCGCGTTCACGGTCCAGCTCGTCAATGGTGCTCTTGAGGCGTTCGAAGGAGGCGTCATCGCCGAAGTCGCCCTGGACGAAGCGGATGCCCTGGGACAGCTGGTCCCAGACACGCTGGTCGAACGGGGTGCGGCAGTGCTGCTTGACCGATTCCAGGACCTCGGCCGCGAAGTCCTCGTCCTCCCACTGCCGGCGGGCGAAACCCACCAGCGCGAAGCTGGGGGGCAGCAGACCGCGGTTGGCGAGATCGTACACCGCGGGCATGAGCTTCTTGCGTGCAAGATCGCCCGTGACACCGAAGAGGACCAGGGAGGACGGCCCGGCGATCCGGCTCAGCCGGCGGTCACGCGGATCCCGCAGAGGGTTCCGGGGACCGCCGGACTGGGCGCCAGGTTCTTGTGTTGGCATGGTGCGTGGTGAGCCTTAGCGATAGGGGGATGGGTTGGGCTAGGCGTTCAGGCCGTCGACGAGCCCCAGGAACTGGCTCACGCCGGCGGCCCGGTCGGTGAAGTGCAGGCGCAGGACCGGCAGATCGTGCTCGGCCAGCACCTGGGCGTCGCCGTCCGCCTGGGCGGTGATCAGCTGGCCGAAGGTGAAGGGGCGCTCCGGGATGGAGACGTCCGTGCCACTCGCGGCCGTGATCTGCAGGAACACGCCGACGGCAGGGCCGCCCTTGTGGAACTGCCCGGTCGAGTGCAGGAAGCGGGGTCCCCAGCCGAACGTCACAGGTCGTCCCGTGGAGGACACCAGGGGATTGCGCACCGAGGCCAGCTGCGGGTAGGCGATCCGGTCCAGATAGGCCTGGACGCTCAGATAGCCGCGCTCCCCGAGCTGGGCCAGAAGCGCCTTGAGGGCGCCCTCGGCCGTGGTGGCGCCGTTCAGCCAGGAACCGCCGCGTACCTCGATGGCGCCGTCGGTGAAGTCGGCGGGGACCGGCTCGGGACGGGCATCCAGGAGACCGCGGGCGGCGACCTTGGCCGCCTCCACATCGGGCTGGTCGAAGGGGTTGATGCCCAGCAGGCGACCGGCGACGGCGACGGCGAACTCCCAGACGACCATCTGGGAGGCGAGCCCTCCGGCGATGACCGCCGAGTCGCCGGTGGCCGCCGCGTCGTCGTCGTTCGTGGCGACGAGACGGACCACCAGCACGTCCTCCGCGCCGAGCGTCAGCTCGGGGGCGTCGGTGGGTGCGACGACGGGCAGCACGCCCTTGCCGAACTTGCCGGTGGACTCGGCGATCAGCTGCTCGGCCCAGTCGGCGAAACCGACGATGCCGGAGCCGTTGTCCACGATCACGATCTTGTCCCGCAGCGGCACGGTGCCGCCGAGCGCGGCTCCGAGGGCCAGGCCGATGTTGTCCGTGTCGTCCTCGTTGAGGATCTCCAGGGTCTCCTCGGCCTCATCCAGCAGCGCCTCGATGTCCACGCCGGCCAGGCCGGACGGGACCAGCCCGAAGGCCGTGAGGGCGGAGAAACGGCCACCGACGTTGGGGTCGGCGTTGAAGACGGCGCGGTAGCCGGCGGCACGCGCGGCCTCGTCCAGGGGCGATCCCGGGTCGGTGACGATCACGATCCGGCGCTTGGCGTCGATGCCGGCCGCGTCGAAGGCGGCCTCGAACGCGCGGCGCTGGGAATCGGTTTCCACCGTGGAACCCGACTTGGAGGAGACCACGACGACCGTCCGGTCCAGGCGGTCGGCCAGTGCGGCCGCCACCTGCTCCGGGTCGGTGCTGTCCAGCACCGTGAGCTCGACGCCGGCCGTCGCCGTGATGACCTCGGGCGCCAGGGAGGATCCGCCCATGCCGCACAGGACGACATGGTCGATGCCCTCCGCGGCGAGCTCCTCGCGCAGGCTCACGATGCCCGCGACGAGCGGACGGGAGACCGCGGGGGCCTCCACCCAGCCGAGGCGGATGGCCGACTCGGATTCGGCGTCGGGACCCCACAGCGTGGCGTCCTTGGCGATGATCCGGGTGGCGACACGGTCCTGGACCAGCTCACCGAGGTGACGGCTCGTGGCCTCGGCCGCGGCTCCGGCGGCGTCGTAGCTCAGGGTGCTCATGGGGTTCTCAGCCTTCCTTGGATGCGGAGTCGAGTGCCTTCTGCAGATCGTCGAGGAGTTCCTTCCAAGCCGCGACGAACTTCTCCAGGCCTTCGCTTTCGAGCTTGGCCACGACGTCGTTGTAGGAGACCCCGAGCGCGTCCAGGGCGTCCAGGACGGTGTTGGCCTCCTGATACGTCCCCGAGACGGTGTCGCCGGTGATGACGCCGTGGTCGGCGACGGCGTCGAGGGTCTTCTCCGGCATGGTGTTGACCACGTTGGCCGCGACCAGCTCGGTGACGTAGAGGGTGTCCGGGTAGGCCGGGTCCTTCACGCCGGTGGAGGCCCACAGCGGGCGCTGCGGGCGGGCGCCGGCCTCGGCGAGGAGGTTCCAGCGCTCGGAGGAGAAGACCTCCTCGTAGACCTGGTAGGCCAGGCGGGCGTTCGCGACGCCGGCCTTGCCCTTCAGGGCGGCGGCCTCTTCGGTTCCGATGGCGGTGAGGCGCGCATCGATCTCGGTGTCCACGCGGGAGACGAAGAAGGAGGCGACGGAGTGGATCTTGGACAGCTCGTGACCGTTGGCCTTCGCCTGCTCCAGGCCGGAGAGGAAGGCGTTGATGACGGCGCGGTACCGCTCCAGGGAGAAGATCAGGGTCACGTTGACGCTGATGCCCTCGGCCAGGGTGGCCGTGATGGCCTCCAGACCTTCCACGGTGGCGGGGATCTTGATGTGGACGTTGTCACGGCCGACCTTGGCATGCAGCACCTTGGCCTCGGCGATGGTTCCGGCAGTGTCCCAGGCCTTGCGCGGGTCGACCTCGATGGAGACGCGGCCGTCCACACCATCGGTGGTGGCGGCGAGTCCGGCGAAGACGTCGCACGCCTCAGCCACATCGGCGGTGGTGATCTCCATGACGGCCTTCTCGACATCGGCGCCGGCCTTGGCGAGCTCAGCGATCTGAGCGTCGTAGTCGTCGCTGCCGGTGATGGCGGCGTGGAAGATCGACGGGTTGGTGGTCACACCGACCACGTTCTTGGAGGCGATGAGCTCCTCGAGGCTGCCCGTGATCAGGCGCTTGCGGGAGAGGTCGTCGAGCCAGATGGACACGCCGGCATTGGACAGTTCAGCTGTGTGAATGGTCATGATCACTGAAACCTTACGTTGTGTTCTGCAGGGAGAGGGCGCGGTTCAGGCACGCGCGGCTGCGGTCTCGCCCACCGCCGCGAGGGACTCCTTCGCGGCGGCGATGACGGCCTCGGTGGTGATGCCGAACTCGCGGAACAGCGTCTTGTAGTCCGCGGAGGCGCCGAAGTGGTCGATGCCCACCGAGCGGCCGGCGTCGCCGACGATGCCACGCCAGGACAGCACGGAACCGGCTTCGACGGACACGCGGGCCTTGACGCCGGCCGGCAGCACGGACTCTCGGTAGTCCTCGTCCTGCTCGGCGAACCACTCCAGGGACGGGGCGGAGACCACGCGGGCGTTGATACCCTCGGCGGCCAGGGCCTCGCGGGCGGCGACCGCCAGCTGGACTTCGGAGCCGGTGCCGATGAGGATCACGTCCGGGGTGCCGTTCGGAGCCTCGGCCAGAACGTAGGCGCCCTTTGAGACGAGGGAGGCCGAGGCGAAGGTCTCCCCGGAGGCCTCGCCCTCACCGCGTGCGAAGACGGGCACGTTCTGACGGGTCAGCGCGATACCGGTCGGGCCGCCGTGACGGCGCAGGATCTCCAGCCAGGCGGCGCCGGTCTCGTTCGCGTCGGCCGGGCGGACCACGGTGAAGTTCGGGATGGCGCGCAGGGTGGCGAGCTGTTCGATCGGCTGATGCGTGGGACCGTCTTCGCCCAGGGCGACGGAGTCGTGGGTCCAGACGAAGATCGAGGGAACGTTCATCAGGGCCGCCAGACGGACCGCGGGACGCATGTAGTCGCTGAAGATCAGGAACGTGCCGCCGAAGGCACGGGTGGGGCCGTGCAGGGCGATGCCGTTCAGGATCGAGCCCATGGCGTGCTCGCGGATCCCGAAGTGCAGCACCCGGCCGTACGGGCTGCCGGACCAGTCGTGCGTGGACCACTCGGCCGGGATGAAGGAGGAGGCCCCGGAGATGGTGGTGTTGTTGGAGCCCGCGAGGTCCGCGGAGCCGCCCCACAGCTCCGGAAGGACCGGTGCGAGGGAATTGATGACCTTGCCGGACGCGGCGCGAGTGGCGATCTCGGTGCCCGCTTCGAAGACCGGCAGAGCGGACTCGATATCGGCGGGAAGTTCCTGGGCCTCGAGGCGGTCCAGCAACTCCTTGCGCTCCGGGTTCGCGGTGGCCCAGGCGTCGAAGCCCTGCTGCCACACGGCACGGTCCTCGGCGGCGCGGCCACCCAGCTCGCGGGTGTGGGCGATGACGGCGTCCTCGACCACGAAGGACTGCTCCGGGTCGAAACCGAGGAGCGTCTTGGTGGCCGCGACCTCGTCGGCGCCCAGGGCCGAGCCGTGCACGGACTCTGTGCCGCGCTTGTTCGGAGCCGGCCAGCCGATGATGGTCTTCAGCACGATCAGGGTCGGCTTGGACGTCTCGGCCTTACCGGCCTCGATCGCGTTCAGGAGCTCCTGGGGGTCCTCGACGTACTCGCCGGTGCGGCGCCAGTCGACCTCCAGGACCTGCCAGCCGTAGGACTCGTAACGGGCCTTGACGTCCTCGGTGAAGGAGACGTTCGTGTCGCCCTCAATGGAGATCTGGTTGGAGTCGTAGATCGCGATCAGGTTGCCGAGCTGCTGGTGGCCGGCCAGCGAGGACGCCTCGCTCGTGACGCCTTCCTGCAGATCACCGTCGCCGGCGATGACGTAGACGTGGTGGTCGAAGGGGCTGGTGCCCGCGGCCGCCTCCGGATCGAACAGGCCGCGCTCGTAGCGGGCCGCGTAGGCGAAGCCGACGGCGGAGGCCAGGCCCTGGCCCAGCGGGCCGGTGGTGATCTCCACGCCCTTCGTGTGTCCGTACTCCGGGTGGCCCGGGGTCAAGGAACCCCAGGTGCGCAGCGCCTCGAGGTCCTTCAGCTCCAGGCCGAAGCCGCCCAGGTACAGCTGCACGTACTGGGTCAGCGAGGAGTGGCCGACGGACAGGACGAAACGGTCACGGCCGATCCAGTGAGTATCCGCCGGATCGTGACGCATCACGCGCTGGTAGAGCAGGTAGGCCACCGGGGCCAGGCTCATCGCGGTGCCGGGGTGACCATTGCCGACTTTCTGCACGGCATCGGCGGCCAGCACACGAGCCGTGTCCACCGCACGCCGATCAAGGTCGGTCCAGGACAGTGGCTGTTCTTCCAGATGTGACACGTAAACCGGGCCCCTTCTCTTTGAGTCCTCGAGAGTGCGGCCACCCTGCGGGTCCTGTGCCAGGGGCACCATGTGGCGCCCGCCGGGAGAATAGTCCGCACCCTCGTTCACCGTTGAATAACCGGCTCACTCCGGATCCATTCCCGCCGTCACGGACGGAGGAGAAGGCCGGGCGAGCCGAGCTGTGATCAGCTTAGCCCGAAGACGGCTGATTCTGGGGGCATAACGATTATTAAGTGTGATTTATTGCCAAGATGAACTCGTCTGAGAGATCGCTCTCAGCTGACGCACGTCCCGCGGGTGACGTGCTTGTCCGTCACGGTAGAATGGAGGAGGGCCGGTCTGTGGACCGGGCCCCGTGCCACAGAGCGCGGGACCGCCGTCCGGTCCCTGTTCACCCATCGCGAAGCAGAAACCAGGTCAACGCAGCCGTGAGTACTTCAGAATCCGCCCTCCGCACACCGTCATTGCCGCAGGGAGGCGGTTTCAGCCGCAAGCTCAAGGCCTACGTGGCACTGACCAAGCCGCGCGTCATCGAACTCCTTCTGGTCAGCACCCTGCCCACCATGATCTTCGCGCAGCGCGGCTTCCCCTCGATCGGGCTGATGGTGGCCACCATGGTGGGCGGCGCCTTCGCAGCCGGCAGTGCCGGGGCGTTCAACTGCTACATCGACCGGGACATCGACAAGGTGATGAAGCGCACCAAGAACCGCCCGCTCGTCACCGGTGAGGTGAGCCCCCGGGAGGCGCTGATCTTCGCGACCGTCCTGGGCATGGTCTCCATCCTGATCCTGTGGTTCGGGGCCAACGGGCTGTCCGCTCTTCTGGGCCTGGGCGCCATCTTCTTCTACGTGGTGATCTACACGCTGGTCCTGAAGCGCCGCACGGCCCAGAACATCGTGTGGGGCGGTGCGGCCGGCTGTTTCCCGGTCCTGATCGCCTGGGCCGCCGTGCGGGATACCGTCGAATGGCCGGCGATCGTGCTCTTCATGGTCATCTTCCTGTGGACGCCGCCGCACTACTGGCCGCTGTCCATGAAGTACGGCGAGGACTACCGCAAGGCAGAGGTCCCCATGCTCGGCGCCATCGCCGGTGCCAAGGTCGTCTCCGTCCAGGTGGTCCTGTACGCCTGGGCCATGGTGGCCTGTTCGCTGCTCATGATCCCGGTGGGCGGAGCCGGCTGGGTGTATTCCGTGGCCGCCCTGCTGTCCGGCGCCTGGTTCCTCTGGGAGTCCCACGCGCTGTACAACCAGGCTCAGGATGAGACCGTGGACAGCAAGCGGGCCATGAAGGTCTTCCACGGCTCCATCAGCTACCTGACGGTGCTGTTCCTGGCCCTCGCGGTGGATCCGTTCGTCGGCGCGCCGCTCATGGGCGGCTTCTGACAGGAAACCCCGGCTCACGACAAAGGCCCCGCCCTCTGAATTGTTCAAACTGAACAATTCAGAGGGCGGGGCCTTCTGTCATGAGCGGACTCAGGCCTTGGGGCTCCAGCGGCCCAGATCGGCCAGATTCGTGGCGGCGGCCATGAGCAGGGCCCCGACCACCATGTGCGTGCCGACCAGCAGGCCGGGGATGCCGTTGTAGTACTGGACGAAACCGATCACGGCCTGCAGCAGGGTGAGTCCGAGCAGGGTGAGCGCGGCGGTGCGGAACGGGCCGCGGAGGCCACGGCGGAATGCCAGGATCACGGTGACCACGACGCCGGCCGTGACCAGGTAAGCGGGGACGGCGTGGAAGTGCGCCACCACGTCCCAGTCCAGGTTGTTGCGGGGTGCGTTGGCGTCGCCGGCGTGGGGGCCGGCGCCGGTCACCATGACGCCCAGCACGACGGCGAGGGCGGCGAAGAAGGCGGTGGCCGCCGTGAGCGGAGCGGCGCTGCCCGGGACGCTTTCGAGGGAGCGGTTCATGAACCGGCCGGTCCGGCCGTAGGCGCGGTTGACCAGCAGCATCGAGAAGATGACCAAAGCCATGGAGACCAGGAAGTGCAGGCCCACCACCCACGGATTCAGCTGGGTCAGCACGGTGACGCCGCCGATGACCGCCTGGGCGGGGATGCTCGCCAGGAGGCCGAGCGCGAGGAGGAAGAGGTCCCGGCGTTCACGGCGGATGCGCCACAGGGCCACGAGCATCAGCACCGCGACGAGGGCCAGGGCGAAGGTCAGGGTGCGATTGCCGAACTCGATGATGCCGTGGACGCCCATCTCCGGGGTGTTCACGAGCGAGCCGGAGGTGCAGCGGGGCCAGGTGGGGCAGCCGAGCCCGGAGGAGGTCAGGCGGACGGCGCCGCCCGTGCCGATGAGGACGATCTGGCCCACGAGGGAGGCGATGGACAGCCTCCGGACCCGGGAGTCCACCTCGGTCGGCAGTGACTGGATGAACCGGGCGGCGATGCCGCTCGTGCCGGTTCTGGCGTTCATGCGTGTACCTCAACCATCGTTGTCTGAGTTCTTCGTTGTCTTCAAGGACGTCAGTTCCATTTGAACCATTTGACGGCCAGCCCGCCGGCCACGGCCGTCCAGAGGACCAACAGGATCGCGGCCAGTGGATCGATCGCGCCGTGCAGGAGCGCCGCACGCAAGGCGTCGCCGAGTGCACCGGAGGGCAGGAAGGGGGCGACCTCTCCGAGCAGGCCCGGCAGACGGCCGGGAGGGACCACGATGCCGCCCAGGGCGCCCAGGACGATCCACAGCAGGTTCGTCAGGGCCAGGGTGGCCTCCGGGCGGACCGTGCCGGCCACCAGGAGCCCGAGCGAGGTGAAGGCCGCCGCGCCGAGCACCAGGAGCGGCACGGCGAGGAGGGTGCCGGTCCAGGACGGGGTCCAGCCGAGCAGCAGGCCGGTCACCGAGATCACTGCGGTCTGCACCGCCAGCACGGACAATACGGCGATGACCTTGCCGGAGATCAGTCCGGCACGCCCCAACGGGGTGGTGGACAGGAAACGGAGGACTCCGTAGCGGCGGTCGAAACCGGTCGAGATACCTTGGCCCGTGAACGCGGTCGAGAGGGTGCACAGGGCGAGGACGCCCGGCACGGCGATGTCGATGCGGGAGCCGTTGAGTCCGTCCAGGACGGGGGTGAACTTGAGGGCGAAGAGTGCCAGCAGGGGCATCACGATGGCCAGGACGAGTTGCTCGCCGTTGCGCAGCATCGTGATGGTTTCGTAGCGGCCCTGGGCGAGGATGCGCGCGGCCGGCGACGCAGGACTCTGCCGGGCGCCGAGGGGCGGCAGTGAAGTGCTTTGTGCCGGGGTCACTTCCGGCCTCCTTCGGTGAGTGTTCGGTCGGCGCTCTCCGCCGCGATGTCCAGGAAGACCTCTTCGAGAGTCGGGGTGGACATGGCCAGGGAGTGGGGGAGCAGCTGTGCCGCTTCCCACGCCTCGGCGATACTGCGGAGGTCAGCCGGTGAGCGGACGCCGTCGATCGCGTAGAACCCGGGGCGCCCCTCGCTCAGACTGAGCCGCTCCGGGAGGCCGAGGCTCAGCCCAGGCGCCGCCTCGAAGGTGAGGGTGCGCGCGTCGTCGCTGCCGGCCGACTGCCGGGCGAGCAGCTGCGGCACCGTACCCTCGGCGACGACGCGCCCCGCGTCGATGATGTAGACGTAGTCGGCCAGCCGCTCGGCGTCGTCCATCAGATGCGTGGTGAGAATGATGCCCATGCCGGAGTCCCTGAGGTCCTCGATCAGCCGGAACACGAGCTGCCGGGACTGCGGGTCCATGCCGGCGCTGGGCTCGTCCAGGAACAGGACCTCGGGCCGGCCGAGCAGCGCGGCGGCGAGGGCGAGGCGCTGCTTCTGGCCGCCGGAGAGCCGGCGCACATTGGTGCGGGCGAACTCGGCGATCTGGAGGCGCTGGACCAGATCGTCCACCGGCCACGGGTCCTGATACATGCGGGCGATGTGGCGCAGCAGGGGAAGTGGATGGGCCGACGGCGGCAGGCCGCCGTCCTGGAGCATCACGCCGACGCGGGCCCTCAGTGATGGCCCGGCCAGGTCGGGATCCTCGCCGAGCAGTTCGATGCGGCCCTCGGTGCGCCGCTGGAGACCCTGGGCGCATTCCAGGGTGGTGGTCTTACCGGCGCCGTTGACACCGAGGAGGGCGGTGACCTCGCCGGCGTGGGCCGTCATGGACAGGCCGGCGACGACGCGCATCATGCGGCCGTCAAGGGCGGTGACAGGTCCGACATCCTTGACGAGGGAGTCGAGCAGGAGGACGGGGGGAGCAGCGGAACGCACCTTAGCATTCTACGGGAGGTAGAAGGTGTGCTCAGGGAGCTCCCAGCTTCGCTGCCGTGGGCCGTGGCGGCCGGGCGGACGGCGGCTGACGCGGAATGTGACCATGCTCTCTGGTCACATTCACCAGGTCAGCCTAGCCTTAGTGGAAGGCGGGAACTTATTTGATGATGATTGTGTTGTGTATTCCATGGACACTCCCACGAGCAGGCGCCCCGAAAGCCTGACCGCGGGCCCCGGCACGGGCACCGCGGGTGTGACCGTGCGCGCCGCACGGAACGGTTCCTCCGGGTCTCTGGTCGAGGCCGAGGAGAGGACCCGCGACAAGGTGCGTGCCGCCGTCCTGGAACACGGCCCCATCAGCGCCGCCGAACTCGGCAGGCTCCTCGGCTACACGCCGGCGGCCGTGCGCAGGCACCTGGACCAGCTTGAGCGCAACGGCGTCATCGAAGTCAAGCGCATGGCGAAGCCGGGTGCCGGGGCGGGACGCCCTGCGCGCCGTTACGTCATCAGCTCACAGGGTCAGCAGCACTGGGGCGACGACTACCTGGACATCGCCCGGACAGCCCTGCACGACCTCGCGGAACTCGGCGGTGAGGAGGCCGTGGCGGCCTTCGCCGAGCGCCGTTTCGCGGGCATGGAGGAGCGCTACGCGCCGCTGATCTCCGCGGCCGGGCCCACGGTGGAGGAGAAGGCCACCGCCCTCGTGGAGGCGCTCAATCAGGATGGCTTCGTGGCCAACGCCAATGTGCTGCGGATCCACCCCGTGAGCAAGAAACCACTCCCTCCGCAGCTGGCGGCCGTCCAGCTGTGCCAGGGGCATTGCCCCATTCAGAACCTGGCCGCCGAGTTCCCGGTCTTCTGTGACAAGGAGACCGAAGTGTTCGAGCGGCTTCTGGGTGTGGACGTCCGCCGGCTTTCCACGCTGGCGAACGGCGGACATGTCTGCACCACTCACATTCCTACCGGACGCAACCACCAGCAAGAAAGGCCGTGATGACGGACCAACTAGCAGAGAAGCCAGTGGCTGAGGGTACGGTGATCTCCGAGATTCTGGAAAAGAACCCGGAGCTGCACGGTATCGGCAACTACGAATACGGCTGGGCCGACAAGGACGACGCCGGTGCCAACGCGCGCCGCGGCCTGAACGAGGACGTCGTCCGGGACATCTCCGGCAAGAAGAGCGAGCCCGAGTGGATGCTCGACCTGCGCCTGAAGGGCCTGAAGTACTTCGACCGGAAGCCGATGCCCGCCTGGGGCGCCGACCTCTCCGGCATCGACTTCGACAACATCAAGTACTTCGTGCGCTCCACCGAGAAGCAGGCGGGCTCCTGGGAGGACCTCCCCGAGGACATCCGCAACACCTACGAGCGCCTGGGCATCCCGGAGGCTGAGCGCAGCCGCCTGGTGGCCGGCGTGGCCGCCCAGTACGAGTCCGAGGTGGTGTACCACCAGATCCGTGAGGACCTGGAGAAGCAGGGTGTCATCTTCCTCGACACCGACACCGCGCTGAAGGAGCACCCGGAGTTCTTCAAGGAGTACTTCGGCACCGTGATCCCGGTGGGCGACAACAAGTTCGCCTCTCTGAACACGGCCGTGTGGTCCGGCGGCTCCTTCGTGTACGTCCCCAAGGGCGTCCACGTGGAGATCCCGCTGCAGGCCTACTTCCGTATCAACACGGAGAACATGGGCCAGTTCGAGCGCACGCTCATCATCGCCGATGAGGACTCCTACGTGCACTACATCGAGGGCTGCACCGCCCCGATCTACACCTCGGACTCCCTGCACTCGGCCGTCGTCGAGATCGTGGTGAAGAAGGGCGCCCGCGTCCGCTACACCACCATCCAGAACTGGTCCAACAACGTGTACAACCTGGTCACCAAGCGCGCCATCTGTGAAGAGGGCGCCACCATGGAGTGGATCGACGGCAACATCGGTTCCAAGGTCACCATGAAGTACCCGGCCGTGTACCTGGTGGGCGAGCACGCCAAGGGCGAGACCCTGTCCATCGCCTTCGCCGGCGAGGGCCAGCACCAGGACACCGGCTCAAAGATGGTGCACATCGCTCCGAACACCAAGAGCTCCATCATCTCCAAGTCCGTGGCCCGCAACGGCGGCCGTGCCGCTTACCGCGGCCTGGTCCAGGTCCGTGAAGGCGCCAAGCACTCGGCCAACACTGTGCGCTGTGACGCCCTTCTGGTGGACACCATCTCGCGCTCGGACACCTACCCGTACATCGACATCCGCGAGGACGATGTGCAGCTGGGCCACGAGGCCACCGTGTCCCGTGTCTCCGAGGAGCAGCTCTTCTACCTCATGTCCCGCGGCCTGCCCGAGGACGAGGCCATGGCCATGATCGTGCGTGGCTTCATCGAGCCGATCGCCCGCGAGCTCCCCATGGAGTACGCGCTCGAGCTCAACCGCCTCATCGAACTCCAGATGGAAGGATCCGTCGGTTAATGACTGCCGAAGCAACTGAGAAGGCCCGCATCGGCGCCCCGTCGATCGCCGGCTTCACGGAGGAGGGCGAGCAGCTCGTCTCCAGCAAGGTCGACCACAAGCACAATGACGGCACCACCGTCATGGCCAGCCGCGCCGAGCGTCTGACCAGCCAGAACGTGGCCGACTTCAAGCTCCCGGACGGCCGCGAGGAGGAGTGGCGCTTCACCCCCGTGCGTGAGCTGGTGCCGCTCCTGACGGACGGCGCCAACGACGACGACGCGCTGCGCACCGTCGTCGAGGCCCCGGAGGGCTTCCAGGCGGCTCCGCTGGCGATCGGCCAGGCGCCCCGCGCCACCACGCTGGTCCCTGCCGACCGTGCCGCCGCCGTCGCGTCCGCCAATGCGCCCGAGGCGCTGCACGTCGTCGTGCCCGCCGGCGCCCAGCCGGAGGAGCCCGTCCGTGTGGTGCTCAGCGGCCAGGGCGCGGGCAAGCGCTCCAACAGCCACATCGTGCTGGAAGCCGGCGCCGGTTCCAAGTCCGTGGTGATCATCGAGCACGAGGGCTCCGCCAACCACAACGGCAACGTGGAGATCTTCGTCGGTGAGGCCGCCGAGCTCACGGTCGTCTCCGTGCAGCTCTGGGAGGATGACGCCATCCACCTGGCCCAGCACGACGCCCTCGTGGCCAAGGAAGGCGTGTACAAGCACATCGCCGTGACGCTGGGCGGCAAGATCGTCCGTCTGAACTCGAACGTGCGCTTCTCCGGCGAGCAGGCCGAGGCCGAGCTCCTGGGACTGTACTTCGCCGACGCCGGTCAGCACCTGGAGCACCGCTCCTTCGTGGACCACAACGTGCCGAACTGCACCTCCAACGTGCTGTACAAGGGCGCCTTGCAGGGCGCCGGTGCACACACCGTGTGGGTGGGTGACTGCCTCATCCAGAAGCAGGCCGTGGGCACCGACTCCTACGAGAAGAACCAGAACCTGGTCCTGACCGACGGCTGCCGCGCGGACTCCGTGCCGAACCTGGAGATCGAGACCGGCCTGATCGCCGGTGCGGGTCACGCCTCCTCCACCGGCCGCTTCGACGACGAGCACCTGTTCTACCTCATGGCACGCGGCATCCCTGAGGACGTCGCCCGCCGCCTGGTGGTGCGTGGCTTCCTGAACGAGATCGTCCAGAAGATCAAGGTCCCCGCCCTCGAGGAGCGCCTCACCGAGGCCATCGAGAGCGAACTGACCGCGGGCGAGAACTAGGGGGAACGCAGTGCCGGAAACGCCGCAGGGGACCCTGGTGTGCAAGAGCACCGAGATCTCACCCAAGCAGGCCCTCAGGATCCTCATCGACGGCTACCCCGTGGCCGTGGTGAAGGACTCGATGGGGGAGATCCACGCCATCGGCGACACCTGCTCGCATGCCGACGTCTCCCTCTCCGAAGGTGACGTGGAAGGCTGCGCGATCGAATGCTGGGGTCACGGATCCCAGTTCGACCTGCGGTCCGGTGCGCCTCTCCAGCTGCCCGCCTATGATCCCGTCCCCGTCTTCGCCGTTCAGATCCAGGGCGAGGACGTGTACGTCGACACCAGCAACGTTGTGAACGGCGCCCGGGTCCTCTAGCGACCGGCCGCGCAGTCAAGCTTTTACGGAACAAGAAAGAACAGCATGTCTACTCTTGAAATCAAGGACCTGCACGTCAGCATCGAGACGGAGCAGGGCGAGAAGGAAATCCTCAAGGGCGTCTCCCTGGTCATCAAGACCGGCGAGACCCACGCCATCATGGGCCCCAACGGCTCCGGCAAGTCCACCCTGGCCTCCACCATCGCGGGTCACCCCCGCTACACGGTGACCAGCGGCTCCATCACCCTGGACGGCGAAGACGTCCTGGAGATGAGCGTGGACGAGCGCGCCCGCGCCGGTCTCTTCCTGGCCATGCAGTACCCGGTGGAGGTCCCCGGTGTCACCATGACCAACTTCCTCCGCACCGCCAAGACCGCCATCGACGGCGAGGCCCCGGCCCTGCGCACCTGGACCAAGGACGTCAAGGCCGCCATGGACCAGCTCCGCATCGATGCCGACTTCGCTCAGCGCAACGTCAACGAGGGCTTCTCGGGAGGCGAGAAGAAGCGCGTGGAGATCCTCCAGCTTGAGCTCTTCAAGCCGAAGTTCGCCGTCCTGGACGAGACCGACTCCGGCCTGGACGTCGATGCCCTCAAGGTCGTCTCCGAGGGCGTGAACCGTGCTCACGCCACCGGCAACATGGGCACCCTGCTCATCACCCACTACACCCGCATCCTGCGCTACATCAAGCCGGAGTTCGTTCACGTGTTCGTGGACGGCAAGGTCGTGGAGCAGGGCGGTCCGGAGCTGGCCGACCGCCTCGAGGACGAGGGCTACGACCGCTACGTGGCCGGTGCCGGTTCCGCCGCCGAGCCGGCCGCCGTCTGAGTATCACCGCCCAACCCGGAAACGGAGAGAAGATGACCGAAGTGAATGCGGCCAGAACAAGTCTCGAGGACATCGAAGAGGCCCTCAAGGACGTCATCGACCCCGAGCTCGGCGTCAACGTGGTGGATCTGGGTCTGTTGTACGGGCTCAAGTACTCCGAGGATGACGGCGCGCTCCTGATCGACATGACCCTGACCACGGCGGCCTGCCCGCTCACCGACGTGCTCGAGGAGCAGGTGGGCAAGGCCCTGGACGGCGTGGTGGACGACTGGCGTCTCAACTGGGTCTGGATGCCGCCATGGGGTCCCGAGCGGATCACCGACGACGGCAAGGACCAGATGCGCGCGCTGGGTTTCAACATCTAGTGAGCGTCACTATCGCCAGGTTCCGGTGACGGAGCCGGCGACGACGGCGGGCGGCCGGGAGAGATCCCGGCCGCCCGCCGTCGTCGTATTCCGTGGGCCGTGCGAGGGCCGCCGTCAGGGTTTGACGGGGTATCCGCTGGTGATGTTGACGCGGTTGTAGGAGTTGATCGCCACGGTCAGCCAGGAGACCGCGGAGATCTGCTCCTCGCTGAGCACCTGGGAGACCGGGACGTAGATGTCGTCCGGCACCTGGCGGTCGGAGATCATGGTGATCGCCTCGGTCAGGGCCAGCGAGGCGCGTTCGACGGCGGTGAAGTACTCCGTCTCCCGCCAATTGGTGAGCAGCGAGACGCGGTCGGTGGTCTCGCCGAGCTTCAGGGCTGCACGGGTATGCACGCGGATGCAGTAGGCGCATCCGTTAAGCTGCGAGGCGCGGATCTTGAGGAGTTCGCACAGCTGCGGGCTGATGTCCGCGGCCTCGGCGGCCTTGGTGGCCGCTTCGCTCATCTTCCCCAGGGCTTTGTAGGTGTCGGTGTGGGCTTTGCTGATGTTCACACGAGCGCTCATGTGTGGATGCTAGCCCTTCCCTGTGGTCCGGGCCACCCTCCCTGGGGCTTGTTCCTGCACCGTTCGGCCCATGTTCAGTGGCGGCCGCGCCAGTCCTCTAGACTGTCTTGTGGCTGGCTGTGGTCCCGTATGCCGCAAGTCATGAAGCCGCAACATGAATAGGAGACACCGTGTCAGAAGCCCAGCAGATCACCCTCAGAGTCGACGGAGACGAGACCCAGGTGACCACGGGCACCACCGGCGCGGAGCTCTTCTTCGAGCGGCGCGACGTCGTGGTCATGCGTGTGGACGGTGTGCTCAAGGATCTGGACCAGCCGCTTGAGGCCGGCGCCGACGTCGAGTCCGTCGCCATCGGCTCGCCGGACGGCCTGAACGTCCTCCGCCATTCCACCGCTCACGTCATGGCGCAGGCCGTGCAGCAGCTGCGTCCGGACGCCAAGCTCGGCATCGGCCCGTACATCAAGGACGGCTTCTACTTCGACTTCGACGTCGCCGAGCCGTTCACCCCCGAGGACCTCAAGGCCCTCGAGAAGATGATGCTCAAGATCGTCAACCAGAACCAGAGGTTCGAGCGCCGCGTGGTCTCCACCGAGGAGGCCAAGGTGGCCATGGCCCATGAGCCGTACAAGCTGGAGCTGCTCGGCAAGGCCGACTCCGCGGACTCGGCCGGTGAGGGCGTGAACGTCGAAGTCGGCGCCGGTGACATCACCATCTACGACAATGTGGACCGCAAGAGCGGCGAGACCGTCTGGTGCGATCTGTGCCGCGGCCCGCACCTGCCGAACACCAAACTCATCTCCAATGCCTTCGCGCTGACCCGTTCGTCCGCTGCGTACTGGCTGGGCAACCAGAACAACAAGCCCCTGCAGCGCATCTACGGCACCGCCTGGCCCACCAAGGAGGACCTGAAGGCATACCAGGAGCGTCTGGCCGAGGCGGAGCGCCGCGACCACCGCAAGCTCGGTGCCGAGCTGGACCTGTTCTCCTTCCCTGACGAGCTGGGCTCCGGCCTGCCCGTGTTCCATCCCAAGGGCGGTGTGATCAAGCGGGAGATGGAGGACTACGTCCGCCGCCGGCACATCGAGGAGGGCTTCGAGTACGTGGGCACACCCCACATCTCCAAGGACGGGCTCTTCCACACCTCCGGCCACCTGCCGTACTACGCCGACACCATGTTCCCCGCCCTGCATGTGGACGCCGAGCATGACGAGGACGGCAACGTCACCAAGCCCGGGCAGGACTACCGCCTCAAGGCGATGAACTGCCCCATGCACAACCTGATCTTCCGCTCGCGTGGACGGTCCTACCGCGAACTGCCGCTGCGGCTCTTCGAGTTCGGCCACGTGTACCGGTACGAGAAGTCCGGAGTGGTGCACGGCCTGACCCGTGTCCGCGGCTTCGCCCAGGACGACTCCCACTCCTACGTGACCAAGGAGCAGGCGCCAGCCGAGGTGGAGCATCTCCTCGGCTTCATGCTGTCCCTGCTGCGTGACTTCGGGATGGACGACTTCTACTTGGAGCTCTCCACCCGTGATCCCGAGTCGGACAAGTTCATCGGCAGCGATGAGCAGTGGGCCGAGGCCACCGAGGTCCTGGAGCGCGTCGCAGCCTCCAGTGGCGTGGAGCTGGTCGCGGATCCGGGTGGAGCCGCATTCTACGGTCCCAAGATCTCCGTCCAGGCGAAGGACGCCATCGGCCGCACCTGGCAGATGGGCACCGTGCAGTACGACTTCAACCAGCCGGCTCGCTTCGGGCTGGAGTACCAGGCTGCGGACGGGACCCGTCAGGAGCCCGTGATGATCCACGCCGCCAAGTTCGGCTCGATCGAGCGCTTCCTGGGTGTGCTGACCGAGCACTACGCGGGTGCGTTCCCGGCCTGGCTGTCTCCCGTCCAGGTGGTGGCGATCCCGGTGGCCGAGGCGTTCAACGACTACCTCTATGAGGTGGCGGCCAAGCTGAAGAAGGCCGGCATCCGCGTCGAGGTGGACGCCTCCAGCGACCGCTTCCCCAAGAAGATCCGCACCGCCAGCAAGGACAAGATCCCGTTTGTGCTGATCGCCGGTGGCGAGGACGCCGAGAACGGCGCCGTGTCCTTCCGCTTCCGCGACGGCAGCCAGGAGAACGGCGTGGCGGTCGATGAGGCCGTGAAGCGGATCGTGGACGCGGTGAAGAACAGGACCAACCAGTAATGACGGAATCCACGGGCGTTGGACAGGCCGCCGGGCACGGGAGGGATGCGAGCGTGACGGATGACTTCCAGCTCGCCGGAGTGCCGGATGCCTTCCAACGCCTGTGGACTCCTCATCGCATGGCGTACGTCAAGGGCGGGGCGGGCCAGCTCGACCACCCGGATGCCTGCCCGTTCTGCGTGGGGCCGTCCCGCGGCGACGAGGAATCCCTGATCGTGCACCGGGGCCGGCTCTGCTATGTGGTGCTGAACTTGTACCCGTACAATCCGGGCCACGTCCTGATCAACCCCTACCGCCATGTCTCCTATTACACGGAGCTGACGGTGGAGGAGACGGCCGAGTTCTCGGCGCTGACCCAGACCGCCATGGAGGTCATCCAGAAGGTGTCTAACCCCGGCGGGTTCAACATCGGGATGAACCAGGGCAAGGTGGGAGGGGCCGGGATCGCGGCGCACCTCCACCAGCACGTGGTGCCCCGCTGGGGTGGGGACGGGAACTTCCTGCCGGTCATCGCCCAGACCAAGGCCATCACGCAGACGCTGGGGGAGACACGTGAGCTCCTGGCCGCGGCGTGGCCTCAGGGCGGCTCCGGCACGGTGGAGGTCGGCTGAGCCCATGCTCAATCGCCGTGCACGCGCTCTGTTCACGCGCCTCTTCACGCCGGTCGCCAAGGTGCTGCTCAAGGCAGGGGTGACTCCCGACGCCGTCACGGTCTTCGGGACGCTCGGGGCCGTCGTCTCCGCCGCGGTGCTGTACCCGATGGGGCAGCTCTTCTGGGGCACCGTGGCGGTCACGCTCTTCATCTTCTCCGACGTGGTGGACGGCATCATGGCGCGGCTCTCGGGCCGGAGTGGTTCGTGGGGAGGGTTCCTGGACGCGACGCTCGACCGCTTCGCAGACGGGGTGCTGTTCGGGAGCGTGGCCTTCTGGTTCTTCACCGGCGGCGGAAACCCGTACATCGGTGCCGCGTCCCTGACTTGCCTGGTGCTCGGCTCCGTGGTGTCCTATGCCCGTGCCAAGGCGGAGTCCCTGGGCTTCTCCTGCAATGTGGGCATCGCCGAACGCGCCGAACGGATTCTGGCGCTCCTGCTGCTGACCGGCCTGACAGGGCTGGGCCTTCCCGAGGTGTACCTTCTGGTCACCCTGGTGCTTCTGGCGCTGGCATCGCTGGTGACCATCGCTCAGAGGATCGGAACCGTCCACCGTCAGGCGTCCCTGAACGCGAAGTAACGCGGCACCGGCACCCCACCGGGAAGACTAGACTTTATGACAAGTGGTCACCAGCCACCCGTCGGGGGACACGTGTGGGGTTCACCGCGTGTCCCGTGGCGTACGTCTTCTCTGATACCCATAGGGGTTTTTGTGTCTACAGCTGAACTGAACGGCGAGAACACC
Organism: Arthrobacter horti; assembly: GCF_030731045.1. GTDB lineage: Bacteria > Actinomycetota > Actinomycetes > Actinomycetales > Micrococcaceae > Arthrobacter_E > Arthrobacter_E nanjingensis. The sequence continues at coordinate 597,148 of NZ_JAVALS010000001.1, read as the reverse complement.
AACGGCACCGCCGCCGTCGTCACCGGCAGCAGCCGCGTCAAGCGGGGCATGGCGGACATGCTCAAGGGCGGCGTCATCATGGACGTCGTGAACGTCGAGCAGGCTCGCATCGCCGAGGACGCCGGTGCCGTGGCCGTCATGGCCCTCGAGCGCGTTCCCGCGGACATCCGCGCGCAGGGCGGCGTGTCCCGCATGTCCGACCCGGACATGATCGAGGCCATCATCGAGGCCGTCTCCATCCCGGTGATGGCCAAGGCCCGTATCGGCCACTTCGTCGAGGCCCAGGTCCTGCAGTCCCTCGGCGTCGACTACATCGACGAGTCCGAGGTCCTGACCCCGGCCGACTACGTCAACCACATCGACAAGTGGGCCTTCGACGTCCCCTTCGTCTGCGGTGCCACCAACCTCGGTGAGGCCCTGCGCCGCATCAACGAGGGTGCGGCCATGATCCGTTCCAAGGGCGAGGCCGGCACCGGCGACGTCTCCAACGCCACGGGTCACATGCGCAAGATCCGTTCCGAGATCGCCAAGCTCTCCGCCCTGCCCGAGGACGAGCTGTACGTGGCCGCCAAGGAGCTGCAGGCCCCGTACGAGCTGGTCAAGGAGGTCGCGGCCACCGGCAAGCTGCCCGTGGTCCTCTTCACCGCCGGTGGCATCGCCACCCCGGCCGACGCCGCCATGATGATGCAGCTCGGCGCCGACGGCGTGTTCGTCGGTTCCGGCATCTTCAAGTCCGGCAACCCGGCCCAGCGTGCCGCCGCCGTCGTGAAGGCCACCACCTTCTTCGACGACGCCGACGTCATCGCCAAGGTCTCCCGCGGTCTGGGCGAGGCCATGGTGGGCATCAACGTGGACGAGCCCGCCCGCTCCATCCAGTTCGCCGAGCGCGGCTGGTAAGCCTCAGCGCTGAAGTACGACGGCGGCCGGTCACCTTCACGTGAAGGTGACCGGCCGCCGTCGTTCCCGGGAGTCTCTCAGGCGAGGCCGCGGCGTTTCAGGAGGGGCGCGACGTCGGCGTCCCGGCCGCGGAAGGCGCGGAAGCTTGTCAGCGGGTCGCGGCTGTTGCCACGGCTGAGCAGCTCGGCGCGGAAGTGTTCTCCGTTGTCCCGGCTCAGGCCGCCGTTCTCGCGGAACCACTCGACCGTGTCCGCGTCCAGCACCTCGCTCCAGATGTAGGAATAGTAGCCCGCGGCATACCAGCCGCCCGCGAAGATGTGCTGAAAGTAACCCGAACGGTACCGCGGCGGCACCAGTTCCCAGGCCAGCCCGGCCGCTTCGAGGGAGGACTGCTCGAACGCCTCCACGTCCGCCGGAACCGAGTCGGCCCCGAAGGAGTGCCAGGCCAGGTCCAATAGAGCGGCTCCCAGGTACTCCATGGTCCCGAACCCCTGTCCCCAGAGCGCGGCGTCCTCCAGCCGCCCGAGTACGGCGGGGTCCAGCGGTTCGCCGGTCTCGTGGTGCCGTGCGTAGCCCGCCAGGATCTCCGGGTCGAACATCCACATCTCGTTGACCTGGGACGGGTACTCCACGAAGTCGCGCGGCACATTGGCGCCGGAGAGCTTGGGGTACTTCACCCGGGAGAGCAGGCCGTGCAGGGCGTGCCCGAACTCGTGGAACACGGTCCGGAGCTCATCGAGGGTCAGCAGAGCGGGTTCGCCCTCGGCCGGCCGGGCCACATTGAGCGTATTGAACACCACCGGATGCGTGCCGGCGAAGGTGGACTGTTCCACGAGCGAGTTCATCCACGCCCCACCCCGCTTGGACGGGCGGGTGAAGTAGTCACCTAGGAAGAGGCCCAGGGGGCTGCCGTCCTCCTCGAACACCTCCCAGGCCCGGACATCCGGGTGGTAGGCGGGCAGGTCGAAGCGCTCGGTGAAGCGGAGCCCGAACAGCCGGCCGGCCGCGGCGAAGATGCCGTGCTCGATCACTGTGTTCAGTTCGAAGTACGCCCGGAGCTCCTGCTCATCCACCTGGAAGCGTTCGGCGCGGACCCGGTCCGAGTGGAACTGCCAGTCCGCTGCGGTGATCGGCCCGCCGGCTGAGACGGCCAGGTAGGCGGCCTCGGCACCGGCGTTCGCGCGTGCGGACGGCGCCATCCGGCGCAGCATCTCCAGCACCGGCCGCAGGCCGGGAGCGGTCTGGTCCTGCACGGCCAGCTCGGCGTAGTTCTCGAAGCCCAGGAGCTCGGCCTTTTCCGCCCTTAGGGCCACCTGCTCCAGGATGTTCGCCCTCACGTCCAGCGTGTCGTCCTGAGTTCCGCGTGCCAGGGAGTTGCGCAGCAGGGCGGCTCGTGTCCGCGGTTTTTCGAGGACGGACAGAGCAGGCTGGCTGCTCGGCTGGATCAACGGGATCAGGTACTTGCCCTCGTGCCCGGCATCGGTGGCGGACTGGGCGGCTGACCGGATCGCGTCGGCGTCGAGCCCACGGAGCTCCTCCTCCGTGTCCACCACCAGGGCCCCGGCGTTGACCGCCTCCTTTGCCTTCTGAGCGAATTCGGTGCCGAGCGCGGAGAGCCGGGTGTTGACGGCCTTCAAGCGTTCCTGGGCCCCGGCGCCCAGGTCGATGCCCGCCAGCCGGAACTCCCGCAGGTACTCCTCGAGCAACCGGAGGTCCTCCCCGGCCAATGACCCTGCGTCGACGGCCGCGAAACGCCGGTACAGGCCGTCGTTGAGGTAGATACCGTCACGGTGGGCGGCCAGCAGTGGGGTGACCTCTGTTTCCACGGCGTCGAGTTCAGGTGAGCCGTCCGCCCCGGCCACCGTGTCCAGGGCACGGAGGGCCCTGTCCAGCAGCCGGCCGGACGCCTCGAGAGCCAGGACCGTGTTCGCGAAGGTGGCACCGGCCGGATCCTCCACGATCGCTTCAAGCTCCGCGCGCTGCTCCTGAAGTCCTTGCAGCACGGCTTCGCGGTAGTGCCGGGGTGTGAGCTCGGCGAAGGGAGTCAGTCCGTAGGGGAGCGTGCTGGGGGACAGGAGCGGATTCGTCATGAAATGACCCTTTCACACAGGAGACCCAGGTCACAATACGCCGGGGGGTGAATGACCCAGAACGCGAAGGCCCCGCCGGATCAACCGGCGGGGCCTTCGCGGACCAGGGTTCCGTGGGGCGTCAGGCCCCGGTCACCACGAGGGACATGGGAGTCGCCTGGGCGCCCTGACCCTGCGGGTTGTCCTTGAACATGCCCGCAATGGTCTCGGTGGGCAGCACGGTGTCGTGGCCCATGACCACGACGCCGAGGTCGTTCGCGTCCATGATGGCCACACCGCCGAAGTTCTCCACGGCATTGGCCGGCAGGGCGGCCCGCAGGGCGGCGCTCAGGCTGCGCGCCACACCCTCGGGGTCCTTAGGGGCCAGCTTCACGGAGTTGCTCGCCGCTCCCAGGCTGTACGGAGTGGCGCCGTCGATGGCGTTGATGTTGTTGCCCACCACGTCATAGAAGACGCCGCTCTTGCCCTGGAACTTGCCCGCCACGGACGCCGCAGCCGCCTTCGCGATGAGGGGCAGGCCCACCTCGTTGATGGCGATCTGCATGGACCAGGGGCTGCCCAGGCCGATGCCGGCGGGGGTACGGGTGACGAACTTGCTCAGCACGCGGGCCGCGGGGGAGACCTTGATCTCCCACACCGGGAAGGAGCGTCCCTGGGTGATGGCCACGATCTTCTCGCTCACCAGCAGGTACCACTTGCGGCCGTCGGTGCGGGCCTCCGTCACGGCGTCGCGGACCTCGGCCGGGGCCGAGTCGAGCCCGTCGAAGAAGCGCTGCGGGTACTGCGCCACGGCCGGCGCCAGCTCGGTGTCCTTGGCGAACACCTCGGTCTGCAGCGGGAAGCGCAGGAAGGAGGAGCCGGCGGACTCGATGGCGAGCTCCTTGCCCGGGTTCGGCTCGTAGTCGCTCTTGTTCAGCTTCACGTCCGCCGGGGTCTCGGGCTGGTCGATGAACTCACGGAACCACAGCTCCACGTTCATCAGACGCCAGAAGATCATCGTGTCGGCGTCGTTCTTGTCGTTGAGGTACTCCTCGAACGCGGTCAACACGGCCTCGCGGTTCCAGTACGGGCGGTTGTAGAACGAGTTGGACATGAAGATCTTGTAGATCCGCTCGTTCATCAGCTTGAACCACTCCGCCTCCGGGGTGGTGAAACCGATCTTGTTGCGGCGGTTGCTGATCTTCTCCGGCAGCAGGCCGCGGGTGGCGTCCCGCAGGATGCGCTTGTTCCAGCCGCCCTTGATGATGGCCTCGTCGGAGAGGCTGAAGAGGAACTTCACCACTTCCTTGTCCAGGAACGGCACGCGGCCCTCCAGGGAGAAGCGCATCGTGTTCTTGTCCTCGTAGCGCAGCAGCGATGGCAGGGACTTGTGGAAGAGATCGTCGATCAGACGCAGCTTCATGTTGTCCGGGACGTTGGTGAACTTCTCACCGCGGTGGCCGGAGGTGAACTCCTTGTTCAGCAGCTGGCCCATGCTCACGCTCTTCTTGGCGGTGAGCTTGGACTTCAGGCGGAAGCGGCCCAGCCGATAGAAGATGTCCAGGGACTGGCCGGCCTCCTGGAACAGCTTGCGGTAGTCGCCCGCCTTCTTCAGCTGGCGCAGGTACGCGAAGTAGTACGGGATGTACCCGGCCATCATCTCGTCCGCGCCCTGGCCGTCCAGGAGCACCGTGACGTGCTTGCTGGCCTCCTTCATCACGCAGTACTGCGCGTACGGGCCGGAGGAGATGATCGGCTCCTCCATGGTACGGACGAAGTCGTCCAGATCCTCGTTGAAGCCTTCCGGAGTCGGCAGGATCTTATGGGCCTGGATGTTCCCGCTGCACTTGGCGATCGCGGCGTCCGCGTAGTGCTCCTCATCATTGATGGAGTTGGGGAACACGGCACTGAAGGTGTTCTGCTTGGCGCCGATCGAATCGACCGCCTCGGCCTGCTCCTGCATGAGCTTGTTGATGGTGACCACCACGGCGGAGGAGTCCAGGCCGCCGGAGAGGGCGGAGCCCACCGGGACCTCGGACTTCAGGCGCATGCGGACGGCCTCCGTGAAGCGCTGCCGGTACTCCTCGGTGACCTCCGGGGTGTAGGGGCGGTTCTGCGTGGACAGTTCCTCAAGCTCCTGGCGCAGCCGGGTGAACGCCTCGATCGCGAACCGGCCCGTGGCGTTGTCGATGGTCATCATCTCGCCCGGCATCAGCTTGTTCACGCCGGCGAAGAACGTCTCGGCGCTGTCATCGTGGATCCGGTACTGCAGGTACCGGTAGAGGATGCGCTCATTCGGAGCGGCCTTCAGCTCACCGGTGGCCAGGATCGGCTTGATCTCCGAGGCGAAGAGCACCTTCGGGGCCGCGTCCGTGCCCACATTGGCCCAGTAAAGCGGCTTGATGCCGAAGTGGTCGCGCGCCAGGACGGTGACGTTCCGCTTCTTGTCCAGGATGGCGAAGCCGAACATGCCGTTGAAACGGTCGAACGCCTCCGTGCCCCACTGCTCATACGCCTGGAGCACCACTTCGGTGTCCGACTGCGTGCGGAAGACGCGGCCCAGCTCCTCGAGCTCGGCGCGGAGCTCAAGGTAGTTGTACACCTCGCCGTTGTAGACCAGAACGGTGTCCCCGTCGGCGCTGATCATCGGCTCCTGGCCGTGCGCCACGTCGATGATCGACAGCCGCCGGTGCGCGAGTCCCACGTTCGCCTCGGTGAAGTAGCCCTCGCCGTCGGGGCCCCGATGGACGATGCAGGCGCTCATGGCCTTGAGCATCGCCGCGTTCTCCCCAAAGCCGTGGTAACCGGCGATTCCGCACATACTGCGCACCTTTTCGATCGATAACAGGTCCCCGCCCATGCTACCGGCTGGGGACCACCCGCCCGGCGAGGGCGGGGAGCGCGCCGGAGTCGCGGATGTCACACGGCAGACGCGTCCTGGGCGCCGTTTTACACTCGAATACGTGCAGAATCCTCTCAGTACCGCGCCGTCCGGGGACTCCCCGCTCGTCGGCGTCCTCGCCCTTCAGGGCGACTTCCGTGAACACCTCCACTCGGCCCAGACGCTCGGCGCCCGGACGGTGGCCGTGCGCCGCCCGTCCGAGCTCGCCGCCGTCGACGGCCTGATCATCCCCGGTGGTGAGTCCACGGCGATCGACAAACTCGCCCGTTCCTTCGAACTGGCGGATCCCATCCGTGAACGCATCGCCGCGGGCATGCCCGTCTATGGTTCCTGCGCCGGCATGATCCTCCTGGCGGACCGGATCCAGGACCCCACCCTCGATCTCTCCGGGCACCCGCAGGAGACCTTCGGCGGCATCGACATGACGGTGCGGCGCAACGCCTTCGGCCGTCAGCGCGAGTCCTTCGAGCTGGATCTGGACTTCGGCGGGCTGGAGTTCTCCGCAGGGCGAGACGGCGACGGAGTGGCCCCCGTTCACGCGGTCTTCATCCGTGGGCCCTGGGTGGAGTCGATCGGCGACGGCGTCGAAGTGCTCGCTCAGCTGGAGCCCGCCGAGATGCCTGCCGCCGCCACGGTGGATTCACGGGCTAGAATTGTTGCGGTTCGTTCGGGCAATCTTCTCGCCACGTCCTTCCACCCGGAAGTGACGGGGGAGCTGCGCGTTCACGAACTGTTCATCCGGATGATCAAGGGAGAAGCGTAGGCATGTCGGGCCACTCCAAATGGGCTACCACCAAGCACAAGAAGGCTGTCATCGACGGTCGGCGCGCCAAAGCGTTCGCGAAGTTCATCAAGAACATCGAGGTCGCGTCCCGCATGGGAGGGCCGGATCTCTCCGGCAACCCGGCACTCGACCTCGCCGTCTCCAAGGCCAAGAAGAACTCCGTTCCGAATGACAACATCGACCGCGCCATCAAGCGTGGCGCCGGTCTGACCGGTGAGGTCGTCGACTACACCGAGATCATGTACGAGGCGCGCGGCCCTCAGGGCTCCGCGCTGCTGATCGAGTGCCTCACGGACAACAAGAACCGTGCGGCCTCCGAAGTGCGCCTGGCGATCACCCGCAACGGCGGCTCCGTGGCTGACCCGGGTTCCGTGGCCTACATGTTCGCCCGCCGCGGCGTAGTGAGCCTGCCGAAGAACGGCTTGAGCGAAGACGATCTGCTGATGGCGGTCCTCGAGGCCGGCGCCGATGAGGTCAAGGACGAGGGCGAGAACTGGGAGATCCACTCCGAGCCCGGTGATCTGCAGGCCATCCGCGATGCGCTTGCGGAAGCGGGCATCGAGTATGAGACCGACGAGGCCGAGTTCGTGCCGTCCATGAAGGTGGACCTCGACCTCGACGGCGCCAAGAAGTTCCTCAAGCTCGTGGACGCCCTGGAAGACCTGGACGACGTCCAGAACGTCTACACCAATGCTGACCTGAGCGAAGAGGTCCAGGCTCAGCTCGAGGCCGAGTAATCAGCCCGTGCGGGCCGGGGGCTCGCCCATGAGCCTGCGGGTTCTGGGCGTGGACCCCGGCCTGACCCGGTGCGGCCTGGGCGTGGTGGACGTGGCGGGGGACCGCCGCGCCACCATGGTCGACGTCGGCGTGGTCGGCACGTCCGCCGACCAGCCTCTGGATGCCCGCCTTCTGGTGGTGGCGAACGCCATCGACGACTGGCTGGACCGTCACCACCCCGACGTCGTCGCCGTCGAACGTGTGTTCGCCCAGCAGAACGTGAGCACGGTGATGGGCGTCGCCCAGGTCTCCGGCATCGTGATCGCCGCCGCGGCCCGCCGCGGCATCCCTGTCGCTCTTCACACCCCGTCCGAGGTCAAGGCCGCGGTGACGGGAAGCGGACGGGCCAACAAGGAGGCCGTCACCAAGCTGGTGACCAAGATCCTCCGGCTGCAGGAGGCCCCGCGGCCCGCGGATGCCGCGGACGCCCTGGCCTTGGCCATCACCCACGCCTGGCGTGCCGGCAGCGGCGCGGCCGTGGCGACGTCGGGACCCGGGACCGCAGCCCTGACCCCGGCCCAGAAAGCCTGGGCGGAGGCCGAGGCGCGGGCGCGCCGCGGACGGTGAGCCCAGGCTGTCTTGCTAGTCTGTTCGTAGAAATGTTCGAATGGCCGACATCCGATTGAGGGGTATCCGTGATCAGCTCGCTCCGGGGAACCGTGACGCATCTGAGCCTGTCCAGCGCCGTCCTGGAAGTGGGCGGGGTGGGCATGGCCGTGCAGGCCACCCCTCAGACGCTGTCCGCGCTGCGTCTCGGTGAGGAGGCACGCGTCAGCACCGCGCTGATCGTCCGGGAGGACTCGCTGACGCTCTTCGGTTTCGCGGACGACGACGAGCGGGAGGTCTTCGAGACGCTCCTCACCGTCAGCGGCGTGGGGCCGCGCCTCGCGCTGGCGGTGCTCGCCGTGCTGGACCCTGAGTCGATCCGTATCGCGGCGCACAGCGAGGACAGCAAGGCGTTCACCAAGGTGCCGGGGATCGGCCCCAAGGTCGCCGGCCGGATCGTCCTGGAGCTCAAGGGCAAGCTGGTGCCGCACGGTACCGGCACTCCGGGTTCCCCGCTCCTTCCGGTGTCCGGCGAGGAAGCCTGGAAGCCGCAGGTGGTCGCGGCTCTGAGCAGCCTCGGCTGGAGCGAGAAGGACGCCTCCTCGAACATCGACAAGGCGCTGAAGGATTCTCCGGATCTGGCGGATGCCGGAAGTGTTCCCGAGATCCTGCGGGCCACGCTCCGCTGGCTCGGCCAGGACGGTGCCCGGATGAGGAGCGGCCGTGGCTGACGGCTCTGTGGAATCTCCGGCTGAGGGCTCTTTGGTCAGGGGTGGGGACGAGCCGGAGGAGCGGGCCATTGAGGCTGCCCTGCGGCCCAAGAACCTCGATGACTTCGTGGGCCAGGCCCGCGTCCGCCAGCAGCTCAAGCTGGTGCTGGAGGCCTCCCGTCTGCGTGGCAAGAGTTCCGACCATGTGCTGCTCTCCGGCCCGCCCGGTCTGGGCAAGACGACCCTCGCCATGATCATCGCCGCGGAGATGAACGCGCCCCTGCGGATCAGCAGCGGCCCCGCCATCCAGCATGCCGGTGACCTTGCGGCCATCCTCTCCTCCCTCAGTGAGGGCGAGGTCCTCTTCTTGGACGAGATCCACCGCATGTCCCGTCCGGCCGAAGAGATGCTGTACATGGCCATGGAGGACTTCCGGGTGGACATCGTGGTGGGCAAGGGTGCCGGAGCCACGGCGATTCCCCTGGAGCTGCCGCCGTTCACCCTGGTCGGTGCCACCACCCGGGCCGGCCTGCTCCCCGGTCCGCTCCGTGACCGTTTCGGCTTCACCGGTCACCTCGAGTTCTACACGGTCGAGGAGCTGGAGCTCGTGCTGCGGCGCTCCGCCGGTCTCCTTGACCTCAAGGTGTCCTCCGCGGGGTTCAGCGAGATCGCGGGCCGCTCCCGGGGGACGCCCCGTATCGCCAACCGCCTCCTGCGGCGAGTGCGTGACTGGGCTCTGGTGCACGGCGTCGAGCAGATCGATGCCCGCGCGGCCGGGGCCGCCCTGGACATGTATGAAGTGGACTCGCGTGGCCTGGACCGGCTGGACCGCTCCGTGCTGGATGCCCTCGTGACCAAGTTCGGAGGCGGTCCCGTCGGCCTGTCCACCCTGGCTATCGCCGTCGGTGAGGAACCGGAGACCGTGGAGACCGTGGCCGAGCCGTTCCTGGTGCGCGAAGGCCTGGTCGGCCGGACCCCGCGCGGCCGTATCGCGATGGCCGCCGCGTGGACGCATCTGGGTTTCGCGGTGCCGGACGGCGTGTTCGGCCGGGAGCAATTCGCCTCCGTGGGCCTGACCGAAGAGTCCTTCCAGCCGTTGCTGCTCGAGGACGACGAGCTGGCCTGAGCATTCAGCCCACGCCCTCCGTGCGTTCACCGGCCTCCCGGGATTTCCCCGTAGACTGTGATGACGCCCGCCACATCCGTAGGGGGTGGGTCATGCCTGAAACGCGTGACCGCAGAAGCAACGATTGGAAGTAATCCGTGGATCCCACAATGCTCTTGATGCTGGCCGCCCTGGCGGTGCTCATGTTCCTCATGATGCGCAGGAACAAGAAGACCCAGCAGAAGCAGCAGGAGATGCAGTCCCAGTTCGCGCCCGGCGTGGACGTCATGACGAGCTTCGGTCTCTTCGGCACCATCCGCTCCATCGACGAGGCTGAGAACAAGGTGGTTCTCGAGATCTCTCCCGGCAACCTGGCCACCGTTCACCGCCAGGCCGTCTCCAAGGTCGTCGAGCCCGCCGCTCCCGCTGAGGAGGCCGTCTCTGAGGGTGCCGTATCCCTGGAGAAGGAGCCCGCCGCTGTCGCGCAGGAGACTTCCGAGCCGACTGCAGCCGACGTGGCCGTTGAGACCCCCGAGGAGACCCTCAAGCGTCTCAACGGTGAGAGCAAGTAGACCCCTGCACATTCCGTGGCCTGTTCCGGCCACGCACCCCTAAAGGACCCCAATAGATGGCTAAGACCGGCCCAACACGGGTGGCGCGCAGAACGCTGCTGTGGCTTGTCGCACTGACCCTGGCCATGACCGCGGTCGTGGCCGGAGGAGCACTCTCCGGCGCATCCGGCTGGACGCCGAAACTCGCTCTCGATCTCGAAGGCGGCACCCAGATGATCCTGGCGCCGCGTGTCGAAGGCAGCGGATCGGTGAATGCGGATCAGCTCAACCAGGCAGTGGAGATCATCCGTCAGCGTGTGGACGGATCCGGCGTCTCCGAGGCGGAGATCACCACTCAAGGCGGCCGCAACGTCGTCGTGGCGATGCCGGGAACCCCTTCCCAGGAGACCCGCAACCTGATCCAGGCCTCCGCCGACATGAATTTCCGCCCGGTGATCACCGCAGGCGCAGGCACCCCGGTGCCGGAGGCGCAGCGGACGCCCGCGGACAAGCTGCCCAAGCCCACCACCCCGAAGAACGCCAGCGACACCGCCTGGCTGACCGCGGACGTGGTGAAGGAGTTCGAGGCGCTCGACTGCTCCACCTTGGACAAGGGCGGTGCCAAGCGCTCCGATCCGACGAAGCCCCTGGTCACGTGCCAGCCGGCGGCGGACGGCCAGCCTGCCATCAAATACGTCCTGGGTCCCGTCGAGGTCAAGGGCCAGGACATCGTGACCTCCACCTACGGCCTGCAGCAGGGCCGCCAGGGCACCGTCACGAACGAATGGGCCGTGAACATCCAGTTCAACGGTGACGGCACCAAGATCTTCAAGGACGTCACGCAGCGTCTGAACAACTTCTACGTGCAGTCCGGCGGGGACAGCGGGAACAACCCGCAGGCACAGTTCGCCATCGTCCTGGACGACAAGGTGCTCTCCGCGCCGCGTGCCCTGGCCGTGATCACGGACGGCCGCCCGCAGATCACCGGCAACTTCACCGAAGCCTCGGCCAAGACGCTGTCCGACCAGCTCCGCTACGGCGCGCTGCCGATCAGCTTCGAGATCCAGTCCTCCGAGTCGATCTCCGCGACGCTCGGCGGGGAGCAGCTCCAGATGGGTCTGGTGGCCGGTCTGATCGGCCTGCTGCTCGTGGTGGTCTACTCGCTGTTCCAGTACCGCGCGCTGGGCTTCGTCACCGTGTTCTCCTTGGTGGTGGCCGGCATCCTGACCTATCTGGCGATCACGCTGCTCGGCTGGGCCCAGAACTACCGCCTCTCCCTGGCAGGCGTGGCCGGCCTCATCGTGGCCATCGGCCAGACTGCGGACTCCTTCATCGTGTACTTCGAACGCATCCGTGACGAGCTCCGCGAAGGACGTGGCCTGGTCGCCGCCGTGGAAAACGGCTGGCGCCGCGCCAAGCGCACCGTGCTGGCGTCCAAGGCCGTGAACCTGCTCGCCGCCGTCGTGCTCTACTTCGTCGCCGTGGGCAACGTGCGAGGCTTCGCCTTCACTCTCGGCCTGACGGCGATCGCCGACCTCCTGGTGGTGTTCCTGTTCACGCACCCGACGCTGCTCCTGCTGGCGCGCACCCGCTTCTTCGGTGAGGGCCACCGCTTCTCCGGCCTCGACCCGCGCACGCTGGGTGCCATCCCGCTCTACCGTGGCGCCGGCCGTGTCCGGACCGCGGAGGACCTGCAGCCCGCAGGTGCCGTGAGCGGCCGCAAGAGCGGAGCCCGCAACGAGGCGGAACGGCGTATGACCATCGCGGAGCGCCGGCTGGCCGAGCGTGAAGCCGCCCAGGGCGCGGAGACCGCCGGAAAGGACGACAAGTAATCATGTCCACAGTCTTCGCGCGCTTCGGCAACGAGCTCTACACGGGCAAGCGCTCCTACAACTTCGTGGGCCGGGCCAGGATCTGGATGCTCATCGCGGTGGTCCTGGTGGCGGTGTCCATCCTGGCACCAGTCCTCAAGGGCGGCTTCAACCTGGGCATCGACTTCCGTGGCGGCTCCGAGTTCACGGTGTCCAACGTCAAGTCCACGGATCAGCGCCTCGGCGAGGATGCGGTGCACCAGGTCATCCAGACCGCGGCCCCCCGCGTCGCCAACATCGCCGGGAACACCATGCGCATTCAGACCGACAAGCTGAGCGATCAGCAGACCGTCGACCTGAGCGCGTCCCTGGCCAAGGCGTACGGTGTGACCAAGGACCAGGTCACCTCCACCTTCGTGGGTCCCACCTGGGGCGCCGATGTGAGCCAGCAGGCCCTCATCGGCCTGATCGTGTTCGTGCTTCTCGCGGCGCTTCTGATGGCGCTGTACTTCCGCACCTGGAAGATGTCTCTCGCGGCGATCGCCGGCATGGCCGTCACCCAGATCATCACGGCGGGCGTCTTCGCCATCGGTGACTTCGAGGTGACGCCCAGCGCCATCATCGGCTTCCTGACGGTGCTGAGCTACTCGCTCTACGACACCGTGGTGGTCTTCGACAAGATCCGTGAGAACACGGCCGACATCGCGACCTCCACCCGCCGCACCTTCGCGGAAGAGGTCAACCTGGCCGTGAACCAGACGCTTGTGCGGTCGATCAACACGAGCATGGTGGCCGTTCTCCCGGTCGCGGCGATCCTGTTCATCGGCGCCGGCCTCCTGGGTGCGGGCACCTTGCGGGACCTGTCGCTGGCCCTGTTCGTCGGCATCATCGTGGGCACGCTCGCCACGCTGTTCGTGGCTGCCCCGCTGTACGCCTGGCTTCGCCGTGGCGAGTCCGGCCTCACGGCACAGGCCGAGAAGGTCGAGCAGCGCCGCAGCCGCGTCGAGGCTCTCCCCGCGGAGGCCTGAGGCACCGTTCCGGTCTGCCGTACGACGACGGGCGTCCTCCACCCCTGGTGGAAGGCGTCCGTCGTCCTTTTAAGCCGGGACGACGGATTAGACTGGGGGAATTAAGTCCGCGGGGAAGGAACAGCTGTGGTGGATGGTTCGGCACCGGGACCGGCTCCGGAAGACGGAGGCGGGGCATTCCCGCGTGCCGCTGCGGATGAACCGGAATCCACGACGGCGCCGCAGCGCACCGCTCTGCAGGCTCCCGGACACACGGTGGTGGGAGTCCCCGTGGACAACTCCGCGGCCAAGGCCACTTTCCCGGGACGCCGGGAACGCACGCTGTCGCGGCTGGCGCGGCTGACCGGCCGGACCAGCCTGAGCTACTCGCCGATCCTGGAACCGCTTCTGCGGACGGTGAGGATCAACAACCCCCGCGAGGACCTGGACTACCTGCAGCGCGCCTACGACACTGCGGAACTGCATCACCGCGGCCAGAAGCGCAAGAGCGGGGATCCTTACATCACCCACCCGGTGGCGGTCGCCACGATCCTGGCGGAACTGGGCATGAGCGGGACGACTCTCGCCGCTGCCCTGCTCCACGACACGGTGGAGGACACCGACTACACCCTGGAGCAGCTCTCCAAGGACTTCGGCCCGGAAGTCGCCATGCTGGTGGACGGCGTGACCAAGCTGGACAAGGTCACCTACGGTGACGCGGCGCAGGCAGAGACCGTCCGCAAGATGGTGGTCGCCATGGCCAAGGACATCCGCGTGCTGATGATCAAACTCGCCGACCGACTGCACAACGCCCGGACCTGGCGTTTCGTCTCCGCGGAGTCCTCGTCGCGGAAGGCCCGGGAGACGCTGGACATCTTCGCCCCGCTGGCCCACCGGCTCGGCATGAACACCGTCAAATGGGAGTTGGAGGATCTGTCCTTCGCGGCCCTGTACCCTCGCGTCTACGAGGAGTTCGTACGGATGGTGAGCGCCCGGACCCCGGAGCGCGAGGAGCTGCTGAGCAGCATCCGCGAAATGGTGGCGGATGAGCTGCGGGAGTCCCGGATCAAGGCGACGATCACGGGCCGTCCGAAGCACTACTACTCGATCTACCAGAAGATGGTGGTGCGGGAGAAGGAGTTCGATGACATCAACGATCTCCTGGGCGTCCGCATCCTGGTGGACACGGTCAAGGACTGTTACGCCGCACTGGGCGTGGTGCACTCCCTCTGGAAGCCGATCCCCGGGCGGTTCAAGGACTACATCGCCATCCCGAAGTTCAACATGTACATGTCCTTGCACACCTCCGTGATCGGGCCGGGCGGCAAGACCGTGGAGATTCAGATCCGCACGCATGAGATGCACCGCAACGCGGAGTACGGCGTCGCCGCGCACTGGAAGTACAAGCACCAGGCGCGTTCCGGTGCAGCTCCCCGCGAGGGGGAGATGGGCTGGCTCCGTTCGCTCGTGGACATGCAGCGGGAGACTGTCGATCCGGGCGACTTCCTGGACAGCCTGCGGCACGAGATCAGCACCAACGAGGTCTTCGTGTTCACGCCCCGTGGCGAGATCATGACTCTGCCCGCCGGGGCGACGCCCGTCGACTTCGCCTACGCCGTTCACACCGAAGTCGGGCACCGCACCATCGGCGCCCGCGTCAATGGCAAGCTTGTCCCCCTGAATTCCGAGCTGAGCCACGGTGACCGGGTGGAGGTCTTCACCTCGAAGGCCGAGGGCGCCGGCCCCAGCCAGGACTGGCAGCACTTCGTCAAGAGCGCCCGGGCCCGGAACAAGATCCGGCAGTGGTTCACCAAGGAGCGCCGTGAGGAGTCCATCGAGAAGGGTAAGGAGATGCTCACGCGCGCCATGCGCAAGCAGAGCCTTCCCCTGACCAAGGTGCTGACCCCGGAGAATCTGGCGGCCCTGGCGGAGACGTTCAAATACGTGGACGTGGCAGGTCTGTACGCCGGGATCGGCGATGGTCACATCTCCACGCAGTCCGTGGTGGAGAAGGCCATGGAACGGCTCGCTGAGCCGGCACCGCCCTCCGTGGAGGAATTCACCCCGGCGCGCACACACACGCCGTCGGGGCGGGTCTCCGACGCCGGCGTGATCGTCCGCGGCGTGGACGATGTATGGGTCAAGCTGGCACGGTGCTGTTCCCCGGTCCCGCCGGACGCCATCACGGGCTATGTCACGCGAGGCTCCGGGATCTCCGTGCACCGCAGCGACTGCCCCAATGTGCTGGCCCTCTCCGATGAGCCGGACCGCTTCGTCGAGGTCGAATGGGCCCCGACGCGCAGCAGCATCTACCTGGTGCAGATCCAGGTGGAGGCCCTGGACCGGAAGAGCCTCCTCATGGATGTCACCAAGGTCTTGTCCGACAATCACGTGAACATCCTCGAGGCGAGCGTCCACACATCGAAGGACCGCCTGGCGATCTCCCGCTTCGCCTTCGAAATGGGTGACCCGAAGTACCTGGACCACATCCTCAACGCGGTCCGGCGCATCGACGGGGTGTTCGACGTGTACCGCACCGGTGGGGGCCAGCGGCGCTGAGCCGCGGGAACGGAGCGGTGGAGGTCATCCCAGGCATGCGTCCACTTTCTCCAGTGCGGCGCCGATCCTGCCCGGTGGCACGGTGTGCTCGACGGCGAGCCGGAGCAGCCTCCAGCTGAACCCCGGCCCGGGATCCTCGAGCATGCTGCGCAGCACCGGGACCGCCAGGTCCGCGCGCAGGGTCCCCGCGATGTCCACCGCCGTGCGCAGGGGAGTGGTCACCAGCAGACCTCCCAGACTGAGCAGGTCGTACGAGCCCAGCCCCACCTCGTGGAAGTCCGCCCGCAGGCGTCGCCTGAGTCCGGCCGCCCGGTGCCCGCGGTCCACCAGCAATACCGTGCGGAGAGGCTCCGGGCCGTGCCCATGGACCCAGGCGGCGCTGAGCCTGCCCACCACCACCCTCTGCCTGAACTCCGTGGGGATCCGGAGCGCCATGGCGCGTGCCCGCGTCCGCGCGTCGATCACGGCAGAAGCCGGCATGAACAGATCGTGGGCCACCGGCCTGGTCAGGCCATCCAGCGCCATGGCCCCCAGTTCCGCCGGGCTGAAGGGGTGCCCGGGCCTGAGGAGAGACTGCCGGCCTGTGAGCCGGCTCACGGAGTTGTCCATGAGGTCATCCTGCCGTGCGATACGCCATCGGGCGAGCACGGGACGGCCCGCCTGTGGACAACGCAGACCGGACAATGCAGGCCGGGCAACGCGAAAGCCGCCGCATACCGGGCGGACCCGGCCTGCGACGGCCTTCAGCGTGCGGTGGTCAGCGGCGGATCAGCCGAGCTCCTTGGCGGACTGACGCACCACGTCCAGCCACTGCTCGCGGGCTTCCAAAGCGTCGCGGGCGGACTTGACGGCACGGGCGTCGCCCTTGGCCTCGGCGCGGTCCAGATCGTCCCGGAGACCGGCGATGGTCGCCTCGAGCTGCTCGATCATGCTGTTGCTGCGGGCCTTGGCCTCCGGGTCGCTCCGGCGCCAGTTCTCCTCTTCCGCTTCGCGGACGGCGTCTTCGACGCGGCGCATGGCCGCCTCGATCCGGCCCATGTCGGCGCGGGGCACACGTCCCGCCTCTTCCCAGCGGTCGCGGATCGACTGCAGGGCCTTCTTGGCGGCGGCGAGATCGGAGACCGGCACGATTCCCTGGGCCTCGAGCAGAAGCTGTTCCTTCACGGCCAGATTGGACGCGTAGCCGGCCTCCACCTCATCGGTGGCGGACTGGCGGGCATTGAAGAAGACGTCCTGCGCGGCACGGAACCGCGCCCAGAGGGTGTCGTCCTCCTTGCGGCTGGCGCGGGGTGCGGCCTTCCACTGGTCCATGA
This sequence comes from Arthrobacter horti, assembly GCF_030731045.1. Lineage (GTDB taxonomy): Bacteria > Actinomycetota > Actinomycetes > Actinomycetales > Micrococcaceae > Arthrobacter_E > Arthrobacter_E nanjingensis. The sequence continues at coordinate 580,117 of NZ_JAVALS010000001.1, read as the reverse complement.
GGTGGCGGTATTCGGCGGCGACGGCGCCCCAGTCGGTGGAGTTCTGCAGCTTCTCCGCCTCGGCGATGAGGGCTTCCTTCACGGACTTGGCCTGAGCATTGGCGCTGTCCAGCTGGGAGAAGTAGGCCCGGCGGTGCCGGTCGAAGACCGTGCGGGCGCCGCGGAAACGCTTCCAGAGATTCTCCTCCACGCTCTTGGGCAGGCGGACGCCGGACTTCTGAGCGGCCTTCCAGGCATCGAAAAGCTCGTTCATCCGGGTGCTGGAGGTCTTCCACTGCGTCGCGGCGGGGTCCTGGCCGGAGATGGCCTCCGCCTCAGCGACGATGTCCTCGCGAATCTTCTGCTGCTCGGCCTTCGCCGCCTCGTGCTCGGCCCGCTGCTCGGCCAGCAGTCCGGAGACCTTGCCCTCGAGTGCGGAGACGCGGTCCAGGGCGCCACGGATGTCGCCCAGGACGTTCCGTGCTTCAAGCTGTTCACGCAGGTGCTTCAGGCTGGTGGGAAGGTCCCCGCCGGTGGCCTTGGCCTCGACACGGCTCTCCAGCAGCGCGATCTGGGCGACGATGTCCTCGTACTTGCGGGCGAAATAGGCAAGGGCTTCCTCGGCGGAGACGCCCGGGTACTGGCCCGCCACGTGCTCCTCTCCGTCGACGGTCACGAAGACGTGGCCGTCGCCTTCCACCCGGCCGAACGCGCGGGCGGCCACGAGGTCCACCGCGACGTCGGCGGTGTGCTGCGGGGCGACCGGTGCGGCCGCCGGCTTGGGGCGTGCCGCGAAAGCTGCAGGGCTGGGAGCCGCAGGCTGAGCAACGGGGGCCTCCGGAGTGGTGGCTTCGTCGGGTTGCTGACTGTCTGTCACCGCTGGAACTCTTTCCTTCGTTGGAATGTGCGCACTCCCCGGGGCTGGCCGGGGACCTGGGATGCCGCTTGCGGAAGCGGCATCACTTCAGAGTAAACGAGTCTATCGTCACCTTCGTGGCAGGCTGGCCATCCGTGGCGGAGGTTCCGCCGCTCGTGACACCGGTGGCCGCGATGGCCGAGACGGCGTCGAGCCCGGAGGTGACCTTGCCCATCACGGTGTACCCGCCCGTGTCCACCGGCAGCTTGCTGTCCTTGTACACGACGAAGAACTGCGTCCCGTTGCTGTAGGTGCTCGCCGCCCGGGCCACGGCGATGGTCCCGGCCGGGTACACGCCGTTCGCCGGGACGTTCTCCACCGGCCCCCACTGGAATGCGGGATCCGCACCGCCCTTGCCGTCCTTGGAACCGCACTGCAGCACGAAGATTCCCGAGGTGGTGAGCCGGTGGCAGTTATTGCCCTTGAAGAAGTTCTGGTCCGCCAGCGTCTTGAACACGGACACGGCCTGAGGCGCCTTGGTGCCGTCCAGGGTCACGCCCAGCGGCTTGCCGTTGAGAGTGAGGGTCCCGGTGAAGGTTTTGCCGCGTGCGACGTCCGGGTTCGGGATGTTCCCCACGTTGCTCGCCGTGGGCGACGGCGACGCACTGGGGGACGCGAGCCCGGCCTGCACGGCCGCGTACTCGTCGGGCGTGGGGTTGCTGGCGAAGGCGGTCAGCTGCAGCACCACGGCGAGCCCGACGGCGACCACGCCGGCGCCGATGGCCAGGACGTTGTCCCTCTTGCGGCGCTGCTGCTGAGCGTTGCGCAAGGACCGCCGCGCCTCCATCTGGCGCATCCGACGGCGCTGCTCTCGCAGCTCCTGCTTGCTGGTTCCCACCCGAGACCTCCTGCGGCGCCCTCTCGGCGCCGTCGTCCTTCACCGCCCGGTGCGTGTTCGTCGCACACCCCGGCCACGGCTTAAACTGGCTGACGCACCTAGTTTAGGCACGGCAGACTGCCCTCCGGCGGCCAAGCCGCACGTCAAAGGAGTTTCACCACATGGCACGCACCGCATCCCTGTCCGGATTCCCCGAGTGGCTTCCCCAGGAGCGCGTGGTGGAGCAGCATGTGCTGGACACGCTGCGCCGGGTCTTCGAACTGCACGGTTTCGGCTCCATCGAGACCCGTGCCGTGGAGACCGTGGGCCAGCTGCTGCGCAAGGGCGAGATCGACAAGGAGGTCTACGGCCTCAGCCGGCTCCAGGACGATGACGACTCCGCGGCCAAGTCGGACCCGAACGCGCTGGCTCTGCACTTCGACCTCACCGTGCCGTTCGCCCGTTACGTGGTGGAGAACGCCGGCTACCTGGCGTTCCCGTTCCGGCGCTACCAGATGCAGAAAGTGTGGCGCGGTGAGCGTCCCCAGGAGGGACGTGCGCGCGAGTTCACCCAGGCGGACATCGACGTGGTGGGCGACGGCGAGCTGCCGTTCCGCTATGACGTGGAGATCGTGCTGGTCATCGCGGAGGCGCTCTCCGCCCTGCCCATCCCAGAGTTCCGCCTGCGGGTGAACAACCGCAAACTCTCCGAGGGCTTCTACCGGGGCATCGGACTGGAGGACACGGCCGGCGTCCTGCGCAGCATCGACAAGCTGGAGAAGATCGGCGCGGAGAAGGTCGCGGAACTGCTGCGCACCGAACTCGGAGCCACGCAGGAGCAGGCCGAGGCTGCCCTGAAGCTCGCGACGATTCAGACCACTGACACCTCCTTCGTGGAGCAGGTCCGCGCCCTCGGCGTCGAGCACCCGCTGCTGGAGGAGGGCCTGACCGAGCTGGAGCAGGTCGTGGCGGCGGCGTCCTCGCGCGCCCCGGGCAAGGTGGTGGCCGACCTCAGCATCGCCCGCGGCCTGGACTACTACACCGGAACCGTCGTGGAGACCGTCCTGGTGGGCCACGAGCAGCTCGGCTCCATCTGCTCCGGCGGCCGCTATGAGTCCCTGGCCAGCAAGGGCAGCAAGACATTCCCCGGCGTGGGCCTGTCCATCGGCGTCACCCGGCTGGTCTCCCGCATCCTGTCCCAGGAGTTCGCCACCGCCAGCCGCAGCGTCCCCACGGCCGTCCTGGTGACGCTCAACGACGAGGACTCCTGGTCCGCGGCCCAGGACGTCGCAGCACAGCTGCGCGCCCGCGGAATCTCCACCGAGGTCGCGGCCAAGGCGGACAAGTTCGGCAAGCAGATCAAGTTCGCGGACCGGCGCGGCATCCCGTTCGTCTGGTTCACGGACGCCGAGGGTGCGCACCAGGTCAAAGACATCCGCAGCGGTGAGCAGGTGGCGGCGGACCCGGCCGTCTGGACGCCTGCCGAGGAAGACCTCCGGCCCCAGGTCATCGCCCGCGTCGCCGCGGAGGTCTGAACACCTGAGCCCGGCCCGCGCCCGCGGGCCGGGTAAACTCGACAACGTCGGACCGGGGCACCCCCGGTCCTGTGAGTCTTCCCGTGAGGAGCGCGAGCCTGCGCCCACGGGGATTCCCGTACCACGAAAGGAATGCTGTGCTGCGCACACATGACCTCGGTTCCCTCCGGGCCGAGCACATCGGACAGACCGTCACCCTGGCCGGCTGGGTGGCCCGCCGCCGTGATCACGGCGGAGTCGCCTTTGTGGATCTGCGTGACGCCTCCGGCGTGGCTCAGGTGGTCGTGCGCGAGGAGGAAGTGTTCCACGGCCTGCGCAACGAGTTCGTCCTCCAGGTCACCGGCACCGTGGAGCGCCGCCCGGAAGGCAATGAGAACCCGGCCCTCGCCAGCGGCGAGGTCGAGGTCATCGCGGACACCGTCGTCGTCCTCAACACCTCCGACCCCCTGCCGTTCCAGATCGACGAGCACGTGGAGGTCGGTGAGGAGGCCCGCCTCAAGCACCGTTACCTGGACATGCGCCGCCCGGTCATGGCCCGCAATCTGCGCCTGCGCTCCGAGGCGAGCCGCACGGCCCGCGAGGTCCTGCACCACGAGGGCTTCCTGGAGATCGAGACCCCCACGCTGACCCGTTCCACCCCGGAAGGCGCCCGCGACTTCCTGGTGCCGGCCCGCCTGGCCCCGGGTTCCTGGTACGCCCTGCCGCAGTCCCCCCAGCTGTTCAAGCAGCTGCTGCAGGTGGGCGGCTTCGAGAAGTACTACCAGATCGCGCGCTGCTACCGCGATGAGGACTTCCGCGCCGACCGCCAGCCGGAGTTCACCCAGCTGGACATCGAGGCCAGCTTCGTGGACCAGGACGACATCATCGCCCTCGGCGAAAAGCTCGTGGTCGCCCTGTGGAAGCTGATCGGCGTGGACATCCCCACCCCGATCCGCCGCATGCCGTACGCCGAGGCCATGGCCAAGTACGGCTCCGACAAGCCGGACCTGCGCTTCGGCCAGGAGCTCACCGAGCTCACCGAGTTCTTCAAGGACACCAACTTCGGTGTCTTCAAGGCCCCGTACGTCGGTGCCGTGGTCATGCCGGGCGGAGCGTCCCAGCCGCGCCGCACGCTGGACGCCTGGCAGGAGTGGGCCAAGCAGCGCGGCGCCAAGGGCCTCGCCTACGTCCTGATCAAGGACGACGGCGAGCTGGCGGGCCCCGTGGCCAAGAACCTCACCGACGCCGAGCGCGAGGGCCTCGCGGCCGCCGTCGGCGCCTCCAACGGCGACTGCATCTTCTTCGCCGCCGGCGAGAAGACCGCCTCCCGGGCCCTCCTCGGCGCCGCGCGCGTCGAGATCGGACACCGCACCGGCCTGATCCAGGACGGCGAGTGGGCGTTCGTGTGGGTCGTGGACGCGCCCATGTTCGAGCCTGCTGCTCAGGCCGTCGCCTCCGGTGACGTGGCCGTGGGCGCAGGCAAGTGGACCGCCGTGCACCACGCCTTCACGTCGCCGCGCCCCGAGTTCATGGACACCTTCGACACCGACCCGGAGTCGGCGCTGTCCTACGCCTACGACATCGTCTGCAACGGCAGCGAGCTCGGTGGCGGTTCCATCCGTATCCACCAGCGCGATGTGCAGGAGCGCGTATTCGCGCTCATGGGCCTGGACAAGGAGGAGGCGGAGAGCAAGTTCGGCTTCCTGCTGGAAGGCTTCAAGTTCGGTGCCCCGCCCCACGGCGGTATCGCCCTGGGCTGGGACCGCGTGGTCTCCTTCCTGGCCGGAGCCGAGTCGATCCGCGACGTCATCGCCTTCCCGAAGTCCGGTGGCGGTTTCGACCCGCTGACCAGTGCCCCGGGCCCCATCACGCCGCAGCAGCGCAAGGAGGCCGGTGTGGACTTCAAGCCGGCGCCCAAGGCCGTCAAGCCGGAGGACGGCGGCGAGGCCGTCGCCGTCTGACCGGTCCGTGTCTGAGCTGAGTCGTGTCTGATCTGACCACCGTCACAGGCCTGGCCGCGCTGCAGAATGCAGCATGGCCGGGCCTGACGACGTCCGACACCGGCAGCTGGCTGCTGCGCGCCGCGGACGGGGTGACCCAACGGGCCAATTCCGTGTGGCCGTACGCGGCCGTGGAGGATCTGGACGCCGCCATCCGGGAGGCCGAGTCCTGGTACCGCGCCCGGCGCCTGCCCGCACTGTTCCAGCTGACTTCGGATCCGGCGGATGCAGCGCTGGACGCCCGTCTGGAGGCGCTCGGCTACCGGGTGCAGACGCCCACCGTGCTGATGGTCCGGGACGGCTCCGGCGCCCCTGTGGCGTCCTCGGCGGTCGAGGTGAGCCCGGTTCTGACGCAGGAGTGGTTCGACGCCTGGTGGCTGACCAGCGGTCACGGCAGGCCGGAAGCGGCCGCGACGGCGCGTGCCATCCTGGAGAAGGGCGACTCACACTACGCCCTGATGCGCGACGACGCCGGCGAGGTCGCCGCCGTCGGGCAGTCGATCCGGGTGGGCGCCTTCGCCGGGATCTACGGCATGGCCACGCGCGAGGCGCAACGGAGGTGCGGACACGCGCGGGCACTGCTCGGCACGCTGCTGGGGGCGGATCCGGAGGTGACGGGCTTCTGGCTGAGCGTCACCCGCTCCAACTCCGGAGCACAGGCGCTGTACCGGGAGGCCGGGTTCCGCCCCGCCGGCGAGTACTGGTACCGGAGCGCGCCTCTCACGCGCGGCCCCACGGGCTGCTGAACTACCGCCCAGCGGGCTCCCCGAACTCGCAAGCTCGTCCGGGGTCCCCTCGCCCACTACGCTGGAACGCATGGCTGATCTCTTTTCCCAGGACGAGCCGGGGGACTCTCCGGAGAACGGCACACGCACCCATGCTGCGGCGCCCCTCGCCGTCCGCATGCGGCCGCGCACCGTGGACGACGTCGTCGGACAGCAGCACCTCCTCCGCCCCGGACAGCCCCTGCGCACCTTGGCCGAATCCGGGGGCGAGCCTTCGCCCGTGGGCCCGTCGAGCCTCATCCTGTGGGGACCGCCCGGAACCGGGAAGACCACCCTGGCCCATGTGATCGCCAACGCGCCGGGGCGGAAGTTCGTGGAACTCTCCGCCATCACGGCAGGAGTGAAGGACGTCAGGCGTGTCATGGACGAAGCCCTGCAACGGCGCGATCTGCACCGGCAGAGCACCGTGCTGTTCCTGGATGAGATCCACCGCTTCAACAAAGCGCAGCAGGACGCCCTCCTGCCGGGGGTGGAGAACCGCTGGGTCATCCTGGTGGCGGCCACCACGGAGAACCCGTCGTTCTCCGTGGTCTCGCCCCTGCTCTCGCGCTCCATCCTCCTCACGCTCAAGCCCCTTGAGGACGCCGATATCCGCGGGCTCCTGGAGAAGGCCCTCGACGACGAGCGGGGCCTCGGCGGGAAGCTCGCGGTCGACGTCGAGGCCCTGGACTATCTGGTGCGCATCTCGGGCGGGGACGCCCGGCGCGCGCTGACGTCCCTGGAGGCCGCGGCCGGTGTGGCCTTCGGAGAGCACGACGGATCCGGCATACCGGAGCTGAGCCTGGCCCAGGCCGAACAGGCCATCGACAAGGCCTCGGTGCGGTACGACCGTCAGGGCGACCAGCACTATGACGTCATCAGCGCTTTCATCAAGTCGATCCGCGGTTCCGATGTGGATGCCGCACTCCACTACCTGGCCCGGATGATCGAAGCGGGGGAGGACCCCCGCTTCCTGGCACGCCGGATCGTCATCTCGGCGTCCGAGGACATCGGGATGGCCGATCCCACCGCGCTGCAGACCGCCGTGGCCGCGGCGCAGGCGGTGCAGCTCATCGGCATGCCGGAGGGTCGCATCATCCTCGCCCAGGCGGTGGTCCACCTGGCCACCGCGCCGAAGTCCAACGCCGCCTACATGGGCATCAACAAGGCCCTCGCGGACGTTCGGGCCGGGCTCGGGACGGACATCCCGATGCCTCTGCGCGACGCCCACTACCCGGGGGCCAAGGGACTGGGGCACGGCAAGGGATACGTCTACGCCCATGACGCTCCGCATTCGATCGCCCCACAGCAGTACCCGCCGGACGACCTGGTGGGGCGCGACTACTACGAGCCGACCGCCAATGGCGCGGAGCGTGAGATCGGTGCACGGCTGGAGCGGCTACGGGGGATCGTCCGCGGCAAGGGCTGAGGGACGCCCCGTGCTAGACTTGTAGATCGTCTGGCAAGGTTCAGGCGCACCCCTTCCACCTGGATGGTCTCTGATAAGGCGATCCGTCGTGGATGCGTGCGGCCTGAGCCCAGTAGCAAGAGGCCGCGGTTTGCCGATGCTCTCCATACGGGAGGCCAGTTAACACAACAAAAACCGCATACTCGGAAGGACACAAGTGGCTAACAGCACTCGTGCTCGCCGTCAGGCCCGGCTTTCCCGGTCCCTCGGCATCGCCCTGACTCCCAAGGCCGCCAAGTACATGGAGCGCCGTCCGTACGGCCCCGGTGAGCATGGCCGCGCCCGCAAGAAGCAGGACTCCGACTACGCTGTGCGTCTGCGTGAAAAGCAGCGTCTGCGTGCTCAGTACGGCATCCGTGAGGCGCAGATGACCCGCGTCTTCGAGGAAGCCCGCCGCACCAAGGGCCTGACCGGTGAGAACCTGGTCGAGCTCCTGGAGATGCGTCTGGACGCCCTGGTGCTGCGTGCCGGCTTCGCCCGCACCATCGCCCAGGCCCGCCAGCTCGTGGTGCACCGCCACATCATGGTCGACGGCGCCCGCGTGGACCGCCCGTCCTTCCGTGTGGCAGAGGGTCAGCTGATCCACGTGCACCCGCGCAGCATCCCGATGGTTCCGCTGCAGCTCGCCGCTGCCGGTGCCCACCGCGATGTCCTGCCGGCTGTCCCGGCCTACCTGGACGTCAAGCTCGAGGCCCTTCAGGCACGCCTGGTGCGTCGCCCGAAGCGCACTGAGGTTCCCGTGACCTGCGAAGAGCAGCTCGTCGTGGAATTCTACGCTCGCTAAGAGCAGCTGGAAGGAGCCCGTGGCACATGCCGCGGGCTCCTTCTTTTTGCCTCCTGACAGGAGGCGTCCGGATTCCGGCGATAAGGTAGAACGAGCGCATCCGATGACAGCTAAGGAGCAATAGATGAGCGGCGGTGACATCGCCGGCCTGATCGCGGCCGGGGTCTTCCTCCTTCTGGTCCTCTTCCTCGCAGTGCCGATCCTGAAGCTCGGCAAGGTCCTGGACGAGGTCCGCAATTCCATCAAGGACCTGAGCGACGGCGCTCAGCCGCTGATGACGGAGGTGACGGCCACCGTCTCCACCACCAACGAGCAGCTGAAGAAGGTGGATGGGATCTCCAACAACGTGGCCGATGCCACCGCGAACCTCTCGGCCCTGTCCTCGCTCGTCTCCGCCACCGTCGGCAGCCCCCTCATCAAGGTGGCCTCGTTCAGCTACGGTGTCCGCTCCGCCCTCTCCGCCCGCCGCAACGGTGCCCAGCGCCCGGCCGGCCGCCGCAGCCGCTAGGAAGGACAGCACATGAAAAGGATCCTCTGGCTCTCCGTCGGCGCGGCCATCGGCGTCGTGGTGTTCCGCAAGGTCAATGAGGCGAAGGGCGCCATCGGGCCCGAAGGCCTCAACCGTGCCGTCGGGCGCCTGGCCGACAGCGTCTATCACTTCGCCGACCAGGTCAGGGACGGCATGAGAGAGCGCGAAGACGAGCTCCGCGCCGCTCTCGCCCTGGACGACAGGCAGCGCTGAGCACTCACCTCTGGCCCGCCACACGCCGTCGTCGTCCAGCCACGACGACGGCGCGCGGCGGGTCCTGCTGATTAGCCTCCCGGCACCCGGGAAGGCACAATTGAACGCGGCGGACGCGACGTCCGCCTGTATGCATCACCTGGCCAGGTGAACCTCGGAGCGATCTGAACCTGAGGGCACCGGCCGGAAACGCCGAAGGGACAACACTTCCTCATGAAGTCGCAGGAAATCACCAAGCGCTGGGTGGACTTTTTCGTCAGCAAGGGCCACACCGCCGTGCCGTCCGCCTCGTTGGTGTCCAGTGACCCCAGCCTGCTGTTCACCGTGGCCGGAATGGTGCCCTTCATCCCGTACCTGACCGCGCGTGAGACCCCGCCGTACAGCCGCGCCACGAGCGTGCAGAAGTGCATTCGCACCGGCGACATCGAAGAGGTCGGCAAGACCGCGCGCCACGGCACGTTCTTCCAGATGTGCGGCAACTTCTCCTTCGGCGACTACTTCAAGGAAGACGCCATCAAGTTCGCCTTCGAGCTGCTCACCACCGGGGTGGAGAACGGCGGCTACGGGCTGCCCGTGGAGAAGCTCTGGGTGACCGTCTACGAAGAGGACGACGAGGCCCGCGATCTCTGGCTGAAGAACACGGCCATCCCTGCCGAGCGCATCCAGCGCATGGGCAAGAGCGACAACTACTGGTCCACCGGCCAGCCGGGCCCTGCAGGCCCCTGCTCGGAGATTTACTACGACCGCGGTCCTGCCTACGGCATCGAGGGCGGTCCCGCCGCGGACGACAACCGCTACGTGGAGATCTGGAACCTGGTGTTCATGCAGTACCAGATCGAGAACGTGAAGTCGAAGGTCGAGTTCGACATCGTGGGCGAGCTGCCCAAGAAGAACATCGACACGGGCCTCGGCATGGAGCGCCTGGCCATGATCCTGCAGGGCGTGGAGAACATGTACGAGACGGACCAGGTCCGTCCCGTCATCGACAAGGCCGCCTTGCTCTCCGGCAAGGAGTACACCTCCGCCGAGAGCGCCGACGACCCCCACCACGTGGACGACGTCCGCATGCGTGTGGTCGCCGACCACGTGCGCAGCGCCCTCATGCTGATCGCCGACGGCGTCACCCCCTCCAACGAGGGCCGCGGCTACGTGCTGCGCCGCCTCATCCGCCGCGCCGTGCGCTCCATGCGCCTCCTCGGCGTGGAGCAGGCCTGCCTGCCCGAGCTGCTTCCGGCCTCCCGCGACGCCATGAAGGGCGTCTACCCGGCCGTGGAGCTCGAGTTCGACCGGATCTCCCGTATCGCCTACGCGGAGGAGCGGGCGTTCCTGCGCACCATCGCAGCCGGCACCGCGCGCCTCGACGAGGCCGTGGTTCTGGCCAAGGCCGGCGGCTCCGAGCTCTCCGGTGAGGACGCCTTCACCCTGCACGACACCTACGGCTTCCCGATCGACCTGACCCTGGAGATGGCCGAGGAGGCCGGCGTCGCCGTCGACGAGGCCACCTTCCGCTCCCTCATGCAGGAGCAGCGCCAGCGCGCCCAGGCCGACGCGAAGGCGAAGAAGGGAGGCCACGCCGACCTCACCGTCTTCCGTGAGCTCCTGGGCCAGGGCGAGACGGTGTTCACCGGCTATGACGAGCTGGAGAGCGAGTCCCGCGTCCGCGCCCTGCTCAGCAACGGCGCCCTGGCCGGCCATGCCTCCACGGGTGATGAGATCGAGCTGGTTCTCGCCGAGACCCCGTTCTACGCCGAGGCCGGCGGCCAGGCCGCCGACACGGGCCTCATCACCGGTGACGGCTTCGTGGTGGAGGTCCTGGACGTCCAGCGTCCCGTGAAGGGCCTGTCCGTGCACAAGGCAGTGGTCCGCGAAGGCGAGATCTCCTCGGACGCCCTGGTCCGTGCCACCGTGGACGCCGAACGTCGTCACGCCGGCGAGCAGGCTCACACCGCCACGCACCTGGTGCATGCCGCTCTGCGGCAGCTCCTGGGCCGGGAGGCCACCCAGCGCGGCTCCTTCAACAAGGCCGGCTACCTGCGCTTCGACTTCGCCTGGGGCGAGCAGCTGTCCAACGCCACCAAGAGCGAGATCGAGGAAGTCGCCAACCTGGCCATCCGCAGCAACTTCCAGGTGGACACCAAGGTCATGAAGCTCGACGACGCGAGGGCGCTGGGCGCCATGGCCCTGTTCGGCGAGAACTACGGCAGCGAAGTGCGCGTCGTGGAGATCGACGGCGCCTGGTCGCGTGAGCTCTGCGGCGGCACCCATGTCGCCAGCACCTCCCGGATCGGCACTCTGAACCTGCTCGGCGAGCAGTCCGTCGGTTCCGGCAACCGCCGCGTGGAGGCCCTCGTGGGCATGGATGCCTTCCGTCAGTTCGCCGCCGAACGCGCCCTGGTCACGGAGCTCAGCGAGATGTTCAAGGTGCCGTCGCACCAGCTCACCGAGCGCATCGGATCCACTCTGGGCAAGCTGAAGTCCCTGGAGAAGGAACTGGAGAAGCTCCGCAAGGAGCAGCTCGCCGCTCAGGCCGCCACCATGTTGGCCTCCGCACAGGACGCCGCCGGCGTGCGCATCATCGCGCACGACGCCGGCCAGGTGGGCGGAGCGGACGACCTCCGTTCTCTCGCGCTCGACCTGCGTGGCCGCCTCGGCTCCGAGGCCGCCGTCGTGGCCGTCGCCGGTGCGTCCGGCGGGCGCCCGGTGATCCTGGTCGCCGCGAACGACGCCGCTCGGGGCGAAGGCGTCAAGGCCGGCGCGCTGGTGCGTCTTGCCGCAGGCATTCTCGGTGGCGGTGGCGGCGGCAAGGACGACATCGCCCAGGGCGGCGGCACCGACCCCGCCAAGGTCCCCGCGGCCCTGACCGCCGTCGTCGACGCCGTTCGCACCCGCTAGGGCCGCGTGGAGTTTCAGGAAGCCGGCATCCAGCCGGAGCCGCAGCGCGGCGTCCGGCTGGGTGTCGACGTGGGGCGCGCCCGGGTCGGGGTCGCTCTGAGCGACCCCGACGGCATCCTCGCGACCCCGTTCAAGACCCTGCAGCGCGACGCCAAGAAGAACTCCGACGTCTCGGTTCTGCTCAAGCAGATCCGGGAACGTCAGGTGCGCTGGGTGTTCGTCGGGCTGCCGCGCACCATGAGTGGCGGCGAGAGCGCGTCCACCCGCATGGCCGAGGAGTACGCCGTGCTGCTGGCGGACCGGCTCGCGCAGGAGGGGAGCCTCTGCACGGTATCCCTGTTGGACGAGCGCCTGACGACGGTCGCGGCCCACCGGAGTCTGCGTGAAGCTGGAGTCGACGGCCGTGAACACCGTAAAATCGTGGATCAGGTGGCGGCTGTGAACATTCTTCAACAGGCCCTTGACATGCAGAAACGTCACGGAGCCGCGGTTGGCGTGCCCGTGAGCGGCCGTTCTGCGTCCGGTGACGCAAGTGATGGAGGCGACCAGACGTGAGCACTCACGACAACGGGGCCGGCGGCATGCCCTTGACGCGCCGTGAATTGCGTGCACTGGAGCGGATACGGTCCGAACGAGCCGAAACGGACGGATCCGCGGCGCCGTTCGACCAGGAGCTCGCGGAACTCCCGCGGCGCCGTGACGTGATCGAGCGGTTCCCCCTGACCGACGACGATGACGACGACGACCTCACCACCCCCGAGGAGGCTCCGACGCCGGCACCGGAACCTGCACAGGCCCAGCCTGCCGCGCGACTGGTGGAGCCGGAAGCCGAGCCTCCGGCTGCCGGTACCTCTGCGCGTGAGCCGGAGCCGATGACCTCCCGCATCGCGCCGGTCCCCGCCACCGCGCACGCACAGCATTTCTACCCGGAGCCTGAAACCGGCCGGCTGCATGCGCTGGCGCATGGCCACCGGGGGAGCGCCCACCCGCTCCAGCGGGGCGAGACCAAGCCTGTGAGCCAGCCCACCGTCGTCGTTCCCGTGGTGGAGCCGGTCCAGGACCCTGCGCATGAGACCGGCACTGCGCATGAGACCCACGCCGAAGGCCCCGGACACGCCTTCCCGTTCGCCGAAGGGCCGGAGCAGGCCCATGCCGCCGCCGAGCCTTTCCGGACGGCGTTCCAGGAGGAGACCACGAGCCACGGACGGCACCGCCGGGTGCGCGGCTGGGTGGCGGTCCTGCTCTCTCTCGTACTCGTCGGTGGAGGCGGATTCGCGGCGGCCCAGTTCGTCGGGCCGCTCCTCGGCTGGAATCTGGTGACCGATTACCCGGGGCCGGGCCAGGGATCGGTGTCCGTGCAGGTGCAGGACGGGTCCTCCCTCACCCAGGTCGCCAACACGCTCAAGGACGACGGAATCGTGGCCGACGCCGGAACGTTCACCCGGGCCTTCTCCGCCGCCGGGATCACACTGTCTCCCGGGACGTACACCTTCCGCAAGGAGATGCGCTCGTCCGACGCCGTGGCGGTCTTCGCCGCGAGTGGCAGCGACAAGGTTTCCTATGTGCCGCTCTCCGCGGGCTTGCGGATCGGTGAGTCCCTCGATGCCATCGCCAAGGGCACAGGGCTCAAGGTGGAGGACCTGCAGGCACTCAGCGACAAGCCTGCGCAGTTCGGGGTCTCCGCCAAAGCGAAGAACCTGGAAGGCTATCTCTTCCCGGGTGAGTACCGTTTCCCGGTCGGGGCCAGCGCCAAGGACGTGCTGGCCGGACTGGTCAAGGCGACCCAGGACGAGCTCAAGGGCCAGGGGATCACGGACCCGGACCAGCAGTACCGGATCCTCACGATCGCCTCGATCGTGCAGGCCGAAGCGGGCCGAGCCGACTACCCGACCGTGGCCGGCGCCATCATGAACCGTCTTCAGCCCAATGCACAGACCCTCGGTTACATCCAGTCGGACGCCACCGTGACGTACGGCCTGGGCCGCAAGAGCTACGAGCTGACCGCCGCGGAGAAGGCGGACAAGAGCAACCCGTACAACACCTACGCCAACCAGGGCCTGCCGGTGGGTCCGATCGGTTCGCCGGGCAAGCTGGCGATCGACGGGGCAGCCCACCCGAAGGCCTCGGACTACCTGTACTGGGTGACCATCAACCTGGACACGGGGGAGACCCGCTTCGCGGCGACCCTCGAGGAGCACAACAAGAACGTCGCCCTGTACCAGCAGTGGTGCTCGGCCAATGCGGGACGTTGCCAATGAGCCGCCGCGCCGCCGTCCTGGGACATCCGATCTCCCATTCCAAGTCGCCGTTGCTGCATGCGGCCGCCTACCGCGCCCTCGGCTTCGACGCCGAGTACACGGCCATCGACGTGGACGAACCGGAGCTCGCCTCCTTCATGCGGCGCGTCCGGCAGGACCCGTCCTGGTGCGGGCTGTCCGTCACCATGCCGCTCAAGAAGGCGATGATGGGGCTTGTCGACGAACACACGGTCGCCGCGACCGACCTGGGCGTGCTGAACACGGTGACGTTCACCCCGGGAGCCGATGGCCCGCACCTGAGGGGTCACAACACCGACGTCATGGGCATCGTCAACGCGCTTCGCCACGCCTCCGGCATGTCCAGTCTGCACGGTGCGGATGTCTCGGATCTGAAGGTCGGCACGCGTCCGGCAATCCTGGGCGGGGGAGGGACGTCCACCGCGGCCATCGCCGCGCTGGCACGCCTGGGGCACGACGCCGTCACCCTCTTCGTCCGTGATCCTGCGCGTATCGCGGAGGCACGGAAGGCGGCCGGCGCCAGCGGCGTGAACCTCGACGTGCGGGCCTACGACGGCGCGGCGGAGCAACTGCCCGGTTTCGACGTCGTGATCTCCACGCTGCCGCCCCGCGCGGCCGATCCCCTCGCGGCCGGCCTGGCGCCGGGAGCGGAGACGGGGGAGCGTGTCCTGCTCGATGTGGCCTACGATCCGTGGCCCAGCGCCCTCGCCTCCGCCTGGAGCGCCCGTGGCGGTGTGGTGGTCCCCGGGCTGGAGATGCTGCTCTACCAAGCCGTGGAGCAGGTGCTGCTCTTCACGGGAACCGGCCCCGAGGCCGCCGGACGCGTCATCGACGCGATGTGTGACGCAGTGAACGCCCCCCGACGCGGGTGAGCGGGCACGGACATGGCAGGATTGGACCTATGTTTCGTTGGTTAACCGCTGGTGAATCCCATGGCCCCTCGCTGGTCGGGATCGTTGAAGGCGTCCCCGCAGGCGTCGAGCTGAACAGCGAGGACGTCCGTGACGCCCTCGCCCGTCGCCGCCTGGGCTACGGCCGTGGCGCGCGCATGAAGTTCGAGCAGGACGAGGTCACCATCATCGGCGGTGTCCGCCATGGCCTCACCCAGGGCGGCCCCGTGGCCATCCAGGTCGGCAACACCGAATGGCCCAAGTGGGAGCGCGTCATGTCCTCCGATCCGGTGGATCCGGAGGAGCTCGCCACCTCTGCGCGCAATGCGCCCCTGACCCGGCCGCGCCCGGGCCACGCCGATTTCACCGGCATGCAGAAGTACGGCTTCGCCGAAGCCCGTCCTGTCCTGGAGCGCGCCAGCGCCCGGGAGACGGCCACCCGCGTGGCGCTCGGCACCGTCGCCGCGAAGTTCCTGCGCCAGCTCGGCATCGAGCTCATCAGCCACACCACGGCCGTCGGCACCGTGGCCGTCCCGGACGGCACCGCTCTGCCCAGGCCCACGGATCTGATCGCCCTGGACGCCGATCCGCTGCGGTGCTTCGACCGCGCCACCTCGGATGCCATGGTGGCGGAGGTCGACGCCGCCCACAAGGAGGGCGAAACCCTCGGCGGCGTCGTCGAGGTCCTCGCCTACGGCCTTCCGCCGGGACTGGGCAGCTACGTGCACTGGGACCGCCGCCTCGACGCGCGCCTCGCTTCCGCCCTGATGGGCATCCAGGCGATCAAGGGCGTGGAGGTCGGTGACGGTTTCGCCACCGCGGCCCGCCGCGGTTCCGCCGCGCACGACGAGATGGTCAAGGACGCCAACGGGGACGTGATCCGCGTGAGCAACCGTGCCGGAGGCATCGAGGGCGGCATGAGCATCGGCACCGTGCTGCGTGTCCGCGCCGCCATGAAGCCGATCGCGACCGTGCCGCGGGCACTGCAGACCATCGACGTCACCACCGGCGAAGCGGCCAAGGCCCACCACCAGCGTTCCGACGTCTGTGCCGTCCCCGCGGCCGGCGTGGTCGCGGAGGCCATGGTCGCACTGGTCCTGGCCGAGGCCGTCCTGGAGAAGTTCGGAGGCGACTCCGTCGCGGAGACCGAACGCAACCTCCGGAACTACCTCGCAGCCATCCCGGACGAGCTCAGCTCGTCCGGCAACTGACAACACAGGGAGACCCCCACCATGCCTGGTGAGAAGGCAGAAGACAGCAGGCCCATCGTCCTGATCGGTCCCATGGCTGCCGGGAAGAGCGCCGTCGGTCAGGCCCTCGCGGCCCTCCTGCACGGCGAGTATCTCGACTCCGACGAGGTCTTCGTGCGGGAGAACGGCGCCATCGCCGACTACTTCGCGAAGCACGGAGAGGACTCCTTCCGTGAGCTCGAGGCGGAGATCGTGGCCCGGGCCATCTCCGGCCAGCTGACCGTGAGTCACCCTGAAGCGCCGCGGATCATCTCGCTCGGCGGGGGCTCCCTCGGCAGCGCCACGTCCCGTGAGGTGATCTCGCGGTGTCACGTGGTGTACCTCGAAGCCGATCTGGCCACCGTTCTTCCGCGTATCGCCCGGGACACGGGACGGCCCATGCTGGCCGGCGACGCTGCGGAGCGCTGGCTGGCCCTCTTCGACCAGCGCCGGCCGCTCTACGAGTCGGTGGCGCAGCTGACCGTCGACGTGCGGCACGGCAGTCCGGAGGACTTCGCCCTGGAGATCGCCAGGGCCCTGGACCTCCCCGGAATCACAGCAAAGGACGGCAGAGCATGACTCAGACGGACACGATCATCAAGGTCACCGGCTCCCGGCCGGAGGACAACTACGACGTCGTCGTCGGGCGTGGGCTCCTGGCACAGCTCCCGGCCCGGCTGGGCGAGCGCGTCAAGCGCGTGCTCGTGGTGCACCCGCGTGCGCTGCGTCTGACCGGCGACGCCGTACGCGAGGAACTCGAGTCCGCCGGCTTCACCGCCGTCACGGCGGAGATCCCCGACGCGGAAGAGGGCAAGCACATCCAGGTGGCCGCCTTCTGCTGGCAGGTCCTGGGGCAGAACGACTTCACCCGTAGCGACGCCGTCGTGACCGTCGGCGGCGGGGCCGTGAGCGATCTGGGCGGATTCGTGGCCGCGACCTGGCTCCGCGGTGTCAAGGTCATCCACCTGCCCACCAGCGTGCTCGGCATGGTCGACGCCGCCGTGGGAGGCAAAACCGGCATCAACACCGCCGAAGGCAAGAACCTGGTGGGCGCCTTCCATCCGCCGGCCGCCGTGCTGGCCGATCTGGACACCCTGAAGACCCTGCCGAAGAACGAACTGGTCTCCGGCCTGGCCGAGGTCATCAAGTGCGGCTTCATCGCTGACACCAAGATCCTGGATCTGGTGGAGGAGCACGGCCAGGCCGTCCTGGACCCGGAGTCCCCGGTCCTGCGAGAGCTGATCGAACGATCCATCGCGGTCAAGGCCAAGGTCGTCTCCGAGGACCTCAAGGAATCCGGTCTGCGGGAGATCCTCAACTACGGGCACACTCTGGGACACGCGATCGAGCTGGCCGAGCGCTACTCCTGGCGCCACGGTGCGGCGATCTCCGTGGGCATGGTCTTCGCGGCGGAGCTCGCCCGCAGCGTGGGGCGCCTGAGCGATGCGGACGCCGACCGCCACCGGAGCATCCTGGAGAGCTTCGGCCTGCCCACCAGCTACCGCAACGACCGCTGGGCCGCCCTGCTGGACGGGATGCGCCGGGACAAGAAGTCCCGCGGTGACCTGCTGCGCTTCGTGGTCCTGGACGGCATCGGCAAGCCGGGTGTGCTGGAGGTACCGGACACCTCACTGCTCTTCGCCGCCTATCAGGAGGTCGCTGACGCATGAGTGACGCGGACACGGGCGTGGACAGCTCGGAGTGGCCTGAGTCCGGCTTCCCTGGCATCAAGGTCAATCCCGTGACGCGTCGCAGCGAGGTCGTGGACGAGGACGCGGTGGACGCCGCCCTCGCCCAGGACCCCCGCCCGTGGGCCGAGGTCTTCGTGCTCATGGCCCGGGGGAGGAGCACCGAGGCCGCCGAGCTCTTGACTGAGGCACGGATGGTTGATCCGGAGTCGTACGAGCTGCTCCTGCTGGACACGGAGATCCTGTTCACCCGGGGCCGGCTCGAAGCCGCCTTCGAGCGTCTGCGCAAGCTGCTGACGCGCTACCGGGGCAGCAGCCACGAGGCGGAGATCCTCCAGCACCTGGGCAACACCTATTACGGCTCGGGCGAGTTCAGCCGCAGCATCGACGCGTTCCGGCAAGCCCTGGAACTGCGGGTCGCCGCGCATGCCAGCCCCGCACTGATCTACTCGTCCACGGTGGCCCTGCAGCAGGCGCGCCTCGCCGCGGAACAGTCCGGCACCCGCGCCTGAGAGAGGCACCTTCTCCGACGCGGTAGACTGGTTAACGGTTTTTTGACAATTACAGGGCTGGCGCGTCCCCGGACGCCCGGCTGGCATCGCGAAAGAGGCTGCAGTGGCAACCACGAACGACATCAAGAACGGCACGGTCCTCAAGCTGGAGGGCAACCTCTGGAACGTCATCGAGTTCCAGCACGTGAAGCCGGGCAAGGGCGGCGCGTTCGTCCGCACCAAGCTGCGCAACATCCTCTCCGGCAAGGTCGTGGACAAGACGTTCAACGCCGGCCTCAAGATCGAGACCGCCACCGTGGACCGCCGCGACTACACCTTCCTGTACCAGGACGGCGTGGACTACGTCTTCATGGACGTGCAGGACTACGACCAGCTGACCGTGACCCCCGAGGTCGTGGGCGATGCCAAGAACTTCATGCTGGAGAACCAGCAGGTCATCATCGCCATGCACGACGGCGCCCCCCTGTACCTCGAGATGCCGGCCAGCGTCGTCCTCGAGATCACCTACACCGAGCCGGGCCTGCAGGGCGACCGCTCCTCCGCCGGCACCAAGCCGGCCACCGTGGAGACGGGCTACGAGATCCAGGTCCCGCTCTTCCTGGAGCAGGGCACCCGCGTCAAGGTCGACACCCGCGACGGCAGCTACCTGGGCCGGGTCACCGACTAGTGAGTGCCCGTGGCAAGGCCCGGAACCGGGCCCTCGACATCCTCTTCGAAGCCGAGCAGCGCGCGGTCACGCCGTACTCGGTCATCCAGGAACGCCGCCTGCACACGGAACAGACGATCAACGCGTACACCGTCGAGGTGGTCGAAGGCGTGACCGCCCTGCAGTCCACCATCGACGAGTTCCTCACCACCTACTCCCAGGGATGGACGCTGGACCGCATGCCGAACGTGGACCGGATCATCCTGCGCATCGGGACCTGGGAGCTGCTCTACAACGAGGACGTCCCGGACAGCGTCGCGGTCAGCGAGGCCGTGAGCCTGGCCAGGACCCTGTCCACGGACGACTCCCCGTCGTTCATCAACGGCCTGCTGGGCCGTCTGAAGGACCTCAAGCCGAGCCTGCTCGCCTGAGCAGCAGCAGTACTGAGCAGCGACTGCGGTACGACGGC
>NZ_JAVALS010000001.1:0-560431 GCF_030731045.1 Arthrobacter horti | reverse complement strand
CGGCAGCGGAAGCGTCGGCCGGGCGTCAGGCCGTCACGGTGGCGCGCAGCTGACCCAGGCGCTCCAGCAGCCGGTGCTCATCCTCCTGGAGCCGGATCAGGTCCCTGCCGCTGAGGATGCGCTGGCGCGTGTAAGCCAGCGCCGTGGCGGTGCGGATCAGATCGGTCATCACCTTCTGCCGGCCGTACTGGGCCGCCCAGCGCTTGGCGAAGCGGCGGCCGGCGCCGGTTGCGAACAGCGTCACCTCCTGCCACGTCAGCCAGCCCGCCGCGGCGTACTCGCCCAGCCGCGCCCGGGTCAGCTTCGCCTCCGCGATCCGCAGGAAGACGAATCCCAGGACGGCCAGGAAGAAGATCGGCATCTGGACCACGATGTAGAGCCACAGGAAGTCCGCGCCCATGCTGTTCCAGCGGTTGTGCAGGAACATGGCCGGCAGGAGGCCAACGAAGAACGCCGCGACCGTCAGGCCGCGGTTCCAGCGCCGGGCGGCGAAGCCCATGAGCAGGCCGGTGGTTCCCGTGAACAAGGCATGCGCGAAGGGGGAGAGGATGCCGCGCAGGAACACGATGGTCCAGAATGACGTCCCAGCGCCCTCCTCCTCCACAAGGGTCCTGCCGAAGTAGAGGATGTTCTCGGTGAAGGCGAAGCCGGCCGCGATCGTGAAGGCGTAGACCAGGCCGTCCACCGGGCCGTCGAAGTATTTGCGGGCCAGCAGCGCCAGCAGGAGCAGGCCCAGAGACTTGGAGAACTCCTCCACGATCGGTGCCTCCACCGTGGCGAGGAAGTTCAGCAGATCGGTCTTGCTGGAGCCCGGCGGGGCGAGGGTCAGGAAGAACGGCTGGATGATGGTGGTGGTGGCCACCGCCACGGTGGCGCCCCAGAGGAGTGCGAAGACCAGCAACTTACGGGGTTCCGGCTCCCAGCGGTCCATGAAGTACACGGCCGTCAGGACGATGGCCAGCGGAATCAGGGACGTGAGGAAGCCCGCCAGGAAGCCTTGCCCGCCCACATTGGAGAGCAGCATCGGCAGGACGAGCACCAGGCTGAGGAAAGCCAGGACGCCTCCGATGATCATGAGGGCCAAGGTCGCCGGATTGATGTTGCGGTGCACCGGCTGCGGGAAGGCCTGCTGGAGCTGCCAGTGCTGCTGAGCCGCCGGGTGGCCCTGGAGCTGTGGGCCGTTCCATGGCTGCTGCCAGTGCCCGGGCGCGGGCTGCAGAGGCGCCTCCCGGAACGGACGGGTACCGCCGTATCTGGCCCCTGGCTCGGTGTAGGCCTCAGGGTCCACGCGCCCCATCCAGCTCGGATTCAGGGTCTGGTCATCGGGGGCGGACGACGACGGCGGCGCGCCGGGGGCGGGCAGCCGTCCGGAGCGGTCATCGGGGCCGTGCGGGGGAGAGCTCATGATCCTCCATCGTATGGACTTCGCCCGTGACGGGCCAGCCTGGCGCGGCCGGAGCCTCCCCACGGTGAGGCCTGTGGATGTGGTAATTTTGGAGCGCAATAATCCTTCTTTTAATTCCGTCCTGTGAGGCGGGGAAAGGGGTGAACAGCATGACCGACGCCATCAGCGCTTCGGATGCCGGACAGTCAGTCCAGCGTGTCGTGCTCAACTCCGGTGACATCGACCGTGCCCTGACGCGCATCGCCTTCGAGATCATCGAGGCGAACAAGGGAACCCAGGACCTGGTCCTGCTCGGCATCCCGCGCAGGGGTTTCCCTCTCGCTCAGCGCCTGGCTCAGAAGATCGCCGCGGCCCAGCCCGGCTTCGACGCCAAGGCTTCCCTCGGCCAGCTGGACGTCACCATGTTCCGTGACGATCTGGCCCGCCAGCCCACCCGCTCCCCCCTCCCCACTCAGCTTCCCAAGAGCGGTCTGGACGGCAAGGTCGTGGTGCTCGTGGACGACGTCCTGTACTCCGGCCGGACCATCCGTGCCGCCCTCGACGCCCTGGTTGACCTCGGGCGCCCCCGTGTCGTCCGCCTCGCCGTCCTGGTGGACCGCGGCCACCGTGAACTGCCCATCCGCGCGGACCATGTCGGCAAGAACCTCCCCACCGCCAGCAGTGAGAAGGTCCGGGTCCACCTCAGCGAGATCGACGGGACCGTGGACGAGGTCGTCATCGAGGCGGGCGCATGAAACACCTGCTCTCCACTCAGGACCTCAGCCGCAAGGACGCCCTGGACATCCTCGATACCGCCGAGGAGATGGCCCAGGTGGGTCAGCGCGAAGTCAAGAAGCTCCCGGCACTGCGCGGCCGCACCGTGGTGAACCTCTTCTTCGAGGACTCCACCCGTACCCGCATCTCCTTCGAGGCCGCCGCCAAGCGCCTCTCCGCGGATGTCATCAACTTCTCCGCCAAGGGCTCCTCGGTGAGCAAGGGGGAGTCCCTCAAGGACACCGCCCAGACGCTTGCCGCCATCGGCGCGGACGCCGTCGTGATCCGTCACTGGGCCAGCGGCGCGCCACAGCGCCTGGCCAACACCGACTGGATCGACGCCCGCATCCTCAACGCCGGGGACGGAACCCACGAACACCCCACGCAGGCTCTGCTGGACGCCTTCACCATGCGGCGCCACTGGGCCAAGCTGGCCGGCACCGGCTCAGCGGGCACCGACCTGTCCGGCATGCGCGTGGCGATCGCGGGCGACGTGCTCCACTCCCGCGTGGCCCGCTCCAACGTCTGGCTGCTCCGTACTCTGGGCGCCACCGTGACGCTGGTCGCTCCTCCAACCCTGCTCCCGGTAGGCGTGGACGCCTGGCCGTGCGAGGTCAGCTACGACCTCGACGCCACACTCGAGCAGGGCGTGGACGCCATGATGATGCTGCGCGTCCAGAAGGAGCGCATGAACGCATCCTTCTTCCCCTCGGCCCGTGAATACTCGCGGCGATGGGGCTTCGACGACGCCCGCCTCGAGGCGCTGGACCGGCACGGCCTCAAGGACACCATCATCATGCACCCCGGTCCGATGAACCGGGGCCTGGAGATCTCCTCCGCCGCGGCCGACTCGGCCCGCTCCACCATCCTGGACCAGGTCAGCAACGGTGTCTCGGTGCGCATGGCGGCCCTGTACCTGCTGCTCACCGGCGGCCGGGACGACGAGACCAGCACCAGCCACGCAGCCACGGAGGGAATCCCCGCATGACCCAGAACCACCTGATCACCTCCGCCTCCCTGCTGGGCGGCGCCCCGCAGGACATCCTGATCGCCGAAGGCGTCGTGGTGGCCCTCGGTGCCGATGCCGCCGCGCATCCTGCGGCCGCGGACGCCACCGTGCTGGACGCCACGGGCCTCGTGGCACTGCCGGGCCTGGTGGACGTCCACACCCACCTGCGTGAGCCGGGCCGGGAGGACGCCGAAACCGTCGAGACCGGCACCCGTGCCGCAGCGCTCGGCGGCTACACCGCCGTGCACGCCATGGCGAACAGCTCGCCCGTCGCCGACACCGCCGGCGTCGTCGAGCAGGTCCACAGCCTCGGCCAGGCGGCCGGCTGGGTGGATGTCCGGCCCGTGGGTGCCGTGACGATCGGACTGGCCGGCGAGCGCCTCGCCGAGCTGGGCGCCATGGCCGAGTCCCGCGCCCAGGTCCGCATGTTCTCCGACGACGGCATCTGCGTGCACGATCCCGTGCTCATGCGCCGGGCCCTCGAGTACGTGAAGGCCTTCGACGGCGTCATCGCCCAGCACGCCCAGGAGCCCCGCCTCACGGAGGGGGCCCAGATGAACGAGGGCGACGTCTCCGCGGTCCTCGGGCTCGCCGGCTGGCCTGCCGTGGCGGAGGAGAGCATCATCGCCCGTGACGTGCTCCTGGCACAGCACGTGGACTCCCGCCTGCACGTCTGCCACGTCTCCACGGCCGGCAGCGTGGAGATCATCCGCTGGGCCAAACAGCGCGGCATCAAGGTGACCGCCGAGGTCACGCCGCACCACCTGCTGCTCACGGACGAACTGGTCCGCAGCTACGACCCGGTCTACAAGGTCAACCCGCCGCTGCGCACCCAGGAGGACGTCCTGGCGCTCCGCCAGGCGCTGGCCGAAGGCGTCATCGACGTCATCGGCACGGACCACGCACCGCACCCGAGCGAGCACAAGGAGTGCGAGTGGGCTCAGGCGGCCATGGGCATGACCGGCCTGGAGACGGCGCTCTCCGTGATTCAGCACACCATGGTGGAGACCGGGCTGATGGGCTGGGCCGATGTGGCCCGGGTCATGTCGGAGGCACCGGCCGGGATCGGCCGCCTCGAGGACCAGGGCCGGCCGATCGCCGTGGGTGAGCCCGCCAACATTGTCCTGGTGGACCCGGCGGCCCGCTGGAAGGTCGACGGTGCCGCGATGGCCACGAAGGGCCGCAACACGCCCTTCCAGGGCATGGAACTGCCCGGCAGGGTCACGGCCACGTTCTTCCACGGTCACCCCACGGTTCTGGACGGGGCCCTCAACACCCCGCGTCACGGCGCGGGCGCCTGAGCCCGGCCCCGGCGATGGACAAGATCCTTCCCGGAATGGCCATGCTGGCCGTCGCGGCCGCGGTGATCATCATGATCTACCGCGGCTGGCGCAGCCGGCAGCAGCGACAGGACGCCCTGGAGCCTCTTCCCGCGGTGCCGGAGCTCGGCGAGCCGGACCTCGCCGTCGTCGGGCAGTACGTCACGACGACGACGGCGGGCGACTGGCTGGACCGGGTGGCGGTCCACGGCCTGGGCATCCGCAGCCGTGCGGGCCTGGCCGTGCATGCGGGCGGTGTGCTCATCACCCGTCCCGGCTGCGAGGAGCTCTTCATTCCGGCCGCCTCGCTGCAGGAGGTTGCACGCACCAGCGGGATGGCCGGCAAGTTCCTCGGCCAGGACCGGATCGTCGTGGCCACCTGGCGCCTGGGGGAGCAGTCCCTCGACACGGGCTTCATGCCCGGTGACGCAGCAGACACCGAGCCGCTTCAGCACGCCCTGAAACGGCTCCTCGGCCAGGCCGGCGCCTGAGCCCCTTTCAGACATTCATCACCTTCCACCAATACGGAGGACCCAGTGAGCATTGAAACGCCCGGGACGAACCCCGGATCAGCAGTTCTCGTCCTTGAAGACGGCCGCATCTTCCGCGGTCAGAGCTACGGTGCCGTGGGCACCACCCTCGGTGAGGCGGTCTTCACCACCGGCATGACCGGGTACCAGGAGACCATCACCGACCCCTCGTACGCACGTCAGATCGTGGTGCAGACCGCACCGCACATCGGCAACACGGGCGTCAACTCCGAGGACGCCGAGTCCCGGCGCATCTGGGTGGCCGGCTACGTGGTGCGCGACCCTGCGCGCCGGCCGTCCAACTGGCGCAGCGAGGCGAGCCTGGACGAGGAACTCGTCCGGCAGGGCATCGTCGGCATCCAGGGCATCGACACGCGGGCCCTGACCCGGCACCTGCGCGAGCACAAGACCATGCGGGCCGGCATCTTCTCCGGCGAGGCCGCTCTCGCCACGGACGCCGAGCTGCTCGGGAGCGTTCTCGCCAGCCAGCCCATGGAGGGCGCCCGCCTGGCCGAGGAGGTCAGCATCGAGGAGGCCTACGTCGTCGAACCGGCCGAACACGGCTGGGAGGATGAACCCCGCTTCACCATCGCGGCCATCGATCTCGGCATCAAGGCCATGACCCCGCAGCGCTTCGCCGAGCGCGGAGTGCGCGTGCACGTCCTCCCGGCCACGGCCACGCTGGAGGACGTCAAGGCGGTGAACCCGGATGGGTTCTTCATGTCCAACGGCCCGGGCGACCCAGCCACCGCGGACGCGCAGGTGAACTTGCTGCGCTCCGTCCTTGATGAGAAGCTGCCGTACTTCGGCATCTGCTTCGGCAACCAGATCCTGGGGCGTGCGCTCGGCTTCGGCACCTACAAGCTGAAGTACGGCCACCGCGGCATCAATCAGCCGGTCATGGACCGGCGCACCGGCAAGGTGGAGATCACCTCGCAGAACCACGGCTTCGCCGTCGACGCACCGCTCGAGGGCGCCACCCAGGCCCCGGAGAGCCGCTTCGGCCGGGTCGAGGTCAGCCATGTGAGCCTCAACGACGACGTGGTGGAGGGTCTGTCCTGCCTGGACATCCCCGCCTTCTCCGTGCAGTACCACCCCGAAGCGGCGTCCGGACCCCATGACGCCGCCTACCTCTTCGACCGGTTCATCGACCTCATGGACGCCTCGACGACGCAGACCTCCCAGAACGAGAAGGACGCCTGAAATGCCCAAACGCACTGATCTGAAGAGTGTCCTCGTCATCGGCTCCGGCCCGATCGTCATCGGGCAGGCCGCCGAGTTCGACTACTCCGGAACCCAGGCCCTGCGGGTCCTGAAGGAGGAGGGCCTGCGGGTCATCCTCGTCAACTCCAATCCGGCCACCATCATGACGGACCCGGAGTTCGCGGACGCCACCTACGTGGAGCCCATCACGCCGGAGGTGGTCGAGAAGATCATCGCCAAGGAGCGCCCGGACGCCGTGCTGCCCACCCTGGGCGGCCAGACCGCGCTGAACACCGCGATCGCCCTGGACAAGAACGGCGTGCTGGCGAAGTACGACGTCGAGCTGATCGGCGCGAACATCGCCGCCATCGAGCTGGGTGAGGACCGCGAGAAGTTCAAGGGCGTCGTGGAGCGCTGCGGTGCCGAAAGCGCCAAGAGCCACATCATCCACACCATGGATGAGGCCCTCACGGCCGCCGAGGACCTCGGCTACCCGATGGTCGTCCGCCCCTCCTTCACCATGGGCGGCCTCGGCTCCGGCCTGGCCTACGATGAAAACGATCTGCGCCGCATCGTCGGACAGGGCCTGCAGTACAGCCCCACCAGCGAGGTGCTGCTCGAAGAGAGCATCCTCGGCTGGAAGGAGTACGAGCTGGAGATGATGCGCGACAAGAACGACAACGTCGTGGTCGTGTGTTCCATCGAGAACTTCGACCCGGTGGGCGTCCACACGGGCGACTCCATCACCGTGGCGCCCGCCCTGACCTTGACGGACCGCGAATACCAGAAGCTCCGTGACGTGGCCATCGCGGTCATCCGCGAGGTCGGCGTGGACACCGGCGGCTGCAACATCCAGTTCGCCGTGAACCCGGAGACGGGCCGTGTGGTGGTCATCGAGATGAACCCGCGAGTCTCCCGCTCGTCCGCCCTGGCCTCCAAGGCCACCGGCTTCGCGATCGCCAAGATCGCCACCAAGCTCTCCCTCGGCTACACGCTGGATGAGATCCCCAACGACATCACCCAGAAGACGCCGGCCAGCTTCGAGCCGACCCTGGACTACGTCGTCGTGAAGGTCCCGCGCTTCGCGTTCGAGAAGTTCCCGGCCGCGGATCCCACCCTCACCACCACCATGAAGAGCGTGGGCGAGGCCATGGCCCTGGGCCGCAACTTCACCGAGGCCCTGCAGAAGGCGCTCCGTTCCCTGGAGCAGAAGGGCGCCTCGCTCGACTTCACCTCCGTCCCGGAGTGGGACGTCGAGGAGCTGATCGAGAAGGCGAAGCGCCCCACCACGGATCGCCTGCACCAGGTCCAGCGCGCCCTCCTGGGCGGTGCCACCGTGGAGCAGCTCTTCGAAGCCACCAAGATCGACCCGTGGTTCCTGGACCAGCTTCAGCTGCTCAACGAGGTGTCGGAGACCATCCGCAAGAGCGGGGCCCTCACCCCGGAGATGTTCCGCCTGGCCAAGCGCCACGGCTTCTCCGACGCCCAGATCGGTGCTCTGACCAACAACCCCGAGGCCGTGGTCCGGGGCGTCCGCCAGGCACTGGGCATCCGCCCGGTGTACAAGACCGTGGACACCTGCGCCGCGGAGTTCGCCGCGTACACGCCGTACCACTACTCCTCCTATGACGAGGAGGACGAGGTCGGCCTGCACGCCAAGCCCTCCGTCATCATCCTGGGCTCCGGCCCCAACCGCATCGGCCAGGGCATCGAGTTCGACTACTCCTGCGTCCACGCCTCCATGGCACTGCGCAAGGCCGGCTACGAGACCGTCATGGTCAACTGCAACCCGGAGACGGTCTCCACGGACTACGACGTGTCCACCCGCCTTTACTTCGAGCCGCTGACGCTGGAGGACGTGCTCGAGGTCATCGCCGCGGAGGAGCGCACCGGCGGCGTCCTGGGCGTCTTCGTTCAGCTCGGCGGTCAGACCCCGCTGAAACTCGCCCAGGAGCTGGCCGACGCAGGCGTCCCGATCCTCGGCACCTCGCCGGAGGCCATCGACCTGGCCGAACACCGTGGCGCCTTCGCCGCCGTCCTGGACCGGGCCGGCCTGGTGTCCCCGAAGAACGGCACCGCCGTGTCCTTCGACGATGCCAAGAAGGTCGCAGATGAGATCGGCTATCCGGTCCTGGTCCGCCCGTCCTATGTGCTGGGCGGCCGCGGCATGGAGATCGTCTACGACGAGGCGAACCTCCTGCGCTACATCACCAACGCCACCGAGATCACTCCGGATCACCCCGTGCTGATCGACCGCTTCCTCGAGGACGCGGTGGAGATCGACGTGGACGCGCTCTTCGACGGCACGGATCTGTACCTGGGCGGCATCATGGAGCACATCGAGGAGGCCGGTGTGCACTCCGGTGACTCCGCCTGTGTCCTGCCGCCCATCACCCTCGGTTCGAATGTCATCGAGCGGGTGCGCGTGGCGACACGTGCCATCGCCGAAGGCGTGGGCGTGCGTGGCCTGATCAACATTCAGTTCGCCCTCGCCTCGGACGTCCTGTACGTTCTCGAGGCCAATCCGCGGGCCTCCCGCACCGTGCCGTTCGTGTCCAAGGCCACCGGTGTCCAGATGGCCAAGGCCGCGGCGATGATCGGCGTCGGAACCACCATCCACCAGCTCCGGAGCGCCTACAAGATGCTGCCGGAGGAGGGTGACGGCTCCAGCCTGCCTCTCGACGCACCGGTGGCCGTGAAGGAGGCCGTGCTGCCGTTCAGCCGCTTCCGCACCGAGGCCGGCGACGTGGTGGACTCACTGCTGGGTCCGGAGATGCGCTCCACCGGCGAGGTCATGGGCATCGACAAGCACTTCGACACGGCTTTCGCCAAGAGCCAGTCCGGCGCCAACAACCCGCTTCCGCGGGAGGGCCGGGTGTTCGTCTCCGTGGCCAACCGGGACAAGCGTGCGGTGATCCTCGCGGTCAAGCGCCTGTCCGACCTCGGCTACGAGATCGTCTCCACCGGCGGCACCGCGGATGTTCTGCGCCGCAACGGCATCCACGCCACCCTGGTGCGCAAGGTGGCCGAGGGCCAGGGCGACGGCGAGGGCGAGAACACGATCGTGGACCGCATCGTGGCCGGCGACATCGCCATGGTCTTCAACACCCCGTCCGGCGGCGAGGCCCGCGGCGACGGCTACGAGATCCGCGCCGCCGCGACGTCGATCGGCATCCCCTGCATCACCACCGTGGCGGAGTTCAACGTGGCCGTACAGGCCATGGAGGCGATCCGCACCTACTCCTGGGATGTGACCAGTCTCCAGGAACACTCCAAGCACCTTGAGGCGGTACGCAATGTCTGAGCATGAACAGGGTACGAATCGCCGCCCCGCGTCGCCGGCCCTCGGCTTCGGGGCGCGGCTCGCGGCGGCGATGGCGGACCTCGGTCCGCTGTGTGTGGGCGTCGATCCGCACCCTGGCCTCCTTCAGGCGTGGGGCCTGGACGACTCTGCGGCCGGGCTGAGGGAGTTCTCCAGCCGTGTCCTGGAGGCCGCCACCGGCCGGGCTGCCGCCATCAAGCCGCAGGTGGCGCTTTACGAGCGCCACGGCTCCGCCGGCATGGCCGTCCTGGAGGGCCTGCTGGCCGACGCCGCGTCGGCCGGTGTGCTGACCATCGCCGACGCCAAGCGTGGCGACATCGGATCCACCATGGCCGCCTATGCGGACGCCTGGCTCTCACCGTCGTCGCCACTGGCCGCGGACGCCGTGACCCTGAGTCCATACCTGGGTTTCGAGTCCCTGCGGCCTGCCCTCGACCTGGCGGCAGCCCACGGCCGTGGCGTGTTCGTCCTGGCGCTCACCTCCAACCCCGAGGGCGCCAGCGTCCAGCACGTCGGCGGGGACGTCTCCGTGGCCCGCCGGATCGTGGAGGCGGCCGCGGCCGAGAATGCGGGTGATCCCGTCCTCGGCTCGGTGGGTCTGGTGGTCGGCGCGACTGTGGGCTCGGCCCTGGAGGACCTGGGCATCGACCTGGCCGCGCTCAACGGTCCCGTGCTGGCCCCCGGGCTGGGGGCCCAGGGCGCCACCGGCTCGGACCTGAAGGTCACCTTCGGCGCCGCATACCCTCAGGTGCTCGGCACTTCGAGCCGCGACATCCTCAAGGCCGGTCCGTCGGTGGAGGCGCTGGTGGAAGCGATCGGGAGGACTCTCGACGGGCTGCGCTGAGCAGCGCGTGAGCGTTCCAGGGGGCTGAGCCCTCTGCAGTCTGACCATGACCGGGCGGCCACTGAAATCGGTGGCCGCCCGGCTATGGTGTGGTGGGCCTCTTTCGGGTAGGTTCGCATCAACCGTCAGTCGCATCCGTGGCCACGGATGCCGGGAGGTTGGAGAAGTCATGAGCCTGCGAGTCCTGACCAGCACGGAACGAAGCGCCGCCCTTGCGAAGGCGGCTGCGGCACGTCAGGCACGTGCCAGGCTGAAAGAGTCGCTCAAGACGGGGGAGCTGACGGTTCCTCAGGTCCTTGAGCAGGCGGCAGATGACCCGGCGATCGCCCGGCTGAAGGTCTCCGAACTCCTGGAGGCGTTTCCTGGCATCGGGCGAGTGCGTTCTCAGGCCATCATGACCCAGTTGCGGATCGCGGCGAGCCGTCGCGTGCGGGGTCTGGGCGTCCATCAGCGCCAGGCCCTGATAGATTTCCTGGAGGAAAAATAACCCAGGCCGCCCGCGGCGGCCTACGACCAGAGGACACCGTGAGCTCTCTTTCCGGCCTCACCGTGCTTGCCGGCCCCACCGCCGTCGGCAAGGGCACGGTATCCACCTACATCCGTGACAACTACCCCCAGGTGTGGCTGTCCGTCTCCGCCACCACCCGCTCCCCGCGTCCGGGTGAGGAGGAAGGTGTGCACTACTTCTTCAAGAGCACTGAGGACTTCGACCGGCTGGTCGGCGAGGGCGAGTTCCTCGAATGGGCCGTGGTGCACGGAGTGAACCGCTACGGGACGCTGCGCAGCACCGTGGAGGCCGCTCTGGCCCAGGGCAAGCACGTGCTGCTGGAGATCGATCTCCAGGGCGCCCGTCAGGTCAAGGAGGCCGTCCCGGACGCACGGTTCGTGTTCCTGGCCCCGCCGAGCTGGGACGAAATGGTGCGCCGCCTGGTGGGCCGCGGCACGGAAACCCCGGAGGAACAGCAGCGCCGCCTGGAAACCGCTAAACTGGAACTTGCTGCCGAGCCGGAATTCGACCACACCGTGGTCAACGACGACGTCCGGCGGGCTGCCGATGAACTTGTCCAGCTGATGGGTTTGACCCCGAACCCCCGCTGAACATACGAACGAGAAGATCCTGGAGAACAGTGTGACCACCAACCTTGAGGGCATCATCAACCCGCCGATCGACGATCTGCTGGCCGCCGCCGATTCCAAGTACGGCCTGGTCATCTTCGGTGCCAAGCGTGCCCGCCAGATCAACGCCTACTACGCCCAGCTGAACGAGGGCCTCTTCGAGTACGTCGGCCCCCTCGTGGAGACCCGGATGAACGAGAAGCCGCTCTCCATCGCCCTGCGCGAGATCAACGAGGGCCTGCTCGAATGCAAGCCGGCTCCCGTCGAGGCGCCCGAAGCGGCCGAGTAGCACTCACCGGACCAAGAACCACAGAACGGGAATACGCGCATGCGGATCGTCCTGGGTGTCGGAGGAGGGATCGCAGCCTTCAAGGTTGCGTCCCTCCTCCGTCTTTTCACCGAGGCCGGGCACCACGTCACCGTGGTTCCCACGGAAGCGGCCCTGAACTTCGTCGGTCAGGCCACCTGGGAGGCTCTTTCCGGGAACCCGGTCAGCACCTCCGTGTTCGACCATGTGGAGCAGGTCAATCACGTCAGGCTCGGCCAGGAGGCGGAGCTCGTGGTGGTCGCTCCGGCCACGGCCAACATCCTGGCCCGTGCCGCCCACGGCATCGCGGACGACCTTCTGGGCAACACGCTCCTCGTGGCGAACTGTCCCGTCCTGTTCGCCCCGGCCATGCACACCGAGATGTGGCGCCATCCCGCCACGCAGGCGAACGTGGCCACCCTCCGTGCGCACGGCGCGCACGTGCTGGACCCCGACGTCGGGCGCCTCACCGGCAAGGACAGCGGCCCCGGCCGTCTGCCCGAGCCGGCTTCCATCTTCGCCGCCGCCATGGCCCTCGTGGACCAGGAGCCGCCGGCATCGTCCGGAGGTCCGGGCGTCCTCGCCGGACGCCGGGTCCTGGTCTCCGCCGGCGGCACTCAGGAGCCGCTGGATCCGGTGCGCTTCCTCGGCAACCGCTCCTCCGGCAAGCAAGGCGTGGCCTTGGCAGCCGCGGCCCGAGACGCCGGCGCGGAGGTGACGCTCGTGGCCGCGCATGTGGAGGTGCCTTTGCCGGCCGGCGTCCGCGTGCTGCGCGTGGGCACCGCGGAGGAGCTCCGCAGTGCCCTGGTGGAGGAGACCGGCAATGCCGACGTCGTGCTCATGGCCGCGGCCGTGGCCGATTTCCGTCCCGCGGAACGCCTTGGGACCAAGATCAAGAAGCGCGCCGACGGGGACGATCCGGTCATCGAGCTGGTGCGCAATCCGGACATCCTCGCCGAGCTCGTGACTCTCCGGAACCGCGAAAAGCGGTCCCAGCTGATTCTCGGATTCGCGGCCGAGACCGGGGACGGTGCGGGCAGTGTGCTCGACTACGCGCGCCAGAAGCTGGAGCGCAAGGGCTGCGATCTCCTGGTGGTGAACCATGTGGGGGAGAGCAAGGTGTTCGGCCAGGACGAGAACTCCGTTCAAATCCTGTCCCGCACGGCGAGTGAGATGCAACACGTCGAAGGCTCCAAGAACACGGTGGCCCAGGCGATCATCCTCCGCGTCGCCGCTGAGCTGGGTGTCTGAGAGGCCCGGGGCTGTCCACATATCGTCATGCTGGAATCGGGGGGAACCCACCGGGCCGGTAGAGTGTACGGGTGACCTTCGCCATGCAGAACTCCGCGCACTCCGGCCTCCGGCTCTTCACCTCCGAATCCGTCACGGAGGGACATCCGGACAAGATCTGTGACCAGATCAGCGATTCCATCCTGGACGCGCTGCTGGCCGCGGACCCCGAGTCCCGCGTCGCCGTGGAGACCATGGCCACCACCGGCCTGGTGCACGTGGCCGGCGAGGTCACCACGGACGCCTACGTGGAGATCCCGCAGATCGTCCGCGAGACCATCCTCGGCATCGGCTACGACTCCTCGGCGAACGGCTTCGACGGCGCCCGCTGCGGCGTCTCGGTGTCCATCGGCCAGCAGTCCAATGACATCGCCGACGGCGTGTTCAACTCCGTGGAGGCGCGCGAAGGCCGTCTGCAGGACGACTACGACCTCCAAGGTGCCGGCGATCAGGGCATCATGTTCGGCTATGCCAGCGATGAGACCTCCAGTTTCATGCCCACACCGATCTGGCTGGCCCACCGCCTCTCCGAGCGCCTCACCGAGGTCCGCAAGAACGGCGAGCTCGCCTACCTGCGTCCCGACGGCAAGACCCAGGTCACGGTCGGCTATGACGGCGACAAGGCCGTCTCCGTCGAGACCGTGGTCATCTCAAGCCAGCACGCCGAGGACGCGAGCCTTGAGCAGCTGCGAGCCGATCTGGCCAGCCACGTCATCGAGCCCGTGTTCGCCGCCGCCGAACTGGACACCTCCGCCGCCCATCACATCCTGAACCCGGCCGGGAAGTTCATCATCGGCGGCCCGGTCGGCGACGCCGGCCTTACGGGCCGCAAGATCATCGTGGACACTTACGGCGGCTTCGCCCGTCACGGTGGAGGTGCCTTCTCAGGCAAGGACCCGTCCAAGGTGGACCGCTCCGCCGCGTACGCCATGCGCTGGGTGGCCAAGAACGTCGTGGCCGCCGGGCTCGCCCGCCGCGCCGAGATCCAGATCGGCTACGCCATCGGCCAGGCCCGCCCCGTGGGCATCTACGTGGAGACCTTCGGCACGGAGACGGTCGACCCCGCGCAGATCAGCGCCGCGATCGGTGAGGTCTTCGATCTCCGCCCGCGCGCCATCATCGACGCCCTGGACCTCAAGCGTCCCATCTACGCCAAGACCGCGGCCCACGGCCACTTCGGCCGTGAGGATCCGGACTTCACCTGGGAGCGTCTGGACAAGGTCGATGACCTCAAGGCGTTCTTCAACGCCTAGGCCGGTGAGGCCCCGTGCAGGACGGACTCTTCCCCGCACCGGATCCTGAGGACCCGGCACACGCCGGCCAGGCGCCCGCAGAGCCGTGGCGTCCTGCCGACCCCGCGGAGAAGCCCGCCGCCCAGGACCCTGTGGCGCGCGTCGTCGTCGAATCCCCGTTGCCGCATCTGGACCGGACCTTCGACTACCTCGTCCCGGAGGCCCTCGACGAGCAGGCCGTGGCCGGTGCGCGCGTCCGGGTGAGCTTCGCAGGCCGTGAGCTGCACGGCTACATCGTGGAGCGGCGAGCGGACAGCGACGTCGGCACGCGCCTGAGCGTCCTGGACAAGGTGATCTCGCCGGTGCCGGTGCTCACGCCCGGGGTGCTGGAGCTCTGCCGCGCCGTCGCGGCGCGCTGCGCCGGCTCGGTGAGCGATGTGCTGCGCCTGGCCGTCCCCGGCCGTGTCGCGAGCTGCGAGAAGGACTGGATTCCGTTCGCCGGGGCCGCCGATGCCGGCGCACTTCCGGACGGCGGAGCTCCCTCCTGGGACCGGCTCCGGAACGGCGCCGCATTCATCCATCACCTGTCCACGGGGGAGAACCCCAGGGCGGCCGTGACCGTCCCCGAGGGCTACGGGCCGCACGCCTGGCCCCACGTCCTGGCGCAGGCCGCCGCCGCGGCCCTCCGCTCCGGCCGCAACGCCCTGCTGGTGGTGCCGGACCAGCGGGATCTGAAACGGCTGGAACGGGCGGTCACCGAGCTGGTGCCCCGTGGCCTGGTCGCCAGGCTGACGGCCGACGACGGCCCCTCCGTCCGCTACCGGGAGTACCTGCGCGTGCTGGGTGGCTACGCCCGGGTGGTGATCGGCACGCGGGCGGCCGCCTACGCACCGTTGAGCGGCATCGGCCTGGTGGCACTGTGGGACGACGGGGACGACGTCCACGCCGAACCCCGCGCCCCCTATCCGCACGTCCGCGACGTTCTCATGCTGAGAGCCTCGCAGGGGGACGGTGCGGCGTGTCTCCTGGCGGCTCATGCCCGCAGCACCGAGGCACAGAGGCTCGTGGAGAACGGGTGGGCGCGGTCGGTCGAGGCGGAACGTCACTTGCTGCGCGCCGTGACCCCGCGGGTGGTCAACACCGCCGATTCCTATCACCAGGAGCGTGACCCTCTCAGCACGGCCGCCCGGCTCCCGCATGCGGCTTGGCAGGCGGCCAAGGATGCGCTGGCGCTCGGGCCCGTGCTGATCCAGGTGGCGCGGGGCGGCTACGCCCCGGCGCTGCTCTGCGCCCAGTGCGGGACCCGGTTCCGGTGCACCGCCTGTGAAGGGCCGCTGCACGTCCCGGCGCAGGGCGCGGCACCGGAGTGCCGCTGGTGCGGCACCGTGCAGCGCGTGATGACGTGCCGTGAGTGCGGCTCCGGCCGGTACACGGTGACGGGGCACGGGGTGCTGCGCACGGCCGAGCAGCTGGGCCGGGCGTTCCCCGGGGCGCGCGTGATCTCCTCCTCCGCCGGGCGGGTCAAGGACGAGGCGAGCGGGGCGGGCACACTGGTGGTCGCGACACTCGGCGCGGAACCCGTGGCTCCCGAGGGTTACTCCGCGGCCCTTCTGCTGGACGGCGATCAGATGCTCCGCAGGGAGAACCTGCGGGCGGTGGAGGAGACCGTGCGCCGCTGGTTCAACGCGGCGGCCCTGGTCCGGCCGGCCAAGGACGGCGGCGTGGTCATGGTGACGGCGGATCAGGATACCGCGGTGGGTTCACTCGTCCGCTGGGACCCGGCGTCCTTCGCCTCCCGGGAGCTGGAGGAGCGCCGGAGCCTCGGATTGCCGCCCGCGGTCCGTGTGGCGGCCCTGACTGGCCCCAAAGAGGCCGTGGCCTATCTGCAGGAGTCGCTCCTGCCTCTGCAGGGTGAGGGCTCCGGTGTGCGCACCGTCGGGCCCGTCCCGGTGGGCGAGGAGTACCGGACCTTGGCGTTCATCCCGTACGCGATGGCCGCGGAGGCCGCACGGCTGCTGCGGGCCGCCAAGGCCGCGGCGTCGGCCAAACGGAGCCACGCACCCGCACAGGTGCGCTTCGATGGCGTCGACCTGCTCTGATCCGCGGAATGGCCTGAGCGCCGCTCAGCGGCCTGCCCGCAGGCGCAGCACTTCGTCAGCCGCGGCCAGCAGCTCCTGCGCCGAGCGGTCCCAGGAGAAACGTCCCGCCTGCTCCAGGGAGGCCGCGCTCCTCGCCGTCCAGGCGTCGTCGTCCTCCAGTGCGCGCACGGCGTCCGCGAATGCCCGCGGGTCCTCCGCCGGGACGTAGGCGGCGGCGTCCCCGCCGACTTCGCGGAAGATCGGCGTGTCGGCCACCACCACGGGAGTGCCGAGTGACATGGCCTCCACGAGCGGGAGCCCGTAGCCCTCCGCCCTGGACAGCGTCACAAGGGCCGTGCATCGGCGGAGGAACTCCTCGTACTCCGCGTCCGTCACGCCGTTCTGGAAGACGACCTGCGCGCCGTCGGGCACCAGCGCCTCCAGCTGGGCGCGGCGCTCGGGGGAGACGCGGCTCATGAGCCGCAGCGTGTAGCCGGGCAGCCCCGCCATGCCGCGGATGAGCGTCTCCACGTTCTTGTACTCCATGAAGGAGCCCATGTAGACGAGTTCCTTGAGAGGCTCCTCGCCCACCGGCCGGGGCACGGCGCCGGGCTGGGGCGCGTTGCCGACGATCCGCACGGGACGGCGGGTGAGCCGGAACTTCGCCATGAGGGACTCCGTGGTCCGGCTGATCGTGGCGACCACGTCCGCGCGGTTGAGCAGGACCCGCTGCGGCCAGTACGCCTTGTGGTAGAGCCGCCAGAGCGCGCGGACAGGTGCCGGGAGGAAGCCGGGGGGCGCCGGGTGCTCATAGTAGATCAGATCGTGCAGGGTGAGGATGAGTCCGTACTTGCGGCCCCAGGAGCCCATGGTCTGCATGGGGCAGACGACGACGTCGGCGCCGAGCGCGTTGACCTTGCGGGCCACGAAGAGTTCGAGGGGGGAGAGGGGACTGCCGATCTTGACGTACGGCACCTCCGGCAGGAGGTTCAGCTGACGTTCGTCGTGGATCAGCATGGTCACGTCGGCCACCTTGGCGCAGGCCTCGATGAGGCTGGCGCCGTAGCGGCTGATGCCGTCATGGTGGTCCGTGCGGGTGAAGCGGGCGTCGATCACCAGTTTCATGCGGGGTGCTCCTGGAGGAAGTTCTCGATAGCGGCGGCGGCGATCCGTGGCGTCTCGTAGTGGATGAGGTGCCCGACGCCGTCGATCACCACCAGCCGGGAATCCGGCAGTGCGTCCTGCAGCTTCTCCTGGGCGGGCAGGGGGGCCACCTCATCGGTGGAGCCGGCCACCAGGAGGGTCGGCAGGGTGATCCTGCCGGCCAGCTCGGTCACCGTGCCGGAGACGGACGCCCGGAACGACTCGAGCAGGCTCTCCCGGCTGGCGAAGTCGCTGAAGTAGGCGTCGTGCTGAGCGTGGATGAAACGCCTGAGCGGCTTGTCCTTGGTCCGGGCCATGGTCACGCTCATGACCCGCACGATCGTCGGGTTGGCCAGCAGGGCGTGCCCGGCTGGCTCGGGAAGCGCAGCCGCCGCGCGGTAGTACGCGATGGCGAGTTTGGTCAGGAGCGCCTTGGGGCCTTCCAGGGCGGGCGCCGCGATCGGGTTGATGAGGATCAGCGGGGTGACCCGGCCCGGATGGGCGGTGACGAAGCGGCTGCAGACCAGGGAGCCGAAGGAGTGGCCCAGCAGGACGGTGTCCGGGCCGAGGCCGAGGGCGTCCATGAACTCGGAGATGAACTCGGCGTAGCCGTCCAGGGAGTGCTCTCGGGACCGGAACGCCTCGGAGGCCCCGAAACCGGGCAGGTCCGGCGTGATGAAGCGGTGCTGCGGCATCAGGTCCACCAGGCGCAGGAGCCCGTGGTGATCGCCCCGGAATCCGTGGATGACCAGGATGGTCCGTGTGGAGGGGCCCGGTTCGGCCGGGGCATGGTCCCAGTAGGCGACGTGGCCGTCCGGCAGCTCCACCTCGTGGCGGGATTCCCGGGTCTGCAATCCGGAGGAGATGAATCCGCCGGTGTCCGGGGCGAGGGTCCCGTTCACTGGACGTCGTCCGGGTGTGAGCCGCTGCGGAAGCCCCGGTCCAGGCCGGCGATGAGTCCGAGCTCGGCGTCGTCCAGCGTGAAGTCGAAGAGTGCCGCGTTCTCGCGGAGACGCTCGGCCGAACTCGCCTTGGGGAAGACGACCAGGCCTTCCTGGAGCTGCCAGCGCAGGGCGATCTGGGGGACGGTCCGTCCATGGCGTGCGGCCAGCTCCAGCAGGACGGGGTCTTCAAGGATGCGGCCACGGGCGAGCGGGCTCCACGATTCGGTGGCGATCCGGTGGCCGGCGTGGAAGGAGCGGAGCTCCCGCTGCTGGAGCCACGGGTGCAGTTCCACCTGGTTCACGGCGGGGACCACCTCGCACTCGTCCAGGAGCCTCTGGAGGTGTCCCGGCTGGAAATTGGAGACTCCGATGGCCCGGACCCGGCCCTCGCGGTACAAGGTCTCCAGGGCCCGGTAGCTGTCCGCGTAGAGACCGCGGTCCGCCACCGGCCAGTGGATGAGGTAGAGGTCCAGGACGTCCAGTCCGAGTTTCACCATGGAGTCGTCGAACGCGCGGAGCGTGGCGTCGTAGCCCTGATCGTCGTTCCAGACCTTGCTGGTGATGAAGAGGTCCTCACGGCCGAGGCTGCCGTCCTCCAGGACGGCGCCTAGAGCACGCCCGAGAGCTAGCTCATTGCCATACAGCGAGGCGGTGTCGAAATGCCGGTAGCCGGCGTCGACCGCCGTCGGCACCAGATCCAGCAGCACCTCGGGGGCGACCTTGTACAGTCCGACGCCGAGCTGGGGGATGCCCACCCCGTTATTCAGGGCGACGGTGGGAATGCGGCTCATGGTCAAAGACTCTACCGAACCCGCGGGTCATCACAGGGACCGGGCTCAGCTCTCCACGAGCAGGCGCGCGGTCTTCTCGTCCAGGATCAGCTCGGTCACCAGGCCGGCCGCGAGCGCCCCCTTCAGTCCATTGATCTTCCCCGCGCCGGAAACCACGCAGACGCGTCGGGGCGCCTTCTTCAGCTGCTCGTGGCTCGGGCCGGTGGACCGGCCGTTCAGGGGGATCCCGTCGGTGGAGCCGTCCGCCCGGAAGAAATAGGTGGCAACGTCGCCCACCACCTGGTGCCCGGCCAGGGAGAGCAGGTCTTCACGCTCCAGGTAGCCGCCGGCATAGACGTGGCTGGGGTAGCCGGATTCGACGCTGCCGACGCCGAACAGGGCCATGCTCATGCGGGACTGGAGATCGAGCATGCGCTCCACGCTGCGCTCGCGCCACATCGCCTGCCGGGTTTCGACGTGGTCGAAGAAGGCAGGCAAGGGGAATTGCTCCACCCTCGCCCCGTACGCTCGCCCGAAGCGGTGGAGGATCTCGCTCGAGTAGGAGATGCCGGTGGAGTGGGTGTTGCCCGCGCCGTTGAGCTGGACGATCACGCTGTTATGGGTGGGCTTGCTGGTGAGGTGACGGCTCACGGCGCTCATCGTGGCACCCCAGGCCACGCCGATGACCGCGTTCGAGTCCACATGCGGGGTGATCGTCCGTGCGGCGTACAGGGCCACCCGGTCCAGGGCCTCGGCCTCACCGACACTGCTGGGGACCGGAACCACATGGGCGGTCACCCCGAAGAGTTTTTTGATCAAGTGTTCAAGCTCAGGTGCCATGTCCAGGCTCGAGCGGACCTCGATCTGCACCAGGCCCGTCTCCCGTGCGGTGGCCAGCAGACGCGACACGGTGGAGCGCGAAGTGCGCAGTTCCCGGGCTATCGCGTCCATGGTCAGGTCCTGGAGGTAATAGAGCTGAGCCGCTTTGAGGACATCCCCGTC
Organism: Arthrobacter horti; assembly: GCF_030731045.1. GTDB lineage: Bacteria > Actinomycetota > Actinomycetes > Actinomycetales > Micrococcaceae > Arthrobacter_E > Arthrobacter_E nanjingensis. The sequence goes on along the minus strand of NZ_JAVALS010000001.1, from coordinate 540,164 downwards.
CTTACGCATCGGAACCCTTTCTGCACGTTCGTGCATTCAGCTTGACGATAATTTTCACCGCTTCCAAGAATAGGGGACGTGCCGTTGAGGCGCACCGAAAAACGTGAACCGATCCCGGAGAGACGATGTCCCCGCAGCAGAACGCAGCCCCCCGCACCCAGCAGACCCGCCAAGCCGTCAAGGCCATCGCAGACCGCCCCTCGGCCACGGTCCTGATCATCGGCGGAGGCATCAACGGCGTGGGCACCTTCCGTGATCTGGCGCTGCAGGGTGTGGACGTGGTGCTCGTGGAACGCGGCGACTACTGCCAGGGAGCCTCCGGTGCCTCATCCCACATGATCCACGGCGGCATCCGGTATCTGGAGAACGGCGAGTTCCGCCTGGTGAAGGAATCCGTGGTGGAGCGAAACCGCCTGATGAAGATCGCCCCGCACTACGTCAAGCCCCTGAAAACCACCATCCCCATCTTCAGCACCTTCTCCGGCGTCCTCAGCGCCCCCTTGCGCTTCCTGACCCACCGGCAGGGCAAGCCGCAGGAGCGCGGCGCCTTCCTCATCAAGCTCGGCCTGAGCCTCTACGATTCCTTCTCCAGGGACGGCGGCAGCGTCCCTCGCCACCAGTTCCGCAGCCGTGAGAAGGCCCTGCAGGAACTGCCGCGGCTGAACCCGGGCATCAAGTACGCGGCCAGCTACTTCGACGCCTCCGTGCACAATCCCGAACGTCTCACCCTGGATGTCCTGAACGACGGCCTCACGGCCGGCGGCCAGACGGCCCGCGCCGCCAACTACCTCAGCGTCGTCGGCGCCGCAGAGTCCCCATCCGGCGTCGTGCGTCTGCGTGACGAACTGACGGGGGAGGAGTTCGACTTCGCCGCGGACGTCGTCGTGAATGTCACCGGTGCCTGGGTCGATGAGAGCAACGGCGCACTCGGCTCCCCGACCCGCTTCATGGGAGGAACCAGGGGATCGCACATCGTGCTCGACCACCCCGAGCTCCTCGCCGCCACGGGCGGGCGGGAGATCTTCTTCGAGCACACCGATGGGCGCATCGTCCTCATCTACCCGATGGGTGACCGCGTCCTGGTGGGCACCACCGACATCGACGCCGATATGAACCAGGACGCCGTGTGCACGGAAGAGGAGATCGAATACTTCTTCGAACTGATCTCCCACGTCTTCCCTGACATCGCCGTGAGTCGCGAGCAGATCGTCTACACCTTCTCCGGCGTCCGGCCCCTCCCGCGCCACGACGACACCGCCCCCGGCTTCGTCTCCCGCGACTACCGCATCGAGAAGCGCATGCAGTCCTTCGGCTCCGCCCAGGCCACCGTCCTGAGCCTGGTCGGCGGCAAGTGGACCACGTTCCGCGCCCTGTCCGAACACCTCGCCGACGAAGTCCTGGCCGTGATCGGCGCTCGCCGTGAGGTGTCGACGGCGAAACTCGCCATCGGCGGCGGCGCGGGCTTCCCGGCCGACGACGCCGGCGTGCAGCAGTGGATCAAGGCCCGCCTGAGCGCGGAGCGCGGCCTGGACGCCGCCCGGGTGAGCACCCTCCTCGCGCGCTATGGCACCCGTGCCGACGAGGTCATCTCCTTCCTGTCGCACGGCGAGGACCACCTCCTGCACTCGACCCACGAACTGAGCGTGCGCGAACTCCAATGGATGGCGCGGCACGAGCAGATCGGACACCTGGTGGATGTCCTCATCCGCCGCACCTCCCTCGCTTTCCGTGGCCTGGTCACGGGAGAGCTCCTCCGCGAAACGGCCGAGGCCTTGTCAGATCAGCTCGGCTGGGACAAGGATCGGATCGTGGAGGAGTGCAACCACGCGGCCGATGTCCTGGAGCGACTGCACCTCGTGCAGCTGGACAGCCTGGTCGCGTAGCCCTTCGGGGCGAACAGCCACCGGGCGCCGGCCCGGTGAGTACAGCACATCTCAAGGAGTCAATGATGTCTCTTGGAATCGTCTTCCTCTCGGAAGTCTTCGGTACTGCAATGCTCACCCTCCTCGGCTGTGGCGTCGTCGCCAATACGGCCCTGAAGGGGACCAAGGGCAACGGCACCGGGTTCCTGTTCGTGAACTTCGGCTGGGGCCTCGCGGTCTTCGCCGGCGTGTTCGTGGCCGCCAAGTCCGGGGCCCACCTGAACCCGGCCGTGACCCTCGGCATCGCCGCATCGGGTGCCAAGGAGTTCGTGCCCGGCGTCCCCGTGGACGCCGCGTCGATCCTCACCTACCTGAGCGGCGAGCTGACGGGTGCCTTCCTCGGCGCCGTCGTCTGCTGGCTGGCCTACAAGCAGCATTTCGACGTGGAGCCCGACCCGGCCAATACGCTGGGCACCTTCTCCACCGGTCCGGCCATGCGTAGCCACGGCTGGAACCTGCTGACCGAGATCGTCGGCACCTTCGTGCTGGTCTACGTCATCCTGTCCTTCGGAACGTCCCCCAACCAGCTCGGCCCGCTCGCGGTGGCCCTGCTCGTCGTCGGCATCGGCGCCTCCCTCGGTGGTCCCACCGGCTACGCGATCAACCCGGCCCGTGACCTCGGCCCGCGCATCGCCCACGCTCTGCTTCCCATCAAGGGCAAGGGCGCCAGCGACTGGGGCTACGCCTGGGTCCCCGTCGCAGGCCCCATCATCGGTGGAGTCATCGGCGGTCTCACGTCCCACCTGCCGATCGTCTTCACCGCAGCAGCCTAGTAACCGTGTCCACGAGCTTTGAGAAGGAACTGAGGAATCACATGTCTGAGTACGTCATCGCCATCGACCAGGGCACCACCAGCAGCCGCGCGATCGTCTTCGACCGGAAGGGCACCATCGTGTCCAGCGGTCAGATGGAGCACGCCCAGATCTTCCCGCAGGCCGGCTGGGTGGAGCACGACGCCACCGAAATCTGGGACAACACCCGCGAGGTGATCGCCAGCGCCCTGTCCAAGGCGAACCTGACCCGCCACGACATCGCCGCCGTCGGCATCACCAACCAGCGCGAGACCGCCGTCGTCTGGGACCGGAACACCGGTGAGCCGGTCTACAACGCCATCGTCTGGCAGGACACCCGCACACAGCCGATCGTGGACGAGCTGGCTGCCGACGGCGGCGTCGACCGTTTCAAGGAGAAGGTGGGACTGCCGCTGGCCACCTACTTCTCCGGCACCAAGGTCAAGTGGATCCTGGACAACGTCGAGGGCGCCCGCGAGAAGGCGGAGGCCGGGGACCTGCTCTTCGGCACCACCGACTGCTGGGTCCTGTGGAACCTCACCGGCGGTGTCGACGGCGGCGTGCACGCGACGGATGTCACCAACGCCTCCCGCACCATGTTCATGGACCTGAAGACCCTGTCCTGGGATCTGGACATCCTGGACGCCTTCGGCGTTCCGGCCTCCATGCTCCCCGCCATCAAATCCTCCTCCGAGGTCTACGGCTCGGTGCATACCTCCCAGTTGCTGCGTGAGGTCCCGGTGGCCGGCATCCTCGGCGATCAGCAGGCCGCCACCTTCGGCCAGGCCGCGTTCCAGGCCGGCGAGGCGAAGAACACCTACGGCACCGGGTGCTTCCTGATCTTCAACACGGACACCGAGATCGTCCACTCCAAGAACGGCCTGCTGACCACGGTCGGCTACAAGCTGGGCGATGAGCCGGCCCACTACGCGCTGGAAGGCTCCATCGCGGTCGCCGGTTCCCTGATCCAGTGGCTCCGGGACAACCTCGGCATGATCACCTCGGCGCCCGAGGTCGAACAGCTGGCGGCGTCCGTTCAGGACAATGGCGGGACGTACATCGTCCCGGCGTTCTCCGGGTTGTTCGCTCCGTACTGGCGTTCGGACGCCCGCGGCGCCATCGTGGGCCTGACCCGCTACGTCAACAAGGGCCACATCGCCCGGGCCGCGCTGGAGTCAACGGCCTTCCAGACCCGTGAGGTCCTGGACGCCGTGAACGCGGACTCCGGTGTACCGCTCACCGAGCTGAAGGTCGACGGCGGCATGGTCGCCAACGATGCTCTCATGCAGTTCCAGGCCGACATCCTCGGCGTCCCGGTGGTCCGCCCCGTGGTCACCGAGACCACGGCCCTCGGCGCCGCCTACGCGGCCGGGCTGGCCGTCGGCTTCTGGAAGGACCTCGGCGAGCTGTCCGCCAACTGGGGCGAGGACAAGCGCTGGGAGCCGCGCATGGACGAGGCCGAGCGCGCGCGTCAGCTGCGTCTGTGGAAGAAGGCGGTGACGAAGTCCATGGAGTGGGTGGACGAGGACGTGAAGTAGTTCTCCCTTCCGCCTGAGGGTGGCCGCACAGTACCCCGCCCGCTACGCGGACGCCCGATGCCGCACCCGGGCACTGTGCGGCCACCCTCAGGAGCCGAACTCCTGCTCGCCTCGAGCGGGTGGAGGAGGATTGTGCCCCGCAACGCGCGTGGCCTGCTGGAAACCCGCGGTCTGAGGTGCGGTAAAGTGGAAGGCATGCACGTCATCCTCCTCCTTAGCTAGCCGTCCTCCGGGTCATTGTGGCCCGTGATGGACGGCCGCCCCTTGAACCCTTGTCGCAGCGCCGGCTGCTGACGAGGGTTGAGGGGCTTTTGTGTGTGTGGAGTGTGGCAGGAACGATGCCGGAGCCGGCGAAGGTGAGAGAGTACGAGTGAGCGTAGAAGCTGAAGAGACCATGGGCGGTGAGTCCGCGCGGGAGCGCGGATACGATTTCGCCGCCATCGAGGCCGCCTGGGCGAAGGCCTGGGACGAGAACCCCCAGTTCATCCCTGTCGATGACGGGTCGCGCGAGCGCCGCTACGTGCTGGACATGTTCCCTTACCCCTCCGGCGATCTTCACATGGGTCACGCCGAGGCGTTCGCCATGGGCGACGTCGTCTCCCGTTACTGGCGTCTGCAGGGCTACGATGTCATGCACCCGATCGGGTGGGACTCCTTCGGCCTGCCGGCTGAGAACGCGGCCATCAAGCGCAACGCCCACCCGAGCGAGTGGACGTACACCAACATCGACACCCAGGCAGCGTCGTTCAAGCGGTACGCCATCTCCGCCGATTGGTCCCGCCGTCTGCACACCTCGGACCCCGAGTACTACCGCTGGACCCAGTGGCTGTTCAAGCGCTTCTACGAGAAGGGCCTGGCCTACCGCAAGGACTCCCCGGTCAACTGGTGCCCCAAGGACCAGACCGTGCTGGCCAACGAGCAGGTCGTCAACGGCGCCTGTGAGCGCTGCGGCACCCCCGTGACCAAGAAGTCCCTGAACCAGTGGTACTTCAAGATCACCGAGTACGCCCAGCGTCTGCTGGATGACATGGACCAGCTGGAAGGCCACTGGCCCGAGCGCGTGCTCGCCATGCAGCGCAACTGGATCGGCCGCTCCGAAGGCGCCCACGTCCGCTTCGTCATCGAAGCCGCCGGCGAGCAGTCCGAACGCGAGACCACTGTCTTCACCACCCGCCCGGACACCCTGTACGGTGCCACCTTCTTCGTGGTCGCCGCGGACTCGGACCTGGCCGTCGAGCTGGTCACCCCGGAGCACGCCGAGGCACTGGACGCCTACCGCGAGCAGGTCAAGGCCCTCTCCGAGATCGAGCGCCAGTCCACCGAACGCCCCAAGACCGGCGTGTTCACCGGCCGCTACGCGATCAACCCGCTCAACGGCGAGAAGCTGCCCGTCTGGGCTGCCGACTACGTCCTGGCCGACTACGGCACGGGCGCCATCATGGCTGTTCCCGCCCACGACCAGCGTGACCTGGACTTCGCGCGGGCCTTCGGCATCCCGGTCCGCGCAGTGCTGGAGACCGGCGAGGAGAACCCGGCCGAATCCGGCGTCGCGACCTCAGGTGAAGGCACCCTGATCAACTCCGGCGAGCTGAACGGACTGAGCAAGGCCGAGGCCCTCCCGGCCGCCATCGCCATCCTGGAACGCCAGGGCACCGGCGAGGGCTTTGTGAACTTCCGCCTGCGCGACTGGCTGCTGAGCCGTCAGCGGTTCTGGGGCACCCCGATCCCGATCATCCACTGCGAATCCTGCGGCGAGGTCCCCGTCCCGGACGAGGACCTGCCGGTCCGCCTGCCGGACGACCTGCGCGGTGAGGATCTGGCCCCCAAGGGCACCTCCCCGCTGGCCGCCGCCGAAGCCTGGGTCAATGTCAGCTGCCCGAACTGCGGTGGCGCAGCCAAGCGTGACACCGACACCATGGACACCTTCGTCGACTCGTCCTGGTACTTCCTGCGCTTCACCTCGCCGGACTACACCGAGGGCCCGTTCGACCCGGAGGCCGTCAACACCTGGATGCCGGTGGGTCAGTACGTGGGCGGTGTGGAGCACGCCATCCTGCACCTGCTCTACGCGCGCTTCTTCACCAAGGTCATCCACGACCTGGGCATGCTGGACGCCACCGAGCCGTTCACCGCGCTCCTGAACCAGGGCCAGGTCCTCAACGGCGGCAAGGCCATGAGCAAGTCCCTCGGCAACGGTGTGGACCTGGGCGAACAGCTGGACAAGTTCGGCGTGGACGCCGTCCGCCTGACCATGATCTTCGCCTCCCCGCCGGAGGACGACGTCGACTGGGCCGACGTCTCCCCGGGCGGCTCGGCCAAGTTCCTGGCCCGCGCCTGGCGCCTGGCCCAGGATGTCGCGAGCGAGCCGGGCACCCCGGTCGCCTCCGGTGACAAGGCCCTGCGTTCGGTGACCCACCGGACCATCGCCGACGCCGAGGAGCTCCTCGCCGCGAACAAGTTCAACGTCGTCGTCGCGCGCCTGATGGAGCTGGTCAACGCGACCCGCAAGACCATCGACTCGGGTGCCGGCGCGGCGGACCCGGCCGTCCGCGAGGCCGCGGAGACGGTCGCCGTCATCCTGTCCCTGTTCGCGCCGTACACGTCCGAGGACATGTGGCACCTGCTGGGCCGGGAGACCTTCGTGGCCAACGCCGCGTGGCCGTCGTTCGACCCGGCCCTGCTGGTTCAGGACACCGTGACCGCCGTGGTCCAGGTCCAGGGCAAGGTCCGCGACCGCCTGGAGGTCCCGGCGGACGTGACCGAGGACGCCCTGCGCGAACTGGCGCTGGCCTCGGAGAACGTGCAGCGCATCCTCGACGGGCGCGGCATCCGCACGGTGATCGTGCGCGCACCGAAGCTGGTCAACATCGTCCCGGCCTGAATAGGCTTGCGACTGTGAAGGCAGAGCCGGGGGTGTGGAGCTGGGGGCGCTTGCTCGAGCGCCTCGAAGCGTTCCGTGCCCTCGGCTCTGCCGGTCTCCGGCCCCCTCGCCAGACGGCCCGGGGGCCGCGGGGCAAGGGCGTGCCGGAGCCGCCCGCCGTCCGGGTGGCCGTGGTGACCGACTCCGCCGCGGCGCTGCCCGCCGAATGGCTCGCGCAGGCGCCTCCGTGGTTCCGGCACGTCCCCCTTCCCGTGATGGTGGGGGAGGAGATCTTCTCCTCGGCCGATCTGGCGGACGACGACGGCGCCCTCCTCGAGCGCCTGAGCCTCGCCATGGCGGTGGGGGAGCCGGTGAAGACCTCCCGCCCGTCACCGGCGACGCTGGCCGCCGCCTACCGGGACCTCGCCGCGGCCGGTTATGGCGCCATCGTCTCGGTCCACCTCTCCCGTGAGCTGTCAGGAACCGCTGACGCCGCACGTCTGGCCGCTGAAAGCTGCCCGGTCCCCGTAGACGTGGTGGACTCACGGACCGCGGCGATGTGCCTCGGCTTCGCCGTGCAGGCCGCCTGCGCCATGGCGTCCCAAGGCGCGCCTTCCGAACTGGTGAAGGCCGCTGCGGAGACGTCCCTGGCGAGCAGCACCGTGCATTTCTACGTCCCGTCCCTGGAGCAGCTCCGGCGGGGCGGGCGGATCGGTGGAGCTGCGTCCTGGCTGGGGACCATGCTGGCGATCAAGCCGATCCTCGGGATCGCGGACGGCCGGGTGGTGCCCGTGGAGAAGGTCCGGTCCTCGGCCAGGGCCCTGGCCCGCCTCGAGGAGCTGGCTGTCGCTGCCGCAGCGGACATCCCTGAGTCCTCTCTGGGGCTGGCGGTCCATCACTTCGGCTCCGCCCAGGCCGCCCGGGAACTCGCCGACCGGCTGCAGGCGAGGCTTCCCGAGGCACCTCCTCCCGTCATCAGCTCGCTTCCGGCGGTTCTGGCCGCCCATGTGGGCCTCGGTGTCCTGGCCATCGTCAGCGCACAGTTGCCGCCGGAGCGTTTGTCCCCATAGGAGTGTCCGGTAACCGCGGCGCACGCCGTGCTCCGTATCCTCGCTGCATGAGCTCATCGGGGACCGGACGGCGGCACGGAAGCGGAGATCAGGGGTCCACGGCGGAACGCCTGGATCTGCTCCTCAATCACGGAGCGGCATCCGGGACCGTGCCACCGGACCCGGTGCCCGGGGGCGGCGGGCCGTCCGGTCTCGCAGAGAGGCAGAGGGCCCACAGGAGTGCGCGGCTGCGCTCCGGAACGCCATGGCGCGCTGTCGTCGCGCTTCTGGCGGTCTTGGTGCTCGGCGTGCCGATCACTTGGTGGCTGCTCAGTCCCGCCTCCGTCCCCGCCCCTGGCCCGGGCGCGTCCCGTCCTCCGGGCGGTGGCACTCCGGCGCTCCAGTCTCCGCCGCCGGCACAGAGCCCGCCGAGGCAGCTGCTCGTCCACGTCTCCGGAGCGGTCCTGAAGCCGGGGGTGGTCAAGGTTCCCGAACACGCGCGCGTCTTCCAGGCGCTCGAGGCCGCCGGTGGCGCGAAGCCCGGTGCACAGCTCGAGACGGTCAATCTCGCCGCCGAGGTCACCGACGGTCTGCACATTCACGTGCTCGCCCAGGATGAGAAGCCTGCCAGATCTCAGGGACAGGCCGCTGCCGGCGCCGCCGGGGCCGCTCCAGGTGGGGGAGCCGCCGTCGTGGGCTTGAACAGCTCATCGGTGGAGGAGCTGATGTCTCTTCCCCGGGTCGGGAAGGTCCTGGCTGAACGGATCGTCGCCTGGCGCCAGGAGCATGGCCCGTTCACCCGGACCGAGGACCTGGACGCCGTGGATGGGATCGGCCCCAAGCTGCTGGAACAGCTTCTTCCGCTGGTGAGCCTGGGCTGAGATGGGGCCTCCTGATCGAGCCGGGCGCCCGGTCCGCATCCTCCAGCGGTTCCTGTTAACTCTGCGCGACCGGGAGGAGCGCCTGCGGCGTGTCCTGGAGGTGTCGCGGTCTGTTCAGGACGTCCGTCTGATTCCCGGTATGCTCGCGCTCTGGGCGGTCAGTGCGGCCGTCACATGGCGGAGCTTCCCGCACGTCCTGGCTCTGGGCGCGGTCGGCGGCGCTCTGACAACGGTGCTGCTCGCCGTCCAGCGGACGCGCCGGGAACCAGACCGGTCGCGTGGCGGCTTCCTGAACACCGCGCTGCTCTCCTCGGTGATCCTGGTGCTCGGCTCGGCCCTCGGTCTGATCCGGCTGATGGATCCCGTCGGATCCTCCGTGATCGCCGCCGCGGATGCCGGAGCCGTGCGCACGGTGGAACTGGTGGTGACGGGGCCCGCCGAGCCGTCCGAGCCGGAACAAAGCCCCGCGGAGGGGGACCGATGCGGGCAGGGCTGTATGGCCACGGCCGTCCTTCAGCGCATCGGGGACCGTGGCGTCTCCAACCCCGTCGTGGCTCAGATCCGGCTCCGCTGTTCCACCGCATGCCCCCACGACACTCTTGCCGTCGGCACCCGGCTGGAGGCCCTGGTGCGGCTCTCACGCAAGCCCGAGAGGCCGGGCAGGCTCGAGGGCACGGTCTTGAGAGCGCCGCTCGTGCTTCAGGCTCCGAGCCGCTTGGAATCCTTTCTAGGCGGCATCCGGACCTCCTTCCTCCAGCGCAGCGCCGCGATCCCGGGAGAACCAGGCAGTCTGCTGGAAGGGATGGTCCTGGGGGAGCGGTCCCGGAACGGTCCCGGTTTCATCGCCGTGATGACCTCCACCGGGCTCACACATCTCACCGCCGTCTCCGGCGCGAACTGCAGCATCGTCTTCGCGGCGATCCTCCTCGGCGCCAGATCGCTGAGCCTGCCACGCGTCCCGGCGGCTGCTGCGGGCCTGGCCGGGCTGGGGGCGTTCGTCATCCTCATCGGCCCTGATTCGAGTGTCCTGCGGGCCGCTGTGATGTCGGCCGCCGCTCTCGGTGTGCTCGCGGGCGGCCACGGCGCACGGGGGATCCCTCTGCTGTGCGTGAGCGCCTCGTGCTTACTGCTCACCGAACCTGCTCTCTCCCTCGACCCCGGCTTCGCTCTCTCCGTGACCGCCACGGGCGGAATCGTCCTGGCGGGCCGTCCGATGGCTCGCCTGCTCAGCCGGATCATGCCGTACGGACCAGCCCTCATGCTGGCCATCCCCCTGGTGGCACAGACGGCCTGCTCACCGCTTCTCGTCCTCCTGCAGCCTCAGCTGACGCCCTATGCGGTACCCGCCAATCTGCTCGCTGCACCCCTTGTCGCACCGGTGACCCTGCTGGGCATGGGGGCTCTCCTGCTTCTGCCGGTCTCCACTGTGCTGGGAGAGATGCTGTTCGTGCCCGCCTCGTGGTGCACCACGGCCATCTGGGGGATCGCGCGCAGCCTGGCGGAGCTGCCGGGAGCCGTCCTGGACTGGCCACCGGGTCCGTGGGGCATGGCGACCATGGCGTCGTTGGGCGTTCTGGAGTGCGCCATCCTGTGGGCCCTGGCACATCCTGGCAAGGTGGCCGCCGCCTACCGGTGGCTGCACCGCTCCCTGGCCCGGAATCCGCGGCGTGGCGCGTTAAGATCGTAGGGACCTGACAACGGACGAAGACGGAGCCGAAACCATGGCGAAGGCCGCAAGCAGCACCGCACTCAGCTGGCGGGACGTGACCCCTGCGCCGATCGTTCTGCTGTCCGGGCCGGAGGAGTACTTCGCCCAGCGGGCCAGGGATCTGCTGAGGAAACAGCTTCGGGCCGCGCACCCGGATCTGGAGGTCACGTCCTTTGACGCCGGGGAGTACGCGCCGGGATCGCTGGCTCTCGCCAGCAGCCCGTCCCTGTTCGGCGAGTACAAGCTGCTGGAGGTCAGCCGCCTGGAGGCGATGAACGACGCGTTCCTCACAGACGCACTTGCGCTGGCAGGATCGGGTGCCGAGGACACTGTCATCCTGCTCCGTCACGCCGGCGGTACCCGCGGCAAGAAGCTCCTGGACACCGTGAAGGCGGCGTGGCCCGTCGTCGACTGCCAGCCGCTGAAGAAGGATACGGACAAGAACGCCTTCGTGAGTGCCGAGTTCCGTGCCGGCGGCCGCCGGATCGAAGGACCCGCCGTCCTCGCCCTGGTCCAGGCCGTGGGCTCCCAGACCGCTGAACTGGCGGCGGCCTGCCAGCAGCTCATGGAGGACACCAGCGGTGCAGTCACGGCGGAGACCGTTGAGCAGTACTACGGCGGACGGGTGGAGGCCAGCGCCTTCAAGGTGGCCGACAAGGCCCTCGACGGCGATGCGGCCGGAGCTCTGGCGACGCTCCGCCACGCCCTTGCCACCGGCGCGGATCCCGTGCCGCTCGTGGCCGCCCTCGCCGCAAAGCTGCGGACGCTGGCCCGGGTGGCCGGCAGCAGAGGATCCGCCGCGCAGCTCGCCCGGGACCTCGGCATGCAGCCATGGCTGGTGGAACAGGCTCAGCGCGACATCAGGCGATGGACCCCGGAACGGCTGCGGATCTGCATCCGTGCCGTGGCGGAGGCGGACGCCCAGGTGAAGGGACTCTCCCGGGACCCCGTCTACGCGGTGGAGCGGATCGTCCACCTCGTGGCCACCTCCGTGAGCGCCCGCTGACGGCTCCCGCTCTCCGGGGGAGCGTGACACTCGCCTTAAACGACGAGAGGCCGGTCCATTCGGACCGGCCTCTCGCGAAGTACGTGCACAGGCTGTGCAGGCACCGCCAGGAAGGGCTCCTTAGAGGGCGCTGACCTTCTTGTTGATGGCGGACTTGCGGTTGGCAGCGTTGTTCCGGTGAATGACGCCCTTGCTGACAGCCTTGTCCAGCTTACGGCTGGCCGCCTTCACGGCGGACTCAGCGGCTTCCTTGTTACCAGCCTCGACCGCCTCGTTGACGGACTTGATGAGGGTCTTGAGCTCAGACTTGACAGCGACGTTGCGCTGGCGAGCCTTCTCGTTGGTGAGGATGCGCTTCTTCTGAGACTTGATGTTAGCCACTTAGTGAACTCTCTTTTTATGACGGATGGGTCTAGAGGGCGTCAGATTGGCCATTGACTGAGCGGCGTGGGGATGCCTATGGCAGCCAATCATCAGTGTCCGTCGACCTGTACGGACACACAGCAGAATATCTTAGCAGAAATCCGGCCCCGGAGCGGGAACCGCGTGTCGGAGGGGCGATCGGGACCTCAGTGCCCGGCTCCGCGCAGACCTGCGACGACACGCTGGAACCGCACCCGGTCCAGGACCGAGCCTTCCCGCCGGATGGAGCCGGGATCCACCCTGAGCACCCGGTTCACCTTCACCTCGCTGGGCCGCCCGGCCCGGTCCCAGAGGCCGATGCCGATGTCGACGTAGTTGGGGTCCTGGTGGGACGTGTTGTTCCGGTCCTTGGAGGTCAGCATGAGTCCGAGCAGCCACCGCCCGTCCCGGCCGATCAACAGCACGGGGCGGTCCTTGCCCTGCGAATGGTCTTCTTCGAACGGCACCCAGGTCCAGACGACCTCCCCGGGATCCGGGCGTCCATCGGGCGCGGGGGAGTAAGTGACCGAGACCTTGCCCCGGTAGTCACCCGGATACCTCGCCACCGTCGGAGCGCCCGGGGTGCTCTTCCGTCCGAGACCCAGTGCACGCAGGATTCTGGTCAGCAGCTTCGCCATGCCCACAGACTACTGAAGGCCGCCACAAGGCGTGGGCGCGTCTGGCATGGAGGTGCGCACCCGGGCGGGAAACGTGGGAGAATAGGGGATTGATTCCCTGGCCCTGCGGCCGTGCCCTCCGCCCCGGCGGTGCGCGCACGGCAGGGCCGCTTCCACAGGCAACAGTAAGGACTCCCGAGTGTCTCCCATGGCCCGCACTGCACCGGTGCCCGCCGCGACCGATCCGGCGCTGATCCGCAACTTCTGCATCATCGCGCACATCGACCACGGCAAGTCCACCCTGGCGGACCGTATGCTGCAGCTGACAGGCGTCGTCCAGTCGCGGGACATGAAGGCCCAGTACCTGGACCGCATGGACATCGAGCGTGAGCGTGGCATCACCATCAAGTCGCAGGCCGTGCGCATGCCCTGGGAGCTGGACGGGACCAGCTACGCCCTGAACATGATCGACACGCCGGGCCACGTGGACTTCACCTACGAGGTCTCCCGCTCCCTCGCCGCCTGCGAGGGAGCGGTGCTCCTGGTGGACGCGGCGCAGGGCATCGAGGCTCAGACCCTGGCCAACCTGTACCTGGCCATGGAGAACGATCTCACCATCATCCCGGTCCTGAACAAGATCGACCTCCCGGCCGCCCAGCCGGAGAAGTACGCCGCCGAGCTGGCCGGTCTGATCGGCGGCGACCCGGAGGACGTCCTGCTGGTCTCCGGCAAGACCGGCGTGGGCGTCGAGGGCCTCCTGGACAAGATCGTCCGCGAGCTTCCCGCCCCCGTCGGGGACCCCGACGCGCCGGCCCGGGCCATGATCTTCGACTCCGTCTACGACACCTACCGCGGCGTCGTCACCTACGTGCGCGTCGTCGACGGCAAGCTCTCCCCGCGCGAACGCATCCAGATGATGTCCACCAAGGCCAGCCACGAACTCCTGGAGATCGGCGTCAGCTCTCCCGAGCCGGAGCCCACCCGCGGTCTGGGCGTCGGCGAGGTGGGCTACCTCATCACCGGCGTGAAGGACGTCCGCCAGTCCAAGGTCGGCGACACGGTCACCAATCTGGCCAAGCCGGCCACGGAGGCCCTGGGCGGCTACGCGGATCCCAAGCCCATGGTGTTCTCCGGCCTCTACCCGCTGGACGGCACCGATTACCCGGTGCTGCGCGAGGCGCTGGACAAGCTCAAGCTCAACGACGCCGCGCTGGTGTACGAGCCGGAGACCTCCGCGGCCCTGGGCTTCGGCTTCCGCGTGGGCTTCCTCGGCCTGCTCCACCTGGAGATCGTCCGTGAGCGTCTGGAGCGTGAGTTCAATCTCGACCTCATCTCCACGGCTCCGAACGTGGTCTATGAGGTGACGCTGGAGGACAAGTCCACGGCGATCGTGACCAACCCGAGCGAATTCCCCACCGGCAAGATCCACGAGGTCCGCGAGCCGATGGTCGCGGCAACCATCCTGGCCCCCAACGAATTCGTCGGCGCCATCATGGAGCTGTGCCAGTCCCGCCGCGGCCAGATGCGCGGCATGGACTACCTCTCCGAGGACCGCGTGGAGCTGCGCTACTGGGTTCCGATGGCGGAGATCGTCTTCGACTTCTTCGACACCCTGAAGTCCAAGACCCGCGGCTACGCCTCGCTGGACTGGAAGCCGGACGGGGACCAGGTGGCCGATCTGGTCAAGGTGGACATCCTCCTCCAGGGCGAGACCGTGGACGCGTTCAGCGCCATCACCCACCGTGACAAGGCGTACGCCTACGGCGTCATGATGACCTCCAAGCTCCGTGAGCTCATCCCGCGCCAGCAGTTCGAGGTCCCCATCCAGGCCGCCATCGGTGCCCGCATCATCGCCCGCGAGAACATCCGCGCCATCCGCAAGGACGTCCTCGCCAAGTGCTACGGCGGCGACATCAGCCGTAAGCGCAAGCTGCTGGAGAAGCAGAAGGAAGGCAAGAAGCGCATGAAGATGGTGGGCCGCGTCGAAGTGCCGCAGGAGGCGTTCATCGCCGCCCTGAGCAACGACGAGAACACCGGCAAGGACAAGGCCAAGAAGTAACGCATGCCCAGCGTGCTGCCCCTCGGGGACCCCGCGCCCGCCGACGGCCTCCTGGACGCCCAGGCGGCCGTCGGTGCGGCGGAGCGTCCCTTCAGCCTGTACATCCACGTCCCGTACTGCACGGTCCGCTGCGGTTACTGCGACTTCAACACCTACACGGCCACGGAGCTCGGCGGCGGGGCCAGCCAGGCGGAGTACGCCGGGACGGCCCTCGGTGAGCTCGACTTCGCGGCCGGTGTGCTGGAACGCTCCGGCCTGCCCGCCCGGGAGGTGTCCACCGTCTTCTTCGGCGGCGGAACCCCCACCCTGCTCGACGCCGCGGAGCTCGGTGGCCTGCTGGGCCGGGCACGCGAGCTGTGGGGCCTTGCCGAAGGCGCAGAGGTCACCACGGAGGCCAACCCCGAGACCGTGTCGCCGGAGTCGCTGGCACGTCTAGCCGAGGCCGGCTTCACGCGGGTCTCCTTCGGGATGCAGTCCGCCGTGCCGCATGTGCTGAAGGTCCTGGACCGGGTGCACCGCCCGGAGCGGGTGCCCCAGGTGGTCGAGTGGGCGCGGGCCGCGGGCCTGAACGTCAGCCTCGACCTCATCTACGGCACACCGGGGGAGTCCCTGGCCGACTGGGAGCGGTCCCTGGACGCCGCACTCGCGTGCGAGCCGGATCATCTGAGCGCCTACGCGCTCATCATCGAGGACGGCACCAAGCTGGCCGCGCAGATCCGCCGCGGTGAGGTCCCCGACGTCGACGACGACGACCACGCCGACAAGTACGAGCACGCCGAAGCGCGGCTCTCCGCCGGTGGGCTGCAGTGGTACGAAGTCAGCAACTGGGCGCGCACAGCCGACCAGGAGTGCCGGCACAATCTCGCCTACTGGCGCGGCAGTGACTGGTGGGGCATCGGCCCCGGCGCGCACTCGCACGTGGGCGGCGTTCGCTGGTGGAACGTCAAACACCCTCGCGCCTACGCCCAGCGCCTGGCCACGGGCGTCTCGCCCGCCGCGGGCAAGGAGGTGCTCGACGACGGCGCACGCTATGTCGAGGACGTCCTGCTGCGTGTGAGGCTGGCCGAGGGGCTGCCGACGGCGACGCTGCGGGCGGAAGGCCGTGCCGCCGTCGCGGGTCTGATCGCCGACGGCCTCATCGACGCCAAGGCCGCCTTCGCCGGCTCCGTGCGGCTGAGCCTGCGCGGCCGCCTGCTGGCCGACGCCGTCGTCCGCCGCCTGCTGCCGGATTGACAGACACAGAAGGCCCGCACCGATCGGTGCGGGCCTTCTGTGTGCCTCCTACTTGATCAGGCGGAGGTTGAATCTGTAGCGGTACGGCTGGCCACGGTTCACATGGATGCCGGCGTTCACGGAGAAGATCGTCAGTGCGATCCAGATCAGCGCAGCGATCACCGCGAACGCCCCGCCGATGAACGGAATGAGGCTGAGGATGTTCGCGACCACCGCGACGAGGGTCGGGGGGAGCGTGAAATTGAGGGCTTCCTTGGACTCCTGGGCCGTGAACGGCCCGCGGTCCTTGAAGATCAGATGGATCAGCAATGACGGGACGAAACCCAGGATGCCGCCGAAGTGCGCCAGCATCGCCCACTGCCGGTCCTCGGACGGGCTCAGCGGTTCCGGCACGGCGCTGGTTCCGGAGTAGTCCGACCCTCCCGGTCCGCGCCGGGACGCGCCCGGAGCTCCATCGGGGCCGGGCCTCCCGGAGGGGTTACCCTGCGACTGTGGTCCAGATGCGTCCGACACCGGCGTTACTCCTGAGATAGTTCCAGCCACCGCGGATCCACCACGGCCGAGAGTTCTCCTCCAGCATAGTGGCTGGCGGCTCAGGCGGTGAGGAAGTCGATGACTTCCTCGACCCGGCCCAGCAGCGAGGGTTCCAGATCCGCGTAGCTGCGCACCGTGGAGAGGAGCTTCTGCCACCCCAGGCCCACATCCTCCGCAGTCGCGTGCGGCCAGCCGAAGGCCTTCAGGATCCCGGTCTTCCAGTCCATGCCGCGGGGGATCTCCGGCCAGGCGGGGATCCCGAGCGTCTGGGGCTTGATGGCCTGCCAGACGTCGACGTACGGGTGACCCACCACCAGGACGTGCTGCGCCATTCCCGGGTGCTTCAGGAGTGAATCCACGATCCGCTGCTCCTTGGAACCCGGCACCAGGTGGTCCACCAGGATGCCGAGCTTGCGCCCCGGCCCGGGCCCGAAGGCGCGCACCGCCGCTTCCAGGTCGTCCACGCCGTGCAGAGGCTCGACCACGATGCCCTCCACGCGCAGATCGTCACCCCACACACGCTCCACGAGTTCGGCGTCGTGCTTGCCCTCCACCCAGATGCGGCTGGCCAGTGCGGTCCGCGCCTTGGCGTCCACCTGGATGGACCCGCTGGCGGTGCGCCGCGGGCCCTGCGGCGTCTTCGCGGCCTGCGGGGGCGTGATCTTCACGGGCTCCCCGTCCAGAAGGAAACCGAAGCCCAACTGGAATGAGCGTGCCTTGCCGCGCCGGTCCTCCAGCGCCAGGATGTGCATGCCACCGGACTTCTCCACCCGGGTCACGGCGCCCACCCAACCGGTCTGGACATCCTCCAGCACCATCCCGAGTTCCACTGGGACCTCCCGGAGCGTCCGCTGAACGGGCTTGCCGAGCTCCTGCGGCCCCCAGGTGTGGATGGACATGATGTGCTCCCTGCAGTGAATGGACAACGGTGCGCCCGTGTCGCGGCGGACATACTAGAATTAGCACTTGGAGAGGTAGAGTGCTAAGAGAAACGCCGAAGGCCAGAACAGTGGAGGTGACAGCGTGAGCGATCCCCGCCGGCTCGCCGTGCTGCGCGCCATCGTGGAGGACTACGTCCATTACCGAGAGCCCGTGGGCTCGAAGGTCCTGGTGGAACGCCATCAGCTGGGGGTTTCCAGCGCAACGATCCGCAACGACATGGCCGCCCTCGAGGAGGAGGGGCTCATCGCGGCCCCGCACACCAGCGCGGGCAGGATTCCCACGGACAAGGGATACCGCCTCTTCGTGGACCAGCTCGCCTCGGTGAAGCCTCTCTCGGCGCCGGAACGGCGCGCCATCCACACCTTCCTCGATGAGGCGGACGACCTCGACGACGTCCTGGAGCGCTCCGCGCGTTTGCTGTCCCAGCTGACCCGGCAGGTCGCCGTCGTCCAGTACCCGACGGCCAGCCAGGCGCGCGTCCGCCACCTGGAGATCGTCGCTCTGGGACCCGCACAGGTCCTCGCCGTCCTCATCACCGACGCCGGCAGCGTCGAGCAGCGGGTGGTGGACCTGGGGCAGGCGGTGACCGAGGATGACGTGGCCCAGCTGCGGACGGCGTTCCTCACGGCAGGATCGGGCCGCGCCGTGCACGGCCTCCGCGAGGCGCTGGAGAGCCTTCCCGCCACGTTCGCTCCCGCACTCCAGCCTGCGGCCGCTCATCTGGCCGCCGCGCTGACGACGCTGGCCGAGGCGGGCACGGAGGACCGCATCGTCCTGGCCGGCACCGCGAACCTGGCCCGCGCCACGATGGACTTCCCGCTCAGCATCGGACCGGTCCTCGAGGCGCTGGAGGAGCAGGTGGTCATGCTGCGGCTCCTCACCGAGATGCACCAGGACCAGCACGGTGTGGCGGTCAGCATCGGACGCGAGAACCCCTTCGACGAACTGGCCGGGACCTCAGTGGTCGCCACCGGTTACGGCAGGGGAGCCGTGTCCAAGGTCGGCGTCCTGGGCCCGACCCGCATGGACTACCCGTCGTCGATGGCCGCGGTACGCGCCGTGGCCCGTTATCTGTCACGGATCCTGGCGAACTGAGCGCCGGCGGCGTTCCTGGATCCGGTACGCAAAACAGGAAGAGAAGAAGAGACACGTGAGCAGCCACTACGAAGTCCTCGGGGTTCCCCGCGACGCCAGTGGGGAAGAGATCAAGAAGGCCTACCGCAAGCTGGCCCGGACCCTGCACCCGGATGTGAACCCGGGTGAGGATGCCTCCGAGAAGTTCAAGGCCGTGACCCACGCCTACGAGGTGCTCTCCGACCCGGAGAAGCGCCGCGTCTACGACACCACGGGTAATGAGAACGGCACCGACACCGGCTTCGGCGGGTACTCGGGCAGTGGCTTCGCCTTCCAGGACATCTTCGACACCTTTTTCGGCGGCGGCTCGGCCGCGGGACCGGCCTCCCGGGTCCGCCGCGGTCAAGACGCCCTCATCGAGGTGCGCATCGATCTGAAGGACGCCGTGTTCGGCGTCGAGAAGACCCTCGAGCTGGAGACCGCCGTGGTCTGCCAGACGTGCGACGGTACGTGCTGCCAGCCGGGCACGAGTCCCGAACGCTGCGACATATGCCACGGAGCCGGCCAGATCCAGCGGCCCGTCCGCTCCATTCTCGGCCAGGTCATGACCGCCTCGACCTGCCCGAGCTGCCAGGGCTTCGGCACCGTCATCAAGGACCCCTGCAACGAGTGCAACGGCCAGGGCCGGGTCCGTTCGCACCGCTCGCTGTCCATCAAGGTGCCCGCCGGTGTCAACACCGGCACCCGCATCCAGCTCTCCGGGCACGGCGAGGCCGGCATCGCCGGCGGTCCCTCCGGCGATCTGTACGTCCAGGTGAAGGTGAACGCGGACAAGACCTACACGCGTGAGGGCGACGATCTGCACGCGTCCCTGAAGGTCCCCATGACCGCCGCGGCGCTCGGCACCGACATCGAGCTGGAGACCTTCGACGGCGCCCAGAACATCAGCGTCAAGCCCGGCACCCAGACGGGCGAGGTGATCACGCTCAACGAACTCGGCGTCACCCACCTGCGCGGCTATGGCCGGGGCGATCTGAAGGTGCGGATCCAGGTGGAGACGCCCACCCGGCTCGACGCCGAGCAGGAGGAGCTGCTGAGGAAGCTGGCCGGGCTCCGGGACGAGGAGTTCACCCCGGGCAAGCTGAACAGCGGCGGTGGGATGTTCGCCAAGCTGCGCGACAAGCTCGGCAATCTCTGAGATGAGCAATCCGGTCTTCTTCGCCACTCCCGAGGACCTCGCGTCTGCGGTCCCGGGAGGGTCCGTGATGCTCACCGGCCCCGAGGCGCGCCATGCGGCCACCGTCAAGCGGCTGGCTGCGGGCGAGGGTGTGGACCTGGTGGATGAACACGGGACCCGGGTCACGGGGACCGTGGAGTCCGCCCACGGCGACGAGCTGGTGGTCACTGTCGCGCACGTTCACCGTGAGCCGGCGCCCGCTCCGCGGATCGTCCTGGTCCAGGCGCTGGCGAAGGGCGACCGCGATGAGCAGGCGATCGAGAGCGCCACGGAGCTCGGCGTCGACGGTGTCCTGCCTTGGCAGGCCGACCGCTCCATCGTCCGCTGGCGAGGTGACCGCGCGGCCAAGGCCCTGGCCAAGTGGAGATCCGTGGTCCGTGCGGCGGCCAAGCAGTCCCGCCGCTCCCGGACACCGGCGGTCGAGGACCCCGTCGACACGGCCGGGCTGGTGAGACGCATCGCCCGGGCCTCCCACGCGTACATCCTCCACGAGGACGCCGCGGAATCCCTCAGCCTCAGGCTGGGCGATGAAGTGGGTGGCACCGAGGCCCAGGACGCCGAGATCCTGCTGATCGTCGGCCCGGAGGGCGGAATCAGTCCCGAAGAGGTCTCGAAGTTCCGCGAGGCGGGTGCGAAGACCGCGCTGCTCGGCCCTCACGTGCTCCGGTCCAGCAGCGCCGGACCCGCGGCGATCGTCGTGGCGAGCACGGTCCTGGGCCGCTGGTGAGCCACCGGCCCGGGGCCGGTGTCCCGGGAGTGCCACTCAGCGGATGGTGATCGTCTTCGTATCGACCACGGCAGGGGTGCCCGGTGCGCCGTCCTTGCTCACGGAGAGCTCGTAACGGCCCGGAGTCAGCTTGACCGTGGCGGAGAAACGTCCGACTCCCGCGGACTCCAGGTGTGCCGTGGTCATCGCGGACACGACGTCCGGCTGGCCGTTCTGGACATCGAGGCGGACCACCTTCCAACGGACGTCCAGGGAACTGCCAAGCACCATCCCGCTGAACGTGAGCGGGCCGGCGCCGGCCGTCGTCCCTTCCTGGGGACTGGTGATACTGACGGGGGAGAGATAGGCGGTCTCCCGGTGGAAGCTCTGGCCGAGCGCGATGCTGCCGAAGGCTTTGACGTCGCTGCGGCCGTCGATCAGGAGGACGACGTCGGGCTCGGCACCCCCGTCGACCATCCCGGAGGTGAGCGCGGCGGAGGCCGCCGTGAACACAAGCTGCTGGATGGCGCGCTTGGCCATCGAGGGATCGAGGTTCCTTGAGAACGCGTCGCTGCTGACATCCACGGTGATGGTCGAGGTGCCGGAGATGGAGGCCGCGACGCGGTGCGGCGGCTGCCAAGCCGTGAAGTAGTCCGGATCCGTGGGCTTCTGGCCCATCATCACCGTCAGCGCCGCCGTCACCGGGTCTGAGTTCTTGTCCGTCTTGCGTGGCTCGGGAAAGAGATAGGCGTTCCCGCCGGTCCGGCCGATCCAGTAGATCTGTGCCTGCGACTGCGTCGCCTGATCCGCGGAGCCACCCGGCAGCGTCGCGGTCGCCTCGGGGACGGAGCTGGCCAACACGGAGGGCTCCGGCAGGGCCGAAGAGACGGTGGAGGACTGCGACGCCGAGCAGGCGGACAGCAGCAGAGGAAGGCCCAGCGCGGCCGCCGCGAGAGCGCCGCGGAGACGCCGCGCCGTCGTAGGCCGTTTGTCCATCGCCATGCTCTCACCCGCCATCCGGTCCGTTTCCGCCGTGCCGCCGGTCCGGACAGCACAAAGGGCTGCACATGGCAAGCCCCCAAACCACCTTGCCACATGCCGGAGCGGCCCCGGCACCCGGGCCGGGGCCCTCGCGGAAGTGCAACCCGATCGATACCCACCCGTGGCCAAGCCGTGACCGTCCACCGGCCTGACGTAGACTGAACGATGGCCGTGAATTCCACGGCCGGACACCTCCAGGAAAGGCGGACCCGGTCGCCAGGGCCGGCATCATGAGCGAAGAATCCATGGCAGCAGGCCCCCTGAGCGGCCGCGCCGAGTTCCCGCACAGCACCCCCATGGCCCGGACGGAGGTGCTGGTGTTCGGCAGCAGCGAGGAGATGGTCCGCGCGCTCGGTGCACACGATGAATCCATCCGCGGCCTCGAGACGGCATTCCCGGCCGTCGCCTTTCACGTGCGGGGCGATGAGCTGAGCCTCAAGGGCCCGGCACACGAGGTGCGGATGGCACACCGTGTGGTGCAGGAACTGCAGTCGCTGGCGTCCCGGGGGACCGTGGTGACCCGTGATCTGGTGACCCAGCTCCTGTCCATGCTCCAGGCGCGCTCGGTCCCCAGCCCCACCGAGGTCCTGACCCAGAACATCCTCTCCAGCCGTGGACGCACGATCCGGCCGAAGACGATGAATCAGAAGAGCTACGTCGATGCGATCGATGAGAACACGATCGTGTTCGGTATCGGCCCCGCGGGCACGGGTAAGACCTATCTGGCCATGGCCAAGGCCGTTCAGGCGATGCAGAACAAAGAGGTCAGCAGGATCATCCTGACCCGTCCCGCGGTTGAGGCCGGCGAACGCCTCGGCTTCCTTCCCGGAACCCTCAGCGACAAGATCGACCCGTACCTGCGGCCGCTGTTCGACGCGCTGCACGACATGATGGACCCTGAGGCCATCCCCCGCCTGATGGCGGCGGGGACCATCGAGGTGGCGCCGCTCGCCTACATGCGCGGCCGCACCCTCAACGATGCCTTCATCATCCTCGATGAGGCGCAGAACACCACCCCGGAGCAGATGAAGATGTTCCTGACCCGTCTTGGCTTCGGCTCCAAGATGGTGGTCACCGGTGACACCAGCCAGGTGGATCTGCCGATGGGCACCAGATCAGGTCTGCGGATCGTCCAGGGGATCCTGGACGGCATCGAGGACATCCACTTCTCAGTCCTGGACGCCAGCGACGTCGTCCGGCACCGGCTGGTGGGTGACATCGTCACGGCCTACAACCGCTGGGACGAGACCCAGGAGCGCCAGCAGGGCCGCCGGCATCAGCCGACGCCGCGTCAGCAGCAGGAGGCTCCGGCCCCTGCGGAGAATTCAGGAGTCATCCATGAGCATTGAGGTCAACAACGAATCCGGCGTGGACGTCGACGCCGAGGAACTGGTCCGTCTGGCCCGCTTCATCTTCGAGGAGCTCTACATCCACCCGGAGGCCGAGCTCTCCGTCCTGCTGGTCGACGAGTCGGTCATGGAGAAGCTGCACATCGAGCTGATGGACGAGCCCGGCGCCACGGACGTGCTGTCCGTCCCGATGGATGAGCTCACGCCCGGTGCCCCGGGCCGGATCACGCCCGCCGGCATGCTCGGCGACATCGCCATCTGCCCGCAGGTCGCTGAGGTCCAGGCTCGCGGCGCCGGCCACAGCACGGCCGAGGAGATGCTCCTCCTGTGCACCCACGGCATCCTGCACCTGCTCGGCTTCGATCATGCCGAACCGGAGGAGAAGGCCGAGATGTTCGGGCTGCAGCGCCAGCTGCTCTCCTCCTTCCTGGGCAAGGACGCCCCCCTGGAGACCACCGAATGACCCTTGCCGTGCTGCTGCTCCTGACGGTCCTGTTCCTGGTCGTCGGAGCGGTCCTCTCGGCCGCCGAATCCGCGCTTGCCTTCCTGCCCCGCCACGATCTGGACGAGCTGCGGGAATCCCGCCCCGGGGACGCCGTGGACCGGGTCTTCGACGATCCGCAGGCCCACCTGCGGGCACTCCGCTTCTGGCGCGTCTGGTTTGAGATGGCGGGTGCCGTCGCGCTCACGCTGGCCGTCACGGAACTGATCGACAATCTCTGGCTCACCGGCCTCATCGCCACCGCCGTCATGGCCGTGGTGGGTTTCGTCCTGGTGGGTGTCTCGCCGAGGCGTCTGGGCCGGCAGCACCCGGAAGGGACGGTCCGCCACACGGCCTGGCTGGTCCACCTGCTGCGCCAGGTCCTGGGCCCAGTCCCGGACTGGCTGCAGCGTTTCGGCGCGGCGGTGCTCCCCGGTTCGGACCGGGATGTGGACCTGCAGGACGAGCTCGGCTCCCTGACCGGCGCCGAGGTGCGGGCCCTGTTCGAACGCTCCAGCGACTCTGAACTCATCGAAGAGGGCGAGGCCGAACTCATCCAGAGTGTCTTCGACCTCGAGGACACGCTGGTGCGCGCCGTCATGGTGCCGCGGACGGACATCGTGCACATCCACGAGAACCAGAGTCTGGAGCAGGCCATGCGGCTATTCCTCCGCAGCGGCAGCTCACGGGTCCCCGTGGTGGGGGAGAGCGCCGACGACGTGCTGGGCATCCTGTACTTGAAGGACGTCGCCGCGGCTCTTTTCGGCTCCGATGCTGCGGCGACGGGCTCGCTCGCCGCGCTGGCCCGTCCCGTGCGGTTCGTCCCCGAGTCGAAGCCGGTGGCCGAGCTGCTCAAGGAACTGCAGCTCGAGCAGGTTCACATGGCCATCGTGATCGACGAGTACGGCGGCACCGCGGGCCTGGTCACGCTCGAGGACCTCATCGAGGAGATCGTGGGCGAGATCGTGGACGAGTACGACTCCGAGGCCGCGGAAGCGGTGCAGCTGGTGCCCGGCACCTACCGTGTCAGCGCGAGGATGCCGATCGATCACCTGGGCGAGCTCTTCGACAAGGACATCGAGGACGACGACGTCGACTCGGTGGGCGGCTTGCTCGCCAAAGCGCTCGGCCGGGTTCCCATTCTCGGCAGTGTGGCCTACACTCACGGTCTGCGCCTGGAGGCGCACAGTATTGAAGGACGACGCAATCGCGTCAATCATGTTCTGGCTCAGGCTGCGCCTGACGCCGACAACGGGGGCGCTACCGCCCGGGAGGAAGTGGACTGAATGTCGGAACAGCGGAAAGGCCTGATGACGGGGGCGGTGCCGGACGGGTACCGTGCCGGATTCGCCATCCTGGTGGGCCGTCCCAATGCGGGCAAGTCCACCCTCACGAACGCGATGGTGGGCCAGAAGGTGGCGATCACCTCCAACAAGCCCCAGACCACACGTCACACGATCCGTGGCATTCTGCACCGCGACGACGCCCAGCTGGTCCTGGTGGACACGCCCGGCCTGCACCGTCCCCGGACGCTCCTGGGGCAGCGCCTGAATGATCTGGTCGCGGCGACGCTGTCCGAGGTCGACGCCATCGGCTTCTGCCTGCCGGCCAACGAGGCCGTCGGGCCCGGTGACCGCTTCATCGCCCAGCAGCTGGCGCTGCTCGGCCGGAAGCCGGTGATCGCAGTGGTCACCAAGGCCGACCTGGTCAGCCGCGAGGCCCTTGCCGAGCAGCTCCTGGCGGTCGCCGCACTGGGCCGCGAAGTGCTCGGCGACGACGGGTTCCGTGACATCGTCCCCGTATCCGCGAAGGACGGCTTCCAGGTGGCCACCCTGGAGGACGTGCTGATCTCCCACATGCCCTCCTCCCCTCCGCTGTACCCGGACGGTG
This sequence comes from Arthrobacter horti, assembly GCF_030731045.1. GTDB lineage: Bacteria > Actinomycetota > Actinomycetes > Actinomycetales > Micrococcaceae > Arthrobacter_E > Arthrobacter_E nanjingensis. The sequence goes on along the minus strand of NZ_JAVALS010000001.1, from coordinate 514,844 downwards.
AGCTGACGGATGAGCCGGAGGCCGTCATGGTCGCCGAACTGATCCGCGAGGCCGCGCTGGAAGGCGTGCGGGACGAGTTGCCGCACTCACTCGCCGTCGTGGTGGAGGAGATCCTTCCGCGGGAAGGCCGTTCCGAGGACAACCCCCTGCTGGACGTCCGGGTCCACCTGTTCGTGGAGCGGCCTTCCCAGAAGGCCATCATCATCGGCAAGGGCGGCTCGCGTCTCAAGGAGGTCGGGACCCGCGCGCGCAAGGGCATCGAAGCACTGCTCGGCACCAAGGTCTATCTGGATCTGCACGTCAAGGTCGCCAAGGACTGGCAGCGGGACCCCAAGCAGCTGGGCCGCCTGGGCTTCTGAGGCGGCGGTTCCATGGAGCCATGAGCCGTCTTGCCAGGCGAATCGCAGGATCGGCCCCTAGAATTGGACAGTTCTGTCTGCTTCGAAAGGGTCGCGAGTGACCACGCCTTCTCAAGTCAAGCGCCGGGCTGACGCCCAGCGCCGCAAAGCGCGCGCGCACGCATCCGATTCCCAGGTCCCCGGCGCACGGCACCTCGGCCTCCGCCGCGGCATGCCCCTCTGGATGAAGATCACGGCCGGAACGCTGAGCGTTGTTCTGGTCGCCTCCCTCGGATTCGCCGGCTATTGGTACTTCCGCCTGCAGGGAAACGTCAGCAAGGCGCCCCTGTCCGCCTCCGGCAAGGAGGTCCCGGTCAGCAAACCGACCGACCGGATGCAGATCCTGATCATGGGCACCGACACCCGTGCCGGGAAGAACGGGGCGTGGGGTTCGGTGGACCAGTCCGGAGGCTACGGCAACTCCGACGTCATGATGGTCATGGACATCTCCGCGGACAACCAGCGCGTCAGTGTCCTCTCGATCCCGCGTGACCTGGTGGTCTCCATCCCGCAGTGCACGGACCCGAAGACGGGCAAGGTCTACCCGGCCCATGACAACGCCCAGGTCAACAGCGCCATGTCCGAGGCTGGTCCGGGGTGTTCGGTGGACACCGTCAGCAAGCTGCTGGGGGAACAGATCGACCACTTCATGCTGGCCGATTTCAACGCCGTGACCGAGCTGTCCAAGCAGGTGGGTGGCGTCGAGGTCTGCGTCAATGCGGCCATCGACGACCCTGATTCCGGGCTGAAGCTTCCTGCCGGCAAGTCCATGGTGGAAGGGGCGCAGGCCCTCGCGTTCCTGCGGAACCGCCACGGTGTGGGTGACGGCAGTGACATCAGCCGGATCAAGTCGCAGCAGCAGTTCCTGGCGTCGATGGCCCGCAAGGTGCGCAGCGACGGCACGCTGACGGATGTGCCGAAGCTGCTCGGGATCGCGGACACCGTGACCAAGAACCTGACCGTGGACGACGGCCTTGCTGATCCTCAGACCTTGATCACGATCGCCCAGCGTCTGGCGAAGGTGGACCTTTCCAAGGTCGCCTTCGTGACCGTGCCGTGGGAGCCTGCCGTCGTCAACCCGGCGGCCTGGGTCCAGCCGAAGGAACCGGAAGCCTCGCAGCTCTTCAAGGCGCTCCGCGACGGCGTCGATCTGACCAACCCCAACGGCCCGAAGCCGAGCGCCTCCGCCAGCCCGACGCCGACACCGACGCCCACGGGCACCCCGACGCCGGCCGGCCCCGACCAGTCGCAGGCCCCCGTCACCGTGGCCAACGGCACCGGCGTCCCGGGCCGGAGCGCCGAGCTGAACACCTTCCTCCAGGCCAAGGGCTTCCTGGTGCAGGCGGCCATCCCCGGTGACTCCGTGGACCAGACGATCGTGTACTACTCCTCGCAGTACCAGGGTGCGGCCAAGAAGGTCGCAGCCGATCTCGGGATCCCGCTGACGCAGCTCAAGCCGAGCCCGGACATCCTGGGTGTCCAGGTGTACGTGGGCACGGACTTCGCCAGCGGCACCGCATACCAGACGGTCCAGCTGCCCAGCGACATCGTCGGCCAGACCGCGGCGCAGAGCACCTGCCAGACGGCCTACACGGGATAGGCCGGACCGGGCCGGCCGGAACCGATGAGACACGGCAAGGGGCGGGTGGCGATCATGCCACCCGCCCCTTGCCGTTCCTGTTCCGGCTCCGTTCAGGGAATGGTCACCAGATCCGGACGCGCTCGTCCTCGGCCAGCCACATGCCGTCGCCTTCACTCACACCGAACGCCTCGTGGAAGGCGTCCAGATTTTTCACGATCGCGTTGGCCCGGAACTCGTTGGGGGAGTGCGGGTCGATCGTCACGCGCCGGATGGCCTCCTCGCTGCGGATCACCTGACGCCAGCCCGTGGCCCAGGCGAAGAAGAAGCGCTGCGCGCCGCTCAGCCCGTCCAGCACCGGGGCCTCCGCGCCGTCCAGCGACGCCTGGTACGCCTTGAAGGCGATGCCCAGGCCACCCAGATCGCCGATGTTCTCGCCCAGGGTGAGTTCGCCGTTCACCGGGTGGCCCGGCGCTTCGGACGGCTCCAGGACGTTGAACTGGTCCACCAGCCTGCCGGTCCGGGCCTCGAACGCCTCGCGGTCCGCATCCGTCCACCAGTTCCGGAGCGCGCCGTCGCCGTCGTACTGTGAACCCTTGTCGTCGAAGCCATGCCCGATCTCATGCCCGATCACGGCGCCGATGGCGCCATAGTTCACGGCATCGTCGGAGTCCGCTTGGAAGAACGGCGGCTGCAGGATCGCGGCCGGGAACACGATCTCATTGAGCACCGGGTGGTAGTAGGCGTTGACGGTCTGCGGCGTCATGAGCCACTTGCCCAGATCCACGGGCTTGCCGATCTCGTCGAGATGCCGGTCCACGTCCGCGCTGTGGGCGCGCTCCACATTGCCGATCAGGTCCATGGGATCGATGACGACGGCGGAGTAGTCGATCCACTTCTCCGGGTAGCCGATCTTGGTCCGGAAGGCGGCCAGCTTGGCCAGCGCCTTCTCCTTGGTCTCCTCGCCCATCCAGTCCAGCCCGGTGATGCTCTCCCGGTAGGCCTCCACGAGGTTGCTCACCAATTCCTGCATCCGGGCCTTGTGACTCTCCGGGAAGTGCTCACGGACATACAGCTCGCCGATCGCCTCACCCAGGGCGTCCTCGACGACGGCGACGCCGCGCTTCCAGCGGTCCTTCAGTTCCGGGGTGCCGCTGAGGACGGTGCCATGGAAGGCGAAGTGCGTCTGGACGAAGTCACGGGAGAGATAGGGCGCCGCGGAGTCCAGCACCTTCGCCGCGAGCCACTCACGCCAGGTTTCCACCGGCTCACTGTTCAGGAGCTCCACCATGGCCGGGAAGAAGTCCGGCGTGCTCAGCACCACCTCGCGCCAGGCGTCCTCGGCGATACCGGCCGCGCCGAACCAGGTCGCCGCGAGGGGGAACGCCGACACGACTTCGTCCGCCGTCCGGAGGTTGTACGTCTTCTGCGGGTCCCGGAGGGTGACCTTGTCCCAGTGGGCCGCAGCGATCCGGCGCTCCAGGGCCACGATGCGTTCGGCCGCCCCGGAGGGATCCGTGCGGCCCGCCAGAGAGAAGAGGTCCGCCAGGTAGGCCTGGTACTTGGACACCGTCTCCCCGAACTGCTCCTCCCGGTAGTAGCTCTCGTCCGGCAGGCCCAGACCGGACTGGCCCAGATATGCCAGGACGCGGGTGGGGTCCCCGGCGTCGGGGGAGGGGTAGATGTAGAACAGTCCCGGGACCGCGGCGCGGAACAGCTCGCCGATGCGGCGCACGACGTCGTCCGGGCTGTTCAGCTCCTCCAGGGCGTCCAGCCGGGCACGCAGGGGAGCGAGGCCGAGGGTCTCCAGCCGTTCCTCGTCCATGAAGCTCGCGTACAGCCCACCGATCTGCGCCGCAAGACCGCCCTCCTCCTGCCCGCGCGAGGCCGCGTCCTCGATGATCGTGCGGACGGCCTCCTCGGAGGAATCGCGCAGCGCCGTGAAGGTGCCCTCCAGGGAGCGATCGTCACGGATGGCGGTCTTCTCCAGCCAGGTGCCGTTGACGTGGCGGTAGAAATCGTCCTGGGGGCGGATCGAGGGAGCGGACTGGGCGAGGTCGATTCCGGATGGGTTCACGGGCTCTCCTGAGGGGACTGGCCCTTGACCGGGCCACATGCTGGACATCGTGGTGATGCGGGACACCACCATCCTAGGGGCGTGCTACGCTGGCCACGTGCATGCAGGGCTGCTTCTTCTTAGCTGCCGTGGCGAGGCCTGAAACTACGCTTCCATGAAGCCGGGCTTCCTCGTCGCGGAGTCCGTTGCGCCCGGCCACGTCGAAGAACACCACGAGTAAGGCACCGGAACACCATGCGAAATGCACAGCAGCCCTCGGGCATGCCGATCCACCGTTACGTCCCCTTCCACGAGCAGATCACCGTCGACCTGCCGGACCGGACCTGGCCGGAGAAGCGCATCACCACCGCACCCCGCTGGTGCGCGGTCGATCTGCGCGACGGCAATCAGGCGCTCATCGATCCCATGAGCCCCGCGCGCAAGATGAAGATGTTCCACTTGCTGGTCGGCATGGGCTACAAGGAGATCGAGGTCGGCTTCCCGTCCGCGTCGCAGACGGACTTCGACTTCGTGCGCCAGCTGATCGACGGCGGCCACATCCCGGACGATGTGACCATCCAGGTGCTGACCCAGGCCCGCGAACACCTGATCGAGCGGACCTACGAGGCCATCAACGGCGCCAAGAACGTGATCGTGCACCTCTACAACTCCACCTCAACCCTGCAGCGCCGCGTCGTGTTCAAGCAGGACGAGGACGGCATCCTGGACATCGCCCTGCAGGGCGCCCGCCTGTGCAAGAAGTACGAGGAGACGCTGACCGACACCAACGTCACCTACGAGTACTCCCCGGAGTCCTTCACCGGAACCGAGCTGGAATACGCGGCCAGGGTCTGCAACGCGGTGGCCGACATCTTCGAAGCCTCCGCCGACCGCCAGGTGATCATCAATCTGCCGGCCACGGTCGAGATGGCCACGCCGAATGTCTACGCCGACTCGATCGAGTGGATGCACCGCAATTTGCACCCCCGCGAGGGCATCATCCTGTCCCTGCACCCGCACAACGACCGCGGCACCGGTGTCGCCGCGGCCGAGCTCGGTTACCTGGCCGGCGCCGACCGCATCGAGGGCTGCCTCTTCGGCAACGGTGAGCGCACCGGCAACGTGGACCTGGTGACCCTGGGCCTGAACATGTTCGTCCAGGGCGTGGACCCGATGATCGACTTCTCCGACATCGACGAGGTCCGCCGGACGGTCGAGTACTGCAACCAGCTGCCCGTCCCGGAGCGTTCGCCGTACGGCGGTGACCTGGTCTTCACCGCGTTCTCCGGTTCCCACCAGGACGCCATCAAGAAGGGTCTGGAGGCCCTGGAAGCGGACGCCGTGGAAGCCGGCGTCGCGGTGGACGACTTCACCTGGCAGGTCCCGTACCTGCCCATCGACCCCAAGGACGTCGGCCGGAGCTACGAGGCCGTCATCCGGGTGAACTCGCAGTCCGGCAAGGGCGGCGTCGCGTACCTGCTCAAGTCCGAGCACCACCTGGACCTGCCCCGCCGATCCCAGATCGAGTTCTCCGGTGTCATCCAGCGCCGGACGGACACGGTGGGCGGCGAGGTCAGCGCGTCCGAGCTCTGGGAGATCTTCCAGGACGAATACTTGCCCGCCAAGGACTCGGAGCAGCAGTGGGGCCGTTACACCCTTGGCGCCACCCGCACCGAGTCCGATGAGAACGGTGCGGTCACCCTGCATGCGACCATGCGCGTGGACGGTCAGCAGATCGAGCGGACGGGCCACGGCAACGGACCCATCGCGGCGTTGCTGAACGTCCTGAGCAAAGACGGCGTGGACGTCCGGGTCCTCGACTACAGCGAGCACGCGCTGAGCGAAGGCGGCAATGCCCTGGCCGCCGCGTACGTCGAGTGCGCCGTCGGTGAGCGCGTCCTGTGGGGCGTGGGCATCGACTCGAACACCAGCACCGCCTCTCTGAGGGCCGTGGTCTCGGCCGTCAACCGTGCCATCCGAGACCGCTCCATCTGATCCGGTCCTCCAGGCCCCGGGCTTCCGCCGCCATCCGGCGCGGACACCCGGGGCCTGCCGCGTCCCGGCACGCCCCCACGGTGGGAGAATGGATCTTGTGGCAGAAGCTAGTTTCACCTCCCGCGCGTACCGTGATGACGCCGTCGTCCTGCGCACTCACAAGCTGGGGGAGGCCGACCGCATCCTGACCTTGCTCACCAAGCACCACGGCCAGGTCCGCGCCGTCGCGCGTGGAGTTCGCCGCACCAGCAGCCGATTCGGCTCCCGGCTGGAGCCGTTCATGGTGGCCGATCTGCAGCTCGTCCCGGGGCGGAGCCTGGAGGTGGTGACGCAGGCGCAGAGCAAGGGCGCGTACGGCCATGCCATCGCCTCCGACTACTCCCGGTACACGGTCGCCACCGCCATGGCGGAGACCGCGGAGAAGCTCACCGATGTCGACGGCGAGTCCGGCACCGCCCAGTACCAGCTCCTGGTGGGCGCGCTGGCCGCGCTCAGCCGTGGTGCTCAGGAACCGGGCCTCATCCTCGACTCCTATCTGCTGAGGGCACTCGCCACGGGAGGCTGGGCGCCGAGTTTCACTTCCTGCGCCCGGTGCGACGCCCCCGGGCCGCACACGGCATTCAACGCCGCCCTCGGCGGAGTGGTCTGCGCCGACTGCAGGCCCCCGGGCTCGCCGGCCCCGGCCCCCGGCACGATCGTGCTGCTTGCCGCACTCCTGAGCGGGGACTGGGAGACCGCCGCGGCCTCCGAACCGCGGGAGCGTAGCGAGGCCGCGGGACTGGTCACGGCCTATCTACAATGGCACCTGGAGCGCAGGGTGAAGTCCCTGCAGCATGTCGACCGTCAGCCATGAGCAAGGAATCAGCACCCGTGTCCTTCAAAGAGCAGTCCACGCAGCGCTATGAGCCCCCCTATGCTCACCCGAGCGGAGCCGTCCCGCCACGGATCCCCGCGGAGCTGATCCCGGAACACGTGGCGATCGTGATGGACGGCAATGGACGCTGGGCCAATCAGCGCGGCCTGCCACGCATCGAGGGGCACAAGGCGGGGGAGCCCGCGCTTCTCGACGTCGTGGCCGGCGCCATCGAACTCGGGGTCAAATACGTCACCGTCTACGCCTTCTCCACCGAGAACTGGAAGCGTTCGCCGGAGGAGGTGCGCTTCCTCATGGGATTCAACAAGGACGTGCTCCGCCGGCAGCGGGACCAGCTCAACCGCTGGGGCGTGGAAGTCCGGTGGTCCGGACGCAAGCCCCGGCTCTGGGGCTCCGTGATCCGAGAACTCCAGGACGCCGAGCGCCTCACCCGGGGCAACACGCAGTGTGTGCTGACCATGTGCATCAATTACGGGGGCCGCGCCGAGCTCGTGGACGGCTTCAACCGCATGGCCGAGGACGTGGCCAAGGGCCGCCTCAAGCCGGGTGGGATCTCGGAGAAGACCGTGCAGAAGTATCTGTACCAGCCGGATCTGCCGGACGTGGATCTCTTCATGCGTTCCTCGGGGGAACAGCGACTCTCCAACTTCCTGCCCTGGCAGTCGGCCTATGCGGAGTTCGTCTTCCTCGATGAGCTCTGGCCGGACGTGGACCGCACCACACTGTACAAGGCCGTGGAGACGTATGCCCGGCGCGACCGCCGCTACGGCGCGGCCGTGGATTCCGCGGCCGTCTGAACCAGCCAGTCCATGCACTCCTTGTAGGCCTGTTCACGCACGTCGCGAGCGGACATGAAGATGTCATGGATGGCGCCCTTGTAGCGGAACACCGCGACCTTCCGGCTCAGCCCGAGGGCCCTCTTCGCCGTCTCGTGGACGTCGATCACGGCGTCCAGGGTCTTCAGCTCGTCCGTATACTCCGCCTGGATCTTGCTGCGCTGGCTCAGCAGCACCAGCACAGGGGCATCGATGTCCAGACCGCGCTGGACCCGGGAGTGCCCGTTCATCACCGCACGGATCCACCCCGCCCGGATGGGGAAGGACTCCCGTGGCCGCCAGGCCGAGACGATGTGCCATTCACCGTAGGCCTTGTCACTGACACTCTTCCAGTACGCGGGCATCTCCGGCAGAGGAAAGACGTGCTTGGGATCCGCCCGCGCGAACGGCTCCACCAACTGGCTCGCGATCGAGCGGACGAGCGAACTGCCCTGCAGTTCCAGCCAGGGCGAGTTGAGGATCACGCTGGCCAGCCGTCCCGGATGCCGATGGGCCCAGAGAGGGGCGATCAGGCCGCCCAGCGAATGCCCCAGCAGATGGATCCGGAGCTGGGCGGGATCCACGCCCCGGGCCGTTTCCTCCGCCTCGATCACCTGCAAAGCGGCTTCGATGTCCTGATCGTAGAGGTCCAGATCGTGGGTGAATCCCGCGGTCTGATGTTCCTGCAGGCTCCGGCCGAACTTCCGCAGGTCCAAGGCGTAGAAGCCGGCACCGTGGTCCTCGATGTAGTCGGCCAGTTCCGTCTGCAGGAAGTAGTCCGCCCAGCCGTGCAGGTACAGGACCACGTCCCGTACCGCCGGTGCATGACGCTCGCCGTGCCGGCGGCGGACGGCCGACAGCCACGTCGGCCAGGCATGCTCGCGTGCGGCGTGGGAGAGGTTGCGGTGCTCCTTGCGGCGCACGAGCGTCGCCCAGACGGGGCCTTCCTCGTCCTCTCCCAGAGGAAGCGTGCACTGTTCGAAGTCATTGAACAGGACGTCCTGGCTCCACACGCGTGCGGGCGCAAGAAGGTCGTTCATCCAGTGTTCCTTTCATGGAGGCGATCCCGGCTCAGAGGATGCGGAGCCAACGGCTGAGCCGATCATAGGCTTCCTGCCGCACCGTGGCGGGGGAGAGGAAGACATCGTGCAGGGCTCCGTCCACGCGCTCCAGGGTCACAGATCGTCCCAGTTCAAGGGCGCGCAGAGCCATCGTGTTGACGTCCAGGACAGCGTCGCTGCGCCTCATGTCCTCACGCCAGAGCGGTCCGTTGGAGCTCGCCGAGGACAGGATGACCAGAATCGGCATCGGCAGTTCCAGTCCCCGGGCCACCCGCCCCTGCCCGCTCAGCACGGCACTGAGCCAGCCGGCGCGGACCGGAAAGGCCAGGGGAGGCCGGTATTTGGCGTCCAGATCCCACTCGCCCTCCGCCTCCGAACTGATGCTGCGCCAGTAGAAGCCCCGCTCGGGCAGCCTCAGGATCGTTTCCGGCCGGACCCGGGACAGCGGCGCCAGGAGGGAGCGTGCAGCGTGCCGGACCACGGAACTGCCGTGCATCTCGAGCCAAGGGCTGTTGAGGATCAGTGCATCTACCCGCTCGGGATGCCGGGCCGCCCACAGAGCGGCCACCAGCCCGCCGGTGGAGTGCCCCATGAGGATCAGTGGACCGGCCGGCCGCTCGGCGCCGATCGCCTCCAGCGCAGCCAGCACATCGGCGTCGTAGTGGTCCAGATCCGCGACGTAACCGCCGGGGGTGTCGGCGCGGAGGCTGCGGCCGTGATTGTGGAGATCCAGCGCATAGAAGCGCAGGCCGTTGCCCGCGAAAAACTCCGCAAGTTCGTGATTGAAGAAGTAATCACTCCACCCATGGAGGAAGAGGACCGTCCCCCGCTCGGATCCGCCCCCGCCAGAGGGCAGGTGCCGGATGAGGGTGGACGTCTGCCGCACCCCGTCCCGCAGCGCGTGCAACTCGAGCGACTCGAAGGCCGGTCCCAGAATGTCCGGTTTCCACTCCATCGCCCCTCCTGACGGACCGTCGCGCTTGCCGTCATCCTATGCCCGGAGCCTGAAAACACCCCCGGTTTGGTGGTGCCGCACCGGCAAAGGAAAAATGGGGTCATGCGCATTTACCCCACCGTCTTCCGACTCGCGTTCTCCTGGATGGATCCGGAGAAGGCCCACCGGATCGGCTACCAGGCCATCCGCTTCTTCAACACGGCCGGGGCCGGGGGACTGCTGCACCGCATCAACCGCCCGCGTCCGTTGCTCAGGACACGTGCCCTCGGCCTGGACTTCCCTTCCCCCTTCGGTCTCGCGGCCGGCTTCGACAAGGAGGGCCTGGCCATCGAGGCGCTGGCCGCCATGGGCTTCGGTCACATCGAAGCGGGCACCATCACCGGTGCTGCACAGCCCGGCAATGAGAAGCCGCGCTTGTTCCGCCTTGTGGAGGACCGCGCGGTCATCAACCGCATGGGATTCAACAACGACGGCGCCGCGGACGTCGCGCCGCGCATCGCCGCCGCGCGTGCGGCCCTTGCTCGCAAGTACCCGGGCGTGCGGCCGGTGATCGGCGTGAACATCGGCAAGACGAAGGTCGTGGAACTCGAACACGCCGTGGACGACTACCTGATCAGCACCCGGACCCTCGCCCCACACGCCGACTACCTGGTGGTCAACGTCAGTTCGCCGAACACCCCCGGCCTCCGCCTGCTGCAGAACGTGGAGTCCCTGCGTCCCCTCCTCGCCGCCGTCGCTGAGGAGGCCGACCGCAGTGCGGGGCGGCACGTTCCCCTGCTCGTGAAGATCGCCCCCGACCTCAACGACCAGGACCTCGACGACGTCGCGCAGCTGGCCATCGATCTGGGCCTGGACGGCATCATCGCCACCAACACCACGATCGGCCGCGAAGGCCTCACCGCGCCGGCCGGCAAGGTCGAGGCGTGTGGCGCAGGCGGGCTCTCCGGCGCACCGCTGAAGCACCGTTCCCTCGAGGTTCTGCGCCGCCTCCGTGGGCAGGTGCCGGCGGAGATGGTGATCATCTCCGTGGGCGGCGTCGAAACGGCTGAGGACGTCCAGGCCCGCCTGGACGCCGGGGCGAATCTTGTCCAGGGGTACACGGCCTTCCTGTATGAGGGGCCGTTCTGGGCCGGGCACATCAACAAGGGCCTCGCGAAGCTCCGCGCCTGAAGCCTCCGATACGTCGAAGGGCCGGGCCCGAACCGTTCACGGTTCGGGCCCGGCCCTTTCCATCAGCTCAGGCCCCGGTCACTCGGGGCGCTGTCCGCGGGAGACCAGCGGCTTGGGCAGGCGGAGCTTGCGGAACTGCAGGGACCGCATGGAGCCGTACCAGACGGTGCCGCGCTCCACCTGGCCGAACTTCTTGCTCAGGGCCTTCTTGAGCCGACGGCTCAGGATGAAGGTGTCCACGAACACCACGGCGAACACGACCCAGAACGCGGCGAGGATGATCCACTGCCCGTCGCTGCGCTGCGGCACGATGAGCGAAGCCACCACGAAGATCAGCGCCGCGAACATCAGGAACTCACCAACGCTGAAGCGGGAATCCACGAAGTCACGTGCGAAGCGCTTCTGCGGCCCCTTGTCCCTGGCAGGCATGTACTGCTCGTTGCCGGTCTCCATGGCCATGCGCACCTTGGAGCGCTGCTCGGCGACGGCAAGCCGCTCGGCCTGCTTCGAGGCCTTCCGGTCCTCGGGGACCAGCGGCCGCTTCCGCGCGGCCTCCTGATCCTTGCGCTTCGGGGTGGGCGCGCCCTTGCCGACGACGGAAGTGCCGGGGGAGGCCTCCGTCTCCGCGGGCGACTGGGACTCTTCCTTCTTACGTCCAAACACCCCCCAAGGATACTCGGAGATCTCATCCGGCTTCCTCACCGCGCACTAGGCTTAGGCTCATGACAACTCACGAGGAACTTCCCGTGGCCGTGGCAGGCCCACAGGCCGACGCACTGCGCGCCGCCGTCGACGCCTCCTTCGCTTCCACCCTGGCGACTCTCAAGGAACTCGTCGCCATCCCCGGCATCGCCTGGGCGAGCTTCGACGCCGCCCAGCTGGACCGCAGTGCGGACGCCGTCGCCGCGCTGGCCACCGCGGCCGGCTTCCCCGAGGTGGGGATCCACCGCGCGCTTAAGGCGGACGGCACGCCCGGCGGGCCCGCCGTCGTCGCGCGCCGCCCTGCGGAGACCGGCAAGCCGACCGTTCTCCTCTACGCCCACCACGACGTCCAGCCGCCGGGGGATCCGGCCCTGTGGAATTCGGAGCCGTTCATCGCCGTCGAACGTGATGGCCGCCTGTACGGGCGTGGCGCCGCCGATGACAAGGCCGGGATCATGGTTCACATGGCCGCCAGTGCGGCCGTGGCCGAGGTCCTGGGCAAGGACTTCGGGCTGGGCGTGACCCTCTTCATCGAAGGCGAGGAGGAGGCCGGCTCGCCGACGTTCCGGGCGTTCCTCGAGGAGCACCAGGCCGAACTCGCGGCCGACGTGATCGTCGTGGCCGACTCCAGCAACTGGAAGGTGGGGATCCCCGCCCTGACCACGAGCCTCCGCGGCCTGGTGGACGGCGTGATCGAAGTCCGCGTGCTGGATCACGCCGTGCACTCCGGCATGTTCGGCGGTCCTGTGCTGGACGCGCCGACTCTGCTGGCGCGCCTGATCAGCACCTTCCATGATGAGAAGGGCAACGTCGCCATCGCCGGGCTGGTCTCCACCGATGAGACCGACGTCGACATGCCGGAGGCGGACTTCCGCGCCGATGCGTCCGTGCTCGACGGCGTGACGCTGGCGGGGGAGGGGAGCCTCACCTCCCGGATCTGGACCAAGCCGGCGCTGTCGATCATCGGCATCGATGCACCCAGCATCGCCGTTGCGAGCAACACGCTCCTGCCGGTCGCCGGCGCCAAGTTCAGCCTCCGCATCGCTCCAGGCCAGGATCCCGCCACCGCGATGGAAGCGGTCCGGGCGCACGTGGAAGCGAATGCCCCGTTCGGCGCGCAGGTGACCTTCACCCCGGGCGAGATGGGCAACCCCTTCGCCGTCGACATGGATTCACCGGCCGCCCGGACCATGATGGGTGCCCTGGCCCAGGCCTGGGGAACGGAGTCCGTGGGCACCGGCATCGGCGGGTCCATCCCGTTCATCGCCGAGCTCGTGGAGATCTACCCGGAGGCCCAGATCCTGGTCACCGGGGTGGAGGATCCCGACTCACGTGCTCACAGCGCCAACGAGTCGCTGCACATCGAGGAGTTCCGCAAGGCCGTGCTGGCCGAGGCGCTTCTGCTGGCCGCACTGAACGCGGGAGCCTGATCCCGGTCCGGCCCGGGGAAGAACCCGGGCCGCATCCGCGTTGAGACAAGTGTTAAGGCAGGGGACTATCCGCCGTAGCATAGAGAGAGATGTCCGGGTCATGACAGGCCTGGGACGACACCGTGTAGAGGAGTATGCGCCATGAGCACCAGCACCAGCGAGAACGTCGCTGTCACCATCGAGGACGGCCTTCCCAGCCACGAGGTCAATCTCAGTGATGTGGCTGCGGACAAGGTCCGCAGCCTCCTGGAGCAGGAAGGCCGTACGGATCTCCGCTTGCGGGTCGCCGTGCAGCCCGGCGGTTGCTCCGGCCTGATCTACCAGCTCTACTTCGACGAACGGATCCTGGACGGCGACGCCGTACGTGACTTCGACGGTGTCGAGGTGGTGGTGGACAAGATGAGCGTCCCGTACCTCAACGGTGCTTCCATCGACTTCGAGGACACCATCTCGAAGCAGGGATTCACGATCGACAACCCCAATGCGGGCGGCTCCTGCGCCTGTGGTGACTCGTTCCACTGAGCCTTCTCCTCCCGACAGCCGTGTGCCTCGCCATTCGATCCAAGAATGTGCGGGGCACACGGCTGTCGTGTGAGCAAAACACCGTGGCTAGCGGTAAGCTCTACATCGGGTAGTAAAACTCAACGCAGTGGTGCCAAAAAACGGGGCCACATGCTGAAACAAAGAGGAAGGGCCGTCTGTGAGTTCGCAGAACCGAACCGGCAGCCGACGCGGGAAGATCACGGCGATCACCGGCGTCGCCGTGGCCGGCGCGTTGGCATTGACCGGATGTTCATCGGAGGTCGCCAGGGGGTGGTTGCCGTCCGACAAGGACGTCACCAACCACACTGGCCGCATCATCGACCTCTGGGTGAACTCGTGGATTGCCGCCATTGCCGTTGGCTTCGTCACCTGGGGTCTGATCATCTGGTGCATCATCGCCTACCGGCGCCGCAAGGGCACCACCGGATTCCCCAAGCAGCTGAGCTACAACCTTCCGCTTGAAGTCTTCTACCTGACCATTCCTCTGTTCATGGTCCTGGTCTTCTTCTACTTCACGGATCGTGACCAGCAGGCCATCGACGACCGCTCCAAGCCGGCCGACGTCGTCATCGACGTCCGCGGCAAGCAGTGGGCCTGGGACTTCAACTACAAGCAGGGTGACGTCGTCAAGACGGCCGTCTACGAAGGCGGCGTCCAGGCGCACCTGACCGGTAACGACGTGGACAAGGACAAGCTCCCCACGCTGTACCTGCCGGTCGGCAAGAGCGTCGAGCTTGAGCTGAACTCCCGTGACGTCATCCACTCCTTCTGGGTCCCCGCCTTCCTGCAGAAGCGCGACATGATCCCGGGCAAGACGAACTACATGGACTTCACGCCGACCAAGGAAGGCACTTACGACGGTAAGTGCGCCGAGCTCTGCGGTGAGTACCACTCCGAGATGCTGTTCCGCGTGAAGGTCGTCTCCGAGTCGGAGTTCCAGGCCCACATGGCACAGCTCCAGCAGCAGGGCAACACGGGCGAGCTTGGCAACAAGTACGACCGCAACCCGAACCTGAACGCAAAGAACTAAGGGACAGCCGTGGCTACCTACACTCAACCCGCAGGGGTCCTGGACGCACCCGTGGTGCCGAAGTCCAAGGGCCGGATCGTGGTCAACTGGATCACGTCCACCGACCACAAGACGATCGGCTACATGTACCTGATCGCCTCGTTCATCTTCTTCTGCCTGGGCGGCGTGATGGCGCTGCTCATCCGTGCGGAGCTCTTCGAGCCCGGCATGCAGATCCTGCAGACGAAGGAACAGTACAACCAGCTGTTCACCATGCACGGCACCGTCATGCTCCTGATGTTCGCCACCCCGCTCTTCGCGGGCTTCGCGAACGTCATCATGCCGCTGCAGATCGGCGCCCCTGACGTCGCCTTCCCCCGTCTGAACGCGCTGGCCTTCTGGTTCTTCCTGTTCGGCTCCACGATCGCCGTCTCCGGCTTCATCACCCCGCAGGGTGCCGCCTCCTTCGGCTGGTTCGCCTACGCCCCGCTGTCCAACACCACGTTCTCCCCGGGCGTGGGCGGTGACCTCTGGGTGTTCGGCCTGGGCCTCTCCGGCTTCGGCACCATCCTGGGCGCGGTCAACTTCATCACCACCATCATCTGCATGCGTGCCCCGGGCATGACCATGTGGCGCATGCCGATCTTCACCTGGAACACGCTGATCACGGCGATCCTGGTCCTGATGGCCTTCCCGCCGCTGGCTGCCGCTCTGTTCGGTCTCGGCGCCGACCGCCGCTTCGGCGCTCACATCTTCGATCCGGAGAACGGCGGTGCGGTCCTCTGGCAGCACCTGTTCTGGTTCTTCGGCCACCCCGAGGTCTACATCATCGCCCTGCCGTTCTTCGGCATCGTCTCCGAGATCTTCCCGGTCTTCAGCCGCAAGCCGATCTTCGGTTACAAGGGCCTGGTCTACGCGACCATCTCCATCGCCGCGCTGTCCGTCACCGTGTGGGCCCACCACATGTACGTGACCGGCTCCGTGCTGCTGCCGTTCTTCTCCTTCATGACGATGCTGATCGCCGTTCCGACCGGCGTGAAGTTCTTCAACTGGATCGGAACCCTGTGGGGCGGCTCGATCACCTTCGAGACCCCGATGCTCTGGAGCCTCGGCTTCATGGTCACCTTCCTCTTCGGCGGTCTGACCGGCATCATCCTGTCCTCCCCGCCGCTGGACTTCCAGCTGTCCGACAGCTACTTCGTGGTGGCTCACTTCCACTACGTGGTGTTCGGTACCGTGGTGTTCGCCATGTTCGCCGGCTTCTACTTCTGGTGGCCGAAGTGGACGGGCAAGATGCTCAATGAGCGCCTCGGCAAGATCCACTTCTGGCTCCTGTTCCTGGGCTTCCACGGCACCTTCCTGATCCAGCACTGGCTCGGCGTTCTCGGAATGCCCCGTCGTTACGCGGACTACATGCCGCAGGACGGCTTCACGGCCATGAACCAGTTCTCCACCATCTCCTCCTTCGTCCTGGGCGCCTCCCTGATCCCGTTCTTCTGGAACGTGTACATCACCTGGCGCAGTGACAAGAAGGTCACCGTGGATGACCCGTGGGGCTTCGGTGCCTCGCTCGAGTGGGCCACGTCCTGCCCGCCGCCGCGTCACAACTTCACGTCCATCCCGCGCATCCGTTCGGAGCGTCCGGCTCTCGACCTCCACCACCCGGAGCTCGCCCCGGCCGGCGCGCACGCAGCACCGAAGGGAGCAGCCAAGTGAAAATCGAATCCTGGCTCTTCGGAACCGGCGTCTTCTTCTTCGTCCCGGTTTCCATCGTCTACGGTTTCCTGACCGACTGGAAAGAGTGGGTCGGCATCCTGGGCATCCTGCTCGTGGGCGGCCTGGCCGGCATGATCGGCGCTTACCTCGGCTTCACCGGCAAGCGTGTCGGTATGCGTCCCGAGGACCGCGATGACGCCGAGATCCATGAGGGTGCCGGCGAGCAGGGGCACTTCAGCCCCTGGAGCTGGTGGCCGCTGGTTCTGGGCCTCGCCTGCGCCGGTGGGTTCCTCGGCCTGGCGGTCGGCTTCTGGATCCTGTTCGTGGCCGCCGGCCTGGCCGTCGTGGCCCTGGTCGGCTGGGTCTTCGAGTACAGCCGCGGTGACCACGCTCACTGACGCTCCGCTTCGCAGCTGAACGACGACGGCGACGCTCTCCTTCGGGAGGGCGCCGCCGTCGTTTCGCATCAAGACCGCCGGGAAGGCTCGTCAGAGCCTCCCGGCGGTTTTCATCATCCCTGGGACTCCAGAAGGTCCTTCAGACCCTCCAGGCTCGCCAGAGCGGCAGGGGAGGGGTGCTCGTGGTCGTCCAGGGCCAGCACGACCTCGGTTCCGGAGGCGAAGTCCGCAGTCATCACTTCGAGCAGGGACCTTGCATCCACTGGCGATTCCCCGGGCTTGGCGATGGTGACGGGCAGCAGCGTCTCGGCCACGGCACGGACGAACTCCGCCGCTGGCCTGGCGTGCAGCCCGATGGCGGCAGTGACTCGGGCACGGACAACGGGCACGTGTTCTCCTCGGATTCATTAGACCGGTACAGCTATCTGAATAAGAATAGTAGCTGTCCGACGCACGCCGCCCTCAGGGAGACCCGATGCCCCCCGCCGCCTCAGCCATCGCCGGAGAGATTGACCGGAACAGCCCTGTGCCGCTCTATGAGCAGCTCAAATCGCTTCTGCTGACCTTCATCGACACCAGCTGCCAGCCGGGCACGGAACTGCCGTCGGAGCGCGCCCTGTGCGACCGCTTCGGCCTGGCCCGCATGACGGTCCGGCAAGCACTCGACTCTCTGGCCCGTGACAATATCGTGGACCGCATGGTGGGAGTGGGCACCTTCGTCCACCGGCCCAAGGTCGACCTCCAGCTGAAGCTGACCTCCTACAGCGAGGAGATGCAGCGGCGCGGCATGGTGCCCACGTCACGGGTTCTGAGCTTCGAGGAGATCCGATCCAATCCTCACCTCGCGCGGGAGCTTGAGGTCGCCGAGGGGACACCCGTGGTGCGCTTCCGCCGCCTGCTGCTGGCCGACAACGAACCGATGAGCGTCGATGAGAACTTCATCCTCTCGTCACGGGCTCCCGGGATCACCGCGGGGAAGGCGCCCGTCTCCCTCTATGGCGAGCTGGAGGCCAGCTACGGGCTCGTCATGGACTGGGGTGAGGACATCGTGGAGGCGACTGCAGCCAGCCCGTCCGTGGCGACGCTGCTGAAGGTGGACATCGGCTCGCCCCTGCTGAAGATCCAGCGCCATGCCTACGTCGCGGACACCGTGGTGGACTATTCAGTGTCCTATTACCGCGCCGATCGCTACTCCCTGCGCGTTCCTCTGCAGCGGCAGGGCAAGAAGTCCCCACGCAACTACCGCGCGGCCCCACCGCCGCGGCCGTAAGGCCGGCTGCTCCTACCGGGCAGGCCGGCGACAGCACAGCTCTCACGGGACAGTGTCCGGGCACGCGAAAGGCCCCTTCCAGATCATCTCTGGAAGGGGCCTTTCGTTTCGGGGGAGACCTTGGCCTAGTGGCTCAGGCTCTTGGTCTCTTCGCCGGACTCGACCTCACCGTGGTGGCCGTGTGCGTGCGCGGCCTCCAGCTCGGCGGGCGTGATCGGGGCGACCCGATCCTCGAAGAACCACGTGGAGAACTTCGCGCGACGGCGTTCCTTGCGGTCCACCACGCCGTGGGAGTTCGGCTGGGCCGGCAGCGGCTTGGGCGACTCGAAGGACACCAGACGGTAGCGCTTGTAGTCGTTGAGCGGGGCGTGGACCTCGATGAACTCACCGTGCGGCAGGCGCACGATGCGGCCGGTCTCGCGGCCGTGCAGGGCGATCTCCCGGTCCTTGCGCTGCAGGGCAAGGGCCACACGCTTCGCGACGATGAAACCGAGGACCGGGCCGATGAAGAACAGGGCACGGAGCCAGTAGGTCACATCGTTCAGCGACACCTTGAAGTGCGTGGCGATGAGGTCGGAGCTGGCCGCGGCCCACATCACGCAGTAGAAGATGAAGCCGGCCACACCGATGGCGGTACGGGTCGGGGCGTTGCGCGGGCGGTCCAGCACGTGGTGCTCGCGGTCGTCCTTGGTGATCCAGCGCTCGATCCACGGGTAGGTGAACAGAACGGTGAACACGATGCCGGCCGGAACCAGCGCCGGAAGGAGCACGTTCAGCGTCAGCACGTGGCCGAAGATGATGAACTCGAAGTGCTGGCGGTAGCCGTCGACGGCGCCGATCACACCGGGCATGAGGCGCAGGGCGCCGTCGACCCAGCCGATGTACCAGTCAGGCTGGGTGCCTGCGGACACGGGGGAGGGGTCGTACGGACCGTAGTTCCAGATCGGGTTGATGGTGAAGAAACCGGCCATCAGGGCGATCACACCGAACACGATGAAGAAGAAGCCACCGGCCTTTGCGGCGTAGACCGGGCCGAGCGGGTAGCCGACGACGTTGCGGTCGTTGCGGCCCGGGCCGGGGTACTGCGTGTGCTTGTGGACGACCACCATGAAGAGGTGGACTGCGACCATCAGAAGGATCAGGGCCGGCACCAGCAGGATGTGCAGTACGTAGAGGCGGCCGATGATGGCCGTCCCCGGGAACTCACCGCCGAAGAGGAAGAACGAGATCCAGGTACCGATCACCGGGATCGACTTGATGACGCCGTCGATGATGCGCAGGCCGTTGCCGGAGAGCAGATCGTCGGGGAGGGAGTAGCCGGTGAAGCCTGCGGCCATCGCGAGGATGATCAGGACACCGCCCACGACCCAGTTGAGTTCACGCGGCTTGCGGAACGCGCCGGTGAAGAACACGCGCAGCATGTGCACGGACACGGAGGCCACGAACAGCAGGGCCGCCCAGTGGTGCACCTGACGCATGAACAGACCGCCGCGCACCTCGAAGGAGATGTTGAGCGAGGAGTTGTACGCGACCGACATCTCCACGTTGTACAGCGGCGAGTAACTGCCGTGGTAGTGGGTCTCCGCCATGGAGGGGTCGAAGAAGAACGTCAGGAAGGTGCCCGTCATCAGCAGGATGACGAAGGAATACAGGGCCACCTCACCGAACATGAAGGACCAGTGGTCGGGGAAGACCTTCCGGCCGAACTCTTTGAGGATGCCCGATCCGCCGACACGCTGGTCGACGAAATCGGTGAAGCGGCCGAACTTCGTCTCGGCCTGATAGGTGGACTGCTCAGCTGTCGAGACGGCGCTCATGCTCGTCACGCTCCCAGTAACTCGGTCCGACAGGTTCGTGGAAATCGCTCGTGGCCACCAGGTAGCCCTCTTCGTCGACTGAAATCGGCAGCTGCGGCAGCGGGCGGCTGGCCGGGCCGAAGATCACGGCGCACTCGTGCGTCAGGTCGAAGGTCGACTGGTGGCACGGGCACAGCAGGTGGTGCGTCTGCTGCTCGTAGAGTGCCACCGGGCAACCCACGTGCGTGCAGATCTTGGAGTACGCGACAATGCCGTTGTAGGCCCAGTTCTCGCGACCCTTGGAGGGGTTCAGCTCATCCGGGTTCAGGCGCATGAGCAGAACGACGGCCTTTGCCTTCTCGTTCAGCTTGCCGCTCTCCAGCTCGTTGAGCCCCTCGGGGATCACGTGGAAGGCGGACCCGATGGTGACGTCGGACGCCTTGATGGGCGTACCGTCGGGGTCACGGGTGAGGCGCTTGAGCTTGCCGTTCTGAGGCGCCCACATGGTATGGGCCAGCTTGTCGTCCGGGCGCGGGCCCAGATCGCCGAAGACCGCGAGGGCCGGCAGGGGAGCCAGAGCCACCGCACCCAGGAGGGTGTTGCGGATCAGCGGGCGGCGCTTGATGCCGGATTCCTCGATGATCGTGTCGGCGATCGCCACCGCGGCCTGACGGTCCTCCTCGGTACGCAGCGCGTGGCGGTCCTCGGACACCTCATGATCGGGCATGAGCGTCTTGGCCCAGTGCACGATGCCGGTGCCGATGCCGAGCATCGCGAAGGCGGTGCCGATGCCCAGCAGCATGTTCTGCAGGCCGATCGTGCCAGTGGTCGACGTATTGGTCAGGTCGATGGCGAAGTACGTCACCAGGAAGACCAAGGTGCCAATCACGGACACGATGAACAGGACTGCGACCTGGCGCTCCGCTCGCTTGGCGGCCTTGGGGTCTTTGTCGGCGAGTCGAGGACGGTGAGGAGGAATTCCAGGATCCTGGAATGCCCCTTCATCGTGCTGACCAGCCGTAGCTACGGTGCTCGAGCTTGTCGAGCTGCCGTCACTATGGTTGCCCATGGTTCCCCTTTTTCCCTCTCTGAGTTCGGCTATTGCCGAGGATCTTCAATGTCTACGCCGCCGTCAGAACAGCGGCCAAGTGTTGCTGCGGCGTCAGCTGCTGCGAGACGTCAGCCAGATGGTGAAGCCGATGATCACTGCCAGACCTGCGGTCCAGACGAAGAGGCCTTCGGAGACCGGACCCAGCGAGCCGAGCTCGGCTCCACCCGGGGACGGGTTGCTCTCGATGGTCTTCAGGAAGGTGATGATGTCGCGCTTGCTCTCCGGCGAGATGTTGGCGTCACTGAAGACGGGCATGTTCTGCGGGCCGGTGACCATGGCCTCGTAGATGTGCGCGCTCGAAACGCCATGCAGGCTCGGGGCGTACTTGCCGCGGGTCAGCGCGCCACCGGCGGCGGCCGCGTTGTGGCACATGGCGCAGTTCACGCGGAACAGTTCGCCGCCCTTGGCGGCGTCGCCCTGACCATCGGTGATGTGAGCGTCCGGCACGCTGGGGCCGGGGGCCAGGGACGCCACGTAGGCGGCCAGCTGGTGGGTCTGCTCCTCGTTGAACTGAGCCGGCTTGACCTGGGCCTGAGGGCCGTCCATCTGCATGGGCATACGGCCGGTGCCGACCTGGAAGTCGACAGCCGCGGCGCCGACGCCCACGAGAGACGGACCGGCTTGAGTGCCGGAGGCACCCATGCCATGGCAGGTGGAGCAGTTGGCCACGAAGAGCTTCTTGCCTTCAGCGACATCGCTGGCGCTGTAGCTCTGAGTGTCGGCCTTGGCCTGGTTTGCCGTGGAGGCCGCAGCATAGAGGCCACCGGTGAAGAGCAGGCCCAACAACAGCAAGGCGATTGCCGCGAGCGGATGACGTCGCTTCAGGGAGAGTGCCTTCACTTGGTGGTTCCTTCGATCGATCGTGCACATGCCTGCCCGGCAGGTGCGGTGTTTTCTTTGCCGTGTTCCGTGCTCAAGGAACTTGTCACTTCAGGACGTAGATGACCAGGAAGAGGCCGATCCACACGACGTCCACGAAGTGCCAGTAGTAAGAGGTCACGATCGCGGATGTCGCTTCGAAGTGACCGAACTTCTTGGCCGCGAACGAGCGGCCGAGGATGAACAGGAAGGCAATCAGACCGCCGATGACGTGCAGGCCGTGGAAGCCCGTGGTCATGTAGAAGGCGGAGCCATACGCGTTGGCGTTCAGGGTCACGTGCTCGCTGGTGAGCATGGCGTACTCCGTGGACTGACCGGCCACGAAGAAGGCGCCCATGAGGAACGTCAGGATGAACCACTCGTTCATACCCCAACGGGCGAACTGGAACAGGCCTCCCGAGCGACGGGGCTGCAGGCGCTCGGCCGCGAAGACACCCATCTGGCAGGTGAAGGAGGAGAGCACCAGGACGATGGTGTTCACCAGCGCGAAGGGGAAGTTCAGCTTCGCAGTCTCCTCGCTCCACAACTCACCGGAGGTGGAGCGCAAGGTGAAGTACATGGCAAAAAGGCCGGCGAAGAACATCAGCTCGCTGGACAGCCACACCACGGTCCCAACGGAAACCATGTTTGGCCTGTTCAGCGTGGGATGCGCCGGGGTACTGGGGGCATGAGTCGCTGTGGTCACATAGACATTATGTCTGCAAAACCGCGCACTGCCCAACGCAAAGCGCCGTTTCGCCCGACTTTTTCTACAGAGCTGCGAAAACAGCCGCGGATTTCCGGCTCCGGGACCGTGCGGCAGTTCACATTGCGGGCGTGACGGCCATGCGTCGATAGGATCTGTACTGTGACTAACGACGTTCAGACCCCGCGAGTTCCCTGGAGCTGGCCACTGTTGATCGGCAGCCTCATCAAGGGCGAGGATCTGCCCTCCGAGGCCACCGAGTGGGCCATGGGCGAGGTCATGGACGGGGCCGCCACTCCGGCGCGTCTTGCCGGTTTTCTCGTCGGCCTTCGCGCGAAGGGAGAGACCGTCGAGGAGATCGACGGCCTGGCCGCGGCCATGTTGGCCCGCGCGGAGCGGATCACCGTCCCGGGCGATGCCCTGGACATCGTCGGCACCGGCGGTGACGGCCTGGACACCGTCAACATCTCCACGATGTCCTCCCTCGTGGTGGTCGGCGCGGGACACACGGTCGTCAAGCACGGCAATCGGGGGGCCTCCACCAAGACCGGGTCGGCGGATGTGATTGAAGCTCTCGGCGTGCGACTGGATCTGCCGGTGCGGCGCGTGGCCGAGATCGCCCGCGAAGTGGGGATCACCCTCTGCTTCGCCCAGGTGTTCCACCCTTCACTCCGGCATGCGGGCGCGGTCCGGAAGGAGCTCGGAGTTCCGACCTCCTTCAATGTCCTCGGACCGCTGACCAACCCGGCCGGCGTCACGGCGCAGGCTTTGGGGGTGGCCAATGAGCGGATGGCCCCGCTGATGGCGGGGGTGCTGGCCCGGCGAGGCACACGGGGGCTGGTGTTCCGCGGTGACGACGGCCGGGACAAGATCACCACCTCCGGTTCGTCCACCATCTGGGAGGTGCGCGACGGCGCGGTGACCGAGCACCGCTTCGACCCCCGTGACTTCGGCGTCGGCCTGGTCCCCGTCGAGGCACTCAAAGGTTCAGACGCGGAGAGCAATGCTCAGCTCGTCCGCCGCTTCCTGGCCGGAGAACGCGGACCCGTGCGCGACGCCGTCGTGCTCAATGCCGCCGCCGGCCTGGTCGCCGCAGACCCGGCCCACGATGGTTCTCTGACGGACCGGCTGCTCGCCGCGCAGAAGACGGCCGAAGAATCCATCGACTCCGGCGCAGCGGCCGAGGTGCTCGAACGCTGGGTCGCCGCGAGCCGCAGCTGAGCCGCCACCGCGGTCAATGACGAGAAAGGGGCACCGGAATGATCCGGTGCCCCTTCGTCTGTCGTTACATTCTTGCGGGCGGTCAGCCCTCGAAACCCATCGAGTACGCCTCGTCGAGATCCGCCTTGGAATACGAGCGGAACGCTATATGCGTGGTGGTGTGAACGACGGCCGGGACCTTGGACAGACGGTCGGCGATCACGTCGGCGAGATCCTCATGCCTGCTGACCTTGGCGATGGCGATGAGATCCCATTCGCCGGTGACGGAGT
This sequence comes from Arthrobacter horti, assembly GCF_030731045.1. Classification (GTDB taxonomy): domain Bacteria; phylum Actinomycetota; class Actinomycetes; order Actinomycetales; family Micrococcaceae; genus Arthrobacter_E; species Arthrobacter_E nanjingensis. Next base: position 490,911 of record NZ_JAVALS010000001.1, on the reverse strand, counting down.
AGACCTCCTCGATGCCCTCGATGGCGGCGATCTGCTGAGCGGACTCGGGAATCGATGAGGTGTCCGTCTTGATGTGCACGAAAGCGGTGATCACGGCTGGCCTTCCTGGCGTCGACGTCGGGTGATGCTTTGGGAGAACTCTATTACAGCGTCTTGAGCTTCGACCGCAGCGCGGAGATGATGAGGCAGACGACGCGCCAGCCCAGGAGCATCAACGCCAGGAAGAGGGACGCCACGATGATGAAGGCGAGCACCACCACCTGACCCGTCAGCGCGCGGAGCAGCATTCCGCCGATGAGCGCCCCGAGCCACACGCCGACGCCGGCCGGCCAGATGCGGGAGGGAGAGCGCCACGCCCGCACGACACCCCAGCCGAGGGCAGCCCCAACGAGGAAGGGCCAGGCGGTGGCCAGAATGCCGAGCACACCCTCGCCCTGGTGGTGGGCGTCGCGTCCGATCCCGGCGAAGAGCAGGATCAGGGCCGCGTCCAGGACGATCGCCAGCCAGAGTTTCGCGGACTTGCCACGGGTTTTCATGTCAACCTCCGGAGGTCAGGAAGGACGACGGCGCAGCAACACCATCGTCTCGTAGTGGTGGCTCTGCGGGAACATGTCCATGAGCCGGAGCTGCTGGGGGACCAGGCTCGGCATGCGCGCCAGGTCCTTGGCCAGGGTGACCGCATTGCAGCTGGAATAGACCACGTGCTCCACCGAGGAGGCCTCGAGAAGATCGGCCAGCTCGGGGCCGAGCCCACGCCGCGGCGGGTTCACAATGACCATCTCGGGGAGCGAGGTCTGCTCGCGGACGAACGCCGTGGCGTCCCCGACGAGGAAGTTCACGCCGGCCAGTCCCGCCTCGGCCGCGCTGAGGCGCGCACTGGCCACGGCCTCCCCGCTCAGCTCGATGCCGGTGACGCCGCGTGCGGCCGCTCCGCCGTCGTGCTCCTGCAGACGGGAGGCCGTGTGCAGCGCGAAGCCGCCCACACCGCAATAGAGGTCCCAGAGGCTCGCCGGCGCGATCTCCTGAACCCAGGCGCCGCCCTGACGATAGAGCTCTCGCGCCACCGCCGTGTTGGTCTGGAAGAAGCTTCGTGTCCGCAAATGCAGCGTGACATCGTCCAGGCGCATGGGAAGCGATTCCTGCTCCGTCAGGAGGATCTCCTCCTCGCCTTCCAGAACCGCTTTGTGTTCCGGATGGATGTTCGCGGAGATCACGACGGCGGTGGGCAGTCGCTCACACAGCCAGGGCAGCGATTCGCGGATGGCCGGGACCTGACGTGCGCTGCGCAGCACGAAGCGGAGCATGAGCTCTCCGTCGGGGGACTCCGTCAGAAGGACGTACTTCAGTTCGCCGTGCCGCCGTGGGACCGAATACGGTTCCAGCCCCACGTGCGTGATGAAGCCGGCGATCACCGGAAGGGCTGCGGTCAGGCCGGGGGAGCACAGGCCGCAGGAGCGGAGGTCGATCCCGGCGCCATCGGTGTCGAGAATGCCCAGCGTCGGCTCTGCGGCCGTTCCGGCCACGGCCATCTTGGCCTTGTTCCGGAAGCCCGACTCGCTCGCGGCGAAGGTCGGAAGCCACACCGGCTCCGGAAGCCCTGAAAGCTGCTGACGGAGATGCCGCTCTTTGCGCTCCAACTGGTCCGGATAAGGGACGCCCATCTCCGTGCACGAACGGCACGTTCCGGCGTCGAAATAGTCACATTGCATGGCTGTTCCAGTTTAGCGTTCGCGGCCCAGGTCCAGGACACAAGGAAGGGGCCGACGCGAGACGCCGGTCCCTTCATATACCTGGGGATCAGTGGCTGGTCCGGTGCTCATGTCCCCTGTGGCTGAAGAGGCCGAAGAGGAACAGCACCACGGCCGAACCCACAATGGACAGGATCCAAGTCTGCAGGCTCCAGAAGCCCGCCAATCCCACGTTGAAGACGACGCCGCCGATCCAGCCGCCCAGGATGGCCCCGACAACGCCCAGGATCAAAGTGGTAACCCAACCACCGCCGTGCTCACCGGGCATGATCATCTTGGCGATCGCACCGCAAATGAGACCCAGTACAAGGAAAGCCAGGAAACTCATGGTCTGCTCCTCTTTTCCAGTTTATGCAGGTACGTGGCGAATGCCATGACCTAGAATCGATTATCCGCCGTTCTCCGCGCTTATACCAGATCCCCCAGATTCAGACAACGAAGCAATATCCCCGCATGTCACAGTGGCCTGCGGCCGACGATGTCGGAGCCCCGCGGCATAATGGCGCACGTGGGGAAAACACGGATCATCATCAGCACAGTGACCGCCGCCCTCCTCGTGGGTGGCCTGACCGCCTGCGATGACGGGAGGAAAGGCGCCGAGGCGGCCTCGCAGCAGCTGGCCTCCGCCCTCGCCGCGCTGGACGCCGGAAAGGCACCCTTCGACGCCGGCGGGACTTCGGACGTGCCGGCGGCACTCAAGGAGATCACGGCCGGCATGGGCTCGTCCCGCCCAGTGGTGACCGTCTCGTCCGTGAATCTGGACGGGCAGAAGGCCACGGCGTCGCTCACCTTCGACTGGCCGCTCTCCGGGAGTCATTGGAAGTACTCCACCCAGGCGCACCTGGGCAAGGACGGCGACAGCTGGAAGACCCAGTGGCAGCCAGATCTTCTGGCCCCGGGGCTGCAGCAAGGAGAGACGCTCACGGTCTCGACCACCGCCCCGCCCCGAGCGGACATCACCGGCGCCGGAAATGCGGTGCTGGTGACGAACCGCCCTGTGCTGGAACTGGGCTTGGACAAGTCCCGACTGGGCGGCAAGGACCCGGTCGCAGTGGCCGGGCAGCTGGCCAAGCTCGCGGACGTTGACGCGGGCGAGTTCGCCGCCCGAGTCAAGACGGCAGGCGCGCAGGCGTTCGTGTCAGCCATCACCTACCGTGCGGACTCCCCGGAAGCCAAGGCCCTCACCCCGGACAAGCTCGCATCCATCCCCGGAGCTCGCACCGTGGACAGCACCCTCGCTCTGGCGCCGGACAGGACGTTCGCGCGCGCGGTGCTCGGAACGGTCGGCGAGGTCACGGCGGAGCAGGTGGAGAAATCCAAGGGTGAGCTGAAGGCCGGCGACATGGCCGGCCTCGGCGGCCTCCAATCACGTTATGACCGGCAGCTCCGTGGGACGTCCGGGGTGGAGGTCCACGCCGTGAAAGCACAGAGTGGGTCCTCCTCTCAGGAGGCCGACACCCAGAAGGACTCGAGGGTCCTGTTCGAGGAGAAGCCCACACCCGGTCAGCCGCTGAAGACAACACTGGACGTGCGCTTGCAGCAGCTGGCGGACAGCACCCTGTCCAAGGTCACGAATACGGCGTCGGCTCTCGTGGCGATCCGCCCCTCGGACGGCGCCGTTCTCGCGGCCGCGTCAGGACCGGGCAGCAACGGTTACAACACCGCGATGCTCGGCCAGTACGCGCCGGGGTCCACGTTCAAGATCGTGGATTCACTGGCGCTGGTCCGCGACGGCAAGTCGCCATCCTCCACCGTGTCCTGCACTCCGTCCGTGACGGTGGACGGGCGGGTGTTCAAGAACGCCCCCGGCTATCCGGAGTCGGCGATGGGGCAGGTTCCACTGGAGACCGCGTTCGCCCATTCGTGCAACACCGCCTTCATCAACGCACGCGACACCGTCACGCAAGCGCAGCAGGAAAGCGCCGCCCGCGGCCTAGGCGTCGGTCTTCCCGAGAGCGACCTCGGCTTCGACGCGTTCCTGGGGTCCGTCCCAGAGACCGCTTCCGGCACCGAACACGCCGCTTCCATGATCGGACAGGGGAAGATCCTCCTCTCACCGCTGGCCGGTGCGGTCATGGCCGCTTCCGTCGCCAAGGGCGCACCGGTGACTCCGCACCTGGTGGCGGGGGAGACGGGCGCCGCTTCGTCATCGCCGTCGGCGCCGGTGATCGACAAGCCGATCACCGCGGCGGAGGCGGCCCCGCTCCGCCAGCTCATGAGAGCCGTGGTCACGTCCGGCCACGCCGGTTTCCTCTCGTCGGTCTCCGGAGCTCCGGTCGGCGCCAAGACCGGTACGGCCGAGTATGGGACCGAGAATCCGCCGAAGACCCACGCATGGATCGTCGCCACACACGGAGATCTGGCAGTGGCCGTCTTCGTGGACGACGGCGGATTCGGCGCCGAGACCAGCGGGCCGCTGCTCAAGGCGTTCCTGGACGGAGCCGCGGACTGAGGCTTCCACGGCGGGAAAGGGCACGGTGCGGCATCCGAGGATGCAGCACCGTGCCCCTCCTGTCAGGTTGCCGGAATCAGGCGCCGGCAGGGTTCACCTGGCTGGAGGAGATGGCGCCATCGGCGGTGCCCCAGGTGTCCAGGATCTTCTTGTAGCTGCCGTCCGCCATGAGCTCGGACACGGCCTTCTGGACGAGCGCCGCCCACGAGGTGTCCGTCTTGGCGATCGCGATGCCTTCGGGGGCGGAATCGTACGTCGAGCCGAGCTTTTCCAGCTGCCCTCCGGTCTGCTGGATGGCGTACCCGATGATCGGAGAGTCCGCCGCCATGGCGTCCAGGCCTCCGTTGACGAGCCGGGTGGTGACGTCCGATTGGTCCTTCAGCGAGACCACGTTGATCGGGCTCTTGCCGGCGGCCACACACTTCGCGCTCCGGTCCTTGAGATCCGGGTCCTCCTGAATGGTGGCGGTCTGGACACCGATGGATTTGCCGCAGACATCCTCCAGTGAGAAGCCCTTGGGGTTGCCCTTCTTGACCGCCCACGCAGTTCCGGCGTTGAAGTAGCTGACGAAGTTGACCGCCTGCATCCGCTCCTTCGTGATGGTGTAGGAGCTCACCCCCAGGTCGTACTTCGGACCCAGGGAGGACAGGATTCCGCTGAAGTCGGCGCTCTGGATCTCGGTCTTCAGACCCAGCTTGGCGCCGATGGCGCGGGCCAGATCAGCACCGTAGCCGGTGGGGGTGTGCCCGTCTTGACCGCCCAGGAACTCGGCCGGGGGATAGGTGGTGTCGGAGCCGACCAGCAGCGTTCCCCGCGCCTTGATGGCGGCCGGGACCTGGGAGGCGAGAGCCTCATCTTTCGCGACGGCCGCCGGATCGAAGGTGGACGAGCCGCTGGCGTCCGCGGCGCCGCCCGCGGAAGCGTTCGTGCACGCGGTCAGAGCCAGTAACGATACGGCGAAGAGTGCAGCGGTTCTGGTGACGGATTTCGGAGTGAACGTCATGGTGGTCCTTTGCCTGCGCGGTGCCGGGGAACCCTGGGATCCAGGGTGTGAGACACACTACACTGACTGACCAGTCAGTTGGCAAGGGAGGTCTTGCTCCCGGCTAGGCCGCCTGGACCATCGACTCCATCAGTGCTGCCCGGTCGGCATCGTTCAGCCCGAGTGAGTCGACGACGGCGCGTGCTGCCGCGCGCCGCAGCCGACGCATCCGGTCGCTGCCGCCACGCACGACGGCCTGTACGGCCGCGCCGTCCAGAATTCCGATAATCCCGACGACGGCGGCCTCCGGATCGGCGATGCGGAACACCCCGGCCTTGATCCCGTCGAGGACGAGTTCCAGGAACGCGTCCTCCCAGGAGTCGTTTAGCCGGACGATGGTCTCCCGAAGGGCGTCGTTCCGCTGCGCCGCAGACCATCCGTCAACCCAGATCCTCCAGCCCGTCACCTCATCATCCGGGCCATAGAGGCTGAGCGCGCGGCCCATCCGGCCGAGGACCGGCTGATCGTCCTTGACGATCGCACGCAGCGCCTGAAGGCCATGATCGACCACGAAGGCGAACGCCTCCGCGATGAGCTGGTCCTTACTCTCGAAGTGGTAGAAGATCAGGCCGTTACTGACACCGAGCGACTTCGCGACGTCGGCCGCGCGGATTCCCGCAATGCCGCGGACCGTGAACTGCTCAATGGCCGCCTCAAGGATCTCTTCGCGCCGCACCTGGGTTCGATTGCTCACCATCGCTCGATCCTATCCGCCGCGAGGCCAGCGTAGCGTAGCTCCCCGCTGGATTCGCAGCAACACCGTTTACACGGAACATGGGCGTGTGTAGGCTCTCACTCTGACTGATCAGTCAGTCAATTTGGAACGACGAGAAGGCGATGATGTGCATGTCCGCAACCACACCGGCCCCTGACTACGATGCTGTGATCGTCGGGGGTGGCCATAACGGGCTCACCGCCGCCGCCTATCTGGCGAAGGCTGGGCTTTCCGTGGCCGTCCTGGAGCGCCTCGGTTCGACCGGGGGAGCGGCCGTCAGCAAGACGGCGTTCACGGGGCTCAGCGCACGGCTTTCCCGGTATTCCTACCTGGTGAGCCTGATGCCCGAACGGATCAAGGAGGATCTGGGACTCGAGCTCACGCTGGCCCGGCGCCGCTACTCCTCGTACACGCCGGTGCCGGGCGACGAGAGTGGGCTCGGCCTGCTGATCGACAACGGCGATCCTCACATCACGAAGGACTCCTTTACGCGGATCGGCGCGAGCGATGACGCCGCGGCGTTCTCCGCACTGAATTCCGACCTGCTTCGAGTGGCTGAGGCGATGTGGCCGAGCGTCACCGAACCGCTGCCCACCCGCAGTGAGGCAAAAGCGCGCCTGAACGACGACGCGCTCTGGGAGTCGGTGTTCGAGCGTCCCATCGGTGAACTCATCGAATCGCGCCTCGGAGACGACCTGGTCAGGGGAGTGGTGGCCACTGACGCACTGATCGGCACCTTCGCAGACACCCGGGACGGGGACCTGGCCCAGAACCGGTGCTTCCTGTACCACGTCATCGGCGGCGGGACGGGGGACTGGGACGTACCGGTCGGCGGCATGGGACAGGTGACTGGACAGCTGGCGGACGCAGCCCGCGCAGCGGGCGCAGTCATCCTGACCGGAGCCGAAGTCTCCTCGATCAGCCCCGACGGCGAGGTCAGGTTCACGCACGAAGGAGCGCAACGCGCCGTCGTCGGCGGCACTGTCCTGGCCGGCGTCGCCCCCTATGTCCTCAACCGCCTGCTGGGCAAGCCGGAAGACCGCTCCGAGCGGCCGGAGGGGGCCCAGGTGAAGGTGAACCTGCTGCTGAAGAGGCTCCCGAAGCTTCGCGATGAGAACATCGCGGCCGAAGCGGCATTCGGCGGGACGTTCCACATCAACGAGAAATACTCGCAGCTCGCCCAGGCCTATCACGAGGCGGATCAGGGCGAGGTGCCGGAGATCCTGCCCTGTGAGATCTACTGCCATTCGCTCACCGATCCGTCGATCCTGGGGCCCGAACTGGCGGCACAGGGCGCGCAGACCCTGACGGTGTTCGGCCTGCACGTGCCGGATCGTCTGCTGACGGCCGAGAACAATGACGAGATGCGGGCGCGGCTGCAGCGTGCCGTGCTCGACTCGCTCAATTCGGTGCTGGCGGAGCCGATCGAGGACGTCCTCATGCTCGACGGCGAGGGCAATCCGTGCGTCGAGACGAAGACCACGCTCGACCTCGAGGAGGCCCTGGCGATGCCGGGCGGCAACATCTTCCATGCGCCGCTGTCATGGCCATTCGCGGAGGACGACGAGGTTCTCGACACCCCGGCCAAGCGCTGGGGTGTGGCGACGGAGCACGACCGCATCCTGCTTTGCGGCTCGGGTGCCGTGCGTGGCGGCGGCGTCAGCGGCATCGCCGGGCACAATGCGGCCCAAGCGGTGCTGGAGGCGCTCGGACGACGGTAAGTGAGCGCCTCTGATCAGTGGGGTCCGCCGGATACCGGTGGGCCCCACCGGCGAAGGCGCGGTGGCCTGCGATGGAGCCGGTCACCTCGGCGGGGAGGGTTCTCAGAACATTAGTTGACATAATGTGGATTATCGGCTTATCGCCGACGGGCGAGGAAGCGGTTCAGGAAACGCCTGTTTGCTGGAGGCACGCGAGTCGAGCGGACGTCATATTCCTAAGACGTCTGACGAAAGTATGGATTTCCTTCGGACCGCATGAGACGCTTCGTGAACCTGGACGTCAGGGATTCCGGCCATGAAAGGAAACTGCTGTGAACACATCGATCGGATCCCTTGGAGTCCAGCGGCTCAACGAACTTTCCCATGACGAGTTCATCAAGGTCCTGCCGGAACTGTGCCATCTTCCCGTGGAAGACTGGGCCGTCGACGTCGAACGCCAGAGACCGTTTGCCGACTTCGACGACCTGATCACGAAGGCTCAGTCTGCTGTAACCGCGCTCAGCGACGACAATGTGGTCGCATCCCACGTGGGACTGAGGCGCCTGGGAACCCGCCACGACGGCTTCAGCGGCCGGCGATTGCGCTGGGCCAAGCAGGAATCCGCCCGCATGGACCGGGACGAGGAGGCGCTGCAGGAGCTCAACGAGGCCCAGGACGCCTACGAGGCGAAGTTCGGCCACGTCGTCCTCATCTACGCGACCGGACTGACCAATGACGACATGCTGGCGGCACTCCGGCGCAGGGTGACGCACTCCCCCGAGGCCGAGAACGACGAGATCCGGGTGGAACTGGGCAAGCTGGTGGCACTTCGCCTCACCAAGCTCGTCGCGGAGCTGGACGATCCGGAAGCGTCGCTCACGGAATCCTGAACAGGCTCCCGGCGGCGTAGGCTCGCACCATGAACGCTTCCGGACCGGACCATGTACGTCAGACGATGACAGTCAGACCAGAGCGTCCCAGCGACTACGCGGCGGTGCGAGCCGTGGTGGCGGCAGCGTTCCGCGGCGCCGGCCACGCCGCTCCGCCGCTGGACGCCACCGGGGATCCCGGCGAAGCCGTCCTGGTCGAATGGCTCCGCAGTGACGCCGGATATCTGCCTGAGCTGGCCCTCGTCGCCGAGCTCGATGGTTCGGTGGTGGGTCACGTGCTGTGCACCCGGGCCTGGCTCGCTCCCGAAGACCCGGGCTCGCCGGACATCCCGGTGCTCGGCCTCGGACCGCTGGCCGTCAGCCCCGATCACCAGGGGCACGGCATCGGCTCTCGTCTCCTGAAGGAAGTCGTCAAAGCCGCGACCGGCGAAGACGAGCGTCTCATCGCCCTCCTCGGCGACCCGGGTTTCTACGGCCAACGCGGCTGGGAGCCTGCAAGCCGGCATGGCATCGCCGCCCCGGAGCCGGAGTGGGAGGACTTCTTCCAGGTCCGCCTGCTCCCGGCCGATGACGGCGCTCGCGGCCGCTTCCGCTATGCCGCACCGTTCGCCCGTCTCGAGTGAGCCCAGTGGAGGCCGCGTCGGCGTATCGTCGGATCATGTGCCGCAACATCCACACACTCCACAACTTCGAACCGGCCGCCACCTCGGATGAGGTGCTTGCCGCAGCCCTGCAATACGTCCGTAAGATCGCCGGAACCACCAAGCCGTCCAAGGCCAATCAGCCGGCGTTCGATCAGGCGGTCCATGACATCGCACACATCACCCAGCACCTCCTGGACGGACTGGTCGCCACCACGCCTCCGAAGAACCGCGAAGAGGAAGCCACCAAGGCCAAAGCCCGTGCACTCCGCTCGGGCCGCTATCCCGCCATGCAGCAGATCCCCTGACGGCCCCACTCCCCCGGACCGGCGTCACCTCGGAAGCCGCGCCACCAGCATCCTCAAGGGTTCCGGCACTTCGTCCTCGGCGAGTTCGCGAGCCAGTTCCCTTGCCAGCAGTTCCTTGCGGCCCGACGCGACTCCGCAGAAGCGGTGCAGTTGCTCCGCCAGCGGCCGGCTGGACCACGCCGGCTGCTGCTGCAGGGTGTCAAGCTTCACGCGCAGGCCCAGCCGGTCGATCACGCCAAGCACCCTGTCAGGGCCGAGGGCGCGGATCAGTTCGTCCTCAAGGTCGGCCCGGCAGACGAAGAATCCGAATTCCGGCAACTCACCGACGTCGGCCACCGGATGGCCCACGGCGTGCAGCGCCTTCATCACAAATCGGACTTCACCGCCGTCGCACAGGCCGAACGTCCCGGCGTCCGGACGTTCCAGGACACACTCGGTCAGGGCTTTCCGCATGTTGGTGACCCCGTCGAGACTGACCAGTTCCACACGCGCGAGGTCAACTCCCGCGCGTTCGGCGAGCACGGTGACGGCGGCGACGTCGCTGACGCCTTCGAGGAAGACCACCACCTCACGTGCTGCTCCGCGCAGCTCAACCCGGGCAATGTGCTCCATAGCCGCCCAGTCTGACAGTCCCCCGCTCGCGCCACAAGGGACCGCCGCCCCCGCCACGCGATACCGTGAAGTCATGCCGATCCCCGACTTCATCCTCCGCCTCCGCGAGAAGATCGGACACGATCCGCTCTGGCTGGCCGGTGTCACCGCCGTCGTCGTCCGCGATGCCGAAGTCCTGCTGGTGAAGCGCTCGGACAACGGCCGCTGGACGCCCGTCACCGGGATCATGGACCCCGGCGAGCTGCCGACGACGGCGGCGCTCAGGGAAGTCCTCGAAGAAACCGGAGTGACGTGCGAGCTGGGCTCCCTGGTCACCTTCGGCGTGACACCTCCCGTGGTGCACGTCAACGGAGACCAGGCACAATACCTGGAGATCGTCTTCCGATGTCCTTACGTGAGCGGCTTCGCGCACCCTGCTGACGACGAGTCCAGCGACGTCGCATGGTTCCCCCTCGACGCCCTCCCGCCCATGACTGAACGCTTCCGCGCCATGGTGCTGCAAGCGGCCCGCCACCGAGGAGAGCCGATCCTGGCGGTCTGAGAACGCCCGGCGGAGGGTACTGCCCAGGACTCTTGCCACGCACCGTCCTGCCCTGTTGGATTGGTTTCATGTCGAAAACCGTCAGCGCCAGCAACAGCATCGTGATCGCCAAGCCCGTCGAGGAGGTCTTCGTGTTCTTCGCCGACGCCGAGAACGACCCGAAGTGGCGCACCGGGGTCCAGTCCATTGAGCGGCAGGGCGACCTCGCCGTCGGTGTCGAATACCGTCAGACCGTCTCGGGTCCTGGCGGCAGGGCCATCCCGGCCGATGTCCGCGTCACCGCCTACGACCCGCCGAACCGCGTCGGCTTCGAAGGCATCGCGGGGCCCGTGCGGCCACGCGGCGAATACCGGGTGGAATCCACTGACGGCGGCGCACGGGTCACGTTCTCCCTCTCTGCCGAACTTGGCGGCCTGAAGGCTGTGGTGATGGCCGGCATGGTGCAGAAGACCATGGACTCCGAGGTCGCCGGTCTCAGCAAGGCGAAGACGGTTCTCGAAGGCTCCTGACGGGACCCGCAGCAGCCGACGTCTCGTCTGGAAGGAACCCCGTGGATACCTCCGAACTGCCTGAACGCAGCCAGATCGTCCTCCGAAATGTCCTGGACGCCGGTCTGGACACCAGAGTCCGCGAGCTCTCGGACTCCGCCCACACCGCGGTCGATGCGGCGCGACTGCTCGGCTGCGAGGTCGGTGCGATTGCGAGCAGCCTCCTCTTCATCGCGGACGGCGACCCCGTGCTGGTCATGACGAGCGGACGGCACCGCGTGGACCTCCCCACCCTCGCCACCGCGATCGGAGCGATCGAAGTCCGCATGGCCAATGCGAAAGAAGTTCGCTCCATCACCGGTCAGGCGATCGGCGGAGTGGCGCCGGTGGGCCACCCGCGCCCGATTTCGACTGTTGTGGACTCCTCCCTCGGCGACTACGAACAGGTCTGGACCGCTGCGGGCACTCCCCACACGGTCATGCCACTCACGTTCGACGGCCTGATCGCTCTCACCAAGGGGACGGTCCTCGAAGTCTCCTGACCGCTCCGGCGGAGGAAAGCCGCTTCACAGCCACCGCATAGTTCCCGGGACCACCATGGAAGGCATGAGACAGCGGCCGGCGGTCATTCGCCGGCCGGCCGCCCGGCCCCAGGAGAACGATCATGAACACCGGCATCGCGGAACGGGGGTGGAGCCTCCCGGAGGCCGCCTCCGCGCCGTCCGAGGACTACCGCTCTGCGCTCCGGCGGCGCCTGTTCGCCGCGGATCTCGCCGTCGTTCTCTGCTGGGCGTCGACGGCTGGCGCCGTAGCCCTCTATCTGCTCAGCGGCGGGGTCTCCCAGATCCACAGCAAGGCTGACGCCGTCACCGCCCTGGGCATCATCGCCGGCCTGGCCGGAACCAATCTCATCCTCATCATGCTCCTGCTGGCCGCCCGCATCCCCTGGCTGGACCGGGCGGTGGGGCAGGACGTGGCCATCGGCTGGCACCGGCGCCTCGGAAAGCCGGTCCTGTACCTCATCCTGGCGCATGCCGCGCTCCTCACCCTCGGATACGCCGCGACGGACGGCCTCGACGTCGTCGGAGAGACCGCCGCCTTCCTCTCCAACCGTGACATGATCCTCGCGTACCTGGCGCTGGCACTGCTGCTCGCCGTCGTCGTGACCTCCCTCGTGGCGGTGCGCAGGAAGTTCCCGTATGAGGCCTGGCATCTGATCCACCTTCTCAGCTACGCCGCAGTGCTCCTCGCACTCCCCCACGAACTCAGCTACGGCGGAGTCCTCGCAGCCGGCACGGTGGAGCGGATCTACTGGATCGCCCTCTACCTCCTCGCCTATGGTGCCGCCGCCTGGTACCGCTTCGCGAAGCCGCTGCTCCTGTCACTGCGCCACGACTTCCGCGTGGTCTCGGTCGAACGGCTGGCCCCGGACGTCATCTCGATCCACCTCCGCGGCCGCGAGCTCGGGCGGCTCGGCATCGCCGGCGGGCAGTACGCCACCTGGCGATTCTGGTCGGCCCGCAATTGGTGGCATTCCCACCCCTTGTCCTTCTCCGCGATGCCCCACGGCGATCTGCTGCGGATCACCGTCCGGGGCGCCGGGAGCGGGACGGCCGGGCTCGCCGGGCTGAGGCGGGGAACGCGCGTCTGGTTCGAAGGCCCGTACGGGCTGTTCTCACGCCACGCCCGCTCCGCTCCGAACCTCGCCCTCGTCGGCGCCGGTATCGGAGTCACCCCGCTGCGAGCGCTGCTGGAGGATTCCCGCCATTCGGGTGGGGAGACCGCGTTGCTGGTGCGCGCCTCCGACGAATCCCAGCTCTACCTCTGGGAGGAGCTGCACACGCTGTGCGAATGGCACGGCGGCACCGCCTTCGCGGATGTCGGTCCGCGTTCCCGCGCCACGTCTTCCTGGCTCTCCGCGGATGCCGTCCGGCGCGGGGTGTCCCTCCAGTCGGTCTTCCCGCGAATTCTGCACTCCGATCTGTACATCTGCGGCCCTGGCCCCTGGGCCGAGCTCGTAGCGCAGGAGGCGAAGGCCCTTGGACTGGAAGACCATCAGATCCACCTCGAGAGGTTCGACTCATGAGAACGCGAGCAGTTCTGGGCGGTGTGTTCTCCTCCGCAGCGATCCTCATCGGTGCCTGGAGCCTCAGCGGTGCCCCGAAGGCCGTCCACGTCGCGGCTGCCGCGACGACCACGGGGACGACGACGCCGGGCAGCGGTACCGCTTCCTCCGGTACCTCCGGCTCGGCCGGCTCAGGTTCCACCGGCGGCGCGAGCCCCGCGCCGTCGTCGACCGCCTCTGCCGGCAAGGCTTCAGGCACCTACACTGGAAGTGTCGTGAGCACCCAGTACGGCAACGTGCAGGTGCAGGTGACCCTGTCTCAGGGCAAGATCACGGATGTGACGGCCCTGCAGCTGACCGACCGGGAGGGACGGTCGGTACAGATCAGCAACTATGCGGCCCCGATCCTCCGCCAGGAGGTCCTGACCGCTCAATCCGCGTCGGTGGACACCGTCTCCGGCGCTACCTACACCTCTGAGGGCTACCTGACCTCGCTTCAGGCGGCCCTGGATCAAGCAGGGTGAGGACACATGGCACGTCTCGTGTTCACCTCGATGGGCACCGTGATCAGCGTTCTGCGGCCGGGACCGGAGCTTCCCGCGTCCCTGGAACGCGCCGTCCGGGAGGAGTTCACCTCCCGCGACGCACGCTTCAGCTCTTACCGCGCCGACTCCGAGCTGAGCCGCGTGGCCCGGGGAGATCTGAGCTCCCTCACCGCAGGGCCCGAGTTCCGGGCCACCCTCCACCGCGCACTCGGATGGGAAGAGGCCACGGCGGGTGCCTTCAGCGTGCGGAGCCCGGACGGCATCCTGGATCTCGCCGGAATCGTGAAAGCGGAGGCGATCGAAGGAGCAGGGAACATCCTGAAGCAGACAGGTCTTCACGACTGGCTGCTGAACGCCGGCGGTGATGTCCTGGTGGGCGGCCACAACTACGGAGCCCCGTGGAAGGTGGGCATCGTGGATCCGGAGGACCGCTCCAAGGTCCTCGCGGGTATCGAGCTGCTGCCCGGGCAACGAGCCCTGGCGACCTCGGGAGTGTCCGAGCGCGGGAGTCACATCTGGAGTGCTTCCGGCCGCACGCCGTTCAGCCAGGTGTCGGTGCTGGCACCGGATATCGTCACCGCGGACGTCCTGGCCACCGCGATCATGGCGGGCGGCCACCGCACGCTCGAGGCGGCCTGCTCGCGCTGGGACATCGATGCGCTGTGCGTGACCGTCACGGGTGAACTGCTCACCACGCCGCGGCTGCGCCTTCAGCTGCAGGTGAAGCCCACGCACGACGGCGCCCTCCCCACGTCCGCATAGGACGCCGGGAGGGCGCCGGGCACGGCAGTGGGTGGCTGGGGATCACCCGGCCACCCACTGGGTGTCACTTCTGTGCGTTGCCCGCCTGGCTGTCCTGCGCCTTGCCGCCCTGGCGGGCGGTGGGAACCTTCAGGCCGAGGGCGTTGACCACGCTGAAGAACACCTCGGTGTTGTCGTGGAAGCGATTGAAGTCCGCCGAGCCGGGGCCGGATGCCACGAGGGCGACGTCATCCACGCAGTGCACGCAGTTGGTCTCCGTGTATGGCAGGTTGCCCTGCTGCAACTCACCGCCCGGCTGATGGGCCGGGTTGGGAACGGCCTTGCCGGAGGCGTCCAGGAGGGACGGCTGCACCGGGACCGGGTTCGGCAGGAAGTGGTCCGTGTGGTCCGGGTGGTTGTTCCAGCCGAAGAAGAGGCCGATTTCCGGGTTGGGGTCGTCCGGAAAGCCGTCTCCATTGCCGTCCGTGTATGTGGGGAAGCCGGCCTCGCCGTACACGCCGTTGGCGGGACGGTCCTGGTCCTTGCGACGGTCGTGTGTGCCGACGATGCTCATGGAGTGGTTGTGGTCCGCGCAGACCACGATCAGGGTCTCCTCGCCGTTCTCGGCGGCCCACTTCTTCGCCAGACCGATAGCCTGGTCGAACTCGATGGTGTCATAGAGGGCCCGGGGGCCGTCCATGGGGTGTTCCTGCTTGTCGATCGAGGCGCCCTCCACCATGAGGAAGAAGCCGTTGGGCTTCTTCGACAGGACCTTCAGCGCCGCGGCCGTCATGTCCGTGAGCTTGGGCTGGTCCTTCCAGTCACCCAGGACCTTCGGGTCCTTCAGGACGGCGCGGTCCAGGTACACGTTCAGGTGGCTCATCTGGAACTGGCCCAGGAGCTTCTCCGGTGCTCGTCCCTTCACGGCCTGCTGGAGTTCGGTGGCGTTGGTGGCCACGGCGAAACCCTTGGTGCGGAACTCGTTGATCAGGTTCCGCTCGTCCTTGCGCTTGGAACCCTTCTGGCTCTGCGGGATCAGGTAGGCCATGCCGCCGCCCATGAGGACGTCCGGGGTGCGGACGGGGTCCAGGATCTGGTCCATGATCTCGATGTACTCGCTGCGGCGGCGGGTGTGGGCCATGACGGCCGCCGGGGTTGCGTCCTGGATCTCCGCGGTGGTCACGACCCCGATCGCCATGTCCTTGCTGCGCTTGAGCAGCTCCGCCATGGTCTCCACGCGGGGGTGCTTGTTGACGTCCGTGGCGTTGGACTCGTAGACACCCAGTGCGTTCACGGCTGACTTGTGACCGGTCATGTAAGCGTGCATGGAGTTGGCGGAGTCCGTGGCGATCGAGTCCGAGCCGGAGGTGCTGATGATGCCGCGCGCCTCCATCTGGTCCATCTCCAGCAGGCCGTTGTACTTGCCTTCCGTGATGCCCTTGGACAGGATGCGGGCGCCGGTGATGGCGCCCTGGCCCATGCCATCGCCCAGGAAGAAGATGACGTTGCGCGCCTTGCGTCCCTGGGTCTTCGCGAGCACCACCTCATGCTGGACGGAGAACTCCGTGGTGTTCCCGCCAGAGGTGACGCGCACGCGGACGGTGAAGTCGCCGTCGTACGGGTAGGACAGCTGCCGGTAGGTGACCTCAAGACTGTCCGCGGCGTTGCTCGTCCGGACCGGCTCGCCGGCGAGAATGGCGGCGGGGCCCTTGGGACCGGAGACGGAGATCTCAATGCGGGCGGTGGCCGGGTCCACTCGGGACGCTTCGACCCGAAGGTCGAAGCGGGCACCCGCCAGGAACTTGGCGCGGTTCAGCGGGAGGATGCGGATGGGGCCGGAGACCGCGCCGCGGATCTCCGCTCCGACCGTTCGGGCGGTGAAGGCGTGCGGGCCCACGGCCTTCAGCCCGGCGACGTTGGCGGTTTGCGTGGCTGTGGCCTGCGCCGCGCCTTCACCCAGGCCGACAATCGCGACGGCGGCCGCGGACCCGCCGGTGGCGCGGAACAGATTGCGGCGGGAGAGTCCATTCGATTCCGGACGGTCATTGCTCATAGGAAGTGCCTCTCGGTGGTGGGGTGGCGTCCCCGGTGCGGTGTGATGATGCCAAGCGGTGACGGTACCCAGATGTGGTTCCTCCGGACCCAACTCATGGCGGCCTCCGCGCAACCATCCGGTTAACGGTCAGGAAACACACTGCTGACCTGGAGCAATGATCTGAGGGGTGAGAATAGGGGTCATGAGTGTCATCAAGATCAACGCCATCACCGTTCCCGCCGACTCCGGCGACGAACTCGCCAAGCGCTTCGCCGCCCGCGCAGGCGCGGTGGATGGCCAGCCCGGCTTCGAAGGTTTCGAGCTCCTGCAGCCGACCGACGGCCGGAACGTCTGGCTGGTCATCACCCGCTGGGCCGACGAAGAGAGCTTCGAAGCCTGGAAGGCCTCCGCCTCCTTCGGGCACGGCCACCGGAAGCCCGAGGGCGACGACGCACCGCGCCAACGCCCCGTCGGCACCGGTGCTGAGCTGTGGAGCTTCGCCGTGGCGGATCTGACGCAGGGAGCCTGATGAGGACCTGGTGGTCCTCAGCGGTGTGGATCGCCGGTGAGGACCGCCAGGGACACCGTGGGTAGACTCCACCGCGTGCCGGCATCCATCACGTGGAGTTCGTGCACACCTGACATCGCCCCGCCGTTCAGGTGCTCAGCACCAGCTGGGCGGCGATGAGGACCATCGTCACGGCGATCGCACCGTCCAGCAGGCGCCACGCCCACGGCCTGGCGAAGACCGGCGCCAAAAAACGTGCCCCGAATCCCAGCAGGCTGAACCACAGGACGCTCCCGAGCGCAGCCCCTGCGCCGAACGCCCACCGCCCGTCGCCATGCGCGGCCCCAAGTGAACCGAGCAGCAGGACCGTGTCCAGGTACACGTGAGGGTTGAGCCAGGTGAGGGCCGCAACCGTGGCCAGTGTCGCCCAGAGCCCCGCACCGGAGGAACCCTCAGCAGACACCAGCGCGTCCTTGCTCATGACCCGCCGCGCCGCCATGAACGCGTACACCAGAAGGAATGCCGCACCGGCCCATTTGGCCACCTGAAGAATCCAGGGCGCCGCATTGATCGCCACCCCGATGCCGCTGATCCCCGCCAAGATCAGCACTGCATCGCTCGCCATGCACAGCAGCACCACCGGTGCCACGTGTTCTCGCGCCAGCCCCTGCCGCAGGACGAACGCGTTCTGGGCGCCGATGGCGATGATGAGGGACAGTCCGGCACCCAGGCCGGCGAGGAAGATGGGAAGAACACTGAGAATCACGGATGAAACGCTATCCAGGCGCTCCATCTAAGGGAAGCTATACATTCTGAAGCACCATTAGACTTGCTAAGGTGATCGCCCACCCGGAGCAACTGCGCGCGCTGAGCGCCGTCGTCGAACATGGCACCTTCGATGCGGCCGCAGCGGCGCTCCACGTGACCCCCTCCGCCGTCAGCCAGCGGATCAAGGCTCTCGAGCAGCAGCTCGGCATGGTCCTGCTCCTGCGCACCAAACCCGCCGCGCCCACCGCGCCGGGGCGCACCGTCCTGCGCCTGGCCCGCCAGATCGCGCTGCTGGAGCAGGAGACCTCAGTGGAGCTCGGTCTGGAAGCATCGAGCGGCGCCCGGGTTCCCCTGGTGGTCAATGCGGACTCGCTCGCCACCTGGGTCCTGCCCGCGCTCGCACAGGTGCATGAGGTCAGCTTCGATCTCCTGGTGGACGACCAGGACCACACCACCTCCTGGCTCCGCGAAGGCGTGGCCATGGCCGCCATCACCTCCGACACCAGCCCAGTGCCCGGGTGCCGGGTCACTCCGCTCGGCGTCATGCGCTATCACGCCATGGCGAGCCCGGCGTTCCGTGACCGCTGATTCCCGGACGGGCTCACAGCCGACTCCCTCGCCTGGGCCCCGATGCTCAACTTCAACCGCAAGGACACCATGCAGCACCGGTTCCTGGACGCCTGGTTTCCTGACGGCAGACCGGAACCACCGTGCACCCACATCCCGTCCAGCGCGGAGTTCGTCAAGGCCACCGAGCTGGGCCTTGGCTGGTCCATGCTCCCGGACATCCAGGCGGAGGACGGGCTTGCCGCCGGCCGCCTGGTGGTCCTGGACCGGCGCCATCCCGTGGACGTGGAACTGCACTGGCAGCAGTGGTCCGTCGCGTCCACGGCCCTGAGCACCGTCGCAGCGGCCTTGCGGCACGAGGCGGCCCGGGTCCTGCGCTGAACCGGCCGGGTCACCGGGTCCGGAAGTAGTCCCCCATGCCCGGGATCGCGTAGCGGAGCTTCCCGTGCCCGGCCGGCTCCACCAGTCCGGCGTCGATCAACCGGGTCCGGTAGTTCCCCACCGCACTGGCCCGCATGCCGAGCCGGTCACCGATGTCCCCGCTGGCGGAGACTCCCCCGTCATCCTCGGCCATCGCCTCCAGGAACTCCCGGTCGCGTGCCGAGACGGACGCGAGCGCCGCCTCGATCACCGTCCGGTCATGACGACGGCGCGCGGCGAGCACGGCGCGTCCTACGGCGTCGTCGTCCAGCTCACCCACCTCGGCCTCCTTCCACAGGAAGTAGCCCACCAGCTGGATCAGGAACGGGTAGCCGCCTGTGGCGTCGGCGGCGCGCCGTGCCCGCTCCGGGGTGAGCCGCCAGCCGCCCTCGGCGAGCGTCTCGCGCAAAGAGCGCGCGACGTCGTCGACCGCCGCCGCGTGCAGGTCGATTCGGTCGGCGCGGCGCAAGAAGGTCGCCACGCCTTCGTTGAGGAGGTCGGAGACGGCGGATGGAAGGCCTGCGAACATCAGGCCGATCGGCAGGCCCTCGCGGATGAGGTGCTGGACGTCGGCGGCCAGGAGCGCCAGCTCTCCCCGGTTGGCGGCATGGATCTCATCCACCGTCAGGATCAGCCCCGTGCCCTGCCGCGACAGAAGGGCCAGGAGCGCGATCGCCTGGTCACGCCACTGGACCTGCTCCTCGGGAGCGAGCTGGGTGGTGATGCCGAAACCGGCCACCGACAGAGCGGTCACTCGCCGGCTCGCACGCCCCTCCCCCAGTTCCTGCGCCAGACGGCGCATGTGCTCCCCGATCCGCGCCACGAATCCGGGCGTGGCCGTCTCCGAGATCACGGCCCAGCCGGATGCGAGCGCGGCATCCTCGGCAGCCCCGAGCATGACCGTCTTCCCCACACCACGGACACCCGTGAAGATGGTCAGCAGGCCCGGTGCACCCGAGCCGAGCCGCAGCCCGTACACGAACTCATCCAGCAGGCCCTCCCGTCCGATGAGTTCGGGAGGGGTGGCGCCGGCGGTGGGCCGGAAGGGGTTGTTCATGAGCGCGAGCCTAACGGTGAACGCTTGTGAATTCTATGTATTCACTGAAGATGAAGCGAAGGGCCTGCCCGCCAGCATGGCGAGCCTGCTCGTCATACGATCGCTGTCCCTCAGCCGGGCCACCAGCGTGCCCGCCTGCGGGCGCGCAGCCTGCGAGATGAAACAGACGTCGACGCGCTCATCGCAGAGGACGTCCACCAACAGGGCGAAGCGCTGCAATGGCTCGCGCCCCACGGACTCGAGGCCCGGGACGTCCCCAATGGCCCAACTCCCATAGTGGGCCGCCACGGCGCGGTAGTCCGCCACGGAGAGAGGCGCCTCGCACAGTTCGCGGAACGTCGTGATCAACTCGCCCTCAACGCCTTCGCCCGCGGAGAGGGACCGTCCACCGCCCAACGGCAACGCGATACTCCGCAACACCTGCGGCGTGGTGGCTCCTGGACCCCATCCATCGCTCCGCCTCTGTGTCGTCTCCGCGCGGTAGTCGGGACCGCCGGTGAGTTCCAGGACGGTGAACCGTGAGGCGAGTGTGGCGATGACCGGTTCGGCCACGTGCTGGAACAGCGGATCAGGCAGCAGAGCCTCAGGTGGGTAGTTCGAGGTGGCCAGCACCCTGAGACCGCATTCCAGGGCCCGAGGCAACCAGCG
This sequence comes from Arthrobacter horti, assembly GCF_030731045.1. GTDB lineage: Bacteria > Actinomycetota > Actinomycetes > Actinomycetales > Micrococcaceae > Arthrobacter_E > Arthrobacter_E nanjingensis. The sequence continues at coordinate 470,420 of NZ_JAVALS010000001.1, read as the reverse complement.
GTTCATCAGATGGGCGTCAGCCACGTCGTGGAGGTGGAACTCGTCCAGCAGCAGCACATCCAGCCCCTCGGACAGGGAGTCAAGAGCCTCCGCAGAGCGGCCCGCACGCGCATTCAGCGCGTGGTGGACATCGTCCAGGAACGCATGGAAATGACGACGGCGCGTGCTCGCCGAGGGCAGCAAACCGAAGTAGGCATCCATGAGCCAGGTCTTGCCCCGGCCGACGCCTCCCCACAGGTACACGGACTCCGTGTTCGAGCCGCAGAGCGCCCGGGCGATGGACAGCTGCTGCCCGTCCAGAGTGATCCCGTCGTCCTCGGCCGCGCCCAGTAACCGCCCCAGAGTCACCCGAGGCGCCGCCTTCACCGGCCTGGTCCACAGTGTCCGCATGCCGGTACTCTACATCTATAGAGGGAGGAGGGTCATGGACGACCGCAGAACACTGATCTGCCGGGCCGCGATCGAGATTCTGGCCGATGGAGGCCTTCGGAGCCTGACCCACCACGGGATCGACCGAAGGCTCGGCCTGGCCCTCGGCTCCACCTCGTACTACTTCAGGACTCGCCACGCTCTCCTGATGGCCACCGCCGCATGGCTGGCGGAGGACTCCCGGCAGCACCTGTCCAGGGCACTCTCCGCACCCCGGCCAGCCGGATTGCCGGCCCACGACGCGGCAGCCCGGCTGGTGTCGGGCCAGCTGCTGGAGCTACTCGGCCCGCGGAGGAACCAGGCCTTGGCGCGCGCCGCGTTGCTGGGCGAGCCGGGCCTCGACCAGGACGTCCGGCGGGCTCTCGCACACAGCCTCTTCTCCGTCCCGGCGGCAGCACGGCTGTTCGAGGATCTCGGCGCCCCGGATCCCGCCGTCGCGGCGGAGGATCTGGTGTCCTTCCTGGAAGGACTGTTGCAGCGGGGGCTCTGGGCTGAGGCCCTGCCGTCCGAGGCGGAGGCGGACGCTGCGATCGCACGGCATCTGCGCCAGGTCCTCGGTGGCTGACGTCAGCCGATGAGCGTAGCGCCGGCCAGGCCCACAGCGCCCACCAGCACGGTGGACCCCACAGCCAGCGCCAGCAGGCGGCCGCCACGGGACAGCAGGCTCTTGACGTGCACGCCGGCGCCGAGCGCGAACATGGCGGCGGCCAGCAGGAACTGCTGCAGCAGAGAGGCGAGCTGAAGGAGGTCCTGCGGCATCGGCACCACACTGCGCAGCACGACGGCGGCCAGGAACCCGAGCAGGAAGAGCGGCACCACGGGCGGGCGCTTGGCTGTTCCGGCCTCCGCGGACGCAGCCGTCAGCTCGCCACCCCGGCGGGCGCCGGTCAGGGAGAGGATGGCCGTGACGGGGGCGAGCATGAGGACGCGGGCCAGCTTCATGGTGACCGCCAGTCCCAGGGAGGACCCGCCGAGGATCCCTCCGATGGCCACCACCTGGCCGATCTCGTGCACCGACGCCCCGGCCCAGAGCGCCGCCGTGTGTTCGGAGATAACCAGGAAACCGGCGAGCATGGGAAGCACAGGGATCATGAGCGTGCCGAACAGCACCACCAGAGCCACCGCCGTCACGGTCTCCTTCTCGTCAGCCTCGACCGTGGACTCCACCCCGGCCACCGCGGCGGCACCGCAGATCGAGAAGCCACAGGCGATCAGCAGCGCCTGGCGCCGCTCCACACCCAGCAGCCGTCCCAGACCAACGGTGCCGATGATTCCCACCGTCACCACCACCATCGCCAGCACAGGCACGCCCCAGCCAAGCGACAGGAGCATCGGGATGGAGAGCTGGAGGCCCAGAAGGACGATGCCGGCCCGCAGCGGGACCCGCGCCGCATAGGCCATCCCCGCATCATGCTGGCCCTTCAGCAGCCCGAGATTGCGGACCGCCACGCCTGCCACCATGGCCACCAGAAGGGCACTCAGCTGGGGAACGGCCACCGCGAGGAGGCAGGTCAGAAGCGCGACGCTCAATGCGATGATCAGGCCGGGGAGTTGACGCGAAGTGGGCATGAAGCCATGCTTTCAAGTCCGGCGGTCTCCCAGTAGACGCTGATTCAGCATGGACTCATATCATGGTGATATGAGCATTCACGACTGGGATCTCCGGCACTTCCGGCTCCTCGACGCCCTGGCGCGCTCCGGGAGCATCGGGGAGGCCGCCCGGACGCTCAGCCTGGCCCAGCCGAACGCGTCACGCCTTCTGGAGTCGATGGAGCGCAGCGCCCGATTCCCCCTGGTGGTGCGCTCTCCCCGCGGCAGCCGCCTCACGGACCGGGGCCTGGTGCTCGCCGGACTGGCCTCCGAGGTCCTGGCCGCCGCGGCGCAGCTAGGGCACGCCGTGGAGGCGCTCGCGGAGGAACGGGGCACGCTCCGCGTCTGCGCCAGTCTCACAGTGGCGGAGCACCTCATGCCCGCCTGGCTGGCCACCGCGCGCCAGCAGCTTCCCAGCCTGACCATCACGCTCGACGTCGGCAACTCGGCGTCCGTGTTCGGCCGCCTGCAGGAGGGAACCGCAGAGCTGGGCTTCGTGGAGGGACCGACGGTGCGGACCGGGCACCGCTACCTGGACGTCATGCGCGACGACCTGCTCCTGGTGGTGCCACCCTCGCATTCGTGGGCCGCGGCACAGCAGGTTGACGCCGCCGAGTTGCTGTCCGCCACCCTCGTGGTGCGGGAGGAGGGTTCCGGGACACGGCAGGTCACGGACCAGGCTCTCGCCAGACTCGCGCCCGGCGGCTCCCTGCCGTCGTACCTGGAAGTGGGGAGCAACGCCGCCCTCGTGGCGAGCGTCGTGGCCGGCCTGGGCCCCGGCGTCGTCAGCCGCCTGGCCGTGGCGGCCGAACTCAGCACCGGACGGCTGGTGGAGGTCCGGACACCCGGCCTGCGCCTCGCCCGGTCCTTGCGGGCGGTATGGCCGGCACGGACGAGTCTCAGCCCGGACGGTGAGTCGTTCCTCCGGCTCATCCAGACGCTCTCGGCCCCAGGGGCTTCTCAGCCCTGAGTCTCGTAGCTGTCGAAGCTGTCCAGAGCGGCGATCAGCCCGTCGCGCACGGTGAAGACGGACAGGATGCGGGCCTTCATCCGGTCCCCGACGGACCAGTGCGGCAGATCCATGCGTGAGGTGGCCTCCCAGTCGAGTTCGACCACCACGGTGTCACCGTCGGCCACGACCCGCCGGACCGTGTGCTCCTGCTCTCCCACCACCAGGTGGGACTGCTCAAGCCCCTTCAGCACCTGGGTGCGGTTCCGCATCGAGCGCTCCGGGGTGAGGGCGTTGGGCCATTCCAGCAGGTGGAAATCGTCCGTCAGGAAGGCGGCCAGCTCGTCCACGGGGGCCTGGCGGCCGACCGCGGCCACGTACTCCAGCACCAGTTCGCGGGGTGTTCTCACTGTCATAGACTGCAATCCTAGCCGCGCCCGCGCGCCGGCCGTTCCCGTCCCGCACCACCGAAAGGCCACCCCGTGCCCAGCCCCACCCCGGTCGTGAGCGATGCCGAGATCCGCCAGGCCGTGCTGACCCTGCTCGACGCACCCGGTCCGGCGCAGATCGTCCAGGCCGGCCATCCCGTGCTGCGCCAACAGGCACGGGACTTCACCGGGCAGCTGGACGGCGAGGAGCTCGAGGCGTTCCTGGAACTCATGCGCCTGGTGATGCATGACGCTCCCGGCGTCGGGCTCGCAGCCCCTCAGCTGGGCATTCCCTTGCGGATCGCAGTGCTGGAGGACCAGTGGCCGGTGCCGGAGGATCTTGCGGCGGAGCGTGACCGCCTGCCGTTGCCCTACTTCGCGATCCTCAATCCCCGGTACCGCCCTCTCGGCGACGGGACCGCGTCCTTCTTTGAAGGCTGCCTCTCGGTGAGCGGGCTGCAGGCCGTGGTCCGGAGGCCGGACCGGGTGGAGCTCGAATGGACCGAGCCCGGAGGGTCCTCGCGCCGAGAGGAGTTCCACGGCTGGCAGGCGCGGATCGTCCAGCACGAGACCGACCACTTGGACGGCACCCTGTACGTGGACAAGGCCGTGACACGCTCGCTCTGCTTCAACAGCGAGTACGGCACCTACTGGGCCGCACCCGGCATCGAGGGCGCACGCACCGGCCTGGGTTTCGACGCGTGAAGGAGCGCGTACGGGCGCTGCTACGCTGCCCCCACTGCGGTGAGCCCTTCCTCGCCACCGAGGATGCGCATCTGGAGTGCCCGCGGAGGCACGGTTTCGATGCGGCGCGTCAGGGCTACTACAATTTCCTGACCGGCAAAGGCACCTCCTTCACGGCAGACTCGGCCCAGATGGCCACCTCACGCAGTTCCTTCCTGGAACGCGGCCACTACCAGTCGCTGGTGACCGCCATGGCGGAAGTCCTGCGGCGCCGGCTGCCCCGTCCGCTCGCTGAGAGCGTCCTCCTCGACGCCGGGGCGGGAACCGGCTACTACCTTCATGCGCTGTGTGCAGCGCTCGCGGCCGGCACTCCGGCACCCGGTGACGGCCCCGGCGCCGTCGCTTTCGACATCTCCAAGTTCGCCTTGCGCCGTGCCGCCCGCCTCAACCCGGACGCCGCCGTCTTCGTCTGGGACGTCTGGAAGCCATTTCCTCTGCAGGATGCGAGCGTCGATGCGCTGACGGTGGTCTTCGCCCCCCGGAACCCCGCGGAGTTCCACCGTGTCCTGCGCGCCGACGGCTCGGTCCTGGTGGTCACACCTCAGCCGGGCCACCTCCGAGAGATCGCGGGACCGGCCGGGCTCCTGGACATCGAGGAAGGCAAACTGGACCGCCTGGACGCCGGAATGGGCAGCCACTTCACCCTCGCTGAACGGCATTCCGTGGACGCCGGGCTGCGGCTGAGCCGCGACGACGTCGCCGCCGTCACCTTGATGGGTCCGGCCGGACACCATCAGAGCCTGGAGCAGCTCCGGGAGCGGGTCGCCGGCCTGCCGGACGCGACCCCGGTGACTGCGTCCTTCACCCTTTCCGTGTTCGCACCGCGCCCCGGCCCGGCCACGGACTCCTGAACCGCGACACGCGCTCACCTCGTCCCGCCGCCCTGTGGCTAGGATGAAGGAAACGATCGTGGGGACTCGTTGCCGCAGTTGGCGGCCGCAACGCCCCGCAGCGAAGGGGGATGGATGAACTGGCTCATCGACAACCTGTGGGCGCTCTGGCTCGTGACACTCCTGGTGTTCGCGGTGATCGAGCTTCTCAGCCTGGACTTCATCTTCCTCATGCTGTCCGGAGCGTCCCTGATCGCCCTGCTCGTGGCTCTGACCGGCGCGCCGTTCTGGCTCCAAGTGGTGGTCTTCTGCGTGGCCGCCCTCCTGATGATCCTGTTCGTGCGTCCGCTGGCCCTACGGCACCTGCGCAAGGGGCCGCCGGACTCCCTGAGCAATGTCGACCGCCTCATCGGCGCCTCCGTGGTGGTCCTCGAAGAGGTCACCGCCCGCGGCGGCCTCGTGAAGATCGGCGGCGACGTGTGGAGCGCACGCACCGACGGCGCCCCTCTCTCCCCCGGCCAGTCGGCGCAGGTGCAGAAGATCGACGGCGCGCACGCCGTCGTCGGCCTGTCCGCACCCGGTACCACCTCCCCGGACGCCGCATCCTGAAGTCCCCCGGCCATCCGTTTGGCCGGTTCCCATCCACCAGGAAAGGTTCCTGATGTTGAATCCGTTACCCGTCGTCCTGTCCTTCCTCCTGATCATCCTGGTCATCTTCGTCCTGATCGTGCTGGTCCGCTCGGTGCGGATCGTGCCGCAGGCACGGGCCGGCGTCGTCGAGCGACTGGGCAAGTACCAGCGCACGCTCAACCCCGGCCTGACCATCCTGATCCCGTTCGTGGACCGGCTCCTGCCGCTCCTGGACCTGCGTGAACAGGTGGTCTCCTTCCCGCCGCAGCCCGTGATCACCGAGGACAACCTGGTGGTCTCCATCGACACCGTGGTCTACTTCCAGGTCACCGACGCTCGCGCCGCGACGTATGAGATCGCCAACTACATCCAGGCCGTGGAGCAGCTGACCACCACCACGCTCCGTAACGTGGTGGGTGGCCTGAACCTGGAGCAGGCCCTGACCAGCCGTGACCAGATCAATGGGCAGCTGCGCGGCGTGCTCGACGAGGCCACCGGCCGCTGGGGAATCCGCGTGTCCCGTGTGGAACTGAAGGCGATCGACCCGCCCCTGTCCATCCAGGACTCCATGGAGAAGCAGATGCGCGCAGAGCGTGACCGCCGCGCCGCGATCCTCACCGCGGAGGGCACCAAGCAATCCCAGATCCTGACGGCCGAGGGTGAGCGGCAGGCCGCGATCCTCCAGGCGGAGGGCGACGCCAAGGCCGCCATCCTCCGGGCCGACGGTGAGGCCCAGGCCATTCAGAAGGTCTTCGACGCCATCCACGCCGGGAAGCCGGATCAGAAGCTGCTGGCGTATCAGTACCTGCAGACCCTCCCCAAGCTGGCCGAGGGCTCGTCCAACAAGCTCTGGATCATCCCGAGCGAGGTGGGCGAGGCGCTCAAGGGCATCGGCGGCGTGCTGGGCACGCTGGCGCCGGAGAGCAGCGACGACGGCGCGTCCGGCGCCCCGCGTCACTGACCGTTGACGGGGTGGGAGGGCTTGCCCTCCCACCCCGTTCTTGCCCGCGGGCCGTCATGGCCTAAAATGGTGTGGTTATGCCCTGGCCTGGGAACAAGCCGGGCCCGCAGGGCGTTGCACAGGTCAGGACGTGGCCTGGCGCCACAGTCGGGGCGAGTGAGGGAGAGAGAATGAGCGATCGCAGCCTTCGTGGCATGCGCCTGGGCGCACAGAGCATGGAGAGCGAATCCGGTGTGGAGCCGGCCCCCCGCCAGCGGGTGGAGTACCGTTGCGCGGACGGCGAGCAGGTCTTCGTGACCTTCGCCGCCGAGGCGGAGATCCCCCCGGTCTGGACCTCGAAGACCGGCAAGGAAGCCATCCTGGTGGACGGCGAGAAGCCCGTGGACGCCAATGAGAAGGCCGCACGCACCCACTGGGACATGCTGCTGGAACGGCGCTCCATCCCGGAGCTGGAGCAGATCCTGGAAGACCGCCTGAAGATCCTGCGCGAGCGCCGCGGTTCCCGCGCCAGCTGAGCGGCTTTCGCGTGGCTTGACGACGCATCAACGGCTGAGGGCCGGAACCCGAATCGGGTTCCGGCCCTCAGCCGTTATTCAGGGAGTCCCCGCCGTTCAGCGGCCGCCCTTGCCGGTCAGCTTCGCCAAGCGGGCGCCGAGGCCCCACTTGGTCACGTTGACCATCGCCTCGACGACGATGTTGCCGCTCATCTTCGAGGTACCGAACTCGCGCTCCACGAAAGTGATCGGCACCTCCTTGACGACCAGCCCGGCCTTGGCGGTGCGCCACTTGAGGTCCACCTGGAAGCCGTAGCCCTTCGACTCCACCTGGTTCAGGTCGATCGTGTGCAGGGTGGACGCACGGAAGGCGTTGAAGCCACCGGTCAGGTCCTTCACCGGGAGGCCGAGCATGGTCCGCGCGTAGAACGAGCCGCCCTTGGAGATGAACTGGCGGTGCGCAGGCCAGTTGACGACCGTCCCGCCCGGAACCCAGCGGGAGCCGATGGCCAGATCCGCGCCGTCCTCGATGGCCTGCAGGAGGCGGGGCAGCTGCTCCGGCTGGTGCGAGCCGTCCGCGTCAAGCTCCACGAGGACGTCGTAGCCCTCGTCCAGTCCCCACTTGAAGCCGGCGATGTACGCGGCGCCCAGGCCCTCCTTGCCCTTGCGGTGCAGCACCTTGACCTGCGAATCCTCAGCAGCCATGCGATCGGCCAGCTGGCCGGTCCCGTCCGGGCTGTTGTCGTCGACCACCAGGACATCCGTGGCCGGCACGGCGGCACGGACCCGGCCGAGCGTCTTCGGGAGGGACTCGAGCTCGTTGAACGTGGGGATGATGGTCAGGACGCGCAAAGGCACATTCCATTCTTCTCGGGAAGGCTGGGCACACGCCCGTTCCTGTGGAGGTGTCTTTTCACGAGGGGCGCAAAGATTCATTATAGGACAGCCGCGGGGGCATCTCCCGCGTCCCGGCCACGCACAAGAACGGGCCTGGCGGTACGGGTCCAGTCACAGACGGCATACTCGTCCGCTGTCACTGTTTTCCGCTTCCACCAGGCCCGTCCAGGCGCGCCGTCTTCGGAGCCGCAGGGCATCCTCCGTGAGGAGGAACGCGCCCCGTGACCCGCCCGAGGCTGGATGACCGATAAGATCTGGAGCCATCCGTTGGAGTATTACTCTACGGTGCTGCCGGAGCGTGTCAACCCCGGCACTGAACTGGGCTGACTCCTATCGCCCCAGGTCATCCACCGGTTGAGCCGAAGAGGAGATGTGGTGGATTTCCTTCAGAGTCCCTCGGCGCGGTACAGCTCGCGCCCGGCGGCGACCGTCTGCAGGCACCTCGGTTCCGCACCGTCCAGGGCCGGGAGAAGTGGCGTCCGGGCGCGGGGGTCGGTGCTCCAGGATGCCACCCGGTCATCGGCCACCTGCACCATGAGTTCCTCGACCTCCCACACGGCATAGTTGGCAGGGGCCCCAGGAACCAGCTGCCCGTTGAGCGGGTTGACGTCCCGTGCGGCACGCCAGCCGGCGCGCGTGTGGCCGATGAAGGCGGCCCGCGCGGAGATGCCCTGGCCCTCTGTCCGGTGGTCCAGGCAGGCCCTGATGCTCGCCCAGGGGCGCAGCGGGGTGACGGGGGCGTCGCTGCCGAAGGCGAGCGGGACGCCCTCCCGGAAGAGCGTGGCGAACGGGTTCATGGCCGCCCAGCGCTCCCCCACACGCCGCGCGTACATGCCGTCGGGGCCACCCCAGGCTGCGTCGAAAGCCGGCTGCGCGCTGACCGTGACGGAGTGCCGGATGAACTCTTGGATATGCTCCGCGGACAGCATCTCCGCGTGCTCCACCCGGTGGCCGGCGCGTCGGACGGCGGACTCTCCGAGCCTCTCCGAGGTCCTGCTGAGCGCCTCGACCACGACGTCGAGTGCTCCGTCCCCGATCGCATGAAAGCCGCCCTGGAGTCCGAGTTCGGTGCACGCCGCCAGGTGGGCGGCCGCGGCTTCGGCGTCCAGGTACTGCGAGCCGCGGTGCCCGGCCTGATCCGTGTAGTCCTCCCGGAGGAGGGCTGTCCGGGAGCCGAGCGAGCCGTCGATGTTGAGGTCACCGGCCAGCCCGAGCACCGGGATGCCCAGGGCGTCGAGGAGCACGCGCGCCTCCTCGGCGCTGCCGACCGCTTCGCCCCAGTAGGGAAGGATCAGCGGAGAGGCCGCGGCGTCGTCGTTCCATGCGACAGCCGCACGGAGGTCCTGCACACCCGCGATGGACGGGCCGGACATCTCGGCCAGCGCCACGTGGCCGTGCCGGGCGGCCTCGTCCAGGGCGGCCTGCTGGAACGTCCGGCGCTGCGCCGGGGTGAAGTCACGGAGCCGGCGGCGGAGCGCGGCGTGGGCCTCCAGTCGTACGACGGCGCCCTCGCCGGCGCCGCGGAGACCCTCCAGGGATCCGGCACGCTCCAGCGACGCCGAGCTCACCAGTGCGGAATGCACATCGACCCGCGCGAGGTACAGGACGCGCCCACCGCCGGCGTTGTCCAGCTCGGCGAGGGTGGGCAGTGTGGGGTCGGACCACGAGGTCTCGTCCCAGGAGTGGCCGAACAGGGTCTCCCCGGCCGGAAGGGTGGCGCCGAGTCCTGCCACGAGGTCCAGCAGTTCATTCCGGTGGCGCACCCCGCCGAGGTCCAGGGAGGTCAGGCCCTGGCCCGTCTCCGTGAGGTGGACGTGGGAGTCCACGAACCCCGGCGTGACGAGCGCGCCGCGCAGATCCACCAGCTCCATCCGCTCGTCGTGCAGCGACTTGGCCGCCTCTTCGGAGCCGATCCACGCCACGGTGCCGCCGTCCACCAGCATCGCCGTGGCGAACGGGTCCGCCGCGGAGTAGATGCTGCCGTTCACGTACAGCCTCAGCCGGTTCGTGCCGTTCTGGCCCTGCGTCATTCCCGTCCTCGATTCCTTGCCCGCGCCGGACCCTCTGCCCGCGCGCCGTTCCGTCTCGGTCAGTCCGTCAACGAGGAGTAGGAGACCACTCCCCGCTTGATCTTGGTGATCGCCTCACGGCAGATCCTGCTCACCCGGGTGTCCAGTTCGGGCACCGCCGCAACCTGGTCCAGCAGGTCGATGACCTGCCGGACCCAGCGGACGAAATCGCCGGCCGCGAGCTCGGTCCCGGACAGGACATCCTGTAGCCTGCGGCCCTTGGCCCACTTGTACATCGGCCACACGAGCCGCAGCTCCGGCTCACCCGTCACGGGCAGTTTGTGCTGCGCCTCCGCCTCGGACAGCTTCTCCCACTCCAGCACCACGGTCTCCACGGCGCTCTCCAAGGAGATGCTGGGCATCCGGGGCGGCAGGCCGCCGTCGTCCCTCTTGGCCTGGAAGACCAGCACGCTGGCGAAGGCCGCCATCTCCGCGGCGTCCAGATCGTTGAACGCGCCCTCGCGCAGTGCCTGCGCGATCAGCAGGTCCCGTTCGCCGTAGATCCTGCGCAGCCGGCGCCCTGGCGCCGTGATCTGCACGCGGCCGTCCACTTCTTCGAGGTAGCCGAACTCGTCCAGCAGCCCGCACAACCGGTCGAAGGTCCGGGCGATGGTGTTCGTCCGGCCCTGGATCCGGGCCAGCAGGGTGTCCGTCTCCTCGCGGAGCCTCCACCAGCGCTCGCCCCAGCGGGCGTGATTCTCCCGGTCATGGCAGCCATTGCAGGGATGCGCGGCGAGTTCCTTGCGCAACTGGGCGATCCGCGCCTCCACGTCCCCGCCCCGGCCCCCGGGAGGCCGCCGCCGGCCGGACGTGGACGAGGCCGAATGCCCGTCCAGGATCCCGCGCTTGTGCAGTTCGTGCCGCATGGCGGAGGCCAGAGCCCGGCGGTCCTTGGGGGTCTTGGCATTGAAACTCTTGCCGATCCTGACCCGGAACAACGGCTCGATCGGCCCCTGCAGATCGGCCAGGCCGATGCGCCGCAGCTGGTGGTCGTTGGTCAGCACGGCCGGCCGGGGTTCGTGAGCCGCGGGGTCGGCGTTGAGCACCACGGCGTAGCCCTGCACACGCTCACTGTCCAGGTGGATCACGTCGCCCGGCATCAGGCGGCTGAGCGAGGACACCATCCAGTTCCGTGCGGCCCGCTTGTTCTCCTTGGCGGCCTTGCCCTCCAGATCGGAGAGCTCCTTGCGCAGCCGGGCGTACTCCTGGAAGTCGCCCAGGTGGCAGGTCATGGCCTCGGCGTACCCGGCGAGGGACTCCTCACGGCTGCGCACTTCGCGGGCGAGTTCCACCACGGAGCGGTCCGCCTGGAATTGCGCGAAAGAGGACTCCAGGATCTCCCGCGACCGTTCCCTGCCGAACTGGGCCAGGAGGTTGATGGACATGTTGTACCCGGGCCGGAAGCTCGAGTTCAGCGGGTAGGTGCGCCTGGATGCCAGGCCGGCCACCGCGGCCGGGTCGATGCCTTCGTGCCAGAGGACCACGGCGTGGCCTTCGACGTCGATCCCCCGGCGGCCTGCACGGCCGGTGAGCTGGGTGTACTCCCCAGCGGTGATGTTGACGCGGCTCTCGCCGTTGAACTTGTCCAGCTTCTCCAGCACCACCGACCGGGCAGGCATGTTCACACCCAGAGCCAGGGTCTCCGTGGCGAACACCACCCGGACCAGCCCGTCCGCGAAGAGCCTCTCCACGGTCTCCTTGAAGGCGGGGAGCAGGCCGGCGTGGTGGGAGGCGATGCCGCGGATCAGGCCATCGCGCCAGGCCCAGAAGCCCAGCACGTCCAGGTCCTCGCCGGGGATGTCACGGCTCGCCTCATCCACCCGGGACGCGATGATGCGGCGCTCCCGCTCGGTGGTCAGCCAGACGTCGGCCGCTGCGCACTGCTGCACGGCCGCGTCACACGCGGCACGGGAGAAGATGAAGAAAATCGCCGGAAGCAGTCCCTGGGACTCCAGGGTGCGGACGACGGCGGGGCGCGACGCGCGGGTCACGGCCGGCGCCGTGCGTGGCTCCGGCCGGCCCTGCGACCGTTCACGGCGGCCGCGGGCCCGCACCGCGTGCGGCGCACGGCGGGTGGACCCGCGGGCCAGCTTCACCAGTTCAGGATTGACCTCGGCACCCGGGGCCGGGCCGGGGCCGGCCTCGTCGAGCGGCTCGGTGCCTTCGGCGAAGAGGTCCAGCACCTGGCGGCCGGCCAGGACGTGCTGCCACAGAGGAACCGGCCGGTGCTCAGAGACCACGATCGCCGTGTCCCCCCTGACGGTGGAGAGCCAGGCGCCGAACTCCTCGGCATTGGAGACCGTGGCGCTCAGGGAGACCAACTGCACGCTCCGCGGGAGGTGGATGATGACCTCCTCCCAGACGGCGCCCCGGAAGCGGTCGGCCAGGTAGTGGACCTCATCCATCACCACGTAGCCCAGGGAGTCAAGGCTGTCCGAGTCCGCGTAGAGCATATTGCGCAGGACCTCGGTGGTCATGACGATCACCGGGGCGTGGGCGTTGATGCTGCTGTCGCCGGTGAGCAGCCCGACATTCTCCGGGCCGTACTTCTCCGCGAGTTCACCGAACTTCTGATTGCTCAGTGCCTTGATGGGCGTGGTGTAGAAGGCCTTGAGCCCGCGCTGCAGGGCACTGAAGACGGCGAATTCGCCGAGGATGGTCTTGCCGGCGCCCGTGGGGGCGGCAAGCAGGACGCCCCGCCCGGCTTCCAGAGCACGGCACGACTCCTCCTGGAATCCATCAAGGTCGAACGCGAGAGTGGATCGGAAGGCGTGCAGCAGGCTCTTGCTGTCCCGGTTCCGGACCAGGGCGGCCTGGTATTTCTCCGCCGGCGATTGGGGCTCGTTCATCGGGGACATTCCTTCAGGGTATCGGCACCGAGGGACGGCGGTGCGCCGCCGGGCTGAGATTCCCGGCACAGAAAACTCCGGCCGGCCTCTGCAGGGCAGTGGCCGGCCGGAGCGTGGTGGACTTCAGAGTTTGCCGAGATCCTCGAACGGCGTGGCGGTGTCCGCCGAGCTGTCCGTCTCCTCGTTCGCCTGGGACTCACGCCGTGCACGTCGCCTGTCGTTCATCAGGCAGATGCCGATGGCCAGGAAGAACAGTGCCAGCAACGGCACCGCAAGCATGAACATCGAAAGCGCGTCAGCCCCCGGGGCGGCGATGGCCGCCAGGACGAATACGGCGAACACCGTGACCCGCCACGCCTTCATGATGGTCTTGCCGCTCAGGATGCCCAGCATGTTCACGCCCACCAGCACCACTGGCACCAGGAAGGAGATACCCAGGAAGAGCATGGTGTGTGTGGCGAACGTCAAGTACTCGTCCGCCGTGATCAGGTTGGAAACGCCCTCGGATGGCGTGAACTGCAGCAGCGCCCGGACGATGTTCGGGATGACGGACCACGCCACATACACGCCGGCCAGGAACAGCGGAATGGCCGCCGCCATGAACGCGAGCGTGTACTTCCGCTCCTTGCGGGTCAGGCCGGGTGTGATGAACGCCCAGACCTGGTAGATCCAGACGGGGCTCGAGATGATCAGGCCGATCTGCAGAGCGATCCGCAGCTTGAACTCGAACGGCGAGGCGATCGAGGCGAAGTTCATCGAGGCGTTGCGGTGCATCTCGCGGGCGATCTGCTCCAGCGGAGACGACAGGGCGTCGATGACCGGCGGATAGAGGAACCAGCCCCCCACGGTGCCCAGCGCCAGCGCGATCAGGCTCTTGATGAGCCTGTTCTTCAGCTCCTTGAAGTGCTCGATGAGGGCCATGCGGCCCTCGGGATTCTTCCGAGGGCCTTTGGTCAGTGCCACGGTCCTCAGGCGTTGCTGGACGGCGGGTTCTGCTCCCCGCCGTTGTCCTTGCCGGCCTCCGGGTGGTTCACGACCTTGCCCTCGACGGGCTCGTCCGATGCAGCCGGCGCCGACTTCGCCTTGCCCTCATCCTTCATCTGATTGACTTCGGACTTCATGATCCGCATGGACTGTCCGAGACTCCGGGCCATTTGCGGAAGCTTGGGCGCTGCGAAGAGCAACAGCGCCACGATGATGATGATGACGATGGGCCAAGGGCCATCGAAAAGTCGTCCCATGTCCGGGTCCTTTCTATTTCCTTAAAATCATAGTGCGCTCACAGTCCAAGATCGCGCAGATTCTGGGGCCGGTGAGCTGCTGTCCGGCGGGCGACCCGGCGCTTCCGGCGCTCTTCTCGCCGCTCCGCCTTGCCGGCGTCGTAGCGGGTCTTCATGTCCCCCGGCTCCTCGTAGATGCCCAGCACCACCGGCTCACGCCCGGCAGGAGCGGGATCGGCCCCGGAGTCCAACCGGGCCAGCATATCCGCCGCCGTGCCCAACTCGTGCATCATCTTCGTGAACTGCCGGAAAAGCTTGATACCGAGCAGGACGAACAGCAATGCGGTGAGCGCCAGAAGCACCACCCAGATCACGATCCACGACCACCACGGCATCAACCCAGCCTACCCTTCGTCCCCGGGAACACCGTCCGTGAGCAGGACCCCGCCGGTCCCCCGGTAACGTCCCAGGCCCTCACGGAGCCATTCCTGCGTGAAGGCGACCATTCCCGCGGGCGCCACCACCCTGACTTCACCCCCGCTCAGTGCGACGAGCCCGGCCAGCCACGGCCGTGAAGCCACTGACAGCTCTGCCAGCAGGCCGCCGTCGGGAAGTTCGGAGGTACGGAGGGCGCCATAGCGGCCGGCGAGCCAGCGGGACTCCCGGGCGAACACGACCGTGACGCAGGCGTCCTCCCGGCTGGGCGTGAAGACGCCCTCTCCCGGCGGCTCCTCCCAGATCGTGGGATCCACGGGCTCCTCGGTGCGGCGCAGCGCGGTGATCCGGTCCAGACGGAAGTTCCTCCAGCCCTCCGCCTGGTGGCACCACGCTTCCACGTACCAGCGCTGCCCCGCGGAGCGGAGACTCCGCGGATCGATCAGGCGTTCGGTCACCTCGTCCCGGCTCGGCACCACATAGCCGATGTGGACCCTGTGGCCGGCCGCGATGGAATCCCGGAGCGCGGCCAGGTAACCGGCCTCCCGGCCTTCCGGAGCCATGCGGACCGCGATGGCGGACGCCAGTTCCAGCGCGTCCCCGGAAGCGGCGCCGAGGCGCAGCCGGAGCTGCTCGACGGCGTCGCGGTCGCCGGCGACGTCCAGCTCAGCGAGGGCCTCCAGCCCGACCAGGAGGGTCCAGGCCTCCTCCGGCGAGAACCGGACCGGCCGGGACAAGTCGAGGGCGTTGTCGATCCAGACGCGGTCGCCGTCATCCACGATGTCCATGAGATCATCGTGGTATCCCTCGGGACGGCCCACCATCATGATGCGCAGCAGGTCGTCCTCGAGCTGCTGCCGCGTGATGCCGAATTCGGCCGCGAGCTCCTGCTTGCTGATACCGCCATGCCGGGCCAGGAACGGGATCATGGCCAGCAGACGCCTCACCGTGGACTCGGCAGTGGTCCTGGGACCGCGCTTGGCCGGCGGCTTGTGGAACTCGAGCGGTGGGACAGGCAGCTCCATGGCCGCCGCCGCGCGGCCGAGCCGCGCCGTGACTTCGTCCCGGAGCCGCTGCGGGGAGACGACCTGCGCGACCGCGGCCTGCGTGCTCAGCTCATCGAGCAGTGCCGCCTCATCACGGTACTCGAGCGCCGCCAGATCACCGTCGAGCACGACGGCGCGGTGGCGCCAGTCTGCGCCGAGCCCGGACGCGAGGGCCACTGTCACCCGCTGCGCCGGGTACTCCTCCATGCGCCGCAGGGAGTCACCGATGGAGAAGTCCGCCGGACGCTCGAACGGCTTTCCCCCCAGGATCTTGACATCGCTGGTGATCCGGCCGAGCCGGAAGGTGCGTTCGGCGTCACGGTCCAGGTCCAGGCCCACCACGTACCACTGGCCCGCCCGATTGCCCAGGCCGTAGGGGTGAAGGCGCCGGGGCTCACTCTGCGCGGCTCCACCCGCGCGGTAGGAGAACTCCACCGGACTTCTGCGGCTCAGCGCAGCGTGCAGGGCCTCCAGGGCGGCACCGCCGGTGGTGACGCGCGGCAGCATCGGCGGCACCGCGGCGTCGTCGGCCGCCTCCCCATCCGCGAGCTTGCGCAGGGCCGAGCTTCCCGCGGCCCGCAGGCTGCCCTGCTCCCACAGCTGGGCGGCCAGCTGGAGCAGCAACCGCTCCTGGGCGTCCAGACGGAGCTCCGGAAGGAGATACTCGGACGGGCTGACCCGGTACCGGACGCCCGTGGAGTCGTCCACGTCAAGGTCGGCGTCCACCACCGCTTCGAGAGGGACACCCATGTCACGGAGCTCCGCCTTGTCCCGTTCGAACATACGTTCGAGTGCCGGGCCTGCGATCCCCTCCTCGCGGCAGTAGGCGTAGACGGTGGACTCCAGGTAGGCGCGCGTGTGCCCCCTGCGGGTGGACAGCAGGGCGATCAGGAGGTTGAGGATGCGTTCGGTCTTACGTGCGGACACCCGCCCAGCTTACTGAACCACCGGCCCCGGATACGCGGAAGGGACCGCCCTTGACGGAACGGCCCCTTCCTTTCGCCGAGAGCGCAACGGCTCCCGGGAGGATCAGCGGACGCCGACCAGGTCCACCACGAAGATGAGGGACTCGTTGGGGGCGATCGCTCCACCGGCGCCACGGGAACCGTAGGCGAGCTCCGACGGGATCTCCAGGCGGCGGCGGCCACCGACCTTCATGCCGAGCAGGCCCTGGTCCCAGCCCTGGATGACCTGGCCGACGCCGACGCGGAAGTCCAAGGGTGCGCCGCGGCCCCAGGAGGAGTCGAACTCCTCGCCGGTGGACCAGGCGACGCCCACGTAGTGGGTGGAGACGGTCGAGCCCGGAGTGGCCTCGGCGCCGTCACCCTCGATGAGGTCGATGATGCGCAGTTCGCTGGGAACCTCGCCTTCCGGGAACTCGATCTCCGGCTTGGTGCGGTCATAGTTGCGCTGTCCGAAGGACATGGCTGCTCCTTGGGGTTCGGGTGAGTGAGGGTGTTGTAGGTCAGTGCTTACTGGAGGGTGTTACTGAACACCGAGGATGTCGACGACGAAGACGAGGTCGCCCTTCGCCTTGCCCTGACCTTGATCTCCATATGCATCAGTGGCGGGGATGACCAAGAGCACACGGGAACCGACCGTCTTGCCGGTCAGGCCTTTGGCCCATCCTGGAATCAAGCTGCTCAAGGGCTTAACAAGCGGCTGCCCACTGTCGAAACTCGAGTCGAACTTGACCCCATCAGAGAGGTTCACGCCGACATAGTTCACCACGACGGTGTCCGAGGCCTCAACCGGCGCGCCCTTGCCCTTGATCAAGTCTTGGGACACGACGCTCTTCGGCTTATCTGCACCCTTGATATCGATCTGCGGGACACCCTTGCTATCCGTTGTTACCTTGGGCAGTCCGGCAGGCGGTGTGACTGTATCACCTTCCGGTTTGCTCAGGGGCGGAGTGATGTCCTGAGCTTTGAACAGGTGCAGGATGTACAACTGCGTGGCAGGAGCGTTGCTGCTCGCATCCGGCGGAAGAGCGTAAACGAGATCGGAGCCGACCTTGGCCCCGACCATTGCATTGTAGAGCGGGGCGTTGCCGGATTTCATTGAATCGTTAAGCGCCACCTGCTGGTGATTCGACACGTAGTCGTCGGCCAGCTGGGAGCCGTCCTTGCCGTTGTACACCACCAGGCCTACTTCCACCCTCTGGTTTGCCTTGACCTTGTCGCCGCTGCCATCGTGGATCATTTTGATAGTGGGCTCGGTGACGGAGAGGGGCTTGGCGAACTCCACCTTGGGAGCCTTGTCGGAGCCTTGGTCGGTGACCTTGACGGTGCTCAGCTTGGAAGTGTCACCGGCTGACTGGCTGGAAGGCCCGGAATCTGAAGAGCCACAGGCCGAAAGCAGCAGCACCGCAGGGACGAGGGCCGCGAGAATACGTCGCAATGGTCGTCTTTCCACTAGAGAACGAGAGGCGGGCGTGCGGTTCCAGGGAACGGCACGCCCACCATCGTAACGGAGCAGACTGGGTAGGGCCTGTGCCTCAGCTCATCCCGGCGATCAATGCGTCGACCCGGGAGTCCGTGGAGGCGAAGGGATCCTTGCAGATCACGGTCTGGTGCGCCCTGTCATTGAGCTTCAGGTGGACCCAGTCCACCGTGTAGTCCCGTCCGAGTTCCTGGGCGCGCCGGACGAACTCGCCGCGGAGCTTGGCACGCGTGGTCTGCGGTGCGGTCATGGCCGCCGTACGGATCTCCTCATCGCTGACCACCCGCTGGGCCAGGCCCTTGCGTTCCAGGAGGTAGAACAGGCCTCGCTGGCGGGAGATGTCGTGATAGGTCAGGTCGATCTGTGCCAGCCGCGGCGAATCGAGGTCCAGCCCGTGCCGGGCGGCGTAGCCGTCGATCAGCTTCTTCTTGATGGCCCAGTCGATCTCCGTGTCGATGCCGGAGGTGTCACCGACACGGATGGCGTCCAGGGTCCGGCGCCATAGGCCGAGGATCCGCTCCACGTGCGGGTGGTGCGCGCCCTCCTTGGCCACGAATGCGGTGACCCATTCGAGGTACTCCTCCTGGATCTGCAGCGCCGTCAGCTGCCGGCCAGTGGCCAGCCGGACCAGCACCTGGCCGCTGAGGTCACGGGAGATCTCCCGGATGCTGCGTATGGGGTTCTCCATCCGCATGTCCCGCATGAGCGCGCCGCCCTCCAGGGCACGCAGAACCAGGTCGACGGAGCCGGTCTTCAGCAGGGCCGTGGTCTCCGACATGCTGGAGTCCCCCACGATCACATGCAGGCGCCGGAAGTACTCGGCGTCGGCGTGCGGCTCGTCGCGGGTGTTGATGATGGGACGGGAGCGGGTGGTCGCCGAGGAGACACCCTCCCAGATGTGGTCGGCCCGCTGAGAGAACGCGTAGAGCGATCCCTGCGGGGTGTTGATGATCTTGCCGGCGCCCACCAGGAGCTGACGGGTCACCAGGAACGGGATCAGCACGTCGGCCAGGCGGTTGAACTCGCCCTTGCGCGGGATCAGGTAGTTCTCGTGGCTGCCGTAGGAGTTCCCTGCGGAGTCGGTGTTGTTCTTGAAGAGGAAGATCTTCCCCTCGAAACCGTCCGCGGCCAGCCGCTGCTCCGCCTCCTGGCAGAGCTCGTCCAGGATCAGCTCGCCGGCCTTGTCGTGCGCGATCAGCTGGGGCAGGGCGTCGCATTCCGCGGTGGCGTACTCCGGATGCGAACCGACGTCGAGGTAGAGGCGCGAGCCGTTCGCCAGGAAGACGTTGGACGATCGCCCCCAGCTCACCACCTTGCGGAACAGGTACCGGGCCGCTTCCTCCGGGGCCAGACGGCGGGTATTGCTCCCCACATAGGAGATGCCGAACTCCGTCTCAATGCCAAAAATCCGTCGGTCCATGCCGTCCTTTCACCGTGGTGCCACCGTTCTCTGCAGGAAACGGCCTCACTCCTGAAGAAGTTCTTTGAGCCTCGCAGCGTCCAGTCTCCGGAAGGCCCGCCGCTTGGACCTCCAGCGCCCCGGCTCACGGTCCAGCACCGCGGCCTCCAGTGCGAAAGCCTCGGCCGGCTGCGCGGCTTCGGAAGCCGGGGCCTCGCCATCACCGGCCGACGCGCCGTTCCCCGGCGCCGGACGCGAGGCGACAAGAGCCCGGGTGGCAAGCCGGAGGGCCTCCCCGAGACCAAGCCCATCACGCCACCCCTCCTCGAGCGCCGCCGTCACCTTGTCCGCCCGGCCACCCATCGCGACGAAGTGGCGTTCATCGGCGATCGACCCGTCGAAGGTGAGCCGGAAGATGTGGTCCTCGTCCTGGGTCCTGCCGACTTCCGCCACGGCCAGCTCCACCTCGAACGGCTTCTGCTCGGCGGTGAAGACGGTGCCGAGGCTCTGGGCGTAGACGCTGGCCAGGCCACGGGCAGTGACGTCGCTGCGGTCATAGGAGAATCCCCTCACGTCCGCGTAGCGCACCCCGGCCTGCCGCAGGCTCTCGAACTCGTTGTACTTGCCCACCGCGGCGAACGCGATGCGGTCGTAGATCTCACCGATCTTGTGGAGGGAACTCGAAGGGTTCTCCGCCACCAGTGCGATGCCGGCCGCGCAGGACAGCACGACGACGGACCGGCCGCGGGCGATGCCCTTGCGCGCGAAGTCCGCCCGGTCCTTCATGATCTGCTCGGGCGAGACGTAGAACTGCTGCGACATCTCAGGCCTCCCGGCTCTGGGCACTGCGCCCGGCCACGACGGCCGCTGCCGCCTCCTTCACCACGTCTTCGGACACCCGGCGGCTGCCGCCGTCGTCCACCACATAGATCACCGGCCAGAGCTGGCGCACCGGATCGGGGCCACCCGTCGCCGAATCGTCATCCGCGGCGTCATACAGCGCCTCCACCGCCACGCGGACGGCGTCCCCTTCTTCGAGGCCCGGCCGCCAGAGCTTCTTGAGCGCGCCCCGGGCGAAGGTGGAACCGGAGCCGACGCTGTGGTGCTCATGCTCCTCGTACCGGCCGCCCGTGACGTCATAGGAGAAGATCCGCCCCGTGGGAGCGGAGGGCTCATAGCCGGCGTACAGCGGCACGACCGCCATGCCCTGCATGGCCATGCTCAGGTTCCCGCGGACCATGGCGGCCAGGCGGTTGGCCCGGCCTTCCAGGCTCAGCTGGGTTCCTTCGATCTTCTCGTAGTGCTCCAGTTCCACCTGGAACAGCTTGACGATGTCCACCGCGAGACCCGCCGTCCCGGCGATCCCCATGACGGAACTCTCGTCCGCCGGGAAGACCTTCTCCATGCTGCGGGAGGCGATCAAGGTGCCCATCGTGGCTCGCCGGTCCCCCGCCATCAGCACACCCGAGGCGGTCTGGAGCGCCACGATCGTAGTGGCGTGCGGCACCTGCAGCGCGGCCGCACCGCCCACAGGGGTGACCCCGAAGGGCAGCAGCTCAGGCCTTGTCGCGGAGAGGTGCTCCAGGAACGAGGAGCTGGCCTCGGCCGCCAGGCGGACGGCGTCCCCGGACACGGCCTACTGGCCGCCCTTCTGGACGAAGCCCTTGACGAACTCCTCGGCGTTCTTCTCCAGCACGCCGTCGATCTCATCCAGCAGATCGTCCACACCCTGGGTCGCCGCGCTCGACTGGGCGGCGGGGCTGGTGGGGATCGCGGCGTCCGCTTCTTCGGCCTGCTCCTCGTTGCGGGAGCTCGGGTTGATCTGTTCCTGCCCTGCCATGACTCCTCCTGAAGCCTCGTGGTGTTCTCTTCTACTTGTCATCCTGCCACTTCGGGACGGGGTGCGCAGTATGCCGCGCAGAGCGTCCGCAGGGGCGGATCACTGCTGCTGCAAAGCCCTCAGGAAGTCCTCGGCGTCCTGGTGCGCGTCGAAGAGCGCCCCGGTGAGTTCCCGGGTGCCCCGCAACGGCTCCCGGGTGGGGATACGGGTGGAACGGGACTGGCGAGGGAGGCGGAAGATGACCGAATCCCAGCTGGCCCCCGTGACCTCACGGGGGAATCGGCTCAGGCACATCCCGCGGAAGAAGGCACGCGTGCCCTCAGGGGGCGCCGTGACGGCGGCCGCGATCTCCGCGTCGTCGACGAGCTTCTCCATCCGGCCGTGCTGGGCGAGGCGGTGGTAGAGGCCCTTCTCCGGGCGGATGTCGGACCACTGAAGATCGATCAGACCCAGCTTGGCGTCGTTCCAGGCGAGGCCACCGCGGTCGCGGTACCCCTCCAGCAGCCGCAGCTTGGCCAGCCACTCCACGCGCTGCGCGGCCCGCTCGTCACCGGACTCCAGCCAGCCCAGCGTCTCCTCCCAGGCGGTGAGCAGCGCGTGGGTCTCGCCGTCGCCCTGGCTCGGATGCCCGGCACCGGTCTCTTCGGCGAAGCTCTTGGCCGCTTCGAAGTACAGCCACTGGAGCTCGACGGCGGTGAGCCGCCGACCGTCAATGAGGCGCACCCGGTGTTGCAGGCTTGTGTCGTGGCTAACGTCCTGCAGCGCGGCCACAGGCTCGAACACCTGCAGCTTCGGGACACGGCCCGCCTCGATGAGCCCCAGGACGAGGGAGGCGGTGCCGAACTTGAGGTAGTTGGCGTACTGGGACAGATTGGCGTCGCCGATGATGACATGCAGACGACGGTACTTGTCCGCCGTGGCGTGCGGCTCGTCCCGCGTGTTGATGATCGGGCGGCGGATGGTGGTCTCCAGGCCCACCTCCGCCTCGAAGAAGTCCGCACGCTGGCTGATCTGATAGCCCACCCCACGGCCGTCCTGGCCGAGGCCCAGGCGGCCCGAGCCGCACAGGACCTGCCGGCTGACGAAGAACGGGATGAGCCCCTCAGCGATCGAGGAGAACGGCACCTCGCGCGGCATGAGGTAGTTCTCATGGCTGCCGTAGGAGACGGCCTTGTTGTCCGTGTTGTTCTTGTAGAGGTTGACCGGGCCGGTCCCGTCAGCCTCCTGCAGAGCACGGACCGACTCCAGCGCCACGAGGTCACCGGCCGCGTCCCAGATGACCGCGTCCCGCGGACCGGTCACCTCTGGGCTGGAGTACTCCGGATGGGCGTGGTCCACGTAGAAGCGGGCGCCGTTGCCGAGCACCATGTTCATGAGCGGCTGCTCGGCGGACTCCACATCCGAGTAGTCCAGCTCCGCGCGGCCATGCGCCAGGGCCACGGCCGTGGCGTCCAGGACGGGCTCGACGTCGGTGAGCTGGCTGTAGTGGGCGCGGTTGCGTGGCATCGTCCACCCGCGGGCGTCGTGCAGCGGCTCCTCGTCGCTGTAGTCCCAGCCGGCTGTCGCCCGGCGGGCACCGGCCTCACCGGCCAGGCGGGACGAGTTCAGCCGGGCGTAGGCCTCGATCACGCGGGCGGAGAGCACCGTGGCGTTCGCCGTCGGCGTCAGGGGCGCGTGGATGCCGTACTCGGTCTCCGAACCCATGACACGACGGACCCCGCCGTGGCCTCCTCCGTCGGGGAAGGCGCCCGCGGTCACAGGTACTGTCCCGTGTTGCTGGCCGTCTCGATGGTCTTGCCCGGTTCCTGGCCGCCCTTGCCCTGCACGATGGTGCGGATGTAGGTGATCCGTTCGCCTTTCTTGCCGGAGATGCGGGCCCAGTCGTCCGGGTTGGTGGTGTTGGGCATGTCCTCATGCTCGCGGAACTCGTCCGTCACTGCGCGGAGCAGGTGCTCGATCCGCAGACCCTTCTCCCCCGTGGTCAGCAGGTCCTTGATGGCGGACTTCTTGGCCCGGTCCACCACGTTCTGGATGACGGCGCCGGAGTTGAAGTCCTTGAAGTACAGGATCTCGCTGTCCCCGTTGGCGTAGGTCACTTCGAGGTACTCGTTGGACTTGTCCGTGGAGTACATCGACTCCACCGTCCGCTGGATCATGCCGCGCACCGTGGCCTCGTGGTCACCGCCGTGCTCCGCCAGGTCGTTGGGGTGCAGCGGGAGCTGCGTGGTGATGTACTTCGCGAAGATGTCCGCGGCGGCTTCGGCGTCGGGACGCTGGATCTTGACCTTCACGTCCAGACGGCCGGGGCGCAGGATGGCCGGGTCGATCATGTCCTCGCGGTTGGACGCGCCGATCACGATGACGTTGTCCAGGCGCTCCACACCGTCGATTTCGCTGAGCAGCTGCGGGACGATCGTGGTCTCCACGTCCGAGGAGACACCCGTGCCACGGGTCCGGAACAGGGAGTCCATCTCGTCGAAGAAGACCACCACGGGGCTGCCGTCGCTGGCCTTCTCCCGGGCGCGTGCGAAGATCAGGCGGATGTGGCGTTCCGTCTCGCCGACGTACTTGTCCAGCAGCTCGGGGCCCTTGATGTTCAGGAAGTAGCTCTTCAGCTCGGCCGCTCCGGACCGTTCCGCCGCGCGCGCGGCGAGCGAGTTGGCGACGGCTTTCGCGATCAGGGTCTTGCCGCAGCCGGGAGGGCCGTAGAGCAGGATGCCCTTGGGGGCCTTGAGCCCGTGTTCCCGGTACAGGCCCGGGTGCAGGAACGGAAGCTCCACGGCGTCCCGGATCTGTTCGATCTGGGGGCCCAGGCCTCCGATGTCCTCATAGCTGATGTCCGGCACATCCTCCAGCACCAGGGTCTCGACCTCGCTGCGGTCCACCTTCTCCAGCGCGAAACCGGTCCTGCTGTCCACGGCGACGGCGTCTCCCACCCGCACGCCGTGGTGGCGCAGCGGTCCGGAGAGCCGGATGACGCGCTCGTCGTCGGTCCGCCCGACCACCAGCACGCGATCGTGGCCGATCAGTTCCTTGACCGTGACCACCTCGCCGGCCTGCTCGAAGCCGAGCCCGGCGATGATGACCAGCGCCTCGTTCAGGAGCACCTCCTGGCCGACGGCCAGCTGGTTGATGTTGACCAGGGGGCTGATGCCGACGCGCATCTTGCGTCCCGCATTGAAGACGTCGACGGACTCCTCCACGGCCGCGTTCGCGCTGGCCCCGGCCGCGGGTTCACGCCGGTGATTGAGCTGGAGGATGGTCGCGAAGCTGTACGGGGGCTGCCCCTCCTGCTCCAGAGCCGCCTTGAGGCGCTGGATCTCCGTCTTGGCCGTTTCCAGCATGCCCACGAGGCGCGAGTTGTGCTGGGTGGCCGAGGACAGCTGGCGGTCCACGTTGCGGAGTTTGTCCCGCAGAACGTTGATCTGCCGCTCGGCGATGCTCAGTTGCGCCGTGCTGTCCGGGGTGGGACGACCGGTGTCACCGGGGTTCCCGTGGTGCTCCTCGCTCATGGTGGCCAGCCCTCTCGTGGAAAGTCTTCATGCCTGCACCATCGAGCCTAGCGCTTCAGGCGTGGAGACACCCCGGCGTGCCCACGATGTGACTACCGCGCCGTCACCTGCGCTTATTCAGCCTCTTCAGGCGTGGAATCGTCCTCCACGCGGGTGCCGGCGATGGCGTCACGGGCCGCACGGCGGAGCTTGCGGTCCGAGTACGGACGCTCACCGACGCTCGCCGGCGTCCATGCGTTCATGTCCTCTTCGGTGAATTCGGTCTTGGCTCGCTTCTTCAGCGTCAGTCCGTCCACGCCGTCGGCGAGCCGACGCGTGACCAGGAGGAATCCGGTGTGGCCCACCATGCGGTGGTTCGGGCGGACCGCCAGGCCTTCCAGGTGCCAGCCGCGGACCATGGACTCCCAGGCGTCGGGCTCGGTGAAGCGGCCGTCGGCGCGGATGGCCTCCGCGGTGCGGGACAGCTGGGTCACGGTGGCGACGTAGTTGATCCAGACGCCGCCGGGTGCCAGGACCGTGGCCACGGCGTCGATGCACTCCCAGGGGGCGAGCATGTCCAGGACCACCCGGTCCACACTGCCGGGCTCCTCGGCCTTGACCACCTCGTCCTGGAAATCGCCCAGGCTGATCTGCCAGGCCGGGTGCGGGCCGCCGAAGATTGTCTCCACATTGCCTCGGGCGATGTCCGCGAATTCCTCACGGCGTTCGAAGGAGTGCAGGTAGCCGTGGTCGCCAACCGCGCGGAGCAGAGAGATGGACAGGGCACCGGAACCGACACCGGCCTCGACGACGCGCGCGCCGGGGAAGATGTCCGCCATGGTGACGATCTGGCCGGCGTCCTTGGGGTAGACCACGGCGGCGCCTCGCGGCATGGAGAGGACGAAGTCGCTCAGCAGCGGACGGAGGGCCTGATACTGCTGGCCGATGTTGTTGTGCACCACGCAGCCGTCCGGCTGGCCGATCAGGTCATCGTGGTTCAGGAATCCACGGTGGGTGTGGAAGGCTCCGCCGCGTTCCAGGGTGATGGTGTTCATCCGCCCCTTCTCGTCGGTGAGCTGCACGCGCTCCCCCACCCGGAACGGTCCCCGGCGACGGGCGGCGCCGACTGCCTGACGGCTGTCGGTGGCGGGTGCCTGGGGGGTGTCCTGCGTGCTCATGTGAAGTCCTTCTCCTGTGCCCGGGAACGGGCGTGGGCGTTTTGTCCGGTGACCAACTCTACCGTCAGCGGGCCGGGCCCCGGCCCGCCTTGCCGGTGATGGCGGCGACGAGAACCGCCTGGCGCAGAAGGCCTGTGACCCGGCCCTGGGCATCCACCACGGCGTACTCGCGTCCGTCCACGGTGGAGAGGTAGTCGATGAGCTCCTTGCCGGAGGCGTGCTCCGGCACGTACGCGCCCGCCACGAGCGGGATACTGACCGATTCCACCGCCGTCGTGCTCAGTAGCTCCGAGGGCACCCGGGCGAGTGCCGCGGCGTCCAGCAGTGCCTGAGGCGCGCCGTCTGGACCGGTCAGCACGAGGCTCACGCCGGGAGCCATGCGAAGCTGATCGAGGACCTGGGCCGTGGTGGCCCACGCGGGGACGCCGAGGGCGGGCTCGGCCAGGGCGCCCGCGACGACGGTCGGCAGCCTCAGGCGCATGGCGCCGAAACGGATGGCCTCGCTGGCGCCCATCCACAGGAATCCGGCCACCAGGAGGGTGATGATCGCGAACTTGAAGTCGAGGCCGTTCCCCTGAAGGTAGGGCCACACGATGAAGTAGAGGACGATCACGGCGACGATGGCCCGGCCGGTCCAGCCCGCGGCGATGGTGCCCTTCTCGCGGCTCCCGCTCACGCGCCACACGATGCTCTCGACCAGGCGGCCGCCGTCCAGCGGAAGGCCGGGGAGGATGTTGAAGATCCCGATCACGAAGTTCGTCCAGGTGAAGATCCCCCAGAGGATGCCCGGCACGCCGGACGGCTCGGCGGACACCGTGACGATCCAGCCCGCACCGGCCAGGATGAAGTTTGCCAACGGCCCGGCGAAGGCCACGATCACCGAGCGCCACGGCGTGGCGGTGAACTCATTGAACTGCGTGTGCCCGCCCCAGAGGTTCAGCACGATCTTCTCCGTGGCCCAGCCGAACGCCTTGGCAGAAAATGCGTGGGCAAGCTCGTGCACCAGCACGGAGAGGAGCAGCAGGATCGCGTAACTCAGCGCGACGGCGTACGCCCACGTGCCAAGGCCCGGCATCGTGGCCAGCAGCATCGGGCCGAAGGAGACCACGGTGAACGCCGCGATGATGACCCAGGAGTACGCCAGGACGATCGGCACGCCCCAGAGCTTTCCGAGCTGGATGCCCTCCCTGCCCGCGATCCGGTTCACGCGCTGACCTTGCCGGCCGGCGCCTGCCGCCCGCCGTCGTCGATTCCCGCCCAATGGCCGTCCAGGACGTCCTGGACGCTGCCGGCGTCCTTGCCGCGCAGGGATTCCCAGGTGCTGTAGCGGCCGGCGAAGTCCGGCAGCGGCACCGCATGAGGGATGCCGATGGTGACGGCACCGGAGGCGAGAGCCGCGCTGACGCCCGGCACGGAATCCTCGAATGCCACAAAGTTGTCCACGTCCAATGCCGGCTCGGCAGCGCGCATCAGCTCCATGGCCCGCAGATACGCCTCCGGGTCCGGCTTGCCCCTGGCGACGTCGTCCCCGGTGACCAGGAACTCGAAGTACGGCCTGGGCAGCTGCTCCACCACCAGGCTCGCCAGCGGGCGCTCGCTCATGGTGACCAGGGCACAGCGGACCCCCTGGCCGACCAGGGAATCCAGCATCTCGCGGGAGCCCGGGCGCCACGGGACCGCCTCCCTGATGCGCTCCATGACACGCCCGGACAAGGTGGTGACGATCTCACGCACGGACAGGCCCACACCGGCCTTCTGCAGGACGCGGGCGCTGTCCTCCAGGGCGTTGCCCACCAGCTGGAGCGCCTGCTCCTTGCTCCACACACCCCCGTGGCTCTCCACGAGTTCGTGTTCGGCCGCCATCCAGTAAGGTTCCGTGTCCACCAGGGTCCCGTCCATGTCCCACAGTGCGGCGCGCAGAAGCGTTCCGGGACGTCGTTCGGCCAGGGGCGGTGGAGCGGTGGAAAGCATGGTGTTCAGTCTACGTGGCGGCACCCTGCCGCTCTGCCGGGACTCCAGGTGACAGAGCCCGGGATCTCCGTCGTAGGGTAGTCCCCATGGAGAGCTACGACGACCAGCACGGTCCTTCCGACGAGGCGTTCCTGCCCCGCGACGGGGACGGGACGCGCAGGACGGTTCTCATCGCCGCCTTCGAGGGCTGGAACGATGCGGGAGAGGCCGCCAGCGACACCATCCGGTTCCTGTCCAAGGCGTGGCACGCGCAGAAGGTCTCCGTCCTGGAGCCCGACGACTACTACGATTTCCAGTTCACCAGGCCCACCGTCCGCACCACGGGGTCCGGCGAACGCAAGCTGCGCTGGCCGGGCACCAGGATCCACCGTGCCAGCGTCCCAGGCGCTCCCCTGGACGTGATCCTCGTCAGCGGCGTCGAACCCTCCTACCGCTGGCGCGCGTTCACGGCGGAGATCCTCGCCCGGGCCGAGGAACTCGGCGTGGACCGGGTCCTCCTTCTGGGGGCCCTGCTGGCGGACGTGCCTCACACCCGGCCTCTGCCGGTCACCGTCACCACGGATGACCGGGCGCTGCAAGAGCGTCTGAACCTGGAACCCGCCACGTACCAGGGGCCCACCGGGATCATCGGGGTGCTGGGCGAGGTGGCGCGCCTGGCCGGCCTTCCGGCCGTGTCGCTCTGGGCCACCGTGCCACACTATGTGGCGCAGTCCCCGTCGCCCAAGGCTCAGCTGGCGCTGCTGCACCGGATCGAGGAACTGCTCCAGGTCCCCGTGGAGCCCGGGGACCTGGCCGAGGACGCCGAGGCCTGGGAACGCGGGGTCAATGAGCTCGCGGCGGACGATCCGGACATCGCGGGGTATGTGCGCCAGCTGGAGGAGGCCACGGACACCGCGGAACTGCCGGAGGCCACCGGCGAATCGATCGCGCGGGAGTTCGAGCGCTATCTCCGCCGCCGCGGCAAGGGCCACGGGCACCCGCATCCCGACGCCTCCTGAGAGGCGCGCGTCCGGGACGCTCAACGGCTGAGGGCCGGTGACGGATGCTCCGTCACCGGCCCTCAGCCGTTGAAAGGGGGTCAGAGTTCGATGCCCAGCAGCGCACTCACCGCATCGGAGACGAGGTTCGCGTCCACCGCGCTGGCAGGCCCGCCGGCGTCGAGCGCCTGGCGTGCCCAATCGTCGACGGCGGCCAGGGCACCTGGCGCGTCGAGGTCATCCGCGAGGCGTGCACGGAGGGCTGCGAGAAGCGCACCTGCGGTGCCGTCGGGTGCGTGCTCCAATGCCTCACGCCACGTGGCGAGCCGTTCCTGGGCCTGCTGCAGCAGATCGTCCGTCCAGAACCAGTCCGTGCGGTAGTGGTTGGCGTACACGGCCAGGCGGATGGCCGCCGGTTCGACGCCCTGCCGGCGCAGAGAGGAGACCAGCACCAGGTTGCCCAGGGACTTGCTCATCTTGGCACCGTCCAGGCCGACCATGCCGGTGTGGGCGTAGTGCCGGGCCATCGGCTCTCCGGAGAGGGAGAACCAGTGCCCCGCGCCCATCTCGTGGTGCGGGAAGATCAGATCCGAACCGCCGGCCTGCACGGTGAAGGGGGACGGCAGGAAACGCTGGGCGATCACGGTGCACTCGATGTGCCAGCCGGGGCGTCCACGGCCCAGTGTCGCGCCATCCCAGCACGGCTCCCCGTCCCGCGCCACGCGCCACAGCAGCGGATCGAGCTTATTGCGCTTGCCGGGACGCTCCGGGTCACCGCCGCGCTCGGCGAACAGCGGAAGCATCTCCGCCTCGCTGAGGCCGGACACCGATCCCAGCTCCCAGGCCTCGACATGCTGTCCCACGACGGCCGCGGCGGCGACGTCGTAGTAGACATCCCCGTCCGGCTCGCCTCCGGTGCCCTGCACCCGGTAGGCCAGCCCGGCCTCCACCAGGCGCTCCACTTCGGGGACGATCCACTCGATGGCCTCCACGGCACCGATGTAGTGGGCGGGGGCGATCACATTGAGCGCCTCCATGTCCTCGCGGAACAGCTCGGTCTGGTCCACGGCCAGCTCGCGCCAGTCCTGGCCGGTGGCCGTGGCGCGTTCCAGGAGGGGGTCATCCACGTCGGTGACATTCTGGACGTAGTCGACCTGGCTACCGGCATCGCGCCAGGCGCGGTTCAGGAGATCGAAGGCCAGATACGTCGACGCGTGGCCCATGTGGGTGGCGTCGTACGGGGTGATGCCGCAGACGTACATTGACTGCCGCGCCTGCGGCTCGATGACGGCGGGGCCTCCGCGGGAAGTGTCGAAGATCGACACCGGGGACATGTGCCCCGGCAGTTCGGGGACGGGACGCGTCTTCCAGGCTTTCACGCCCTTCAGACTATCGCTCAGGCCGGGATGACCCCGAATCCGAGCAGAACATAAAGCACGGCTCCCAGGCCGATGCGGTACCAGACGAAGGAGCGGTATCCGCGGCTGGAGATGAACTTGAGGAACCAGCCGATGATCACGTAGCCCACGCCGAACGCGATCAGCGTGGCCACGGCGGTTTCACCCAGGCCGTACGGGCCGGCGGCTTCGGAACCTTTGAGGACCTTGACGAGCTCGTAGAAGCCGGAGCCGAAGACGGCGGGGATGGCCAGGAGGAACGAATACCGTGCCGCCGCCTCGCGGGTGTAGCCCATGAAGAGCCCCGCGGTGATGGTGCCTCCGGAACGGGACACCCCGGGGATGAGCGCCAGCGCCTGTGCGAGGCCGTACAGGATGCCGTGCTTGACCGTGAGGTCCTTCAGCTGACGGTCCTGGCGTCCGTAGGCGTCCGCCACGGCCAGGATCATGCCGAAGACGATGAGCGTGGTGGCCACGATCCACAAGGACCGGAACGTGTTCTCGATGTAGTGCTGGAAGACCAGGCCGAGGATCACGATGGGGATGCTGCCCAAGATCACCAGCCACCCCATGCGGGCGTCCGGGTCGTCCCGAGGCACGCCTCCCCGCAGCGAGCCGAACCAGGCCTTGACGATGCGGACGATGTCCTTCCAGAAGAAGAGGAGGACGGCGGTCTCGGTGCCGAGCTGGGTGATGGCGGTGAACGCCGCTCCGGGGTCCGACGCACCGGGGAGGAATTCGCCCAGGATGCGCTGGTGGGCACTGGAGGAGATGGGGAGGAACTCGGTCAATCCCTGCACCAGCCCCAGGAGTACGGCTTCGATCCACGTCATGGACTAGACATTACGTCATGGCCTCCGGGGGTCCGGGGCCGGATGGCCTGCTGAGATGCAGGAATGCTTCACGGGTTGCGGATTTTGCCAGACAACAGTGGTAGACATCTCACATGAAGGAACAGATCCTGCCACGGTCCGTGGAGCAGCGCCTGTACCAGGGACAGAACTATGAGTACCTGGTGATCAGCGTCGACCGGGACGAGTCCTTGCCTGACGCGCGGCGCCGGGTGCTGGAGCACAGCGAGTACGGGAAGTGGGAGCTGCACCGCTCCGTCCTGTACTTGGGCGGCCACCGCCGCTACTGGATGCGGCGCAAGGTCATGAATGTCGCCCGCACCATCTGAGAATCCTCAGTCCTTGCTCAGCGGCCCCAGCCACGCCGTGGCCACCGTTCCGTGCGCCGATTCGTCGTCAGAGGGGTGGAAGAGCCCGGCCAGCACGTCCCGGTAAAGCCGTTCCAGCTCCCGGCCCCGGTAGTAGCTGCCGCCACCGGACACCCGGATCGCCAGACGGACCACCTCCTGTGCGGTCTCCGTGGCCCGCACCTTGAGTGCCACCAGCTTGGCGAACCACTGGGACCCGTGGTCTGCGAGATCGTCCACGTCCCGGGCCATCGAGTCCAGCTGCGGACCGATCCCCTCCCGGAGGATGGCCGCGTCCGCCACCTTCCAGCGGATGTCCGGGTCCTGGGCGTAGCTGGCGCCGCCGTTCTTGAAGGAGGTTCGGCGCGTGGCGTTCGCCACCGCGAGCTCGAGCGCCCGGTCCGTGATGCCGGTGTAGACCGCGGCCAGCAGGGTCTCGAAGCACGCGAAGATCGAGAAGATCAGCGGGTCCGCATTGGGGCCCACGGGGAGCTTGCCGAACACTCGGTCGGCCGGCGCGTGGGCGCCGTCCAGGACCGTGGTGCAGGACTGGCTGGCCCGCATGCCCAGAGTGTCCCAGTCATCCAGGATCCGGTAACCGGGCGTCTCACGGGTGATGAACGCATGGACCAGCACCGGCTCCGTGCCGCTTTCGTCTTTGCCGAAGATGCCCAGGCGAGTCCAGGCGGGAGAGAGACTCGTGAAGATCTTGGTGCCGGTGAAGCGGTAGCCGCCGTCGCCGTCGGGCACCGCGCTGGTGCGCGAGTCGAAGAGGACCGCGTCATTGCCCGCCTCCCAGTCCGCCGAGCTCCACCGGGACGAACGCGCGGAGGTACCCGGCGTCCTTCAGCTCCTGCAGGTCCTCATGGAAGAACGAGTTCTCCGCGTCGTAGCGTGCGGCCCGTTCGCGGAACCGCTCCAGCAGCGCGTCCGGCAGGATGGCGGCGGCGTCGATCATGACGGGTCTCAGTAGCCGGCCAGCAGATCGGACAGGACGCGGGTGCCGAACTTGAGGGAGTCCAGCGGGACCCGCTCATCCACCCCGTGGAACATGCCGGTGAAGTCGAGTTCCTCGGGAAGGCGGAGCGGGGCGAAGCCGTAGCCGGTGATGCCGAGCTGGCTCAGAGACTTGTTGTCCGTGCCGCCGGAGAGCGTGTAGGGCAGAACGGTGGCCTCCGGGTCGTGCTTCTTCAGGGAGTCCACCATGGCGTCCACCAGGTTCCCGGAGAACGGGACCTCCAGGGAGACGTCCTTGTTCACGTAGCTGAGCTCGATACCCTCGCCCGCGAGCTCCTTGATGATTTCGAAGACCTGCTCCTGCTGACCGGGCAGTGTCCGGCAGTCCACCAGAGCCTCCGCGGTCTCCGGGATGACGTTGTGCTTGTAGCCTCCGCTCAGGAGCGTGGGGTTCGCGGTGTTCTGCAGCGTGGCGCCGACGAAGCGGGCCACGGTGCCGAGTTCCTTGAGCAGGACGTCCGGGTTGCCGGCGTCGAACTCGACGCCGGTCAGCTCGGTGACCCCGTCCAGGAAGCGGCGCGTGGTGTCGGTCAGCTCGATGGGCCACTCATGCTGGCCGATGCGGGCGACGGCGGCGGCGAGGCGGGTGACAGCGTTGTCGGTGTTGATCTGGGAGCCGTGGCCGGCGCGGCCATGGGCGACGAGGCGGAGCCAGGAGAGGCCCTTCTCCGCGGTCTGCAGCAGATAGGCGCGCTTGCCGCCGATAGTGGAGGAGAATCCGCCGACTTCGGAGATCGCCTCGGTGGCGCCGTCGAAGAGTTCGGGCCGCTTGGACACGGCGTAGCGGGCACCGTAATCGCCGCCGGCCTCCTCGTCCGCGAAGAAGGCGAAGACGATGTCCCGCTTGGGCTGGATGCCACGGCGGGCGAAGTCCCGCAGCGTGGCCAGGATCATGGCGTCCATGTCCTTCATGTCCACGGCGCCGCGGCCCCAGATCATCCCGTCCTTCACCTCGGCGGCGAAGGGGTCCACGCTCCACTGATCCCGCAGAGCCGGAACCACGTCCAGGTGTCCGTGGACCACCAACGCGCTCGCAGAAGGGTCCTGGCCTTCCATCCGGGCGACCACGCTGGCCCGGCCCGGCGAGGATTCGAAGATCTCCGGTTCCAGCTTCGCCTCGGCCATGAGTCCCGCCACGTACTCGGCGGCCGCGCGCTCCCCCGGGCCGTTGTTGTCACCGAAGTTGGTGGTGTCGAAACGGATCAGCTCGCGGCAGATGTCCACCACTTCCGTCTCGGCGAGGGATCCGGTTCCGTTCTCAGGGGTGCTCATGTGTCGCCTTTCCGTGCCGCGCGGGGATGTCGTTTCCTCAAGGGTAGTGCTCAAGTCCGGCGGTCCATGGAGATCCTTCACCATCCGCAACCCACGTCCGCCCACGTCAGCGCCGATTTCACCTTTCCCCGAAAAGCGTGTAGAGTATTTCTCGTTGCCCCGGCGGGCTGAACAGCGGAAACGCTGAAGAAGCCGACCGGATCACCTGAATGCGCGGGTGGCGGAATGGCAGACGCGCTAGCTTGAGGTGCTAGTGCCCGAATAGGGCGTGGGGGTTCAAGTCCCCCTCCGCGCACAAAGCGGAAGGCTCCCGGTCGATGACCGGGAGCCTTTTCTCATTCCCCGCCCCGTCTCACGACCTGGACTCCCGGAGTAGGGTGCGTGCATGGCCTCACAGCCCACCCGATCAGACACCGCCCGGAGTCCTCATCTCTATGATCTGCGTTCCGAGTGGCACCTCCCCGCGCCCGTGGAAGACGTCTGGGCCGTCATCACCGACCTGAGTCTTCCGGTCGGCCCTCTCCCCTGGTGGCCCGGGTGCAGGCTCACGGCACCGCTCGCGTCCGGCTCGCCGCCGTCGCTCCGGACGACGACGGCGCGGCTCGAGTTCCGCTCTGGGCTCGGCTATCGCCTGCGCGTGGACATCCAGCCGCGCCACCTGCTTGCGCCTCACCTTCTGGACGCCGACGCCGGCGGAGACCTGCTCGGCACCGGCCGCCTCAGGCTCAGCCCTGCGGATGGCGGGCGCGCTACGGTGCTCAGGATCGAATGGCGGGTCAGGCCGGTCCTGCCGTGGATGATCCGGCTCAGCCCGGTCCTGGCACCCCTTTTCGCCGCCGCGCACGGACGTGTGATGAAGCGCGGCGAGCTCGGCCTGGCGGCCCGGCTGCTCGACGGGAAGTGAGCTGGCACCCTGTCACAGATCCGGACGGCACGGGCCCGTACCGAGGGTGGCCAGCCCGGTGAGGTCCCCGTTCCCGAACGTGACGACGCCCGGCGTGGCCACCGGATTCATGAGCTGAGTCGGATCCTCGACGTGGCTCAGGCCCACCACGTGGGCGAGCTCGTGTTCGACGACCGCGCGTGCGGTGATCAGTCCGTCCCGCCGGATCACCTTGACCATCCCGGCCGCATTGAGAGTCACCTGACCGGTCACGTACGTGGCCCCTGTGCTCCCGACGGCCACACCTTCACTCCCGCCCAGACCCAAGGTCACCGTGCCCTGGGTGGGGTTCTCCGTGGTGGTGCCGTCATTGACGAAACGCAATCCCGTGACCCGTGAGACCTCCCGGACCGCCTGCTCGATCAGGCTGGGACCCGCCTCCGGCTGGTGATCCGAGCGGGTCACATAGTGGATCTCCCGGCAGGGGTCGTACGTGACCGGCTTACCGTCGGTCTGCAGCTGCATGTAGGCGAAGGGCCCGCCCGATGCGGGTGCACGCTCCGGTTTGCCGAGCGGCGACGGGTGTTCGCCACTGCCCGGCGGCGGACCGTTGGCGGGCCGGATGGCCGCCCCACCGGACAGGATGTCGCCCGGTGCGGCGGCCGCCGGAACGTCCGGTCCCATGAGGCCCGCGAAGCGGGCGAGACGGCCCAGGTCCGGCGCGGCGACGAAGAGGACCAGCGCGAGGATCACGGCACCGGAGATCGTGATCACCCTTCTCCGGCGACGCCGCCGCGTGCCTTTCGCGGTCACCACCGGCGGTGGGGAGGCCCGCCAGGGCTCCGGCGGCGCAGGCCGGTCCCCCATCA
Organism: Arthrobacter horti; assembly: GCF_030731045.1. GTDB lineage: Bacteria > Actinomycetota > Actinomycetes > Actinomycetales > Micrococcaceae > Arthrobacter_E > Arthrobacter_E nanjingensis. Next base: position 434,915 of record NZ_JAVALS010000001.1, on the reverse strand, counting down.
TTTCTTCGAGCTTCCACAAGGGAATGCGCTCGGGGGCTTTCCGCGGCTCAGGCCGCACCGCGCCGTCCTCGTCCGGGCGTCCGTCGCCCCACTCCTGCTCCCCCATGCCCGGATCTTTTCACACACGGCGCCTCCTGTGAACGGTGACTTTCACGGACACGAAGACCCCTCGGGAATGTCCGGCCCGGGAACCTGGTTGACTGGAACCGCCGGGTCCTTCCGACCTGGCATGAATGGTGAGGAGTGGAATGCGACCGTATCTGGACAAATCGGTCCCCGAGGCCTGGGCGGCCGCCCGGGCCTACTCGGCGGTGGTGGCCGAGGCCGCCACCCGGCACGGGCTCAGCGCCCAGGAGACCGAGTTCATCAAGGTCCGCGCGTCCCAGTTGAACGCCTGTGCCTTCTGCCTGGACCTGCACTCCCGGGAGGCCCTCTCTTCCGGCATCCCGCAGCAGAAGCTCGATCTTCTCCCTGCCTGGCGGGAGACGAAGGTCTACAGCGCCCGAGAGATCGCCGTGCTGGCCATCGCAGAAGCCGCCACGCTCCTGCCGCTGACCGAGGAGTCCAAGGCCGATCTCGAGGCCGCCCGAGGTGAACTCGGGGACGATGCCTTCGCCGCGGCGGAGTGGATCGCGGTGACCATCAACGCCTTCAACCGCATTTCGATTCTGAGTGAACACCCGGTCCGCCCCCGGGGAAAGGATGGCAGGCTGCTATGACACAGGAACGCTTCACCGTTCAGGACCGGCCCGGAGAGTCCCGGTACGTGTTACTGGACCAAGGCGAGGACGGCACGCAGGAGAAGGTCATCGGCGAAGAGTCCTATGTGGACGTGCACGACGACGGCGCCTCTCAGCGCGTGCTGTTCCACACCGGGGTCGACGAGGAGTACGGCGGCCAGGGTCTTGCCTCGGTGCTGGTCCGCGCCGCGGTGGATGATGTCATCGCCTCCGGGTTCGCCGTCGTCCCGGTGTGCCCCTACGTGGCGGCTTGGCTCCCGAAGCACCCGGAGTACGCCGAGCATGTGGTGCAGCCGCACCGGCAGCACCTGCTCGCGGTGAATGAGCACCTGCGCCGCACAGCGCGCTGATGCACCGTCGGGAGGTGGCGTCACCAGGCCGGGTGACGCCACCTCCCCGCGGCGGATCCCGCCGCCCGCCACGCCGGACGGTTGATCCGCTGTCCCCCGGGCGGGAAGTCGGGCACAATATCCGGCATGGGGGGTTGGAGCGAAGCACGGGTCATCGAATCCGCGCCGGATGAGTCTTCGCTCGTCGCCGCCCGAAAACTGGCCCGGCCAGGCCCCTGGTCGGAGACCGGAAGCAACGACGTCCTCGTGTGGGGCAAGTGCCAGGGCAGTGGCAAGACGCCCTACCAGGTCAGCATCGACATCTCCGCCCCCGCCTACCGGTGTTCATGCCCCAGCAGGAAGTTCCCCTGCAAGCACGCCCTCGCCCTGCTGCTCCTCTGGTCGCGCGGTGAAGCGGCAGCCACAGGAGCCGAAACCGCCGACTTCGCACAGGACTGGGCGGCGCAGCGTGCAGCGCGTGCCACCGCCAGGGAGCAGCGAAGCGCGGACCGGACGGTTGACGTGGCAGCGCAGGAGAAGCGTCTCGCCGGCCGCCTGGAACTCATGGACGCGGGCGTTTCGGACTTCTCACGCTGGCTGGGCGATCTGATGCGGACAGGCCTCGCCTCGGCCCGGTCACAGCCGTACCGCTGGTGGGACGGGGTCGCGGCACGCCTGGTGGATGCCCAGCTTCCCGGGCTCGCCGATCAGGTGCGGTCCATGGGGTCGGCCGTCCATGGCCGCGCCGACTGGGCGGACCACCTGCTGCTGTGCGCCGGCCGCTGGTGGGCCATGACGAAGGCCTGGGAGGGCCGGGACCGGCTGTCGGCCGACGAACTCGCGGACCTTCGGGTGGCGCTGGGATGGCCCATCCCGTCCGCCGAGGTCGAGGGCTCCGAAGCGATGGCCGGTCCGTGGCTGGCACTGGGCGCTCACCGGAGCTCGGACGGACGCATCCAGCAGCAGCGGACCTGGTTCCGCGGCCCCGACGGCGGGATCGTCGTCGTGCTCGACTTCGCTGCAGGAGGCGAAGGTCTCGCCGCGCCCCAACTGGCCGGCACCCTGGTGGACTCGACGGTGGCACGCTACCCGGGGTCCGCGCCGCGCCGGGCCCTCTTCACCGCTCCCCTCCTTCCGGGAGGAACGTCCCCCGGCCTTGGCACGGGCTGCAGCGTGGCCGAAGCGCTGCGGCAGGAGTCGGCCGCCGTGGCGGTCTCCCCGTGGCGCGAACGCCATCCGGTGCTCCTGGCCGGCGTGCGCATCCATCCGGACGGACCAGGCTGGCTGATCGATGCGGTCGGCGATGCCCTCCCACTGATCGAAGCCCCGATGGATTCGCTGCTGGCGCTCACAGGAGGCCATCCCGTGGACCTCTTCGGCGAGCTTGAGGACGGCCACGTGCGGCCGCTGTCACTGGTCATCGGCGGCACGGTGGTGGTCCCATGAGCTGGCTGACGGAGCTCCGCACCTCCGCTCTCCTCGGCACGGGCCGCCACCCCGCTCCCACTCCTCCGGTGGATCTCGGCGTCTGTCCTCCCGACGCGGTCTCCCCTGAAGCACTCCTGCTGGACCAAGCCGCATTGGCGGATGTGGCCACCCGGGCTGCTCGCGTGGCAGGCGGATCGGATCACCTGATGGTCCGGCCGGCCGGGGCGGACGACTGCCCGGCCGCGCCGCCCGAGGCCGCACGGCTGCTGGAACTGCTGCTCAATCAGCCGCCAGTGGGGAAGGAACTGCGGGACCACCTGGTCCAGGAGTGGCTGCGCACCGCTGCCGCGGCCGGGCGGAGAGTCCCTCACCGGCTCCTTCCCGCCCTGCTCGCCCTGGCCGGCTCACGTCCGTCCCTGGCAGGGCATCTGCACCCCGCCATCGGCGCACGGGGCCTCTGGCTGCAGGAACTCAGACGGGACACGTCCCTGGACGGGACGGGGCCGGAAGACCCGGTTGCGACGGCGGAGCGGCCCGGCTCCGCCGAGGACTTCGAAACCCTCCGGCGCCTGGACCCGGCCCGGGCACGCGAACAGCTCGCTGCGGAATGGAAGTCACTCACGGCCCGCGAACGCGCGGCCCGGCTGGGCGCCTTCGCAGAGAATCTCCAGGCCGACGACGAGCCACTGCTGGAGGCGGCCCTGGATGACAGAGCGAAGAGCGTGCGGGAGACCGCCGTCGAGCTGCTGAACCACGAGCCTGCGAGCGCACGCGCCGCTCGCATGGCGGCGCGCCTTGAGCCTCTGCTCCAGGTCAAGCGGCTGCCGCGCAAGCACTTCCAGATCAGCCTTCCGGGTGTGCCCGACGACGCGGCAGTACGGGACGGTGTGCCAGCGGATCCCCGCACCGGTCATCCGGACCGGGTCGCGCAGTTTCATGTCATCATCAGGGGCGCTCCTCTGGAGGTCTGGACGCGGGTGGCCGGCGGGCCGCCGGCCACGGTCCTCGGCATGTTGCGCAGTGATTCCCGCATCATCGATTCGCTCGCCACCACGGCCGGGATCCGGGGTGACCTTCCGTGGATCCGTGCACTGCTGGACCTCCGGGAGGACGCGGAGCTCCTGGGGCACCTTCCGGGGGAGGAACGCGAACAGCACCTGGTGCGGCTTCTCAAGACCGGCTCCACGCTCCCCGCCACCGTGTTCCAGCTGCTTCACGGATTGCCCCGGCCGTGGGGCGGCGAACTTTCCACCGCCGTGCTGGATCGCATCCTCACCAAGGACGGAGGCACCCTGGCCGCCGGAACGGCGTCCTTCCTGCCCCTGTGCCTGACACCCGAGACGCTGAAGCACCGCGCGCTGCGCCATGAACCACCCGACGACGACGCGTGCCGCCGCGTTCTCGGCGACATCACCAGATATCACTCGATCCGACGATCCCTGACGGAGGCCTTCCGATGACCGATGCACCCGCAGTGGCCGATGTTCTTCGCGCTCATGCCGAGGAAGGCCACGCCGATGAGCTGGCCGCACTCGCAACGTTCGATGACAGGCCACGGCCCCCGCACTGGAGCCTGTCCCCTTGGGCCGTGACCCGGTACATCCTCGGCGGAGCCCTCCCGGACGGGACCGTGATCACTCCGAAGTACCTGGGGTCCGAGCGGCTGGTGGAGATCGCCGTCGCCTCCCTGGCCACGGACCGTGCGCTGCTCCTGCTCGGCGTCCCGGGCACGGCCAAGACCTGGCTCAGCGAGCACCTGGCGGCCGCGATCTCAGGGTCCTCCACCCTTGTGGTGCAGGGCACGGCCGGCACTCCCGAAGAGGCCCTGCGGTATGGCTGGAACTACGCGCGCCTGCTGGCGGAAGGCCCGTCCCGTGCGGCTCTGGTCCCCGGTCCGGTCATGCGTGCGATGGAGACCGGAACCCTGGTCCGGGTGGAGGAGCTCACACGGATCCCGTCCGATGTGCAGGATTCACTGATCACGATCCTCAGCGAGAAGACCCTGCCCGTCCCGGAACTGGACACGGAGATTCAGGCGCGCAAGGGGTTCAATGTCATCGCCACGGCCAACAACCGGGACAAGGGCGTCAACGATCTCTCGTCCGCACTGCGGCGCCGCTTCAACACGGTGGTGCTGCCCCTGCCTGACAGCTTGGAACGTGAAGTCGAGATCGTCTCCGGCCGTGTCCGCAGCCTCGGCGCGGCCCTTGAACTCCCTGCCGAGCTGAGCGCCCTGACGGAGATCCGGCGCGTGGTGACCGTGATGCGTGAGCTCCGTGCCGGCATGACGGAGGACAGGCGCGCCACCGTGAAGTCCCCGTCGGCGACCCTCTCCACGGCGGAGGCCATCTCGGTCATGACGAACGGGCTGGCGCTCGCGGCCCATTTCGGCGACGGGACGGTGCGGGCCCATGACGTGGCGGCGAGCCTGGTGGGTGCCGTCATCAAGGATCCAGTGCAGGATCGCGTGATCTGGCAGGAGTACCTGGAAACCGTGGTCCGGAACCGCCCGGACTGGACCGATCTGTACCGCGCCTGCCGCGAGCTCGACGAGCTGGACTGATCCATGACCGAGGTTCACGTCCTCGGGATCCGGCACCACGGTCCCGGATCGGCGCGGTCCGTCGCCGAGGCCCTGGAGGAGCTCCGCCCTGACGCTGTCCTGGTGGAAGGGCCACCGGAGCTCGACGGCCTCCTGCACCTCCTCGGCGACCCCGACATGGTGCCGCCGGTGGCTGGTCTCATCTATGCGGCGGATCAGCCGCGCTCGGCGTCGTTCTACCCGATGGCCGCGTACTCCCCGGAGTGGATCGCGATCCGTTGGGCGATCTCCGCGAGTGTGCGGGTCCAGGCCATCGATCTGCCCGCAGCCCACACTCTCGCGCTTCGCGCGGCGGCCGAAGCGTCTCCGTCCGCGGACGACGGCGAGCGCGTGGGTGAGGATGCCGACGTCGAGTCCGCTGAGGCGTACCGTCCGGACGCGATCGCCATCCTGGCCGGCGCCGCCGGCTACGGTGACGCCGAGCGGTGGTGGGAGGACGCCGTCGAGCACCGTGGCGCGGGACCTGTGGACCGGTTCACCGCCTTGACCGAGGCCGTGGTTGAGGTCCGTTCACTGGACGAGCGGCGCGGCGACCACCCCGACGTCGTCGAGAACAGCCGCCGTGAAGCGGCCATGCGGCGGATCATGCGCGGCGTGCTCCGGGAGGGGCACCGTCGGGTGGTGGTGGTCTGCGGTGCGTACCACGCCCCGGCCCTGGTGCCGGAGTCGTTCCCGCCGGCGTCCGCCGACGCGCGGTTGCTGACCGGGCTCCCCAAGGTGAAGGTCGCCGCGACATGGGTGCCGTGGACCTCGGAGCGGCTCAGCCGCAGCAGTGGGTATGGTGCCGGGATCACCGCGCCGGGGTGGTACCAGCACCTCTTCGAGCACTGGTCAGCCGGGGACCCGGAACGCTCCGTCTCCACCACGTGGTTGGTCCGGGTGGCCCATGCCTTGCGGAAGGAGAACCTGGACGCCTCCACGGCGTCCGTGATCGAGGCGAACCGGATGGCGGAGGCTCTGGCCGCGTTGCGCGGCCGCCCGGGTCCTGGACTCGCCGAACTCGACGAAGCGGTCCAGACGGTCCTCTGCGAAGGTTCTCCGCTGCCACTGGACCTCGTCCGCCGGGAACTGACCGTGGGCCGCGGGATGGGAAACGTCCCCGAAGAGACCCCGACCATTCCCTTGGCCGCGGATCTCACCGCGGCTCAGCGGACACTGCGGCTGAAGGCCACCCCGCTGGAGGAGGTCCTGACGCTGGACCTGCGCAAGCCTCTTCAGCTGGCGCGCTCGGTCCTGCTCCACCGTCTGCTCCTGCTCGGGATCGGGTGGGGTGTTCCCAGTGATACCGGCCGTACCACGGGCACGTTCAAGGAAGTCTGGACGATCTGCTGGCGGCCGGAACTCGCGGTGGCCGTTGTCGAGGCGGGCCGATTCGGCACGACGGTGGCCGCCGGGGCCGCCACCGCCGTGACAGAGCGAGCCCGGGCGGCGAGCAGCCTGGCCGAGCTCAGCAGCCTGCTCGGGAACTGTCTGCTGGCGGAGCTGCCCGACGGGATCTCCGGGGTCATGGCCGTCCTCTCGGAACGCTCGGCGCTGCAGCAGGATGTTCCCGCGCTGCTGAACACCGTGGAGCCGCTCGCCAGGACCTGCCGGTACGGGAATGTCCGGGGAGTGGACGTCACCGAGGTCCGGAGGATCCTGGACGCCGTGGTGGTCAGGGCCGGTGTGGGCCTCGCGACCGCCTGTGCCGGGCTGGACGACGACGGCGCCCGGGACATGCGCCGCTCCATCGACTCCGCACACCTCGGCCTGTCCCTGGTGCCGGACCTCGCCCCGGATGACTGGCTCCGGGCCCTGGGCACCGTCGCCGATTCCGAGCTGCTCCACGGTTCGGTCACGGGCCGCGCCACGAGGCTGCTGCTCGACGCGGGCCGGGTGGACGGGGACGAGGTCAGGGACCGCCTCAGCCGCAGGCTGTCCGTGGCCGCCCCCGCTCCGCACGCGGCCGCCTGGCTGGACGGCCTCCTGTCCGGGGACGCCACCTTGCTGATTCACGACCGGCACCTGCTGCGGATCGTCGATGAGTGGCTCGCCGGCGTCGACGAGAAGACGTTCGAGGACGTGCTCCCCCTCCTCCGGCGGACATTCTCGGCATTCGGCCGCCCCGAGCGCCGGGAGCTCGGTGAACAGCTGAGCCACCACGGCGGCGCACTGCACGCGGAGGCCACGACGCCGGACCTCACGTCCGCGCGACCGGCGCTTCAGACCATGGCACGGTATCTCGGCTGGGAGGAGATCGCATGACGGATACGGAGCCCGGGAAGCGGGACCGCCTGACCCGCTGGAGGCTGGTGCTCGGCGGGGATGACGCCGATGGCATCACGACGGGCGCCGGCGGCGCCATCCGGCTGACGGACACCGATCTCCGCCGGGACCGTGCCCTGGACGAGTTGTACGGATCGCCGCGGAAGGGCCCGGGGAGCCTGGCCTCGTCCAGCCCGCGGGTGGCCCGCTGGCTCGGAGACATCCGCGGTTACTTCCCTTCCTCCGTGGTCCAGGTGATGCAGGCGGATGCGATGGACCGGCTCGGGCTGCGGCAGCTGCTCCTCGAGCCGGAGATGCTGCGCACCGTGCAGCCGGACATCAACCTCGTCAGCACCCTGATCGGCCTCGGACGCGCCATCCCGGAGCGGTCCCGGGATACCGCCAGGGAGGTGGTCCGGCACGTGACGAAGGAACTCGAGGAACGGCTGCGCTCCAAGACGGTGCAGGCGGTCAGCGGTGCCCTCAACCGGGCCGCCCGGACCCGTCGCCCACGGCACCGTGACATCGACTGGAACCGGACGATCGCGGCCAATCTCAAGCACTATCAGCCGGAGTACCGTACGGTGGTTCCGGAACGGCTGGTGGGCTTCGCCCGGCGCAGCTCGGAGATCCAGCGGGAGATCATCCTGTGCATCGACCAGTCCGGATCGATGGCCGAGTCCGTGGTCTATGCGAGCGTGTTCGGCGCCGTGCTGGCGTCGCTCTCCACGGTCCGCACCCGCATGGTGGTCTTCGACACCGAAGTGGTAGATCTGACCGAGGAACTGGATGATCCTGTCGACGTGCTGTTCGGTGTGCAGCTGGGCGGCGGCACCGACATCAATCGCGCCCTCGTCTACTGTCAGGAACAGATCAGCACGCCGGATGAGACGGTCCTGATCCTCATCAGCGACCTCTACGAGGGAGGCATCGCCGAGGAGATGGTCCGGCGCGCCTCAAGCATCGTCGGCTCCGGGGCCACCATGATCGCGTTGCTCGCGCTGAGCGACAACGGTCATCCGTCCTTCGACTCCGCCCACGCCGCGCGGCTCGCCGGCGTCGGGGTGCCCGCCTTCGCCTGCACACCGGACCAGTTCCCGGAGCTCATGGCCACCGCGATCGAGCGGCGCGACGTGACGGAGTGGGCGGCGTCGCACGGCATCCCGACCAGCAGAGCAGAGGGCGTCCCCGGTTCAGCGGCCCCTTCTCAACCCTGAGTCCCGGGCGTAGTCTGGGCCTCGGCGGCCCCGATCAGAAGTGATGTGCCGCAACCGATGGATCGATGGATCCATGAGGTGACAAGCGAATGGGTCCGACAGCGTGCACCGCGAGTGCACGGCACGCTCGACTTCCCGGAACGCATCCGCCCGCCGAAGCCACCTGACCCCGGCGAAGCCCGTAGCCCCCTCTCCGCACCCAAGGAGAAACCCATGACCTCCCACCGCCTCCGCGCGCCCGCACTGCTCGCCCTCCTGCCGGCCGCCCTTCTGCTCAACATGCCTGGGGCGTCCGCCGCAACGGTCCTCCCGCCCGTCGTCGTGAGCGGCGCCAACCCGCTCTCGGCATGCACCTTGGGCGCCGCACCCGGCGCCATCAACTACCTGAACGCCGAAGTCGAACCCTGGGTGGCCGTGAATCCGGCCGATCCGGCCAACATCATCGGGGCGTGGCAGCAGGACCGCTGGTCCGACGGCGGCGCGCACGGCCTCGTGGCCGGCTACTCCAAAGACGGGGGCGTGACCTGGCATGAGACGCCCCAGCCGTTCTCGGCGTGCGCCCCGGGAGGACCGTCACGCTATGACCGGGCGTCGGACCCATGGGTGTCGATCGGGCCGGACGGCACCGCGTACTCGGTCTCCATTTCGTTCCAAGGGGTCGGCTACGACAACGCCGTCCTGGCCTCCACCTCGAGAGACGGCGGCGCCACCTGGAGCGGACCGAAGGCCCTCATCCAGGACCTCGGCTCCCCGCAGTTCTTCAATGACAAGGAATCGGTCACGGCGGATCCTGCGATCCCCGGCACGGCCTACGCGGTCTGGGACCGCCTCGTCTCACCGAACGGCAATCCCCGCTCAGTGGCCCATGCGACTGCCTACACGGGGCCGACGCTGTATTCCAAGACCACGGACTTCGGCGCCACGTGGAGCGCACCCAAGGTCATCGTCCCCACGGCCAACAAGCAGCAAACCATCGGTAATCAGATCGTCGTGGGCCCGGGCGGCACGCTCTACAACTTCTTCGACTTCATCACCGGCACTGGCAAGAACGGCCTTGGCAGCCTGCACGGGACCAATGTGGCGTACTCCAGGTCCACCGACGGCGGGACCACCTGGACTGCGCCGCAGATCATCGCGAGCCTCAACACTGCGGGCGTGACCGATCCCAACACCGGCGCGGCCATCCGGACGGGCGACATCATTCCGGAGGCGGCCGTGGACCCGGTGAGCGGGCAGCTGTACGTCGTGTGGCAGGATTCGAGGTTCAACGGCGGGCACTACGACGAGGTCGCACTCTCGACGTCGACCGACGGCGGGTCGAGCTGGAGCGCACCGACGCGGGTCAACACGCCGAAGGGCGTCCCGGCGTTCAACCCCGGCGTCAGCGTCGCGGGCGGCACGGTGGCCGTAAGTTATGACGACTTCCGCGACCTCACGGTCGGCAATGTGAGCACCCTTCCGACGGACCACTGGGTCACCATGTCCCCGCTGGGCGCGCCGGTGTTCGGAAATGAGACACGCGTGGCCGGTCCGTTCGACCTGATGACCGCACCGAATGCCGGCGGTTTCTTCCTGGGCGACTATTCCGGTCTGGCCGCGCTCGGGTCCTCTTTCGCATCCCTGTCCATCCGTGCCAATGACGGGGACCTCTCCAACCGGACGGATGCGGTCTTCACGGTGATCGCGCCGTAGGCTCCCGGTACCGTATGACAGCACGGCGCCCCCGGTCATCGACCGGGGGCGCCGCCCCGTTCTGAGTTGTTCAGGAAGCGGATCACCCGTTGTTGATGGTGAAGCTCTCCACGCCACAGCCGGACGTGACGGGGAGGTTGTTCACATCGGAGGCACCCGGAGTGAAGGTGGACATCCACCGGTAGGTCCCCACCAGGGTGGCGTGGACGGTGCTGTTGGTGGTGCTGTAGGTGCCGTTGCCGCTGACCGTGACGGTCTGCGTCAGGACCACGGGCCCGGTGCACATGGCGTCACCCGGGGCGTACAGATTGAAGGTGATCGACCCGCTGGGGTTGTATCCGGACGACAGGACGAAGTTGTCGTTCGGGATAAGATCCTGGTTGGTCGAGACGGTCGGCTGTGCCTTGTTGACCACGAGCTGCTCGGACGTGCAGGGACTGCTTGCCTTCGCGTTGTCAGGGTCGCCACTGTAGATGGCCTGCCAGTAGTAGGTGCCGGCAGTGGTGAAGGTGACAGGGTCCGAGTTGGGCACGACGCCGTTGGTGACGGTCACCGGCAGGCCCACCTGGGTGCCACCCGTGCAGGTGTTGTTGCTGTAGTACTTGTAGGTCACGGTGCCGCCGGCGGTCGCCGTCGCGCCGCTCAGGGTCGCCGTGTCATGAATGGTGCCGCCGACCGTGATCGGTGACGCGGGCACCAGCACGGTCGCAACCGTCGGACTGTTGGTGTAGTGGTTGGTGTAGGTACAGGTCACGTTCTCAGAAGTGCCGAGCACGATCGACACCGACTGTCCGGTTTTGGTGACGCCTGATGAGGTGTCACAGCTGAGGGAGACGAAGTTCCAGGGCGCCGACTGGTCGCCTTCCGTCACGCTGTAAGTCCCCGTCGGGAGGGCCTTGAACTGCTTGGACCCGCCATTGCTCAGGCTGAAGCCAGTCAGGTTGGACGACGTCGTGTAAGTGAACGACTGCATCCCACCGACAGGTTCGTTCTGAGTGACCTTTTTGATGGTGATGCTTCCGCAATTGTTGATCGTGACCGGGACCGGGGCGATGAAGTCCTTGATCTCGGCCGTGAAGGAGGACGACGAGCGGCTCTTGACGAATGCGCTGCCGAACGACTCACAGGTCCCCACAGGGATCACGCCGGCCGCCGTCAGATCGATCGCCGCCTCACCGAAGAGGCCGACGCCGAGCGTCGGCGATCCAGGCTGAAGAGGGTCGACCACTGGAACCGTGTTGACGGCGCCTTCAGATGACGACGAGCCGAGCGTCTGATGCTTGCCCCAGCAAGGAAGGGTGTTAGCGGAGAAGCACTGACTCACCGTATTGCCCGCGGCAGCGGTCAGCCAGGTGTTGATACCCAGAGTCGGTGTCCCGCTGCCGCCGAAGTCGTAGGAGACCAGAAGGTCACCGGCGGTGCGGTTGAGGGTCACAGGCCCTGTGGTGGAGGTGGTGAACCCGGCCGTCACATTCTGGCTGATCTCGAAATCGAGATTGGCGTTGCCGATGTTGACCAGGCGCTCCCAGGCCAGATAGAGGTACGTGTGCCCATTGGAGGGCGTCTCGGATGCCTCATAGAACCGGGTGAGGTCGTTCTTATTGGGGGGAATGGACCCGGTGACCACGGAGACGGCGGAGCTGTCCTCCTTGGTCCCCTGACCGAAAGCGTTATCGCTGCTGCCGGACGCCTTGTCGACGCCCTTGTTGACGATGCCCGCGACATCCAGACTGGCCCAGTCACTGTTACCGGGCGTGTTGGTGACCAGATTTCCGTCGTTTCCTTCGAACGTGCTGCCGGCAAGATTTGCCTGTGCCGCGCTGACCCCACTGAGGATCAGTCCGAGCGAGGCGAGGCCGGCACCTAGTTCTCTGAGCGTTTTCTTTTCCATGGGATTGCTCATTTCCGAACGAACAATAGTTCATGCGGGCCGGACGTCTTTGTCCTCAGCGAAGAGCGCGCCCGGCGCCCCATAAGCTCGAGCTTAAGTTCGGCGAGCCTCCACGGCACGAGTAGTGGGTACTCGTTTTTTCTTTATCAATCCATTTGCCGAAATGGCGGAGTTCCTGATGAAACCGGAGTTCGCCTCATGGAAGGCACAGGCAGAACGGGTGGCCGGCCGGGTCCAGGAACACCCGGAAGGTCGCGCCCGGCTGATACTCGGCCTTGGTCGCTCCGAGATCCAGAACGGCGGCCTCCGCCGTATCGAGATCGTCCACGGTGACGTCCAGGTGCATCTGCTGCGGCACCTCCTGGCCGGGCCATTGAGGCGGTCTGTAGGACTCGACCCTCTGGAAGCTGATCGAGTCGCCGTAGTCGGCGCGGATCGTGCACCAGTCCCGGTCCCCCTGGACCGGCCAGTCGAGCAAGGCGCCGTAGAACTCGGCGAGGACCTGGGGTTTGGGACAATCGATGACGGTGTTGGGGATGCGTGCAATAGCCATAGCCGGGACTGTACTCCTGCTACCGGACATTCAGAATGGACCGCAGCTGGGCATCCTCGGGTTATTGTGAGTGCCTTCAGGCTAAAGGCCGAGATCCTTGACCGCGGTGACCCAGTTGCTGGCGATGGCTTCTTGGGCGGCCGCAAGGGTGGTCCAGTGAGAGCAGACGGCCTTGTGCAAGATGTTCTCCACCTCGTCTTTCGGGTTCGTGGTGCCCGTGGCTCCGGCTTTGTTCTGCTCGGGCCACAGATTGGACACCGAATTGGTGCCACCCAGCTCAAGGCTGATCAGGTGGTCGAGTTCCGTCGTATTCGAGGCGCTCTGGGCGTATTCACGCAAGCTGTCGGATTTCACCTTGCCGGTGACCGAGGCGGGAGGGCGGACCGTTGCCGCGTAGCCAGACGTGCAGATGGTCGAGTCGATGTCGCCCTGGGTGACCGCTGGATCCACGGCGCCGGGTGTACAGATCGGGTCCGGCAAGTACTCGCCCAAGGAGGCGTTGACGGCCTTGACCGAGCACTGGCCGTCGGAAAGTCTCTCGTCGATGGCAACGATGCCGGGAGAATGGATGGATTTCACATCATGCGCCGCAGCTGATGCGGATGCGGCGGCCTCGGACGCCGTTTCACTGGCAGCCGGGGTTCGGGCATCCGATTGGCATGCAGTGAGAGCCAAAGCCGTGAGCACGATGGCGGCGGGCAGGGGAAGGAGTCTTCTGACGTTCATGGGTCCCATCCGCATGGCAGGTCGGAACTTCTGCCCACCAGGACAGATTCGTCACCCACCGGATGGGGGGTGACATCCCCTGTTATCCGCCTCCGAAATCAACGTCTGGAAGTCCAGCGTCAACATTTGGCCGCCAGTAGCCACTAACTCCCCGTACCCCCGGGGCAAGTTTCAGTGCGCCTCGACCCTGATGCGAAGTGCCGGGCAGGAGCCAGCATCCGCGGCTTGGCCAGGGGGTTCAAGTGGGTCCGGACCACAGTGCGAATGAAGATCAAGGCAGTCGGTCTGGCCCTGCCGCTCACTCCGCTGCGTGACAATGGCCCGAACAGCCACGTCTATGTGTGGGACGGTATTGGCTGAACATGAAGAGGCGGGATGACCTGTGAAGACACTGGCGAATGAGCTCTACGCCCCGATGACCGATGAAATCGGGTTCATCAGGGCACCGTTGGAACATGCCGCGGACGTGCTGGCGACGTGGTATCACAGACTGGAACGGCAGGTCACTGTGACCGAGGTCAACGGTCGGGTCCATCAGTGGGAGGCGTCCCTGGCCCCGTTCGAAATGGGTGCTAACGGGCGTGTTCTCTTGCTGGAAACGCACAGCGATTGGGTGGCTTTAACCAATAATGCTGTTGGTGACTCAGGCGCCGGAGTCACCGCCGAGATGGTCGCGAAGTATGCCGGTGTTGAGGCGGCGGCACTTTCTGCCGTTCCGCATACCCTGAACAGCCCGAAACTCAAGGGAATCAGTGAGGGCCGGTACGGAGGGTGCAGATTTGACTACTTCGCGCCGAATGATCAAGGCGAAGTTGTCCAGATCCGTGGCTTGCAGGCCGTGCACGGTGGTGGAAGCAAGTGGGAATTTTACTCCTTTGGAGAGGTGCAGCCTTACGAGGAGCCAGAGGCTTACGAGAATCGCCGGGTCCGGGACCGTTTCACCTCGGACATGCTGGAGCGGTACTGCCAGACTCTGGGGATCGATGTGTTCAACGAAGACTTCTACGGTCCACGAGGTCTCCTGGTGGACTATTTCGTGAATGATGACCCGCCGACGTACAGCTTCACACTCGAACAGGTTCAGGCCTGGAAGGGGATCGTTCCGGGCCGGTCAACGGAGTTTCCCGGATGAAATGATTGTCGTGACGACAGGACAGGAGAGGAAGGACATGCCGGAGGATTTCAGCTTCCGAGGGACTGATTTCACCGTGTGGGACGAGCCAGATCCCAAGGTCGGCCGAGTGCTTGCAGAATTGGAATCGCCTGGGCAGTGGAGTATCTTCCGCTGGGGTTCAGAGGGGCCCTTATCAGGGGATGATCTCTCCGCGCAGCTGGCGGAGATTGAGGAGTCTGGATATGACTCCGTCACCGAAATGACGGAGTTGACGGAGACCGAGGCGCTTCGGGAATTCCATCTGGATCCCACGGCTCAACCGGCCACGACTGCTGCTCAGCTTTCGAAGCCCTTAGACATTGAAGGTCTCCTCTCAGCCCACGGGGGAACCTGGATGGCGGTTCGTGCCGAGTCGTTCCGGATCCCGGCCCTACTTGAGTGGGACGGCGCGGACAATGCCGGCAGCCGGGCCGCACTTTCCCTGGTGCTGGCTCGGTGGCACCGACTATGGGGAGCGGAAGTCGTCGGGTTATCTGATACTGACCGAGCAACCCTGACGCTGGTGGTCGTCAATCCTCCCACCGATGAACCGCACCGCTCAGCGTATCGAGCTGAGCTCGCAGCCGCTTGCGATGACCTCGAACAGCTAAACGCTCCGAACACCGCGAGCGACGTATTCCAGCTCTGGTGGGACTGACAGGATCCGTGTCATCGCCACCGATTCCGCTCCGATGCCCACGAAGTGCGGCCGGGGCGGACGCCGGTTGCAACGAGCCTGTCCGAGCCAGCGAGAACGTCCGGGTGAACCGTCCCGGGTTTCAGCCGCCTAGATGCGGGGAGCGGCTCTCGAGTGAAGGCCGCGCAGTAGGTGGTCTCGTATTCGGTGTGGCTGACCATTCCGAGACTGCCGGGCAACCGGCATTGGCTGTGACAGTCGACCCAGCCCGCTGTCGTGGACGATGTCATGCGTACGCCTTCGGCCTTGCAAAGCCTGATGATCGTCTCTATGAGCGCGTTGCCATAGGCGTCGCTGACGGACCCGAGCGAGAGGGCGATCTGCTCGCGCGCGAGATGCTCGGTCAGCACGATCGAGGTGTACTGGGATCCGGCATCGCCGTGATACCGGAGCCGACCAAGTCCGACGGGACGCCCTTGCCAGCCGCCGTCCCACAGCGCCATGCGCAGTGGGATCATCACCACGTCGACGTGCTTGGTGGTCTGCGCATGGCAAGCCATGATCCGCTGTGAGAACACGTTGAGGATGGACGGGACATGCACCCAGCCCGGCCACGTGCACATGGAGGTGAAGTCCGTGACCCACGTGTGATCCGGCCGCGGCGCGGTGACGTCTCGGTTCACTCAGTTCCCGGCCATCACACACAGCACTCCAACAACGAGCAAGAGCCCCGTCCCTAAGGACGAGGCTCTTGGTCATTCATCAACTACTGCAAGCCGCAAGCCCATGGATCATGTCCACTGTTCGCATACGGCATATTTGGTGCCCGAGGTGGGACTCGAACCCACACACCTTTCGATACCGCATTTTGAGTGCGGCGCGTCTGCCAATTCCGCCACTCGGGCAGGCACCGACGCGGCCTTGAGGCCCGCGTACGACTGATAACTCTACAGGGCGATAGGCTTAGATCGTCAATTTGCCCTTCAGGGCCTTCAGGCAACGGAGCCAGAGACCTGAACCCGAGTCCCGTTCCCATCACAAAGGAGACCCTGTGAGCGAATCCCCGGCCCAGGAACCAGCCCCGGAGACCTCTCTCCCGGCCAAGCGCATCGTCGTCGCCGAGGATGAGACCCTCATCCGCCTGGACATCATCGAGATCCTCCGTGGCGAGGGCTACGACGTCGTCGCCGAGGCGGACAACGGCCAGCGCGCCGTCGAACTCGCCGAGGAGCACCGTCCCGATCTGGTGATCATGGACGTCAAGATGCCCGTCATGGACGGCATCAGCGCTGCCGAGAAGATCGCCAAGGCCCGCATCGCCCCCGTGGTGCTGCTGACTGCGTTCAGCCAGAGGGAACTCGTGGAGCGCGCCCGCGAGGCCGGCGCCATGGCCTACGTGGTCAAGCCCTTCACCCCTGCGGACCTCATCCCCGCCATCGAGATCGCCCTGTCCCGGCACGAGGAGATCAAGGCGCTGGAGAAGGAGGTGGGCGACCTCAAGGAGCAGTTCGCCACCCGCAAGCTCGTGGAGCGCGCCAAGAGCCTCCTGACCACCAAGATGGGTCTGACCGAGCCCGAGGCCTTCCGCTGGATCCAGAAGACCTCCATGGACCGCCGCCTCAGCATGCGGGAGGTCGCGGAGACCATCATCAACCAGGTCAACTGACGCACCTCCCTTTCATGCACGACGGCGCCGCTCACCTCTTCGGTGAGCGGCGCCGTCGTTCTCCCCCGGTGCCTCGTGGAGACGCCGCAGGGGCGGCCCGTGCGGACCGCCCCTGCGCAGAAGCGATGACTACTGCTTCTTGTTCTTGTTCTTCTTCTTGGTCGGCCACGGCCCGATCGGCTCGCGGCGGTCTTCCATCCCGGCCTTGTCCATATCGGCCAGATCGCCCATCTTGTGGACCTTGATGGAGTTGGTCGAACCGGCCTGTCCGGGAGGCGAGCCGGCCGCGATGACCACCAGGTCGCCGTCGTCCACCAGCTTCTCCTCGCTCAGGAAGGAGTCCACCTGCGCGGTCATCGCGTCCGTGTGACCCACCATGGGGACCTGGATCGGCTTGATGCCCCAGGTCAGGGCCATGAAGTTCCGGACCTGTTCCACCGGAGTGAAGGCGAAGATCGGCTTCTTGGGGCGCAGACGGGACAGACGGCGGGCCGAGTCACCCGACTGCGTGAAGGTGCAGATGTAGCGGGCGTCGAGCTGGTCGGCGATCTCCACCGCGGCCAGGGTGATGGCGCCGCCACGGGTCTTCGGCTTGGAGCCGAGCGCCGGGACCAGGTCCAGGGCCGTCTCCTCCGTGTACTCGATGATCCGGGCCATGGTCTTGACCGTCTCGATCGCGTACTTGCCCACGCTGGTCTCACCGGAGAGCATGACCGCGTCGGCGCCGTCCAGAACAGCGTTGGCGCAGTCGGAGGCCTCGGCACGGGTCGGGCGGGGGTTGTCGATCATCGACTCGAGGACCTGGGTGGCAACGATGACCGGCTTCGCCCAGCGGCGGGCCTCGGCGATGGCCTTCTTCTGCACCACCGGCACCTCTTCGAGCGGAAGCTCGACGCCCAGGTCGCCACGGGCCACCATGATGGCGTCGAAGGCGTCCACGATCTCGTGCAGCTGCTCCACGGCCTGCGGCTTCTCGATCTTGGCGATGACCGGGATCTTCCGGCCTTCCTCTTCCATGATCTCGTGCACGCGGCTGATGTCGCTCGCATCCCGGACGAAGGAGAGGGCGATCATGTCGACGCCGCGGGCCAGGGCCCAGCGGAGGTCGGTCTCGTCCTTCTCGCTCAGCGCGGGCACGTTGACGGCCACGCCCGGCAGGTTGATGCCCTTGTTGTTGGAGACGTATCCCTCCACCGTCACCTCGGCCACGACCTTGACGTCGTCCACGGTGAGCGCCTTCAGGGCGACCTTGCCGTCGTCGATCAGCAGGGTGTCGCCGGGCTTGACGTCCTCGGTGAGGCTCTTGAGCGTGGTGGAGCAGATCTCCTTGGTGCCGGGCACGTTCTCCGTGGTGATGGTGAACCGGTCACCGACATTCAGGTAGTGCTTCTCGTCATTGACGAACTTGCCCAGGCGGATCTTCGGTCCCTGGAGGTCCGCCATGATGCCCACGGCCACACCCAGCTCGGCCGAGGCCTTGCGGATGTTCTCGTAGTTGACATCGTGCATGGAGTGGTCGCCGTGGCTCATGTTCAAGCGGGCCACGTTCATGCCGGCCTGGATGACCTCCACGGCCTTCTCATAGGTGCCCAGTGCCGGCCCGAAGGTGGCCACAATCTTTGCGCGTCTCATATACCTAACCTAGTCCGTCGCACGTACTAAAGAATTTGTTTCAGTTGAAATCCGGGTGACCGGCCCGCCTAGAGAAGCGAGATGGCCTTGTCGGTGGGCGCCACGGGAGCGGGCAGGATCGTGCTCCCCATGAGGAACCGGTCCACCGCGGCCGCGCACGCGCGGCCTTCCGCGATCGCCCAGACGATGAGTGACTGGCCGCGGCCGGCGTCGCCCGCCACGAAGACGCCCTCCGTGGTGGTCATGTACGCCGCGTCCCGGGCGATGTTACCGCGTCCGTCGAACTCGGCGCTGATCTGCTCCGTGATCCCGGACGGCTCCGGGCCGGTGAAGCCCAGTGCCAGGAAGACCAGATCCGCGGGGATGACCCGCTCCGTACCCGCCTTCGGCACGCGCCTGCCGTCCACGAACTCGGTCTCCGCGACCTTCACGCCCGTCAGGCGGCCGTCCTCCCCCACGAACTCCACCGTGGAGGCGAGGTAGGTGCGTTCGCCGCCCTCCTCGTGCGCACTGGCCACCTCGAAGAGGTTCGGGAACATCGGCCACGGCTGGTGCACGGGCCGCTCGTTCGGCGGCTGCTTGCCGATGGCGAGGGTGGTGACCGACGCCGCCTGCTGGCGGTGCGCGGTGCCGATGCAGTCGGCACCGGTATCGCCGCCGCCCAGGATCACCACATGCTTGCCGCGGGCGTCGATGTGGCCTTCCGGCTGCTCGCCGGCCACCACACGGTTGGAGGGCACCAGGTAGTCCATGGCGTAGTGCACGCCCTCCAGCCCACGGCCGGGGATCGGCAGGTCGCGGGGTACGGTGGACCCGGTGGTGACCACCACGGCGTCGTACCGGCGGCGTAGCTGCTCCCACGTGACGTCCACGCCGATGTTCACGCCCGGGCGGAACCGCGTGCCTTCGGCCGTCATCTGCTCCAGACGGCGGTCCAGCTGCTCCTTCTCCATCTTGAAGTCCGGGATGCCGTAGCGGAGCAGGCCGCCGATCTTGTCGTCGCGCTCGTAGACTGCCACCGTGTGACCCACCCGCGTGAGCTGCTGGGCGACGGCCAGGCCGGCCGGGCCGGAGCCCACCACGGCCACCGTCTTGCCCGTCAGCCGCGTGGGCGGCAGCGGAGTGACCCAGCCCTGCTCGAAGGCCTCATCGATGATGGAGACCTCCATCTGCTTGATCGTCACGGCGGGCTGGTTGATGCCCAGCACGCAGGACGACTCGCAGGGCGCCGGGCACAGACGGCCGGTGAACTCCGGGAAGTTGTTGGTCGAGTGCAGGCGCTCGATCGCGTCCTCCCCGCGGTCCCGCCACACCAGATCGTTCCACTCCGGGATGAGGTTCCCAAGCGGGCAGCCCTGATGGCAGAACGGCACACCGCAGTCCATGCAGCGGCCGGCCTGGCTCTTCAGGACGCCCTTCTCCTGGGCCTCGTACACTTCCTTCCAGTCCATGATGCGGACCGGCACGGGGCGGCGAGGCTGGGTCTCGCGTTCGCGGACCTTCAGAAAGCCACGGGGATCAGCCACCGGTTACCTCCAAAATACGGGACCACACTTCTTCGCCATCGGGGTCGAGGCCCTCTTCGAGTGCGTCCAAACGGGTCTGCAGAACGGCCGCGTAGTCACGGGGCAGGACCTTGGTGATCCGGGCCGCGGTGTCGTCGAAGTTCTCCAGCAGGCGGACGGCCAGCTGGGAACCGGTCTCCTCGGCGTGGCGCTTGAGGAGACCGAGCACGATGTCGCGGTCCTCCTCGTCCAGGTCCAGGAGCTTGAGTTCGCCGTTGTCCAGCGCCTGCGCATTCACCTTGTGGGGCTGCAGGTCCAGGACGTAGGCAGTGCCGCCGGACATGCCGGCGCCGAAGTTCCGGCCGGTGCGGCCGAGGACCAGGGCCTGGCCGCCCGTCATGTACTCGCAGCCGTGGTCGCCGATGCCCTCGGCCACCGCGGTGGCCCCGGAGTTGCGGACCAGGAAGCGTTCGCCCACCTGGCCGCGCAGGAACATCTCGCCGCTCGTGGCACCGTAGCCGATCACATTGCCCGCGATCACGTTCCGCTCGGCGGCGAACACGTTCTTCCGGTCCGGGCGGACGATGATGCGGCCGCCGGAGAGGCCCTTGCCGACGTAGTCGTTCGAGTCACCCTCGAGCCGCAGCGTGATGCCGGCCGGCAGGAAGGCGCCCAGCGACTGGCCGGCCGTGCCTGTCAGGGTCACGTCGATGGTGTCCGGGGCCAGGGTGTCCACGCCGAAGGTCTTGGTGACCACGTGTCCCAGCATGGTGCCGACCGAGCGGTCCGTGTTGACCACGTCCAAGGAGATCTTGACGGGTTCCCGGCGCTCGAGCGCATCGGCGGAGAGCCGGATGAGCTGCTGGTCGAAGTGCTGGTCGAGTTCATGGTTCTGGCCGGTGAGGTTGCGCAGCGGCGCGTCCTCATCGAAGTCCAGGCCGTTCAGGATCGGGTCCAGGTCCAGGCCGGAGGCCTTCCAGTGCTTGATCGCCGCCTGCTTGTCCAGGAACTCGGAGTGGCCGATCGCCTCCTCCAGGCTGCGGAAGCCCAGTTCGGCGAGGATTTCACGGACCTCCTCCGCCAGGAACTCGAAGAAGTTCACCACGAACTCGGGCTTGCCGCTGAAGCGGGACCGCAGCTCCGGGTTCTGGGTGGCCACGCCCACCGGACAGGTGTCCAGGTGGCAGACGCGCATCATGATGCACCCGGAGACCACCAGCGGAGCCGTGGCGAAGCCGTACTCTTCGGCGCCCAGCAGGGCGGCGATGACGACGTCGCGGCCGGTCTTGAGCTGGCCGTCCACCTGCACCACGACGCGATCGCGCAGATTGTTGAGCATGAGCGTCTGCTGGGTCTCGGCCAGGCCGAGCTCCCACGGCACGCCCGCGTGCTTGAGCGAGTTCAGCGGCGAGGCGCCCGTGCCGCCGTCGTGCCCGGAGACCAGCACGACGTCGGCCTTCGCCTTCGTCACGCCCGCGGCCACCGTGCCGATGCCCACCTCGGAGACCAGCTTGACGTGCACGCGCGCCGAGGGGTTGGAGCGCTTGGCGTCGTAGATGAGCTGCGCGAGGTCCTCGATCGAGTAGATGTCGTGGTGCGGCGGCGGGGAGATGAGCCCGACGCCGGGCGTCGAGTGACGGGTCCGGGCCACCCACGGGTAAACCTTCTGGGCCATGAGCTGGCCGCCCTCACCGGGCTTGGCGCCCTGGGCCATCTTGATCTGGATGTCGTCCGCGTTACTCAGGTACAGGCTCGTCACGCCGAAACGGCCGGAGGCGATCTGCTTGATCGCGGAGCGGCGCTCCGGGTCCAGCAGGCGGTCCACGTCCTCACCTCCCTCACCGGTGTTGGACTTGGCGCCCAGCCGGTTCATGGCGATCGCGAGGGTCTCGTGCGCCTCCTTGGAGATGGAGCCGTAGCTCATGGCACCGGTGGAGAAACGCTTCACGATCGAGGAGACCGGCTCGACCTCCTCCAGCGGTACGGACGCGCGCAGCCCGTCCTTGAACTTCAGCAGGCCGCGCAGTGTCATGAGCTTGCCCGACTGGTCGTCGATGCCCTGCGTGTACTCCTTGAAGATGTCATAGCGGCGCTCACGGGTGGAGTGCTGCAGCCGGAACACCGTCTGCGGGTCGAACAGGTGCGGCTCACCGTCACGGCGCCACTGGTACTCGCCACCGCCGTACAAGGGGCTGTGCGGCAGCTCGATGCCCTCCTCCGGGTAGGCGAAGCGATGCCGGGTCAGGACCTCCTGGGCGATGACGTCCAGGCCGACGCCGCCCAGCTGGGAGTGCGTGCCCGCGAAGAACTCGTCCACCAGGTCCTGGGCCAGGCCCAACGCCTCGAAGGTCTGCGCGCCGCAGTACGAACCCACGGTGGAGATGCCCATCTTGGACATGATCTTCAGGACGCCCTTGCCGAGCCCCTTGATGAGGTTGTAGACGCCCGCCTCCGGGGAGACCCCGTGGAGGTCGCCGGTGCGGATGAGCTCCTCGACGCTCTCCATGGCCAGGTACGGGTTCACGGCGGAGGCGCCGTAGCCGATGAGCACGGCCACATGGTGCACTTCGCGGACATCGCCGGCCTCGACCACCAGGGCGGTCTTGGTGCGGTTGGCGCTGCGGAGCAGGTGGTGGTGCACCGCGGAGAGGAGCAGCAGGGACGGGATCGGGGCCCACTGCGGGTTCGAATCACGGTCGGAGAGGACCACGTACTGCACCCCGCGGTTGATGGCTCCGGAGATCTGCTCGCAGATCTCCTTGATCCGGGTGCGCAGGGCCTGCTCACCGCCCTCGGGGCGGTAGAGGCCGCGGACCTTCATTGCGATCTTCCCGCCGTCCGGGTCTTCCATATTGGCGATCTTGGCCAGCTGGTCGTTGTTGATGACCGGGAAGGGCAGGGCGATCTGCGGCTGGCGGATCAGGCCGGTGTCCAGCATGTTGCCATTGGGCCCGACGGCGCAGCGCATGGAAGTGACGAGCTCTTCGCGGATGGCATCCAGCGGAGGGTTGGTCACCTGGGCGAAGGACTGCACGAAGTAGTCGAAGAGCAGACGGGGGCGCTCCGAGAGGACCGCGACGGGCGTGTCGGAGCCCATGGCGCCGAGCGGCTCGGCGCCGGTACGGGCCATGGGACCCACCAGGACCTTGAGTTCCTCGGTGGTGTATCCGAAGGTGCGCTGACGGATGTTCACGGAAGCCGGAGTGTGGACCACGTGCTCGCGGTCCGGCAGGTCGTCGAGCTTGATGAGGTTGTGCTCCACCCACTCGGCCCACGGATTGGAGGCGGCGATCTCGGCCTTGACCTCGTCATCGGCGATGATCCGGCCCTCACCGGTGTCCACCAGGAACATCTTGCCCGGGGAGACACGGCCCTTCTTGACCACCTTGGACGGCTCGATGTCCAGGACGCCCACCTCGGAGGCGAAGACGATCATGCCGTCCTCGGTGATCCAGTAGCGTCCCGGGCGCAGGCCGTTGCGGTCCAGCGTGGCGCCCACCAGTGTGCCGTCCGTGAAGGACACGGCCGCGGGACCGTCCCACGGCTCCATGAGCATCGAGTGGTACTCGTAGAACGCCCGGCGTGCGGGATCCATGGAGGCGTGGTTCTCCCAGGCCTCCGGGATCATCATCATCACGGCGTGGGTGATCGGGCGGCCGGAGAGCCACAGCAGCTCGGCCACCTCGTCGAAGGAGGCGGAGTCCGAGGCGCCGGGGGTGCAGACCGGGAAGAGCTCCTCCGGCGCGTCCCCCAGCAGGGGGCTGGAGAGCTGCGACTGCCGGGCACGCATCCAGTTCCTGTTGCCCTTGACCGTGTTGATCTCGCCGTTGTGGGCGATGGTGCGGAAGGGCTGGGCCAGCGGCCAGGACGGGAAGGTGTTGGTGGAGAAGCGCGAGTGGACGATCGCCAGCTTCGACTTGAAACGGGTGTCTGAGAGATCCGGGTAGAACGGCTCCAGCTGGGCCGTGGTGAGCATGCCCTTGTAGACGATCGTCCGGCTGGACAGCGACGGGAAGTAGACACCGTAGCGGTTCTGCGCCCGCTTGCGGATCCGCCAGACGCGGCGGTCCAGTTCGTCCCGGCCGACGTCGGCGCCGTCGGCGGTGGCGAAGAACGGCTGGGCGAAGAACGGCATGCAGGCCCGTGCCATGGCGCCGACCAGTTCTGCCTGGACGGGGACCTCGCGCCAGCCCAGGACGGTCAGGCCCTCTTCACGGGCGAGTCCGTCGATCCCGGCGCGGGCCGCATCGGCTTCCGCGGCCACGGCCGGCAGGAAGGCCGTGCCGACGGCGTACTGACCGGCGGCCGGGAGGTCGAAGTCCAGAACGGCCCGGAAGAACTCGTCCGGGATCTGGGTGAGAAGCCCGGCGCCGTCGCCGGTGCCCTCGTCGGCGCCCACGGCGCCGCGGTGCTCCAGCTTGCGCAGTGCGTGGAGGGCGTTGGCCACGATGTCGTAGCCGGGCTCGCCGCGCAGGGTGGCGACGACGGCGAGACCGCAGGCATCCTTCTCCTGCTCGGGCCGATACAGGCCGCCTGCTTCAGGCTGAGCCGCGAAGCGCACGAACGGGTTCTCGGCGGTGCCGGAAGCGGGTGCCTCCGGCCCGGGAACCGGGTTTCGCGTATGAGTCATGACGTAGCGTCCTTCCTCCTGGTCGTGCTGATGGAGGGGACACCGTTGGCCCCTGTCGTGCGCGGGCCACTGTGACCGGCGCAACAGGCAATTGACACTAGCGATTGTAGGTCACCAGTGGGCACCAGACGAAGGGTGACACCCGGACCGGTCTGCTGCATGAGCGTTCAGGGAGGGTGACGGGCCGAAGCCGGCTCTCAGCCCCGGGTGCCGGGCGGGTGGGCTTCTGGATGGTGTCCGCATCGCCGGATCGGGGGGTGGGATCCTCAGCGGAGGTCTCTGCTGCGGGAACTTCGTTGTCCGCGGCCTCGTCTGGTGTTTCAGCGAGAGTACCACGGGGACCAGCATCTGAGACGAACGATTCCGCATTCTGGATGCTTTCTTCCGTTACATGACATTCCCTCGTCATGACGGGGTCCACGACGGCAAACGCCCCGGTGGCGGCTCAAGAACTGAGCCGCCACCGGGGCGTTGATCCGGGAAGCCGGTCCGCTCAGGCCACCGGAGTGAAGCCGGCGCTGAGCTCCTGGGTGAGAGCCTCGACGGCGGGCACGCCGCCGTCACGCAGTGCGGAGACCAGGGCGGAGCCGACGATGACGCCGTCCGCGTACGCCGCGATCTCGCGGACGTGCTCCGCACGGGAGACGCCCAGGCCGACGCAGACGCGCTCCGCGCCGGCGTCGTGCGTGGCGGCCACGAGGCTCTCCGCGACGTTGCTGACCTGGCCACGGGCACCGGTGACGCCCATGACAGAGACGGCGTAGACGAATCCGCGGCTCGCCGCGACCGTCATGGCCAGGCGTTCCGGGCTGGAGGACGGCGCCACCAGGAAGATCCGGTCCAGGGAGTACTTGTCCGAGGCCGCGATCCACTCGGCGGCCTCATCCGGGATGAGGTCCGGCGTGACGAGGCCCGCTCCCCCGGCCTCGGCCAGGCGGCGGGAGAACTCGTCCACGCCCATGCGCATGACCGGGTTCCAGTACGTCATGACCACCACTGCGGCGTCGGTGGCGTCGGTGATGCCCTTGACCACGTCGAAGACACTCGCGACGCGGAAGCCGTTGGCCAGCGCCTCGGTGGTCGCGGCCTGGATGACCGGGCCGTCCATGACGGGATCGGAGTACGGGATGCCGATCTCGATGATGTCCGCGCCGTTGCGTGCCAGAGCGATGCCGGCGTCGATGCTGGCCTGCACGTCCGGGTAGCCGGCCGGGAGGTAACCGATGAGTGCCGCGCGGCCCTGGGCCTTGGCCCGGTCGATGGCGGCGGCTGCCTTGGACTCGATCATGCCTTCTTCTCCTCACCCGCGGCGGAGTGACGGGTCGAGAGGGTGGTGCCCCGGACGTTGCCGTCCTCGTCGAGCATCCCGAACCAGTCCGCCGCCGTCTGGACGTCCTTGTCACCGCGCCCCGAGAGGTTCACGATGACGATGAGTTCGCTCGGATCCGCCACGCCCTCGGCCAGGCGGCGCCCGACCTTGATCGCGCCGGCCAGAGCGTGCGATGACTCGATGGCCGGGATGATCCCCTCGGTCTGCGACAGCAGCTTGAAGGCGTCCATGGCCTCGGTGTCCGTGATCGGCTCGTACGTCACGCGGCCGATATCGTGCAGGTAGGAGTGCTCCGGGCCCACGCCCGGGTAGTCCAGGCCGGCCGAGATGGAGTGCGACTCCACCGTCTGGCCGTCCTCATCCTGCATGAGGTAGGAGCGGGCGCCGTGCAGCACGCCGGGGCGTCCCAGCGTGATGGTGGCCGCGTGACGGCCCGTCTCCACGCCGTCGCCGCCGGCCTCGAAGCCGTAGATGGCCACGCCCGGATCGTCCAGGAAGCCGTGGAAGATGCCAATGGCGTTGGAGCCGCCGCCGATGCAGGCGCA
Organism: Arthrobacter horti; assembly: GCF_030731045.1. GTDB lineage: Bacteria > Actinomycetota > Actinomycetes > Actinomycetales > Micrococcaceae > Arthrobacter_E > Arthrobacter_E nanjingensis. The sequence goes on along the minus strand of NZ_JAVALS010000001.1, from coordinate 408,395 downwards.
CACGGCGTCCGGCAGACGGCCGGTCTGAGCCAGGATCTGCTCGCGCGTTTCCTCGCCGATGACCTCGTGGAAGAAGCGGACCATTGCCGGGAACGGGTGGGCTCCGGCCGCGGTGCCCAGCAGGTAGTGGGTGTGGTCCACATTGGTCACCCAGTCCCGGAGCGCCTCATTGATGGCGTCCTTGAGGGTCTGCGAGCCGTTGGTCACGGGGATGACCGTGGCGCCCAGGAGCTGCATCCGGGCTACGTTCAGGGACTGACGGCGGCAGTCCTCCGCGCCCATGTAGACCACGCACTCGAGGCCGAGCAGGGCGGCCGCCGTGGCGGAAGCGACGCCGTGCTGGCCGGCGCCGGTCTCGGCGATCACACGGGTCTTGCCCATGCGCTTGGCCAGGAGCGCCTGCCCGAGCACGTTGTTGATCTTGTGCGAACCGGTGTGGTTGAGGTCCTCGCGCTTGAGGAACACGCGGACTCCCCCGGCATGCTCGGAGAAGCGCTTGGCCTCGGTCAGAAGGCTGGGGCGGCCCGAGTAGTTCTTGTTCAGCTCGGCGATCTCGGCCAGGAAGTCGGGATCGGCCTTCGCCTTGGTGAAGGTGTCCTCGAGCTCATCGAGCGCGGCGATGAGGGACTCAGGCATCCAGCGCCCCCCGTACTCACCGAAGTAGGGGCCTTCCGCATGGCGGAGGTGTCCGTACTGGGACAGGAAGCTCTCGGCGGGGTCCCCGTCCAGGATCCCCTCCGCGTTCTGCCCGGGGTTCTGCGCGGCGTCCTCAGCCATCGCACTCACCGTCCTTACTCGTGATGATTGACGACGACGGCGGCACAGTGGCCGCCGTCGGGTGTTTGTCTGCTGCGCCTAGGCCAGGCGCGTGGCCATGGCCGCGGATCCCGCGTCGCGGAACTCCCGCAGGAGCCCTCGCGGATCCTCGGTCCGGACCAGGGCCTCGCCGACCAGGAGCGCCTGAGCGCCCTGCGAGGCGTAGTGGGTGACGTCCTCGACACCGCGGACACCGGACTCGGCGACCGCGACGGCACCTGCCGGGATCGAGGCGGCGAGTCCGCCGAAGACGGAGCGGTCCACATCCAGGGTCTTCAGATTGCGCACGTTCACGCCGATGATCCTGGCGCCGGCCGCCGCCGCGCGGTCGATCTCCTCACGCGTGTGGGTCTCCAGCAAGACGTTCATGCCGAGCTCGTGAGCGAGCTCGCTGAATCCCTTCAGCTGAGCATCGTCCAGGGCCGCAGCGATGAGCAGGATCAGGTCCGCACCGTGGGCACGGGCCTCCCAGATCTGGTACTCGTCCACCGTGAAGTCCTTGCGCAGCAACGGGACGTCCACCCTGGCGCGCACGGCGTCCAGATCGGCCAGGCTTCCCTTGAAGCGCCGCTGCTCCGTCAGGACGGAGATCACGGAAGCGCCGCCCGCGACGTACTCCTCGGCGAGGGCCGCGGGATCCACGATCCCGGCAAGGTCCCCCTTGGACGGGCTGCGGCGCTTGATCTCCGCGATGACCCTCAGTCCCGGGTCCGCCTCGCCGCCGCCGAGGGCCAGCCAGGCGTCACGGGCCGGGGCCGCGGCACGGGCCGCCGACTCGATGTCACGCTGCGGCAGACGCCGCGCCTGGAGATCCTCCCGGACCCCCTCGATGATGTCGTCGAGGACGGTCACAGAATCAGTGGCCGTTCTTCAGCTTGCTGCCGCCGACACCGTAACCGGCCTTGCGCAGGGCGAAACCGACGATGAGGCCGATGACCATGACGGCGATGCCGCCCCAGAAGACCGGGCTGCTGGCCAGGACGAAGGCGATGGAGGACACGAGGGCGCCGACCAGCATGATGGCGACACAGGTCCACGCAGCCGGGCTGTTGCCGTGGCCGATCTCGTCGGCGTGCGAGGCGGTGGTCTCGGAAGAGACGGTGTTGGTCATGGTGATACTCCTCAAGGATGGAACTGATTACATTCTGCCATTGATCGGGCGTCCGCCGGCGCAGGACGGCAGCGGTGCCCGGATGCTGGAATCACGCGCCGGCGCCGCGGCGGATCCACCACGGCGGGGACGCTCCCGACACTCAGCTGGGGTCTTCTCCGCGGCTCAGTCGGTCCCAGCTGTCGATCGCGTCGAGAGGATCGTCGTCAGCGGCTTCGGAGGCGTCCCGGGCGGCGGGGCGTGCCGCCCCCTTGGAGCCGGCGCCGTCGTACTTTCCACGGCTCACCCAGTGACGCGAGGCGGCCAGCAGCCACAGCGCGCACAGCACCAGCAGAGCGCCGCACACGACGGCGACCGCCGGGAGGGCCGTCAGAGCCACCCCTGCCGGGCCGTTGGACACGCCGGTCTGACGTGCGATCTCCCCGTCGGCCGCGGCGTGCGGGTCAGTGATGACCGTCAGCCCGGCCGCCACGATGCCGATGCCGGCGAGGGCGATGGCCACTGCGATGACCCAGCGGGCGATCCGCCCCGCGATGGTGATCGCGAGCGAGCCTGCCACGCCGACCACGGCCAGCGCCGTCACGGCGGTGGCCGCCTTGCTGCCGGCCACGTGGAGGTCCGGCATGCGCACCCCGCTCTGGGCGAGGGTGACATTGATCCAGCTCTGCGTCGTGGTGCCGAACGCGGCGGCGGCAAGGAGCAGGGTGATCAGGACGACGGTGGCCTTGCGGCTCCATCGCGGGGCGGGGGTGACGATCACGACGCCGCGTCCGCGAGGCCCGCGGCGAGGCCGGGTTCGGCGGCGTGCAACGCCGAAGCGACATGGGCGGCGCGCAGCGGTGCGGCCGCCTTGTTCACGGTCTCCAGCGCCTCATCCGGCTTGTGCGAGTCGGCGACGATGCCGCCGCCCGCCTGGACGTAGGCGGTGCCCTCCAACAGGAGAGCGGTGCGGATGGCGATGGCCATGTCCATGTCCCCGGCGAAGTCCAGATAGCCGACCACGCCGCCATAGACGCTGCGGCGGTGCGGTTCGAGTTCGTCCAGCAGGCTCAGAGCACGGGGCTTGGGGGCCCCGGAGAGGGTGCCGGCGGGGAACGTCGCGGCGAGGACGTCATAGGCGGTGGACGCCGGCGCGAGCTGCCCCACCACGGTGGAGACCAGGTGCATGATGTGGCTGAAGCGCTCCACCTCCATGAACTGCGTGACATCGACGGTGCCGGCGGTGCAGACGCGGGAGAGATCGTTCCGGGACAGGTCCACGAGCATCAGGTGCTCGGCGCGTTCCTTGGTGTCCGCCAGGAGTTCCTCGGACAGGGCCTGATCCGCGTCGTGGGTCTTGCCGCGGGGGCGGGAGCCGGCGATCGGGTGCGTGATGACCTCCCGGTCCTTCACGGCGACCAGGGCCTCGGGGCTGGAGCCGATGATCGCATAGTCGCGCCCGTCCGTGTCCTGGAAGTTGCAGAGGTACATGTACGGGCTGGGATTGCTGTTGCGCAGCATCCGGTAGATGTCCAGGGCGTCCGCCTGCACGTCCAGTTCGAAGCGGCGGGAGATGACCACCTGGAAGACTTCGCCGTCAACGATCGCCTCCTTGCCACGGTCGATCGCGGCCAGGTACTGGTCCTCGGGCCACCGGTGCCGGACGGACTCCAGGTAGTCGGCGGCCGGGGCCAGCGCGGAGACCGCCGCGGCGGCGGGCGCCTGCAGACGGTGCAGCAGGGCGTCGAGGCGCTGCACCGCGTCCTGATAGGCCTCATCGACCCGCTCGGGGCTGTCATCCATGTTGATGGCGTTCGCCACCAGGAGGACCGAACCGTCCACATTGTCATGCACGGCGATGTCGCTCACCAGGTTCAACGCCATCTCGGGCAGCTTGAGATCGTCCTGGGGCGGATTCGGCAGCTTCTCCCAGTGACGCACGGCCTCCCAGCCGACGAAGCCGACCAGGCCGGAGGTCAGCGGCGGCAGCTCGGCGTGACGCTCGGTGCGGAGCGCCTCAAGGGTCAGGCGCAGGGCTTCGGCGGGGCTTCCGGAGGTGGGCACCCCGAGAGGGGGCTCGCCCTGCCAGTGGGTTTCGCCGTCGCGCGTGGTCAGCGTGGCGCGGCTGTGCGCGCCGATGAAGGAGTACCGGCTCCAGGAACCGCCGACGGCGGCCGACTCGAAGAGGAAGGTGCCCGGCCGGGCCGTGCCGTCTTCGGCCAGCGCCAGCTTGCGGTAGAGGCTGATGGGGGTCTCGGCGTCCGCCAGGACCTTCAGGGTCACCGAGATGACCCGGTGCTCGCGCGCCAGCGCGCGGAATTCGTTCAGGCTGGGGGTCAGGGCCGTGGTCTCCAGCACTACAGCGCACCTTCCGTCGTCGCATCGGCGTGGCCGACGACGGCGGGCAGCTGCCGGCCGTCGAAGCAGGTCCGCGTTCCCGTGTGGCAGGCCGCGCCCACCTGGTCGACGCGTACCAGCAGGGCATCGCCGTCGCAGTCCAGAGCCACGGAACGGACCCACTGGACGTGCCCGGAGGTGTCCCCCTTGCGCCAGTACTCCTGCCGCGAACGGGACCAGAAAGTGACCCGGCCCGTGGTGAGCGTGCGGTGGAGGGCCTCGTCGTCCATCCAGCCGAGCATGAGCACCTCGGAGGTGTCGTGCTGCTGGATCACCGCGGCCACCAGGCCTTGGTCATCACGCTTGAGGCGGGCGGCGATTTCCGGGTCCAGTTCAGAGGCCCCGGAAACGCCGGAAGATACGGGAATGGGCTGCTCAGACATCGTCCTCCAGTCTAGTACGGGCGAGACCGCCGCCCGTGCGTGAGGAGGCCGACAGTGCGTCATGCACGTCCCGGAAGGACGTCTCGTGCTACGTTCACATCGATGCGATTTGTGGCACCTTCCCGAGATTTCCTGGCCGAGACCCTGCTCGCGGCCGGGCCAGATGCGCCCACGCTCTGTGAGGGGTGGGACACCCGTCATCTGCTGGCGCATCTCCACCTCCGCGAGACAAGCCCTCGGCGCGCCCTGGGCCTCGCCGTGAAGGCCTTCGCCCCCGCCACCGGGCGTGCCGTGTCCGAACTGGCCGCCACCCTCGACGGCGACGCCTACCGCAGCCTGGTGGAGGAGTTCCGCGCCGGCCCCGGACGGCTCTCTCCCTGGCGTGTCCCCCAGCTGGCCGAGCTGGGCAATCTGGCGGAGTTCTTCGTCCACGCGGAGGACATCCGCCGCGCCGGCGACCGCTGGGCGCCCCGCACACTCGACGCCGACTACGCGGAAGCGCTGTGGACCGACCTCATCCGCCGTGCGGCCCTCCTCTACCGGGGAGTGGACCTCGGGATCGTCCTGGTCCGCCCGAACGGCCCGCGGCATGTCGCACGCCGGGCCCCGGATTCCGTCGCGATTCTGGGAGACCCCGGCGAACTCATGATGCACGCCTACGGACGCGCCTCCCACGCTCTGGTCTCCTTCGAGGGCCGTCCGGACGCGATCGCGCTGCTGCGGTCCGCCGCGCTGGGCGTCTGACACGTTCCGAACGTCCGGTTCCGGACGGCACTGAACTCCGACAGCACGAAGGGCCCGGCCATCGGCCGGGCCCTTCGTCGCTCGGTCCTACCTGACCTCGTACCCGGCCTCCCGAATGGCGGTCTTGACCTGGGCGATCATGTCGTCCGGCCCGAAGTGGAACATCGACGCCGCCAGGACGGCGTCCGCTCCCGCGGCGATGGCCGGCGGGAAGTGTTCCGGCACGCCGGCACCGCCGGAGGCGATCAGCGGGATGTTGACCGCCGCACGGACGGCCCGGATCATCTCCAGGTCAAAGCCGTCCTTGGTGCCGTCCGCGTCGATCGAGTTCAGGAGGATCTCCCCCACGCCGCGGTCGGCGGCTTCCTTCGCCCAGGCGATGGCGTCGATCCCGGTGCCCTGGCGGCCACCGTGCGTGGTGACCTCGAAGCCCGACGGCGTGCCGGCACCCTCAGCAGGGTTCACGCGCCGCGCGTCGACGGACAGGACGAGCACCTGGGAGCCGAAGTGCCGGGTGATCTCATCAATCACCTCGGGGCGGGCCACCGCGGCCGTGTTGATGGAGGCCTTGTCCGCGCCGAAGCGCAGCAGCTTGTCCACCTCGGCCACGCCGCGGACGCCGCCGCCCACGGTCAAGGGGATGAAGACCTCTTCGGCGGTGCGGCGGACCACGTCGAAGGTGGTCTCGCGATTGCCGGAGCTCGCGGTCACGTCCAGGAAGGTGAGCTCATCGGCACCGGCGCGGTCGTAGCGGTGCGCCAGTGCCACAGGGTCCCCCGCGTCACGCAGGCCCTTGAAGTTGACGCCCTTGACGACGCGTCCGGCGTCGACGTCCAGGCAGGGGATGACACGGATGGCGACGGCCATGGCGTTTCCTCTCTTCGTCCCGCTCGGCTCAGATGCGGCAGGCGTGGATGCTGCTGACCAGGATGGCGCGTGCCCCGAGGTCGTAGAGCTCGTCCATGACCTGGTTGGTGGACTTCTTCAGCACCATGGACCGCACCGCCACCCAGTCGGAGTCACGCAGTGGGGAGACCGTGGGCGATTCCAGCCCGGGGGTCAGTGCCGCGGCCTTTTCCACCAGGTCCTTGCGGATGTCGTAGTCCACCAGGACGTATTGCCGGGCCACCAGGACGCCCTGCAGGCGGCGGATGAGGACCTCAGCGGCGGCGTTGCGCTCCCCGGGACGGCCGATCAGCACGGCCTGGGACTTCAGGATCGGCTCGCCGAAGATCTCCATCCCGGCGGCCTTGAGGGTGTTGCCGGTCTCCACGACGTCGGCGATCGCGTCCGCGACGCCGAGGCGCACGGAGGATTCGACGGCGCCGTCGAGGCGGACCACGCGGGCGTCGATCCCGAGGCCCGCGAGATAGTCGCGCAGCAGGCCGTCATAGCTGGTGGCCAGGCGCTTGCCGGCGAGCTGGGTGACGTCCCGGAAGTCGCCGACGGGGCCGGCGAAGCGGAACGTGGAGGCGGCGAAGCCGAGTTCGAGGAGCTCCACGGCCTCCACCTGGGCGTCCAGGAGCAGGTCGCGGCCGGTGATGCCGACGTCCAGGGTGCCCTGGCCGACGTACACGGCGATGTCACGGGGGCGGAGGAAGAAGAACTCCACATCGTTGTCCGGGTCCACCATGACCAGTTCACGGTTGTCCCGCCGCTTGCGGTATCCCGCTTCGGCGAGCATCTCGGCGGCGGCTTCGGACAGGGAGCCCTTGTTGGGAACTGCTACACGCAACATGGTTCAAGCATCTTTCGTCACTGGGCGCGGCGCGCCCGGATGGGTCTGTGGTCGTGAGACTTCAGCCGTGTCCGGACTCGCATCGGAGCCCGGGCACGGAAGAGAGCCGCCGGGCGCAGAGCGCGCCGAGCGGCTAGAGATGCTTGTAGACGTCCTCGAGGCGCAGGCCTTTGGCGATCATGAGGACCTGCAGGTGGTAGAACAGCTGGGAGATCTCCTCCGCAGCCGCTTCATCGGACTCGTATTCCGCCGCCATCCAGACTTCGGCGGCCTCTTCCACAACCTTCTTACCGATCCCGTGGACACCGGAGTCCAGTTCCGCGACAGTACGGGAACCTTCCGGACGGGTTGCGGCTTTTTCGCTCAATTCAGCGAAGAGTGCCTCGAAATTCTTCACGTGCCTAGCCTACTGTGAACCGGCGCCCCGGCCCGAAACGGGCCGGGGCGTTACACCCTATGGGCGCGTGATCCGCCTCACGATGGGACCGGTCAGTCCACCTGGGGAGCCGCGAGACGCAGTGTCAGAGCCGTGGCGACGGCGGCTTCGAGGGCTTCGCGGCCCTTGTCCTCGGACGAGCCGGGAAGTCCGGCCCGGTCAAGCGCCTGCTGTTCGTTGTCACAGGTCAGGACTCCGAAGCCGACCGGGACACCGGTGGTCACGGAAACCTGGGTGAGGCCCTGCGTGGCGGACTGGCAAACGTACTCGAAGTGCGGCGTGCCACCGCGGATCACGACGCCGAGCGCCACCAGTGCGTCATAGTGCGGAGCCAGGCGGGCCGCGGCGACGCTGAGTTCGAAGGTGCCCGGGACGGTCACCACCACGGGCTCGGGCAGGCCGGCATCCGCCGCAGCGGCACGCGCGCCGGCCAGCAGGCCGTCCATCACCTCCCGGTGCCAGCTGGCGGCGACGATCGCCACCCGTACGGGGGCCGCCGTCGTCGTCGCGTCAAGGGTGAGGGTGGGGGCGCCGTGACCGCTCATGGTTGGGCTCGCTTTCGCTTGGGTCGATGGGAATGGCGCCTGGGGCGCCGGGAAGGCCGTCTGTGACCTCGTATGACGGACTCCTCCGTCAGGAGGCTCCGCCCTGGAGCTCCACGTCTTCAGCCTCGAGGCGGAGGCGGTGGGACATGCGGTCCTTCTTGGTGCGCAGGTACCGGAGGTTCTCCTCGCGGCTGGGCACCTCGGTGGGGACCATCTCCACGACGGTCACGCCCGCCGCGGCCAGGCGCTGTTCCTTGTCCGGGTTGTTGCTCAGGAGCCGGATCTCCGTCAGGCCCATCTCCGCCAGGATCTGGGCGGCCGCCTTGTAGCACCGGGCGTCCACCGGAAGGCCGAGCTGCTCGTTGGCCTCCACCGTGTCGAAACCCGCCTCCTGGAGGGCGTAAGCCTTCATCTTGTTGGCCAGCCCGATGCCGCGGCCCTCCTGGCCGCGCAGGTAGAGCAGCGTGCCGCCCTGCTCGCGGATGAGGTTGAGCGCCAGGGCCAGCTGCTCGCCGCAGTCACAGCGGTACGAGCCGAACACGTCGCCCGTGAGGCATTCGGAATGCAGCCGGACCAGCGGCGCCTGGCCATTGACCGGAGCCTGCGGCGAACTCACGGCCAGGTGCTCGATCCCGGTGGCGTCATCGGTCCACGCCTGCGCCACGAACTCGCCGAAGGCGGTGGGCAGCTTGACGATGGGTCCCCCGCTGACGGGGTGTTTGCGGTGAGTCTTTTCCGGGCTCATGTTTCCTCCTGAAGTTTCCACTGCGACGCTCAAGCCTGGACCTCCATGCTACGAAGATGCTCGGCGAGGTCCGCGATGGACACCAGTGGACAGCCGTGGGTGGCCGCGAACTCCCGCAGCGCGTCCAGGCGCATCATCTCGCCGTCGTCGTGCACGATCTCCGCGATCACGCCGACCTCCGCAGCCCCTGCGAGGCGGCACAGATCGACCGCGGCCTCGGTGTGGCCGGGCCTGACCAGCACTCCTCCCTTAACGGCACGGAGCGGGAAAATATGCCCGGGACGGCTGAGATCCTCCGGGAGGCTGCCCGGATCGGCCAGCAGGCGTGCGGTGTGGGCGCGGTCCGTGGCGGAGATCCCGGTGGAGACACCGTGGGCCGCGTCGCAGCTGACCGTGTAAGCGGTGCCCTTGGCGTCCTGGTTGACCTCCACCATGGGCGGCAGTCCGAGACGGTCCGCGGACTCGCCCGTGAGCGGCACGCAGATCACGCCGGAGCTGTACCTGATGGTCCAGCCCATGAGGGCGGGCGTGGCGTAGGCGGCGGCGAAGATGATGTCGCCTTCGTTCTCGCGGTCCTCATCGTCCACGACGACGACGGCGCGCCCCTGGGCGATCGCCTGAACGGCGTCCTCGATGGAGTCGAGTGGGGTCTCGGGTGCGACGCTCATTCCGCACTCCCCTCGGTGGAGCCGGCGACGGCAGGACGGGCGATGAAGGCCATCAGACGTTCCGCATACTTGGCCAGGACGTCGACCTCCAGGTTGACGCCCTCGCCGGGCTGCTTGGCGCCCAGGCCGGTCTCGGCGAGCGTGATGGGGATCAGGCCCACTTCGAACCAGGCGTCCTGCGCGTCGGCAGGGCTGACTGCGGTGACCGTGAGGGACACCCCGTCGATGGCGATGGAGCCCTTCTCCGCGACATAGCGGGCCAGCGGCTGCGGGATGCTGAAGCGCAGGCGGTCCCAATTCCCCTGGTTCTCACGCTCGAGCAGCGCTCCGACGCCGTCGATGTGTCCCTGAACGACGTGGCCGTCCAGGCGGCCGCCGGCCGGCACGCAGCGTTCCAGGTTGACTTTGTCGCCCGGCTGCAGGGAACCGACGGTGGTGCGGTCCAGGGTCTCCCCCATGACGTCGACGTCGATCCGCCCGCCGTCGCGGGTGATGGCGGTCAGGCAGACCCCGTTGACCGCGATCGAGCCTCCGAGGCCAAGATCGTCCGCGATGCTGGGGACATCGAGGGTCAGGACGGCACTGCCTTCTTGACGGCTCACGGCGGCGACGGTGCCGCGTTCGGCGATGATTCCGGTGAACATGGATGAATCCTTTACTGTGCCGGCGCTGCCGGCTGGAGGTGGAGAAGAAGATCGCGGCCGAGGTGCCGCACGGCGCCGCCGTCGGAGTGGTCCCAGGCCCAGGCCTGTGCATCGGCCAGGGTCCCGATACCCAGCCCGCCCACGGAATTCTTGCCGGAGCCCAGAAGCGTCGGGGCCTGGTAGAGCACCAGTTCGTCCACGAGTCCCGCGGCGAGGAAGGCTCCGATGATCCGGCTGCCGCCTTCGACCATGACGTGGCGGACGCCCGACTCGAAAAGCAGGCCCAGGGCTTCCCGGGGGTCCCGCGTCACCAGGTGCATGAACCGTCCGTCGGTGCCGATCAGCGCGGCGCCGTCCGGAACCGGGCTGAGGCCCATGACGGCACGGACCGGCTGATGCGCGGAGAGCTCACCGTCCGGGGTGCGGGCCGTGAGGCGCGGATCGTCGATGGCGACAGTGCCGGATCCCACCAGGATCGCGTCGATCCTGCCACGGATGCCGTGGTTGTGGGCCAGGGACTGGGGGCCGGAGATCCACTGGCTGGTGCCGTCCTCGGCGGCGATCCGACCATCAAGGGTCTGGGCGATGTGGAGGGTCACGAACGGACGGCGCTCGACGACGCCGCGCAGCCAGCGCGCGTTCAGGGCGGTGGCGTCCTCGGCGTGGAGCCCGCTCTCCACGTCGATGCCGGCCTCACGCAGCGTCGTGGCGCCTCCCGCCGCCGGATCGTGTGGATCATCGATGGCGTACACCACCCGGGCGAGTCCCGCATCGATGATGGCCTGGGCGCAGGGTCCGGTCCGGCCCTGGTGGTTGCACGGTTCGAGGGTCACCACGATGGTGCCGCCTGTGACGTCGATGCCCTGTTCCCGGGCCTGGGCCAGGGCGTCCGCCTCCGCGTGGCGGGTCCCGGCACCGCGGTGATGACCCGTCACGAGGACCCGCCCTTCCGCGTCCAGGATGACGGCGCCGACGAGTGGATTGGCGCCCCGGGGGCCATGGAGGGCCGCCGCCAGCGCCTCTCGCATGGCGGTGTCCTCTGCGGCCGGCAGGGCCGCACGATGCTGTGGCGAGGTGATCATGTCAGTGAGCCCCCGCCGTCGTGCTCGGGGCCGCCCGCAGAGCGCCGCCCTCGGCCTCCCGTCGCTGCGCCCGCCACCAGACGAAGAAGCCCGTGAGCGTGAAGAAGCCGTAGAAGAGATACATGACCGCGGAGGCGTAGTATCCAGCGCTGAACAGCAGCGGAACACCGACCACGTCCACAGCCACCCAGATGAGCCAGAACTCCGTCCAGCCCTTGGCCATGCCGTAGGTCGCAAGCAGGGAGCCCACGAACGTCCAGGCGTCGGCCCAGACCGGCGGGTAGGAGCCAAGGACGGAGAAGAGCGGCGTGAGAAGGCCCGTTCCGAGGAAGAGGGTCACCACCAGGACGATGCGCGCACGCGGCCCCGCCCAGCGGGGCACAACGGCCACGCCGTGGCTGTCGGCGTCACGTTTGCCTTGTCGCCAGCGGATCCAGCCGAAGACGGCGACTGCGATGAACATGACCTGGCGTCCGGCCTGGCCCCAGAGCGTGGCGGGGGCCGATGCGCCCACCACGTTCCCCAGGAAGACGGTGAGCAGGAGGAGATTGCCGACGACGCCGACGGGCCAGGCCCAGACCCGGCGGCGCATGCCACCCAGGGCGCTGGCCAGGCCGAAGAGGTTTCCAAGGACTTCGCGCAACAGAAGTGACGTCCCGGCGACGGGAATCTGTGCATCGAAGAGCCACCGCAAGTAATCCAAGTTCTGTCCTTTCCCAGTGAACCGCGGCGGCTCCGGGGGCGACGACAAGGACGCACAGGAACGAGTCCTGTGGCTTGCGCTCGTGCTTCTCCCATCCAGACTTTAACTGTCGGTACCGGAATTCCACCGGCTCAACCGTCAGGCCGTGAGGCAGGACGGGTCGCGGACTGTCACCGCCGGTTCGGACTTTCACCGACCCCGGAGCACGAATATTCAAGTTGTAGCAGACGGAACCTCCCGGAATGGAAGGAACCGCTTTCCATGGTGTCATAAGTCCACGCGGCTCCGGTTCATTCCCGCCGGCCGCGCGGAAATATTTCGTCAGGCCGTCCTGGCGCTCAGAATTCCTGCCGCGCGGTTCCGCAGACGGTCGATGGCCTGGGCAGGATCCGGGGCCCCGTAGACCGAGCTGCCGGCCACGAATACGTTGGCGCCGGCCTCCGCGGCGCGGACGATCGTCTCCTCTGTCACGCCGCCGTCCACCTGCAGCTGCACCGCGGCGCCGCTGCCGTCGATCGCCTCGCGGGTGCGGCGGATCTTCGGCAAGGTGACGTCCAGGAAGGACTGACCGCCGAATCCCGGTTCCACCGTCATGACCAGGATCATGTCGAATTCGCTCAGCAGGTCAAGGTACGGCTCCACCGGGGTGGCGGGCCGCAGGGCGAGCCCCGCCTTGGCGCCCCGGGCCCGCAGCTCCCGGGCCAGTTTCACCGGTGCGGTCGCCGCCTCGGCGTGGAAGGTGACGGAGGCCAGGCCGGAGTCCGCGTACGCGGGAGCCCAGCGGTCCGGGTCGGCGATCATGAGGTGGGCGTCCAGGGGGATCGGGCTGACGGCCTGGATCCGCTGGGCGATGGGCAGGCCGAGGGTCAGGTTCGGCACGAAGTGGTTGTCCATCACGTCCACGTGCACGGCATCGGCGGTGGAGATGCGCTCCAGTTCCGCCTGGAGGTTCACGAAATCGGCGGACAGGATGCTCGGGTTGATGCAGCAGCGCATGGGTGCTCCTTAGTCGTTCGGCGTGGCCGGGCTGGTGGGCGTCTTGCGGAGGAGGGCCAGGAACATGGCGTCGGTGCCGTGCTGGTGAGGCCACAGCTGGACATAGTCTCCGTGGGCCGCGGCCAGGGTCTCCGGGAGGGCGACCGAGTCGATCACGCTTCCGGCCTCGATGACCTCCACGTCCGCGCGCTTGCGGACGGCGTCATCCACCACCATCCGGGTCTCCGCCAGATGGGGTGAGCACGTCACGTACGCCACCACCCCACCGGGACGGGTTGCGTCGAGGGCGGAGTCGAGAAGCTGACGCTGGAGCGGTCCGAGTTCCGCGACGTCGGCCGGGGTCTTGCGCCACCGCGCCTCCGGGCGGCGGCGGAGCGCGCCGAGGCCGCTGCAGGGGACGTCCACCAGGACCCGGTCGAAGCGCCCCGGTGTGAGGCGCCCGACGTCGCGCCCGTCTCCCGCACGCACTTCCCAGCTGTCCGACGGCACCGGAGCCAAGGCCTTTCGGACCAGCTCCGCCCGGTGCACCTGAGCCTCGTTCGCCAGGAGCGACGCACCCTGCCCGGCAGCCAGGGCCGCCAGGAGGGCCGCCTTGCCGCCTGGGCCCGCACAGAGGTCCAGCCACTGCTCGCCCTCTGAGGTGCCACCCGTGACGGGGGCGGCGGCCAAGGCACGGGCCACCAGCTGGGATCCGACGTCCTGCACACGGACCACGCCCCGCCGGACCGCGTCGATCCGGGCCAGGTCGCCGCCGGCCGAGAGCCACGAGTCCTCCACGAGGGGGCCCGATTCGGCACCGGTGCCGTCCAGGTCCTCGGGACCCGCCAACGCGGGAAGCGCCACGAGGTTCACCACGGGAGCGTCGTTGTCGGCGGACAGGAGCTCCTCGATCTCGGAGGCCTGGCGGCCGTGGCCGACGAGCGCCTGGCGGAAGGCTCGCACCACCCAGGCGGGGTGCGCGTAGCGCAGCGCCTGCTGTTCCACTGCGTCGCCCGTCCGGGCGGTCAACTCGTCCAGCCATTCGTCGAGCGAGTGGGCGCTCACCTTACGGAGCACGGCGTTGACCAGCCCGGACGGGCCGGCACCGATCACGGCGCGGGTGAGGCTCACGCTCTCATCCAGGGCCGCATGGGCCGCGACCCGCATACCCAGCACCTGGTGGGCACCAAGGCGCAGGGAATCCAGGACCGCAGGGTCCAGACTGCTCAGCGGCCGGTCCACACACTCGGCCAGGATGGCGTCGTAACTGCCCTGCGCGCGAAGCGTCCCGTAGGCGAGCTCCGTGGCGAAGGCGGCATCCCTGCGGTCCAGGCGTTGTTCCCGGATGAGCCCCGGCAGGACCAGATTGGCGTACGCGTCGGCGCTGGACACGGCCCGCAGGACGTTGAAGGCGACCAGCCGGGCGGGGTCGGCGCGGCGGGAGCGCTGCGCCGGGGCGGAGCTGCTGAACTGCCGCTGGCCGGTGCCACCGCCCCGGTTCCGCTCCCGTCCCTGGGCATTGCGGCGGACTCCTCCACCGCTCTGGCCGGGACGGCCGTCGTCACGTCGTGGACGGGGAGTCCCCTGGTGCTGACTCATGCGAAGGCCACCTTTCCGAGATCCGCCTGGCCGCGGGCCCAATCGGCCGCGTTCATCATCTTCTTGCCGCTCGGCTGCACCTGCAGCAGTTCCAGTCCATGGCTTCCGGTGCCCACCACGACGGACTTCCCGGCCAGCCGGACCGTGCCGGCCTCCAGATCGTGGACGTCCGGGCGCAGGGCCACCGCACCGATCTTGAACCGTTGCCCGTCCAGGGTGGTCCACGCGCCGGGTTCCGGGGTCACGCCCCGGGCCTGCCGGTGCAGGGCGACCGCGGTCCGGGTCCAGTCCAGGCGTCCGTCCTCCAGGCTCAGCTTCGGGGCGAGCGTGGGTGCGCCCTCCTGGGGCCGTGCCTCGGCGCGGCCGGAGGCGATGGCGGTCAAGGTCTGCGCCAGGAGCACGGAACCGCTGTGGGCCATCCGTTCCAGGACGGCGCCGCTGGTGTCGTCGGGACGGGCGCCCTCCGTCATGGTGCCGTAGACCGGCCCGGTGTCCAGGCCCTCCTCAAGCAGGAAGGTGGAGGCGCCCAGCACGTCATCGCCGTTGATGATCGCGTGCTGCACCGGAGCAGCGCCGCGCCAGGCAGGCAGAAGGGAGAAATGGAGGTTGATCCAGCCGTGCGGGAGCGCGTCGAGCGCAGCGCGGGGCAGCAGCCCGCCGTACGCGACGACGGCGCCGGCCTCGGCACCGGTCGCAGCGATCTCTTCGACCACCTCGGGGGTGATCCGGGCGGCCTTGATGAGGGACAGGCCGAGTTCCCCGGCCCGCTGGGCCACGGGGGAAGGTGTGAGGACCCGTTTGCGCCCGAGCGGCGCGTCGGGTCGGGTGAGGACGGCGACGACGTCGAAGCCGGCCTCCAGGAGCGCGTTCAGGGAGGGCACCGCGACGTCGGGCGTCCCCGCGAAGATCACCTTCACAGTGCCTGCCCAAAGGATCCGCGCGCCTGGCCGGCGTCGAGCCCCGGCGCCCGGCCGAAGGAGGATGCCACCGTGGAGGCCCTGCGCTCCTGCGTCTGCTTCTCGGCCGCCGTGTACGCACCGGTGCGCAGGGATCGCAGCGCCCTCCTGCGTTCTTCGCCCTCGAGCCGGTCGATGAAGAGGATCCCGTCCAGGTGGTCGGTTTCGTGCTGGAAGCACCGGGCCAGCATGCCCTCGGCCGTGAACTCCACGGCATTCCCGTCCCGGTCGACACCGCGGACGGTGGTCTGCCGGAACCGGCGGACCGGAGCCGCGATGCCGGGCACCGAGAGACAGCCCTCCTGCTCATCGGGCTGGTGGTCCTCACTGTTGACCAGGACCGGGTTGATGACGTGGCCCTTCACGCCGTCGATGTTGTAGGTGAAGACCCGCTGCGAGACGCCGACCTGCGGGGCCGCGAGTCCGGCGCCATGCACGTCCTCCATGGTCTCGAGCATGTCATCCACCAGCTGGTGGACCGCCGGAGTGATCTCCGTGATCTCTTCGGCTCTGGTCCGGAGGACCGGATCGCCGAGTGTCCTGATGCCGAGAACGGCCATGGAAGGGCTCCTAGAAGGAAAGTGCTGACGGATGGTCGTGGACGGCGGTGCTCAGGCATCCGCCGCCCGTGTCATTCTACGGAACGGCTCAGCCCCGGGGCGGGGACAGAGGCAGCAGCGCGGTGCCCGAACCGCCGAGGTCCTGATTGATCTGCCAGACCCTCTTGAGGGCGCAGAACTTCCACCAGTGATGTTTGAGCACCTCCGGGTTCGCACGCTGGGGCCGCACCTCGGTCTCACCGACGGCGACGGCGATCAGCAGGGGTGACTCACCGTACTTCCAGGCCTCCCACTCCCCTGCCTCCGGTTCCAGGAGGCTCTCCTCGGCCTTCATGCCGGCCACGAGCTGCATGACCACCTTGTCGTCGAGGGCCTTGACCCTGCCGTCCCGCGTGGTCCCCTTCGTCTTGTAGTCGATGAGGCAGGTGCGGCCATTGATCTCCGCCACCAGGTCCAGCGTGCCGGCGTACCCCACCTCGTGATTCCACACCGTGATCTCCGGCGCCAGCGGACGCACCTCGTAAGCCGCCCACCATTCATCGAAACGGTCGGCATGGGCGCGCTCCCCATGCTGAGCGAGAAGATCGCGGGCCGCCTCGGCGTCGTGTTCCCGGTCCAGGGCGCGCAGCGCGACCTGTTCACAGTAGGCGTGGACACGGTCCCCACGCTCGGCCGCGGCGTCCCGGTAGTCCGCGGCGGCGTTGGCAGCCCGCTGCACGGCCTGGCGCATACGGGAGGGATTGCCGAGCGCCGCGCCGAGAGCGGAGTCCTGAGCCAGGGCGTTCGCGCCCATGTATCCGAACCAGCCGTCCAGGCCGTGAGGCTGCTGGGAGATGACGGTGGTGATGGAGGGGACCTGGGGGTCTCCCCCGGTGCTCCGGGCGTACATGCGGCCGGTGTCTGTGGCTCGGGCCAGAAGTGGTGCGGTCATGTCCAACACTTTCCCACGGCGCGCTGACAGAGTTCTCCGGCCGGGCGCCGCGAGGGCCGGCCGGGGACGCGAAAAACCCCTGGCCGTCCAGCATTTCTGCTGGTCGGCCAGGGGTTTACCGGGTGGGCGATACTGGGTTCGAACCAGTGACCTCTTCGGTGTGAACGAAGCGCGCTACCACTGCGCCAATCGCCCGGGGTGTTTCGCAACGAGTAGAAACTCTAACCCATCCAGCGCGGGAACGCCAATCGGGCCTCCCGACCCGCGGCGCCGCCCAGGATTTGGTCATTCACCCCCACGTCCTATAGAGTTTTTCTTCGTTGGAAAGCGGCCGGACACCGGAGACGGGAACGGCCGAGAACAACATGCGGACGTAGCTCAGCTGGTAGAGCACCACCTTGCCAAGGTGGATGTCGCGAGTTCGAATCTCGTCGTCCGCTCGCACGGCACTGTCTGGAGGATTCAACCTCCGGCACGGTGGGTTGGCCGAGAGGCGAGGCAGCGGCCTGCAAAGCCGTATACACGGGTTCGAATCCCGTACCCACCTCGGTGAAATTCCCAGGTTCCAGAAATGGACCATCTGGGGCGATTGGCGCAGCGGTAGCGCGCTTCCCTGACACGGAAGAGGTCACTGGTTCGATCCCAGTATCGCCCACGAACACGCAAGTGTTCCATGCGGACGTAGCTCAGCTGGTAGAGCACCACCTTGCCAAGGTGGATGTCGCGAGTTCGAATCTCGTCGTCCGCTCGCTGGATACGGTGTACTCCGTAGCCATTGAAGGGCGATTGGCGCAGCGGTAGCGCGCTTCCCTGACACGGAAGAGGTCACTGGTTCGATCCCAGTATCGCCCACGAACACGCAAGTGTTCCATGCGGACGTAGCTCAGCTGGTAGAGCACCACCTTGCCAAGGTGGATGTCGCGAGTTCGAATCTCGTCGTCCGCTCCATATCGTGAAAGACCACCTTCGGGTGGTCTTTTTCTTTTTGCCCGGCTCCACTATGCTCGTGAAGCGAACGGGGTGAAAAGGCCCCGCCGAGGGAAAGGAGGTGCCTGTGTCTGCATTTGACGATCTGCAGGGCAAGGCCCAGGAGCTGATCCAGGGGAACGAAGAGGCCATCAAGGGCGGCATCGAGAAGGTCGGCGACTTTATCGATGACAAGACCGGTGGCAAGTTCGAAGACCAGGTCAACGCACTCCAGGACGGCGCTTCCAACCTCGTCGCAGGGCTTGGCGGAAAGTAACCGTCCACACCAGGGGTACCTTGCCCCCACATGATGTCAAGCAGGGCGCCGGTCCCGCCGAGAGGCGGCACCGGCGCTTTGGCGTTTCCGGGCTCGTCGGCCGGGTCCCGTCGGCCGAGGCCGGGGCCGACGCGCCTCAGACGGCGGGTTCGCGCTGCTGCGCCTCCCGCGCGAGAGCCGTCAGGCGGGAGACCGCGCGGAAGTACTTCTTCTGATACCCACCGGTCATCATCTCCGGGGTGAAGAGCTTGTCGAAGGAGACGCCGCTTGCCAGGATCGGGACGTCCTTGTCATAGAGGCGGTCGGCCAGGACCACGAAGCGCAGCGCCACGGCCTGTTCGGTCAGGGTGGTGACGTCCCGCCACACCACAGCTTCCACACCGTCGAGCATGGCCCGGTAGCGGCTCGGGTGGACGCCGGCCAGGTGGGAGATGAGGGAACCGAAGTCGTCCACGGCCACCACTTTCCCGTCGAACTCGGCCTTCATCCGGGCGTTGAGGTCGCCAGACCGGACGGATTCCGGTGCTGCGGGCAAGCCACGGTGCCGGAAGTCCTCTCCGTCCACCCGGATGACCTCGAACTGATCGGCGAGCACCTGGATCTCCCGCTGGAAGTCGACGGCTGCGAACCGCCCCTCCCCCAGGGAACCGGGAAGCGTGTTGGACGTCGCCGCGAGCTTGACGCCGGCATCGGCGAGCTCCCGCATCAGACGGGACATCAGGACGGTGTCGCCCGGGTCGTCGAGTTCGAACTCATCGATGCACACCAGCTTGTAGCTGCTCAACGCCTCCACGGTCTTGCGGAAGGACAGCGCGCCCACCAGATTGGTGTACTCCACGAAGGTGCCGAAGGCCTTGGGCCCCGGGGCGGCATGCCAGAGGGAGGCCAGGAGGTGGGTCTTGCCCACGCCGAATCCGCCGTCCAGGTAGATCCCGGCACGCGGCTCGCTCTTCTTCTTTCCGAAGAGCCGGCCCAGAAAACCGCCGCCGACGCCATTGCCGATCCCCGCCGCGAACTCCCGCAGGGCCTTCACCGCGTCCGCCTGGCTGGGGTGCGCCGGGTCCGGGCGGTAGCTGTCGAAGGAGACCTCGCCGAAGCGATAGGTGGGAGCGAAGCCCGCCAGGATCTCATCGGCGGAGACCGACGGGGTGCGGGTGGACAACTGTTCGATCTGCAAGGGTTCCGTATCCTCCATGGCATCGCGGCAGGGTCCCCGGCCGCCCAGCTTAGGATACCGGGCCTGCGCACCCCAGCCGTCCGCCGTCGGGCGCCAGATCAGGGAATCAACCACGACGGCGCTGTGTTTCCCCATGTGAACACTCACCTCCCGCCCGCGGCCCAGGTGGTTAAGGTGGAGTCAGCGGCGCACCTGACGGTGAGCGCCTGTCCCCGGTCCCAGAAGAAAGCAGGGCTGACCCATGAGCATCGCCCCCGAGGAGAACACCAAGTTCTCCGCCTATGCCCACCCCGAGCGTCTCGTCTCCACCGAGTGGCTCGCCGAGCGCATCGCCGACGGCGACGTGCGCGACGGCCGCCTTGTGGTGGTCGAATCCGATGAGGACGTCCTGCTCTACGAGACCGGCCACGTCCCGGGAGCCGTGAAGATCGACTGGCACACGGACCTCAATGACGAAGTGACCCGCGACTATGTGGACGGTGCCGCGTTCGCCGCCCTGGCCGCGTCCAAGGGCATCTCCCGTGACAGCACCGTGGTGATCTACGGTGACAAGTCGAACTGGTGGGCCGCGTACGCCCTCTGGGTCTTCACCCTGTTCGGCCACGAGGATGTCCGTCTGCTGGACGGCGGCCGCGACAAGTGGATCGCGGAAGGACGCGAGCTCGTCACCGAGGTACCGGCACCCGCAGCAGGCGAGTACCCCGTCGTCGAGCGCGAGGACGCCCCCATCCGCGCCTACAAGGAGGACGTGCTCGCCCACCTCGGCAAGCCGCTCATCGATGTCCGTTCCCCCGAGGAGTACAGCGGAGCCCGCACCCACATGCCGGCGTACCCGGAGGAGGGTGCCCTGCGTGGCGGACACATCCCCACCGCCGCCTCCGTGCCGTGGGCCCGTGCCGCGGCCGAAGACGGCAGCTTCCGCAGCCGTGACGAGCTGGACTCCATCTACCGTGGCGAGGCCGGCCTGTCCGAGGGCGACGAGGTGATCGCCTACTGCCGTATCGGTGAGCGTTCCAGCCACACCTGGTTCGCCCTGAAGTATCTGCTGGGCTTCGAGAACGTCCGCAACTACGACGGTTCCTGGACCGAATGGGGCAACGCCGTGCGCGTCCCGATCGTCAAGGGCACCGAGCGTGGCGAGGTCCCCGCGGGCTTCTGACCGGAACCGTCCAAGAGTTCAGACCGCGTAGAATTGTTGCCCATGACCACCCAGCTTCCCACCGCCCTGGCCGAGATCGTCGAGGACTTCCAGGCCCTCGGTGAACGTGACCGCCTGCAGCTGCTGCTGGAGTTCTCCCAGGGGCTCCCCGCCCTGCCGGAACGGCTCACGGATCACCCGGAGCTCCTGGAGCAGGTCGTCGAGTGCCAGTCCCCGCTGTTCCTGACCATCGAGGGGCAGGGCCGCGGCGCCGAGGCGAGGATCGACCTGTTCTTCCAGGCGCCACCGGAGGCCCCCACGACCCGCGGCTTCGCGGGTGTGCTGCGCGAGGGGCTCAACGGGCTCTCCGCCGCGGAGATCCTGGCGGTCCCGGACGACATGCCGGAGCTGCTGGGCCTGACCCGCGCCGTCTCGCCGCTGCGGATGCGCGGCATGACGGCCATGCTGGGCCGGATCAAGCGGAAGGTCGGCGCATACGTCGCCCAGACGAGCGCCGCCGTACCGTCCTGATCCGTGGCCGGCAAGAAGAAGCACGCCACCGGGACCCCCGCCACCCTCGCCCTCGAGGAGGCGGGGGTTCCGTTCACCCTGCACTCCTATGAGCACGACCCCCGGAACCAGAACTTCGGGATGGAGGCGGCGGAGGCTCTGGGCTTCGCCCCGGAACGGGTCTTCAAGACGCTGATGGTCCAGTTGCCGGACGGGCTGGCGGTCGGGATCGTGCCGGTGGACGGCACCCTGGATCTCAAGGCGATCGCCGCCGCGCTCGGGCACAAGAAAGCGCAGATGGCGGATCCGGCGGCCGCCCAGCGCCGCACGGGATATGTCCTCGGCGGCATCTCACCCCTCGGACAGCGCCAGCACTCGCCCACCGTCCTGGACGACTCCGCACTGCGGCACGCGACCGTTCTGGTCTCCGGTGGGCGGCGAGGGCTCGACGTCGAACTCGCGCCGGAGGACCTCATCCGGCTGACCGGCGCCGCGACTGCGCCCATCAGAGCCTGAGCCGAGGCGCCTCAGTGAGCGGCTCCCGGCGTCGCGCGTTCCTCCAGCTGCGAGCTCAGCCAGTCGCGCACCGTGACCTCCCAGCGCTCCCGGTCCACATTCCACTCCTTGGTGTGCCGGGCTTTGTGGAACGGGACGAAATCCACCATCCCGGGATTGCGGTCGGCCAGGCGCTCCGCCGGGCCGGGGGGAACGAAGTCGTCGTCGAGACTGTGCATGATCAGAGCCGGCGTCCGGAGTTCGACGGCGCGGCTCACCCAGTCCATCGACTTCAGATCCACCGGCGCGGAAAGCCCGGTGAGACGGCGCCCGAGCGGGTGGGTCAGCATGAGCTGACCGTAACGGCCCACCCCTGCGGGGATCTTGTTCAGCCGGGCCTGGAAGGCCAGGACGTCCACCCAGTCGATCACCGGGGCGTCCAGGACAAGAGCCCGGATGGCGTGCCGGTTGCGGCTCAGATCGGCGGCCTGCAACGACACCGCCCCTCCCATCGACCAGCCGAAAAGCACCACGTCCGTGGCCCCGTTCTCCAGCGCATAGGCGATCGCCGCTTCGGCTTCCCGCCACTCGGTGGACCCCAGTCCGTACCGGCCAGCGTCCGCGATGGGGGCCTCGCCGTCGTTGCGGTAGGAGATCAGGAGACTGGTCAGCCCCAGTTCCTGCGCCACGGGGAGAGCCCGCAGCCCTTCCAGCCTGGTGGCACCGCGCCCGTGCACCATGACCGCCCACACCTGCTGCGCGGCACCGGCGGCATGCCTGCTCCGGCGTCCGCCGTCCGGCTCCACAGGTGCCGGGACCAGCCAGGCCGGGAAAGCGCCGATGTCGGATTCGAGGGTGACCTCCTGGAACTCCAGCCCCAGGCCCCCCGGGTCAGAGTACGTCGCGCCTCCCCAGCGGCCCCAGCGCACGTGGTGGATGTCACCCGAGTACACCGCCTCGATGCGCCGCTGCACCGTCCCCTCCAGGGGGGAGTAGGAGGTGATGGCCCCGATGCGGGCGTGCCCGGCTCCCCCGTTGAAGTGGAAACTGTAGACGCCGTCCACGGTGGTCTCCGGTGTCGCACGGAAGATCCCTTCCAGACCTTCCGGCCCCCGGACCACCGCCAGGAGTTCATCCTCTTCCGTCTTGATCCGGTCCGGGGTGATGATGCGGCGGGCGAAGTAGGCGGCCAGGGCGGAGCTGCCCGCGCCAAGGAGTGCCGTGCAGGCCAGAGCGGTCGCGGCGCCCAGGCCAGCGATCCTCAGGAAACCCGGGCCACGTGCGGTGCTGTTCTGCTGCTCCATGGTTCTTATTGTCATATGGCGGAGGCTCAAATCGCTCCAACAGCATTACCCTTAGTCCCATGACTCAGCCCATCGTCATTCTGACGGAGACCACCCTGGCAGGCGCCGATCGCGCGACGCTCTCCGAGCTGCTGGACGGCGGCCAGTACTCGGCCCGGCTCCTGGTGCAGGCGGACACGCAGCGTCACCTCCTGGTGGACTTCGTGGAGCACCTCTCACTTCTGGAGTTCGCGGAGGCGTTCAAGGAGTTCGCCACCCCCGCTCCCGACGCCGACGCTGCGCGCCATGACGCCGAAGCCGTCCTGGCCGAGTCCCTGAAGTCGCTGGAAGGTCTCTTCGCGGGCATCGAGGGATCCGTGGTGGACGAGGGATCCTCCGTGCAGGCCCTCGTGGACGCGGTCCGGGAGATCGGGGCGGAACAGGCTGTCGTGTTCACCCGCCCGCACGCCCTGCTGGACACCTTCCACACCGATCTGGCGAGCAAGGCCCAGAACGCCCTGGGCCTGCCCGTCCTGCACCTCTACGCGGGCTCGGGATTCATCGGGGACTCCTGAGCGTTAAGCACTCAGGACCCGTATCGATCGAAGGAGTCTGACCATGAACCGACCCGGCAGCGGCAGCGACGTCATCAAGAGCGACGAGCAGTGGCGGCAGGAGCTCTCCCAGGAGGAGTACCACGTCCTCCGCCAGGCAGGCACCGAACGGGCCTACACCGGCGAGTACTGGGACAGCCATCAGGAGGGCGTGTACGCCTGCCGCGCCTGCGGCGCCGAGCTCTTCACCAGCCGGGAGAAGTTCGACTCCCACTGCGGCTGGCCGTCCTTCTTCGCGCCCCTGGCCGAGGGGCGCGTGCGCTATCTGAAGGACAGCACCCTGGGAATGGAGCGCGTCGAAGTACGGTGCGCGGCGTGTGATTCCCACCTGGGACACGTCTTCGAGGGCGAGGGTTACGACACTCCCACGGACCAGCGTTTCTGCATCAATTCCGTCTCCTTGCGTCTGCGGCCCGCGGAGGACCAGCAAGCATAAGAGTCTCTTATTCATGAGAGATTTTTGCATCAGACATGATTGCTCACGGGTAATCTGAAACCAGAGTTCATGACGGGGATCACATCGATCCCCGTCAGGAGACGGATGTCGCCCGCAAGGGCTCTGATGCACAAGGAGCAGGCCATGACCGCCACCACCGTTGAGACCGGAATCCGCGTCACCGCGGAGCACCCCGCCTGGGTTCGCCTCAAGGAGGCCGCGAGCGGTGTCCAGCCGTTCCAGTCCAAGAACGGCGCCATCGAGGACGCCGCGAACCACCCCGCCGCCGCCGAGAAGGTCGCCGTCGTCATCGCCGCCGTCGCCGAGCTGGCCCCGCATTTCCCGCACGACGCCGAGTACCTCCGCCTGCTGCAGGCGGACCTGCAGCGCTGGGCGGACGGCGGCTTCGAAGAACCCGACTTCCTCGACTCCCTGCAGGCGTTCCAGCCGCAGGAGCACCGTATCGACGGCCTCCAGCACCTGGTGGTCTTCCCCATGTACACCCAGAACGGCAGCACCCAGCGCCTGCTGGAGGCCGTGCTGGTGGATGTCCTCTGGCCCGAATTCATCTCCGAGCTGGAAGCCGGCGCCTACTCCAACAAGCTCTTCGTCCCGCTGAGCTTCGTCGACTTCACGGCCGGCTACGACACCAACTCCGCCGTGCTCTTCCCGGAGTCCGTGGCCGTGCGTGAGACCCCGGCCTTCACCTGGGGCGCCATCTTCCAGGACCGCGAGGCCGCCCGCTTCCGCCGTGTCCTGAAGGCCGCCGCCGAGATCACCTCCCTGGACCTCCCCGAGGACGCCGCCGAGCTGATCGAGGACCAGCAGCTGACCCAGGAGGCCTTCATCATGTGGGACCTCATCCACGACCGCACCCACATGCGAGGCGACCTGCCCTTCGACCCGTTCATGATCAAGCAGCGCATGCCCTTCTTCCTCTACTCCCTCGAGGAGCTCCGCTGCGACCTGACCGCCTTCCGCGAGTCCGTCCTGGTCGAGAAGGATGAGAACGCCAGCCCCGAGGCCCGCAAGCACGCCAAGCTCGTGCAGTACGCGGTCATCTTCGACCGGATCTTCCGCTTCTCCATCACCGGCTCCCGCGTCCGCAACTACGACGGCCTGGGCGGCCAGCTGCTCTTCGCGTGGATGCACCAGCACCGCGTGCTGCACTGGACCGACGGCAAGATGAGCATCGAATGGGACAACGTCGCCGACGTCGTCGTCGCCCTCGGCGAGCAGATCGAAGAGCTTTACTGGCGCTCCATCGACCGTCCCAAGGTGGCGCACTGGATCGCCGCCTATCAGATGATCTCCGCCACCGTGACCCCGCACCCCGCCTCCGTGTGGGCCAAGGGCCCCGACGCCCTGCCGCTGCACGGCACTCCCCGCGAGATCACCGACCAGGTCATGGACGACGAATTCCCGCTCTCCATGTTCTTCGAGGCCCTCGAGAAGAAGATGCGCACCGTGATCGAGTCCACCGCCGGCATCACCGGCGCCACGGCCCTGGCCTGAGTCCGCGGGATCTAGACTCGACACCATGAACAACCTCACCGTTGTCGTCGCAGGCGGCAGCAGCCCTTCCGGGGTTGCTGCCGCTACGGCGTTTTCCAAGGCCGGCCACCGCGTCTACACGATCGGTTCGACGCCGGAACGCATCCAGGCCGCCGCGGCGGCCTCCTCTCAGGCGTCAGGGCGGATCGTCACGCCCCTCGTCTGCGACCTGACAGACTACGACGCCGTTCAGCGCTTGGCCGCAGAGGTCACCTCCGAGGCCGGCGGCGTGGACGGCGTCCTGCACCTGGTGGGCGGCTGGCGGGGCGGCTCCTCGATGCTGGACCAGAGCGACGAGGACTGGGACTTCCTGCACCGGCAGGCCGTCCTCACGCTCCGGAACACCAGCCGCGCCTTCCTTCCGGCCCTCCAGGCCTCCGCCGCCGGACGCTTCGCCATGGTGGGCTCCACCGTCGCCGAGCGGCCCACCGCCAAGGGAGCCAACTACGCGGCCGCCAAGGCCGCCGCCGAAGCCTGGACGCAGTCCGTCGCCGATGCCTTCCTGACCGCCTCCGGTGACGGCACCCCGGCTACCGGCGCCGCCGTCGTCCTGGCTGTGAAGTCCCTCGTGGACGACGCCCAGCGCGCCGCGGCCCCGGAGCGGAAGTTCCCGGGCTATACGGACGTCGCCCAGCTGGCCCAGGCCGCCCTGGACCTCTTCGGCCAGGACGCCGCCGAGATCAACGGCGCCCGCCTCATCCTCCCCGCCTGGGCCTGAGCCCGGCACCTCTTCGAGAACAGGAACACGCAATCCTCATGGCAACCGCGCCCCTGCATGACACCGCCGTCCGCGGCTTCGCCTCGGACAACTACTCCGGCATCCACCCGGAGGTCCTGGAAGCCATCACCCAGGCCAACCACGGCCACCAGATCGCCTACGGCGAGGACCAGTACACCGCGCGCCTGGGCGAGGTGCTGGAGAGCCACTTCGGCACCGGGATCGAGTACTTCCCGGTCTTCAACGGCACGGGCGCCAATGTGGTGGCCCTGCAGTCCTTGCTCCCCCGCTGGGGCGCCGTGGTGTGCGCCACCACGGCCCACATCAACGTCGATGAGAACGGCGCCCCGGAGCGCATCGGCGGTATCAAGCTCCTCTCCGTGCCGACGGACAACGGTAAGCTCACCCCCGAGCTGATCGACCGTGAAGCCTGGGGCTACGGCGACGAGCACCGCGCCCAGCCGCTGGCCGTCTCCATCACCCAGAGCACCGAACTCGGCACGGTCTACACGCCGGAGGAGGTCCGTGCCATCGCGGACCACGTGCACGCCAAGGGCATGAAGCTGCACATGGACGGTTCCCGCCTGGCGAACGCCGCCGCAAGCCTGGGCGTGCCGCTGCGGACCTTCACCCGCGATGCCGGCGTGGACATCCTCTCCTTCGGCGGCACCAAGAACGGCCTCATGCTGGGCGAGATCGTGGTGGCGCTGAACCCGGAGGCCGCTCCGGGCCTGATCTACCTGCGCAAGATGAACATGCAGCTGGCCTCCAAGATGCGCTTCATCTCCGCCCAGTTCATCGCCCTCCTGGAGGGTGATCTCTGGCTGCGCTCCGCGAGCCACTCCAACGCCATGGCGCAGCGGCTCCGCGCCGCAGTCGAGGGCCTCCCGGGCGTCGAGCTGACGCAGGAGACCCAGTCCAACGGCGTCTTCGCGATCCTTCCCGACGGCGTGGCCGACGCCGTCCGTGCGAAGTTCCGGTTCTACGACTGGGACGCCGCGCGGCGCGAGGTGCGCTGGATGTGCTCCTTCGACACCACCGAGGCCGACGTCGACGCGTTCGCCGCCGCCCTGCGCGAGGAACTTCTCAGCCGGGTCTCCTGAACAGGGGACGGCGGGATTCCAAAACCGACACCTGCGGGCGTGGCTCATCCGGGCCGCGCCCGCACGGCAGTATTCTCATCCCGTGAACGCCAATGCCCCGCTTCCTTCGGGCTTCCACCGGGCACTGTCCTCCCTCAAGTCCGCCCGCTGCCGCCCGGAGCTCCGCCTGGAGGAGATCCCGGCGCCGGCCCGCCTGGCCCCGTTCGCCGTCGCGCTGGGCGCCGAGATCCCCGCCATCCCCGGCAGCGGGATCGACGGCCTCGACCTGGCCACCGGACGGTTCATCCTGCTGCATGACCCAGCCGGCTCCGCGGTGTGGCGGGGCGACTTCCGGGTGGTCACGTTCATCCGCGCTCAGATGGACGCCGAGATCGGCAACGATGAACTGCTCGGCGGAGTGGCCTGGACCTGGCTCGTGGAGGCGCTGCAGGAGCACGGCGCGGAGTACCGCGCGGCCGGCGGCACGGCCACCCGGGTCCTGTCCGATTCATTCGGCACGCTCGCCGAACGCGGCAGCACCATCGACATCGAACTCCGGGCGTCCTGGACCCCCGCCGACCACCGCGTCCGCAATCATCTTGAAGCCTGGGCCGACATGGTCTGTTCCTTCGCCGGCGTGCCGGCCCTCCCCGAGGGCGTGACTTCGCTGTCCGGGCGCCGGCGCTGATCCAAGGCCGGTACGGCAAGTCCGGATAAACTGGAAAGACCATGACCGACAAACGAACACTCACCACGGCCGGCGTCCCGGCCGATGACACATCCGCCACCGACACCTTGGATCTCACGGTCCCCGACGTCGTCGAACTCAACAGCCCACGCGAGGGCGTGCCCTTCGTCATTTCCAGCGATTCCGGCCTCCAGCGCTGCGCCGACGCCCTGGCCGCCGGCTCCGGCCCCGTGGCGGTCGACGCCGAACGCGCCTCCGGATTCCGCTACGGCCAGCGGGCCTTCCTGGTGCAATTGCGCCGCGAAGGAGCCGGCACCTGGCTCATCGACCCGGAGCCGTTCCAGGATCTCGCCCCCCTGCAGGAGGCGCTCCAGGACGTCGAATGGATCCTGCACGCCTCCACCCAGGACCTTCCGTGCCTCCACGAGCTGGGCATGTGGCCGTCAGCTCTGTTCGACACGGAACTCGCGGCCCGGCTGGCGGGCCTGCCCCGGGTGGGCCTGGCCGCCGTCATCGAGCAGCTGCTGGGATTCCGTCTGGCCAAGGAGCACTCCGCCGCCGACTGGTCCACCCGCCCCCTTCCCGAACCCTGGCTCACGTACGCCGCACTGGACGTGGAAGTCCTCATCGAGCTGCGGGAGGAGCTCCTGGAACTCCTGGAGGAACAGGGCAAGCTGGGCTTCGCGCAGGAGGAGTTCCAGGCCATCCTGGATGCCGGGATCGCCCCGCCGAGGACGGATCCCTGGCGCCGCACCTCCGGGATGCACCAGATCCGCGACCGCCGCCAGCTGGCCGCGGTCCGTTCCCTCTGGCAGGAGCGCGAGGACCTGGCCAAGAAGCGGGACGTGGCGCCCGGCCGGCTCCTGCCCGATTCGGCGATCATCGCCGCTGCACGCGCCATGCCGGGGACGGTGCCACAGCTGATCGCGACGCGCGGTTTCGACGGCCGCGCCGCCCAGCGCGAAGCGCCGCGCTGGCTGCGGGCACTCATGGCGGCACGGGACACCGAAGACCTCCCACCGCTGCACGTGCCCAGTAACGCCCCGCCGCCGCCGCGGGCCTGGGTGGACAAGGAGCCTCTGGCCGCCGCCCGGCTGGCCACCGCCCGGACGTCTCTGGGATCCCTGGCCGAACAGTGGTCCATGCCGGTGGAGAACCTCCTCACCCCGGATCATCTGCGGCGTCTGATCTGGCGTCCGCCGGCCGAGCTCACCGCGGATGCCGTGGACGCCGCCCTCGCCGGGCTCGGGGCGCGGCCGTGGCAGCGGAGCCTCACGGTGCCTCTCTTGGTCGATGCGCTCGTGGATCCCGAACCCCTCAAGGCCCACAGGAACACCGAGTCCTGAGCTCCTTGCCGGAATAAGTTACTCGCTAGTAACATGTGATTGACGCCACCGGACACCCTGTCCGGTCCGGCGCGGACTCAACGAGGAGCTAGCGTGAGCCACATCCGCAAGGGCCTGCTCGGCCGGGACGTCGTCTTCGTCGACGGCGTCCGTACCCCGTTCGGAAAGGCCGGGGAAAAAGGCATCTATGCCGACACCCGGGCCGACGACCTGGTGATCAAGTGCATCCGGGAACTGATGCGTCGCAATCCGCAGCTACCGGCGAAGCGCGTGGATGAGGTCGCCATCGCCGCCACCACACAGACCGGGGACCAGGGCATGACCATCGGGCGCTCCGCCGCACTGCTGGCAGGGCTCCCCCAGAGTGTGCCCGGCTTCGCCATCGACCGCATGTGCGCCGGTGCCATGACCGCCGTGACCACCACCGCCGGTGGCATCGCCAGCGGCGCGTATGACGTGGTGGTCGCGGGCGGCGTCGAGCACATGGGCCACCATCCGATCGGCGCCGTCTTCGATCCGAACCCCCGGTTCCTGGCTGAACGGATCGTCTCCCCGGACGCCCTGAACATGGGCAAGACGGCGGAGAACCTCCACGACCGCTTCCCTGCCATCACCAAGGAACGCGCGGATGCCTACGCCGCCGCGTCCCAGCGGAAGGTGGCCGAGGCCTACGCCGCCGGTGACATCCAGGCTGCCCTGGTCCCGGTCGCCAGCAAGAAGCCCGGCGCGGGCTGGACCCTGAACACCGTGGACGAGCCTCCCCGGCCCGGCACCACTGTGGAGGACCTGGCCGGCCTCCGCACGCCCTTCCGCCCACATGGTCATGTCACCGCGGGCAACGCGGCGGGACTGAACGACGGCGCGACGGCGGCCCTGCTGGCCGATGCGGACACCGCGGCGGAGCTGGGCCTTCCGGTCCGCATGCGCATGGTGTCGTTCGCCTTCGCCGGACTGGAACCGGAGATCATGGGCTACGGCCCCGTGCCATCCACGCTCAAGGCCCTGGACAAGGCCGGCCTGGGCATCGAGGACATCGGGCTCTTCGAGATCAATGAGGCGTTCGCCGTGCAAGTGCTGAGCTTCCTGGATCACTTCGGCATCGCGGACGATGATCCACGCGTGAACCGCTACGGCGGCGCGATCGCCCTCGGCCACCCGCTCGCCTCCTCTGGCGTGCGGCTCATGACCCAGCTCGCGCGCCAGTTCGAGCAGGACCCCACGGTCCGCTACGGGATCACCACCATGTGCATCGGGCTCGGCATGGGCGGCACGGTCATCTGGGAGAACCCGCACCACCCCGCATTCGGCACCGAGACCAGCGCACCGGCAGGAGAAGCAGCATGAGCCTGGACGACTACACCGCACTCGCGGAACTCTTCCCCACGGAGACCGTCACCCACTCGTACGTCAGCGACGTCGCGTTGCCCGGGGCCGGAACGCTGGCACTGGTGACCCTGGACAACGGCCTGGACCACCGCAAGCCGACCACGCTCGGCCCCAACACCCTGTTGGAACTCGGCCGCACCCTGCAGTCACTGTCGGAACGCGCGGCCCGCGGCGAGATCCAGGCCGTCGCCGTGACCGGCAAACCGTACTTCCTGGTGGCCGGTGCGGACCTGTCGGCTGTCTCCGCGCTCAAGGATCCGGAGGACGGACTTGCCATGGCACGCCTCGGACACGAGGTCTACGGCATCCTGCGCGAACTCCCCGTGCCCAGTTTCGCGTTCATCAACGGGCTGGCGCTGGGCGGCGGCCTGGAGATCGCGCTCCAGTCCGACTACCGCACGGTGAGCGCGGCCGCCGGCGCCCTCGGCCTGCCCGAAGCCTTCCTGGGCCTGGTCCCGGGCTGGGGCGGCGTGTACCTACTCCCGCGCCTGATCGGGCCGGAGAACGCCGTGAAGGTCATGATCGAGAACCCGCTCAACAACAACCGGACGCTCACCGCGGCCGACGCGGCCCGCCTCGGTGTGGCGGATGCGATCTTCGATTCGGCCGACTTCCTGGAGCAGTCCCTGAGCTGGGCCGCGCAGGTGCTCCGGGGCGAAGTCACGCCGGAGAGGGCGAACGCCGTGGACCCCACCGATCCGGAGGTCGCCGCCCGCTGGCAGGCCGCCGTCGTCGCCGGCCGGGCGTTCATCGGCAAGAAGACCTCCCATGCCTCCCCCGCGCCCGACACGGTCCTGGACCTGCTGGAGGCCAACCGGACGCAGACCCAGAACGAATCCGCCATCGCCGAATGCCAGGCGCTGGGCGGGCTCATGCAGACCGGTGAGTTCCGCTCCACCGTCTATGCCTTCCTGGACCTGGTCCAGAAGCGCGGGAAGCGGCCGGCCGGCGCGCCGGACGCCAAACTGGCCCGCCCCGTCACCAAGGTGGGCGTGGTGGGCGCCGGCCTCATGGCCGGTCAGCTCGCCCTGCTGTTCGCCAAGCAGCTCAAGGTGCCCGTGGTGATGACGGACATCGACCAGGAGCGGGTGGACCGTGGCGTCGCCTACATCCACGGCGAGGTGGACAAGCTCCAGGCGAAGGGCCGCATGGCCGAGGCCGCGGCCAACCGGACCAAGTCCCTCATCAGCGGCTCCGTGGACAAGGCGGCTTTCGTGGACGCGGACTTCGTCATCGAGGCGGTGTTCGAGGAGCTTTCGGTCAAGAAGCAGGTGTTCGCCGAGGTGGAGGCCATCGTCTCCCCCGAGTGCATCCTGGCCACCAACACCTCCAGCCTGTCCGTCACCGAGATGGCTCGGGACCTGAAGCACCCGGAGCGTCTGGTGGGCTTCCACTTCTTCAACCCAGTGGCCGTCATGCCGCTGCTGGAGATCGTCAAGGCGCCGAAGACCTCGGACGAGACCCTGGCCACCGCGTTCGCCCTGGCGAAGAACCTGAAGAAGACGGCCGTCCTGGTCAAGGACGCGGCCGCCTTCGTGGTCAACCGCATCCTGCTGCGCCTCATGGGCGAGGTCACCGACGCGTTCGACGAAGGCACCCCGGCTGACGTGGCGGACAACGCCCTGCGGCCCATGGGCCTGCCCATGACGCCGTTCACCCTGGGCGCCATGGTGGGTCTCCCGGTGGCCCAGCACGTGCAAGAGTCCCTTCACGCGGCATTCGGTGACAGGTTCCGTGTCTCCGCCAATCTGCAGGCACTGATCGACAACGGCATCAAGGGTCTCTGGGCCCCCACCGCCGATGGCGGCCAGGAGATCCCGGCCGGAACGCAGGCGCTTCTGAGCTTCGGCGGCTCCCCCTCGACGTCGGAGGAGGTCCTCCGCCGGACTGAGGACGCCCTCGCCGAGGAGATCGGTCTCATGCTCGCCGAGGGCGTCGTGGCGGCTCCGGAGGACATCGACCTCTGCATGATCCTCGGTGCCGGCTGGCCGATGTTCCTGGGTGGCATCACCCCGTACCTGGACCGGGTGGGCGCCTCGGAGCGCGTGAACGGGAAGCTCTTCCACGCGGCCTGAGCGGTTCGCAGGGGACGGCGCCCTGGCCGCACGGCCGGAGCGCCGTCCCCTTTCCACATGCCAGGCCGAGCACCACGGCATAGGCTGGTTCCATGAGCCACCGCATGCAGCCGTCCCGTCCGGAGGCCGGCCTTCTGGACCGGTTCTTCCAGATCGGCGTGATCCTCAAAGGGCTCGACGGCGTGCTGGAACTGGTGGGCGGCGTCGCCATGCTGTTCATCAAGCCTGCCCAGATCATCGAATGGGTCCGCATCCTCACCCAGCACGAACTCGCTGAGGACTCCCACGACCTGCTGGCCAACGCGCTCGTCCACGCGGCGTCGTCGTTGAACAGCTCGGCGACACTGTTCGCAGCGGTCTATCTGCTGGCCCATGGCGTGGTGAAGGTGGTCCTGGTACTTGCCGTGCTCCGCGACAAGATCTGGGCCTACCCCTGGCTGATCGCCTTCCTGGTCCTGTTCGTCATCTACCAGATCGCGGAGATGGTCCGGCATTTCACGTGGAGCATGTTCGGGCTGACCGTGTTCGATCTGCTGATCATCGCCCTGACGGTGAGGGAGTACCGCGTGCACCGGGCGCGGCGGTCCGCTCAGCGGTCGTAGCCGCCCTGCGCTCTCGCCCGGGTTCCGAGGGACCGGATCAGTTCGTCAAAGGCCTCCGCCGGGTGGTTTTCCGTCACGATCCGGGCATTGTGAGGTTCGGCCCACAGCCCCCGGAAGTCGGCCACCGTGGTGCCGGTCAGTCGCGGCGAGTCGGTCTCCACGTGGACCGTCGCCAAGCGGGTCCGGTACCGCACCCGGCCCGCCGCCACGCCGGCGGCGAAATAGTCATGGATGTGCGCCACGTAGCCCTGGCCATAGGCGCGGTGGAACTCGAAGTAGAAGCGCAGCATGTCGCTGAGGTGCCGGATGAGCGGCACCGATGCCGTACTGCGGAGTCCTTCCGGCTGGTCCGGGAGCGCGAGTTCCGGCGCCTCACAGGCTGCCTCGCGTGCGAGAGCCGAGAGGTGCTCAGGGTGCATCTCGATCCGTTCGGTCATCTCAAGGGCGCAGACCACCGGAAGTCTGTCCTCGGGCATTCCGGAGAACGCGGCGAACACTTCCGCCGCAGCGTGTGGGTCGGCATGGCTGTTCCACTCCGCCGTCGGTGTGGTGTTGCCCTGGTAGTAGTAGGACCCGCCCATGATCACGACGCCCCGGAGCAGCTCAGGCAGGCGCGGCTCGGCCCTCAGCGCCAGTGCGAAGTTGGTCAAGGGCGCGGTCAGCAGGGCGGTCAGCTCTCCCGGGCGTTCGCGCGCCGCATCGATCCAGAGGTCGACGGCGTGGCGTGGGTCGATGCCCTGATACGGGGCGGGGAGTTCCGCGTACCCGATGCCCTGCAGCCCGTGCGTCTCGGGCGTGGTCACCAGAGGAAGGCTCAGCGGCGCCCGCGCCCCGATGGCCACCGGGACCTCCGGCCGCCCGCACAGCTCCAGCAAGGCGAGATTGTTCCTGGCCACCTGAGTGGCGTCGACGTTTCCCGGAGTGCTGCTCACCGCGACCAGCTCGACCTCGGGCCGGCTGCAGAGATAGGCGAGGGCCACGGCGTCGTCGATCCCCGTATCGCAGTCCAGCAGGATGCTGACCGAGGGCTCGTCCGCCGGCATCAGAACAGAGCGACCTTGGGAACCTTCGGGAAGATCCCATCGAGTTCGGCCAGGTCCTCCGCGCTGAGGCGGGCCGTGACGGCCTGCGCGTTCTGCCGGATCTGTTCCGCCTTCGTGGCCCCGGCGATGACGCTGCTCACAGGGTCCTGCGCCAGGAGCCAGGCGAAGGCCACCTCCACCTCGGTCAGGCCCCGCTCCCGGGCGAACGCCGAATAGCGGCCCATCTGCTCCCAGTCGGCGCCGCTGACCATGTGCTTGCGCGTGTGGCTCAGGCGGGACCCTTCCGGGACCCGGTCCGGGGCGTATTTGCCGGTGAGGAAGCCGTTGGCGAGCGGGAAGTACGGCAGGACACCGAGGCCGTAGGCCCGGGAGGCCGGGAGGACCTCGAGTTCCGCGCGGCGGTCCATGAGGTTGTAATGGTTCTGGCTGGAGATGAAGCGCTCGGTACCCAGTGCGCGGGCCATGAACTCCGCCTCCGCGATCTGCCAGCCGGCCCGGTTGGAGTGCCCGATGTACCGGACCTTGCCGGAGGTCACCAGGTCATCCAGCGCCCGCAAGGTCTCCTCGACGGGCGTCAGATCGTCTGGAGTGTGGAACTGATAGAGGTCGATCCACTCGGTGCCCAGACGCTTGAGCGAGGCCTCCACGGAACGGATGATGTACCGCCGGGATCCCCGCGCCCCGTGATCGGCACCATTGACGCCCTGCATGTCCATGCCGAACTTGGTGGCGAGCACGATGTCCTCACGGCGCCCCCGGAGTGCCTTGCCGAGCATCTCCTCGCTCAGCCCCGGCGTGGCCCCGTAGGTGTCCGCGACGTCGAAGAGGGTGACCCCGGCGTCGATCGCCGCCGTGATGACCTCATCCGTGCCGTCCTGCGTGAACGTCGGGGTGTTGGGGCGGCCGAGGTTGTTGCACCCCAGGCCGATAGTGGAGACGACGAGTCCGGACGTGCCCAGTCGGCGGTATTCAGTCATGAACCTCAGCCTACCCAGAAACACGGGGTCACCGGTCGCCCAGCCGAGCCCGGCTTGCAGGCGATGGGTGACCCCGCATCCTCAGAGGCTGAAGGGCGTGCCGGGGCCGGCGGGGTGCCGGCGGCGGAAGTTCTCCGGCTCCTCCGGGGTGGCGACGGCGACGCTGAGCTTGGTGGGGTCCAGCTTCTCTTCACGGGCGACGACGGTGATCGCCTTGACGGCCTTGCCCGGCTCCGGGGAGAGCAGGAAGATGCTCAGCTTGCCGTCCGCGATGGAGCTGCTCAGCACGGTGCCGAGCCCACGCCACGCGAAGTGGCCCGTCAGCGCCGCGACGGCGCTGCGCTCCAGCGACCGGTCACGGTCCGTTCCGTCCTTGCTCTTGAGCGCGAACTGCGCCACCACACGGTGCTGCTCCCCCTCGGGGATCTCCGCGTAGCCGTCCTCGAGGCACTGGGCTGCGAAGGCCTCCAGGAGCGCCTCGGCCTCCGCCTCGGAGCTCACGGACTGCACGGAGTCCTTGCTCAGGTGGCCGACCACGCCGTGGTTGACCACGACGACGCCCTCCTCGGCTTCGTGCCACGCCTCACGGAAGCTGAGCACACCGTCCTCGTCACGGCGGTATGCGCGCAGCAGTTCAGTCATCGTTTCCTCCACGGTCCGGGATCCATTCATCGCTCCACACGCCGGCCGCCGTCGCGGCGAGACCGCGCGCAAGCCAGCGCTCCGCCACACCGGTGAACGGCGTCTGTTCGGCCTGCACGGCGGTGAGCACACGCCGGCAGGCACCTTCGGTCGCCTCCACGAGCCACGCCGGGTAGTGCATGCTCACACGGCGCTCGGCGAATTCATCCTCGTCGTCCACATAGGCCGTGCCGTCCGCCAGCAGGATCACATCGAGATCCATGTCGACCATGTGGAATTCGGTCACGGCCGGGCGGATCCGGCGGAACTCGTGGCCCACCGCCATGTCGACGTAGAGCCGGACGTCCCCAGGATGGGTGTCGTCATAGAACGTGGCCACCCAGTCGCCCTCGCGAGGGATCAGCAGGGCGTTGTGGCTGCGGGTGTGGAACGCCGCCCCCGGGCGGGAACAGAACGCCCCTGCGGCCTGGTAGACCCACCAGCCGAACTCATCCTCGCCGAGGTAGGCGCCTGGCACCACCCAATGCGCGGTCCCGTCCCATTTCCGATTGCGGGCCACGATCATCTCGCCGGGTGCGAGATCGGCCGGCTCACGCGAAACGGCATTCACAGCGCGGGGATGCTTCCCGTGGTGGGCGCCTGCTGGCCGGGGAGGGGACGTGCGAAGGGGACCTTCGTGCCGAGAACCTGCGCGACGACGTCGTGCGTCACCTGCTGTGCGGTGAGCCCCACACGGTCCAGCACCTGAGCCCGTGTCCCGTGGGAGAGGAACTCCACCGGCAGGCCGACCTCATTGAGGGCCGTGTCCACCCCGGCGGCACGCATCTCCTGACGGATCCGGGAGCCGACACCGCCGGCCCGGACGCCGTCCTCCAGGCACACCACCAGGCGGTGGCGCGCCGCAAGGGCGATGATGGACTGCGGGACCGGGAGCACCCAGCGCGGGTCCACCACCGTGGAACTGATGCCGTGCGCGGACAGCCGCTCGGAGACCTCCAGAGCGAGCTCGCTCAGCGCACCGACGGACACCAGAAGGACGTCGTTCTCCACCTGGCCCTTGGGGCGGCGGGCCAGCACGTCCACGCCGTCCTTCAGCCGCTCCACTGCCTCCACCTCGGCGCCGACCGCGCCCTTGGAGAACCGCACCACACTGGGGGCGTCCTCGATGGCGACCGCCTCGCGGAGTTCCTCCCGCAACCTGCTCGCATCGCGCGGCGCGGCCAGGTGGAGGCCCGGAACGCTCTGCACCATCGCCATGTCCCACATGCCGTGGTGGCTGGGGCCGTCGGGGCCGGTGACGCCGGCGCGGTCCAGGACGATGGTCACGCCCGCCTTGTGCAGGGCCACGTCCATGAGGAGCTGGTCGAAGGCACGGTTGAGGAAGGTCGCATAGACCGCGACGACGGGGTGCAAGCCACCGAACGCCAGGCCGGCGGCCATGGTGACCGCGTGCTGCTCGGCGATGCCGACGTCGATGACGCGCTCCGGGTGGCGCTTCTTCATCTCGTTCAGCCCGACCGGGATGAGCATGGCGCCGGTGATGCCGACGATGTCCTGGCGCTCGTCGGCGATCTGGGCGATCTCCTCACCGAACACGCTGGTCCAGGACCGCGCTCCCCCATTGCTCATGGGAAGGCCGGTCTCCGGGTCGATCACGCCGACGGCATGGAACTGGTCCGCCTCGTCCGCGCGGGCCGGCGCGTAGCCGTGGCCCTTCTCCGTGATGGTGTGGACCAGGACCGGGCCGCCGAAGTTGCGGGCCAGCTTGAAAGCCTCCTCCAGCGCCGCTTCGTCATGTCCGTCCACGGGGCCGATGTACTTCAGGCCGAGGTCCTCGAACATGCCCTGTGGGGCCCACCAGTCCTTCACGCCCTTCTTGGCGGCGTGCAGGCTCTTGTACGTGAACTGCCCCACGGTCCCGCCGTTCTGGAGGCGCTCCTTCCAGCGGGCCATGGCGCCTTCGTAGGCGGGCTTGGCACGCCAGGCGTCGATGGTCGGACGCAGCGAGGCCAGATAGTCGGCGAAGCCGCCCACGGTGGGCGCGTAGGAGCGGCCGTTGTCATTGACGACGACGACGACCTTGCGGCTCTTGTCCGCCGCGATGTTGTTCAGGGCCTCCCAGGCCATGCCTCCGGTGAGGGCGCCGTCACCGATCACGGCGACCGTGTAGCGGTCATGCTCACCGTTCAGGGTGCGGGCGCGCGAGATACCGTCCGCCCAGGAGAGGGAGGAGGAGGCGTGGGAGCTCTCCACGATGTCGTGCACCGATTCGCCGCGGTCCGGGTAGCCGGACAGGCCGCCTTGCTGGCGCAGGGTGGAGAAGTCCTGACGGCCGGTCAGGAGCTTGTGCACATAGGACTGGTGCCCCGTGTCGAAGATGAGGGAGTCCACCGGTGAGTCGAAGACCCGGTGCAGGGCGATGGTCAGTTCCACCACGCCCAGGTTCGGGCCGAGGTGTCCTCCGGTCTGCGAGACGTTCGCGATGAGGAACTCACGGACCTCCTCCGCCAGGGCGGTCAGCCCGTCACGGTCCAGTCGCTGCAGGTCACGCGGTTCCCGGATACCTTCCAAAATGCCCAAAGGCTTCTCCTTCTCCCGCCGGTGTGCCTTCCCACTTTACCGCCAAGAGGCGGGCGGCGAAGGCAACACGGGCTTCTACGGCGGAAGACCCCGACAGGCATGGCGCCTGGCGGGGTCTTCCTGTGACGGGATCCTGAAACGGATCAGGCCGCCGAGATCTGGCGCAGCACGTACTGATAGGTGCTTCCAATACGCGGTAGTTTGGATGGACTTTCACGAATCTGGGCCGTCTAATCAGTATCTACGCTCAAGATCGACCAAACGCCTATGCTTAGCGACCAAGTTGACTGTAGACGTCAACATCAACTGCCGCTTCGGCAGCACCTGGACGTGCTCGGAACTACCGGTCGACCTGCTTCATTAGCGGCTCTTGCCGCGGTGCGTCCGGGGACACTCCGGCTGCTTTGGACGGGCGAATACGCACCACTAGCAATGCTCTTGTCGAACCCTGCGCAAGCTGCGAGACCGGTCAACCATTGGATCTCGGCCCTTACCCACGGGCACGCCATGCAAGCGATCGTCTCGCATGCATGGCGCGCTCGACCCTCAGCAAGTGCTCCACGGTCTCCGGGTAGATTCCGGAACCGTTGGCTACCCGAGCGTTCGTCCCCTGCCTCGCAGGCACGCACCAAGTCCTTACGCAGTTATTTGGGAAACAGTTTCGGCATAAGTCCATCCGTCCAGCCCGACTCCCAAACGACCAGACACCTCGAATGTCACCTATCGGCGCAGCTGCCCCCAGTTTCTTCTTCACGGCGAAGACGAAAATAGAGTTGCCATGTTTCCTCGAGGACGCTTTTCCACCAGATTTGGTGCTCTTCCTCCAACGCGAAGTACCCGAGCATCTGCGCCAGCACCAGGTCGCTCGTCGCAATCAGATGGCCAACATACTCGAGCACTACCGTTCGAGGACGAATGTATCCGACTTCGTTCTTTGGGGAAACGTGAATGAACTGGGCCGTCCCGGGAGATTCAGCGTGCGCAACCGCCGAAAGCTGTGAATAGGAAGCTCGTCCCTTGGCATCGGGGGTGCTGTCGTTGATCACAGCCGTTGCCAGAGTCGTGATCGAGACTTTGTGCTCCGAGTGCTTCTTCTTGTCGTACACAACGCCGTGTTCACCGAGGAGCGCTTTAAGTTCGGCGATGTGCTCATCCTTTTCGACTGGCTCTCCACTGACACGACGAAATTCGCTGTGAGCCGCAGAACCTTCAACTTCAGTAATGGCCAGACGCAATTGCTTGACCACGAGCGCTTCAGCGGTGTCTGTTTGGAGGAGGAAGTGCGCTTTGCCGAACGCTTCGATCGCGCCTCGGGCTAGCGTGGCCAACGACATCGCCGGTCCGCCGCTTCCCACTGTTAGAACTGCGGCGAAGGCACGCAGGTGATCCTGCGCCGTGAAACAGGAGAATGCAACGGCTTCCTGAGCACGGCGGATGCAGGAACCACCGGCCGGAAACGCGCTGTTCGCTGGATCATTCACATCTTCCTCGGCACGAGAACCGCCCCTCAGACCCAAGCCAACCGCCTGGTTCGTG
Source organism: Arthrobacter horti (assembly GCF_030731045.1). GTDB lineage: Bacteria > Actinomycetota > Actinomycetes > Actinomycetales > Micrococcaceae > Arthrobacter_E > Arthrobacter_E nanjingensis. The sequence continues at coordinate 368,258 of NZ_JAVALS010000001.1, read as the reverse complement.
ATGTCGGAAACAGCCCGAGCCAGGTTGTTGAGCATGGTCGCGATCACCAGGCATTCTCTATTGGTTAGGTCGCGTCCAGCCGAAACTTGATCGGCGGGAAGAACAACTTCTGCCATGGATGGCTCCTACCTCGAAGGGCTCTCGTGCTTCCAGATCGCCCGGTCCAATGCACGGGGCGTGACCGAGAGCTCCGCCGCAGCGAGCTGGAGCAGTTCGCGGGTCCGTGCTGCCGTGAGCTTCTTGCCGCCACCGAGCGCACGCTTGAGATAGCGCTGGACCATCACGTCCGGCTTCGTTTCTGAAGTGACTCCCGCGTTCATGATCAGGTACGACCATGCCAGAGGGCCGAAGCCTTTGACCGAGCGCCATGCCCTCTCTGCAGATGAATCGTCGCCTGCCACAGCATTTCGAAGCTGCTCCGCGGTGGTCACCGGCGCCTTCAGTGCCGCGAGCTTGGTCAGACCTTCATAGATGCCCTCGGGCCGCACGCGCATCGTTCCCGGTAGCTTGCTCTTGTTGTCCAGTACGGCGGCAGCGAAGGTAACAGGTCCGCCTGCCGCGTCCATTGCAGCGATCAGGTCCAGCCCACTGTCAGTGTTTGCAGTGGGGCGCAGCGCCCGGTACTGGTCGAGGACATTGTTCGCTGCGGCCGTGCTCGCTCGCAAGGAGTACGAAGAGTTCAGCGCGCACAGCGCGAGCGAGTCCGGGAATTCGACTGGCGGCACCCAATTCGCCGGGTCGCCAAGATCAACCGCGATTGCCTCCACGAGGACATTCAATTCGATCATGCCCGGATCATATCCGGCACCTCCGACACATTCGTGTCCAAGACGGGGCGGTCCTGGCCAAGCATCGGCCGTCAATGACTAGCGTGCAGCTATCTGTCGGAGCTCCTGATTAGGCTTGAGTCATCGTCACTCGTACAACAAGGGGAATCCACATGGGAAGCAGTGTCTACGGCAAGGGCTACTACGACGGCAAGGCCGACGGCGTCACCGAGGCGCACAAGGAAGACGCATTGCTAGCGGCCGTTGTAGGCGGTGTGGCGGTGATTGGAGTACTGGCCTACAAGGGTTACAGCTGGGGCAAGGGCAAGATTGAGGAACGATCCGCCACCAAGGCTGAGGAGCGCCTGCGCAATGCGGAGGCCATGGCCCAGCCCCATGAGATTGAAGACCCCGAGGGCACGAACGGCACTGCTGCGGCGACGCGCTGAAGAGTGGAAACCGGAGGCCTCTGAATTTGAGCCTCCCGGTTGCAGATGCAACCGGGAGGCTGTGGGCATCATCAATGGAAGTTGCCGTTGCATAAGGGACAGTCATGAGTTGGTTCAGCAAGAAGAAGCTTGCGGTAGGGTGGCACGCCACTGAGGATCGAGAGGTGCTCCGCTTCTTCGACGGCGCAGAATGGAAGGGAACTGCCCGCCTCAGTGCCTTGGACGAGATGGGTCCGCTGCCATTCACTGAAGAAGCGCGTGCGGCAAAGACGCTCAGCGAGCTGATCGCTCGCCAACATCAAGCGGCGCAGACGGTCGCTTCTGCGACGAAGTCGCTCGAGCAACTGGGTGCAGAACGGACTTCGCTTGAGCGTCAGATTGAAGACCTCCGAGCCCAGCAATCCGACATAGTTGCTGAGAAGTACCTCGAGGAGATCAACCTCAGAGACTTCCCGACCGTCGCGGATGGAGTGTCGAAGATCGCCGAAGCTCTCAAAGATCTCCGCGCCCAGACCAAGCAGCTTGTTCGGGACGGTGGCGCAATATCCACGCACGCGGGTCTGGCAGCCTTCTTCGACACGAAAGCTGGTGTCGATGACCCGGTGTGGAGGGAACTGCGCAAGGACATCTCGACGTTGCTCCTGGGAATTTTCAACGCCGAGTGCGAGGCTGCGACACGGGCGATGCGGTCCTGGGCAAGCCTCAACACGGCCGGAGATCGCATCAATGCGGTTCATCTCAAGCTTCAGAGGGCTGCGATGGCTCTTGGCATCGGCATCTCTGAGGAGTATTTCCATCTCAAACATGAAGAGACCGCTCTTGTGTGGAACCACCTCGCGGCTAAAGCCATCGAACGCGCTGAAGCTCGGGCCGCCCGCGAACGGCTGAAAGAAGAGACCCAGGCTCAGGTGGACTACGAGCTTGCTCTGGACGGTTTGGACAAGGAGCTGGATCACTACTTGAAGATGCTGGCTGAGATGAAGCGCCGCTCTGATCCTGATGGCGTCCTGCGTTTCGAAGCTCTGATCACGGATACTCAGGCCCGGATTTCAGACATCCGCGAACGTTCGGCCAACATCCGAGTTGGGTACGTCTACGTCATCTCCAACATCGGCAGCTTCGGTGAAGGCATCGTCAAGATCGGACTGACCAGACGGCTCGAACCTATGGACCGGGTCCGTGAGCTCAGCAACGCCTCTGTGCCGTTCCGGTACGACGTTCACGCGATCATTTTCTCGAGGGATGCAGTGTCCCTGGAGACCAGGCTGCACCACCACTTTGACGATCGCAGGATTAACCGGGTCAACCGCCGGCGCGAGTTCTTCCGAGCAACGCCTCACGAGGTACTGGAGGCATTGAAGGCTCACGAAGTAGATGTGGTCGAGTGGATCGAGGATCCCGATGCGCAGGAGTTTCGCCTCACACAGGATCAGGAACGGCTTGAATTGAAGTCAACGATGACTTAGGCAGGAGGACTGCTGCGCTTAGGGCGTGTCTGATAATTGTCGGGTCCAGGCGATAGCGGCTTGGATGAGGACGGCGGCTCGGTAGATGATGGCGTGCTTGTCGTAGCGGGTGGCAAGGGCTCGCCATTGCTTGACGTTGCAGAAGCGGCGTTCGATCACGTTGCGGTTCTTGTAGTCGGCCCGGTCCAGCCCAACCGGGCGTCCGCCGCGTGGTCCGCGCCGTTTCCGGTGTCCTTTCTGATCATCCGGTTCCGGGATGACGGCCTTGATTCCGCGGCAACGCAGGTGGGTTCGGATCGCCCGGGATGAATAGGCCTTATCGCCCCGGAGCGCGTCCGGACGGGTGCGTGGGCGCCCCTTGGCCCGGCCAACGCGCAGCTGCTCCATCAGAGGCAGAAGCATCGGCGAATCGCCCGCTTGCCCGGGCGTGATCAGCGTGAGGCGCGGCAGCCCGTTACCATCGACCAACTGATGGATCTTCGTCGATAAGCCACCCCGGGACCGGCCAATCCCGTGATCAGCAGGCTCGAGGCGCAGATTCGTGTAATTCGATCCATCCCCCCGTGGTGCGGGTGGTGTTCGTCACGTGTTGATGCGCCCGGGCGACGGTGGAATCCACCGACAAGGACCAGTCAATGAGACCGGCAGCATCCGCGGCAGTGGTGAGCCTGCCCAGCACCCGGTCCCACGTCCCGTCGCTTGCCATGCGATGATGCCACGTCCACACCGTCTGCCACGGCCCGAACACCTCCGGCAGATCACGCCACGCGATCCCACACCGGTACCGGTAAATGATCCCTTCCAACATCATCCGGGCATCCGAGAACGGCCTGCCCTTCCGGCCCGTCGGACGCGGCAACATCGACTCGATCAACGACCACTGAGCATCCGAGAGCAACTGAAAACGAGACACACCCCAAGACTCCCAGACAACCCCGAACCTATTTATCAGACACACCCTAAATCAGGGACCACCATCGAGGTGGTCCCTGCTTAGAAAATCTCAAGCGCCAAGTTGGCGCAGGTTCTTGTAGGCGGTGTCCTTGGAGAACGAGTCCTTGACCCGCTCGAACAGTGTCTCCATAGCCCGATCAGCCTGCTCGGGGGTGAGGGAAATGTCGTCACTGATCATGGAGCCTCCCCCGAGGTCGATACGGATGTCGGCATCCGCACGACTTACCCGGGCCTTCTTGTCTCGACCCTTCGAGACCTTGATTGTCGCCATTTCAACCTCCTTCGTTGAGAAGAGTCTACGGGTTCGACCATAGCTTAGATAGACATCGCCAGGCCTTCCGAGGCAGAAGTTTGACTGCGACACCTGCCCTTCGAGCGTGTCGTCCGAGGCTGATCCAGGCTTTGGCGATTCTACGAGGTCCGTTCGTCATATAAACGATGAGGAGCACGATGAGCGCACAGGCAGCGATGGGAACACAGGTCCACACCGCATCCCTAGCCCACTTCTCCAGCGGGAAGGCGACGGCTACGCCGGCCCCAATGAGAACGGCGGTGCAGAACATCAGGATCAACCGTAGGGGCAGGAGCAGCGTTGCAAGCGTCCTGTGTTCCGGGGCCCGTGCCATCCAGGACAGGAACAAGGCGGGGCCCACGAGAATGAGCGATACGGCTTGGGCCGGAAGGGTTTTTGGCTCCAGGACCTTCCAGCCCCAGAACTTCTCCCCTGCCACGAACAGCGCAAACGCGGCCAGGGCCACGACGGCAACGACGGTGAACGAGAGGATACCTGCGCCTGCGGGAGCGACCCTCACCCGGACAAAAGCACCCGATGTCGAGCGGAGGGGTGTGAACGCGACGTGGGCGCTTGCCCGCGGATCCTCAGGTGCGTCGACAAGTGGGGTCCTCACAGGCTCGCCGGCGAACGTCTCGATAACTTTGAGTTGTTTGACGATAAGGCCGGCAGGGGCTTCGAATTCCACATGCTGACTCCGGGCGAGACCCACGTCAGGCATGGTGAAGTCGATCACTCCGATCCGGTTCCAATGTGACGGAGTAGGCAGGTCGCGGTCATAGGAGAACTTGAGGACCACCCGCTGGCCGACGAGCTCGGAGTCGAGTACAGCGACCAGCAGGAAATGGTCCAGAAAGCCCTTGGCGATCTCCTCGATGAGTTCCGACACGTCGTCTGGGTAGCCCATTTCCTCTGCCGCCGCTAAAATCCCCGCTTCCAGGCGTCTTCTTTCTTCATCGCTGTCAGTTCCTGGCTGGAACGACACGACCTCCTTCAGGAGGTCGAAGAGATCCGTGTCATATCCCGCGGCCAACCCTCCAGGGGTGGTGTCGAGCATGAAGAGGAGCATCTCGGCCGAGAGCATTGAGTTGTCCTTGGCCCCGAGAATGGGCAACGGATGACCTGACGGGTCCTTGGCGGTGACCTTGCGTAGAGCGCCCTTCTCGATGAGCGCTAGGGGAACGAGGATTTGCTTCTGCGCATTTGTCAGGGGAACCGGCAGGTCGGCTGGCGCAGTCACATCGAATGAAACGGAACGGCGGGTCGTACCGCTTTGCCCGAGGACCAGCGAATCAACGCGGCGGTGAATCCACTTTGCGGAGCCGAGAAAGAGCATCGCCAGTGGACCTCCGCGGGAAACGTCGTCCTTGATAGTGGGCCAATCAATCGCCTCGGTCACCCAATCACCCTACTGACCTTGTCCGATACTTCCCGGTAGCGCAGGATCCGTGTCGAAAGCCGCGAGGTCTCGGCGTGGCGACCACAAGTGCCCACCGGGCCGAAGGGTAACGGGCATTCGTGCAATATTTTCATCGTCAGTCCTCGGAAACGCATTTATCACTAGATCCTCTGGTATCCGAGTTGATCGGCTTCAGGATCTCTGATTTGTCCTAGCGCTTCCCGATGGAATCTTTGCCGGCGCTGGCCGCAGCCGCGTTACTCTGGAGAGAATCTCATGCAATCCTGAACTCAAGCAACTCTTCCGCCCACAAGCGAAAGAGCCCTGCCCCCGGGACATCCCGAGGACAGGGCTCTATTTCGCTATGTTCAGCTACCGCTGATTTGCCGCAGCACGTACTGCAGGATGCCGCCGTTCCGGTAGTAGTCGGCCTCACCGGGGGTGTCGATGCGGAGCACCGCGTCGAAGGACTTCGCAGAGCCGTCCTCCGCCGTCGCGGTGACCTTCAGCGTCTTCGGCGTGACACCCTCGTTCAGCTGGGTGACCCCGGAGATCGAGAACGTCTCCGTGCCGCTGAGGCCAAGGGTCGAGGCGTTCTCGCCGGCCGGGAACTGCAGCGGCAGCACGCCCATGCCGATCAGGTTCGAGCGGTGGATGCGCTCGAAGCTCTCGGTGATGACGGCCTTGACGCCCAGCAGCGCGGTGCCCTTGGCGGCCCAGTCACGGCTGGAGCCGGAACCGTACTCCTTGCCGCCCAGGACCACCAGCGGGGTGCCGGCGGCGCGGTAGTTCTCCGCGGCGTCGTAGACGTAGGCCTGCGGGCCGTCAGCCTGGGTGAAGTCACGGGTGAACCCGCCCTCCACGCCGGCACCATCGTTGAAGTCCGCGAGCAGCTGGTTCTTGATGCGGATGTTCGCGAAGGTGCCGCGGATCATCACCTCGTGGTTGCCACGACGGGAACCGTAGGAGTTGAAGTCCTTGCGCTCCACACCGTTGGCCAGCAGGTACTGGCCCGCCGGGGTGTCCGACTTGAAGGAGCCGGCCGGGGAGATGTGGTCCGTGGTGACGGAGTCGCCGAGCTTCAGGAGCACCCGGGCGCCCTCGATGTCGGAGACGGGATCCGGCTGGGCCTTCATGCCCTCGAAGTACGGGGGCTTCCGGACGTAGGTGGAAGCGTCCGCCCAGGCGAAGGTGTCGCCCTCAGGGGTGTCGATGGCGCGCCAGCGGTCGTCGCCGTCGAACACTCCGTCGTAGCCCTTGGTGAACATGTCCTTGTCGATCGAGGAGTCGATGACTTCCTGGACCTCCGTCGGGGACGGCCAGATGTCCTTGAGGAACACCTCGTTGCCGTCCTTGTCCGTGCCCAGGGCATCGGCGTCGAAGTCGAAGTCCATGGAACCGGCCAGGGCGTAGGCGATGACCAGCGGCGGGGAGGCCAGGTAGTTCATCTTGACGTCCGGGTTGATGCGGCCCTCGAAGTTGCGGTTGCCGGAAAGCACCGCGGTGACGGAGAGGTCGTTGGCCTGGATGGCCTCGGAGATCTCGGTCTCCAGCGGGCCGGAGTTGCCGATGCAGGTGGCGCAGCCGTAACCGACGATGTAGAAGCCGAGCTTCTCCAGGTATGGGGTCAGACCGGACTTCTCGTAGTAGTCGGTCACCACCTTGGAGCCCGGCGCCACGGAGGTCTTGACCCACGGCTTGGACACCAGGCCCTTGTCCACGGCATTGCGTGCGAGCAGGGCGGCTGCCAGCATCACGGACGGGTTGGACGTGTTGGTGCAGGAGGTGATCGAGGCGATCGACACGGCACCGTGGTCCAGCTCGAACTTCCGGCCATCGGCCATCTCCACCAGCACCGGCTTGGACGGGCGTCCGTTGGAGCCGTTCGCCGCGGAGGCCACCACGGCGTCCGCCTCGACGTGGGCGTCGGCGTGCGTGAACGACGGCGAATCAGAGGCCGGGAAGGACTCGTCCAGGGACTCGTCCACGCTGCCGTCGGTGATGCTGACGTAGTTGTGGATGTCCTTGCGGAACTGCTCCTTGGCGTCCGTCAGCTCGATGCGGTCCTGCGGGCGCTTCGGGCCGGAGATGGACGGCACCACGGTACCGAGGTCCAGCTCGAGGAACTCGGAGAAGCGGAGCTCGCGGGACGGGTCGTGCCAGAGGCCCTGCTCCTTGGTGTACGCCTCGACCAGGGCGATGTTCTCCTCGCTGCGGCCGGTCAGGCGCAGGTAGTCGAGCGTGACGTCGTCGATCGGGAACATGGCGGCCGTGGAGCCGAACTCCGGGCTCATGTTGCCGATGGTGGCGCGGTTGGCCAGCGGCACGCTGGCGACGCCCTCGCCGTAGAACTCGACGAACTTGCCGACCACACCGTGCTTGCGCAGAATGTCGGTGATGGTGAGCACGACGTCGGTGGCGGTGACGCCGGCGGGGATCTCACCGGAGAGCTTGAAGCCCACCACGCGCGGGATCAGCATGGAGACCGGCTGGCCGAGCATCGCGGCCTCGGCCTCGATGCCGCCGACGCCCCAGCCGAGCACACCCAGGCCGTTGACCATGGTGGTGTGGGAGTCGGTGCCCACACAGGTGTCCGGGTAGGCACGCAGCACGCCGTCGACCTCGCGGGTCATGATGGTGCGGGCCAGGTACTCGATGTTGACCTGGTGCACGATGCCGGTGCCCGGCGGGACGACCTTGAAGTCGTCGAAAGCCGTCTGGCCCCAGCGGAGGAACTGGTAGCGCTCACCATTGCGCTGGTACTCGATCTCCATGTTGCGCTCCAGGGCGCCGGAGTTGCCGAAGGCGTCGATCTGCACCGAGTGGTCGATGACCATCTCGGCCGGGGCCAGCGGGTTCACACGCTTGGGATCGCCGCCGAGCTCCTTGACGGCCTCACGCATCGTGGCGAGGTCCACCACGCACGGAACGCCGGTGAAGTCCTGCATGATCACGCGAGCGGGCGTGAACTGGATCTCGGTGTCGGGTTCGGCCGTCGGGTCCCAACCGGCCAGGGCGCGAACGTGGTCGGCCGTGATGTTGGCGCCGTCCTCCGTCCGAAGAAGGTTCTCCAGGAGAACCTTGAGGCTGTAGGGAAGGCTCTCTGCGCCCTCCACAGAGTTCAGCCGGAAGATTTCATAATCGGCGTCGGCGACGTTCAATACGCCCTTCGCGCCGAAGCTGTCCACAGTGCTCATATAGCAGGACTCCTCTCGCAACACTTTCATCTTTGTCGCGTCCAAGAACGGGTGCTAGTTAGGCATGCCTAAGCGAGCGATTCAGCAGGTGATCCGCTGTTTGCGCAGGCGATCACGCCCCGGCGATGTTCACCATCCACTCGATTCCGAACCGGTCCACCAGCATCCCGAAGGAGTCGCCCCACATCTGCTTCTCCAGCGGCACCGTGACCTGGCCACCGTCGGACAGCTTGTCCCAGTACCCACGCAGCTCGGCGTCGTCGTTGCCAGAGAGGCTGATGGCGAAACCGCCACTGGCCCGGCTCTCCATGTGCGCCGGCGTGTCCGAGGCCATCAGGGTGAAGCCGGCCGGCGTGCTGAGCTGGGAGTGCATGACCTTCTCGGCGTCCGTGGGATCCTGCGAGGCCTGCAGATCGGCGAAGGTGCTCACGGTGAGTTCACCGCCCAGAACGGACTGGTAGAACTCCATCGCCTGACGCGCGGTGTCCTTGAAGTTGATGTACGGGTTCAGGGTCGAAGCCATGCTGCTTGCCTTTCGCGAGGGAACCGGGGCCGCCGATGGACGTCCCACGGCCAAGCTACACCCGGCTCCGAGGGCTCGCAACGGCTCCCCGGCTCCTCCGGAGGGCGTGCTCAGGCGCTCGGAGTCAGCAGCGTGACCGTCTCCAGATGGTGCGTGTTCGGGTACAGGTCGAAGGCCCGCAGCTGCCGCATCTCCCAGCCCAAATCCTGGAAGAAGCCGATGTCCCGGGCGAAGGACGCCGGGTCACAGGAGACGTAGGCGATCCCCCCGGGCCCGGAGCGGACCAGCTGCTGCACCACGGTCTTGCCGGCTCCGGCGCGCGGCGGATCGAGGATCAGGGCGTCGAGCCTGCGTGGACGGGCCCGAAGGACCCGCTCCACCTTGCCCTGCACGATCTCCACCTGCCGTTGCCCGTGAAGATTCTTCCGCGCGTCGCGGCTGGTTCCCGGCGAGCCTTCCACCGACAGGACAGCGCCCGCGGGCCCGACGGCGGAGGCGAGCGGGGCGGTGAACAGGCCGGCCCCGGCGTAGAGGTCTGCCACGGAGGCGCCCTCCCGGAGGAAGCCGCCGTCCTGCAGGAAGCCCATCGCCGCGGACATGAGAGTCTCCGGGGCCTTCCGGTGGATCTGCCAGAAGCCCTCCCCCGTCACGCGGTATTCGAAGCCGGCCACGCTCTCCTTCACCCAGGAGCGACCGCGCCAGCGGAGGAGTTGCGAGGTCTCCGGATCCATCGACGAGACGGACACGCCCTCCGGCAGCTGGGCGACCGCCCGGCTCAGGGCCTTGCCCCGCTCCTTCGCCGGCAGGCCCTCCCTGGGCCACAGGACGACCAGCGGTTCGCTGCCATTGGCGGGCGCCGCCACTTCGAGCCGCGCGATGCCGTCCCAGCGCAGGTCCCAGAGCGCCAGATCTTCGATCGCACCGGTCGCCAGGGGCATCGAGCGGACCGGGATGACCTCCTCCGAACGGTGAGCGTGCATACCCAGGCGGCCGTCCTGGGTCACCGCGAACGCCATGCGGGTGCGCCAGTGCAGCCCCAGCCCGTCGTCGTCGACCCCTTCGACCTCGGTCTCCCGGTCCAGGCCCGCGAGGCGCCGCAGCTGTTCCCCCAGGACCGCGGACTTCAGCTGCCGCTGGGCTTGAAGCGTCGCGTGGCCGAACTCGGCGCCGCCCACGGGCGCTGCTCCGCGCCGCGCGGCGCGGAGCGCGTCCGCTTCAGGCCATGGGTGCTCACGCCGATCGGGGCTCGCCTCCAGGACGTCGACGACGTCGGCCCGCCAGAACCGCGCCGACGGCTCGGATTCGGTCAGGCGCACCGTGACCACCTCACCCGGCAGGCCATGACGGACGAACACGACGCGGGAGTCGTGCCGCGCCACGGTGTGACCACCGTGAGCCACCGGCCCGAGGGTCAGGGTGAGGAGCTGGGATGAGTCGTTCAGCGGGGTGCCTTTCACCGGAGTTCCTGCAATTGCTGTGCTTCCTTGGAGGACTTGAGCTGCCACGGCACGCTCGCCACCATGACGCCCGGTTCGAAGTGGAGCCTGGTCTTGATCATCAAGGCTGTCTGGTTGTGCACCAGTTGCTCCCACCACTTGCCCACCACGTACTCGGGGATGTAGACCACGATCAGGTCACGGGGCGAGTCCCGGCGCATCGTCTTCACGTACTCGAGGATCGGGGTGACCGTCTCACGGTAGGGGCTTTCCAGCACCGTCAGCGGGACCGGGATGTCCAGCTTCTCCCAGTCGGAGACGGTGTGGGCGGTCTCTTCGTGGTCGATGTCGACGATGACCGCGTCCAGCTTCCAGGGCCTGGACGCCCGGGCGTAGGCCAGGGCGCGCAGTACGGGCTTGCGGACGTGCGAGACGAGCAGCACGGCGTGGACGCGGGACGGGAGCGCGCGTGGGGCGGAGTCCTCATCCACAGCCAGCTCCTTGGCCACATTGTCATAGTGCGCGCGGATGCTCCACATGATCAGGAACAGCACGAACATGGCCAGCAAGGCGATCCAGGCGCCCTGCTCGAACTTGGTGACCAGCACGATGGTGAGCACCAGGGCGGTCATGCCGAAACCGAGCATGTTGATGGTCCGGGACTTGATCAGGCGCATCTTGGTGCCCTTGTCACGAACCTTCTTCAGCTCGCGGCCCCAGTGCCGGATCATGCCAAGCTGGCTGGCGGTGAACGAGATGAACACGCCCACGATGTAGAGCTGGATCAGCTTGGTGACGTCGGCGTTGAACGAGATGATCAGGACCAGCGCTCCAGCCGCCAGGGCGAGCACGCCGTTGCTGAAGGCCAGGCGGTCGCCACGGGTGCGAAGCTGGCGCGGCAGATAGCCGTCCTGGGCCAGAATCGAGCCGAGCACCGGGAAGCCGTTGAAGGCCGTGTTGGAGGCGAACACCAGGATGACGCCCGTGGCGGCCACCACGATGTAGAACGGGATGGAGCCCGCGCCGAACACGGTCCGGGCGATCTGGCTGATGGCCGGGTTCTGGATGTAGCCGTCCGGGAGGGGCTTGCCATTCAGCAGGAACTCCGTGGCCGGGTCCTGGACGATGTGGACGCCCGTGGCGCTGGCCAGGAAGAGGATGCCCGCGAGCATGGTGGTGGCGATGACGCCGAGCATGAGCAGCGTGGTGGCGGCGTTCTTGCTCTTGGGCTTCTTGAAGTTGGGCACACCGTTGCTGATGGCCTCCACACCCGTCAGTGCGGCGGCGCCGGAGGAGAACGCCCGCAGGAGAAGGAAAGCACCCGCCAGGCCCACCAGGCCCTGATCGAAGTGCGCCTCCGGGATGATCTCGAAACCGGCCGATTCTGCCCGGCCCAGGGTCCCCGTCACGGCCTGGATGACGCCGACCACGGACATGCCGATGATGGAGGCCATGAAGACGTAGGTGGGGACGGCGAAGACCGTGCCGGCCTCCTTGATGCCGCGGAGGTTGACCAGCGCCAGCACGACGACGCCGACCGTCGCGATGAGCGCCTGCTGGCCGTGCAGCGCGGGGACCGCGGTGGTCAGATAGTTGGCCGCCGAGGACATGGACACCGCGACGGTGAGCACGTAGTCCACCAGGAGCGCCGACGCCACGGTCAGGCCTGCGAACTTTCCGAGGTTGACGTTGGCGATCTCATAGTCGCCACCGCCGGACGGGTAGGCGTGTACGTTCTGGCGGTAGGACGCGACCACCGTGAGCATCACGACGGCGACGGCGAGACCGACCCATGGCGACAAGGTGACGGCGGAGACGCCGGCCAGGGCCAGCGTCAGGAGGATCTCGTCCGGGGCGTAGGCCACGGACGACAGGGCGTCCGAGGCGAAGATCGGCAGCGCGATGCGCTTGGGCAGGAGCGTGTGGCTCAGACGGTCGTTGCGGAACGGCCGGCCCACGATCACCCGCTTGACCGCGTTCAGAAGTGACAGCACCTGACTACGGTAGTCTGCGCGGCCGCCCCGTGTCATGGCGGCTCCGCCCGCGACGGCCGTGCGATACCCGGCTCCGGGCCCACACCGGATAGATTGGTGTGTGATCCGCCCCGGATGCGTTCCAGGGCATCCTGCAGACATTAAGGAATTGGTTCGTGGCGCACTTCGTCATCATGGGCTGCGGGCGCGTAGGGGCCACCCTCGCCCACACCCTGGAGGATTCCGGCCACAGCGTGGCCATCATCGACCAGGACGAACGGGCCTTCCGCCGCCTGCGCAGTGGTTTCCAGGGCCGGAAGGTCACCGGCGTGGGCTTCGACCGGGACACGCTCAAGCACGCCGGCGTCGAGGACGCCTACGCCTTCGCGGCGGTCTCCAGCGGCGACAATTCCAACATCCTGGCCACTCGCGTAGCCCGCGAGACGTACCACGTCCCCCACGTCGTCGCCCGGATCTACGATCCCGGCCGGGCCGAGATCTACCAGCGCCTGGGCATCCCCACGGTCGCCGCGGTCCGCTGGAGCGCCGATCAGGTGCTCCGTCGTATCCTTCCCGAACAGGCCATCACCGGCGACTTCCGTGAGCCGTCCGGCCGGCTGGTGCTCACCGAACTGGCGCTGGACCACGGCTGGGAAGGTCACCCCCTGGCCACGGTGGAGGCTGCCACGGAGATCCGCGTGGCGTATCTGACGCGCTTCGGCGAAGGCGTCATGATCACGCCGGACTCCCGGTTCCAGGAGGGCGACACCCTGCATGCGATCGTCCCCGTGGAGCGGCTGGACGCCGTGACCCGCATCCTGTCCAAGGCACCCGTGAAGGAAGCAGAGTGAAAGTCGTCATCGTCGGAGCCGGAAGCGTCGGCGGTTCCATCGCCCGCGAACTCCTGGGCCACGGCCACGAAGTCCTGCTCATCGATCTCAAGCCGGAGGTGATCGGCCGCAGTGGCCTGCCCGGCGCGCAGTGGCTGATCGGCGACGCCTGCGAGCTGAGCGTCCTGAAGGAAGCGCGCCTGAACGACGCCGACGTCGTCGTCTCCGCCTCGGGTGACGACAAGGTCAACCTGGTGGTCTCCCTCCTGGCCAAGACCGAGTTCGGCGTCAGCCGGACGGTGGGCCGGGTGAACAATCCGAAGAACGGCTGGATGTTCGACGACTCCTGGGGAGTCGACGTGGCCGTCAACACCCCGCAGCTCATGACCGCCCTGGTCGAGGAGGCCGTGGAGATCGGTGACGTGGTCCGCCTCCTGACCCTCCAGGCCGGGGTGTCCTCCCTGGTCGAGTTCACCGTGCCGTACGACGCCGCATTCATCGGAGCCACCGTCGGCGCGATCGACTGGCCGCAGGATGCGAGCCTCGTGGCCATCCTGCGGGATCAGGCGCCGATCACGCCGAGCCGGGACGACGTCATCGAGGGCGGCGACGAGTTGTTCTTCGTCACCACTCTGGCCGCCGAGGATGAGCTGCGCGGACTCCTGTCCGCGGCCCACATGCCCGGCACCGCGACCGAGGACGCTCCGGCCCCCGCCGCGGACGACGGCTTCGACGGCTGACGCCGGCCCGGTAGCCCGCTGTGTCAGCGGGCAGCCTCGAACAGCTCTGACGACAGCACGGCCCGCGCCGTGAGCATGCCCCCGGACAGCGACGCCGAGTCGAAGCCCGCCTGACTGAGCACACGGTGCGCGATGTGGGAACGGACCCCCGAACCGCACAGTGCCCGCACCGCACGGCCGCCCGCGGCCGAACGGACCTCGTCCAGGCGGTCCCGCAACTCGGTGTGCGGGATGTTGACCGCCCCGGGGAAGTGACCGGCGGCGAACTCTTCCGGACTGCGGACGTCCAGGATCAACACCTCGTTCCGCAGGGCTTCCCAGTCCTGCGCGTACCGGAGCCGCAGAGTCCCCTCACCCACGTTCTGGCCGATCATCCCGGCAAGGTTGACCGGGTCCTTGGCGCTCCCGTACACGGGCGAGTAGGCGAGATCCAGGTCGATCAGCTCATCCACGGTGAATCCGGCGCGCAGCGCCGTCGCGAGCACGTCGATCCTCTTGTCGACGCCGGCGGTGCCCACGCCCTGGGCGCCGAGCAGCAGACCGTCCTCGGCGCGCACATGCAGCACCAGGGACATCTGTGCGGCTCCGGGGAAATAGGAGGCGTGATGCGCCGGATGCAGATGAAGCGTCCGGTAGGAGATGCCGGCCCGGTCGAGGGAGACGGCGTTGCCGCCCGTCATGGCGACGGTCAGACTCCCCACCCTCACGATGGCGGTGCCCACCGGCGCCGGAATCGGACGTGCGTGTGCGGGCCGGAGAATGTGATCCGCGATCAGCCGCCCCGCCCGATTCGCGGGGCCGGCCAGCGGGACGGGGCGCCGGAGCCCGCTGGCGCGGTCCTGCTGCACCACGGCGTCCCCGGCGGCATACACGCCGGGAAGGTTCGTGCGGCCGTGCTCGTCCACGATCATCGCGCCCCGCTCGCACTCCACGCCGGCCCCTTCGAACACCGCGGTGTCGGGCCGGACTCCGACGGAGAGCACCACGAGATCGGCGTCGAGCCGAGTGCCATCGGACAGCACGACGGTGTCGTGCGTGGTGCCTGGCTCGATCGCCTCGGCCACGACGCCCTCATGCAGTCCGATGCCCATCCCGCACAGTTCGGCGGCCACAGGAGCGGCCATCTCCCGCTCCAGCGGCGGCAGGACGTGAGGAGCGAGTTCGACCAGGCTCACGTCCAGGCCCTGCAGCCGGAGCGCCTCAGCCGCCTCGACGCCGATGAAGCCGGCCCCGAGAATGACGGCCTTCGCCGCGCCGCCGGTGACGGCCGCACGGTGCGCGACGGCGTCGTCGACGGTCCGCAGCGTGCGCACCCTGGGCGAGTCGAGACCGGGGATCGACGGCCGGAGCGCTGTGGCACCAGGCGTGAGGATCAGTGCGTCATAGGCGAGCTCATGACTGCCTTCCGCGTTCTTGACCGTCACGGTCCGAGACGCGGAGTCGAGTCCGGTCACCTCGTGCCCGAGGCGTACGTCGATGTTCAAGGCCGCCTTCAGGGTGAGCGGGGTGTGCAGCACCAGCTGGTCCCGCTCCGCGATCTCACCTCCGACGTAGTAGGGCAGCCCGCAATTGGCGAAGGAGACGTACTCGCCGCGCTCCAGCACCGTGATCTCGGCGCGTTCGTCGAGCCGACGCGCCCTCGCCGCGGCACTCATGCCCGCGGCCACCCCGCCGACGATGACGAACTTCGTGGGCGCTCCGGCGCCATCCGATGACACCATCGCTCAGCGCCCGAAAATCCGGGCGAAGAGGCCTCCACGGCCGGTGGTAGCCTCCGCGCGCTCAGCCGCGGAATGCCGTCCATCGCACCACTGGGTGACCGCGACGCCAGACTTGACGGCGGCGACATGTTCGCCGCATCCGGACCACGTCGTCTTGCCGCACACCGCGCACTTCACTGCCCTGCACATGGGTTCTCCGTTCTCAAAATACTCCTGGGGGTATTTCGAAGATACTGGAGGGGGTATCCTGGATGTCAAGTTCACGTGAAGGAGGAAGCATGACGGACAGCCCTGCCGGATCCGGCGTCGCACATGATCCGGACGCCAAACGGAAGGTCGTCAACAGGCTCCGGCGCGCGCACGGGCAGCTGGCCGCCGTCATCGCGGCAGTGGAAGGCGACGCGGCGTGCCGCGACGTGGTTCAGCAGCTCTCCGCCGTGTCGAAGGCCCTGGACCGGGCCGGTTTCCTGGTCATCTCGACGGCGCTCAGGGAGTGCATGGCGGATCCGGGAACCGAAGGAGCGAGTGATCCGGAAGAGCTGGAGAAGCTCTTCCTGTCACTCGCCTGAACCGTCGGCGCTCTCTCCGGCCGGCGCCGGGCGGCTGAGCAGCCACGCCAGCCAGAGGCCGAGGACGTAGAGCGGCGTGCCCATGATGAGCCGGGTGGTCCCCAGTGCCGGAAGGCCGGCGTCGCCCAGGAAGTACAGCGGCAGCTGGACGGCCAGCCGCAATGCGAAGATGCCGATGATCACCCAGGTGGCCACTGCGTAGCGCCGGTATCGGACCGTGTCCTGACGCCAATGCACGCCCTCATTGCGGAGGAATCCGAAGAGGAGGCCGGCCAGGGGCCACTTCACCAGGATGGAGATCACGAGCGCCAGCAGGTAGGCCCCGTTGGTGAAGAACCCCGGCACATAGTAGTTGGACGCGTTGCCGGTGCTCTGCGCCAGCCAGGCCGAGATGCCCACACCGACCACACCCGCCAGCGCCATGGTCAGCCTCTGCCGCTGCACGAGCCGGACGATGGCGAACACCACGCTGGGCGCGAGCGAAAGCACCAGCGCAAGGGGCAGCGACTGCGTCGCGGTGTATGCCACCAGGAACACCAGACCGGGCAGGATGCTCTCCGCGATACCCTGCCAGCCTCCCGCGGTCTTCAGCAGGTTGACCCGCCCGTCTTCGTGCCGGTGAAGGCCCGCGGCCTCCGCGACGCTCCGGGCCAGGCTCTCCGCGTCCGGGCGGGGGGCGTCCTGCTCCTGGCTGCTCATGGGGTGGGCTCCTTCGATGTGCGGGTCAGCTCTGGGGTGCGGAGATGATCTCGTACGCGGGGTTGATGATGGTGGCGAGTCCGCTGCGGGAGGCGAGCATCCCGGACACCCTCAGGGTGGACCCGGGCTGGATCCCGCCGACACGCCGGCGGCCGAGCCAGAGAAGTCTGATGTCGAGCGGCGGCTGCCCGCCCTCAGGCACCGGCAACGCCGGCCCGGAGACCTCGCCGAGCCTCGCCGTGAAACGCGGCACAGCGGAGCGGGGCTCGTGGGTGATCGAGGAGATCCGGCCCATCCACTCACCGCGGACCCGGGCCACGGGTCCGTGTCCCGGGATGTTGGGTGAGGGCACGTATCAGCCGATCTCGGTGATCTCGGGGCCGCGTTCCGGCGCCTGCAGCCCCTGCTGTGGATCGCCGGGCTCCCCAGCGGTCTCCTGCGGCATGGTGGGCATCGTGAGCGGGAGAAGCTCCCGCGGCGGCATCGGGCTCTCCCCGCGGACCACCACGAGAGCGCGGAACAGCTCCTCGAGTTCCGTGGCCGCGTCCTGCTGGATGGCAGCCGGGCCACTGAAGACGCCACGCAGGAACCAGCGAGGCCCGTCGACGCCGACGAAACGGGCCACGCGGTAGCCCCGGCCTCCGTCCGGAGCTTCGGCAGGGACGCTCGCGATGAGTTCAGTGCCGAGCGAACCGTCCATCTGGTCCGCCTGGCCGCCCTGGCTGCGGACCGATTCTGCGATCTGTTCGCGGATCTCGTCCCAGAGGCCTTCCGAACGCGGCGCGGCGAATGCCTGCACCTGCACGGACGAATCGCCCAGGTCAAGGGTCACTGCGACCACGCGCTGTGAGGTCTCTTCGACCTCCAGGCGCAGCTCGAGCCCCGGGCGGGGCGAGATCAGCACAGCGCCGAGGTCCACATAACCCTCGCGGTCGCCGACCTCGGACACGTCGAAGGGGCCGCTCTCGGCACGGCCCTCGGTGTCCTGGTCCTGGATCTCGATCTCCCGGGGGCCGAGGACATCCTCGGACTCGCGTTCCGTCTTGCGGGACCTACCGAACAACATGCGGGTTCTCCTCGTGGGACGCCGTGGCGTCAGCTTGGTCTTGACGTGCTTTCAGGCCGTTGCGGTGGCGAAACCGCCGGTGGATCCGAATCCGCCGGCGCCCCGGACCGAGTCCGGGAGTTCCTGGACGGGCACGAAGCGCGCGTGCTCCACGCGCTGGATCACCATCTGGGCGATTCTATCGCCGCGGCGAAGCTCGATCGCCTCCTCGCGGTCCAGGTTGACCAGCGTGACAGCGATCTCGCCCCGGTAACCGGCGTCCACGGTCCCGGGGGCGTTCACGATGCTCAGGCCGTGCTTCGTGGCCAGCCCGGACCGCGGGTGGATGAGAGCGGCGTAGCCGAACGGCAGCGCGATGGACACACCGGTCGGGACCATGCGGCGCTCCCCCGGCTCCAGCCGGACGTCCACGCGGGCCCGCAGATCGGCTCCGGCGTCGCCGGGGTGAGCGTACGACGGCGGCTCCAGGCCGTCGTCGAGCATGTGCAGTTCAACATCCAGAGTGTGCGGTTGGGCTTCAGTCACCCGCCTAAGCCTAGTACGCGAGGGCCCCGCACTGAGCGAAGCGAAGGGCGGGAGCGTACTGGGCGCTAGTACGCGGCCCGAATAGGTAATGCCCAGGGAAAGGTGTCAAGCTTGGATCATGCCCGAATCCCGCCCCGGCTCCGCCGCGCCTTCCGGTACGTCCCCGGTCCAGCCCCTGTATTCCGAGCGCCTGTGGCCCGGGCTGGGTGCCTGGATGATCGTCCTGGTTCTGTCCCTCGCCGGGATCCTGGTCCTGGCGCCCATCGGCTGGGGCTACGGCATCGCCGCGGCCGTGGTGCTTTTCCTGGCGCAGGGCTTCGCGCTCTACGCCAGTACCCCGCGGATCGAGGTGACGGAAACCCACCTCCGCGCCGGCAAGGCCGTCATCGAGCGCTCCTTCCTGGGCGCGGCCCAGGCGTTCAGCGGGGACGAGGCGTTCCAGGAACGCGGCCCCCGTCTGAACGGCCTGGCCTATCTGTGCCTGCGCGGCTGGGTGGACCCGGTGGTCCGGATCGAGGTCCTGGACCCGGAGGACAGCACCCCGTACTGGCTCTTCTCCACCCGCCGGCCCCAGCAGTTGCTGGCGGCACTGGCCTCCTGAACCGGGCGGCTCAGCCCTCGCAATCCACGCAGTACGCCAGGCCGTCCTTCTCCCGGGCGATCTGCGAACGGTGCCGGACCAGGAAACAGGAGGCACAGGTGAACTCGTCGGACTGCTCCGGCAGCACGGTGACCTGAAGCTCCTCATGGGAGAGGTCGGCACCGGGCAGTTCGAACGAATCCGCCAGATCGGCCTCATCCTCGTCGACCACCGCCGACTTGCCGTCGGCACGGTGCGTGGTCTGAAGCACCTCGAGCGACTCGTTGGCGCGGTCCTCCTCGGTCTTGCGAGGCGCGTCGTAGTCGGTGGCCATGGTTGTCATTCCCCCTCGTGAGAATCGATTGACGTGGCCCGGTTCCGCTGGTGGCGGCCGGGAACTCTTGCACAACGTCACAGGCTCCAGTTTTGTGCCCGGGCAGGGCACACGGGCCCGATTCTGGCTCAGATTCCGCTCCAAATCCAATCGCGACAGGGAAAATTCGCGGCGCGCCCTCCCGGCTGACCCTCATCCCGGGACGGAGGTGGCAGAGTTTCGCATGACGGTACAGCACACAGTGGAGGTTTCAGGATGCAGGAGCTGAGGCTGCTGGGAGTTCACGACGACGGTG
Organism: Arthrobacter horti; assembly: GCF_030731045.1. Lineage (GTDB taxonomy): Bacteria > Actinomycetota > Actinomycetes > Actinomycetales > Micrococcaceae > Arthrobacter_E > Arthrobacter_E nanjingensis. The sequence goes on along the minus strand of NZ_JAVALS010000001.1, from coordinate 348,443 downwards.
ATCGCCTCTTGCTCAGCGACTCCAACGGGGAGCAGTACAGTCTGCCCCTGGACGAGGCGCTTCGGCGCGCCATCGCGCGCGCGGCCGCCCGGCCCTCCGCCAAAGACGCTCCTAAGGCGTCCCTCAGTCCCCGGGACATCCAGGCCCGGATCCGTTCCGGCGCCACGGCCGAGGAAGTTGCCGAGGAGTCCGGCCTCCCCCTGGCGAGCGTCCGCCGCTACGAAGGCCCTGTGCTGGCCGAACGCGAGCACATCGCCGCGCAGGCCCGCGGCGTCGAAGTCCCCGGGCATCTGGACGACGGCGAGGGGTACCGCAGCGCCTTCGGCCAGGATCGCGCCTTCCTGGGCGAGATGGTGGAGCACCGCCTGCGTCAGCTCGGGGTCGCCATCGCGAGCCTGAACTGGGACTCGCACAAGACCGGGCACGGCCAGTGGGAGGTGGTGGCGTACTTCGATCTCCCGGAGGGGTTCACCGGACGGCTCGGCGAAGAGCCCCCGGCCCGCTGGACGTACTCCCCGATCACCCGGTCACTTCAGAACGCCAACCGCTGGGCACAGCACCTGAGCGAACTGGAGCCCTTGGAGCTTCATGCCGACAATCCCTGGAGCAGCCGTCGCCTGTCCGCGGTGCGGGACAGCCCGTTCGATGTGGAAGCCGATGCCCCCGAGGACGCGGACCGCTCGGTCCGCGACGCCGAGGGACTCCTGGATCTGCTGAACTCCCGCCGTGGTCAGCGGCTGGGCGTGGACGAAGAGGGCGACGACGCCCTGGCCCTGCTGCTCACCCAGGGCATCCCGGCCGCACACCCGCGCCCGGGCGGGGAGGAGACGGCCGAGGCCGAGGAATCACGCCGGCTGAAGCTGGCTCTTCCGGAGCGTGAGGAGCCTGAGGACGGCCTGTCCCTCGAGGACGGCATCAGCACCCACACCCGGGAGATCCGGATCGTCCCGCCGGCACCCGCGCCCACGCCCACGCCCGCCGAGGGCCCGAGCCTGGCGGATGAGATCTTCGCCAACTCGGATACCCAGGAGAAGCCCATTCCCCGGCAGCGTTCCGCGATGCGCGGAGCAAGCTTCCACAAGGACCCTCGCGACTTCGAACGGGCTACCGCCGAGCGGGAGGCCAGGGAAGCCCGGGAGGCTCAGGCTTCTGAGCATGAGCACAAGCCAGTGGAGAAGCCCGCCGCCAAGCGCCGCAGCATTCCCAGCTGGGACGAGATCGTCTTCGGTACCAAGGGCGACGGCTAGGCACTACTTCCCGCCGCGGCCCGGCCTTGCCGGCGCCGTGACGATGATGCCGCAGTCTCTTGTGCAACGGTGAGGCCAGGTGTACTGTACCGCCAGGATTGCGTACGGCGAGAGCCGTGGGAGGAATCATGAAGGCGGTCAATTCGGTTGCCGTGGAGGTTCTCAATGCTGCTCGTCCGGCAGTCCGTGGCCGCCTGTCTCGCGGCAGATCCATCGCCGCCATCGTCTCCGCATGTTTCGCGATGACCTTGAGCGGTTGTTCCGGACCGCCCGCGACGCCGGGGACGGCGGCCTCCGGCCCGTCGCAGACACCAAGCCTTGCCAGCGCCTCGGAGCCCGCCTCTTCAGCTCCGAATCTGACGGGTTCACCGGCGCCCGATTCGGCGATGCCCACCTCCCCGGAATCGATCGGTCCAACGGATTCACAGCCTGTGATCCGGCAGATCGGCGAACCGTTCCGGGTGCTCCCTCCCGCTGGCGAAGTCCAGGAGTCATCGCTCACGGTCACCATCACGAGCGTCCAGCCTGGGATCAAATGCACCACCGGCAATCCGTTCCCTTCGCGGAACGGTGGCTACCTCGGTGTCATGGTGGACATCACCGCCGACAGCCAGGGTCACGGTTCCACCCTCGTTTCCGCAAGCTTCGCGGTACGCAAGCCCGACGGAAGCTATGTCCAGCTGCCCTACTATCCCGTCCGCGTTAACTGCATCGATCAAAGTTATCTGCTGCATTTCCCGTTTGTCCTGCGCCCCGGCCAACACGTCACCGGATACTACGTCGAGCTCGACACCGGACTGACGCACGGCACGCTGGAGTGGTTCCTGCTCCCCAGCGGGGCTCTGACCCACACGATCATCAGCACTCCCTTCTGACCGGGCCGTGGGACCGGCTTCAGCGGCGTCGTGTCTTGTTCCCCTTGGGGGTTCCGGCCCGAGGCCCTGTCGCTTCGCAGATCAGGAGCGGGACCTCACGTTCGGCGCGGGTGAGCGAGCCGTGCTGCCCCACCATCTCCATGGCTTCCGGCCGGACCCGGCGCAGGTCGAAGAAGGCGACCTCCTCACGAGCGAGCACCAGGACGTCCCCGATCCGGGGCAGGACGGACTCTGAGACGGGTCCGAAGTATCCCGCTTCGACGGCCTGTGCCTTCTCCAGCAGCCAGATCTTGTCCCCGAAGCGGTCCCGCCAGGCGTCCAGGACGCCTGCCGGATCTGTTCCGTCCTCCACATGCAAGTGGAGCATCCGCGGCTCCCCCGCCGTGTGCCGGACGCCCTCCACCAGGGCCGGGTCCGAGGAATAGTCGATCCGTCCACTGCGCGGCACATCCATCATGCCGTGGTCGGCCGAGGTCAGGATGAGTGTGCCCAGCGGAAGGCGGGCGGCGAGCTGCCGCAGCGTGAAGTCCACCTCTTCGAGGGCGCTGAGGAACTCCGGAGCGTCGACGCCGTACCGGTGTCCGGCCTTGTCCAGCTCATTGATGTAGAAGTACACCAGTCCGGGCTGCTGAAGAGCGTCCACGGCGGCGCCGATCCGTCCGGCAAGTCCGCCGGAGCCGTGGAAGCGGCTGCCCCTCAGGGCCGCCATGGTCATGGAGGACGTCTCGAAGCGCGGCAGGCTCACCGTGTGCACGGCGACGGAGGCCGCCGCCCGCTCGAACACGGTGGGGTGCGGCTGCCAGGCCAAGGGGTCGACCCTGCCGTCCCAATTGCCCAGCTGGTTGACCACCTTGCCCTGAGCCGGGTCCAGGACGTCATAGCCGACCATGCCATGAGCGCCGGGCGGCAGTCCGGTGCCCAGGCTCGCCAGCGAACTGGCCGTGGTGCTGGGGAACGACGCGTCCAGGCGGCGGGGCCCCTTCTGCGTCTGGTCCTGCAGCAGTGAGCGCAGGAAAGGCACGTGTGCGGCGTGGCGCTTGAGCAGCTGGGCGCCCATGCCGTCCACCAGGACCACGCAGACGCGCGGAGCGGCGGGAAGGTTCAGCGGATTGGCCAGGCCCTGCGCGCCGGCCGCCGAGGCCGCGCTGAGCAAAAGTTCGGCGATGCTCCTGGTGCCGTAGCCCGGGACAGGCGGCAGCGCCGTCGTCGTACCCGTCATTGGCGGTGCGAACGCGCGCCGAACCGGCCGGAGAGCGCGGCGAAACGCCGGCCGCGTGCGCGCGGCGCCGCCATTCTGGCCGGTTCCGGATGGCGCTCGGCGAGGACGGGACGGGGTTCGGGAGCCTCCCCGACCCGCGAACCGGTACTTCCGGTGCGCAGGGCATGGGCGAAGTGCCGGGCCTGCTTCAGTGACTTGGGACCGTCCGCCTCGGCGCTCACCCGCAGCACGATGTCCTCCGCGCTGCTGGTGCCGTTGAGTCCGTGGTCCGCTTCGCACTGCGGGTCGCCGCACGAGGCGGGGAGGAGGTCCAGACGCCGGCCACCGGACCACGCGATGGAGAGCGTGAGTTCACGCGGCTGCTCCTTTCCGCTGTACTCCTGCGGCTGCGCGTACACGAAGCCGAGGATGACACTGCGAATCTGATGCAGGGGAACCGTCTCGGTGGACACCTGGGCCATCACGGTTTCGCCCTGCTCGTCCAGCTGGTGGTCATCCACGTGGGCGACCACCAGGACGTCCGAGGTCAGGACCAGCGCGGTCACATGACGGCGGACCTCCGCACGGTCGAAATGGGTCTCAAGGTGCACCAGCTGCTCGAGCGGCTCCCGGCCGTCCAGGGCGTCCTCGACGACGTCGAACACCAGGCGCGGATAGAACCCGGCCTTGTCCACCGCCGACTTCAGCGCGGTGAGGGCACGGGCATTCGGCACGGTGCTGGGCTGGCTCATGGACTCCATTTTCCCAGATCCGGAAGGCACATGCGAACGGCGGTTCCGGTCCGGTGAAGATCGATGTCCACAACATCTCTATGGTGGGACGTGCGCGGAGCGAACCGTGGGTAGACTCACGGGCATGAGTCCTGACCTTGATCCTGGGGAGATCTCGTCACGCCGCGGATACGGCCTGGCCATGCTCCTGCTCAGCATTCCTGTCGCAGTCCTCGCCGTCACCCTCGGGTTGACGGCGGTGGGCTGGTGGTCTTACGCCACTGCGATCGTGGCAGCCTCCGGGGCCGCGTTGCTGGTGGCTCGGGGCATCGTGGCGACCCGCCCGCCCAAGGCCGGACGCTAGTTCCGCAGCGCCCGGCGGGCACTGTCGGTGCGCTGCTGCGCGTCAGCGATGTGCACGGTGGCGGAGAGCACGTTCAGCCCCCGCCGTCCCACAAGGACCGGGGTGAATTCGAGCAGTGCCACCTCAGGGTGCCGGTCCTTCAATTCGGCAACCCTCAGCAGCAGGTCCGCGAGCGCCTGCGTGTCCACGCCGGGCAGGCCCTCGTAACCGCCCAGTTTCACCGCGGCACGCGGCGCGTGAACGAAGTCCAGTGCCTGTACCGGGCTGAGCGGCGGGACCCGGTACGCCCAGTCGTCCAGGATCTTCACGGCGTCCCCGGCCAGGCCGTAGGCAACCACGGGTCCCAGGAGAGGGTCCTCAATGGCACGCACCGTGCAGGCCTGCCCGACCCCGGCCATGGACTGCACCTCCAGTTCCCCGGCGCCGTAATCGGCCAGGACGTACCGCATCTGGTGGATGTTGCGCTCCAGGGATTCGGCGTCCTGGATGTTCAGGCGCACCCCGCCGAGGTCCAGGCGGTGTCGCAGGATCGGGTCCTGGGTCTTCAGGGCCACGGGCCAGCCGAGCTCTTCCGCCGCCGCTTGCGCTTCGGCCACCGTGCCGAACGGCCGTGACGGGAGCACCGTGATGCCGTAACAGCTCAGCAGCTCCACCATCTGCTCATGGTCCAGCGCCAGCAGTCCTTCATCGTGCACGGGGCGGAGCCACGCCGCCAGCAGCTCCTCGGCGCGGCGACGCTCCGCCGCAGACGTCAGGGACGGCGGCTCCTCCACGACGCCGTTCTCCTCGGACCGCCACAGGACGTACTCGGCCAGGGCGGCGAGCGCGCTCAGCGCCGCGGCGTGGTTTTCGAAACACGGCAGGCCTCCCGTCCGGTCACCGTCCACGCCGAGGATGCCGGTCACCCGCTGTGCGGGGTCCGCGTTACCCGGCAGGACCGTCAGCAGCGGCTTGGCCGAGGTCGCCGACAGGGCGGCCAGTTCGGCGATCAGCGCCTCCTGCGCCAGCCCGAGGGCCGGGAGCAGCGAGACCAGGACGCTGTCCACATCAGGACGGCCGAGCATGGCCCGGACCTCCTTCCGGACGACCGCCAGTGCGGCTGACTGGCCGCCGTCGAGGGCCAGGTCCCCCACGGCACCGGTGGCCACCAGCCCATGCCCCTCAGCCGTGTCCGCGGCGATCCGGGACAGGCTGAGGGAATTCGCCACCACGCCCAGCCGCCTTCCGGCCGGCAGCGGCTGGGCCTCGATGATCTGGGCCACGTCCAGGAGCTCCTCCATGGTCTCCACCCGGATCACGCCCGCCTGCCGCAGCATGGCGTCCAGGGCGGCGGGCGGCGCCTGCGTAGTCCGGACCGCGTGCCCGGGAGGCAGCCGCAGCCCGATCGTGGCGGGCTTCGCCACGATCACGGGTTTGCTGCGGGCCAGACGCCTGGCGATCCGGGAGAACTTGCGCGGGTTGCCGAAGGACTCCAGGAAGAGGCCCACGGCCCGGGTGCGGGGGTCGTCCTCCCAGTACTGCATGACATCGTTACCGGACACGTCAGCCCGGTTTCCCGCGGAAAGGAAGCTGGACAGCCCCAGGCCGCGCCGCTGCGCCGTCGCGTAGAGGGAGATCCCGACGGCGGCCGACTGGCTGAAGAGGCCCAGGCCGCCCGGGGCGGGAAGCGACGGCGCCATGGAAGCGTTCAGGCTGACGGCCGGGTCCGTGTTCACCACGCCCAGCGAGGCCGGGCCGATGACCCGCATCCCGGACGCCCTCGCCTGACGCACCAGGGCGATCTGCCGCGCGAGACCTTGCTCGCCGTCGTCGGCGAACCCGGCCGTGACCACCAGGACGCCGCGCACGCCGGCGGCGCCACACTCGTCCACGACGCGCAGGACATCCTCGTACGGGACGGCGATGACCGCCAGGTCCACGGGCCCCGGGACCTCCGCGATGGTCCCATGGCTGAGTCCGCCGCCCACTTCGAGAGCGGAAGGATTGACGGCGTGGATCACACCCGTGAACCCGCCTTCCCGGAGGTGGTGCATGAGTTCGTAGCCGAGTTTGCCCCAGTGACGGCTGGCCCCGATGACGGCGACAGAACGGGGGGCCAGGAGCTCCTGCACGCTGCGCGCCTCGGCCCGGTGCTCCCGGGACTCCATCACGGCCCTCGACTTCACGGTGGGGTCGATGCCGAAGCCGACCAGCACCACGCCGCTCTCGAACTGCCGCTTCACCTCGTATCCCGCATCGGCGAAGACACCCAGCATCTTGCGGTTCTCCGGCAGGACCTCGGCGCTGAAACGGCGGATCCCGTTCTCCAGCGCGGCCGCGGCCAGGTGTTCCAGCAGGATGGAGCCGAGGCCCCGGCCCTGGTGACGGTCGGAGATGTTGAACGCGACCTCCGCCTCGGACGGGTCCTCGAGGCGGTCGTAACGGGCGATTCCCACGATCTCGCCGGCGATCGTGATGACCAGCGCCACCCGGTCCCGGTGGTCCACTTCGGTGAAGCGTTTGAGTTCCCGGCCCGTGAGCTTGGCCTTGTAGCTGAAGAACCGCAGGTAGACGGAGGCCTGGGACTGGGCCTGGTGGAACGCCTGCACGGCTTCGGCGTCGGACGGGGCGATCGGCCGGATGTGACCGGTGCCTCCGTCCCTCAGGACGACATCGGCCTCCCAGTAGTCCGGATATCCAGCATTGTCAGCCCCGCGCGCCATAGGCTTAGAGTAGTCGTCGCGCCAAAAGGGCGCGCCGCACACTTCCACGAGGTTTTCCGTACATCCATGGCGCGACGCACCACCACCCGGGGTTCTGAGACCCTTGAACCATTCACCGAGAACATCGTCGAGATCGACGTCACCACGGAGATGGAGACATCGTTCCTGGAGTACGCCTATTCGGTGATCTACTCCCGCGCCCTCCCGGACGCCCGGGACGGCCTGAAGCCCGTGCAGCGGCGCATCCTCTACATGATGAGCGACATGGGCCTGCGCCCCGAGAAGGGCCATGTGAAGAGCGCCCGCGTGGTGGGCGAGGTCATGGGCAAGCTCCACCCGCACGGCGACTCCGCGATCTACGACGCCATGGTGCGCATGGCCCAGGACTTCTCCCTGCGCCTGCCACTGATCGACGGCCACGGCAACTTCGGCTCCCTCGACGACGGCCCGGCCGCGCCCCGCTACACCGAGGCCCGCCTGGCGCCGTCGGCCATGGCCATGACCGGCCACTTGGACGAGGACGTGGTGGACTTCGTCCCCAACTATGACAACCAGCTCACTCAGCCGGAGGTCCTCCCCTCCGCGTTCCCGAATCTGCTGGTCAACGGCGCTTCCGGCATCGCCGTCGGCATGGCGACGAACATGGCCCCGCACAACCTGGTGGAGGTGGTGGCCGCAGCGCGGCACCTGCTGGAGCACCCGGACGCCGATCTGAAGACCGTCATGACGTTCATCCCCGGCCCGGACCTGCCCAGCGGCGGCCGGATCGTGGGCCTGGACGGCATCCGCGACGCCTACGCCGGCGGGCGCGGCAGCTTCAAGACCCGGGCCAAGGTCTCCGTGGAGCAGCTCTCCGCGCGGCGCACCGGCCTGGTGGTCACCGAGCTCCCGTACATGGTGGGCCCGGAGAAGGTCATCGAGAAGATCAAGGACGCGGTCAACGCCAAGAAGCTGGCCGGCATCAGCGACCTGGTGGACCTCACCGACCGGCAGAACGGGCTCCGCCTGGTCATCGAGCTGAAGAACGGCTTCAACCCGCAGGCCGTCCTGCAGCAGCTCTACCGCCTGACCCCGCTGGAGGACTCCTTCGGCATCAACAACGTCACCCTGGTGGACGGCCAGCCGCGGACGCTCGGTCTGCTGGAGCTGCTGCACGTCTATCTGGGCCACCGGCTGGACGTGGTGCGCCGGCGCACCGCCTTCCGGCTGGGCAAGAAGAAGGACCGCCTCCACCTGGTGGAGGGCCTGCTCATCGCCATCGTGGACATCGACGAGGTCATCCAGATCATCCGCTCCAGCGACGAGGCCGCAGTGGCCCGGGAGCGGCTCATGGCCGTCTACGACCTCTCCGAGATCCAGGCGAATTACATCCTGGAACTGCGGCTGCGGCAGCTGACCAAGTACTCGCTCATCGAGCTGGAGAAGGAACGCGACGAGCTCCGCCGGGAGATCGCCGAGCTGGAGGAGATCCTCGCCTCGGACGCCCGGCTGCGGGACGTCGTCTCCACCGAACTGGCCCAGGTCGCCGAACAGTACGGCACCCCGCGGCGCACGGTGCTCCTGGAGAAGGAGGACGGACCTGTCGCCGCCGTCACCGCGGCCGCCGCCCCCGGCAAGAAGGCCGCGGCGCAGCAATTGCCCCTGGAGATCGCCGACGAGCCCTGCTGGGTGGTGCTGAGCGCCTCCGGAGTGATGGCCCGCACCGACTCCGCGGATCCGCTCGCCGACGCTGGGAACCGCGCCAAGCACGACGTCCTCCTCTCCGCCGTCCGCAGCACCGCCCGTGGTGAACTGGGCGCCGTCACGAGCCTCGGCCGCATGCTCCGCCTGCAGGTGGTGGACCTGCCCGTGATCCCGGCGCCGAACGGTGCACCCAATCTGTCCACCGCCGTCGCGGTCAAGGAGTTCCTGCCGTTGCCCAAGGGCGAGACCGTGGTGGGCATCGTCCCGCTCAATGAGGTCGTGGCTCTCGGCACGGCGCAGGGCGTGGTCAAACGCATTCAGCCGGACTACCCACTGAACCGGGAGGACTGGGAGGCTGTCACGCTCAAGCCCAAGGACCGCGTCCTGGCCGTGGCTCCGTCCCCGGACGACTCCGAACTCGTGTTCATCGCGCGTTCGAGCCAGCTGCTGCGCATGCCTGCCACGGCGGTCCGGCCGCAGGGCCGGCTGGCGGGCGGCATGGCGGGCATCAAACTGGCCGACGACGACGAGGCGATCTTCTTCGGCGTCGTCGCCGCAGACGACCCGGCCGCCGTCGTGGTCACCATCGCGGGCACCGCGGACGCCCTCCCGGGCACCAGCCCGGGTGCGGCCAAGGTCAGCGAATTCAGCGAGTTCCCCGCCAAGGGCCGCGCCACCGGCGGCGTCCGCGCCCACCGTTTCCTCAAGGGTGAGGACCGGCTGATGCTCGCGTGGGCGGGCCACGGCCCGGCCAAGGCAGCCAGCACCGCCGGCGTCGCGCGGTCCCTGCCGCAGGAGCACGGACGCCGCGACGGCTCGGGCGTCCCGCTCAGCCAGTCGGTGGACGCGATCGGCCCGAGCCTGGGCTGACGCGCCTTCCGGCCTCCCCGGCCTCGTCCCTCGGCGGTAGGCTGGCAGTATGGCGATCGAACCGGACAACAAGGACTGGACCTGGGTGACCGAACGGGTGTGCCCGGACTGCGGCTTCGACCCTGCCGGCACCACGCCGGAGCGGGTGTCCCAGATGGTACTGGAGCAGCCGGTCCGTTGGGAGGCCGTGCTGCACCGGGAGGACGTCGCTGTGCGCCCCGATGACGGCACCTGGTCGCCGCTGGAGTACGCGGCGCACGTCCGTGACGTCCTGGAACTGTTCCGCGAGCGGCTCCACCTGATGGTTCAGACCGACGGCGCGGCCTTCGACAACTGGGACCAGGACGCCACCGCCGTGGCCAAGGAGTACCGGACGGAAAGCCCGAGGCGGGTCCTCCGCCAGATCAGCGAGGAAGCCACCCTCACCGCGCGCGCGTTCCGCGAGACCCCGGAGGCGGCTCTGGGGCACCACGGCCTGCGCAGCAACGGCTCTTCATTCACGGTGACCACGCTGAGCGCCTACTTCCTGCACGACCTGGCGCACCACCTGTACGACGTCAAGGGTTGACGGGAACCGTCTTCTCCCAGACCGGTGCCCGGTTCACCACCCGGTAGCCGAGCCCTTCGTAGAGCGCCAGCGCCCCCGTGACGTTGCCCGAATCCATGTCGAGCGCCGCAGTGTCCATACCATCCGCTGTGAAGAGGCGCATGGCCTCGGCGAGCAGGAAACGTGCCAGGCCACGGCCGCGATGGGCCGGATCCACGCCCAGAAGCTCCGTGTATCCTTCCGCCCGTCCGTGCAGGCGCACGATGTCCGGGTCGTGGCTGGCCAGGTGATAGGCGACGGCCGCACCGGAGGAACGTTCACGCACCAGCAGACACCATGGACGCCTGATCTCCGGATTGCCCACCCGGAAAGACCAGGACTGCGGGCTGCGCGGCTCGCTCCCCCAATGGCGGGCGAAGGCGGCATTGTGGAGGAGCCGGACCTCCTCATCCGACTCCGCGGTCCACGGGGCAAGTTCGTAGTCCGGGTCCAGCGCTTCCGACGGGAGCCCGGCCGAGAGTCCGCGGTGCATCTCGTTGAACCAGCGCACGATGCCGAACCCTTGCGAGGCGAAGAGCCGCCCCGGAGCCAGGATCCGTTCCTCGTGCTGCGCGCGGACGGCCACGGTGGCCACGCCGCGGCCGGCCATGATCCCGGCGGCGCGGGCCTCCTGCCAGCGCAGCACCGCACGGCCCACGCCCTTCCGCTGCCAGGCCGGATCCACCCCGCCCCTGGTGGGCACGACGGCGTCCGACGCCAAGGCGCTGACGCGCCCGTGGGCGCGCGGCACGCCGTCGTCGTCGAACGCCAGGATCGCATCCGTGGCGTCGTGCTGTGCCAGGAACGCCTCCAGGTCCTCGGCCTTCTCGAACCAGCTCTGCTGCTCGTGTTCACCGATCCTGGCGATCAGTCCCGCCCAGGCCGGGACGTCTTCAGCGCGCGGCGCCCGTACGGTCAGTCCCCCGAGTCCACCGTTCATGGGCTCAGCATAACGTCAGCGAGCCAGCGCCCCCTGCGGGGATTCCTCTCCCAGGACCAGCCTGTCGTCAAGGAACACCAGGTCAGCCTCCCGGTGGGATACCACCAGCAGAGTCTCCTCCTGCAGGGAAGCTGTCAGATCCGCCATCAGGGCGTCTGCGGCTTCGGAGTCCAGGTGCGCCGTCGGCTCATCCAGCAGCAGGACCGTGGCCCCGGCCAGCAAGGTGCGGGCCATCGCCAGCCGCTGCCGCTGCCCGCCCGAGAGGAACGCACCGCCCGGGCCGATGCGGGTGTCCAGTCCACGTGGCATGTCCCGGACGGCCCGGGCCAGTCCGGTGCGTTCCAGTGCCTCCCACAGCCCGGCATCGGCGGCGCCACCTACGGGGAGAGCCAGGGAGAGATTCCCGCGCACCGTCGAATCGAAGACGTGGGATTCCTGGGGGCACCAGGCGATCCGGCCGTGGATCTCCACCTGCCCCCGCCCGGGCGGCAGGAACCCCATGAGTACCGCCAGGAGCGTGGACTTCCCGCTGCCGGACTCCCCCGTGACTGCGAGCGAACGGCCGGGCCGCGCTTCGCCGTTCAGGCCGGTGAAGACCGGATCCCCGTCCGGCCAGGCCGCACTCAGCCCGGTGAAGCGGAGCCAGCTGGGGAAGGCCTGCGGCTCCTGGACGCGGGTGCCGTGCGACGCGAGGGGCGCGTCGGGCGCCAGGACCGCCTCGAGTTCCTCCTCCAACGCCCGGAGGGAGGGCCGCAGCCTGGCTGCGGTGATGCCGGCCAGGAACGGTTCCACCAGGGACAGGAGGAGCAACGCCACGACGGCGGCGCGCTCGGCCGCGCCCTGCCCGCCGCCCTGCGCCACGGCCAGGATCACGACGACGACGGCGCCCAGCGCCGAGGCCAGCACGGCGAGTGCCTGCGCCAGTCCCTCCGCCCAGGCGCTGCGGCGCGCCGCGCCGACGGCCTCGGCGGAAAGCCCTTCCGCCTCGGCGACGGCGAGCGGGGCGAGCCCGTTGCCGCCGAGGTCTTTCCGCGACTGAAGGGACCGGGAGACGTACTGGAGCAGCGCCGAGCGCCGGCTGACGTTCAGCCGGCTCGCATGCCGGTCGGCCCGGACCGCGAGCGCCGGCGCCGCGAGCACACCCAGGACGCTGACGATCACCACGACAGGCGTGGCCCAGGGCAGGACCAGCGCCGTGGCCACGATGCCTACTGCCGAGGTGCCGATGGCGGTCCAGCGAGGCCCCATAACGCGGGGCAGGAGGTCACGGTACTCGTCCACCTGGGCGACCACGGTGTCCAGCACCGCATCACCCTGCATGAGGCGGCGGATCCCGAGGGCCCGGGTGGACAGGGCGGTCCAGAGACGGCCACGCAGACCCGTGGTGAGACGGAACACGGTGTCGTGCATGCGGAGGCGCTCCGTGTAGCGCAGGGCGGAGCGTCCGATGCCGAAGAATCGCACCCCCACGATGGCGGCCATCAGGTACAGGATGGGGGGCTGCGAGGATGCGTGGACGATGAGCCAGCCGGACAGCGCCGCGAGGCACACGGAGAACAGCTGTGCCAGCACACCCAGCACCACCGAACCGGTCAGCCGGCGCCGGAAGCCGGTCAGCAGTCCCGTTCCGCGCCGTTCCGGGGTGTCAGCGTCGCCGGGGTCTTCTTCCGTCCGGACCGGGGCCTTCCGCGCCACCGCCGGATCAGCGGTGTGGCTGCTCTCCAGGACCCGCTCAGTCTCCCTGCTGTCCGCCGCTCCAGACGCCGTCACGGGGACATGCTCCGAGGCGATGGCCAGCGTGGCGGGGTCATGGCTCACCAGCAGCACGGGGCGCTCCTGCGCCAGCAGTGCGATGCTGCGGCGGATCCGCCCGGCGCGGGTCTCGTCCAGGTGTGCGGTGGGCTCGTCGAGCACCAGGACGGCCTGCTCGGTCAGCGCGACGGCGAACGCCCGGGCCAGCGCCACGCGGCGCTGCTCCCCGGGGCTCAGTTCCGCGGGGCGCGATCCGGCCAGGCCGACGGCGTCGGCGAGCTCGAGGGCCCGGCGGACTGTCTCCTCCGCTTCCATGGACCCCGCCCAGGTCCGGACTTCGTCCTCGACCGTGTCCCGGAGGAACTCCGGGTGCTGGGGGGCGTAGGCGAAGCGGGTCGCCTCACCGTCCCGGGTGGGATCGCCGGCGACATGCAGGATCCCGTTCACCGTGGCCGGCGCGTCGAGCGTTCCGGTGAGGGCCGCGAGGATGGTGCTCTTGCCGCATCCGCTGGGACCGGTCAGCGCAGTGACGGTGCCGGTCCGGAGGTCGAATCCGACGGGACCGAGCCGGACGCCCCGGTCCGGGTAGGCCACGGTCAGGGCCTCCACCCGGACCCGCCCGGCCACGGCCGCATGGTCGTGGCGCAGGGTGACTTCACCGGCCGGCTCGGAGCGCAGTGCGTCGCCCACCTCCGCCAGGGCCAGCTTGCCGTCCTCGCTCGCGTGGTAGGCGGAGCCCAGGACGCGCAGGGACTGGTAGCACTCGGGAGCCAGAATCAGGGCGAGGAGCCCGGCGTCGAGCCCCATCTGGCCGTGCACCAGTCGGACGCCGATGGTCACGGCGACCAGCGCCACGGAGATGGTGGCGATGAGTTCCAGCGCGAAGGCCGAGAGGAAGGCCGTGCGGAGGGTGGTCATGGACTCCCGGCGGTGCTTCTCCCCCACGGCGTCCAGCGCCTGGCGCTGCCCCTCGGTACGCCCGAGCCCCAGGAGGACAGGCAGACCGCGGACCAGCTCCACCAGGTGGGAGGACAGGACGTCCAGCGTCCGGTACGCCCGGCCCAGGCTCTCCTGAGTGTGCCGCCCGATGAGGATCATGAACAGCGGCACCAGAGGGATGGTCAGCACGATGATGAGTGCACTGATCCAGTCCGCCAGCAGGATCCGTGCGCCCAGCAGCAGCGGCACCGTGGCGCAGTTGACCAGGGCGGGGAGGTACTCGGTGTAGAACTTGTCCAGTTCGTCCAGACGCCGGGTCACCAGCAGAGTGTCGGCCCCGCGTCCCGCGGAATCCGTAGGACGCCGGCCGTCCAGCAGCGCGGAGAGCAGCCTGGTCCGGAAGCCCTCCTTGACCTCGACCACCGTGGCACGGGCCACCACGGCCTGCCCCCAGCTCGCCCCGGCCCGCAGCAGTGCGCCCAGCGTTCCCTGCAGACAGAGGCTCAGGAGGCTCCCGGCGTCGTGCCCCGAAGCCAGTCCCCCGAGCCCCGCCGCGATGGCCTGGGCCATGAGCACCAGGCCGAGTGCGTTCAGGGCGCCCAGCAGTCCCAGAAGGTACAGCGAACGGCGGGGCGCCGGGGGGAACGGCGACTTCCTCTCAGCCATGGATCAGGACTGCCCCTTGAGGACCTTGCGGACCACGGCCGGCAGGACGGTGTGCGAATCCGGGATGTGGGCCGCACTGATGCGTCTCCGGAACACCCAGTAGGTCCAGGCCTGGTAGGCGATCACGAGCGGCAGGCCGATGCACGCCACCACGGTCATGAGGCCCAGCGTGTAGTCGCTCGACGACGCGTTGGCGACGGTCAGATTGAACGCCGGGTCCAGTGTGGACGGCAGGACCACCGGGTAGACGGCGGAGAAGATCGCCGAGGTGCCCGCGGCGAGGAAGATCCCCAGGGACAGGAACGCCTTGCCTTCGGCCTGCCGGCGGGCCAGCAGCCAGGCGGCCACCGCCGCGGCCACCGCCAGGACGGTCAGGACCCAGCTGAACCACTTGCCGTGCAGGAGCTGGACGGCGACCACCCACGCGGCGATCGGCACCAGGCCGAGCGGGAGCCAGCGGGTGAGCCAGGCACGGGCCCGGTGACGGATCTCACCGTCGGTCTTGATCATCAGGAAGGCCAGGGCGTGGACCAGCGCGAAGCCGACCACGGCCAGGCCGCCCAGCAGGGCGTACGGGGTGAACCAGGCGAAGGGCCCGCCCACCCGGTCGCCGTTGGCGTTCAGAGGCAGGCCGGTGGTGCTCAGGGCGAGGGCCGCGCCGATGCCGAAGGCGGCCACGAAAGACCCCAGCACGATCGCCCAGTCCCAGGCGTTGCGCCAGCGGTCCGTGTTGATCTTGCCCCGGTATTCGAAGGCGACGGCCCGGAAGATCAGGCCGAGCAGGACCAGGGTCAGCGGCAGGTAGAGGGCCGAGAACAGGGAGGCGTACCAGTGCGGGAACGCCGCGAACGTCGCACCGCCCGCGGTCAGCAGCCAGACTTCGTTGCCGTCCCACACCGGTCCGACCGTATTCAGCAGGACGCGGCGCTCGCGGTCGCTACGGGCGAAGAGCTTCATGAGCATGCCGACGCCCAGGTCGAAACCCTCCAGGAAGAGGTAGCCGGTCCAGAGCACGGCGATGGCGATGAACCAGATGCTGGGAAGAACTTCCATTGCTCTCTACCTCTCAGTACGCGAAGGCCAGGACGTCGGTGTCATCGGATGAAGGCCCGGAGTCCTCATCCTTCCCCGGGTGGGCGAGCTCCGGCATCGCGGACGCCACGCCTCCCCGGATGTAGGTGGTCAGGAGCTTCACCTCCACCACCATGAGCGCGGCGTAGACGGCGCTCAGGAGGATGAGGGAGGTCAGGATCTCCCCGCCGGAGACACCCGGGGAGACCGCGGCCGCCGTGTACATGAAGACGGGGTCGGCGCCGGTGACGTCCGGGTTCGGTGCGACGACGAACGGCTGGCGTCCCATCTCTGTGAAGATCCAGCCTGCGGCGTTGGCGCCGAAGGGCGCCAGGATGCCGAACACGGCCAGTCGCATGAGCCAGCGGCTCGCGGGCACGGTGCCGCGCCGGGTGAGCCAGAGCGCGACGACGGCGGCCAGCGCCGCGAGGCCGCCGAAGCCGATCATCATGCGGAAGCCCCAGTAGGTGACCTCCATGACGGGAACGTACTGGATGGCCTTGCCGGCGCGGTCACCGAGCTTGGGGTCGTTGGGGAGATTGGTGCCGTACTTCGCCTGGTACTCCGGGACCAGGGTGTTCACGCCCTTCACATCGGTGGTGAAGTCGCCCTTGGCCAGGAAGGAGAGGAGTCCGGGGACCTCGATGACGGCCACGATGTTGGAGCAGTCCTTGGATCCGAGGTCCCCCACGCTGAGCACGGAGAACTGGGTGCCGTCGTGGCACGCGGCCTCGGCGGCGGCCATCTTCATGGGCTGCTGCACGAACATCAGCTTGCCCTGGAGGTCGCCCGTGATGGAGGTTCCGGCGAAGGAGATCGCTGCGATGACGGCGCCGATCCTCAGGGAACGCAGCCAGACCTTGTGGTCCGTCTTGTCACGGCCCGGCACACCGGCCGCTTCGCCGACCACGACGCGGCCGTTCTCATCCACGGTGTCGATCCCGTCGGTGCGGCGGCGCCACAGGTGGTACCAGGCGATGCCCAGCAGGAAACCGCCGGCGACGGCGAGAGCGCCCATGATCGTGTGGCTGAAGGCCACGATGGCGGTGTTGTTGGTGAACACGGCCCAGGCGTCGACCATGCGGCCGCGGCCGTCCTGGAGCGTGACACCCACCGGGTGCTGCATCCAGCTGTTGGCCACGATGATGAAGTAGGCGGAGATGACCGAGCCGATGACCGCGATCCACAGGCACGCCAGGTGCAGCCCCTTGCGCAGCTGCTTCCAGCCGAAGATCCACAGGCCCAGGAAGGTGGATTCCACGAAGAACGCCAGCAGCGCCTCCATGGCCAGCGGGGCGCCGAAGACGTCACCCACGAAGCGGCTGTACTCGCTCCAGGCCATGCCGAACTGGAACTCCTGCACGATTCCCGTGGCCACGCCCATGATGAAGTTGATGAGGAAGAGCTTGCCCCAGAACTTGGTCATGCGCAGGTACTCGGCCTTGCCGCTGCGGTACCAGAGGGTCTGCATGAAGGCCACCACCAGGCCGAGGCCGATGGTCAAGGGCACCATCATGAAGTGGTAGACGGTTGTGATGCCGAACTGCCAGCGGGCAATTTCGAGCGGATCCATGGCTTCCCCGTTCTTCACCGACACTTGATTTCTACGCCACGTAGAAGTTGTCTTCTACAAAGTGTAGAACAGCTGGAGCGGCACTGGCGCGTGTCGTCCGACACGTCCGGCGATGGTTCTACTGAATGTAGAAAAAGCGGCCGGAACAGGATAGATTTAAAGATGCACTCACGTCCGGACATCCCCGGACGCGCGATCGGATTCAGCATTACAGAGGAGTTGGACGCTTTCAATGGCAAGCCTTGGGGATCTTGAGCGTTCCGTCATGGACCTTCTCTGGGCCGGCAGCGATGCCACCACGGCCAACGATCTGCGCGACCGGCTGGCCGGCACGGATCCCGCCCACGGCGGCAAGGAGCTCGCCGTGACCACCGTGCTGACCGTCCTCTCCCGCCTGGAGAAGAAGGGGCTGGTGACCCGCGAACGCGGCACCCGCCCGCACCGCTACCGTGCCGTGTCCAGCCGCGCCGAGCACACCGCCGAACTCATGCATGAGGTGCTGGGTTCCGCTCCGGACCGTGAGGCCGTGCTGGCGCGTTTCGTGGGCTCCGTGACCACCGAGGAGGCGGACGCCCTCCGCAGGCTCCTGGGCATCACTCCGCCCGCGGATTCCGCCCCGCAGGCCAGCTGAGGCATGCGGTGTTCCTCGCCGCCTGGTTCCTAGCAGCTCTGGCGATCATCCTCGCCTGGCCGGCGCCCATCCTCCTGGCACGATGCACCTGGCCCACGCGGGACCCGTTCGCCGCGCTCGTCCTCTGGCAGGCCATCGGCCTGGCCGGAGGTCTTTCCATGATCGGCGCCATGCTCTGCTATGGGCTGTCCCCCCTGGGCGACAACCTGGTCTCCGGCCTGCACGGCCTGCTCCTCATCATGATCGGAACGGCCCCGGCCGGCAAGGACGCCCTCGGGTTCTGGAACGTGGTCGGCCTGACGACGGCCGGCGCACTGACCCTCCACCTGCTTTTCACCCTGCTGCTCAGCTACCTGCGGATCAGCACGGGACGGCGGCGCCACCGGGATCTGCTGGCCATTCTGAGCGAACCGCACGACGATCCGGGCACCGTGGTCATCAGCCACGCCGCGCCGGTCGCCTACTGCCTCCCGGGCGGTGCCCGCTCGGTGACGGTCCTCTCCGACTCCCTCATGGCGGCCCTGGACGAGCGCGAACTCACTGCGGTCCTGGCCCACGAGAGCAGCCATCTGACCCAGCGCCACCACCTGCTGCTCTGGGCGTTCGCCGCCTGGCGCGCCGCACTCCCCTGGCTGCCCACCACCCGTGTGGCGCAGCGCGCCGTCAATGAACTCATCGAGATGCTGGCCGACGATGCCGCGCTGAAGGTCAGCGACCGCGGCACCCTCATCCGGGCCGTCGCCGTCGTCGCGGACGGGCAGCAGCCGGGTCAGTACGTGCCGGACGTCTCGGAGCCGCTCGAGGTGAACGACGACGCCGGCGCGTCCGCCACGACGGTGGCCCGGGTCAAGCGTCTCCTGAGCGCGGCACCCGCGTTGCCTCCGGCGCAACGGCTGGCCGTGCTCGCCTCGGCAGTACTGCTGCTCCTGGTGCCCACCGCGCTGCTGATCGTCCCCGGCGTCGTCCACGTCTGAACGCCGCGCCGGCGGCCGGCCGGTGCCGAGCGATGAAGGCGCTCAGGCGTCGATGCGATCCCGGTCCAGGTGCTGCGCACCCGCCACGATGAAGTCCTTGCGGGGTGCCACCTCGGATCCCATGAGGAGTTCAAAGATCCGCTCGGCCTGCTCGGCATTGTCGATGCTGACCCGCCGGAGCGTCCGGTGCCGGGGGTCCATGGTGGTCTCTGCGAGCTGATCGGCGTCCATCTCTCCCAGGCCCTTGTAGCGCTGGATCGGCTCCTTGTACCGGCGCCCCTCCTGCTCCAGACGGGCCAGGAGCACATGCAGCTCCTGTTCGGAGTACGTGTAGACGTACTCGTTGGCCTTGGATCCGGCGTTGATGACCTCCACCCGGTGCAGCGGCGGGACGGCCGCGAAGACGCGCCCCGCCTCCACAAGCGGTCGCATGTAACGGTAGAAGAGCGTGAGCAGCAGGGTGCGGATGTGCGCCCCGTCCACGTCGGCGTCCGTCATGAGCACCACCTTGCCGTAGCGGGCGGCCTCCAGGTCGAAGCTGCGGCCCGAGCCGGCGCCCACCACCTGGATGAGGGCGGCACATTCGGCGTTGGAGAGCATGTCCCCCACGGAGGCCTTCTGCACGTTGAGGATCTTGCCCCGGATGGGCAGGAGGGCCTGGAAGTCCGAGGACCGTGCCAGTTTGGCGGTGCCGAGTGCGGAATCGCCCTCCACGATGAACAGCTCGGAGCGCGCCACGTCATTGCTGCGGCAATCGGCCAGCTTGGTCGGCATGGTGGAGGACTCGAGCGCGTTCTTCCGGCGCTGGGTCTCCTTGTGCACGCGCGCGGAGACGCGCGACTTCATCTCGTTGACCACCTTCTCCAGCAGGAAGGTGGCCTGGGCCTTGTCGCTGCGGTTGGTGGACGTCAGCCGGGCGGTGATCTCGTTCTCGACGACGCGGGCGACGATCGCACGGACCGCGGGCGTGCCGAGGACCTCCTTGGTCTGGCCTTCGAACTGCGGTTCGGCGAGACGAACCGTGAGCACGGCGGTCAGACCCGCGGTGACGTCGTCCTTCTCCACCTTGTCATTGCCCGCCTTCAGCTTGCGGGCGTTGACCTCGATCTGTTTGCGGAAGGTCTTCAGCAGCGCCTGCTCGAAGCCGGCCAGGTGGGTGCCGCCCTTGGGCGTGGCGATGATGTTGACGAAGGTCCGCACGGTGGTGTCGTAGCCGATGCCCCAGCGGAGCGCGACGTCCACCTCGCAGTGGCGCTCCACCTCGGCCAGGCGGCTGTGGCCCTGCTCGTCCAGGACCGGCACGGTCTCCTTGAAGCTCCCGGAGCCGTTCAGGCGCCAGATGTCCGTGACCGCCGTGTCCGCGGCCAGGAACTCCGCGAATTCGGAGATGCCGCCGTCGTGGTGGAACACCTCCTCGTGCGGACCGCTCTCCCCCGGAGTGCCCGGCAGGCGGCGATCGTCCCGGACGGTGATCCTCAGGCCGGGTACCAGGAAGGACGTCTGGCGCGCGCGGCCCGTCAGATCCTCGTAGGAGAAGCGGGCGTCCGGGGTGAAGATCTGGGTGTCGGCCCAGTACCTGATCCGGGTGCCGGTGACCCCGCGTTTGGCCTTGCCCACCACGTCCAGCGTGGAGCCATCCAGGAACGGCTTGAAGGTGGCGTCGGGACGCATCTTGCTGCCCGAGTCCTCGAAACGGCCGGGCTCGCCGCGGCGGAAGGACATCTGGTAGGTCTTGCCGCCGCGGTCCACCTGGACGTCCAGGCGGGAGGACAGTGCGTTCACCACGGAGGCGCCCACACCGTGCAGACCGCCGGAGGCGTTGTAGGAGCCGCCGCCGAACTTGCCGCCGGCGTGCAGCTTCGTGAAGACGACCTCGACGCCGGTGAGCCCGGTCTTCGGTTCGATGTCCACCGGGATGCCGCGGCCGTCGTCGTGCACTTCCACCGAGTTGTCCGCGTGGAGGATGACCTTGATGTCATGACCGAAGCCGGCCAGCGCCTCATCGACCGAGTTGTCGATGATCTCCCAGAGGCAGTGCATGAGGCCCCGGGAATCGTTGGAGCCGATGTACATGCCCGGGCGCTTGCGCACGGCTTCGAGCCCCTCCAGGACGGAGAGATGCCGGGCACTGTATTCGGAACTGGGTGACACTGGGTCAGGACTCCTGGCTGTTGGGACCGTCTGGACGCTCTTTCCAGGATAGTTCTCCCCGGACGGCGGACCGTGCAGGCTCACCGGGCACCGCTCCCACTGGCCGCCGGCCCCGCCCGCCCCGGACTACGCGCTGAGCGAAAGAGCCCTGTTTGTGACATCGGAACGGCCCGGTCACTGGTTATATAGGTGTACGGATCTATTGAAGGAGGCCCCCGATGTCAACAGCAGTTGCGGAACGCACGCTCAATGCGGCTGACCGTTGTGACCGTTGCGGCGCCCAGGCATTCGTCCGGGTGGTTCTTGAGGCCTCTGGCGGGGAACTCCTGTTCTGTGGGCACCATGCACGCGCGGTGGAGGCGAACCTCCGGCCGCTGAGCCGTGAATGGCACGACGAGACGTCCCGGCTCCTGGAGAAGGAACCGGTGGACTGAGCGGAGTCTGAACTCCGGGTCGGCGGAAGGGCCCGGCACCCCATGGGGTGCCGGGCCCTTCCCGTACTCCGACCGCATGGTCAGACGGTGCCGTCAGCGGCCCAGCGGTTCGATCCGTCCGTGGAAGTGCCTGCGGGCGCTCTTGCCGTTCCAGGCCTGGAAGGCGGTCCCGGTCCATTCCCCGCCGGGGTCCTGCGCGTCCTGCAGGGACACGGCCACCGTGGCGGGCAGGTAGACCGGCGCCTCGAAACCCACGTGCCAGCGGGTTCCGGCATCGCTGTCGTGGCCGGACTCCGCAAGGACCCGTGCCACCGAGTACATGCCGTGGGCCAGGGAGGTCTTCATGCCCAGCGCCCTGGCGCTCAGCGAGCTCAGGTGGATGGGGTTGAAGTCGCCGGAGACCCCTGCGTAGTCGCGGCCCGTCTCCTGCCCCAGGCGCCACAGCGCGGTGGGGGTCGGCGGGACGAACGGCTCCCGGGCGCGTTCCCCGTTCCTGCCCCCAGTACCCGGCTTGTCCAGGCCGGGGAAGAACACGCCCTTGGCGAGATACGTCGAGACACCGCGCCAGAGCAGCTCCCTGGTGACGGAGTCGCTGACTTCAGCAACCATGTCCACCGTGGTGCCCGCCCGGTGCCCGGCGAGGTTCTCGGCATGAGCCCTCACCGTCAGAGGAAGGGTGAACGGGATGGCGGCGTGGTGCTCCACGGAGTTCTCCAGGTGCACCAGCCCCAGGAGCGGAAGCGGGAAGTCGTCCCGGGTCATGACGCTCATCGACACAGGGAAGGCGAGCGTGTGCACATAGGCCGACGGCAACTCGTCCCGCACGGTGGCGTGCAGCAGCCGCTGGAAGCTGGTCAGGTGCTCCAGGTCCACGGTCAAAGCCGGAAGTTCGTGCACCGCCTCCGGGACCCGGGTGGCGGCGGGCCGCTTGCGGAGACGATGAGCCGCGGCCGTGGCCGCCGCGTTCAGGTACAGCCGCGCCAGCGACGGCGGTTCCTGAAGGACCACGGTCAGTGCCGCGGTGCTCACTGGCCCACCAGGTTCTGGCCGCACACGCGCAGGACCTGACCGTTCACGCCGCCGGCGGCGGGACCGGCGAGGAAAGCGATGGCTTCCGCCACGTCCTGCGGCAGTCCGCCTTGCTGGAGGGAGTTCAGCCGCCTGGCCACCTCGCGCGTGGCGAACGGGATCCGGGAGGTCATCTCGGTCTCGATGAACCCCGGGGCCACGGCGTTGATGGCTCCCCCATGCTCGGCCAGGCGCGGTGCGCTCGCGCGGACCATCCCGATGACGGCGGCCTTGGACGCTCCGTAATTGGTCTGGCCCCGGTTGCCGGCGATGCCCGACGTGGAGGCCAGGCTGACGATCCGCGGCCGGTCGCGGAACAGGGAGGAAGCCAGAAACGCCTCGTTCATGCGCAGCTGCGACGCGATGTTCACGGCGATGACGCTGTCCCAGCGAGCCTGGTCCATATTGGCCAGGAGCTTGTCCCGCGTGATGCCCGCATTGTGCACCACGATGTCCAGGTGCCCGAAGCGCTCACCGGCCAGGTCCAGGATCCGCTGGGCGGCGTCCTCGGAGGTGATGTCCGCCTGGAGCGCCACACCACCCACCGCGTTCGCGGTCGCCGCCAGCTGCTCACCGGCCACAGGAACGTCCACCAGGATGACCTTGGCCCCGTCGCGGCTCAGCGAGGCGGCGATCGCGGCGCCGATGCCCCGTGCCGCACCCGTGACCACGGCGACGCGGCCGGCCAGCGGCTCGCGGCCGCCGTCGGGCACGGTGTCCCCCTCAGTGACCCGCAGGAACTGCCCGTCCACGAAGGCCGAACGCGCGGAGAGCAGGAAACGGAGGGCGCCCAGCGCCGCGGGCGACGCGGCATCGGCCCCGTCCTCCAGGACCACGCCGTTGCCGGTGGCGCCGGCCCGGAGCTCCTTGGCCAGCGAGCGGAGGAATCCGTCCACGGCCTGGCGGGCCGCCGCCGTCGCGGGTTCCATGGCCGAGGCCGCGTCGCGCGAGACGGTGACCACGCGGCCCGAAGGCCGCAGCTGGCGCAACAGCTGACCGGCCGCGAGCGCGGTGGCCGAGAGCTCGGCCGGGTGGCTCAGCTCATCCAGCACCAGCACGAGGGCGGCGATCTTCTCTGAGCCGCCGATGCTGCGGCGGACGTCCAGCCCCCAGTCGAGGAGCTGGGCGGCGACCCCCTCGGCCCCATCACCCTGTCCGAGCACCACGGCCGGGCCGTCCAGCAGCGGCTGCTCCGGCGTGTAGCGGCGCAGCTTCACCGGCTGCGGGAGGCCGAGCTTGCGGGCCAGGTCGCGGCCGAAGCCGCGGCTGACGAATTCGGTGTACTTGTCTGCCATGATTCTGCCTTTCGTCGCCGCGGGCCTCAGTAGGACTCGAGGATCGCGACGACGCCCTGGCCGCCGGCCGCGCAGACGGACACGAGGCCACGGGCTGGCTTGCCATCCGCGACTGCCTTCTCGTGGAGCATCTTGGCCAGGGAAGCGACGATGCGTCCGCCGGTGGCGGCGAACGGGTGCCCGGCGGCGAGGGAGGAGCCGTTGACGTTGAGCTTCGCCCGGTCGATCGCGCCGAGCGGCGCGTCGAGGCCGAGACGTTCGCGGCAGAAGTTCTCGTCCTCCCAAGCCGCGAGCGTGCTCAGAACCGTGCCGGCGAACGCCTCGTGGATCTCGAAGAAGTCGAAGTCGTCAAGGCTCAGGCCGTTGCGGGCCAGCAGGCGCGGCACGGCGTAGGCCGGCGCCATCAGGAGGCCTTCCTTGCCGTGGACGAAGTCGACGGCGGCCGCCTCACCGTCCACCACGGTGGCGAGCTTCGGGAGGTCACGTGCATCGGCCCACTCCTCGGAGGCCAGCAGGACGGCAGAGGCGCCGTCGGTGAGCGGGGTGGAGTTGCCGGCAGTCATGGTGGCCGGGGTGGGGAGTTGCTTGCCGAACACCGGGGACAGCTTGACCAGCTTCTCCAGGCTGGTGTCCGCGCGCAGATTGGAGTCCCGGCTGAGACCGCGGTAGGCCGTGACCAGATCGTCGAAGAAGCCGCGGTCGTATGCGGCTGCGAGGTTCTTGTGGCTGGCCAGGGCCAGTTCGTCCTGGGCCTGCCGGGTCACGCCCCACTGGGCGGTGGTGATGGCCTGGTGCTCTCCCATGGACAGGCCGGTGCGGGGCTCGCCCGTGCCGGGTGCGTTCGGGGCGAGGTCCTTGGGGCGCAGCTTGGAGAGCGCCTTGAGCTTCTGCTGTGCGGTCTTGGCACGGTTCAGCTCGAGCAGCACCCGGCGCAGGCCCTCGCTGACGGCGATGGGGGCGTCCGACGCCGAGTCCACGCCGCCGGCGATCGCGGAGTCGATACGGCCGAGCTTGATCTTGTCCGCCAGGCCGAGCACGGCCTCCAGGCCGGTGGCACAGGCCTGCTGAAGGTCGTAGACGGGCGTCTCGGGCGCCAGGGACGAGC
Source organism: Arthrobacter horti (assembly GCF_030731045.1). Classification (GTDB taxonomy): domain Bacteria; phylum Actinomycetota; class Actinomycetes; order Actinomycetales; family Micrococcaceae; genus Arthrobacter_E; species Arthrobacter_E nanjingensis. The sequence goes on along the minus strand of NZ_JAVALS010000001.1, from coordinate 323,588 downwards.
CGAGCACGGCTTCGCGGGAGAGGTTGAAGTCGCGGGAGTGCTTCAGGACCGCGCCCGCGGCCACCTCCCCGATCAGCTCACCCTGGAGACCGAAACGGGCCACCAGGCCGTCCAGTGCCGCGGTCAGCATGTCCTGGTTGGACGCCGTGGCGTACGCGCCGTTGGCGCGGGCGAAGGGGATGCGATTGCCGCCGACGACGACGGCCTTCCGTACGGTGGTCATGGTCCGCTCCGTTTCCGTGCGGGCCGCGCCGGTCATGGCGGGCCTCGCGGGTTTTCCAGTCGATGATTACTGATACCCAGCGTACCTGATACGCTGGGTATCGTGAACCCGGTCACACCTGAACCAGCCGCGCCCGCAGCGCCCCTCGTGTCCTCTGAGTCCTCCGAAGGCACGGTCCCGAGCCAGGACGGCCGCGCCGCCCGGTGGGAGTCCCACCGCTTGCAGCGCCGCACGGAACTCATCCGCGCGGCACGCAAGGCCGTCCACGCCCTCGGCCCCGAGGCCTCCATGGAGGAGATCGCCGCGTCCGCTGGAACGTCCAAGTCCGTGTTCTACCGCTACTTCGGCGACAAGTCGGGTCTCCAGCAGGCCGTGGGCGAGGTGGTCCTGGACCGGATGCAGTCCCGGATCCGTGAGGCTGTGCAAGAGACCCAGGGACCCGAAGAAGGCCTGTTCGCCATGGTCAACGCCTATCTGCAGATGGCCGAGACCTCGCCGCACGTCTACGCCTTCGTCACCCAGCACCCCGGGGCGGACAGCCAGGGACAGGGCCCGGCGCAGGACGCAGCATTCGGGCACTTCCTTTCAGCCGTGACGGACATGATCGCCCGGCCGATGAACGAACTGTTCCCCGAAGAGGACGTCCTGCTGGGCTACTGGCCACGGGCCGCCATCGGTCTGGTCCGGTCCGCGGGCGAACAGTGGCTCCTGAACCCCGACGGCGCGGAACGGCCCAGCCAGGCGGAGATGGCCAGCGCCCTCACGGCCTGGCTGGTGGACGGCATCCGTCCCGCGGTCCCCACCCTGCGGGCCGCCCCCAGCACTCAGCACCCCGCACCCCGCACCCCCTCATCCAGGCGCGCCGGCGCAGATCCCGGCCCAGCGTTGATCCCCGGAAAGGAAGAGCAGCATGACTGAAGCACTCCCGGACACCCGTCACCCGAACGGCAAGGACGAGGTGCGTGACCCGCACCTCGACGTGGCCCTGCTCGGCGAGCGGCTCCTCGGCCGCTGGGCCGAGGTCCGGCACGAGGCGCGCGCCCTGGCCGGCAAGGAGGAGTTCCACAAGATCGAGGGCCTGACCCATGTGGATCACCGGGCGCGCGTCTTCGAGCAGCTCAAGGGCCTGGTGGATCATGGCGCCGTGCACCGCGCGTTCCCGGCCCGCTTCGGCGGCGGGGACGACCACGGCGGCAACATCGCCGGCTTCGAGGAACTCGTCACGGCGGATCCGTCCCTCCAGATCAAGGCCGGTGTGCAGTGGGGCCTCTTCGGCGCCGCCGTGCTTCACCTGGGCACGGCACCCCACCATGAGAAGTGGCTGCCGGCCATCATGTCCCTTCAGACGCCGGGCGCCTTCGCCATGACCGAGATGGGCCACGGCTCCGACGTCGCGAGCATCGGGACCACGGCCACGTATGACCCGGCCACGGAGGAGTTCGTCATCCACACGCCGTTCAAGGCCGCGTGGAAGGACTTCCTGGGCAACGCCGCGAACGACGGCCTGGCCGCCGTGGTGTTCGCCCAGCTCATCACGCAGGGCGTCAACCACGGCGTGCACGCCTTCTACGTGCCGATCCGCGACGCCGAGACCAAGGAGTTCCTGCCGGGCGTCGGCGGGGAGGACGACGGCGTGAAGGGAGGCCTGAACGGCATCGACAACGGCCGCCTGCACTTCAGCCAGGTCCGGATCCCCCGCACCAATCTGCTGAACCGCTACGGTGACGTGGCGGCCGACGGAACCTACAGCTCCCCCATCACCAGCCCCGGCCGCCGCTTCTTCACGATGCTCGGCACCCTGGTTCAGGGGCGTGTCTCGTTGGACGGCGCGAGCGTCGCCGCCAGCAAGATCGCTCTCACCTCGGCTATCCGCTACGCCAGCCAGCGCCGCCAGTTCAACGCCGCCTCCCCGGTGGAGGAGGAAGTCCTCCTGGACTACCAGCGCCACCAGCGCAGGCTCTTCACCCGCCTCGCCACCACCTATGCGGCGAATTTCGCCCACGAACAGCTCCTGGAGAAGTTCGACGCCGTCTTCTCCGGCGCCGAGGACACGGATGAGGACCGGCAGGACCTGGAGACCCTGGCCGCCGCACTGAAGCCGCTGAGCACCTGGCACGCCCTGGACACGTTGCAGGAGTGCCGCGAGGCCTGCGGCGGCGCCGGGTTCCTGATTGAGAACCGTTTCGCCTCCCTGCGGGCCGACCTGGACGTCTACGCCACCTTCGAGGGCGACAACACCGTCCTGCTCCAACTGGTGGCCAAGCGACTCCTGGCCGACTACGCCAAAGAGTTCCGCAACGTCGACTTCGGCGTGATGGCGCGCTTCGTCGTCGCGCAGGCGTCCGACGTCGCGCTCCACCGCACGGGCCTGCGCCAGGTGGCGCAGTTCGTGGCGGACACCGGTCTGCCGCAGAAGTCCGCCCAGGCGCTCAAGGAGGAGGAGACCCAGCGGAACCTCCTCACGGACCGCGTCCAGACCATGGTGGCCGAAGCGGCCGGGGCTCTGAAGGGCGCCAACCGCCTGCCCCAGGCGAAGGCCGCCGCACTGTTCAACGAGAACCAGGACCAGCTGATCGAGGCCGCACGCGCCCACGGCGAACTGCTCCAGTGGGAGGCGTTCACCGAGGGCCTGCACAGCATCGAGGATGCGGGCACCCGCACCGTCCTGACCTGGCTGCGCGACCTCTTCGGCCTGTCGCTGATCGAGAAGCACCTGTCCTGGTACCTCATGAACGGCCGGCTCTCCATGCAGCGCGCCCGCACCGTGGGCGACTACATCAACCGTCTCCTGGTCCGGATCCGCCCGCACGCCCTGGACTTGGTGGACGCCTTCGGCTACGGCCAGGAGCACATCCGCTCCACCGTGGGCAGCGGCGCCGAACTGATCCGGCAGGACGAGGCCCGCGCCTACTACCGGACGCTCCGCGCCTCCGGCCACGCCCCGGTGGACGAGAAGATCCTCCTGGAACGGAAGAAGAAGTAGCGCGCAAGGAGAAGTAACCGGGCATGGCTGAGGGCCCGTCCCCCGTGGGGGACGGGCCCTCAGTCATGCTGCGGCTCAGCTCTGCGGCAGCACCGAGCGGTAGACCTCCAGCGTGGTCTGGGCGATGGAATCCCAGGAGAAGTGCTTCTCCGCCCGGCGGCGGCCGGCCTCACCCATGACGCGGGCGCGGGCCGGATCGGAGACCACCTCATTGAGCGCCGCGGCGAAGTCGTTCACGAACTTCTGGGGGTCCAGCGGGGTCCCCGTGCCGTCCGTGACCTGCTCCAGCTGAACCAGCAGACCGGTCTCGCCGTGCGCCACGACCTCCGGGATGCCACCCGTGGCGCTGGCCACCACGGCCGCACCACAGGCCATGGCCTCCAGGTTCACGATGCCCAGCGGCTCGTAGATGGACGGGCAGGCGAACGCGGTGGCGTGGCTGAGCACCTGGATCAGTTCGCGGCGGGGCAGCATCCGCTCGATGAGCACCACGCCGTCGCGCTGGGCCTGCAGGGCCGCGATCAGCTCGGCCGTCTCGGCGGCGAGCTCCGGAGTGTCCGCGGCGCCGAGGCACAGCACGAGCTGCACTTCGGGCGCGAGCTGCTGTGCCGCGCGCAGCAGATACGGCACGCCCTTCTGGCGCGTGTTCCGGCCGACGAAGACCACGCTGGGACGTTCCGGATCGATGCCGAGGGCGCGCACGGCGTCGTCGTCCTCATCGCGGTTCCACAGCGAGACGTCAATGCCGTTGTGCACCACGCGCACCTTGGCGGGGTCCACCTTCGGGTAGCAGCGCAGGATGTCCTGGCGCATGCCTTCCGAGACCGCGATGATGGCCGCCGCCGCCTCGTAGGAGGTCTGCTCCACCCAGGAGCTCAGCCGGTATCCGCCGCCGAGCTGCTCCGCCTTCCAGGGGCGCAGTGGCTCCAGGCTGTGGGCGCTGAGCACGTGCGGGATGCCGTGCAGGAGGGAGGCCAGGTGACCTGCCATATTGGCGTACCAGGTGTGCGAATGGACCAGATCCGCACCCGCCACATCCGGCACGATGCTCAGGTCCACGCCCAGTGTCTGCACCGCGGCGTTGGCGTCCTTCAGTTCGGCAGGGGTGGCGTAGCTGCTGACAGTGGCCCCATGGTAGTCGCTCTCACGCGGTGCGCCGAAGGCGTGGACACGCAGGTCGACGTGCGATGCCAGGACGCGGCTGAGCTCGGCGACGTGCACGCCGGCACCACCGTAAATATCGGGTGGAAATTCTTTGGAAACAATGTCGATTCGCACGTTTACAACGTAGTCCGAACTGCCCATCTGATCTAGTGTGAAAGCTGTCTGAAGGTCCAGATGACGGCCATCACACCGAGTATCCACGCAGGAGTCCGAATATGGCACCGAAAAAAGTCCTGGCAATCGTCCTCGCCGGAGGGGAGGGCAACCGGCTCATGCCGCTGACGGCGGACCGCGCCAAACCGGCGGTACCGTTCGCGGGCACGTACCGGCTGATCGACTTCGCCTTGTCCAATCTGGTGAACTCGGGCTATTTCAGGATCGTGGTGCTCACCCAGTACAAATCCCACAGCCTGGACCGTCATATTTCGGAAACCTGGCGCCTGTCGACGCAATTGCAGAATTACGTCGCGTCGGTGCCCGCCCAGCAGCGCATCGGCAAGAGCTGGTTCCTGGGCAGCGCGAACGCCATTTACCAGTCGCTGAACCTGATCCATGACGCCAAGCCGGACATCGTCGTCGTGGTCGGCGCCGACCACGTCTACCGCATGGACTTCCAGCAGATGGTGGCGCAGCACGTGGCCAGCGGTGCCAAGGCGACCGTGGCCGCGGTCCGCCAGCCGCTGGAGATGGCCGATCAGTTCGGCGTGATCGAGGTGGACCAGGAGGACGCCGGGAAGATCTCCGCCTTCGTGGAGAAGCCCTCCAGCACGCCAGGGCTGGCCGCCGCGCCGGACCAGTTCCTGGCCTCGATGGGCAACTATGTCTTCGACGCCGACGCGCTCGTGGAGGCCCTGACCCTCGACGCCGAACGCACCGACACCAAGCACGACATGGGCGGGGACATCATCCCCTACTTCGTCTCCCGCGGCGAGGCCGGCGTGTACGACTTCACCACCAATGAGATCCCCGGCTCCACCGAGCGGGACCGCACCTACTGGCGTGACGTGGGCACCATCGACTCCTTCTACGACGCCCACATGGACCTCATCTCCCCCGTCCCTGTGTTCAACCTCTACAACCGCGACTGGCCGATCTTCACCCGGCAGACCCCCTCCCCGCCGGCCAAGTTCGTCAAGGGCCGCAACAGCACGGTGGGCACGGCCCTGGACTCGATCGTGGCCAACGGCGTGGTGGTCTCCGGCGGCATCGTGGAAGGCTCCGTCCTCTCCACCGACTCCTATGTCGACGCCGGCGCCCGGGTCCTCGACTCGGTCCTCATGGACAACGTCCACGTCGGGGAGGGCGCGATCGTCCGCCGCGCCATTCTGGACAAGAACGTCCGCGTGCCCAAGGGCGCCACGATCGGCGTGGACCGGGATCTGGACGTGGCCCGTGGATTCAAGGTGACCGAGTCCGGCATCACCGTCCTGGCCAAGGGCCAGACCGTGCCCGAACCTGGCGAAGCCGAACTGGCCCTGTCCAAGAGCTTCCGGGGCTCCGTCCCCGCCGGCGTCCTGGCCGCCGTCGAGGAGTACGACGAGCTCAAGGAGGCCATCGACAAGGTCTCCGCCGTCCAGGCCGCAGCCTCCGAGCCGGAGGAGACCGTACTGGACACCGACGCCGTCCTGGGCGGACACCCGTCCTGACGGGCTGATTCCGGGATCCCGGCGGGAGGGGGCGGCCTGCGTGGCCGTCCCCTCCCGCGCTTCCCGCTAAAATGGGGGGAATGACCACTCCCGAACTCACGCCGGATGAGATCGCCGCCTGCCTCAAGGTCCTCAACACGATCCACGTCTATGACGAAGAGCACCCGGACTACGTCGCCGTACGGCGCGCCACCGGCAAGATGTTCAAGGCCGTCAAGCGGCACCGGCGCAATGAGAAGCGGGATGCGATCGCTGCGGCGGACGGCGCCGTCATGGCACTGACGGCGACGGCCGCTCCTGACCGGATCGACGACGAGACGCGTGGCAACAAGCTCAGCAGCTCGGCCACCGGCGAGATCGCGGGGCACCTGATCCGCTCTCGTCCGTGCTACATCTGCAAGCAGCACTACACCCAGGTGGACGCGTTCTACCACCAGCTGTGCCCGGAGTGCGCGGCCATGAGCCACGCCAAGAGGGACGCCCGCACCGACCTCACCGGCCGGCGCGCCCTGCTCACCGGCGGCCGCGCGAAGATCGGCATGTACATCGCCCTGCGGCTCCTGCGCGACGGTGCGCACACCACCATCACTACGCGCTTCCCCAAGGACGCCGCCCGGCGCTTCGCCGCCATGGAGGACAGCGCCGACTGGCTGCACCGGCTCCGGATCGTGGGCATCGACCTCCGCGATCCATCGCAGGTGATGGCGCTCACCGACTCGGTCTCCGAGGCCGGGCCTCTGGACATCATCATCAACAACGCCGCCCAGACCGTCCGCCGTTCCGGCAACGCATACAAGCCGCTGGTGGACGCCGAGGACGAACCGCTCCCCGCGGCCCTGCTGCCGGCCAATGGCGGCCCTGAGCTGGTGACCTTCGGCCACGCGCACGACAAGCACCCGCTGGCCCTGGCCTCCAGCGTCATGGAGCACCCGGTGCTTGCCGGAGACGCCATCACCTCCCTGGCACTGTCCACGGGGTCCGCGTCCCTGGAGCGCATCGTGGCCGGGACGGCCATCGACGCGGGGGGCCTGGTCCCGGACCTGGCCTCGATCAACTCCTGGACCCAGGTGGTGGACCAGGTGGATCCGCTGGAGATGCTGGAGGTCCAGCTCTGCAACGTCACCGCCCCGTTCCTTCTGGTCAGCCGTCTCCGCGAGGCCATGCGCCGTTCCACGGCCCAGCGCAAGTACGTGGTCAACGTCAGCGCCATGGAGGGCCAGTTCGGCCGGAAGTACAAGGGCCCGGGCCACCCGCACACCAATATGGCCAAGGCCTCGCTGAATATGATGACCCGCACCAGTGCCGGCGAGATGTTCGAGAGCGACCGCATCCTGATGACCGCGGTGGACACCGGCTGGATCACCGATGAGCGCCCCCACTACACCAAGGTCCGTCTCATGGAGGAAGGCTTCCACGCCCCACTGGACCTGGTGGACGGAGCGGCCCGCGTGTACGACCCGATCGTGATGGGCGAGGCCGGTGAGGACCAGTACGGCGTCTTCCTTAAGGATTACAAGCCGTCACCCTGGTGACGATGATCACGTTCATGGCGCCTCCACGTGCCCTTGCATCGCCGGATCTGCGGCGCAAGGGTACGTGCGTGGTTGAATGTTCGGGTGCAAAACCACAATCTCACTCGCACTGAAGCCCAGGAACGGTCCGCGACGATCCGGACCCTCAGCTACGACGTCACCCTCGATGTCCGGAAGGCCGAGGATCCTGCGGCCACCTGGTTCCCGAGCCGGAGCGTCATCGACTTCGAGGGCACCCCGGGCGGATCCACGTTCCTGGACTTCATCGGCGAGAGCGTGGAGTCCGTGGCGCTCAACGGCAAGGAGCTGCCCGTCTCCGAGGTGGTGGACGGCAGCCGGATCCGCCTGTCCGGGCTGAAGGAGAAGAACCAGGTCACAGTGGAGGCCAGGGCCCTGTACAGCCGGTCCGGCGAGGGCCTGCACCGCTTCGTGGACCCGGCCGACGGCAAGACGTACCTCTACACCCAGTACGAGCCGGCCGACGCGCGCCGGGTGTTCGCGAACTTCGAACAGCCCGACCTCAAGGCCCGCTACACCTTCCACGTCACCGCGCCTGAGCACTGGCACGTGACCTCCAATGGGGTTCAGACCTCCCGCACCCCGCTCTCCGGCAAGGACGGCGCCGCGCGCTGGGACTTCGCGGAGACCCTGCCGCTGAGCACCTACATCACCGCGGTGCTGGCCGGCCCGTACTTCCGGGCCACGGACAGCTGGACCGGCAAGGACGACGCCGGCAACGGCCTCACGGTGCCGCTGGCACTCTACTGCCGGGCATCGCTGGCCGGATCCTTCGACACGGAAGAGCTCTTCGCTCAGACCAAGCGCGGACTGGACTTCTTCTCCGAACTCTTCGACTACCCCTACCCGTGGGGCAAGTACGATCAGGCGTTCGTGCCGGAGTACAACCTGGGCGCCATGGAGAACCCTGGCCTGGTGACGTTCACCGAGGAGTACGTCTTCGCCTCCAAGGCCACGCAGGCGCAGTACGAGCAGCGCGCCAACACGCTCCTGCACGAGATGGCCCACATGTGGTTCGGAGATCTGGTGACCATGCAGTGGTGGGACGATCTATGGCTCAAAGAGTCCTTCGCCGACTTCATGGGGTCACTCGGTGTGGACCAGGCCAGTGATTTCAGCACCTCCTGGGTGAACTTCGCCAACCAGCGCAAGGCGTGGGCCTACGTGCAGGACCAGCTGCCCACCACCCACCCCATCGTGGCGGACATCCCCGATCTGGAGGCCGCCAAGCAGAACTTCGACGGCATCACCTACGCCAAGGGCGCCGCCGTCCTCAAGCAGCTGGTGGCCTATGTGGGCTTCGACGCGTTCATCGACGGCGCCCGCCGCTACTTCCGCAAGCACGAGTTCGGCAACACCACGCTGGCCGATCTGCTGAACGAACTGGACGCCGCATCCGGCAAGCAGCTGAGCGGCTGGTCCGAGCAATGGCTGGAGACGTCCGGCATCTCCACGCTGAGTCTGGAGATCGAGGACCGGGACGGGGAGATCGCCTCCGCCGGCGTGGTCCAGCGTGCCAAGGACCCCGTGACCGGCCAGAGGGTCCTCCGGCCGCACCGCCTCCGTCTGGGCCTCTATGAGAAGGGCGACGACGGCGAGATCACCTGGGCGAAGACGCTGGAGCTGGACGTGACGGGCGCGGAGACCGAGGTGCCGGAGCTCGCCGGCCGGGCACGCCCCGCCCTGGCGCTTCTGAACGACGAAGACCTCAGCTACGCCAAGATCCGCCTGGACGATGTGTCCTATGAGACGGTGACCGGCAGCCTGGACAAGCTGAAGGACCCCATGGCCCGCGCCCTGGCCTGGAACGCGGTGTGGAGCGCCACCCGGGACGGTCTCCGGCCCGCCGCCGAGTACGTCCGCATGACGATGCGCTTCGCCCACACGGAAGAGACCATCGGCGTCCTCCAGTCCGTGCTGAGCAACGCCACCCTGGCGGTCAACCAGTACGTGCCGTCCAGCGCCCGGGACGGCCTCCGCGACGAGCTCCTGGACACCGCCGTCGCACGCCTGACGAAAGCGGCGGCCGGATCGGATGCCCAGCTGGCCTGGGCCCGTTGCGTCATGGCGCTCAGCCTACACAGCAAACGCGCCCTGAAACTCCTGACCGGCCTGCTCTCCGGCAGCCGCTCCTTCGACGGCCTGACCCTGGACACCAAGCTGCGCTGGGCCGCACTGGAGGCCCTGGCGGCCCACGGCCGTCTCGACGCCCCCGCGCTCGATGCCGAGCTGGCCCACGAAGACAACGCCGACGCCCGCGCCGGCCACGCCATGGCACTCGCGGCCCGGCCCACTGCGGAGGCGAAGGCCGGGGCCTGGGCGGCGTGCGGCACGGACACCACTCTCTCCAACCGGAACCTGAGCGCCACGATCGCCGGCTTCGCCACCGGTCCAGCCCGGCTCACCGCCCCCTACGAGGTGCGCTACTTCGCCGGGCTGACCACGGTGTGGTCGTCCCTGAGCATCGGGATGGCCAGCCGGATCGTGCTGGGATTCTTCCCCGGTTCCCAGGATCTGACCGCCGGGCAGGCGCCCGAGGCTCACCCCGCCGTCGTGCGCTGTGACGAATGGTTGGCCGCTCACGAGGAGGCCCCCCGCGCGCTGCGGCGCCTCATCCTCGAGGAGCGCGACAAGCTGGTGCGCGCGCTGCGGGCCCAGGCCGCGGGGATGGAACCCACGAAGGCCTGAGCCGCCGGGTGCCCTCAGGGGACCCGGTGCAACCACTCCTCGGTGCTGAACTTGGCCGTCGCCAGATCCCTGGCGGCGGCCAGTTCCGTCTCCGTCAGGCGCGTCCGGGCGGCGCCGTAGCGTTCCTGGAACACCTGGATCATGACGTCGATGATCGCCAGACGGTCCATGCCGGCCTGCCGCTTGAGCGGGTCCACGCGCTTCTTGGCGCTGCGCGTGCCCTTGTCGGAGAGCTTCTCCCGGCCGATCCGCAGGACCTCCACCATCTTGTCCGCGTCGATGTCGTAGCTCATGGTGACGTGGTGCAGCATGCCGCCGTTGGCCAGGCGCTTCTGGGCGGCGCCTCCGATCTTGCCCTGGTCCGTGGCGATGTCGTTCAGCGGCACGTAGCGTGCCTGCACGCCCACCCGGTCGAGGGCCTCGAGCACCCAGGCGTCGAGGAAGGCGTAGGAGGCTTCGAAGCTCTGCCCGTCCACCAGGCTCTGCGGCAGGTACAGCGAATAGGTGATGCAGTTGCCGCCCTCCATGAACATCGCTCCCCCACCGCTCACCCGGCGGACCACGTTCACGTGATGCTTCGCGACGCCGTCGGGGTCCAGCTCGTTGCGGTAGGACTGGAAGCTGCCGATGACGACGGCGGTCTCCGCCCAGTCCCAGAAGCGCAGGGCGGGGCGGTGCTCGCCGTCGCCGACGGCCCGGGTGAGAACCTCGTCCAGGGCGACGTTGACCTCGGTGGGCAGGATGCTGGGCGGGATGACCTCCCATTCGTGGTCCCACCAGGTGCTGGCCAGGCCGAGCGCGCGGCGGACTGCGGTGGCCACGCCTTCCGGCGTGATGCCGAAGAGCTGGGTGTTCACGGGCAGGGCGTCGTGGACGCGGGCGGTGAGGGCCGACGACGGCGAGTCGGCCAGGGAGCCGAGGAGCGCGGAGTTGATGGCGTCCAGGGCCTCGTCCGGCTCCAGGAAGAAGTCGCCGCTGATGGACACGCCGCTGAGCGCGCCGTCCGTCACCTCCAGATCGGCGACGACCAGCTTTCCTCCGGGGACCTTGAACTCACCATGATGCGTGGACATGGTTTCAGGCTATCGCGCGAGCAGCCTTACGGAACTGTGCGCTTAAACGCGGAAGGGACCGCAGCCAGGCTGCGGTCCCTTCCGGGTGGGCAGGAAGCTTACTTCTTGCCGAAGTTCTTGAAGCGGGCGTTGAAGCGCTCGACGCGACCGGCGGAGTCCATGATGCGCTGCTTGCCCGTGTAGAACGGGTGCGACTCGGAGGAGACCTCGACGTCGATGACGGGGTAGGTCTTGCCGTCTTCCCACTCGATGGTCTTGTCAGACGTGGCGGTGGAGCGGGTCAGGAACTTGACGCCGGAAGCCAGGTCGTTGAAAACGATCGGCTGGTACTTCGGGTGGATATCAGACTTCATCAGTGGACCTTCGTTCGCGCCGCTGGATTTTGCCAGCAGCAGGGATGATGTTCGGCCAGGACGGCCAGCTATCGACTTTACAGCATCGAGGTGCGCCGGACCAATCGGCGGGATGGCTCTGCGACGTGCCTTTCAGTTGATGATCTCCGCGCGGTCATCGGCCCGGATCGCCGCGATGCGGTCCCGCCAGCTCTGCAGGGCCTCCGGAGTCAGACGTGTCCAGTCGGTGACCTACTCCAGGATCCTCAGCGGTTCCTTGCTTCGGTACGAACGCGTCGGATTGCCGGCGAACTTCTTATCCGTGACATTGGGATCGTTCTCGAACTCGCCCGTGGGCACCACGAGGTAGACGTGCGGTTCGCCGTCGACCGCGGCGATCTCCGCCGCCAGGCCCGCGCCGTCCCGCAGTGCGGTGAAGTAAATGTGGTTCATCACCACCTCCGGCCGGTAGTTGGACCGGAAGCCCGCCGATAGCAGGTCCCCCGGTTTCAGTTCGGCGGCCGTTCCGTGGAAGAACGGACCAGGATCCAGTGGGTCGTCCATGCAATCACGGTACCAACGGATCCAGGTGGCGTCAGCGGCTCCGGCCGGCCCGGGTCAAAGGTCCGGAGCTCACTGCCAGGTTTCAGGGCCGCGGGCGAAGCGGCGGCCGCTGATGGTGTGCGGCGTGATCTGGACGTACAGGTATTTCACCGTGGGGATCCACGAGGGCAAGGGGAGCTTCCGCGCAGCCTCGATGAGTTCTGTGTCCTGAATCGTTTTGGCCGTGCCCTTCACGATCACGCTCCAGGCGGTCTCGTCGTCGTAGCCGTCGGCTTCGAGGACCACGTTCCGGTTGATCGTCAAATGCACGAGCTTGCTGCCTTGAGCTGTCTTGAAGATCACCTGCCGGTCGTGTAGGTAGTAGTTGATCGGGAAGATCTCGGGTATGTCCCCGACACTGACCGCCAGTCGGCCCAGCTCCGAGGCAGCCAGTAACGCCCATGAATCCGCCGGTTCCAAGTCTTCGACCGGGTGGTCCTGATCAAGCGCCATCATGTCTCCACTCCGCACCTTGGGGCTTCCCGGGTGCTTGTCGTCATCGATGAGTGCTTCACCGACAGGTCCCTTCCCATTGTCCTCCCGGACGCCATCCCACGGGGCCGAGAACCTCGAGAATTCACGGATGAACCGGCTCGGCCACTGTTCCGGGGAGTAGACTGAAGGTATGTCGGGAGGTCGGGACCGAGAAGGAGAAGGCGTACCGTCGAAAACCCAGCGAAGCCTTTCACCGGATCCCAACGATCCGGATGCGGCGACGGTTCGTCGCAACGAAGAAGACGCTACGGAGGGCTGGGACAACGAGGGCGGACACGATGATGCTCACCCCCTGGACGAATAGCGCTCGCTTGAGCGCGCGACCATAGCCGCCACCCACTCTGTGGAATCGACAGCGCAGCAATACGAAACGGCGGCGTCAGTCATGCCCAGCACAACACCCTCCGAGCCTCTCGCCCTCAGCGGCGTCCTCGCCTCGGCTCTTCCCTCCGAACTCGGCACGGCCCGTGCCCCTTCCCGGTACACGGTGCCGGCCGTCTTCACCCGGAGACCTGAAACCCGCGAAATCTACTTACTCCGTGGGGACGATGTCCGGCAGAGACTGAACAACGCAGGATACCCGGCAGTCGAGTTGCAGGTCTCCGATAGGCGCCTGCTCATCACCAACACCAACCTCGATGAACTCAAACGCGGACTCGCCCTCGTCATCGGCGACATTCTCGCTCAGATCTCGGCCGAGGTTCTGCAGGAGTGGACGACACGCGCCGAACGACTGACGTCTCAGGCCCACGAAGAAGAACTGCGACTGAACGAGGTCAAGGCCGCAGCCGCAGAAATCGTGTTTAACAGCAGCGCCTGGTCCCAGCTGTAAGGAGAGCATTGTTCCTGCCACCCCGGATGGCCGCGGTCGGTCCGCTCAGAAACCGGGCGCCCGGCCCATAGCAGCAAATTCCTGGCTTAGGAGCATCATGATCAGGAAATACCGAAGGCCAGCTAAGCCCATCGAGGTCACCGACCCGGCAATCGGGCCAGGCGTTGCGCAGTATGGTGGGCTGGCACCGCGATCCACGAGGCGGCGCATTGCCGAAAACTCCAGTGCTACAAACTCTGAACCGCGAGCCAGAACCGCCACTGAGAACACACGCCTTGTCAAGGCGAGCAGTCGGTCAACTGTGCTCTGCACCCGGGTGCACGAGTCGTTGAAGTACGCCATCAGAACCATCGCACTCCAGGACCACGTCAAAGAATCCGACATTGTGCTTAACGCCCTCGAGGCCTACGTCAGAGACCGTCCCGCCGGATGATCGCCCGCTCCTTGCAGCGCCGGGAGCGTAGAACAGGCATGAGGGAATTGTGCCCGACTTCGAGGGTCGCACCGAACCTCTCAGCTATTGGAGGTACAGGTGAACACCGACCATATCGCGGTCCCGGTACGAAACAACCCCATCGTGGAGCGATTCGTCACCCTTCAAGGACAGATCAACGGTGCCGGTCTGCTGGCTCGCCATCGCGGCTTCTACGTCACCCTCTTCTCGCTCCTCCTCTTGGCCTACGGGGCGGCATGGGCCGGATTCGGCCTCATCGGCAACTCAGGCTTTCAGGTCCTGATCGCCGTGGCCCTGGGCGTGCTGATGACCCAATTTGCCTTCCTGGCCCATGAAGCGGCCCACCGGCAGATCTTCACCACCTGGAAAGCCAATGACTGGTTCGCACGGCTCGTCGCGATCTGTCTAGCCGGTATCAGTTATGCGATGTGGCAGCAGAAGCACACCCGGCACCACTCCAATCCGAACGTGATCGGCAAAGACCCGGACATCCGCCCGGGGTTCGTCGTCTTCTACGATGAAGCGGCCGCGGCACGACCACGCGTGCTGCATTTCATTGCCAAGAGACAGGGCTACGTCCTCTTCCTGCTCCTGCCGTTCCTGGGCATCAGCCTGCAGGTGGACTCGTACCGTCACCTGCTCGGCAAGGGCCGCGTCGATCACCGTGCTCTGGAGCTGGCGATCTTGACCGTGAGGATCTGCGCGGTTCCGGCGTTGGCCTTCGTCTTCCTCCCCGCGCCCCTGGCCATCGCGTTCACACTGATCCAGCAGGGCGTATTCGGTTTCTACATGGGAGCCACGTTCGCCCCGAACCACAAGGGTATGAAAGTCTTCGCCGCAGGCGACAGGGTGGATTTTCTCACCCGGCAGGTCCGTTCCTCCCGCAACATCACCGGCAACTGGGCCATGGACTTTCTCATGGGCGGCCTGAACCATCAGATCGAACACCACCTCTTCCCCACCATGCCACGCCCAGCCTTGCGACAGGCCGCTGCCATCGTCCAGCGCACCTGCGCCGAGGAGGACATCCCGTACACCAGCACCACGCTACGCGCCTCGTACCGCATCGTCATCAAGTACCTCAATGCCGTCGGCCACGGCCGAGGATCCGTCTTCGACTGCCCCCTCGCCAACAACTTGCGCCAACCGCAGGACCCAGGCAGACTGACCTCTTCTGGCAAGCCACGCTCACCCTGATACGTCGCAACAACTACTGAATTGGGCGGAAAGCAGGTCCGGCCCCTCGATGAACATACGATGAGGCACGTCAGTCGCAAGGACCACACCATGAACACGAACAACGGCCTCTCACGCTCCCGGTGGCCCCTGCGCCTGGAAGGCGTCCTCTTCTCTGGTATCGCCGACGGAATTGAAGAAGACCCACGTGTGAGGAAGTACAACGTCCCAGCCATACTCTCGCGACGGACCACTGCCGCCGAGAAACAGCTGATCAATCAGATCGGTACCACCGGCTAACTCGCCGCAGCCGGATATCCGGACGTCGGTCTCATCCTCAATGACCGGTGCCTGGAGATCACCAACACCACCCTGAAGGAGCTCAAGGGCGGGCTCGCCCTGCTGCTCGGAGCACTGATACAAGACCCCGCCGAGGTGGGGGCCGACGAGTGGAACCCTCTATCCGAGCCCGGTCCGCACCGGACGGAAAGCAAACGTGAGCGACTCCGGAAATCCGCCTCCGAAGTCCGGTTCTACTGACCACGCCTGCAGAAGCCGCAAACGACCCAGCACCGATGCGAGCTCTCCGCGGGTCGTGGAGAACGGAGTACCGCCGGCTGGTCAGCCTACCGGTCCGAGCGCGTCGGAAAACTCCCAGTGACGGCGCTCGGCCGGGTCGAGGTCCCGGTCGTGGCCGTTGCGGATCGGCCCTGCTCGCCCCAACCGCGCTCAGCGGGCCCGCAGCTCCCAGAACGCGACGGCGGACGCCGCAGCGACATTGAGCGAGTCGACGCCGGGGCGCATGGGGATCTCGACGGCGACGTCGGCGGCCTCCAGCGCGGCCGGCGTCACCCCGGCGCCTTCCGTGCCGAGGATCAGCGCCAGCTTCTCCGGATTGCTCGCCGACAGCGCGTCGATGGTCAGCGACTCGTGCGTCAGCTCCATCGCCGCCACCGTGAAGCCCGCAGCCTGCAGCTCCGCGATCCCGTCCGGCCAGGACTCCAGCCGCGCCCACGGCACCTGGAACACGGTGCCCATGCTGACCCGGATGGATCGCCGGTAGAGCGGATCCGCGCAGCGCGGGGTGACCAGCACGGCATCGATGCCCAGGCCCGCGGCACTGCGGAACATCGCCCCGAGGTTGGTGTGATCCGTGATGTCCTCCAGCACCGCGAGCCGCCGCGCGCCGTCGAGCACTTCGGCCAGCGCCAGCGGCTCCGGGCGCTCCATGGCGGCCAGAGCGCCCCGGTGGAGGTGGAATCCGGTGATCTCCTCCAGGAGGGCGGGCTCCCCCACGTACGCCGGGACGTCCGGGAACCGCTCCAGCAGGTCCTGCAGCTCCCCCAGCCATTTCGCGGTGAGGAAGAACGAACGGGGACGGTGCCCTGCGGCGATGGCCCGGCGGACCACGCGGGAGGACTCTGCGATGTAGAGTCCCCGCTCCGGCTCGGTCTTCAGGCGGAGCTGGACGTCGGTGAGCTTCAGGTAATCGGAGACCCGGGGATCCGCGGCGGTCTCGAGAAGGATGACAGGCACGTCAGAGGATTATGCCAGCAGCTTGGACACCATGACGGCCAGCGCCACCAGGCCGAGGACCACGATCACGGAGCGCAGCACCACCGGCTTGAGCTTCTGGCCGACCTTGGCCCCCACCACACCGCCGATCAGCGAGGACACGGCGATGATCAGGACGATGGACCAGTCGATCCGTCCGAAGGCGAAGAGCAGATACGACGCCGCCGCGACCAGATTGACCGCCAGCACCAGGAAGTTCTTCATGGCATTGGCCTGCTGCATGGTCCCGGCCATGAACACCCCCAGGATGCCCACCAGCAGCACGCCCTGAGCGGCCACGAAGTACCCGCCGTACACTCCGGCCAGGAACACCAGGACCACCAGCAGCGTGCCGTGGCTCTTGTCCTTCAGCGCATTGCCGGGCACCTGCTCCCGGTTGCGGACCCACGCCTGGAGCTTGGGCTGGAACACCACCAGCAGCAGCGCGGCCACGATCAGCACCGGCGCCACGTACTGGAAGACCGACTCCGGCAGGTGCAGGAGCAGATACGCACCGGTGATGCCACCCAGGACGGAGGCCGGCAGCAGGCGCCCCAGCGTCCGCCAATGGCCGTCGAGCTGCTTCCGGTACGCGATCGCGCTGGAGAACCCGCCGGCGATCAGACCGGTCGCGTTACTGATGGACGCCGTCACCGGCGCCGTCCCCAGCGCCACCAGCACCGGGAAGGTGACCAGAGTGCCGGACCCGACGACGGCGTTGATCGTCCCCGCCCAGAGACCGGCGATGAAGATCAGAACGCCATGCAGCCACTCCATGAAGCGGTCCTAGGAGCGGGCGCGCGCGGTGTAGCGGCCGCTGTCCTGAGTGACGGTGAGCTCCAGGCCGAACGTCTCACTCAGATTCGCTTCGGTCAGCACCCCGGCGATCGGGCCCGCGGCGACCACGCCACCGGCGCGCAGCAGCAGAGCGTGCGTGAACGACGGCGGCACCTCCTCGAGGTGGTGGGTCACCAGGACGGTGACGGGCGAGTACGGGTCGGCTGCGAGCTTGGACAGTTCGGCGACGAGTTCCTCACGGCCGCCGAGGTCCAGGCCGGCGCCCGGCTCGTCCAGAAGCAGCAGTTCCGGGTCCGTCATGAGTGCGCGGGCGATCTGGGCACGTTTGCGCTCCCCCTCGCTCAGCGTGGCGAACTGACGGTTCAGCAGCGGCCCCATGCCCCACTCATTCAGAAGACGGAAAGCACGGCGCTCATCGGCGCGTTCGTAGCCTTCACGCCAGCGCCCGGTGACGCCGTACGCGGCGGTGACCACGACGTTCAGGACGGTCTCATCCTCCGGGATGTGGTTGGCCAGAGCGGCCGAGGACAGGCCGATGCGGGGGCGGAGTTCGAACACGTCCACGCGTCCCATGCGCTCATCCAGGATGTCCACGGTGCCGTCGCTCGGGTGCAGCCGGGCCGCGGCGAGCTGCAGCAGAGTGGTCTTGCCGGCGCCGTTGGGGCCCAGCACCACCCACCGCTCGCCCTCGTTGACCTGCCAGGAAACGTCGTTCAGGAGTGTCTTCTGGCCTCTCCGGACCGAGACATGGCTCAACTGCAGGACTTCGCTCATAACATGAAACCCTAGCGAAAACTCAGGTTCCGTGGATAACCGCAACGCTGGCTACGATGGCACAATGCAGTCACACTTCACCGCCCTTGCCTATGCCCCGGAACTGAACGACGCCGCCCTCGAAGCGGCCGCATCCGTGATCGGCAGGTTCGGTGCCGTGGAGGGGCCGTGGCGGGCCGTCCCCGTGGAGGGTTTCGAGGCCTCCGAGCTGGCCGTCGTCGCGCCGGCCGAGGAGAACGCCGCTTCCGTGGTGCCGGAGCAGTGGCTCGTCACCGTCCGCGAGGCACTGGCCAAGGCCGCGCTGGGCGTGGACGTCGCCGTCGTGCCCTCCGGGCTCCGGGAGGCGGATCGCAAGTTCCTCATCATGGACGTGGACTCCACCCTCATCCAGCAGGAGGTCATCGAGCTCATCGCCGCCCACGCCGGCAAGGAGGCCGAGGTGGCCGCCGTAACAGAGGCCGCCATGCGCGGCGAGCTCGACTTCGCCCAGAGCCTGCACCAGCGCGTCGCCCAGCTGGCCGGCCTCCCGGCCACCGTCCTGGACGAAGTGCGACGGACCGTGAAGCTGAGCGTCGGCGCCCAGCGGCTCGTGGAGTCCTTCCACTCCGCAGGGCACCGCGTGGCCGTCGTCTCCGGCGGCTTCAACCAGGTGCTCAAGCCGCTGGCCGAGGACCTCGGCCTGGACTACTGGCTGGCCAACGAACTGGAGGTTCAGGACGGCGTCCTGACCGGCCGGGTGGCCGGCGACGTGGTGGATCGCGCCATGAAGGCGAGCAAGCTGCGCGAGTGGGCGCAGGCCGCCGAGGTGCCGCTGGACGCCTGCTTCGCCGTCGGCGACGGCGCCAACGACCTGGACATGCTCGCGACCGCCGCGCTCGGCGTCGCGTTCAACGCCAAGCCGGCCGTGCAGGCCGTGGCCGACGCCGCGATCAACCTGCCGAACCTGGACGCCGTCGCCGTCCTGGCCGGGGTGCCGTTGCGCTGATACGCGCCCTGCGCTGAACCGTTCCTTTCAACAGCTGAGGGCCGCCTTCCCGGACGGGAAGGCGGCCCTCAGCTGTTGCGGCAGGCTATTTCTGGAAGTGGCCCGCGCCGCCGGCGTACTCGGTGTGGCCCGTGGAGACGTCGGCGGAGACCATGCGGGCCACCTCGGCGCCGAACTCCTCCACCGTGAAGAGCTTGCCGGCCTCGGCACGGCGCTCCTCGATGGCGCCCGGGCGGGCGCGGTCCAGCAGGGTGGCCGTGACAGTGCCCTCGATCATGTCACCGGAGATGACCACGAAGCTGATGCCCTTGGCCTCCAGCTCCGGGATGAACTCGCGCAGCGCGGTCTCACCGGCTCGCTTGCTGCGGGCCACCGGCTCGTACTCCGGCATGGTGGGGACCGTGTCGATGAAGTGGGCCTGGTGGCTGGTGACGAACACCACCCGCGAACCGGCCGGCATGACGGCGGTGGCGGTCTTGAGCATGTTGACCTGCGCGTCGCGGTTCAGGCGCAGCGCGTAGTCCTCGCCCAGGCCGGACTCCATGCCGCCGGAGGCGTTCAGGACCAGGATGTCCAGGCCGCCGAAGTTCTCCTGCGCGGCGGCGACGAGCGCCTCGGCGCCGCCCTCTGCGGTCAGGTCACCTGCGACGGCGACGGCGCGGCCACCGGCCTCGGTGATCTGCTGCACCACCTTGTTGGCGCGGGGCGCCTTCTGGCGGTAGTTGACCACCACGCCGGCGCCCTCGGCTGCCAGTGTCGCGGCCACCACGGCGCCGATGCCGCGGGAGGAACCCGTGACGATTGCGGACTTGTTGTCGAGAATTCCCATGTGCTGCTCCTTGGAATCGTGAAAAGTGTGGAAGATCAGTGGCCCATGCCCAGTCCGCCATCCACGGGGATGACGGCGCCGGAGATGTACGCGGCCTCGTCGCCGGCGATCCAGCGGACCACGCGGGCGACCTCTTCGGGATCGGCGAATCGGCCGGCCGGGATGGAGGCCAGGTAACCCTTCTGGGTGTCCTCCGGCAGTTCGGCCGTCATATCCGTGTTGATGAAGCCGGGGGCCACCACATTGGCGGTGATGCCGCGGGAGCCGAGCTCACGGGTCAGGGAACGGGCCATGCCGACCAGGCCGGACTTGGAGGCGGAGTAGTTGATCTGGCCCGGGGAGCCGTAGAGGCCCACCACGGAGGAGATGAAGACCACGCGGCCCTTGCGGAGGCGGATCATGCCCTTGATGGCGCGCTTGAGCACGCGGAAGGAGCCCGTGAGGTTGGTGTCGATCACCGAGGTGAAGTCGTCTTCGCTCATGCGCAGCAGGAGAGTGTCCTTGGTCACGCCGGCATTGGCCACCAGCACCTCGACGGGGCCGTGGGCCTCTTCGACCTGCTTGAACGCCGCATCGAGGGAGGCCTCATCGGTCACGTCCGCTTGGACGCCCAGGATGCCCTCCGGCAGCTCGGTGACGCTGCGGTAGGTCACGGCGACCTTGTCCCCGTTGGCCAGGAACTCCTTGGCGATCGCCAGACCGATGCCCCTGTTTCCCCCTGTGACCAGGACACTGCGGCCCGTGGCGCTCTGCTCGCTCATGCGCGATCTCGCTTCCTCAATGCTGACGTGAACACGAGGAATCATATCGGTCCGCTCGTTTTTGGGCTGATGCCGCACGGTGAGACAATGAAGGTGAAGTGCAGGGAGCGTGAGTGGAAACCGTGACGAAGCCGAAGGGCGCCGGTCGGCAGAACAAGCCGGGCCGTGACGCCGAGGTTGTGAGCATCACCGACGCGGGGGCACCGCACTCTGATGAGATCCGCAGCAGGATGATCAAGTACGCCACCGCGATGGGCATCCGTATGGCCTGCCTGGGTCTGCTGTTCGTCCTGGACGGCTGGTTCAAGCTCATCGCCGTGGCCGGCGCGGTATTCCTCCCCTGGATCGCCGTGGTGATCGCCAACGGAGGCGACATGGCGGAGGCGCCCAGCGAAAACCTGATCGGTGTCCCACTCCAGGGGGAACTGCCCGCGGAGGCCGGTGAGGCGTCCGACGACGGCGAGGGCACCGGCGTCGACGATTCAGACGACGGCGTGATCCAGGGCGAGATCCTCAGTGAGCGGGACCGCCGCGACGGCGGGGACACCGCATGAGTTTCTTCGACGCCCTCGCCCGGGGCGGGGCCGCACCGCAGGCCGCCCCGGAGGCGATCTGCTCCCGCAAGGGCTGCCGCGCCGGCGCCACCTGGTCGATCCTCTGGAACAACCCTCGCATCCACCCACCGGAGCGCCGCAAGATCTGGCTGGCGTGCGATGAGCACCGTGGCTGGCTCCAGGACTACCTCCAGCAGCGTGCGTTCTGGAAGGACACCGTGCCCTTCACCGTCCCCGCGGACGCCACCCCCTCCCCCAGCGACCCGGAAGGCTGACGCCGGATGTACCGTTTCCTCTTCTCCCGCCGCTGGCTCACCTATCTGGGGCTCGCCGTCATCTTCGCGATCGCGTGCGTCTTCCTGGGCCGCTGGCAGATGGGCCGCATGGAGGAGACCGACGCGGTGGTCAAACGCATTTCGGACAACTACAACTCCACGCCGGTGGCGTTTGACCAGGCCAGGCCGCTGTTCCAGCAGATGGACCAGGACAAGGAGTGGAGCCAGGTCCGCCTCACCGGGCACTACCTGGCCCAGGACGAACGTGTGGTCCGCAACCGGCCCATGAACAGCCAGCCGGGGTACGAGCTGGTGGTCCCCTTCCGCCTGGACTGCGGCGAGACGGTCATCGTGGACCGCGGCTGGCTCCCGATCGGCAACAAGGAGAACGGCCGACCGGACAGCATTCCGGCAGCGCCCGCCGGTGAGGCGACCGTGGTGGTCCGCATCCGGCCGTCCGAGCCCACGCTGAACCGAGGCGCCCCGAGCGGGCAGATCGCCTCCATCAACCTTCCACAGTACGCCCAGCAGCTGAGCTACCCGGTTCTGCAGGGCGCCTACGGCCTCATGGTGAGTGAGTCCCCGGCCCCGGCCATCGCCCCGGCGCCGCTGCCCATGCCGGCCGTGGACAACGGCACCCACCTCTCCTACACGCTCCAGTGGTTCGCGTTCGGCGTGCTCATGCTGATCGGCTTCGGCTACGCGGCACGCCAGCAGGCGCGCAATGACGCGCTGGACGCCGAGGACGCTGAACTCGCGCAACTGGCCGCCGACGGCGAGGCGTGCGACGGCGGGAACCTCACCGCGGTCGCGTCTGAGGCCTCCGGTGAGGCCCCGGCGTCGCACACGGCCGCGAAGTACTGGCGGCAGAACCGCAAGAAGGCCGATCGCAAGCAGGCCCTGCGCCGCGCTTCCGGCCGCCGCAACGCCGAAGATGAAGAGGACGCCCTCCTGGACGCGCAGGGTTTTCAGTGAGCCAGGGTTTTCAGTGAGCCGGCACCGTCACTGACCCACCCCGGTGACGGCAAGGCCCCCGGGACCACACGGTCCCGGGGGCCTAGCCGCAGCCACGCCCACTCAGGCGAGGGTGATGAGATCCAGGTAGTCGGCGTTCCAGATGTCCTCGACGCCGTCCGGCAGCAGCACCACGCGCTCCGGGTTCAGCGCCTCCACGGCGCCCTCGTCGTGCGAGACCAGGACGACGGCGCCCTTGTAGTTCGCCAGGGCGCCCAGGATCTCAGCGCGGCTGGCCGGGTCCAGGTTGTTGGTGGGCTCGTCCAGGAGCAGGACGTTGGCGCTGGACGCCACGATGGTGGCCAGTGCCAGACGGGTCTTCTCACCACCGGAGAGGACGCCGGCCGGCTTGTCCACGTCATCGCCCTGGAAGAGGAACGAACCCAGGATGCTGCGCACCTCGGTGTCCGTCATGTGGGCGGGAGCGGAGGAGCGCATGTTCTCCAGGACCGAGCGGTCGTGGTCCAGGGTCTCGTGCTCCTGGGCGTAGTAGCCGATCTTGAGCCCGTGGCCGGCCACGACCTCGCCGGTGTCCGGCTTGTCCACGCCCGCGAGCATGCGCAGGAGCGTGGTCTTGCCGGCGCCGTTGAGGCCCAGGACCACCACGCGGGAGCCACGGTCGATGGCCAGGTCCACGTCCGTGAAGATCTCCAGCGAACCGTACGACTTGCTGAGCCCCTCCGCCGTGAGCGGGGTCTTGCCGCAGGGCGCGGGCTCCGGGAAGCGGAGCGCGGCCACGCGGTCCGCGGCCCGCACGTCCTCCAGGCCGCCCAGCATGCGCTCGGCGCGCTTGATCATGTTCTGCGCCGCGGTGGCCTTGGTGGCCTTGGCACGCATCTTGTTGGCCTGGTCGAGCAGGACGGCGGCCTTCTTCTCCGCGTTGGCGCGTTCGCGGCGTCGTGCACGCTCGTCCGTCTCGCGCTGGGCGAGATACCGCTTCCAGCCGATGTTGTAGTAGTCGATCGTGGCCCGGTTGGCGTCCAGGTGGTACACCTTGTTGACCGTGGCCTCGAGCAGCTCCACGTCGTGGCTGATCACGATCAGCCCGCCCTGGTGGCCCTTGAGGAAGTCGCGGAGCCAGGTGATGGAATCGGCGTCGAGGTGGTTGGTCGGCTCATCCAGGAGCATGGTGTCCGCGCCGGAGAACAGGATGCGGGCCAGTTCCACACGGCGGCGCTGACCGCCGGAGAGGGTCTTGAGCGGCTGGTTCAGGATGCGCTCGGGCAGGGCGAGGTTCGCCGAGATCGTGGCCGCCTCGGACTCGGCCGCGTAGCCGCCGGCGGCGAGGAATTCGGCCTCGAGCCGGTCGTAGCGGTTCATGGCCTTCCGGTGGATGGCCTCGTCCTCGCTGGCCATCTCCGTCTGCGCCTTCTTCAGCTTGCGCATGATGACGTCCAGGCCTCGGGCCGCGAGGATCCGGTCCCGGGCCAGCTGCTCCATGTCCGGGGTGCGGGGATCCTGCGGGAGGTAGCCGATCTCGCCGGAACGGGTGACGGTGCCGGAGGCAGGGAGCCCCTCGCCGGCCAGGACGCGGGTCAGCGTGGTCTTGCCGGCGCCGTTGCGGCCGACCAGCCCGATCTTGTCCCCTTTGTCGATGCGGAACGTCACCTGGTCCATGAGCAGGCGCGCGCCGGCGCGCAGTTCGAGGTCTTGGACGCTGATCACAGGAGTGCCTTCCGCTGGGGTGGTGTCGGGGCCCTGTTTCCACGGACGACGACGGCGGTCGCCCGGAGGCGGTGCGTCACGTACTGCGAGGGTTCCCCCAGCCGTTGGGCCTGGAGGGAACACGGGGCCGTATCGATTCTACCGGTTCCGCCCGCGCCAGGCGGCGGCGGGTGGCCGACCGCGACCCGACACCCTTGCGGAAAGCTCCAGGGCTTCGCCGTACGTCTTTGTAGGGACCCCACAAAAACGGCCCCCTCCGGCGCTTCTAGGGTGGTGCCCATGACATCGCCGAAAGAGGAGACCATGACCGCCGACACCCCCACGGCCGGAGCCGGCCGGAGTGCCTGGACCCCGCGTGACACCGCTCTGGTGGCCGTCTTCGCCGCGCTCGTGGCTGCCTCGGCCTTCGTCCCGGGCATCAGCATCGGCGGTGTGGGCGTCCCGATCACCATCCAGACCCTGGTCATCGCCCTCACCGGCCTGGTGCTGGGAGGACGCCGGGCCTTCGCCGCGGTCCTGCTGTACGTGGTGCTCGGCCTGGCGGGCCTGCCGATCTTCTCGCAGGGCCGCGCCGGTCTGGGCGTCATGGCAGGGCCGTCCGCCGGCTACATCGTGGCATTCCCGCTGGTCGCCGGCCTGACCGGCTTCTTCGCCTCGCACGTCCTCAGGCGCGGGCTCAAGCCCCGCACGCTCTGGTTCTTCCTCGCCGCCCTAGTCAGCAGCCTGGTGCTGACCCACACTCTCGGCCCGGTGGGCATCATGCTGAACGCCAAGGTGACCCTGGCCCAGGGTTTCATCGCGGATCTCCCGTTCTACCCGGGCGACATTCTCAAGGACGTGCTGGCCGCCGTTCTGGCCACCGCGCTGCACCGGGCCTTCCCGGACATCCTGCTGCGCCGTGTCGCACGCCGCGCTCAGCCGGAGACCGGCGCGGATGCCTGACGCACGGTCATTCGCGCGCCCCGCGGATCCGGACGACGACGCCGTGCTGCTGCGCGACGTCGTCGTCCGGGCGGCGGGCGAGGACAGACGCCCCTCCCGCACCATCCTGACGGTGGACGGGCTGCGGCTGACCGAGCGGCGGATCGGGGTGCTGGGTGCCAACGGCTCCGGGAAGTCGACCCTGCTGCGCCTGCTGAACGGGCTCCAGCTGCCGGACTCGGGCTCCGTGACCGTGCACGGCCTGGACACCCGGCGCGACGGACGCGCCGTCCGCGCCCTGGTGGGGTTCGTCTTCACCGATCCGCTCAGCCAGCTCGTGATGCCGACGGGCCGCGAAGACCTTGAGCTGTCCCTCCGCCGCTCGGTGCCCCGGAAGGACCGCGCCGCCCGGGCCCAGGAGATCCTGGAGCGTTTCGGCCTCGCGACTCTGGCCGATCAGAGCGTCTACGAACTCTCCGGCGGCGAGCGGCAGCTCATGGCGCTGGCGAGCGTGCTGGCGGTGGAGCCACGGGTTCTCGCCTTGGACGAGCCGTCCACCCTGCTGGACCTGCGCAACCGCGAACTGCTGCGACGCACCCTGGCGGAGCTGCCGCAACAGCAGGTGCTCGCCACCCACGACCTGGAGCTCGCCCTGGACATGGACCGCGTCCTGGTGGTGGACCGCGCCGAGATCGTGTTCGACGGCGACCCCGCCTCCGCCGTCGCGTTCTACCGCGAGCTCAGCCTGTCGGGGACCCCGTGAACGGCCGTGGGACGCCGCTGGGTGAGTATCTGCCCGGGCACTCCTGGCTGCACCGCACGCCCCTCGGGCTGAAAGCCGGCTTTCTGGCAGTCCTGGGACTCGGCACGTTCTGGCTGAGTTCCTGGGCGGCCTCCCTGGCGGTCCTGGGGCTCGTCGTGGCACTGTTCGCCTCGATCGCTCCTGGCTGGCGGCGCACCTGGCGGCTGTTCGCAGCCCCGGCGCCCCTGCTACTGGTGGTCCTGGTCTTCCAGAGCTGGCAGCTGGGCCCCGGCCGGGGCATCAGCATCGCCGCCAACATCACCAGCTGCCTCGTGGCGGCCGCGATCCTCACCCTGACCACGCCCGTCCAGACGCTCCTGGACGGCGTGGTCCGCCTGGCCTCACCGCTGCGGCGCTTCGGCCTGGACCCGGAACGGCTCGCCCTGCTGATCGCCATCACGCTCCGCAGCATCCCGTATCTGCTGGGCACCTTCTCCTCGGTCCGGGAGGCCGC
This sequence comes from Arthrobacter horti, assembly GCF_030731045.1. GTDB lineage: Bacteria > Actinomycetota > Actinomycetes > Actinomycetales > Micrococcaceae > Arthrobacter_E > Arthrobacter_E nanjingensis. The sequence goes on along the minus strand of NZ_JAVALS010000001.1, from coordinate 296,983 downwards.
ACGTGCCCGGGGCCTGGAGCGCAGCCCGCGCGCCCGCGTCCTGCCGGTCCTGATCGCCTCGGTGGCCTACGCCCAGAGGACCGGCGACGCCCTGACTGCCAGGGGCCTCGGGGACGCTACGGAACCCGAAGCTGACGACCCGGCATTCAACTGAATCCGTAGCTGCTTTTACTTTTCTCCACTGAAACCGTTGCTTAATCCTCCGAGTGGGGGCAGAATCGGGACATGTCTCCCGGAAATCCTCCGCTCCAGCTCGACGACACCTCCAAGAAACTCGTCGAGCTGCTCCAGCAGGACGGGCGCCGCTCCTACGCCGAACTCGGCAAGGCCGTGGGCCTCAGCGAGGCCGCGGCCCGCCAGCGCGTCCAGAAACTCCTGGACGCGCAGATCATGCAGATCGTGGCCGTCACGGATCCGATGCGCCTGGGCTTCCACCGGGTCGCGATGATCGGCGTCAAGACCACCGGGGACACCCGGCTGGTGGCGGACGCCATCGCGCAGCTCCCTGCGGTGTCCTACCTGGTCCTGAGCGCCGGATCCTTCGACATCCTGGCGGAGCTGGTCTGCGAGGACGACGCGGATCTGATCGAGCTGCTGAACAGCCGGATCCGGACGATCGAAGGAGTGGCGTCCACGGAGACGTTCGTCTATCTCGAACTGCAGAAACAGAAATACGGATGGGGAACACGATGAGAACACCGTTCAGTCCTGAGGGCCCGCACGACACCGCCGCCCTGCAGGCCAAGGCCGCGAAGCACCTCTGGCCGCACTTCACCTCCCGGAAGGTGCTGAACGACGGCATCCCGGTGATCACCCGCGGCGAAGGCCACCACCTGTACGACGCCGCGGGGAAGCGCTACATCGACGGCCTGGCCGGGCTCTTCGTGGTCAACGCCGGCCACGGCCGGCAGCGGATCGTCGACGCCGCGGCGCGCCAGATGAAGCAGCTCGACTTCATGCCGATCTGGTCCTACGCCCACCCGGCCGCCGTCGAGCTCGCCGAACGGCTGGCTTCCTACGCACCCGCCGACCTCAACCGCGTCTTCTTCTCCACGGGCGGCGGCGAAGCCGTGGAGACCGCCTTCAAGCTGGCCAAGCATTACTGGAAGCTGCGCGGCAAGCCGATGAAGCACAAGGTCATCTCCCGTGCGGTGGCTTACCACGGTACACCGCAAGGCGCCCTGGCCATCACGGGTATCCCGGCCATGAAGCAGTTCTACGAACCCCTGACCCCGGGCGGGCACCGCGTGCCCAACACCAACTTCTACCGCGCCGCCGAGGCCGGCGCCCCCACCGATGACCTCGAGGCCTTCGGCCGCTGGGCCGCGGACCGGATCGAAGAGGCCATCCTCTTCGAGGGCGCGGACACGGTGGCCGCCGTGTTCCTGGAGCCCGTACAGAACTCCGGCGGTTGCTTCCCGCCGCCCCCGGGCTACTTCCAGCGGGTCCGCGAGATCTGCGACCGCCACGACGTCCTGCTGGTCAGCGACGAGGTCATCTGCGCCTTCGGCCGCGTGGGCGACTTCTTCGCCTGCAACGCCCTGGGCTACGTCCCGGACATCATCACCTGCGCCAAGGGCATCACCTCCGGATACGTCCCGCTCGGCGCCACCGTGGTCAGTGAAAAGGTCTACGAGCCCTTCAACTCGCCGGAGAACACGTTCTATCACGGCTACACCTTCGCGGCGCATCCTGCAGCTGCGGCCGCCGCCCTGGAGAACCTGGACATCTTCGAGGAGGAGGATCTCAACGGCCGCGTCCGGGAGAACTCACCCCTGTTCCGCGCCGAGCTGGAGAAGCTGCTGGACCTGGACATCGTGGGCGACGTCCGCGGCGAGGGCTACTTCTTCGGCATCGAACTGGTGAAGGACAAGGCCACCCGGGAGACCTTCGACGCCGCCGAGTCCGATCGCCTGCTGCGGGACTTCCTCTCCCCCGCGCTCTGGGACGCCGGACTGTACTGCCGCGCCGACGACCGTGGGGACCCCGTCATCCAGCTCGCCCCGCCGCTGACCATCGGCCCGGCGGAGTTCGCCGAGATCGGCGGCATCCTGCGGTCCGTCCTCAAGGACGCTTCCACGAAGATCTGAGCACGGCATCGAGACGCCAGAAGATCACAGTCCTGGAGCGTGGGACTGTGATCTTCTGGCGTCTCGCGGTGGTTCAGAGAGACGCGGACCAGCGGAACGAGGCCGCCACGCCCTGGCCGCCGGCCCCGCTGATGAGCGCCAGGGCGCTGTGCCCGTCCACGCCCAAGCGCCGGGCCTGGTGGAACAGCCGGACCACCAGGACCGCGCCGGACGCACCGTAGGCGTGCCCGAGGGCGAGGGCCCCGCCGTCGCGGTTCGCCGTGGCCGGGTCGATTCCGAGGCCTTCGAGGCACGCCAGTGTCTGCGCGGCGAACGCCTCATTGAACTCCACCAATCCGGGACGGCTCAGGACCTCATCGGGCAGCTTGCGGGCGGCCGCCACCGCGCCCAGGCCAAGAAGTTCAGGCTCGACGCCGGCACTCGCCGCCTGCTCGAAGAGCAGGCCCGAGGTGAAACCCAGTGCGCGCGCTCGGGCCCGCGTGGTCAGCAGGACCGCGGCGGCGCCGTCGACGTCCTGGCACGAGTTGCCCGCCGTGACCGTCCCGCCGTCGCGGAAGACCGGCCGGAAGCGCGAGAGAAGGCGGGTGTCCAGGGTGGCGCGCGGGCCGTCGTCGTGGGCCCTTGGGGCGCCCGGCATGGGGATCGTCTCCGCGCTGAACGTTCCGGACTCCACGGCCTGGACGGCGCGCTCGTGGCTGCGTGCCGCGAAGGCGTCCTGCGCCTCCCGGGTGATGCCACAGTGCGCGGCGACGTTTTCGGCCGCCGCACCCATCTCCGGGTCGGCCGCGCCGCGTGGGGTGAAGCGCGCCCTCGAATAGGGACGTGTGCTCCCGTCCGGCAGCCGTTCGGCGCGCTGCGGTGCGGTGCTGATGCTCTCCGTCCCGCCAGCCAGGTACACGTCGCCGGCACCCGCCTGGATGAGCCGTGCGGCGTGGATGACGGCGTCGAGCCCGGAAGTGCACTGGCGGTCCAGGGTGAGCGCGGCGACGGACGCCGGAAGTCCTGCGGCCAGCGCCGCCTGACGCGCCACATTGCCGCCCGCGGCCACGGCGTTCCCGGCCAGGACCTCGTCCACGGCAGAACCGTCCAGACGGGAGGACTCCAGAAGGCCGGACAGCACGGGGGCCAGCAGTTCGTCCGCCGTGAGACCGGCCAGCGCACCACCCGTGCGGCACAGTGGCGTACGGAGTGCCGCGACGATGACCGGAGTCCGGTCATCCACCGGATTCGCCGAAAGGAGACTCACGGCCGGAGCCTCGGCGTCCGCGGGTCGCCGGCCGTGATCCATTCGCGGAGCAAGGCACGGCTCGGCTTGCCCCGGCCGGTGAGCGGGAGTTCCCGCAGCTCGTAGTACTCCTGCGGCAGCTTCCGGGAGTCCAGCAGATCCGCCAGCGCCATCCGCAGCTGACCCGCGCCGACGCCACCGTGCCCCATCCGGACGGCGGCCACGAGGCGCTGGCCGCGCAGGCCGTCGTCGAGCCCGGTGACGAACGCGGACTCGACCCCCGGCAGACTGGCCAGGGCGCGCTCGATCTCCTGCGGGTACACGTTGAGTCCCGCGGCGTTCACCATGTCCGAGGCACGGCCCAGGAAGTGCAGGTTCCCGTCCACCACTCGGCCCTGGTCGTGCACGGTGCACCAGTCGCCGCGGCGGGTGAAGGCATGGCCGTCGTCGCCCCAGAGGTAGCCCTGGCTGACCATCGCGCTGCGGACCGCGATGGATCCGGTCTCCCCGTCGGGCAGTGCCCGGCCCTCCGCGTCCAGGATGGCCAGCTCGACGCCGGGGAACGGCACGCCCACACTGGTGAATTCCGCTTCGTCGGCGGCCGGAACACCGGGCAGATGGCGCGTTCCGCTGACGAAACTCAGTTCCTGGGCGCCGTAGTACTCGTAGACCACGGCAGCCGGCGCCCAGCGGCGCGTCGCCTCGAGCGTCCGGGCATCGAGCTTGGCACCGGCGACCACCACGCTGCGCAGTCCCCCGGGGTCGGCACCGGCGGCGATCCCCCGCTCGGCGAGCAGCCGCAGCATGGCAGGGACCAGCACGAGGCGCGTGACGCCGTCGTGCTCGATGGCATCGTGGACGTCTCCGACGTCGAAGGAGGTCAGCGTCCGGAAGGCCGATCCGGCATGCAGGCATTCGGAGAGGGCGTAGAGGCCCAGGCCGGAGGTCAGCGGCCCGGGCGCGAGCGTCACGTCCTCCGGGCCGAGGCCGAAGAACGCCGTGGACGCCTCGAAAGAGGCCTCCCAGGACCGCCGGGTGCGCACGATCGCTTTGGGAAGGCTTGAGGTGCCGGAGGTCAGTGCCAGGAGAAAGAGGCTGTCCGGGGCGCCGTCGTCCAGGACGGCCGGCTGACCGGCGTCGCGGTGCTCGACGACGGTCTCCCGCAGGCTTCCGGACGCGTCGGCGCCGCCGGAGCTCAGCGGCGCCGGCCGCCCCCAATGGCGCTCGAGTTCGGCCAGCACCTGAGCGTACTGTGCCTCGGGGAGCCCCGTGTCCAGCACGGCGCAGCGCCGTTCGCCGGCCACACCGGCCACCCAGCGGGTGATGAAATCCAGGGAGTTGCCCTGGCGGAGCACACTGTACCCGCCGTCGGGCACGCCACGCAGCAGTGCTCCGCTGCGTTCGAGGAGCTCCTCCCAGTCCAAGGAGTCCCGTCCGACGGCGACGGCGGGCTCATGGGGGCGTTCGGACGCCCAGCGGCACAGGCGGGAAAGGAAGGGCACGCCAGGATTCTACGTGGGCGAGAGGGAACCCACACGTTGATCGACTGCTGAGAAAACGCTCGTTACGTCCTCTATTCGAACGTTTTCTCAGCAATCGATGGGCAACCCCTCAGTGGCCGGCGTCGTGCCAGCTCTTGCCCTCGCCGAGCTGCACATCGAGCGGGACGGACAGCTCCGCGGCGTGGCCCATCTCCCGGGTCACCAGCCGTTCCACCTGTTCACGCTCCCCGGGCGCGACCTCCAGGACGAGTTCGTCGTGGACCTGCAGCAGCAGCCGGGACTTCAGGCCTTCGTCCGCGAGGGACTTCGCGACGCCGAGCATGGCTCGCTTGATGATGTCCGCGGCGGAACCCTGGATGGGTGAGTTGAGAGCCACGCGCTCGGCGATCTCCCGCAGGTGCCGGTCCGTGCTGGTCAGGTCCGGCAGGTAGCGCCGGCGGCCCTCGATGGTGGCCGTGTAGCCGTCCTGACGGGCCTGCTCGACGACGCCGCGCAGGTAGTCACGCACGGCGCCGAAGCGGTCGAAGTAGTCCTTCATGAGGGTGCGCGCCTCATCGACGGAGATCTCCAGCTGCTTGGACAGCCCGAAGCTCGTCAGGCCGTAGGCGAGGCCGTACGACATGGCCTTGACCTTGGATCGCATGGCGCTGGTGACGTCCTGGGGCGCCACGTTGAAGATGTGCGAACCGACGTAGCGGTGCAGGTCCTCGCCCTCCTGGTACGCCTGGATGAGCCCGGCGTCCTCGGACAGGTGGGCCATGATGCGCATCTCGATCTGTGAGTAGTCCGCGGCCAGGAGGCAGTCGAAGCCGTCCGAGACCACGAACAGATCGCGGACCCGGCGGCCCTCCTCGCTGCGCACCGGGATGTTCTGCAGGTTCGGGTTGTTGCTGGAGATGCGTCCCGTGGCCGCCACGTTCTGGGCGTACGTGGTGTGGATGCGGCCGTCCTCCCCCACCGACTTGTACAGCGTCTCCACCATCTGACGGAGCTTGGAGGCCTCGCGGTGAGCCATGAGCTGGACCAGGAACTCGTGGCCTGTCTTGTCCAGGAGGTTCTTCAGACTGGCGGCGTCCGTGGTGTAGCCGGACTTGATCTTCTTGGTCTTGGGCAGGCCCAGCTCCTCGAAGAGGACGATCTGCAGCTGCTTCGGGGAACCCAGGTTCACCTCGTGGCCGATCGCCGCGTAGGCTGCCTTCTCTGCCGCGTCGACCTGCTTGGCGAGGTCGTCCAGCTGCTCCTGCATCTTCTCCAGGGAGACGGCGATGCCGGCGATCTCCATGTCAGCCAGGACCCGCGCCACCGGGAGTTCCAGCGTGCTCAGCAGTTTGTCCGCCTGCCGCTCGGCCAGCATCGGGGCCAGGTGCTCGCTCAGCGCACGGACCGCCGCGGCATGACGCACCAGGGCCTCGGCACGCAGCTGCGCGGCGTTGCCGTCCAGGTCCAGGCCGAGGTCCAGCTGCCCCACCGGAGCGGCAGGGGCCGCCTCCAGGGTGATCTTGAGGTGGTGCTGGATCAGCTCCGCGAGTTCGTAGTTCCTGCGGTCCGGCTGGATGAGGTAGCCGGAGATGGAGGTGTCGTCCACCACGCCCTCCAGGAGCAGACCGCGGGCGTGGAGGGCTTTGAACGCCTCCTTGTACTCGTGGATGACCTTGGTCCGCCCGGCGTCGGTCAGCCAGCCAGCCAGCACCTTCTCGGTGTCCGCGTCCAGCTCAGTGAGTTCCAGGTACCGGGCGGCCTCGCCGCGGAGAATGACGACGGCGGTGGCCTCCTGCCCGATGCCTCCCGGCACTGTGGCGACGGCCAGAGCGGCCGGTGCGGCGGCGTCGTCGTTCGCCAGGAAGGCGTTCAGGGACTCCGCCGTGGCTCCCACCTCGAACAGTGGCAGCTCGATCCCCTCGTGCTGGATGGCTGCGGTGTCCTCCCCATACAGGGCGAAGAGGCGGGTCCGGAGGGTCTTGAACTCGAGGGCGTCGAAGAGCTCCTCCACGGCGTCCTGGTCCGGGCGCGGCGCGGCGAGTTCGTCCAGGCCCACACCGAGATCCAGATCCTTGAGGAGCTGGTTGAGGTGCCGGTTGCGCTTGACGTCGTCCAGATGGGCGCGGAGCGAATCGCCCACCTTGCCCTTGATCGCGTCGAGGTTCTCCAGGATGCCGGGCAGACCGCCGTAGAGGTTGATCCACTTGGCCGCCGTCTTGGGACCGACACCGGGCACGCCAGGCAGGTTGTCCGCGCTCTCACCCACCAGCGCGGCGAGATCAGAGTACTGGTCCGGGCCCACGAAGTACTTCTCCCGGACAGCCTCGGCGTCCATGCGCGGGATGTCGGAGACGCCCTTCTTCGGGTACAGCACGAAGACGTTGTCCGTGATGAGCTGGAAAGAGTCCCGGTCACCGGAGACCAGCAGGACCTCCCAGCCGGCTTCCTCACCGCGCGCGGCAAGAGTGGCCAGGATGTCGTCCGCCTCGAAGCCGGGCATGCGGAGGGTCTTGATGCCCCACGCCTGCATGACCTGGTCGATCAGGTCGATCTGGCCGTGGAACTCCTCCGGGGTGGCGTTGCGGCCTCCCTTGTAGTCGTCGTACTCCTTCTTGCGGAAGGTGGTGTCATCCGAGACGTCGAACGCGACGGCCACGTGGGTGGGCTTCTGGTCTTTGATCAGGTTGATCAGCATGGAAGTGAAGCCGTGCACCGCGTTGGTGTGCTGCCCGGTGGAGGTGGCGAAGTTCTCCGCTGGAAGGGCGTAGAACGCCCGGAACGCCATGGAGTGACCGTCCAGGACCAGGAGCCGGCCGCGGCCCGCTCCGTCCTGGCTTCCGTCGCTGGTGCCGTTGATCGTCGTCGCGCCATCCGCTGCCGCGTTGCCTGTTTCGCTCACCCTGCCAGCGTAGTGGGCGGCTGAGACATTTTCATCCGCCGCGGGCGGACTCAGGCAGGCGCTGCGGCGGTGTAGCGGAGCTCGACGACGGAGCCCACGGCCCCGCATTCCGCCAGCTCCCAGCGGCGTTCCCCGTCCGTGAGCGGCAGGATGCGCTTGCCCGTGCCGAGCGTGACGGGCAAGACGGAGAGGATCAGCTCATCAAGGTGCCCGGCGGCGGCGAACTGGGCGGCCAGGTCGCCGCCACCCATCACCCACACGTTCTTCGCCCCGGCGTCGCGCAGGAAATCCGGGACGAATTCCTGAACGTCACCGCGGACCAGGGTCACATCCGCACCAGGGAACACCGGGAGCTCATGGTGTGTGAAGATCCACACGGGAGTGCCGACGTACGGCCACGGGCCGTCGAAGTGCTCCAGCAGCCATTCGTAGGTGGTCCCGCCCATGACCAGGCAGCCGATGCCGGCGTAGAAGTCCTCATACCGCCCGGGTGTGCCGTCCTGACCCTCGTGGAAGAGCCAGGCGAGAGAATCGTCCTCCGTGGCGATGAAGCCGTCCAGGGACACTGCGGTGAAGTACTGGAATTTCCCCATACCCCACCATAGCCCGGACTCCCCGGGAGACCGGGCTGCCGGCTACTTGGAGAAGTACGGCACGATCAGGTAGATGCCGAACAGGACCACCGCACCGCAGGCCCCGAAGCAGACGTAGGCCAGCGAACGCATGCGGGCCGGGGACTTCTGCTCGGCATCGGCGGCGATGGCCGTGAGACGGACGCCCAAGGAGTACAGCACCACCAGGACGATGGAGGAGATGAAGGTCGCCCCGGCGACCTGGAACAGTTCCAGCCACTTCATGCCTGTTCACCCTTGCTTCCGGCGCTTCCGGCCTTGACGGTCTTCTTCTTCTGGAACCGGACGGCCGTGCCCGCTTCCTCGACCTCCACCGCATTCTGGTGGTCCACTTCGGTCTTCTTCGACCGCAGGAACATGAAGACGATGGCGCCGATTCCACCGGCGATGGCGATCGCGGTGCCGACAGGGCCGGAGTCGACCAGCAGCGCGGCGAGAGCCCCGACGATGGCGGCGGCCGGCAGTGTGAAGAGCCAGCCGGTGACGACGCGGCCCGCGGTGCCCCAGCGCACCGTGGTGCCCTTACGGCCGAGGCCGGAACCGATCACGGAACCGGAGGCCACGTGAGTGGTGGAGAGGGCGAAGCCCAGGTGAGCCGAGGAGAGGATGGCGGCCGCGGTGCTCGCCTCGGCCGCGAAACCCTGCGCGGGCTTCACATCGGTCAGGCCGGAGCCCATGGTGCGGATGATCCGCCAGCCGCCGGTGTAGGTGCCGATGGCGATGGCGAGGGCACAGGCCGTGATCACCCAGAGCTGGGGACCGGAGCCCACCGGCTGACTGCCGACGGCGATGAGCATGAGGGTGATGACGCCCATGGTCTTCTGCGCGTCGCTGGTGCCATGGGCGAGGGCGACGAGGCTGGAGGTGAAAATCTGGCCGGTGCGGAATCCCCCGCGCTTCTGGGTCAGCTTGTCCCCGGTCTCCGGGTCATGCCGGGACGTCAGGGCGTAGGCCAGGCGGGTGCAGATGTAGGCGGCCGCACCGGCGATGAGCGGCGCGAAGAGCGCCGGCAGGATCACCTTGAGCATCACGTTCTCGAAGTTCACCGAGTGGACGCCGATGCCCACGACAGCGGCGCCGATCAGGCCGCCGAACAGGGCGTGCGACGAGCTGGAGGGCAGGCCCTTGAGCCAGGTGAACATGTTCCAGAGGATCGCGCCCATCAGGCCGGCGAAGATGATCTCCGGTGTGATGTGAATGCCGTCCTGGCCCTCCCGGATGATGCCGCCGGAGATGGTCTTGGCCACCTCCGTGGAGAGGAAGGCTCCCGCCAGGTTCAGGACTGCCGCGATGGTGACAGCCACCTTGGGCTTGATGGCCCCCGTCGCGATGGGCGTCGCCATCGCATTGGCCGTGTCATGGAAGCCATTTGTGAAATCGAAGAACAGCGCCAGGATGATGACCAGCGCTGCCATGAAGGTGACGTCCACCCGGGCCCAATCTGTGTGAGGTGAGAGAGGCGGGCGCAGAGCACACCCACGGAGTCAATGTTAAGGGCAGATGACGACTGCGGGAAATCCCCGCGAACTGCCCGGGTGTCAGTCCCGGCGCTCGTCTGAGGGTACTGCCGGATGCCCATCCAGCGCTGCCGCGATCTGCCGCTCCAGGGAGGCGAATGCGGTCTGCGGCACCGCGATCAGCCCGTCCAGTTCCTTCCTCACGCGCCGGTAGGCGGCCTGCCGTTCCGGGGAGGTGGCTCCCGGGTCCATCGCGATGCTGAGCAGCCGCCGGGCGGTGGCCAGGCGCTGCCGCTCCTCCGGGGTGAACGCCGTGTCCTTGAGCCGATGGGCGTTTCTCTCGGCGACGTCGAATGCGTGGCCATAGGCGAGCACCGCGTCCCGGTAGCTGTGAAAATCCTCACCCTCGAGGTTCTCCCCCGCCACCGGACGCAGCGAGTCGGCCCGCCTCTTGGCCTTCAGGTACTCCACGGTGAGCGGTTCCCGCACATCGCTCATGCCGGGGAAGTCGATCATCTTGGCGACATCCAGCTCGTAGTCCAGCCAGCGGGTGTTGACGGCGTCGTGCTCGGCGAGCACCCGCTCCAGGTCCGGGCCGCTCTCCTTCGCCGGCGCAAGAGGCGCCTCCTCCGCACCGTGGCGCGTTCCGCCGTCGTGCTCCGGATGGCCCGCGCGGATGCGCTCGATCTCCATCCGCCGCTGGTGGCGGCGTTCGCTGATCGGCCCGAAGCGCCGGACGATCCCTCCGGCAACCGGGCCGACCACGAAGATCAGCCACCAGTACTGCCAAGGGTTGCTCATGAAGTCCTGCACTCCTCCACGCTACCTGCACGGACGTATGCTCGGTAGCATGGCCCGCTACTTCGACATCCACCCCGTAGACCCGCAGCCCCGCCTGATCCAGCAGGTGGTGCAGATCATCCGCGACGGCGGCCTGGTCGCCTACCCCACGGACTCCTGTTACGCCCTGGGCGCGGCGGTAGGCAATCAGGAGGCGCTGGAGCGGATCCGGCAGATCAGGCGCCTGGACGACAAGCACAACTTCACCCTGGTGTGCAGCAGCTTCGCCCAGATGGGCCAGCTGGTGAACATCGGCAACGACGCCTTCCGCGACATCAAGGCCGTCACCCCGGGCAGCTACACCTTCATCCTGCCCGCCACCAAGGAGGTCCCCCGCCGCCTGCTGCAGCCCAAGAAGAAGACCGTGGGCGTGCGCATCCCGGACCACCGGGTCACCCGGGCCATCCTGGACGAGCTCGGCGAGCCCCTGCTGTCCTCCACCTTGCTGCTGCCGGGCCAGGAGGAGCCGCTGGTGCAGGGCTGGGAGATCAAGGAGGAGCTGGACAACCAAGTGGACGCCGTGATCGACGCCGGCGACTGCGGCACCGAGCCCACCACCGTGATCGACTACTCCAGCGGCTACCCGGAGATCGCCCGCTACGGCATGGGGTCCACCGAACGGTTCGAATGACGCGCGGCGTGCCTGGCCCCGGCGGCCGAAATCATATACGATCTGTCCCAACCTTGAACTGAGACCCGCATCACGCCGCGCGGGATCCGAGCAGAGGATGGACACCATGCCGGAATACCCGCTCCGTGCCGGCGACGGCGGAGTCAGTCTGATCCACGGCCACGACTTCAGCACGTTCCAGCGGATGGTCTCCTCCTCCTTCGTCCCCCTCGAGGTTCACAGCGATCGGAATGAGGCATTCCACAGCAGCCTCCGCTCGGCGTCGACCCAGGATTTCCATCTCGTCGAACTGACGGCCGGCGGACATCGCGCGGAACGCACCCAGGAACTCATCGCTCAGGGCGGCGGCGGCTTCTTCAAGGTCAGTCTGATCCTGGAAGGATCCAGCCTTCTCATCCAGGACCGCAACCAGGTCTTTCTCAGGCCCGGAGACCTCGCCGTGTACGACACATCCAGGCCGTATTCCCTGCTCTCCGACGAGCCGAGCCGGCTGATCGTCGCCATGTTCCCCAAGTCCGCCCTCACCATTCCCGAGGCTCAGGTGCGCCAGCTCTCCGCGGTCAACCTCGCAGCCCCGGGGCAGCTCGGGTCCCTGGCCGCGGCGGTCCTGGCCCAGGTGGGGGGCAAGCTGGATCAGCTGGCCGGCCCGTTCGGCGTGCGCATCGCCCACTCATGCCTGGACATCCTGAGCACGGCGCTGGCTTTCACGCTCGGGACGACAGCCGAGGGCCATGACCCTCACGAGCGACTGCTTCGCGAGATCCACGGCTACATCGACCATCACCTCGCCTCTCCGGACCTGGCACCCGGGACGATCGCGGCGGCGCACTACATTTCAACCAGGCACCTTCACGGCCTCTTCCGGTCTCAGGGAGTGACAGTGGCCGGGTGGATCCGGCAGCAGCGGCTCGCCCGATGCCGGCGGGAGCTCTCCGATCCGGTGCTCTTGAACCGCTCAGTGGCGTCCATCGCCGCGGCGTGGGGCTTCCCGGACCCCGCGCACTTCAGCAGGACATTCAAGGCCGCCTTCGGAGAGAGCCCTCGGGACTTCAGGGCACGGCTCACCGTCTGACACGAGGGCCCCGGAAGGACTCACCTTCCGGGGCCCTCGGTCAGGTTCTCAGCCGAAGTTGAACGATTCCGGGTGCACTGTCAGCGAGACCAGCCTGCCGTGGGCGCCGAAGGTGAAGTGCGTCGGCACCAGACCCGACTCATCGAGTCCGAACAGCACACCGTGGGACCGGATGGCCCGGGCGTTGCGGTGGTCGGCAATGGTCACCGAGGCGCAGGGGATGACTTTCTCCCGCCAGGCGAAGACGTTGATTCCCGGACGGATCTCCCACACCGTGTTCTCATCCGTGTCCGCCAGTCCTGCCTCCGGCCCGGCAAGGCACTGCCACGTGTACCACTGCTCGGACAGGTAGATGTGCTCGTAGGCGTGCTCCGGGCTGTAGTCCCACACCACGCGACGGCCCACCATCGAGGACGTGGGTGACGGCGGTGTCCCCTGCGGGAGGATGCCCTCGATGGAGCCGGGAGCCACGTCGTGACGCACCCGGGTCTGCCCCGCCGGGAGGCCGTCCTCAGCGAGGATCGTGCTCACGATGCCCAGGGCATGTCCGTCCCTCAGGTCCAAGACCAGGGAGACCGCCTGTTCCTGCCGTTCCCGGTGGTGGAATTGGACGAAGTACAGCCCGTCATCGACCAGGAACGCCTCATACTCATCCACGCCTTCGTGGGCAGCCAGAGCATCGCCGGCCCCCGGCTGGTAGTCCCAGGAGACCTCATGGTCCGTGAACCGGTGGGCGATCCGGGTTCCACGTCCGTCGAGCACGACGATCTCGCGACCCGACAGGGCGGTGTCGTGCGGTGCTTTGTTGGCGTCGAACCCGGGAGCCAGGCCGTCAAGGGGCAGCCAGGTCGAGGTGTCTGAAAGGGTGGTGGATCCGGAAGGCGAAACGCCGTTGTCCGTCATGGTGCTCCTTGCGACGTCCGCGGTGTGAACTGCGGGGAAGTGTCCGGCGAAGTGCCGGCTCGCCCTTCAGTCTGACCGCGGAGACGCAGCGCTCCCATGGCTGAGAGTGACCGCCACTTGACCGTGAGCGAACATCCTGGCGTGACTTGCCCGTCCGAGCACAGCACTGTCACCTGCGCGCACACCACCGGTCCGGACAGCGGTATATCGCTCAGCATGAGTCCTATGAACCATCAGTCATTCGGCGCCGGGACCGGTCCCGTGAATCTCGGTCTGGACGGTCGCCGGGCCGTCGTCACCGGAGCCGCCAGCGGCATCGGACGCGCCGTGACCTCGGCACTGCTGGTGGAGGGGTGCACGGTGTACGCCCTGGACCGTGATGCCGCCGCCCTGAACCGCCTCGGGGAGGAACTGCGGGCATCCGGCCTTCGCGCCGGTCTCACCTGCCTCACGGTTGACCTCCGGGACGAGAGTGCCGTCGTTCTGGCCCTCAGCACCGCGGGCCGTGATGGCGGACTGGACGTCCTGGTCTCCTGCGCCGGCGTGTCCGGCCCGGTGGGAACCCCGCTGGAAGCCACCAGCGCGGAGGACTGGCGGCAGGTGATGGAGGTCAATGTGATGGCACCGTTCCTGGTGCTCAAGCACGCTTTCCCGCTCCTCCGGCAGGGCCGAGACCCCGCCGTCGTCCTCCTGGGCAGTGACTCCGCCCTGGTGGCGGCCCCGCGCATGGCGCCCTACTGCGCGTCGAAGGCCGCGGTGATCCAGCTGGGCCGCGCCCTGGCCGTCGAGTGGGCCGAGCACCGCATCAGGGTGAACTCGGTCTGCCCGTCCGTGGTGGACACCCCCATGAGCCGCGCCGACCTTGAACGGCCCGAAGGTTTCGGCGGGACCGCCTTCCCGGTCCAGTCCACGGCCCAGGTGGCGGCGCAGGTCCTGATTCTCCTCTCCCCGATCCTGGCCCCGGTCAACGGAACCACCCTGCTGAGTGATTTCGCGTTCAGCGCCCGTAGCGGATTTCCCGCCTGAACCCCGGAAGGGAACCATGAACAAGCCAGATGTGCCTCACCGCAGCGTCGTCCTGATCACCGGAGGCGGCACCGGCATCGGAGCCGCGATCGCCCGGCGCTTCGCCGCGGACGGCCACACCGTGGTGGTGACGGGCCGGCGCCTGGAGCCGCTGACCGCCGTCGCCCAGGAGATCGCCGGCGAAGCGCTGGCGATGGACGCGGCGGACGCAAGCTCCGTGCGAGCCGTGGTACGGGAGGTGGTGGACCGTCATGGCCGGCTGGACGTCCTGGTCGCCAACGCAGGCGGGCACGGCTTCTCCTCCGCCTTGGACACCGACGACGAGGCCTGGGAGGCGTCGCTCCGGGCGAATCTGAGCACGGCCTTCATCACCGCCCGGGAATGCCTGCCTGAACTGGTCCGCAGCCACGGAAAGATCGTGATCATGTCCTCGCTGGCCGGACTGTTCGCGGGCCCGTCAGTGGTGGGCTACACCACTGGAAAACACGCGCTGATCGGACTGACCCGAAGCCTTGCCCGCGACTACGGCTCGCAAGGTGTCCGGGTCAACGCCATCTGCCCGGGCTGGGTGCGAACTCCCATGGCCGATCATGAGATGGACGAGTTCGCCGCCAAGGCCGGCCTCGGGTCGCGGGACGAGGCGTACGGGATCGTCACCCGGAACATTCCGCTGGGCCGTCCGGCCGAACCGTCCGAGATCGCCTCGGTGGCCCACTTCCTGGGCACCGACGCATCGTCCTGCATCACCGGCGCCACGCTCGTGGCCGATGGCGGGGCCCACATCGTGGACCTTCCCACGATCGCCTTCGCCGAAGCCGGGCTCTGACGACCCCGATCTGAGGACCGCTCAGTACAGCCGGAGACACCGAAGGCCGGACACCACAGGTGTCCGGCCTTCGATGCGGTCACTGCGTCGGCGTCAGACGAACGCCCACAGCAGGCTGGCCATGCCGAAGCCCACCACGGAGAGCACCGTCTCCAGGACGGTCCAGGTCTTCAGGGTGTCCTTGACGGACATGTTGAAGTACTTGGAGACGATCCAGAAGCCACCGTCGTTGACGTGGCTGGCGATGATGGAGCCGGAGGAGATCGCCATCACCAGCAGGGCGAGCTGGGGCTGGGAATAGTGGGCGGCGGCCAGCCCCGGAGCCAGGATGCCGCCCGTGGTCACGATGGCCACCGTGGCGGAACCCTGGGCGATGCGCATGCCGCAGGCGATCACGTAGGCGGAGACGATGAGCGGCAGACCGGCGGTGGAGAGCGACTTCGCCACCGCCGCGCCGACGCCCGTGGCGGACAGCACAGCGCCGAAGAAGGCGCCGGCGCCGACCACCAGCAGGATCATCGCCACGGGGCGCAGCGAGGAGGAGCTGAGCTCGGAGAGATCCTTGGAGGTCATGCCGCTGCGGATGCCCAGCAGCCACATGGCCAACAGAACGGCCACGGTCAGGGCGATGGCCGGGTTGCCGAAGAACGTCAGCACATCACGGAGCGGGCTGGCGCCCAGGAACACGTTGCCGAAGGTGGCGCCCAGGATCAGGACCATGGGCAGGCCGATGACCAGGGCGACGACGCCGATGTGTGGCTCGTGCCTCTTGGCCTCCTCCGACTCCGCGATGATCCGGTCCTCCGGCACTGCGATGTTGACGCGCTTGCCGATCCAGGTGCCCCAGAGGATGCCGGAGACGAACCAGGCGGGGATGCCACAGGCCAGGCCCATGATGATGATCCAGCCGAGGTCCACGTGGAAGAGACCGGCAGCGGCGACGGGACCCGGGTGGGGCGGCAGGAAGGCGTGCGTCACGGACAGGCCTGCCAGCAGAGGCAGGCAGTACAGGGCCAGGGACTTGCCACCGCGCACCGCAGCGACGTAGACCAGCGGAGCCAGGACGAAGATGCCGATGTCGAAGAACACCGGGATGCCGAGTACGAAGCCGGTGACGCCCATGGCGAGCGGTGTGCCCTTCTCCCCGAACACCCGCACCAGCCTGCCGAGGAGCACCTCGGCCCCACCGGAGCGTTCCAGGATGGCGCCGAGCACGGTGCCGAGGCCGATGATCAGGGTGATGTGGCCGAGGATCCCGGCGAAGCCCTTCTCGATGAGCGAGTCGCTGCTCTTGATGGGCGTGCCCACCAATTGCTCCACCGTGACGCCTCCTACGAGGGCCACGAGGACACCGGTGCCGACGAGGGCGATGAAGGGCTCCACCTTCACTTTGATGATGAGGAACAGCAGCAGCGCGACGCCGGCGGCCGCCAGCAGCAGCAGGCCGGTGGTGTCGTGGCGGAGCCACGACAGGAATCCATCCATGGTCTCTCCTTTGAGGTGTCCGCCGCGTGTGCGGCGTGGATGATCGGGGGTCAGAGCGCCCGGACGAAGTCCTTGGCGCGGGAGGTGATGTCGTCCCAGGCGCCGGCGTCGACGGCGGCCGGAGGGACCACGGAGGTGCCGCAGCAGACGGCCAGCGCGCCGGCGTCGAGGTAGCTGCGGGCGTTGGAGGCGTCGATGCCGCCGGAGGGCAGGAGCTTCAGTCCCGGGTACGGGCCCTGGAGGTCCTTGAGGTACTGCGGGCCGACGTGGCGGGCCGGGAAGATCTTCACGATCTCCGAACCGAGGTCGAGGGCCGTGGCCACCTCGGTGGGGGTCAGGGCGCCCAGGGTGATGGGCACCCCGGCTTCACGGGCGACGGCGGCGACCTCCGCGCGGAGCCCGGGCGTCACGAGGAAGCGGGCCCCGGCGTCGATGGCCTGGCGCGCCTGATCTGCGGTCAGCACGGTGCCCACACCGACGACGGCGCCGTGGTCGCCTTCCGTCTCCGCCACGCGGCGGATGTGCCGGGTGACGTGCGGGGTGGTGAAGGTGAGCTCCAGGGTGCGGATGCCCCCGGCGGCGAGGGCGCCGGCCAGGAGGGCGGCGTCCGGGATGGCCTTGGCGCGGACGACGGCCAGGGTACGGTCTGCGGCGAGGATCGCCTCGAGTTCGGCGTTGTTCATCGGGGTGCTGTCGTTCCTTCCGGGGTTCGACGGAGGGCGCGGCCTGCGCGCGCTCCCGTGGGCTGTCCGTCGGCGATGGCGGCGGTGCCGTTGACGAACACGTAGCGGATCCCGGCCGCCGCCTGGCGTGGGTTCTCGAAGGTGGCGGTGTCCCGGACGGTCTCCGGGTCGAAGAGGACCAGGTCCGCCGCATAGCCCTCCCGGACCAGACCGCGGCGGTCCAGCTTGAGACGGGCCGCCGGGCGGCCGGTGAGGTGATGCACGGTCTCCTCGAGGCTGAGCAGCCCGAGCTCGCGGCAGTAGTGGCCGAGGTACCGGGGGAAAGTCCCCCAGGCCCGGGGATGCGGCTTGCCGCCCACCAGGATCCCGTCGCTGCCTCCTGTGTGGGTGCGGTGCACCATGATGGCGCGGACGTTTTCCTCGTGGCCCACGTGCTGCAGGATGCCGGTGCCGCAGCGGTCGTCCAGGAGGATCTGCGTGAACACGTCGAACGGCTCCCGGCCTTCCGCCTGGGCGATCTGCTCCACGGTCCGGCCCACATATCCGGCCAGGTCCTGGTTCTGGACGCCGCTGATCTCCAGAGTGTCCCATTCGGCCACCACGCCGTGGCAGCCGTCCGAGCCGTAGATCTCCACGTTCTCGCGGATTCGTTCCCGGGTCTCCGGGTCGCGGAGCCGCTCCAGGGTGGCGTCCGTGCCGCCAGCCGAGGCCCAGCTGGGCAGGATGGCGGAGAGGGTGGTGGCGCCGGGGAGGTACGGGTAAGTGTCCAGCGTGATGTCCACACCGTCGTCCAGTGCCGCATTGATGAGGGTCAGGAGTTCCCCGGCGCGCCCCTTGTTCTCGGCGAAGTTCATGGTGGCGTGGGAGAGGTGCAGGGCGCAGCCGGTGTCCCGGCTCAGGCCGATCATCTCCGCGTAGGCGTCCAGGGCGCCCTTGCCGTAGGAGCGGTGGTGCGGGGCGTAGAAGCCGCCGAGCTCCCCTACCGTCCGGCACAGGGCGCCGAGTTCCTCTGTGGTGGCGTACATGCCGGGCGTGTAGGTCAGGCCGGAGGACATGCCGACGGCGCCCTCCTCCATGCCCCGGCGGATGACCTCCTGCATGAGCGTGACGTCCTCCGCCGTGGCAGCGCGGTCGTCGAAGCCCATGACGAGTGCCCGGACGGTGCCCTGCGGGACCAGGTACGCGGCGTTCGTGGCGATTCGCCCGCCGTCGTCCTGCCGGTCCAGACGGTCGAGGTACTCCCCCACACCGCGCCAGTCCCAGTCGAAGTCCTCCGGGTTGTCGTTCCAGCCGGCGATCTTCTGCCGGACGCCTGCCAGGGCGGCGTCGTCCACCGGCGCGTAGGACAGGCCGTCCTGGCCGAGGAGCTCGGTGGTGACGCCCTGACTGAGCTTGGCGTAGTGGTCCGGGGTGAGGAGGAGCTGCAGGTCCGAGTGGGCGTGCATGTCGATGAACCCGGGGCTCAGGACCAGGCCGGTCCCGTCGAGGTGCTGCGCCCCGTCCTCCGCAGCGAGCGTCCCGGCGTCCGCGATGCGGGCGATGCTCTCGCCGTCCAGCAGGACGTCGGCCTGACGCCGCTGGGCGCCGCTGCCGTCCACCAGCGTGACATTGCTGATCAGAATGCTCATGACCGCTCCTAGAAGAAGGTCCGTACGGCACCCACCACGGTGGAGCGCTCCGGTTCGGAAGAAGTGTCCAGGACCGGGATCAGGGTCCACTTGTCCAGGGCGGTGCACGGGTGGGAGAGTCCCAGCCGGATGACCTGCCCGGGCTTCACGTCCAGGCCCTCCGGGAAGCGCAGGAAGGCGTGCTGGTCATTGACCGCGGTGATCTCGGCGCCTTCCAGGGGTGCGGCGGGACCGCCCAGCGCGTCGCCGATCAGCTGAGGGACGGGAAGTCCTTCGTCAAACGGCAGATCGCGCTTGCCGCCCTCCAGGATCGCCAGGCCGGGCTCCGGCTGCGAAACCACCCGCACCCAGGCGTGCATGGCGGAGCGGAACGCCTCCGGGCCGTCCGGATCGCGGCGGGAGAAGGGCGAGATGCCCCGGTAGAAGCCGTCGTCGTGGATGATGTAGGCGCCGCTGCGGATGACGACGTCGACGGCGGGCGTGCCGTCCCCGGCCTCCGTGCGCAGCGGGGCGAGGACGTCGACGACGTCGTCGAAGTAGGCGCTGCCGCCCGCGGTGACCATGATCTGCTCCGTGTCGTAGAGGCCTTCGGCGAGCAGCTCGGCGTGCAGCCGCGCGACGTCGGCGAGGTAGCCGCGCACGGCGGCGAGGCCGGCGTCGTCCCAGGTGTGCGCCAGGGCGCCCTCATAGCCGCCGGCGCCGGTGAGCCGGAGGGCCGGGGATGCGTGGACCGCGCGGGCGATGGCCATCGCCTCCTCGTGACTGCGGGCACCGGTGCGGCCACCGGTGCCACCGCGTTCGACGATCACCTCCAGCACGCCATGGCCCGAGAGTTCGCTCTCCAGCAGGGCGACGGTCTCCAGCTTGTCCACCCAGGAGACGATCCGTGCGCCGCCGGCGGCCTGGTCCGCGGCCCAGCGGATGGCCTGCGGGTCCGTGAGGCTGTTGGCGAGCATGAGCCGCGTGAAGCCGAACGCCCGTGCCACCCGCAGCTGGGCGGCATTGGCGAGCGTGATGCCCCAGGCTCCGAGGTCCATCTGGCGGGCCCAGAGCTCCGGCGACATGGTGGTCTTGCCGTGCGGCGCGAGCAGCACACCGTGCTCGGCGCACCACCCGGCCAGACGGCGGGCATTGAGGTCCAGAGCGTCCGCGTCCAGGGTCAGAAGCGGCGTCTGCAACCCACCCAGCGGCAGGGCCTTCGTGGCGAACTCCCCGGCGCTCAGCCCGTGCAGGGCCGCCGGGACCGCCTTGTGGCGGAAGTCCAGAGCCTCCTCGCGGAGGCTCTGGACCTTGACCAGGTCATAGGACTTCTGGCTCACTGTAGCTACCTCGAATCAGGGTTCTCGTCCACGGAACCTGCCCCTCATCGGACAGGCTTCGCTCTCGTTGCGCATTTTGCAACGCATATTGCAAATCCTCTGCATTCATGTTTAGCATTGACCCGGGGCCGCGTCAATGGATGCCGTCCGCACCCAGTCCCCATGGAGCCATGCGAAGGAGCAATCGATGCCACGAGCGATCTGCCTGGGAGAGACCATGGCCATGCTGACCCCCGGAGGCAGGGGATCCCTGGAGACCGCGGACAGCCTGCACCTCGGTGTGGGCGGAGCGGAATCGAATGTGGCCCTGGGACTGGCGGCCATGGGCGTGAGCACCGAATGGGTCAGCCGTCTCGGCGCCGATGGATTCGGCCGCCGCATCCGGAACGAGCTCGAACGCCATCGCGTGGGCACGCGGGGGGTGCAGCTGGACGAGGCCCGCCCGACGGGCCTGTACGTCAAGGTCCCCGGGGACGCCGACAGCGGCACCGGGATGCTCTACTACCGCAGCGGCTCGGCCGCGTCCGCCATGAGCCCGGCGCTGCTGGACGACCCGGAGGTCGCCGCCGTCGTGGCCGATGCCGGTCTGATCCACCTCAGCGGCATCACGGCCGCCCTCAGCGACTCCTGCCGGGACCTCCTCCTGGAGCTCCTCTCCCGGCCCCGCCGGAGCGGGCAGCGCATCAGCTTCGACGTGAACTGGCGCCCCGCCCTCTGGAAAGGCCGCGACTCCTCGGTCCTGCAGCGCCTGGCGGATCTCTCCGACATCGTGCTCATGGGCAAGGACGAGGCCCTGCTGGCCTTCGGCACCGATGACGAAGGCCGCCTGCGCGAGCTCCTGCCGACCCCCGAGGTCCTGATCATCAAGAATGAGTCGACCAGTGCCATCGCCCTGGAGCGCGACGGCGCGCGGCAGGAAGTGCCCGCGCTCAGCGTGGACGTGGTGGAACCTGTGGGGGCCGGCGACTCGTTCGCCGCCGGGTACCTCAGCGGAGTGCTCTCCGGACTGGACCAGCGGCTCAGCCTGCGGCGCGGCCACGTGGCCGCTGCGTGCACGCTGACCGTGCACGGAGACCGCGGCCCGCTGCCGGACGATGAGGATCTGGACCACATCCTGCGCTGTTCCGACGAGGAGTGGGCGTCCCTGCGCGTGACCCAGGGACGGTTCCTGGTGGGCCAGGCATGAGCCAGAGCCTGCTCCGCGCCCTCGATCTCCTGGGCGCCCTGGCGAAGGGGCCGGCGACCCTGGATGAGCTGGCCTCCACCGCCGATGTTCACAAGACCACCGTCATGCGCCTGCTCCACAGCCTGGAAGACCGGAACTTCGTGATCCGCGACGCCCAGCAGCGCTACCGCCTGGGCTCCCAGTTGTTCCAGCTCTCCAGCCTGGCCCTGGAGCAGCGCGACATCAGGGGCACGGCTCACCCCCACTTGCAACGGCTGAACGAGGCCACGGGCCACACCATCCACCTGGCCGCCCTTGAAGGCCGGGACGTGGTCTACATCGACAAGCTGGAGTCCCGGCACCCGGTGCGGATGTACTCCCGGATCGGCCTCACGGCGGCCCTGAACGCGGCGGCCGTGGCGAAGGTGATCATGGCCGACATGCCGCAGGACCAGCTCGAGAGCCTCACCGCGGGCATCGACTACCCCCGATTCACCGAGAACACCCTGACGGATCAGGCGAGCCTTCTCAAGGCGATCGAGCAGGCCGGCGAGCAGGGCTGGGCCCTGGATGACCAGGAGTTCGAGGAGTTCGTCCACTGCATCGCGGCGCCCATCCGGGACGCGAGCGGCGGCGTGGTCGCGGCGGTGTCCTGCTCGGTCCCCACCGTCATGCTGGACCGCGAGGGCCTCCTGGGCCTGCTGCCGGCCCTGCTGGAGTGCACGCGCGCCATCTCCGCGGAACTGGGCCACACGGCCCCCTGAATCCTCTCCCCCATTCCACAAACCCCCATCGAAAGGAACATGACATGAGCTCCAAGGACATCGTCTTCACCGAGAACGCGCCGGCACCGGCCCACACCTTCTCCCAGGGCGTCAAGAAGGGCGGCCTGTTCCAGGTCTCCGGCCAGGGCCCCATGGACCCCACCACCAACCAGTACATCGGCGACGGCGACGTCCGCGTCCAGACCCGCCGCACCCTGGAGAACATCAAGGCGATCCTCGAGGCCGGCGGCTCCTCCGTGGAGGACGTCATCATGTTCCGCGTCTACCTGACCACCCGTGACGACTTCGGCGCCATGAACGACGTCTACGGCGAGTTCATCCAGGAGAACGTGCCCAGCGGTCAGCTGCCCAGCCGCACCACCGTGTTCGTCGACCTCCCGCACGAGGTCATGCTGGTGGAGATCGACGCCCTGGCCGTCACCGCCTGAGGCGACTCCCCCCTCACGCCTCGCCACCCATGGTGGCGAGGCGTTCCAGCAGCGCCCGGGTCCGGTACGGCATGGTCTCCTCCAGGGAGACCGCCGTGCTGGACCTGACCACTCCCGGCACCGAAACCAACGTGTCCATGACGCGGTTGAGATCCGCGGTGTCCCGCGCCACCACCTTGACCAGGAAGTCGGCGTCGCCCGTGGTCTTGTGAACCTCCACGACCTCGGGGATCATCTGGACCCCCTGGATCGCCTCGGTGCTCTCCGCCTGCGAAATGGCCAGGGAGACGAACGCCACCAGTCCGTAGCCCAGCACGGCCGGTGAGACTCTCTGCGTGAAGCCCAGCAGGAGCCCTTGCCTGTTCATGCGCTGCAGGCGGGCGTGCACCGTGTTCCGCGAGGATCCCACCCGATGCGCCAGAGCCAGGACCGAGGCGCTCGGGTCCTCATCCAGCGCCAGCAGGATTCTGGCGTCCAGGGCGTCGACTCTGTGAGCTGGAGCACTCATCCCAGCATTCACCTGCTTTCCTTGGCAGTTGTCTGGAGATCTCAGATTATTCTGGGCGTTCATCCCAGCATATCCGGACGAGCTTGCACCGGTATCCCGGAATCCGGACGATTCTGTCCGTGACCGTCAGCACCGCAGAACGCCTCCGCCCCTCCTCCGCCACCGCGGCCCCGGCCGCTAAGCCGCACGGCCTCGCCGAGGACCTGCTGGGCCTGGTGACGGGCACCTTCATCGCATCCCTGGGCCTCTACCTGCTGCACAGCAGCGGCACGGTGACCGGAGGGACCGCAGGCCTGTCCCTCCTGCTCAGCTACGCGGCCGGTGCGCCGTTCGGCGTCGTCTTCCTGGCCGTGAACGCGCCCTTCTTCGTCCTGGCCGCATGGAAGAAGGGCTGGAACTTCACGCTGCGCACCATCACGTGTGTGGCGGCGGTGTCCGCACTGTCCTCGCTGCATCCCCTTGCGCTGGGAACCCTGCACCTCAACCCGGCCTACGGTGCACTGGCCGGCAATCTGCTGGCCGGGCTCGGCCTGCTGGTGCTCTTCCGCCACCAGGCCAGCCTGGGCGGCTTCGGCATCCTGGCGCTCCTGATCCAGGACCGCTTCGGCTTCCGCGCCGGCTACACGCAGATGGTGCTGGACGTCCTGGTGGTCCTCGGCTCCCTGGCCGTGGTGTCCTGGCCCATGGTCCTGCTCTCCGCGGCGGGCGCCGTGATCCTGAACATCGTGCTCGCCTTCAACCACCGCCCGGGCCGCTACACGGGCAGCTGAGGCCGGTCAGGGCAGGCCGTCACTCTGCGGCCGCCGGCCGCTCCAGCAGGATCGCCGCCTTGCGGGAGCCCATGCGCGCGGAGATCCTCAGTGCGGCCCGGGCCGCCGAGGGCCCGACGTCGCGGACGCGCCTCGCGGTCATCCGGGACGCCAGCGACGAGACACTGAGCGCCGCGATCACCCGGTCCTCGCTGCCGAAGATGGGCGCCGCCACGCAGCGCACCTCGGGTTCGTTCTCCCGGTCATCGATCGCGTAGCCGCGGCGACGGATCGCCTCGAACTCCGCCCGGAGCAGCACGGGATCCGTGATGGTCCGGTCGGTGACCGGCTCCAGCGTCCCGGCAAGCGCCTCCGCCACCGTCTCCTCCGGCGAATAGGCCAGCATCGCCTTGCCCACCGCCGTGCAATAGGCGGGCATGGTGGCGCCGATCCGTGAGGCCATGCGCACCACGGCCTCGTCCTCCACCTTGTCCACATAGACCACGTCGCGCCCCGTCAGCACCACCAGGTGACAGGTGCCCTGCGTCAGACGCATGAGACCACGGAGTTCCGGACGGGCCACGCTGCGCAGATCGATGCCCTGGAGGTACGACTGCCCCAGGGACAGACATCCGGGTCCCAGCCGGAAACGCCCCGTCTCGGCGTCCCGTTCCAGGAGCTTCTCGTCCAGGAGCGGGCTGCTGAGGCGCAGCACGGTGCTCTTGTTGACACCCGCCACCTCGCTCAGCTCGGCCAGCGCCATCCCGTCGGTCCCGGGCTGCTGTGCCGCGACGATCATGACGAGCCTCAGGGCCTTCCGGAGTGAGGCCGATGAGTTGCGCTCCCCTGCCTCGCTCGGAGGTGTGCTGAAGTCGGGCATCAGGCGGTCGCCTCGTCGGGGTGCGAATCAGCGGGCTGCGCGACGCCGGCCAGGTGGCCCGGTGCATGCATGCGACCGGGGACGCCGGGGCGTCTCTGCCACGGCGCGGGCCCGGACAGCGGGCGGAATTCGATGCCGAGCGCCTCCAGGCGCGGCAGGTGATCCACCTCCAGCCTGCGCAGGAAATCCGGCAGATCCCGTTCCTCCGCCGGCGACCACAGCACCTCGGCGAGGGCACAGAGCCGGGGAAAGGCCGCGAACTGGACCCGGCGCGGGCTGTCGAGGTGCTCGGTCCACAGGTTTCCCTGCGCGCCCAGGAGCCGACCGCCGGTGGCCCCGTCCGATCCGGGGGGAAGGGGTTCGAAGGCGTAGACCTTCTCCAGGGTGGTCACACTCCCCACCGGCACCGGCTCGTCCGCCGAATCCGATTGAGGATAGTCGAGATAGACCTCCTTCTCCGGGCACATGACCACGTCGTAGCCACGCGCCAGAGCATCGAGTCCTCCCTCATAGCCGCGCCAGGAGTGCACCAGGGCGCCGTCCGGAAGCTCGCCGTCGCCGATCTCGTCCCACACGGCGGTCCGGCGGCCGTGGTCACGAAGGTGTCCGGCCAGCTGCCCGATGAACCAGGAGTGCAGTCCGGCCACGCCGTCGAAGCCCAGTTCGCGGGCGCGGGCCGTATCCTCCGGGGAACCGGCCCACTGATCGAGCGGCACCTCGTCACCGCCCAGGCTGATCCACGGCCCGGGGAAGAGGCCCATGATCTCATCCAGCACCGTGCGGTAGAAGTCCAAGGTGCGTTCCGTGGGGGCCAGGACCGTGGGGTTGATGCCCCAGCGTTCCCAGACGCCCGAGGAATCCTCCAGACCGCCGAGCCACGGGTAGGCGGCGATGGCGGCCTGGCTGTGCCCGGGCACGTCGATCTCCGGGATCACGGTCACGTGCCGGTCCGCGGCGAAGGCCACGATCTCCCGCAGGTCCTCCTGCGTGTAGAAGCCACCGTGCGGGGTGTCCTCCCAAAGGCCCGCTCGCCAGTCGCCCCGGGAGCTGCGCGGACGCCAGGATCCCACCCGGGTCAGCTCCGGGAAGGCCTTGATCTCCACGCGCCAGCCCTGGTCATCGCTCAGGTGCAGGTGCAGGACGTTGAAGCGGTGGACGGCCAGGGCCTCGATGAACCGCAGCAGGGCGTCCTTGGGCATGAAGTGCCGGGCCACGTCCAGCATGACTCCCCGGTAGCCGAAGCGCGGTCCGTCCTCGATCCGGAGCCGCGGCACCTCCCAAAGCGCCACGGGGTCAGGCGCCTGGCGGAACGCCGAGGCCCCGAGCAACTGCAGCAGCGTCTGGACCCCGTGAAAGGCGCCGGACTCCCCCGCCGCGCTGATCACCACCTGCTCGCCGTCGCAGGAGAGACGGTAGTCCTCCTCCTGCAGCAGCCCGCTCCCGGAGGTGAGTGAGACGTCGTGCCGAAGCCGGATGCACGCCTCGCCGTCCAGCGGCGGGAGCAGGTCCCATCCGGTGGCGGCCCCGAGCCGGGTGGCGAGCGCACGCCGCGCCCCCGCGAGCTCCGGGTCGGCCGAGAGCGTCGTGGCGGCGGACAGCGCCAGCGGCGCGCCGTCGTCGTACCGCACGCTCCGGGGTGCGGGGATCAGCGGGTGCGTCATCCCTTCACCGCCCCGGCCAGGCCGGACACCAGCTTGCGCTGGACGGCGATGAAGAACACCAGCACCGGGATGGTCATGATGACGGAGCCGGCCATGATGGCGCCCCAGTCGTTCTCGTCCGGCTTGAAGAAGGTCAGGATGGCCAGCGGGAGCGTCTGGTTCTCCTGCGCCGAGATGATGAACGTCTTGGCGAACAGGAAGTCGTTCCAGGTGGAGATGAAGGAGAACACCGAGCACGCCACCACGCCGGGAGCCACGAGCGGGAACAGCACGGAGCGGACGAAGCGGAAGCTGGAGGCGCCGTCCAGGCGGGCCGCCTCCTCGATCTCCACGGGGACCGCGGCCACGAAGCCGCGCAGCATCCAGACCGCGAACGGAATGGCGAAGCCGACGTGCACCACCACCAGGGACCCGAGCTGATTGAGCCCGACCAGCGGGATGCTCTGCCCGGCCTGCCGCATGAGGAAGAACAACGGGATGGTCAGGGCCTCCACGGGCACCATCTGCGCCACCAGAACCGTGACGAGCAGCGTGGTGCGCATTTTGAAGCGGTACCTGGTCAGCGCCACCGAGGCGAGGAAGGCCAGGAGCGTGGACACGAGCACCACGGCCAGGGCCACCACCACGCTGTTCATGAAGTACCGGGCGAAGCCGTTCACGGCCAGGACCCGGACGAAGGAGTCGAAGCTCGGCTGCAGCGTGAACGGGAGGGAGTCGCCGGCGTCGAGCGCCGTCTTGGGCTTCAGCGCTGAGAGCACCATCCAGAAGAGCGGGAAGGCGACGACGACGGCGAGCAGGATGCCCACCGCGTCGGCGCCCCAGCGCTTGCGGGTGCCTTTGCCGGCGGCCGGCGCCGGGATTGTGGTTTCGCGGCGGCTGTCGCGGCGCACCGCGCTGAGGATGCTCACAGGGCTTCACCGTCCTTCTTGATCAGGCGCAGGTAGACGAGGGTGACGGCCATCAGGATGACGGTCATGATCACGCCCAGGGCCGAGCCCAGGCCATAGAGGCTGGCCGCGAAGGCCTGCTGGTAGCTGTACACGTTGATGACCAGGTTCTGGCCGGCCACACCGCCGCCGGAGGTCATGATGTAGATCTGCGAGAAGATCTTGAAGTCCCAGATGATGGACTGGATGATCACGATCATCATGATGGGCCGGAGCATGGGCAGCATGATGGTCCGGGCGATCTGGCCCATGGAGGCGCCGTCCAGACGGGCCGCCTCGATCACCTCGGTGGGGATGGCCTGGATGCCCGCGTAGACCGTCACCATGACGAAGGGGAAGGAACACCACACCACTTCACTGGCCACGAGCCCGAAGGCGCTCCACTTGTCGTACGTCCAGGAGTAGCCGTCGAAGGCGTGCAGTCCCAGAGCCACGAGGGTCTTGTTGACCAGGCCGAGCGTGGGGTCGAAGAGGAACAGCCAGACGGCGCTGCCGGTCACGGCGGGGGTGGCCCAGGCGCCCATGGAGACCACGAAGAGCAGCGTCCGGACCCAGGGCCGCAGGCGGGTGGCCAGCACGGCGAGCCAGCCGCCCACCAGGATGGTGATCACCACGCAGAATCCGGCGAAGAGCACGGTGTTGCCGAGGACGGCCCAGAACTGCGGGTCGGACAGGAGCTGCTGATAGTTGCCGAGCCCGGTGAACTCCAAGGGGGCCGCGCCGCTGACCTGGGCCTGGCGGTAGTCGTAGAGGGAGATGTTCACGAGCTGGAAGATCGGGTAGCCGAGGAGCCCGATCAGGACGATGAAGGCGGGGGCCAGGTAGAACCAGGGCTCGAAGGCTCCGAACCGGGGGCCTCGCCGCCCGGCAGGGCGCGGCGCGCCCTGCCGGAGGCTGACGGTGCTGCTGCTCATTTGCCGGACCCGAACACCTTGTCCATGGCAGTCGTGGCGTCGGCGGCCGCCTGGTCCACGGTGGACTTGCCGGAGGCGACCTTCTGGTACATACCGGTGAAGATGCCCTGGGCGTCGATGGTGGCCCACTGCTCGGTGACCGGCACGAAGTCGGTGCCCGCGGCGATGGTGTCCACGAAGGGCTTCAGGTAGGCGTTGTCCCCCGCCACCTGCTTCTGGACGTCGGCGAAGGTCGGGAGATTGCCCATGGCCTGGAACATCTTCTGCTGGTACTTCTTGCCGGCCAGGAGCTTGACGAAGTCGTCCGCCAGCGTCCGGTGGGTGCTGGACTTGAAGACGCCCAGGTTGTTGCCGCCGGCGAAGGCAGGGGCGATGCTCCCCGCCGTGGTGCCGGGGACCGGGATGACCGCGAACTTGCCCTTGACCGCGGGAGCAGCTGCGACGGCCTTGTAGTTGAAGTCGCCGCCGATGGCCATGTCCGCCTTGCCGGCGATGAACTGCTGGACCGTCGCGTTGCCGCCGAACTCGGCGCAGGTCTGCGGCGGGCAGATGTCATCATTCAGCAGGTTCGTGTAGGCGGTGATCCCGGCCTTGGACTTCTCGCTGCTCAGCTGGGAGGCGAACTTCCCGTTCTGCTGATCGGCGATGCCGCCGCCGTAGGCCCACAGGTACGGCATGGCCGAGAACTGCGACTTGCCGCCGACCGCGATACCGAGCGTGCCCGGGTTCTTGGCGCGGAGGGCGCGGGCCGTGGTCTCCACTTCCTGGAGCGTGGTGGGCGCCTTCAGCCCGGCCGCCTGCAGCAGATCGGTGCGGTAGTAGAGGGCGCGGACGCCAACGAACCACGGGACGCCGTAGTTCTTGCCGTCGATCTCGGTGGTCTTGAGGATCTTCGGGTCCAGGTCCTTGCCCTCGTCCCAGCCCTTGACGACGTCGCTGACATCGGCCAGGCCGCCGGCGGCCACGTAGTTCGCCAGGTCCGTGTTGCCGAACTCGGCCACGTCCGGGGCGCTGGACGGGTCATTGAACGCCGCCTTGAAGCGTTCGGCGCGGGAATCGGTGGGGATGTACTGGACATCCACCTTCGCGCCACTGTGCGCGGCTTCGAAGTCCTTGATGGCGTCATTGACGACTGCACTCTTGGGGTCCTGGTTGACCTCGGAGAACAGCCAGACGCGCAGGGTTCCACCGGTCTCGTCCTTCGTGGACGCCGATCCGCCGCCGGCCGTGGGCGGCGCGCAGGCCGTCAGGCCCAGGGCTGCGCTCGCCAGGACTGCCGCGGCAAGACGGGAGATCTTCATACTTCCTCCTCAGGGGTTGGCCGACCGCCATGGTCCGCCACTGGTCAGCCATCGTAGGAGGCGTGGATCACACTTGTGGACCGATGCAGCGCATCATTTTGCATTGCAAAATGATGATCGAAAGGTATCCGTTTCACTCGGAGGAATTCAAGGGGTGTCCGCTGGTGGAGCACGGCACAGCCGGGAGCGACGACGGCGACCCCCTGCAGGTGCCGGGGGTCGCCGTCGTCGGTGTTCAGATGAGCCGTGGGAGGCTCTGCCGTCCCGTCAGCGGAGGGCGGCCGCCTTGCGGCGCCGGCCGAGCGCCGCGACGCCCCACACCGTCAGGAAGGACGCCACGAGCAGGAGGCCGGCGTCGCCGAGGTCGATGCCCGCCAGGAACCCGGTGAACGGATCGTCCAGGTCCAGGGCCGTGCGCGCGAGGGTGCCGAGCGTGATGACCGCGACGAACAGGGCCGAGGCGGCGGACATGCCCGTGACCACGAGGTTGAAGCGAATGCGCCGCACTGGATGCTGGAGCGCGCTCCGGTACAGGCGCATCATCGCCACGCCGTTGGCACCGTCGAACAGCGTCATGGCTGCCGCGAAGGCGAACGGCATGGCCAGCAGTGCCAGCGGAGGGACGCCGGACAGGACCGCGGAGGCGGATGTCACCAGCAGGCCGATCGTGGTGGCCGTGTCGAAGCCCAGGCCGAAGAGGAAGCCGACCCCGAAGAGCTGGGCCGGCCGTCGGACAGCACGCAGCGGTGCCGCCACCATCCGGGCGGCCAGGCCTCGCGGCTCCAGATCATCCGGGCCAACCTCCTGCCCGGCTCCGATCCGACGGGCGGTCCGGGCGGTGCTGAGGAAGGCGCCCGTGTTGCCGAGGCCGAGCAGCAACAGGAACAAGCCGGAGACGGCGGACCCCACGGTGGCCAGGACGGTGTTCGCCTGGCTTCCGTCACGGAACAGTTCGTGCATGGAGCCGACGCCGAGCACCACGAACACGCAGGCCAGGACCACCACGGCGCAGTGTCCCAGGCTGAAGGCCAGGCCGACGCCCGGGTGGTAGTGCCCGGCTGCGGCGAAACGGCGGCTCGAATTGTCGATCGCCGCGATGTGGTCCCAATCATAGGAATGCTTGATCCCCGCCAGATACGCGACAGCGCACAGCCCTGCCACCTCGGCGGCCTGCTCGCCCGTGGCGAGGAGCAGCAGGGCCCCGGCCAGCAGGTGCAGCCCCAGGACGATGGCCAGAGCCTTCCGGAGGCTCCCCGGCAGCGGTTGAGAAGCAGCCGGCGCCATCAGCGCTTCCTCAGGTCCAGCGACCCCTGCCCGTGCCACTCGGCGCGCATCCAGCCGAGAGCGGCGAAGAGGACGGCCTCCACGGCCTGCGTGCTGTCCGCAAGGGTCCGCAGGACGAAACCGGGGACCGCCAGGCGGCTGATGCCCGTGAGCGGCGCGCCGGCCGGCTGCTCCCCCACGATGCCGAGCGTCGAGCGCAGCGCCGCGACGGCGTCGTCGTCCGCGCGGGAGTCCACCACCAGCAGCGTGCCGAGGTGGGAACGGCCGTCCAGCATGAGCGCGCCGAGTCCCTCGGCGTCTGGGCGCAGCAGGAGGTTGTCCAGCACGACCAGACGGCCGTCCACGTGGACTTCGGTGCGCAGGGAGACCTCGTCGAACGCGAAGGGCGTGCCGTCCGGGGACCATCCGTGGGTGACGGTCTCGGCGAGGGCGAGTGAAGCACCGGGGTGCAGATGCACCACGGTGTCCTGCCGGTATGTGGCGCCCTGGTAAGCGATGATCCCGTCCGGCACGGACTCGAGCCGCGCGCCGTCGGCCAGCGTGAACTCCTGCGCGGAATGCACTGGCCCCTGCGGGGTCCGGTAGACCTTGGTGGCGGACTGCGTGGTGAGCAGCAGCGACGCCTTCTCCCCCAGCTCCGCTGCGAGCCGGTAGCGGTCGCCGCCGAGGTATCCGCCGCCCGGGTTGATCGCCGTGACGGACACCTGGCCGCTCGCGTCCAGGTAGTGCGGACGCAGGGCACGCAGGGCTCCGGAATGGGCCTGCCTGCGCACCACGGAGCGGCCGTCCCGCTCCTCGACCTCCAGGGTCAGGGACCCCATGAAATCATCCGCCGCCGTTCCGGCGGGCGCCGGGATCTCCAGCTTCATGCCAGATCCGTCAGGAGCACGTCCCGGCGGATCCACTCCAGCACGTACTCCAGGCCCTCGTCCGTCTTGAGGTTGGTGAAACAGAACGGCCGCTGGCCGCGGAAGGACTTGGAGTCGCTCTCCATGACGGCCAGGTCCGCCCCGACATGCGGCGCCAGGTCCGTCTTGTTGATGACCAGCAGGTCCGACTTGATCATGCCCTGCCCGGCCTTGCGGGGGATCTTCTCGCCTTGGGCCACGTCGATGACGTAGACGGAGAAGTCCACCAGCTCGGGGCTGAACGTGGCGGAGAGGTTGTCGCCGCCGGACTCCACGAAGATCAGCTCCAGATCCGGGTGGCGGGCCTTGAGGTCCTCGATCGCCGCGGTGTTCATGGAGGTGTCCTCGCGGATGGCCGTGTGGGGGCAGCCGCCGGTCTCCACACCCACGATCCGGTCCTCCGGCAGCACGCCGTTGCGGGCCAGGATCTTGGCGTCCTCGATCGTGTAGATGTCGTTGGTGATGGCGGCCATGGAGAACTCGCCGATGAGCGCGCGCGTGATGCGCTCCACGAGCTGGGTCTTGCCGGCGCCCACGGGGCCGCCGATGCCGATGATCACGGGGTCGTTCATGCTGAGCTCTCCTAGCTGGCGAACATGCGGGCACGCTGATGCTCGTGCCTCATCTGATGGATTTCCAGGGCGGGTGCCGCGGCACCGAAGTGGCGGGCGTCCGCGGTGCGGGACCGCTCGACGGCGGCCGGCAGCCCTGCGCGCACCGCCGTCAGGACGCGCTGCCCGGCGAGCTGGCCGAGCGGGATGGCGCGCACGGCGTTGTAGCCGAGCGTGGTCAGCGTGGCGTGGAGGTGTGCCTCCACCAGGGTGTCCTCGTCATAGCCCTGCCCTGCCCCGGCCAGCGCGAACGCGAGGACGGCATGACCCTGGCAGTCCTCGGCGTCCACGGCGGCGCGGTAGGCGTCGACCTCGGCGGACGGGAAGGAATCCGAGGCGATCTCCAGCAGGCGACGGCCCATGCGCCGGCTCGCCTCACGGATCTGACGCGCGATGAGCAATGCGCCGAGCTCGCCGTCGAGCCTGCTCAGCCCCGCACGCGCGACCGCCCCCGCTGAGCCCTCCTCGGAGAGATCGGCGGCCAGGCGGCAGGCCCGCCGCACCGCGACCGCGTCCGTGTACGTCAGCTGTGTGTCGAGATATCCGCGCAGCCACGCCGCGAGGCTCGCCTCGTCGTGGACCTGGCCGGAATCGATGAACGACTCCAGCCCGAAGGAATGGCTGAACGCCCCGGTGGGCAGGGCGGAGTCCACCAGGTGAAGCAGCGCTGCGAGGGAGGCCATCAGTGCGTGTGTTCGGCGTGCCGGAACGGCACGGCCATGATCCGGTCCTGCCGGGAGTACGGCACGCCATGGTGGTCCAGGAAGTCCTCCACGGTGTGGTCGTACTGACAGACCATGACCTCGGCCGCGTACTCGGAGTCCGGACCGAAGAACTGCGCCTGGAGGTGCCGGTTGCCCAGTGAATGCGCGGCGAAGAGCGCCTCGGAGACGGTGCGCGGCGCGATCACCAGGACGTCGCTGGACTCCACCGAGACCACGACGGCGTTGCCGTCCTCCGCAAGCAGCACGTCGCCGTCGCGCAGGTCCTCCGAGCCGGCGGGCAGCCGGAGGCCCAGCTCACGGCCGTGATCGCTCGTGAGGCGCTGGATGCGCTTGGCCAGCGCGGCGACGGGGAGGACCACCTTTTCATGGTGGACCGCCGTGTGGGGGTTTCCGGGATCGTGGATGTTGCCCAGGATCTGGGTGACGATCATGGCCGCCTTTCCGGGTCTGTGATTCAGGACCGTCTTTGTGTCAGAACAAAAAGTAGCGTCGGCCCAGCGGGACGGTGTCCACCGGGTCGCACGTGATGGCTTCGCCGTTCACCCGTACCTCATAGGTCTGCGGATCCACGTCCAGCGCCGGGGTCTCCCCGTTGAACGGCAGGTCCTCCTTGCGGAGGTTCCGGATGCCGTGCGCGGGCCGGATGACGCGGCGCAGGCCGAGTTCCTCCGGGACACCGGCCTCGATGGCCGCCTGGGACAGGAAGGTGATGGAGGAGGTCTGCAGGCTCTTGCCGAGGGCGCCGAAAGCCATCCGGAGGGTCTGCGGCTGCGGGGTGGGGATGGAGCCGTTGGGGTCACCCATGACCGAGTTGGCCACGGTGCCGCCCTTGATGACCATGTCCGGCTTCACACCGAAGAACGCCGGGTCCCAGAGCACCAGGTCGGCGAACTTGCCCACCTCCACGGAGCCGACGGAGTCCGCGATGCCCTGCGCCAGCGCCGGGTTGATCGTGTACTTGGCCACGAAGCGCTTGATGCGGAAGTTGTCCGCCTCGCCCGCCACCGGAGTGGTGGAGCCATCCGCGTTCAGGTGACCACGCTGGGTCTTCATCTTGTCCGCCAGCTGCCAGGTGCGCAGGACCACCTCGCCCACGCGGCCCATGGCCTGGGAGTCGCTGGACATGATGGAGAAGACGCCCAGGTCATGCAGCACGTCCTCCGCTGCGATGGTCTCCGGGCGGATGCGGGAGTCGGCGAACGCCACGTCCTCCGGGATGGCGGGGCTCAGGTGGTGGCACACCATGAGCATGTCCAGGTGCTCCTCCGCCGTGTTCCGCGTGAACGGGATGGTGGGGTTGGTGGAAGCCGGCAGGACGTTCGAGTGCGCGGCGATGGCGATGATGTCCGGGGCGTGGCCGCCGCCGGCGCCTTCGGTGTGGAAGGTGTGGATGACGCGTCCGTCGATCGAGGCGACCGTGTCCTCCAGGAAGCCGCACTCGTTGAGCGTGTCAGTGTGGATGGCCACCTGGACGTCGTACTCATCCGCCACCGTGAGGGCCGTGTCGATCGAGGAGTGCGTGGCACCCCAGTCTTCATGGATCTTCAGACCGATGGCGCCGGCACGGATCTGCTCCGCGAGCGGCTCCGCGGTGCTGGCGTGGCCCTTGCCGAGCAGGCCGACGTTGATGGGCAGGCCTTCCGCGGCCTGGAGCATCCGGGCGATGTGCCAGGCGCCCGGGGTGACGGTGGTGGCTTTGGAGCCCTCGGCCGGGCCGGTGCCTCCGCCGATCATGGTGGTGACGCCGGAGGACAGGGCCGTGGGGACCTGGTCCGGGGAGATGAAGTGGATGTGCGTGTCGATGCCGCCCGCAGTGAGGATCTTCCGCTCCCCTGCGATGATCTCCGTGGACGCGCCCACAACGATGTCCACGCCGTCCTGGATGAGCGGGTTGCCGGCCTTGCCGATCGCCTGGATGTGGCCGTCGCGGAGGGCCACGTCGGCCTTGTAGATGCCGCTGTGGTCCACGATCAGGGCGTTGGTGATGACGGTGTCCGGGACGTCCTGGTCCCGGGTCACCAGACCGTTCTGGCCCATGCCGTCACGCAGGACCTTGCCACCGCCGAACACCACCTCCTCGCCGTAGACGGTGAGGTCCCGCTCCACTTCGGCGAACAGCCCCGTGTCGCCCAGGCGGACGCGGTCGCCCGTGGTGGGGCCGTACAGCTGGGCGTACTGCTCGCGCGGGATCTGAAGATTGGGCAGGCTGCCGGAGACGGACGACGACGGCGCGTCGTCTCCCGCGGGCGCCTGCCCTGCGGCGTCCGGAGCGTCGAGCGGGCCTTCCACCTGACCGCGCAGGCCGTACACCTCGCGGGTGCCGCCGAGCGGCACGAGCCGCACGGTCTTGGCGTCGCCGGGCTCGAAGCGCACCGCGGTGCCGGCGGGGATGTCCAGGCGCAGTCCACGGGCGGCCGCCCGGTCGAAGTCGAGCTTCGGGTTGGTCTCGGCGAAGTGGTAGTGCGAGCCGACCTGGATGGGACGGTCGCCGGTGTTGGTGACCGTCAGCTCGGTGACGGGGCGTCCGGCGTTGAGCGTGATCACGCCGTCGGCCACGACGGTCTGGCCGGGGATGAAGGAGGAGTTCTGGGGGGCGTTGCTCATGTCCGGGCCTATCGGATGGGTTCGTGAACGGTGACGAGTTTGGTGCCATCGGGGAAGGTGGCCTCGATCTGCACATCGTGGATCATCTCCGGCAACCCGTCCATGACATCGTCACGACTGAGAATGGTGGTCCCCCAGGACATGAGGTCGGCGACGGTGCGGCCGTCCCGGGCGCCCTCGATGAGCTCGTAGCTGAGGATGGCGACGGCCTCCGGGTAATTCAGCTTGAGGCCTCGTGATTGTCGGCGGCGCGCCAGATCGGCAGCGACGACGATCATGAGCTTTTCCTGCTCACGGGGCGAAAGGCGCATGGGTGGCTCCTGCTTGCCTGGGCGCCGGGCGTGGAGTCCGGCACACATGGTGGGGGGATTTGATAGTACGGCCTCGGACAGCGTTCTTCAGGTTTCACGGGGCAACGGAAAGTGTTCGAGCGCCGAATATTACTGTCACGTCAAGTCAAGTCCGTGTCACAACGCGGCGAGACGTGGCACGGGCGCCTTCGTCCCGCGATGGAGCTGGCCGTGACGGCTTAATGTGACGTCACAATTCCTCGCCGCCGCGTGATGCTGATGCCGCAGCCACCACTCACGCAGCACGCGACTGCTGGACGAAGTAGTGGTTCCTCCGGGGCCTCCGCCCGGGGTCCAGATGGGGCGGTGGGATGAACCAGGGGATGCCGCTGCACATTCGGAGTTCCCATTCCTCCTGGTGCATCAGGTGGTGGTGATGGCTGCACAGGAGAACCCCGTTGCCGGCCCCAGTGCTTCCGCCGCGGGACCAGTAGTCCACGTGATGAGCTTCGCACCACGGCGCGGGAAGAGTGCAGCCAGGGAAGGCGCACCCCTGATCGCGGGCCACGAGGGCCTTGCGGACGTGCGGAGGGAACACCCGGGACGCCCGGCCGATGTCCAGAACCTGGCCTTCACCGCCCAGGACCACGGGGATCAGATCGGCATCGCAGGCGATCTTCCGGATGGTCCGGGCGTTGACCGGTCCGGTGAACATGAGCGTTCCGGTGCGGGGAACGCCCGTCCCGTCGTCCGGCGCACCGGCCGTCGTCCTGACGCGCCCGGCATCCCTGACATCCCCGGGATCCGTGAGGTGCCTGGACTCTCCGAAGTCCTTGAGATCCGTCAGGTCCCGGAACAGCTGATCGTACGGAATGGTGACCATCACCTGCGGCCGGAGTCCCCCGTTCTGCGGCAGCGTGCCCGAAGCCAGGGCGATCCCGCACGCGCCGACCAGACCGTCGAGCAGCTTCTGGGCCCGGGAGCGACGGTCCGCCACGGCGGCCTCGTCGGCGGCGCTTTCGGCCGCGGCGTTCCACGGGCTGCCGACCCGTGTGACGGCCGCACCCGCGCACACCGGTCGTGCCCCGGCCGCTTCCGTACTGGCCGATTCACCGTACGAGTCCCCGGTGGTCAGCGCTTCTCCCCCGTCGTCTCCGTCCGGACCGGGCCCCGCCGCACCCGCCTCGCGCACCCGTGGATTGCCCTGGACGTTCATGACGGTCAGGAGCTGCTCGAACTGTGCCGTGGTGGCGAAGATCTCCAGCCGGTGCAGACCACGCACCTGCTTGCGGATGAATGCACCCTGCCTGCGGGACAGCTCCTCCTCACTGGGCTCGTCGCCGTCCTGGTCCAGCCCCTCGACCCAGCGGCGTGTCAGGATGCGGACGAAATCCGGGTCGTGGATCCGTGCGGCCGAGACGAGGGATTCCTCCATGGCGCGCCGCGCTTCTGCCCCGGCGACACCGTGAACTGAAGCCAACGCAATGCCGATCCCGGTGGCGGTCCGTGACGCCAGCACTCCATCCGCAAGCGCACCGGCTACTTCCGGGTGCTCAGGCGGCAGTTCCTGGCCCGTCAGCGAGCGTGACGGAAGAACGCTCGCGGCCAGGGCCAGCCGGCGTCGTGCCTCAGAGACGCCGATCCTCAGTGCACCCCGCAGGCAGTCCGCCGCATTCCGGTGTCCCGACGCCCGGTCCGGCTCGCGATCCCAGGCCTCTTCGACCGAGGCGGCGGCCACCACCTGGAGCTGTTCGACGAGCCGCGACAGTTCCTCGACGTCGCGGGCGAAACGGAGCGCATCAGCCGGAGAACCCGGATTGTGCCGTGACCCGTCGGCGAGCGGCCGCAGACGGTCCACACAGGCACGCACTGTGGCTTCTGGCCCGGACACACCGCCCGGCCCGACCAGCTCTTTCACCGGTGCCGCCTCCATGACCCCATTCTTCCAAGGGGGTCTGACAAAGTTTCCGGGATCGCCTCGGACCGGTTCAGGCTTCAGGTGCCTGCTGGTTCATCGCTTCTGCCGCGATGATCACGGCGTCCGCCCTATCGGCTTTCGTAAAGGCACCATCGGTCATGGCCATACTGCTCCTCAGCGATCCGGCCGCCTTCTTCTGGCCGTTCCAGTCCGAGCACACCGATGAGGTGCCGGATATCCGGTTCGTCTCTTTCACGGGCGGCGCTCAGTTTCATGGCGAGGAGGGTCTCTGGAGAGGCGGTGCTGACCCGGACTGGGCATGCACGTCCACTTCGCGCGCGGGTGCGTAAGACGCATCAATGTCCCTGGTCCGCCGACGAGCTTGATGTCCGCCTCCACGCCTCGCGCCGCCAAGCGCCGGCCGAGTTCGGCAAGCAGCTCAGTGACCTCCTCCAGGCCGAAATCACGGCTCATGCGCTCAGCAAAGACTTGTCATTGAGGAAGATGTTGAAGTCAGCCAGTTCTTTGGGCGTACGCCGAATGGTCAGCCTGCGATAGGCATCGGTGACCGGGCCCAAATCATCCGCCGGGAACCATGCCTCAGCCAATCGGGAACCCCAACGAGGCTTCGCCCGACTGTTCCGGAGAGCGATGCGGGCGCCTGCCGCCAACAGGGAGTCCCACCTCGGGTCTCCGGTGGACCGAGGTTTTCGCAGGACGCTCGGCGCCATCGATTCAAGACTCCTGAAGGTGTCCAGAGCGATCCGGAGCGCGAAGTCGGCATCCCCACGAGAGAGTTCGCCCCTGACAGCGTCTGCCGCGTCTTCAAGAACAGCCTGCGGTGTGAGGTCCGGGCCTCGGAGCGTCAGGCCGAGCGCCTCGGACACCCGCAAGGCGGAGCCGAGTTCTGCCGTCTCCTTGCCACTTTCCAGCTCGCCGATGAACTTCCTGGACAGTCCCGCCCGGCGCGCCAGCTCAGCCTGACTCAGGCCGGCCTGAATCCGGGCGCCACGAATGGCCTTCCCCAGGTCGGATGCCGTGCGAATGACTGTCATGGCACCATTTTGACACCGAACGGTTTCCATTTGCCGCGAAACCGCCCGAAGTTTCCGAGCTTCAAACAACCACTTGCCCGTGAACCACGTCACGCGTACAGTTGAACAAGCAACCATTCGGCTGCACAGGATTGTCACCCGGCACGCTCCGGGGCAAGACCTGGGAAACACCTCTCTGAGGTGGATCCTGGGTCTTTTTTTGTTTTCCGGGCACTGTCGCCGCGGGAAGAAGGAAGAAAGGAACGCCATGGCATCGGTCGATTACCGGTCGCTGGCCGCCGACATCCTCAAGGAAGTCGGCGGGGAAGAGAACGTATCCAGTGCCGTCCACTGCGCCACCCGCCTGCGGCTGCGCCTCAAGGATGAGAGCCTCGCCAACACGGAGACCATCGAGAAGCTCCCGGGCGTGATCACCGTCATGAAGGCCGGCGGTCAGTACCAGGTGGTGGTGGGTGACAACGTGCCGCGGGTCTTCGCCGAGCTGGGCAAGATCTCCCGCTTCGGCACCGAAGACGCCCAGGAGGACGCCCCGGCAAAGGGCAACCTGTTCAACCGCTTCATCGACATGGTCTCCGGCATCTTCACCCCGATGCTGTGGCCGCTCGCCGGTTCGGGCCTCTTCAAGGCCTTCCTCACCATGGCCACCACCTTCGGCTGGGCCCAGCCCACCGATCAGACGTACGTGATCCTCTCCGCGGCCGCGGACGCCCTCTTCTACTTCCTCCCGGTGTTCCTGGCCGTCACGGCGGCCCGCCGCTTCAAGGCCAATCAGTTCACCGCCATGGCCGTCGCGGCGGCACTGGTCTACCCGAGCATCATCGCCCTCGCGGCGGACGGCAAGCCCGTGCACTTCGCTGGGATTCCGGTGGTCATGATGAGCTACACCAGCTCCGTGATCCCGATCATCGTGGCCGTCTGGCTGCTGGGCTACCTGGAACGCTTCCTCCAGCAGATCCTGCCGTCCGCCATCCGCAACTTCCTGGTCCCGCTGCTCAGCATCGCCATCATGGTTCCCCTGACGCTCATGACGGTGGGTCCGGTCACCACCTTCATCTCCACCGGCATCTCCCACGGCGTGTCCGCGATCTTCGGCTTCGCCCCGTGGCTGGCCGGCGCCATCATGGGCGGTCTGTGGCAGGTGTTCGTCCTCTTCGGCCTGCACTGGGGTTTCGTGCCGCTCATGGCCAACGACCTCGCCACCCTCCACTACTCGATCATGTTCGG
Source organism: Arthrobacter horti (assembly GCF_030731045.1). Taxonomy (GTDB): domain Bacteria; phylum Actinomycetota; class Actinomycetes; order Actinomycetales; family Micrococcaceae; genus Arthrobacter_E; species Arthrobacter_E nanjingensis. The sequence continues at coordinate 256,829 of NZ_JAVALS010000001.1, read as the reverse complement.
CCCCGTGGTCCCCGCCGTGCTCGCGCAGGCCGCCGCCATGCTGGCGGTCGCGCTCCGCTCCAAGAGTGCCAAGCGCCGTGAAGTCGCCGCCCCGGCCGCTCTCTCCGGCTTCCTGGCCGGTGTGACCGAGCCCGGCATCTACGGCGTCAACCTTCCCCTGAAGAAGCCGTTCTACTTCGGTATCGCCGGTGGCGCCATCGGCGGTGCCATCGCCGGGATGGGCGGCAGTGCCGCCACGGCATTCGTCTTCCCGTCCCTGCTGTCCCTGCCGGCGTTCTCCCAGGTGGGCAGCTTCGCGGTCCTGATGATCGGTGTTCTGGCCGCCGTCCTGATCGCTTTCCTCCTCACCTTCTTCTTCGGCCCGCGTGAGCAGGCCGACGACGCCGTGACCGCCGCCGCGCCCGCCGCCCCCGTGGCCACCCCGGGCAGCGTCACTGTGCTGGCCCCGGTGTCCGGCGCCGTCGTCGCTCTCGCCGATGTGCAGGACAAGGTGTTCGCATCCGGCGCCATGGGCGCCGGCGTGGGCATCGTGCCGGAGGAGGACGCGGTGTACTCCCCCGTCTCCGGCACGGTGAAAGCCGCCATGAAGACCGGCCACGCGTACGGCATCAAATCCGACGACGGCGTGGAGGTCCTGGTGCACATCGGCATCGACACGGTGCAGATGAAGGGTGAGGGCTTCGCACCGGCCGTCGCCCGCGGCGACCGCGTCGAGGCGGGCCAGCTGCTCGCCACGGTGGACCGCGCCAAGGTCCTTGAGGCCGGCTACGACACCACCACGCTCATGGTGGTGACCAACACCAAGGATCTGACCGCCGTCGTGCCGCTCGGCGCGGGGCGCCTGACGCACGGTGTCCCGGCACTCGACGTCGAACTCTGACAGCATTCACCAGGAGGAGAAAAGCATGAGCCACGCAGTGACCAAGCCCGCCGGCGGCCCGTTCCCGGAAGGGTTCCTCTGGGGCGGCGCCACGGCCGCCAACCAGGTGGAGGGCGGCCACGCGGAGGGCGGCAAGGGCCTGTCCATCCAGGACGTGATGCCGCAGGGCGTCATGACCCCGCCCACCGAGGGTGCCACGGAGGACAACCTCAAGCAGGTGGCGGTGGACTTCTACCACCGCTACGCGGAGGACATCGCGCTGTTCGCGGAGATGGGTTTCAAGGTCTACCGCTTCTCCATCGCGTGGAGCCGGATCTTCCCCAACGGCGACGACGAGCAGCCGAACGAAGAGGGCCTGGCGTTCTACGACCGCGTGCTGGACGAGCTGGAGAAGCACGGCATCGAGCCGATGGTGACCATCAGCCACTATGAGACGCCGCTGAACCTGGCCCGCACGTACGGCGGCTGGACCAACCGCGCGCTGATCGGCTTCTACGAGCGGTACTGCCGGGCGCTGTTCGAGCGGTTCGGGCACCGGGTCAAGTACTGGCTGACGTTCAACGAGATCAACTCGGTGATCCACCAGCCGTTCCTGTCCGGCGGAATCCCCGCCCCGCGCGAGGAGCTCACGGACTCGGATCTGTACCAGGCCATCCACCACGAACTGGTGGCGTCCGGCCGCGTCACAAAGCTGGCGCGTGAGCTCGCGCCGGCCGCGCAGATCGGCTGCATGATCCTGGCCCTGCCGGTGTACCCGCTCACGCCGTCCCCGGACGATGTGGTGGCCGCCATGGATACCGCACACGCGAGCTACGCTTTCGGCGACATCCACTGCCGCGGCGAATACCCGGGCTACCTGCTGCGGTACTTCCGGGACAACGGCATCGAGCTGGACGTCACGGAGCAGGACCGCGCGGACCTGAAGAACACCGTGGACTTCGTCTCCTTCAGCTACTACATGAGCATCTGCGAATCCGCCGACCCGGACGCGGCGTCCGGCCCGGGCAACCTCATGGGCGGGGTGTCCAACCCGACCCTGAAGGCGTCCGAGTGGGGCTGGCAGATCGATCCCCAGGGTCTGCGGGTGGTGCTCAACGACTACTGGGAGCGCTGGCAGAAGCCGCTCTTCATCGTGGAGAACGGGCTGGGCGCCAAGGACCAGCTGGTCGAGGTGGACGGCGTGAAGACCGTGGAGGACGACTACCGGATCGAGTACATGAACGATCACCTGGTGCAGGTGCGGGAGGCGATCGCCGACGGCGCGCAGGTGCTGGGCTACACGTCCTGGGGCTGCATCGACATCGTCAGCGCGTCCACGGCGCAGCTGAGCAAGCGGTACGGCTTCATCTACGTGGACCGGAACGACGACGGCACCGGCACCCTGGACCGGTACCGGAAGAAGTCCTTCGGCTGGTACCGCGACGTGATCGCGAGCAACGGCGCAGCACTGGTGTGAAAGCGGTTGGCGTGAAACCGGTTGGCGTGAATGCGGCTCGCGTGAGGCGCGCCGGCGTGACGCGCCCCTGATACGGTCGTGTGGCGGGATCCGCGAGGTCCCGCCGCACGGCCGTATCCCCCCTCTACTCCCCTGACAGACCCTTACTTTTCGACAGACAGGCACAATGGCGTGGAAATCCTGCGCGTCTTCAACAACAACGTGGTCCTGGCGCGCAATGACGCGGGCCAGGAGACCATCCTCACGGGCCGCGGCCTGGGCTTCCAGGCCAAGCCGGGGCATCAGGTGGATGGATCGAAGATCGTCCGGGTGTTCGTTCCGGAGAACGGCCGGGACCCGGACAACTTCGGGGCCGTGGTGGCGGCGATCCCGCCGGAGCATCTGCTGCTGGCGGACCAGGCGCTGAAGGCGGCGTCCGCGGAGTACGACGGCGCGGGGCTGGACAAGTCTGTCGGCTCCACGCTGCTGGTGGCGCTGGCGGATCACCTCAGCTTCGCGATCAAGAGGGTGCGGCAGGACATCCGGCTGGAATACCCGCTGCAGTCGGAAGTCATGCACCTGTACCCGCACGAGTTCCGCACGGCCCGCAAGGTGGTGGACTTCGTCAACGGGCAGCTGGACGTTCACCTGCCGGCGGAGGAGGCCGTGGCGGTGGCGCTGCATCTGGTCAATGCGGGCTTCTCGACGGGGAACCTGTCCTACACCTACCGGATGACCGGGGTGCTGACGCAGCTGTTCGAAGTTCTGGAGACGGCGTACGGGCGCGAGTTCGACCGGGACTCGGTGAACACGGCGCGGTTCATCACCCACCTGCGCTATTTCTTCGTGCGGGCTCACTCCGGGAAGCAGCTGAACGAGGGGAACTCCAAGTTGTTCACGGCGATCCAGGAGGCGTACCCGGCGGATTACGCCACGGCGATCAAGCTGCAGTCGGTGCTCGAGTTGCGGCTGGACCAGGAGCTCACGGATGACGAGGTGGCGTATCTGACGCTGCACGTGGCGCGTATGGCGGACGATTCGCGGCACTGACGCGGGCTGACTGAATTTACGACGACGGCGCGGCGCCCCTTTCCGGGGCGCCGCGCCGTCGTCGTCTGCTCTGGGCGTCCGGCCTCAGCCGAGGAGGCCGAGCTCGGCCAACGCGTGGGCGACGCCGTGTTCCGCCGGTCCGCCGGTGGTGCGGTCGGCGGCGGCGAGGACGTCCGGGGTGGCACCGTCCACCGCCACGCCGATGCCGGCGTAACGGAGCATCTCGAGGTCGTTGGCGCTGTCCCCGATGGCGATGATGTCCTCACGGAGCAGGCCCAGGTAGTCCTGGACGACGCGGATGCCGACGGCCTTGTGGATCCCGGAGACGTAGATCTCCCCCGCGGTGTCGCCGAGGGCGGAGAGGGAGCTGGGGACCAGGCCGACGGCGGGGCCGAGATCGGCGACGACCTCGGTGAGGGGTGTGTCCGAGTCGAAGCAGGAGACCTTGGCGAAGGACGTGCCGCGGAGGTCGTCCGCGTACTGCATGGGGGCCAGGATGTCCGCGGTGGGATCCACGGTGGCGCCGTGGCGGCCGTGGGTCTGCTCGCGGGCGGCGAAGATGGGGCTGAGGACGTCGCGGAGGCGCAGGTCGACGCCGCGGCGTCCGTGAAGGGAATGCGGGGCCTCGAGGATGTAGGCGGCGTTGTGGGTGTCCAGGGCGTCGATGACGCGGTCGGCCAGGTCCTGGTCAAAGCGGGTGTCCACCAGGAGTTCGCCGCCGACCTCCACGTGGGCGCCGGCGCCGGAGATGACGCCGTCGAAGCCGGGCGCCAGGATGCGGTCCGCGATCATGGCAAGGGGGCGTCCGGTGCAGAGGAAGACCCGGTGACCCCGGCTGCGGGCGAGTTCGACGGCCTCGACATGGGCGTCGGGGACCAGCCCGTGGTCCGCGTAGGTGCCGTCGATGTCCAGGAAGACGGCGCGGGGACGGGTGGGGGGCAGGCTGGACACGTTCGAACTCCTCCGCAGGTGATTGCCGTACCGTTCGATCCTATCGAATTAGGCAGCCCTGACAGGGATCCCAAACTTTCCCTCGCCCGTTCACATCCAGTCACACGGAAGTGAAACCCGCGGAAAATCAAGGGAGACAGCGGAACCGGGAGAGTCCTCCCACCAGTACCTCCCACCGGGAGGAAAAAACGAGTATCAAACCAAGTAGTCACAGACTGGACTACCTGGCTTCCTTGGTGCCATAGTGAACTCGCACCCATTGATCGGCATTAAAGAGTCCGGGGGGATTCGTCGATCAGGGTTCATGCGAAACAGGGAAAAATTTAGGAGATCATCGTGGACAAGATCCTCGTTACCTTGATGTCTTTCTGGAACGACATCACCAACCCCGCTGAGAAGGAAAAGGGCGCGACCGGCACTGAATATGCATTGCTGGTGGCCTTCATCGCCCTCATCATCATCGTCGGCGTCACGGCATTCGGCACCGCCCTCAGCAGCTGGTTCAGCTCTCTGGGAACCACCGTCAGCGGCTGGGCCAAGTAGAGCAAAAACAGTGCGTCGGGCACGGCCCGTTCGAAATTGAACGCAGCTGTGCCCGGCGTCATTGAATAGCTCTCAGTAGGAGAAACAATGGCTTGCCGCGACCGGGAACGCGGGGCCGCCGCAGTGGAGTTCGCCTTGGTGATCCCGCTCCTGCTTGCCCTGATTGTAGGGATTCTGGAGGTTTCCCACCTCTATAATTCGCAAATTCTTCTGACCAATGCAGCGCGCGAAGCGGCCAGAACACTGGCCATCTCGCCGCACAGTCAGTCTGCCGCCGTCTCCGCAGCAAATAGTGCCTATCCTGCCGGAATCGATCCAGCCGGATCTTCCATTCCGGCCAGTTGCACTGAGGGAAGCCCCGTCAACGTTACCGTGCAGGCTAACGTCAAATTTCTGACCGGGAGTTGGGCCGGCTTCACGGGCGGCCTGACCCTTCAAGGGAAGGCGTCCATGTTATGCGAAAAGTAGGACATTCCTCCCGTAAGGACGAGGGAGGTGCCGTCGCAGTCGTCGTGGCCATCCTTGCTGTGGTCCTGATCGGTGCCGGCGCTCTCGCGGTGGATATGGGGCGCATCGCTGAAAAGCGAGGTCAGCTCCAGAACAGCGCTGATGCCGGAGCCCTTGCAGCGGCAGCCTATTGCGCTGCGAACGCCGTCGATACCTGCCCGAGCACTGCATTCAGCGAAGCGCAAGCCCAGGCTGACCAATACGCCCAGGCGAACAAGCGCACGCCGTCTGAGAACCTTGCTCCGGTCCAGACAGTGTTTCCCGACAACCACACGGTTCAAGTCACGGCAGCCACCGACGACAACGGCCTGGCCATGACCCTGGCTAAGGCACTGGGCATCACCAGCGTCAAGGTGAAAGCCACCGCAACTGCAAGTTGGGGTGGACCCGCCGGAGGCCCTGGGGCATTTCCTATGACCTTCGCGCACTGTCAATTCCAGGATGGCAGTGAGCAATACATCTTCACTCAAGGAACTACAAGTTGCGCTACCGACAGTCCCTCAGGTGGAGTGATACCAGGCGGCTTCGAGTGGACCTCACCTAATGTTCCTGGTCAGCCTTGCACCGTCAAAGTTCAGCTCGATCCGGCCACCGGAAAATACTACGTTCCGGCCAGCCCAGGCGCTCCGATGCCTCATGGCAGCCTTGGCTGCACCCCATCGTATTTCGCAAGCAAGCTCAACAGCGTGATCTTGATTCCAGTCTGGGACGGCACCACGAATGGACTCACTGGATCAAAGAGCTGGTACTACGTCAAGGGATTTGCTGCTTTCTTCCTCGAAGGATACAGCTTCCCGGGCACCACGACTTCGAATTGGAACCCTCCACCTCCTCAGAAGACGAGCGCAAACGGGCTCTACGGACACTTCGTCGAATTCGTCGCAGACCCTAAGGACTACTTTGGCAGCGGCTACACAGGCGGTGGCGTGACCCTGCCTCCCCGCCTCATCAAATAAGTTTCACGCACCTATCGCGTCTGAATTCCTAAAGGAGTACCCGTGAGGACTCGCCTGATCGGTGGCCTCGCTGCCCTTGTCGTGGCAGTGATAGGCACCGTTTTACTAATCATGTATGTCAATGGCGCCGATAAGCGTGCTCTGAATGGCACGGAATCCACCGAAGTCTACGTAGTTCAGAAGCAGGTCCTCAAGGGAACCATCGCCGGAAATCTCGGAGATGCTGTGGCCAAGAAGCCGGTGCCGAAGTCCGTGGTTCCGCAGGATGCGGTGTCGAACTTGGCAGATCTCGGAACTACGGCCGCCTCATCGGATCTCGAACCTGGCGAGGTACTGATCAAGTCACGATTCGTCAACGCGAACGACCTCAATGGCCCTCGCCGAGTCAGCATTCCGGCAGGGATGCAAGAGATCACCCTCAAACTCCCCATCGAACGGGTGGTTGGTGGAACGCTCTCTGCAGGTGACACCGTGGGAGTGATCATCTCGTTGAACGCCGATAACAACACACCTAATCAGACGCAGCAGACGTTCAACAAGGTGCTCGTCACCGGCGTCCAGCTCGTGTCCGGGGAGAACGCACCCAACAATGCGGACGATCAATCGACTCAGAAATCCAGCGGCGGCATCGGCAGCAGCGGTTCGTCCAGCAATGGCAATTACTTGGTAACCATCGCACGCACGCCGGCCGATTCCGACCGCATCATCTATGCGGTCGAATACGGCAAGGTTTACCTGAGCAAGGAGCCCGGCACCACTACGGAGAACAGCGGTGCTCCGATCGACCGAGGGCGGGTGTTCCGATGAGCCGGCTTGCCTTGATCACTGCGGATTCTGAATTCTCCCACCGGATCAAGCTCGCCGCACGTGACTTCGAGGACAGCTTTCAGTCCTTCCAAGCCAACTTCCTCCCTGCCCACATCGATGACGTCTTCTCGCAGCTAGTGGGAGATCCCGTCGAAGTCCTGGTGCTTGGACCTGATCTGAAGGCGGATGAAGTCTTCCGATTCGCCTCCGACGTGAACATTTGGCACCCCCAGGTGAGCATCGTCTATGCCGCCGCCGCAACGCCTGAGAACGTGCTGGGCGCAATGCGTGCAGGCGTCCGCGACATCGTTGAACCAGATTCGGATGTTGACGCGCTGAGGGCCCAACTCCACCGGGCATCGGACTCAGCACTGAGCCGGCACACGGCAGGGACGGCCGAAGCCCAGACATCGACGTCCGCTTCAGCGACCCCACACGGCAGGGTGATCGCTGTGATGTCGCCAAAGGGAGGGGTCGGAAAGACAACCATCGCCACCAACCTTGCCGTCGGCCTCGGAAAAATCGCGCCGATGTCGGTGGTGATCGTGGACGCCGATCTCCAGTTCGGCGACGTGGCCAGCGGCCTGATGCTGAAGCCCGTTCAGACGATCACGGATGCGGCGCGGGGTCCCCGCGATGCGCTCTCGTTGAAGACCTACCTCACGCCTCACGGCAGCAACATCTACGCACTGTGCGCTCCCGCCAACCCTGCCGACGCGGACGGGGTGTCGCCCGCCGTGGTGACTGAACTGATCGATCAGCTCGCTGAGAACTTCCAGTACGTAGTCGTCGACACGTCCCCGGGTTTGGGAGACCACGTGCTCGCGCTGCTTGAGAAGACCAGCGATGTCGTCTGGGTGTGCGGGATGGACATCCCCAGCATCCGTGGTCTTCGCAACGGACTGGACATCCTCGGCGAGGTCAATATGCTGCCCCCCGGACGCCACGTCGTCCTCAACATGGCGGACCGCCACTCGGGTGTCTCTGTCCATGACGTCGAGGCGAGCATCGGGGTCCCGGTTGACGTCCAGATCCCTCGTTCGCGGTCCATCCCCATGACGACGAACCGCGGAGTTCCGGCGCTGCAGGACGGCCTCCGTGACCCGTCGGTGAAGAGCCTCCGCGCACTCGTCGATCGGTTCGCACTTCATTGGGAGCCCGGAGTAGGAGCAAAGCGATGAGCTTGAGCGATCGCCTCAACGAGCTTCGACTGGCCCAGACCCCCGTGGTCGAAGGACGAGTAGTCTCCGCCCCGTCCGGCAACGGCGGTCGAGAGAATTCCCGACCAGAGCAGACGACGGAAGCAACTTCGGACGATCAGGGCCCCACACCCTTGAGCAGGCGCCTCGAGGAAATCGCCGCTGCCGAAGCCGAAGCGCGCAAGGCTGGACTCCAGACTGCCGGAAGCCTGGCGAGTTCCCAGGCCCTGAGCGCACTTAAGGAAGACGTCACCCGTGAGTTGTATGAGCGCGTGGGCAGTCGCATCACCGACACCGCACTCGGCGAAGCCGAACTTCACACTTTTGTGCGCGGTGAGTTGCGCTCGGTGGTCAGCGAGCAGCAGGTCCCGCTGAGTGCGAGCGAACGAGACCGCCTCATCAACGAGATCATGGACGACGTCCTGGGATTAGGCCCACTGCAACGCTACATAGAAGACGAATCGGTCACCGAGATCATGGTCAACCGCGCCGACCAGGTCTATATCGAGCGGGCCGGCAAACTGAACCTGACCGACACTCGATTCACTTCTGAGGATCAGCTACGGCGGGTCATTGATCGCATCGTTTCTCGCGTGGGACGCCGCATTGATGAGTCGTCGCCTCTGGTCGATGCCCGGCTCGCAGATGGCTCGCGCGTCAACGCGATCATTCCGCCTCTTGCGGTCAACGGTGCAGCATTGACCATCCGCAAGTTCGGCCACGAAGCGTTGACGGTGCAGAAACTCATCGAGCTCGGCTCGATGACCCCGGAAATGACCGAACTCCTGCGAGCTTGTGTCCAGGCTCGCCTGAACATCATCGTCTCGGGCGGCACGGGAACTGGGAAGACCACACTGCTCAACGTGCTGTCCTCGTTCATCCCGTACGACGAGAGGATCGTCACGATCGAGGATGCCGTGGAGCTTCAACTGCAACAGGAGCACGTGGTGCGGCTCGAAAGCCGTCCTCCGAACATCGAAGGCAATGGGGCGATCACGATCAGGGATCTGGTCCGCAACTCCCTTCGCATGCGGCCCGACCGGATTGTGGTCGGCGAGGTCCGCGGCGGCGAGACTCTGGACATGCTGCAGGCGATGAATACAGGCCATGACGGGTCCCTTTCCACGGTCCACGCAAATACGCCCCGTGACGCGATTTCCCGCCTGGAAACCCTGGTCCTGATGGCCGGCATGGACCTTCCGCTCCGAGCAGTGCGCGAGCAGGTGTCCTCCGCGGTGAACTTGATCGTGCACCTGACACGCCTTCGCGACGGCACTCGTCGCGTCACGCATCTGACCGAGGTACAGGGCATGGAAGGAGACATCGTGACCCTCCAGGACGCGTTCGTCTTCGACTACGGCGCAGGCGTCGATGAGCATGGCCGCTTCCTCGGTCATCCCGTCTCCACCGGCATCCGTCCGCGTTTCGTGGAACACTTCCGTGATCTCGGCATCCCGATTGATGACCGGATCTTCCATGCGAATCTGAGCCGGAGGTGAACACGATGGGTGCTACTCCGGCTTGGTTTCTCCCTCTTGGCCTTCTGGCCGTCTATGCGGCGATCATCGGCGTGTTCGCATTCCTCTTGCCTCGATCCCGGACCGTCTCACGCGACCGACGTCGCCTTGGCCAAGCCAAGGCGGAGACCGCGTTCTCCCGTCTGACCAGGGAGACGGTCGGGAACATCAATTCCTCCTTGCGCGGAAGCCGGATCCGCTTCCTCAAGGTGGATCGTCTGGAGCAGGCCGGGCTGAGGGTCTCGATGGGGGATCTCCTGCTACGCGCAGGAGCGATCACGTTGATCGCAGCAGTCATCGGATTCCTCCTGGGCGAGCTGCCCATTGCCCTGCTGGCGATCATCTTGACGCCGCTTGCCATCTATCTGTGGCTGAATATCCGCATTTCCCGGCGCCAGGGGAAATTCGCCGAACAACTCCCGGATACTCTTCAGATGCTTTCCGGCAGCATGCGCGCCGGCCACGGTTTCCTCCGGGCGGTGGATTCGGCTGCTGAGGAGACCGAGGAGCCCATGTCCGAGGAGCTCCGCCGGATCGTCTCCGAGACCCGTATCGGCCGCGACCTTGTTGTGGCCATGGAGGAAACGGCCGCGCGGATGAAGAGTGAAGACTTCCTGTGGACCACCCAGGCTGTCGAAACTCAGCGCGAAGTCGGCGGCAATCTGACCGAAGTTCTCGACAACGTCCACGAGACGATCAAGGAACGTGCACAGATCAGTCGACAGGTGAGGGCCTTGAGTGCGGAAGGCCGCACGTCCGGCGTCGTGCTCATTGCTCTTCCCATCGTCATGCTCATCATCCTTTCGATGATCAACCCAACCGTCGCAACGACGTTCTTCACCACTGTTCCAGGATGGATCATGCTCGCCGCCACCGCCGTACTCCTCCTCGTGGGGGCGTTCTGGCTCAGCCGAATCACCAAGATCAAGTTCTGAGGGGGATCTCATGTCGATATTCGCCTATGTCACGATCGCACTCATCGTGGCGCCTCTGGCTTTCCTGGTGTGGATGTTCGCTGGTGGAAGCCGGTTGATCCGAAAGAATATCGAGACGAATCTCCAAGGCACCAGGACGGCAGCTGGTCGGTTAGACGAGGGTCCTCGTCCGACGATGTGGCTTGACCTCGCGCGTCGTGTGGCGCCCAAGGGCTATGTCCGGTGGCTGGACAGGAAGTTGGCCCAAGCCGGCCGACCTGCCGACTGGCCCCTGGACCGCGTCGTCGCGATCAAGCCGCTCCTTGCACTGGCGGGATTCCTTCTCGGCGGAATCATGGCGCTCGCAAAACCGATGCCTCAGACATTTCTTCTGCTGATCGTGTTGACAGTGCTGTTCTATTTCCTTCCAGACGTTCTGATCAAGAACCATGGAGACAAGCGACGGTTGGAGATGCAGATCGCACTGCCCACCATGCTGGACCAGATGCTCATCTCCGTGGAAGCCGGCGTCGGATTCGAGTCAGCCATGGCCCGGGCCGCGGAGAGTAGCTCCGGCCCGCTCAAGGTGGAATTCGTCAGGACCTTACAGGATATCCAAGTAGGACGCTCCCGTCGCGAAGCATATCTGGACCTGGCTCAGCGGGCTAACTTTCCCGACCTGAAGTCCTTTGTCCGGGCGGTGGTCCAGGCCGACCAGTACGGCATAGCGATCGCCAAAGTCCTCCGTGCTCAGGCCCATGAGATGCGTCTCAAGCGCCGTCAACGTGCCGAGGAGCAGGCCATGAAGATCCCAGTCAAGATCCTCTTCCCCTTGATCTTCGTGATCCTTCCCGCCCTGTTCATCATCGTCCTGGGTCCGGCAGTCTTCGGGATCATCCAGACCTTCCAATGACCCCACTCCATGAACTCAACATTGTGAATCACTCAGACCTCTCGTCCACCGTCACCCACCTCAACAGGGTCCGTCCGAGCAGCCGCGCGAAGCTGGCCAACTCGGATTTGACCCGCGCCCTCCTCCTCTCCGCAGAGCGGCTTCTGGATGAGACTTTCTCCGTCGGCCGGCCCACGGGTGAGGACTCGGGGTTCCCTGGCTTCCTCTCCCGTCCGCGCGTCGTGGCCAGGGCCGCCCAGGACTTCCCGCGCACCGAACCCACGGAGGCCAAGTTCCGCGACCGCTGGGTGGCGCACCACGACTTCCTGCGGGACGTGGTCGGATTCACCTCATGGAACGCCCAGCACCGCCTTCGCACGGCCATGGACAAGGCCTTGGCCCAGGTGGTCCGCGATACCCTGTCTCTGCATGACGCCTCGGCACTGATGTCCACGGTCTGGTGCGACACCTGCCTCGGCCTGCCGTCCACCCGTCTGCGTCTCCTGACCGCGGCTTCCTTGGGATCCCCGGACACCGAGCCCGTGAGCGGGACCGGGCAGGTGGAGGTCCTCCGGGAGACACTGGCACGCCTGTGCCAGGCTGAAGGGATCCCCTCCGCCCCGGACAATGCACTCACCACCGCGGCGGAAGTCCTCTCCGTCCTGTCGGACGGGCTGGCCGTCAAGACGTACCTGGGCCAGGCGCAGGACAATGCCCGCGAGTTCGGCATCGTCCTGTCCGGCATCGTGAAGGCCCTCGGCCACGGGGCGAGTGAGCTGACGGAGTTCCCGCTCTCAGGTTCGATCTGGCCAAGCACCCACCGCTGACCTTCTCAGGCCTCCGCCACCGGCTGACGGAGGATGGTGCGCTGTTTCTCCGGGGCGGTCTTCCGGAAATCGCTGAGGTAGATCTCGTGGTGCTTCCCGCGCAGACCCAGGCCAAGACCGGGGATCACGTCGTGGTGGAGCCTGTTCAGAACCACCGCTTCCGCCTCGAAGCTTCCCACGTGAAGGGTCTGCACGCAGCGGCCCTCCATGAGCGTTTCCAGACGGACCTCGCCCAAGCGAAGCGGCGGATTCTTCGCCCCTGCGCGCTCCACGGCCAGCGTCACCAGATCCCCGGGCACGTGCTCCGGCACCATCAGCATGACCGTCCAGTCCCAGCGTGACTTGTCCCTCGCCGTCGTGAAAGCCTCCATGTCGTCCGCCCACCAGAGCCCTTCCAACGGCGGCACCACATAGTCCTCCCCGGTGGCATCCCGGGCCGCGAACTTCAGCTTGTACGCCACCGGATACAGGGCCGCGAGCGCCTCGGCGAAGGCGGGCGAGGTGTTCGGATCTCCGTGGCCGTCAATCACCAGATACCGCGTTTCCGGGACCTCCAGCACACGGAAATCGCCTTGCCGTGCCCGGTAGCGGTCCAAGGTCTTCTTGAAATCCGTCTTGAAGGGCACGCTCACCCGGTGTACGCCGTCATCCGGATCGACACCAGGATCCCCGGGAGGTCCACCCCCAATTTGGTGACATACCGGGCCGGCGGATTCTCCGGGAAATGGCGCACGTACTCCTCGTTCATCCCTGCGAAATCGGCCGGGTGGGTCAGGAGCACGCCGACTTCCACCACGTCGTCCAGGGACAGCCCTGCGGCCTTGAGCACCTCTCCGCAATTGGCGATGGCCTGCCACGTCTGTTCCTGGACAGTGGGTCCGGCGAGTTCGCCGGTGGACGTGTCCAGGCCGGTCATCCCGGAGATGAGGAGGAACGGCCCTGCTTTCACCCCCTGGCTGAAGAACGGCGATGACGGGGCTCCCGGAGTACTGATGACGTCGCGCATGGGACTCATCATGGGGGCCGGCGGCACGTCTGTCGAGGGCAATCGCTACCCGTTTTCCGACGGCGCGGAAGCGGCCTCCGCCGCCTCATGCTGCGCCACCAGCAGCGGCAGATTCGCCACGGCCGACTTCACCGCCGCGCCGTGGCGCTCGATCAGGGCGAGACGCTCCAGATCACCGTCGGCCCCGTCCCTGGTCAGCCGCGAATAGCGGTCCAGACGGGACGCCTGGAGCCACTCAGCGATGAGAGGGTTCTTGTTCCACGCGTAGTGGTTCGCGTAGTTCAGGAGCAGGACGCGCAGGTACTCGGCCGGCCGGTCCGCCATTTGCATGGGACGGCAGAGCGCGTTCTTCGCCTCGGTGCCGTCCACGGTCGCCTCGACATGGGCGATCAGGGCGCTGCTGAACACCGGCTGGAACGTCCTGACCATCTGAGGCGTGACGGTGCTGTCCGTGAAGACCGTCCGGGACTCGCGCAGGTCCACACCACGTGCCGTGCAGTCGATGTACAGCCGCCCCGTGCTGGACGGCACCGTGCCGCCCTCCAGCACGATCCGTTCCGGCCCGATCGCCTGCACCCTGCCCATCCGGACGACCGAAGGGATCCGCCGGAGCTCCTCGAGCTCGGCCACGGAGAGGATGGCCCCGTGGAACATCTCCGGCGTGACGGACGGATCCACCCGCAGCAGCACCCCGGCCGCCTCCATCCCCAGGAAGAACTCGTCCGCGGACTGTGCCGACCCGGCGATCTCCGCCTGCTGGACCAGCCCCGCGAGCGCCGGCGTCATGAACTCCCCCAGCGGCTGCATGTGGTGCCGGTTCTGGAACCACGAATCCCTCGGCGCCACCCAGGTGATCCGCTCCGGAGCCACCCCGGATTCCAACAGCCAGAGGCACACGTCCACCCCGGTCTTCCCGGAGCCGATCACCACGTAGCCGTCCTCCGGCCGGTCTTCCCCAGGAAGCCTATGGGGCGGAACGCACCGGACGCCATCGGCGATCAGGTACCGGGGCGGGTGCGTGGCGGGCACCTCGGTGCGGATGTAGCTGGTGTCCACGGTGCGGCGCCGGACACTGATTTCCGTGGAGTCCCCTCCGACACGCGGCACCACCCGGTGCTCATGGGCGAAGTCGCCCACGTACTCGCTCATGGGGAAGTATCGCACCCGTCCCGAGCCCATCAGATCCGTCATGAGCCGCTGGTAGTACGCCAGGATCTCCGCGCTGCTGGCACGCTCGTACATGCCTTTGTTGAGGGCTGTCCTGTCCAGGCTGTCAGTTCCGAGATCCCGGGAATTCACCCCGTAGTAGGCGGAGGGCTGATGGAGCCGGACGAACGGATAGGCATCGTTCCAGTGGCCTCCGGGCCCGTGGCGCCGGTCCACGATCGCCAACGTGGCGTCCGTTTCCGTGAACAGGACGTCCGCAAAGGCGAGCCCCACGGCGCCGCTCCCGACGATCAGATAGTCAGCATCCAGCACTTCCGTGGGCATGGCACCCCTCCTGCCGGGCGAGGCCTGGATCGCCCTCTGCGCATGCTGAAGCCCCGTCGCTGAACCACAGTGTGAACCTGCCGGATACACCAGTCAAGGACGTTCCCTTCCCCTGACCGATCCCGCGCTCCTAAGATACGAACACCGGCCTTCCAGACCGGCGGATCAGGGGGTGCGAGCGGGGGCGCTCGCCGGAGGAAGGACGCATCATGGCTTCACGCAGGCTTGCGATGTCAACGACGACGGCGGCACTCGCCCTGATATTGAGCACAGCGCTCAGCGGGTGTTCCGCGTCCGCACCGGAAGCGCCGGTCACCACCGGGCCGAGCGCCACGGCGTCGGGCCCCTGCGTCACCGACCCGCAGGCGGTGATCAGCCGGCAGCTGCCCGCTGCGGCGATGGGCGCCATGCCGTCCGGCGTGGCCGAACAGCTGGAGAAGGCGGCTCGCATCGGCATGGGACAGGCATCCGCGTCCGGCGCGGTGATGGCCGTGCGGACACCTGAGGGAACCTGGATCAAGGCCGCCGGCTCCGCGGATCAGGGAGGGACCATCCCCATGACCGCGGACATGCACAGCCGGATCGGCTCCGTCACCAAGACGTTCACGGGAACACTCGTCCTGCAGCTGGTCCAGGACGAAAAGGTGAAGCTGACGGATCCCATCGGCCGGTACTTCCCGGAGATCCCCGAAGGGGACAAGGTGACCGTCGCCATGCTGATGAACATGACCAGCGGCATCGCCAGCTACACCCTGGACCAGTCCTTCCAGGACGAGTTCTTCACCAACACCACACGCGTGTGGAAGCCGAGGGAGTTGATGGACATGGGCATCAAGCTGCCGCGGCTGTTCGATCCGGGCGCCAAGTTCGACTATTCGAACACCAACACGGTCATCCTGGGCCTGCTCGTGGAGAAGCTCACCGGGCAGAGTTACGGGACCGTCCTGAAGGACCGCATCATCACGCCGCTCGGCCTGCATGACACCACCCTCCCGGAGACGAGCGGCACACTCCCCTCCCCGCACCCGGACGGCGTCACCCTCCAGGGCCTTCCGGAAGGGCAGACCGCGCCGCAGGACGCCACCTCGTGGAATCCGTCCTGGGGCTGGTCCGCCGGCGCACTGGTCTCCACGGTGAGCGATCAGCTCGTGTACGGGCGGGCGCTCGGCACCGGCCAGGGCCTGCTGAAGCCGGAGACCCAGACCGAACGCCTCACCTCCATCCCCGGCCCAGCAGGTTATGGCCTGGCGGCCGGCTGCATCGGCGGCTGGTTCGGACACACCGGCGAAGTCCCCGGATTCAACGCCGCCACCTTCTACGACACTCGGACGGACACCACCGTGGCGGTCATGGTGAACAGCGACATCCTCTCCGGAGACTGCACTCAGTCCCCCACCCTGCCGGACTCCCCCAAGGGCATCCCCTGCCTGGATCCGGCCACTCGGATCTTCGTAGCCCTCTCCCAGGCGCTCGGCCACGAATTCACGCCGAACCCGAAGTCCTGACGCGTCAGTCCTCCTCCGCGCGGTGCCCGATCCCCCGGTAGACCTCCGGGTGGGAACGGCGCAGGCGCAACGCCCAGCCGATCCCCACCAGGCCCGGGAGCAGCACCACGGCGGGCAGGATGAAACTGAGCGGGCTCGGCTCGGTCTGGCCGAGCAGCACGTCGAAGTTGGCCAGGATCAGCGCGAGGACCCCTAGCAGGCTCACGGCGCCGACGGCCGGCGCCACCACGGCCTTCCAGGCGCCCGGCGAGAGTTCACGGTGCCGCCAGAAGAAGCCGATGACCGCCACGGAGACCACGGCCATGAGGAACACCAGCCCCAGTGCCCCGGAGTTCGTGAGCCACGTGAAGAGGGTCAGGACGGGGTACAGCGGCCCGAGCTCGGACCCCTGCCCGGCCACCGCGAAGACCGCGACCACCACCACGGCCAGCGCCGTCTGAAGCAATGAGCCGGAGCGCGGCGCCCCCTGCCGGCTGGTCTTCGCCAGCCAGGCAGGCAGCACTCGCTCGCGACCGAGGGAGAAGAAGTACCGGGCCACGGCGTTGTGGAAGCTGACGAGTGCCGCGAAGATGCTGGTGCAGAAGAGCAACTGGGCGATGTCCGCCATCACGCCGCCCAGGTGGGCGCTGAGGAAGGAGAACACCAGGTCCGGGCCGTTCTTGCCGGCCGCATCGATCAGCTGGGACGGGCCCGTGCCCACCACCATGGCCCAGGCCGAGACGGCGTAGAACACCGCGATGACGCCCACTGCCAGGTACGTGGCGCGCGGGATGGTGCGGTGCGGCTCACGCGCCTCCTCACCGTAGATGGCCGCGGACTCGAAGCCCATGAATGCGGCGATCCCGAAGGACAGCACGGCACCCACACCGGGCAGGAAGAGGCTGGTGGGTGACAGCGGCGCGGCGGACACGCCTTCCGGTGCCACCAGGAAGGACGCCACGTCGTACACGATCACCACCAGGAACTCGCACGCCACCAGAACGCCCAGGACCTTGGCGGACAGGTCCACCCGGTTGACGCCGAGCACGCCCACCACGGCGATGCACACGAGGACCGGAACCCACCACGGGACGTCCAGTCCCAGCCGGGAGGACAGCAGCGAGGAGACGGTGAAGCCGAACACCCCGTAGATGCCGATCTGCATGAGGTTGTACGCCATGAGCGCCACGAGCGAACCGCCCACCCCCAGCGGGCGGGAGATGCCCTGGGCGATGTAGGCGTAGAAGGCGCCGGCGTTGGTGACGTGCCGGCTCATGGCCGCGTAGCCCACGGCGAACACCGTCAGGATCACGCCCAGCACCAGGAAGGACAGCGGCACGCCGAACAGCCCGGAGACTGCGAACGTGGTGGTCACACCGCCGGCCAGCACGGTGAGCGGGGCGGAGGCGGCGATGATCATCAGGGTGATCGAGGTGACGCCCAGTCTGCGGCGGGCGTCGGTTCCGGCCGTCCCCTCGGCCTTTCGCTGAGTCGTGTGGGTGGTCATGGACAACTCCTGTCTGGGAGCCGGGACGTCCCGGCGGGAAACGCGGCGCGGCGGCCACAGCACCATCGTGCCGCGGCCGCCGCGTCCGTGACTTGACTCACAGCGAAGGGCTTTTGTCCTCCGGAGCGCGCCTGCGCTCAGTGGCAGTGCCCGCCCTCCTTCTGCGCCGACGCCGGCACGTCAAGGACGGGGCTACGGTCGAAGAAGCCCTCCGGCCGGAGGCGGAATCCGACGTGGTCCACGGGCATGATGGGCCAGTCCTCGGGGCGCGGGAAGTGGGTGAGCCCGAAGGTGTGCCAGAGGACCAGCTCTTGCCCGTCCAGGTCACGGTCCTGGGCCACGTAGGCCGGCAGGCCGGAACCGCCCGGGTGCTGGTTGACGAAGTCACCGGTGGGGTACTTCTCCGCCTCGTCGTACCGGGTCACCCAGAGCGCCTTCGTGGCGAAGGCGGCACGGGCGGCGATCGACGACGCCGGGTCGGCCAGGAGCGTCGGCTGGGCTTCGGCGTGGAGCTTGTAACCCACCGGGTCGCCCAGGCGGTTGCGGGACTCCGGGTTGCTGACCACCCAGGTGCGCCCTACTGCGGCGTCGGCGTCGCGGGCCGCTTCGGATTCCCGGGACAGCACGGTCCGCTTGCGGGTGAAGGCGTTCCCGCGCTCGTTGCCAGGGCCCACCGGCACGCGCACCACGTCCTCCTCCTCCACGCGGGAGGGCCCGCCGTCGAGCGCGAAGTCGAGCCGGGCGCTGAAGAGGTGCTGGTGGAAGGGGGCGCCGAGGCCCGGCGCCAGCTCGGACGCGAACGGGTACTCCTTGTCCGGCAGCGCACTGGTGAACACCACGCCCGTGGCCTTGGCCTCGAACTCGATGGTGCCGTCCAGATACAGGTACCAGTAGAAGCCGTAGTCGTAGTTGCCCACCGTGGTGAAGAAGCTGATCACCAGGCGGCGGTTGCGGCGCACGTAGTCCACGCCGCTCCACAGATCGGAGTGCTTGGCCAGGATGGACCAGTCCTCCTCGTGCATGCACACGCCGTTGCGGATGGTGCGCGGATTGCCGAACTCGTCGCTCACCACGGGGCTGAGGTAGGTGATCTCGCCCAGGCAGTCGCAGCCGAGCTCCAGGGAGTTGGCGTACTGGCCCACCAGGTATTCGCCGGTGTCGAAGTAGTTCTGCCAGGAGCGCACGGGCGACGGGTCGCCGTACGGCACCACCATCTCGGCGATCGAGGCGCGGTCCAGGATACGACGACGGCGCGTGGGCACCCGGGCACCCGGGTCGCCACCGGAGGCGTCATCAAAGGCGATGTTGTGCAGGACCAGGCCTTCGCGGATGTCGAAACCGACGTCCAGGCTCCAGCGCTCCCACTCGACGTGGTTGCCGCCCGTGACGGTGAAGCTGGAACCTTCGGGCTGGATGATCTCCAACGGCTTCTGGGTGGTGCGGACCGGGCCGGTCAGCTCGGGGTCCGTGTAGTTGCCGTGCTCGGCCGGAACCTGCACAGGCCCGAAGTCCAGGATCTGGTCCACCGAGCGGTTCACGATGTCCAGGTAGGCCACCAGGCCGTCCACCGGATGGGCCCAGGCAGAGTCCTCCGGGTGTTCCTGGACGAACGCCAGGCCGCGCAGGATCCGGCGCCCCTTCTCCTCCGGGTATTCGAAGACGCCCGGGGACAGCGGGGCGACGCGGACCGTCGCGGGGTCCAGGCCGCGGGCGGCGAGCGCCGCAAGCCAGCGTTCATCCGCGTTGAGGATCTCCTCCACGGCCTCGAACTCCTCGCCCATGATCGGCAGCTCGCCGGTCATCGCGGTGTCGAGTTCGACGTCGGACTCCACCCTTCCGTGCGTGACGGAGACGGTGACGTCGTGCGGGCGTGCCCCGGCGACGTCGTGCAGGAAGGCGCGGAAGCGGCGCTCGCCGGAAGCCTCCGCGGCGATGCCGCGCGGCGGGTCGATGAGTCCGAGGTAGGCGACGCGCGTGGTCCCGGTCCAGAGCCCGGCCTCGGTGAGGATGCCTCGGACGGCTTCGATCTCCTCGGCGGAGGCCAGCGCGAAGGCGCCCCGTTCCGCGGCGTCCGCGCCGGCGTCGTCGCCGCGCCCGTGACAGCTGTGGGTGATGGTGTCCGTGCCCATGAGATCCTCCTTCAGTGGTTTTTTCTCTCGACGTAGAGAATAAGCCCGGTGTAATCTGAATCACAACAGTTGTAGAAAAAAGAACCGCAGAAAAGATGCCGCCGGAGGACACTTGCCCAAGATCGTCGATCACGACCGCCGCAGGATCGAACTCGTGGACGCCACCTGGCGGATCATCGCGTCCCGCGGCATCGACGGCGCCACCATGCGGGACATCGCCGCGGAGGCCGGCTTCGCCAACGGCGCCCTCAAGCCCTACTTCCCCACCAAGGAACGGCTCCTGGACTTCGCCTTCGAGCACATCTTCCAGCGCACCAATGAACGCATGGAGGCCTCGGTCCACGGGCGCTCCGGCCTGGCCGCCGTGCGCGCCTACTGCCACGAGATCCTCCCCCTGGACGAGGAGCGGCTGCAAGAGGCACGCGTCGCCATCGCGTTCTGGCAGAAGGCCCTCAACGATCCCGCCAAGACCGCGGCCCATGACAGCGCCATGGAACAGTGGCGGACCGGCCTCGCCGCACTGCTGGACGGCGCCGGCATGAGCGGCGAGCAGGAGATCCAGGTGGCGGTGGGCACCCTCATGAGCCACGTCCTGGGCACCCAGATCACCGCAGTCTTCTCCCCCACGCATCACTCCCCCGCCCAGCTCGTCGAACAGCTCGACCTCCTCCTGGAGGCCCTGGTGAAAGAAGGACGCCCATGCTGACCGCCTCCACCGGACTGCAGACCATCAACGTCGCCGATGCGGACAGCTGGCGGCGCGCGACGTCGCAGTCCTTCGTCCCGCTCGACGTCTCCTCCACCGTGCGCGGGGACTTCCACGGCTCCCTGCGCGGTCTGCACGTCACCGCGCCGGACCTCAGCGTGATCGACGTCGCCGCGAGCGGGCACGCGGTCCACCGGACGGACCGGCTGGTGGCCGCGTCCGCGGAGGCGTACTTCAAGCTGGGGATCCAGATGCACGGTACGGGGCTGCTGATGCAGGACGGCCGGGAGGCCGTGCTGCGGCCGGGCGATCTGGCCATCTACGCCACGGACCGCCCGTACACGATCGCCCACGACGGCGACTTCCGCACCCTGATCCTCATGTTCCCGCAGACCGCGCTGGACCTCCCGGCCGAGGCGCTCAAACAGATCACGGCCACCACCATCGACGGCACCCGCGGCCTCGGAGCGCTCGTCAGCCCCTTCCTGGTCCAGCTGGCCGCTCAGCTCGAGTCTCTGGAACGCCCCAACGGGATCCGCCTGATCCGCAATGCGCTGGGACTGGTCACCACGCTCTTCCATGAGGAGCTGGACCAGCGGCCTGCCACCGGCCTGGATCCGCACCAGCTCCTGCTCTCCCAGGTCCAGGCCTACATTGAGGACCACCTGGGAGATCCGGAACTGAGCCCCGGTTCGATCGCCGCGGCCCACTACATCTCCACGCGGCACCTTCATGAGCTGTTCAAAGAGATCGGCACCACGGTGGCCACCTCCATCCGGCAACGGCGCCTGGAGCACTGCCGGGCCGATCTTCAGGACCCCGTGCTGGCGAGCAGGCCGGTGACCGCGATCGCCACGCGCTGGGGGTTCCTGGACTCCGCCCACTTCAGCCGGGTGTTCCGCGCCGCCTACGGCCAGTCTCCCAGCGGCTGCCGCGCAACGGCGCGCGGGGAGTCAAGCCCGGTGCGCTGACAGCACAGCCCTGGGCATGCCCGGCCGCCTACGGTGGAGGAAATCCCTTGAGACGGAGGTCACATGGACACCACCCAGACACGCACCCTGCTCGAAGCGATCGCACCGTCCGGCAACGCCGCCGGCCGTGAGATCCTCGATCCGGCCACCGGCGAGGTGGTCGGCACCGCCCCGGTCCACGACGTCGCGGATCTTGAGTCGGCCATCAGCGCCGCACGGGCCGCTCAGCCGGCCTGGGCCGCCGCCGGTCACGGCGAGCGCAGCGCCGCGCTCCACCGGGCCGCCGACGCGATCGAGGCCAATGCTGAGGAACTCGCCCGCCTCCTGTCCCGCGAGCAGGGCAAGCCGCTCAACGGCCCCAATGCCCGCTTCGAGGTCGGCGCGTGCGTCGCCTGGCTGCGCGCCACCGCGGACACCCCGCTGGAGCCGGAGGTCCTGGTGGACGACGGCACCACCTACGCCGAACTGAGCTACCGGCCCATCGGCGTCGTGGGCGCCATCGGCCCGTGGAACTGGCCCATGATGATCTCCATCTGGCAGATCGCCCCGGCCCTGCGCATGGGCAACGCGATCGTGGTCAAACCCAGCGAGTACACCCCGCTGAGCGTCCTGGCCCTGGCCGAGGTCATGAACCAGGCCATCCCGGAAGGACTGCTGACGGTGGTCTCCGGTGGCCGCGACGTCGGGGAGGCGCTGGCTTCCCACCCCGCCATCGGCAAGGTCATGTTCACGGGCTCCACTGCCACAGGCAAGGCGATCATCCGCTCCTCCGCGGACACGGTCAAGCGCCTCACGCTGGAGCTCGGAGGGAACGACGCCGGCATCGTCCTGCCGGACGCCGATCCGGCCGCGATCGCGGAGGGTCTCTTCTGGGGCGCCTTCATCAACACCGGCCAGACGTGCGCGGCGCTCAAGCGCCTCTACGTGCACGAGGACATCTACGACGCCGTCTGCGACGCCCTGACCGCCTATGCAGCGGCCGTCCCCATGGGTGTGGGCCTCGACGAGAACAATGTCCTCGGCCCGCTGCAGAACAAGGCCCAGTTCGACATCGTCTCCCGCCTGGTGGAGTCTGCCAAGGCCTCCGGCGCCCGGGTCCTGCTGGGCGGGAACCCCGAGGCGGATCAGCCCGGCTACTTCTACCCGGCCACGCTCGTGGCGGATATCGACGACACCAACCCCCTCGTGGCGGAGGAGCAGTTCGGGCCGGCCCTGCCGATCATCCGGTACTCCACCGTCGAGGAGGCTGTGGCGAAGGCCAACGGCCTGGAGGTGGGGCTCGGCGCCTCCGTCTGGTCCAGCGACACGGCCCGGGCCCGCGAGGTCGCGGCCCTGCTGCAGGCCGGCACGGTCTGGATCAACGAACACGGCGCCATCGACCCGCGAGTCCCCTTCGGCGGGGCCAAGCAGTCCGGCTACGGCCTGGAGTTCGGTGCGGAGGGCCTCAAGCACCTCGGCCAGCCGCAGGTCATCAAGGGGGTCTGAGCATGAGCGCACGGCTGCCGGCGCGCTGCGTCGCGCTGGCGGCCGTCGCCGGCATGGCCGCCCATCTGAGCATGGTGGCCGACGGCGCGTGGATGGCTGTCGCCGCCGTCGTCATGATCGCCGCGTGCGCACCGTGCGCGTGGGGCATGTGGCGCCGGCCGACGGCGCACTCCGCCCGCATGCTGACGGTCATGTCGCTGGTGATGGCGCTGGTCCACGTGGGGATGGCCCTGGGGCCGGTGACCCTGATGGACCACGCGCATCACGCCACCGGCCCGGCCATCACGGCCGCATCTGCGGGCCACAGCGCCATGGCGCTCGGCATCGCGGCGGCGGACTTCGCCGTCGCCTGGCTGGCCGCCCTGTGGCTCGGCCGGGCGAGGCGTCCACGCACCGCCCCGGCGATGGCCTGAGACTCCCACTAGCATTGAGGTTCATGGCGAGCCTCACCGATCTGGACCGACGACTCCTCTCCGCGCTCCGGGAGGACGGACGCGAATCCGTGGCGAGCCTGGCCCGGAGACTGGGCGTCACCCGCACCACGGTCAGCAGCCGGATCGACCGCCTGGTCGCCTCGGGCGTGATCATCGGCTTCACGGCCCGCGTGCGCGACGACGCCGACCCCCTCACCATTCGGGCGGTCACCCTCATCGAGGTGGAGGGGAAGTCGGCGGACAAGGTGATCGCGCAGCTGCGCGGCTTCCCGGAGATCCTCTCGCTGCACACCACCAACGGCCGCTGGGACCTGGTCGCCGAGCTCCGCGCGGAAAGCCTGGGCGCCTTCGACGGCGTGCTCGGGCGGATCCGGGGCATCGACGGGATCATCAACAGTGAGACGAGCCTGCTGCTCAGCTCCGCGCTGCGCTGAACCGGTGGCGCTGACCCCGTGGCGCCGACCCGGCCGCGCCGCGGGCCCCGAAACGGGTATTGCGCACAGTGACCAGATGCCTTCGTCGTTCTGCATAGTTATTGGATGAAAATCGCATGGAACGTCCATTGTGGGTGCATATCGACGATTCCTAAGCTGGTGGAACCCCCTACACCGATTCAAGGAGACTCCCCACGATGGCACGCTTTGTCGACGTCCGTACCATGGTCCGCTGGGCCGCCGATCGCGGCGTCGAGGACATCATCACCGGCATGATCGGCTATCTCGAGGAGGACTTCCGCCGCTGGGAGTCCTTCGACAAGACGCCGCGCGTGGCCAGCCACACCTCCTTCGGCGTCATCGAGCTGATGCCCACCAGCACCGAGGAGGAGTACGGCTTCAAATACGTCAACGGCCACCCCTCCAATCCGGTTCGCGGCTACCAGACCGTCACGGCGTTCGGCATGCTCGCCGATGTGCACAACGGCTACCCGACCTTCCTCGCCGAGATGACCGTCCTCACCGCGCTGCGCACGGCCGCGACGTCGGCCATGGTGGCGAAGCAGCTGGCCAGGAAGGACTCGCAGACCCTGGCCCTGATCGGCTGCGGCACGCAGTCCGAGTTCCAGGCACTGGCGTTCCGCGCCGCCCTCGGCATCGATTCGCTGCGGATCTGGGACACGGACCCCGCGGCCATGGAGAAGCTGGTCCGGAACCTGGAGCCGCTCGGCTTCACGATCGAGATCACCGGCTCCGCTGCCGAATGCGTGGACGGCGCCGACGTCGTGACCACCTGCACGGCGGACAAGGCCAACGCCACCATCCTCACAGCCGATCTCATCCGGCCGGGCGTGCACCTGAACGCGATCGGCGGCGACTGTCCCGGCAAGACCGAACTGGATGCGGAGATCCTGAACCTCGGCGAGGTGTTCGTGGAGTTCCCGCCGCAGACCCGGATCGAGGGTGAGATCCAGCAGATGCCGGAGGACTTCCCGGTCACCGAGTTCTGGAAGGTGCTGAACGGCACCGCGGCCGGACGCACCTCCCCGGAACAGATCACCATCTTCGATTCCGTGGGCTTCGCCGTGGAGGACTTCTCCGCCCTGCGGTACGTCCGGGACGCCGTGGACGGCACGGACTTCTTCCAGGAGATCGACCTGATCGCCTCCCCGGAGAACCCGAAGGACCTGTTCAGCCTGGTGTCCGCGGCCGCACCACTGGCCGTCTGATCCGCGAGTACGAGGAATGCGTTGGGCGTCATGGCTGTTGGACCGGTCATGACGCCCACCGATTCACTCGTTCATGACGCGGCACCCGCCCAGACCCCGACGCCGACGGGACCCACCCCGCCAAGCGTCCACGAACGGGCCCTGGTCACGTGGCTGGCCATCTTCCCCATGGTGGCCCTGGGTCTTTGGGGTCTCGGCCCGGTGATGGCGTCATGGCACCCGGTGCTCCGTGCGCTGGGCCTGACGGTCATCGTGGTGCCTCTCGCGGTCTATGTGGTGGTGCCCCGGCTCATGGGCCTCTACCTGAAGGCGACGCGCAGGAATCCCAAAGCCTGAGCAGGTGCGCGGGCCGGCCTGCTCTCCTTGCGGGGATTGGCGTGGAAGGTCGCGAACCCCCGCAAGGATCACGTCAGCGGCGAATGACCGGTGCGGCCGCCAAGGGGGTCAGCGAGAAGCCCTCAATCCTGGCGGAGCCGCCCTTCGCGTAGGCGTACAGACCGACGCTCTCGTCGCGAGAGAAGATCTGATCGGTGATGACACACCGGCCGTCGCCGGCGAAGACCTCCACCGAGCCGGCGTCGAGGATCACCGTGAGTCCCAGCCCGCCGTCGTCGAGCGTCAGCGGCGCCGACTCCCTGGATGCGAAGAAGGGGCCCAGGTCCCCACCGCCGGCCCACCGGCGGTCCAGGAAGAGTTCCTCCGTCTCCACGTCGTAGCCGAGGACGGTCTCCTCCCCTTCGCCCGCCCTGAGGACCAGGCCCATTTCGGACGCGAGCTCACGGACCAGACGCACCTCGAGTCGAGCCGCCTGGCCGGACGGCAGCGCCGGCAGGGACCGGCATCCTTCCAGAACGGCCAGAGGCGGCACCTCCACCGCGATTCCCGCCGAGTCCGGCAGGGCGGCCGGCCGTTGCCGCAGGACAAGGCGCCCCTGCTCACGGTGGAGGCTGAGGTCCCGTGCCACGGACATCGAACCGCGCCAGGGATTGGTCGGGAGGTCTTTGGCATACTCCCAGTTGTTCATCCAGCCGATCATGATCCGCCGGCCCTCCGGGGCGTCATTGAACGACACCGCCGCATAATAGTCGCGGCCATGGTCCAGCCACTCCCACTCAGCCTGCCGGGCATTCTCCGCAGCGGCGGAGGTGAACCGGGTCCCGTCGAAGTCCCCGATGAAGTAGATGCCCTTCGAGCCCCCGTTCCCTTCCTCCTGGTTGAAGCTGACCACCAGCACCCAGCGGACCTCATCCGGGTCCCCGTCCAGCGCCAGGGGGAACAGATCGGGACACTCCCAGATCTGCCCCACCACTTCGGTGGAGGTGAACTCGCTCAGGTACGTCCAGTCCTTCAGGTCAAGCGAACGGTAAAGGACCACCTTGCGGTCCACCGCCTCCACGGCCACCATGACCCAGTACTCCCCTGCCGGTCCCTGATAGCGGAACACCTTCGGGTCGCGGAAGTCGGAGGAGCCGCGGTTCAGCACCGGATTCCCGTGATGCTTCGTCCAGCTCTCACCACCGTCCAGACTGTAAGCCAGGGACTGCGCCTGGGTCTTCGGGTACGGCGAAGAATCGCTGTAGTGGCTGGTGTACACGGCCACCAGAGGTGAACTGCCGTCCGGCCCGAACCCCGCTGAGTTGCCGGAATCCACCACCGCGCTTCCGGAGAAGATCTGTTCGTCCTCATCACACAGGATGGCCACCGGACGGTCCTCCCACCGGACCAGGTCCGGGGAGACCGCGTGCCCCCAGGACATGAATCCATGGTCGGTGCCGTACGGGTTGTACTGGAAGAAGAGATGGTAAAGCCCGCCGTGGTGAACCAGTCCGTTGGGATCGTTGATCCACCGGTCCGCGGCCGTGTAGTGGATCAGCGGCCGGAACGCCTCAGCGGCGAACGGCTCGGCCCCGGATTCCTGGGAGACGGTCATTGATCGCCTTTCGGTCGTGGTGGTGCTCATCGGAAGGACCCTGCGGTGATGCCCTCGACGAAATACCGCTGGGCCAGGAGGAAGATTGCCACGCTGGGGATCAGAGCGATCACGACGCCGGCAAGCACCACGGAGATGCTGCCGGTGCCGAAGTTGCCTTGCAGCGAGACCAGCCCTACTGGAAGGGTGAAATTGTTGGTGGACTGAAGGAAGATCAGCGGCCGGAAGAACTCGTTCCAGTACCCCGAGAAGTTCAGCACCGCCAGCGTCGCCATGGGCGGTAGCGCGATCGGCACGTAGAGCTTGGAGAAGATCTGGAAGTGTCCGGCGCCGTCGACCCTGCCTGCTTCAGCGAGCTCGGCAGGCATCTGCAGGAAGTACTGGCGCATGAGGAACGTGCCGAAGGCCCCACCGATCGCGGGAATCACCAGTGCTCCGAGGTTGTCCGACAACCCCATGTACCGGATCAGGATGAACACCGGGATGATCGTGGTCTGCGCAGGCACCATCATGGTGGCCAGCACGATGGCGAACAGGGCGTTCTTGCCCCGGAAGCGGATCAAGGCGAACGCGTAGCCACTCATGGTGGACGTGATCAGCTGGAGGATCACGATCAGCCCGGTGACCACCACACTGTTGATGAAGAAGGTCAGCATGGGGACCTGTTCGAACACCGCCGAATAGTTGGACCACACCGGATCAGTGGGGAGCCAGGACGGCGGGTTGGAGAACGACTCGTTCGGCAGTCGGAGCGAGGTGGAGACGGTCCACAGGATCGGAAGGACGAAGGCCGCGGCGATCACGACCAGCAGCACCAGACCGGCGCCGCGGTACACCCGGCGGAGCCCGCCGGGCGAGAGAGTGACCTTGCCCAGGGTCTTGCCGGATGAACGGGAAGGAGCGGACGTGCTCATGAGTAAAACACCCACTTCCGGGACACGGTGAACTGCATCCAGGTCAGGAGCAGCAGGAGCAGGAACAGGACCACGGAGATCGCGGAGCCATAGCCGAAGTCGATATTCTGGAAGGCCGTGCGATAGATGAGCATCACCGTGGTGGTGGTGGAATCGCCCGGGCCGCCCTTGGTCATGACGTACGGCTGGTCGAAGATCTGCATGGCGTCGATCATGCCGATCACCGCGGCGAAGAAGATCGTCGGGCTGATCAGTGGCAGCTTGATCGAGAAGAAGGTCCTGATGGGGCCCGAGCCGTCCAGTGAGACGGCCTCGAGGACATCCTGCGGGAGCGAACCGAGGGCGGCGACGAACAGGATGAAGACGAATCCGAGCTTCTGCCAGACCGCCACGATCACAATGGTGGCCGTGGCGCCTGCCGGGGAGTTCATCCAGTCCACCGGGGCGATCCCGATCAGCTGCAAGTAGTAGTTGACCACCCCGAAATTGGTGTCGAACAGGTAGCTGAACACGATCGAGATGGACGCGGCGGAGACGAGCAGCGGCAGGAAGAACGCGGTACGGAAGATGGACCGCGCCCAGGTAGACTTCCGCTGCTGGACCAGCAAGGCCATGGTGAGGCCGATCACGATCTGGAGGATCACGATCAGGACCGCCAGCAGGCCGGTGACGCCGAAGGAGTGGATAACCGCGGTATCCGATGCCAGCTTCTGGAAATTCTGGAATCCCACGAACTGCGGTGGCGTGATCACGTCCCAGGTGAAGAAGGACAACAGAAGCGTGAACACGATGGGCAGTGCCGTGAAAACCAGGATCGCCAGGCCGGACAACGCGAACATCATCCAGCCGAAACGGCTCTCCTGGCGCATGGCCGGTGTGTGGTGAGGGCGGGGGCGCGGCCCCCCGGCGCGGCGTGCGCCGGGGAGCCCCCCGCGTGCGGGGACGGTTGTCATCGCGCGTCAGCTCCCGGTGGAGGCCGCGGCGGTCTCCAGATCCTTCTGGAGACCGTCGAGCGCCTGCTTGACGTTGCCGGAGGACATGGCTTCCGTGGTCCGCTGGTTCAGCGCGGTGGCCATGGCGTTGTAGTACGGCGGCGCGGGGATCGGAGCCGAGTTCGGCAGCTTGTCCAGCGTGTCGTAGAAGACCTTCCAGTTCTTGGGACCGGTGGGCGCGTAGCGCTCCTCGGTGACCATGGAACGCCGGGCGGGCGTGGTGGAGTTGCCGGCGGTGAGGACCTCGATGGACTTCGGCTCCACCAGGGACTTCAGGAACTCCCAGGCCAGATCCTTGTTCTTGGAGGACTCGAAGATGCCATAGCCGCCGGTGCCGAACAGATGCCGCTGGACCTTCCACTTCGGGAAGAACTGCACATCGAAGGCGTCCGGCTTCATGCCGGCGTTGTGCAGACCGCCGGCCCAGAAGCCGCCGCCGATGCTCATGCCGATCTTGTCGTTGGAGAACAGGCCCTGCAGGGTGGAGCCGCCACCGACGTCGGGCTTGGCGGACAGGCCGCCCGCGATCAGCTCGTGGACGAAGTCCAGGGACTCGACGACGGCGTCAGAGTTGGCCGTGGGAGCGCCCCACTGCCAGCCGCCGCCGCGGCCCTCGGCGCCGGTGACACCCTTGTACATGTCGTTCCAGAGCCAGTCGCCACCGCTGTACTTGCCTTCGGTGAGGAGGTTGCCGCCATTGGCGTACATGAAGCTGGTCCAGCTGCCCCAGAGACGGACCACCCAGTCGAACGGCACTGCGTCCGGAGAGCCCTTCTTCATCGCGGTGGCCAGCGTCTTGAACTCGTCCATGGTCCAGTCCGGCTTGGGCAGTTCCAGGCCGGAGCTCTTGAGCACCTTGGTGTTGAAGTACATGTTGCCGGCATTGAAGTCGGTGGGCAGCTCATACAGATTGCCCTTGTACATCATGGCTTCGACCAGGCTCGGATGGACGTCCTTGAAGTACGAGGCCAGCTGATCCTTGTCCCGTTTGACGTACTCATCCAGCGGATGCGCCAGCTTCTTCTGGGCGAAGAGCTGGACGCCTTCCGTGGCGACCGAAACGATGTCCGGCGGGTTACCTCCGGCGATCTGGGTCAGGACCTTGGTGAAGAAATCGTTCCAGTCGGTTCCGTTGATCCCGGTGAACTTCACGGTCACCCCGGGATTGGCCTTGATGAACGGTTCAGCCACCTTCGCCGTCTCGTCCGCCTTCTGCTGCGTGCCGAAGAAGAGGACGTTGAGCGTCTTGGATCCGGAGCCGCCGGATCCCCCAGACGCGGGAGCGCAGGCTGCGAGGCCTGCCGCTCCAAGCAGGCTGGCGCCACCCAGCAAGAGATTCCGGCGACTGGTTGTCGTGGAGAGGAGAGAGGACATGTGCACCTCATTTGTCGTGATGGTGAGAATCACCGCGACCTAACACGAGTTAGGTCGCGGGCAGAAAGACCCCAACGTCACTAATGGGGGATCTGCTCGAATCTCGAGGGATGGTTGGTGTCGCGGACACGGGTGGGCACGCGGCGCGAATGGCTCGCCACGCGCCACTCCCCCTTCCCGGGCGCCTGGGATTCGCGCGCCGGGCCGGTCCCGAGGGACACTTGGGCCACAACCACCATAGATGTGAGATTCGTCACCCGTCAAGACCTAACACGTGTTTGGCATGGCTTGATGCAGAACGCCCCGGAGACTGGGGAAGGCGCGGACGGTCGGTCCGCACGTGTTTCACTCGGCCCGCGGGCACTGTTCCCCCGTGACCGCCGTGGATCGCTTCGGCCCGGGCGAAGCGATGTCCTGGAGCCGTCGGCGATAGGCTGGGACCGTGACGGCATCCCGCAGAACTAGCCACAGCGTCCGCAGCGGAAACACCGGCGACATCGAGCTGAACCCGTTGTTCAGCAGGCCCGGCGAGGCCAGCCAATTCCCGCGCTTCACCCTTCCGCACGGCTCAGCGCTGCCGGAGACGGCCTACCAGGTGGTGCATGACGAGGCGATGCTGGACGGCAACGCACGGCTCAACCTCGCCACCTTCGTCGGCACCTGGATGGAGCCACAGGCGGACCGCCTGTATTCCGAAACCGCCGACAAGAACATGATCGACAAGGACGAGTACCCGCAGACCGCGGAGATCGAGCACCGGTGCTGGCGGATCCTGGCCGATCTCTGGCACGCCCCGGACCCGGAGCACGCGGTGGGGACCTCCACGATCGGATCCTCCGAGGCCTGCATGCTTGCCGGGCTGGCGATGAAGCGCCGCTGGCAGCACGCGCGGCGTGCCGCCGGCAGGAGCACCGAGCGGCCCAATCTCATCATGAGCTCCGCCGTCCAGGTCTGCTGGGAGAAGTTCTGCAACTACTTCGAGGTGGAGGCCCGCTACGTCCCCATCAGCCCGGAGCACCCCGTCCTGGACGGACATGAGCTGGAGAAGTACGCCGATGAGAACACCATCGGCGTCGTCGCCATCATGGGCGTCACCTACACCGGCATGTACGAACCCGTTGAACTGATCGCGCGCGCCCTGGACGTCATCCAGGAGAACAGCGGGCTGAACATCCCGATCCATGTGGACGGTGCTTCCGGGGCCATGGTGGCCCCCTTCCTCCAGCCCGAACTGCCGTGGGACTTCCGGGTGGACCGGGTGATCTCCATCAACACCTCGGGGCACAAGTACGGCCTGGTCTATCCCGGCGTCGGCTGGGTGGTGTGGCGGGACGAAGCCGCACTGCCGGAGGATCTGGTGTTCCACGTCAGCTACCTGGGCGGCGACATGCCGACCTTCGCGCTGAATTTCTCCCGGCCCGGCGCGCAGGTGGTCCTGCAGTACTACCTGTTCCTGCGGCTCGGCTTCGAAGGCTTCCGGGCCGTCCACTCTGCATCCCGTGACGTGGCGAAGTACCTGGCCCACGAGATCGGGGCCATGGACGACTTCAAACTCTGGAATGACGGATCCGACATCCCCGTCTTCGCCTGGCGGCTGTCCGACGGGCATTCCGGGAGCTGGGATCTCCATGACCTCTCAGACCGTCTGAGGATGACCGGATGGCTGGTGCCGGCCTACCCGATGCCGGATGGGATGGCGGATCTCACGGTGCAGCGGATCGTGGTGCGGAACGGTTTCACCAAGGACCTCGCCGCCAGTTTCCTGGCGGATCTGAAGAAGGCCGTGGATCACCTGAACTCCCTGACCGCACCTCCTTCGGAAACCGGCCGCCCGGACGCATTCCACCACTGAGGTTCTCCCCGCCCTGCCGTGAGCTACTCTGCATGGCATGACGCTTGAACGCTGGCAGAAGGCCTCCGAATGGCCGCTCATCGGAGCCGCGCTGATCTTCCTGGTGGCGTACTCCATCCAGGTGATCGCGAATCTGTCCGACGCCGAGGGGTTCTGGGCGGACGCGGTGGTCTGGGCGTCCTGGGCGGTGTTCGCCGTGGACTACGCGGCCCGCCTCTGGCTGGCACCGCAGCGCGGGCGGTGGTTCGTCATGAACCTCCATGAACTGGCCATCCTGGCCTTGCCCGCGCTGCGGCCGCTACGCCTGCTCCGGCTCGTCCTGCTGCTCAAGCTCATCCACACCCGGGCTGGGAACGCCCTGCGCGGGAAGATCCTCAGCTACGTCTTCGGGGCGGCGGCGATCCTGGTCTACTGCGGCGCCCTGGCAGCGCTCGACGCCGAGCAGAACGACCCCCAGGCCAACATCAAGACCTTCGGCGACGCCCTCTGGTGGGCCCTGGCCACCATCACCACCGTGGGCTACGGCGACCACTACCCGGTCACCCTCGTCGGAAGGCTCGCTGCGGCCGGCCTCATGGTGGCCGGCATCGCGGTGCTCGGCGTCGTGACCGCGTCGATCGCCTCCTGGCTGGTGGAGACCGTCTCCACGGAGGCTGCGGAGAAGAGCGCCGAGGAGACCGCCGCCGCCCTGGAACCGCTGGAGGCGCTCGAAGAGCGGATCGAGGTGCTCACCCGGCAGGTCGAACTGCTCACGGCGGTCCTCGCCCGGACCACCGACGGCGCCCGCGCCGAACCTCAGGAGGACCGGACGTCCTGAGCTACGCGCCGGAGTCGGGGACCGCGTCGTAGCGGTCCCGGTTCCCGGCGATCTCCGCCTGGTGGGCGGAGGCCCATTCGGCGACGGCCATGATCGGGACGGCCAGACTCTTGCCCAGCGGTGTGGAACGGTAGACCACGCGGGGCGGGATCTCCGCGAAGATCTCCCGTTCCACCAGCCCGTCGCGTTCCAGCTGACGCAAGGTGTGGGCGAGCATCTTGGCGGAGATCCCGGACGTCATCTGTTTGAGCTCGGTGAACCGCAGGGGCCCCTCATGCAGCATGCCCACCAGCATCACGCTCCATTTGTCCCCGATCCGGGACAGGATCGAGCGGAACATCTCCGCCTCCTGCGGATCATGCCCGCACATCGAATGCATCCGCGGCTCATGGATGCTCGCCATCCGGCCCTCAATGGTCATCGGATCCTCCTCGCCCTTCCCAGGGGTCCGCCCGCACTGCGGCGGTGACCCCCGGTTACGTGAACGTAACCCGGTTACGTTGCTTTCCCTGACACCCTTCTGGGAATACTTACCGATGGTACC
Organism: Arthrobacter horti; assembly: GCF_030731045.1. Classification (GTDB taxonomy): domain Bacteria; phylum Actinomycetota; class Actinomycetes; order Actinomycetales; family Micrococcaceae; genus Arthrobacter_E; species Arthrobacter_E nanjingensis. The sequence continues at coordinate 223,052 of NZ_JAVALS010000001.1, read as the reverse complement.
TCAGTTACCATCAGTAACTTCGAAAGGGTTTGACTCATGCTTGCACTCATCATCGTCACCTGGGTCCTGTCCGGGCTTCTGGCACTCGCCAATCTGATGGCCGGTGGGATGAAGATTCTCAAGCCGCACGGCGGCGACCGTCCCATGCCCACCCTGGCCGGCTACAGTGACGCCCAGGTCCGGTGGATCGGCATCGCCGAAGTGCTCGGCGCCCTCGGCCTGATCCTTCCCCCGCTGACCGGGATCGCCACCTTTCTGGCCCCGCTCGCCGCCCTCGGCCTTGCTCTCATCCAGTTCCTGGCGGTCTTCGCCCACCGCCGGCACGGCGAGAAGTTCGTGCCGAACATCGTCATGATGCTCATCGGGATCGCCATCGCGGTCCTCCGGCTGCTGGGGGCCTGACCGCCATGACCTCCACCCTCGACGCAGGCGCCTCCACGCGGCGCGGACGTGCGGCATCGCAAGGATCCGGCACCGGTGTGATCTGGCTGCTGCTCGGCGCCGCCTTCGTCACCATGCTCAACGAGACCGTCATGGGCGTGGCCATCCCCCACCTCGTGTCCGGCCTCGGCATCACGCTCTCCACCGCCCAGTGGACCACCACGGCCTTCATGCTGACCATGGCGGTGATCATCCCCACCACCGGCTGGCTCCTCCAGCGGTTCACCACCCGCCAGGTCTTCCTGTCAGCCATGACCGCGTTCACGGCAGGCACCCTGATCGGCGCCCTGGCCCCGGACTTCACCGTCCTGCTGGCAGCACGCGTGGTGCAGGCCGTCGGCACCGCCATGATGATGCCGCTGCTGATGACCACCATCATGACACTGGTCCCCGCGCACGAGCGGGGACGGTTCATGGGGCGGATCACCATCGTCATGGCGGTCGCCCCCGCCCTCGGCCCGGCACTGTCCGGCTTCATTCTGAACACGCTGTCCTGGCACTTCCTGTTCTGGACCATCCTGCCGATCGCCGTGATCATGTCCGTGGTGGGCGCACTGCGCCTGAAGAGTGTCGGCGAGCGCAGCTCCGCGCCGCTGGACATCCCCTCCCTGCCCCTCGCGGCCGGCGGTTTCGGAGGCCTTGTCTACGGCATCAGCACCCTGGGCGGCGGGCCGGACGCACCGGTCACAGCCGGGGCCACCGCCCTCGCTGCCGGCGTCGTCCTCCTGGCGCTGTTCGTGTGGCGGCAGCTGACGCTGCAGCGCACCGACCGGGCTCTGCTCGATCTGCGGACCTTCCGTTCACGGACGTTCTCCCTCGCCATCGCCCTCGTCACGGTGGCGATGGCCGCCATGTTCGGGGCGATCATCCTGCTCCCCATCTACCTGCAGAACGTGCTCCGGGTCGACTCGGCCACCACCGGTCTTCTCCTGCTCCCGGGCGGACTGGTCATGGGCCTGGTGGCGCCGCTGGTCGGACGCCTGTACGACAGGTATGGGCCCCGGCCGCTGGTGATGCCGGGCGCGATCATCGCTTCGGCGGTGCTGTGGGCCATGACGCTGGTCACGGATCACACGCCGCCCGTGGTCGCGGCTCTGGCATTGGCCGGCATCTCCCTGGGCGTGTCGTTCATGATGACCCCGCTCATGACCTCGGCGCTCGGCGCGCTCGGCCCCCGGCTGTATTCGCACGGCTCGGCGATCGTCGGCACCGTCCAGCAGGTGGCGGGCGCCATCGGCACCGCCCTGTTCATCACCGTCCTTGCCCTCGGCACCGCCCAAGCGTCCGGCTCCGGTGCGGAGCCGACGGCGGCCGCCGCCCACGGCGTTCAGCTCGCGTTCACGGTCGGCGCAGCACTCTCGCTGATCGCCGTCGTCGGCTCCTTCTTCGTCCGCAAGGCCGAAACGGCGCCGGCCGGTCAGCACTGACCCCGAACCTTCCAATCCCTTCACCATCTCAAGGAGTGTTTCCCATGTCCGATCTCCGCATCGCCATCATCGTCGGCAGCACCCGGCCGGGCCGCAAGGGCCGGACCGTGGCCGAATGGGTCCTCGCTCAGGCACAGGGCCGTGACGGCGCGACGTATGAACTTCTCGATCTGGCCGACTTCCCGCTCCCCCACTTGGATGAGGCACTGCCCGCGGCCATGGGCCGGTACGCCGGCGAGCACACCAAGGCGTGGGCGGCGAAGATCGCCTCCTTCGACGGCTTCATCTTCGTCACCCCGGAATACAACCACTCCACCTCGGGCGTGTTGAAGAACGCCCTGGACTACCTCTACAAGGAGTGGAACAACAAGGCCGCCGCGTTCGTCGGCTACGGGGCCGTAGGCGGGGCCCGCGCCGTCGAGCACTTGCGGGCCATCGCCTCGGAACTGCAGCTCGCCCACGTCCGCCAGTCGCTCGCATTCAACGGGTTCACCGACTTCGAGAACTTCACCACGTTCGCGCCGGCGCCGATCCACCGGCAGTTCGCGGCCACCCTGTTCGACCAGCTCGAAGCCTGGTCCCGCGCCATGCGCTCGGTGCGTGAGCCCGAGCTCGCCGGCGCAGCCCGCTGAGAACCGGCCTCCTGAGAAACGCCGGACGACGACGGCGGGCCGCCGCCGTCGTCCGTTCCCGGAGCGCTTTCTAGGCGTCCACCGTCTGGCCGGCAGCGGCGGCGGTGGCGTCCGGGTGGGTGGGCAGCAGGAGGCGGCCCGAGTCGGCGTCGTACTCGAAGAGCTCACCGTAGCGTCCCCAGTCCACCGCGGTGTCCAGCTGCTGCTGAGCCTCCTGGTCGCCGTACAGGGCACGGAGGTCGCTCAGGACGCCGTCGGCCCGGATCGCGCCGGAATCGCTGCGGCGCAGCTCCTTCACGATGTGCCGGACCAGGGGCGCCGCCTCCACGGCCAGCGTGGCGAACTGCTCCTTGGCGCGGAGCAGATCGGCGCCGGCGTAGCGGCGGCCCTGTTCCGTGATCCGCAGGGCACCGTCCTGGGTGCGCACCAGCTTCAGCAACTGGGCGGCGTCCACCACGGGGAGCAGATCGTCGATCTCGTAACGCAGCTCATCCGCGATCTCCGCCAGTCCCTCGCTGCCGCCGTGCGCGGCCAGGAGTTCGACGATGCCGCCGAGTGACCCGGTGCTCGCCGTGGGCAATGGGGTCTCCAGGCCCTGGGCCGCCGCCGCGGCATCGGGGCCGCCGCCGTTCACGGCCGCCCGCCGGGGTTCGGCCTGCTGCCCGGTGAGGATGCCGTAGACCTCATCCACCAGATCCTCGAATTCGGGGCTGCGGCGGTCGCGCGGCTTGGGCAGCTCCACCGTCAGTTCCGCTTTGATCCGGCCCGGGTTGGAGTCCAGGACCAGGATCCGGTCGGCCAGCTGGATGGCCTCCTCGATGTTGTGGGTGACGATCAGAGCGGTCTGCGTGGGCATGGTGCCCTCGCTCCACATGCGCACCAGCTCGCTGCGGAGGTTCTCGCTGGTCAGCACGTCCAGGGCGGAGAACGGCTCGTCCATGAGCAGGACGTCCGGTTCCACCACCAGCGCCCGGGCGAAGCCGACGCGCTGCCGCATGCCGCCGGAGAGCTCCTTCGGGTAGGCGGATTCGAAGCCGTCCAGGCCGATCACGTCGATGGCCTTCAGCGCCCGCTCCCGCCGTTCCGCGGGCTTGATTCCCTTGGCCTCGAGCCCGAGCTCCACGTTCTCCAGCACCGTGAGCCACGGCAGGAGCGCGAAGGACTGGAACACCAGGGCGGTGCCGGGGTTGGAGCCGTTCAACGGGGTTCCCTTGTAGCTGACGGTGCCGGTGCTGGGACCGATGAGTCCGGCGATGCAGCGCAGCAGGGTGCTCTTGCCGGATCCGGAGCGGCCGAGCAGGGCGACGATCTCGCCGTGGTTGATGGTCAGGCTGATGCCGTCCAGGACGGTCTTCTCGCCGCCGTCAGTGGCGAAGACCTTGGTGACGTCGTCCACGGCGATCAGGGTGGTGTTGTTCATGAGAGCCTCCTTGGGGGCTGGGAGGTGGTCAGAGGGAGAAGCGGGTTTCGGCGACGCGGTAGAGGCGGCGCCAGAAGAGCCTGTTGAGCCCGACGACGAACACGGACATCACGATCACGCCCACCAGGACGCGGGCCATGTCCCCGCCGCTGGTTGCCTGGGCGATGTATGAGCCGAGGCCGGGCGCGATCAGCGTGTTGTGGTTGTAGCTCACGATCTCCGAGACGATGGACGCGTTCCACGCGCCACCGGCGGCCGTGATCCCACCGGTCACATAGGCCGGGAAGATCCCTGGGAGGATCAGCTTGCGCCAGCGCTGCCAGGGCGTGAGCCGGAAGCTCTCCATGGCCTGGCGCAGATCCGTGGGGATGGCGCTGGCGCCGGCGATCACGTTGAACAGGATGTACCACTGGGAGCCGAGCGCCATCAGCAGGATGCCTCCGATGTCCAGGGGGATGCCCACCGCGACGAAGAAGGCGATGACGAACGGGAAGAGGAAGTTCGCCGGGAAGCTCGCCAGGAGCTGGACCACCGGCTGGGCGAGCTTGCTGACCTTGGGGTTCATGCCGACCCACACGCCCACGGGAACCCAGATCAGAGTGGCCAGGATGATGATGACCAGAACACGGATGAAGGTGATGAGGCCGAGCCCGAACGCCTCGCCGAAGGAGCCGAAGCCGATTGTGGAGCCGATGAACTCGCTGGCCCAGTACGCCCCGTAGAGAATGCCGGCGATCACGACGAGCGCCATCACGACATCGCCGGCGCGGCGGCGCAGCCTCGGCACGAAGAGTGGGTGCTCGGCGACGCCGAAGGGCCGGGTGGCGCGGTCCAGCCCGCGGCCGACCGGGGCGAAGGCCCTGCCGAGGCCACGTGGGATGGACGAGTGGGCCAGGAGGTCCAGCACCAGGCTCCGGGGCCGGTCCACGGCGGCGGTGTCCTCCTGGCGGAAGCGCTCGGCCCAGGCGACCAGGGGCCTCCAGAAGAGGAAGTTGGTGCCGAGGACCATGACGATCATGGCCAGGATGGCCCACCCCACCCGGTCCAGCTGACCCTGTTCGACGGCGGCGGCCACGTAGGCGCCCACCCCGGGCAGGGCATACGTCTTGTCACCCACGGAGATGGCCTCCGAGGCGGCCAGGAAGAACCATCCGCCGCCGAAGCTCATCATGCCGTTCCAGACCAGCGGGATCATGCCGGATGGCACGTCCAGCTTCCAGAAGCGCTGCCATTTGCTCAGCCGCATGAGCCGGGCGGCCTCATCCAGATCGCGCGACTGGCTGACCAGGGAGGCGTGGAAGGAGAAGGCCATGTTCCAGGCCTGGGAGGTGAAGATGGCGAACACGGAGGCGGCCTCGAGCCCCAGCGTGGAGCCCGGGAAGAGCGCGATGAAGCCGGTGACGGTCACGGACAGGAAGCCGAGGATGGGGACCGACTGGAGGATGTCCAGGGCGGGCAGGACGATCTTCTCCACGCGCGGCAGCCGGGCGGCCGCCGTCGCCACCATGAAGGTGAACACGGTGGAGGCGATCAGTGCCACGAACATGCGCAGCAGCGAACGCAGCGCGTAGTAGGGCAGGTGGGCGGGGTCGGTGGAGATGGACGACGGCGCGGTGGCCAGGTCCAGCGGCGAGGCGGCGCCGAGCGTGGCCCGGATGGTGAGGTAGAAGACCACGATGATGGCGACACCCACCAGCAGGTCGGTCCAGCGGAGGGCCGGTCGGCGGAGTGCTCCGGCGCCGGACAGTGGACGCAGAACAGGCATGGGAACTCCCAGGGGAAGGCGCGGGCCGTCCTCGCCGTGACGGGTGGGTCACGGCGCAGGGAACTGCCCGGGGATGAATGCTCCCGGCCGGGACACGCGCGATCGGTGGTGCACGGGCGCGGCGGGGAGGAAGCCGTGAAGGCTCAGAAGGGATGCACGGAGGGACTACTATCACCGCTGGACACGGATCATCACCTCCTGCATCGGCACGCGCGCCGTGGAGGGGTTCCGGAAGAGACCGGATGCCCTTCTCTCGTAAGACCTTTGGCACTCCATGTCGTGACCCTCCTGGGAGGGAGCCAATCGGGGCAGCCCCTTAAGCCGGGGCGGCCTGTCCTGACCCGTGGCGTCTCTCGACGTTTAGGGTCGTTGGCCTGTGTACATGAAGGAGCCTCAGCTAACGAACGGCACCTGACTCATTGAGAATACACCCGGTTCACGCACTGGATGACACCGTGATGTGAGCCTCCGCACCGTTCCGGCCGATGCCGTCTACGATTTCCTCCGGAGGGGTGGTGGGGATCACCCCCGGTTTCAAGGAGACGCGATGAGCGATCAGCAGCAGTACGGAACGGCGCCCTGGCAGCGGCAGACGGCCACCTGGCCCCCACAGGCACCCGGGCTGAGTCCGGCCGACGCCGAACGGTCACGCAGGCACCGGACGATGATCGGCGTCGTGCTGCTGGTGTTCGCAGCCTTCGCGCTCTTCGCCGCGGGGCTCCAGGCTCTGCTGCTCAACAAAGGGACCCTGGATGAGGACACCTCACTGGAGGTGCTGATCACTGCGGTCGGGTACGTGGTGGAAGCACTGCTGTACACCGGATTCGGGATCTGGAATCTGGCAGCCCGCAAGGGGACGGCCAGGGGCCCGCTGATCGGCGCGATCGTGATCGCCGGGCTCGCCCTGATCATGATCGGCATCAACGCGATTCAGGCCGCGGGCCTTCACGGCAGCGTGTCCATCGCCGGCCTCGGATTCAACGTCCTGGTGATCAGCCGTGCCGTCATCGCGCTTCGCCTGAAGCCGATGCCGGCGCAGCAGCTTCACTGACTGTTTCCGCCGGCCGCCCGCCGCTTCTTCAGGCGGACGACGAACTCGTGGGACTCTCCCAGAACGTCCGCGAGCTCCACGACGGCCGCCTGCACTGCGGCGTCGTGCCCTGTCCAGCGCCCCGTGCGCGAGGCGAGGTACTCGCCCCAGGAACGGATCCGGAACTCCTCGCGGTAGTGCCCGTCCTCCTCCCCCGACCGGACCAGGCTCCATCCGGTGGCCCCGGTGCGGCGGCGGCTGTCCCGGAGCTGGATCATCGACCGCAGGAACTCGGCGCCGCCCTCCGGGGACACCCGGTAGCGGATGGAGATCTGCACGGGGCCGTCCGTGGGATCCGGATCGAAGAGCAGCTGAGGCTCGGGGGCACAGAAGGGCTGGATCGAGCGGTCCAGAGTCCCGGTGGCCGGGTGAAGTGGCAGGACCACGACGCTGAGACCCACCAGGGCCAGGAGGACCGCGGCGATGGTGAGCGCGGCGACGACGCCGGGGCCCGCGCTCACGGCGCCCCAGAGGAAGGCTCCCACACCTTGGCCACCCATGAGGATCAGGAGATAGGCGGCGATCGCACGGGCCCGTACCCAGGGAGCCGCGCTGAGCTGCATCGCAGCGTTGAGCGTGGTCAACGTGCCGGTCCAGGCGACGCCGGACGCCAGCAGCACCGGAAGGACCACCGCGAACGGCCACCACGCCACCGCCGCCGTACCCAGGCCGAAGACGACGGCCGACGCGCCCAGCACCGCCGAGGAAGAGTACCGCCGCGCCAGCGCGGGCATCACCAGCGCCCCGATGATGGACCCCACTCCCAGCATGGCCAGCAGCACGCCGTAGCCCGCGGCGTCGAGCCCCATCCGGCCCTCCGCCGCAGACGGCAGCAGCGCCCACAGGGCGCCGGCAGGGAGGGCGAACAGGAAGGAGCGCAGGAGGAGTCTGCGGACCACCGGCCCGGCCGCGAGATACCGGATGCCGGCGCTCAGAGCGTCCCCGAAGGGCTCGCGCCAGGCGGCCTCGGCCGTGCGGCCCCGCTTCCAGCGGAGCAGGGGCAGCACCACGCCCAGGAATGAGACGGCGTTCAGGGCGAAGACGAGCGTGGGGCCGGTGGCCGCGACCAGCAGGCCGGCGATCGCGGGGCCGACGGCGCGGGCCGCGTTCACGGTGATACTGCCGAGCGAGGCGGCGGCCTGGATCTCCTCGCGGGGGACCAGATCGGGCTGGATGGCCTGCCAGGCCGGCATGGCGAGGGCGGCGGAGCCACCGAGCAGGAAGGTCATGACCAGGAGCGACGGCGCCGTCAGGGCTCCGGTCCAGGACAAGACGGTGAGCACGAGCGCCAGGACGGCGGACGTGCCGTTCATGGCGAGCAGCCAGACGCGGCGGTCCAGGCGGTCGGCGAGGACGCCGGCGATCAGCGAAAGGAACAGGACGGGCAGGAGGCTGGCGGCCTGCACCCAGGCGACGACGGCGGAGCCGGCGCCCGCCTGGACCAGGAACCACTGTGCCGCGACGGTCTGCATCCAGCCGCCGAGGTTCGAGCCGGTCTGGGCGAGCCACAGAGCGCGGAAGACGGGGCGCCGGAGGGGCGCCCAGGAGGAGCCTGCCGTCTCAGTGGCCACTGAGACGGAGGTCCGGGGTGGGAAGGGATCCGGTCACAGAGCATATTTTCGTCGCCTGTCCGGCGGGACGCCAGCCCCTGGGAGACGCCGGCGGCGGGGCACCATGGTGGTGCCCCGCCGTCGCGGTGTTGCCGTGTTCTAGTGGGTGCTTGCGATGGCGATGGTTTCGCCGTCGGTGTCGGTGTAGCGGGTGCCGCGTTCGGCGATGAGGTAGTAGACCAGGGCCGCGACGCCGGCGCCGAAGAACCAGGCGAACGGGGCGACTTCTTCCAGGGCGGGGACGAAGGCGATGGTCAGGGCCACGGCGGCGGCGATGAGCAGGGCCGTGACGGCCTTGGGGTTGAAGCCCTTGCGGTAGAAGTACGGGGCGGTGGGGTCCTGGGTGTAGAGCTTGGTCACCTCGACCCGGCCGCGGCGCACCAGCCAGTAATCGGCCATGATGACCCCGAACAGGGGGCCGAGGAGGGCGCCCAGGCCGCCGAGGAAGTACACGATCACGATCGGGTTGTTGTACAGGTTCCAGGGCAGGATGATCAGCCCGATGGTCCCGGAGACCCAGGCGGCCCGGCGGAAGTCCAGGTGCTTGGGGAACAGGTTCGTCAGGGCGTAGACCGGGGCGACGAAGTTCGCCATCAGGTTCACCGCGACGGTCAGGACCAGCAGGGCCAGGCAGGCGGCCACGAGCAGGACGGTGTTGGGGATCAGCTGCACCACATCCGAGGGCGAGGAGATCAGCTTGCCGTTGATCTTGAACTGGCCCCCGGCCAGGACCACGGTGATGGCGCCGAAGAGGAGCATGTTGATCGGGATGCCCCAGAAATTGCCCTTCACGATCGACTTACGGGTGGTGGCGTTCCGGGTGAAGTCACAGAAGTTCAGCACGAACGTGCCGTAGATGGACACCCACAGGGCCCCGCCGGCGAAAACGTTGCGCCACATCTCCCCGGTGCTCATCGGCTTGATGCCCTGAACCTGGATGCTGCCCCCGGCCTGGACGAACACCCAGATCGCCAGGGCCGCCATGGTCACCAGGATCACGGGACCGGCGAAGGCCTCGTACTTGCGGATCATCTCCATCCCGTAGCTGACGATGATCAGCTGGATGATCCACAACGCACCGAACGCGATCCAGCCCAGGGAGGACAGGCCCAGGATGGAGTTCTGGTCCATCGGGGCCAGGCCCGGGATGAGCTTGATCAGCATGATCCGCAGAATCACACTGGCCAGGTAGGTCTGGATGCCGAACCAGGCCACCGCGACCGCGCCACGGATCAGACTGGAGATCTGAGCCCCCCGGATACCGAAACTGATCCGGCTCATCACCGGGAACGGCAGACCCGTCTTCTGCCCCATGAACCCGGAGAAGTTCAGCAACAAGAACAACAGCACGGCACCGACCCCCAGGGCCAACAGGATCTGCCACGCCCCCATCCCCAGGGCGAACAGGCCCACCGCGAACGCGTAATTACCCAGCGAATGCACATCATTGGCCCACAAAGTGAAAATGCTGTACGCGGACCAGGTACGCCCGGCCCTACGCGTCGGGGCCAGATCCTTGTTGTACAGATGCTCACTGAGTTCAACACCGGCGGCCCGGGACAGACCGGGAAGATCGCCGGCGAATTCGGCCTCATGAAGGTGAATATGACCGCCGGCCGCAGGTGCCGGACTCTGGGCGGTACTGCGCTCCGCCGGGGTGGGGTTCGTCTGCAAGGGTGCTCCATTTCGATGCTGACGGTTCCACACCCGTCGGTCAGCATCCCCCCATTGGGACGCCTTCCATAATGTGGAACTCTTTTATTGAAGTGTGGAATAATCGTATGGCGAAGATCACAGGCGGTCAATGCGATTCGGGTGCTCACTGTCATATTTGCCGCGATACGGGGATGCCGCACTCCCTGTGCCGCGGCATCGTCGCAGTTCAATGAAGCGGGATTCGGAGACACGAAAAGGCCCCCATCGTCGGCCATGGGGGCCTGATCCGGAAGCGGTGAGGACTGTACGGTGGTGCCCGCGATGCAGACGTCGCACGGGACTTCGCGCACCACGGAGCCTGCCACGCTGCCGGGCATCCGGGCCGGGCCCTTCATGCGGCGAGAGCCACGGCCAGGAGGCCCGAAGCCACCGCTCGGATCCGTGTCCGCGGAATCCAGGGCACGATCGCCAGTGGCACGGCGATGACGAGAGCGGCACTGATGTGTTCCGCCGGAGGTCCACCGATATCCAGGCTGGTCCCGCCCGCTGGTCCCCTGCAGTTCCCGAACCCGCAGATGCTGATGCATTTTGAAAGCCGAACCGACCCGATGAGGGACAAGAGCCGACGTTGCGATCCCTGTGAGTACGAGAGCCGCCCCGGGATAAGGACAGGCAGGAAAGAAGTAGGTGCTCGGATTCTGGGACAACCCCGAATACTTCGCGAATACCGGTCGAAACCGTGGAATTAATTTCACGGCAAGGTTCCCCGGCCGCAACTATCCACATTCCAAAGAATAGAGAAAACGGCCAGGCCAGGGGCACGATTCTCAACGACAGCGAGCAAGAACCCGCAGGCGCCGTGACCGCCATGCGTTCGGTTCCGGTCAATCAGAACCGGGCAGGGTTACATATGAGTCAAGTGATAGTCGGCTTCACTCCGGATCATCTTGACCGGCGTTCTCCCCGCTCCTAGCATTTTAGTGTTGCGGGTTGGGCGGCCACGGGGAGTTCGGTCGCCCATAGGGCGTACTCCTCCCACCCAACCACTCTCCTTTGGCACCAGATCTGCGGTCTTCCACAGTGGAGGAAGGCCGCATTCGCGTAGGAGCGAATCACAATGGCCAAGTTGGAAACATCCGCACTCACCGTTGCTCTCAAACAGACGAATGCAAAATGGATTGCACGCGACACCCCTCAGTCCCAGTTCAGTGACGAAGACAAGTCGGCTCTGTTGGGCGTCATCTTCACACCTTCTGACATCGCGCTCAGGGAATCAGGAATTAAGCACGACTTCAGCGCACCGCTGCCGGCCGGAGTCGCCACGGAACTGGATTGGAGAAACAACAACGGAAATCACGTCACCGCAGTCACGGACCAGAAATACTGCGGGTCCTGCGTCTCATTCGGGTGCACGGCAGTCGTGGAATCCATGGCCTCGATCGAGCTTGGCCAACTGCTCGACCTTTCAGAGGCGGACTCGCATTTCAATTCAAGCCATGGGCCGTCATGTGCCGGCTGGGACACGGATTCCTGCATGGCCCAGCTGCAGGCCCGGGGAGAAGTCAGCGAAGGCGCACTGGGGTACATGAGCGCATTCGACAATCCTCCTGTGATCGACCCGGCGACGTCGTTGTGGAAGGCCTACGTACGGCCGACTCCCAATCGCGCGAGCACCCAGGTCTCAATCACCAGCCATGGGCTCATCACCGACCTGGCGGCCCGCAAGCAGTATCTGAACGATCACGGGCCGATGGCGGCCTGCTTCGATGTCTACGATGATTTCTACCACTACTCAAGTGGCGTCTACACCTACCAGAGCGGGACCCTGCGGGGCGGGCACTGCGTCGAAGTGATCGGGTACTCCGACTCGGAGCAGTGCTGGATCGCCAAGAACTCCTGGGGCACCGGCTGGGGTATGGCCGGATTCTTCAAGATCGGGTACGGCCAGTGCAACTTCGACACCTACGCGTGGGCCACGGCGCAGGGCATCATCGTCCCGGCGGCTCCGTCATGGCACGGCTGGGAGGGGCTTGGCGGCACGATCACTTCGAAGCCGTCAGCAGTCTCCTGGGGGGCGAACCGGATCGACGTGGTGGCGCGCGGAACGGATTCCGCCATGTGGCACCGATGGTGGGACGGCTCTGCGTGGAACGGCTGGGAGTCGCTGGGCGGAAGCTGCCAGAGCGGCCCTGCGATCTGTTCGTGGGGATCCGGCCGCTTGGACACCTTCGTGGTCGGCACCGACCATCAGCTGTACCACAAGTGGTTCAACGGGACGTGGAGTGGCTGGGAGGCCCTGGGCGGAATGCTGTCGTCTGATCCGGCCGCGGTCTCCTGGGGTCCGAACCGCATCGACGTCTTCGCCCGCGGGATGGACTCGGCCATGTGGCACCTCTGGTGGGACGGCACCCACTGGGGCGGTTGGGAAAGCCTCGGAGGAGTCCTTGACTCGGCTCCGGCGGCGGCTTCGTGGTCGGCGAACCGGCTGGACACCTTCGTCAAAGGCACCGACAGTCAGCTGTACCACCAGTGGTGGGCGGGCGCCGGATGGAGCGGCTGGGAGAACCTCGGTGGCTATGTCGGCGGCGACCCGGCGGCAGTATCCTGGGGACCGAACCGGATCGACATCTTCTACCCCGGTTCCACCTTCGCCATGATGCACAAGTGGTGGGACAACGCGTGGAGCGGGGAGGAGAACCTGGGAGGCACGCTTTCCTCCGGCGTCGGCGTCAGTTCATGGGCTTCCGGGCGCCTGGACTGCTTCGTCGAAGGGACCGACTCGTCGATGTATCACAAGTGGTGGGCGTGACAGGAACGGAATCGTCTGAAGAGGGGATGAGCCGGCGCACGTGATCACTGTCGAGAGTGGTGAGCTCTTCGCCGTCGAATTGCCGGCGAACCCGTCCACTGGCTACCAATGGTCAGTGGTGCAGGTTCCCGACGCCGTCGAACTGGTCGAAGAGCATGTGGCACCCCCCGCTGCCGGAACCACTGCGGCCGGGCTTCCGGCCGCAGTAGGGTCCAGCAGCAGTCAGAAGTTCACGTTCATGGCCAAGCACACGGGAGAGACTGAAATCCGGTTCGAGCTCAAAAGAGCCTGGGAATCAGAGCCTATCGACAGCCGGACCTTCACCGTCGTCGTCGCCTGATCCGGTACGTATCCCCCGTTCAACGCCGAAGGGCCGGTCTTCCGACCGGCCCTTCATCTTGTGGAGCTTCTGAGAACTTGTTCGAACCTAGGCGCTGGGCCATGAGGCTTGTATCCTGCAGGCAACTACTCGGTGGCAGGCCGTCACAGGATTGGCAGGGAAATCATGAAACGCAAAGTCGTGAAGTTGTTCGCCGCAGGCGCGGCACTCGCTCTTGCCGGCTCCTTCGGCGCCGTGAGCGCTACTGGCGCCGAAGCTGCGACCGGAACCTGCTCCGGCACCTTGGTCGGTCACAATCCGCTGTCCTTGAACGGCACGACCTATGCGTATCTGGACGTCTATTACAACTCCACCACCGGGTACAACTGTGCGCGCACAGTGCACTACGGCTCAACGTGGGGCAAGCCGCTCTTCACCTCCGTCACCCTGAACTACGTGGGCCGCCAAGGCATCGCCTCCGACTCAGGAACATACGCTTACTACGCCGGGCCGGTCTCCCTCTATGGCAGAGGTATCTGTGTCGAAGCTTCCGCCAATATCTCGCCCTGGCCCTCCTCCGCCTACGAAGTCGGGGCAGAAAACCGGTACTGCTGACCCCGCTGAATGCTGCGTGGTCCGGACCTGGCACCGTCGAATTACTACGGATGCCCAAGCCGGAGTTGAGACGCAGGCGCAGGCGCAGGAGATATCGTTATGGACGTTCCCTGAGGAACCGCGTTGCAGTCCCGGGGTCCGGAGGTCAAAGGACCGCTTGTACGCGCTCGGTGTCGCTCTCACCGTGCGACGGAGATGCTCGCACAAGGTGACCGATGTGCCGACCCTGTAGAGCTGCGTGATCCGCTCAATCGACAGATGAGTCATCTCAAGTAGTTCCCTGACCCTGCCAACGCATGCCGCGTCGAGCCACTTAATTAGCGCCCCCGCACCGTCCGTATGTGACATATGGGCCCCGCCGAAGCAATCTGTGAGCGGATCTGTTGGCCACCGCGGGCAGTTTCACATGCTATCAGCGGGCACATCTACCGGCCGTCGATGGGCAGAACGTAGGGTCGTTGACACTCCGTCTAATTGACGATTGCCAGGAGGAATGCGATAGCAAGAAAAACTGTACCAAGGCCCGCCACGACCAGGGCTCCGATCACTATCGTCCTCAGCGAATTCCTATATGAGCGAAATCCAGACTCAATCGGTTGGCCGTAATAGTCGGTCGATCCGACCTTGGCGAGCCACTTCCGACATGAGTATAGGAGCCAGGACATCAGCAGCACGCAAAGTCCGAACAGTGCAGGCGCGAGGGGTATCATCTGGTCTCCGCTCTCAGCAAGAACTGGAACACGATTGATTTTGTGCCGTACCGCACGACCTTATCCGGGCTGGACCGCCAAGGACACCCACGAAGTGCTGTTATTAGGGGAGAATTTTGTGCACGCTTCCGCGGGGCCACATTGGTCCCATTTCCGTCGATGGAACAGGGGTCCTGGAGTTCACAGATGCGGAGCGGTCAGCGCCATGCAGTCCTTCTCCGATGTGCCCGGGTCCGCCGCCGACGCACGATACGAGAAATCGGTTCGACCACCTGTCGGCATGATCAGGCATGCGCCCAATGAACGATCGCCGATGTGGAGATAGCAGGCATAGCCTTCATCGTCGGGAGTCAGCCAGGCGTTGCGAAACTGCAGCCGAGACCCAGGCGAGATTTCGAACGGGGCAGGGGCCTTGTCTTGCGAGCACCTCGAAACCAGGACGGGGGAAGCTGTATCGTTGACGAGCTCAAATGGTGGAATCTTACGGGGCCTCAAGAGAGTCCCGGCAACGACGACACCGACGGCTGCCAGCAAGACCAAGGCAACGCTGGCGACGAGGATCGTTGCAAGAACTCTGCGCTTCCCCCAGCTGACGATCGCCATTGAGTCTCACCTGACAAGATCATGCGTTTGAGTGTTCGTCGGACGGACCGGCCGGACCGGGTCCTTGATCAACCTCCGGAGTAAGCAGAGGCTCTGCTTGCCCTCCGACCGATTCTACCGCCACCGATCACTCGGCCCGATCGATAACTCCAGCAGCGGCGAATTTCACTTCCTCATCGCCCGAGGCGCAGAGGCCGCGACAACCGGCTGCGGATATCGTGACGTCTCGAATATCCCGGACGGCCACCAGGCATGCCAGATCGACCACCGGTCGACCGGGCACTTGTGCCCATCGCCTCGCGTCGGCTATGGAATACGCCACCCGTCGACAGGGGGCGCGACGGGCTTAGCACCGGCCTTCACGAGGATGTCGAACACGACGTACATGTTGGCTTCAGGTCTAATCGCGACCAGAGCCATACCCGGGCCGTGCTTCGCCCGGATCAGAATATGTGGTTCCGGCCGGAGACTATCCAGGCGTTGAACGATCCAGATTTCACAGTCCTTCGTAAAGAAGATCCGTTCTGATCCCAATACCCTCCCCATCATCGGTTGGCCAACCCGAAGGGTGGTCTCCCTCACTTCCAAGTACGTCCACCCATTCAAAGAAGTCCAGTAGGGGAACGTGACCCAGAAGGCCGCATGAACGCGCCTGACGTATACATCGTCTTCATTCTTGTAGACCGCCCGCGCGGGGCGATTCCGGACATTGCTGCGGACCACAGTGAAGGCACTGATGACAAACGCGATGGCGAGTACTCCAGCAAACACCAGGAGGCTCAGGGGCGGGTCCTCCACGATCTGTTCAGCCTGCATTGCGTTGACCGAACCGGAGAACACTGTTCTCACTCACCCCCTCAGCAAGCAGCCCTCCCGCAGGCCGCTACCTCAGCAAGGCTATGCCCGGACCCGAACCACGACAAGGACCACAATGAACTGGCTCAGGACGTTGGTACGCTGCCTAGGATCAATTTCTGCCGCATCGTCATCCTCGAATTTCAGTTCGTCTTCGCCGGTCGCATCGCAAGGACAAAACTCGGAAATGAGTCCCAGCGAAGCGCCAAGAGCACGCCTTTCGACGTGCCATTCATCTGCGAATCTACTGAAAATCTACTCGAAGTCTGGACCTGAACGGCGGATATAATATGGGGTCTCAAGGAGCACGGGATTCCCAGACAGAGCCAGCACATCACGCTGCCCCAAATTGCGGGTCTCAGGAGAAGCGAAATTCCATGCGTGCGCGTGAGCCTCCGGTCTTCTCACAATGTCATGCCTAAAACCATCATCCCGCCTGCTGGATAGGCCTCCGGCGCCCGCAATATCGTTGGTGTTGTCCACCCTGCGATGCGCGTGCCATTCTTCACAGAAAAGACGACAATCCAGGCAGCTTTGGGGAAGGCGATGTTCACGATGGAGAACCATCCGATGTCAGGCGGCGGCCCTGTCCCCTCACATCCACCGACAGGAATTGTCGGCTATGGCCGCCGCCGAAAAGAGCAGGGGAATGCGATCTCCGTCGTCCGCCAGATGATGATCGGATATGCGGTGCTCCTCGCTGTGGGAATATTCATCCTGACCGGTATCGTCATCACCTACGACGGTGCGGCTTCATTCATCACCTGGGCTCTCGCCCTCGCGTTCGTTCCCGCGGTGACGCTATCGGTTACGGCAGTCCTGGGTCTACCGCTGAGGTTGATCCCACCTGTACGACGGTGGTGGGTCAAGCACTGGTACCTCGGGTTTCTCGGAGTCCTCGTCGGATTCACCGTTCTCGCAGTCTCGTTCGCGGCTGGGCACCGAGAAGCAGGTGTCGTAGACGGCGTATCGTACGACCAGCTTGAACCCGACTACGGACTCGCACTTACAGGGTGGCTGATCATCTCATTCTTCTCGTCCCACAGCTGCAGTCCGCCTGCGAGGTCCACCCGTCGGCCTGGCCCACCGGACCGGCCCCTCCAGAAATGAGCCTGGCCGTCACCTACTCCGGACCGCGATCGTGTGCGCAGTCACCTTGCCGTGGTTACGCACGTCACGGCCCCCTGCCCCGCATCGATAGGCTCCTATAGATCACGCCGGAAACGCCGAAGGGCCGGTCTTCCGACCGGCCCTTCATCCGTGGAGATTCTGAGAACTTATTCGAACCCCCGCGCCCCTCGTTCCAAGCGCTCACCGAGTCGATTCGTCGGCTAACCCCCGCTGTCCTTGGACGTCACACCCGGCCTATCGGTTCTCCCACATGAGCGTCCCAAACGCGCCGCCGACGAGCACGATCGCAATGAAGAGAGCGAGGACCGTCCTCAGCCAGGGCTTCCGGATCCATGGCACCAGGGCAAGTGGGGTACACACTATTGCGACCGCACCAATCAATTCCATCAGCGGGCCACCGACGTTGATCCCCGATCTCGAGGCTCGGCAGCTATTGAAACCGCAGACGGTAATACTTGCCATTGCCACAAGACCCCAAGCCCAGCCAAGCGGTACAGGCATAACAACCAAGAGCCAAAGCCACCTGTGCCTCCTGAACACCCCGCCATTGTCAGCCAATGCTGGCACCTGCAATTTCCCCCAGAGTTCCTAGCTGTCGGCGCTCTCTGTCACAGAGGTATCCGCGGCAGGTATCGTGACCGAACGTCGCGTTTGCCAACGATGCCGCTCCTGCTGCTGACAGGGTCCTCAACATACGAATTCCACCCGGTCAGTCGGAAACCGGAGCGCAACTGACTCGCACCGATCCCGCAGCCGGGAAATACTTGCGGCGCCTCCGCTCGAGGCCGGCCACATACCACCAAGGTGGTGTCACTGCACCCTTGCGACGGTTGTGGCCCCTGCACAAGGCCTGAGCGTTACTCACAATGGTCGGCCCACCCTTGGACCACGGATAGACGTGATCCACTTCTACGGCGGCTTCGTGGCATCTCCCCCAGACAAGCAACACCGGGGCTTCGCATCGCCCGCCCGCGCGACGAATCACTTCGGCCCGCGGACCGAATCTGAAGGTTCGCCACGGATCCCGCGCCGAAGACCGTGGCCCCCGACCTGGACTTGGACACAGCAAGACGGCAATAGCGGCCAGCGCCATAATCAGCCAACCGAAGTTCGGCAGTATGAGCGACTGCCAGAGATCCCCCACGAACATCCCCACCCGCCTTGTTTACCTCCACAGCGAAGCAAAACACAAGAGGCACCCCGTCCAGGACCCACCTGAAGAATTCAGGTCACGGGACAAGCCAGTCACCATGCATCTCCCGATTCAGAGTTCCACCGTTCAACGTACAAACCCCCGCCAGGGACAACTCACAAGGTCCGATCACGGTGCAGCCAAGGCCGGGCGGTTCCCACGGGAAGAACGCCAAAGGGCCGGTCTTCCGACCGGCCCTTCATCTGTGGAGGTAAGGGGATTCGAACCCCTGACCTTCTGCATGCCATGCAGACGCGCTACCAACTGCGCCATACCCCCGTATTCATAAGTCATCGCTTCGCTGAGTTCCCCCGTCGAAGCGACTCATCTAGCTTAGACCATCCGGCGCCGATCCCCCAAATCGGCGCCGGATGCACCAGCACACGCTCAGCTGTCATGTTCCTCAAGACCGTTCACGACGGCCTTCTCCGATGCGAGAATCGACCCATGGTGCCAATGGGGGGACGCACAGAGTCCGAAATGAATCACACTCCTGATGTCGTGGAGGTCTTCGCAGCGAAATTCCCGCTGCTGACACGCTTCGCGCCCATCGGATTCTGGATCCTTGCAGTGGCAGTCATTGCGACCGCGGTGAAGTTCTTTGTCATGGGCGGCGAGCCCGGTCAGGACTCACATGCATACTGGCTGGCCGCTCAGTCCACGGACCCCTACGGACGGCCTCCCGGCACGCGGGACGCCTTCCTGTACTCGCCATTTTTCCTGATGCTGATCCGCCCGCTCACCTGGCTCCCCTGGCCGGTGTTCTGCGCCCTCTGGGTGCTCATCGGGGCTGCCATCATCTATTGGCTGGTCCGCCCCTTGAAGTGGCAGTGGGCCGTGCCGATCGGTATCTCCGGCCTCCTCGACCTGGTCGTGGGGAACATCTGGGTGTTCCTGGCACTCGTCGCGGTCATCGGGCTTCGCCACCCCTGGGCGTTCGCCTGGGCCGCGCTCACCAAGGTCACCACCGGCGTCGGCCTCGTGTGGTTCGCAGCGCGCGGCGAGTGGAAGCGGTTCAGCATAGGAGCAGGCACCGTTGCGGCGATCGTCGGCATCGGCTTCCTGATCGACGGAGACACGTGGCGAGCGTGGATCGGCTTCCTGATCACCAATCAGGGAAATACACCTGACCCGTCGTGGAGCTTCGTGCTCCGTTGCCTGGCGTCGGTCGCCTTGGTGGTCATGGCGGCCCGGAAGAACTGGCCGGCCCTGATCCCCGTCGCAATGTGCCTGGCGACCCCGGTCCTCTTCACCTTGGTCCCGTGGACCCCGCTCCTCGCCGTTCCCCGGCTCCTGAAGGCCACCCCCGCAAAGGCCCCAGCGTCCGCGCCTTCGTCCGCCGGCTCTGCTCCTCGCGCCTGACCACCCAGGACACAAGCTCCGGGGCCGGCCCATGCGGCCCCCGAGCAAGCTTCGGCCACTACGCCTTCATGTCCTCCAGCGTCTTGCCCTTGGTCTCGTGCACGAACCGCATCACGAACAACAGAGACAGCAGCGCGAACGCCGCGTACAGCCCGTACGCCAGCGCCAGGGACACGTCCTTCAGCCCCGGGAAGGACACCGTGATCACCCAGTTCGCCACCCACTGTGCTCCGGCGGCCAGGGACAAGGCGGCGGCCCGCATGCGGTTGGGGAAGATCTCCCCCAGCAGCACCCACACCACCGGGCCCCAGGACATGCCGAACGCCACCACGAACAGATTGGCCGCCACCAGCGCGATCGGGCCCGCCGCCCCACTGAGCTCCGGCGCCCCGTTCACCACGGGCGCCGTGCCGAAGATGACGGCCATGGTGGCCAGCGTGACCGTCATGCCGATCGAGCCGATGATCAGCAGCGGCTTACGGCCGAAGCGGTCCACCGTCGCGATCGCCACGAGCGTGGTGAGGATGTTGATCGTCGCACTGATGACGGTGATGACGAACGCCTGGTCCTCCTTGAAGCCCACGGCCTCCCACAGAACATTCGAGTAGTAGAAGATCACGTTGATGCCCACGAACTGCTGGAAGACGGACAGCAACAGGCCCACCCACACGATCCCGGCGATCCTTCCGCCCGGATTCTTCAGATCATGCCAGGACGGCGCCGTGTCCCGCTCCACCGACTGCTGGATCCGCGCCACGGTGGCTCCCACGTCGATCCCACCCGTCAGCCTCTTCAGAATGACCGTTGCCTCGCTGACTTTGTGCTTCGAGATCAGATAGCGCGGCGACTCGGGAATGGTCAAGGACAGGCCCCCGTACACGAGCGACGGCACCGCCATGGCCAGGAACATCCACCGCCAGGCCTCCATGCCGCCGAGCATCGCGCCCGAGCCTCCCGCGGCCGTCGCCAGGAGGAAGTCCACCAGCAGCGAGATGAAGATGCCGGTCACGATCGCCAGCTGCTGCAGCGACGCCAGCCGCCCGCGGATATGGGCGGGCGACACCTCGGCGATGTACGCGGGTGCGATCACACTCGCCATGCCGACACCCAGGCCACCGATGATGCGGAACACCACCAGCACACCCAGCGCCGGCGCGAAGGCGGCGCCCAGCGCCGAGAGCAGGAAGAACACGGCGGCGATCCGCATGACGGACAGCCGGCCGAGGCGGTCTGCGATCGTCCCTGCCAGCAGCGAACCGGCCGCGGCACCGATCAGTGCGGACGCCACCGCGAAGCCGAGTGAAACGGGATCCACGGTGAACGTCGACTCCACCGCGGAGACCGCCCCATTGATCACGGCGCTGTCGTACCCGAACAGGAAGCCGCCCAGGGCCGCCACGACGGCGACTTTGACCACCGCTCCCGCAGGCCCCGCCGCGCCGTCGTCCGTGTAGATGGATGCGGTTCCGGAGGCGTCCCCTCCGCCGTGTGGTGCCATGACACATGCTCCTTCGCTCCGCTTGACGAAACGGACTTCAGAGCCGCCCTGGCCCCGTGGCCCGCACTAGTCTCCACCCAACACCCGCACGGCGGGCGGCACAAGGGACTCGCCGAGGAAAATACCTCTGGCCAGCGACGACGGCGCGCGGCCGCCCGGGCGGTCAGGCCTTCTTGACCACGCTGGACTTCAGCTGCATGGGGCCGAAACCGTCCACCTTGGCGTCGATGTCGTGGTCGCCCACGCCCGGCACCAGGCGGATGTTGCGGACCTTCGTCCCGGCCTTCAACGGCGTCGGGCTGCCCTTGACCTTCATGGTCTTCACGATCGTCACCGAATCCCCGTCCGCCAGGATGTTCCCCACGGCATCCCGGATCACACCGTCGTCGGCGGACACGCCGTCCGGCTCGGCGGCGGCCTCCCATTCATGACCGCATTCGGGGCAGACGAGCAGGGCGCCCATCTCGTAGGTGTAGGCACTGGAGCATTCGGGGCACGGAGGCAGAGTTTCAGACATACTTCAGATTTTATGGGTCTCCAGTCACATTCGTTGAGAAAAACGCTTGGCCGGACACTGGTGTGAAGAGTCCCACTCCCCGGATACTCCAGGGTGCCCCCGCACCACTGTCCCACTACGAATCAGGTGAATCCATGGCAATTTTGCATCCCGACCTGCAGGACATCTATGACGTTGTCCTCCAGCGGAACGCCGGCGAGGCCGAGTTCCACCAGGCCGTCCATGAGGTTCTGGACAGCCTGGGCCCCGTGGTCGCCAAGCACCCGGAATACACCAACGCCGCCATCATCCAGCGCATGTGCGAGCCCGAGCGCCAGATCATCTTCCGTGTGCCGTGGGTTGACGACAAGGGCGTCACCCAGCTCAACCGTGGCTTCCGCGTCGAGTTCAACTCCGCCCTGGGCCCGTACAAGGGCGGCCTGCGCTTCCACCCCTCCGTGTACCTCGGCATCGTGAAGTTCCTCGGCTTCGAGCAGATCTTCAAGAACTCCCTCACCGGCCTGCCCATCGGCGGCGGCAAGGGCGGCAGCGACTTCGATCCCAAGGGCCGCTCCGACGCGGAGATCATGCGCTTCTGCCAGTCCTTCATGACCGAGCTGTACCGCCACATCGGTGAGCACACCGACGTCCCGGCCGGCGACATCGGCGTGGGCGGCCGTGAGATCGGTTACCTCTTCGGCCAGTACAAGCGCATCACCAACCGCTACGAGTCCGGCGTTCTGACCGGCAAGGGCCTGTCCTGGGGCGGCTCCCTGGTCCGCACCGAGGCCACCGGTTACGGCGTGGTCTTCTTCGCCGAGGAGATCCTCAAGACTCGCGGCGAGTCCTTCGACGGCAAGCGCGTGGTCGTGTCCGGCTCCGGCAACGTGGCCATCTACGCGGTCCAGAAGGTCCACCAGCTCGGCGGCAAGGTCGTGGCCGTGTCCGACTCCAGCGGCTACATCGTGGACGAGGACGGCATCGACCTGGACCTCCTGAAGGACGTCAAGGAGGTCCGCCGCGCCCGCATCGAGGAGTACGTGAAGCAGCGCCCGCAGGCCCGTTTCATCACCGGCTCCACCATTTGGAACGTTCCGTGTGACATCGCCATCCCGTGCGCCACGCAGAACGAGCTCAACGGCGACGACGCCAAGGTCCTGGCCTACAACGGCTGCACCATCGTCGCCGAGGGCGCCAACATGCCTTGCAGCCCGGACGCCGTGAAGGTCTTCGCCGAGACCGGCATCACCTTCGCCCCCGGCAAGGCCGCCAACGCCGGTGGCGTGGCCACCAGCGGCCTCGAGATGCAGCAGAACGCCTCCC
The DNA here is from genome assembly GCF_030731045.1 of Arthrobacter horti. Lineage (GTDB taxonomy): Bacteria > Actinomycetota > Actinomycetes > Actinomycetales > Micrococcaceae > Arthrobacter_E > Arthrobacter_E nanjingensis. The sequence goes on along the minus strand of NZ_JAVALS010000001.1, from coordinate 200,098 downwards.
GCGACTCCTGGACCTTCGAATACACGGAGAACCGCCTTCAGGAGATCATGCGCGGCGTGCACGACCGCTGCCTCGAGACCGCCGACGACTACGGCGTCCCCGGCAGCTACACCGCGGGCGCCAACATCGCCGGCTTCATCAAGGTCGCCGACGCCATGCTGGCCCTCGGCGTCATCTGACCCGACCGCCCGGCGCAAGCACACAGGCCGCCGTCGCGCACTCTTCGCAGAGTGCACGACGGCGGCCTGCCGCGTCAGGGGGAGGGCTCAGCCGCGGATCGCGGCGGCGAGGCGCTTGACGCCTTCCCGCAGCGTGTCGGCGTCCTCAAGAGAGAAGGCGAGCCGCAGCTGCGAGATGCCCGGCGCCCCGGGGCCCCGGTCCGGGCCCGAGTAGAACGCCGTGCCGGGGACGAACACCACTTTGGCGTCGATCGCGGCGTCCAGGACCGCATGGCAGTCCGAGCCTTCGGCCAGGTCCAGCCAGGTGAAGAAGCCGCCCCGCGGCTCGCTCCAGCGGGTCCCGGAGGGCAGGTGTTCACGCAGTGCCTCCTGCACCGCGGCGGACCGCTCCCGGTACAGGGCCCGTGCCTTGTCGAGGATCCCCTGCCAGTCGCTGCCCAGGACGTACTCCTCGATGAGGGTCTGGCTCAGCACCGAGGCGCAGATCGTGGTGGCCTCGGAAGCGAGCTGGAGCGGACGGCGCAACGACTCCGGCGCCACGGCCCAGCCCACCCGCAGGCCCGGCGCCACGATCTTGGAGAACGACCCCAGGTAGATGACGTTCTCCGGATCCAGCTGGTGCATGCTCGGCAGTGTGCTCCCGTCGAAGGCCAGGAGACCGTACGGGTTGTCCTCGATGATGGGGATGCCGGCCCGGGAGCAGATCTCCACCACGCGGGGACGGCGCTCGGCGGACAGCGTGATGCCCGTGGGGTTGTGGAAGTTCGGGATCGTGTACAGCGCCTTGATGGTGCGGCCCTGCGAGCGCAGCCGCCCGATCGTCTCCTCCAGCGCGTCAGGCTGCAGACCGTCGGCGTCCATGGGCACATGCACCACCTCGGCCTCCATCCCGGCGAAGACGCCGAGCGCGCCCACATAGGTCGGTCCCTCCGCCAGGATCACGTCCCCCGGGTCGCACAGCAGCTTCACCACCAGTTCCAGCGCCATCTGTGAACCCGCCGTGATCTGGATGGCGGACGGATCCACCGGATTGCCCTCGGCCGCCATGACGCGCGCCGCGGCGTCGCGCGCGCCGGGCGTGCCGGTGCCGGAGCCGTACTGGAGGGCGTCCATCCCCCGCTCGGTGATGATCCGGGAGGCCGTGGCCCCCAGCTCCGCCAGCGGCAGGACGGACAGGTCCGGGTTCCCACCGGCCAGGGAGATGAATCCCGGCTGCATGGAGACCTCCCAGAAGTCCCTCACCGGTGAGGGACGGTAGCCGGCCGCCCGGGCCGCCGGCTGAAGGAAGGTTGGCGTGGTGCTCATCGTTGCCTCGCTCGTGTCGGTGTGTTCTCCGGCCGTGCCGGATGGTCAGTGGTACCTGGCGCTCGCCAGATCGGGTTCGCCAAGGGAGAGGCCCAGTTCCGCGTCCACGAAGCCGTAGAGGAGCCGGTGCATCCTGGGCACGGTCATGCCGAAGGTGCCGTTGATCGTCTGGAACGCCAGCCCGTCCGTGAGCCCCAGGAGCGCGTTGACCACCTCGTCCAGCGGCCGCGTGCCGGCGGCCAGGCCGGCCGCGAACACCTGTTCGATGGCCTCCGCGAACAGCCGTCGCCAGTAGCTGAGCCGCTCGTTGACGCGTTCCGCCAGGCGCGGATCCAGCCGGGCCGCGGCGTAGAGCTCGAACCAGAAGCCCCACGCGTTGGAGAAGTCCTTCTCCCCCATCACGGCGTAGTCGATCAGCGCGCGCAGCCGCCGGACGGCGTCACCGTCCGCGGCGGCGGTGCGCCGCCACTCGGACTCGGACTCCTCCATCCGGTGGTCCACGCAGGCGTCGATGAGCTTGTCACGGGTGCGGAAGTAGTGCTGGATCATGCCCACGCTGAAGCCCGTGGCGTCGGAAACGGCCCCGAAGGAACAGCCGTTCAGGCCGGAGGCCACGATGACCTCCGCTGTGGCCCGCAGGATCTCCACCCTGCGTTCGGCGATGGCCTCCTCGGTGATCGCGTTGCTCCTGCGGCGCACCACGGTGCCCATGCGGTTTTCCCCTTTCCCGGTATGACGTGACACTCAGAACGCTAGCGGATCTCCCTTGACAGTGACCCGTATCACTCAAATAATAAGTTGAACTTATTGAAGTTTTCAACAGCACGTCAGCCTCCCGACTCCCCGCAAGGACATCCCATGAAGAAGATCGCCTCCCGCCGCCTCGCCGGGCGTACCGCCCTGGCTCTGACCGCCGTCGCACTCGTGGCCGGCTCCACCGCCTGCACCAATTCGGAGACGACGACGCCGGCCGCCGCCGCGGGCACCGGAACCAGCGCCGCGCAGGGGGTCGGGGCGGGAGGTCGCGCCGCCGCTGAGGCCGTCCAGGCGGATCCCGCCGTTCAGGCCCTGGTGCCCGAGGCGATCAAGCAGAAGGGCACCCTCAGCCTGGTCACCGACCCCACCTACGCGCCCATCACCTTCACGGACAGCACCGGCGCGATCGTGGGCCTGGAGCCGGATCTGGCCCTCGCCGTGGCGAAGAAGATGGGACTCAAGAGCGACTTCAGCAAGGGCGACTTCAACGGCATCATCGCCGGCATCCAGGCCAAGCGGTACGACGCCTCTTGGGCCGCCTTCTCCATCACCTCTGACCGCGAGGCCCAGGTGGACATGGTCAGCTACATGAAGGGCGGCACCTCTGTCATGGTGAAGAAGGGCAATCCGGACAAGATCGCCCAGGTCATGGACCTCTGTGGCAAGACCGTGGCCGCGCAGACCGGCACCACGCAGGCCCTCTCCGTCCTTCCGGCATTCCAGAAGCAGTGCGCGGATGCCGGCAAGGGCACTGTCACCCCGCTGATCCTCCCGCAGCAGGACAACGTCAACCAGGCCGTCTCCACCGGCCGCGCCCAGGCCATGGCCGCGGACAACGCCCTGGTGGCCTACTACGCCCAGCTCCAGCCGGACGTGTTCACCTCCGTGGACAGCATCCTGGTGGAGCCCGCCGTCAGCGGCGTCATCTCCAACAAGGACAACGCCGGCCTGGCCAAGGCGTTCCAGAAGGCCATCGGCTCGCTCATGGCGGACGGCAGCTACAAGAAGATCCTCTCCGCCTGGGGCATGTCCGCCTCGGAGATCACCTCGTCCGAGATCAACCCGGCCCAGTGAGGCCCCGGACCCCCATGCAGGAGCACCCCATGAGTCCCACCGGCACCGTCGTCTCCGAACACGAGCGGATCGACTACGTGGCCATGTCCGGACGGCCCGTCCTCAAGCGGCGGCGGCCCGGGCAGATCGTGTCCGTCATCGTCATCGCCTTCCTGATCGTCCTGGCAGCCGGGACCCTGGTCACCAACCCCGGCTTCGGCTGGGTCACGGTGGGCAAGTACCTCTTCGACACCCGCATCCTCGCCGGTCTCCTCCTGACCCTGGAACTGACGGTCATCGCGGAGGTCATCGGCTTCGCCGTCGGCATGATCCTGGCCGTCATGCGCATGAGCCCCAACCGGCTCATCGCCGGCGTGGCCGGCGTGTACATCTGGTTCTTCCGCGGCACCCCGCTGTTGGTCCAGCTGCTGTTCTGGGGCTTCGCGGCCGCCCTGTTCCCCACCATCGGCATCGGGATCCCGTTCATCGGCCCGAACTTCATCGAGTGGAACACCAATGACGTCATCTCCCTCATGGGCGCCGCCATCCTGGGCCTCGGCCTGAACGAGGCCGCCTACACCGCGGAGATCATCCGTGCCGGCCTGCTCAGCGTCCCCGCAGGCCAGAGCGAGGCCAGCCGGGCGATGGGCTTCAGCCATCTGAAAACCCTCTGGTACGTGGTGATCCCCCAGTCCATGAAGGTCATCATCCCGCCCATCGGCAACAACGTGATCTCCATGCTCAAGACCACCTCCCTGGTGATCGTGATCGGCGTGGGCGATCTGCTGTACAACGCACAGCAGATCTACGCCCAGAACCTCAAACAGATCCCCCTGCTGATCGTGGCGAGCATCTGGTACATCGTCCTGACCACCATTCTCAGCTGGTTCCAGTCCCGGCTGGAGAAGCGCTACTCCCGCGGCACCGCCCGCACCGTCGCCAAGCCCGCCCGGAAGGAGGCCCGCTGATGGCCACCGTCGAGTTCCTCAACGTCCACAAGAGCTTCGGCCCCGTCGAGGTGCTCAAGGGCATCGACTTCCGGGTGGAGCCCAGCCAGGTGGTCTGCCTGATCGGCCCCTCCGGCTCCGGAAAATCCACGCTGCTGCGCTGCGTCAACCACCTGGAGGTCACCACCTCCGGCGCCATCCTGGTCAACGACCGGATGATCGGTTACGACGTCCACGGTGAGCGCCTCGTGGAGGCATCCGACGCGGAGATCGACCGCCGCCGCTCCACCATCGGCATGGTGTTCCAGAACTTCAACCTGTTCGGCCACATGACCGCCCTGGAGAACGTCATGTTCGGCCCCACCAAGCTGCTCAGGATTCCCAAGGCCCAGGCGGAGACGGAGGCGCGCGAGCTCCTGGCCCGGGTCGGCCTGGCGGACCGCGCGAACAACTACCCGTCCCAGCTCTCCGGCGGCCAGCAGCAGCGCGTCGCCATCGCCCGCGCCCTGGCCATGAAACCGGACCTCATGCTCTTCGACGAGCCCACCTCCGCCCTGGACCCGGAACTGGTGGGCGAAGTCCTGGACGTCATGAAGCAGCTCGCCGCGAGCGGCATGACCATGATCGTGGTCACCCATGAGATGGGCTTCGCCCGGGAGGTGGCGGACGTCGTGGTCTTCATGGACGACGGCGTGATCGTGGAACAGGGCCTTCCGGACGACGTCCTCCTGAACCCGCAGCACGACCGCACCCGGTCCTTCCTCTCCAAAGTCCTCTGACCCGCTCAGACCACCAGCGAAAGCCCACCATGCGCACCCTCAAATCGTTCCACCGCCCGGCCGCCGCCGCACGGCCGCTCATCCTCCATCACGCCACCTTCCACACCCTGGAGGACGGCCCGGCCCCGGAAGCCGTGCTCGTCTTCGGTTCCGACATCGCCGCCGCCGGCACCATGGCGCACTGCCGCGCCGAGGCGGCCGCCCTCAGCCCCGCCGAGCCTGAGCTGCGGGACCTGGACGGCGCCGTCGTCGTCCCCGGCTTCATCGACGCCCACGCTCACCCACTCATGTACGGCCAGCTCCTGAGCTGGGTGGACTGCGGACCGGAGAAGGCGGGATCCATCCCGGAGATCATCGCCCTCCTCCAGGAGGCCGCTCGGGAGCTTCCGGCGGGACGGCCCGTGCGCGGCTTCGGCTACGAGCACAGGAACCTGGCCGAGGAGCGCCACCCCACCCGGCGCGAGCTGGACCAGGTGGCGACGGACCGCGAGGTCTACCTGATGAACGCCTCCGGTCACGGCGGTGTGGTGAACAGCTTCACCCTGGAGCTGCACGGCGTCACGCGGGACACCCCCAACCCGGCGGGCGGCGAATTCTTCCGCGACGCCGACGGCGAACTGACCGGTGAGCTCTCCGACGCGGCCTGCAACATCCTCACCGGCGTGCACGGCGTGAAGGTGGGCCACCACGGCCCCAACTTCCACCTCGAGGACGCCCCCGAGGAGCACCTGCGGCAGCTCGCCGTCGCGCAGGAGCGCTTCCTGGCCGGCGGCGTCACCACGATCGGTGACGCGCAGGTGTCCCGCCGCGAGTTCGACATGTACCTCCGGCTCGCCGCCGCGGACGGGCTGAAGACCCGCGTCAGCATGTACCTGCTCTCCCACCTGCTCGACGACGCCCTGGAGATGGGCCTGCACGGCGCCTTCGGCAATGACATGCTGAGCTTCGCGGGCATCAAGCTGTACGCCGACGGGACGCTGGGCGGCTGGACCGCCTACTTCCCCGACGGCTACGTGGGCGATCCGTGCCGCACCGGGCAGCTGTACCACGAGCCAGCCGAGTACCGGGAGCTCATCCGCAAGGCCCACGCGGCCGGGATCCAGACCGCCACTCACGCACAGTCTCCCACCGCCTTGGAGATGGTCATCTCCGCCATCGAAGCGGCGCTCGCCGAACGGCCGGACACAGACTCCCGGCACCGGATCGAGCACTGCGGGCTGCCCACCCCGGAGCAGATCGGCCGCATGGCGGACGCCGGGATCTTCCCGGTCAACCAGCCGCAGCACTACTTCAACTGGGGCGAGGGCGTCACGGCGGCCGTCGGCACTCCCGGCGAACGCTTCAATCCGCTCGGCGAGTTCGTCCGGGCCGGGGTCCCCGTCACCATCAGTTCTGACGCACCCGTCGCCGAACCGCTCCCCCTGGAGGCCGTCCAGGCCGCCGTCACCCGCGTCACGCGCCGTGGACACCGCCTCGGCCCGCTCGATCTGCGGATCGGCCGCGAGGAAGCGCTGAAGGCGCACACCCTCACGGCCGCCCGGGCGATCGGGCGCGAGGAGGACCTCGGCTCCCTCGCCGTCGGCAAGCGCGCCGACTTCGCCGTCCTCTCCGCGGACCCGCTCACCGTCCCGGAGGAGGAGATCGCCGGCGTCCGGGTCCTGCAGACCTGGGTGGACGGCGAGTGCCGCTTCGTCGCCGCTGCGTCCCCCGCCCCCGTCCTCGCCACCCAGGAGTGACCCATGAGCACCCTCACCACGCCCACCCTCACCGTCTCCCCTCTCACCCCGGCCAACACGGCCTCGGATCATCGCAACGCCGGGCTCGCCGTCATGACCACGCTGAGGAACTACAGCATCGACACCGTGTTCGGCATCCCTGGAACCCACAATCTGGAGCTCTACCGCCATCTGGCGCCCCTCGGCATCCGCCCGGTCACCAGCCGCCATGAGCAGGGCGCCGGGTACGCCGCGGACGGCTGGTCTCAGCAGACCGGACTGCCCGGCGTCGTCATCACCACGTCCGGCCCGGGGCTGCTGAACGCCCTCTCCGCGGCAGGCACCGCCTACTGCGAGTCCCGGCCGCTGCTCCTGCTCTCCCCCGGCCCGGCCCTCGGCGATGAGTTCGCGGACCGAGGCACCCTTCATGAGACCAAGGACTCCACCGGCGCAGCGGGCGCCATCGTCGAATGGAGCCTCAGAGTTTCATCGGCTGAGGAGGCCGTGGAGGCCGTCCACCGGGCATTCGCCCTCTTCCGCGGCACACGTCCCCGGCCCGTCCACATCGAGATCCCGCTCGACGTACTGGAGGGCCTGGCGGAGCCGTCCGAGGCACTGCTCGCCGCCCGCCCGGCCCCCGCCCCGCAGCCTGCCGACGACGACGCCGTCGCCATGGCCGCGCGTCTCCTCGCCGGGGCGGAACGGCCGGCGGTCCTGGCCGGGGGCGGCTCGCTGCCCGGCCGCGGCGCCCTGCTGGAGCTCGTGGAGCGGCTCGGCGCGCCGGTGGTGACCACCCTCAACGGGAAGGGCGCGCTCCCGGAAAGCCACCCGCTCTCCCTGGGCTCGGACATCCGCCTGCCGGGTGCCCAGGCGCTCTGCAATGAGGCGGACGTCCTGCTCATGGTGGGTTCCAAGCTCGGGGAGGCCGAACTCTGGGGCGGCGAGGTCGCCCCGCAGGGCACGGTGATCCGCGTGGACATCCTGGAACGTCAGATGGACACGAACGTCACCGCGGACGTGCGCCTGGTGGGCCACAGCGCGGCCGTGCTGCCTCAGCTCGCCGAGGCAGTCGCGGCTCTCCGCCCCGAAGCGGCTGAGCCCCGGGACCTGTCGGCGCTGCGGGCGGAGCTGAAGGATGGCGCCCGGGCCATGGCGCCGCAACTCGCAGCCCTGGCATGCGAAATCCAGGCGGCCGTCCCCGCGGACACCGTGATCGCGGGCGACTCCTCACAGATCACCTACTTCGGCACGTCCACGTTCATCCCGCAGGACGCGCCCCACTCGTTCCTGTACACCCCGGCCTACGCCACCCTCGGCTACGGCCTGCCCGCCGCCATCGGCGCCAAGGTCGGGGCACCTGAACGTCCCGTCGTGGCCGTAGTGGGCGATGGCGCACTCATGTTCGCTGTGCAGGAACTGGCCACCGCGGTGGAGCAGGGGCTGGACCTCGTGGTGATCTGCGTGGACAACGGCGGATACGCCGAGATCAAGCAGAATGAGGCGGACCGCGGTATCCCGGCGGTGGGCGTGGAACTCCACCAGCCCGACTGGCCGGCCCTCGCCACGGCGTTCGGCGGCCACGGTGTAACGGTGTCCTCCGCGGCGGAGGTGCGTCCCGCCGTCGCGCAGGCCGTGGCGGCCGGCGGCGTGCGGCTGGTCCACGTGCCGCTCCGGGTGTTCAGTCAGGACTGAACCTCAGCGGCCCTGGCGAGCAGGGCATCGTCGGCCTGCCCACCAGGTCTTGCGCCGGGGCTGTCCGGAACCGCCGGACAGCCCCGGCTGCTTCAGGGACGCACCAGGGGCTGCCGCAGTTCCTGGGCCAGAGGGCAGGAGAACACCGAGCCCTGCCCGTGGCCCACGGCGTTCAGGTACCTGATCACGATGCCGTAGGACCTCAGCAGGGAGGCGGAGGTGTAGGGGATGTCCTGTTCGCGGCAGCTGTTCCGGACGAACGCGGCGGCCTTGCGCAATGCCGGGCGCGGCATGGAAGGGAAGAGATGATGCTCGATCTGGTAGTTGAGACCACCCATGAGGAAGTCCATGAACGGACCCCCGCTGATGTTGCGGGAGGACCGGACCTGACGCGTCAGGAAGTCGGCACGCTCATTCTCGGCGAACACCTTCATGCCCTTGTGATTGGGAGCGAAGGTGGCACCCATGTAGAAGCCGAAGACGGCCTGCTGGATCAGGACGAAGCCGATTGCCAGGGCCGGCGGGAGGAAGATGAAGCCGAGTACCGGAACCACCGCGATCCGCGCGGTGAGGATGACGAGTTCCAGAGCACGCCGGTCCACCTTGCCCTTGCTGAGCAGGTGGCGATAAGAGTCCACCTGCAGGCTGAAACCGAGGAACGGCAGGAGAAGGAAGAGAAGGTACCCCTGGATCTTCGCGATGAAATGCAGCCTGCGGGGACGCTTGGCCGCCGCCTCATCGTGGAAGGCCACGAACCCCGGCCGGATGTCCGGGTCCTTGCCGATCATATTGGGGTTCGCATGGTGGCGGGTGTGCTTCTGCTGCCACATGGCATAGCTGATACCGGAGAGGCCCGTGGCCACGAGGCGGGCGAACCAGTCATTGGCACCCCACGAGGAGAAGACCTGGCGGTGGGCCGCCTCGTGCGCCAGGAAGCCGAACTGGGTCATGAGTATCCCCAGACCGACGGCGACCAGGAGCTGAAAACCGCTGTGTCCCAGGAGTCCGAACCCGGTCCAGGCCCCGCCCCAGGCGAGGAGGAGGATCGAGAACAGCGTGAGGTAGAAGCGGCGGCGGCGGCCCAGGAGCCCGGCCCCTTTCACCTGCCGCTGCAGTTCCACGAAGCTGTTCACCACGGGGTTGGGCTGCGCGGGTCGCTGCGCCAGGTCGTTCTTCATTTGTTTCCGCCGATGCGTGGGAGGCTCGGCGCGACCCTAGTTCACGGGGCACCATTCCCTCACCTTCACTCTACGCTCCCAAGCTGGGGATCACCCGGCCGGCTACTGAGGCGCCATCCGCAGCGCCCCGTCCATCCGGATGGTCTCGCCGTTGAGGTAGTCGTGCTCCACGATCATGGTCACCATCCGGGCGTACTCGTCCGGGCGGCAGAGACGCTGCGGGAACGGGACGCTGGCCGCGAGCCCGGCGCGGTATTCATCGCTGACCGTGGCCAGCAGCGGGGTGTCGACGATCCCGGGTGCGATGGTGCAGACCCGGATCCCGTGGCGCGCCAGGTCGCGGGCCGCCGGAAGGGTCATGCCCACCACACCGCCCTTGGACGCCGCGTAGGCCACTTGGCCGATCTGCCCTTCGAACGCCGCCACCGAGGCGGTGTTCACGACGACGCCGCGCTGGCCGGCGTCGTCGGCCTCCGTCGCGGCGATCGCCTCGGCAGCGAGGGCCATCACCGTGAAGGTGCCCACCAGATTGATGGACACCACGCGGGCGAACAGCTCGGTGTCATGCGGCCCCTGACGGCCGAGGATGCGGCGGCTGGGAGCGATGCCGGCGCAGTTCACCACGGTCCGCAGCGGGACGGCGGAGGCGGCCTGCTCGACGGCGGCCCGCACCTGGGCGGCGTCCGTCACGTCCCCGGGGATGAAGGTCACTCCTTCCGGCACCGTCGCACCGGAGCTCACCACGGCCTCGATCTGGCTGGGGAGGTCGAGGGCGTAGACGGTGGCACCGCGCGCCGCGAGGGCGGCGGCCGTGGCGGCGCCGAGCCCGGAGGCCCCTCCGGTGACGAGTGCGGCGGTCGAGGACAGTTCCATGGTGGCTCCGTTCCGGGTGCCCGGGCCTGGCGGTCAGGATCCACCGCCGCCGTCCGGGATGAGGTGGCCCGCTGGATGGTGATCCGGGCCACAGGACATTGGCAGGCTAGCAAGAGCCCGGCCAGGGTGGGAACATCGGCGGTGGACGAGACGGCTTCCGCCGACTGGCAATAAAACCTCTGGAACCGTAGTATTTACATGCCGCCGCGTGATGGGAGTCACAATCCTTGGCGCGCCGGGCTGGCCATGCGCACCCTTCCGGTGGAAAATGAATGCGTGTAGGAAATTAGGCCCGGACTCTCCGGGCCTCGTAGCTGAAGTGAAAAGGACACGTTCAATGGCGACGACCACAACAAATGGCTACCGGGTCACGAACCCCGCCACCGGCGAGGTTGTGGAGGAGTTCGGCTTCTCCACCGATGCCGAGGTGCAGGAGGCCTTGGCCAAGTCCCAGGCCGCATATGAGGACTGGGGTTCGCGCACCATTCAGGAGCGCGCCGCCATCGTTCAGCGTGCCGCCGAACTCTTCGAGGAGCGCAAGGAGGAGCTCGCCCGCATCGCCGCCACGGAGATGGGCAAGCCGTTCCACGAGGGTATCGAGGAGGCGGAGTTCTCCAGCGCCATCGTCGGCTACTACGCCGAGCACGGCCCGGCCTTCGTGGCCGATCAGGAGGTCCCGACTCTGGCCGACGGCAAGGCCATGATTCAGCGCCTGCCCATCGGCGTGCTGCTGGGCATCATGCCGTGGAACTTCCCGTACTACCAGGTCGCCCGCTTCGCCGGCCCCAACCTGGTGCTGGGCAACACCGTGCTGCTCAAGCACGCCGAGTCCTGCCCCCGTTCCGCCCTGGCCATCGAGGAGATCTTCCGCGACGCCGGCGTCCCCGAGGGCGCGTACATCAACCTCTTCGCCACCCACGAGCAGATCTCCACGATCATCGAGGACAACCGCGTGCAGGGCGTCTCCCTGACCGGCTCCGAGCGTGCCGGCGCCATCATCGGCGCCCAGGCCGGCAAGGCCCTGAAGAAGGCCGTGCTGGAACTCGGCGGCTCCGACCCCTACGTCATCCTGGACTCGGATGACATCAAGGGCGCCGCGTCCCAGGCTTGGGGCATCCGCATTTACAACACGGGCCAGGCCTGCAACTCCAACAAGCGCATGATCGTCATGGACGACATCTTCGACGAGTTCGTCGCCGAACTCACCACCCTGGCCCAGGCCGTCTCCCCGGCCAACCCGCTGGAACCGGGCGAGAACTCCTACGGCCCCATGTCCTCCCGCCGTGCGGCCGAGGACCTGAACGCCCAGGTCCAGGACGCGGTGTCCAAGGGCGCCACCCTGCACGCGGGCGGCGTGCTCTCCGAGGGCGGCGACTCCTACTACTCCCCCGCGGTCCTGACCGGCGTCACCCCGGACATGCGTGCCTACCAGGAGGAGCTCTTCGGCCCCGTCGCCGTCGTCTACAAGGTCTCCAGCGATGCAGAGGCCCTGGAACTGGCGAACAACACGCCGTACGGCCTGGGCGGCGCCGTCTTCGCCAAGGACGAGGCCCGCGCCCGCAAGATCGCGGACAAGCTCCAGGTGGGCATGGCCAACGTCAACACCCCGGCCGGCGAGGGTGCCGAGCTGCCCTTCGGCGGCGTGAAGCGCTCCGGCTTCGGCCGCGAGCTCGGCCCGCTGGGCATGGACGAGTTCGTCAACAAGCGCCTGTACTTCGTGGCCAACTGACGATCACGGCACCGCGGGGCGGTCCACCTTCGGGTGGGCCGCCCCTTGCCGTTCCCGGCTGTTTCCGGCCCGTTCCACCGGAGCGGCCCAGCGGGGATAGCATCGTCCTACGGAGGGATGCTGGCATGGAATGGCACTCGACGGCCGTGGGGGCGACCGGTGAAAGGTACGAGGGACCGCCCCTGGAGGACCCCCTCCGATTCGACGCAACCATCTCCCGGCATATGGTGCACCGCGCGTCCCTCGCAGAGGTCTTCCCCACGGGCATGACGCGCATTCAGGAGGCGCGATTCCTCATAGCCGCCCAGTGGCCCCGGCGGCACTTCTTCTACACGGGCACCGAGCGCTCCCCCGATTCGGCCCTCATGGCGGAGACCCTGCGCCAGGCCGTCATCCTCCTGGCGCACGGCTGCGGCGTCCCACTGGACCACAAGTTCCTCATGCCCCGGATGTCACTCCAGGTGGTCCCGGCGCTCCTGGACCCGCTCCGCCCCGCCGAAGTGATCCTGGAGACCACCGCCGATGCCGCGACCGTCCGGTCCGGGAATCTCGCGGAGCTGGACGTGACGGCGCGCTTCCGGCTGACGGACGGCACTGTGCTGGGCGAGGGCGGCGCCGCCGCACGGATGCTCGACGCCGCCACCTACCGCCGCTTCCGGGCGGCACGGATGCAGCACGAATCGCTGTACCGCACCCCGCGCCGTCTCGACCCCGCCGCCGTGGGGCACCAGGATCCCCGCAATGTGGTGCTGGGCGTGGGCCGCGGCGCAGGGGTGTGGCCCCTCGTGGTGGACACGGCACACCCGGCGTTCTTCGATCACCCGCTGGATCACGTGCCGGGCATGCTCCTCTTGGAGGCGGTGCGGCAGGCGGTACGGCTGGGCACGGGCCGGCCAGGACTGGATGTCACCGCGTTCACGGCGGACTTCGGCCGGATCGTGGAGCTCTGGCACGATCCGGAGCTCGAACTGACGCTGCTTTCGGACACGGAGGCCGTGGCCGTGATCAGCCACGCGGGGCAGCAGCTCGCGAAGGTGCGAGCCGGCTGGGCCTGACGCCGTGAGCGGTCAGGCCCAGCCCTCCACGGCGATGGCGGGGAGCATGAAGCCCCACATCTGCTCGATGCGCTCCATCAGATCGGCACGGCCGGTGAGCACATTCGACACCATCTGGCCGCCCGTGAAGGTGCCCACCAGGAACCGTGCGAAGTCCTGCACGTTGATCTCCGGCCGCATGTCCCCCTCGTCCTGGGCCTTGGATCCGAGGAAGGTCATGGTGTCCACCCAGTCCTGGTACGGGCCGGTGACATCGGCGTCGAAGGCGGAGGCCTCAAAGGTGAGACGGATGCCCGCCCGGACCACCGCGTCGTCGAGCATCTGCTGCCCGAACACCCGGCACAGCTCCCGCATGGTGGCCAGCGCCGGGAGCCCGCGCTCCATGACGCGTTCGCCGGCCAGGCGGGAACGATTGTGCTGCTCGGCGATCACCGCGAGCGCGATCTCTTCCTTGGATTTGAAGTGGAAGTACAGGGCACCCTTGGTGACGCTGGACTCGGAGGCGATGTCGCTGAGGCTCGTATCGCCGTAGCCGGACGCCTCGAAGACTCTGGAAGAGCCCTCGATCACGGCGTTACGGGTCTCGATGGCTCGCTGCTGCATGGCGGCTCAGGTCCTTTCTTCACGCCGTCACGGGCCATACTGGTCCCCATGAATGCTTCCACTGCCGGGACGGAGCACGCGGGGCCTTTCGCGACGCCAGGACTCCGGGTCCTCCTGCTCGGATCCACGGGATTCGTGGGGTGCCGAGTGGCTGCATCGCTCCTGGCTGCCGGCGGGATACGGCTCGTGACCATGTCACGGCGCACCCTCGAACCGCCCCCATTCCCACACGCTACCACCCTCGTCGGCGATCTCCGGGACCCCGGCGCCGTTGCGAACGCCCTGCACGGCGTCGACGTCGTCATCAATGCCGCCTCCTATGTGGGCCGCGACGCGGCCCTTGCCCGGGAGGTCAACGTGACCGGGACCAGGAACCTCCTGGCCGGATGCCGGAGCCTCGGCATCCGGCGCGTGATCCAGCTGAGCACCACGAGCGTCTACGGGAGCGGGCTGCACCGGGGCATCACGGAGGACGGCGCCGGCTATCATCCGCAGTCGGCGGCAAGTGCCGGCCGGGCGGTCGCCGAAGCCGAGGTCCTGGACTTCGGCGGCACCGTGGTGCGGCCCAATCTGGTGTTCGGCATCGGTGACCGGTGGGTGATCCCCGGCATCGTGCGGATGATGCGGGCCGGCCGCTGGCCGGGTGACGGATCCGCCCGTCTGTCCATGATCGACGTCGGCGCGCTCGGCCGGATCCTCGCCTCGCTCGCGCTGAGCGACCCCCTCCCAGGCAGGGCGTTCCACGCGGCGGCCTCCGGACCGACGGGCGTCACCGAGTTGCTGGCGGCCGTGGAGCGGGAGTTGGGTACGCCCCGGCCACGGTTCGAGGCGGGCAGCGAGGCGCCGGAGGCCAAGGCGGCGCTGAAGGCCGAAGGATTCAGCCCGCATCAGGTGGAACTGGTGACCCAGGACCACTGGTACTCCGTGAAGGCGCTCCGTGCAGCGCTCCCACAGGTGGACCTGGGTCCGCGGTTGCCGGACGCCGGGACGTGGCGGGCCTACCGGGATGCCGGGCTCTGACCGCCTCGTCACTACCCATTGAACCGGGCCATTAAACCGGGCGATCGGTTTGTTTAATCCATCGTCCGGGATTACACTGGACGGGTTGACATCGGCCGCCCCGCGCTGCCTCAGTCAGCGGAGCAGTGTTGGGGGGAGGTGCGGTCACCGGCCGCACCTCTGGCTTCTCCAGCAAGCCCTCCGGCGCGTCAGGCCGGCGCTCCAACCAGTACGTCAGACCAGAGCCCCCGTGACACGGACCAGCCAGGCCTCATAGTCTTCCGCCGGGCGGCCACGGTCCACCACCAGCTGCCGGTAGCCGTCCACGCTCGACACGGCCCACACCTCGTCCGCCACACGGCCCAGCGACGTCTCCGGAACGCCGAACACCTCCCGCAGCAGCCAGGCGATGTCCCCGTGACGGCGTTCCGCACCCCGCACCATCGCGTCCGCCAGCTTCCGGTCGGACTCCGCCGCAGCCGCACAGATCG
The DNA here is from genome assembly GCF_030731045.1 of Arthrobacter horti. GTDB lineage: Bacteria > Actinomycetota > Actinomycetes > Actinomycetales > Micrococcaceae > Arthrobacter_E > Arthrobacter_E nanjingensis. The sequence continues at coordinate 184,744 of NZ_JAVALS010000001.1, read as the reverse complement.
CCAGCAGGCGCCAGCTCCGCTCGTGTGCGCGGCGCACGATCCGCGCGAAACGCTCCAGCCGACCACCCGGCCCGAGACCCTCCCAGGCCTCCAGCCTCCGGATGGGGAAGTCGCCGTCGTCCGCCACGCGGCCCACGATCACCTGAAGCAGCAACCCGGCCTTGGACCCGAAGACGGCGAAGACCGTGGCCTCGGACACGCCGGCCGCCTGAGCCACGGCCCGTCCGCTGGTGCCTGCGTATCCGTTCGCGAGGAAGAGCTCGGCCGCCGCGGCGAGAGTCCGGGTCCGGGTGGCCTCCGCCTGAGCCTGGCGGGCCTGAGAGACGTAGGAGCGGCCCTTGACGTTGTCAGCCATGAGGTTCACGATAGTTCATATTCGGTGAGTATCGCTCAGTGAATATAGAGGAGACGCCATGGACCGGCCCGGCAGCGCGGACTTCATGCACCTGCAGCGGCAGGCGCTGGCCTCCTACGGCGTTGAGGCGACGTCGCGGTACCTGACCCTGGGCTCGCCGCCCCTTCGCGCGCACGTCCTGGAGGCCGGGCGCGGCGGCAAGGCGGTGCTGCTGGTGCACGGCGGGAACAGCTCGTCGGCCTCGTGGCTCCCCCTGCTCCCTGGCCGGGTGGATCACTTCAGCCTCCACCTGGTGGACCGGCCCGGATGCGGGCTCACCGGGCCATTCGACTACCGCGGGGTGGATCTGAAGGCCCACGGCGCCGGATTCCTCAAGCACGTCTGCGACGGCCTCGGGCTCGGACCCGTCAGCATCGTGGGCAATTCGATGGGCGGGTACTTCGCCCTATGCCTGGCGCTGGCCCACCCTGAGTATGTGAAGAAGCTAGTCCTTCTCGGCGAACCCGCCGGCTCCTCCCCTACTGCGGGCCGGTTCCACCGGATGGTGGGCACGCGCGGGCTCAACTCCCTCCTCTACGCAACTGCGCTGCGGCCGCCGCACGACGCCGCCGGCGTCCGGGCCTCCTGGCGGAAGGCCCGGCTGGTCACCCACCCCGAACGCGTCCCGGAGGAATTGGGGGACTGTCTGGCCGCCGGGAGCCGGCTGCCGGGGGCCAGCCGGAGCTGGACCACCATGGTGGAACAGGTGTTCGTGCCACCAGGACGGGGCCTGATGGCCCGCGATCTGATCGCCACGTACGCTCTGCGCCCCGAGCTGTCCCGGATCACCGCACCGGCACTGTTTCTCTGGGGACGGCAGGACCCCCTGGGGCCGCCCGAGGCCGGCCAGGCACTGGCTTCACTCATGCCGCACGCCCGTCTCCAGGTGGTGGAGGACGCCGGGCATCTTCCCTGGATCGATCAGCCGGACGTGTGCACGGAGGCCGTCACCGCCTTCCTGACGGACTGAAGCCCGTCAGGAAGGCGGCCGCTCACGCGAAGAGCCCGCTGGCCAGGTGGTCGTTCTCATCCTTCACTCCGGGAAGCATGAGGAAATACCCGCCGCCGAAGGGTTCGATGTAATCCGTCATGGGCTCATCGGCCAGCCGGGTCTGGGTGGCCTCGAACTGCTCCTGGATGTTCTGCTGATAGGAGGCGAAGATCAGGCCGGCCTGCATATTGCCGTTGAGATCGACGCCCAGGTCGTAGTTGTAACCGCGGCGGAGCATCCGGGACCCGGACGTCTCCTTGGTGCGCGGATTGGCCAGGCGGATATGCGCGTCCAGCGGGATCTCATTCCCCTCCGGGTCATTGGCATAGTCCGGCTCGTCCGTCTCCTTGTCCTTGCCCAGGGGTGCGCCGGAGGCACGGTGCCGGCCGATCATGCCGTCCTGCTCCCCCAGGCCCACCCGGTCCCAGAATTCCACGAGCATGCGGATCAGGCGGACCACCAGGAACGTGCCGCCTTCGGTCCAGCCCGGCTGGCCGGAGTTCCCGTTGATCCACACCAGGCTCTCCGTGGAGGCCGGATTGACGATCCCGTCCTTATATCCGAAGAGGTTGCGGGGCGCCCCGTCCGGGCGCGGCTTGTTGTGGAAGCCGTTGATCTTCCAGGCCAGCTGCAATTGGCCACGGGTGGCCTTCATGATGTCGCGCAGAGCGTAGTGGACCGCATCCTGGGAGTCCGCGCAGATCTGGATCATGAGGTCTCCCCCCACCCAGGCGGCGTCGATCTGGTCCTTGGGGAACACCTTCATCTCCGTGAGCCCCTTGGGCTTGCGGGCCTTCAGGCCGAACTCCTCTCGGTCGAAGAGGCTGCCGGCCACCCCGAAGCTCAGGGAGATGTTCGCCGCGGGGACGTCCTCGCCCAGCACTCCGGAATTGACGGGAGGCGCCCCGTCCACGCCATTGAGTTCCTCCGTCGGCAGCGCCTGGTCATGACGGTGCCCTCCCGTGAGGATCCGCGCCTTGGTGGTCAGCCGCTGGAACAAGGTCTTCAGCTCGGCCCGGTTGTCCGCAATGACGGTGAAGGACGCGAAACAGGCGGACGCCTGCTGATCGGCGGGGCGGTAGACGCCGGCCTGGTTGTCCCCGTGGAAGGGCACGACGTCGGTCACGGCCGGGCTCTGTTCCTTCTGTTCCGGCGCGCAGGCCACCAGGAGGCCGCCGGCGGCGGTGGTCGCGGAGCCCATCAGGAAGGAGCGGCGTTCGAGATTCATGGGAGGTCTTTCGTCAGGTCATTCGTGGAGCGGGTGTCCGGCGAGGCCGGGCGGTCCGGCGAGGCCGGGCGGTCCGGCGTCAGTCGGTGGAGAAGAGTGCGGGCACCAGTGCGAGCGACTCGAGCACCCGGCCCAGCGCCCCGTTGATCCGCTGCCGCTGCAGGAGGGACAGCGAGCGATAGGGCGTCCAGGTACCGCCCGTGCGGGTCTGGTCGATGACCTTGAGCAGGGCGGCCAGCTGCTGGTCCAGAAGTGCGGGGAAACCGGCCTTGAGTCCTTGCAGGAGAGTGCGGAGGAGATCGAGGACCTCCTGGGTGGCCTCCACATCGGCGCGGGTCAGCGCGATCGCCATGCCGGACCCCTGGTCCCCGTTGCCGGAGAGGTGGTCCCGCTGGGAGTCCTCCAGGATCTCGTGCAGCCGCAGCGGCATGTCGGCCGGATCCGTGGACAGCCCGGGAAGCTTCGCCGCCAGGGCCTGAAGGTCCTTGGCCAGCTGGTCGATCGCCGGCAGAAGCTGCGGGGCGCCCTGGCCGTGCCACAGCCCGTACTCGATCCGGCGGAGTCCCTTGAACTCCGGATCGGCGGATCCGCCCTGAAGGCCACGGGAACCCGGGGCGATCGCATCGCCCAGTTCGCCGAAGCTTCCATAGGCGGCACCGACGCGCTGCCAGCACTGCTGCGCCTGAAGCCAGGCGCCCTGCGCACCGGGAGTGTCGGCGTTCGCGACGGCGGCGCGCAGCGTGCCGAGGTGGTTCCTCAGCTCGTCGAGCTGTCCCGAGACGTAGCTGTGGTAGGCGGCGATCGCGTCGGCCATCGTCGCGGCGGGCTTCTGGGGCATGCGGAGTCCAACTTCACTCGTGCCGGGAGGGCCCGGCGGGGCGCGGCGGGACCGTGACGATGTCCCGGGACCATCATGGAGGAAGGTATGCCTAACTTCCAAATTAGGTCACCCGCACATGCCCTAATAAGTCAGGCGATGAGGCCCGGCGGACTCAGGAGGCCCACACGGACCGCAGGGACGCCAGAACCTGCTCCACCGAAGCGGGCGCGAAGGGCTCCAGGATCTCCACGCGGAACCTTCTCAGGACCGGCAGCCGGCCAGGCCCTTCCTGCAGCGTCCACTCATGACGAGTCCGGGCGCGCATGGCCTGCCCGGCCTCCGCCAGGCCCTGCCAGGCGAATTCGAGCGTCACATGGACCCGGCCCGGGTCCCGCTCTTCGGCATGGAAGGCCGTGATCGAATGGGCCGCCTGGGCGACGGCGGTGGCCGTGGCGGCGAACCAGGCGCAGATGTCCTCCACACCGGAGATCCTCCGCCCATCCGAGGAACTGAGGGTGGTCTCCGCGTCGATGAGTTCGACGACGCACGCCGGGTCCATGCCCGGCGACTCGAGGAGGGCGCACCATTGGTGAGCGAAGGCCTCTGCACGGTGAGCCAGGCGGGCGGAGCGCCGCATGGAGTCCGGAGGGATCGCGTCGGCGATCATCAGATGCGCGGAGACCAGGGGGATGTGCGCCGACGCCGCCCTGAGCAGGGCCTGCCGCAGCTCGCCTTCCGGCGTCGTGGCTTCCGTTCGCAGGGCGGCGACCGGCAGCGGCTCCACCGGCCGGGCGGAGGCGGGGAGCGCATTGTCCCGGAAAATCCGCCGGGTACGCTCCCGATCCGAAACGAGCGCAGTGACGGTGTCCGGCCAGTCCCGGATGCTTCCGAGCACCCATTCGGCCCAGTCGGACATCAGACTGAAGTGGTCGATCATGTAGCGGTTGGCGAACGCGAAAACATGCGCCCGCTCCGGCTGACTTCCGCCGGCCGTGGCCAGGATGTACTCGGCGTGGGAGATGAAGAGGTCTCGCCGCTCACGGGCCTGTTCCGCGACGGTGGCCAAGGTGGCTCGCAGCTCGTCGACTCCGCCCTGATCCGCGAAGAGCAGCCGCACGAGTCCTTCGAACTCCATGGCCGCCGGCTGAATGTCGGTCCCGATCCAGGCCTTGAGCGCTTCCCGGCCCGCCGGCGTGATCGAGTAGACGGTGCGTTTGCGGCGCCCCACAGAGGTCTCCTGCCGAGCAGTGAGCAGGCCGCGCTGAGTGAGCCGCTTGGGCACGTCGTAGAGGTTCCGGTCGGCGCGGCGCCACACCTCGCCGATGCCTTTGCTGAACTGCTCCACCAGCTCGTAGGCCGACGCATCGTTCACACTGAGCACGCCGAGGACGAGGTATCCCGTCAAGGAGATATCGGCCATCAGAGCTCCCCTCCCGAGCTGGTTGCGCAGCACCGTCAGAGCCGTTCCCGGCAGCCCTTCTCATAGTGCATACCGCAGTATATTCCGAAGCCTGAGATCAAATACTGCATAGTGCACCATTGGGCGCTCCGGGAGTCAGTCCTCCTGGAGCACGCGAGAATGCTCAGGCAGACGCCGAGTCGCCGGAGAGGACCCCCGGGACTCGGCGTCAAGGACCCTTCAGAGCAGTCCGGCCTTGGTCATCAGGTCGTTGACCGCGGGGCTGTTGAGGGTGCCGGGGTCAACGCTCGGCGCCTGGAGCTGAGAAAGCGGCACCAGCTTGGGGTTCGCGGGGACACCGGAGCCCACCGTGTATTCGAAGGACTTGCCGTTCTCCAGGACCTGCTGACCGGTCTTGGAAGTGATGAATTTGAGGAACGCCTGGGCTTCCGCGGGATGTTTGCTCGAGGCAAGAACCGCTCCGCCGGAGACCGAGACGAAGGCACCCGGGTCCTGGTTCTTGAAGTAGTGCAGCTTCACGTTGTTGCTGTTCTCGCCCGTCGCCGCCTGGTCCACGAACGAGTAGTAGTGGTACAGGATGCCGGCCTCGATCTCACCCTTGTTGACCGCGGCGAGCACCGGAGTGTCGTCCTGGTAGGTCTTGGCGTTGTCCTTGATGCCTTTCAGCCACGCCAAGGTGGCGTCACTGCCCTTGAGCTGGTACATCGCGCTGACGATGGCCTGGAAGTCGGCTCCGGCGGTCGAAGCACCGATCTTGCCCTTCCAGGACGGACCGGACAGATCCATCAGGGACTTCGGCAGCTCCGGATCCTTCAGCTCATTTCCGTTGTACGCCAGCACGGTGGACCGTGCCGCGATGCCGGTCCAGTCCCCTGCCGCGGGCCGGTACCCCGCCGGAACCTGGTCCAAGGTCGATTGATCCAGCGTGGCCAGCAGATGCGCCTGCTCCACCTGGTCCATGGCGGGCGAGTTCTCGGTCAGGAACACGTCCGCAGGGGACGCCTTGCCCTCCTGGATGATCTGATTGCCCATCTCCAGGTCGTCACCATTGCGCTGGATGACCTTGATGCCGGTGGCCTGGGTGAACTCCGCGACCCAGGCCGAGGTCAGTTCGGCGTGCTGGGCGTTGTAAACGGTGATGGTGGTCCCGGCCACCGGAGTGGACGACGACGGCGCGGGGCCGCTTTGCATGGAACACCCACTGAGCGTGAGTGCGGCCAGGGAGGCTGCCGTGGACAGGGTCAGAAGTGCGCGGCGGGTCATCGTCGGGCCTTTCGGGGGGGATCGGCCTGGGTGGGCCAAGGCGGGGAGGAGCGGTGGAGCCGCTCCGGTGACGCTATCGCAGCGGAAGCCCGGCGGAGAATAGCAAAGGAAAAAGTTTCGTATTGCGACGGCTTGATGCCGCGCCGTCGTTCCCTCAGCCTTGCAGGGCCCCGGCCTGCAGGCCGAGCACGCGTTCGGCGGCGCGGGTCATCATGCCGTCCAGGCTCGGGTGCCAGAACCTGTCTGAGGCGTTGGCGTAGGACCCCATGCCGTCGATGACCACAAGGATCTCCAGGGTGGCCTGCATGGGGTCCTCGCAGTGGAAGGCGCCGGAGGCCACGCCGTCGCGGACCAGGTCCAGAAGACGGTCCCGCATGATGCCCTCCTGCTGCTCCACGGCGGCCTGAAGGCGGGGGCGGAAGCGGCTGGTATGCCGGGCGTTGAGCCAGAGCCGGCTGAGAGCGAGGTAGCCCTCCCCCTCGGAACGCCGGAAGAAGGTCCGGAGGCGTTCCAGGGGTGCTCCGGATGCCCTCGGCAGCAGGGTCTCCAGTTCGCCGAGAGCCGCGCGGGAGAACGCCTCGCTGACCATTTCCTCGGCGGATGGGAAGTAGTGACTGATGAGTCCGGGGCGGACGTCCAGCTCCTCCGCGACTCGCCGCACCGTGATGAGTTCCAGCCCTTCCCCCAGAGCGATCCGGGCCGCGGTCCGCAGGATCTCATCGCGCCGCTCGGCGGGGGCTTTCCGGGTCCGCGGGGCCGTGAGTCTTGACACCATGGCCTCCATCCTATTAGATGAGTCACGTTTATTGGACATGTGACCAATAGCACTGGAAAGACTCTCCCCGCCTCGATCCCGGAGGAAACGCATGGCTGTACTGGACAGCATCCCTGTCGCAATCGGCACCGGACAGGAGGGCGAGGACGCCCCCACGGTGACGGCCGCGGCGACCACGACCCTTGATTCCTCCGGCACTCTCGAAGCCCACGGCATCGGCTACATCCCGGAAGGTGAGCGTTACGGCAAGGCCCGTGGGCTCTTCGCCGTCTGGGCGGCGCCCAACGTCAGCTACCTGAGCCTGGTGGTGGGCTCGGCCCTGATCCTCATGGGGCTCAGCCTGGCGCAGGCCCTGTGGGTGATCGTGGCCGGCAATCTCTTCTGGGCGTTCACGGGAGTCATCGCGGTCAGCGGTCCCTCTGCCGGCACCACCGGATCCGTCATCACCCGCGCCATTTACGGCATCCGCGGCAACAAGGTGGTCCTCGTGCTCACGGGCTGGCTCATCGCGGCCGCCTACCTCGCACTCAACTGGTCGGCGGCGTCGGTGGCAGGGGTGGGGCTCGCCCAGCAGATGGGCCTGGGCGGCGGCGCGGTGCTCAGCGGCGTGGTCATCGTGGTCATCGCCGCAGCCACGATCGCCGTCGCCGTCTACGGGCACAACACCATCCTGCGGCTCTACGGCCCGCTCAGCGTCCTGCTCACGGTGGTGTTCGTGGTGCTCAGCGCCTTCATCCTGGCCAACACCGACTGGGGCTACCAGCCGCAGCAGCAGCTGGAAGGCGCGCCGCTGTGGGCCGCGCTGGCAGGCGGCTTCGTGATCATCGCCTCGGCTCCCCTGTCCTACAACAACAGCCCCGACCTCGCCCGGTACCTGCCCGGCGACACCCGGCCGTCCGCCGTCGCCGGCTGGACGTTCCTCGGCGGCTTCCTGCCGAGCGTCGTCTTCACCGCCATGGGAGCCTTCGCCGCCACCGCACTGGACATGAGCGACCCGGAGAAGGCCCTGGAAGGCATCATGCCCGGCTGGTTCGTTCCGGTGTTCGTGGTGGCGGTGGTCCTGAACACAGTCAGCAACAACGGGCTCACCGCGTACAGCGCAGGCCTGACCCTGCAGTCCATCGGCCTGCGCATCAGCCGGGTCTGGGGCGTGCTGGTGATCGGCATCCTCGGCACGGCCATGACGCTGTACTCGATCCTGGTTTTCGACTTCCTCACCAGCGTTCAGACGATGCTTGAACTCGTCACGGTGGTCACCGGCCCGGCCATGGCCGTCTTCGTCACGGACATCCTGATGCGCCGCAACCACTACGACGGCAAGCAGCTGCTGGACGAGAGCCGCGGCAGTGCCCATTGGTACGACGGCGGCGTCAACTGGGCGGGCATCGCCGCCATGGTGGTCGGCGGCCTGGTGGCGACACTCTTCGTGTCCACCAGCTTCTGGACCGGCCCCTGGGCCGAGGCGGCCGGCGGTGCCAGCCTCGCCATCCCGGCCGGCATGGCCGTGGCAGCCGCGGTCTACTTCCTGGTGGGCCGTACCAGCCGCTTCGGACTCTTCCGGGAGGTCTGCGCCTGATGCCGGACGTGACAGCACACCTCGCCGACGCGCTCTTCCGCGTCGCGGCCGTGGAGAACTTCGACGATGCGGTGAACGCCGACGACGGCGCGGCGACCTCGCATCGCCACACCCCGGACCCGCTGGGGGTCACTGTCGCCGTCCGGGACGGCCGCGTGCTGGCGGTCGGGGCGGATGCGGACGCCCTGGCCGGCCCGGGCACCCGGGTGCACGAGTTCCCGGGGGCCACGCTCGTCCCAGGCCTGGTGGACGCGCACAGCCACCCCGTCTGGGGCTCGATCGAGCAGGGCCAGGGCGCGGACCTCGGCGGCGCCACCACGCTGGAGGAGGTCCTGGATCTCCTGGCCGAGCACCCGCTCAAGGCCGGGGAAACCTGGATCACGGGCTACGGCCTGGATCTCAACGTCTTCCCCGGCACCCCGGAAGGGCGGTTCCTCGGCGCACGGTTCCCGGACACGGCCGTCTCCCTGCTGACCGCCGATGCGCACAGCCTGATCATCAGCCCGCGCGCCGTGGAGGTGGTGGGACTGACGGGAGCCGAGTCATTCGATGACAAATCCTCCGTGGAGCTGGCCGAGGACGGCCACCCGAGCGGCTACATCCTGGAACTCCAGGCCATGGACCTGGTGTTCGAACACTATCCGGTGCTGCCGCTGGAGGAATCCGCGGAATACGTCAAGACACAGCTGGAGAAGTTCGCTTCGCAGGGCCTGACCGGGCTCCACGCCCTGGACTTCGGCGAGCCCGGCGAGGACGTCTACCGCTGGATCGAGGAGCAGGGAGAGCTCCCCGTGCGGCTGCGCTGCTCACCGCTGATCCCCGCGGATTCCGGGCCCGAGGCCTGGGCGGAGGCCGCGTCCCTCATGGGCCGCGGTGGCCGGCGCTGGGTGGTGGAAGGCGTGAAGTTCATGCTGGACGGGACAGCGGACAACGGCACCGCCTGGTTCGAGCAGGAGGACTGCCACGGAGAGAACCGGGATGCCCTGTGGCGCGACCCGCGGGCGTTCAGCGCCGCCATCGCGTTCTTCACCGCCCGGGGCATCCCCACCGCCACGCACGCCATCGGCGACCGTGCCGTGCGGCACGCCCTGGACGCCATCGAAGCGGCCGGGCCGGCATCGGGCGGTCCGCACCGCATCGAACACCTCGAGTCCATTCCGGACGGACTGCTGCCGCGCTTCGCGGAGCTCGGCGTCGTGGCGAGCCTGCAGCCCAGCCACGGCGCACGTCTGACCGACGCCGGCGGCGAGGACAACTGGTCGCGCCGCATCGGCACGGACCGCGCGGCCCACGGCTGGCGGACCCGCGACCTGCTCGACGCCGGCGCCGTGGTGGCGCTCGGTTCGGACTGGCCGATCGGCCCGGGCGACCCGCGGGTGGGACTCGCCGATGCCCAGCTGCGCCGACCCGTGGAGGACCCGACGGTCCGGCCCGTCCAGGCCGAGCAGGCTCTCAATGTGCGCCAGGCGTACCGCGGCATGACCCGCGCGGCCGCCTTCGCAGGGGGCCGGCAGGCGCGCGCGGGCCGGGTGGAGGTGGGGATGACCGCCGACTTCACCGTCTTCGCGGCCAACCCGGTGGACCTCAGCCCGGAGGAGCAGGCGGACAATCCGGTGCTCGCCACGGTGCTGGAGGGAGAGCTCAGCTTCCGGGCGGCGCCGGCCCGTCAGCCATCCAGCTCGCGCGCGATCGCTTCAAAGAGCGCCACGGTTGACTGGCCTTTCCCGGGGTCCACGGGAAGTGCGGTGCTGGAGAATTTCACGCCGACCAGGCCGGCACTGCGATCGATGTAGACCATCTGACCGTGAATGCCCAGGCACAGCGCCACATCTTGGCGTTCTGAAGGGAACCAGAACTGACTCCGGTAACGCCCGCCGGGGAATGAGGCGCCTTCGGGTCCGGCGGCGAACGCCTCGGCCGCGTCCTCGCCGCCTTCGAAGATGTCCTGCACCCACTCCTCGGAGAGCACCCGCTCGCCTGTCAGCGAGCGGCCGCCATCACGGATCATGGCGCCGAAGCAGGCGAGATCCCGCAGCGTGGCGCAGATGCCGCCGTCGAACATTCCCTGGCCGGCCGCATCCGCCGTGATGTAGGCGTCGTGAGCGGATCCGACACGGGACCACAGCACCTCGGAGGCGAGCTCCGGGAACGGGCGGCCGGACACCGCCTCGCACAGCCAGCCAAGCACATCGGTCTCGCAGCTGCGGTACTGGAAGTAGCCGCCGTGCGGACGATCCGCTTCCAGTCCCGCCAGGAACTCGCGGAGGGTTCCCGGGCCGCCGGGCAGCGGAGGAGCCCAGCCCACGGCGGCATCCAGTCCACGCACTTCGGACTGCGGATCGAGGTAGTCCTCGGAGAAGCGGACTCCGCTGCGCATGTCCAGGACCTGGCGCACGGTCGCGTCCCCATAGCCGGAGCCCCGGAGCGCTGGAATCCACTCCCCGATCCTCTGACCCAGGCCAACACGTCCGTCATCGACCAAGGTGCTGAGCACCGAAGAAACCAGGGACTTGCTGACGGACATGAGCAGATGAGGGCTGCTCGCGCTCATCCCGGCGCGGTACTCCTCCGCCAGAATCCTGTTCCCGTGGAGCAGGAGCCAGGCATCGGTGTCCGTGGCATCAAGAATGTCCGTCACAGTGCTGGACACCCCTCCGGGCATCGCGACCGGGAGCTTGTGAACGTCCATGGGGTCCGTCACCAGCTCCGCCGCCGGGCCCCGAGCGCCGATGGCGCGAACGGGGAACAGCGAATCCATGTGCTGGAAAGACCATCGGAGGTTTTCCGGTTCCTGCCAGCTCGACAGGTCCAGACCCTCTGGCCGCGGGGTGTTTTCGATGCTCATGCGACGTCGAAGGCCGTGCGTCCGGACACCACGGTGCGGAGGACTTTCGCGCTCAGGAGCGATTCGTCGCCCAGTGCGAACGGATCGATGTCCACGACGGCGAAGTCCGCCGCGTACCCTGCGGAGAGCCTGCCGTGCGTCAGCCCATCGCCTGCTGAGGCAGCAGCGTCCCGCGTGGCGTGTCCGATGGCCCTCAGCAGCGGTACTGCGAGCTCCGGCTGGACGGCTTCGTAGGACGGATCCAGAGCGGACTTGCGGGTGGTGGCCACATACATGTTCGGCAGAGCGGCATGCGGAGCGGTGGGCGCATCCGTGGAGAACGCCAGCAGCGCTCCGGCCTCCTCGTACTCCGGCCAGGCGAAGCCACGCTCCACGCGATCATCCCCCAGCATCGCGTCCCAGTTCGCGCGGACGGCGGCGTCCGTGTGCACCGGCTGCATCGATGCGGTGACGCCCAGCGCCGCGAGCCGCTGCGCCGTCCCGGGAGCCGCGTACTCCAGGTGCTCCACCCGGTGGCGGCGGGGACGGTCGCCGTTGACCTCCATGGCGTGCTCGACGGCGGCCAGCGCGATATCGCTGGCCGCGTCGCCGATCGCATGCAGTGCGGCCTGCAGGCCGGCGGCGTCGGCCGCGGCCAAGGCTGGCTTCAGCCGCTCCAGAGGCCAGATGGCCTCGGCATCGCGTCCGTCAGCATAGGGACGGCGCATGGCGGCGGTGCAGGCATCGATGACACCGTCGATGATGAACTTGACGCCGACCACGCGGAGCGACGGATGGCTCAGCCGTTCCGCGTGCTCGGCGGCCCGCCGCACCTGAGCGAGATTTGCCGCGTCGTCGCCGGTGTTCTCGATGAACCAGTGTGCCGCGACCCGGATCGGAAGCTCGCCTCCATGACGTTCCAGCGCCCGCTCGAGCGTGGCGAGGCCCACTTCGTCCATGGCCATGTCCACGGCCCCGGTGACCCCGGCCGCGAGGTAGGCCTCGAAGGTCCGGTCGATGGCGGCGTCGCGCTCGGAGTCACTGCTCGCCTCGGCCAGCAGTGTCCACACGTGCTGCTGGGCCGCCGTTTCGAAAAGCATGCCGGTGGGCTCACCGTCCGCGTTCCGTTCGATGCGCCCACCGATCGGATCGGGGGTGTCCCGCGTGATCCCGAGTTCGGCCAATGCCGCGGAGTTCACCCAGCAGGAGTGGAGATCGTTGGCGTCCAGATAGACCGGAACATCGGCGACGACGGCGTCGATCATGGCGGCCGTCGGCTCACCGCCGGGGACCGAATCGAAGAGCCAGCCGCGGCCGAGCAGACGCGCGGCGTCCGGGGTGGCGGCGCGCGCCTGCGCCAGGCGAAGCTGGATCTCCTCCAGGCTCCGGGCACTCGTCAGTTCGACCTTCCCCAGCGCTTCGCCGGTCATGAGCAGGTGCGTATGGGCGTCCACGAAACCCGGCAGCACCAGACGACCGCCCAGATCCTCGTGCTCCGCCTCCGGGCCGGCTGCCTCCCGGGCTCCCGCAAGGCCGCCGGCGTAGGTGATCACGCCCGCCTCGACCACAAGCGCCTCGGCCCAGTCGTCACCGTCACCCCCGTTCGCGGTGAAGATCCTGGCGTTATGGAAGAGGGTGGGAGCCATGCGTGAACCTCCGGGCAGACGATGATCGCCATCGATCATTAAGTGAAAGTAATTCACTATAACTCTATGACGCAGCTCACCCCTCCCTCAAGACCCTGGGGTGGCCGGCTTGCTCGCCGAGGTTCGGGATGACCTGTAGACAAGTTGTATACCGATCGTCTACAGTGTGAGTGTCGCCACAACCACGGCGCCGACCCGAGACCGCAACGCACTAGGCTGGCCATCATGTCGATCTATCACAAGCCCGCACCGACGGCGCCTGAAATCGCTTATGAATGGCTGCGCCGGGAGATCTCCGCCCTGCCCTGGGACCAGGAGATCTTCCTCAGTGAGTCGGCCATCGCAGAGGCCGCCGGGGTCTCCCGAACTCCGGTGAGGGAAGCACTGCTTCGCCTGGAGGCATCCGGACTCATCCGCCGGGTGGCTCACAAGGGGGCTTTCGTCCCCGCCCTGACCGGGCGGGACATCGACGACATGGTGGAAGTCAGGCGGGTGATCGGAGACTGGGCCGTCCGCAAGGTGTCCCAGGGACCGGTCCCCGTGGAGGAGCTCCAGGAGCTCCTGAACCGCCAGGCGGAAGCACTCCAGGACCCGGTCGCCTTCATCGAGGCGGACGTCCTGTTCCACCAGCGCATCGTGAGCGCCGCCGGCAATCCGATCTTCGCCTCCGTCTACGAGGCGCAGCGCTTCAAGCAGCTCCGCATGGGCCTCAGGGCGGTGGTCGGCAGCGAAGAGCGCAGCCGGCGCGTCCTGGACGAGCACCAGACGATCGTCGAGGCGCTGCAGACCGGCGACCCGGACAAAGCCTCCGCGGCGTCACTGGCCCACCTGAACTCGACCCTCACCGCCCTTCACATACCCCACCGTCCCGGCCCGTCGAGCTGACAGGCCGCCGCAGACCCACCCAGGAGCATCAATGGAGATCTCGCTGATCCAGCTGTCCAGCCCGGACACCGAGAGCCAGGCGCAGCGCATCGACCGCGCCGAGAGCCTGATCCGCGCCCAGGACGGGGCGGACCTCATCGTCCTTCCCGAGCTCTGGAGCGCCGGATACTTCCACTTCGATGAGTACCCGGACCTCGCGGAAGACCTTCACGGCCCCACGGTGGCCATGTGCTCCGCAGTGGCCCGGGAACTCGAAACCCATGTGCACCTGGGCAGCATCGTCGAGCGCACGGATTCCGGGGCGCTCCGGAACACCTCGCTCCTCCTGGGCCCGGATGGCGCGATCGTCCACCGGTACTCCAAGATCCACGTCTTCGGCTACCAGTCCTTGGAAGCCGAGCTCCTGACCCCCGGCGACAGCCTGCCCGTCGCCGTAACCCCCTTCGGGACCGTCGCAGGCATCACCTGCTACGACCTCCGCTTCCCCGGCCTCTGGTCCGAGCTGAGCACTCGCGGCGCCGGGATCGTCGTGGTTCCCGCCGCCTGGCCTGCCGCCCGCCGGGAACACTGGAGGCTCCTGACGTCGGCCCGCGCCGTCGAACACCAGATGTTCGTCCTGGCCTGCAACGCCGCGGGCGTGCAGGAAGGCGTGGAACTCGGCGGCACCAGCCGCGTCGTGGACCCCGCCGGCCGCCTCCTGGCCGAAGCCGGACCGCAGGAGGAGATCCTCCGCGTCACCATCGACCCCTCTCAGGTGGACACCGTCCGCCGGGAATTCCCCGTCATCACGGACCGCCTGGCCGACTACGCCTCGCTGAACCACTGACGGAGCCGGCCCCTCTGCCGGGCCGGACGAACCACCCAGACCCACCCGATCCCCGATCGAACGGAACCTCCATGCCCCATGCCCTCAGCTTTGCCGTGTCCGGAACCGGCGAGCGGATCGAACTGACCGAGTTCACCGCCGTCGTCGCCGGCTACACGGGGCGCGACGCCGCCGCAGTGCAGCACCACATCGACGAACTCGCCGCCATCGGCGTCGCCCCGCCGCCCGAAGTCCCCATGTTCTACCCGGTCGCCCCGGAGAGCGTGAGTACCTCCGCGGCCTTCCACGTGACCGGCGCGGAGACCTCGGGAGAGATCGAGCCGCTCTACATCCGCCATGCGGGCCGGTACTACCTCGGCATCGCCTCGGACCATACCGACCGCCGGCTGGAGACGGTGGACATCGGGGATTCCAAGAAGGCCTGCCCCAAGCCGGTGGCCGGAACCGTGATCCCGGTCGACGATCTCGCCGCGCTCTCCCTGGACGAGTGCACCGCCCGCAGCTGGGTGGACGGCGAGCTCTACCAGGAAGGAACGCTGTCCAACCTCCGGACCCCGGCCGACGTCGTCGGACTCTTCCTGCAGCGCAGGCAGCCCGGCGACGGAGACTTCGTCTGCCTGGGCGGCACCTTGCCGCTGCTGGGCGGCACCTTCGTCTACGGAACCGAGTGGACGCTGGAACTCAGCCTCCCGGACGGCTCCAGCATCAGCCATCAGTACACCACCTCCCCGTCCACCACTTCCGAAGGAGCCTGAACCATGAGGACCGGAGCCGAGTACATCTCATCCCTCAACGACGGCCGTACCGTCCTGATCGACGGCCAGGCCGTCCGCGATGTCGCCGGGCATCCCGCGTTCAGCAAGGTCGTCCAGACCGTCGGAGAACTCTTCGACATCGCCGCGGACCCCGCCAACGGCATGCAGTACCACAGCCCGGAGATCGACGGCCCGGCCAACCGGGTGTTCAGCATCCCGCGCACGTCGGAGGACATGAAGGCGCGCCGCGCCGCCGTAGAACGCTGGGCGAAGCACACCCACGGCTGGGTGGGCCGGAGCCCCGATCACGTGGGCACCTTCTTCGCGGCCTTCGCCGCGCACCCCGAGGTCTTCGCGCACGACGAGCGCGACTTCGCGGGCAACCTGACGCGCTACTACGAGCGCATCCTGCGCGAGAACCTCTACGTCTCCTACGCCATCATCCCGCCGCAGTATTCACGGGCGACGACGGCGTCCGGCTGGGAGGGCGACAACATCCAGGTCGGCGTGGTCGGGGAGACCGAGGAGGGCCTGATCGTCCGCGGTTCGCAGATGCTCGCCACCGGCGGCGCCATCAGCGACGAAGTGTTCGTGACGTGCATCAAGCCGCTCGGCCCGGACGATGTGGACTTCGCCGTCTCCTTCGCCCTGCCGGCCGCGACCGAGGGTCTGAAGTTCCTCTGCCGCCGCCCCTACGCGACGAGCGCCACGAGCGAGTTCGACTACCCGCTCACCAGCCGCTACGACGAGCCGGACGCCCTGGTCATCTTCGACGACGTGCTGGTGCCGTGGGACCGCGTGTTCATCGACCGCGACGTGGAGAAACTGCGCCGCCAGTTCTTCGACACGGGCGCGCACGCCCTGGGCAATTGGCAGGCCCAGACCCGCCTGACGGTCAAGCTGCAGTTCATCGCCGCCGTGGCCCGCAAGATCGCGGCCGTCAACGGCACCGACCGCATCCCCGGCGTCCAGGAGCGTCTGGGCGAGCTGGCCGCCGTCGTCTCCTCCGTGGAGTCGGCGCTGCTGGCCGCGGAGTACAGCGCCTCCCCCGACGCCGACGGGATGATGGTCCCGGGCAAGCGGGCCTTGTACGGCATCATGGGCCTGCAGTCCGAGACGTACCCGCGCGTCATCCAGATCCTGCGCGATCTGGCCGGCGGAGGCGTTCTGCAGCTGCCCTCCGGCGTGGCGGACATGAAGAGCGAGGTCACCGCGGCGGACGTGGAGAAGTACGTGGCGTCCCCGAACGTCAGCAGCGAGGAACGGATCAAGCTGTTCCGGCTCGCCTGGGACATCATCGGCACCGAATTCGCCGGCCGTCACCAGCAGTACGAGCTGTTCTACGCCGGTGCACCGTTCGTGGTGAAGGGCGTCTACACCTACCGCAACTTCGGGTTTGAGTTGCACGTGGCGGAGCTGGACGAGTTCCTGGCCGGCTACACCGTCGATGGACGAACGGCCGGATCCCCGGCCCTGGAGGCGCTGGTGGGCGCCGGAGAGGAGGCCTGAACCATGGCCAAGCCTGAATTCGAGTTCGGACCCGTGGACCGGGTGGAATTCACCGACTGCACTCCGCACATCGAGGGACTGTCCGAGGCGATCCTGGCGCGGGATGACAGCAGTGACGCCGTCACCCGCATCTTGAAGTTCGAGCCCGGCACCGACACCTCGCCGAACGGGGCGCTCCGTCACGACTTCTGGGAAGAGGTGTTCATCTTCTCCGGCTCGTTCCGGGACCTGCGCCTGAACCAGGTTTTCAAGGCCGGGGACTGGGCCACCCGCCCGCCGGGCATGGAGCACGGGCCGTGGGTCTCCGAGGAGGGCGCCCGGATGTTCGAGGTCCGCTACTACCCGCGGGAAGAGGCCTGAGGTGGCTCCCCCGGCCTTCGTCACCCCGGATTCCTCGGACATGCGGCGGACGCTGGGCCGCTTCCTGACCGGCGTGGCCGTGGTGACGGCCGAACACGACGGCGAGAAGGTCGGAATGACCATCAGCTCGCTGACGTCCATCAGCCTGGAACCGCCCATCCTCATGGTGTCGTTGAACTTCGGCACGCGCACGGGGGACGCCCTGACGGGCAGCGGGCGGTTCGGGGTCTCCATCCTGGGTGCCAAGCAGGAAGGAGTCGGCCGGCAGTTCGCCGTCCGCGGGGGCAGGCGCTTCGAGGACGGGGTCTTCGATCTCACCCCGGGCGGCCTGCCGGTGGTCGCGGGAGCCCTCTCCCAGGCCGAATGCGAGGTGGTGCAGAGCATCACGGTGGGAGACCATCAGGTCTTCTTCGGTGAGGTGAAGTCCGCCCGGTACCGCGACGGCGAACCGCTGGCGTTCTACTCAGGAAAGTTCGGCGCGTTCCGCGACTTCAACCACGACGCGGTGCCCTGGTTCTACTGAGCGGACGCGGCGTCCCACCCGCCCCGAGAGGCCCCGACCCTTCGGTCGCGGGCCTCTCAGTCGTGCCCCGAATTCCCCGGAATACGGCCAGAATCCCCGTATTGGCAACGGAATGACCCGTCCGAAAATCGCTGGAAATTTTCTGGCCCGAACCTCTTGACGACCCCTATGGCGTGCCTCACATTTAAGTGTATGGCTTTCACTAAATCCGCGGCGGATCCCCAGCCGACCGCGTCCGGCGCTCCCCAGGCCGGCCTGAAGAAGAATTCCCTCGGCACGCGTGACATCGTCTTCATGCTGGTCTCGGCAGCGGCGCCGCTGACCATCGTGGTGGGCGTCTCCCCACTCGCCCTCGCCGTCGGCGGCGCCGGCGCACCCGTCATCTACGTGGCCGCCGCGCTCGGCCTGGCCCTCTTCGCCGTCGGCTTCATGGCCCTGACCCGGCACATCCTGTCCTACAGCGGCTTCTACGGATACATCGCAAAGACGCTCGGCCGTGTGGCCGGCCTGGGCGCCGGGCTGACGGCATGGCTCAGCTACAACGGCATCCAGATCGGGCTCTACGGCCTGCTCGGCATTCAGGCCAATCTGGCCGTCAAGCAGTTCACCGGCCTGGACCTGCCCTGGTGGGTGTACGGACTGGTGTCCATCGCCGCGGTGCACTACCTCGGCTGGCGGGGCATCGACGTCGGCGCGAAGGTGGTGGGCGTGCTGCTGACGCTAGAGACGGTCATCGTGGTCATCCTCGCCGTGGCGGTCCTGTCCCGCGGCGGAGCGCACGGCATCAACCTGGACTCCTTCACTCCGTCCGCGGTGTTCACGCCCGGCATGGCGGCGGTGCTCAGCATGGGGTTCTCCGCCTTCATGGGCTTCGAGTCCGGCGCCCTCTACCGCGAAGAGGCGCGCAATCCGGACCGCACCGTCCCCCGTGCCACCTACATCTCCATCGCCTTCATCGGTGCCTTCTACGCCTTCGCCGTGTGGGTCCTGGTGCAGGCGGGCGGATTCGACGCGATCCAGGAGTTCGCAGGCAAGCACCTGGACTCCGGGGACACCGCCTACGTCCTGGCCGGCACCTTCGCCGGTGACTGGCTGGTCAATCTCATGAGCGTGCTGATCGTGACCAGCATCTTCGCCTCCCAGCTGGCCTTCCACAACACCATCAACCGGTACACCCTCTCGCTCGGCCGGGAAGGCATCTTCCCCCGTGCCATGGCCCGTATCAGCCGCCACCAGACGCCCGGGAACGCCGGAGTGCTGCAGACAGGACTCAGCGTGGCCGCCGTCGTCGTGGGCGCCGCACTGTCCCTGGACCCGTTCACCCAGTTCGTGGTCTGGCTGAACTCCCCGGGGATCATCGGAATCCTCGGCCTGCAGGCCCTCATGGGCATCGGCGTGGTGATGTTCTTCCTGCGCCGCCGGGAGCGGGACACCCGCTGGTATGTCATCCCGTCCGCCGTGCTGGCGACCCTGGTGATGGTGGTGGTCATCTGGCTCAGCGTGACCAACATCCAGTACCTGACCGGAATCCCGGCGGGCGACCCGATCAACACGACCCTTCTGGTGATCGCCCCGGTCACTTTCGTCCTGGGCCTTGGCGTAGCGTGGTGGCTGAAGAAGAACAGGACTGACGTCTTCGCACGGATCGGACACTCGTAAATGAGCCCTGCGCAGGAAGCGCACCCCGAGGACGGCCGGGCCCACCGGCTCGGCCGTCCCAGCACGCCACGCCTGAGCGTGGACAAGATCGGACATGAGGCGCTGGCCCTCCTCGAGGAGGAGGGCTTCCTCTCACTGCCCCGATTGGCGGAACGCCTCGGCGTCCGCCAATCGGCGTTCTACAAGCATGTCAGCAGCAGGGCCGACATCGTGGAGCTGGCCCGCGGCGCCCTGTCCGAGCGCGTGGTGCTCGGCCCGCTCTCCGGGGATCTCCCCACGCTGGTCACGCAGGTCTTCGACACCCTGCGGACCACGTATCAGAGCGTCCCTGCGCTGCTGCCGCTGATCCTGGTTCAGCCCGTGACCAACCTGAAAGTCCTCGCGATCTACGACCGGATCGCCCAAGCGCTTCTGGCCGCGGGAATTCCGGACCGCTTCATCCTGCCCGCGATCGAAGCGATCGACAGCGCCGCGATCGGCGCGGCACAGGACATGCAGACCATGGAGAATGCGCTCAAGGTCCCAGACCCGAATGCCATGGAGTTCCCGCACCTGCTCCGCGCCCAGACGGCCACGGCCCAGGAGCGGATCGACCGCTTCGACTTCCTCGCCCGCACTCTCGCCGCCGGCCTCACCGCCACCGCCATGCCCACGGCCACCGGCCGTCCACCCGCAGACGCCTCCTGATGCGGCCGCCCGGCGGACGGCCGCATCAGGTCGACGGCGGGCGGTACTCCGCGTCGTCGAACCACCGGTGCACCGGCGCCTGCACGCCGTCCAGCAGATCGCCGAGGAGCGCGACGGCGGCCATGCCATAAGCGTGCGGCTTCAGATCGATGGCGGCCAGCTCGCCACTCTCCGACTCGTCGTGGGACGCGGCCAGGGAAGCCAGATCGACGTCTGATCCAGGAGTGCGGCCCGCCGCCAGGAGCCGCTCCAGGACCGGGCGCGTGTACCCCTGGCCGGCACAGATGAAGGCGTCCGCACCCGGCGTCTCCACGATCCGGTCCAGCAGCCGGTCGAGGCCGTCCTGCTCAAGATCCAGCGGAAGCTCATACAGCACGGACTCCAGCCCGGCCTCCCGGCACCACTGCCGGTAGTTCTCCGCCGTGTCGAGACCCCATGACGGGGCGTGATGGTGGTCGATTCCCAGGAAGACGGGCGTCCGTCTCCCCCGGCGCAGCAGATCCTGGAAGACCTCCCGTTGAAGATCCCGGTGCCGCGCCTGAAGGGTCCCCGCGATCCGTTCCCGCCCCGCCCCGTGGAACTCGCCCACGCTGACCACCGTGACCCCGGCGTCCAGCAGCGCCTGGACCATCGGGTCCGCGGGCTCCGGATCGATCACCAACGCACCGTCCACCTGGAATCCTCGCGGCCCACGGGGCTCCGGGGAGAAGAGCATGAGGTCGGCCCCGGAACGTTCGGCCCCCGTGGCGGCGCCGAAGGCGAATTCCATGTAGAAGGACAGATTGCGCACCGAGCGCGGCACGTACAGACCGATCGCCCCGATGCGTGAGGCCCGCAGGCTCCGGGCGGCCCGGTTGGAGACATAGCCCAGGCGCTGCGCGGCGCCATGCACCTGCGAATCGGTCTCCGCAGAGAAGCGGCCGGTGCCGTTGAGGACGTTCGCCACAGTGGACTTGGAGATGCCCAGCTCCCGGGCGATGTCGACGATCGTGACGCGGCGCGGGCTCATAAGGGCATTCTATGCGTCCACCTCCCTTGACAGCGGACGTGACCGCACTCACACTGGTGTCATTGATGGAACGTTCCACCAACGATCCATCACCCTTCACCCTTGGGTGGGACCCTGGCCGTCGCGCCTCCCCCGCCTCAGACAACCGACCCGCCGCACACCGCGGTGAGGAAGAGTGACCCGTCATGCCAAACCATCCCCCACTGCCCTCCGGAAGACGAGCCGCCCGCCGGCTGATCTTCGCCGCGGACCTGCTGGTGCTCCTCTGTCCCCTCGTGTACCTCCTGTTCGGCCCCGGCACCCAGCCCGCCGCATACCTCTACTTCATCCTCGGCAATGCCGCCGTGGTGCTGTCCCTGCCCCTCCTGTGGGCTCTGGAGAACGGAAGCGGGAAAAACTCGTGAACATGCTCATCGGCTACGGAGGCATCACCGTCTTCACCATCGTGGTCCTGGTGGCCATGAGCCGCACCGGCCGCAAGAAGACCAGCCTCAGCGAATACGCCACCGGCGGTCGCAGCTTCAGCCCCTGGTTCGGCACCATGACCTTCCTCAACACCTGGCTGGCCGGCTCCGTCTTCGTGGCATTCGCCGGATTCACGGTGACCCAGGGCGTGCTGGGCTTCTATTCGCTCTCCTACTCAGTCCTTGCCGTCGTCCTCATGTTCTTCCTGGGCCGCCCGGTCAACACCTGGGGCCGCGTGCACGATCTGAAGACCCAGGCAGACCTCCTGGGGCTGCGGTACGGCTCCACCTCGGTGCGCGTCATCGCAGCAGTGATCGGCGTCCTGGCCTCCATCCCGTGGGTGGTCCTGGGCATGCAGTCCCTGGGCGTGGTCTTCGCGGCCCTGTCCTTCGGTGCGGTCACCCCGGTGGCCGCCACCGTGATCGGCATCCTCTTCATCGCCGCCCGCCAGGCCTGGACCGTCCGCTACGGCACCCGCGGCCTCATCATCAGCGACATGGTCCAGGGCGTCTTCGCCTATGGCATCGGATTCCTGATGGCCATCGGCTTCCTCGTCTGGCTTTTGAGCAACGGTCACGGTTTCGGCGCGGTCAATCCCGCATTGCTGTCCCTGCCACCGCTGGACAGCCCGGTGGGGCCGCTTTATCTCTTCTCCCTGGTCCTCACGGGCCTGCTCGGCGCCTGGTCCTGGCCGGACCTGTTCGTCCGGCTCTTCAGTGTGGAGTCCCCGCGGGGCGTGCAGAAGTCCGCCGTGCAGGCGGCGCCACTGCTCTTCCTCTTCTCCGGTGCGCTGACCACCGTCACCCTCCTGGCCACCACCGTTCCGGGGGTCACCGAGGCGCCGGACACCACGTGGTTCATCCTGGCGGGCCTGGGCGGCGTGGGACTGGTGACCGCCGCGGGCATCTGCGTGGTGGCAGCCACCATGGGCAATGTGGGCGCCAATCTGCAGGCCATCGGCACGCAGCTGGCCAACGACGTCGTCCGGCCGGGCCGCGCGGCGGGCGCCGGCTCCGCGGAGGGTGCCAAGATCGCGGTCGCCGCCGTCACGGTCGTCTCCGCGATCGCCGCCCTGGCCACCGCCAATGTCACGAGCGGCCTGTTCATCCTGGCGCTGATCTCCTACCAGGCCATCTGCCAGCTGGCGCCCATGCTGCTCCTGGGCATCTTCTGGCGCCGGGGCACGGCCCTGGCAGCGAACGCCAGCATGATCACGGGCATCCTGGTGGCCGTCTACTTCGAGGTGAACTACCCGCTGTCCGTGCCGTGGCTCGGTGGTCTCACCTCCGGCGGCGTGGGCCTGGTGGTCAATCTCATGGTGTATCTGGCGATCTCGCTGCTCAAGCCCGCCCCCACGGCTGAGCGGGAGCGCGTGAACCGGCTCTTCGACAGCCTCAAGGAAGGCTCCGCCGTCGCTCCCGGAACCGCGGCGCCCCAGCCGCCGGCCGCCGTCGTCGACTCGGCAGCCCTCTGAGCATCCTCCCGTGAAAGGAATCCCCATGACCCCGGCCGAGACCATCCTCCTCGCCCAGACCATCCACACCCTCGATCCGGACCTGCCGAAGGCCACCGCCGTCGCGATCTCCGGCGGCAGGATCATCCGCGCCGGAGATCGCGAGGCGATCCTCGCCCTGTCCGGACCTGCCACCACGGTGCTCGACTACGGCC
Organism: Arthrobacter horti; assembly: GCF_030731045.1. Lineage (GTDB taxonomy): Bacteria > Actinomycetota > Actinomycetes > Actinomycetales > Micrococcaceae > Arthrobacter_E > Arthrobacter_E nanjingensis. The sequence continues at coordinate 161,461 of NZ_JAVALS010000001.1, read as the reverse complement.
AGGCCACCGCAGTCCCGGGCCTGACCGACAGCCACACCCATGTGGTGCTGGGCCTGGACCTGGCGCGCGGACTCAACCTGACCGACGTCGGGCCGCTCGGAGAGGTGCAGCGCCGCCTCGCCGAGGCCGCCGCACGGCTGGCCGGCGGCGAGTGGCTGCAGGGCTGGGGGCTGGACCCCAATCTGTTCACGGGCATCGGTTTCCAGGGCCTGGTGTTCGACGGCGCCACCGGCGAGGTGCCGCTGTTCCTGCGGATGAGGGACGGGCACTCGGCTGTGGTGAACTCGGCGGCCATCCGACAGGCCGGGATCACGGGTGACGAGGAGTTCTCCGACGAGTCCCTCGTGGCGCTCGGGGACGACGGCCGGCCGACCGGGTATCTGGTGGAGTTCGAGGCCATGGAGCTGGCACTGGCGGCCATCCCGCAGGAGCCCTTCCCGGTCCGTGCGGCACGGCTGCGGGAGATCCTGGACGGCATGGCCGCCACGGGGATCACTGCCACTCATGTGCTGGATCTCGCGGACGACGCCGTGGCGCTGGTCGAGGAGCTGGAGCGCGACGGCGAACTGCCGGTGCGCCTGCGCTTCTCGCCGATGGTGCAGCCGCACCTGAGCGAGGATGGCTGGGCGGCCATCGCCGGGCTTCAGGGCCGGAGCGGTCGCCGCTGGGTGATCGAGGGCGTCAAGTTCCTGATCGACGGGACCGTGGACAACGGCACGGCCTGGCTGGAGCACCCGGACCTGTACGGTCAGGGCACCGATCCGGTGTGGACGGACCCCGAGCAGTACCGCCGGGCGCTGGGGTTCTTCGCCTCCCGCGGCGTGCCGACGGCCACGCACGCCATCGGGGATCAGGGTGTGCGGTATGTCCTGGACGCACTGGAGGGCCTGGGAGACGTCCGGGGGCTGGCGGCGCACCGGATCGAGCACATCGAGACGATCCCGGACGATCTGGTGCCCCGGTTCGCCGCCCTGGGCGTGGCCGCGAGCATGCAGCCTGTCCACGGCACCCACCACACCAAGGCGGACCGGAGCGACAACTGGTCTGTGCGGCTCGGCGAGGAACGAGCCGGGCACGGCTGGCGATGCCAGGACCTCCGCCAGGCAGGAGCAATCCTTGCGCTCGGCTCCGACTGGCCCATCACCCCGTACGACCCGCGGGCCATGATGGCCGACTCCATGCTGCGGCGGCCAGTGGAGCGCCCGCACTGGGCGCCGGTGCAGCCGGAGCAGGGTCTCACCTCCCTCCAGGCACTGGAGGGGTACACCAGCCACGCGGCCGCTTCGGCCGGGCTGTCCGCCGCGTCGGGGACCATCGCGCCGGGAAAGCGCGCGGACTTCACCGTCTTCGCCGCAGACCCGCTGTCGGTGAGCGCCGAAGAGCTGGCCAGGACCGCCGTCGTCGCCACCGTCCTGGACGGTCGCGAGGTGGCCGAGCACGCAGCAGAGGCAGCGACCACCGTCCCATAGTTCGTTCCGGGTGGTCTGGCGTACGGCGGCAGACGGCTGTCACTGCGAGGCGAACTCCATCTGCCGATCGCCGTTCAGGGAGCTGTATCGTTCCCTGAACGGCGTTCCAGGAAAAGCTCCCTTGTACCACCGTCGCGTCCCACCGCGGTCTCATCGCCTTTCGCGAAGCGTCCGAAACATATCTGATTTCAGCTTGATCTTCGCCGCCAGTCCTATACCGTCTTGCCATGTCCGAGATTCGCGCCACTCACACACTCGCCCTGGCCCCGGTCATTCCGCCGGCCAGCACCGTTGACGGCTTCGTCCAGGAGTTCCTCAACAACCTCAACTTCCGGCAGGGTGTCGCCCTGTCCTCGTCCAGCCAGAACGACCGCTACCTGGCACTCGCCCAGACCGTGCGCGACTACCTGATGGCCCGGTGGCTGGAGGACCAGCGCGCCCAGTTCGAGCGCCAGTCCAAGGGGGTCTGCTATCTCTCCGCGGAGTACCTGCTCGGCCGGCAGCTGGACAACAACCTCCTCGCCTCCGATCTCGGCGGCATCGCCGCTGAGGCCATGTCGGTCTGTGGGATCGACCTGGACGAACTGCGGGGCCTGGAGGTGGAACCAGGACTCGGAAATGGCGGTCTGGGCCGCCTCGCCGCATGTTTCGTCGACTCTCTGGCCACCATGAGTGTCCCCTCCATCGGCTACGGCATCCGTTACGAGTACGGGATCTTCCGGCAGACCTTCGTGGACGGGCAGCAGGCCGAGCAGCCTGACCAGTGGCTGGCACTCGGCTCTCCCTGGGAGTTCCCGCATCCTGAAGCCGCGCAGATCGTCTCCTTCGGTGGTCACACCGAGCGCTACCAGGACGGGGATGTCGAACGCACCCGGTGGATTCCGGCATGGAACGTTCAGGCCGTGCCATACAACTACATGGTCCCGGGCTACCACAACGGCCGGGTCAACACCCTCCGGCTCTGGAGCGCGGTCGCCACTCACGCCTTTGACCTGCGGATCTTCAACTCGGGCGACTACGCCGAAGCGGTCCGGGCACAGACGTTCGCGTCCAACATCTCCAAGGTGCTCTACCCGGAGGATTCGACCCCTCAAGGCAAGGAACTGCGGCTGCAGCAGCAGTATTTCTTCGTTGCCGCATCCGTCAGCGATTTCCTGGACCACCACCTGGCAGACGGATTCGATCTGACGAAACTGCCGGACCGCGTGATCTTCCAGCTCAACGACACCCATCCGGTGATCGCGGTACCGGAACTCATGAGGGTGCTGGTCGACGTGCGTGGCCTCGAATGGGACGCTGCCTGGGAGATCACCCGCGGCTGTTTCGCCTACACCTGCCACACGCTGTTGCCGGAGGCTCTCGAGGAGTGGTCCGTGGACCTGCTGGGACGGCTCCTCCCCCGTCACCTGGAGATCATCTACCGCATCAACGAGGAGTTCCTCGCCGAGGTGCGGGAAACCTACGGCGACGACGAACTGCGTATCCGCAACATGTCGATCATCGCAGAGCATCCCGAACGCGCCATCCGGATGGCCTATCTGGCCACCGTGGCAGGTGCCAAGGTCAACGGCGTCGCAGAACTCCACTCCCAGCTGCTCAGGGACAAGGTGCTGCCCGACTTCGCCGCGTTCTTCCCCGGCAAGTTCACCAATGTCACCAACGGCGTGACGCCGCGCCGCTTCCTGCGTCTGGCGAACCCGGGCCTCTCCTCCCTGATCACGGAAGCCGTGGGCCCAGGCTGGGAAACCGACCTGGACCGCTTGCAGGGACTGGAAGCCTACGCCGACGACGCCGGCTTCCGGACGGCGTTCGCGGAGGTCAAGGCTCAGAACAAGGTCCGGCTCCGGCACGAGCTCCTCGCCCGGGACGGCCTCGTGGTCGGCGAGGATCACCTGATGGACGTCATGGTGAAGCGACTGCACGAGTACAAGCGCCAGATGCTCAAAGTCCTGCACATCGTGAGCCTGTACGAAGGCATCGCCTCCGGCAGAGTCGCCGCTGCCGAGGTCACCCCTCGGACCTTCATCTTCGGAGCCAAGGCCGCCCCAGGATACGCCATGGCCAAGCGCATCATCCACCTGATCAACGCCGTCGGCTCCGTGATCAACGATGACCCACGGGTGGAGGGTCGTCTCAAGGTCCTCTTCCCGCCGAACTACAACGTCACGCTCGCCGAACGGGTCATCCCTGCGGCGGACCTCTCGGAACAGATCTCTCTGGCCGGCAAGGAGGCCTCAGGCACCGGCAACATGAAGTTCGCCCTCAATGGTGCGCTGACCATCGGCACCGACGACGGCGCCAACGTCGAGATCCGTCGCTTGGTGGGAGACGAGAACTTCTTCCTCTTCGGCATGACCGAACCCGAGGTCGAGGCACTCTGGAGCACCGGCTACCGGCCAGGTGAGTTCTACCAAGCCGATGAGGATCTCCGACGGGCACTGGACCTCATCGCGTCCGGGGCCTTCTCCGGCGGCGACCGGTCCACCTTCGAACCCGTGGTCTCCAATCTGCTCTACGACGATCGCTTCATGGTCCTTGCCGACTTCGCGGAATACATCAGGGCCCAGCGAGAGGTGGACGCCGCCTACGCCGACCAGGATGCCTGGAACCGTGCGGCGATCCTCAACGTGGCCCGCTGCGGATTCTTCTCGTCGGACCGCTCCATGCGCGACTACATCAACGGAATCTGGCATACGCCTCCGGCCCTCTAGGCCGTAAAATCTCCAGAGCCGGTTGTTGTTCCTCGTAACGCCTTCACAACGACGCGAGGAACAGCAACCGGCCTCTGACGCTCACCGGGCGGGCGATTCCCTGGCCGCAAACGCCGAAGGGCCGGTCTTCCGACCGGCCCTTCATCTGTGGAGGTAAGGGGATTCGAACCCCTGACCTTCTGCATGCCATGCAGACGCGCTACCAACTGCGCCATACCCCCGTATTGAGTTGTTTTCCCGCCTCCGGAACGTTCATTCCCGGCCGCGGCAACTCATCCAGCATAGACCATCAGGCCTCTGAGCAGCAAATCCGCTCAGGCGCTGACAGCATCCCGGCCCGGGTGTTCCGGCAGCTCAAGGTCCACCGACGGGCAGTCCTGCCACAGGCGCTCCAGTGCGTAGAACGCCCGCTCCTCGCCGTGCTGCACGTGCACCACCACGTCGGAGAAGTCCAGCAGGATCCAGCGGCCGGCGGCGCGGCCTTCCTGGCGGAGGATCTTGCGGCCGCTGGCCAGCAGCTGCTCCTCGATCTCGTCGGCGATGGACTTCACCTGACGTTCCGTCTCGGCGGAGGCGATCACGAAGATGTCGGAGAACGGCATGCGTTCGCTGACGTCCAGGGCCACGATCTCCTCGGCCTGCTTGTCGTCGGCGGCCTTGCCGATCAGTCGGGCCGTCTCAATTGCCGAAGCGCTGGCGCTCACGGATCTCCTCACATCGGGATTGAGGGCCTCCGGTGTTCCGGGGCCCAAGGGGTTTCGTTTCAAGGGCGGTCATCGGCCGCCGGCGGTTACCGCCAGGATGACGCCGACCACCAGTGCGACGGCGCCCAGCCCGAGCGCGCCCCAGTGGAGCAGCCTCAGACGGATGGCCGTCTGCACGCCGGCCGTGCCGACGTCGAGCGGGTCGAGGCCGTGAGCATCTCGGGCGGCTACCTGAGCGGGCTCACCCGGCTTCACCGCCGCGGAAGGCCGGGCGGCGACAGACACCGAGGTCTGCGCCACAGGCTTTGCCGCCGGGGCGGCTTTCACGGGCTGAGGAACGACGGCGGCCGCAACCGGAGCCGGGACCATGCGGCCTCCATCCGGCGCGTCCAGAGCTTCCTCGGCATTGGCGATCGCCTCCGCCTGTGCCAGCAGCTGTGCGCGCCGGTTGGCGGACTTCTTCGCCTTCTTCGAACCAGGCGTTCCAGCGGACTGCGACGCCCCCGGGGCTTCGACCCGCTGGACCTGAACGGTCTCCGGCGCGGGTTCCCCCACGGCCGGCGCCGCCGGCCGGGGCAGACTGACCGGGACCTGCGTGGTCGGGGCGGCGATTACCTCATGGGCGACACCGGGCACCTTCCGTGTCTCCTGGCGGGTCACCGACCCCAGGTTGTGCGCCATGGTGGGCGCCGAGGAACTCTCGCTCTGCGGCCGGCCCTTGGCCGCGTCGGCTTCGCGTGCGAGCTCCTCTTTACGCTGCGCACGCTGGTTCAGAATGGCGATGCGCTCGGCCATCGCGATCTGCTCGGCCAGGACCTTGGGATCGACCTCGCCGGTGCTGCCGCCCGGGCGCTCCGCCATGCGCTCGAAGTACTCCTGTGCCTCGGCCGTGAAGCGCTCACGCTCGGCCAGAGCCTCCTCCACGCTCATGTCCTCGGGGATCTCATCGCCCACGGGACGGTGATTCACCCGGACAGGTGCCGTGGCAGGATCCGGACGCGCGGAGACACCCATGTCCGGGCGGCCGCCCGGTGCCCCGGGAACAGACCCGGACGCCGGGGGAACCACGGGACGCTGCGTGGTCTCCGTGGCCAGTTCCTGCAGCCTGCGCTGGCGCCGGGTCTGGACGCCTCCGCTGAGCTGCTCCTCCTTGGCCGCCAGATCCTTGATGGTGCGCAGCGCCGCGCGGTCGCGGGCCCGCGCCTGGGAGGAACGCTCCTCCCGCTCCGGGACGGCATCCACGGGGCCCGCAGCGACCCGACGGTTGCGAGCGGTCTGCGGCCCGGGAACCGTCGGCGCGGACCCTGAAGGCCCCCCAGCCGGCACGGTCGCCGTCAGGGCCGTCGGCACGGCGTCGATCATTCCACTGTGCATGCCGGGTTCCGGACGCGGGGCCCTCTCGGCCGGGGCAGGAAGAGCGTCCTCCAGGGTCACCTCTGAGGCGTCCCCGGCCTGGGCCGTGGCACGCTCTCGTTCTTCACGCAATTGACGTCGCGTGCGACGGGGTTGCTCTTCCTGACTCATCAGTTCATCATCCAGTGCTGCCTCAGTTGCTCTGCGCCCATGCCGGACGCCCTGAAAGCTCTCTATCGACTATTGCTTGTCTCGAGGGCCAACGCGCGAGACCCCTGCGAGGTTCCCCGGCGGCGTCGGAGGTTCATCCCGGTCGTACAGGCCGTACTTGGCAATGTACTGCACCACGCCGTCCGGCACGAGGTACCAGACGGGATTGCCATCGGCCACACGGTCCCGGCAGTCGGTCGAGGAGATCGCCAGGGCCGGCACCTCCAGCAGGCTGACGCCGTCCCGGCCCAGGTCGGTGAGCTCATGACCCGGACGGGTGACGCCCACGAAGTGCGCCAGGTCCCAGAGCTCCTCGGAATCCTTCCAGGAGACGATCTGCTCCATGGCGTCCGCGCCTGTGATGAAGAAGAGGTCAGAGCCGGGACGCTCAGTGTGCAGATCCCGCAGCGTGTCGATCGTGTAGGTGGGACCGGGGCGGTCGATGTCCACACGGCTGACCGAGAAACGCGGGTTGGAGGCCGTGGCGATCACGGTCATCAGATAGCGGTGCTCGGCGGTGCTGACCCGCCGCTTGGCCTTCTGCCACGGCTCGCCGGTGGGGACGAAGACGACTTCGTCCAAATGGAACTTGGCGGCCACCTCACTGGCGGCCACCAAGTGTCCGTGGTGGATCGGATCGAAGGTGCCGCCCATCACTCCCAGACGGTGACGGCGCGGCTCCTGGCCGGAGGACTGAATCTCAGTGACCCTGAGGCTCAGCCTGGCCGTGATCGTGCTTGTTGGTGTGCTGGCGGTGCGGGTCCGCGTGCTCCTCCACGGCCTCGTGACGGTTGCCCAGGCTCATGAAGGACAGGCACACGAAGAGCAGCACGAGCAGGAGGGCGAACATGGACCCACCGATCACGAAGGGCGGTGCGATCAGCGGGGCGGGCGCTTCGGCGGCCTCCGCGCTGACGTGGATGACGGTGGTGGCCAGCTGAGCCAACATGGTGTTCCCTTCAGAGTGTTCGTGCCCGGATCGCTCCGGTGACGGGCGGCGGACCGCCCGTCGTGACTTCCTGTAATCCTAGTCTGTTTCGCTCCCCCACGGCATGCAGCACGCCACGGAGCGCGGCTCAGGCTCGGGTCTGGCCCTCGCCCTGGACGATCCACTTGGTGGTGGTCAGCTCCCCCAGGCCCATGGGGCCTCGGGCGTGCAACTTCTGCGTGGAGATGCCAACCTCGGCACCGAGCCCGAATTCGCCGCCGTCCGTGAAACGCGTGGAGGCGTTGACGATCACCGCTGCCGAGTCGATCTCCGCGATGAACTTCTCCGCATTGCCCAGATCGTTGGTCAGGATGGCCTCCGTGTGGCCGGTGCTCCAGGTGCGGATGTGCTCCAGGGCCTCATCCATGCTGTCCACCATGCCGACAGCCAGGTCCAGGTCCATGTACTCGGTGGCCCAGTCCTCGTCGGTGGCGGCCAGCACATCCTCGCCCGGGGGCAGGAGCGCGGCGACACGGCCGTCCACGTGCAGCCGCACGCCGGCTTCCCTCAGGGCGCGCGCGACGGCGGGCAGCACGCTGGAGCGCGAGTTCACCAGGAGTGTCTCCACCGTGTTGCACACGCTGGGGCGCTGAGTCTTGGCATTGAGGAGGATCTCCACGGCCATGTCCTCGGACGCGGACTCGTCGATGTAGATGTGGACGTTGCCCTCACCGGTCTCGATGACGGGAACGGAGGAGTTCTGCACCACGGTCTGGATGAGCTCGCGCCCGCCGCGCGGGATCAGCACGTCCACCCGGCCGCGGGCCTTCATCAGGACGTTCGCGCCGGCCCGGCCGTAAGCGTCCACGGTCTGAACGGCCTCGGCCGGCAGGCCCACGGAATCCAGCGCGTCACGGAGGATCTCCACGAGCGTCTCATTCGTCACCTGGGCCGCGGAGCCGCCGCGCAGGATCACGGCATTCCCGGCCTTCAGCGCCAGGCCCGCGATGTCCACGGTCACATTGGGACGGGCCTCGTAGATGGCCGCCACCACGCCCATGGGGACGCTCACCTGGCGCAGGCGCAAGCCGTTCGGCAGGGTCTGGCCGCGGACTACGGTGCCCACGGGATCGGGCTGGGACGCCAGGTTCTCCAGGGCGTCGGCCAGGCCCTGGATGCGGACCGGGCTCAGGCTGAGCCGGTCCAGCATGGCCTTGGACGTGCCGTTCTCCCGGCCGCGTTCCACATCCTTGGCGTTGGCGGCCAGAATGCGTGGGGCGTGCTCCACCAGGGCCGCGGCAATGGCTCGCAGCCCTTCATCCTTGCGGGAGCGGTGCGCCCGGGCGATCCGGCGGGAGGCCAGACGTGCCCGATCGGCGATCGCGTGGACGGCGCGCTCGACGTCGTCCACGCCGTCGCCGGGCAGGCCGGTGGAGATGGCGGTGTCAGTCATGACACAAGTTTAGGCCAGCGGCATCCGGTCCAGGACAACCAGGTCGTCAACATGAATCACTTCACGTTCATACTCGTGACCCAGCTCACGCGCCAGCTCCTTGGTGGAACGGCCCAGCATGCGCGGCAGCTCATGTGCCGCGTAATTGACCAGGCCACGCGCCACCACGGCACCGTCCGGGCCGAGGAGCTCCACCGGGTCGCCCGGCTCGAAGTCACCGCGGACGTCCGTGATGCCGGCCGGCAGCAGCGAGCGGTGGTTCTCCGTCACGGCGCGCACGGCGCCGGCGTCGAGCACCAGTTCACCGCGCGCGGTGGCCAGATGCGCCAGCCACAGCAGCCGGATCGGCTTGCGGTCGCCCTGCACCGCGAACCAGGTGCCGACATCCTCACCGCGGAGCGCCTGCGAGGCGTTGGCCGTCGACGTCACGAGCGCGGGAATCCCGGAACCGGCCGCGATGCTCGCCGCCTGCACCTTGGTGGCCATGCCACCGGTGCCCACGCCGGCCTTCCCGGCACTGCCGACGACGACGCCGTCCAGGTCACCGGTGTGCCGTACCTCGGAGATGCGCTTGGCACCGTCCTTCGGAGGGCCGTCGTACACGGAGTCGACGTCGGAGAGCAGCAACAGGGCGTCCGCCCGCACCAGGTGCGCCACGAGGGCGGCCAGGCGGTCGTTGTCGCCGAAGCGGATCTCATGCGTGGCGACCGTGTCGTTCTCATTGACGATCGGCACGACGCCGAGGTTGAGCAGCCGGTCCAGGGCGCGGAAGGCGTTGGCGTGCTGGGTGCGCCGGACCAGGTCTTCCGCGGTGAGGAGCACCTGGCTGACCGTGATGCCGTGCGCCGAGAACGCCTGCGTGTAGCGGGACATGAGCCGTCCCTGGCCCACGCTGGCGGCCGCCTGCTGGGTGGCGAGGTCCTTCGGCCGGCGGGCCAGGCCCAGCGGTGCCAGGCCTGCCGCGATGGCGCCGGAGGACACCAGGATGACCTCGGTGCCCGCATTGCGCCGCTCCGCCAGGGCCGTCACGAGAGCCAGGACGGCTTTCTCAGAGATCCCGCCCTTGATGCTCGTCAAGGAGGAGGAGCCCACCTTGACCACCACGCGCTTGGCGTCCCGCAGGGCTTCCCGCCCCGCAGCGGTCGCAAGATCCAGGCTCACTCCTCGTCCTCGTCGCCCCAGGCTCCGAAGTCACGCTCCACGGCGCCCAGCTTCTCCTGGTGGCGTGCCTGCGCGGACTCCGTCCACACGCCGGCCTTGCGCTCGGCCTCAAGCTCGGCACGGGCGGCCGCCTTGGCGTCGCGCCGCTCCTGCTGCTCCTCGCGCTTCTGGGCACGGGTGGGGCGTGCGCCGGTGTCCGCGATGCGGATGTCCGTGCCGCGCGGGGAGGCCAGGAGCTCGGCGCCCGCCGCCATGGTGGGCTCCCAGTCGAACACCACGCCGCCGTCGTCGCCGATCACCACGGTGTCGCCCGGCTTGGCGCCCATCTTGAAGAGTTCGGTCTCCACGCCCAGCTTGTTCAGGCGGTCCGCGAGGTAGCCGATGGCCTCCTCGTTCTCGAAGTCGGTCTGCTTGACCCAGCGCTCCGGCTTCTCGCCCAGCACCCGGAAGAGCGGTTCCAGATTGCGCTCTTCACGGCGGATGATGAAACCGGTCTCATTGACGGCCCTCGGGCGGAGCACCACGGGAGCCACCTTCGGCGGGGCCACGGCGATCCGGTCGCGGGCCTCCTGCACGATCTCCGCCATGGCGAAGCCGAGAGTCCGCAGGCCCTCGTGACTCGTGGCGGACACTTCGAAGACCCGGTAACCGCGCTCCTCCAGATCGGGGCGTACGAACTCGGCCATGTCCTTGCCGTCCGGCAGGTCCACCTTGTTCAGGGCGATGATCCGGGGACGTTCATTGAGCGGGACCACTTCACCGTCGCCGTAGGCCATGTCCACGGCGTAACGGTCCAGCTCGCCCTCGATGATGGCCAGATCGCTCAGGGGGTCCCGGTCACTTTCCAGGGAGCCGCAGTCCAGCACGTGCACGATCGCCGCGCAGCGTTCCACGTGGCGCAGGAAGTTGTGTCCGAGGCCCTTGCCTTCGCTGGCGCCCTCGATGAGTCCCGGCACGTCGGCGATGGTGAAGCGCACGTCGCCCGCCTGGACCACGCCCAGGTTCGGCACCAGGGTGGTGAACGGGTAGTCGGCGATCTTCGGCCGTGCCGCGGACATGGCGGCGATCAGGCTGGACTTACCGGCGGACGGGAAGCCCACCAGTGCGACGTCGGCGATGGACTTCAGCTCCAGGATGATGTCCCGCTGCTCCCCCTCGATGCCCAGGAGTGCGAAGCCGGGCGCCTTGCGGCGTGCCGAGGCGAGCGCCGAGTTGCCCAGGCCGCCCTGGCCGCCGGCCGCGGCGACGTACTCGGTGCCCGGCTCCACCAGGTCGGCCACGACGTTGCCGTCACGGTCCTTGACCACGGTGCCTTCCGGAACGGAGAGCACCAGCGTCTCCCCCGCCTTGCCACCGCGCCAGTCGCCCATGCCCGGGCCGCCGTTGCCGGCGTGACGGTGCGGTGAGTGGTGATACTCGAGGAGCGTGGTGACCTGGGTGTCCACGCGCAGGATCACATCGCCGCCGTTGCCGCCATTGCCACCATCGGGTCCACCCAGTGGCTTGAACTTCTCCCGTTTGACGGACACACAGCCGTGCCCGCCATTGCCGCCGGAGACGTGCAGGACCACACGGTCCACGAAGCTCGCCACTGGGTTCTCCTCTTGTCGGTCTGATACGCCACGTGCCGTGGCGGCCCCGGGTCGCGGAGTGCGCGGTGCCCAGGAAAGATTCTATGGTCCCGGAATGCCGGGACCGGTGTTAAACGCCGAAGGGGCGGGCCTCAGGCCCGCCCCTTCAGACTGGATGCTGCTGAAATCACTCAGCTGCAGCGCCGACCACGTTCACCACGCGGCGGCCACGGCGGGTGCCGAACTCGACAGCACCGGCGGTCAGGGCGAACAGGGTGTCGTCCTTGCCACGGCCGACACCGTTGCCGGGGTGGAAGTGGGTGCCACGCTGACGGACCAGGATCTCACCAGCGGAGACGACCTGACCACCGAAGCGCTTCACGCCCAGGAACTGAGGGTTGGAATCACGACCGTTGCGAGTGGAACTCGCACCCTTCTTGTGTGCCATGCTTTATGCCTGCCTTCTTGGTAGAAGTAATCCCGCGAAGGGTCTTACTTGATGCCGGTGATCTTGACGCGGGTCAGTTCCTGACGGTGACCCTGGCGCTTCTTGTAACCGGTCTTGTTCTTGTACTTCTGGATGACGATCTTCTTGCCGCGCAGGTCTTCCAGGATCTCGGCGGTCACCTTGACGTTGGCAAGGTCGGCAGCCTTGGTGGTGAGCTTGTCACCATCCACCAGCAGGAGGGCAGGCAGCTCGATGGTGCTACCCACTTCACCGGCGACGCGGTTCAGGGTTACGAAGTCTCCAACCGAGACCTTTTCTTGACGGCCGCCGGCGCGGACAATCGCGTACACCACTTGGGAACTCACTTCTCTCGACGATTCTTACTAAGTTTGCGTGCGGAACCCACCGGGGAATCCCGGGGTGGTTCCAGCTGTGCCTTACGCGCCGCCGGTTCCTGACGAGGACCCGGAATAAAGGAGTCGGGGTGAATCCGAAAGTGGTTCGTCCCGCAATACCCATGTGTGGCGTTAGCACCGAAGGTCTAGCTTACGCTAGTGCGCGCCGACCCCGCAAATGACGGTCTTGCACGCAGGCCGCGATGCGTGCCATGCCGCACCGACGCCTTCCAGCGATCCAGTCTACCGGATCTCAGGCTCGTCCTCGCGGAACACGGCGGCTGGGCGCGTCGAAGAAGTCCACTTCGAAGCGCGAGGAGTGGGCGAACGCCTCCTGCATCGCGGTCCACTGGGCGGGAGTGGACCGCCGTGCAGCCTCGGCCGTGTAGGCGATCGCCTGGCGGGTGGCCTCGGCGAACGCCGGATCGGAGTAGCTGCGCAGCCACATCGCGTACTGGTGGGAATCCGGCGCGCCGGCCTGCTCGAACTCACGGAACAGCACGGCGCCCACCTCGGCGTAAAGCCAGTAGCACGGCAGGATGGCGGCCACCAGGACCGCGTAGTCGCCCTCTCCCGCACGGGCCAGGAGGTGGTCCACGTACTGCTTGGTCTCCGGCCCCTGCACCATGGACACCTCACGGCCCACCAGCCAGCTGCGGTGCAGCTCGGCCTCCACATCAAGGCACTCCCGGGCGCCCTTGGCCCAGAAGGCCTGCTCGGCCTCGGTGGGCGCCAGGGAACTGGCCGCGGCGAGCACCCTGGAATAGGTGTTCAGGTAGAGGGCGTCCTGGGCCAGGTAGTACGCGAAGTCGGCCTCTTCGAGGCTCCCGTCGCCGAGGGCGGCGATGAACGGCAGCTCATAGATCCGCTCGAGGTCACCGGCCGCCGTCGTCCACAGATCAGCGGCGTAGCCGGCGACGTCACGCGCGGACGGCAGGACACCGTGGTGGAAATGGTTCACCGGGCCGTGCCCGGCGCCCACCGCGAGTTCGGAGGAGGTGGCGATGGCTTCGAGCAGCCAGGCCTTGGCAGCGCCCACCGCCTCCGTGGGGACCAGACCTGCACCCAGGAGGGTGGCCAGCGCAGAGGAGAGCGAGCAGCCTGTGCCGTGCGTGTTGACCGTGTCCACCCGCGGCGCCTCGAACACGGTGACGTCCGAGGCCGACGCGCCGCTCAGATCAACGAGCGCGTCCCAGCTGATGTCCCCGTCCAGATGACCGCCCTTGACCAGGACGGACACGCCGTGTTCGGCGGCCAGGCGCTTGCCCTGCTCCAGCGCGGACTCCCAGTCCGCGGCCACGGCTTCACCCAGCAGCGCCGCGAGTTCCGGCACATTGGGGGTGACGACGTCGGCCAGCGCCATGAGGCGGCCCAGCGCGGCTTCCGCATCGGCGTCGAGCAGGCGGTCACCGCTGCTGGCCACCATGACCGGGTCCAGCACCACGACGGCCGGCCGGTGCGCGCCGAGCCAGTCGGCCACCGCACCGATCACCTCGGCGTTGCCGAGCATGCCGATCTTCACGGCGTCCACCGTCACATCGGCGCTGATGGCCTCCAGCTGCCGGGTCAGGAACTCCACGGGCGGAACGTGAACGCCGGTGACTCCCCGGGTGTTCTGGGCGGTGAGGGCGGTGATGACCGCCAAGCCGTATCCGCCGTTGGCGGCGATGCTCTTCAGATCGGCCTGGATGCCCGCGCCCCCGCTCGGATCCGAGCCCGCGATGCTGAGCACCCGGGGCCGGGGCTTGCCGGGAACGGGCTGAAGTGAGGAGGCGGCGGGCACACGGGTCATGGGAGCTCCAATCGGGGGATGTGCCACCAATGTAATACAGCGCAGGGACGCGGCATGTACCACGTCCCTGCGCTGTCCGTCATATCTGCCCGGTGGGCCTCAGAGCTCCGAGGCCGGAACCCCGACGCCCAGCACCAGCGGCTCCTCGCCACTCGGCCCAGTGGCCTTGGACGCCTGGCTGACGGAGGCGCGGCGCACGGTGCCGGTCTCCTCCGCCGCGGTCGCCTCGACCTGCTGCACCTCGGAGGCGCCGGCCGCACTCTGCGCACGGCGGGAACCACGGCTGCGGCGCGGGCTGCGGCGCGGGCTGCGCCGTGCCAGGGCGGGCGCCTCGGCTGCGGCCAGCTCCGGCGTCACCGGACCGGCGGACGCCGCCTCCGCCGGCTCGCCGAGTCCCTCGAAAGCCGCGGCCAGGGCGTCGAGGCTGAAGGCCGGGGCCACGGCAGGTGCCGGAGCCTCGGCGGAGCCGTGCGGCAGCTCGACCTCTTCGCCGCCGATGGTCAAGACGGCAGCCTGACGCTCCGCCCCCTCCTGCGCGGCGTGCAGCTCGTCGTCGTGCACGTGTGCGGCGTGCGCGGCTGCGGCGATGTTCGCGAACACGGCGCGGGTGGCGGCCGCCTTCGCGGCCTTCTCCTCGGTCTCCGGCTCCGCCGGCTGAGGCGCAGCGGGTACCGCTTCCTCCACGGGGGTGTTCCCGGAACGGCCACGGCGGCGCTTGCGCTCCGAGCGCGGGTTCTGCTGGTTGGTGTTCTCCGGGCGCACACCGTGCTGGTGTTCCAGATTGCCGCTCGGGCGGCGATTCTCCAGCGGCTCGTCGTACGTGATGACACCGCGGCCGGCGCACGCCTCGCACTGCTCGCCGAAGACCTCCAGCAGACCGGTGCCCATGCGCTTGCGGGTCATCTGGACCAGGCCCAGTGAGGTGACCTCGGCCACCTGATGCTTGGTGCGGTCGCGGCCCAGGCACTCCACCAGACGGCGCAGCACCAGGTCCCGGTTGGACTCCAGGACCATGTCGATGAAGTCGATGACGATGATGCCGCCGATGTCCCGCAGACGGAGCTGGCGCACCACCTCCTCGGCAGCTTCCAGGTTGTTCTTGGTGACAGTCTCCTCCAGGTTGCCGCCACTGCCCGTGAACTTGCCCGTGTTGACGTCCACCACGGTCATGGCCTCGGTGCGGTCGATCACCAGGGAGCCGCCGGAGGGCAGGAAGACCTTGCGGTCCAGCGCCTTGTGCAGCTGCTCATCGATGCGCCATGCGGAGAAGATGTCCTTCTCCCCGCTCCACTTCTCCAGGCGGCCCACCAGGTCCGGGGCCACGTACGTCACGTAGGCCTCGATGGTGTCCCAGGCGTCCTCGCCGGAGACGATGAGCTTGGAGAAGTCCTCATTGAAGACGTCGCGGACCACCTTGATGGTCAGGTCCGGCTCGCCGTACAGCAGTTCGGGGGCCAGCACCTTGGTGGAGTTCGTCTGGGACTCGATGGACTCCCAGAGCGCCCGCAGACGGTTGATGTCGTTGGTCAGCTCCTCCTCGGACGCACCCTCGGCTGCGGTGCGCACGATCACGCCGGCATTCTCCGGCAGGCGGTCCTTGAGGATCTTCTTCAGACGGTTGCGCTCCACGTCCGGGAGCTTGCGGGAGATACCGGTCATGGAGCCGCCCGGCACATACACCAGGTAGCGGCCCGGCAGGGAGATCTGGCTGGTCAGGCGTGCGCCCTTGTGACCGATCGGGTCCTTGGAGACCTGCACCAGGACGGTGTCGCCGGACTTCAGGGCGTTCTCGATCCGGCGGGGAGCCCCATCCAGGTTCGCGTTGTCCCAGTTGACTTCACCCGCGTACAGCACGGCGTTGCGGCCGCGCCCGATGTCCACGAACGCGGCCTCCATGCTGGGGAGCACGTTCTGGACCTTGCCCAGGTACACATTGCCGATCAGGGAGTCCTGCTGCGTCTTGGAGACGAAGTGCTCGGCGAGCACGCCGTCCTCCAGAACGGCGATCTGGATGCGGTCGTCCTTCTGGCGGACCACCATCTGGCGGTCCACGGACTCGCGGCGGGCCAGGAACTCGGCCTCGGTGATGACCTGACGGCGGCGGCCCGACTCACGGGACTCGCGGCGGCGCTGCTTCTTGGCCTCCAGACGGGTGGAGCCACGGACGCTCGCAACCTTGTTGGAGACGTTCTCGGAGGGAGTGCGAGGGGCACGCACGCGGGTGACCGTGTTGGGCGGATCGTCATCCAGTCCGCCGGTGAGTTCCAGGTCCATCTCGCCGCGGCGACGGCGACGACGGCGGCGGGACGTCACGCCGTCGTTCTCACCCTCGACGTCGTCGTCGGCCTCCTGCTCGGTGGCGTCCCCGGCACGGCCGCGGGAACGGCCGCGACGGCGGCGGCGCGAGCGGCTGGCGGCGCCTTCGCCGCTCTCTTCGGCCTCGTCCTCGTCGTCCTCTTCGTCCTGGGCATCCTCGGCTTGGAAGGCGCGCGTCAGATCCGGGGCGTGGAAGAGCAGCGAGGTGGCGTCCGCGGGAGTCAGGAAGAGGCTGCCCTGAGCCGGTGATTCGGCAACCGGTGATTCGGCGGCCGGTGATTCCACGGCCGGCGCCTCGGGGGCGGTCGCCTCGGCTTCGGTCTCCACCACGGCGGGCGCAGTCTCAGGCGTCTCCTCCACGGCCGGGGATTCTACGGCCGGGGCGGACACGGAGGCGGTCTCCGCCGCCTCGACGACGGCCTCCTCGGAAACCGGCGCGGCCTTGTACTTGCTGGCACGACGGCGCCGGGCGGCCGGGGCGGGAGCTTCCTCCACGGCGTGCTCGGCGACAGCCTCGGCTTCCACCGCAGGCGCCTCGCGCGTCTTCCGGCGACGGCGGGAGGACGAGCTCTTACGGCTCCGCTCGGGCTGCTGCGCAGCGGCGGGCCCGGCCTCCGAGGTCTTGGCGGGCTGCACGGCGGCGGCCTCGGGTGCGGGAGCCTCCACCGGTGCCGGAATCTCGACAGGCGCCGGAGTCTGAACAGGGGCCTGGGCCACCCGGCGGCGGCTCGGCCTGCGCTCGGGGGCCTTCGCCGGCTCCTCCGGGGCGGAGGCCGCGGCTTCGGCCGCAGCCTTCTCCGCTTCCTTCTTGGCCTTGTTGGCCGCCCGCGTGGCGGCGGCCTTGGCGGCGCGCTGCGCCTTCTTCTCCTCGTCGGACAGCTCGGCCTTCGCGGCCTCTGCGACGACGGCTTCGGCGGGGGCACCGACCGGGGCGGAAGCCCGACGGCGCGTGCGCGCGGGCTTCCGGGGAGCCGCGGCGGCGTCCTCCACTGCGGGCGTTGACTCGGCCGGGACGTTCTCGGTATCCATCTATTAACAACATTCCCGTCCCCCGGAGGCCTCCACACCAGGCCCCACGCGGGACGTTTCGCGAAGCCGGCACCCTCGGGCACCGGCGAAAGTCAGCTCTACCCGCCGGCGGCAGAACTCCGCGCGAACGCGGCCTGCCGACCAGCTGCGGGCCAGTGGAGCCGGGAACCCGCCGTACGGAATTACGGCCAAGGTGCCACAGTGGCTTCAGGGCGACCGGGCACCGGGCGGATGTCTCACTCATCCGATCCATTCCGGGCGCCCGACGCATCACGTGGATCTTGCGGGCTGCACACTGGGCCGGGATTCCGGGTGTGGACCGGATCCAGCCGCTCCCATCATCCCACAAAAGATCGGCCGGAGCCCCTCGGCACGGGGCACCGGCCTTTCGGGTTTCCGCCGAGGTCACCTGGTTACAATCAGCGGCATAGGGCCGTACGGCAATCACCGCGTCGAGAGGAATCCCCACACATGAGCAAGGCCGCGGCAGCCGCCTCCACCCTGCCCCCGGATGAGAAGAGTCTGCCGGCGATGACACGCCCCCGGCCCTTCGCCTGGCTCCTGCTGGTGACCGGGATCGTCGGTTTCGCCGCATCCTGGTGGCTCGTCATCGAGAAGCTGGACGTGCTCAAGGACCCGCATCACACCACGATCTGCGACATCAACCCGTGGATCTCCTGCGGCGAGGTCATGCAGACCTGGCAGGCCGAGCTCTTCGGATTCCCCAACATGTTCATCGGGGTCTTCGCGTTCCCGGTCATCGTCGCCACTGCCATGGCACTGTTCGCCGGCGCCCGTTTCAACCGGTGGTACTGGCTCGGCCTGCAGACCGGCG
Source organism: Arthrobacter horti (assembly GCF_030731045.1). Taxonomy (GTDB): domain Bacteria; phylum Actinomycetota; class Actinomycetes; order Actinomycetales; family Micrococcaceae; genus Arthrobacter_E; species Arthrobacter_E nanjingensis. The sequence continues at coordinate 143,086 of NZ_JAVALS010000001.1, read as the reverse complement.
TCACGCTCGGCTTCGCCCTGGTGTGCTGGCTCTGGTCCCAGGCGCTGTACACGATCGGCATCCTGTGCCCGCTCTGCATGGCGGTCTGGGCCATGATGATCCCGATGTTCGTCTGGGTCACCGCGCGCAACATCGCGCACGGCGTCATCCCGGCACCGGCACGGCTGCGCCGGAGCGTGGGCGATTTCGCATGGCCAGTGGTGGCCCTGCTCTACCTCGGCGTCATCGCCTCGATCCTGTTCCGCTTCAGCAACGTGTTCTTCCCCTCCACCATGTGATCGACAGGTGCTCCTGAGGGCCGGTCCGGGATTCCCCGGGACCGGCCCTTGCCGTTTTCCGGCAAGGGCGCTCCCGCGAGCGCGCGTTCTTGTCATGTTTGTGACAAATTTGTGGACGACTTTTCAGAACCTCCTTGACGCGTGTTCCACGTCACACTATGGTGATTTTGGGATCCCAATCCGGGATCCCAACTGCTCCCCTCCAGTAGCACCCCACCTTCGGCGGCTGGAGCCCGGAACGCATTGGCGCGAAGACCGCCCGCTGCAGCACATCGGCTCGGCGCACGGTTCGCCTCCAACGATGCAGGCACGTGGCCCCCACCCGGCCTGCCGCAGAAGGGAGACTCCCCTTGAGCACTCAGCTCACGCCGGAAGACATCGCACTTTCTCAGCAGCAGCATTCCCAGCTCGCCGATGCCATGGATCGCATCGGGCTCAGCAAGGCCCAGAAGATCATCATCCTGCTCGTGGCGATCGGCACCATCTTCGACGCCATCGAGCAGTTCAACATCGGCTACGCCGCCCCGGCGATCCAGCGGGTCTGGCACCTGCAGGACCTCCAGGTGGGTCTCATGAGCACCGCCACCTTCGGCGGGGTCGCCGCGGGCTGTCTGCTGGCAGGCATCGCAGGTGATCTCTGGGGCCGCAAGGTCACGTACCTGTACAACCTGGCTCTCTACACGCTCGGTGCCCTGGTCTGTGCCTTCGCCCCGGACTTCACTGTCCTGGTGATCGGACGCATCCTGGTCGGCATCGGCCTGGGCGGCGAGCTCAACACCGGCGTTACGATCGTCTCCGAGATGGTGCCCACCAAGGTCCGCGGCGCCTGCACCGCGATCGTCCAGGTGGCCGGCGGAGGCCTCGGGATCTTCCTCTCCAGCGCTCTCTCCTGGGCCATCCTGGTACCGGGCGGACAGCTGTTCGGTGGCGACGATGTGAGCTGGCGCTGGCTCCTGGGCGTCCTCGCCGTGCCGGCCCTCCTGGTCTTCGTCTACCGCCGCTACATGCCGGAAAGCCCCCGCTACCTGCTGACCCGCGGCCAGGTGCACGAGGCCAACACCGTCCTGAGCCTGCTCTCCCGCAGCCGGCTCCGCAATGACGGCGGCCCGGTCCACGAGTTCGTCAAGACGCCGGAAGGCCGCACCACGCTCAAGGAGTCCGTCCGCCTTCTGGACATCTTCCGCGGCGCCCTCCGCCGCCGCACGGCGGTCCTGTGGATCGTGTCCTTCATGGCCTTCGGCGCGCAGGACACCATCACCATCTTCATGCCGTCCATCCTGGTCAAGGAAGGCTACGGCGTGGCCACCAGCCTCGGCTTCACCCTGGTCATCAACGCCGGAGGTCTGATCGGCTCCATCCTCGGTGCCTTCGGCGCCCACCAGTGGCGCCGCAAGATCGTCCTGGGCTACGGCTGCCTCGGCGCCGTCGTCACCGCCATCGGCTTCGTCATGTCGCCGAACCTCGGCCTGGTCCTGCTCTTCGGCTCGCTCTTCCAGCTCATGTCCATGGTCCTGAACACCCTCATCTGGGTCTGGGCCCCGGAGATGTACCCCACCCGCGTCCGTGCCTTCGGCGTCGGCGCCTCAGTCTTCATCGCCTCCATGGCCGGCTCGATCATCCCGCCGTTCGCCGGCAAGGTCCTGGAGTCCTTCGGAGCATTCGGGATCTTCGGCATGGTCGTGGCGATGTACCTGATCGCCGCCGTCGCCGTGAAGTTCGGTCCGGAGACCCTCGGGCGCTCCCTGGAGCAGATCTCCGAGCTGGACGACACCGTCGAAGAGCTGGAGGCCGTCCCGGCCACGGTGACCGCCTCCCCGGCCAGCACCGCAGTCGTGCAGCCCAGAACCGCGGGACCGGACACGCTGAGAAGCTGAACGGTCCGCACAAACCCCGGGCCGGCGCGCGACCATGATGGACGTGCGCCGGCCTGACGCCGTGACTTCGACAAGGAATGAGCATGAACCCCGCCACCTCGACCAAACCCCTGCAGGACCTGTCCGTCGTCGAACTCGCGCAGGCGCTCCGCGACGGGACCGTCACGGCCACCCAGGCTGTCACCGAGCGCCTGGACCGCATCGAACGCCTCAACGGCCGGATCGGTGCGATCGTCTCCCCCGGACTGTCCGAGCTGCGGCGCGACGCCCTCGACGCAGCGGCCCGGGCTGACGAGGCCCACGCCCGGGGAGAGCTCCTCGGCCCGCTGCACGGTGTGCCGTTCACCGTGAAGGACACCCTCGCCGTCGCGGGTCTCCCCGCAACCGCCGGTTCCACGATCCTGGCCGGCTACGTGCCGGAGAGCACCGCACCCACCGTTGAACGGATCCTCGCGGCGGGCGCCATCCTGCTGGGGAAGACCAACACCTCCGAGTTCGCCGTCGACATCCACGCCGGCAACCTCCTCTTCGGCGACACCCGCAATCCGCTCGACCTGGACCGCACCCCGGGCGGCTCCACCGGCGGAGAGGCGGCGGCCGTCGCCGCAGGTCTCTCCAGCTTCGGTATCGGGACGGACCTCGGCGGGTCGATCCGCTGGCCCGCGCACTGCACGGGCGTGGTGAGCATGCGGCCCAGCATCGGGCTCCTGCCCGGCACCGGCGCACTCCCCTACGATGTGACCAGCCCCATCGGCCCGCCCAACTCCGCGTCCTTCCTGCACCGGCACATGACGGTGGGACCCATCGCCCGCACCGTGGCCGACGTCGAGCTCCTTGTCCGGCTGATGGCCGGGCCCGACGGCGTCGACTCCCTGTGTGTCCCGGTGGCGGTTCCGCCGTCGTCCGAGGTGCGCCTGAATGAGCTCGACGTCGCGTGGTGCGCGGGTGAGGGGAACGTGCCCGTGCGCGCCGACATCGTCGCCGTGCTGGCCCGGGTCGCCGGGCTGCTGGCCGGGAGTGTGAAGTCCGTGGTGGAGGAACGGCCGGCCCGGCTCGACGAGGCGGCCGGTCTCTTCATCGAACTGCGGGACGCCGAGGGCCTGCCCGAAGTGGATGCCGCGGTCCAGGCGGCCCAGGCGCAGCCGGGGTCCGGGGAGATCACGCCCGGCATTCTCAGCTACCTCGGCGCCATCCGATCCTCGCTCTCCGGGCGGACGGCCGCCGAGGCGCTGGCGAGTCTCTTCGACGCGACTCTCCGCCGTGATGCGGTCCTCGCGTCTGTCACGGCGTTCCTGGACCGTCACCCGGTGCTTCTGCTGCCGGTCGCGAGCGTCACGGCACCGCTCATCGGCACCAGCAGCGAGGAGGTGGAAGGCACCGAAGTCCCCTGGGGCCAGCTGGCATCCAGCTGCCGTGCCGTGAGCATCCTGGACCTGCCGAGCGTCGCGGTCCCCGTGGGCCACGACGCTCACGGACTGCCGATCGGTATCCAGGTGGTCGCCCGGCGCTTCCACGACCACGAGGCCCTTGCCGTGGCGCGCGAAATCGAACGGCTGGCCGGCTTCGTTCAGGGGCCGCTGGCCGTGTGACCTCTCGCTTAACGCCAACTGGTCGGGTCTAACTGTCGGGATGAGAGCCTCATAACGACAGATAGACCCGACCAGTTGGTCTCAGGGAAGCGATCAGAACCAGATGGCGATCTCGCGCTCGGCGGATTCCACGGAGTCGGAGCCGTGCACCAGATTCTGCTGCACGGCCAGGCCCCAGTCGCGGCCGAAGTCGCCGCGGATGGTGCCGGGCGCCGCCGTCGTCGGATCCGTGACGCCGGCCAGGGAGCGGAAGCCCTCGATGACGCGCTCGCCTTCGAAGATGGCGGCGACGACGGGGCCGGACTGCATGAACTCCAGCAGCGGCTCGTAGAAGGGCTTGCCTTCGTGCTCGGCGTAGTGCTGCTCCAGCAGCTCGCGGCCGGCGCTCAGCTTCTTCAGCTCGGCCAGGACATAGCCCTTGGCTTCGATGCGGGCCAGAATGGCGCCGGACAGCTGGCGGCGGACGCCGTCAGGCTTGATGAGGACAAGGGTGCGCTCAGTGCTCACAGGTTCTCCAGATGAAGAGGGTCGGTTCAGTAACGATTCTATGGGGTACCGCGGCGGCTCAGGCTTCGTCCGGATGCTCGGCTTCCCAGCGCGCCTGCTCGGCGTCCCGCTGCTTCTGCTCCACGTCCAACCGGCCGCCGGCGCGCAGACCGTACCACCACGCGATGGCGAACAGCACGCCGATCAGGAACATCATCGGTTCCAGGAAACCGGCGGCGATCAGCAGCAGCTGGATGGCCCAGCCCAGGCCGTAGCCCCACGGCTTCCGCAGGACGGCGCACGCCAGGATCATCAGCACACTCAGCCCGATGCCGACCCAGAGCAGCACCGGGGCCATCGGGTCGCTCTTGCGCAGCCCGAAGATCACCAGGGCGGCGAAGAACATCACGAAGGCCTCCAGCACCAGGACGGTGGAAGCGAACGTGGTCTTGACGGAGCGTGCCTTCTTGGGGGTCCCGGGACGCCACTCGCGCTGGGCGCGCGTCGGTTTCGCCATGCTCACGCCTCCTTCGCCTGCAGGAGAACACGGGCTTCGGCCACCACGGTGATGGAGCCGGTGATGAGCACGCCACCGGCCAGGTCGTCATTGGCCTCGGCGCGTTCCACGGCCCATTCGATGGCGTCGTCCAGTTTCTCCGCGATGTGCACGTTCTCCTCGCCCCAGCCGAGGTCCACGGCCAGCTCGGCGAGCTCCGCGGCGGGAATCGCCCGTGGTGAGGTGGACTGCGTCAGGCAGATCTCCTCCGCCAGGTCTCCCAGGGACTCCTTGAGCTGGGTGAGGATCTCCTCGGCGTCCTTCTCCTGAAGGACGCCCAGGACCACCACGAGCTTGCTGAAGTTGAACGCCTCCCGGAGCGCCTCGGCAGAGACGCGGATGCCGTCCGGGTTGTGGGCGGCGTCCACGATGATGCTGGGGGCGGTGCGGACCACTTCCAGGCGGCCCGGGGAGGTCACCTCGGCGAAGGCCTCCACGAGGACGTCCCGGTCCAGCTCACGCTCGCCACCGCCGAAGAACGCCTCCAGCGCGGCCACGGCCACGGCGGCGTTCTCCGCCTGGTGGGCACCGTGCAGCGGCACGAAGAGGTCCTCGTAGCGGCCGGCCAGGCCCTGCACGGTGACCAGCTGTCCGCCGACGGCCACGGAGCGCGAGTCCACGCCGAACTCGACGCCCTCGAAGCGGAACGGGACGTCGAGCTCCCTTGCCTTCTCCAGGAGCACCTGGGCGGCGTCGCGCGGCTGGGCCGCGCTCACCAGGAAGCCGCCCGGCTTGATGATGCCGGCCTTCTCCACGGCGATCTCCCCCGTGGTGTCGCCCAGCAGATCCGTGTGGTCGAGGGAGATCGGGGTGATCACGGAGACCGCGCCGTCGCCCACATTGGTGGCGTCCGTGATGCCGCCCAGGCCGACTTCGATGACGGCCACATCCACCGGCTGGTCCGCGAACACCGCGTACGCCAGGATGGTCAAGCACTCGAAGTAGGTCAGGCGCGGCTGGGACGCGGCCTCCAGCTCGGAGTCCACGATCGCCAGGTACGGGCGGATCTCATCCCAGATCCGCACGAAGGTGGCGTCATCCACGGGCTCACCGTTGACGCTGATGCGCTCCGTCACCTTGGACAGGTGCGGGCTCGTGTACCGGCCGGTGGTGAGGCCGTGGGCCATCAGACCGCGCTCGATCATCCTGGCGGTGCTGGTCTTGCCGTTCGTGCCCGTGATGTGGACGATGGGGCACGCCTTGTTCGGCTCCCCCAGGACCTCCATGGCCCGGAACAGCGGAGCCAGGCGCGGTTCCATCTTGTTCTCCGGGGCACGGCCCAGGAGTTCCGCGTAGACGCTTTCCACCGAGAATTCGTCGCTCATGCCTGCACCTTCTCCACGGTCACGGTCGCCTCGGCGGCCTCCTGCAATTCCAGCTCCAGGGAGAGGGTCTCCCCCTTGACCAGCTCGGCATGGGTGCCGAGCGCGGCCACGGTGGCGGCGTCGGCGGACACCACCGTGCGGATCCGGTCCGAGACCTCCAGACCGGCGTCCTTGCGGGCCTGCTGGATGGCGCGGATCATGTCACGGGCCACGCCTTCGGCTTCGAGTTCCGGGGTGACTTCGGTGTTCAGGACCACGAAGCCGCCGCCCGGCAGCACAGCCGCTGCACGCGAGGAGGCGCCCTCCGCCTCGGCGACCACGGTCTCCAGCACGTACTCGTGCTCCTCGAGCGCCAGACCGCCCGCGGTGACCACGCCGTCGTCGTCCACGGACCAGTCTCCGGATTTGCTCGCCTTGATGACCGTCTGGACGTTCTTACCCAGGCGCGGGCCGGCGGCCCGGGCGTTGACCACGAGCTTCTGTTCGATGCCGAACTCCTCCGGGGACGCGGTCTCGGCGTCCAGGACGCGGACCTTCCGGACGTTGAGTTCGTCGGCGACGACGCCGGCGAACGCTTCCAGCGTCGCTCCGGCGGGCGCCACTACGGTGAGCTCCTGCAGCGGCAGGCGCACGCGCAGCTTGGCGGCCTTGCGGAGGGAGGAACCGGTGGAGCAGATCTGCTGGACGCGGTCCATCGCGGCGACGAGCCCGGCATCCTGCGGGAAGAGGGCGGCCTCGGGGTAGTCGGTCAGGTGCACCGAGCGGCCGCCGGTGAGGCCACGCCAGATCTCCTCCGCTACGAGCGGCAGGAGCGGGGCGGCGGCCCGGGTCACGGCCTCCAGTGCGGTGTACAGGGCGTCGAAGGCGTCGGCGTTCTCGTCGAAGAAGCGCTGGCGGCTGCGGCGGACGTACCAATTCGTGAGCATGTCCAGGTACTCGCGCAGCGCGTCGCAGGCGTCGGAGATGTCGTACGCGTCCAGGGACGCCTTGACGGTCTCCACGAGCCCACCCGTGTTGGCCAGCAGGTAGCGGTCCAGCTCGTCCGTGTAGCCGTCGTAACGGAGCTTCGCCTCGTAGCCGGCGCCGCCGCCGGCGGTGTTGGAGTAGAGGGTGAAGAAGCTGTAGACGTTCCACAGGGGCAGCAGCACCTGGCGGACGCCGTCGCGGATGCCCTGCTCGGTGACGATCAGGTTGCCGCCGCGCAGGATGGGGCTGGACATGAGGAACCAGCGCATGGCGTCGGAGCCGTCACGGTCCAGGACCTCGGAGACGTCCGGGTAGTTGCGCAGGGACTTGGACATCTTCTGCCCGTCCGAGCCGAGGACGATGCCGTGGCTGATGACGTTGCGGAAGGCCGGGCGGTCGAAGAGCGCGGTGGACAGGATGTGCAGCATGTAGAACCAGCCGCGGGTCTGCCCGATGTACTCGACGATGAAGTCCGCCGGGTTGTGGGTGGTGAACCAGTCCTCGTTCTCGAACGGGTAGTGGACCTGGCCATACGGCATGGAGCCTGAGTCGAACCAGACGTCCAGCACGTCCTCCACACGGCGCAGCGTGCCGCCACAGCCCTCGTGGACGCGGGTGAGCTCGTCGATGAACGGGCGGTGCAGGTCCGTCTCGCCGGCGTGGTTGACGGGTAGGCGGCCGAAAGCCTCCTGCATCTCGGCCAGGGAGCCGTACACCTCACGGTGCTCGCACTCCTCACCGTCGCACTGCCACACCGGGATGGGGCTGCCCCAGAAGCGGTTGCGGGAGATGGACCAGTCGCGGGCGTTGGCCAGCCACTTGCCGAACTGGCCGTCCTTGACGTTGCCGGGGATCCAGTTGATGTCCTGGTTCAGCTCCAGCATGCGGTCCTTGAAGGTGGTCACGGAGACGTACCAGGAGGAGACGGCGCGGTAGATCAGGGGCGTGCGGCAGCGCCAGCAGTGCGGGTAGCTGTGCTCGTAGCTGGCCTGGCGGACCAGACGGCCGGCGGCCTTGAGGTGCTGGGTGATGGTCTTGTTGGCATCGAAGACCTGGACGCCGGCGATGTCGGCCAGCTCGCCGTGCTTGAACAGCGGGAGGAACTTGGCGCCCTCATCCACGGAGAGGACCACGGGGATGCCGTTGGCTTCACAGACCTTCTGGTCATCCTCACCGTAGGCGGGGGCCTGGTGAACCAGGCCGGTGCCGTCGGTGGTGGTGACGTAGTCGGCCACCAGGATGCGCCAGGCGTTCTCGGTGCCGTACTTCTCCGCATCGGCGAAGTCGTCCCAGAGGCGCTGGTAGCCCACGCCCTCGAGCTGGGCGCCCGTGTAGGTGGCGGTGACCGCCTCGGTGGCGGCAGCGGCGTCGTCGTAGCCCAGATCCTTGGCATAGGCGCCCAGCAGATCCGCGGCGATCAGGAAGCGCGCGTCGGCGGGCACCTCGGAGGCCTTGACGCCGTTCGGTCCCACCGGAACCACGGCGTACTGGATCTCAGGGCCGACGGCGAGCGCGGCGTTGGTGGGGAGGGTCCAGGGCGTGGTGGTCCAGGCGAGGGCCAGGACGCCTTCCAGCTCCTGGGAGACCGGGTTCTCTCCCGCCACGATGGGGAAGGTGACCGTGACGGTCTGGTCCTGACGGTTCTTGTAGACGTCGTCGTCCATGCGCAGCTCATGGTTGGAGAGCGGCGTCTCATCCTTCCAGCAGTACGGGAGGACGCGGTAGCCGTTGTAGGTCAGACCCTTCTCATGCAGCTGCTTGAAGGCCCAGATGACGGATTCCATGTACTCGACGTTGAGCGTCTTGTAGTCGTTCTCGAAGTCCACCCAGCGGGCCTGAGCGCGGACGTAGTCCTTCCACTCATCCGCGTACTTCATGACGGAGGCGCGGCAGGCGTCGTTGAACTTGTCGATGCCCATGGCGGCGATCTGGGTCTTGTCCGTCATGCCCAGCTGCTTCATGGCCTCCAGCTCGGCGGGCAGGCCGTGGGTGTCCCAGCCGAAGCGGCGCTCCACACGCTTGCCGCGCTGGGTCTGGTAGCGGCCCACCAGGTCCTTGGCGTAGCCGGTCAGAAGGTGGCCGTAGTGCGGCAGGCCGTTGGCGAAGGGCGGGCCGTCATAGAAGACGAACTCGTTGCTCCCATCGACCCCGGCGTCACGCTGATCGATGCTGGCCTGGAAGGTGCCGTCCTCATCCCAGTACTTGAGGATGCGCTTCTCGATCTCGGGGAAGCGGACGGAGGCGGAGACGGTGCGATCCTCGCTGGAGGAGACCTTGGGGTAAATGGTCACTGTGGCGTCCTGGCGTTTACGGCGTGCAACCGCGAGGACGCTTCCCTGCCGCTGGGGACAGGTGGCGCGGTACCACCCCGCTTGCCCCCGTCCCGCTCACGCGGGCCGGTGGCCTCTCATTGAGACGCTGTGACGGGCGCGCCCGTCCGGTTCTACTCACCCGCTGGCGCGTACGACGACGCGTGGTGCGGGTTTTCTTCCGGAAGCTCACCGGTGATGGCCGGGTCGGTGCTTTGTGTCCAGTTTAGCGGATGGGCGCCCGGCCTGGGTCCCCGCGCCCGGGCGCCTCCGATGCCCGCCGCTCCTCGCTGAACTCGCTATCAGGCGTGATGAGCGGCGCCCCCGGGAAGGAGTAGTCAGCCGAGCGGGCCGCGCAGGAGCTTGTGGGCTGCGGGCTGGGCCACCGGGCGGATGGTGACGTGCGCCAGGTTCACATGGTGCGGCGCCTGGACCGCGTAGGCGATCAGATCCGCGACGTCCTCGGCGAGCAGCGGGCTCTCCACGCCCTGGTAAACCTTGGCGGCGGCGTCCGCATCGCCCAGGCGCCGCAGGGCGAACTCCTCCGTCTGGACCAGGCCCGGTGCCACCTCGATGACGCGGACGTTGTGCTCGGCCTCTTCCAGGCGCAGGGCGTCATTGAGGGCGGCCTGGCCGAACTTGGCCGCGTTGTAGCCGGCGCCGCCCTCGTAGGCGACGTGGCCGGCGGTGGACGTGACATTCAGGACGGTGCCGTGGCCCGTGGCCCGGAGCATCGGGAGGAAGGCACGGGTCAGCTTGAGGGTGCCCAGAACGTTGACGCGGAACATCCACTCCCAGTCCTCCACAGACGCCTCGGCCACGCGGTCCGCACCGCGTGCTCCCCCGGCGACGTTGACGAGGGTGTCGATGCCGCCTGTTTCGCCGACGATCGCAAGGAGGCGCGCGACGTCGTCGTCCTCCGCGATATCCGCGGTGAGTGCGACGGCGCCGGTCTCCTCCGCGAGCGCCGCGAGTCGGTCTTCACGGCGTGCGACGGCGAACACGGTCCAGCCGTCCGCACGGAGCCGGCGGACAGTGGCCTCGCCGATGCCGGTGCTGGCTCCGGTGACGAGGGCGGAACGGGGCACGGTGGTGTTCGCGGAGGTCATGACACCACTTTAAGGGGCGCACGGGCGTGCCGCTTTCAGGAGATCAGGGGCACACGAGATCAGGGGTTCAGGGGATCAACACGACCTTGCCGCCGGGATGACCCTGCATCACATGCCGCACGGCCTCCCGCGCATTGCCCAGCAGGTACGTGGCGGCCACCGGTACACGCAGCAGTCCCCTGCCTGCGAGTGCCACCAGATCTGCACGCGCCGCATCGCGGAACAGGGCACTGTCCGGCCGGGTGCCCGCGAGCGCCCGGAATCCGTACCCCGCGGCCCGCCGTGGGGCAGCGATGGTCACGATGCGGTCCCGGTCCTTCACCAGCTCCAGGGATACATCCACGGCCTCCTCGGTCCCGGCGGCATCCAGCGCGGCATCGATACCGGAGCGGCCCAGCTCGCGCAGCGTGGCTTGCACGCGGGCCAGCAGCCCGGGCCCATGCGCCACGGGGTGTCCGCCGAACCGGGTCACCGCGTCGAAGCGTCCGGGTGAGGCGGTGCCGATGACTGTGATGCCGCGCAACGCGGCGAGCTGGAGCACGACGGCGCCCACGGCACCGGAGGCGGCATGCACCAGGATCGTCTCGCCGGGCGCTGCACCGGCCGCGTCGAGCATCTCGGCAGCGGTGGTGCCGGCCAGGAGAAGGTTCGCCGCCTCCGCGTGCGCCAGGGACGCAGGCTTGAGCAGGACCTTGTCCGCCGGGACGGTCAGTTCCGTGGCGTAGCCTCCGCGGACGCGGAACGCGAGGACCTCGTCGCCCACGGCCACTGGCCCGGTGACGATGGACGTGCCGGGTCCCACGGCGGTGATCTCGCCGGAGACTTCGTAGCCGATCGGCACGGGCAGTCCGATGCCGGGCCGGGGCGCGGCCACGTGTTTGGCGTCGGCGGGGTTGACCCCGGCGGCGTGGACGCGGATGGTCACTTCGCCGGCGCCGGGTGCGGCGGGCGTGTACTCCTCGAAACTCCAGTGATCTGGAGTGCCCCAGCTCCCCGCGATCCAGTGCCAGGCCATCGGTGCACGCTCCTTCAGTTCAGCTCCGCCCTCGGCGCTCTGACGGTCAGTCACCGCCAGTCTCCCAGGTCGGCGCGTCCGCAGGTCCGTCCACGCCGTCCCGTACGGTGAATCCATGACGCCCCAGCAGACAGCCCGGCTCCTCTTCCGCGAAATGCTGCCGGCCGATGTGGATGACATGGCCCGGCTGCTCGGCGATCCGGACGTCATGCATTTCTACCCAAGGCCCAAGACTCGTGCCGAGGCACTGGACTGGATCGAATGGAACCGCCGGAACTATCGCGAACACGGCTATGGGCTCTGGATCCTTGAGGACCGCGACGGGCGATTCGTGGGAGATTGCGGGCTCACCTGGCAGCGGGTCAACGGTCTGCCACGCCTCGAGGTGGGCTATCACGTCCTGCCGGAGTTCCAAGGGCACGGCCTGGCCACCGAGGCGGCATCCGCCTGCCGGGACCACGCCCGCGAGGTCCTCCTTGCTCCGGAACTGGTGGCCATCATCCATCCGGAGAACCTCGCCTCGCGCCGCGTGGCGGAGAAGCTCGGCATGGAACATCGCGAGGACGATCGTCCCGGCACGGCTGACGCCCGGACCGTCATGGCGATGGACCTTCACCCGAGCACTGACGGCCCCCTCACCCGGTGAGGCGTCCCTCCAGGTAGTTCCTCAGCACCGTCGCGTGGTTCACGTCCCGGTCCTTCGCCGCATACAGCAGCACCACGTCCGTCCCGGACCGGAGGAGGTCCAGGACATGCTCCACCGGCTCGTGGTGCCCGTCCAGCTCGCTCCGGTAGGCGGCGGCGAAGGCTGCGAACCGCGACTCCATGTGGTCGAAATCCTTCCGGAGTCCCGGGCTCGGAGCGATGTCCTTGAGCCACTCATCCAGGGCCGCCCGTTCCTTGGTGACACCCCGGGGCCACAACCGGTCCACCAGGACCCGGTACGGCCCCTCCAGGACCTCGTCATAGATCCGTGCGATGCTCAGCGTTCCCTGCGTCTGTGTGCCCATATCCCATGCTAGGCACCGCCCTCTCCGCGGGGACCCGGCTAGGGTGTCCATGTGGAAAACCCCGGTGCCGGACGCTTCGCCCCCTCCCCCAGCGGTGAGCTGCATTTCGGCAATCTCCGCACGGCGCTTCTCGCCTGGCTCTTCGCCCGCAGCACGGGACGCCGCTTCCTCCTCCGCGTGGAGGACCTGGACCGCGTGCGGGCCCGGGCGGAGGAATCACAGCTGCGCGACCTCGCCGCCGTGGACGTGACCTGGGACGGCGAGGTGGTGCGTCAGTCGGAGCGCGGCGAGCTGTACACCGCCGCGCTTGACCGCCTCGTGGCGGACGGCCGCACCTTCGAGTGCTTCTGCACCCGCCGGGACATCGCCGAAGCCGCCTCCGCCGCCCATGGCCCGGTCCCCCTCTACCCCGGCACCTGCCGCGAGCTCAGCGAGGAGGAGCGGCAGGAGCACCTTCGCGAACGTCCCGCCGCGTTGCGCTTCCGCTCGGGCGGCGGCACGGAACGCTTCACCGACGCCGTGGCGGGCGACCATGAGGGCCCGGTGGACGACGTCGTCCTCCGACGCAACGACGGCGCGGTCGCCTACAACCTGGCCGTCGTCGTCGACGATGCCGCGCAGGGCATCGACCAGGTGGTCCGCGGAGATGACCTGCTCCCCTCGACCCCCACACAACTCCGCCTGGGGCGCGTGCTGGGCTTCGCACCGCCGTCGTACGCGCATGTGCCCTTGGTGCTGGGGCCTACCGGCAAGCGGCTGGCCAAGCGCGACGGCGCGGTGACCCTCACCGATCTGGCTGCGGAAGGGTTGACGGCCGGCGCAGTCCGGGACGCGCTGCTGCGATCGCTCGCTCTGCCGGAAGGTCCGCTGGAGCAAGCCCTGGCCGCATTCGACCCGGCGCGGCTCCCTCGCGAACCGTGGGTGTTCACCGGCACACTCGGCTGAGGCCGGCTCCGTGCGGCGGGCATGAAAGAATTGATCTTATGACTGACGCGACGCAGGGTACAGACACGCCCGAAACCACCGCCATCACCGTTCCCGAGAAGCCGGCCCTGGAGGGCCTGGAAGCCAAGCTCACCGAGCGCTGGCTTGAGGACGGCACCTACAAGTTCCAGCAGGACACCACCCGGGCCGAAGTCTACTCGATCGACACGCCCCCTCCCACGGCCTCCGGCTCGCTGCACGTGGGACACATGTTCTCCTTCACCCAGACGGACGTCCTGGCGCGCTACCAGCGCATGCAGGGCAAGAACGTCTTCTACCCGATGGGCTGGGACGACAACGGCCTGCCCACCGAGCGCCGCGTCCAGAACTACTACGGCGTCCGCTGCGATCCGGCCATCCCGTACCAGGAGGGCTACCAGCCGCCGGCCGAGCCCGCCAAGAACCAGCGTGACTGGGACGTGGTGTCCCGCCGAAACTTCATCGAGCTGTGCGAGCGCCTGGCCGTGGAGGACGAGAAGGTCTTCGAGCACCTCTTCAAGACGCTCGGCCTGTCCGTGGACTGGGACATGACCTACCGGACCATCGACGACGCGTCCCGGGCCGTCTCCCAGCGCGCCTTCCTGGCCAACTACGCCGCCGGTGACGCCTACCTCTCCGAGGCCCCCACCCTGTGGGACGTGACCTTCCGGACCGCCGTGGCCCAGGCCGAGCTGGAGGACCGTGAGGTCGCCGGTGCCTACCACCGCTACCCGTTCTTCACGGAGACCGGCGAGAAGATCTTCATCGAGACCACCCGTCCCGAGCTCCTCGCCGCCTGTGCCGCCCTCGTGGCGAACCCGGACGACGAGCGCTACCAGCCGCTGTTCGGCAAGAAGGTCACCTCTCCGCTGTTCGGCGTCGAGGTGGAAGTCCGGGCACACCCGCTCGCCAAGGCGGACAAGGGCTCCGGCATCGCCATGGTCTGCACATTCGGCGACCTGACCGACGTGACCTGGTGGCGTGAGCTGCAGCTGCCCACCCGCGCGATCATCGGCCGTGACGGCCGCGTGACCGCCGAGACCCCGGAATGGATCACCACCGACGCCGGCCGCGAGGCCTACGCGAGGATCGCCGGCAAGACCTCGTTCTCCGCCAAGGAGGCCGTGGTGGAGATGCTGCGCGAGCAGGACCTCCTGGACGGCGAGCCGAAGAAGATCATGCACGCCGTGAACTTCTTCGAGAAGGGCGACAAGCCCCTCGAGGTAGTCACCAGCCGCCAGTGGTACATCCGCAATGGCGGACGCGATGAGGACCGCCGTGAGCGCCTCATCCAGCGCGGCCGCGACATCGACTTCCACCCGGCCTTCATGCGTTCCCGCTACGAGAACTGGATCGAGGGCCTGAACGGCGACTGGCTGGTCTCCCGTCAGCGCTTCTTCGGCGTTCCCGTGCCGGTCTGGTACGCGCTGGATGCCGAGGGCAACCCGGACTACGAGTCCCCGATCGTACCCACGGATGAGATGCTGCCGGTGGATCCGGCCGCGGACACCGCCCCCGGCTTCACTGAGGATCAGCGTGGCGTGGCCGGCGGCTTCGTGGGCGACGCCGATGTGCTGGACACCTGGGCCACGTCCGCCCTGACCCCGCAGATCGTGGGCGGCTGGAGCCGGAACGAGGACCTCTTCGCCAAGGTGTTCCCGTTCGATCTGCGCCCGCAGGGCCACGACATCATCCGCACCTGGCTCTTCTCCTCCGTGGTCCGCGCGGACGCCCTCCAGGACGTGTCCCCGTGGAAGCACGCCGCCATCTCCGGCTGGATCCTGGACCCGGACCGCAAGAAGATGTCCAAGTCCAAGGGCAACGTGGTGGTCCCCACCGCCGTGCTCGAGGAATTCGGTTCCGACGCCGTCCGCTACTGGGCCTCCTCCGCCAAGCTCGGCGCGGACACCGCGTACGAGATCGCGCAGATGAAGATCGGCCGCCGCCTGGCCATCAAGCTGCTCAACGCCTCCAAGTTCGTCCTGAACCTGGGCGCCACCGAGGCATCCGTGCTCAGCGCGGACAGCGCCGTGCTGTCCAACCCGCTGGACCGCGGCCTGCTGAACCAGCTGGCCGACGTCGTGCGCCAGGCCACCGAGGCGTTCGAGAAGTACGACTACGCCCGTGCCCTGCAGGTGAGCGAGTCCTTCTTCTGGCAGTTCACGGACGACTACGTGGAGCTCATCAAGGACCGTGCCTACGGAGCCCAGGGCGAGGAAGGCCAGGCCTCCGTGCTGGCGGCCCTCGCCACCACGCTGGACGCCCTGCTGCGCCTCTTCGCCCCGTTCCTGCCCTTCGCCACTGAAGAGGTCTGGAGCTGGTGGCGTTCCGGTTCGGTGCACCGCGCCGCCTGGCCGGCGCCGCTGTCCGTGGACGGCGACGCCACCCTGCTCAGCACCGTGGGCGAGGCCCTGTCCGGTCTGCGCAAGGCCAAGTCGGAGGCGAAGGTCAAGCAGCGCACCGAGGTGCTCTCCGCGACCGTGTCCGCGTCCGCCGCCCGCGTCGCGCAGCTTCAGGCCGGCCTGTCCGACCTCAAGGCCGCCGCGAACGCCCGCGAGATCACGCTGGAAGCCGCCGACGGCGAGCTGACCGTGGGCGCCGTCGAGCTGGCTCCCGCTGAGGCACCCGTCCAGGGCTGACGATTCAGCGCTGACACCACGCACCATCGTCCCGAAGGGGTGGCCCCGCACTGCGCGGGGCCACCCCTTCGGGGTTCATGCTAGGGTGATCAGCATCACGCGGCCCTCACGGCCCGCGGCTCACGAGACGAAAAGGAGGTGTGACCATGACTGTCGCGCTCATGGTCGCCGTGCCCGGCGACGCTTCGACCTCACACACCTCCCTCGTCTCCGCCTGAGCGTCCACCTGTCCTGATTCGCCCCCGGCCCATGCCGGACTGCGCCACGGACGCTCGAGGAGACCCATCGAAAGAGTCTTCTCGTGTCTTCTCACCTCATGGATTCACCCCTGCTGCACGATCATGGCTGGAACGCCGAGTGGCAGGAAACCTTCATCGAGCACGCGACGCCGGGTGCCGTCCCCGCGCGCGTCCTCCGCGCCGAGCGCGGTCTCTGCGACGTCGTGACCGCGGACGGCCAGGCCCGGATCGCTGTGCCGCCAGGCGGCCACGATTCCGCAGCGTCACCCGTCACCGGGGACTGGATCACCTTCCTTCCCGGGAGAGCCTGCGACGACGCGCGGTTCCTCACCGTGCTCCCGCGCAGCACAGTGCTCTCGCGAGCCTCCGCCGGGGGCAGTTCCCGCGAGCAGATCCTGGCGGTCAACGTGGACACCGTGGTGGTCGCCGTATCCCTTGCCGGGACCCTGCGGCACACCCGGACCGAGCGTCTCCTCTCCCTCGCCTGGGCCTCCGGCGCCACTCCGGTGATGGCCCTGACCAAAGCCGACGAGCATTCCGCACCGGAGAGCGCCGTGGTGGAGGTCGGGGACCTGGCGCCCGGCGTGGACGTGATCGCCACCAGTTCCCGGACGGGAGCCGGTGTGGAGGAGCTCCGCGCCGCGATCCACGGCACCGTGGCCCTCATCGGCCCGTCCGGGGCCGGAAAGTCGAGCCTCGGCAATCGTCTCCTCGGCTCCGAACTGCTCGCCACGGGTGAAGTCCGGGCCGTGGACGGCAAGGGCCGGCACACCACGGCCTGGCGGGAGCTCCTCCCGGTCCCTGGCGGCGGCGTCCTGCTGGACACACCCGGGCTCCGCTCCGTCGGGGTGACCCGCTCGGAGGTGGCCGTGGGCGAGACGTTCTCCGATCTGGAGGAACTTGCGGAGCAGTGCCGCTTCTCCGATTGCGCCCACGACCGGGAGCCGGGGTGCGCGGTCCGTTCCGCGATCAGCGCCGGATGGATCACCGAACGGCGGCTGGACAGCTACCGGAAGCTGCGGCGGGAAGCGGACCGGCTGGCGGCACGAACGGATGCCCGCCTCCGGGCGGAACGTCTGGCCCAGTTCAAGTCGATGGCCCACCAGCAGCGGGCCGCGTCCAAGGAGCGTCAAGCGTAAAGGGGTCCGCAGCGCTGAGACGGGCCGCTCCGGACGCACCTGCACCCGGGCAAAGGGGAAGCCCCATCGGCGAATCGCCGTCGGTGGGGCTTCGACTTTCGGCCGCTTGGTGACGTTCCGCGCGGTCTGGCGGATTCCTCGGACGGCAGGTCTTGCCACCTCGTCACCGGTGGCCGGTTCCTGGCTTCGCCGATGGCTGCGTCAGGTTCCCGTCTCTGCTTCTCTGGTATCCGCGTCCCGGTTCTTCCGAATCGGGTACCTCTTATTCTTGACCTGCCCACGGGCGGGCACAAGGGCGCACCGTGAACTACTGGACTGTAATTCCGGCCGGCCCGGTTCCCAGCGAAGGCGGGCTGGCCGGCCCGCCGGGGGCGTCTCTGTGGCACAGTGGTGCCATGCCGGAACTTCCTGAAGTCAGCGGATTGCGGGCCTTCCTTGAGGCACGGCTGCTCGGTGCCGTGGTGGACTCGGTGCGGATCACCTCCTTCGCGGTTCTCAAGACCGCGGATCCGCCCTACACGGCGCTGGAAGGACGCACCGTCACGGCGGTGAACCGTTTCGGCAAGTTCGTGGATCTGGACGCCGACGGGATCCACTTCGTCTTCCACCTGGCCAAGGCCGGCTGGCTGCGATTCACGGAAGCACCCTCGGACAAGCCCCTCAAACCCGGCGCTGGTCCCATCGCCGCGCGGCTGCGATTCACGGCCCCGGCCACGGCGGAGCACCCTGCAGGAGCCGTCGGCTTCGATCTCACCGAGGCCGGCACCCGGAAGAGCCTGGCCGTCCACGTGGTCCGGGACCCGCAGGAGATCCAGGCCCTCGCCACTCTGGGACCCGAGCCTTTGGACCCGGCGTTCACCCAGGAGGTGTTCGACGGGATCGTCACCGGCTCATCCCAGCAGATCAAAGGCCTCCTGCGGAGCCAGAGCGTGATCGCCGGGATCGGCAACGCCTACAGTGACGAGATCCTCCACGCCGCCAAGGTCTCCCCGTTCGCCGTGGCGAAGTCGCTGGACGCGGAGACCCGGGACGGGATCTTCACCGCGATCGGGGAGGTCCTGGGCGGTGCCGTCGCGGAGGCCGTGGGCAAGCCGCCGGAGAAGCTCAAGGACGCCAAGCGGGGCGGGATGCGCGTGCACGGCAGGACCGGGCAACCCTGTCCCGTGTGCGGCGACACCGTCCGTGAGGTCTCCTTCGCCGACCGGGCGCTGCAGTACTGTCCCACGTGCCAGACCAAGGGGAAGATCCTGGCGGACCGGCGCACGTCCCGCTTCCTGAAATGAACAGCGCTTCCTCCAATGAACGACGGAGGCGCCTCACCGGTGTGGGTGAAGCGCCGCCGATTCGGCTGGAGGGCCCACGGCGGCGAGGGCCCCGATCCGAGCTTGCGAGGATTGGGAGCCGCCGGGGATCAGTCGAATTCAGGGCTCTCGGTGCGGCTGCGCTTGAGTTCGAAGAAGTGCGGGTAGGCGCCGAGCGTGACCGCCGCGTCCCAGATCTTGCCCGCCTCTTCACCGCGCGGGATCCGGGTCAGGACCGGGCCGAAGAACGCCGTTCCGTTGAAAGCCACCACGGGGGTCCCGACGTCCTGGCCCACGCGGGAGATGCCGTCCTCGTGGGAGGCGCGCAGGGCGTCGTCGTGCTCAGCGGAGCCGGCGGCGGAGGCGAGCTCAGCAGGCAGTCCGGTTTCGGCGAGGGCCTTGGCGATGACCTGTTCGTAGTCCTTGTTGCCGTTGTTGTGGATCTCGGTGCCCATGGCATCGTAGAGCGGCTTGATGACCTGCTCGCCGTGGGCCTTGCTCGCGGCGATGATCACGCGGACCGGGCCCCAGGCCTTCTCCATCATGTCCCGGTACTTCTCCGGAAGCTCCCGGCCCTCATTGAGCACGGCCAGGCTCATGACGTGCCACTGGGTGGTGATGGGACGGACCTCTTCCACCTCGCCGATCCATCGGCTGGTCACCCAGGCGAAGGGGCAGGTGGGATCGAACCAGAAATCGGCGCGCTGCTGTTCGGCGGTCATGTTCCTCCTTGGACGGTGGTGCGGCGATTCCGCATTCCTGTCCACCTCAACGGAGAATCAGGCCGACTTGTTCCTGCGCTTGGCCCGGACCTCGTGGCTGATGAGGGTGGGGGCCGCCTTGTCCGTCACCACGTCCTTGGTGACGACCACCGTGGCCACATCCTCCCGGCTGGGCAGGTCGAACATGATCGGCAGCAGCACTTCCTCCAGGATGGCACGCAGGCCGCGGGCGCCGGTGCCCCGTTCAAGGGCCTGGTCCGCGATGGCTTCCAGGGCCTCCTGCTCGAACTCGAGTTCCACACCGTCCAGGTGGAACATCTTCTGGTACTGCTTGCTGAGCGCGTTCCGGGGTTCCGTGAGGATCCGGATGAGCGCAGGCCGGTCCAGATTGGAGACGCTGGTGATGACGGGGAGGCGGCCGATGAATTCGGGGATGAGGCCGAACTTCAGCAGGTCCTCCGGCATGACGTCGCCGTAGTTGTCCGTGTGGTCCTCCGCGGAGTGCAGCGGGGCGCCGAAACCGATGCCCTTCTTGCCGGCGCGGGAGCCGATGATCTCCTCCAGACCGGCGAAGGCGCCTGCCACGATGAAGAGCACATTGGTGGTGTCGATCTGGATGAACTCCTGGTGCGGGTGCTTACGGCCGCCCTGCGGTGGCACGCTGGCCACCGTGCCTTCCAGGATCTTCAGAAGTGCCTGCTGAACACCCTCACCGGACACGTCACGGGTGATGGAGGGGTTCTCGCTCTTGCGCGAGATCTTGTCGATCTCGTCGATGTAGATGATGCCCTGCTCGGCCTTCTTGACGTCATAGTCCGCGGCCTGGATCAGCTTGAGGAGGATGTTCTCCACGTCCTCGCCCACGTACCCCGCCTCCGTGAGGGCGGTGGCGTCCGCGACGGCGAACGGCACGTTCAGCCGTTTGGCCAGGGTCTGCGCGAGGTAGGTCTTGCCGCAGCCGGTGGGGCCCACCAGCAGGACGTTGGACTTGGCCACCTCCACGTCCTCCAGGCTCTCCCCGAGGCTGCCCGCGGCGCTGCCGGAGCGGATGCGCTTGTAGTGGTTGTAGACGGCGACGGCGAGTGCGCGCTTGGCGGGTTCCTGGCCGATCACGTACTGCTGCAGGAAGTCGAAGATCTCCCGGGGCTTGGGCAGTTCAGTGGGCCCGAGGTCCTTGACCTCCGCCAGCTCCTCTTCGATGATCTCGTTGCAGAGTTCGATGCACTCGTCACAGATGTACACACCGGGGCCTGCAATGAGCTTACGCACCTGCTTCTGGCTCTTCCCGCAGAAGGAGCACTTGAGCAGGTCGGTGCTCTCGCCAATCCGGGCCATCGGGGACATCCCTTCCTCATGCACCCGGCGGCGGGACGCCACCGGGCTTCTGTCGTCTTTCCACTCTAAGGCAGGGCCCCGACACTTTGGCCCAAGACAAACGCCGCCGGGGCGATAAGTTGCCCCGGCGGCGTCTGAAGATCAGCGGGCGATCGCGCTCCGCTTGACCTTGCGGGAATCCAGAACCTGGTCCACCAGGCCGTATTCCACGGCCTCGGCGGCGGTCAGGATCTTGTCCCGCTCGATGTCGTTGTTCAGCTGCTCCGGCGTGCGGCCGGAGTGCTGAGCCAGCGTCTCCTCCAGCCAGGAGCGCATGCGCATGACCTCGTTGGCCTGGATCTCCAGGTCGGAGGCCTGGCCGCCCTGGCCACCGGAGAGCGCCGGCTGGTGGATCAGCACACGCGCGTTCGGCAGGGCCAGGCGCTTACCCGGGGTGCCGGCGGCGAGCAGGACGGCCGCCGCGCTGGCCGCCTGGCCGAGGCAGACCGTCTGGATTTCCGGGCGGATGTACTGCATGGTGTCGTAGATGGCGGTCATGGCCGTGAAGGAGCCGCCCGGGGAGTTGATGTAGAGCGTGATGTCGCGCTCCGGGTCTGTCGACTCGAGGACCAGCAACTGGGCCATGATGTCATCGGCGGACGCGTCGTCCACCTGGACGCCCAGGAAGATGATGCGGTCTTCGAAGAGCTTGGTGTACGGGTCCTGGCGCTTGAAGCCGTACGGGGTGCGCTCCTCGAACTGCGGCAGCACGTAGCGGTTGCTGGGCAGGTTCCCGGCAGACCAACCGAAGTTGTAGTTCATTGCAGTGACTCCTTGAGAATCTGTCCGGTTACTTGTTGGTTCCGCCGCCACCGGGGACGGAGGCCGCGTGCTCGGCGATCTTGTCGAAGAAGCCGTACTCCAGGCCTTCCTTGGCCGTGAACCACTTGTCGCGGTCGTTGTCCTTCAGGATGGTCTCCACGGTCTGTCCGGTCTGATCGGCGGTCAGCTCGGCCATGACCTTCTTCATGTGCAGGATCAGCTCGGCCTGGATCTTGATGTCGGAGGCGGTGCCGCCGATGCCGCCGGACGGCTGGTGCATCAGGATGCGGGCGTTCGGGGTGGCGTAACGCTTGCCCTTGGTCCCGGAGGAGAGCAGGAACTGGCCCATGGAGGCCGCAAGCCCGGTGGCCACGGTCACCACGTCGTTCGGGATGAACTGCATGGTGTCGTAGATGGCCATGCCGGCGGTGACGGAACCGCCGGGCGAGTTGATGTAGAGGTAGATGTCCTTCTCAGGATCCTCGGCGGAGAGGAGCAGGAGCTGGGAGCAGATGGCGTTGGCGTTCTCGTCGCGCACCTCGGAGCCCAGCCAGATGATGCGCTCCTTGAGCAGGCGGTTGTAGATGTACGTGTCCTGCGCCGCAGGATCGACGCTCGCCATGCGGGGTGCCGGTGTTTGCTCTGACATGATTGCCTACCTCTTTCGTGGATGGCCGCAAACGGAATTCGGTTACTTGGACACTAACCGTTTTCCCCGCGCCGTTGTTCGCGGAAACGGCCCTGTTCGCTTTAGGCGCACGGGCCAGGCCCGCCGGCCCGGGCTCCCTGTCCGGGGACGGCGAAAGCCGCCGGGGTCTCCCCCGGCGGCTTTCGCTCGGATCAATCGACGACGACGGCGGCCACGCGCCGTCGTCGTTCAGGCTCAGGCCTGGGCGTCGGCGGTCTCCTCGACCGTCTCCTCAGCAGCCTCAGCGGCAAGCTCCTCGCGGCCCTTGACGAAGTCGCTCAGGTCCACGGCCTTGCCGTCGGAGTCGACGACCTCAGCCTGGCCCAGCACCACGGCCAGTGCCTTGCGGCGACGGACCTCGGCGACCATGAGCGGCACCTGGCCGGCCTGGTCGATGATCTGGGCGAACTGGTTCGGGTCCATGCCGTACTGAGCGGAGGTGCTCACCAGGTAGTCGATGAGCTCGTTCTGGGAGACGCCCACCTCCTCCTTGTCGGCGATGGCGTCCAGGATGATCTCGTTCTTGAAGGCGCGCTCGGAGTTGGCCTTCACCTCGGCGCGGTGCTCCTCGGTGTCGTGATCCTCACCGGCGTGGTTGTTCTCGGCGGAGAAGTGCTGCTCGAGCTGCTCGGCGATGACGGACTCGGGAACCGGGACCTCGATGAGCTCGACGAGCTTGTCCAGGACCTTGTCGCGGGCCTCGACGCCCTGCTCCACGATCTTGCCCTCGGCGGCCTGCTTGGCCAGGTCCTCGCGCAGCTCGGCGATGGTGTCGAACTCGGAGGCCAGCTGGGCGAAGTCGTCGTTCGCCTCGGGCAGCTCACGGGTCTTGACGCCCTTCAGGACGACCTTGACCTGGGATTCCTTACCGGCGTTCTCGCCACCCACCAGGGTGGTGCTGAAGACGGCGTCCTCGTCCACGGACAGGCCGGTGACGGCCTCGTCCAGGCCGTCCAGCATGGTGCCGGAGCCCACCTGGTAGGACAGGCCGCTGGCGGTGTCCACCTCTTCATCGTCGATGCTGGCGGTGATGTCGATGGTGATGAAGTCCTTGTCGGCAGCCGGGCGGTCGGCGGCGACGAGCGTGCCGAAGCGGCCACGCAGGTCTTCGAGGGCCTTCTCGACGTCGTCCTCGCCGGCCTCTGCCACGGCGACCTCGACCTTGATGCCGGCGTAGTCGGGAAGCTCGACCTCGGGACGGATGTCCACCTCGGCCTGGAACTTCAGCTCACCGTCGGTGGCGGAGGGGTCCGGAACCTCGGTGATCTCGACCTCGGGACGGCTCAGGGGACGGATCTCCGTCTCCACGATGGCCTGCTGGTACCAGCCGTTGAGGCCCTCGTTGATGGCGGTCTCCAGGACGTAGCCGCGGCCGACGCGCTGGTCGATCAGCTTGGACGGAACCTTGCCCTTGCGGAAACCCGGAACCTGGATCTGGGTGGCGATGGTCTTGTAAGCCTCGTCGATGCTGGGCTTGAGTTCCTCGAAGGGGACCTCGACGGTGAGCTTGACCCGGGTGGGCGTGAGGTTCTCGACAGCGCTCTTCACGGCGTTCGTTCTCCTGATTGGTGTCTGGATTCAGTTCTGCGCCGCCGGCTTGCAGTGAACGCACCGATGGCTCATGTGTGCGCAGAGTCGGGGTGACAGGATTTGAACCTGCGACTTCCTGCTCCCAAAGCAGGCGCTCTAGCCAAGCTGAGCTACACCCCGTAAGTGCAGAGGACAGTCTATAGGCCCGGGCCGCCCAATCCCTAAATCGGAACGACGCTCGCACGAAGCCGCCCGTTTTGCCATGTGCCTCGCGTGCTGTTAAGCTCGAACCCGCAACGGGGACGTAGCTCAATGGTAGAGCCTCAGTCTTCCAAACTGATTACGCGGGTTCGATTCCCGTCGTCCCCTCTCCCGATGCCCCGGTTCTTGTGAGCCGGGGCATTTTCTTTGTCCAAGGGACGCGCGGGTCTCAGGGCGGGCCTAAGCACCGGCTTCCAGGATCCCCTTGAGACGCTGGAGGTCCTTGGTGGTCGCCGCCTTCATGGCCAGACGCATCGCGGGTGCGGCGACCGCCCCGAATCCTGTCGGCGAACCGGTGTTCCGCAGATGCATGCGGGTGCCGTCACCCTCCGCTTCCCACAGGTATGCCGTCTGCATGGGAAACGGCCCGTCGGAGGTCCGCATCACCAGTCGCCTGCCGGGCGCGAAGTCCACGATCTCGTAGCGGTAGCTGAGCCGGCGCCCGAGGAAGCGGGCGACGAAATCCATCGTGGTGCCGAGGCGGAGCGGTCCTTCGCCGTGCACCGACACCGTCGCGATGTTGGCATACCACTCCGGCGCATTGCGGGGGTCGCCCGCGTAGGCGGCGACATCATCCACGGGCCGGTCGATGAAGGCTGACACTTCGACGTCCACGTTCATGCTGCCCATTATGCAGCGCCACGCCCACAGCCGGTCCTGAAGCCGCCGACTTGAGTGCTCAGTCTTGGCGGCTTGAAACAGGGTCAGGCCACCACAACTGAGCACTCAGCTCACCCTGGGGATCAGTGCTGGCAGCCGGGGCACCAGTACAGCTTGCGCCCGGCCATCTCCTTCAGCGCGATCGGCGTCCCGCAACGTCCGCAGGGCCGGCCCTGTTTCTGGTAAACGTAAAACGCCTCATCGTCCGCAGGCGCCTCACCGGCCCATGATCCGGGGTCCGTGGTGATGATCCGTCCGTCGCGGACTCCGTCGGCCAGGAGTTTCACGGCGTCCCGCCACAGCGCTCCGGCCTCCTCTCCGCTCAAGGACGTTCCTGGCCGGAACGGGTCGATCCCTGCGCGGTACAGCATCTCCGCCCGGTAGATGTTGCCGATCCCGGCCACCACACCCTGGTCCATGAGCAGTTGACCCACGGCGGTGCGCTTCGCCCGCAGGCGACGGACGAATTCGGCCCCGTCACCGTCATGGCCCTCGAAGCCATCATGCAGCGGATCGGGACCCAGCTTGGACCAGGCGGCCTCCGCTTCGGTGCCGGTCACGGCGTCGCAGCGGCTGGCCCCGCGCAGATCGGCCCAGCCGTGCTCGCTCACCAAGCGGACACGCACGGCACCCACCGGCTCGGGCGGGCCCACGTACGCGACGTCACCGTCGTCGTCGAACTTCTCCCGTTCGCCGATCCGGCGCGGGGCGCCGATGCTCGAGGCCCCACGGAAACTGCTGTCGCCGCCGAACTCCCAGGCCCCGTACAGCCCCAGGTGCACGTGCAGCCACAGGCCGTCCTCGAAGCCGAGGAACAATTGCTTGCCGTGCGCATGGGCATGCGTCATGACCCGGCCGTCCAACAGGGCGGCGCCCTCCGCGAACCGCCCCTGGGGGCTGCTCACGGATAGGCGCCGGCCTGCGAAGACGTCCTGGAACTGGATGGCCAGTCGCCTGACCGAATGCCCTTCAGGCACAGCGTCTCCTTCAGTGGGTGGGAGCCCGTGGGTATCAGGCCGGGACGACGCCGGTCTGCTCGTAGTCGGCGATCTTGCCGATGCGGCGGACGTGGCGCTCGTCGTGGCTGAACGGCTCGGTGAGGAACGCCTCGATCAGGGCGGTGGCCTCCTCGACGGTGTGCTGGCGGCCGCCGGCGGCGACGACGTTGGCGTCGTTGTGCTCGCGGGCCAGGCGGGCGGTGGAGTCGTTCCAGGCCAGGGCGGCGCGGATGCCCTTGACCTTGTTGGCGGCGATCTGCTCGCCGTTGCCGGAACCGCCCAGCACGATGCCGAGCGCGTGCACGCCGGCTTCCTGGTCCGCCACCACGCCGAGTGCCGCATTGATGCAGAAGCCCGGGTAGTCGTCCAGAGCGTCGTACTCGGCGGGACCGTGATCGATGACCTCATAACCCTGCGCCGTGAGGTGCGTGACCAGGTGGGCGCTGAGCTCCATCCCTGCGTGGTCGGTGGCGATGTGGACGCGGGGCTTGACGACGGTGTCGGTCACAGAGATCTCCGGTGGTTCGAAGGAGTCGGGTCCCTCCTAGACTACCCGGCGCGGCCTTCGCCGCGTGGCGTGGACAGGCTCCTCAGGGCCGCCGCGAGCAGCTCGGCCGCGTCCGCGGTGGGCGCCGAGAACACGAGCCGCCGGCCGCTCTCGACCGGGGCGGTGCTGACGACGACGGCGGGGCCGCTCGCCACGAGGAAGCTCCGCCCGGCGTCCCCATGCCGGGGCCCCCAGCCGCCGTAGTCGGCCGCCCGCACCATGGCGGACTCCGCGGTGAAGATGTCCTCCGGGCCGAGCCGCGCCACCGGGAGGACTCCCCCGAGTTTCAGACGCAATCCGTCATGCCTCACCGTGATCCGCAGGAGCAGGAGGAGCACCGTGCAGAGGGCCACGAGAACCAGCACCAGGCCGATCCACGGACTGAGGATGCTCAGGAACGCCGCGGGGAACACCCCCAGGAGGCCTGTCATCACCAGGACCGAGGTCCGCGGCCGGGCCCACACCGCGGATTCCACCGCGGCGAGCTCCGGGAAGTCCAGCGACTCCATCTCCCGCCGCAGCGCGCGGTCGTCCCGGGGATCCCATTGAGGGTCCGGCCGGTAGACGTAGTGGACCAGGATGCCGAGGCCGAGGGAACCTCCGGTGCCCAGGAGCAGGACCAGTCCGTCCACATGGGACTGGCGGGCGTCCGCCAGGTCCAGCTGCCCGGCCAGGCCGGCGGCCGCCGCCGTGCACAGGAAGAGACTCAGGGAGATCCCCACGGACAGCATGATCCGCCGCATGATCACGGGCAGTGTGGTGAAGCCGGAGGCGATCAGAAACGGGAGGGAGGGGACGACGATGAGGGTCATCGCGAGCGCCAGATACGACGGCAGGTCCGTGAACGCGACCCCTCCGGAGTCCTCCCAGCGGAAGGCGAGCGGCGAGGGAAGCCGTTGAGCCACCGCGCGGGCCGAGACCAGAAACGCCAGGGCGACCAGCACCGGGAAGCCGACGGCGAAACGCAAGGTCCTCCAGTCCACCGCCCCGTCACGCCGTCGTCGCGTTTCATCTTCCTCGGCGTTGTCCATATACTTCACGCTACTCTCTGGCGCAGAGGAGCGGTCACACGGCATAGTTGTGAAACGACAGTTTCATGGTGGCCCCCGTGGTGCCACCCCCACGGAACACATGGAAAGGCACCGACTTGCCAGGACTGAACCTCACCCGAGCCGAGGCCGAGGAGCGCTCGGCGCTGATCTCGGTCGACTCCTACGCGGTGAACCTCGACCTCACCCGCGGCGAGCGCGTCTTCGGGACCACCACCACGGTGCGCTTCACCGCCACCGAAGGAGCCTCCACCTTCATCGACGCCGTCACCGACAGCGTCTCCCGCATCACCCTCAATGGCACCGAGCTGGATCCCGCCACGGTCTCCGACGGCATCCGCATCCAGCTGCCCGGGCTGGCCGCCGACAACGAGCTCACGGTGGTGGCCGAAGCCCCGTACATGAACACCGGCGAAGGCCTGCACCGCTTCGTGGACCCGGTGGACGGCGAGGTCTACCTGTACACGCAGTTCGAGGTCCCGGACTCCCGCCGCATGTTCGCCGTGTTCGAGCAGCCGGACCTCAAGGCCACCTTCGCCTTCACGGTCACGGCGCCCGCCCATTGGGACCTGGTCTCCAACTCCCCCACCCCGGCGCCCGTGGCCCGGCCCGCCGGCGAGGACGGCGGCGCACGTGCCACGTGGACGTTCGCCCCGACGCCGCGGCTGTCCTCCTACGTCACCGCGTTGATCGCCGGACCGTACCAGTCGGTGCGCAGCGAACTGGTCAACTCCGAGGGCCGCACCGTGCCGCTGGGCGTCTTCGCCCGCAAGTCGCTCATGCAGTACTTGGACGCGGAGAACATCTTCGAACTGACCCGCCAGGGCTTCGAGTTCTTCGAGGGTCAGTTCGGCGTGCCCTACCCGTTCGAGAAGTACGATCAGCTGTTCGTGCCGGAGTTCAACGCCGGCGCCATGGAGAACGCCGGGGCCGTGACCATCCTGGAGGGCTACGTCTTCCGCGGCAAGGTCCCCCAGGCACAGGTGGAGCGCCGTGCCATCACGGTGCTGCACGAACTGGCCCATATGTGGTTCGGCGACCTGGTGACCATGCGCTGGTGGAACGACCTGTGGCTCAACGAGTCCTTCGCCGAGTACATGTCCCACCTGGCCGCCGTGGAGAATACGTCCTTCACGCACGCCTGGACCACCTTCGCCTCCGTGGAGAAGTCCTGGGCCTACCGTCAGGATCAGCTGCCCAGCACTCACCCGATCTTCGCCCAAATCAACGACCTGGCCGACGTCGAGGTCAACTTCGACGGCATCACCTACGCCAAGGGCGCCTCCGTGCTCCGCCAGCTGGTGGCCTGGGTGGGCCAGGAGGAGTTCATGGCCGGCGTGCGCGCCTACTTCGGCAAGCACGCCTGGAAGAACACCGTCCTGAACGACCTCCTGGTGGAGCTCGAGGCCGCCAGCGGACGCGACCTGGGCACCTGGGGCAAGCTGTGGCTCGAGACGGCGGGCGTGAACACCGTCAAGCCGGAGCTCTCCCTCGCCGCGGACGGGACCATCGAGTCCTTCACTCTCCTGCAGACGGCCCCCGCCGACCACCCCACGCTGCGCCCGCACCGTCTGGCCATCGGCCTCTACGCGATGGGCGAGGACGGCCGCCTCGCGCGGACCCGCCGTTTCGAGCTCGACGTCGACGGCGAGCGCACCGAGGTGCCAGAGCTGGTCGGTGTGCGGCACGAGGGTCTGATCCTCATCAACGACGACGACCTCGCCTACACGAAGGTGCGTCTGGATCCCTCCTCCTGGGCGTACGCCCAGCAGAACCTCTCCGCCTTCGCCGAGTCACTCCCCCGCACCCTGGTCTGGGCCTCGGCCTGGGATGCCGCCCGCGATGCCGAGGTCCCGGCCCGCGAGTATCTCAAGCTGGTGCTGAACAACATCGGTGCGGAGACCGACTCCTCCGTGATCCTGGTCCAGCTGCGCCAGCTCGCCACGACCCTGAACTTCTACGTGGCACCGGAGCACCGCGAGCGGAGCATCATCGACGCGGCGGACGCCCTGCTGGTCCTCGCCGAGAGCGCGGCCCCGGGCAGCGACAGCCAGCTCCAGTTCACCAAGGCCTTCGCGCTGCACGCCCGCAGCCAGGCCCAGCTGGACGCCGTCGCCGAAATCCTGGACGGCACGCGTGAGGTTCCCGGCCTCGCCGTCGACCAGGACCTCCGCTGGGAGCTCCTCACCTCCCTGGTGGTCGGCGGACGGGCCGCGCAGGCCCAGATCGACGCCGAACTCGAGCGGGACAACACGGCCAACGGCCAGAACGCCGCCGCCTTGGCCTCGGCGGCGATCGCGACGCCGGAGGCGAAGGCGGACGCCTGGCGGAAAATCGTCGAGGAGGGTTCGCTCTCCAATGCACTGCAGGGGTCGGCCGTCAGCGGTTTCACCCGCGTGCATGACGCGGCGCTCCTGGCCCCGTACACGGAGAAGTACTTCGAGGCCGTCCCGGCCGTGGTCAAGGCCCGCACCTTGGCCCTGGCCCAGCAGATCCTGATCGGCCTCTACCCGGCCTACCAGACCACCCAGGCCACCGTGGACAGGACCAACGCGTTCCTGGACGCCCTGGACGGGGACAGTGCGGCCGTCCGCCGCACGCTGCTGGAAAGCCGCGACGCCGTGGAGCGGGCTCTTCGCGCCCAGGCCGCCGACGCCTGACCGGACCGTACGGAAGGTCCGGGACGGTGGGTCACCCCGCCGCCCCGGGCCTTCCGGCGTTTAGGCTGGCCACATGGCGATCGACCTGCACCATTACGACGTGACCGTGGACTGGACCGGGAATCTGGGAACGGGCACCAGTTCGTACCGCGAGTACTCCCGGGATCACGTCATCCAGCTGCCCGGCCTCCCGGAACTGCCCGGGTCCTCCGATCCGGCGTTCCGCGGCGACAAGACCCGGTACAACCCGGAACAGTTCCTCCTCACCGCGTTGGCGCAGTGCCACATGCTGTCCTATCTGCATGTGGCGGTCATGAACGGCGTGGTGGTGACCGGATACCGGGACCAGGCCACCGGCACCATGCGGCTGAACCGGGACGGCAGCGGCCAGTTCGAAGAGGTCATGCTGAACCCTGTGGTCACCGTGGCGGAGGAGTCCATGCTGGCGACAGCGAACGAATTGCACCGCGAGGCCAACCGTCTCTGCTTCATCGCCAACAGTGTGAACTTCCCGGTGCATCACCGGCCGTCCTCGCAGCTCTGAGTCGGGACCTCCGCTCGGAAGTGAGGCTCAGTCCAGGAGGATTCAGCCCAGGTGCGCCAGCAGGCGTTCCTCGGTCCCGGAGTTCAGCCCAGCCTTCCGTTCCCGGTCCAGCCCCTGAGCCTGTTCCCACTCCAGCGTGTCCGCCCACGTCTCGGAGAGCGGCCGCTGGCACAGCCCGGCGGTCTCCGCGGCGGCGGTGCTCCGCGCCATGAATCCCTCGTAGCCCGCGGGCAGCCATACGGGTAGGGAATCCGGCCCCGCCCAGGGCTCGACACCCTGCTCCGCCAGCCAAGAGTCCTCCGCCGTCACGGTCTCCCCGTCGAAGCCGGACAGGCGGAGCCACTCCGTCACTTCGGCGGCCCACGGCCTCGACGTGCCGGCCGCATTCATGATCCCCGTGGCACCTGCCTCCGCCGCCTTCAGGAGGAACGCCGCGTAGTCACGGACGTCCAGATACTGCACACGGGACGTCTCGCCCCGGGGCAGCAACACCCGTCCTCCGCAGGACAGCCGGGCCGGCCAGTACCCGAACCGGTCGCTCGGATCGCCCGGGCCGACCAGGAGCCCCGGACGGCTCACGTGGGCCCGCTCGCCCGCCTTCTCCAGGACTTCGAGCTCGCAGCGGACCTTGGCCTGCCCGTACTCCTCCATGGACGCCACGGGCTGCAGCGGGGCGAGCGGCTCCAGCAGCTGCCCGGATTCATCCGCCCCGGGGACGTCGTGCCGGGCATAGACCGAACAGCTGGACACCAGCGTCCAGTGCGCCGCCCGGTCCGCCAGAGCCTCCAGCGCCCAGGCCGCATGGTGCGGCTGCCTCGTGACGTCCACGACGGCGTCGTACTCGCCTTCCAGCGCTGCCAGCGCGTCCGGGCCGTCCTCCCGGTCGGCACGGTGCCAGTGGACGCCTTGTGGCGGCGAGGCGGTGCTCCCGCGTGCCAGGACGTGGGTCTCATGGCCGGCGTCCACGGACTGCCGGGCGAGCTCGGCGGACAGGAATGCGGTCCCTCCCAGGATGGCTGTGCGCATGCGCCCAGGCTAGGACGATACGGTGGGATGAGCCATGGCTTCAGCCCAGGGCGGAGAATGCAGGACCGGCACGTGGAAGGACCCGATGACACTCAGCGCAGGAAACTCAGGAGAGGCGGCGATCGTGGTGACAGGAGCACCGGTGAACTTCTGGGAGGTGGCCACCGTCATCGCCGTCGGAGTGCTCGTCTGGGCGGTCTCCACCTTTGTCATCAGGAGGGTCTCCCGCCGCATCGCCAAGGGACTGAGCTTCTTGAAGAAGGACCACTTCCGCTGGGTGGCCCCGGCGCTTCAGGCTCTGGAGAGCCAGCGCCGGGAGCAGCGCGCCCGGACCATCGGCTCCCTGCTGAACAGCGTGGTGACGGTGGTCATCACCGTGATCGTCATCTTCTACGTGCTGCAGGCCCTGGGCGTGAACATCGCACCCCTGCTGGCCAGCGTGGGCGTGGTGGGCATCGCGATCGGTTTCGGTTCCCAGCAGCTCATCCGCGACTACCTCGCCGGGATCTTCATCAGCCTGGAGGACCAGTACGGGATCGGCGACCACATCGTCACAAGCGAGGTGGAGGGCACGGTCAAGGCCGTGGGCCTGCGCATCACCAAGGTGGAGGCCACGGACGGCACCATCTGGTACCTGCGCAACGGTGAGATCATGAGGGTGGGCAACCGCTCCCAGGGCACGTACGTCCCGCCCGTGGAAGCCACCGAGACCGAGGAAACCGAGGAAGGCGCGCAGTCATGATCACCCCGGAGGACCGTCCGCAGCTGATGCGCAACGACCCCTTCTCGCAGCCTGATTACACGGACAGCTTCTACGCCCTCATCGGCGGGCACGAGACCTTCGTGAAGCTCGTGAACGTGTTCTACGA
Organism: Arthrobacter horti; assembly: GCF_030731045.1. GTDB lineage: Bacteria > Actinomycetota > Actinomycetes > Actinomycetales > Micrococcaceae > Arthrobacter_E > Arthrobacter_E nanjingensis. The sequence goes on along the minus strand of NZ_JAVALS010000001.1, from coordinate 110,598 downwards.
CGGCGTGGCCGAGGACGAGCTGCTGCGGCCCATGTACCCGGAAGAGGACCTGGGCCCCGCCAAGCACCGGCTGACCATGTTCTTCGAGCAGTACTGGGGCGGGCCCACCACCTACAGCGAGGAGCGAGGCCACCCACGGCTGCGGATGCGGCACATGCCGTTCGCGGTCACACCCGAGGCTCGGGACCGCTGGCTGCTGCACATGCGCAAGGCCGTGGACGCGCTCCAGTTGGCGCCGCTGCATGAGGCCACGCTGTGGGACTACCTGGAGCGCGCGGCTCACTCGCTGCTCAACACGCCGGGCTGAGCCGGGTTCACCCGGCCGGCGGTGTCAGCCGCCCAGGCGCGCGGCGCGGCGCACCAGGACGTGCCCGACGGCGGTGCTGAGCCGCCACCAGGTGCCATGCCGGAACAGACGCGCCGGTTCGCCTGCGCGAAGCGGCGATTCGCGCAGGAAACCCAGGGCGTGCGCCGCGAATGCGGCGCCGAGCGGCAGCTCGCGCGCCGATTCGCCGGTATCGCCCGGCTCCAGCGTCCAGCCGCCGTCGAACGTCTCGCCCCAGACGGCCGCGCGGGCGTTGTTCACGATCAGCGCGCCCGGGCTGTCCGGCAGGACGCCGGCCACCCGTGCGATGCCCTCCTCGGCGGCCGCGCGCAGAGCCGACGGGTCGATGGAAGCGACCGGCTCCCATGGACCGCGGGGCACCCCGATGCCGGCCCAGGACTCCCGCACCGTGGCCGGCGGGATCTCCAGACGACTCGCCTCCGGGTCCCGTGCCACCCGGTCCAGAACAGCGGACAGCGGCACCGTGACATCCAGCTCCGCCGGAGTGTTCAGCGCGATGGTGCGCAGCCCCAGGACGGTAGGGGTCGCCTCGCCGAGCACGGCCGGACGCAGCACACAGACCGAGGCGAGCAGGACGGGACCGGCGGCCTGAAGGCGGAGGCCCGAATCCTGGATGGACTTGGCCCGGGTGACGAAGTTCTTCAGGTCCGCGAGGTCGCGGGCATCGCTGAAGTCGAGCTGCTGGGGGCGGGAGAGGGTGTCTGCGTGCACGCCAAGCACTCTACTCCGGCACGGACGGCCGCACGGACGGCTGTGTCACACGCCTCAATGCGCGAAGAGCAAGGCGGTCAGCGACGACGGCGGAAGGGCACCGGCTCGCCGCTCCAGCGTTCCAGGGCGTGCCGCTGAGCGCGGGTCAGGCGGACGGGAAGCCCGCTGGCGCGGCTGACCAGGACCATGGAGGATGCGGCCAGGGCGTAGACCTCGGAACCGTCAGCGGAGGCGACCTCATAGCCGAACTCGAAGCTCGAGCCGCCGATTCCCGTCACCCAGATGTTCACGTTCACCGGATCCGTGGTGAACAGGAGCGGGCGGACGTATTCGATCTCGTGGCGGGCGACCAGCGTGAAGTTCTCCACGCCCACCAGATCGTGGAAGGTGTCCTCCTCCACCGCACCGGCGCCGGCGTCCTGGCCGAGGGCGCGGTGGATGAGCTGAACGCGGGCGTCTTCGAGGTACGAAAGGTAGACGACATTGTTGACGTGGCCATAGCTGTCGATGTCGCCGAAGCGGATCTGGACGGGGAAGCTCAGGCCCTCGCGTGCACTCATGGGTGGCATTCTTTCAGATCGCCGCTTCGCCCGCCGTATCCCCGCAGTTCAGCGGGCTTCCCGGCCGGCTGTCCGGCGTCGTGCCGCCGCTTGATGGCCGTTCACGGCACTGAGTAGAGTCAGCTGCATGAGTGGCCAGCAGCAGCATCCCGGTTCCGTCACGCCCGGCGGAGGGCCCGACCTCCAGGAGTCGGGCCGGCGCGCCACGGAGGAGTTGCTGAAGCTCCTGGAACTGGACGACTTCGACGGGATCCGCACTGATGAGGACATTTTCGTGGGCCGGGTCCACGATCAGCCACGCAGCAGGGTCTTCGGAGGCCAGGTCCTGGCGCAGTCGCTCATGGCGGCCGGACGCACCGTGGATGCCGAGCGTTCGGTGCACTCCATGCACGGTTACTTCCTTCGGGCCGGGGACTCCCATGAGCCCATCACCTTCGGCGTGCAGCGGCTCCGTGACGGGCGCTCGTTCTCCGCGCGGCGGGTCCACGCGTATCAGGGCGGGGTGCCCATCCTCTCGATGATCGCGTCCTTCCAGACGCCCGACGACGGTGTGGACCACCATGAGCCGGCGCCCACCGGCCTGCCGGACCCCGAGTCACTGCCGACCACGGCGGAGCTGCTGGGAGGGATCGACCACCCGGTGGCCCGGTACTGGGCCTATGAACGGGCCTTCGACATCCGCCACATCGACAGGCCTCTCTATCTCACGGAGGATCCGCAGGTCAGCAGCACCAACGCGGTCTGGATGAAGACCTTCGACCGGCTGCCGGCTGACCCGGCACTGCACCGCGCCGCTCTGGCTTATGCGAGCGACTACACGCTCCTGGAACCGATTCTCCGCCGTCATTCGCTGGCCTGGACCAGGCCCGGCATGAGCGTGGCCAGCCTGGATCACGCCATGTGGTGGCACCGTCCGGTGCGGGCCGACGAATGGCTTCTCTATGTGCAGGACTCGCCCAGCGCGCAGAACTCCCGCGGACTGGCACAGGGGCGGATCTACAGCCGCGACGGCGTGCTGGTCGCCTCCGTGGCCCAGGAGGGCATGGTGCGCATCCCTGAGCTCTGAGCCTCCGGGCATGACGAAGGGCCGGTCACCGGGATTCCCCCGGTCACCGGCCCTTTCCGTCAGACCCGAGCGGTGTCAGTCGCGGGTCAGGCGACGGTGCGTCACGCGGTGCGGACGGGCCGCATCGGCGCCCAGGCGCTCGATCTTGTTGGCCTCGTAGGACTCGAAGTTACCCTCGAACCAGTACCAGTTGGCCGGGTCCTCCTCGGTGCCCTCATAGGCGAGGATGTGGGTGGCCACTCGGTCCAGGAACCAGCGGTCGTGGCTGACCACCACGGCGCAGCCGGGGAACTCGAGCAGGGCGTTCTCCAGGCTGCTCAGGGTCTCGACGTCGAGGTCGTTGGTGGGCTCGTCGAGGAGCAGCACGTTGCCGCCCTGCTTGAGGGTCAGCGCCAGGTTGAGGCGGTTGCGCTCACCACCGGAGAGCACGCCGGCCTTCTTCTGCTGGTCCGGGCCCTTGAAGCCGAAGGCGGCCACATAGGCGCGGGACGGCATCTCGACCTGGCCGACCTGGATGAAGTCCAAGCCGTCGGAGACCACCTGGAAGAGGGTCTTCTCCGGGTCGATGCCGCCACGGCTCTGGTCCACGTAGGAGATCTTGACGGTCTCGCCGATCTTCAGATCGCCGCCGTCCAGGGGCTCCATGCCCACGATGGTCTTGAACAGCGTGGACTTGCCGACACCGTTGGGGCCGATGACGCCGACGATGCCGTTGCGGGGCAGGGAGAAGGTCAGGCCGTCGATCAGGACGCGGTCATCGAAGCCCTTACGCAGCTTCTCGGCCTCGATGACCAGACTGCCCAGGCGCGGTCCCGGCGGGATCTGGATCTCTTCGAAGTCCAGCTTGCGGGTGCGCTCGGCTTCCGCGGCCATCTCCTCGTAGCGGGCCAGACGGGCCTTGGACTTGGTCTGGCGGCCCTTGGCGTTGGAGCGGACCCAGTCGAGTTCCTCCGCCAGACGCTTGGCCTGCTTGGCGTCCTTCTTGCCCTGGACTTCCAGGCGGGCGCGCTTCTTCTCCAGGTAGGTGGAGTAGTTGCCCTCGTACGGATACAGGCGGCCGCGGTCGACCTCACAGATCCACTGGGCGACGTGGTCCAGGAAGTAGCGGTCGTGGGTGACAGCCAGGACTGCGCCTTCGTAGTTGCTCAGGTGCTGCTCGAGCCAGAGCACGCTCTCAGCGTCGAGGTGGTTGGTGGGCTCGTCGAGGAGCAGGAGGTCCGGCTTCTGCAGCAGGAGCTTGCAGAGTGCCACACGGCGGCGCTCACCACCGGAGAGGACGGTCACATCGGCGTCGCCCGGAGGGCAGCGCAGGGCGTCCATGGCCTGCTCCAGCTGGGAGTCGAGGTCCCAGGCGTTGGCGGCGTCGATGGCCTCCTGGAGCTTGCCCATCTCCTCGAGCAGCGCGTCATAGTCGGCGTCGGGGTTGGCCATCTCTTCGGAGATCTCGTTGAAGCGCTGGACCTTGGAGTAGATCTCAGCCACACCTTCCTGGACGTTGCCCAGGACGGTCTTCTCCTCATTGAGGGGAGGCTCCTGCAGGAGGATGCCCACGGAGTAGCCGGGGCTCAGCCGGGCCTCACCGTTGGACGGGGTGTCCAGACCCGCCATGATCTTCAGGATGGTCGACTTACCAGCACCGTTGGGGCCCACGACGCCGATCTTGGCACCGGGGAAGAACGACATGCTGACGTCATCGAGAATGACCTTGTCACCAACGGCCTTGCGGGCCTTGGTCATCGTGTAAATGAATTCCGCCATGGCCTTAAATCTAGTGTGTGGCGCGTCGGTTCGCCTATTCGGACCGGATGTGCAGGCCTATAGGAAGGGACTCCGGGCTCAGCTCTGATCCCCCACGAAGCACTTGCCGTCGGCCAGTGCCGGCAGGAGCGCCGAGCTGACCACTCCGTCCCGGAGGTAGACGAAAGCGCAGCGTCCCGGTGCGACGACGGCCGCGCCCACCAGGGAATCAGAGGCCTGGCCGGTCGGGGTGACGGACTGTCCCACTTCCACCGCGGCGCCGGCCGGGAGGGCGGATGCGATCGCTGCGCGGACGACCTCAGCGGAGGGGTGCCCCTCGCCTGCGGTGCCCTTCTGCACCGCGGTCTGAATAGCCTGGCGGAACTTCTCCTCGGCGCTCAGGGACGCTGCGGACGGCACTACGGCTGAGGCTGCTCCGGTGGCGCTGGGGCTGTCGGGCGCGGTCACAGGGCCTGTCGATGCAGAGCAGGCCGCGAGCGCCACGACGAGGCCCACCAGGGGAACAGCGGCCAGGAGCCTGCGAGTGGAACGGGCTCTCCCGGCCACGGTGAGGGCGTGTGCGGCACCGGGCCGGCTGAATGTACGTGGCTGCATCACGCGCTATTCTGCCATGCCCGGCATCCCGGTCCGGCCGCGTGATACGCGGCCGGACCGCGCCCGCAGGTCCGCTCACGCCGCCTCAGTGAGGTCCTCCTCGGAACTCTCGCCCGCACCGGACTCCGCTCCCTCCGGGGACTCGCCCGCGCCCGCCTCCTCGCCCCGTCCAGCTGTGCCCTCACCGGACCCCGCCAGGCCCAGGCATTCGCCGGTCAGCGGGTCGATCCTCTGCCCGTCCACCTCGATCGGATCCGAGGGATCCCGGGCGGGGACCGCCGCGGGGGCGGGGGCCTGGGCACTGGAGTTCCGCTGATAATTGGCGGTGCCCCAGCTCAGGTCGTGACCGATGCTCTCCGCTTCGATCTGTGCCGAGTGGTAGGTCTTGCCGTCGTTCTCCCACTGGCGCAGCTTGAGCCGGCCCATCACCACCACACGCTGCCCTTTCTTCAGGCTCCCGGCGATGTTCCCGGCCAGTTGGCGATAGGCCTGGACCGTGAACCAGTTGGTCTCGCCGTCAACCCACTGCTGCGTGGCCCGGTCATAGTGCCGGTCAGTGGAACCCATCCGGAAGCTCGCCGTGTTGACGCCTCCGTTGGTGGTGCCCGGCCGGACGTCTCCCGCGACGAATCCCCGGATGGTGATGCTGTCTGCCATGGTCTTCTCCTTCTCCCGTGATGAAGCCGCTCAGCGCCGGAGCATTCCTCCGGTGAACCGCTGGCTTCAGAATCGCGCGGGAAGAGACTTCGCGGGCTGGGAGCCGCGTCCATGTGGATCGGGAGCACGGATCGCCGTCCACAGATTCGGGGTAGACTCGTTGCGCCGCCGGGCAACGCCCGGTCCAGGCCCCTGTAGCTCAGAGGATAGAGCAGCGGCCTTCTAATCCGACGGTCGGGGGTTCGATTCCCTCCAGGGGCGCACTGCGACGTCACCGTACGTCACCGACACCCTCAGTCTCCGGGCTGGGGGTGTCTTTCTTCACTCGCAGGGTCAGCCTCGCTCCGTTAGGGTCGGAGTAATCAGACCGCCGAGCGAGGAGACCCCATGCGTGCCGCCGTCTACGACCATTACTCCCACGACCTCTCCGGCCTCACGGTCCGGGAGGTGCCTGAGCCGAAGGTCTTCCCCGGTTCCGTCCTCATCGAGGTCCGCGCGGCCGGCGTCAACCCCGTCGACTGGAAGCTCATGGCGGGATACCTGGACGGGCTCATCGACGCCCAGTTCCCAGTGATCCCGGGCTGGGACGTCGCCGGCGTCGTCGTCGGGGTCGGTTTCGATACCCCGGAGTTCGCCGTCGGCGACGAGGTCATGGCCTACGCCCGCAAGGACGTGCTGGGCGCTGGCACCTTCGCTGAGCGGGTTGCCGTTCCGGTCCACGCCGTCACACGGAAGCCGGCGTCCCTGTCCTGGGAGCAGGCCGGTGGGCTGCCACTGGCGGGCGGCACAGCCCTGCGCACCATCGACTCACTCGGCGAGCTGGGCGGGAAGACCCTCCTGGTGCACGGCGCAGCCGGCGGCGTGGGTGCCCTGGCGGTCCAGATCGCGGTGAACCGCGGAGCCCGCGTGATCGGCACCGCGTCCGCGGCCAATCATGATTACCTGCGGACTCTCGGGGCCGCACCAGTGCAGTACGGTCTAGGCCTTGCACACCGCGTCATGGACCTCGCCGGCGGACCCGTCGACGCCGTCGCCGATTTCGTGGGAGGGCAGCTGGAGACCACCTTGGCTGTCCTGCGGGAGGGCGGAAGCCATGCGTCCATCGCGGACGGCACCGTCACGGAGCACGGCGGCCACCACCTCTGGGTCCGCCCCGACGGCTCACAGACCGCTCGTCTGGCGGACCTCGCAGAGAAGGGCCTCCTCCACGTCGAGATCGCACAGACGTTCCCTCTGGACGGCGTAGCGGACGCGTTCCGCGCCAGCCAATCCGGTCACACCCGCGGCAAACTGATCATCGTTCCCTGAGGCATGAGCCTCACACCGGGTGGGACTAGGATCATCTGGTGCTGAACACCCCCCAAGCGCGGAAGACCCGCCTGCCGTTCGAAGTCTGGGCGCTGGTGGCCGGCGGGTTCACCGTCGCCCTCGGCTACGGCGTCGTCGCCCCGGTGATCCCCCAGTTCGCCCTCGAATTCGGGGTGTCCAACTTCGCCGCCTCCGCGATCGTCAGCGCCTTCGCGCTCATGCGGCTGGTCTCGGCCCCACTGGCCGGCTGGGTCATCGGGAGATTCGGCGAGCGCCGCACCTACATCACGGGCATCCTGATCGTCGCGCTCTCCACCGGCGCCTCCGCACTGGCCGTCGACTACACCCAGTTCGTCATCCTGCGCGGTGCCGGCGGCATCGGCTCCGCCATGTTCACCATCGCGGCCACGGCCCTGCTCATCAAGGTGAGCCCGCCGGACGCCCGGGCCAGGGTCGCCAGCCTCAACGCCGCGGGCTTCCTCCTCGGCGGCCTCCTCGGCCCCGTGTTCGGCGGGATCGTGACCTCCTTCGGGCTGCGCGCGCCGTTCGTCTTCTACTTCTTCACCCTGCTCGCGGCAGCCGCCGTCGTCGCCGTCGCGCTGCGCCGTTCCCGGCACGCCGGGAAGACCGCCACGTCTCCCGATGCCGCACCGCCCGTCGCGTTCCGCACCGCCCTGCGGGTCCCGCAGTACCGCACCCTGCTCCTGTCCGTCTTCGCGTTCGGCTGGACGTCCTTCGGCGTCCGCGTCTCCGTCCTGCCGCTCTTCGTGGTGGCCGTGCTGCACGGCGGGCCCGCGACGGCGGCGTGGGTGCTGGCGGCCTATGCGGCAGGCAACGCGGCACTCATCTTCCCGGCCGGCCGCTGGGGCGACAGCATGGGCCGCAAGCCGTTGCTCATCACCGGGCTGGCGGTCCTCGCTCTGGCCTACATCCTGATCCCAGCCGCGCCGGCGTTGTGGATGACGCTGCTGCTCATGGTGGCCGCCGGTGCTGGATCCGCCCTGGTCAACCCGGCTCAGCAGGCCGTCCTGGCCGACGTCCTGGCCCAGCGCCGCGGCGGCAATGTGGTGGCCGCCTACTCGATGGTGAGCGATCTGGGCGGCGTGCTCGGGCCCCTCGCGGCGGGCGCTGTGGTGGACGCCGCGGGCTTCGGCTGGGCGTTCGCCATCACGGCGGCGCTGCTTGCCGCAGCCACTGTCGCCTGGGCGCTGGTCCCGGACTCGCGAAAGCCGCCGGCCCCGGAGACGACGACGGCGGAGCGCACCGGCGAGCGGACCGGCTGAGGCTTCAGCCCGCTCGCCTCCGCCTCCAGAACCGCGGCGCGCGGAACAGGCGGTGGGTCTTGCGGTCCGTGTACACCAGGTGCAGGACCAGGGCGGCGCCGACGGCGATCGCGACCGCACGAACCACCCCGATGGGGATCCAGACGAACACACTGAGCTGATCCGTCAGGGCGATGAGCACGAAGAACGCGGTCAGGTAGTAGACCAGCCGGAGCTGCCGGCCGTCCGCGATGCCGGTGACTCCGAAAAAGACCAGCAGCCACACCATGTACCAGGGCTGGATCACGGACGCCATCAGCACGACGGCGGCGAACGCCCAGGCCGCATGCCGCAGGATCCCCTGGGTGAAGCGTTCCGGGTTCTTCGGGATGCGGAACACCAGCCAGAGCGCCACCAGCATGGACAGCACCTTCCCGGCGGTGAAGACCACGTCCGACACGGCCGCGCCGTGTCCCCCGAACAGATTCACCGCGAAACCGGCACCCGCCCCCAGGAGGCCCACCGGGGCGAACCAGATCCACAGCGACTCCCCGGGTGGCGAGAGCGCCCCGAGCCAGCCGAAGCCCAGCCCGTTCAAGTAGCCGACCAATGCCAGCAGGCCGAGCGAAAGCACCGCCGTCGCGCCCCAGTAGAGGAAGCGGCGCGGCCAGCCCGCCGCCCTGCCGGCCCACAGCAGGCCTGCGAACGGCAGCGCCAGCAGCGTGATCGGCTTCACCGCGATCGAGGCGGTCACCAGGACCACGCCGCGGATGCCCCGCCGGGTCGCCGCATAGTAGAGCCCGGCGGTCACCAGCCCCATCATGAGGGCGTCATTGTGCCCGCTCGCCACGAAGTTGATCAGCAGGACCGGATTCAGCACCACCAGCCACAGCGCGCGCTCGGAGTTCACGCCCACCAGGGCCGTGATCCTGGGGACGTAACGGAACAGCATGAGGACCCCGAGCACCCCGAACAGCCGGAAGATCAGGAGCGCGGGCTCCGGGGCGCCGCCGCTGATGGCCACGGCCCCGAACTCGATCCACAGCCAAAGCGGCCCGTACGGGGTGGGCGCCTCCGTCCAGAGGGTGTCCGGACCGAGGTTGAAATAGTTGCTGAGGGAGGAGATGCCGTTGGTGTACGGGTCCAGGCCTTCCAGCATGAGCCGGCCCTGACCGATGTAGGCGTACATGTCCCGGCTGAACAGGGGCACCGCGAACACCAGCGGGGTCACCCAGTACCAGAGTGCCTTCTTCAGCACGGGGCGGGCCTCCGGGGTCCACTGTCCGATCCTCTGCCCCAGGCGGAGCCACGCCCGCAGGAGCAGGACGATGCCGGCGCACACCAGCACGGTGCAGACGATCACAGCGGGGAGCGTGGTCCGGGCCACGATGAACGGCCAGGTACGGATCAGGAAACTGCTGCCGGCCAGCCAGCCGATCCCTATGGAGCCCACCGTCGCCATCAGGGAGCCCACCAGGCCCTGGCGCAACGCCACCTCTACGCCGGTGGTTGCCGGTTTCGGCGCGCTCATGTTGACTGACCAGTTCCTTCCACTGCCTGGGCCCGGATGTGGTGCGGCCCAGGCTTCCGCTATCGGCTGTGGCGTCCCCTGGACACCCCGGCCGACGGTATCCGGGCAAACTGCGGATCCGCTGGGAAGAGGCTGCTGAGATAAAATGTACCGTCTGGGCACTTTCCCGCAGTACCGCACACGCCCAGTCGACGGCCCCTTCGTGCACGGCCTGGACCTGATCGCTGGCAGACAAGGACATTCCCATTTTCTCCGACGCCTTCTTCTCCTCCCTCACGGATCTCCGGAACCGGATCATCCCGCGCCGCGTCCAGGAGTGGCTCTGCAGCCGGGCCGGTCTGTGGACCGGATTCGCCGTCCTCCACGGGGTGTTCCTGGTGTTCGCCCTGATCCTGGCCACCCGTAACGAGGCGTTCAGCGACACGTTCATCTACCGCGGCTGGGTGGCCGCAGGCTTCAACGAGCAGCTCATCAGCGGGCCCAGTCCGTGGGTGTACCCGATCCTGGCCCTGCCGCCCATGGCGATCGCCTACGTGTTCGGGCCGGCGCTGTTCTTCTTCATGTGGGTCCTCATGATCACCGTGCTCAATGGCGTGGCTCTCGGCATGCTCACCGCTTGGGGCCGCAAGCGGGAGTCGATGACCGCGGCGTGGTGGTGGCTCTGCTTCATCTTCCTGATGGGCTGGCTCGGCTTCGCCCGGGTGGACGGCTTCACCGCACCGATCGTCCTCATCGCGCTCCTGTACGGCGTGCGCCGGCCGTTCGTCGCCTCGGCGATCCTGGCCGTGGCCACGTGGATGAAGGTCTGGCCGGCCGCTGTGATCCTGGCACTCTTCACCGTGGTGAAGGACCGTGTCAAGGTGGTCCTGGGCGGCGTGGCCGTGACCGCCGTCGTGGGCGTGTGCGCGGCGCTGCTGGGGGTCCTGCCCAAGCTGATGAACTTCCTCACCCAGCAGGGCGACCGTGGCATGCAGCTCGAGGCCACGTTCACCACGCCCTGGCTGTGGCTCTCAGTGCTGCACGTGGGCGATTCGCACATGTACATGAACACGGACATCAACTCGATGCAGGTGGACGGCCCCGGCACCACCGTCATGTCCACGCTGATGCAGCCGCTCCTGCTGCTGGCTGCCGCAGTGGTCGCGGCCTTGGTCTTCTGGGCACTGCATCAGGGCAAGCTGCGCGGCGGCATCGACCGTACCGAACTCCTCCTGGCCGGCACCTTGGCCCTGACGGTCGCGTTCATCGTGTTCAACAAGGTCGGATCCCCGCAGTTCATGGTGTGGCTGGCTCCCGCCGTGGCTCTGGGCCTGATGCACGATTTCAAGGCCTGGCGCGCCCCGGCCGTCATGCTGATCCTGATCGCCGTGACCACCTTCCTGATCTACCCGCTGTTCTACGACGCCCTGAGCCATGACAACCCCTGGATGGCGCTCGTCCTGACGGTGCGCAATTTGCTGCTGGTGGGCCTCCTGGTCATCTCCGTGCACCGCCTCTACGCCCTGGGCCGGGAGGCCAAGGCGTCCGCCTCGGCGCTCTCCGCCGCATGAGCCGGGGCACCATGCTGGACCGGCTCACCGCCCTGCGCGACCGTCTTCTGCCCACTCCCCTGCTCACCTGGTTCGGTACCCGTGGCAGCGTCTGGTGGGGCTTCGCCGTCGTGCACCTGTACTTCCTGGGCTGGATGGCGTCCTTCTTCCTCAGCGGGCAGACCTTCAGCGACACCGAACAGTACCGCCAGTGGGCCACCGGCGTGGTCCCGGACAGGCCCGGCATGGTCCCGATCACGCCCTGGGTCTACCCGGCGCTCGCCCAGTTGCCCATCCGCCTGGCGAATCTGCTCGGGGCGCCGCTGTATCTGCTCGGCTGGTTCCTGATCATCACAGCTCTCAACGCCTGGGCCCTGGCGGTTCTCACCTCCGGACCGCGGAAGCGCAGCGGAGTGGCCCCGGCCTGGTGGTGGATGTTCTTCCTGGTGTTCATCGGCTACCTCAGCTTCGCCCGGGTGGAGGGCGTGGTGGCGCCGCTGGTGCTGGTGGGCCTTCTGGCCGCGGCGCGGCGCCCCGTGGTGGCCACCGCGCTCCTGAGCGTGGCCACCTGGATGAAGGTATGGCCCGCCGCCGTGATCGCCCCGGTCCTGATCGCGAGCCGGGACCGGCTGAAGGTCCTGGCCACGGGGATCGCCGTGACGGCGGCCGTGGTGATCGGGACCTGGGCCACGGGCAATCTGTCCCACCTCGCCGACTTCCTGACCCAGCAGGGTGAGCGTGGCATGCAGCTTGAGGCGACGTTCTCCACCCCGTGGGTATGGCTGAGCGTCTTCGGCATCGCCGGCTCCCGCATCGCCGACAACGTGGCCATCAACTCCTCGGAGGTCTACGGCCCGGGCGCCCCCGTGGCGGCCTGGCTCATGCAGCCGCTGTTCCTGCTCGTGGTCCTGGCCGGCGCCGGACTCCTGCTCTGGGCGCTGCGCAAGGGCGCCGAGCGCGAAGAGCTTTTCCTGGAAGGCGCTCTGCTGATGACCGCGGCGTTCATCGTGTTCAACAAGGTGGGTTCCCCGCAGTTCATGGTGTGGCTGGCCCCCGTGGTCATCGCCGGCCTGAACCACGACTGGGAGCGCTGGAAGGTCCCCGGGGCGCTGCTCATGGTGATCGCCATGACCACCTTCGTGATCTACCCGCTCTTCTACACGCCGCTCATCCATGCGAACCCCATCATGGCCGGCGTCCTCACCCTGCGGAACGTCCTGCTGGTGGTCCTGCTGGTCTGGTCGGTCAGGCGGACCCTGGACCTGGGCCGCTCGGCGGCCTCCCGGGCCGCCGACGCCCCGGTTCCCGCCGGCTGAGGCTCAGCTCACCGAAGGAAAGGGACGGCGCCGCCTGGCGCCGTCCCTTTCCTTCTCCGCTCGCAGGCGTCCCTGAGCGCCTAGATGACGCCCCAGTGCTCCACGGACCTCCGCGACCCGAACAGGGCCTTGCGCGTGTGGACGTCCAGGAAGGCCAGGTAGGCGGTCATGGCCAGTGCCACGGCGAACGCGATGGTGGAGACCGGCACACCCAGCTGCACGAAGGAGTACACGGACAGCTGGTCCTGCGCACCGAAGACCACGAAGAACGTGACCACCACGTAGAACGACTTCACCTGCCAGTCGTTGCGGATGCCGGTGGCCGCCAGGAGCGGGACGAACCAGAAGATGTACCAGGGCTGGATGATCGGTGAGAGCAGCACGATCGCGGCCATCGCCAGACCGGCCCTGCGGACCAGGTATTCGTGCCGTCCGCGCAGGATCAGCAGCGCCGCCAGCGCCATGGAACCCAGCTTGAGCACACTCCGAAAGCCCGTGGCGATATCGCCACCGGGCAGACCGAAGGCGTTGCAGAACATCTCCAGCTGCTGCCCCAGGAAGCCGGAGGGCGCGTAGCCGGTGTACCCCGGCGTCGGATCGGTGAGGGCGAAGAGCCAGCCGAACCCGAGCCCGTACGGGATGCCACTGACCGCCAGGATCGCAAAGGAGCCGGCACCGGCCAGTGCCCAGAAGACGATCCTCCGGGGCCAGCTCGCACCCTTCCCCGCCCACATGAGGCCCAGGAACGGCAGGAAGACCACGGTGATGATCTTCACGCCGATCGACGCCGTGATGAGAAGAAGCGCCGTCTTGTGCCTCCCCACCGAGGCGAAGTAGAAGGCGGCGACAGCCAGGCCGATCATGAGCACGTCGTTGTGCGCGCTGGCCACGAAGCTGATGAGGAAAAGCGGGTTGGCCACGGAAAGCCAGAGCGCCCGGCCCGGGTTGATGCCGTGCCGGGCCGGCAGCTTGGGCACATAGACCACGCAGAGCCCGACGCCGATGAGCGCCACCACGCGGAAGAGCAGCACGGAGTAGTCGGGCTGGGCGCCCGTGATGCCGACGACGGCGCGGGCGAGCCACAGGAAGTACGGCCCGTACGGCGTGCGGTTCTCCGCCCAGGCCTGGTCGGCGCCCAGTGAGAACCAGTTGCTCAGCGAGGAGATGCCCTGCGAGTAGGGGTCCAGGCCTTCTGCCACAAGCCTTCCCTGGCCCGTGTAGGCGTAAACGTCCCGGGAGAAGATGGGCACCGCGAAGAACAACGGCAGCGCCCAGAGCCCGATGGCCCAGACCACCGTCCGGAGCGACCCCTCCTGCCAGCCGCCGAGGCGCTGCCCCAGCCTGATCCAGGAGCGGATGAGGATCATGGCGCCGACGCTCAGCGCCAGGGTGGAGGCTGTCAGGCCCTGTCCCTCGGTGCGCAGGAAGATGACCAGGGGATGGCGCAGCATGGGGGACGCCGGGGCGATCCATCCCATGCCGATGGATCCCGCGAAGACGAGGAGCGAGCCGATGGCGCCTTCCACGATGGCGGGCCAGGCACGTCCGGACCACGGCTCCCTCAGCCAGCGAAGCCGTTCCAGGGGGGATGCCACGGTCGCGGTACCGTCCCGCGTATCCGGTCCATCCGTCATCGAAGTCACCCATCCGTCCGTTCCGTCGCCCACAGCCCGCTGCCAGCGGCGCCACTGGGAGATTCGCCCGGGCCCACTTTTGCGTGGTCATTTTATCAGCGCCCGGTCGGGAACCCGCTTGACCCGGCAGATGACTGCCCCGGTTCCGTCGCGCCGACCGGTAGTCTTGGCGCGTGGCAAAAACACAAGAGCGAATTGTCTGGATCGACTGCGAGATGACGGGCCTGGACCTGGAGAACGACGCCCTGATCGAAGTCGCCGCCCTGGTCACCGACTCCGAACTGAACATCCTGGGCGACGGCGTGGACGTGGTCATCAAGCCGTCCGATGAGGCGCTGGCACAGATGAACGACTTCGTCCGCCAGATGCACACCGATTCCAAGCTGCTGGACGAACTCCCCCACGGCGTGACCATGGAGGAGGCTCAGGCGAGAGTCCTGGCGTACATCAAGGAATGGGTCCCGGGAGCCGGCGCCGCCCCGCTGGGCGGGAATTCCGTGGGAACGGACAAGATGTTCCTGCTCCGTGACATGCCGGAGCTGGTGAACCACCTGCACTACCGGGTCATCGATGTGAGCACCATCAAGGAACTGTCCCGCCGCTGGTTCACCCGGGCCTACTTCCAGGCTCCGGCCAAGCACGGCGGACACCGGGCCCTGGGCGACATCCGCGACTCCATCGACGAGCTCCGCTACTACCGTCAGGCCGTCTTCGTCCCGGCCCCAGGGCCGGACACGGCCACGGCCCGCGAGGTCGCCGCGTCCATCACCGCGGCCCCGGAGAGCGCGGCCACGGCGGCCCAGGCGACGAGGCCGATGTAATCTGCGCCACAGCGGCAAAGATTTTTCGGCGAAAGTGGCCAAAGTGGCGCAAAGGACCGTCCGGATCCGCTAAGCTATTCAACGTTGCCTTTCCAGAGGACGCGGGAAACCCGTCCTGAATGGCGCTTGGTGGGTATAGCTCAGTTGGCAGAGCGTCTGGTTGTGGTCCAGAAGGTCGCGGGTTCGACCCCCGTTACTCACCCCAAGCAGGGACCTGGTCCCGGGGCTAAGGCCGTATCGGTTTCCGATACGGCCTTAGCTGTATCACTGCACGCTCCGTCAAGAGGGGAACCAACCATGGCAGTCCGTCCTGTGACCATCTGGGGAGAGCCGGTGCTGCACCACCGGGCTGAGGAAGTCACCGTCTTCGACGAAGAGCTGCTGGCCCTCATCCAGGACATGTTCGACACCAATGACGCGGCCAACGGCGTGGGCCTGGCCGCCCCTCAGATCGGTGTGGGCAAGCGCATCTTCATCTACAAGTACGCCAATGAGGACGGGGTCCCGCCCACCGGCGCCCTGGTCAATCCCCGGCTGACCCTCTCCAAGGTCTCCGGCGCGGCCCCCGATCCGGACGAGCACGTGGAGGGCTGCCTCTCCTTCCCGGGTGAGCACTATCCTCTGCAGCGTGCCGACTGGGTCCGGGTGGAAGGCTTCGACGGCTTCGGTGCACCGTTGTCCTTCGAGGCCACCGGCTGGTTCGCCCGTGTGATGCAGCACGAGTACGACCACCTGGACGGCTTGCTCTACGTCAACCGCCTGATCGACCGGTACTCCAAGAAGGCCATGCGCCAGGTCAAGCGCAACGGATGGGGCGTGCCGGGGCTGACCTGGATGCCCGGTGTGGACCCTGACCCCTTCGGCCACGACACGGAGGACTGAGCAGGTGGACTCCTCCGAGATCCTCCGTCTGACGGACATCCGGGACACGGACCGGGACGAAACGCTCGCCCTGCTCGACCGCGATGCCGGGGAGCAGGTCCTGGACGCCATGGCTGTCCTGCGAGGCCGCCTGGGCGCGTTCCCGGGCGGCTACGCCCCCTCCGGCAGCCTGGACGAGTTCGTCTGGCTGGAGGCGTACCTCCGTTTCACCCCGGAGCTCCTGGCCTACTGGGACGGCCTGGGCATCCCCGCGGAGATCTCGGCCGCCACCCTGGCCGACCTCGGCCGGAACGTGGACATCACCCGGCGGGTGCTCGGCCGTTTCGGTCTTGAGACCTTCGGCTGGCTGTCCCTGCACTACGCCGGCAATCTGTTCCAGCTGGGCCGGCTCCAGTTCCATCTGCTCCCCCACCACGAGGACGAGGGCTGGGCCGCACCGGACGAGTGGATCCTGTCTGTTCACATCCCCGAGGGCGGCGGGCTCTCCCCCGCGGCAGTGGACGCGAGCTTCGAGGAGGCCGTCGCCTTCTTCGGCCGGCACTTCCCCGGCAAGCCGGTCCGCAGCGCCGAATGCATCTCCTGGCTCCTGGACCCCGAGCTGTCCCGCCGCCTGCCGGAAAGCAATATGGCGCGCTTCGCCCGGCGGTTCACCCTGGAGCGGACGAGTTCCTCACCGACGGACGCCGTGTACTTCACGTTCCGGAAGCGGGGCCTGGACGGACTGGAGCTGCTCCCCCGGGACAGCTCGCTGCAACGTGCCGTCCTGGAACACCTCGACGACGGCGGCGAATGGGGCCTGGGACACGGTCACCTGACACTTCCTGTCCTCTGAGCCCCGCGCAGCGGTCACGGCGTCAGCTCCCGGAAATGCTCTGCTGTTCCGGGCAGCCGCCCAGCACCCTGCGCATGGCCGCCTTCTCCTCGGGTCCGACGCTGAGCCCGTAGCTGTACTTCACGGAGATCTGGCGAGCCACGTAGTGGCACCGGAACACCCGGTTCGCCGGCAGCCAGGTGGAGGCATCCTGGGCGCTCTTCTGCTGATTGGCGGGACCGTCCACGGCCAGGAGATTCAAAGGGTCATTGGCGAGGGTCTGCCGCAGGCCGGGGCTGAGCCTAGCTGCTCCGCTCTTCCACGCCTCGCCGAGCGCCACCACGTGATCGATCTGCACATTCTGGCTGCTGCGCTCACCCCGCCGGAATGCGATGCGCTTGCCGGTGTACGGGTCCCAGAGTTCGCCGGTGGCGACCCGGCAGAGCGATCGCTCTGAGCCGGAGGTGAAGGTGACGGCGTCAAGGTCCCGGCGGAGGACGTCGTTGCGCGTGTCACAGCCGTTCCTGTCCTCATCGGCCCATGCCTGGCCGAACGCCGTCCGCTGATAGTGGTCCGCCACGTCCTTCGGCGCCACCGGAAGGGACTCCAGAAGTGCCAGGGCACCTTCCGCGGGGACAGCCCTCGGCGCACGGACGGGTTTCATCCAGGCCGGGTCGTACACGCGGGCCTGGCTGGGCCCCTGGCCGGAGCCCGGAAGACCGAACTGCCCCCGGAGGAAGAACCATCCGAGCAGCGCCACCAGGGCCGCCGTGAGAAAGGACAGCGCGGCCGCGGCGATCCGCGAGCGTCGCCGTCGTTGTCTGTACTGCACCCATGTCTGACTCATGAGACCCACGACCGGTTCATGAAACCCTGCTCAGACGCATGAGAGGCGCCTCCTCAGCTCTTCCGGTGATGATTCCGGTTCAGCTTAGGAGACGCCTCCCGCAGCGTTCCCTGGCGCGTGCCGCGATGTGGACAAACTCACGCCGGGCGTCTGAGGACGCTCACTGCTCCTTCCGGACCCGGATCAGATCGGCGTCTGCGGCGTCGGAGAGTTCCTGAAGCTGGGCCACCCGCTCCGGGGTGGCGTCTCCGTGCTCCAGCATGTCCTTGGCCTGGTCCAGGAGGCGATGGCCCTCCTTGCTGTTGGCGGTGGCGATGTCCAGTGCGTGTTCCAGAGTTGTTTCGTGTTCCATGCCCATATCGTGCTCCCGCCGGTCCTTAAAAGCGAGAGGCCACGCCCCGGCGGGGCGTGGCCTCTCAGGCTATGCTCAGGCGCTGGCGCTCTCGGCCACGCGGACCTCTGCGGCAGGGAAGGCCGGCGGGTTCACGCCCGCCATCTCCTCCATGACGCGGACCACCTGGCAGCTGTAGCCGAACTCGTTGTCGTACCAGACGTAGAGCACCAGATTGGTGCCGGTGGCGATCGTGGCCAGGCCGTCCACGATCCCGGTGCGGCGGGAGCCGACGAAGTCGGTGGAGACCACCTCAGGCGAGTCGATGTAGTCGATCTGCTTGCGCAGGGCCGAGTGCAGCGAGAGCTCACGCAGGTACTCGTTGACCTCGTCCTTGGTGGCTTCCTTCTCCAGGTTGAGGTTCAGGATGGCCATGGACACGTCCGGGGTGGGGACGCGGATGGCGTTGCCGGTCAGCTTGCCGGCCAGCTCCGGGAGAGCCTTGGCGACGGCCTTGGCGGCACCCGTCTCGGTCAGAACCATGTTCAGCGCCGCGGAGCGGCCGCGACGGTCGCCCTTGTGGAAGTTGTCGATCAGGTTCTGGTCGTTGGTGAAGGAGTGGACCGTCTCGACGTGGCCGTGGATCACGCCGTACTTGTCGTTGATGGCCTTCAGGACCGGGGTGATGGCGTTGGTGGTGCAGCTGGCGGCGGACACGATGGTGTCCTCATCGGCGATCACACCGTGGTTGATGCCGTGGACCACGTTCTTCAGCTCGCCCTTGCCCGGAGCGGTGAGCAGCACACGGGCGGCACCCTTGCTCTGCAGGTGCTGGGAGAGGCCCTCGGCGTCACGCCAGCGGCCCGTGTTGTCCACGATCAGGGCGTTGTCGATGCCGTAGGACGTGTAGTCGATGGTGGACGGGCTGTCCGAGTAGATCACCTGGATGCGGACACCGTTGACGGTGATGGTCTGGGCTTCCTCGTCCACCTGGATGGTGCCCTCGAAGGGGCCGTGGACGGAGTCGCGGCGCAGCAGGCTGGCACGCTTGGAGAGGTCCTTGTCGCCGCCCTTGCGGACCACGATGGCACGCAGGCGCAGGCCCTGGCCGCCGCCGTGCTTCTCCACGAGGATGCGGGCCAGCAGACGGCCGATGCGGCCGAAGCCGTACAGGACCACGTCCTGGCTGGTGCGGCTGTCCGCGCCCTTACCACCGACCACGGCGGCCAGCTCGGCGCGCAGGAACTCCTCCAGAGTGCGGCCGGCGCCTTCGGCCTGGAACTTCTCGCTCAGCAGCGCCAGATCGATTGCGGCGGCACCGAGCTCGAGGCTGTCCAGGGTCTCCAGCAGCGGAAGGGTGTCCTCAAGGGTCAGCTCGTTCTGGCTGATACGGCGCGCGAAGCGGTGCGCCTTCAGGATCTGCATGGTGGACTTGTTGATGAGGCTGCGTCCATGGATGCTGGTGACCACGTTGTTGTCGCGGTACAGACGGCCGATGATCGGGATCATCGCCTCGGCCTTGGCCTCACGGCTCATCCACTGCTCAAAGGACTCGGAGTTCTGACTCACTCAAGGAACCTTTCGTATACCTGCGCGCGTCGTCGGGCGCAGCTCGCCACCGGGGGTGTCTCAGGCAGAAAAAAACCGCCTAGGCGAACGCGTGCCCGGCGGGTGAACATCGGCGTTCCCCTCAAGTCTATCGCCCCCGGGCCCATGGCGGCCGGGGCGGTCCGGTGACGTCAGTCACATATGCGTGGGGTGTCGGAGGGACGGGCTGGCCTGTGAGCCGGGTTCTGTCATCCGCGCCCGTTGCCCGGCGCGGAGTGGCGATCATCCATCTAGGACCACTGTTGCCAGTGGCCTCAAGCGGCCTACCCGGATGCTCGGGCGAGCAGCCCTCGAACACATCCTGTCTGGCCTTGCTCCAGGTGGGGTTTACCTAGCCTCCCCGGTCACCCGGGGAGCTGGTGGTCTCTTACACCACCGTTTCACCCTTACCCCGTGCACGCACGGGGCGGTCTGTTCTCTGTGGCACTGGCCTGCGGGTCACCCCGAGTGGGCGTTACCCACCACCCTGCTGTGCGGAGCCCGGACTTTCCTCGGTGACTTACGTCAACGCGATCGCCCGGCCAGCCCGTCCGCCGTCCATTCTAGCCGCAAGGCAGCGCCGTCCGGATTCGCTACCATCGAACGGTGCTGATCCTCCTCCCCCCGTCCGAAGGCAAGACCGCCGCGTCCTCCGGCGCTCCGGTCGACTTCGCGAATCTGAGCTTCCCCTCCCTCAACGAGGCCCGCGCGGAGGTGCTGGAGGCCCTGGGGACCGTGAGTGCACATGAGGACGCCCTGGCGCTGCTCGGTGTCGGCGCCTCACTGCATGAGGAGGTGGCGCGCAACACGCGCCTGCGGCACGAATCCGCCGCGCCCGCACACAGCGTCTACTCGGGCGTCCTCTACGACGCGCTCGGATACGCGAGCCTCACGGCGGCGCAGAAGCGCAAGGCCGACGACGCCGTCGTCATCATCTCGGCGCTCTGGGGCGCCCTGCGGTTCGACGACGCCGTGCCCGCCTACCGCTTGTCCATCGGCACCGCGCTGGACGGGCCAGGGCGCCTGGCGACGTTCTGGAAGCCACGGCTGAACGAGGCGCTCGCACAGACGGCGGAGGGCCGTCTTCTGGTGGACTGCCGGTCCAGCGGCTACGCCACGGCCTGGACGCCGCCGGCCACTCAGACCGTGGCGGTCAATGTGTTCCGTGAGCGGGACGGAAAACGCACCGTGGTCAGCCACTTCGCCAAGCACACCCGCGGCGAACTGGCCCGGCATCTGCTCACACGCCGCGGCAAGGCCCCCGGCACACCGCAGGAGCTGCTGAAGGCCGCCTCGGAGCGCTACCGGACGGAACTCGTGGAAGGCACGGCCCGGAAGGCCCACGCCCTCAACATCGTGCTGGACGAATAGCCCGCGGAACCCCGGACGGGGCTCAGTTCCATTCGGGGCTGCGGACCAGGATCACCCCGGAATCCGGGCAGTAGACCACATCGTCCTCGGCCGCGGCCCGGACCTCGGCGAGGTCGCCCGGGCTGAGGTCCATGCCGGAGCCTTCACTGTGCCCGTGGAACAGCCGGGCCGCGCCGACTCCGCGGCGCTCCAGCGTCTTCTGGTACAGCGCCACGAGGCCGGGTTCGATGGTCGCGGCGAATCCATCACGCTCCCCGGCGACGCCGGCCCGTTCCTGCGCGGCCTCCGCGGCCAGAGCACCGAGCTCGGCCTGCACCTCGGCCAGCGCCGACTCGGCACCGGCCAGGGTCTCCTGACGCTCGGTCAGCAGAGTCTCGGCCTCTTCGAGCTGCTCCATGAGTTCCAGCTCGGTGTCCTCTTTGGAGCCCTTGAGCCGCTCCAGGCCTTCGATGTCCTTCTGGAGAGCCACCAGGTCCTTCGACAGCCCGCCCGCGTTGAGCCGCACATTGTCCCGCTCGATCCGCGCGTCCAGGCCCGCCACCTCGTCCTCCAGACCGGTCAGCGACTTCCTGACCTCATCCCGCGCGAATGCGGCCTCCGTGACGGCCACGCGGGCCTCGGTGACCCCGGCCGTGAGAGGCGGCAGCCGGGGGTCCTGCTCCAGCTGCTTCAGCCGTGTGGCGAGCGCCTTCAGCCTGCTGTCGAACGCCTGGAGCTCCAGGAGCTTGAACTGTTCCGCCACCGGCGACTTGGCCATGCACACCTCCCGTGGGTTTGCTGCGGTTCCGCAGTGCTTAGAGCGTATCCGCTACGCGGTCCGGTCACCATGGGGCGTAAGGATGAAGTCCCAGGGATCCGTGTTCACCGAGCTCACGCCGATCTCCACTTCGAAGCCCTGGTCCTCCAGGACATTGTCCAGGGCCTGCGCGGCGGCGGGCAGCCAGAGCCATTCGCTGGCGAAGTGGGACACGTCGATGAGGTAGGGCCGTCCGCCGAGCGCCGTCTCCCGGGCCTCCGACGCCGGGTGGTGCCGCAGATCGGCGGTGATGTAGACGTCGGCCTGGCGAGCGCGGACGTCGTCGAACAGCGAGTCGCCCGCACCGCCGCAGATCGCCACCCGGCGCACCAGTGCGTCACGCTCACCGGCCACGCGCACTCCCCCGGCCACCACGGGAAGGAATCCGCACAGCCTGGCAGCCAGATCAGACAGCGTCACCACCTCCGGCAGCAGGCCGACGCGGCCGATGCCCTCCTCCGGCAGACCGTTGCGGGACGCGGTCAGCGGCTCGCGCTCCCCCAGTTCCAGAGCGTCCGCGATCACGTCGGAGACGCCTCCCACGGCGGAGTCGCCGTTGGTGTGCACCGTCAGCAGCGCGATGCCGTGTTCGATGAGGAGATGGATGGCACGGCCCTTGGCCGTGGTGGCCGCCACCGAGCTCACTCCGCGCAGCAGCAGCGGATGGTGCGTGATCAGCAGGTCCACCCCGAGCTCCACCGCCTCCTGGATGACCTCCAGCGTCGGATCCACCGCGAAGCGGACACGCCGGACCGGCTGCTCCAGGCGGCCGGTCACGAGTCCCACCTTGTCCCACTCCTCCGAGAGGGACTCCGGCCAGAGCTCCTCGGCGGCCAGCAGTACGTCACCCAGCGTGGGAGACGACGCCGGCTCCTCACCGGCGACCGATGCGCCGTCGTCGTCCTGGGCCTGCCGGCCGGGCACCGCATCGACGGTGTGCTCCCCGTGCGGGTCCTCCGGGACGGGTCCGCGACCCTGCGTCTCGTTCTCCATACCCACTGTTCTACCGCACGGGGCGGAGGGCACCGGTTCCCATGACGCGGCGGCGCCCGGTGCGGGAACAATTCCCCCGGCCGGATCATTGAGCATGCTGTGAGAACTTTTCTTCTGGCCGGCGGCTGTTTCTGGTGCCTCGACGCGGTGTACCAGCAGACGCGCGGCGTCACGTCAGTCATTTCCGGCTACACGGGCGGTCATACCCCGGACCCCGGCTACTACGAGGTGTGCTCCGGGACCACCGGTCACGCCGAGGCGGTGGAGGTCACCTTCGACGAGTCGGAGATCCCGGCCGAGGTCATCCTGGACATGTTCTTCGCCCTCCATGACCCCACCACGCTGAACCGCCAGGGGTACGACGTCGGCACCCAGTACCGTTCGGCGATGTTCTACCGGGACGAGGAGGAGGCCATGCTGTTCAAGGACGCCATCGAGCGGAATCAGCAGCTCTGGGACGCCCCCATCGTCACCGAGGTGACCCGGGCCAGCCGCTTCTACGAAGCCGAGGCGATCCACCAGGACTACTACGCGAACAACTCCTACCAGGGCTACTGCCAGGTGATCATCAATCCGAAGCTCGCCAAGGCCCGGAAATATTACTCTGCATGGCTCAGATCCTGACGTTCCGCCGGGCGCTCATTACGCTGTGTTTTAACCATTCGGCTTGGAGATAGGCAAACAGTTCACATGGCACGTATCTACGACGACGTCACCCAGCTCATCGGCCGGACCCCTCTGGTCCGGCTGAACCGTCTGACCGAGGGCCTGGAGGCCACGGTCGCCGTGAAGCTGGAGTTCTACAACCCGGCCAACAGCGTCAAGGACCGCATCGGCGTGGCCATCATCGACGCGGCCGAGAAGGCGGGCGCGCTGAAGCCCGGTGGCACCATCGTGGAGGGCACCTCCGGCAACACCGGCATCGCCCTGGCCCTGGTCGGCGCGGCCCGTGGCTACAAGGTCATCCTGACCATGCCGGAGACCATGTCCACCGAACGCCGTGTCATGCTGCGTGCCTATGGCGCCGAGATCGTCCTGACCCCGGGATCCGAGGGCATGCGCGGCGCCGTGGAGAAGGCCCAGGAGATCGTGGCCAACACGGAGAACGCCATCTGGGCCCAGCAGTTCGCCAACCCGGCCAACCCGGAGATCCACCGCACCACCACGGCGGAGGAGATCTGGGCCGACACCGACGGCGCGGTGGACATCTTCGTGGGCGGCGTCGGCACCGGTGGCACCGTGACCGGCGTGGGCCAGGTACTCAAGGAGCGCAAGCCGTCCGTCCAGGTCGTGGCCGTGGAGCCCAAGGACTCCCCGATTCTCAACGGCGGCGCCGCCGGCCCGCACAAGATCCAGGGCCTGGGCGCCAACTTCGTCCCCGAGGTCCTGGACACCTCCGTCTACGACGAGGTCCTGGACGCCACCCTCGAGGACTCGGTGGCCACCGCCCGTGCCCTGGGCGCCCAGGAGGGCATCCTGGGCGGCATCTCGTCCGGTGCTGCCGTATGGGGCGCTCTGGAGCTGGCCAAGCGTCCGGAGAACAAGGGCAAGCTGATCGTGGCCGTGGTCCCCGACTTCGGCGAGCGCTACATCTCCACCGTCCTCTTCGACGACATCCGCGGCTGATACGGCCCCGGTGACTGCCCGGCGCAGACCCTTCGGGGCCGGCGCCGGGCAGTCGCATTCTGCGGGGAATTCCCCGCCCGCCGGCACCGTTATCCCAACAGCATCCGATCACGTACGCTTCCCTCGTGTACGCAGACCAGAAGGACAGCGTGAGCTTCTACACCCGGTTGAAAGAAGACCTCGAGAACGCCCGCTCCCACGATCCGGCGGCCCGTGGCTCCGCGGAGAACTTCTTCGTGTACTCCGGCCTGCACGCCATCTGGATCCACCGGCTGACCCACCGCATGTGGCAGAACCCGTCCCTGCGGTTCCCGGCCCGTGCCCTGTCCCAGTTGGGCCGGCTTCTGACCGGCATCGAGATCCATCCCGGCGCGACGATCGGCCGGCGCTTCTTCATCGACCACGGCATGGGCGTGGTGATCGGTGAGACCGCGGAGATCGGCGAGGACGTGATGATCTACCACGGGGTCACCCTCGGTGGCCGCTCCCTGGCGAAGGTCAAGCGCCACCCCACCATCGGTGACCGCGTGACCATCGGCGCCGGCGCCAAGGTCCTCGGCCCCATCACGATCGGCGACGACTCCGCGGTGGGTGCCAACGCCGTCGTCGTCAAGGACACCCCACCGAACTCGATCGTCACCGGCATTCCCGCCACGTGGCGGCCCCGCGTGGCCGTGGTGGAGACCAAGCCCGCCGTGGACCCCGCGGAGTACTACTACATCTGACGCCGGTGGCGCCGGGCACCGAGAGTTTCCCTCCCGTGCCCGGCGGATTCACCGGGCCGTGACCGGCACGAGACCCGGGCCTGGGACTCTGGCCGCATGAACAGCTCCCCAGAGAACTCCCCCGTGACCCGCCGCCGGCTTCTCATCGGAGCCGGCCTGGCGGCCATCGTGAGCGGCACAGCCCTTACATCCCCCGCCCAGGCGGCGAACGCCGCTCCAGGCAGCGCCAAGGACCTCCCCGGTTCGCTCTCGGCAACGGACCCGGCCGCCGTCCCTCCGGTGGACGGGCTCCACCTGCAGTTCGGCCGGGACGCCTCCCGCGACATGGTGGTCTCCTGGCACACCCTTCAGCCCGTCACCGAGGCCCGGGTTCTCTTGGGCGACGGCCACGGCAACTTCACCGGCGTGTTCCCCGCGCACACCAAGAGCTACGTGGACGCCAAGAGCGGCCGCACCGTGTACACCCACCATGCGCCGCTGGGCGGGCTGAATGCGGAGACCGGCTATCTGTACGCCGCGGTCCACGCCGGAGCCACTCCCGAGTTCGGCACCTTCACCACAGGTCCACGTGGCCGGGCCCGCGTGACCTTCACGAGCTTCGGCGACCAGGGCACTCCCACCCTTGGCCGAAAGACCGGCATGAGCGGCATCAAGGAGATCTGGGAGAACGACAATCTGGGCGCTCCGGCCGCCGGTGACACCACCGGAGGCGTGGAACGCGTCCAGCCGATGTTCCACCTGTTCAACGGCGACCTCTGCTACGCCAATCTGGCCACCGACCGCATCCGCACCTGGTGGGACTTCTGGACCAACAACTCCCGCAGCGCACGCAACCGCCCGTGGATGCCTTCGGCGGGCAACCACGAGAACGAGCTCGGCAACGGCCCCATCGGCTACGCGGCGTACCAGACGTACTTCCAGGTCCCGGCGGCCGCCGGCCAGAACGAGACGACCCGCGGTCTCTGGTACAGCTTCACCGTGGGAGCCGTCCGCGTGATCTCCCTCGCGAACGACGACGTCGCCTACCAGGACGGCGGCGACCACTACGTCCGCGGCTACTCCGACGGCGCCCAGAAGGCCTGGCTGGAAGCTGAGCTGAAGGACGCCCGTTCCAGCGAGGACATCGACTGGATCGTGGTCTGCATGCACCAGGTGGTCATCAGCACCGCCAACAACTTCAACGGCGCGGACCTGGGCATCCGGCAGGAGTTCGTGCCCCTGTTCGACACGTACGGCGTGGACCTGGTGGTGTGCGGCCACGAGCACCACTACGAGCGTTCACACCCCATCCGGGGCCAAGTGAAGAACCAGACGCTCACGCCGGTGACCGCGGACACGAACGCCTCGGTGGTGGATACGACCAAGGGCACGGTCCACATGATCCTGGGCGGCGGCGGCACGTCCATCCCGTCCAACAGCCTGTTCTACAACCCGCCGCAGTGCCGGGTGATCGTGGGCGTGCAGGCGCCGGGCGCCAACGGCAAACGCGCCCCCATCTACGTGCAGGACGCCAACACCGACTGGTCCTCCGTGCGCGACACCGCCCACGCATACGGTTTCGGCTCGTTCGAGGTGGACCCGGGCGTGAAGGGCGGCGACACCACCATGAAGGTCACCTACTACAACGTGACCGGCCTGGGCTGCGGCCTCGAGGAGTTCGAGACGTTCATGCTCACGCGCCCGCGTTCGGACTCCCGGAAGGGCTGAGCCCGCTGAACGACGACGGCGCCCCTCACCTTCCGGTGAGGGGCGCCGTCGTCATTGCGGATGCGTCAGTGGGTGTCCACCGCGTTGACCTCGCTGCGGTCGCCGCTCCACTGCGTGTGGAAGGTGCCTTCCTCGTCCACGCGGCCATAGGTGTGGGCCCCGAAGAGGTCACGCTGGCCCTGGATCAGAGCGGCAGGCAGGCGCTTGCGGCGCAGGCCGTCGTAGTAGGCGAGCGAGGAGGAGAACACCGGCACCGGGATGCCGAGCTGCACGGCGGTGGCGACCACGCGGCGCCAGGCCGGCACGGCCGCACCGACGGACTGAACGAACGCCGGGGCGAACAGGAGGTTCTCCGGCTTCGCATCGCCCTTGTAGGCGGCCATGATGTCCTTGAGCAGTTCGGCGCGGATGATGCAGCCGGCGCGCCACAGGGAGGCGATCTCATCCAGCTTCAGATCCCAGCCGTACTCCTTGGCGGCGCTGGTGAGCATGTCCAGGCCCTGGGCGTAGCTGACCAGCTTGGAGGCGTAGAGGGCCTGACGGACGTCCTCCACGAAGTTCTCCGGAAGGGCCACCCCGGCCTCGTGACCGGCCAGGGTCTCCTGCGCGATGGCACGCTGGGCGCGCTGGGAGGAGATGCCGCGAGCGAAGACGGATTCGGCGATGCCGGAGACCGGGGAGCCGAGGTCCAGTGCGGACTGGACCGTCCAGCGGCCGGTGCCCTTCTGCCCGGCGGAGTCCACCACGACGTCCACGAACGGCTTGCCGGTCTTGGCATCCACGTGGCCGAGGACCTCTGCCGAGATCTCGATGAGGAAGGAGGACAGCTCGCCCTTGTTCCACTCCTGGAAGATCTCGGCCTGCTCGGCCGGTTCGATCCCCGCACCGCTGCGGAGGAGGTCGTAGGCCTCACCAATGACCTGCATGTCCGCGTACTCGATGCCGTTGTGGACCATCTTCACGAAGTGACCGGCGCCGTCGGTGCCGATCCAGGCGCAGCACGGCTGGCCGTCGACGTGGGCCGAAATCTTCTCCAGCAGCGGGCCCAGGGCGTCGTAGGACTCCTTGGAGCCGCCGGGCATGATGGACGGGCCGTTGAGCGCGCCCTCCTCACCGCCGGAGACACCGACGCCCACGAAGTGCAGTCCCTTCCCGGCCAGGGCGGCCTCGCGGCGGCGGGTGTCCGAGTAGTGGGAGTTGCCAGCATCGATCACGATGTCGCCTTCGTCCAGCAGCGGGACGAGCTGGTCCACGACGGCGTCCACGGGAGCGCCGGCCTTGACCATGATGAGCACCCGGCGCGGCTTCTCGAGGGAGTCCACGAGCTCCTGCAGCGACTCCGTCCGGATGAAGTCGCCCTCGTCGCCGTGAGCGGCCAGCAGAGCATCCGTCTTCTCCACGGAGCGGTTGTGCAGAGCGACGGTGAATCCGTTGCGGGCGAGGTTGCGGGCCAGGTTGGCCCCCATGACGGCGAGACCGGTGACACCGATATGTGCAGGCATCTACACTCCAAGTCAATGCTAGTAATCTGATTTTATGGGCTCTGTTCCACCCTACTGGCCCAGCGGTTGCGAGGGAAGAGGCGCCGCCAAGGTGACGAATGTTTCGCCGTGGACCGACGGGTCCGGGGCGGGACCCCGGAGAAGGACCGCCCGTCACAGAGGGCCAAGCGGCTCCTCACATACTAGGCTTGATGCACTGTCATTTGACCACTTCAGCACAAGGATCCCGACAACGATGACGAGCCGCCAGCCCAGCCTCCACCACCAGGCATTGGAGATCCTGGGACGCCGCATCGTCACTGGTGACCTCCCCGCCGGGCATGTCATGCTCGCCGAGAGCCTGGAGGCGGAACTCAAGGTGTCCCGCTCCGTGGTGCGCGAGGCCGTGCGCGTCCTGCAGTCCATCGGCATGGTGGAGAGCATCAAGCGCGTGGGGATCCGGGTACTGCCGCCTCAGGCGTGGAACCCTTTCGACGCGAACATCATCCGCTGGCGGATGGACAGCGACGCGCGGGGCGCCCAGCTGCGCGCACTGGCGGAGCTGCGCTCCGCCGTCGAGCCCGTGGCCAGTGAGCTGGCCGCGCAGAACGCCCCGTTCCCCATGCGCCGCGAGCTGCTGCAAGTGGCCGAGGAGATGGTCCGGGTGGGACGGCAGGGCAAGATGGAACGCTTCCTGGAACTCGACACACGCTTCCACGCCCTGGTCCTCTCCGGCTCCGGGAACGAGATGTTCGCGACCCTGATCGGGCAGGTGGCCGAGACTCTCGCGGGACGCACCACACACGGGCTCATGCCGGCGCACCCGAAGGAGGAGGCGCTGCAGTGGCATCTGGACGTGGCGCGGGCGATCCTGGACGGGAAGGCGACGGCGGCCCGCCGCGCCTCGGCCAAGATGATCAACGAGACGATCGAGGACCTCTCCCCGGAATGGGCGGGCCAGCCGCGGGTGTTCGTACCGGTAAAGCCGTAATCGGCGCCTTCAGAGCGGAGGACCCGCCCCACCGGGGCGGGTCCTCCGCTCTGTTCCGCGTCAGCCGCGCTTCCTACTGACAAGACCCCAGAGGAAGAGCACCAGCAGTGATCCCACGATCGCGAGAATCCACGTGGAAAGCGACCAGAAGCTGCTCAGGCCCACGTGGAAGACGGCGGATCCGATCCAACCGCCCATCAGGGCTCCCACCACACCCAGGAGAAGGGTGGAGAGCCAGCCTCCTCCTTGCCGCCCGGGCATGATCGCCTTCGCGATGGCTCCGGCGATCAATCCGAGCACGATCCAACCGATGAATCCCATGACGTTGCCTTTCTGTGGAAAGTTGCCGTATTGAGCCCGATGGGGCTCCTTCCAGCCTAGGCGGAACGCCCGACGAGCGGAGGAAAGGGCCGGGGTGTTCCCCACCTCACACCCGGATGCGGGGAATAGATCCATGCGCTAAGCTCTTCAACTAGATGCAAACGCATTTAATTGGCCGCCGGTGGCGGGATGAACAGGAGTCATGATGCAGTTCGGAGTTTTCTCAGTCAGCGACATCACTCGCGACCCGGTCTCGGGAGAGACGCCTAGTGAAGCCGAGCGGATCGATGCGATCATCAAGATCGCGCAGAAGACCGAGGAAGTGGGCATGGACGTGTTCGCGATCGGCGAGCACCACAACCCTCCGTTCTTCTCCTCCTCTCCCACCACCCTGCTGTCCGCGATCGCCGCGACCACCAAGAAGCTCATCGTCTCCACGGCCACCACGCTGATCACCACCAACGATCCCGTCCGCCTGGCCGAGGAGTACGCGATGCTCCAGCACGTGGCCAAGGGCCGCATGGACCTCATGGTGGGCCGCGGCAACACCGGGCCCGTCTACCCGTGGTTCGGCGCCGACATCCGCAAGTCCCTGCCCATGGCCCTGGAGAACTACAACCTCCTGCACCGCCTGTGGCGCGAGGACGTCGTCGACTGGGAAGGCAGCTTCCGCTCCGCCCTGCAGGGCTTCACGTCCACCCCGCGCCCGCTGGATGACGTCCCCCCGTTCGTGTGGCACGGTTCCATCCGCACCCCGGAGATCGCCGAGCAGGCCGCCTTCTACGGCAACGGCTTCTTCGCCAACCACATCTTCTGGCCCACCGAACACTCCAAGCGCATGATCGAGTTCTACCGCGAGCGCTTTGAACACTACGGCCACGGCACCAAGAAGCAGGCGATCGTGGGCGTGGGCGGCCAGGCCTACATCGCCAAGAAGTCGCAAGACGCCTACAAGGAGTTCCGTCCCTACTTCGACGTCGCGCCCGTCTATGGCCACGGCCCGTCGCTGGAGGACTTCAGTTCCCAGACCCCGCTGACCGTGGGCAGCCCGCAGGAGATGATCGAGAAGACCCTGACCTTCCACGACACCTTCGGCGACTACCAGCGTCAGATGTTCCTGATGGATCACGCCGGCCTTCCTCTCAAGACCGTCCTGAACCAGCTGGACCTGCTGGGCGAGGAAGTCATCCCTGCCCTGCGCAAGGAACTGGCCGCCCGCAAGGACCCCGAGTCGGCCGACGCACCCACTCACGAGTCGCTGCTCAAGGCCAAGTACGGCGACAAGCCGGCCCGCCAGCCGCGCCCGAACGCCAACCGCGGCGACAACGTCACGGGCGGCTCCCCGTATCAGGACAGCGAGGGCTCGGCGAACTACCCCGACCTGGTCTGACATCCGCCGCCGGAGAGAACCTGAAGAACCCGCAGAGAACCGAGAGAGCACAGCGATGAACACGCAGGCTGCAATGAACGCCGGGCCGCACGAGTCCGGGCCGTACCACCTCGTGGTGGTCAGCGGAGGAACCAGCGACCCGTCGTCGACCAGGATGCTGGCGGACCGGATCTCGGAGAAGGTCGCACGGCTCGCCGAGAGCCGGGAGGAGAAGGTGCTGATCAGCACCATCGATCTGAGGCAGCTCACCACGGAGATCTCCAACGCGCTCGTCTCCCAGCTCATGGGGCCGAAGCTCACGCGGGCGATCGAGCTCCTCGGCTCCGCCGACGGCGTCATCGCCAGCGCCCCCGTCTACAAGGCGGCGCCGAGCGGGCTGTTCAGCTCGTTCTTCCACGTGCTGGACAACGACCTGTTGATCGGCAAGCCGGTGGTCCTGGCGGCCACCGCGGGCACCTCCCGGCACGCCCTGGTGGTCGACGGCGAGATGCGGTCCCTGTTCGCCTGCCTGCGCACCCTGACCGTTCCGACCTCGGTGTTCGCCGCCAGCGAGGACTGGAACTCCAAGTCCCTCGGCACCCGGATCGAGAGGGCCGCCATGGAACTGCTCCTGCTGATGGAAAGCGGCTTCTCCCACAAGATCAAGGAGGAGTCCTGGCAGAATTATCAGCACGAATTCGGCAGTGCAGGCGGCACCGAGCTGGGCATCGATCTCGGATCCGAGCTGATGCGGCTGGCCACGGGAGGTAGGTCACAGCCCCAGCACGGCTGAGGCGGCAGGCCCTGGCACGACGAAGGCCCTGTGGCCACGGAGACGGATCTCCGTGGCCACAGGGCCTTTTCAGTCTTCCGGGCGCCTAGCGGATCGGCGTGACCGCCTCGTCGCCGCGCAGGACAGCGAGCGCGTTCTCCGCGGCCAGGACGGCCATGGCGGTGCGGGTCTCCACCGTGGCGGAGCCCAGGTGCGGGACGATCACCACGTTCTCCAGGGTCAGGAGCCCCGAGTTGACCTCGGGTTCCTTTTCGAACACGTCCAGGCCGGCACCGGCGATGACACCCGAGCGCAAGGCCGTGGCAAGAGCCTCCTCATCCACGATCGGCCCACGTGCCGTGTTCACCAGGTACGCGGTGCTCTTCATGGCCTCGAGCTGCTCCGCACCGATGAGATGGTGGGTGGAGGGGCCGTACGGGCAGTGGACCGAGACGACGTCCGACACGGCCAGCAGCTCGTCGAGTTCCACGCGCCGTGCGCCCAGTTCGGTGGCGATCGCCGGATCGATCTCACTGCGCGACTGGTAGACGACGTCCATCCCGAAGGCCTTGGCGCGGCGCGCCGTCGCCTGGCCGATGCCGCCCATGCCGATGATCCCCAAGGTCTTCCCCTGCAGGCTGCTGCCCAGCAGGAAGAACATGCCCCACTTCCACGGTTCCTTGGCGCGGAGGAGCCGCTCGCCCTCGCCGAGGCGGCGTGTGGCCATGAGGATGAGGCCGAAGGCGATGTCCGCCGTCGCTTCCGTCAGGACGCCGGGCGTGTTCGTGGCGACGACGCCGCGTGCCGTGCAGGCGGGGACGTCCACATTGTCATAGCCGACGGCGACGTTGGCCACGACCTTCAGCTGCGGGCCTGCCGCGGCGAGGAGTTCGTCGTCGATGCGTTCGGTGAGCAGGCTCACCACCGCGTCGGCGCCGGCCACACGGCGCAGCAACTCCGCACGGCCGATCGACGTGGACTCCGTCCAGGCGTCCACCTCGTGCTCAGCGCGGAGCTTCTCCAGGGCTGCTTCGGGCACTTTGCCCGTGACGACGACCCGGCTCATGCCGACTCGATCCACTCGCGCAGGCGTCCGAGGCCGAGACGGATATCCGCGGTCTCGATGCCGGAGTAGGCCAGGCGGATGTACTGACGGTCTTCGCCGGCCAGCCGCCGGCCGAAGTGCTCACGAGTGCAGAAGGACATACCGGTATTGTGCAGCGCGGCGGTGGCGAAGTCACCGACCGCACTGTGACCCAGGCGCTCCATGGCCTCCGTGACATCGGGGAACAGGTAGAAGGTCGACTGCGGCACGGCGACCTGGAATCCCGGGATGGCGTTGACCAGCTCGCAGGCAGCGTCACGACGGCCCTTGAGCACGTCCAGCATGCTCTGGACCGAATCCTGAGGGCCGCGGAGAGCCTCGATGCCGGCCCACTGGACGTAGTGGGTGGTGCAGGATTCGTCGTTGGTGTTCAGCTTGCTCAGCACCTGGGCGATCTGCAGGGGCGCGACCGCGCAGCCGAGCCGGGAGCCGGTCATGGCGAACTTCTTGCTGAAGGTGTACAGGATGACCGTGCGCTCGGCCATGCCGGGCAGCGCCGCGATGGAACTGGACACGCCCTCGTAGCGGGTCTCGAAGTAGGCCTCGTCGGACAGGACCCAGAGGTCGTGCTCGATGGCGAGCTTCGCCACGGCCTCGCGCTCGGCCGCTGTGGACTCCGCGGAGATCGGGTTCTGCAGATCGTTGTAGATGATCGCGGTGGTGTTCGGGGTGATCGAGGCCCGGATCTGGTCCAGGTCGATGGCGAAGCCGGACTCGGTGGGCACATAGCGGTACGGGACCGCCGTCCCGCCGAGGTACTCGATCTGGGATTCGTAGATGGGGAAGCCGGGATTCGGGTAGAGCACCTCCTCCCCCGGATTCATGACGGCCTGCAGGAACTTGGTGATGACGGGCTTGCCGCCGGTCATGACCACCACATTGTCCGGGCCGAAGGTGATGCCCCGGCGAGATCCGATGTCCTCCGCCAGTGCTTCCCGCAGCTGCGGGATGCCGGGGCCGGGGCAGTAGCCGGTGTGCCCGTCCGCGATGGCGCGGTTCATCGCCTCGATGATGTTCGGGGCGGTGGGGATGTTGATGTCGCCCAGATGGAAGGGGAACACGGTGTTGCCCTGCGCCTTCCATGCGGCGGCGGCCTGCGCGACACTGAACGCGGTCTCCGTGCCCAGACGCTCGAGCCGGTGCGCGAGATTCTGCATGCGGCTTTCACTCCTCGTCAAGATGGTCATGCGTGAGCGATCCCTTCAAGTATATGACTGATATATCAGAAAGTCGACAGTTCTCCGCGGAACGGATGCACTGTCATGGAAAGCAGCCCCGGGAATGCGCGGGCCGGAACGGCGGGGCCTAGCCCGCGAGGATTCCCTCAAGGACCTGGGCGACGCCGTCGTCCTGGCAAGCCGGTGCCCGGAAGCGGGCGGCCGCGAGCGCTTCGGGGTGCCCCCCGGTCATGGCGTAGCCCTCCCCCGCCCAGGAGAGCATCTGGACGTCGTTGGGCATGTCGCCGAAGGCGATGACGTCGGACGGGCCGATCCCCAAGGAGGCTGCATGGTTCTCCAGCGTCCGGGCCTTGGTGATGCCCGGGACGGCCAGCTCCAGCAGTGCCAGCCGGTTGACGTCCGAGTAGGTGACGTGTGCCAGGCCCTTCACCGCGGGGGCCACGAGCGCGTGGAACTCTTCGGCGCTGAGCACCGGTGAGATGGCGAGCAGCTTGACGACGGCGGCATCCGGTCCCAGCGTCGAGGACAGCGGTCCGACCACCTGGTCCTCCACCGGAAGCCCGGGATGGAGCCGGATGAACTCGGCCTCGCGGTGAGGGCCCGTCACCAGCTCGCTGGAGAACCCCGCCTCCGGGTGCAGAGCCCGGATCACGTCCTGGAGGTGAAGCGCCTCCTCGAGCCGGAACGCCTCGGAGCTGATGACCCGTTCCGAGCTCATGTCCCATACCACCGCCCCGTTGGAGCAGATGACCGTGCCGGCGTGGTCGAGCTGATCGGCGAGCGGGCCGAGCCAGCGGATCGGCCGGCCCGTCACGAACACCACCTCCAGGCCGGCGTCGCGCGTCTGACGGAATGCGGCCCGGGTCCGGGCGGAGATGACCCCGCCCGGACCCATGATGGTGCCATCGATATCGCTGGCGACCATACGGAGGTGCGAAGACGTGCTGCCGGTTCCGGCGGGATTGCTGCTCACCTCCATGAGCTTAGTCACCGCAGGACCACGGTCCTGTTCCCGTTGAGCACCACGCGGCCCTCGCAGTGCCAGCGCACCGCATTGGACAGCGCCTTGCACTCGGCGTCGCGGCCCACGGCCACCAGGTCCTCCGGCGAGTGCGTGTGGTCCACGTCGATGACCTGCTGGGCGATGATCGGGCCCTCGTCCAGCTCGGCGTTGACGTAGTGCGCCGTGGCGCCCACCGTCTTGACTCCACGCTCCCAGGCCTGGTGGTACGGCTTGGCGCCCTTGAACGACGGCAGGAAGGAGTGGTGGATGTTGATCACCCGTCCGGCCATCCGGGTGGCCAGGGCGTCGGAGAGCACCTGCATGTAGCGGGCCAGGACCACCAGCTCGGCGCCGTAGCGGTCCACCACGGACAGCAGCTCCGCCTCGGCCTCCGGCTTGTTCTCCTTGGTCACGGGGATGTGGTGGTACGGGATGCCGTGCCACTCGACCAGCCCGCGGTGGTCCTCGTGATTGGACACGACGCCCACGATCTCCACCGGCAATTCGCCGATCCGTGCGCGGAAGAGCAGATCGTTGAGGCAGTGCCCGAACTTGGAAACCATCAGCAGCACCTTGGTCTTCTCCGCGGCGGGCCGCAGCGTCCAGGTCATACCGAACGGCTCGGCCACCGGGCCGAACGCCTCGGACAGCGCTTCCGCCGAGTCGCCCGGTCGCGACTCGAAGTGCAGGCGCATGTAGAAGTGCCCGCCACGGCGGTCACCGTACTCCTTGATGTCCTCGATGTCGCAGCCGCGTTCCGCGAGGAACCCGGAAACCGCGGCGACGATCCCGGTGGACCAATCGCAGTCGAGCGTCAGGACAAACTCCGGCCCGGTCATCTCAGTGCACCTCCGGCGCGGAGAACTCGCGCATCGCATCCAGCAGCCAGCGGCCCACGTGATCGGCGAAGGACGCGCGGGGCAGGACACGGAATGTCTCCTCCTCGGTCTTCCACACGAGCACCGGGACGTGGTCCAGGACGGTGACGATCGCCTGACCGGCGCGGAAGGACCGCGGGTGCAGATCGAAGGAGACGCCCTTCTCCAGGACCAGCCGGGCGGCCGGGCCGCTCAGTTCGAACGTGGTGCGGTTCGCCGAGAGGTCGACGACGGCGCCCGGCAGCCGGGAGCCCGCCTCACCGAGGGTGGCCGCCACGCGGGCGGTCTCCGCCGGGCCGCGGTCCAGGTCCGCAGAGCCCTCATCGCCCACAGCCAGGAACTCATCCG
The DNA here is from genome assembly GCF_030731045.1 of Arthrobacter horti. Taxonomy (GTDB): domain Bacteria; phylum Actinomycetota; class Actinomycetes; order Actinomycetales; family Micrococcaceae; genus Arthrobacter_E; species Arthrobacter_E nanjingensis. The sequence continues at coordinate 74,383 of NZ_JAVALS010000001.1, read as the reverse complement.
GGCCGATCCACAGCACGCTGTAGCCGCCGCCCGTCGTCGTGCTTCCGTGGATCGCCGGGAGCGGGGCTCCCAGGGCCGCCTCCACGGCCGCCGCCGCGGGCGTGCCCGGCGTAGCGCGGATCCCCAGCTGGGTCAGGAACGGGATCTCCCGCAGCCTGACGCCCCGCTCGCCCTCGGTACCGGCGACGGCGAAGGCCTTCGCGAGCCGGGCGGCCGGGCTGCGCCGCAGGCTCGCGGCGAGGGACAGGGTTTCTTCAGAGATCGTCTCAGCCATCACGGCGCTTCCCTTCAATGCCATCTCTACGGTTCCCTTCAGGGTCAAAGAGGACGGTTTCACCGACCAGGACGTCCACGAGCCGGTCGCCCGCGACGGCGGTGAGCTTTTCACCGATCCGGTTCCGGCCGTTCTTGATCAGCGCCAGGGCGAAGGACCGCCCCAGGGCCGCCGAGTGGTAGCTCGAGGTCACGTGGCCGAGCATCGGAACCGGGCCGTAGGCCGGGTTGAGCGAGATGCCGTGCTCCACCAGCTGGGTGCCTTCCGGGAGGCGGAAGGACGGGTCCACGGGGAGCAGCGACACCATGTGCTTACGGTCCGTGCGCGCGGTGTCGATCCGGGAGTAGGAGCGCTTGCCCACGAAGTCCTTCGCCTTGGAGACGATCCACTCCATGCCGGCGTCCTGCGGGGTCACCGTGCCGTCCGTGTCCTGCCCGACGATCGGGTAGCCCTTCTCGGCGCGCAGCACGTGCATGGTCTCGGTGCCGTACGGGGTGATGCCGAACTCGGCGCCGGCCTCCGCGACGTCCTCCCAGACCTGCAGGCCATACCAGGTGGCCACGTTGATCTCGAACGCCAGCTCACCCGAGAAGGAGATGCGGCAGACGCGGGCCGGGATGCCGGAGGCCAGGGTGGTCTCCCGCCAGGCCATGAACGGGAACGCGTCGTTGTCCACGTCCAGCTCCGGGGCCATCTTGGAGATGACGGCGCGGGACTTGGGGCCCACGACGGCCACCGTGGTGACCTGCTCGGTGACGGAGGTGAAGTTCACGTCCAGGCCGGGCCATTCCGTCTGGTGCCACTCCTCCAGCCAGTCCAGGACCTTGGCGGCCCCGCCGGTGGTGGTGGTCATGAAGTAGCGGTCCTCGTCCAGGCGGAGCGTCACACCGTCGTCGAACATCATGCCGTCCGGCCCGCACATGACGCCGTAGCGGCCCATGCCCGGGGCGAGCTTCTTGAAGGCGTTGGTGTAGATGCGGTTGAGGAACTCGCCGGCGTCGGCGCCCCAGATCTCGATCTTGCCGAGCGTGGTGGCGTCCATGATGCCCACGGACTCGCGGACCGCGCGGCACTCCCGGAGCACGGCGTCGTCCATCGACTCGCCCGGCTGCGGGAAGTACCAGGGGCGCAGCCACTGGCCCACCAGCTCGAACTCGGCGCCGTGGGCCACATGCCACGGGTGGATGGACGTGACGCGATCGGGGTCGAAGAGATCTCCGCGCTTGCGGCCCGCCATCGCGGCGAACGCCACGGGGGCGTACGGGGCGCGGAAGGTGGTGGTGCCGATCGAGCCGAGGTTCTCCGGAACATCGCCCTGGGCGTTCTTCAGCGCCGCGGCGATCACACCGATGGCGTTGACGCCGGAGGTCTTGCCCTGGTCGTTGGCGGTGGAGATGGAAGTGTAGCGCTTGATGTGCTCCACAGAGCGCATACCGGCTCCGGTGGCGCGCAGCACGTCGGCGACGCTCTGGTCACGCTGCAGGTCCACGAAGTGGGTCTTCCACTCCGCGGGGCCGCCCTCGGCGCCGGGGACCAGCCAGAGCTGGCGGGTCGGCGCGGAGGCGACCGGTGCGTGGCTGGACAGGGCGGAGGCGTGGGCTCCCGCCTCGGTCACGAAGCCGGCGTTGAAGGCCGCGACGGCGCCGGCGCGGGCACCCTCGGAGGCGCAGTCCGCCAGAGCGTACGAGCCGCGGGCGGCACCCACGATCTGCTGGGCGTTCACGGTGCTCGCCGGGACGAACCCGGCCAGCTCCTCATCCCAGCGCAGCTTGCCCTGGCGTTGGCTGAACAGGTGGACCACGGGGCTCCAGCCGCCGGAGACGGCCAGCAGATCGGCGTCGATCCGCTCGGCGTCGCCGCTCAGGGCGCCGTCGGCGTCGAGTGCGCGGACGACGACGGCGCTCACCCGGCCGTTCGTGCCGGACGCTTCGGTGCCGCACACGGCCGCACCGGCGATGACCCGCACGCCCGCGGCCTCGGCGGCCAGGGCGGCGTCGCTCTTCTCAGCCCGGGCGTCGACGACGGCGGGCACCGGCACGCCGGCGGCCGCGAGGTCACGGACGGTGTCGTAGGCCGAGTCGTTGGTGGTGAACACCACGGCACGGCTGCCGGGCACCACGCCGTAGCGGTTGAGGTAGCTGCGCACGGCGGAGGCCAGCATGATGCCGGGGCGGTCGTTGTCCGCGAACACCAGAGGGCGCTCATGGGCGCCGGTGGCGAGGACCACCTGGCCGGCACGGATGTGCCAGAGGCGCTGACGGGAGATGCCCTGCGCGTTGAGTTCGCGGGCGCGCTCGGTGCCGAGGTGATCGGTCCGGGACTCCAGGGCGATCACGTAGTTCGCGTCGTAGGAGCCGAAGGCGTTGGTGCGGGTCAGCACGGTGACTTCTTCGGCGGCGGCGAGTTCCGCGGCGGCCGAGGCGATCCACTCGAGCGCGGGGACGCCGTCGACCGTCTCGCCGGGAGTCGACAGCAGCGAACCGCCCAGCTCCGGCTGGTCGTCGATCAGGATGACCCGGGCGCCCGTGGCGGCGGCCTGGCGTGCGGCGGAGAGACCGGCGGGGCCGGCGCCGATGACCAGGACATCCGTGTGGACGTGCTTCTTGTCGTAGTACGCCTCGTCCTTGCGGGGGTCCAGCTTGCCGAGGCCGGAGAGGTACTCGGCGTCCAGGCCGTCGGTCAGCTCCACCAGGGTGGCCGGGAGCATGGACTCGTCCACGCCGCCGGCGCCACGGTCCTTGACCTTGAGCAGGGCGTTGGGCTCCTCCACGCCAGCGGCCAGGATTCCGCGGGGCCGGGAGAGGTACAGGGACGGCGCGGCTTCCACCACGCCATTGGCGATCAGCGCGGAGGCGACGGTGTCCCCGGGGTGACCGGTGTACTCGGTGCCGTCAACGGTGAAGCGGACGGTGTTCTCACGGCTGATGCGGGCGTGGGGTGCCTGGTCCGCGGAGAGGCGGAACGGCTGGGCGGACTCGGCGGGGCTCACTGGGAGTCTCCTTTCGCACCGGCTTCGAGGGGGGACTCCCCCGTGTAGATGGTCTTGAATTCGTAGCTCACGGTGTCGCGGATGGCGTTGAACCACTTGCGGCAGCCGCCGTTGTGCACCCAGCGCTCGGCGAACAGGCCCTTGGGGTTCTCCCGGTAGAACAGGTACCGGGACCATTCGGCATCGCTCAGGGCGTGGGGGTCCTCGGGGTACGGGACGTGCGCCTGGCCCCCGTAATGGAACTCGGTCTCGTCGCGCGGCCCGCAGTTGGGGCAGGTGATGAGCAGCATGGCTCGGCTCCTTTCGTGGGGTCAGTGGGCGACGGCTGCGGCGCCGTGCTCGTCGATGAGGGCGCCCGTCTCGAAACGCTCCAGGGCGAACGGGGCGTTGAGTGCGTGCGGTTCGTCCGTGGCGATCGTGTGGGCCATGGTCCAGCCGGCGCCCGGAGTCCCCTTGAATCCGCCGGTTCCCCAGCCGCAGTTGACGTAGAGGTTCTCCACGGGCGACTTGCCGACGATCGGCGAGGCGTCCAGCGTGACGTCCACGATGCCGCCCCAGGTGCGCAGCAGGTGGGCGCGGGAGAAGACCGGGAAGAGCTCGACGGCGGCGGCCATCTGCTCCTCGATGACGTGGAAGCCGCCGCGCTGGCCGTAGCCGTTGTACGAGTCGATGCCGGCGCCCATCACGAGTTCGCCCTTGTGGGCCTGTGAGACGTAGACGTGGACATGGTTGGACATGACCACGGTGGGGTGGACGATCTCGTGCAGCTCGGAGACGAGTGCCTGGAGCGGGTGGGACTGGATCGGCAGATCGAAGCCGGCCATCTTGGCCAGGACCGAGGAGTGGCCGGCGGCGCACAGCGCCACCTTGCCGGCGTGGATGGTGCCGCGATTGGTCTGGACGCCCACCACACGGTTGCCGTCCTTGAGGAAGCCGGTGACCTCGCAGTTCTGGATGATGTCCACGCCCAGCTCGTCGGCCTTGCGGGCGAAGGCCCAGGCGACGTGGTCGTGCTTGGCGATGCCGGCACGGGGCTGGTAGGTGGCGCCCAGGACCGGGTACCGGATGTCCTCGCTCGTGTTGATGATCGGGCAGAGTTCCTTGACCTGATCCGCGTCCAGCCACTCGGCGTCCACGCCGTTGAGCTTGTTCGCGCCGACACGGCGGACCGATTCGCGCACGTCCTGCAGGGTGTGGGCCAGGTTCATGACGCCGCGCTGGCTGAACAGGAAGTCGTACTCCAGTTCGTCAGGCAGGGCCTCCCAAAGGCGGAGGGAGTGCTCGTAGATGGCCGCCGACTCATCCCAGAGGTAGTTCGAGCGGATGATCGTGGTGTTGCGGGCCATATTGCCGCCCGCGAGCCAGCCGCGTTCCAGGATGGCGATGTTCGTCATCCCGTGGTGCTTGGCCAGGTAGTAGGCGGTGGCCAGACCGTGCCCGCCGCCGCCGACGATGATCGCGTCGTAGGAGGGCTTCGGGTCCGGGTTCCGCCACAGGAAGTCCGGGTGTTCAGGCAGCAGATCCGCCATCAGAGCGCTCCGTTCTCGGCGTTCAGGTTCGGGTACAGGGGGTGCTTGTCCGCCAGGACTCGAACGCGGGCGCTGAGCTCGTCGGCGAGCTCCTCGCTGAAGTCCGGCTTCAGGGCGGAGGCGATGATATCGGCTACCTCGGTGAACTCGGCGGCGCCGAAGCCACGCGCGGAGAGGGCCGGGGTGCCGATGCGCAGGCCGGAGGAGACCATCGGCGGGCGCGGGTCGAACGGCACGGCATTGCGGTTGACCGTGATGCCGATACGGTGCAGGCGGTCCTCGCCCTGCTGGCCGTCCAGCTCGGAGTTCCGCAGGTCCACCAGGACCAGGTGCACATCGGTGCCACCGTTGACCACCGAGACACCGGCCTCCGCGACGTCGGCGGCGAGGAGGCGGCTGGCGATGATCTGCGCACCCTCGAGGGTGCGGGTCTGGCGGTCGCGGAATGCGGGCTCGGAGGCGAGCTTGAAGGCGACGGCCTTGGCGGCCACCACGTGCTCCAGGGGGCCGCCCTGCTGGCCCGGGAAGACGGCGGAGTTGATCTTCTTGGCCAGGGATTCCTTGCTCAGGATGACGCCGCCGCGGGGACCGCCCAGGGTCTTGTGCGTGGTGGTGGTGACGACGTCGGCGTACGGCACCGGGTTCGGGTGCAGGCCCGCGGCCACGAGGCCGGCGAAGTGGGCCATGTCCACCATGAGGTAGGCGCCCACCAGGTCGGCGATGCGGCGGAACTCGGCGAAGTCCAGCTGACGGGAGTAGGCGGACCAGCCGGCCACGATCAGCTTGGGACGGTGCTCCAGGGCCAGGCGCTCCACCTCGGCCATGTCGATCAGGAGGCTCTCCCGGTTCACCTCGTACGGGACCACGTTGTAGAGCTTGCCGGAGAAGTTGATCTTCATCCCGTGAGTCAGGTGGCCGCCGTGGGCCAGGGACAGGCCCAGGATGGTGTCCCCCGTCTCCAGGAGGGCGAACATCGCGGCGGCGTTGGCCTGGGCGCCGGAGTGCGGCTGGACGTTGGCCGCCTCGGCACCGAAGAGGGCCTTGACACGGTCGATAGCCAGCTGCTCGATGACATCGACATGCTCGCAGCCACCGTAGTAGCGCTTCCCGGGGTACCCTTCAGCGTACTTGTTGGTGAGAACGGACCCCTGGGCCTCCATCACCGCAAGCGGTGCGAAGTTCTCCGAGGCGATCATCTCCAGCGTGCCTTGCTGGCGCAGGAGTTCACGGTCGATGGCGGCCTTGACATCGGGATCGGTCTCCGCCAGCGAGCGGGTCAGCACCTCGGTCATTCGTTCTCCTCAAAGTTCTAGTATCTAACTGATATATCAGTTCGCTATGATGAGTATCACGAGAGTCTGAGAAGATGTCAACAGTCTTCAACAATGGAAGGAGTTCTGACATGACAGTGCATGCACCCGCCCCCGGGCGGTCGCTCGCCGACCAGGCCTATGAGCAGATCAAGGACCGGCTGGTCATGCTGGACATCCGACCGGGCGAGCCCCTCAACGACGGCCAGCTCGCAGCCGAGCTCGGCATGGGCCGCACGCCGGTGCGAGAGGCTCTCAAACGCCTGGAGACGGACCACCTGCTGGTCTCCTACCCTCGTCGCGGCACCTTCGCCACCAGCGTGGACATCACCGAGCTCGCGGCGATCTGGGACATCCGCCTGGTCCTGGAGCCAGTGGCGGCCCGACGAGCCGCGGAGAACGCCACTGCCACACTACGCCTCGGCATGATGGAGATGATCGAGCAGCTGCGCTCCCTCGGTGATTCCGGGGACGGGCAGCGGGATCTCATGCGCCTGGACATGGAGGTGCACCGGATGATCTACCGCGCAGCGGGCAACCCCCACCTGGAGGACGTCCTCATCCGCTACGACAACCTCTCCACCCGGATCTGGTGCCTGGTGATCGAGCGGCTGCCCGGCTTCTCCTCCCACGTGAGCGAGCATGCGGAGCTGCTGGAGGCGATCGTCCGCGGCGACGGCGACCGCGCCGCGGAGCTCGCGCTGGCCCACGTCACGGACTTCGAGACGGAGATCCGCAAGGTCCTCTGACCCCGGCCTGGACGCCCTGACGACGACGACGGCCGGCGAGCGTGTGACGCTCGCCGGCCGCCGTCGTCGTACCGTCCCTGCTCAGCCTTCGCGATGCGCTTCGAAGCGCACGAACATCGCCTTGAAGCCGGGGGTGTTGGATTCGCGCGCCACATTCTCCTTGTGGACCAGGGCGTTGGCCTCCGGGAAGTAGGCGGCCGCGCAGCCCTTCGCCGTGGGATAGGCGACCAGGCGGAACTTGTCCGCCCGCCGCTCGGTACCGGCGAAGACGCTCACCACATCCACCAGTTCGCGGTCCTGGAAGCCGTGCTCCTGAAGGTCCTCCGGGTGGATCAGGATCACGCGGCGACCGTCGGAGATGCCCCGGTAGCGGTCATCGAGGCCGTAAAAGGTGGTGTTGTACTGGTCGTGGCTGCGCAGCGTCTGCAGGACCAGATGACCGGCCGGCGCCTCGAGGTACTCCAGCGGGCTGACGGTGAACCGTCCGCGCCCGATGTCCGTGGCGAAGCTGCGGGTGTCGCGCGGAGGATTGGGCAGCACGAAACCGCTCTTGTTCCGGACCCGGGCGTTGAAGTCCTCGAACCCCGGGATGACGCGCGAGATGTGATCGCGGATGACGTCATAGTCCTCGGCCATGGCCCGCCAGTCCACGGGGTGCTCCTCCCCCAGCGCGGCTTCCGCCATGCGCGCCACGATGACCGGTTCTGAGAGCAGGTGGTCCGAGACGGGCTTGAGCCGGCCCTGCGTGGAGTGCACCACGGACATGGAGTCCTCAACGGAGAGGAACTGCTTCCCACCGGCATGCTTGTCATCGCGGTCCGTGCGGCCCAGGGTGGGCAGGATCAGCGACGTGCGGCCGTGAACCACATGGGAACGGTTCGGCTTGGTGGAGATGTGGACGGTGAGGCCCACACGCTGCATGCCGGCCTCCAGCACCTCGGTGTCCGAAGCCGCAAGGGAGAAGTTGCCGCCCATGGAGACGAACACGTCCACCTCGTCCCGCTCGAACGCCTCGAGCGTCTCCACCGCGTCGTAGCCGTGATGCCGCGGCGACTCGATGCCGAACTCCGCGTCCAGGGCGCCCAGCAGCCCCTCCGACGGCTTCTCCCAGATGCCCATGGTGCGGTCACCCTGGACGTTGGAGTGACCGCGGACGGGGCAGGCCCCGGCGCCTGGCTTGCCGAAGTTGCCCTGCATGAGCAGGACGTTGACCATCTCCCGGATGGTGTCCACGGAATGCGGCTGCTGTGTGATGCCGAGGGCCCAGCAGAAGATGGTGGCCTTGGAGCGCAGCAGCATCCCGGCGACGGTCTCGATCTGCGCACGGTCCAGCCCGGTGGCACGCTCCGTCTCGTCCCAGTCGAGGGTGGCACGGGCCTCGGAGTAGGCCTGGAACCCGTCGGTGCGGGCGTCGACGAACTCGCGGTCCACCACCGAGCCCGGGTTGCGCTTCTCCTCCTCCAGCAAAAGGTGTCCCAGCGCCTGGAACAGGGCGAGGTCCCCGCCCACCTTGATCTGGAGGAACTCGTCCGCCAGGGGCGTGCCGTTGCCCACCACGCCGGAGACGGTCTGCGGGTCCCTGAAGTTGAACAGCCCAGCCTCAGGCAGCGGGTTCGCGGCGACCACCTTGCCGCCCTTGTCCTTGCATTCCTTGAGGGCGGACAGCATGCGCGGGTGATTGGTGCCCGGGTTCTGGCCGACCACGAAGATCAGCTCGGCGTCGTGGATGTCGTCCAGGGAGACCGTGCCCTTGCCGATCCCGATGGTCGGGTTCAGGGCCGAGCCGGAGGACTCGTGGCACATGTTGGAGCAGTCCGGCAGGTTGTTGGTGCCGATGGAGCGTGCGAAGAGCTGGTACATGAACGCGGTCTCATTGGCGGTCCGGCCCGAGGTGTAGAAGACGCAGCGGTCGGGGGTGCTGGCGCGGACATGCTCGCCGATGAGGTCGAAGGCATCGGTCCAGGAGATCGGCGAGTAGTGGGTGTCCCCCGGCCGGATGACCACGGGCTCGCTCAGGCGCCCCTGGTTGCCCAGCCAGTACTCCGTCTTGGTGGAGAGCTCCTCGATGGAGTGCTGCGCCCAGAATTCGGCGCCCACGGTACGCAGGGTGTTCTCCTCGGCCACGGCCTTCGCGCCGTTCTCACAGAACTCGGCGGCCTTGCGCTTGCCTTCGGGCTCAGGCCAGGCGCAGCCGGGGCAGTCGAAGCCGCCTTTCTGGTTCAGCCGGAGGAGGGACTGCGTGGTGCGCTGGACGCCGGCCTGGGCCACGGCGCGCTCGAGGGCCACCATGACGGCCTTGACGCCGGCCGCGGCTTTCTTCGGTTCGTGGACCTCCAGGAGGTCCTCGTCGATGTCGGCGACGGGGGCGGGCTGCCGGGTGAACTTCATGTGACCAGTGTCCTCACTGTGAAAAGCCGTGCAGTGACCGGCCCCTGCGGCCGGCCTGCGGGTTGATGGAAGCGGTGTCAGGCCCAGACACTGCAGCCGTCGCTCTTGTCGTAGAGCTTACGACGGCGGCACCCGTCCGCGGCGATCCAGACGGTCCTGTCGTCGGGGGTCGCCTGGTCGACGATGCCGACCACCAGCAGTTCACCCTGCCGCCAGACCTCCACCGTCCGGCCGATCAGGCGGGACCAATCGGCCCGGGGGCCACGACCCGCGGCGCTCTTGACCACGCCGTTCATGCTTTGAACGAAAGGCCCCGTCAAGGCGTCCTTCGGCATCGACAGCAGTTCCGTCACGAGGCGCCTCCTTGCGCTCAGTCATCCGTCCGGGCGGGCGTCCGGCCGGATTTCTCCGACGGACCTTCTTGATACTCAATTGATATATTAGTTGTAGTGAAAGTTATGCACCAGTGGGTGATCCGTCAAGCAGGGACCGTGCGTCCTTTACGGCCACCAGGGCGAGGACGATACTGATTCTGAGGATCGGTCACGGCTTCAACGATGTTTGGAGGACCTCATGCCCACCCAGAACGCGTCATACGACCCGATGACGCACGGCGTGCCGTTGGAAGGCTCCGGCCGGGCTCCCGCCCCGGATCTCACCACCCATGGGCCGGCTGATCCCAGCCATGAGATCGAAGTGGTGGTGATCCTGCGACGACAGGCCCCGCTCCCCGATCCATCATCAGGCGCACATCTCACGGCTGAGGAACTGAGTTCGAACTATGGTGCCTCGGACGCCGACATGCAGCTGGCCACCGGGACCTTCGAACGGCTTGGTGCCAAAGTGCTGGAGTCTGATCCGGGATCGCGCCGGATCCGGCTGGGCGGGACGGTCTCCCAGCTGTCCCACATCTTCGGGACCGAGCTGGACGACGTCGAAAGTGCCGGCCCGGACGGCGAACTCACCCGCCACAGGCACCGGAGCGGGGAACTGCGCATCCCGGCCGAGCTGGACGGGATCGTAGTGGCGGTCCTCGGCCTCGATGACCGCCCGCAGACGCGGGCGCATTTCCGCATGATGCCTCACGCTGCGGCGAACACCAGCTACAGCCCGCCTGATCTCGGCAAGATCTACAGTTTCCCGGCGGGAACGGACGGGTCCGGGCAGACCGTGGCCATCATCGAACTCGGCGGAGGCTTCTCCAAGAAGGATCTGAAGGCGTACTTCGCGGAACTCGGGATGCCTGCGCCCACAGTCAAGGCGATCGGCGTGGACGGTGCCGCCAATCACGCGGGTAAGGACCCACAGGGTGCGGACGGCGAGGTGTTGCTGGACATCGAGGTGGTCGGGGCGCTGGCTCCCAAGGCCACCATCGACGTGTACTTCGCCCCCAACACCGATGCAGGATTCCTTGACGCCATCGTGGCCGCCACCAAGGCGTCGCCCGTCGCCATCAGCATCAGCTGGGGCCAGAGTGAGGACGCTTGGACGGCGCAGGCGAGGAACGCGATGGATCAGGCCTTCGCGGACGCGGCGGCCCTGGGCATCACGACGACGGCGGCCGCCGGGGACAGTGGAAGCGGCGACGGGGTGAACGACGGCAAGGCCCATGTGGACTTCCCGGCGTCGAGCCCGCATGCGCTGGGTTGCGGAGGCACGCGCCTCGAGGCGGACCCGGCGACGGGAGTGATCACCGCGGAGACGGTCTGGAACGACGGCCCCGGCTCGGCGACGGGCGGCGGGTACAGCGATGTGTTCCCGGTGCCGTCCTGGCAGGCCGTCACACCCACGCCGTCCGGCCGCGGTGTTCCGGATGTGGGCGGGGTAGCGGACCCGCAGACGGGGTACAAGGTCAGGGTCGATGGGACGGACATGGTGATCGGGGGGACCAGTGCGGTCGCTCCGCTGTGGGCGGCCCTGATCGCCCGGCTGGCGCAGGCCACCGGCAAGAGGTTCGGTCTCATCCAGCCGGCCCTGTACGGCGCGCAGGCCGGATTCCAGGACATCACCGTGGGGAACAACGGCAGCTACAGTGCAGGCCCCGGCTGGGACCCGTGCACCGGCCTCGGCAGCCCCAACGGCACGGCGCTGCTCGCGCAGCTCACGGCCGGCAAATAGGCGGACACGGCGAAAGCCCCGTTTCCCCGGACGATGGTCGCGGGGAACGGGGCTTTTCATGGTGGGCCTTCGTGGGTGCTTCTCAAACCCCCGGAAGCCGGCGAAGTCCCTGATTTCCCGTATTCTCAAGGGATCCCCCGCGCGCCGGGCACCCGTCCAGTCCCCTCGCAGACCTGATCGGAGGGACCCGGCCGTAGGAAGTTCGCGAACTCCTCAAACCCGTTTGAGTGCCTCGAATCGATCTGACCTCCTCGAGGGGTACGCAGCAGGACTCCCCATCGATGTGCTGGCCAAACGGTTCAAAATCCATCGCGGAACCGACAGAGCAATCGCGAAGCGAGCCGTTCTGGATGCCCGTCGACCAGAACTTCCTCGCAGCATCCGCACCGAAGCAGCCCGCCTCTACACGACCGGCCTGACTCTCAGTCAAGTCGCTCGACGACTCAGAATCGGTGACAAAGCCGTCCGGTACGCCGTCATCTCGCAAGGTGGCCATGTTCGATCTAGAGGACGGCGTTCTACGATGGGAAGTCCCGTCGCGATCTACTAGCAGTCACGGTTCCTGCGCGTTCGGAGGAGCAGCCGCGTGAAGTGACGACAGACATCGGTTGACGGCTCGACCGGTCAGTCCAGCAGGGTCTCGCGCCCAGGGTCCTTGATCAGCGATACCTCATAAACGCTGCCTGATTGCAAAACGCAGAAAAGATTGCCGCCGGGGTCTGTCATCACGACCCAACTCTCCTGACCGGTCTGGCCGATGTCGGCCATTTGAGCCCCAAGGGCAAGAGCGCGCTCAACGCACACACCTTGGTCCTCCGGCCGGATATCGAGATGAATGGCATCCTTCCCCAGCAGCTGCTCCGAGGGTTGAATCAGCAAGGTCGGACCGTCCCCTACCAACATCACCGAGTCACTGTGGTTTGGCGCCACACGATAATCAAGAAAGTCACGCCAAAACTTAGCCACCTCCTTCGGCCTGTCCGTCTTCACGGTAATTGTGGCGACTGAGGCACTCTGAGGTGGCCCCAGCAAGTCCTTCGACGGGGGCAACACATTCTTGAGGTACTTCTCCCAGTCGCTTCCCGCGTTCGTACGGATCCACTCCGCAAGCCCTGGGACATCTGGATGGGACGTAAGCTTCTTGATGAGCCTTCCTCGCCGCCCGACGTTCTGAGCGCTCGCAAAGGTCAGGTACTCGTTGAGAGTGTCACGGACTGCCCACTCGAACTTGTCGACAGTCTCCTGATCCACTGGTGGAGCATCTTCGCCGTGAACAGCTGCGGAACGCACCTGGTCGTACAGGAACCATGTCGTGTTTGGATGTCGGAACCTGCCCGTCACGACATGGCTCAAGACCAGCTGACGGAATGCCAACATGTCTGCTTTGAGCCCCTCAGATTTGTCTCCGAGAAGAGCCTCAAGAGCGAAGAAAAGGTACAGCAGCGCAACGAGCGGCTCACCAGCGAACTGAGCCCGTTCCATCCAATGCAGGGCGAGATCTGCTTTCTTCTGAATATCAGAGACAGGTGTCGATGGCATGGTCCAGATCGGCCCGTCACCGAGGTGGTCAAGGCTGGCAGGCTCCAAAGCAAGGTCGTAGGAGACATCGCTGCGCGCTTTCCACCCGGCTAGATTGTCACTGAACGCATAGGGGATGCCGGCTCGAAACCTGAGCTGGCTGCCACCTATCCCGTAGCGGTCTCTCAAGCCAACGCGCGCGACCCTGAGGACATGCGCCAAGAGATCTCGTGCCCGCTGAGCCATTTTCCCGCGGTTCGTACCCGTAACAGGGATAGCGGCCACACAGCCAATGGCGGGGGGCGCGTTCGAAGCACGCGGACAAGGTGTCGGGAATGCTCGAGTCAGCTGCAGGGAGAAGTTGGATCTCGAGCAACCTGGTGGGCGCATCGATGGTCAAATACTCGATCGGGAGAAAGCAGACCAGCTCGCGCGGTTCACGCGAATGCTTTGCGATGAACTGCGGAACTTGATCGGTCTTCCGATCAGCCCAGGCCCGAGCAATGAAGTCGCGAAGGACCTCAGCTGCCTTGTCCATGTACTCGAAGTACAGATCGCTGGCCAGTGCCTCTTCGACTTGCTTCATCACATCGACGACATCTTGGGACACGGCGAGCATCTTCCCGTCAGGCCCGCTGAGACCAGGAGGAAGGCGGAACGTCATGGCCTTGTCATCTTCTGCGTTGGGCTTAGCCCTAGCTAGGAGTTGAAGCTCGGTCAAAAGTGCATTGACTGTCTTGGAATCAGTCGCCATAAGCTCAGTGTGCGGCAGAACACGTCGTTGACGGGCAATGCGTAACTTCACCAGGTGAACCAGCGGCGGTCATATGGAGATACGGGCGCCGCCGGCAGCTAGGCTCGGTCAACTGCCACGAACGTCATGGCCTCATATATCTGGAACTGCATCCCATGCGATCCGCAGTGCGGGTCACGCGCCAGACCGGCCACCCCGGCATCCAAGGGTTCACCAGAAGTCCCGATCGTCCTGATCTCGCCAATCGAGTTCCTCCTCGGCTTGTTCCGGGGTCAGAAGCCGACCGTCTGATGTCTTGATCATCCAAGTGAATCCGGCGGCCATGAAGCGAGCACCTCTTGACTTACGAGCCAGGTCCCAGCTCTCCGCGTGCTGCGCTCGCTTCGCATTTGCAGATCTCAAGATGCAGTCCTCGCACTGATGGCGGCGACCATCAGCTGAACTCGGGTGCAACCTATAGCTTGCCGCAGGAAGCACCCTTCCGCAGGAACTGCATGGCTTCGGGTCATGGACGTGCGGACCCGCACTCTTATCGACATCAACATGGCAAACACCGCACATGGTCATATGACAAGGCTAGACGCATCAATGACACAAATGTCAATCTTCGGAAGAGGATGTGGCCTCAACCGCTAGCCTGAGCCCATGGTTGAGTGGACGCTGACGTACGGACCTGCGATTATCTTGGCCGCACTTGGCGTGGCCGCAGCACGGTTCATTCGAGTACGCCGCATCAAATTCGCAAATCTCTCGCTCGCTGAGGACGAGAGAGAAGAGATGGCAGTGGCAATCCTGAGCGAGCTCAGGGCGAGCTCGCCCGGCCCAGACCGCCCAATCAGCGTGGGATGGAGATTCTGGCGGTCGTTTGGCTGGCCGACTGACCGACTGCTGAAGGTGCTGGAGTACATGATGCATCGAGGGTGGGCAGAGTTCCCGGACTTCGCCTGGAATACCCAAGTCATTCTTCAAAGTGCCCTACCTACATCCGTTGCCCTCACACCGACCTCATACCACGAGTACACACCGGCCGTTCCTGCTCCGCCCTCGTATGTTGTCTATGGGCCCGCCCATATCGGCACCGGAGACCAGATCGTAAACGGGGGCTTCGAATACCACTGGGATGAGGTCGAGGACCGCCTCCTCGACCTAGTTCGAGTCATCTACATGGAGGCCTCACATCAGACACCAGAAACTGCCACCGAACTTGAACGTCTGGCGGACGTGTTGCGCAACGCAGTCGCAGAACACGAGGCAAAGAATTCGAAGGTCCGTTCAGCTCTACGTTGGCTGAGCGGATTCACGACAGATGCCGCATCAAGCGCAGCAGGAACCGGCATCGCAGCGACTGCGTCCATGATGCTGGGCATGATCCAGAGGTAAGCATCGCCCTTACTCGTTCGACACGGCCAGGCTTGGTTCCGGTTCTTATCCGTACAGCGTGGAGGCCGGAATAGCGCTGTTTCTGCAGCGTTGGGGGCGGTTTCGGGGCGGTCTAGTTTCCCTAAGTGTCCTAAACACAGGACCGCGAAAGCGTCATGACAGCGTGAAAGGAAAAGAAAAACCCGCCATGCTGGGGGCCGTTGTGGCCCTACTTCCCAGCAATGGCGGGCGTTTCAGGGAGTCTAGCTACGTGGGCCCTACCGGGATCGAACCGATGACATCCACGGTGTAAACGTGGCGCTCTACCAGCTGAGCTAAAGGCCCTGGATCGCCGGCCGCACCGCGGCCGACAGGTATCAACCTTAGCGGATCGCCTGCTCAGCGGCCAATCGATCGGCGCCGGGCTCGTACCGCGCCCGCCTGGCCGGCAGCAGCGCGTCCGCGAACGCCCTCAGCGTCTGCGACGTCCCGGAGTGCAGCCGGACCGTCGCAAGCTCGTCCCCGCGCGTCGGACCCTGGTTGACCAGCACCACCGGCGTCCCTGCCTTGGCCGCCTGACGCACGAACCGCAGCCCGCTCATCACGGTCAGCGACGTCCCCGCCACCAGCAGCGCCTCCGTCTCCTCCACGAGCTTCAGCGCCCGCGCCAGCCGCGGCTTCGGCACGTTCTCACCGAAGAACACGAAGTCCGGCTTCAGCACTCCCCCGCACCGCGGGCACGGCGCCACGTGGAACTCCCGCGCCAGCGAATCGTCGATCTGCGCGTCGGCGTCCGGTGCCTCCACCACGCCCATCGCCTCGGCCCGCTCCACGAATCCCGGATTCAGCGCCGTCAGCATCTCCTCGAGCGTGCGCCGTCTCAGCAGGTCACCGCAGTCCGTGCAGATGATCTGGTCCACCCGCCCGTGCAGGTCCACCACGTTCTCACTGCCGGAGTCCTCGTGCAGCCGGTCCACGTTCTGCGTGATCACGGCCCGCACCACGCCTCCGCGCTCCAGCTCGGCCAGGGCCAAGTGCCCGTCGTTCGGGGCCGCCCACTTCACCCGGCGCCAGCCAAGATGGTTCCGCGCCCAGTACCGCTGCCGGGCCTCGGCAGACCCCATGTACTCCTGCACCGTGATCGGATTCGACGGCCGGGAATTCGGCCCGCGATAGGCGGGGATGCCGGAGTCGGTGCTGATGCCCGCCCCGGTGAGCACGACGACGGCGCGGCCCCTCAGCTGCTCGATCGCAGCTTCCAGCGGCCCGCCGTCGTCGTGCGGACTCATACGGTCAGCGCCCCGAGCGCCTCACGATAAGCCTCGAAGTCGCGCGCCTGGCCGCGGGGGTTGACCACCGCGTAACGCACCACGCCCTCCTCATCGAGGATGAACGTGCCGCGCACGGCCATGCCGGACGCCTCGTCGAACACCCCGTACTGCCGGGCGACCTCGCCGTGCGGCCAGAAGTCCGCGAGGAGGTCGAAGTCGTACCCCTGCTGGTCCGCCCAGGCCCGCAACGCGAACTTGCTGTCCACGGACACCGCCAGAACCTTCGCATCGAGGCCGGCGAAGAGCGAGATGTTGTCCCGGATCTCACACAGTTCGCCCGTGCAGATGCCGGAGAAGGCGAAGGGGAAGAAGACCACGACGACGGGGTGGCCGCGGAGGCCGCTCAGGCTCACGTCCTCGCCGAACTGGTTCACCAGGGTGAAGTCGGGAGCGACCTCGCCGACCACCGGAGACACCAGGCCAAGGGGATTCGTCAGCTGTTCCGACATCACTTCTTCTTCCTGAACACCAGTCGGGTACCGGACCAGTCTTTGGCCGCCGAGATGGTGGAGGTGCTGTGGAGCCCCGCGGTGGGGGCCGCGTGCTGGATGTCCGTGGGAGGGACGTAGCCCTCACGCCCGGACTTGGGGGTCAGGATCCAGACCACTCCGTCGCCCTCGAGCGCGGGGAGGACATCGACAAGCGCGTCCACCAGATCCCCGTCCTCGTCACGCCACCAGAGGATGACGGCGTCCACGACCTCCTGTTCGTCCTCGTCCAGCAGCTCCGAGCCGATGATGTCCTCGATGTCCGCGCGGAGGTCGAAATCGACATCCTCGTCGTAGCCGAACTCCTGGATCAGGTCCCCGTCTTTGAATCCCAGACGGCTGGCAATGGTGACGTCCGCGACGGCGTCGGCCTCGCTCACTCGTTCCTCCTCGTGATGGCCCGGTGACTCTCCCCGGTCCGTGTTCTCCCATTGTGCTTCATGGGACGCCCTTTCGCATGGGTTGACGACGAATTCCTGTTCGCAGGGGAAAACCGCACCCCAGCCAGCAGGCAGATTGCGACGATCGCCGAATGCCAACCGTCTGGGCTGAGGGCTAGAGTGATCCGTGAACACGAGTGAGTCGTGCCCGGGACCCCGGGCGCGCAGGACGAGTGACAAGTTGAGAGCGCCGGGGCACCTGCCCGGCGCCCGGAAGCGAATTGCCGCGTGCGGTGGCCCCTGGATCAGCGAGGCGCCGCAGTTGCATCAAAGAGAGGTTTGACGTGGCTGCTGAAGAAATCACCCCTTCGATCCTGAGCGGTCTGACCGCCGGCGTGCCGGATACGGATCCGGAGGAGACCAGTGAGTGGGTCGAATCCTTCGACGCACTCGTGAAGGAGCGCGGCTCCGAACGTGCCCGCTTCGTGATGCGCTCCCTGCTGCAGCGCGCGGGTGCCCAGTCCGTGGGCGTGCCGATGGTGACCACCACCGACTACGTGAACACCATCCCCGTCGATGATGAGCCTGCCTTCCCCGGCAACGAGGAGTTTGAGCGCCGCTACCGCGCCTACATGCGCTGGAATGCCGCGATCATGGTGCACCGCGCCCAGCGCGCCGACATCGGCGTCGGCGGCCACATCTCCACCTACGCCGGTGCCGCGACCCTCTACGAAGTCGGCTTCAACCACTTCTTCCGCGGCAAGGACCACGCCGGCGGCGGCGACCAGGTCTTCTTCCAGGGCCACGCCTCCCCCGGCATGTACGCCCGCGCCTTCATGGAAGGCCGCCTGTCCGAAGAGGACCTGGACGGCTTCCGCCAGGAGAAGTCGAAGGAAGGCCACGCCCTTTCCTCCTATCCGCATCCGCGCCTGATGCCCCACTTCTGGGAGTTCCCCACCGTGTCCATGGGCATCGGCCCCATGAACGCCATCTACCAGGCCCAGTCCAACCGTTACCTGCACAACCGCGGCCTGAAAGACACCAGTGACCAGCAGGTCTGGGCGTTCCTGGGCGACGGTGAAATGGACGAGCCGGAAAGCCGCGGCCTGCTGCAGCTGGCCGCCAACGAGGGCCTGGACAACCTGAACTTCGTCATCAACTGCAACCTCCAGCGCCTGGACGGCCCCGTCCGCGGCAACGGCAAGATCATGCAGGAACTCGAGGCGTTCTTCCGCGGCGCCGGCTGGAACGTCATCAAGGTCGTCTGGGGCCGCGAGTGGGACGATCTGCTGTCCAAGGACCGTGACGGCGCCCTAGTGGATCTGATGAACACCACCGTCGACGGTGACTACCAGACGTACAAGGCCGAATCCGGTGCCTTCGTGCGTGAGCACTTCTTCGGCCGGACCCCGCAGACCAAGGAACTCGTCGCCGAGCTCGATGACGAGCAGATCTGGAACCTCAAGCGCGGTGGTCACGACTACCGCAAGGTCTACGCCGCCTACAAGGCCGCCACCGAGTTCAAGGGCAAGCCGACGGTCATCCTGGCCAAGACGGTCAAGGGCTACGGCCTCGGCACCCACTTCGAGGCCCGCAACGCCACGCACCAGATGAAGAAGCTGACCATGGAGGACCTGAAGGCCTTCCGCGATCACCTCCGCATCCCGGTTTCCGACGCCGAGCTGGAGAAGGACCTCTACCGCCCGCCGTACTACCACCCGGGCACCGAAGCCCCCGAGATCCAGTACATGATGGAGCGCCGCGCGGCCCTGGGCGGTTCCCTGCCCGAGCGCCGTCACAAGCACCAGGAGCTCGTCCTCCCGGCGGAGAAGGCCTACGAGGTGGCCCACAAGGGTTCCGGCAAGCAGAAGGCCGCCACCACCATGGCGTTCGTCCGCATGCTCAAGGACCTCCTGCGTGACAAGGACTTCGGCAAGCACGTCGCCCTGATCGTCCCCGACGAGTCCCGCACCTTCGGCATGGACGCGTTCTTCCCCACCGCCAAGATCTACAACCCCAAGGGACAGAACTATCTGTCCGTGGACCGCGAGCTCGTCCTGGCGTACAAGGAGTCCCCGCTCGGGCAGCTGATCCACCCCGGCATCAACGAGGCCGGCGCCGTCGCCGCGTTCACCGCCGCCGGCACCGCCTACGCCACCCACGGCGTCCCGCTGGTCCCGATCTACGTGTTCTACTCGATGTTCGGCTTCCAGCGCACCGGTGACTCCTTCTGGGCCGCCGCGGACCAGATGACCCGTGGCTTCGTCATCGGCGCCACCGCCGGCCGCACCACCCTGACCGGTGAAGGCCTGCAGCACGCCGACGGCCATTCTCTGATCCTGGCCGGCACCAACCCCGCGGTCCGCGCCTACGACCCGGCCTACGGCTACGAGATCGCGCACATCGTGCGGCACGGCTTGGAGCAGATGTACGGCCCGGACTCCCAGGACCCGAACGTCATGTACTACCTCACGGTGTACAACGAGCCGATCCACCAGCCGGCCCAGCCGGAAGGCGTGGACGTGGACGGCATCGTCCGCGGCATCCACCACATCAGCGCCCCCACCGTGGACGGCCCGCGCGCCAACATCCTGGCCGCCGGTGTCTCCGTGCCGTGGGGCCTGGAGGCCCAGAAGGTTCTCGCCGAGGACTGGGGCGTGGCCGCCGACGTCTTCTCCGTCACCTCCTTCAACGAGCTGCGCCGTGATGGCATCGCCGCGGACGAGCACAACCTGCTCAACCCGGATGAGCTGCGCACCCCGTACCTGACGCAGAAGCTCGCGGACAACCCCCACCCCGTGGTGGCCGTCTCCGACTACATGCGTGCGGTCTCCGACCAGGTGCGCCAGTACCTGCCGAACCGCTTCACCAGCCTCGGCGCGGACGGCTTCGGCTTCTCCGACACCCGCCAGGCAGCCCGCCGCTTCTTCAAGAACGACACCCACTCGATCGTGGTGGCCGTCCTGCAGCAGCTGGCCGCCGAGGGCAAGGTGGACGCCTCCGCACCGCGCGAAGCGATCGCCAAGTACGAACTGACGAACGTCAACGCCGGCACCACCGGCGGCGCGGGCGGCGACGCCTGACGTCCCCTCGTCATCGAGAGGCCCCTGTCCCCCACGCGGGACGGGGGCCTCTCCGTTTTCCCGCGCCATGCGGTGACGCACGACGACGGCGGGCGGCCGCCGTCGTCGTCGCGCTTTCCTGGGTGTTTGGCATGCAGTTGTAGCCTTCACACAAATCGGCGGCCCTCGCTCGCTATGCTGGGGTCCATGATCCCGCCCGAAGGTCGGCCGAGCAGCGGCCCGAGCACCTCGGCCGAGAAGGCTGAGACTCTGAAGAAGCTCCGCGCCAACGTCGGCCAGCTCTCCACCCGCACGACGCGGCAGCTGGAGGCCTCCCTCCCCTGGTACGCCCGGCTCAGCGCCGACGAGCGGTCCACGCTGGGCCTCGTGGCGCAGAACGGCATCGCCAACTTCGTCACCTGGTATGAGCGTCCCAGCTCCCCCGCCTGGATCCTGTCCGACGTCTTCGGCACAGCCCCGAGCGAGATGACGCGCGCCATCAGTCTGCAGAAGGCGCTCCAGCTCATCCGGATCGTGGTGGAAGTGGTGGAGGAACAGGTCCCCGTCCTGGCCCCGGAGGCCGCTCAGCCCGAACTCCGCGAGGCCGTGCTGCGGTACTCCCGCGAAGTCGCCTTCGCCGCGGCGGACGTCTACGCCCGTGCGGCCGAATCCCGCGGCTCCTGGGACACCCGGCTGGAAGCCCTCATCGTGGACGCCATCCTGCGCGGTGAGAACACCGACGCGCTCCGCTCCCGCATCGCCGCACTCGGCTGGAAGGCTCAAGAACGGTTCACCGTGGTGGTCGGAAAAGCTCCGCTGGAACCGAGCGCCAGCTATGTGAGCGAACTGCGGCGCACCGCCGGCCGGTACGCCGAGGACGCCCTGGTGGGCATCCAAGGCGACCGGCTGATCCTGGTGCTCGGCGGCCTGCACGACCGGGAGAACTCCCTGGCCCGCCTGGGAGACCTCTTCGCCCCCGGCCCCGTGGTCCACGGCCCCGAAGCGGCGTCCCTGACCGACGCCAGCCTCTCCGCACAGGCCGCGTTCGCCGGTCTCACCGCGGCCCGCGCCTGGCCCGCCGCGCCACGGCCCGTCGCCGCCGGGGACCTGCTCCCGGAGCGCGTCATCTCCGGCGATGAGACGGCGCGCCGTCAGCTCGTGACCGGGATCTACCGTCCCCTGCTGGCCGCATCGAACGGCCTGGTCGACACCCTGAGCACCTACCTGGAGCTGGGGCACTCCCTGGAGGCGACGGCCCGGGAACTGTTCGTCCACGCCAACACGGTCCGTTACCGGCTCAAGAGGGTCTGTGACGTCACAGGCTGGGATCCGCTGATCCCGCGCGAGGCCTATGTCCTGCAGACCGCTCTGGCCGTCGGGCGCCTGGCCCCGCCTCAGAGACCCGCTCATGACCGTCACTCGCCGCGGGCTCATTGAGCCGTTCTTGTAGACTTCCTACAAACAGGCCCCGCGAGCTTCGTTCAAGCGAACAGGCGGAATCGTCCCTTTGATTTGGAAAGCTGATTAAGTGCTAGCAATCGTCTGCCCTGGACAGGGCTCCCAGACTCCCGGATTCCTCGAGCCTTGGCTGGAGGTCCCCGGCGTCGCAGAACACCTGGACTCCCTCAGCGAGGTGGCCCGGATCGATCTGGCCGCCCACGGCACCACCTCCGACGCCGACACCATCAAGGACACCGCCGTCGCCCAGCCGCTCATCGTCGCGGCCGGCCTGGTGTCCGCCAAGGCGCTGTTCGACGTCGAGCTCTCCCAGCTTCCCGTGACCCTCGCCGGTCACTCCGTCGGCGAGATCACCGCGACCGCCCTGGCGGGCGTGCTGAGTGAGGCCGACGCCATGCGCTTCGTCCGCGAACGTGCCAATGGCATGGCGGCCGCCGCGGCCGTGACCCCCACCGGCATGAGCGCCGTGGTGGGCGGCGACCCGGCCGAGGTCCTGGCCGCGATCGAGGCCGCCGGGGCCACCCCGGCCAATGTGAACGGCACCGGACAGACGGTGGCCGCCGGCACCTTCGAGCAGCTCGAGGCGCTGGCCGCCAACCCGCCGGCCAAGGCACGCGTGATCCCGCTCAAGGTCGCCGGAGCGTTCCACACCAGCCACATGGCCCCGGCCGTCGGCGCCCTCGAGACGCTGCAGCATGAATTGGAGATCTCTGACCCCCGCGTGCCGCTGCTGTCCAACTTCGACGGCCAGGCCATCGCCAACGGCAAGGCCGGCGTCGCCAGCCTTGTGGCCCAGGTGTCCCGCCCGGTCCGCTGGGACCTCTGCATGGAGACCCTGCTCGCGCAGGGCGTCAAGGGCGTCATCGAGCTCGCCCCGGCCGGCACCCTCGCCGGGCTCGCCAAGCGCGGTATGCCGGGTGTCAAGACCGTCGCCGTCAAGACCCCGGCTGACCTTGAGGCCGCCCTGGCACTCTTCGCCGAGGTCGAGCAGGAGGCCGCTCCCGCCGGCCACGGCCACCACGCCGTCACCGAGCAGGAACAGGCCGAGGGCGCCCGCTGATGACCCCCGTCCTCCGGCAGAACGCCATCCGTCCCGCCACACGCATCCATGCGGTCGGGGCGTACCGTCCCGACGTCGTGGTGACCAACGATGACGTCTGCCAGTGGATCGACTCCTCCGACGAGTGGATCCGCCAGCGCACGGGCATTCAGACACGCCGCCGCGCCTCGGCCGGGATCAGCGTGCTGGACATGGCCGAAGGGGCCGCACGGCAGGCCCTCGACCGGGCCGGCATCGAGCCGTCCCGTCTGGGCGCCGTCATCGTCTCCACCGTGTCGCACCCGTATGCGATGCCGTCCGCTGCCGCAGCCCTGACGGAGCGCCTCGGCGCCACCCCGGCTCCGGCGTACGACATCTCAGCCGCGTGCGCGGGCTACTGCTACGGCGTGGCCCAGGCGGACGCGCTGGTGCGATCCGGCGCCGCAGAGTTCGTGCTGGTGGTCGGCGCGGAGAAGCTCTCCGACTTCATCGACAACCATGAACGAACCATCTCCTTCCTGCTCGGCGACGGTGCCGGCGCCGTCGTGGTCGGCCCTGCCGAGGAACCCGGCATCAGCGCCTCCGTGTGGGGCTCCGACGGAAGCAAGTGGGACGCCATCGGCATGACCCACTCCCTGGGCAAGGTCCGTGAGCTGGAGTCCCTGGCCCGTCATGCAGACCAGAGCGATGACCAGGCCCTGATCTCCGCGGCCCTGGACATCTGGCCCACCATGCGCCAGGACGGTCCGAGCGTCTTCCGCTGGGCCGTCTGGGAGATGGCCAAGGTGGCGCAGCGTGCGCTCGACGCCGCAGGTGTCACGGCAGAAGACCTGAGCGCGTTCATCCCGCACCAGGCGAACATGCGCATCATCGACGAGATGGTGAAGCAGCTGAAGCTTCCCGCCCATGTGGCCGTGGCCCGGGATATTGTCGATTCCGGCAACACGTCCGCCGCGTCCATCCCCCTGGCCATGCACCGGCTGCTGGATGAGGACCCGTCCCTCAGCGGCGGCCTCGCCCTGCAGATCGGTTTCGGCGCCGGGCTGGTGTTCGGGGCCCAGGTGGTCCGGCTCCCCTGAGGCGCCGGCACACCGCCCGAGACAACTTCACAGAACCCCGGTCAGCAGCAGCTGGCCGTCAAGCCCCGGCAGCTGCCGGAACAACACAGAAAAGGAGCCGACATGGCTAGCAACGAAGAAATCCTGGCCGGCCTGGCTGAAATCGTGAACGAGGAGACCGGCCTGGCTCCCGAGGCTGTCGAGCTGGACAAGTCCTTCACCGAGGACCTGGACATCGACTCCATCTCCATGATGACCATCGTGGTCAACGCCGAGGAGAAGTTCGGCGTGCGCATCCCGGACGAAGAGGTCAAGAACCTCAAGACCGTCAGCGACGCCGTCAGCTTCATCGCCGGCGCCCAGGCCTGATACCCGTCTGGACCCTGTCCCGGCGCCGCCGGCGCCGGGACAGGGTCCACGCCTGGCCTGTTCCTCCCGCGGACACGCGCCCCGGGCGGAACGGAATGCCCGTGTCCGACGCCTCTCCCCGGGAATGCGTCACACCCGCACACCCCTGAACCTTCCCTGCCCCACCGGGCAGACACCACATCACTTGGAGAGTGACGATGTCTCGCAAAGTTGTCATCACCGGCCTCGGCGCCACCACCCCGATCGGCGGCGATGTCCCCACTCTGTGGAAGAACGCCCTGAAGGGTGTCTCCGGCGCTCGCACCCTTGAGGACGAGTGGGTCAGCACCTACGAGCTCCCCGTCACCTTCGCCGCCCGCTGCTCCCAGCCGGCTTCCGAGAAGCTCAGCCGCGTCGAAATGAAGCGCATGGACCCGTCCACCCAGTTCGGCGTCGTCGCCGCCCGTGAGGCCTGGGCCGACGCGGGCATCGAGGAGATGGACAAGGACCGCCTGGGCGTGGCGTTCGCCACCGGCATCGGCGGCGTCTGGACGCTCCTGGACGCCTGGGACACCCTCAAGGAACGCGGCCCCCGCCGCGTCCTGCCCATGACGGTCCCCATGCTCATGCCCAACGGCGTCGCCGCTGCCGTCAGCCTGGACCTGGGCGCCCGTGCCGGCGCCCACACCCCCGTCTCCGCCTGCGCCTCCGGTACCGAGGCCCTGCACCTGGGCCTGGACCTGATCCGCTCCGGCAAGGCCGACGTGGTCGTCTGCGGTGGTGCGGAAGCCGCCATCCACCCGATGCCGATCGCCGCGTTCGCCTCCATGCAGGCGCTCTCCCGCCGCAATGACGACCCCGAGCACGCCTCCCGTCCGTACGACGTGAACCGTGACGGCTTCGTCATGGGCGAAGGCGCCGGCGCCCTGGTCATCGAGGCCGAGGAACACGCCCTGGCCCGCGGCGCCCGCATCTACGGCGAGCTGGCCGGCACCTCCGTGACCGCCGACGCGTACCACATCACCGCCCCGGACCCCGAGGGCCTCGGCGCCACCCGTGCCCTGAAGGCCGCCATGTTCGACGGCCGCATCCAGGCCGAGGACGTGGTGCACGTCAACGCGCACGCCACCTCCACCCCGGTGGGCGACAAGCCGGAGTACACGGCCCTGCGCGCCGCCCTGGGCGCCCACGTGGACAATGTGGCGGTCTCCGCCACCAAGTCCCAGATGGGACACCTGCTGGGCGCCTCCGGCGCCGTCGAGGCCGTGCTGACCACCCTGGCGGTGTTCGACCGCAAGGCCCCGGTCACCATCAACCTGGAGAACCAGGATCCGGAGATCCCGCTGGACGTGGTCACCACCGCCCGCGACCTGCCTGCCGGTGACATCGTGGCGCTCAGCAACTCCTTCGGTTTCGGCGGCCACAACGCCGTGATCGCGGTCCGCAGCTACTGAGCCTGAACGACGTCGGCGCCGCTCACCTTCGGGTGAGCGGCGCCGACGTCGTTTGCGGGCTGAGGAGGAAGAAGGTCAGCCGACCTGGTGCAGCCAGCGGACGTTCGAGCCTTCGGAGGCGTGCCGGAACGGTTCGAGCTCCTCGTCCCAGGCTTCGCCGAGGGCGAGGGAGAGCTCATGGTAAACGGCGGCCGGATCCCCGGCGCCGGCCTCATAGGCGAAGCGGATCCGGTCCTCGGAGACCATGATGTTGCCGTGCGCGTCCGTCACGGCGTGGAAGATCCCGAGCTCGGGAGTGTGGGACCACCGGCCACCGTCGGTGCCGGCGGACGGCTCCTCGGTGACTTCATACCGCAGGTGCGTCCAGCCGCGCAGGGTCGAGGCGAGCTGAATCGCCGTCCCTGCAGGACCGGCCCAGGCCAGCTCCGCCCGGAACATCCCAGGCGCTGCAGGCTGCGCGGCCCACTCGAGCGTGGCCGCATCATCGACCAGCGAGGCGACCGCCCACTCGATGTGGGGGCACAGCGCCGCTGGCGCAGAGTGAATGAACAGCACTCCACGGGTCATTGCAACAGACATCCCATCCTCCTTAGCCCTAGGTACGTCTTCCCCAACGACCTCGGCCTGTGAAGTCAGGCTGACACTGCATGACGATTGAATTATGAGGAACCGATGGCTCCCGGACCGGGTTCAAGCACTGCTTGAGGCCCGGCACTGGTACTTATTCTGCACGAGCACCGGGGAATGCGCCAGCGATCGTCACAGTCGACTTCCAGGGCCGTTCCGGAAGCCGAAATGACCCGGGAACGTCCAGACGGCCACCCCGATCGTCGGGGAGGAGACGACCCGCCTGTGGTGACTCATGCCCTGGGATGGGCCTGCCGGTAGCTGTTCCGGAGGCGTTCCACCGAGACATGGGTGTACAGCTGGGTGGTGGCGGGAGTGCTGTGTCCCAGAAGTTCCTGGACGGCCCGCAGCTCGGCCCCGCCGTCCAGCAGATGGGTGGCAGCGGTATGCCGGAGGGCATGGGGACCAGTGGCCGCCGTATCTCCGAGCGCTTTGAAACGCTCCGAGACCAGGGACCTCACCTGGCGCTGGTCGATGCGTCCCCCACGGGCGCCGAGGAACACGGCTGGGCCGCTGGTGCCCGTCACAAGGGCGGGCCTTCCCCTCCGGAGCCAGGTCTCAAGGGCCCGGGCGGCCGGGACTCCGAACGGCACGGTCCGTTCCTTGTCGCCCTTGCCCAGAACACGCAGCGTGCGGCGTTCCAGATCCAGATCATCCACGTCCAGTCCCACCAGCTCCCCCACACGGATCCCCGTGGCGTACAGGGTCTCCACGAGGGCGAGATTCCTCAGCGCCAGCGGATCACCGTCCTGGGCCGGGGCCTGAAGCCCGTCAAGCAGCTTCTCCATCTGGGCGGAGCGCAGCACGGTGGGAAGTGCCGAAGTCTTCTTGGGCGATTTGAGCCGGAGTGTGGGGTCCTGCGTGATCTGGCCCTCCCGGAGGAGCCAGGCGAACAGGGTCCGGGAGCTGGCCGCGTGCCTGGCCATGGTGGCGCGGGTCTTGCCGGTGGAGGCGTGCTCCGCCAGCCATTCCCTCAAGAGTGGCAGGTCGACCCCGCCCCAGTCCCGTGCGCCCCGCTGAGCGGCGAACCGTTCAAGCTGCCGCACATCGGCCAGGTAAGCCCGGAGCGTGTTCCCCGAGCGGCCACGTTCGCCAGTCAGATAGCGGGCGTAGGCGTCCAGGAGATCGTCGGGGAACCCTGGGGCTTCGTCTGGCATGCTCTCCACTCTGCCGTCCGTTGGTGGCTGGATCAAGCCGCCGCTCCGGGCCCTTCATGACTCCGCCGCCGCTCTCCTCCACTGCGCACCGACCGACTCGGCGAGGCCCAGCAGCTGCAGCCGGCCGAGCCCTGCCCTGACGCCCTGCGGATCCATTCCGGCCACCACCCCGAGCTTCTCCAGGGTGGTGGTCCGCCGCAACGGTAGCGCATCCAGCAGGAGGAGACCCTCAAGGGTGAGTCCGTCCTGGATCCGATGGTCGCCTCCGTCGCCGGACTCCGCGGGCGGCCCGTCCAGAAGTTCCATGACCTCCCGCGCGTCCGTGACCAGGACGGCCCCGCCATCGCGGATCAGGCGATGGCACCCCGCGCTGTTCGCCGAATGGACTGGACCTGGGACTGCCGCCACTGGGCGGCCGAGCGCCTCCGCATGGTGCGCCGTATTGAGGGCTCCCGACCGCCAGCGGGCCTCGACCACCACCGTGGCCCCCGCGAACGCCGCGATCATCCTGTTTCTCTGGAGGAACCGGTACCGGGTGGGCGCGCAGCCCGGTGGGACTTCGGCCAGGACCGCGCCCCGCCGTGCCACGGTCCGGAGGAGGTCCTCATTCCCGCTGGGGTAGAAGCGGTCGATGCCACCGGCCATGAAGGCCACCGTGCCGAGCACGGTGGCCTCAGGATCCTGGCCCGCGAGCGCAGCCCGGTGAGCGTGGGCGTCGATGCCGTAGGCTCCCCCGGACACCACCGTCCGGCCTCGGGAGGCGAGTTCGTGAGCCATGTCCGCGGTGATGGTGGCACCATAGCTGGTGGAGTCCCGGGAGCCGACCAGGGCGACCGCACGCTCCTTGTCCGGCAGGGCGCCCACGTCTCCGCGGTACCAGAGTGCCAGGGGCGACTGGAGGCCCAGATCGTCCAGCTGCGCGGGCCACTGCTGGTCGCCGGGGATGAGGAGCCCGCCTCCGAGCTTCTGGGCGACGTGGAGGTCACGGGCCGGTGCGAGTGCTTCCAGGCGCGGCCTCCACCGCGCCATCGCTGCTCCCAGCCCCTTCCAGCCCGTTGCCGCGTCGTGGTCCTGGAGCACTGCGTGGAGCTCCTGTTCCAGGGCCGGATCGCCGCCGCCGGATGCGATGCGGTCCATCGCTTCCTGGGCGCCGAGCAGTCTCACCAAGGCGAGTCCGGTGGCGTCCTGTGGCTCCATGATGCGGGTGAGTGCCGCCCGGGCGAGCCGTTCCGCCGGTTCCGTTGTTTCATGCTCCGTCCGGATTCGCTCCGTTCCAAGTTCCGGCATTTCGTTCAGCGGGTTCATCCCATCACCTCCGGGCTTCGCAGCATGAGGGCCTGGCCCACATGGTCATGATCGGGCCTGGCGGCTCCGGCGAGATCGGCCAGGGTCCAGGCCAGACGGAGGACCCGGTCATAGCCGCGGGCGCTCAGGGCGCCCCGGTCCATGGCGCCGTCCAGGATGCGAGTGGTCTTCCCGTCCAGCCTGAGCCTCCCCCTCAGAAGGCGCCCGGGGACCATGGAGTTCGTCTCCAGGGTCAGCGGCGCGAGACGTTCATGCTGCGCCCGGCGGGCCTCCGCCACCCGGTACCTCACCGTGGCCGTATCCTCCGCCTCGTCCAGGGAGGCCAGGTCCAGCCGGCTGATCTTCTGGACGCCCAACTGGATGTCCACACGGTCCAGAAGCGGCCCGGAGAGCCGGCCGAAGTAGCGACGGCGCATGGTGGGCGTGCAGGTGCATTCAGTGCCCTTGCCGGATGCCTTTCCACACGGGCACGGGTTCGCGGCCAGGATCAGCTGGAAGCGCGCCGGGTAGGCTGCCGTCCCAGTCGCTCGGTGGATCACGAGCTCCCCGTGTTCCAGCGGCTGCCGCAGGGCATCCAGCACCCTGCGTTCGTATTCGGGAGCCTCGTCCAGGAAGAGTACGCCCCGGTGTGCCCTTGACGCCGCGCCCGGCCGCGGCAGGCCCGAACCGCCTCCCACGATGGCGGCGCAGCTCGCCGTGTGATGAGGATTCTCGAACGGGGGCCGTCGGATCAGTTCAGTCCGTTCCTCGCCCTGATGAGACAGCGACAGGATGCTCGTCACCTCCAGCGCCGCCTCGTCGTTCAGGGGCGGCAGCAGCCCTGGAAGCCTCTCGGCCAGCATGGTCTTGCCGGCACCCGGAGGGCCGACCATGAGCATGTGATGGGCGCCGGCCGCGGCCACTTCCAGAGCGAAGCGTGCGCCGGCCTGGCCCGCCACCTCGGACAGGTCCGGTTCAGGCCGGGATTCCGTTCCCGGGGCCGGGGCACGCCCTGCTTCCTCCGGGTCGAAGTCGAGTCTCAGGTCTTTCGGGTCCGCTCCGAAGTCCAGGACCAGCCGTGCGAGTGTCGTATAGGACTTCACCTCCGCCCCAGGCACCAGGGCTGCCTCCGCGGCATTGCCGTGGGCCACCACCACCTTCCGGTGCCCGGCCCGCACCGCGGCCGCCACGGCCGGCAGCACGCCCCGTACCGGCCGGAGGCGGCCGTCCAGCCCCAGCTCGGCCAGGAACACCGTGCCGTCCGTGCCCCGGATGTCCCCTTCCGCCGCAAGGGCGGCGACGGCGATAGCAAGGTCGAACCCCGAGCCGCGTTTGGGCAACGACGCCGGGAACAGGTTCACCGTGATCTTCCGCCGGCTCAAGGGGATCCCCGAGTTCGAGGCGCATGCACGGATCCGCTCCCGCGATTCCGACAGGGCCGCATCCGGCAGTCCCAGGATGACGAACCCCGGCAAGGTGTTGCCGATGTCCGCTTCGACCTCCACCATCCGGCCCTGCAAACCGTTCAGGGCCACGGACAGGCACCGGCCCACGCCCACCGGCCGTGCCATCAGCCGATCCCCTTCAGATGCTCGATGACCGGCTCCGAGCCGCGCGGTGCGAGCACGGCGATGGCGTCCAGCCGCCGTCGGGGAAGCCTCAGGGAGTGCTCCCCCGCCCACCGCCCGGCCAAATGGTGGAGCCGCGCCACCTTCCGGTCCGTCAGCGCCTCGAACGGGTGCCCGTAATCCAGGCTGCTGCGGGTCTTGACCTCGGCCACCACCAGGGTGTCCCCGTCCACGGCCACGATGTCCAGCTCACCGGCCGCACAGCGCCAGTTCTGCTCCACCACCCGGATCCCCTGGTCCTCCAGGAATTCCGCGGCCAGTTCCTCTCCCCGGCGTCCGAGGATGTCCTTTGCTCTCACGATCCCACCTCCGTCCTCAGTCTTGAGGCGGCACGGAACGAGCAGGGCGGCAAGAACCCCTATGTGGACGGCGAGGGCCGGCTGTGCTCCACAGCCGGCCCTCGCCAGTACATCTCAGACGGAAACGTCAGTTGCCCAGGTCGCCCGCCTGGCTCAGCCCCAGGTCGTCATTGCGGGGCAGTTCCTCGACGTTCACGTCCTTGAAGGTGATGACACGGACGTTCTTCACGAAGCGGCCGGTCCGGTACACGTCCCACACCCAAGCGTCGTTCAGCGTGACGTCGAAGTAGACCTCGCCATCGGCGCTGCGGGCCTGAAGGTCCACGTGATTGGCCAGGTAGAAGCGCCGTTCCGTCTCCACCACGTAGCTGAACAGCCCCACCACGTCCCGGTACTCCCGGTACAGCTGAAGCTCCATCTCGGTTTCGTAGTTCTCAAGGTCTTCGGCACTCATGGGTCCATCTTCCCCCAGTCCCGCCACGGACGCATATCGGACGGCCACGGCGCGGCGGCAGAAGGCTCAGAGCAGCTTCCAGGTCCTCCGGTGCTGTACGGACGGTCCGAGCTGCCGGATGGCGTCCTTGTGGGCCGCCGTGCCGTAGCCCTTGTTCACATCCCAGCCGAACACCGGCTCGGCCGTGGCGAGCTCCGCCATGATGGCGTCCCGTTCCACCTTGGCCAGAATGCTGGCAGCAGCGACCCCCTGGCAGTCCATGTCCGCCTTGATCCGCATGGTGACCGGCAGATCGCGGATCTCCGGACGCGCCTCGGTGAGCGCGCCGCCGCGCAGCGCGTCGAACAGCGACGCCTCCGGACGGCGGAGCCAGTTGTGCTTGCCGTCCAGCAGAACGGCGTCGGCGGTCCCGCCGTCGTCGAGCACGGACTCCCACGCGCGCTGCGCCGCGAGAGCCAGCGCCTCGATGATCCCGAGCGAGTCGATCTCGCCGGCTGAGGCGTGCCCCACCCCGCTGAAGGGCGCCCAGCCCTTCACCACAGGGGCGAGGGCCTCCCGCCGGGCCGGGCTGAGGAGTTTGGAATCCCGTACCTGGGGCAGTTCCTCCAAAGAGGCGAGGTCCAGAACGGTCAGTCCGACGCTCACCGGACCGGCCAGAGCGCCCCGGCCGACCTCGTCCAGACAGGCGAGGAAGCGTACGCCCGGTCCGGCCAGAGACCGTTCGAACTCCAGAGTGGGGGCGGCCACCGCTATTCCCCCGAGTGGCCTGTCAGGACGGCCGGAAGCTGTTCAGGGCGCTGCGCAGAGTCCGGTTCCAGGGCCTTGGACGGCACGGGGACGTTCTTGAAGACGTCCGGGTAGTTGCCCAGCACGCCCATGCGGTTGATCGGGAGCACGATGACTGCGGCGCGGCCCTCCACGTCGCTGATATCGACGAATCCGTTGCCGGGGCCGCCGATGTGGGCCCGGGAGTCCGCCGAGTTGTTGCGGTTGTCACCCATCACCCAGATCTTGCCCGCGGGGACGGTCACATCGAACTTCTGCGGGATCGGCTTGCTGTCCGGGTTGATGTACGGCTCGTCCAGGCCGATGCCGTTGACCTGGATCCGGTCCTGGGCGTCGCAGCAGACCACATGATCACCGGGCAGCCCGATGACGCGCTTGACAAGGTACTGCTTGGACTCATCCGGCACCAGTCCCAGGAATGCCAGCGTGTCCGTCACCCAGCCGAACGGCCCCCGGTCCGTCTGCTCCACCGAGGGCAGCCACTCCTTGGAATCCCGGAACACCACCACATCGCCACGCTCCAGCCCGATGGGATTGGGCACCAGACGGTTGACGAAGATCCGGTCGTTGATCTCGAGCGTCTTCTCCATGGAGGCGCTGGGCACGTAGAACGCCCGGAAGAGGAAGGTCTTGATCAGGAAGGACAGCAGCACCGCCACTCCGACGATGACGCCGATCTCCTTCAGGAGCGACAGCAGGGGGTGTTCCTTCTTCCGCCGCTTGCCCCGGTCCCTGCGGCTCTGTTCCGGCGCTTGCCCGGCCTCGTGCTCCGGTTCGGGATGGTTTGCGCCCAATGCTGTCCTCACGCTCAGGTCAACGGCCAGCTGCCGGTGACGGGATCTGTCTCAATCTATCAAGTGGCCAGACGATCTCCTCCGGCCGTCCCAGCACCTCGCCCACCGGGATCATCCCTCCGCCTGGAGCCCCCAGGAGCGAGCGGGAGTCCCGGGACACCGATCGGTGGTCGCCCATGAGCCACAGTGTGCCGGGCGGCACCTGAACCGTGAAGGCGAAGTCCCCGGCCACGTCACCCGGATACAGATACGGCTCGTGGACCGCGGCGCCGTTGACCTCAAGCCGTCCCGACGCCGTGCAGCAGTGCACCCGGTCGCCCGGCACGCCGATCACGCGCTTGACGTACACCGTGTCCTGGCCGATGACGCCCAGCCACTGGCCCACGGACGTGAAGAAATCCAGCACCGGCCCCTTGCCGCTGTCCGCCGGGGACAGGGAACCCCGCCCGTCGAAGACCACCAGGTCTCCCCTGGCCGGAAGATGACCCTGGTAGGCGGTCCGGGAGACCAGGATGCGGTCACCCTCCTGAAGCAGCGGCTCCATGGAGGCGGAGGGGATGTAGAAGACGTCAACCCAGAAGGCCCGGACGCAGGAGATGAGGACCACGGCCAGGACCATCCCGAACACCAGGAAGCGCCCAATTCCCAGAAAACGCCAGGGAGCAGCGAAACGCCAGCCCCCGGCCGGGGACTGGCGTTCCGTGATCTTCATGCGAAGGAGATCTTCCGCAAGGACGGCCGCAGATGACGCGGCCGGACTCGTGAAGGACTACTTGGCGTTGCCGAAGTCGCGCTTCTCCTTGATCTTCGCGGCCTTGCCGCGCAGAGCACGCATGTAGTACAGCTTGGCGCGACGGACGTCACCGCGGGTGACGACCTCGATCTTCTCGATGATCGGGGAGTGCACCGGGAAGGTACGCTCCACGCCGACACCGAAGGAGACCTTGCGGACCGTGAAGGTCTCGCGCACACCGGCGCCCTGACGGCCGACGACGAAGCCCTGGAAGACCTGAACACGGGAGTTCTTGCCTTCGATGATGTTGACGTGCACCTTGAGGGTGTCGCCGGGGCGGAAGTCGGGGACGTCGTTGCGCAGGGACGCTGCGTCGATGGAATCGAGGATGTTCATGAATCCACTCCTGGCGGACGCCACAGGTCATCCGCTTTGGTAGCCGGTATCCTGACGGCCAAGCCGGGCGGGATACCGAAGTGTGCTCGCCGCGGTCCCCGGGATGGGTCCCACGGTGGTCCTCCTGTCGACTGCGCGCCCCCTGTGGCAGGTGGCGGTCCAGGGGACACCAAGAATCAATTCTGCCACAGCGGTGGCGCACCGGCCAATCGGCCGGCGGACGGCTCAGGAGGCTGAGCCGCCGTCCACACGGCGCACCAGGCGGCCGCCGACGACGTCGTACCCCAGCAGCGCGAACGCCTCACGGTCCGCGCCGGGCAGTGAGCCAGCGTCGAAGTCCTCCAGCAGGTCTGGCCGGCGCGCGGCCGTGCGTTCGAACTGCTGGTGGCGGCGCCAGCGGGCGATCTTGCCGTGGTTGCCGGAGAGCAGCACCTCCGGCACCTCGTGACCGCGCCAGGCGGACGGCTTGGTGTACACGGGGTACTCCAGGAGGCCGTCCGAGTGGGACTCCTCCACCAGGGACTCCGCGTTGCCCACCACGCCCGGCACCAGACGCCCGATGGCCTCCACCATGGCCATGACGGCCACCTCGCCGCCGTTCAGGACGTAGTCGCCCAGGCTGACGGGGCGGACGTCGAAGTGCTCACGGGACCAGTCCAGGACACGCTCATCGATGCCCTCGTAGCGGCCGCAGGCGAAGACCAGGTGATCCTCCTCGGCCAGCTCGTACGCCATGGCCTGCGTGAAGCGGGCGCCGGCTGGCGAGGGGACGATCAGGAGGGGACGCCGTGCACCCTCCGCGGGCTCAGCGGCGTCCAGGACGGACTCGAGCGCCTGCGCCCACGGCTCCGGCTTCATGACCATGCCGGCACCGCCGCCGTACGGGGTGTCGTCCACGGTCCGGTGACGGTCCGTGGTGAAGTCCCGCAGATCGTGGACGTCCAGGGACAGCAGGCCGTCCTGGCGGGCTTTCCCGATCAGGGACAGGGTGAGCGGCTGCAGGTACTCAGGGAAGATGCTGACGACGTCGATGCGCACGGGCTCAGTCCTCGCCCTCGCCTCGCGGCGCCTCGCCGTCGTTCTTCTCGTCCAGGTTGAGCTCCAGGAGGCCGGGCGGCGGCGTGAGCAGCACGTACCCGTCCTCCAGGTCGATCTCCGGGACGATCTCCTCCACGAACGGGACCAGGACCTCGCGGCCGTCGGTGGTCTTGACCACCAGCAGGTCCTGCACGGGCATGGTGGTCAGGCCTGCGACGGTTCCGACCGTCTCCTCCCCCACCCGGACGTCGAGGCCGAGCAGCTCGTGCTCGTACCAGCCGTCGTCGTCGGCTTCCTCCAGCTCGTCGGTGTCGACGAAGAGGTAGGTGCCGCGGAGTTCCTCGGCCCGGTTACGGTCCGCCACGGAGGCGAAGCCGAGCAGGAGGATGCCCTTGTTCCAGCGCGCGCTGGTGACGGTCAGCGGGCCGTTCGCGGCGGGCTTGGTGGCGAACTCGGCGCCCGGGATGAAACGGCCCTCGGGGTGATCGGTGAAGACCTCCACCGTGAACTCGCCACGGATGCCGTGCGGTTTACCCAAGCGTGCGACCTGGAGCTCCATGGTCCTCCTGTCAGTGATGCAGCAGTGAAAAAGTGTCTGGAAAGGAAACGGCCCCTCCACCCCGCGGGGTGGAGGGGCCGTTCAAGGCTGAGCCTGAATGTCCCAGGCCGGTTCTAGCGGCGACGGTCGCCGTCGACCACGTCCACGCGGACCGGGCCACCCTCGGAGAGGGCGCCCACCACCGTGCGGAGTGCGCGAGCGGTGCGTCCCTGACGGCCGATCACTCGGCCCAGGTCGTCGTCGTTCACACGAACCTCGAGGCTTTCACCGCGGCGGCCATGACGGGCCGCGACGGTGACGTCCTCGGGGCTGTCCACGATGCCGCGGACCAGGTGCTCAAGAACCTCGGGGAGCAATTACTCGGCCTCGGTGGTCTCGGCGGCTTCCTCGGAAGCCTCCTCGGCCTTCTTGGCCTTCGGGGTGATGGCTTCCGGCAGCACGACGGAGTCGGTGGACGGAGCCACGAACGCCGGCTTGGCTTCCTTGGTCTTCAGGGTGCCCTCGGCGCCCGGGAGACCCTTGAACTTCTGCCAGTCACCGGTGATCTTGAAGATGTTCAGGACCTGCTCGGTCGGCTGGGCGCCGACGGACAGCCAGTACTGAGCACGCTCCGAGTCGACCTCGATGTAGGAGGGCTGCTCGGTGGGGTGGTACTTGCCGATCTCCTCGATGGCGCGACCATCGCGGCGGGTGCGGGAGTCCGCAACGACAATACGGTAGTACGGTGCGCGCATCTTGCCGAAGCGCTTGAGGCGAATCTTAACGGCCACGGTTGTGGTCACTCCTGTTTCTGAAACGGGGTCGAACCCGGCTTTCTGCTCCCGTGGGGCGGGCCATACTCGGGGGTTCTGAGTTCTTGATGCTTGCGCAGGTAGAGGGGCTGCGCAGATCAGGTACCCGTCCATTATGCCAGAGACGCGCAAGGGCGCCTAATACCGGACACGCGCATCCGGCGCAGGCGCCCTTGGCTGAGACTCAGGCGGACCAGAGGTACAGGCGTTCCTTGGAACCGGCATCGAGCCTGCCGGCCAGCGCGGCCAGCGCGAGCAGGTGCCCCTGCGCCTCCTGGAGGCTGAACGGGACGTCCTCCTCTTCCACCCAGCGGCCGGCGACGGCGTCCAGCGCAGGGTCCTCGCCCTCGCTCTGGTAGCGGGGCAGTTCTTCCAGCACGCGGACGGCGGAGTCCGGGAAGGTGTAGAGCTCGTCGACGGCGATGTCCGCCATCTCGAGCTCCTGCTCGCCGGCGCTGTGTACGGCGACGGCGGCCAGGGAGCAGAGCTGCTCCACCTCGAAGTCGCTGATGCCCGGGATGCGCAGGGCCTTGGCGCCGGGGGCGCCTCCGGCGGAGAGCTCCCCGGCCCTCTGGATCGCCTGCGGGTGGGTGGCGACGAATACTTCGACGAAAGCGTCCGACTGACTCATGTCATCCTCGAAAGTTCGGATCACGGTCCCGTGACGGGCCGTGGAAACGGGGCGTTGGCACTCGCAGGGTATTCAGTTCTCCAGGACGGCGGGAGCCGCATGGCTTAACGCTATCCCACCGCCACGCGCAGGCGGTTGCGCCACGGATCCTCGAAGCGCAGCTCCGCGCCCGTGTGGTGATGCGCGATCCCGGCGACCCGCAGGCGGTCGGCCAGCGCCGCGACGTCGTCCGCGGAAGGAACCCGGATGAGCACCTCACCCAGGCCCAGCGTGTCCTTGCGCGGCCCGGCGCCGCGGCTGTTCCAGACGTTCATGGCCATGTGGTGGTGGTAGCCGCCGGCCGAGACGAACAGGGCGGAATCGCCCATGATCGCAGTGCGCTCGAAACCGAGCGTCTCCACATAGAAGGCCTGCGCGGTGGGGACGTCGCCGACCTGCAGGTGGACGTGCCCGACGTCGGCCGGGGACTGCCGCTGCCCCTGCAGCGCCGCCTCATCCAGGTGGGTGTTGAGGTAGCCGTTGGGGTCCAGCGGGAGGGAGTCCATGACCACGTCCCCGGCATTCCAGTTCCACTCGCTGCGCGGGCGGTCGTAGTAGAGCTCGATGCCGTTGCCCTCCGGGTCACCGAAGTAGAAGGCCTCGCTGACCAGGTGGTCCGCGCTGCCCTGGTACAGCCGGGCGTCGTAGGAGGCCGCCGTGGCCACGGTGGCCGCGAGCTGCGAGCGCTCCGGGAACAGAAGTGCCGTGTGGAACAGACCCGCCTCACCTCGCCCGGGAAGGTGGAGTCCCTGAGCGGGGGCCAGGTGGACCAGCGTGTTCGCGCCGCGGCCGAGGGCCAGGCCACCATCCTGCTCGGCGAGCACCTCCAGGCCGAGGGCGCGCTGGTAGTAGTCGCTCATGAGATTCATGTCGGAGACCTTGAGCATGACGGTCCCCATGGCGAGGTCCGCGGGCAGGAGGTCCTGGGAGTGGGCAGCTGATGCGTTCATGTCCTCGTCAATTACTTGAAGCTTCAATTTATTCCGGAACGGCCGTTGAGTGCTCACTTGTGGCGGGATATTCGCGATTCATCCCGCCACAAGTGAGCACTCAACCACCCACGGGTGATCCGTCCAGGATCACGTGGCGTGGCGTGGCGAGCACGGCGAGGTTCTTCCGCGGGTCCTGAGTGTAGATGACGGCGTCCGCGGGGGCACCCTCCTCCAGCCCTTCCGCCCCGAGCCAGGACCGCGAACCCCAGCAGGCGGCGTCGAGCGACTGGGTGGTGGTCAAGCCCGCCCGGTGGAGTTCATGGATCTCCTCCGCCAGCCGCCCGTGCGCGATCACCGTCCCCGCATCGGTCCCCGCGTAGATACGCACCCCGGCTGCGTGCGCCCGGGCGACGTTCTCGTAACGCCGCTCCCAGAGCGCTTGCATGTGGGCCGCGTAGACGGGGAACTTCGGCTCCGCCTGCGCCGCGATGTCCGGGAAGGTGGCGATGTTGACCAGCGTGGGGACGATCGGGATCCCCCGCTCCACAAGCTTCGGCAGGTGCTCCTCCTGAAGGCCCGTGGCGTGTTCGATGCAGTCGATGCCGGCCGCGATCACGTCGTCCAGTACTTCCTCACCGAAGCAATGCGCCGTGACCCGGGCACCCTCCTCATGCGCCGCGGCCACCGCCTCGGCCAGCACATCCGCCGGGAAGGACGGCTTCAGGTCCCCCTCGGACCGGTCGATCCAGTCCCCCACGAGCTTGACCCAGCCCCGCGTATCGGCCTCCATGGACAACTTGGCCTGCTGCCGGACCGTGTCCACGAGGTCCCTGGCCTCGACCTCGATGGCCAGGCCCCTCAGGTACCTCCGCGAGGCCGCCACGTGGCGCGCGGAGCGGAGGATCTTCGGCGACTCCGCGTGTCCGGCGAGCCATCGCGTGTCGGCCGGGGACCCGGCGTCGCGCACCAGCAGCGTGCCCGCACGCAGGTCGGTGCGCGCCTGCCGGAGGGTCAGGTCCTCATCCGCGGCCCCTCCGGATGTCAGGCCGATGTGGCAATGGGCGTCCACCAGACCCGGCAGCACCCAGCCGTCCAGCCGGATGTCCGGTTCCCTGGGCGGCATCCGGAAAGTGAGCCGCCCGTCCACGGACCACAGGCCCAGGGCCTCATCGTCCGGGCCGAGGAGCACGGGTCCGGTGAACTCGATGAGGGGGCGGTGTCGCATTTCTGGCATGACTCAAGGGTAGAGCTCCGCGTGCTACTGTGTTCGCGACCACACGGGTGTCCCGGCAAGGGGCTGAGATCGGACTGACGCCGTCCGGACCGTAGAACCTGACCGGGTAATGCCGGCGAAGGAAGTGAGCAATGATGAAATCCTTACAGCAATCCCCTGCCCACAGCCTCGACTACCTCGAGGGCGAGGACGGCATCCGTGTCCCCGTCACCAGCATCAAGCTGGACGCCTCACCGGACGGGACCCCCAACCCGCCCTTCCAGGCGTACCGCACGGTGGGTCCCGGAAGCGAGCCGGAGCGCGGTCTCCCGCCGCTGCGCGCCGAGTGGATCCAGGCCCGCGAGGACGTGTCGGCCTATGAGGGCCGCGAGCGTGATCTGCTCGACGACGGCCGCTCGGCCGTGCGCCGCGGCGCCGCGTCCGATGAGTGGCTGGGCGAGCGCCGGGCGCCTCTCGTGGCCCTCGACGGACGGCGGGTGACCCAGATGCACTACGCCCGCGCCGGGACAGTGACCCCGGAGATGCGGTATGTGGCGCTCCGTGAGAACTGCCCCGTGGACCTCGTGGTGTCCGAGGTGGCCGCCGGCCGGGCGATCATCCCGGCCAACATCAACCACCCTGAGTCCGAGCCGATGATCATCGGCAAGGCGTTCCTGGTGAAGATCAACGCCAACATCGGCAACTCTGCCGTGACCAGTTCCATCGCGGAGGAGGTGGACAAACTCCACTGGGCCACCCTCTGGGGCGCGGACACCGTCATGGACCTCTCCACGGGAGACGACATCCACACCACCCGCGAGTGGATCCTGCGCAACTCCCCCGTGCCCATCGGCACCGTGCCGATCTACCAGGCGCTGGAGAAGGTCAATGGCGAGGCCTCGGCCCTGACCTGGGAGATCTTCCGCGACACCGTGATCGAGCAGTGCGAGCAGGGTGTGGACTACATGACCATCCACGCCGGCGTGCTGCTGCGCTACGTGCCTCTGACCGCGGACCGCGTGACCGGCATCGTCTCCCGCGGCGGCTCCATCATGGCCGGCTGGTGCCTGGCACACCACCAGGAGAACTTCCTGTACACGCACTTCGACGAGCTCTGCGAGATCTTCGCGAAGTACGACGTCGCGTTCTCCCTGGGTGACGGTCTGCGCCCGGGCTCCACGGCGGACGCCAACGACGCCGCGCAGTTCGCCGAGCTGGACACCCTGGCCGAACTGACCAAGCGGGCCTGGACGTACGACGTCCAGGTGATGGTGGAGGGCCCCGGCCACATCCCGTTCCACCTGGTGCGGGAGAACGTGGAACGCCAGCAGGAACTGTGCGACGGCGCTCCCTTCTACACGCTGGGCCCGCTCGTCACGGACGTGGCCCCGGCGTACGACCACATCACGTCCGCGATCGGCGCCACGGAGATCGCCCGCTACGGCACGGCCATGCTCTGCTACGTCACACCCAAGGAACATCTCGGCCTGCCGAACCGGGACGACGTGAAGACCGGCGTGATCACCTACAAGATCGCCGCACACGCCGCTGATCTGGCGAAGGGTCACCCCGGTGCTCACGAACGGGACGACGCCCTGTCCAAGGCGCGCTTCGAGTTCCGTTGGCGGGACCAGTTCTCCCTGTCGCTGGACCCGGAGACGGCGGAGGCGTTCCATGATGAGACGCTCCCGGCCGAGCCGGCCAAGACGGCGCACTTCTGCTCCATGTGCGGGCCGAAGTTCTGCTCCATGCGCATCTCCCAGGACATCCGGGACGCTTACGGCTCCCGGGAGGCTCAAGAGGCGCTGGCCGGGATGGCCGCCAAGAGCCAGGAGTTCCTGGAGCAGGGTGCCAAGGTCTACATCGAGTCCATCCCCGTCGGGGCGCCCGGGGCCTAGCCGGATCCGGAAATCCCCGCCCTTGTGGTCTTTCCCTGCCGCTGCAGCGCAGGGGAATGTCCGCAAGGGCGGGGATTTCCGTCAACGGGACAGCATGGCCCGCATGGCGGGATAGGCCGTGGGGCGGAAACCGGCCTTCTCATACATGCCCGTGCCGGCCGGGGTGGCCATGAGTTCGGCGCGGGCGATGCCCGCGGCCCGGGCCCAGGCCATGGCCGCCTCGAAGGCGGCACGGGCATGTCCGCGGCCGCGGTGCTCAGGCAGGGTGCAGACGTTGGTGATCAGCACGTCCCGGCCCTGCGGTACGGCGGGTGACGGGGCGGAGTCCCGGATGGACGCGACGGCGCAGGCGACCACGAGGCCGGACACCTCCACCACGAAGATCCCGTGCTCCGGGTGGGCGATCCGGTCCCGGAACCACTCCCGGGCCGGCTTCTTCCAAGCGTCACCACCGGGGATGTGGCTCATGGCGGCGAACATCTCCGCCCGGAGGGCCACGAGCACGTCGGCGTCACCGGTACGTGCGGCTCTGACAGTCATGATCGCCATCATCCCATCTTGCTGAAACAGTGGGTTTCCGCTGAAACAGTTGGTTTAGACCACTGTTTCAGCGGAAACCCACTGTTTCAGCGGAGGGGTTGGAACTGGGGCCTCAGGCGTTGCGGCGCAGAAAGTCCTTGATCACGGTGGCGCCCTGCGGGGAGTCCTGGGGGCGGTGACCGCCGGGCGCCACATGATGTTCGGCACCGGAGTCGGCCAGCAGCCGGGCCGTGCGCTCATAGGCCGGCTCCCAGCCTCCGGAGAGGACCAGCGTGGGAACCCCGGGGATGATCCCGGCTCGTGCATCGCCCGGGTCCGGCGAGGTGAGCGACGGCAGCCACGGCTCGCAGAGCACCAGCGCGCGCACCAGGTCCGGATGCTCGACGGCGGACGTGAGGGCCGCCGTCGAGCCCTCACCGTGGGCGATCAGCACGGACGGCTTGCCGTCCAGTGTGGTCAGGATCTCCTCCGAGTCCAGGGACGATCCGGCGTCCTGCCGCAGGAACAGGGCGTCGAACTCCAGGGCCAGGCCGTGCTGGCGCGGCCACGCCGCGGCCCCAGACGCGTCACGTCCGGGGACCAGGACCACCCGGGGCCGGGCGGCGAGGCTGCTCAGGCTCAAGGCGCCTTATTTGCCCAGGAACTTCTCGAAGCCCTTGGGGAGCTCCATGGTGGAGGGGTCGAAGTCCTGGGCCTGCTGGCCGAAGGACGCACCGCTGGGCTTGCTCGCCCGGCGCTCCTGGGCTTCACGCAACTCCTGGGCGGCCTTGGCCGGGTTCCCGGAGCGGGGCTTCTTCTTGTTGGCGTTCTTCGCGGCCTTGCGGGCCGTCCCGCCGCCGGCGCCCATGGACATGCCGGGCATGCCCGGCATCCCGCCCTGCGCCATCTTCTTCATCATCTTCTGGGCCTGGCCGAAACGCTCCAGCAGGCCGTTGACCTCGGAGACGTGCACGCCGGAACCGCGGGCGATGCGGGCGCGGCGTGAGCCGTTGATGATCTTCGGGGCCAGGCGCTCGTGCGGGGTCATGGAACGGACCATGGCCTCCACGCGATCGATCTCCCGCTCGTCGAACTGCTCCAGCTGCTGACGCATGTTCTGCGCGCCCGGCATCATCATGAGCATCTTCTTCATGGAGCCCATCTTGCGGATCTGCTGCATCTGGGCGAGGAAGTCCTCGAACGTGAAGTCCTCCTGGTCGGCGAACTTCTTCGCCATCCGGGCGGCTTCATCCTTGTCCCAGTTGGCCTCGGCCTGCTCGATGAGGGACAGGATGTCGCCCATGTCCAGGATGCGGGAGGCCATGCGGTCCGGGTGGAAGAGCTCGAAGTCGTCCACGCCTTCGCCCGTGGAGGCGAACATGACGGGCTTGCCGGTGACGGATGCCACGGACAGCGCGGCACCGCCGCGGGCGTCGCCGTCGAGCTTGGAGAGCACCACGCCGGTGAAGTCGACGCCGTCTTCGAAGGCCTTCGCCGTGTTGACGGCGTCCTGGCCGATCATGGCGTCGATGACGAAGAGGACCTCGTCCGGGGTGATGGCGTCGCGGATACGGCGCGCCTGATCCATCATCTCGGCGTCGACGCCGAGGCGGCCGGCGGTGTCCACGATGACCACGTCGTGCAACTTCTGGCGGGCCTCGGCCACACCGGCCTCGGCGACGGCGACCGGATCGCCGGTGGGGGCGTCGAACTCGCTCGTGGTGCCCGGGTGCGGGGCGAAGACGGGGACGCCGGCACGCTTGCCGACCACCTGGAGCTGAGTCACGGCGTTGGGACGCTGGAGGTCACAGGCCACCAGCAGGGGGCTGTGACCCTGGCCCTTGAGCCACTTGGAGAGCTTGCCGGCCAAGGTGGTCTTACCGGCACCCTGGAGGCCGGCGAGCATGATGACGGTGGGCGGGTTCTTCGCCAGGCGCAGACGGCGGGTCTCGCCGCCCAGGATCGTGACGAGCTCCTCATTGACGATCTTGACGACCTGCTGGCCCGGGTTCAGAGCACCGGACACCTCGGAGCCGAGGGCGCGTTCCTTGATGCGGGAGGCGAATTCACGCACCACCGGGACCGCGACGTCGGCGTCCAGGAGGGCGCGACGGATCTCGCGTACGGTTGCATCGACGTCGGCCTCGCTCAGGCGGCCCTTGCCGCGGAGGTTCTTGAACGTCGCTGTCAGCCGGTCAGAGAGTGAATTGAACACGCGCCGCGCACTTCTTTCGCAAAGAGGTTCCAGGTGTGATGGCCCCGCGCCGGTAAGACGGCACCACGGACCCCGCGCCAGGGCGGCACGGTCTTTCAGCTATCCAGGGTACCAAGTCTCGCCCCGGTGGTGGCATGCTTTCATGGTGACAAGCGCTCGACGCGCCCGGCGGTCCCGGGCCAAGGACATCCAGACACTCCTCATCCTGGGGGCTTCCGGCGACCTCACGGGACGGCTCCTGCTGCCCGGGCTCGCTTCCCTGGTGACGGCGGACCGCGCACCGGGCCTGCGCCTGGTCGGCGCGGGTGCCGAGTCCTGGACGCCCAGCAAGTGGCAGCGCCGCCTGGCCAAGTCGCTGCCCCTCGACGCCGACGCCGATGCCACCGCACGCTGGAAGGAATTGGCCGCGACATCGGTCTACCACAGCCTGGACGTCACCGCGAAGGGTGAACTCGCCGCATTCCTGAAGACGCTGGACGGCCCTGTGGCCGTCTTCTTCGCGCTGCCACCGCGCATCAGCCAGGCCGCGTGTGAGAGCCTCTCCCCCGAGGACGT
This sequence comes from Arthrobacter horti, assembly GCF_030731045.1. GTDB lineage: Bacteria > Actinomycetota > Actinomycetes > Actinomycetales > Micrococcaceae > Arthrobacter_E > Arthrobacter_E nanjingensis. The sequence continues at coordinate 30,229 of NZ_JAVALS010000001.1, read as the reverse complement.
GCCGTTCGGCACGCGCCTGGTGCTGGAAAAGCCGTTCGGGTCCGACGCCGCCTCTGCCCGGGAGCTCAACGAGACCCTCCGCCGGCTGGTCCCGGAGGACCACATCCACCGCGTGGACCACTTCCTGGGTAAAGGCATGGTGCTGAACATCCTGGGCATGCGCTTCGCCAACCGCTTCCTGGAACCGCTGCTGAACCGCGACCACGTGGCCGAGGTGGAGATCATCTTCGATGAGGACCTGGCCTTGGAGGGCCGGGCCGGTTATTACGACAGGGCCGGCGCCCTGCGGGACATGATCCAGAGCCACCTCCTCCAGATCATGGCGCTCATGGCCATGGAACCCCCCGCCACCCTTCACGAGCGCGATCTGCGGGACGGGATCGCCACGGTCCTGCGGGCATCCAGGGTGGCCACGCCGTTCCGGAAGAACACCCGCCGCGCCCGGTACACGGCCGGGAGGATCAGCGGCCGGAAGGTCCCCGACTACGTGGCCGAAGAGGGCGTGGACCCGGACCGCCTGACCGAGACCTTCGCCGAGGTGCGCCTGGAGATCAACAATTCCCGCTGGTCCGGCGTGCCGTTCATCCTGCGCAGCGGCAAGGCCATGGGCACCGCGCGGAAGGAGGCCGTGGTCCGTTTCCGGCCCCTGGCCCACCTGCCGGCCGGCTTCACCGGGACCGATGAGCCGGACGAGCTCCGTATCGGATTCGGCCCGGACACTCTGAGCATGACGCTGGACGTCACGAGCGCCGGCAACGCCTTCGAACTCTCCCGCGCGGAACTGACCACCGAACTCCACTCCTCCGCGCTCCTGCCCTATGGCGAGGTCCTGGACGGCGTGCTGCACGGGGACCCGCTCCTGTCCGTCCGTGACGACGTGGCGGAGGACTGCTGGCGGATCGTGGACCCCGTGCTGTCCGCCTGGTCCCACGGCCGGGTGCCGCTGGAGGACTACCCGGCCGGCTCTGGCGGCCCGGCGGCCGACGCCTGACGGCGGCCCCGCACACTCAGACTGCACGACGTCGGCGCACCCTCCGCGTGAAAGGTGCGCCGACGTCGTCGTGCTCAAATGGCCGCGGCTCCCCGCTCTCCGGTTCTGACCCGGATCGCTTCGTGCACGTCCACCGTCCAGACCTTCCCGTCCCCGGCGCGGCCGGTGTTGGAGCTGGCGATGATGACGTCCAGGATGTCGTCCGCCGTGTCGTCGGTGGCCAGGACCTCCACCCGGAGCTTGGGGAGCATGTTCACGTTGTACTCCGCGCCCCGGTACACCTCCGTGTAGCCGCGCTGCCGGCCATAGCCGTTGGCCGCACTGACCGTGAGCCCCTGGACCCCGTACGCCTCCAGGCCTTCCCGGATGCTCTCCAGCTTCTCCGGCCGGACGATCGCCGTGATGAGTTTCATGCGTCCACACTCTCCTTCCGTTCCCCGCTGCCGGACGGCACACCGGCCGCATCCTGCTGGAACTCCGCTGCCTTCCGGTCCAGCGTCTGGGCCAGGGCCTCCAGCGACTGCTGGGGCTGGAAGGTACCGCCGTGCCCGGCCAGGCCGAACTCGTAGGCGGACTCGGCGTGGAGGGTGAGGTCCACCCCGATCTCCTCCTGCTCCTCGGAGACCCGGAAGCCCATGGTCTTGTGGATCGCGAAGCCGATGACCGCGGTCAGGATGGCCGTGTACCCGACCGAGAAGCCCGCCGCCGCCAGCTGGGAGATCATCTGGTCCCAGCCGCCGCCGTAGAAGAGGCCGGCGCGGGAACCGTCCACCGGGATCGCGATGAGGCCGATGGCGAGGGTGCCGATGAGGCCGGAGACCAGGTGGACGCCCACCACGTCCAGGGAGTCGTCGTAACCGAAGCGGAACTTCAGGCCGACCGCGAGCGCCGAGGCCACACCGGCCACCACGCCCAGGCCGATGGCGCCGATCGGGCTGACGTTGGCACAGGCCGGGGTGATCGCCACCAGACCGGCCACCACGCCGGAGGCCGCTCCGAGGGAGGTCGGGTGACCGTCGCGGATCCTTTCCGTGACGAGCCAGCCGAGCATCGCCGCGGCGGGGGCCGCCATGGTGTTGATCCAGATCAGGCCACCCTGCTGGGCCGTGGTGGCGGCACCGGCGTTGAAGCCGAACCAGCCGAACCAGAGGATCGCCGCACCGAGCATGACGAACGGGATGTTGTGCGGGCGGTGGTTGGGGTCCTTGCCGAAGCCGCGGCGGTTGCCGATGATCAGGACCAGGATGAGCCCGGCCACACCGGCGTTGATGTGAACCACAGTGCCACCCGCGAAGTCGATGGCCGGCCCGAGGGCCTTGCCGATGGCGCCGTCCGCGCTGAAGAGGCCGCCGCCCCAGACCATGAACGCGATGGGGCAGTACACCAGCGTCACCCAGACCGGGACGAAGGCGGCCCAGGCGCCGAACTTGGCCCGGTCCGCGATGGCGCCGGAGATCAGAGCCACCGTGATGATGGCGAAGGTGGCGGCGTAGCCGGCCTTGATCATGCCGTCCGGGGTGCTCAGGTTGTGCAAGCCGAAGGTGGTGGCCGGGTTGCCGAACAGCCCCAGGATGCTGTCACCCGTGGCCATCGAGTTCCCCCAGAGCACCCACACCACCCCGACGATCCCGAGGGAGATGAAGCTCATCATCATCATGTTCAGGGCCGCCTTGGCCCGGGTCATGCCTCCGTAGAAGAAGGCCAGGCCAGGGGTCATGAACAGCACCAGGGCCGCCGCCACCATGAGCCAGACATTGGTCGCCGTGAGTTCCATGGCTTCCGTCCTCTCTTGCTGCAGGCCGTCATTCCTTCGGGCCGGTTGAGTCCTCGACGCTGCTGCGTCCTGGTATCAACTGTCGGCCCCGGATGTTTCGCCTGGCACGACGCCGGATTTCGCTCCTGTTACGCTTCCGGCCCGGGTGTGAAGGACGGGTGTCGCTCATGTTTCCGGAAGGTTTCACGGCCCGCTCCGCGTGCGCTCATAGACTGGTGGCTCATCACCGCACGCGCCGCCGCAGGCGCAACCATTCCCTGGGAGCACCATGAGCGAGACCCCTCCGTCATCACCCACGCCGTTGGGCCGCCGGCCCGGCGCCCCCGGCGGCCGCCGCAGAGCCGGTGGGACCGCCCGGTCCCGGAAGAGGACCGCGTGGGTGAGCGCCGCCGTCGTGGCCGCCCTCGCCGTGGGCGGGGCCGCGGGGGCCGTGCTGCTCAACCCTTCGGGAAGCCCGTCCGTGGCACCGGCTTCGCCCGGCAGCTGGCCGGCGCCCACCGCCTCCGGCCCGTCCATCGCCCTGCCGGCAGCTGAGTACCGGCAGCCCGGACCGCCGGCCGGTTCACCGCTGCGCCCGGTGGAACCACTGGCCGTCACGGTCTCGGCGGATCCGGCCGGGACCCGGCTGAACAAGGGACTGGTGGGGCTCTCCCTGGAGCTGACCGACCTGGCACTGCCGTCACTCTCGGCAGGCAACACGAGCCTGGTGGGTGTCCTGAAGTCCCTGAACGGCCCCATGCTCCGCTTCGGCGGCAACTCCGTGGAACGGCGGGCGTTCTGGACCTCATCCGATGAGAGCCTCCCGTCCCGGGTCCATGGCGACGCCACGCACCCGGTGGCGCGCATCGTCCCGGATGATCTGCGGCGGCTCAAGACGCTGCTGGACGCGACCGGATCAACGGCCGCGATCGTGGTGGACCTGGCGCATCTGGAGCCGGAGCGTGCCGCGGACTTCGTGAAGCACGCCCGGGACATTCTCGGCGACCGTTTCCTGGGGTACACCCCCGGCAATGAACCGAACGGCTATGAGAGCAACGGGATGCGGCCGGCGGGCTGGGGCGAGGCGGGCTACGTCAAGGACGCCCAGGCCTACGCTGCGGCCGTCGCGAAGGCAGCCCCCGGCGTCCCCGTGATCGGCCCCGGGACCTATTCGATGGCCTGGGGCAAGACCTTTGCCGCGGCGGACTTCCCTGAGCCGAGGGTCTACGCCTTCCACCACTACCCGTTCTCCAGCTGCAACGGATCGGATCCCGGCGGCAAGCCGACGTTCGCCAATCTGATGAACCGCGAGGCCCGGGACGGAGGCATCGGCTTCCGGCAGCGGATGATGGACGCCGCCGTGAAGAACGGACTCCCCGTGTGGATTCCGGAGGCCGGGACGTCCGCGTGCCCCGGCTACCAGAACGAGACGAACAAGTCCCATGCCTCCGCCTTGTGGAGTGTCGATTACGCACTCAGCTCCGCGCAGCTCGGCGTCGAGCGTATCGGCTTCCATTCCTCCCTCGCCGCGTGCACCGGCGGCCCGTCCATGTCCTCCGTCTGCAACACGGGCACCATGGCGGCGCCGTCCGGCGAGTTCCAGACGCGCGCCAATTTCTGGGGCGAAGCCTTCACGGCCCAGCTCCCCGCCGGCGACTACCTCAAGCTGGATGCGTCTGGCGACCGGCTCAGCTACGCCTACGCGATCCGCAGCTCAGCGGATGAGCTCAGCGTGGTGGTCATCAACACCAACGACCCCCGTACCGCGGCGCAGACCCCGGTGACGCTGAAGCTGCCGTTCTCCGCAGCCCGAGGCACCATGGCCCAGCTGCAGGGACCCTCCTATGAGGGGACGGACGCCACGGTGATCGACGGCCGGAAAGCCGTGGCCGTGCCCGAGCCGGAGCGTCCGGGAATCCCCGGGTACCGCGGCGGCGACACCGTGACACTGCCGCTCACCGCGGGCACTGCGACGGTTCTGACGTTCCGCCGCTGAGCCGTCCGCGAAAGGCCGATCCGGCCCCGGAACGACGAAGACCCCCACTGGATTCCAGTGGGGGTCTTCCGCCAGTGCGGAGCGGATCAGCCGAGGATGGCGTCCACGAACGCTTCAGGGTCGAACGGGGCCAGATCATCCGGGCCTTCGCCGAGGCCCACGAGCTTGACCGGCACACCCAGCGTGCGCTGGATCGCGACGACGATGCCGCCCTTCGCGGTGCCGTCCAGCTTGGTCAGGACGATGCCGCTGATGTCCACCACCTCGGAGAACACGCGCGCCTGGGTCAGGCCGTTCTGGCCCGTGGTGGCATCCAAGACCAGGAGGACCTCATCCACGTCGGCGAGCTTCTCGATGACGCGCTTGACCTTGCCCAGCTCGTCCATCAGGCCGACCTTGTTCTGCAGGCGGCCGGCGGTGTCCACCATGACCACGTCCACCTCCTGCTCGATGCCGGCCTTGACGGCTTCGAAGGCGACGGACGCGGGGTCGGCGCCCTCGACGTCGGACTTCACGGTGGGCACGCCCACGCGCTCGCCCCAGGTGGTCAGCTGCTCGGCGGCGGCGGCGCGGAAGGTGTCAGCGGCGCCCAGGATGACGTCCTTGTCCTCGGCCACGAGCACACGGGCCAGCTTGCCCACGGTGGTGGTCTTGCCGACGCCGTTGACTCCCACCACGAGCATGACCGCGGGGCGGTCGGCCTTGCGGCTGACGTCGAGGCTGCGGTCCACGGTGGGGTCCACGAGCTTGAGAAGTTCCTCGCGGAGCATAGCGCGGACTTCACCGGCGTCGCGGCTGCCCATGACCTTGACGCGGGCGCGGAGCGCTTCCATGAGTTCGGTGGTGGGTTCGGTGCCGAGGTCCGCCAGGAGCAGGGTCTCCTCGATCTCGTCCCAGGTGTCCTCGTCGATCTGGTCACTCGAGAGCAGTGCCAGCAGGCCCTTGCCCAGGACGTTGGAGGAGTTCAGCAGGCGGGCGCGCAGACGCTGCATGCGGCCGGCGACGGGTGCCGGCTGTTCGACGGCGGGAGCGGCCGGGAGAAGGTCCTCGAGCGGCTCCTCGGTGACGGTGCCCGCGGGAGCCGCGGGGCCGGCGTCGTCCGTGGAGGCTCCCGCTTCGCGGTCAAGGACGGCGGTGCCACCCGAGGAGGGGATGACCGGGTCATTGGCGTCGCGCGTGGTGGTGTAGGTCTTCTTGCTGCGGCTCTTGAGCAGGAGCGGCACGGCCAGGCCGAGCACCACCAGGACGCCGACGATGGACAGGATCAAAGGGAGGGCGTCATTCACCCTCCTAGCTTCTCACAGCGCGTTACTCCCCCATGCGCTGCGAGATGACGGTGGTGACCCCGTCGCCGCGCATCGTGACGCCGTACAGCGCGTCCGCCACCTCCATGGTGCGCTTCTGGTGTGTGATGACGATCAGCTGGCTGGACTCGCGCAGTTCCTCGAAGATGGTGATCAGGCGGCCCAGGTTGACGTCGTCCAGTGCCGCCTCCACCTCGTCCATGACGTAGAACGGCGAGGGGCGGGCCTTGAAGATCGCCACCAGGAGCGCCACCGCGGTCAGGGAGCGTTCTCCGCCGGAGAGCAGCGAGAGCCGCTTGATCTTCTTGCCGGCGGGCCGTGCCTCCACCTCGATGCCCGTGGTAAGCATGTCCGACGGATCGGTCAGAACCAGCCTTCCCTCACCGCCCGGGAACAGCCGGCCGAAGACGTGCACGAACTGCTCGGCCGTGTCCGCGAAGGCTTCGGTGAAGACCTCCTGCACCCTGGCGTCGACCTCCTTGATGATGTCCAGAAGGTCCTTGCGGCTGGCCTTCAGGTCCTCCAGCTGGGTGTTGAGGAACTGGTGCCGCTCCTCCAGCGCCGCGAACTCCTCCAGGGCCAACGGGTTGATCTTCCCCAGAGAGGAGAGGTCCTTCTCCGCCCTCTTGAGGCGTTTCTCCTGTTCGGCCCGGACGAAGGGCACCCCGGCCGGCACCGGATTGCCGTCCTCATCCACTTCCTGCCGCAACTCGGCCCACTTGTCCCCGGCGCCGTCGGCCACGGGCACCGGCAGATGGGGGCCGAACTCGGCCACGAGCTGCTCCGCTGCCGTGCCGAGCTCATCGATGGCGCGCTGCTCCACGGCCTCGATGCGGGCCCGCTGCTGGGTCAGGGCCAGTTGGTCCCGGTGTGCGGAGCCGGTGAGTTCGGACAGCTCCCGGGCCAGGGTGTCGTTGCCGGCACGCAGGCCGTTCAGCAGCGCGTCATATTTGCCGCCGTCCTCCTCCACCCGGGCGAGCTCGGCCGCGGCACGCTCCACGGAGCGGTCGGCGAGCCGGGCCGCCTCCTGCGCGGCGAGTGCCACGGCTTCGGCGCGGGCGGCTTGACGACGACGGCGCTCGGCACGGGCTGCGGCCTCGGCCTGGGCGCGGCGTTCGCTCGCCGCGGCCCGCTCGAGACCCGCGGCGCGGCGTTCAGCGCTCGCTTGCTGCTCCTCCGCGCTGCGCAGGGCCAGCCGGGCGTCGACCTCCATGGCACGGACCTCACGGGCCCGGGTCTCCAGCTGCTCCCGGCGGTCGCCCGTGACTCCGATGTCCTGCGACTCGGCCGCTTCCTGCTGGGCGGCCGCAAGGCGTGCGGCGAGGGCTTCGAGCTCGCTGCTGTGCCCGGCGAGCTTCTGTTCTGCCACGGTGCGTGCGGCGCGCAGACGCCCCGCCTCGGCGTCGACGGTCCTCAGCTGCGTCTTCAGTCCGCCGAGCCGTTCCGCGGCGGCGGCCAGGGCGGCATCGGATTCGTGCAGCCGGTCCAGGGCGGCATCGGCGCGTTCCTGAGCCTCGGCGAGCCGGTCGCCCAGGGACTTGCGGGCGAAGCGGAGCCGTTCGGCTTCCGCGGTGACTGCGGCGAGCTGTTCCCGGGTCTCATCGATGGCGGTCTGCGTCTCCAGGAGCGAGCCGGTGGCCGGCGAGCCTCCGCTGGCCAGGTGCCCGGAAAGGATGTCGCCTTCGCGGGTGACCACCACGGCGGACGGGTGCGCCGTCAGAACGTCCTGAGCCTGGCGGACGTCCTCCACCAGCAGGACCTGGTCCAGCAGGCGCAGCACGGCCGCGGCGCCCGGCCCGAGCGGGGTCACCACGGACCGCGCCGGAACGGCGGACGAGTGCGAGGCGTCAGCCGCACCGAGGGCGGCGTCCGGTTCAGCGGTGCTGCCGATCAGCACGTGGGCGCGGCCGGCGTCGTCGTCCTTGAGACGGGCGAGAGCGTCCGCCGCCCCGGCCACACCGTCGGCGACGAGGGCTTCCGCGTACGGCCCGAGCGCGGCCGCCACGGCGGTCTCATGACCCGGCATGACCTTGACGGCACCGGCGATGCTGCCGAGGATCCCCGGGTGTTCGGCCAGCCGGGCGCTGCCGTCGCGGGGCGCGCTGGCCTGAGTGAGGGCTTCCAGCCGGGCGCCAAGGGCGGCGAGCCGGTGTTCGGCGTCGCGCTGCTTCGCCGACAGGGCGTCATCCTGGGATTCCAGCGCTTCGAGCGCGGCCGCGGCCTCCTCGTATTCGCTGTCGAGATTCTCCTCACCCGATTCGCTGTGCGCGAGCTCCGCCTCGCGGGCGGCGAACTCGCTCTCGATCGCGGAGTGGCGCTTCTCACAGTCCAAGAGCGACTCGTGGATCCTGCCGAGTTCCTCTTCCACGGCCTGGACGCGGGAGCGTGTGGCGCCGGCCTTGCCGCTGAGCGTGGCCAGGGACTCCCGGCGGTCGGCGGCCGCACGCAGGGCGGCGGTGACCCGGGCGTCCTCGGCCCGGGCCTCGGCCTCGGCTTCACCACGCTGCTGCACGACGACGTCGAGCGTCTCCTTGAGCTGCCCCACCTCGTCCGCCGCGCGGGCCGCCTCGGCACGGGCGCGTTCAGCCTGCTGGTCCATCTGGTCGGCGTCGTTCGACCGGGTCACCGGATCGCTGGAGCCGAGCAGCCGGTGCCGTTCGGTGGCGAGCTGGCCGAGGCCCCGCAGGCGCTCGCGGGAGGTGGTGAGCTGATGCCAGGTGCCGCGGGCCCGGATGATCTTCGGGGCCATCTCCGCGGCCGACTGCTCGGCCAAGGCCTGCTGCTCGCGACCGTGACCGAGGTCCCGCTCCACCACGGCGATCCTCTCCAGGAGAGCCTTCTCCCGGGCCGCGTCGGATTCGAGCTCGGCCGTGAGGCGGACCAGGTCATCAGCGAGCAGACGGGCCTTGGCGTCCCGGAGCTCGCTCTGCACGGTCTGGGCGCGGCGCGCGACGGCGGCCTGCCGCCCCAGCGGGCCGAGCTGGCGCCGGAGTTCGGCCGAGAGATCGCTCAGGCGTTGCAGATTGCCCTGCATAGCGTCGAGCTTGCGGAGGGTGCGTTCCTTGCGGCGGCGGTGTTTGAGGATGCCGGCGGCCTCCTCGATGAAGCCGCGGCGGTCCTCCGGGGTGGCGTGCAGGATCCGGTCCAGCTGGCCCTGCCCCACGATCACGTGCATCTCCCGGCCCAGGCCAGAGTCGGAGAGGAGTTCCTGGATGTCCAGCAGGCGGCAGCTGCTGCCGTTGATGGCGTACTCACTGCCGCCGGTGCGGAACAGGGTACGGGAGATGGTGACTTCGCTGTAGTCGATCGGCAGGGCGCCGTCGGCGTTGTCGATGGTGAGGGAGACGTGCGCGCGGCCCAGGGGCGGGCGGCCGGCGGTGCCCGCGAAGATGACGTCCTCCATCTTGCCGCCGCGCAGGGTCTTGGCGCCCTGCTCCCCCATGACCCAGGACAGGGCGTCCACCACATTGGACTTGCCACTGCCGTTCGGTCCCACGATCGCGGTGACACCCGGTTCGAAGGTGAAGCTCGTGGCCGAGGCGAAGGACTTGAAACCGCGGATGGTGAGGTTCTTCAGGTGCACGGTGGTGGGGACTCTCTGGCCTGGGATGGCCGCAGGGCGGACACGGTCGCTTAACCCTATCCCGCGACGACGGGCGTCTCCCGGGCGGCGCGGCGGGCGATCAGCCACAAGGCCGCGGCGCAGGCCAGGAAGATCGCCGCGAGAACACCCCAGCCGGCGGCGCCATGGCTGAGCGCGGTGAACGTCACCACGGCCGGGGCCAGCATGGTGGCCAGGGAGATACCGGTGGAGAACACACCCTGATAGGCACCGGCGCGGCGCTGGTCGGCGAGTTCGAAGCTGAGGCCCCAGCCCGCCGCGGAGGAGAGGATCTCGGCGAAGGTGTGGGCCACCAGTCCGATCAGCATGGCCACCACGCCGAACCACAGCGGCCCGGTGGCGCCGAGAGCATAGGCCCCGCACGCCGCCGCCATAAGGACGCCGGAGAACAGGCTCAGGCGGCCGGCCTTGCCGACGTCGTCGCTGCCACGGGAGAGCGGGATCTGCAGGCCGATGACCAGGAGGGTGTTGGTAACCAGCAGGACGGACACGAGGACGGTGGGCAGGTGCGTGTGCTGGGTGATCCACTGCGGGATGCCCACCTCGGCCACCACGAACTGCATGGCGAAGATCCCGGTCAGCGCGGTGACGGCCAAGTAGCGCACGTCCCGGTACGGCGAGCGGGCGGACGACGACGGCGCGGCCGCCTCCGCTTCGTCTCCCGCCGGCGTCGCGCCCGGCTGAGCTGTGTTCGTCTGGGCCGGGACGGCGTCGACGCGCCGCGGCAGCCGCGCCACCTGCGTGGCGCTGAGCAGGACGAAGACACCGGCGGTGACGATGGCGACCCGGAAGGCGTCCGAGGTGTTCAGGAGCAGCGGGACCGCTGCCGCGCTGGAGCCAAGGGCGATGCCGACGTTGGTCATGGTCCGCAGGATGGCCCGTGAGGAGACCCGGGCCTGGCCGGTGAAGGCCCGGGCGATGATCGCGCTGCGGGCACTGTTGGCGGAGCGTTCGCTGATACTGACCAGCGAGGCCATGATCAGGACAGAGGTGAAGTCCGAGGCCAGGGCGTAGGCCGCCAACGCGGCGCCCTGGCAGAGTGTGAAGGCCACCTGCATCCGCCGGGCGCTGACATGGTCGGCCAGGTGACCGGCGGCGACTGACGCCACCAGGCCAAGGGCGTTGGCAGCGGTCAGGACCAGGGCGACCTCGGCCGCGCTGAGCCCCACCTTGGTGGTGAAGTAGATGACAGTGAGGCTGAAGAAGGCGCCCCGGCCGAGCGAGGAGAAGCCCACGGCCGTCGTGAGGCCGCGAAGCACCGGATCGGAGAAGGTCCGGGAGAGCCGGCTCCGGGGCGTGCTGCGGGCGGGACGTTCCGTGGCGGTGGGCATTCATCGATCATATGCAGGAATTGCTTCAGGTCCTCCCACAGGCTGACGGCACGGGCTGCGGACCGTGTCTATTCTTGGTATTCCAACGCCCCACCGGCACTCGGAGGTCCCGAAAATGACCGCTTCACCCTCACTGCACGCGGCACGCGTCCAGCTGGTCCGCACCGCCCTGCTCCTTCTGAGGAGCGAGCGGGAGGTGTCTGCCCCGCGCGGCGGTGAGCTGAGACCGGACGGGGCACGTCAGATGCGCTGGTACTCGTACGATCCGGCTTTGATGTCCGGCATGGACGCCGCAGTGGAACTCACCAGGGGCGACCCCGATTACCTGGCGAATTTCCCGGCGGTCAAGGACGTCTCTCCGTCCAGTGCGTCGCTCGAGGAACTGGGGACAAGGTTCACGTACATCATCCGCGGCGAACGGTTCTTCGACGGCCACATCGACACGTACGTCAAGAGCGGTGAGCTGCAGCTCCTCTTCGAAAGGCTGCTGGAACTCGTCCCGGACGGGATCTGAACGCAGAGCCGGTGGTCACCGCTTCCGCGGCACCGGCTGGCACTTGGGGCAGAAGTACGAGGATCGGTTCATGAACGACGCGCGGCGGATCAGGGTCTGCCGGCCCTCAGCGGCACAGCGCAGGCAGGGCTCCCCCTCGCGGCCGTAGGCGTTCAGGGAACGGGAGAAGTAGCCGGACGCGCCATTGACGTTGACGTAGAGGGAGTCGAAGCTGGTGCCGCCGGCTGCCAGGGCCCGTTCCATGACGTCCCGGGCTGCTTCCAGGAGACGGAGCGTCTCCGGCCTGCGGAGGGTGTTCGTGGGGCGTTCGCCGTGCAAGCGGGCGGCCCACAGGGCCTCATCGGCGTAGATGTTCCCCACACCGGAGAGCAGGTTCTGGTCCAGGAGCGACCTCTTGACGGTGCTCTTGCGGCGGTGCAGGACATCGTGCACCGCATCCGGGTCGAAGTGGGGGTCCAGGAGATCGCGGGCGATGCCGCTGACTTCCTGGGGAAGAAGTGGTGCCTCCGAGCCGAGACCTCCGGGCAGGCCGTCCAGGGTGGGCACCATGGAGGTGACGGACAGTCCGCCGAAGATGCGCTGGTCCACGAAGCGAAGCTCGTCCGGCTTGCCCGGGCTGGGGCTGAGGGAGAGCCGTACCTTGAGGTGCTTCTCATCCGTGGCGGACGGGTCCTCCATGAGGAGCTGCCCGCTCATGCCGAGGTGTGCGAGCAGCGCCGTGCCCGGAAAGGGTCCCGGTGCGTCGCTCCCGGGGGTGTCCAGCAGCAGCCAGAGGTATTTGCCGCGCCGGACCGCGCCGCTGATCAGCGCGCCGTCGAGCGCCTGTTCGAAGTGGCCCGCACCGCCGTCGTGCCGGCGGACGCTCCGGGTGTCCAGCACCCGGGCGTCCGTGATGCGCCGGCCGACGGCCCAGCGCTCCAGGCCGGAGCGGACCACTTCGACTTCAGGCAGTTCAGGCACGGACTGTCCGGACCGTTCAGGCCTTGGGAACCGACTGGAGCGTCCGCCAGGCGTCGCCGGCAGCTTCCTGTTCGGCTTCCTTCTTGGAGTTGCCGTGGCCGGTGCCGTAGGACTCGCCGCCCATGATCAGCCGCGCCTCGAAGACCCGTGCGTGGTCCGGGCCGGAGCCGGTCACATCGTAGATCACGGGGCCGAGCTGGTGGCTGGCCGCGTACTCCTGGATGTAGGTCTTCCAGTCGGTGGCCGCGCCGAGAGCCTCGGCGTCGGTCAGCAGAGGGCTCACCAGGCGCATGACCATGTCCCGTGCCACTTCGATGCCGTTGCACAGGTAGCAGGCGCCGATGAGGGCCTCCATGGTGTCCGCCAGGATGGAGGACTTGTCCATCCCGTTGGTGCGCTTCTCCCCCTGGCCGAGGTAGATGTGCCCGCCCACCTCGAGGTGCCGGGCGATCCCGGCGAGAGCCCGGGTGCTGACGACGGCGGAGCGGCGCTTGGCCAGCTCCCCTTCGGGCAGGTCCGGGTAGTCACGGTAGAGGGCCTCCGTGACGGAGTACCCCAGGATCGAATCGCCCAGGAATTCCAGGCGTTCGTTCGTGGGGATACCACCGTTCTCATAGGCGTAGGAACGGTGTGTGAGTGCAAGACGAAGCGTCTCGGCGTCAATGGTGACGCCGAGACGCTTCAACAGGTCTTCAGATGATGCCAATGCGCAGCCCTGAGCCGATTCAGACGCAGGGTCTGGATCAGACGTCAGCGACCTTGCGGCCCTTGTACTCCAGGAAGAGCTCGGTGCCGGCGGAGTCGGTGACGACCTTGGCCTGGTGCGGCAGGCTGTAGGTGACGCGGCCGTTCTCAACGGTCTTCACCAGGTTGGGGACGGCAGCCTTCCACTGGGAGCGGCGGGAGCGGGTATTCGAGCGAGACATCTTCCGCTTGGGAACAGCCACGGCTAACTCATTTCTCTCTAGCGTCCCTCACGGGGACGCGGGTCCAACACTGAATCAATCGGTTTTGCCGGTTTGGCCTTGCATCTGAGCGAGGGCAGCCCAGCGAGGATCGAGGACCTCGTGGTGGTGCCCCGGCTCGTCCTCCAGGCGAATTCCGCATTCGGAACACAGACCCTGGCAGTCCTCCCGGCACACCGGCTGGAACGGCAGTGAAGTCACCACCGCATCCCGCAACACCGGCTCAAGATCGATCTCATCGTGCTCGACTCGACGTTGCTCTTCATCGTCTTCCTCCGGCTCGGACCCATGGCCCGGGTAGAGGAAAAGCTCTTGCACACTGACGCGCTGGTCATACGCAAGGGGATCCAGGCATCGACCGCATTGGCCCTCGATGAGGACGTCAGCGGTTCCGGATACCAGGATTCCTTCGTGTACGGACTCCAGCCGCAATTCCAGTTCCACGAGGGAACCTTCCTTGACGCCAATGAGCGGCACACCAAGGTCACTCGGTGCAGGCACCTCTTCTTCCAGGGTCCGCATGCTGCCCGGGCTGCGCCCGAGGTCCTTGACGTCAATCGTCAAAGGGGTGCGGTGATCGCGTTTGATGAGAACTCCTGAAAGAACAAGGGACCGACGAACCATCTTAGCGTGAGTCACGTGCAGGACTCAAACCGCGGGGCGCGCCCGGGTCCGTTCACCGTCGATTCTACCCTCGACGACGGCGGATCAGGCCCCCGCCGCGCCGCCGGCCAGGCGCTTCAGCACGGCACGGGGCACGAAGTCGGAGATGTCACCGTTCAGGGCGTGCACCTCCTTGATGAGGGAGGAGGAGATGTGGGTGAAACGGCCTTCCGCCGCGAGGAACACGGTCTCCACGCCGGAGAGCTGCCGGTTCATGGTGGCCATGGGAAGTTCGTAGTCGAAGTCACTCGAGGAACGCAGGCCCTTGACGATGGCGCTGGCCCCGCGGCGATGGCAGTACTCGGCCAGCAGGCCCTCGCCCATGGGCTCCACCACGATGCCGCTCAGGTACTCCAGCGTCTCCCCCGCCATCTGGAGGCGCTCCTCCAGTGAGAACCGGTACCGCTTGGCCGGATTGGTCGACACCGCCACCACCACCTCATCGAAGATGTTCGCGGCACGGGCGATCACCTCCAGGTGTCCGTTGTGGATGGGGTCGAAGGATCCGGGGCAGACGGCGCGGCGCATGCCATGACGCTACCCCAGCACCGCCGGGATAGCATGACCGGCAGGGGCGTGTGACGCGCTCCACGGGTCGGGGCCGCCCGGGCGGCCGTTCCCTCCGGCCCCGTCCAGGACCCAAGGCAGGATCACCCGTGACCGCACCCTCCCCTCTCCCCTGGCTTCAGGACTCCCCCTGGCTCGCCGCCGCCCAGGGCGCCAATCTGGTGGGGCCCGACGGTTCCCTGGGGACCACCATCTTCGAGGAGATGACCGGCCTGGCCGTCCGGCACGGCGCCATCAACTTGGGCCAGGGCTTCCCCGACGAGGACGGCCCCTCCGCCATCCGAGAACTGGCCCGGGAGGCCATTGCGCACGGCGAGAATCAGTACGCGCCGGGCAAGGGGATCCTTGCGCTGCGGGAGGCCGTGGCGCACCACCAGGAACGCTTCTACGGCATCACCCTGGACCCGGAGACCGAAGTCACGGTGACCACCGGCGCCACCGAGGCCATCGCGGCCGCCATCCTGGCGTTCGTGCGCCCTGGCGACGAGGTCCTGACCTTCGAGCCGTTCTACGACTCCTACGGCGCCATGATCGCGCTGGCCGGCGGCGTGCACCGGACCGTGCCCCTCGAGGCGCCGGACTTCCAGCCGGATCTGGACCGGCTGGAAGCCGCCTTCGGCCCGAAGACCCGCATGGTCCTGCTGAACAATCCGCACAATCCCTGCGGCAGCGTCTTCGGCGTGGACGTCCTGGACCGCATCGTCGAGCTCGCCACCCGGCACGACGCCGTCGTGGTCAGCGACGAAGTGTACGAGCACCTGACCTTCGGTGTCCCGCACATCCCCATCGCCACGCGCCCCGGCGCGTCCGAACGCACCCTGACCATCTCCTCCTCCGGCAAGACGTTCTCCTTCACCGGTTGGAAGGTCGGCTGGATGTCCGGACCGGCGCAGCTGGTGGCCGCGGCCCGGACGGTGAAGCAGTTCCTCACGTACTCCTCCGGGACGCCGTTCCAGGGGGCCGTGGCTCAGGCGCTCCGCCTGGACGACGCCCTGTATCACGGCTTCGCCTCGGAGCTGCAGGGCAAGCGCGACCTCCTCTCCGCCGGCCTGGCCGCTGCGGGCTTCACTGTCTTCCAGCCACAGGGCACCTATTTCGTCACGGTCGACGCCGCGCCGCTCGGCTTCAGCGACGCGGCCACCTTGGCGCGCCTCATGCCCGAGCGGCTCGGGGTGGCCGCGATCCCCCTGTCCGTCTTCTGCCACGAGGAGGGCGCGCGCCGCACGGCGAGTCTGCTCCGCTTCGCGTTCTGCAAGAAGGAGGGCGTGCTGCAGGAGGCTGCGGCCCGCCTGGCACAGCTGGGTGAGAACCTGGGGCGCACGGCGTGAGCTCGCGATACCTCCGGGCCAGCGGCGTCCACGCCACGATCGAGCCGGACACGCTGGTCCCCGGCTCCGCCATCCTCGCCCTCGGGGGCGCCGAGCAGTCCCATGTGAACCTGGCTGATCCGTCGCAGATCTTCTACGAGTACCTGGCCCGGATGGCGCATGTAACGGACCTGGTGGCGCCGGCCGGTGAGCCCGTAACGGCCGCGCACCTCGGCGCGGGAGCCCTCACCCTCCCCCGCTACCTCCAGCACGTCCGTCCCGGGTCCCGGCAGTGGGCGGTGGAGCTGGAACGCGAGCTGCCGGACTTCGTCCTGGCGGAGCTGCCCCTGCCTGCGGGCGCCCGGCTCGAGATGGCGCTGGGAGACGCCCGGGCGGAGTTCGCCGCGCTGGAACCGGAGTCCGACGGTGAGCCGAGGCGCTTCGACGTCGTGGTCCTGGATGTGTTCTCCGGGCCGGAGGCGCCGGCGCACCTCGCTTCGGCGGACTTCTACCGGGAGGTCGCAGAGCGGCTGGAACCTGGCGGGGTGTTCCTGGTCAATGTGGGCGACGACCCGCCATTGAC
The DNA here is from genome assembly GCF_030731045.1 of Arthrobacter horti. GTDB lineage: Bacteria > Actinomycetota > Actinomycetes > Actinomycetales > Micrococcaceae > Arthrobacter_E > Arthrobacter_E nanjingensis. The sequence continues at coordinate 13,673 of NZ_JAVALS010000001.1, read as the reverse complement.
CCTGATCCGCAGCCAGGGCAAGGCGCTCCTGGAGGTGTTCGACGGCGTCGCGGCCCTCTGCGAGAGCGGCATGCTGAGTGGCCGGTACCCGGGCAACATCGTCTTCGCGGCGCGCGCCGAGGGTTGGCCCGCCGGCTGGACGGACGCGCTCCTGGCCGCCGGCCCGCACCCGGCGTCCGTGCTGAGCGGCATGGAGCTGGAGGACTGGCTCGGCTGACCGACAGCGCTCTTGAGTTCCGCCTTGCCCGCCGTGCCCTTCTTCCTTGCACTCCGCGGATCTGCTGTGAGGGCCAGCCGGCGATCCCGGCCACCGCCAACAAGAAGGCCCCAAGGCGTTGGCAACCGTCCACTGATCAGTCGTATCGCCGCCTGGGCTCAACGCGTGGAAGGCTGTGGTGCACAGGCCATCGGCCAGGGCAATGTACAGCGCCGCGAACCGAACCCTGATCGCCTTCTTCACGGCGCACACGGCCTGTGGTACGCGCACCTCCTGGGTCGGGGTTTGCACTGGTGAGCCTGCGTGGACGCCCCGGTATGCGGCTGGCAGAATTCGCTCATGGACTCCGCCGCCCCAGATCAGAACACCATCATCTCGCTCCTGTGGTCTCGCCCCGCCGCGGACATGGATATCGCAACGCAGATCAAACCACTGATCGATCAGATGCTCGGCGACGGCTTCTCCCTCTTGGACCCGGCCACCCGGATCTGGACACCAGAGGCAGCCGAGGAGATCCGGGCACGGGTCGAGGACAATCCCATCGAGGGCGGCGAGGAGAACCAGTGGGAAAAGCTCGACCAGCAATTGGCCGGGGCTTCACGTGAAGCACTCTTGTTGGCAGCCGAGATGGTGTTCCTGCGTGGGCACGCGCTCAGGACGGCACTGCCCGAGACCCGCAGCGCCAACGTGGAGCGTGTTCTGTCCTACCTGGCCGAACCGTTCAACATCCCTGAGCCGATGGCGACCTGGCTGGCCCGGCCGGCGAACACTGCTGGCTTCAATCCTGGCTCCTGGTATAACCAGCGCCTCTGGGTGCACTTGCCCTGGCTCTGCCACTTCGTCCAGCACTGGGCCTCTCTCGACGACACGCAGAAGGACGCCGCCCGTCGTGACCCCTGGGAACTTCAGAGGGTCATGCTTGCCTCAGGAACAGACCGTGGAGAAATCCGTAATACCATCCAGTTCCTCGCCCGGCCTGACGTCTTCGAACCGATCTCCGCGACCTCCATGAAGCAGAAGATCCGAGCAGGGCTTGGGTCCCTCATCGGTGGCTCATCCGGGTCAGGCCCGGCATTCCTGGATCAAGACCTGCTCTCGATTCGCACGGCCCTCGCCCAAACCCGCGCGGAACCATTCCATTACTGGGATGACGGTGTGCACGAGCTCTGGAACCCATCCGCCTCTGTCGGGACCGATGACCTGGACGAGCCGCGGCGCCGGCACTACTGGATCTACTCTCCCGGCGCTCAGGCCTCCAAGTGGGACGAGTTCTTGGGCGAGGGCATCATGGCTATCGGCTGGGACAGCCTCGGAGATGCCGCCGACTACCCCGACCGTGAATCCGTCCGGTCCGCCCTAGACGCGGACGGCGCCGGTGGAACCAGCAACAGCAACGACTCCCTGGCAGTCTGGGAATTCCAGAACGTGATCGCTGAGGGCGACATCGTGTACGCCAAGCGCGGCCGCCGGGAACTGGTAGGCCGGGGCGAAGTCATCTCCGAGGCCATCTACGACCCCGAGCGGGCCTCGTACCGGAACATCCGCGCCGTGCGCTGGACTCACGACGGATCCTGGCAGCACCCGGGTGCCGCCGCCGTCAAAACCTTGACCGACATCACTGCGAAACTGGACTACGTGGCGAAGCTCGAAGCGCTCTTCACCGACGAGGACACCGATGAGCCCACCGTGACCGAGGCCCCTGTCGAACTGCCGCCCTATGACCGCGAAGCCTTCCTGAACGACGTCTACGTCGATGAGGCTCATTACGACCGCCTCCAATCCGTGCTGGCCCGGAAGAAGAATCTCATCCTGGCCGGTCCTCCCGGCGTCGGCAAGACCTTCACTGCTAAGCGCCTGGCCTACTCGATCATGGGCGTGAAAGACCCGGACCGAGTCCAAACGGTCCAGTTCCATCAGTCCTACTCCTACGAAGACTTCATGATGGGCTACCGCCCCACGGAGGCCGGCGGGTTCAGTCTCGCGGAGGGCCCCTTCTACCAATTCTGTGAGCAAGCCCGGGATGACAGCGACCGCCCGTACTTCTTCATCATCGACGAGATCAACCGCGGCAACATCTCCAAGATCTTCGGCGAGCTGCTGATGCTCATCGAAGCGGACAAACGCGGTCACCAGCTGCGCTTGTTGTACAAGAACGAAGCCTTCTCCGTCCCCACCAACGTCCACATCATCGGCATGATGAACACCGCCGACCGCAGCCTGGCCGTCTTGGACTACGCCCTGCGGCGCCGTTTCGGTTTCATCCAGATGCGGGCCGGCTTCGAGTCCGAAGGCTTCACCCGGTGGATGGCCAAAATCGATAACCCCAAGCTGGGCAAGCTGGTCGACACCATCCTCGCCTTGAACACGGAGATCGCTGCGGACCCGGGATTGGGCGCCGGCTTCGCCATCGGCCACAGCTACCTAGCCGGAACTGCAGAGGGAGCCGTCCAAGACTCCTGGCTGTCCTCCGTCGTCGAAGACGAGCTGATCCCCTTGCTCCAGGAGTACTGGTTCGATGAGGCGGGGAAGGTCGAGGACTGGGCGGACCAGCTAAGGGCAGCCATCGCGTGAGCGGGCCCATTCCCATTCGGAACGTGTACGTCATGCTGGCATACGCCTTCTCCACCATCCAGAGCTCCGGACAGGACCACTTCGAGGCCGAGAAGTTCGAGCACCTGCACGAGCTCTTTGCCGCCATCCTCATCGACGGCGTCTCCCAGCAGGTCAAACGCGGTCTCCAACACGGCTATGTCAATCGCAACGAGGAGCTGGCTACCGTCCGCGGCCGCATCGATGTCACCCGGACCGCCACCCAGCGCACCCTCACCCGCGGCCGCCTGGTCTGCGAGCACGATGAGTACGAGCCCGACACCGTCCACAACCGGGCTCTCAAAGCGGTCATGACCCTGCTCATCCGACACGGGGCCGTCTCCCGCAGCCGGCGGGTGGAGCTGCGAAACTTCCTGCCCTACTTCACCGAGGTGCGCCTCATCGACCCGGCCGCCATTCAGTGGAACACCTTGACCTACCACCGCGGCATCTCCGGATACCGGCTGCTGTTGGGCGTCTGCGAGCTGGTGGCCCGTGGTCTGCTGCAAGGCCAAGCCAGCGGGGACGCGATGCTCTCTGCGTGGCTCACCGATGAGAAGATGCACAAGCTGTACGAGAGGTTCCTGCTTAACTACTTCAAGGTGCACCACCCGGAGCTCAAACCCGCTGCCAGCAAGATCCCCTGGGACAAGGATGAGGCCCGCTCGCCCAAGGACAAGCACCTTCCCGCGATGAACACGGACCTTGTGCTTCGCGCTGCAGGGCGGACCCTCATCGTCGATGCCAAGTACTACGGGAACAACTTGCAGGTCAACCGCTTCGGCAAAGAGACCGTCATCAGCGAGAACCTGTACCAGATCCTCAGCTACGTGCGGAATGAGGAGACCCGCTCCGGAAGCACCGTCGGTGGCTGGCTCCTCAATGCACGCACTGGCGCACCCAGCCAACCGGATCTGGACGTCACCATCCACGGCAACAGGATTCTGGCCAATACCCTGGACCTGAACCTACCCTGGGAAAAGCTCAGGGCTCAGCTCGAGAACATCGTCACCGAGTTCTGGCCAGCGCCCGTCACCGCACCGTAGAGGGCTACACCTAGGCCGGCTCGGCGAACCAGAGGACCGTCTCGCCGTACTTCTTCTCGGCGAAACGCTCCAGGGCGGCCGGCCAGGCGGGCTCGGGCGAGCGGGAACTGCGTTCCACCACGACGACGGCGCCCTCCGCCAACTGCGCGGACAGGAGCGTCAGCACATGGGCCAGTTCGTCCTCGGTCAGCGGGTAAGGCGGGTCCAGGAAAACCAGGTCCCAGGCGGCGCCGGCGGATCGCTCCAGGAACGCGTTGACCTTGGAGCGCTGCACGGAGACGCGCACCCGAGGCGCCGATTCCTTGAGGAGTGCAGCGTTCTTCTGGCAGGCGAGCACGGCCTTGGTCTCCAGATCCACGAGCGTCACGGCGGCCGCGCCGCGGCTTCCGGCCTCCAGCCCCAGAGCCCCGGAGCCCGCGAACAGGTCCAGGACTTCGGCGCCCTCCAGGACCCCGTAGGACTCCAGCCGGGAGAACAGGGCCTCCTTGACGCGGTCCGTGGTGGGACGGGTCCCGTTGCCGGGAACGGAGTTCAGCGGCAGGCCTCCGGCCACGCCCGCGATGATCCGGCTCATGCGGCGGCTCCCCCGCTGTTCTCAGCCACGTTCAAGGAACGCCTCCTTCTCCGGATTCAGATAGTTCTCGATCGCCATGCGCAGGGCGGGATGCCCCTCCAGGCCAGGGTCCTCGGCCACGAGTTCCTGCGCGTCCTCCCGGGCCAGGGCGATCACGTCCTCGTCCTGGATGACACGCAGGAGCTTGAGGGTTGACCGGCCACCGGATTGCCGGGCGCCCAGGATATCGCCTTCGCGGCGCAGCTTCAGATCCTCCTGCGACAGCTCGAAGCCGTCCGTCGTGGCGGCCACCGCGGCGAGCCGCTCCCGGCTGGGATGATCGGGCTCAAGGCGCGTGACCAGCAGGCATGTCCCCGGCAGTCTGCCACGGCCCACGCGGCCGCGCAGCTGGTGGAGCTGGGAGATTCCGAAGCGGTCCGCGTCCAGGATCACCATGAGGGTGGCGTTCGGCACGTCCACGCCCACCTCGATCACCGTGGTGGAGACCAGGACGTCCACCTCGCCGGCCGCGAAGGCCGCCATGGTGCGGCTCTTGTCCTCCGGGGGCATGCGTCCGTGCAGAGCCTCCACCCGGACGCCCTGCAGTGCAGCCTCCGCGCGCAGTGCCTCCAGCATGCCGACGACGCCGGTCAACTCCTGCGCGCCTCCGTCACCACCCGCGGGGGCGCCGAAGAGCGCGAGGGCTTCGCCTCCGTCGTCGTCCGCCAGGCTGTCCCCTTCGCCGATCTTCGGGCAGACGATGTAGACCTGACGGCCGGCGTCGGCCTCCTCCCGCGCGCGCTGCCAGAGCCGGGCCTCCCAGCGGGGGTTCTCCACCAGCCCCACCACGTGCGTGGTGATGGGCGAGCGGCCGTCCGGGAGCTCGTCCAGGACGGAGGTCTCCAGGTCCCCGAACACCGTCATGGCCACGGTCCGCGGGATGGGGGTGGCGGTCATGACCAGCAGGTGCGGCGGGGCGTCGGCCTTGGACCGCAGGACGTCCCGCTGCTCCACGCCGAAGCGGTGCTGTTCGTCCACCACCACCAGGCCCAGGTCGAAGAAGGTGACGTTGTCCGAGAGCAGGGCGTGCGTGCCCACCACGATGTCCGCGTCCCCGGAGGCGGCGTCCAGCAGCGCCTGCCGGCGGGCGGCCGTCGGCAGGGAGCCGGTGAGGAGCGTGACGCTCACCGAGGGCCCGTCCCCGGGGCCGAGCAGCCCGTCCCGTGTCAGCGTGCCGAGGGTCCGGCGGATCGACTCTGCGTGCTGCGCGGCCAGGACCTCGGTGGGCGCCAGGAGCGCGGCCTGCCCGCCGGAGTCGATGACCTGGAGCATGGCGCGCAGGGCCACGAGGGTCTTGCCCGAGCCCACATCGCCCTGCAGGAGCCGGTTCATGGGGTGCGAGGTGGCCAGCTCCCGGGAGAGCTCCTCCCCCACGCGGCGCTGACCGGCGGTCAGCGTGAAGGGCAGCTGCGCGTCGAAGGCGGTCAGGGCGCCGTCGAGCACACCCGGGCGGGACGTGGCGACCTCCTGCGCGGTCTCCGCCCGCCGGCGGGCCAGCGCCGTCTGCAGCACCAGCGCCTCCTGGTACCGGAAGCGCTTCCGCGCCCAGTAGCACTGCTCCACACTCGTGGGCTGGTGGATCATCCGGTATGCCTGGGAAAGCCCGGGGAGGCGTTCCCGGGTCCGGAGCCACTCGGGAATGGGATCGAACCAGTGGTCGGTGTCCGCCTGGTCCAGGACCATGGCCACGGCCCGCTGCACGGTCCAGGAGGTCAGCTTGGCGGTGGCCGAATACACCGGGATGGGCAGCTTGGCCATGGCTGCGGCATCGGCGGCCGTGGTCACGGCCTCGTCCAGGAGGATGAAGTCCGGATTGGTCAGGGTGAGGTGCCCGCCGTAGGAGCCCACGCGCCCGGAGAAGAGGGCCAGGACACCGGGCTGGAGCTTCTGCCGGGCGTTGAAGCCGTTGAAGAAGCTGATCTTGACGCTGGAGAGCACCGGGCCGCCCTCGTCCGAGTCGCTGATGACCACGTCAGTGATGGTCCCGCGGCGCGCACGCATGGTGCGGGTGCTGCTGGAGATCACGCGGGCCAGGATGGTGACGTCCTCGTCGAACGGCAGGCTGCTGATCTCGCTGAACTCGCCCCGCTGCAGGTACCGGCGCGGGAAGTTCTCCAGCAGGTCCGCGATGGTGAGAAGGCCGAGGTTCTTCTCCAGGCTGCCGGCGATGCGCTTGCCCAGGATCACGTCCAGGCGGGTGTGCTGGTCCACGGTTCAGCCCCGCCCGGCCTGGATCCGGTCCGGGGCACCGGAACGGCTGCCCATTCAGGTCTCTCGCGGTGCGGCGAGCTCGGAGAGGGTGACGTTGGCCGGGGCCCCGAGAGCGTTGAGGAGCTCCAATGCAGGGGCGGGGTCGGCGATGTGCACGTGGACGCGCCAGCGGTAGCTCAGCTCGCCTTCCTGGACGTCGTCCCCACTCTGCGGGCCGGTGACGGCCTTGACCGGCGAGATGATGACGGACTCGCCGATCTCATCCAGCCGCTGCCGCAGCGTGGCCGCGTCCAGCGGGGACAGTTCGATGGTGCACATGACCTCGTAGCCGTCATCGGACGGCATGTCGCCGTGGATGTGCGGGTACTCGCTCCGGTAGCCGTGCAGTTCGTCCCAGGACGATTCGCTCGCCGGGTCCCCCAGGATGGTCTCCCGGAGGCAGTCCAGGACCAGCAGCAGGCCCACCGCGCCGGCGTCGACCACTTTTGCCTGGGTGAGCGGGCTCAGCTGCTCCTCCGTGTGCACGACGGCGGCGCGCACGGTCTCCACGACGTGGTTCAGGGACTGGGCGAGGGCCTGGTTGCTGTCGTCGCCGTTGAGTGCGGAGTCGATGTCGTCAGCGGCCTCGGCGGCGGCAGCCAGCGCGGAGAGCATGGTGCCTTCCACGGGCTCGCTGAGGGCGGACCAGCACCGCATGCGGGCGCGGCGCAGACCGGTGGCGAACAGCGGGGCGCTCAGACGGTTCTGCCCTTGCAGAGCCTCCCCGAGTGCGGCCAGGAAGACGGCCAGAAGGGTTCCGGAGTTGCCGCGGGCGTTCTCCATCGCGGCGCCTGCCGCGTCGGCCAGAATGGTCCCGACGTCGGTGCCCGCCTCGTACTCGGGCGTGTCGATGGCCCGCGCGGCCGCACGCAGGGTCAGGTACAGATTGGTGCCGGTGTCACCATCGGCGACCGGGAAGATGTTGATGGCGTTCAGACGGTCGCTGTGATTGCCCACGACCCTCTCGGCGGCGCACAGCCAGCGCCTCATCGCCTGAGCGTTGGCGGCAATCTTATGCTGCCCCAAAGTGATCCCATCCTCGCGTCGTATCCGGTGCGTCGTCCCCGCTCCCGCCGGCCAGGACGGCGTCGTGATCCCTGCCCGGCGCGGTGGGCACCACCGAGCCTATAACAGTGAAACCGTCCGGCACGGGATCGCTCCCTGGGAAAGTGCTGAGGAGCGCGAAGTCCTCGCCGCCGCCCACGGCCCAGCCGAGAGCGAGGGCCTCGGCGGCGTGCCCGGCGCCCGCCAGGAGGGTGGCGGCAGGCAGGAGCGCGGCGGCGAAGGAGGCCAGCACGACGGCGTCGAGCACCAGGGTGCAGCCGCTCGCCCGGGCCAGACGCGAGGCGTCCTTCAGCAGCCCGTCGGAGACGTCCATCATGGCCGTGACCCCGGCGGCGAGCGCGCGCGGGCCGGAGCCGAGAGGCGGAGTGGGACGGCACTGGGCATCCATGAGGGCGCGCTGGGGGGCGTCGAGAGATCCGAACGGGACGTCGCTCTCCAGGAGCGCAAACCCCGCGGCGGCGCGCCCCAGTGTGCCCGCGACGGCCACCACGTCCCCCGGCCTGGCACCGGAGCGGAGGGCGGGCGCGGCGCCCGCCAAATTCCCCATGGCGGTGGCCGTCACCGAGATCTCCCGGCCGCGGCCCAGGTCACCGCCGACGACGGCGACGTCGGCGCCCAGCGTGCGGACGGCGTCGTGCACTCCCCTGGCGAAGCCCTCCACCCAGGCGACCGGGGTGGACGGCGGGAGGGTCAGGCTGATGAGCAGGGAGTGCGGCACGGCGCCCATGGCGTTCATGTCGCTGAGGTTCTGGGCCGCCGACTTCCAGCCGACGTCGTGCCCGGTGCTCGCGTAGCCGTTGTTCCAGTGCAGGCGGAAGTCCTGGTCCTGGGTCTGGGTGTCGATGGAGACTACGACGCGCCCGTCAGGGGCGGCGACCACGGCGGCGTCGTCCCCGGGGCCGAGGAGGGTGGCCGTACCCTCCGGCAGCAGCGGGAAGATCCTGGCGAGCAGCCCCGACTCCCCCGCCGAGGCGACCGTGAGCTGCTGCTCCGTGGCGGGGTTCTCCGTCTGCTGCTTCTCCGGCATAGGGAAAACGGTATCCGGTGTCTCTGACATTCCGGTGCGGAGGGGCCCGAGGATAGGGTTGTGACGGTGAGGTTCAAGGGGCGGCGCGTCATGACGCGGGTGGCGGCTGCGGCCGTCGCCGGACTGCTCATCTGGCTGTTCGTGGCCGTGAACCTGTTCTGCTTCCCTCCTCCGGCACGGCCGGGGTCCGCGGATGCCGTGGTCCTGCTCGGCGGGGCTTCGGCCGAGAGGCTGCCCACGGCGCTCGCCCTGTTCCGGGAGTTGCCCGGGGACCCCACGCTGGTGCTGTCCACCACGGACACGGCCGCCAACGCCGCAGCGGATGCGATGTGCCGCGAGCCTGAGCCGGGCCTGAAGCTGGTGTGCTTTCACCCGGATCCCCGCAACACACGGGGCGAGGCGGACGCCCTGCGCCGGCTCACCGAGCTTCACGGCTGGAGATCGGTGATCGTGGTGACGTCCTCCTATCACGTGCCGCGTGCCGGGGAGCTGCTCGGCCAGTGCCTTCCCGCCAGGGTGCGCATGGTGGGCACAGAGCCCCGGCTGAACACGTTCCAGTGGCTCCGGCGGTTCGTCATCGAAAGCGGTGGGCTGCTGGACGTGGCGCTGCGCCCTGAATGTCGCTGAGCGGCTCCCTTTCCGAACGAGGTGTGGTTACGATGCTGGTGAAACAGTCGGGTCCGGGAGGCAGTCGTGGGTGAATCTGAAACCAGTGAGCTCAGGCTTGCCGCGGGCGAACCGCCGGCGCGCCACTTGAGGGGCGGAGGCCTGCCCGGACGGGCGGCCATGGCCTCTTCGGTGGCCGTCGCCGGAAGCTCTCCCGCCCGTCAGTGGAGCCGCACGAAGCAGCGGCTGGTGGCATTGGTGGCGTTCGGGATCTCCGCCGTGATCCCGGTAGGGCTGGGCAGCTGCCTGATGCTCTGGGGCTAGCCAGGTCTGCCCTCGGTGCTTTCGCGGTTCATTGGTTTTTCCAGTAAATTGATGTGCGGGGTAGCAGGCTGAATATCATCAACTCATTCCTTGGGGGGAATCGTGCATAAGGTCATGCCCATTTTCGGAACGCGCCCGGAAGCCGTCAAAATGGCGCCGATCGTCAAGGCACTGCAGGAGTCAGCGGACTTCGACTGCGTGGTGACCGTCACCGGTCAGCACCGCGAGATGCTGGACCAGGTCAATGAGCTGTTCGGCATCCAGCCGGACCACGATCTGAACATCCTCCAGCCAGGACAGACCCTGTGCGACATCCTGACCCGCACCGTCAGCGGCTTGGACAAGCTGTTCGCCCAGGAGAAGCCGGACGCCGTGATCGTCCAGGGCGATACCACCACCAGCACGGCCGGCGCGCTGGCCGCGTTCTACCACGGCATCCCGGTGGTGCACGCCGAGGCCGGCCTCCGCAGTGGGAACCTTCTCTCCCCCTTCCCCGAGGAGGCCAACCGCAAGCTGACCACCCAGATCACCAGGCTGCACCTGGCGCCCACCTCCACCAGCAAGGAGAATCTCCTGGCCGAGGGCATCAAGGAGGCCGATGTGGTGGTCACAGGCAACACGGTGATCGACGCACTGCTGACCACCGTGGAGAAGAAGGTCCCGTTCACCGACCCGGTCCTGGAGGAACTGGTGGCCGGCGGGCGCCGCGTGCTGCTGGTGACAACGCACCGACGCGAGAACCAGGGCGACGCCATGCGCGGCATGGGACGTGCTCTCGCCCGCATCGCCCGGGAGCACCCGGACCTGACGCTGGTTCTGCCCGCACACCGGAACCCGGTGGTCCGGGAGGCCGTACTGCCCGCCATCGAACACCTGGAGAACGTGATCATCACCGAGCCGCTGGCTTACGGCGAGTTCACTCGGCTGCTGTCCTGCGCCACCGTGGTCCTGACCGACTCGGGCGGGGTGCAGGAGGAGGCCCCGAGCCTGGGCAAGCCGGTGCTCGTGATGCGGGAGAACACGGAGCGCCCGGAGGCCGTGGTGGCCGGCACTGTCAAGCTGATCGGCACCGACGAAGAGCGGATCGTGGCTGAGGTGAACACCCTGCTGACGGACGCCGCCGCCTACGACGCCATGGCGCACGCCGTAAACCCTTATGGGGACGGCAAGGCTGCCGCCCGCACGGTGGCGGCGATTGGCCAGATGCTGGGGACCGGCAGCCGGATCGCCGACTTCGGCTGACTCAGCCCGCAATTCATAGCGCGAATGCCGAAGGCCTTGCGTCCACATTCGAGTGGGAGCAAGGCCTTCAGCAGTATTAGACGATTCTCACGACCGTACAGGTCTCGGCTCACTAAGGTGACGAACGGAACAACCGATCGGTCAGCGCCTGACGAAGCCGAGCGAGGAGGCAGCAGCGTCCCAGTCCCCAACGGACGCAACTGTCTTGTCGAGGATCTCCTTCACCACAGGCTTCGGAGGTATGGTGTGCCCCATCATCTCCTTTGGATCGTTCCAAGGCCTGATCAATGACCAGATGGCCGAGGCCGAGTCTGCCGAATCAAAAAATGGGCGCTGGTGATACGCGACATGCATCCAGTCATTCTCATTCTGAATGTACAGGACGGTGTTGCGGAATTTTCGAGAATACGCGGGAATAACATCATGTTCCACATGCTCAGGAAGATCCTTGGGTTCATCAACATCCCAACTCGACTTCAAATACTGTTCGACCGGACCTTTGTGGAACCGTCCGATAGAGGTCTGCGGATTCATCGCGAGAGAACAGGAGCCATCAAAATATCGGCCAATCTGTAACGCCGCGAACCCACCACCGGAAGATCCGAAGAATACGCATCGCTCCGGTGGGGTGCCGAGGGAGGCGAACACGCGCGCCAGAATCTTGCGGAGCACTTCCTGCAAGCGGGGTTGACGGTCCGAGCCGGCATACCAGGACAGCTTGAGTCCAGGGACTGCAACAAGAGTGGGGTCAGAAACTGAAACACGATTGAATATTCCATCTCCCGAAAAATTCGTCCCCACAAAGATCGGCTTCTTGCTCTCCCTCGGCATCGAGCCGTGAAAGAACACAACGGTCACAGGAGCGCCATGGTCGGCGACGAGAACATCGATCTTTTCTCCGTTGTAGTTCACAACATGGATGCCGTTCTTGACCTCCAGACAATTCGCAAACGCGTCTACGTCCCGATGAAAGTAGGCCGCAACCTGAGGATTGAGAATACGAGGCCCATCTGCGACTCCGGAATCTTCCACTTTCGAGGCAGAGTCTGCACCCGGACCCTCCGAGAGCAGATTCCCGTCACGCATGCGCAAGAGCACCGCGAGTGTCAATAAGAGCCTTGTCTGTCAAATCGTCCGGTGAGATCTTGCTGAACTCAGCATGATCCACCAGCAGCACCACCACCGACGATCGCTCCACCGCTTCGTCCAGCCCCACCAGAGCGGTGCGGTCATCTCCGGCGAGAGTTGCCGGAAGCTGCTCGATGTGGGGCTCCACGATGTTGATTCGCTGAATCGCCCCGAGCTGAGTCAGCCGCTTTGCGATGCCCAGTGCAGGGGATTCACGAAGGTCATCGATGTTGGCCTTGAAGGCCAGGCCGAGCACAGCAATCTCAGCACCACCCTCGGCATCCGCCAGGGCCTTCTCGATCTTCTCGAGCACCCATTCAGGCTTGGCGTCATTGACCTCACGGGCCGTGCGGATCAGTTTTGCCTCCTCGGGCGCGGCGTCCACGATGAACCACGGGTCCACGGCGATGCAATGACCGCCCACGCCGGGGCCCGGCTGCAGAATGTTCACTCGTGGGTGGTGGTTAGCCAGACGGATCAGTTCCCATACGTCGATTCCCAGACGATCCGAGATCACGGAGAGTTCATTGGCGAAGGCGATGTTGACATCCCGGAAAGAGTTCTCCACCAGCTTGGCCATCTCCGCGGTGACATCATCCGTCAGCAGGATCTCGCCCTGGCAGAAGCGCGCGTACAGCTCCTGAGCGCGCTCAGCTGCTTGGCAGGTCACTCCGCCGATAATCCGGTCATTGGTGACCAATTCGATCATCACGCGACCGGGCAGTACACGCTCCGGGCAGTGCGCCACATGAATCACCGGGCGGCCATCGCTGTCATCCAGGGACAGATCAGGCCGGAGGCCAAGAATGACTTCGGCCATGTGCCGGGTGGCCTTGGGAGGCGACGTCGACTCCAGGATGATCAGCTCGTCCCCGCGCAGCTGAGGCGCAATCCCCCGGGCAGCCGCTTCGATGTAGCTCAGATCGGCTGTGCGGTCCTCCGTGAAAGGAGTGGGCACGGCCACGATGAAAGCGTCCGCCTGCGGAGTTTCCTTCGTGGCACGGAGAGTGCCCTGCGCCACTGCGCCGGCAACATGGGTGCCCAGATCCGGCTCGACGAACGGCACTTCGCCCTGGTTGACGGCGGTGACCGTTCGATCGCTGACATCGACTCCGATTACCTGGCAGCCGCTCCTGGCGAGGATTGCCGCAGTTGGAAGTCCGATGTAGCCAAGCCCGATGACGGCAACGGTGGGTGCGAGTGTGTTCATGGTTCCCCCTACGAAACGAGATGGTTGAAAGGACTACCGAAAATCTTGACTGGGGCACTAGCCATCAGGGCGTCGTCATCGACCTGCCAGGTGTGGCCTCCACCTGTTCTGATCTGGCAGAAGTTGAACCGGTCTGCGGAATAGATGGTGCCGCCACCCGTCCTGACTTCCTCGAGAAATCGGGTGTCCTCCCCTTTTCCCAGATCTCCGAACGGGTTCTCGCGGAATACCTCGAGCCTGTCAAGTTGTTTGTGTAAGCGGGGCGTTGCCGGGTTTCTAGAGGTAGGGCTGGATTCGGTCGGGGTAGGCCAGGGCGAGTTGGGCGAGGGCTTGTTTCCAGTTCGTGGTGATCTGTC